>NZ_PGFI01000011.1 GCF_002797755.1 Brevirhabdus pacifica
GTCTTGTAGGTCGGGGATGTCGGTTTGCTCATGGAGCCCGGCTACCACGCTGGATTCACAAGATGAATCCCTCACGCGATTTGTGCAACAGAGCCCTTCAATGGCATCATAGTTGTCGTAGTGGTCATAGTCCGCCTTCCCTTTGATTTCCTTGTGCTTACTGAAGCGAAGGTTATCCATTTTTGTCATCAACGGAATTTCTTGATGTCGCCGGCCATGATCTAAGTTCGTGAACCAACCGACGTTTCTGAATTTTACAAGGTTTGTTTGAGGGTCAAATACGCCACTGGCAAATTGCCGCTCCCCTTCCTTGTCGGGAATGCGGAAATATGCGTTCCCATTTGCGAATCCAGCACCCAACCACAGTTCGGCGTTTCTTATGTGCCTGAAAATCTCTGTGTATGTAATTGCGTTCTTGGGACCGATGATAAGGAAGTTCTTTTTGTGCTCCATTAGCAGTGCAACGTAGTCGCGAAAAAGCGAGAAAGGTGGGTTCGTTACAACGATATCTGCCTCAGCAAGTAGTTTTACGCATTCGGCGCTCCGGAAGTCACCGCCACCCTCAAGGGGCCAATGAGAGTGAGGGTTCTTTTCAAGAAAAATTTTGACATCTTCGATCCCAACTGCGCCGTCTCCGTCGAGGTCGGTGACCTCCTCAATTTCAACGCAAATCGCCTTTGGTTTCTCCCGCTCTCCGCCGCCGGAGCTGTATTCGTCAAAGGTAATTTGGGCACCCGCGATAGACGACCCGTCGTAGCTTGTGCTTATTAGTTTTCGCAGTCCCAACCGATTGAAATTCGCAGCAAAAAACTTGAAGAAGTTGCTTTCGAAGGGGTCGTCGCAGTTGCAGTAGATGGTTTTCCCTCGAAAGGTGTCGGCATCAAATTCAAGGTATGCCTCAACCTCCTTCTGAATATCAGCATATTGAGTGTAGAACTCGTCTTGCTTTGCTGTTTTTGCCGCTGTTAAGCCAGTATTCATTGATTTTCTTTCTTGCCTCTGCTCGGCCAAAGCGTTTGCGCTTCAAGTTAATAGGTTGCCCACGTTACGCGCTCAATGCGTCTGATGTCCCAGGCGTCGCATTTTTGGAAACGAACAAAATTTTCATCGTGTCGAAATCCACCTTGCGTCATCGATCTAGGAACTGCGCAAAAGGACAAGAGAAGCGTAACAAAATAAAAACCTCGACTACCGGTCGAAGATCGAAAGTTCCTTCTGAGTGTGCTTCATCAAAATGCGGAGAAACCTCTGTGCGATAAGGATGCCGACAGGGCCAATGACCACCAGCGCCAGATAGAACGAACGGGCGATGTCCCACGACGCTTGACCAGACGTAGCGATTAGGCCAGTTCCGCCGACGAGTAAGCAGATCGCACACACGACGCCGATTTGGCGCGCGAACGTGAACACCTCTTTTTCACAAGGTTGAAGATCTTCGGTGTTTGATGTCGAGTGATGGGCGGTGTCAGTCATTCGATTTCCTCCTTATTCGAGTGTGTCAAAGTACTTTTTGGCGACGGTTTCCGGGGTTTCACCAGTTTGTGCAGCTTGCGCGGCAACGAACCCAATAACCTTTGCCAGCTTGCCGATTGGCAGTTCTGCCTGCCTTGCCTGGGCTTCAGACAGAACAGCCATTGAGCATTGCTCTGAAAGCTCGGGGTCGTCGGTCTTGTGGATGCCGCCTTTGCCAGTCAGCAGCCATTCCAACGTGATGTTGAACGCTTCGCTGATCTTGACTGCCGCAAGCGCAGGCAGTTCGCGCTTCTCTTGTTCGTAATATTTGTAGGTTCGGTCAGACACGTCGATTGAGGCGGCCATGACGGGCTGCGTAAGATCATTAATCTTACGAATTTGTCTTAGACGGAGGCCAATTCCAGACAGGTCTGTTGACAAGGTGCACCTTAGATTACTAAAAGTGCACATATATGCACTGTACCTGAGTTCTGCGCGATTGTGTTCACTCTTGCAGAGTTTAGGGCCGATTTCCAACCGAAAGGTGAACGATGACGAAACCTCTCGAAACACCCAAGGAACTGGCTGAGCGCGTGGGCCTGCCCGTTACCAATATTCGCTATCTGATCCGGGAAGACATGCTGGATCATATCTACACTGCACCAGGCCGCCGGAATCCTAAGATTCCTAACGGGGCTTGGGAAAAGTACGTGGCCCAGTTCACCGTCAAAGCTGAACCTAAGGCCGCAACCTCGCGCAGGGAGGGCTGATCTATGTCTAGCCTAGAAGCTGCCGATGGTTCACAAATCCTTGGACTTGGCAAGACGCCAGCCCAATGGGTCGAAGTCATGTCCGGCATGGGGATCGATATTTCAGAGAGAACATTGCGTGAGCGGGCGAATGACACAGGGGCATTCTATCGCCTGGGGCGGACCATGCTGATCACGCCTGCGCAGATTGACAAGATTTTTGAAGGAGGCGAGGCATGCCGCTCCAAATCTACAAGAGGGGCCGGTACTACTACGTCTACGGCAAGATCGAGTACAATGGCCGACCGATCACACGCACATACCGCGACAGCACTAGATCGACTACAGAAGCAGGCGCACGGGACTGGGTAGCCCGTGAAACTGAACTGCAGATACGTCGCCATGTTGTTGGCGATGAGCCGAGCAAGACGTTCTCCGATGCAATCATGCTTTACAACGCCTCACCCAAGACCGCGAAGCAGTTGATCCCGATAGTCGAAGAGATTGGTGATATGCCTTTGGGAGCTATCTCAGGTGCGCTGCTAAAAGGCCTTGGCCCCAAACTAAAACCAAAGGCATCTACAGACACTTGGTGGCGCGAGATCGTGACGCCCGCGAGCGCGGTCATCAATAACGCGCACGAGCTGGAAGGCACGCCACTAATCCGGGTGAAGCCATATGACAAGTTTGAGCGGATCGCTCAGGACAAGCGGCGAGGCAAAACCAGCCGGGTTGAACGGAAGCCTGCCGACAAAGAGTGGATCGAGGCTTTCTGCCGGGCCGCTGATCCGTACAACGCCGCTTTGGTTCGGTTCATGTTCGAGACAGCGGCGCGGATCGATCAGGCTGTCTCAATCGAGCCTGACGATCTGCGGCCTGCCGAGAACAAGGTCAGGGTGAAAGCTCAGAAAGGCCATCCCGAAGGCTGGATCACGGTTTCGCCTCAGATGATGGATGAATTGCTGGCCTTGCCGCCGAAGCGCCCCAAGAATCGAAAGACCGGCAAGTTTATGAAACCGCGTGTGTTCGGCTATGGCAGTTCTACCGGCTACAACACGCGCTGGAAGACGATCTGCAAAAGCGCCGGTATCCCATACCTCTCGGCGCACCCAGCAGGAAGGCACGGGTTCTTCACTGAATTAGTGGTCAGACAAGGCGTCGATCCTGTTACAGCGGCCAAGGCTGGGCGCTGGTCGGACCCCAATTTGCCCATGCGCATCTATGCCCACGCGGAGACGGATGAGGCCGATGTTAGGGCCCGATTTCGTACAAACCACGTACAGGCGGGCACTGTAAAAACAACCAAGAGCAAGAAATCACAGAAGGAATAGCGCTATGAACGGTTCCCTCCTAAGGGGCAGGTTGCAGGTTCGAATCCTGCCGGGGTCACCACAAACCCCGCGACGGGGCGCACCGGCCCCCTTCATTGTCGCGAAAATATCCCCGCCGGAGGCGTCACAGCATCCGGATCACGGCCCGATCGATGGACAGCATGTAGCCGCGGCGCGCGATATTCTTGACCAGAAGCTCGCTGACGATTTGGTTGCCCAGGCTGTCGCGCAGCCGCTTGATCCGGGTGGCGCCGGCGGCCTCGTCGCAATCGGCCGCGTCGCGCCCCGAGATCATCGCCTCGATCTGCGCCCCCGACAGCACGTCGTCGTCCATCCGCGCCTCGGCCAGCACCGCCAGCGTCTCCATCGCCGCCCCCGTAAGGGTGAATTCCATGTTGTTGAGATAGACAGTCCGCTCCTCGCGCGAGATCAGCAGGGAATTGACCTGGATCCCCGCCCGCTCGACCTCGGACATGCGCCGCGCCAGCCCCGCCAGCGCCACCAGCAGCGCCAGCGCCGCGATCAGCATCGCGGTGGCAAAGACCAGCAGCACGAAGATCACGAACCTGTACGAGGCAAGCGTGTCCGAGAAGGCCGTGCCCGACTGGGCCAGGATCTCCAGCAGCTTGATCTCGGCCTCGCCGGTCAGCGCGTCGTTTTCGACGAACAGCTGCTCGACCCGCGCGTTGAAGGCGTTGGCGTCGGGAAGGTTCAGCAGCAGCACCAGCAGCGCCACCAGCAGGATCAGCACGATGGCCCCGATGCCGCCGGCGATCAGCCGGTTCAGCGGCCGGCCCCGTTCAGTAGCGAAGGTAATAGGTCCCGGCACTGTCTCTTCTTTCCTCCAGACCCTCGGTGCCGAATATGGACAGGATGGTCAGCAAACGCCAGCCATCCCGCGCCAGCCGCGCCGCCACGCGGGCCCGTGCCGCCGGTCGGCCTCCGGGCCCGCAAAGGGGCGGCTCCAGCCGCATCACCCCGTAGTGAAGGCGCAGGGGGCGGTCCTTCTTGGCCTTGTAATCGGCAAAGCAGCCCGGGCCGTCTGGACGGCCCGTCTCGGAACCGGGCACAGGGCCGGGGGCACCGCGCAGCGCAGCACCCGGCGGAGGTGGCGGCAGGGCGGGACGTCCCTGGGCCAGGCGGCGGGGGGGGCCTGCCTTGGCCTTGGGCCCGACCCAATGACCCGCACCGAGGAGGGCGCCGAATCCCGGCCCATTGCCGGCGAGGGCAGGACCAGGCTCGACCGCGAGGGTCAGGCCCAGGGTCAGGCCCAGGACCAGCGGCAGGCGGCAAAGGGGAAAAAAGATTTGTCTCATGCCCCCACTATCATGACGCCGCCCCGCGATATTCAATAGCAATCGCCCGTTACGGTCGCTGTTATCCGATAACCCCGCCCCGATATTGAGCGACTTCCTCCATCGGGGGCAGGCTGATCGCATAGCCCGGATCGACCCGTTCGATCCCCGTCACGTGGGCCACGCCCCGGACGACAGCAACAACAACGACGCGCGATGGAGGTAGTCCAAGATGATACGCAAACTGTTCATTATACCCGCCCTGATCCTCGGCCTGATGATCGGCGGGCTGACCCCGGCCCCGGCCCGCGCCAACCACGAGATCAGCCGCGCCATCCTGGGCGCCGCCGCGGTCGGCCTTCTGATCAAGAGTTACGAGGACAAGCGCAGCCGCGAAAAGGCCCGCGCCCGCGCCGCCGCCCAGGCCGCAAGCCGCGCCAACCACAGCCACACCCGGATCCCCGCCGGCGCCGCCCGCGCCGGGCGCGACGATCCCCGCCAGTGCCTGCGCCAGCGTTGGACCCCCGACGGCTGGGTCAGCTACAAGGACCAGAAATGCCTGCGCGAACTGGATCGTCGCCGGCAGCAGACCCATGACCGGGCCGTCCGCCACGTCCCCCGCAGCCGCGAGAAGCCGCGCGAGTGCCTGCGCAAGCGCTGGACCAACAGCGGCTGGGAAGAATTCTGGTCGACCTCCTGCCTTCGCGATCACGGATATCGCGGCTGAAAGGAGGGCCGGACACCGAACATCGAGCAGCGTAACGAGTAACCGATCCCAACATTTGTCCCGACTGGGGCGGGAGGGCACAAAGCCCCCCGCCCCCTTTTTTTCCCGGTTCATTCTGATGCCCTCGATAGGGCACTTCCATCCCCCCGCGTCAGGCCCCGAATTCCCGGCGGATCGCCTCGGTCTGCTGGCCGACCTTGGGCACCGGGCCGCCCGTCCGGGGGATATCGGCCAGGTCGACGGCAGGCGGGGCCGGCAGTGAAATCTCACTTCCTCCCGAATTGCGCACGATTACCGTCCTGAAGGCGGCGTGATCCGACAGGTCGGCGGCCCCGTTCAGCCGCCCATAGGCGATGCGGGCCGCGTCGAGCAGCCCGCAGAAGCGGTCCGATTCCATGCGTGAGGTGATGGCCGCGATCTCCTGGTCGAGTGCCTCACGGTTTTCGACCCGCGCGATGTTGGAGGCATAGGCCTCGCGCCCGGCCAGCCCGGCATCGCCCAGCACGTCGCTACAAAGGCGCTGCCACTCTCGCTCATTCTGCACCGCGATCAGGATCTCGCGCCCGTCGGCTGTCGGGAAGGCGCCGTAGGGCGCGATCGAGGGGTGTTTCAGCCCGGCGGGCCGAGGGGCACCCTTGCCGTATTCCGCATGCACGAAGGGCACGGTCATCCATTCCGCCGCCACCCCGAAAAGCGACACCTCCAGATGCGCGCCCCGGCCGGTGATGCCCCGGGCCAGAAGCGCCTCCAGCACGGCGGCATGGGCCGTCATCCCCGCCCCGATGTCACAAACCGAAACGCCGATCCGCCCGGGCGCGCCCGGGCTGCCCGAGACCGCGATCAGCCCGCTTTCCGCCTGCACCAGCAGGTCGTATCCCCGCTTCTGCGCCGTTTCCGGCCCCGAGCCGTAGCCCGAGATATCACAGCGCACCAACCGGGGATTAAGCTCCGCCAGTTCCTCGTACGAGAATCCGGCCCGGTCTAGCGCACCGGGGGCGAAGTTCTGGATGAACACGTCGGCCCGGGCCAGCATGGCGCGCAGCAGGGCCGCGCCCTCGGGCGTCTTGAAATCCAGAACGACGGATTCCTTGCCCTGGTTCAGCCAGGCGAAATACGAGCTGTCGCCGCCGGCCGCATCGTCGTAGCCACGGGCAAGATCGCCCTCGGCCCGCTCGACCTTGATGACCCGGGCGCCGGCCTGGGCCAGGCGCAGGCTGCACAGCGGCGCGGCGACTGCCTGTTCGACCGCCACCACCACAAGCCCTTCGAGTGGTTTCATCAAAAGCTCCTCGGCATGCCCAGCACATGCTCGGACACGTAGGAGAGGATCAGGTTGGTCGAGATCGGGGCGATCTGGTAAAGCCGCGTCTCGCGCAGCTTACGCTCGATATGGTACTCGCGGCTGATGCCGAACCCGCCGTGGGTCTGAAGGCAGGTGTCGCCCGCCTCCCACGAGGCTTCGGCGGCCAGCATCTTTGCCATGTTCGCCTCGGCGCCGCAGGGTTTGCCAGCGGCGAACAGCGCCGCGGCCCGGTCCACCATCAGCGAAGCAGCCTCGACCTTGGCGTAGGCCTTGGCGATGGGGAAGGAGACGCCCTGGTTCTGGCCGATGGGCCGGCCGAAGACGACCCGGTCATTGGCATAGGCGACGGCCTTGTCCACGAAATAGCGCCCGTCGCCCACGCATTCGGCGGCAATCAGGATACGCTCGGCGTTCATGCCATCCATGACGACGCGAAAGCCTTCGTGCTCGGTCCCCAGCAGGTTTTCGGCGGGGATCTCGAAATCATCGAAGAACAGCTCGCAGGAATGGTGGTTTATCATGGCGTCGATGGGCTTGACCGTCAGGCCCCGCTCCTCGGCCCCGCGCAGGTCGACGATGAAGGCCGACAGCCCGTCGGTCTTGCGGCTACGCTGCTCGATCGGCTTGGTGCGGGCCAGAAGGACCATCAGGTCGGAATGCTGCACCCGGCTGATCCAGACCTTCTGTCCGTTGACGACATAGGTGTCGCCCTCCCGCCGCGCCGTGGTCTTGAGCGAGGTGGTGTCGGTGCCCGTGGTGGGTTCGGTCACGCCGAAGGATTGCAGCCGCAGCTCGCCCGAGGCGACCTTGGGCAGGTATTTCTGCTTCTGCTCGGCGGTGCCGTGGCGCAGGACAGAGCCCATGACATACATCTGCGCATGGGCCGCGCCCGGGTGCCCGCCGGCGCGCGACACTTCCTCAAGGATGGCGCAGGCCTCGGGCAGGCCCAGGCCCGCCCCGCCGTATTCTTCGGGGATGAGGCAGCCAAGGAAGCCGGACTCGGTCAGTTCCGCCACGAATTCCGTGGGATAGCCGTGGGTGGCGTCCAGGTCCTTCCAGTAATCCTCGCTGTAGCGGGCACAGATCGCCCGGACGGCCGAGCGGATCTCGGAAACATGTTCTTCTTCGTGGCGTGGGGTCTCGATCAACGGGTGTCCTCCTGGGGTTCGCGCGCAGGCTATGCGCCCACCGTCGCTGAAAAAAGTGATATAAATTCGCCTGAGCGTTCGATATTGTCGAACAATGCTGCCCTCGACCAAAGCCCTCCATGCCTTTGCCTGCGTCGTTCGTTTTGGCGGGGTCCGCGCCGCCGCGGCCGAGCTGAACCTGACCCAATCGGCCATAAGCCACCAGATCACCGCGCTGGAGAAGATGCTGGGCACACCGCTCTTCGACCGGCGAGGGCGGGGGTTGGAACTGACCGAGGCGGGGCAGGATTACTTCCAGCATATTGGACCCGCTCTCGATTGGATCCAGCGGGCGACGCGGCAGGCCGCGCGCAGCGCCCCGATGCGCCAGATGACCATCGCGGCGCCGCCCACGTTCCTGGCGACCTGGCTGATCCGCAACGCCGCAAGGATCGAGGAGCTGCTGGACGGTGCCGCCCTGCGGTTCGTGGAGGCGCTGGTCCTGCCCAGCCAGCCGGTCGCCGCAGACCTCGCGATCGAATATCGCTTCCAGCCAGAGCCAACCACCGACAGCCGGTTCCTGATGGCCGACGAGGTGTCGGCCTTTGCCGCGCCCGACTATGCCCGCAACCTGGGATTGAAAAGCGTCAACGACATCCATCGCGCCCGGCTGATCGAGACCGAGCGGCGCCTGTCTTCATGGAACGACATCGTCGATGCAGGCCACGTCGGGCGGCCCTTCCTGACCGTGGGCTATTCCCACCAAGCCTACGAGGCCGCGAGCCTGGGGCTGGGCATCGCGCTGGGTAACCGGGTCAACGCGGCCCCTTTCCTGCGCGCCGGCACCCTGATCGAGCCGTTCACCATCCCCCGCACCCATCTGCCGCCGCTACCCAACTATTTCATCACCATTCCCGCGCCTGCCCGGAACGGGGACCTTCCCGCGCGCCTGCGCGACTGGCTGATCGACGAGATCGGGCGCGCCGCCCGGGACGTTGCTGGGCAGGGGAAGGCGTAGATGGGCACACGGGCACGGGAAGAACAGCGGAACGGCGCGGTTGCAAGCCGGACCGGAAACGGGGAAAACGCAGGTATGTCCGGACCCGATCTCAGCTTCGAACTTCGTGCGCGCGCCGCCGGTGCCCGCTGCATCATCGGTGTGGACGAGGTGGGGCGCGGCCCGATCGCGGGGCCCGTGACCGCCGCCGCGGTCTGCTTGGACCTCGATTGCATCCCCGAAGGGCTGAACGATTCCAAGAAGTTGCCACAATCCCGCCGCGAGGCGCTGGAGGTCATCCTGACCGAATGCGCCATCGTTTCGGTGGCCCATGCGACCGTGCGCGAGATCGAGGAGGTCAATATCCTGCGAGCCTCTCACCTGGCGATGATGCGGGCGGTGGCAGGGCTTCGTTTTGCCACCGGGGAACGGCCAGACCACCTGCTGATCGACGGGCGCGACCTTCCGCGCGACTGCCCCTGCCGGGCAGAGGCGATCATCGGCGGCGACGGCATTTCCCTGTCCATCGCCGCCGCGTCGATCATGGCCAAGGTCGCCCGCGACCGGCTGATGGTGGATTTGGCGCAACAGCACCCCGGCTACGGCTGGGAGACGAATGCGGGCTATCCCACAAAAAGCCACATTTCTGCCCTGAACGATCTGGGCGTCACACCGCATCATCGGCGCAGCTTCCGTCCAGTCCACAATATCTTGTATCAAGAAGAAAACTTAAGTTGTTGACTTAAAAAGAATTTGACCGGGAATCACCGATGACTCATCCTTGGGGCAACAAAACAAGCGCAAAGCGCAGCATCCGAGGCAGCAATGAACAAAGTCATTCGAGAGGCGGCAACGATCTTGCCGCTCAACCAGATATTGGACGGGGACTGCATCGACCTGATGAATGGTCTTCCCGCCGAATCCGTTGATCTGATCTTTGCAGATCCGCCCTACAACCTGCAACTCAAGGGCGATTTGCACAGGCCAGACAACAGCCGGGTCGACGCGGTGGACGACCACTGGGACCAGTTCGCAAGCTTCCAGGTCTATGACGATTTCTCGCGCGAATGGCTCAAGGCCGCGCGCCGCCTGCTCAAGCCCAACGGCGCGATCTGGGTCATAGGCTCCTACCACAACGTGTTCCGCCTGGGCGCCGCGCTTCAGGACGCTGGCTTCTGGATCCTGAACGACGTGGTGTGGCGCAAGTCGAACCCGATGCCGAACTTTCGCGGCAAGCGCCTGACCAACGCCCACGAGACGCTGATCTGGGCCGCCAAGTCCGAGGACAGCAAGTACACCTTCAACTACGAGGCGCTGAAGGCGCTGAACGAAGGCATCCAGATGCGCTCGGACTGGGTGCTGCCGATATGCACCGGCCACGAGCGGCTGAAGGACGACAACGGCGACAAGGCCCACCCGACGCAGAAGCCCGAAAGCCTGCTGCACCGTATCCTGATCGGCACCACCAATGCCGGCGATGTGGTCCTTGACCCGTTCTTCGGCACCGGCACCACCGGCGCCGTCGCCAAGAAGCTGGGCCGCGAATACATCGGGATCGAGCGCGAGGCCGCCTATCGCGAGGTCGCCGAAAAGCGCCTGAAATCCGTACGCAAGTTCGACCGCAGCTCGCTCGAGGTCACGACCTCGAAGCGTGCCGAGCCGCGCGTGCCCTTCGGCCAGTTGGTCGAGCGTGGCATGCTGAGCCCCGGCGAGGAGCTTTTGTCGATGAACGGCCGCTACCGCGCCAAGGTGCGCGCCGACGGCACGCTGATCGGCAACGACGTCAAGGGATCCATCCACCAGGTCGGTGCCGCGCTGGAAGGCGCGCCCAGCTGCAACGGCTGGACTTACTGGTGCTACAAGCGCGATGGCAAGCGCGTGCCGATCGACCTTCTGCGCCAGCAGATCCGCGCCGAGATGGTGGAACGCCCCAACTGATCCACCCCGAGTTCACCCAGACAACCACCCCGATTTCCCGGTGAGGGAAGCCCCGCGCGAGGCGCGGGGGTCGGGTATGTCACGACATTCAGTCGCCTGCGGGGCCGAACCCATATTCGGAACCGCCACTTGGCCCCTGTCCCGATGGACGGGGGCTTTTTTTGTCAGCCATAGGGGCTTTGATTGGTGGGTTTCAGGCTGATGCCAAGCTCGGACGCCTTGGCATAGACCGCATCTTCGGTGCGTCCCAGCTTCAGGCCGATGACCCGGGTCGGGGTGTTCTCGGCCGCCAGTTTCTTCAGCTGCGCGACGTCATCGTCGCTCCAGTCCTCGCCACTGTTTCTTTCGGATTTGGTCATCACGCGCTCCTGTTGCATGCCTGATGACTCTACGCCCGGGGGCGGCGGCGGTTCCCGATGCCGGTCAGACCGCGCCGCGCGGTTTGGGGGTCGCGCAGATACCACCTTCGTAACTTATCGGAGCAGGTTGCGGTTAAAGCGTCACTCGGTCCGTATCCTGCGGCAGGGTCAACAGTTAGCCGGACGCTTGCATTCCGGTGCACCTTACGATTAAGCTCAGGTTGTTAGGTTGAGCATCGTAAAGGTGCACCGGCGCTCGCCGGAGCCAGCCCCTGCATCCACCATATGAGGTGGTGGATGCAGGGCGCATCTACAAAATCCGCTACGTAGACCTTTGAGTCCACCAACGTATTTGGGTTATCCACAGAATTGTGGATAAATCACTGATTTCCTTAAAGATTAAATTCCTGGGTCCTGCCTTGGAATAACAAAATTTGGTCTGATCGAAGCGAAAGGGCGTCTGTCTTATTTGGCATTGTCGCCCTTGAGCGAATCAAGCTGCGCCGCGCGGCTTGGGGTTGCCGCCCTTGTAATAGGGCTTCCAGTCACGGATCGCGGGATAGAAATCGGCCCGCCACTTGCGCACGCGGGGGTTCATCACCCGCCGCCACAAGGGCGGGACCATCGCCGCCATGGTCATCACCGGGTAGCCGTAGGGAAGCTGCGGCGCCTCGACCTCGTCATAGGTCTGAAGCAGGGGAAAGCGGCGGTCGGGCTTGTAATGGTGGTCCGAATGGCGTTGCAGGTTGATCAGAAGCCAGTTCGACGCCCGGTGCGAGGCGTTCCACGAATGGCGCGGCTTCACGTGCTCGTACCGGCCCTCGCCCAGATATTCCCGGGTCAGGCCGTAATGCTCGATGTAATTCACCAGCTCCAGCTGCCAGATCGCGACGAAAGCCTGGTAGAGGAACAGCGCAAGGCCCGTCCAACCGCCGATGGCGAAGGCCAGCGCCAGGAACCCGGCCTGAAGCGCCCAGTAGCGCCAGAACGGGTTGCTGCGGTGATACCAGGGCAGCCCACGCCGCCTCAGCATCTCCTTCTCGCTGGCGAAGGCCGATTGCGGGCATTGCCACAGGACCCGCGGCAGGAAGCGGTGGAACCCCTCGTTGTAGCGCGCGGTCACCGCATCGGCGGGGGTGCCGACATGGCGGTGATGGACCAGCAGGTGCTCGGATCGGAAATGCGAATAAAGGACCGATGCCAGCAGCAGATCGGCGAGCCACCGCTCGACCTTCGATTTCTGGTGCATCAGCTCGTGGGCATAGTTGATGCCCACCGTCCCCGAGGCGACGCCCACCCCGAAGAAAAGCGCGATCTTCTCGATCCAGCCCAGGTGATCCGCCACCCCGACCCACCAGATCATCCCGAAGATCAGCGCGAACTGTAGCGGCGGCCACAGCAGCGTCACTAGCCGATACCAGCGCAGCGCATCCTCGCCTGTGGCGGGGTCGAGGTTGCTTTCGTCCCGCCCGGTCAGCGCGTCGAGCAGGGTGAAAAGGCCCCAGCCGTAAAGAGGGATCAGCGCGATCCACCATCCGCCCTGCCAGGCCGCAAGGATCGCCACGGGGAAAAGTCCCAGCGCCAGCCAGAAGGGCAGCGCCCGGCGCAGGCCGCCGCTGGCCGCGGCCAGGGTGACATCGCCGATCGGGGCGCCGGAGCGTGCGGGGGAAGGGTCGGAAACGGTCATCTGGTGACTCCGCTCTGCCGGGGCCGAAAAGGTCGGACGCGCCGCGATGGATCACCGCCCATCAAGGGCGCACCGGCCGGCCCCGTGCACATCATACCCCGATGGCGGCGGGACTCAATCGGTCCAGGCGTCGCGGCTGGCGGCGTGGACCTTGCGGAAAAGGGTCGGCAGGGCGGCGGGGTCGAACTCGGCAGCCGGGACCAGCCTGCCGCGTGGCGGGTTGAACCCGGCCGGCAGCCGGGCGGCCCTGACCACCAGGCGCAGGTGGAAGTGGGTGAAGGTGTGCCGAACCTCTCCGACCTGCTGCCATGCGGTCCCCGGGGCCGGGCATCCGTCATCGCCGGTGTCGCCCTCTGCCTCGGGGCCCACCTCCAGCCACTCGCCCCCGGGCCAGCCCAGCATCCCGCCCAACAGGCCGCGCGCGGGGCGATCCTCCAGCAGCCAGGCGCCCTCGGGGGTGCGGCCGACGTAGGCGGTGCCCAGGCGGACGGGCTTGGGCTTCTTGGCCATCTTGCGCGGCAGTTCGGTGGCAATTCCCTTGGCCCGGGCCGCGCAATCGTCCGACCAGGGGCAGATCCCGCAGGCCGGGTTGCGCGGCGTGCAGATCGTGGCGCCAAGGTCCATCACCGCCTGGGCATAATCGCCGGGCCGCTGGTCGGGCGTCAGGCGCGCCGCATGCTCGGTCAGCAGCTTCTTGGCGCCGGGAAGCGGCTCTTCAACGGCGAAACGGCGGGCCATGACCCGTTCCACATTGCCGTCCACTACGGTTTCGGGCCGGTCGAAGGCGATGGCGGCAATGGCGGCGGCGGTGTAGGGACCGATGCCCGGCAGGGCCAGCAACGCCTCGCGCCCATCGGGAAAGCGCCCGCCGTGATCGCGTGTCACGACCCGGGCACAGGCCAGCAGGTTGCGGGCGCGGGCGTAATACCCAAGCCCCGCCCATTCGGCCATGACACGGGCGTCCTCCTCGGCGGCCAGGTCCTCGACCCTTGGCCAGAGGGTGGTGAAGCGCCGGAAATAGCGATCCACCGCGGCAACCGTCGTCTGCTGCAACATCACCTCGGACAGCCAGACGCGGTAGGGATCGGTGCGCACGCCTTCGGCCCGCGCCGCGGGCAAGACGCGCCAGGGAAGATCGCGGGCGTGCCGGTCATACCACGCCAGAAGCCGCGCGGCCGGATCGGGTGACGGGTTACTGCCGTCGGACCCGGTCGCGCCCGGGGTGGTTGTCAGATCACGCAAATTTATGCCTCCGTCCGGGAAAGGGTCTGGCGTCGCCGGGACATAGCCATAGAATAAGCCCCGGCCGAGGAATTGGAACCGCATGATGAGCAAAAGCCGTGGCAAGACGCCCGACGCCCCCGGGAACGGAGGGCCGCGCGATAACCGGGCCAGCCGGACCTTCGGGCGTGGCTTCCGCCAGGCGGCGGGTTTCGTTCAGCCCCAGATCCGCACCGCCGGCGAGTCGCGCGGCTTCGCGGTGACGCGGTTGCTGACCCACTGGGTCGAGATCGTCGGCGAGGAGATGGCCGCCATGGCCCGCCCGGTCGAGGTGGGCTACAGCCGCAGCGGCGGATTGGGCGCGACCCTGACCGTGCTGACCACCGGCGCCATGGCCCCGATGCTGGAAATGCAGAAGGAGACGCTGCGCGAGAAGGTGAATGCCTGCTACGGCTATTCGGCGATCTCGCGCATCCGGATCACCCAGACGGCGCCCATCGGCTTTGCCGAGGGGCAGGTGTCGTTCGACCACGCGCCCAAGGCTGGCCAAGACACGACTCCGGACCCCGAGATCGCCCAGGAGGCGCATCGCACGGTCCGGCCGATCACCGACCAGGGGTTGCGCCAGGCGCTTGAAGCGCTGGGCCGCAACGTCCTGTCAAAACGCAAGACAACCTAGGAAGGCATTCATATGTCCCGTCGCTATCTTTCGGGCGCGCTTGTCGCGCTGCTGCTGGCCGCAACCCCCTTCGGCGCCGCCCAGGCGCAGGAGACCAGCACCGCCGCCACGTCCGAAACCAAGCCCGCCGCCGAGGCGAGCACCCCCGCCACCCCCGAGGTCCTCGAGATGGCCCTGGGCCAGGAGGACGCGCCGCTGGAGGTGATCGAATACGCCTCGTTCACCTGCCCTCATTGCCAAAGCTTCCACGAGAACGTCTTCGACGAGATCAAGAAGAACTATGTCGACACCGGCAAGGTCCGCTTTGTCTACCGCGAGGTCTATTTCGACCGCTACGGCCTCTGGGCCGGGATGGTCGCCCGTTGCGCCGGCCCCGAGCGGTACTTCGGCCTGACCGACATCCTCTATGACAAGCAGAAGGAATGGCTGGAAGGCAACGACCCCGCCGTGATCGCCGACAACCTGCGCCGCATCGGCCGCAGCGCGGGCCTCACCGACGAAAAGCTCGAGGCCTGCCTTTCGGACGGCGCCAAGGCCCAGGCCATGGTCGCCACCTACCAGGAGAACGCCAAGAAGGACGACATCAACTCGACCCCGTCCTTCGTCATCGACGGCAAGAAATACTCCAACATGAACTACGCCGACTTCTCCAAGCTTCTCGACGAGAAGCTGGCCGACTGATGGCGGCACCGCTGGCGGGGCTGAAGGTCCTGGAAATGGCACGAATCCTGGCCGGCCCCTGGGCCGGTCAGACCCTGGCCGATCTGGGTGCAGACGTGCTCAAGGTCGAAAGCCCCGCCGGCGACGACACCCGCGCCTGGGGACCGCCCTTCGTGACCCGGGACGCGGACCGGTCTGCCAGCTATTTCCACAGCTGCAACCGGGGCAAGCGTTCGACCACGGTCGACTTCCGCACCCCGGAAGGCCAACAGACGATCCGCGAACTTGCCGCCGAGGCCGATATCCTGATCGAGAACTACAAGGTCGGCGGGCTGGCGAAATACGGGCTGGATTACAATAGCCTGCGCCAGGTCAATCCGCGGCTGATCTACTGTTCGATCACCGGCTTCGGTCAGACTGGGCCCTACGCCCACAGGGCGGGCTATGATTATATCATCCAGGGCATGTCGGGGCTGATGTCGGTGACGGGCGATCCCGCCGGCCAGCCCCAGAAGGTGGGTGTCGCCGTGACCGACATCTTCACCGGGCTCTACAGCGTCGCGGCGATCCTCGCCGCCGTGCAACAGCGCCACCAGACCGGCGAGGGGCAGCATATCGACATGGCCCTACTGGATGTGGCCACGTCGGTCACCGCCAACCAGGCGATGAACTACCTGACCACCGGCACCCCGCCCCAGCGGATCGGCAATGCGCACCAGAACCTGACCCCCTACCAGGTGTTCGATTGCAGCGACGGCTGGATCATCATCGCCACCGGCAACGATGCCCAGTATCGGCGCCTGTGCCGGGTTTTGGGATGCGAGAACATGATCGACGATCCGCGTTTCGCGACCAACTCGGACCGCATCGCCCACCGCGAAGAGATGACCCGCCGCCTGACCGAGGGGACGATGGCCTTCACCAAGGCCGCGCTGCTCGCGGCCTGCGAGGCCGAAGGGATCCCCGCCGGCCCCATCAACAATTTCCAGGAGGTGTTCGAGGATCCGCAGGTCCGCCACAGGGGCCTTGCCTCGGAGGTGGGCGGCGTGCCGACCGTGCTCTCGCCTTTTCGCTTTTCGGGGGCCGAACTGTCGCTGGAACGCCCCTCACCGAAGCTGGGCGAGCATCAGGGAGAGGGGTTCGGCCCGGCGGCGCCCGACGGCGCGCACCGGCTCAGAACAGGCGGCTGAGCGCCCGCGTGAGGGCTTCATCCTCCGCAATCTCAAGTCGGACCGGCAGGGTCAGCACCTTGCGCCGGAACCCGGCCGGCAGGCGCGCCGCGTCCTTTTCGGTCGTGACCAGCTGAAGGTGGCGCAGCGCCGCCTCCTTCTCCAGGCGGGTCAGAAGCGACGGGGTGAAGGGCTGATGATCGTCCAGCGCCTCGGCGCGCACCGTCTCGGCGCCCAGCTCGCGCAGGGTGGCAAAGAACTTCTCGGGGTGGCCGATACCGGCGAAGGCCAGCACCCGAAGTCCGGCCCAGTCCATCCCCGTCGCCAGCGGGCGCAGCGCGCCGCGCAGATGCGGGCACCCCACCATGCCACCCCAGCGCTGGGAGAACCGCGCCTGCGCCGTGTCGGAGCCGATCGACAGCAACAGGTCGGCCCGTGCCAGCCCCCGCGACACCGGCTCGCGCAGGGGGCCGGCGGGCAGGACGCGGCCATTGCCGAAACCCAGGTGCGCATCGACCACGACCAGTGACAGGTCCTTGGCCAGGGACGGATTCTGGAACCCGTCGTCCAGGATCAAGGCCTGGGCCCCGGCGTCCACGGCCTGGCGGGCGGTGGCGGTGCGGTCGCGCCCGATCCACACCGGGCCGAAGGCCGAAAGCAGCAGCGGCTCGTCGCCCACCTGCCCGGCCTCGTGGCGGCGCTCATCGACCCGGACGGGTCCTTCCAGGCTGCCGCCATAGCCGCGCGAAAGGACGTGCGCGGTCACGCCCATCCCGTCCAGGCGGCGCAGGATCTCGATCACCGTGGGGGTCTTGCCGGTGCCGCCGACGTTGAGGTTGCCGACGCAGATCACCGGCACCGGCGGGCGCATGAGGGGCGGGCGCGCCACCCGGCGGCGGGTGGCGGTGGCGTAGATCGCCGACAGGGGCGACAGCAGCCGGGGGGCCAGGGACAGGCCGGCGCCGGGCGCATCCCGGCCCTCGGGCGCGGGATACCAGAAGCCCGGCCGCCGCATCAGGCGACCTCGTCCAGAGTGTCCATGATGATGCCGAGCGCGCGGTCCGTGACCTCGGCCCCGTCGGAACAGACCTCCCAGGCGGCATGGGCCATGCGGGCAGCCCGGTCGGGTTCCAGCAGGGCGCGCACGGCCTCGGCCATCGAACGGCAATCGGTGACCTGCCAGGCGGCGCCCGCGTCGGTCAACCGGTCGTAGATATCGCGGAAATTCTGCACGTGCGGCCCGTGCAATATGGCCGAGCCGAGCGCCGCAGGCTCGAACGGATTATGTCCGCCGATCTCGACCAGGGATCCGCCGATCATGCTGATCGGGGCGAGGCGATACCACAGCCCCATCTCGCCCAGCGTGTCGGCGACAAGGACCTGTGTTTCCTCGCGGATCGTGTCGCCTTTTGAGCGTTGGGCCGTGACCAGGCCGCGTTCTCGGCACATGGCGACAATCTCGTCGCCCCGCTCGGGGTGGCGGGGGGCCACGATCAGCAGCAGCCGGTGCGAGCTGCCAAGCGCGACCTCGTGGGCCTGGGCTGCAATCTCTTCCTCTCCCGCGTGGGAGGAGGCCAGCAGCCAGACCGGCCGCGCCTTGAGTTGCGAGGCGATCTCGTCGCGCTCGGCCTCGTCACAGGGCAGGGCGGCGGTGCCTTCCTTGAGGGTGCCGGTGATCTGAAGCCGGTTCTTCGGCACGCCCAGCCGCCGCAGGTGCGCGGCGGTGCGGGCGTCCTGGGACAGCACCATGCTGAAGCGCGAGAACAGCGAGCCCGCCGCCCCCTTCATGAAGCGCCAGCGCCGGAAAGACCGGTCCGAGATCCGTGCGTTGACCAGAAGCATCGGGATGCCCCGGGAATGGGTCTCGACCATCAGGGCGGGCCAGATCTCGGATTCGGTCCAGACCGCCACGTCGGGCCGCCAGTGGTCAAGGAAACGGCGCACGAATTCAACCGAATCCATGGGGATATACTGGTGCACGGTGCGCGGCGGCAGCCGGCTTTCCAGGATCTCGGCCGAGGTGCGGGTCCCGGTGGTCAGCAGAAAGCTGAGGCCGGGATCCTCCTCGCCCAGGCGACGGACGAGTTCCTGGATCGACAGCACCTCGCCGACGCTGGCCGAGTGGAACCAGACCACCCGCCCCTCGGGACGGTCGACCGAGGCGAAGCCGCGGCGCTCTTCGATCCGGGCCGGATCCTCTTTGCCCTCGTCGAGACGGCGCTTGAGAATCCGGTTCCAGTGTCCGGTGCCGCGTTTCGACAGGAACAGGTAAAGGCCGACGCCCAGCGACTTGCGCATGCTCAGCCTGTCCGCCCGCCCAGTTCCTCGGTCGGCGAGGTCGGCTCCTCCTCGTCGCGCAGACGGTGGAGGTGGGCGATGAAATAGCGCATGTGGGCGTTGTCCACGGTGCGCTGCGCCTCGGATTTCCAGGCGTTGTAGGCGGTCTCGTAGCTGGGAAAGACGCCCACGACGTGAATATCGTCCGAGTTGCGGAATTCGGTCTTGCCGGGGTCGATCAACTCGCCGCCGAACACCAGGTGAAGTCGCTGGACCACGGGATCCTCCTTGAGCTGACTGGGTGGCGCGCACCCTATTGCAAAGCCCCGCCCGGTCAAGCCGTCGGGGATGTGGCGCCGGGTCCGCCGCATCGGGCGGCCCGGTTCGATCCTACTGCGGAACCCGCAGCCGTGACAGCAGATCGCGTTGCAGGTCCGCGCCGGCGGCCAGCACACCCGGGCGACGCGGCACCGGGTGGTTGAAGCTAAGCGGCGCGCCGTGGCGGTCGCTGACGGTGCCGCCCGCCTCCTCGACGATCAGTGTGCCGGCGGCGATGTCCCATTCCCAGCTGTCGCGCAGGGTAATCATCGCGTCGAACCGCCCCTCGGCGACCAGGCACATGCGATAGGCCAGCGAGGCGCGGAAATGGCGTTCGGCCGGCAGGGCGCCGCCGGTCCAGTGATGCCCGTCGAACACGGGTCGGGCGGCCAGGATGCGTGCGCCCTCGGCCCCGGCCTTGGCGGTGCCAAGCTTCAGCGGCCGGCCGTTCAGGGTGGCGCCGCCCCCCCGGGTCGCCGCATATAGCAGGTCGGGCTCGGGCAGGTAGACGACGCCCGCGACCACCTGGCCATCCTCGGCCAGGGCAAGGGAATGAGCGAAGGTGGGATTGCCCTCGACAAAGGCGCGGGTGCCATCGATCGGGTCCACGATGAAGGTGCGCCGCGTGCCCAGCCTACTGTCGGTATCTGGCGTCTCCTCGGACAGCCAGCCGTGGTCGGGCCGCGCCCCGAGCAGGCGTTCGTGAAGCATGCGGTCCACTGCCAGATCGGCTTCGGTCACCGGGCCGAGGCCCAGTTCCTTGTCCCAGACCTTGGGCTGGCGGCGCCAGAACCCCATCGCGATGCGCCCGGCCTCGCGGGCGGCCTCGCTCAGCAGCGACAGCTCACTTTCCGGCAAGGGTCATCCCTTCGACCAGAAGCGAGGGCACGACGCGGCCAAGGTACTGGCGCGCGTCGTTGGCGGGAATGATCCCGCGCAGCATGGTGCGCAGGTTGCCCGCGATGGTGCATTCGTTGACCGGGTAGGCAATCTCGCCGTTCTCGACCCAGAAGCCCGAGGCGCCGCGCGAATAGTCGCCCGTGTTGGGATTGATCGAGGAGCCGATCATCGAGGTCACAAGCAGGCCGGTGCCCATCTGCGCAACCAGATCGTCGCGGCTGTGCGAGCCCGGGGTCAGCGTCACGTTCCCGGCCGAAGGCGAGGGTGGCGAGGAAACGCCCCGGCTGGCATTGGCCGAGGAGGCAAGCCCCAGCTTGCGCGCGCTGGACAGATCCAGCGTCCAACCCCGAAGAACCCCGTCCTCGACAATGGCGCGGCGCGCGGTGGGCAGCCCCTCGCCGTCGAAGGGGCGGGAGCCGCCGACCCGGGGCCGGTGCGGATCCTCGACCAGCGACAGGGCGTCGGGCAGAACCGGCTGGTCCATCGCATCACGCAGCCAGGACGAGCCGCGCACGATGGCGGAGCCGTTGATCGCGGCCAGCAGGTGGCCGATCAGGCTGCCGGAGACCCGTTCGTCGAACAGGACCGGATATGTCCCGGTGCCGGGTTGGCGGGCGCCGGCGCGGGCGATCGTGCGCTCAGCAGCCAGGCGGCCGATCTCCTCGGGGCTGGGCAGGTCCGACTGGAAGATGCGCACCTCGCCGGCATAGTCACGTTCCATCCCCGTGCCCTCGCCGGTGATGGCGACGCAGGAAAGCGCCCGGTCGGTGCGCGAATAGCCACCCGAGAAGCCGTTGGTCGCGGCCAGGTGCAGGCGCCGCGCGCCATAGGCGGCCGAGGCGGTGTCGATCTTGCTGATGCCGGGCACCTCCAGGGCGGCGGCCTCGGCGCGGCGGGCATCCTCCTCCAGGGCGGCGGGGTCGGGTTCGGGCGCGGGATCCGACAGTTCCAGCGCGGCGGCGTCCCAACCGGTCGCCAGGGCGGCGGGGTCTGCCAGGCCCAGGGTGGGGTCGCGCGGCGCCTCGCGCGCCATGGCGACGGCACGCTCGGCCATCTCGGCCAAAGTGTCGTGGCGGGTGTCCGAGGCCGAGACACAGGCCTGCCGCCCGTCGATCAGCACGCGCAGGCCAATCTCGATCCCCTCAGCGCGTTCGGCGTGTTCCAGCGCGCCGCCGCGCACGTCGATCGAGACCGACCGCCCGTCGACGGCCAGGGCATCGGCCGCCTCGGCCCCCGCGCTTTTGGCAAGGTCCAGCAGTGCGGCGGTCAAATCGGGCAAGGAGGTCTGCGTCATGTGAAGTCCCGTCTGTTCCTGACCTGTCGGAGGTAGTGCCCCGAAGGCCGCGACGCAAGCTGCCTTGGCCCCGGCAGGCGCAGGAGCGGGGGGCCGGACGGTGTTTACGGCATCATTGCGAGTTACTGGACACGCTGTCCGTTGGCCAGGATCCCGCCATCGGGCGTGATTTCGATCTCGGAGGTGACGGCATCCTCCCCCTCGACGGTGCGGCCGAACATGCCCAGCATCATCTGGGCCATCATCGCCTGCTGCTGGGGCAGCAACCCCATCCGGGTGAGGTTCTGCAACAGTGCCTCCGCCCCGTCGAGGCGAAGCTGCGCGTGGCCCACGGGTTTCGGTCCGGGCCCGAAGGGCGACGGGGTCTTGTTGTCGAAGGTGAAGCTGCCGGCGCCCGTCAGATCCGCGCCCGCGGCCCGCAACCGAATTCGCCGCACGTCGAGGGCGTGGATCTCTCCGGCCTCGGGACCGATGGCGCCGATCGCCTCGGGTTCCTCGAGGATGTCGCCGAACCAGTTGGCCTTCGCGGCCATGTCGATCACCAGGCTGGCCGGTTCGCGGGGCAGCACGCCCATCGGGTCCAGCATCTGCCAGATCGGGTCGGCAAGGCTGAGTTCGGCCACATCGACCAGGATATCGACATCCTCGGGCGTGTCGGATTTCTGCACCGGCAGGCCGACGGAGAATTCCAGCGCCTCCGCTTGGGCCGAGACGGGGGGCATCGGCAGTTCGGAGCTTTCGAAGCTGGCGGCGATGGCCTCGGTCGCACCCGCATAGCGCAGCCCGGCCTGGGACAGCGACAGGTCCAGCCGGCCGTTGTCCGAGGTGACGTGCCCGGCGGCGTTGGCGGTCCCATCCACCAGGCTGAACGATAGATCGCTGCCCGTGTGGCTGAGGCTGAGGTCGCTTTCGAAACCCTGACGCAGCAGTTCCGGCAGGGTGGTCTCGGCCAGGTCCACCGGCTGCTGACCGCTGGCCCCCGAGCCGCTGAAGCCGATCTCGACGAAGGCGCCTTCGGCGTCGAACTGGCCGTCACCGCCGGGCTTGGCCAGCGACACCACGAAACCCGCCGCCGCGATGGTTCCGTCGGTGATGGTCTCGCGGGCGACGGCGGTGGGCCCTTCACCGGCGACGCGGTAGGTCATCTCCAGCCCCTCAAGGTCGACGACCGCCTGCAACGGCAGCCGGTTCGCGCCGCTTTCGATCCCGTCCAGGCTGAGGGTGATGGCGGGCGCGAAATAGTCGATCAGCGCGTCATCGGGCGTGCCGGCCAAGCTGATGCTGAGGCCGGGGGTCTCCATCAGGACATCGGCCACCAGCGGCGGCGACTGGTCGTCGGCCACGACTTGCAGGCGCATCATGTGCTGCGCGCTCATCTCGAACAGGATATCGCCGCCCTCCACCCGGGTCAGCCGGATCTCGCCGATGCTGCCCTCCAGCGTTCCGCCGGGCAGGGGCATCGCGTAGGAGACATCGTGGAGAATCAACTCGTCGGGGCCCTCGTCACGGGCCGCGGACTCCATGGTGACGCCATAGCCCGCGTTCAGCGAGAGGACGAATTCCCAAGCTTCTTGGGGTGTCATGGCGGCGCGTGCGACAGAAGGAACCAGATAAAGCGCCAGCAGTCCGCCAATGGCGACAGCAGTGCGAAACATCACTAAAATCCGTTCGAAATAGAAATTGACGAGACCAGCTTGGGTCATGGGCAACCGACCGGTCAAGGACGGAATCCTGTGGAACTCTGGTCTTGAAGGGCGTAGCTCCTGTATTCGACAGGTCGGCGGATGCGGATTTCCACGTGGAGGGAGGGAGTATTCCAATGCGGTTTGACTCGAAGACGGTTCTGATAACTGGCGCCAGCCGGGGCATCGGTGAATCCGCCGCGCTGGCCTTTGCGGAAGCCGGTGCCAACGTGGTCCTGCTGGCCCGCAGCCGGGAGGCGATCGCGGACCTGGCGGGCCGGATCGGGCCGAAAGCCCTGGCCATCCCCTGCGACGTCAGCCGCTTCTGGGAGATGCAGGCAGCGGTCGAGGCCACGATCAAGGCCTTCGGCAGCCTGGACGTCGTGATCAACAACGCCGGGGTCATCGATCCCATCGCCCCCTTCGCCGACACCGATCCCGACGAATGGTCGCTGGCGATCGATGTCAATCTCAAGGGCGTCTACCACGGCATGCGCGCGGCACTTCCCGTAATGATCGAGGCCGGTGGCGGCAGCATCCTGACCGTGTCCTCCGGCGCGGCCCACTACCCCGTCGAGGGTTGGAGCGCCTATTGCGCCTCCAAGGCCGGGGCGGCGATGCTGACCCGCAGCCTGCACCACGAGGCGGCCGCGCAAGGCATCCGGGCCATGGGCCTTTCGCCCGGCACCGTCGCGACCCAGATGCAGCGCGAGATCAAGGCCTCGGGCATCAACCCCGTCAGCCGTCTGGACTGGTCCGACCACATCCCGCCCGAATGGCCCGCCCAGGCCCTTCTCTGGATGGCCGACGCAAGCTCGGACGATTTCCTGGGCGAGGAGATTTCCCTGCGCGATCCGGCCATGCGACAGAGGATCGGCTTGTGACGATCGAGGTCGACAAGTCGCAACCGTGCTGGATAGTCACGCTCAACCGTCCCGAGAAGGCCAACGCCCTGACCCGCGACATGCTGGTTCAGTTGACGGCGGTGATGGACGACGCTTCGGTCCAGGGGGCGCGCGCGCTGGTGCTGACCGGGCGCGGGCATGTCTTCAGCGCCGGCGCCGATCTGGAAGAGGCCCGCGCCGGCCTGGCCCTTGACGATATCTGGGAACGGCTGTCGTCGCGGGTCGCCGCGCTGCCCTTCCTGACGGTCGCTGCCCTCAACGGGACGCTGGCGGGGGGCGCCTTCGGCATGGCGATGGCCTGCGACCTGCGGATCGGGGTCGAGGGGGCGGAGTTCTTCTATCCCGTGCTGCGGCTGGGCTTTCAGCCACAGCCGTCGGATCCGGCCCGGCTGGCGGCGCTGGTGGGTCCGGCCCGGGCGCGCATGGTCCTGATCGGCGGCGCTCGCCTGTCGGACCAGGAGGCGCTGTCCTTCGGGCTGATTGACCGCCTGGTGCCGCGCCGGGGTCTGGAACAGGCGATCCGGGATGTGACCCGGGACGCGGTCAACGCCATCCCGGCCCACGTGGCGGCAATCAAGGACCTGCTGCGCTAGGCGGGTCCGAAAGGCGATATGCGATGAGCGATTTCGACGAGGTGACGCCCGACGCGCTGGTGATCGGCGGCGGCCCGGCCGGGCTGATGGCCGCCGAGGAACTGTCACGCGCGGGCCACCGCGTGCTGGTGGCCGACGCCCGGCCCAGTCTCGGGCGCAAGTTCCTGATGGCCGGTAAGTCAGGCCTGAACCTGACCCGCGACGAGGATGACGCGCGTTTCCTTGCCGCCTACGAAGAGGCATCCGCGCCCCTGGCCCCGATGCTGGCCGAATTCGGTCCCCGGGCGGTCGTGTCCTGGGCCGAGGGGTTGGAGCAGGAGGTTTTCACCGGCACCTCGCTGCGAGTCTTTCCCAAGGCGATGAAGGCCTCGCCACTGCTGCGGGCCTGGCTGGCGCGGCTGGCCGGCCAAGGGGTCGAAACCCGGACGCGCTGGCGCTGGACCGGGTTTGCCGAAGGTGGCGCGGTTTGCTTCGAGGCGCCGGACGGGCCGCTGACACTGCGCCCCCGCGTGACGGTGCTGGCGCTGGGCGGGGCAAGCTGGCCGCGCCTGGGTTCGGACGGCGCCTGGGTGGGCGCACTGGAGGAGGCGGGTGTCGCCATCGCCCCCCTGCGCCCGGCCAACGCCGGACTCGCCGTGGATTGGAGCGATCACATGACCCGCCACCACGGCGCGCCGGTAAAGGGTGTCGCTCTGCTGGCCCAGGGTGACAACGGGCAGCGCCACCTCAGCCGGGGCGAATTCGTCATCACCGCCCGTGGCCTGGAAGGGGGCGGCGTCTACAGCATCTCGAAACCCGTCCGCGAGGGCGCGCGCCTTTGCCTCGACCTTTGCCCTGATCTGGGGGCCCAGCGGGTAGCCGAACGCTTGGGGCGCCCTCGTGGCAAGCAGAGCCGGGCCAACCATATCCGCAAGGCGCTGGGCCTCGACCCGGTCAAGCTGGCGCTGTTGCAGGAATTTGGCCGCCCCCTGCCCGAGGAGGCCGGGGATCTGGCGGCACTGATCAAGGCCCTGCCCGTGGCCCATCAGGGCCTGCGCCCCATCGAAGAGGCGATTTCAACCGCCGGAGGCATCCGTTGGGACGCGCTGGACGAAGATCTCATGCTGCGCGCCCTGCCGGGGGTCTTCGCCGTGGGCGAGATGCTGGATTGGGAGGCGCCGACCGGCGGCTACCTTCTGACCGCCTGTCTTGCCACGGGCCGGCACGCGGGCCGCGCCGCCGCCGCCCGCCTGGCCGGATCGCCCAAGGACTGAGCCGGGCGGCCTAGGCCGCCTGCGCCACGGCGCGGCCGAAGGCAGGCCGATCGCGCAACCGTTGGAAATACGCGGCCACCGGCCCCTCCTCGGGCACGGGGAAACGTGCGTTGGTGGCCCAGTTGCCGCAATGGCCGCACAGGATGTCGGGCACGGTCATCTCTTCGCCCATCAGGAAGGGCTGGTCGCCCAGCCGCTCTTCCAGCCGCTCGAGGCTGCGGGTGAACTCCCACTTCAGGCTGTCCTTGATCTCGGGCAGGCGCCGTTCCTCGGGCAGGATGAAGCTGTGGCGCGCGGCGGTCCAAAGGATCGCGTCCATCTCGTCCAGAACGAAATGGGTCATGCCGTCCTGGCGGGCGCGCGCCAGCGTGCCGGCCTCATGGGTCAGGCGACCGTGGCGGTCGGCCAGGAACTGGAGGATCGCGGTCGAGTCGGTGATCGCCGCGCCATCGGCCAGCAGCACCGGCACCTTGCCCGAGGGGTTGAGCGCGCGCACCGCGTCGGAGCGCGGCGCCTCGGGACGATGCTCGTAGGGTTCGCCCAGCTCCTCAAGCATCCACAGGACGCGCAGGGCGCGGCTTTTGACGGGTCCGATGACTGTATACACGGGCTATTTCCTTCCCAGCATGGCAATGCGGATGAGAGTGCGTTCGACAAGCGCCATGGCCGGGGCGATCTGCCCGGCCGAGCGCAGTTGCAGGTCGGTATCGGTCAGCATTCCCAGCGCCGATTCCAGTTTGTGGGTGCCCCAGCTCTGGGCTTGGCGGGCCATGCGGTCCCGTCGCGGCCCGAAGACCGGCGGGCGCGCCCGCGACAGGCCCGCGGCCGCGCCGCCCGGATCGTTGCTGGCCGCGTGCAACAGGCGGAAATGGCGGGTGGCGGCGATGGTCAGGCCGACGGGCTGCACGCCCTGGCCCTCCAGCTTGCGCATGACGGGGCCGATTTCGGACAGGCGCCCCTCGGCGGCGATGTTGAGGATGTCGTCGGTCTCGGCCTCGATGGTGGCGGGGGCGCAGGCGGCGACCTCGTCCGAGGTGACGGCGCTGTTGTCGCCGAGCTTGTAAAGCGACAGCTTTTCCAGCGTCTGGCGGAAATCGCCGGGGTCGATCTCGCGGGCCAGGGCGCCCAGGTCTGTCATCGCCTCGGGCTCGATCTGGGCAAGCCCAGCTTTCTTCAACAGGCCCTCGATCTCCTCACGTCCGGGCGGATCGTCGTAGATCCCGGCGGCATAGGCCGAGGGATGCCCTTCAAAAAGCTTGCGCAGGGCTGACTTGGCCGTCAGTTGCCCGGCGGTCACGACAAGCTGCGCATCGCCCTTCTGCCACTCGGCCAGGGCGGTGGTCGCGGGTTTCGCCAGTTGGTCCGTCGCCTCCTCGACAAAGACGACGCGGGGGCCGGGAAAGAATCCCCGTGCCTTCAGCGCATCCAGCAGCAGGGCGGGGTCCTTGCGAACCTCGGCCGCGGGAAGCCGCGTGAGGCGCATCTCCTCCTCGCCGGTCGGGCCGACGAGGGCGGCGATCAGTTCCTGGCGCTTCAGGGCCACGCGCATGGCGTCGGCGCCGTAGATCAGGATGCCGGCGCGGTCGGGATCGGGCTTTGCGAAATACCGCCCGGCATCGCGCGGCGACAGCTTCATCGCGCGCGGCCCCCCGCGTTCCAGTCCACCGCCGTCGCCAGAAGCTCGGCCACCACCAGGTCGGCCAGCGAGACCATCAGCCGGTCATAGGCATCCTCTTCCGCCGCCAGCGTGCCGACGGTCAACGAGGTGGTCGAGTAGGAGGTGAAGCTGCGGACCCGGCCCGTGGTCAGGACCTGGGTGCCGCCAAGCGGGCGCAGGGTGAAATCGACGTTGCCGAAAAGCTGGTAGCGCTCGATGTCGTTGGACGAGCTGATCGCGACCCCCTCGCTACGGGTGCCCAGCTTAAAATCCAGCTCGAAATCGGGGGCCGAGGGGCGGCCCAACCGTTCTTCCAGCCGACCCACCAGCATGAAGCCGCGACGGCTTTTGGGATCGCCGACGCGAATGCGGCCACGCAGGCCCGCGGCACTGCCGCCGGGCCCATAGACCGGGGTGAAGCCACAGCCGCCCAGCCCGACCGCGGCGCCAAGCCCCAGCGTGCCGGCGCCCAGGCGGGCGAGAAAGAGGCGGCGATCAGATGACGACATTCACAATCCGGCCCGGAACCACGATCAGCTTGCGCGGCTGACCACCGGCCAGCGCCTTCTGGACAGCTTTATCCGCAAGGGCGATCTTTTCAACCTCTTCGCGGGGCAGGTCCGCGGCCACGGTGATCTCGGACTTGCGCTTGCCATTGATCTGGATGGGCAGGGTGACGCTGTCCTCGACCAGCAGGGCAGGGTCGGCCTTGGGCCAGGGCGCCCGCACCACCAGCCCCACGTTGCCCAGCAGCGCCCAGATCTCCTCGGACAGGTGCGGGGTCATCGGGCTCATCAGCTGGGCCAGCGTCGCGACAGCGCGGCGGCGCGCCTGCCCGCTGGCCTTGGATTTCGCCAGCGTGTTGGTGAACCCGTAAAGCTTGGCGACGGCCGCGTTGAAGGCGAAGTTCTCGACACCCTCGGTCACGTCGGCGATGGCCCGGTGGGTGGCGCGGTCAAGCGCCTGGTCCTCGGCGGCATCCCCGGCGGCATCCGATGCCTCGGCGGCGTCGGTGGCAATGCGCCAGACCCGGTTGAGGTGACGGAAGGCGGCCTCGGCCCCGGCGGCGGTCCATTCGACATCGCGCTCGGGGGGCGAGTCGGACAGGATGAACCAACGGGCCGTATCGGCGCCGTAAGCCTCGATGATGTTGACCGGGTCGACCACGTTCTTCTTGGATTTCGACATCTTGGCCGAGGGGATCACCTGCACGGGGGCCCCCGACTCGCCCAGGCGCGCGCCGGACTCGGTCCATTCGATGGATTCGGGCAGATGGTAGACCGGGCGGCCCTTGTCATCCTGGGTGACATAGATCTCGTGGGTCACCATGCCTTGGGTGAAAAGCGCGTTAAACGGCTCGATCGCCTTTTCGGGCAGGTGGCCGGTCTGGTTCATCGCGCGGGCAAAGAAGCGCGAGTAAAGCAGGTGCAGGATCGCGTGTTCGATCCCGCCGATATACTGGTCGACATTCATCCAGTAGGCCGCGTCCTCGGCATCGGTGGGCGTCGCGGCCCGGGGCGAGGTGAAGCGCGCGTAATACCACGAGCTGTCGACGAACGTGTCCATCGTGTCGGTTTCGCGCTTGGCGGGCTGGCCGCAGGCGGGGCAGGCACAGTCGCGCCATGTCGGGTGCCGGTCCAGCGGGTTGCCGGGCTTGTCGAAGCTGACGTCGCGCGGCAGTTCGATCGGCAGGTTTTCCTTTTTCTCGGGCACCACGCCGCAGGCGTCGCAGTGGACGACCGGGATCGGGCAGCCCCAGTAGCGTTGCCGCGACAGGCCCCAGTCGCGCAGGCGGAACTGGGTGACGCCCTTGCCCCAGCCCTGTTTCTCGGCAAGGTCGATGGTGGCGTCGATCGCCTCCTGGCCGGTGGCGACGTCCAGCCCGGCAAAATGATCGACCCAGCGCACGGGCTCGGTCTTGGGGGGCACGAAGGCCTCGTCCTCGACGGGGCGGGGGTTGTCGAGGGCGAAGAACGTGTCCGTCACCGGCAAGTCGTATTTGCGACAGAAATCCAGATCCCGCTGATCGTGGGCCGGGCAGGCGAAAACGGCGCCGGTGCCGTAATCCATCAGGATGAAGTTGGCGACCCAAACCGGCAGCTCCCACGCGGGGTTCAGCGGGTGGCGCACCCGCAGCCCTGTATCAAAGCCCTTTTTCTCGGCCTTCTCCATATCGGCCTCAGAGGTGCCCATGCGGCGGCAATCGGCGCTGAAGGCCGCAAGCTCGGGGTTGCCCTCTTCCAGCGACTTGGCCAGCGGATGGTCGGGCGAGATACCGACGAAGCTGGCGCCCAGCAGGGTGTCGGGCCGGGTGGTGTAGACCGGCAGCTCGGCAAAGCCATTGGTGGGGGCCGTCAGCTGGAACGCGAATTCCAGACCGCGCGACCGGCCGATCCAGTTGGCCTGCATGGTGCGGACCTTCTCGGGCCAGTTGTCCAGACCGTCCAGCGCCGAGAGCAGCTCGTCGGCGAAATCCGAGATGCGGAAGAACCACTGGGTCAGCTCGCGCCGTTCGACCGGCGCGTCCGAACGCCAGCCCCGCCCGTCGATCACCTGTTCGTTGGCCAGCACGGTCATGTCCACCGGGTCCCAGTTGACCACCGCGTTCTTGCGATAGACCAGCCCCTTGTCGAGCATGTCGATGAACATCGCCTGCTGCTGGCCGTAATACTCGGGGTCGCAGGTCGCGAACTCGCGGCTCCAGTCGATGCTGAGGCCCAGCGGCTTCATCTGGGCGCGCATGTCCGCGATGTTGTCATAGGTCCAGGTGGCGGGATGGCCGCCGCGTTCGATTGCGGCGTTCTCGGCCGGCATGCCGAAGGCGTCCCAGCCCATCGGATGCAGGACGTTGTGCCCGGTCGAGATCTTGTAGCGCGCGATCACGTCGCCCATCGTGTAGTTGCGCACGTGGCCCATGTGGATCCGCCCCGAGGGATAGGGGAACATCTCGAGCACGTAGTATTTCGGCTTCGACTCGTCGCGGGTCGCGGTGAAGACGCCGGCCTCTTCCCAGGCGCTTTGCCATTTGGGTTCGACCTCGGCGGTGTTCAGGCGGGACATGGGCTTATTCTTCCTTTGGACATGGAAACGCCGGGCGCGCGGGCCCGGCGTGTTGATACGTCGTCGCGGATCGAAGTGCTAGAGCTTCGAGTCGGCGATCCGAAGCTGCCGGGCGCGGGTCAGGATCGCATCCTCGACCGCGCGCACGGTCTCGCGGGATGCGGGACCCGAGCGGGTGCGGATCGCGACGTTGAGCGAGCGGGCGTCAAGCGCCGGGTCGCGGACATAGACGGTGGCGCGGTAGGCGCGGTTCGATCCCGGCGGCGTGCCATAGCCCATGACGATCACGCCCGAGAAGGGATCGACAGACTCGATCGGCAGGAAGGACAGCACGTCCTGTGCCGCCGTCCAGAGGTACTTGTTCACCTCGATCGTGGTGTTGGGATCGTCGCGGTTCTGGAACAGGTCGAAGATGGATTCGCGCTTGGGTTGCAGAACTCCGTTGGCCTCAAGCTGCTGCTTCGCGCGGCGCTGGTTGCGCTCGTAGGCATCGGCGTCGGAGCTGCCGAAGGGCGACGAGTTTCCGCAGGCGGCCAGGCTCGCCAGCAGGCCAACAAGTAGCAGTTTACGCAAAATCATCGGTCCCGTCACCTTGTGCCTTGGATCGCTCCTGCCGGTGTAACTTAGCGGAATCAGGCCGACAAGGGTTTTCCCCTGCCGCGCCCCGGCCACCACGGCCCGTTTCCGCCGGCGTGCGACGCCATCCCCTCAGTCATCCCCTCGCGCGCGCCCGCGAGGGGATGCGGTGGCGCAGTGCCCGGCATCCCGGCCTCCCGCCAAGCGATCCCGCGGGCCGCGCGGGCCCGGTGAAAGCGGCCGGGGAGGGGGCGACGGGGGCCGGGCGGATCACTGTGGCAAAGCTGCACCATCAAACGGGACTCTCCGGGGGGGTTCCTTGGGCATGTTGCATTGAAGACGGCAAAGGGGGATGAAGCAGCATACTCAATTCGGAGACGCTGGATTGAGGTGCACCTTTTAACGAAATGAGGGAAAACCATGAAAAAGGTTCTCTTTGCTTCCACGGCTCTGGTTGCCACTGCTGGTGTTGCAGCTGCCGAAGTTGCAGTCAGCGGCAAGGCCGAAATGGGTATCTTCGGCGGTACCGGTATTGAAACTCAGTTCTTCCAGGATCTGGACGTGACCTTCGGCATGTCGGGCACCACCGACAACGGCCTGTCGTTCGGCGCTTCGATCGACCTGGACGAATCCTGGCAGGGCACCAACGGCGCAGCCCCCAACGGCGCGCTGGCCAACAACGCTGACGACGGTGGCGCAAGCATCTTCGTCTCCGGCGACTTCGGCACCCTGACCATGGGCGACACCGATGGCGCTCTGGACTGGGCCATGACCGAAGCCGGCAACGTCGGCAACCCCGGTTCGATCAACGACGACGAGACCTCGCACGCCGGTTACCTCGGTGCGTACCTCGACGGTTCGTATGACGGCCAGATCGTTCGCTACGACAACACCTACGGCGACTTCGGTTTCGCCGTGTCGATCGAAGCTGACGACACCGCTCCCGTTCGCAACGTCGGCTACGCCGTCGGTGTGAAGTACAACCTCGACCTGGGCGGCACCACGCTGAACCTCGGCGTTGGTCATCAGCAGGCCACTCTGGCCGCTGGCGAAACCTCGCAGACCGGTATCTCGGTTGGCACCAAGATGGCTGCTGGCGTCTCGGCTGGCGTCACCTACACCATGATGAACGACATCGGCGGCGCCGCTGGCGTTGACGGCAAGCACATCGGTGTTGGCGTTGGCTACTCGGCCGGTGCAGTTTCGCTGCACGCCAACTACGGTCAGTTCGACCCGGACAACGCTGGCAAGACCTCGGGCTACGGCCTGGCTGCTGGTTACGACCTGGGCGGCGGCCTGAAGCTGCTGGCTGGCTACGGCAAGAACGAGCCCGCCGCTGGCGCTTCGACCGACATGTACTCGTTCGGCGCATCCATGTCCTTCTGATCCCAACCGGATCTGAAACGACAGAGAGGAGCGGGCCTTGGCCCGCTCCTTTTCTTTTGGGCTATCGCGGGTTCGACAGGGTTCCGCCGTCGTGCTAGGCCAGCCGTGCCGACAGTCCCGAAGCGACCGACCGCCGGCCCGCACCCGAACCAGTGACGAGCCGCGCCGATGATCCCCGTCAACCCCGCCCAGATCCCAGCCCTCTACAAGCAGGCGATGGGCCTTCAGGCGGCGGGCCGGCTGGACGAGGCGCGCGCGATCTACCAGCGCATTCTGACCGCCAACACCGGCCTGGCCGAGGTTCATTTCCAGGCCGCCCGTATCGACGCCGCCCAAGGCAATCCCGGCGCCGCCCTTGAGGGGTTCGAACGGGCGTTGGCCCTTAAGCCCGGTGAGCCCGCGATCTGGACCGAGGCCGCCCAGGCCGTGCGCGCCCTGGACGATGCCGCCCTGACCCGTGACTTCCTGGCCCGCGCGAAGAAGGCCCGACTGTCCCCGGCCGCTCTTCTGAAGGTGCAGGAACGCGCCCGCCCGCCCGCCCGCGCCAAGTCCGCGACCCGCGCCGACATCGGCACGGCCGACCCCCGGCAAGTGCAGCAGGCGATCGAGGCGCTGGCCGCCGGCCGCCTTGACCAGGCCCGCAAACGGATCGAGGCGCTGCTGGCCGGCAACACCCGTGCCCCGGCGCTGCACGCGATCCGGGCCGACGTGCTGGCCGCCCAGAAGCAACACGGCGCGGCGCTGAAGGCGGTCGAGCAGGCCATCACTCTGGCGCCGGACTATGCCGAGGCCCACGCTGCCCGGGGCCGGATCCTTGCCGCCACGGGGCGCGGGGCCGAGGCGCTGGCGGCCACCCGAAAGGCCCTGGCGCTGCTGCCGGGCATGCGCCGCGCCTGGATTGACCTTGCCCGCATGCTGGCCGACGGGGGCGACGCACCCGCCGCCATCGCGGCGGCGCGCCGGGCGCTTGCCCTGCCCTCGAAGGCCCCCGGGGCCGACGCCATCCCCCTCGCCATCCTGGGCGACCAGCAGATGCAGGAGCGGGATTTCGTCGGGGCCGAGGAAAGCTTTCGCAAGCTGGTGGCGCTGGACCCGGGCCCGGAGGCGGGGCTGCGCCTTGCCGAGGCGCTGGCCCGACTGGGCCGCGCGGCAGAGGCGCTGGCGCTTCACGACCGTCTGCTGGCCCAGGTCGAGGGGGAGGCACCCGCAGGGGCCGCGATCCTGTCGCGCAAAGCCTCCCTTCTGCAAACCACCGGGGCCTTCGCCGAGGCCCGCGCCGCCTTCGAAGCAGCACTGGCGCTTGCACCGGAGGATGCGGAGATCTTTCGCGGCTATGCCCTGAGCGTGAAGCTGAGCGAGGATGACCCGCACCTCCAACGGATGGCGGCCCGTTTTGACGAAGCAACCCTGTCGGATGCCGAGCGCAGCGCGCTGGGATTTGCCTTGGCCAAGGTCATGGAGGACCTGGGCCGGCATGACCGGGTGATGGGCTACCTGCACGCGGCCAACGCCGCCGCCCGCCGCCAGTCCCCCTATGACATCAAGGCCGAGCTTCGCCACGCGCGGGCCATGACGGCCGCCTTCGCGGGCCTCGGTGCGGGCGCCACGCCCCCCGCCGGGACGAGCGATCTGGCCCCCATCTTCGTGACCGGCATGCCCCGGTCGGGCACGACGCTGGTCGAGCAGATCCTGGCCAGCCATTCCCGCACCCGCGGCATCGGCGAGATCGGCCTGGCCGCGCGCGAGGCCGGGCGCCTGCTGAGCGCAATCGGGGCCGGGGCGGAGGGGGAGGCCCCCGGTTTTCGGCCCGTGGATAGCCTGCAGGACGAGGAGATCGCGGCCCTCGGCCACCGGTACGGCAAACTGCTGGAACGGGCGGGCATTGATCTCGACGGGCGGCGCGTCATCGACAAGTCGATCCAGACCTACCGGGTGATGCCGCTTATCCGCTTGGCCCTGCCTGCCAGCCGGGTGGTGGTGGTGCGCCGGGATCCTCGCGACACGCTTCTGTCGATCTATCGCAACAGTTTTGCCGCCGGCAGCTATGGCTATGCCAGCGACCTGCGCGACCTGGCCGAGACCTGGAAGCTTTTCGACGAGACGATCCGCATCTGGCGCCAGAAGTTCCCCGGCTGGTTCGTCGAGATCTCCTATGAGGCGCTGGTTGCCGATCCCGAGGGCGAGACGCGGCGGCTGCTGGAGGCCTGCGCGCTTGAGTTCGAGCCGGGCTGCCTGAGCTTTCACCAGGCCCGCCACGAGGTGCGCACCCTGTCGGTTTACCAGGTCCGCCAACCGATCTATGCCTCCTCGCTGAAGGGGTGGCGGCGCTATCGCGACGAGTTGGCGCCGATGCTGGAGGCCCTTGATCTGGAGGAGGATGACGATGTCGCTGGATGAGATCAGGACGCGGCTAAGGGCCGCCGAGAGCGCCGCCGGCCGGCCCGAGGGCTCGGTCGAGCTGATTGCCGTGTCGAAGGTGCAGCCACTGCCGCGGATCGAGGCGGTGCTGGAGGCAGGCCACCGCCTGTTCGGCGAGAACCGCGTGCAGGAGGCGGCCGGCAAATGGCCCGAACTGCGCGCCCGCCACGAGGGTGTCGCCGTGCACCTGCTGGGGCCGCTGCAGACCAACAAGGCACGCCAGGCGCTGGACCTCTTCGAGGCGATCCATTCGCTGGACCGGCCCAAGCTGGCCCGCACCCTGGCCCGCCTGGCCCAGGAAGAGGGGCGCTGCCCCGAGCTGTTCGTTCAGGTTAACACCGGCGAGGAAGAGCAGAAGGCCGGGATCCTGCCCGCCGAGGCCGATGCTTTCATCGCCGAGTGCCGCGCCATGGACCTGCCGGTGCGGGGGCTGATGTGCATCCCCCCCGTCGAGGAAGAGGCGGCGCTGCATTTCGCATTGCTGGCAAAGATCGCCGCCCGCAACGGTCTTGAGGGGCTGTCGATGGGGATGAGCGCGGATTTCGAGAAGGCGGTGGCCTTCGGGGCGACCCACGTGCGGGTGGGATCGGCCATCTTCGGGGCGCGGACGACCGAGGGCTAGGCCGGGCCCATGCCCGGGGTCGGGCGGGGGCGGCCGGCGCCGCGCCGGGATATTTTCACGACAATGAAGCGGGGCGGGTCAGCCGGTGGCCTGGGGGCGCGGCAGGACGCGCAGCAGATCGCCGGGGCGAAGCCGCGCACTGATCCACAGCAGGTCGGGGCGGGCGAAGGCGACGCAGCCCTCGGTCGGGAAGCCCGGGCGGCGCCAGGTATGCAGGAAGATCGCCGAGCCGCGACCGGGGACCGGCGGGGCGCTGTTCCAGTCGGTCAGCAGCACGAGATCGTAGAGAGGGTCGGCCCGGCGCAGCCGCTCGTGGCGGAAGGGGTGCGGCGCGGTGACGGCCTGGTTGTAGGCGGGATCGGCGACATCATCGGACCACAGATCGCCCGGGCCGATGGGCTGGGCCCAGTCGGCGGGCGGGCGCAGCCGGTCGGGACGATAGAGCATGCCGGTGATCCGGTGGGTGCCGATTGGAGTGGCGCCATCGCCCTCGCGCTTGTCGCGGACAAGCCCGCCGCGCCCGATCACGCACGGCATGACGCGGCCGTGGAAGCGGCAGCCCGTTGGCGTGACCACGAGGTCGCGGGGGGAGAGCGGCGCGCTCATAGCAGGTGCCCCGACTTGGCCGCCTTGGTGGCAAGGTAGTCGGCGTTATGGGGGTTCTCGCCGATCTTGAGCGGCACCCGCTCGGTCACGGTGATACCCTGGGCTTCCATCATCGCGACCTTGGCGGGGTTGTTGGTCATCAGCCGCACGGCGCCGAACCCCATGGATTTCAGGATGGCGGTGCCGATGCGGAAATCCCTTTCGTCATCTTCGAAGCCCAGACGGTGGTTCGCCTCGACCGTGTCGAAGCCCTGGTCCTGAAGCGAATAGGCCCGCATCTTGTTGACGAGGCCGATGCCGCGTCCCTCCTGGTTGAGGTAGAGGAGAACGCCGGCGCCCTCTGCCCCCATCCGCGCCAGGGCGCCGCGAAGCTGCGGACCGCAGTCGCATTTCAGCGATCCCAGCAGGTCGCCGGTGAAACAGGCCGAATGCAGCCGGGCCAGCACCGGGGCGGCGCGGTCGGGCTGGCCGATCTCGATGGCGTAATGCTCTTCCGAGCCATCCTCGGGGCGGAAGACGTGCAGGCGGGTGCCTGCGGCGGCGGCCAGGGGCACGCGGGCGCTGACGACCTTTTCCAGCAGGGCCGCGCTGTCGTCGATCTGATCGACGGGGATGGAGATGAGATCATGGCGCCCGGCGAATTCGGCGGCGTTTCCCACGACGGGCGCGGTCAGCGCGGCCGGCAGCAGGCGCGCGCCCTTCAGCAGGGCGATGGCGGCGCGGTGCAGGGTCGCGTCCCCTTCGCGCAGGGTCTGGAAGGGGCCTTTCATGGGGGCGTTGAGGTCGTCGGCCGGGTCGGCCACCTGGGCGATCCAGCGCAGGTCGGCCGAAGCCGGTACCGCGATACGTGCCAGATCCCCGTCATAGGCGCGGGCCTTGAGGGTGGCGGCGCGACGGGCGGTGACGGCCAGGGTCAGGGGCGCGCCCAACTCCTGCATCGCGCGCCAGCGCACCTTGCCAAGTGTCTCGGCCGCGGCGGCGACGATGGCATGCGTGCCGTCGTGCAGCACCACAGGCACGCCGAGGCGCAGGTCGGCGCGGGCGCGGGACAGTTGTTCGGTCATGCCGGGGGCAAGGCTCATGTCTGTGTCCGTCCTGGGTGCCCCTTGCCGGGGCGGTCGCGGGGGCGCCGGGGTGGCGCGGGCAGGTGAAGATGTACAGAGTTTGCGACAGATATGAAACAATAGGCCGCTGCGCGACACGAGCGCGTGAGGCGGATGCAGCAAAGCTTGAGGTTGGGCCCGGCTGGCAACACCTTCCGCCTGAACGGGCCGCCCCGCTTCCCGCATCCCGGGGAGTGCCGCGGTTCCCAAGAGGGAGTGAGACAAGATGAGCAACGTCAAGAAGATCCTGCTGGTCGACGATGACGACGACCTGCGCGAGGTGCTGAGCGAGCAGCTGGTGATGACCGAGGATTTCGAGGTCATCGAGGGTAACAGCGGCCAGTCGGCGATGGAGCGGGTCAAGGAGAGCCTTTACGACCTGGTGATCCTGGACGTGGGCCTGCCCGACACCGACGGGCGCGAGCTGTGCCGCCTTCTGCGCAAGCAGGGCGTGAAATGCCCGGTCATCATGCTGACCGGCCATGACAGCGACGCCGACACCATCCTGGGCCTCGACGCGGGCGCCAACGATTATGTCACCAAGCCTTTCAAGTTCCCGGTTCTGCTGGCGCGCATCCGCGCCCAGCTGCGCCAGCACGAACAGTCCGAGGACGCGGTCTTCCAGCTTGGGCCCTACACGTTCAAGCCGTCGATGAAGATGCTGATCGACGAGAATGAGCGCAAGATCCGCCTGACCGAGAAGGAAACCAACATCCTCAAGTTCCTCTACCGGTCCTCCGAGGGGGTGGTGCCCCGTGACGTGCTGCTGCACGAGGTCTGGGGTTACAACGCCGGCGTGACCACCCACACGCTGGAAACCCACATCTACCGTCTGCGCCAGAAGATCGAGCCGGACCCCTCGAACGCCAGTCTTCTGGTGACCGAATCCGGCGGCTATCGCCTGGTAGCCTGAGCGCGGATATGCGCGCCGCTTGAGGCCCGAAAGGCCCTTCGGGGAACCTTCGGGCCGCGGCGCGGTTGGTATCCTGAGCAATCCCGTCTCATGTCCGGGTTATGACATGAACCTCCCTGTTGGACTTGCCCCGGCCTTGTGCCGGGGCTTTTTTTATCCGATGAGCAGCGGACGCGCCTGAAAAACCGCCCGGGGAGATCGCCAATGGCCTTCACGCTTGCCACATGGAACATCAACTCGGTTCGTCTTCGCGAGCCGATCGTCAGCCGCCTGCTGCGCGAGAACGCGCCGGACGTGCTGTGCCTTCAGGAATGCAAGTCACCGGTCGAGAAGATCCCGCTCGAGGCCTTTCGTGCCCTGGGCTACCAGCACATGGTTGCGCGCGGGCAGAAGGGCTACAACGGGGTCGCCATCCTGTCCAAGCTGCCGATCGAGGAAGCGGGCGCCCATGACTTCGCGACCCTCGGCCATGCCCGCCACGTCGCCGCGCGGCTGGAGAACGGCGTCACGGTCCACAATTTCTACGTGCCCGCCGGGGGCGACATCCCCGACCGGGAGCGCAATGACAAGTTCGGCCAGAAGCTGGATTACCTGACCGAGATGCGCGACTGGTTCCACGCCGAGGCCCCGCGCAAGTCCGTGCTGGTGGGTGATCTGAACATCGCCCCGCGTGAGGATGACGTCTGGAATCACAAGCAGCTTCTGAAGGTGGTCAGCCACACCCCGGTTGAGGTCGAGCACCTGGCACAGGCCCAGGACGCGGGCGGCTGGGTGGACATCACCCGCCAGGATCATCCCACGGGGCAGCTTTATTCATGGTGGTCCTACAGGGCCCGCGATTGGGATGCCGCGGACAAGGGTCGGCGGCTGGATCACGTCTGGGCCACGCCCGACATTTCCGCCGCCGGACACTCCAGCAGGGTGCTTCGCGAGGCGCGCGGATGGGAAAAACCCTCGGACCACGCGCCGGTCTTCGCCAGTTTCGATCTTTGACAAATTCCGGCGCGCTCCACATATAAGGCCAATGGCCGCGCGGCCGGCCGGGATGGCGGGGCGCGGCGCATGCAAGACGACAACCCAAGCGGAGTGGTGGGAAGATGCTAGAATTCGGCAATACGGGTGCTTCGGCCGGCGGGTCCTCGGACCTGATCAAGGACACGAACGAAGCCAACTTCATGGCGGACGTGGTGGACGTCAGCCAGGAGGTCCCCGTCATCGTCGATTTCTGGGCGCCCTGGTGCGGCCCCTGCAAGACACTGGGCCCCGCCCTCGAGAAGGCTGTGACCGAAGCCCGTGGCGCCGTGCGCATGGTCAAGGTGGACATAGACCAGAACCAGCAGATCGCAGCACAGCTGCGGATCCAGTCGGTGCCCACTGTCTACGGTTTCTACAAGGGTCAGCCGATCGATGGCTTCCAGGGCGCGGTCAGCCCTTCGGAGATCAAGGCATTCATCGACCGGCTGGTGGCCGCGTCGGGTGGCGACGCCAGCGGCGGCCTTGACGAGGCGATCGAAGCGGCCGAGCAGATGCTGACCGAGGGGGCGGCCGTGGATGCGGCCCAGACCTTCGCCGCCATCCTTGGCGAGGATCCGGCCAATGCCGCAGCCTATGGCGGCCTGATCCGCGCGCATCTTGCGATGGACGAGGTCGAGCAGGCTCAGGCCCTGCTGGACAATGCCCCGGCCGAGATTGCCAGCGCCCCCGAGATCGAGGCCGCGAGGGCCCAGCTTGAGTTGGCACAGCAGGCCGCCAGCGCCGGCCCCGTGACCGAACTTCGGGCCCGTCTGGCCGAGAACCCCGGCGATCTTCAGGTCCAGTTTGATCTGGCCATCGCGCTGCATGCCTCGGGCCAGGTGCAGGAGGCGGTTGACCTGCTTCTCGACATCTTCCGGCAGGACCGCGAATGGAACGACGGGGCCGCCAAGACCCAACTTTTCACGATCTTCGACGCGCTGAAGCCGCAGGATCCCATCGCCCTTAACGGTCGGCGGAAACTATCCTCGATGATCTTCACCTGAGCCCGAAAGGCACATCATGGGACTGATTACAGCAGCCGACCTGCCCGGATCCGTTCCGGTCTTCCCGCTGCCCGGTGCCCTGATGCTGCCGCGCGCCCGTCTGCCCCTTCATATCTTCGAGCCGCGCTACCTGGCGATGCTGGACGACACGCTGAAGACACCGCATCGGTTGATCGGCATGGTCCAGCCCCTCGAGGAAGGGGGCGGCATCCGCGCCCAGAACGACGAAGGTTGCCAGGGCCTGCACAGGATCGGCTGTGCCGGCCGCCTGTCCGCCTTTTCCGAGACCGAGGACGGGCGCTACATGATCACCCTGTCGGGAATCAGCCGGTTCCGCATCACCGGCATGGTCGACGGCTTCTCGCCCTATCTGCGGGCTGACGTGGACTGGTCGGGCTATGAGCGGGACCTTGGCCCGGTGGAGCATGATCCCGAGTTTGATCGCGGCTGTTTCCTGGACCAGCTTCGCCGCTTCTTCGGCGCGCGGGAGCTTTCGGCCGACTGGGACAGCCTGGAACAGGCCGAGGATGAGCTTTTGATCAACTCGCTCTCGATGCTCTGCCCCTTCGATACCGAGGAAAAGCAGGCCCTGCTTGAGGCCAAAACCCTGGCCGAGCGGCGCCGGACCCTGACGACCCTGATTGATTTCGCGCTGCGCCGGGGCGATGGAGAGGATGTGCTGCAATGAACACGCGCCCCGATTTCGACCGCCACATGCTCGAGGCGCTGGTCTGCCCCGTGACCCAGGCGCCGCTGTCCTATGACGCCGAGCGCCAGGAACTGGTCTCCAAGGCCGCGCATCTGGCCTACCCGATCCGCGAAGGCATTCCGATCATGCTGGAAAGCGAGGCGCGGGAGGTCGAGTAGACCGCGCCGGGTCGCAGGATCCGCGCCCCCGCCAACCCCGTCTCAGATCCGCCGCCCCTGAAGCAGAAGCGGCACGTCGCCGGTCAGGCCCGCCGCCTCGCGGATGAAGCCGCGGCGCAGGCCGGGCAGGGCGTTGACCGCCCCAAGCCCCAGGTCGCGCAGCCCCCGCAGCAGGGGATTGTCGTTCGAGAACAGCCGCGTGAAGGCGTCGGTCGCCAGGGCAAGGGTCGTGGCATCGAAGCGCCGCCATCGCAGGTAGCGGTCCAGCACATCCTCGCGCCCGAAATCCTCGCCCCTGCGCAGCGCCTCGATCAGGACCTGCGCCAGCGCGGCGCTGTCCCGCAGACCTTGGTTCAAGCCCTGGCCCGCGATGGGATGCACCGCATGTGCCGCGTCGCCAACCAGCGCCAGCCGCTGCCCGGTCATGGAATTTGCCAGGCTCAACTCTAGCGGATAGGCAAAGCGGGCGCCGTCCAGGGCGATCTCTCCCAAGAAGTCGCCGAAGCGGGGGCGCAGCGCCTCAAGATAGCCCGCGTCGTCCAGCCCCGCGATGCGCTGGGCCTCCTCGGTCCGCTCGGACCAGACGATCGAGACGCGGTTGCCCCGCAGCGGCAGGATGGCCAGCGGACCGCCAGGCATGAAGAACTGGTGCGCAACGCCCTCATGCGGCGCCTCGTGCGAGATGGCCGAGACCAGCGCCGTCTGCCGGTAGGGCCAGCCGGTCCGGCCGATGCCCGCCCGCTCTGCCGTGCCCGAGCGGCGCCCGTCGCATCCCACCAGAAGCCGTGCGGTGAAGGCCCGGCCGTCCTGCAGCGTGACGCCGACACCGGCGGCGTCACGCTGCTGGGCCACCACACGCGCGTTCCACTCATGCCGGATCCGCGGATGGGCCGCGACCGCCGCCAGCAGGGCGGGGCGCAGGTGCCGATCCTCGACCATGTAGCCCATCGGCCCCTCTTCGATCTCGGCGTGATCGAAATGCAGCGACAGGGGCGACGGCCCCTCGCCGGGACGCCCGTCGCTGGCGGTGATGCCAAGGATCGGCTGTGTCACCGCATCCAGCTTCTCCCACAGGCCAAGGGCGCGCAGCATCCGCTGAGATCCCAGGGCCAGTGCATAGGCGCGCCCGTCGAAGGCGGCGTGGCTGTCGGGGTCATCGGCGGGGCGCGGGGCGGCGTCGATCACCTGCACCGAAAGCCCCCCCTCGGCCAGGGCCAGCGCAAGGCTGAGGCCGTTCAGACCCGATCCCACGATCAGGACATCGCCTTGGGGGCGGGCGGTGGGGGATACATCTGTCATCGGGGGAAATATGGCGGCTCTGCCGGCATTGTCCATGCCTGCCGGACGCGCTAGCGTCCGCGCAACGGTGATCGCCGGTCCGCTGCGGGGCGGGGCCCTGTCGGACGATCACCATGAAATACGGGGGAGAACCTGCGATGTCCGAGACCTGGCGAAACATGAGCGCGTCCGACCTAGGCCGCGAGATCGGGGCGGGCCGCATCGATCCGCGTGAGCTGACCGAGGCGTTCCTTGACGCCATCGACGCCCACGAGTTCGGGCCGCGCATCTATGCCCGCACCATGCCAGAGCGCGCCCGCGCCGAGGCCGAGGCCGCCGCCAATCGCGCCCGCGACGGGCTGCGCCGGGGGTTGCTGGATGGGGTGCCAATCTCGTGGAAGGACCTTTTCGACACCGCCGGCGTCGCGACCGAGTCGGGCTCCAGGCTGCTGGCCGGGCGCACGCCCGATGCGGATGCCGAAGTTCTGGTGAACGCGACATCGGCCGGCACGGTCGCCCTGGGCAAGACCCACATGACCGAACTTGCCTTCTCGGGCGTCGGCCTGAACCTCGCGACCCAGACACCGCCCAACATCAACGACCCGGCACTGGCGCCCGGTGGGTCCTCGTCGGGGGCGGCGGCATCGGTCGCACATGGCCTGGCAGCGGCGGGGATCGGGTCGGACACAGGCGGGTCCGTGCGGGTGCCTTCGGCCTGGAACGACCTGGTGGGGCTGAAAACCTCGTCCGGGCGCCTGTCGAACCGGGGTGTGGTGGACCTTTGTCCGCGCTTCGACACGGTCGGCCCGCTGTGCCGCACGGTCGAGGACGCGGCCGAGATCCTGGCGGTGCTGGAAGGGCGCAGGGCCGCCGACCTAGCCGGCGCGGATCTGTCCGGCGTCCGGCTGATGGTGCTGGAAACGCTGGCGCTGGACGCGCTGGAGGATCAGCCGGCCCAGGGGTTCGAGCAGGCAATCGCCACGCTTGAAGCCGCCGGCGCCGTGATCGAGCGCCGCAAGATGCCCCAGGTCGCCGCCGCCGAGGCGCTGTCGGGGGTCCTTTACTCGACCGAGGCCTATGCGGTCTGGGGCGAGACGATCGAGGGCGATCCGGGGGTGATGTACCCCCCCACGCTGGAGCGGTTCCGCGCCGGCGCCAATTTCTCGGGCGTGGAATATATCCGCGCCTGGCGGGAGCTCGACCGCCTGCGCGAAGAGTGGCTGGCCGAGACGGCGGGTTTTGACGCGGTGATCGCGCCGACGGTGGCGATCATGCCGCCCGACATCGCCCGGCTGACCGCGGACCCTGAGTATTTCAAGGCCCGCAACATGCTGACCCTGCGCAATACCCGGATCGGCAACCTGATGAACTCGGCCGGGCTGACCCTGCCGACGGGCGTGCCCTCCACCGGGATCATGTTCCTGGCCCCTTCGGGCGGCGAAGAGCGGCTGTTGCGGCTGGGGACAGCCGCCGAAAAGGCCCTGCGCCGGGGCTAGACCCGGCCCGCGGCCCAAGGCGGGCAGGGGGCACGAAATCGGGCGGGCGAGTCACAACCGCCCGTCCCCCAACCCAAAAGCCACAGGCCCCCGGCGGGCCCCGATGGCGCGCCCGGGTTTCTCTGGACCCCCAGCATCCACTTGGCTATCCTGTCAAAAAAGGGGCGGCACGACCCCGAACCATGAGGCATAGATGTTCCCTGAGCGGTTTTCCAACCTGCCAGAATACGCGTTCCCGCGTCTAAGAAGCCTGCTCGACGTCCATGAACCGGGCGGCGACCGGATCGAGATGACCATCGGCGAGCCGCGCCACGCCTTCCCCGACTGGATTGGTGAGGTTCTGGCCGAAAGCTGGCGTGACATGGGGCGTTATCCCCCCAATGACGGCACCGCCGGCATGCGCGGGGCCTTTGCCGGGTTCCTGTCGCGCCGCTACGGGGTCGAGGTTGATCCCGACACCCGCCTGCTTCCGCTGAACGGCACCCGCGAGGGTCTTTTCAACACGTTGCTGGCGCTGTGCCCGGAAACCAAGAACGGTCAGCGCCCCGCCGTCCTGATGCCGAACCCGTTCTATCAGGTCTACGCGGTGGCGACCCTGACCGTCGCGGCCGAGCCCGTCTTCGTGCCCGCCGAGGCCGAGACGGGCTTTCTGCCCGATTACGCCGGGCTTGACCCCGCACTTCTGGACCGGACGGCGGTGATCTACGTCTGCTCGCCCTCGAACCCCCAAGGGGCTGTCGCCAGTCGCGCCTATTGGGCCGAGCTGCTGCGCCTGGCCGAGAAGCATGATTTCCGCATCTTCGCCGACGAATGCTATTCCGAGATCTATCGCGACGCGCCGCCCCCCGGCGTGCTGGAGGCGCTGGCCGAGACCGGCGCCGACCCCGAGCGTGTCGTCGCCTTCCACTCGCTTTCCAAGCGCTCGAACCTGCCTGGCATCCGCTCGGGCTTTGCCGTGGCGGGGCCGCGCAGCATGACGGCGATGAAGCGGCTGCGGGCATACGGCGGCGCGCCGCTGCCGCTGCCGTTGCAGCACGTGGCCGAAAAGGTCTGGCAGGACGAGGAACACGTCGAGGCCAGCCGCGCCCTCTATCAGCAGAAATACCGCCTGGCCGATGACATCCTTGGCGATGTGCCCGGCTATCACCCCCCCGAAGCGGGCTTCTTCCTGTGGCTTCCGGTCGAGGACGGCGAGGCCGCCGCGCTGAAGCTGTGGCAGCAGACGGGCGTGCGCGTGCTGCCGGGGGCCTATCTTGGGCGCGAGGTGGACGGGCACAACCCCGGCGCGGGCTATATCCGCGTCGCGCTGGTGGTGGATCAGGACGAAATGCAGCGCGGGCTGACCAGCCTTCGCGACTGCCTCTACGGATAAGGACCGAGACACATGGCATCTTATCAGGCACGCTCCAGGGACCCCCTGCTGGACCGCAAAATGCAGGCCGCCATCGAACGCCGCGGCAAGGAGCTTCTGGGCATTGCCCTGATCGCGCTGGGCCTCTGCGTGGCCTTGGTGCTGGGAACCTATGTGCCCGACGATCCAAGCTGGCTGTCGGCAACCGACGAGCCAGCGCGCAACTTCTTCGGACGGTTCGGGGCCTCGCTGGCCTCGCCGCTGTTCGTGATCGTGGGCCTCGGCGGCTGGGGCATCGCGCTGGCGCTGCTGGTCTGGGGCGGGCGTTTCCTGTTCCACATCGGCGAAGAGCGTGCATTGGGCCGGGTGATCTTTGCCCCGATCGCGGTGGCGCTGGGGGCTGTCCTTGCCTCGACCCACGTGCCGTTCGAGGGTTGGTCCCACAGCTTCGGCCTGGGCGGCCTGTTCGGTGACACGATCCTTGGCGCCTTCCTGGGCGTGATCCCCGTCAGCGCCTCGCTGGGGCTGAAAAGCCTGTCGGTGCTTGTTGCCGCGATCACCGTGGTGACGGCGCTATTCGTGCTGGGGTTCAGCATGGCCGAGCTGCGGGGCATCGGGCGCTTCATGCTGGTCGGCGTGATCCTGGCCTATGACCACACGGTTCGGCTGGCCAGTCAGGGTGCGATGCGCGCGGCCCAGGGGGCACAGGGCCTTCAGGACCGCCACGCCGCCGGGCGCGAAGCCCGTGCCGCCGCCCGCGCCGCATCGAGCGCCGAGCGCGACGCGCGCCAGCCCGATCCCTCCCTCAGCCGGACCGCCCGCGTCACCCGCGCGCGCACCGAGCCCGAGGTCGAACCCGACCTGCTGGACGACGAGGATTTCGACGATCCGGCGCCCCGGCGCGGATTGCTCTCGGGTGTGACCTCGCTGATCCGGCGCACCCCCGACCCGGTGCCCGAACTGGTGTCGCCGCAGGTTGCGCCGGACCTGGAGGTCGCGGCACCCGACGACGACCGCATCCGCGAAAAAATCGCCAGCGTCATAAAGAGCCGCGTGCGCGCGGCACCGATCCTGACCACCCGCAGCGAGCCGCCGGTCGTTGCCGCCGCCCGCCGCCATCCCCGCGGCCCGCAGCCGCTGATCGCCGACCGCGGACCGCGCGCGGGCGTTGCCGAAAGCGGCACCACCGCCGCCGCACTCGCCGCCTCGATCGCGGGGGCGGGGGTTGGATCCGCCGCCGGTGCCGCCGGTGCGGGCATCGGAGCCGCCTCTGCCGCGGCCTCGGGCGCGATGAACGCCTTCGACGCCGCGCCCGCCCATGGCGACTCCTCCGATCCCTTCGGCGACGATCCCTTCGCCGGAGATCCCTATGCTGCCGCTTATGAAGAGGGTCTGGACCAATACGGCCATGAGGACCCCTACGAGGGATATGATTCCCTGGCAGACAGTGAGGACGACCACGACGCGCTGTCGCAACAGTCGGCCCCCGGCGGCGCGCCCCGCCCCATGTTCCAGCCTGTGGTCAGCCGCACCGCGCCCGACGCCGCCCCGGTTCCCGGCATCCCGGCCTACGAGCCGCGCAAGGTCGTCCAGCACAGCCCCCGCAAGCCGGCCCAGCCCAGCCGCCAGGCCCGGCAGGAGGCCCAGCCCGACCTGCGGTTCGAGGATGCGCCGCTGCCGGAATACGAAAGCCCGCCGCTGTCGCTTCTGACCAACCCCGCCGAGATCCAGCGGCACCACCTGTCGGACGAGGCGCTGGAAGAAAACGCGCGGATGCTGGAAAACGTGCTCGACGACTATGGCGTCAAGGGCGAGATCGTCTCGGTCCGCCCCGGCCCCGTCGTCACCATGTACGAGCTGGAGCCCGCGCCGGGCCTCAAGGCCAGCCGGGTGATCGGCCTGGCCGACGACATCGCCCGGTCGATGTCGGCCCTGTCGGCGCGTGTCTCGACCGTGCCCGGCCGCTCGGTCATCGGCATCGAACTTCCCAACGAACACCGCGAGAAGGTCGTCCTGCGGGAGATTCTCAGCCACCGCGATTTCGGCGACGGCAACCAGCGCCTGCCGCTGGCCCTTGGCAAGGACATCGGCGGGGATCCCATCGTCGCGAACCTTGCCAAGATGCCCCACCTTTTGATCGCGGGCACCACCGGTTCGGGCAAGTCGGTGGCGATCAACACCATGATCCTGTCGCTGCTTTACAAGCTGTCGCCCGACGAATGCCGGCTGATCATGATCGACCCGAAGATGCTGGAACTCAGCGTCTATGACGGCATTCCCCACCTTCTGTCGCCCGTGGTCACCGACCCGAAGAAGGCGGTCGTCGCCCTGAAATGGGTCGTCGGAGAGATGGAAGAGCGGTATCGCAAGATGTCCAAGATGGGCGTGCGCAACATCGAAGGCTACAACGGCCGGGTCCGCGACGCGCTTGAAAAGGGCGAGATGTTCAAGCGGACCGTCCAGACCGGCTTTGACGACGAGACCGGCGAACCCGTGTTCGAGACCGACGAGTTCAAGCCCGAGACGATCCCCTACATCGTCGTCATCGTCGACGAGATGGCCGACCTGATGATGGTCGCCGGCAAGGAGATCGAGGCCTGCATCCAGCGTCTGGCGCAGATGGCGCGGGCCTCGGGCATCCACCTCATCATGGCCACCCAGCGCCCGTCGGTCGATGTCATCACCGGCACGATCAAGGCCAACTTCCCCACCCGGATCTCCTTCCAGGTGACCTCCAAGATCGACAGCCGCACCATCCTGGGCGAACAGGGCGCCGAGCAGCTTCTGGGCATGGGCGACATGCTGTTCATGGCGGGCGGTGCCAAGATCACCCGCGTGCACGGTCCCTTCTGCTCGGACGAGGAGGTCGAGGAGATCGTCAACCACCTCAAGTCCTATGGCCCGCCCGATTATGTCGGTGGCGTCGTCGAGGGACCGGACGAGGAGAAGGGCAGCGACATCGATGCGGTGCTTGGTCTTGGCGGCAACACCGACAGCGAGGACGCGCTTTACGATCAGGCGGTCGCGATCGTCATCAAGGATCGCAAATGCTCGACCTCCTACATCCAGCGCAAGCTGGCGATCGGCTACAACAAGGCCGCGCGCCTGGTTGAGCAGATGGAGGAGGAAGGGCTGGTCAGCCCCGCCAACCACGTCGGCAAGCGCGAGATCCTGGTCCCCGAACAGAGCTGATGCGCGGGGGCGCCGAATCGCGCGCCCCTGCGCTTGCCCGCCCTCGCCGCGACCCGGTCGGGCGCGGCCGATCACGAAACCGGCGCTGGGCAGGCGCGCATCGCCTTTGTGGCCACGGGGCAGGGACGGGCAAACCCCTTGCAGGACAAAGGTTTGCGCGCAACGTGGAACTGGCGAGAACGTGAGCACGTTTTGCCTGCAATATCCACGTGGAGCACCTAGATAGATTTCATGAACACACGTCGCTCATTCCTGCTTGGTGCCGCCGGCCTGCTGGCCGCCGGTCCGGCTTTCGCCGCCAAGATCCCCCTTGGGGAGATCTCGGGCTATCTCAACACGATCAAGAACGCGTCGGGCAAGTTCACCCAGATCAACCCCGACGGGTCCATGACCACGGGCAAGCTGTATATCCAGCGCCCGGGCCGGATGCGGTTCGAATATGATCCCCCCGATCGCAGCCTGGTGATTGCCGGCGGCGGCAAGGTCGCGGTTTTCGACCCCAAGTCGAACACGCCCCCCGACCAGTTCCCGCTGAGCCGGACGCCGCTGAAGATAATCCTCGAGAAGAACGTGAACCTTGGACGGTCGGGCATGGTCATCGGCCACAGCGCGGACGCCAAGTCCACCACGGTCGTCGCACAGGACCCTCAGCATCCGGAATACGGCAACATCCGCCTGGTCTTCACCGGCAGCCCGGTCGAGCTTCGCCAGTGGGTGGTGACCGACGACAGCGGTCAGAAGACGACCGTCATCCTCAACAGCCTGAAGAACGGCGCCAGCGTCGGCGCACGCCTCTTCAATATCCCCCAGGAGATCCAGGCGCGCGGCCTGAACTGATCCGCGCCGTGCGCCCGGCCCTTTCTTGGGCAGGGTCACGACAAAGCCCTCGCGGATCATCTCCGCGAGGGCTTTTTCTTTTTCAGGAAGGGGCGATCCTAGATCTGGCGGCAACTCAGAAGCTGCATGTGATAGCGCACCGCCCGGTCCTGCAGCTTGTCCGACACTGTCATCAGCCACGGCTTGCTGCGGTAACTGCCGCGGGCGTAACCGGTCCGCCCCTCGTGATAGGCCAGGTACTGGTTGCGGGTGTCGTTCAGCGCGACGCCGTTCCGCTCGGCGGTCTTGCTGAAGTACCAGCCGATGAAATCGGTCGCGTCCTCGATCTTGTGCCGCTTGGCGCGCCAGCCCCCTTCGGAAGCCAGGTATTCGTCCCAGGTGCCGTCCAGCGCCTGCGCATAGCCATAGGCCGAGCTTTGCCGGCCCATCGGGATCACCCCGAGGGCGTATTTATGCGGCGTGCGGGCATCGCCGATGAATTTCGATTCCTGATAGATGACCGCCATCTGGGTCGCGACGGGCACGCCCCATTTCCGCTGGGTCTTCTTCATTGCCTTCAAATATGCCGGTCGTTCCCTGACAATCTCGCAGGCGTTGTCGAGATTGCGGGGCGGCGAATATCCCGAGCCCGAGCACGCAGCAAGGAACAGGAATGCGGACAACGCGATCAGTCTGCTCATGAGCCTCAGCCATTTTTTATAGTTGCGCCAAGATTAACCCATTTCACGCCGGGTTTGAATGGGCTTGATCGCGGCTCAGAGGAGAATTGCCAACGTCGCCGGAATGGCGAGGACCGAGATCAGGGTCGAGGCCACGACAAGCCCCGCCACCGCGTCGCTGTCGGCACCGTATTTCTCGGCCAGCAGGTAGGAGGTGACGGCCACGGGGGTCGTGATCTGAAGGACCAGCACTGCAAAAGCCACCGGAGGAAGCTCGAACCAAAGGCCGACGGTCCAGGCCACGGCGATACAGATCACCAGCTTGGCTGCCGATATCCAGAAGGCCCGCACCATGCCGCCCGGATGCAGCCGCGCCACCGCCACGCCAAGGGTGATCAGCATCAGCGGAATCGGCATCTGGCCGATCAGCTCCAGCGTGTTGGTGATCCAGACCGGGGTCTGCCATCCCTGCCACAGGAACAGCCCGCCCAGAAGCGTGGCTCCAACCAGCGGCTCCTGGAACACCTTGACGATGCTGCCCCCGCCCGAAACCAGCCAGATCCCCGCCGTGAAAGAATAGACGGCCATGATGGCAAAGATCACCACGGCATAGCCAAGCCCCGCGTCACCAAAGGCGAAAAGCGCCAGCGGCAGGCCCAGGTTGCCGGTGTTGCCGAAAATCAGGGGCGCCAGGTAGGTCCGCTGGTCCAGACCGTTCAGCTTGACCACGGCGATACTGGCAATCGTGACGACGGCGTAGGCGACAATCGCGGCCAGCGAGACGGTGGTCAGCGCGGCAGGCTCGATCTCGGTCTTCATCAGGGCGACGAAGATCAGGCAGGGTATCCCCAGGGTCATGGCCATGCGGGTGACGAAGGCGACCCGGTACTCGAACCCAAGCTTGACCCAGATGAAACCGATCGCACCCAGCAGAAAAACAGGCGCAACAGTCTGCAAGACTGTCAAAACAAGGTTCACAGACTGTTTCCCCGCAAAAGCGCCCGTATCATGGACAGGCCCCCGATCAATCGTCTAGTAACGGTCCACGGGGGTTGCAACAATGATTAAACTCAAGGCCAAATATCACCTTGGCCAGGTGGTCAGACATAAACGGCACCCGTTCCGCGGGGTCGTCTTCGACGTCGATCCCAGGTTTTCCAACACTGAGGAATGGTATGATGCCATCCCCGAGGACAGCCGTCCCCGGCGGGATCAGCCGTTCTACCACCTTCTGGCCGAGAACGACCAAAGCTACTACGTGGCCTATGTGTCCGAACAGAACCTGATCGCGGACGAGACCGGCGAGCCGGTCGAACATCCCGATCTTCCCGACTTGTTCGGCGATTTCGAGAACGGGCGCTACCCGCTGCACTTCCAGCTGAACTGAGCCCCGAGGCGAGCCGGCCACACACCTGCCATCCCGGACAATCGGGCCCCGCGCGGGCCCCTGCCCGCAGGCTTCGGGCGGCCTGACGCCAACGGTCGGCCCCGCCCGTTCAAGTGGCGGTTCCGGAAGGGCCGATGCGGCCCTCCGGTTCCCCGAAATCCCTAGTCCTTGTCGACGGGAAGGTCGCTTTCGACCCAAGCCTTGAAGCCGCCCTCGATCTCGGCCACGTTCTCGACCCCCATGTCGCGCAGGGTCTTGGCCGCCAGCGCCGAGCGCCAGCTAGAGGCGCAGAACAGCACCAGCTTGCGGTCGGTGGCGAAGGCTTCCTTGTGATAGGGGCTTTCGGGATCGACCCAGAATTCCAGCATGCCGCGGGGGGCGTGCTTGGCGCCGGGGACGCGCCCCTCGCGGTCCAGTTCGCGCACGTCGCGGATGTCCAGCAGCAGCGCCTCGCCATCATCGGCCAACTGCTTGGCCTCGCGCGGGGTCAGCGACTCGATCTCGGATTTGGCCTGTTCGACCAGTTTCTTTACCGGCGTGATTGCCATCTTCGGTCTTCTCCACAGTTTCACGGGGGCATCGCCCCGCCATTATATCCGTCAGTAGCCCAGTGCGCAGCCGTCCTTGCGCGGATCCGAGGCGCCGTGCAGCGTGCCGCCCTCGTCGTCGATCAGGATTGCCTGCGCCCCGCCGATCGCGACCTCGGGCACCTCGACCCGGTGGCCGCGGGCCGACAGGTCGGCGCGCACCGCGTCGGAATAGCCCCGCTCGACCTTCAGGATGCCCTGTTCGGCGAAGGCGCGGGGGGCGTCTATGGCCTGCTGCGGCTCCATTCCGAAATCGGCGATGTTGGACAGGAACCGCGCGTGGCCCGTGGCCTGGTAGGCCCCGCCCATCACGCCGAAGGGCATCAGCAAACGGCCGTCGCGCTTGAGCATGCCCGGAATGATCGTGTGCATCGGACGCTTGCCGCCGCCGGCCTCGTTCGGGTGACCCTCTTGCAGGGTGAAGCCCATGCCACGGTTCTGGAACAAGATACCGTAACGCTCGGACGCGATGCCAGAGCCGAAGGCGCGGAAGATCGAATAGATCAGCGAGACGGCCATGCGGTCGCGGTCCACGACGGTCAGGTAGACGGTGTCCTTGTGCACGCCCCCCGCCGCGGCCGAGGCGTCGGGCAGCACGCTGTCCATGCGGATCAACGCCGCCAGCTTTTTGGCCGTGCCCATGTCCAGCAGGTGGTCTAGCCTCTCGGTGTGGTCCGGATCGGCGATGAAGCGGTTGCGCGCGTCATAGGCAAGCTTTGTCGCCTCCGCCTCCAGGTGCAGGCGGTCGGCGCCCATGGGGTCCATCGCGGCCACGTCGAACTGTGCCAGGATATTGGCCAGCAGGATCGCGGTCGCGCCCTGGCCGTTGGGCGGATGCTCGACCAGCTCGAACCCCTTGTATTGACCCGAGACGGGTGTGCCCACCGTGGCCTCGGTCCGGGCGAAATCCTCCTCGGTGTGGGTGCCGCCGGCGGCGCGCAGGGCGGCCAGCATGTCCTGGGCGACCGGCCCCTCGTAAAAACCGGCGCGCCCGTGTTCGGCAACCAGTCGCAGGGCCTCGGCCTGGCCGGGAGAACGGAAGATCTGGCCGACCTTCAGCGGCTGGCCATTGGCGAGATAGCTGTCGCGGGCAGCGCCCTGCAGGTTCTCGGCCCCGTTGACCCAGTCGAAGGCGGTGCGGGCGGCCACGGGCACGCCCGCTTCGGCATAGTGGATGGCGGGGGCGAGAACCGCTTTCAGACCCATCCGACCGTGTTCCGCCGACATCCGGCAGAAGGCGTCAATTGCGCCGGGGACGGTGACGGTATGCGCGCTGCCCTGGGGCATTTCGGCATGCCCCTGCGCACGCAGCTTTTCCGCCGAAAGACCCGCCGGCGCCCGGCCAGAGCCGTTGATCGCGACGATGTCGTCGCTGTCGCCGGGCTTGATGAGGGCAAAGCAGTCGCCGCCGATACCGGTCATCTGCGGCTCGCAGATGCCCAGAAGGACGCCGGCGGCGATGGCGGCGTCGACCGCGTTGCCGCCCGCCTCCAGCATCTGGACGGCGACTTTCGCGGCCAGCGGATGGGATGTCGCGCACATGCCATTGGTAGCGATGACGGTCGAGCGTCCCGGCTGTTGGAAGTCGCGCATGTTCTGGCCCCCCTGCTGCTGCGCCGGCACGCTAGCCCGAGCGGCGGGGCTTGCCAAGACGAAGGCGCAGCCTTTCGCGCCGGCGGCGCGGACTGTGCCCCGGGGCCTGCCCATTCCCCGACCCGATCGCGGCCCTTGGGCCCGATGGCGGCACCGGATGCGGCAACTCGCCGGAGGCAAACGGGTGTGCGTGGGATCGAGTGCCTTTGGGGGCGAGGATGGCATTGGAGGGGGCAGCAGTCTCGGGCCGTCCCTAGCTCTCTGGGGTACAGCCAGCCGATGGAAGCGCGAGAAAGGATGTAAGAATACGGGGGGGCCGACGCCACTCCCCGCGCGCCCGGGCTGGGAGGCCAAGATCAGGGAACCAGAACCGGCTACCCGATGACCCAGCTTCGCGGCAGCGGGCTGCCCGCCTCCTCCCGCGTCGGCACGACGCCCAAGCGGAAACCCGGCCGTTCATGCCGGGGTCGGGGCGATGGGCCCTCCGCCGGGCCGCGCAGGATCAGCGGGACGCTGAAACTGAGGCAGTTCCAGCCGCCGGCCCTTCGGTAGCGCACGCGCGACGTGACCGAGCGGATGAGAAACCAGCCGAACCCGCCATCGCGCGGCGGCTCCCCCAATTCCCCGGTCAAGGGCGGCAGGCCATCGGGGGGTGATCCGCCGGGCATTCCCCGCCCGTTGTCCCGAAGCCGCACCAACAGGTGCGATCCGGTCTGGCGCAGGCGCAGCTGAAGGATGCCGGTCGCTTTTCCGTGGGCGTGGATGACCACGTTGTTCATCGCCTCGGCCAGGGCAAGCTCGACCATGCCGGCGCCGCCTTCGGTGAGCGGCATGGCGTCGAGGCTGCGGCGCACCGCGCGCAGTGTCTGGCGCACGGCCATCAGCTCGCTTCGCAGGCTCAGCGTCAGGCTGCTGCCGCCGCTCATGGGCGGGCGCGACCCTGGAGGGGAGGGGCGCAGGGGGACCGATACGGGGTGTGGCATCAAGAGGGTCCTTTCAAGATACTTTCGGCAGATCCTGATTACGCCGGGGCCGTCCCGGGTGGACGGGGATCACCGAGTCCATGCGCGTCAGGCGAAAGACGCGCATCACGTTCGGGTGCAACGCCGCCACCTCAAGCTGTCGCGCCGGCGCAAGCTGTTTCATCACGGCGACGATCGCGCCAAGGCCGCTGCTGTCCAGGAACGTCACCTGGCCAAGGTCCAGGATCACGCGGCGCGGCGCATCGCGGGTCGCGGCCTTCATCGCGTCCTTGAAGGCGACAGCGGCGGCGGCGTCCAGGCGATCCTCCGTCACCGTGACGATCAGCAGATCGGGTTCGTATTCCTTTGTCAGTTGCATCCCGTACCTCTCGTCCACCCGGGAACATGGCTAGACGGCAAAGGTTACGATCCGGTATGCAGAAACCGGCAAGCAAGCATCAGGAGACCGAGCATGGAACGCATCGTGATCGCGGGGGCCATGCGCACCCCGATGGGCGGCTTTCAGGGCGATTTTGACGGCGTGCCCGCCGCGCGGCTGGGCGGCGAGGCGATCGCGGCCGCGCTGTCTGGCGCCGGCGTCCGCCCCGAGGCCGTGGACGAGCTGCTGATGGGCTGCGTGCTGCCGGCGGGGCAGGGCCAGGCCCCGGCGCGTCAGGCGGGGTTCAGCGCAGGCCTGTCGCGCCACGTGCCCGCGACGACGCTCAACAAGATGTGCGGCTCGGGGATGAAGGCGGTGATGATGGCCCATGACCAGCTGGCGCTGGGCGGGGCCTCGGTCATCGTGGCGGGCGGCATGGAGAACATGTCGAACGCCCCCTACATCCTGCCGCGGATGCGCTGCGGTGCACGCCTCGGCCATGACAAGGTCGTGGATCACATGTTCCTCGACGGGCTTGAGGATGCCTATGAGAGCGGCCGCCTGATGGGCACCTTCGCCGAGGATTGCGCCGGCAAGTTCGCCTTCAGCCGCGAGCATCAGGACGCCTTCGCGCTGCAATCGCTGGAAAACGCCCTCGAGGCGCAGCGCAGCGGCGCCTTCGACGACGAGATTGTTCCCGTTACGGTCGAAAGCCGCAAGGGCGCGGTCGAGGTCCGACAGGATGAACAGCCCGCCAAGGCCCGCCCCGACCGCATCCCTCATCTGAAACCCGCCTTCCGGGCCGAGGGAACGGTGACGGCGGCCAATTCCTCGTCGATCTCGGACGGGGCGGCGGCGCTGGTGCTGACCCCCGAACGGGTGGCGGGCGAACGCGGCTATGCAAGCCGGGCGCGCATCGTCGCCCACGCCTCCCACGCGCAAGAGCCGGGATGGTTCACCACCGCCCCGGTCCCCGCCGCCCGCAAGGTGCTGGAGCGGGCGGGCTGGCAGGTGGGCGATGTCGACCTGTGGGAGGTCAACGAGGCCTTCGCCGTCGTGCCCATGGCCTTCATGAAGGAGATGGGGATCCCCCGGGACCGGCTGAACGTCAACGGCGGCGCCTGCGCGCTGGGCCACCCGATCGGGGCCTCGGGGGCGCGGATCATCGTCACCCTTCTCAACGCGATGGAGCGGCGTGGCGCGCGCCGCGGCGTCGCGGCCATCTGCATCGGCGGAGGCGAGGGCACGGCCATCGCGATCGAGCGGGACTGACCCGCGCCACCCCTCTTCCCCCAATTCCCGAAGGATCCCTTTCCATGTCCCACCCGATGCCCATGGCCGATACCACAGAACCCGTGACGGTCGATTACGACCTGCTGGAAAAAACCATCGCCAGCCTGACCGAGGGGGAGACCGACGCCGTCGCCCTGATGGCCACCATCGCCTGCGAGGTGCATCATGCCGATCCCCGTTTCGACTGGACCGGCTTCTACCGGGTCGTCGCGCCCGGGCTGCTGAAGATCGGCCCCTATCAGGGTGGCCATGGCTGCCTGAGCATCCCCTTCACGCGAGGGGTCTGCGGCGCGGCGGCGCGCAGCGGCCAGGTGCAGCTTGTCCCCGATGTCGAGGCGTTCGAAGGGCATATCGCCTGCGCCTCCTCGACCCGGTCCGAGCTGGTCCTGCCGGTGTTCGACAAGGCCGGAGAGGTGATCGCGGTCTTCGACATCGACAGCGACCGGCCCGACGCCTTCACCGCCCAGGATGCCGAACGGTTGGAGAAGATCCTGGCGGCCGCCTTTTCCTGAGCGCCGGTCCCGGGGCTGGCAGGCCCCCTCCGCGGCGCTAGATCTTCGCGTGCAAGCACCGGAATGGAGGATGCGATGAGCGATGTGACACTTCTGGACGGCGGCATGGGGCAGGAATTGCTGAAGCGGTCGGGCGGCACGCCGACACCGCTCTGGGCGACCTCGGTCATGCTGGAACACCCCGGCATGGTGCGCCACGTGCACGAGGATTATTACGCCGCCGGCGCCGATGTGGCGACGACCAACACCTACGCCCTGCTGCCCGACCGGCTTGCCGGCACCGGGCACGAGGACATGTTCGAGCGCCTGATCAACGAGGCCATCCACGAGGCCCAGGCGGCCCGCGCCAATTACCCCGACCGGCTGATCGCCGGATCGCTGGGGCCGCTGCGCGCCTCCTACCGGCCCGAGCTGTGCCCGGCCGCGACCGAGGCCGCCAAGGAATATGCCCCAAGTGTCGCCATCCTGGCGCGGCACGTCGACAAGTTCCTGATCGAGACGATGTCCTCGGTCGAGCAGGCGCGCGGCGCGCTGATGGCCGCGCGCGAGGGCGGGCGGCCCATGTGGCTGTCGATGGCGGTGGACGAGAAGGACGGCACGCGTCTGCGCTCGGGCGAGGCGCTGGCCGACCTCGCGCCGCTGATCGACGTCTACCTGCCCGAGGCGGTCCTGATCAACTGCTCCCCGCCCGAGGTGGTACCCGCCGGGCTGGAGGTGCTGGCTGAGTTCGGCATCCGGTTCGGGGCCTATGCCAACGGCTTCACCGGGATCACCGACGCCTTCCTGACCGACCGGCCCACGGTCGATGCCTTGTCCGCCCGCACCGACATGACGCCCGAGGTCTACGCCGACCACGTCATGCGCTGGGTCGATCAGGGCGCCACCATCGTCGGCGGCTGCTGCGAGATCGGCGTGCCCCATATCGCCGAGATCGCGCGCCGCCTGGGCAAGTAGCGCCGGCCCCTGGCGGGCGAGATCCGTAGCGGCCCGCCTGGACGTCAGCTTGCGGATCGCGCCCGTCTCTGGCAGGAACGGGCGCCAGTGCCCCCGCCTTGAAGGATGCCCACCGTGACAGTGACCGGGCCTGACGCCAGCGCAAATGCCAACGCAGAAACCAGCCCCGGCAAAGGATCTGACAAAGATCCCGAGACCGGCGCCGGAACTGCCCCCGCGCCCGTCCTGCACGGCGCCGACTACGATCCACCGCAGGATCCGCTGGCGGTCGTTCATCACGACCATCAGATTCTTCTGGTCGACAAGCCCGCCGGACTGCTGTCGGTGCCCGGCAAGGGCGCGCACCTGGCCGATTGCCTGATCGCGCGGGTGCAGGCGGTCTTCCCCGAGGCGCTGCTGGTGCATCGGCTGGACAGGGACACCTCGGGGATCATGGTCTTCGCGCTGACCCATTCCGCCCAGCGGCATCTGGGGCTTCAGTTCGAAAAGCGCCAGACCCGGAAGACCTATGTCGCCCGCCTGACCGGCCGGCTGGAGGAGCGTCGGGGCACCGTCGATCTGCCACTGGGCGTGGACTGGCCCAACCGGCCGCGCCAGCATGTGGATCACGAGAACGGGCGCGCGGCCGTCACCGACTGGCGGGTGGTCCGTTACGAGGAGGCGGACGAGGATCTGCCCGAGGGCGCAACGCGGGTCCGCCTGACGCCGCACACGGGCCGCTCGCATCAACTGCGGGTGCATATGCTTGAGATCGGCCACCCGATCCTGGGCGATCCGCTTTACGCCAGCGGTGCCGCCTTGAGGGCGCCGCGCATGATGCTCCATGCCGAAAAGCTGAAGCTGCGCCACCCGGACGGCGGCGAATGGCAGAGTTACTCGGCCAAATGCCCGTTCTGACCTGAACCGCGCCCGGCAGGGCCGCCCTTATCCCTCGATCGGCTCCAGCAGCTCGCCGAGGCGCGCGCGCAGGTGCTCGTGCTGGCTGGGCAGGCGCAGGGCCTCGCCGAGGTGGGCGACATCCTCGTCCCGGTCGAACCCCGGCTCGTTGGTCGCCACCTCGAAGAGGATCCCGCCCGGCGTGCGGAAGTAGATCGCCCAGAAATAATCCCGGTCGATCACGGGCGTCACCTGGTAGCCCGTGTCCAAAAGCGCCTGGCGCACCTCCAGTTGCTTTTCCCGGTTCTCGACCGAAAACGCGATGTGGTGGACCGAACCCGCCCCCTGGTCGGCACGGCCGGCGGCGGGCAAGGTCTCGAGGTCGATGACATTGGCCGCATTGCCGCCCGGCACCACGAGGCGGCGGGTGTTGCCCTGGCGCTCCTGCTCCTCATACCCCATGAAACGCAGCAGCTCGGCCGTGCCCCCTTCGTCGCGCAGGCGCATGCTGGCCGAGTGGAAGCCGCGGATCGCCATGTCCTCGGACAGGCCGCTGCCGGTCCAGGGGGTGCGCTGGTCGGCCGTCTCGACCAGGGCGAGGCGCTCTCCGTCGGGCCCGTCGAATTCCAGACGCTCCTCGCCGAACGAGGCTGTCCGCTCCAACTCGTGGACCCCGGCGCCGGACAGCCGCTCGGCCCAGGCAGGCAGGCTTCCCACGGGCACGGCAAAGGCGGTGGTGCCCACCTCGCCCACGCCCGGTTTGCCGGGGGCCGCGTCGGGGAAGGGGAAATAGGTCATCACTGTGCCCGGCGTGCCCACCTCGTCCCCGTAATAAAGGTGGTAGACATCCGGCGCGTCGAAATTGACCGTCTTCTTCACCCGCCGCAGGCCCAACGTGTCGGTGAAGAAGCGGTTGTTGGCGCTGGCGCTGCTGGCAAGCGAGGTGACGTGGTGAAGCCCTTTGATCTGCTTGAGCATGGCGCGTCCTCCGGCGAATTGGGGCGGGACAGGCCCCGGTGGGCCTGTTCCCATCCTATCACATAGGGCGCGACAGGGGACTGCAAACGGCGGTCTGCCCGGGGGGTGCCCCCCGGGTCAGGGCTGGCTCAGCCGGCCGACCAGCCGCTGACGGCCTTGGTCTCAAGAAACTCCTCCAGCCCGAAGCGCCCTCCCTCCCGGCCGTTGCCCGACTGCTTGTAGCCCCCGAAGGGCGAGCCCTGGCCGAAGGCCTGGTAGTTCATCTCGACCATGCCCGAGCGCAGGCGCCGCGCGACGCGCTGGCAGGTCTCGGGGTCCGAGGACTGGATATAGTTGGTCAGGCCGTAGGCGGTGTCATTGGCGATGGCGATCGCGTCCTCCTCGCTGTCGAAGGGCATCATCGTCAGCACGGGGCCGAAGATCTCCTCGCGGAAAATGGTCATGTCGGCGGTCGCGTCGGCAAAGACCGTCGGGCGCACGAAATACCCCCGGTTGGTCCCCTCTGGGCGGCCGGGTCCGCCGGCCAGCAGGCGCGCGCCCTCGTCGATGCCCTTCTGGATCAAGTCCTGGATCTTGTTGAACTGGGTCTCGTTGACGACCGGACCGATATGGCGCCCCTCGGCGCTGGCGGGGCCGGTGGCGGTCGCCTCGGCGGCGGCGCGGGCCTCTTCCAGGGCCTGCTCGTAGCGGTCGCGCTGGACCAGCATCCGGGTCGGGGCGTTGCACGACTGACCGCTGTTGCGGAAGCATCTGATGACGCCCTGTTTCACTGCCTTCTCATGGGCGTCGGCGAAGATGATGTTGGCGCCCTTGCCGCCCAGTTCCAGCGACACGCGCTTGAGCGTATCCGCCGCCGCCTTCGAGATCGCGGTGCCCGCCCGGGTCGAGCCGGTGAAGCTGACCATGTCGATATCGGGATGCGAAGACAGCTGGCTGCCGACGCCGGGGCCGTCGCCGTTCACCAGGTTGAAGACGCCGGCGGGGAAGCCCGCCTCGTCCATCAGCTCGGCAAAGAGCATGGCCGACAGGGGCGCCACCTCGGACGGTTTCAGAACGACGGTGCAGCCGACGCCCGCCGCCGGCGCGACCTTCAGCATGATCTGGTTCATCGGCCAGTTCCACGGAGTGATGAGGGCGCAGACGCCGATCGGCTCACGCAGGATCATCTCGGTCGGGGCCTGGGGGCCGAGAGGGGCCTCGAAGCGGAAATCGCGCAGCGCCTTGATGAAGCCGTCCAGGTGGAAGGACCCGGCCCCGACCTGGGCCGAGCGGGCCAGATCCACGGGCGCGCCCATTTCGGTGCTGATGGCGCGGGCCATGTCGTCGGCACGGGCCTTGTAAAGCTCCAACAGCTTTTCCAGGTGGCCGATCCGGGTCTCGAGCGGGCTTTGCGACCAGCCCTCGAAAGCCCGGCGCGCGGCGGCAACCGCGGCGTCGGTGTCGGCCCGGTCGCCCAGCGAGATCACCGCGCAGGCCTCTTCGCTGGAGGGGTCGATCACCTCGTGGTCGCGCGGTGCGGCGGGGTCTACCCAGGCGCCGTCGATGTAGAATTTCCGATGGTCGATCATGTCATCCTCCAGGGCAGATCCGCGATCACAGTCTCATTGCCGGGAGGGGGCATCAAGAAGATTTCGGACCCGCCCCCGACCCGGCCCTGAACTTCGCCCTGACCCCTTTCCCCAACATCCGCCGCGATCTTTTTCTGTTGCCCTTGGCCCCGTTCCCCATACATGGAGAAAGGGCAATTCCAGGGGCGAGAGGCCGGATGAAAGACACGAAACCCAGCAGCCGTCCGGTCACGGTGATAGGATGGCGCGAAAAGATCGCGCTGCCGGACCTGGGGCTGCCGCTGATTCACGCGAAGATAGATACCGGTGCGCGGACCTCGGCGCTGCATGCCACCCGCATCCGACCTTTCGAGCGTGACGGCGAAAGCTGGGTGCGGTTCCACATCCCTCACGCGGGGCTGACCCGGGCCGCCGATTGCGAGGCCCGGCTGGTCGACCGCCGCGAGATTCGCAACACCAGCGGTATCGGCGAGGAGCGGCACGTGATCGCGACCGCCCTGCTGATCGGCGGGCGGCGCTGGACGATCGAGATCTCGCTGGCCGACCGGGCCGGCATGGCGATGCCGCTGATCCTGGGGCGCACGGCGATCCGGCGGCACCGGGTGCTGGTGGATGCCGGACGCTCCTTCCTGGCGGGTCCGCCCGCCGGCAGGGGAGGTGCCGAAAAGACGAAGCGGGCGGCCGGAAAGCCCCGGGCGGCCAAAACCCAGACCATGGAAAGGGACGACGAATGAAGATCGCGATGCTGGCAAGGAACGCCGAGCTCTATTCCCACCGTCGTCTCAAGGAGGCGGCCGAGGCTCGTGGGCACGAGTTGAAGATCATCAACACGCTGCGCTGCTACATGAACATCGCCTCGCGCCGGCCCGAGATCTATTACGAGGGCGAGAAGCTGCCTCAGTATGACGCGGTCATTCCCCGCATCGGCGCCTCGATCACCTTTTACGGCCTCGCGGTACTGAGGCAGTTCGAGATGCAGGGCGTCTATCCGCTGAACGAATCCGTGGCCATCGGGCGATCGCGCGACAAGCTGCGTTCGATGCAGCTTCTGGCGCGGGACGGGATCGGCCTGCCGGTGACGACCTTCGCCCACGATTCCAAGCAGACCGAGGAGGTCGTGCGCCTGGCGGGCGGCGCGCCGTTGGTGGTCAAGCTGCTGGAAGGCACCCAGGGCATCGGCGTCGTCCTGGCCGATACGGACCGTTCGGCCAAGTCGGTGATCGAGGCGTTCCGGGGCGCCAACGTCAACATCCTCGTTCAGGAATTCATCAAGGAAGCCGGCGGCACCGACATCCGCGCGCTGGTGGTCGATGGCAAGGTCGTGGCCGCCATGCAGCGCACCGGCGCCGAGGGGGAGTTCCGCTCGAACCTGCATCGGGGCGGCAGCGCCAAGTCGATCAAGATCAGCCCCGAGGAACGCGCCTGCGCGGTGCGGGCGGCCAAGTCGATGGGGCTGAACGTCTGCGGTGTCGACATGCTGCGCGCCAACCACGGCCCCGTGGTGATGGAGGTCAACTCCTCCCCCGGTCTTGAAGGGGTCGAGAAGGCCACCGGCATCGACATCGCCGGCAAGATCATCGAGACCATCGAGAAGCGGGCCAAGCCGGGGCGGACCAGAACGAGGGGCCGCGGCTGATGCCATCGCGGTTACCGCTGGAGCTGGGGGGCAAGACCGTCGCCCCTGGCGAGCGCATGACGATCGACATCCCCGTCAGCGTGATGAGCGACCACACCCCCGTGGCCCTGTCGGTGCATGCGCTGCATGGCAAGCAGCCGGGGCCGACCCTGTTCGTCAGCGCCGCCGTTCATGGCGACGAGATCATCGGGGTCGAGATCGTGCGCCGCCTGCTGCGCGCCCCCCAGCTTTCGCGACTGCGCGGCACGCTGCTGGCCATTCCCATCGTCAATACCTTCGGCTTCCTGTTGCACTCGCGCTACCTGCCCGACCGGCGTGACCTGAACCGCTGTTTCCCCGGCAGCGCGCGCGGCTCGCTCGCCGCGCGGCTGGCGCAGAAATTCCTGACCGAGGTGGTCAGCCGCTCGGATTTCGGGATCGACCTGCACAGCGCGGCCATCCACCGCGAGAACCTGCCCCAGGTGCGGATCTCGCCCGGCCGGCCACGGCTGCCGGCCTTTGCCAAGGCCTTCGGCGCGCCGGTGGTCCTGACCTCGCCGTTGCGGGACGGATCGCTGCGCGGGGCCGCCGCCGAGATCGGCGTCGACATGCTGCTTTACGAGGCGGGCGAGGGGTTGCGTTTCGACGAGGCGGCGGTGCGGGCCGGTGTCTCGGGCATCCTGCGTGTGATGCGGGAGCTTGAGATGATCCCCGCCAAGGGTGTGTCAAAGCCCCGGGTCGCGCCCGTGATGTGCAGCGGCTCAAGCTGGACCCGCGCGCCCGTGGGCGGCCTTTTCCGGGCCTTCCGCTCGACCGGGGAAACGGTCGTCGCGGGCGATGTGATGGGGGTTGTCTCGGACCCGTTCGGCGACATCGACACCGAGGTGCGGGCGGCCTCTTCGGGGGTGGTGGTGGGTCGCGCGACCTTCCCGGTCGTCAACGAGGGCGACGCGCTCTTCCACGTGGCGGCGATCCCCTCGGCCGATGCGGCGGACGCGGCAGTGGACGGGCTGGCCCGTCAGCTGACCGAGGATCCGATGTTCGATGAGGATGAGATCATCTAGCCAGCGCCCGCCGGATATTGGCTATCGTCGTCACGGCCCCGCAGGGCCGTGGCGCAGGCTTGGACGTCAGTGGACCAGCCGGCCCACCTCGGTCACCAGGTCTTCGACCTTGCCCGGCTTGGCGCAGATCTTCACACCCGGAAACAGCTGGGTGATCGCGCTCAGGTCCGAGCGGCCGGTGTGAAAGAGGAACGGCACGTGCCGCTCCGCCAGGATCTTCGCCAGGGGAAAGACCTCGTCGCCGTGCAGGTCCACGTCGAGGACGGCGGCGTCGATCTCTTCCAGCCCCTCGAGGGAGCGGAGCCCCTCGTCCAGGTGGCCCACGGGGCCCAGCAGGATTGCACCTGCCGCGCCGAAGGCTGTCTCGATATCCAGCGCAACCAGCATCTCGTCCTCTGCCACGAAGATGCGCTTGGCGCGGAGCGAGGGCTTTTGCGGGGTTGCGATTTCACAGGGGCGAGACCCCCGGGATCCCGCAATATTCGCGTAGCTCTTCATTTGTCTGCTCTCCATATGCCCCGAGGCTCAACCCCCCTCACTAGGAGGATGGTTCCAATGCTTCGGTTCGGTCGCACTTTCGTGATGTATTAATGTCACCGGGCAGTGGCAGCCGGTGGCGAGCGGGACGGGGCTGGTTGCCCTTCTGTCGGCGGCACAATGCAAAAGGCCCCGGCTTGTTCCGCCGGGGCCTCGCATTTTTTCAGGTTACGTGGGGTCGCGAAGGGCTCAGGCCTCTTCGCCGGCCTTCGTTTCCTCTTCGCCGGTCTCCTGGTTGACCATCTTCATGGACAGGCGAACCTTGCCGCGATCGTCAAAGCCCAGCAGCTTGACCCAGACTTCCTGGCCTTCCTTCAGAACATCCGAGGGATGGTTCAGGCGGCGATTCTCGATCTGGCTGACGTGCACCAAGCCGTCGCGCTTGCCGAAGAAGTTCACGAAGGCGCCGAAATCGACGATCTTCACGACCTTGCCCTTGTAGACCTTGCCTTCCTCGGGCTCGGCCACGATCGAATAGATCATGTCATAGGCCTTCTGGATCGACTCGTTGTTCGGGCTGGCGATCTTGATGACACCGTCGTCGTTGATGTCGACCTTGGCACCCGAGGTTTCCACGATCTCGCGGATGACCTTGCCGCCCGAACCGATCACTTCACGGATCTTGTCGGTGGGCACGGTCATGGTCTCGATCCGCGGCGCGTGGGCCGAGAATTCCTGACGACCTTCGGACAGGGCCTTGGACATTTCGCCAAGGATGTGCAGGCGACCTGCACGGGCCTGCTCCAGCGCCTTTTCCATGATCTCGGGCGTGATGCCCGCGACCTTGATGTCCATCTGAAGGCTGGTGATGCCCTCTTCGGTACCGGCAACCTTGAAGTCCATGTCGCCCAGGTGGTCTTCGTCACCCAGGATGTCGGTCAGGACCGCGTAGGAGCCGTCGTCTTCCAGGATCAGACCCATCGCAACGCCGGCCACGGGGGCCTTCAGCGGAACGGCGGCGTCCATCATGGCAAGCGAGCTGCCGCAGACGGTGGCCATCGAGGACGAGCCGTTGGACTCGGTGATCTCGGAGACCAGGCGGATGGTGTAGGGGAAATCGGTGGCGGCGGGCAGCACGGCCTGAAGCGCGCGCCAGGCCAGCTTGCCGTGGCCGATTTCACGACGGCCCGGAGGGCCAACGCGACCAACCTCGCCCACCGAGTAGGGGGGGAAGTTGTAGTGCAGCAGGAAGTTCGAGCGCGAGTTGCCGTGCAGCGCGTCGATGATCTGCTCGTCCTCGCCGGTGCCCAGCGTGGTCACGACCAGCGCCTGGGTCTCGCCGCGGGTGAACAGCGACGAGCCGTGGGTCCGGGGCAGGATGCCCACTTCGGAGACGATCGGGCGCACGGTGTCGAGGGCGCGGCCGTCGATACGCTTGCCACCCTTGACCACGTCACCGCGCAGGATCGACGATTCCAGCTTCTTGAAGGCCGAGCCGAGGTTGGCGTCGGAAAGCTGCTCTTCGCTGAGCGAGGCCTTGACGGTTTCACGGGCCGCCGAGATGGCGTTGGTCCGCTCTTGCTTGTCGGTCAGGGCGAACGCGGCGCGCATGTCCTTCTCGCCGGCCTTCTTCACAGCGTCGTAAAGCGCGCTGTAGTCGGGGGGCGTGAAGTCGAAGGGCTCTTTCGCGGCTTCCTCGGCCAGATCGATGATCAGGTCGATCACGGGCTGGATCTGCTCGTGGCCGAACTTGACCGCTCCCAGCATCTCGGCTTCGGAAAGCTCGTATGCCTCGGACTCGACCATCATCACGGCGTCCTGGGTGCCGGCGACAACCAGATCAAGGCGCTGATCGGGGTTGTTGCGCAGGCCGTCCATGTCGCTGACTTCGGGGTTCAGGATGTATTCGCCATCCTCGTAACCCACGCGGCAACCGGCGATCGGACCCATGAAGGGCGCGCCCGACAGGGTCAGCGCGGCCGAGGCGGCGATCATCGCAACCATGTCCGGGTCGTTGACCAGATCGTGGGACAGGACGGTGCACATCACCAGAACTTCGTTCTTGAAGCCGGGGACGAACAGCGGGCGGATCGGGCGGTCGATCAGGCGGGCGGTCAGCGTCTCTTTTTCGGACGGGCGCGCCTCGCGCTTGAAGAAGCCGCCGGGCACTTTACCGGCAGCATAGTATTTTTCCTGATAGTGAACCGTCAGCGGGAAAAAGTCCTGACCGGGCTTTTGTTCCTTCGCGAAGGTCACTGCGGCCATGACCGAGGTCTCGCCATAGGTGGCGATGACGCAGCCGTCGGCCTGACGGGCAATCTTGCCCGTTTCCAGAGTCAGGGTGTCTTCGCCCCACTCCATCGATTTCTTTGAAACTTTGAACATCTCGTATCCTGTCTGGGGCGCGTCCGGCGTTCCGGTCGCCCCGATTGAATGGCGGCCCCATTGCCGCCGCCCCTGTATCGTTTCCATGCGCCGGGGCCAGGCGTCACGTCGCAGATGCGAGGCCCTTACAGCAAAACGCTCCGCGTGGCCATGGGCACGATTCCCCCTGGCGATCATTTCCCGGAGAGCGCTGGCGGGCCTCGGGGCGGCACTGCCCGCGGTCGATCCGGTCGCAGCAAAGAAAAAGGCCGCCCCGAAGGCGGCCTTTCCTGATTGGTGTCTCTGCGGCTGAAATCAGCGGCGCAGGCCCAGGCGCTTGATGAGGTCCTGGTAACGGGCCTCGTCCTTGGCGCGGGTGTAGTCCAGCAGCTTGCGGCGCTGGGCGACCATCTTCAGAAGACCACGGCGGCCGTGGTTGTCCTTCTTGTGGGTCTTGAAATGCTCGGTCAGGGTGGCGATGCGGCTGGACAGGATGGCAACCTGGACTTCGGGCGAACCGGTGTCGCCTTCCTTGGTTGCGAATTCCTTCATCAGGCGCTGCTTGTCTTCGACGGTGATCGACATCGGGGTCTCCTTCGAGGTTGAGTGGATGGCGCAGGCCGGGATGTCGTCCAGCACAGGCCCTTGGAGGCACCTCCCGGAATCGGGGGATGGGCGCGTATAGGAGAATTCCTTGACGATGGAAAGGTGATTCCCGCAAGAGGCCGGATCGGTGCGGCCTTCCTGTCCGATTGTGGCCTAACCTTGTCCCTTCGTCCTCAGTCCTGCCTTACCATCTGCCATGCCCCTGAGATTGTTCGCGAACGCGCGACAATCAGGGGGGAAAACTTGCCAGACGCCACGAGACAGAGTCATTGTTGATTAACCAACGGGTGGGGGCCCGATGGCGTCGCGGGCCAGAAGGCGCGTGGACGCGGAGGGTTGAAAATGTTCGCAGCGGGAAGCTTTCTGCTGATGATGACCATGGGCATGGTGCTCGACATCTTTGGCAACGAGGATGACGAGGCGCAGTCCGGGCATGATGATTCCGACAACCTCCGTGATCACGGCACGGGCGAGGGCGCTCAGGCCCATTCGATGATGGCCGACGACCCCGACGCGGGCGCCGGCACCGTCGAGGGCGGGGCCTCCATGGCCACCATCCTCGAATTTGCCGCCTATGCATCGGAGGCCGAGGCCGGTTCGGCCGAGCTTCCCGACGCGTTCGATGGCGCGATGACGGGCACCGACGGCGCCGATGTCCTGCGCATGGACGGCGGGTCAAGCTCGTTCGGGCAGGTCAGCTACCTGGCAGGGCTGGGCGGCGATGACGTGCTGGAGGGCAGCGCGGGCATGGATGTCCTGTTCGGCGGCGGCGGGGATGATGAGCTCAGCGGCGGCGCCGGCAACGACGTGCTGGTCGGCGGCGACGGTGCCGATTTGCTGAACGGCGGCGAGGATGACGACTGGATCTATGCCGGCCAGAACGACACGGCCACCGGCGGCGAAGGCGCAGACACCTTCATCCTGGGAAGCTGGTACGCCGAACCCGGGGAGCCGGCCCATGTCACCGACTATGATGATCAGGAAGACCAGATCGTCGTCGTCTACGATCCCGAAACAGGCCCGCCGCCCGAGATCACGGTCCAGACCGACCCCGACACCGGCGTCTCCCACATCTACGGCGACGGCGCGGAGCTCGCGCAAGTGGATGGTCCCACCGAGGCCGAGGATATCGTTGTCTTTGCCCAGGCCCTCGACGCGTTCTAGGGCCCGGCGCCGCGCCAGCAGGTCGCTGCGTTCCAACTGCCGTCCCGGCAGGTCGCCGTCAGTCCCAGGGCTGCGGCGTCGTTTCGTAGGAAATGTAAAGCGGGTGGCGCGGGTGGCCGGCCTTGGACAGTCCCAGGTGCCGCACCGGCTTACCGCAACCCCTCAGAAGCCGCTCGACCTCGGGGCCACGCTCCAGGTGGGCGCCGTGGGTGCCCCAGGCGGCGATCACCTCGTCTGCCCAGGCACAGCCCTCACGGATGGCCTCGTCATTGGCGGGGCCCACCGGATCCTCGGCCCGGCGCATGGCGCGCGGGTCGGTATCGCGCCAGGCGAAGATGTTGCCGACACGGAACGCCCCGAAGCCCAGCGCCCGCGCCCGCCGCTCGCACCGTTCGACCGTGGGGTCGTTCTGGACCTCGGTCGCGGTCGAGGGGTTCAGCATCACGAAGAACACCTTCGGCCCCGCCGGATCCCAGACCCGGGTCAGCGAATAGCGGTATCGTTCGCAAGGCGAATAGACGGCGGTCGAGGGCGCGTCGCCCTTCTGGTGGCTGCGGATGATCATGGGGTGGTTGTCGCCAATGGGCCGGGGCTTGGCAAGCGGGCAGCGCGCCCGCCCGCTCAGCCGACGAAGACGCGGCTGGGGTGCAGCTCTCCGGCGCGGTAGGTGCCGACGGCGATGGCGCGCCCCTCGAACGAGGCCCATGCCTCGTCGCCATACTCGGCGTCCGAGGTCAGGACCATGCCCGGATTGCCGTTGCGCAGGCGCGTCGCACCCTCGGCAGTGGTAGGCAATTCCGGCAGGTCGGCTAGGCCCAGTTCCAGCGGCAGCAGGTGGTCGTCCAGCGCGGGCGTGCGCGCCAGTTCCTCGACCTGGTCCATGCTCAGGCCGTCCTCGGCATCGAAGGGGCCGGACCAGGTTCGGCGCAGCTCGCGGACGTGGCCGCCGCAACCCAGCGCCTGGCCCAGGTCCCGTGCGATCGACCGGACATAGCCGCCCTTGCCGCAGACCATCTCGAGGGTGACGTGATCTGCATCGGGCCGCTCGACCAAACTCAGCTCCTCGACCCAAAGGGGGCGGGCGGCCAGCTCCAGCTCCTCGCCGCCGCGGGCAAGGGCATAGGCCCTCTCGCCGTCGACCTTCACGGCCGAGAACTGGGGCGGGACCTGCATGATATGGCCGCGAAAGGCGGGCAGGGCAGCGTCGATCTCGGCGTCGCTGGGGCGCAGGTCGCTTTCGGCGATGACCTCGCCCTCGGCGTCGTCGGTGTTGGTGGTCTGGCCCAGACGCACGGTGAAGCGATAGGCCTTGAGCGCATCGGTCACGTAGGGAACGGTCTTGGTCGCCTCGCCCAACGCCACGGCCAGCACTCCGGTCGCCTCGGGGTCCAAGGTGCCGGCATGGCCGGCCTTCTTGGCATCAAAGGCCCAGCGCAGCTTGTTCACCACGGCGGTCGAGCTGATGCCGGCGGGCTTGTCGATCACCACCCAGCCCGAAATGTCGCGTCCCTTGCGTCTGCGGCCCATGTGTCCAGATCCATCTGCTTGCGGAAGATTGCGAAAGACCGGCCTGCTACCCAAAGCGGGGGCGCGGGTCAATGCGAACCCGCCTGTTTGAGGTCCGGCAGGCCGTCAGTCGGAGGCGGCGGTTTCCTGGCCTGCCTGCTCAACCACGCCGACGATCGGCCCCATCTCGGGGCCCAGATCATAGCGACCCATCGAGGGCGCATAGAGGCGCGAGACGTTGCCGTCGATGTAAAGCGCGTTGGGCGTTCCCAGCTCGTCCCGGAAGAGGCGGGCGAACTGGTGAAAATTGACCGAGCTGTCGGACATGACGAAGACGGCGCGGCGCCCGTCGGGGCTGACGCCGACGCCGTTGCGGATCAGGCGCGAGCTGCTGTCGCGGTTGAACTTGGGATGAAGCTTTCCCTCGATCACCAGCATGGGGCCGGATTGCGAGGCCTGGCGACACTCCAGCGCCGCCTTCTCGAAACGCAGCGTCTCCATCACCCAGGCCCGGGCGTCGCCCAGGCAGAAGACGCCGTTGGGCAGCATCCCGAAGTTGCCGGGGCCGGGGTTGGTGATAAGGCGCATGCGCTCGTCACCATCCACGACCAGGTGCCCCACGGGGGCACGGTTGGTGTGATACATCCCGCCGTTCATGGCGAAGGCCAGACGCTTGTCGTCTTCGGCCAGGGCCTCGTCCAGGCGGTCGAACTGACCCCATGGGCGCCCATCGGCGTCGGTCTGGAAAAGGCGCAGGTCCTCTTCCGGCAGGGCCACCTCGCAGACCGAGAATCGCACCCCCTCGAAATTGCGCTTGCCGCATTCGACGGCGCCGGCGGGCAGGGCGCCCAGCATCGGCAGCAGAAGGGCAAGCAGGGCAAGGGCTGTGCGGATCCGGACGCTCATCGTCTCAATCCTCCTGCCGGGTCCCGTCGGGAGTGTCCGACCCGGCAATATCGTCGTAGCCATCTTCGCCCTGATCGTCTTCATCGGCGCGGGCCACGTCGCGCCGGACCTTGTCGTCTTCCAGCAGGCGACGGGTGTCGTCCATACGGTCGAAGGTCTCGTCGATGCGGAACCGCAGCTCGGGCGCGTATTTCAGGGTCAGGTTCTTGGCGACCTGGTGGCGCAGCTCGTGGCGGTTGTTGCGCAGGGCAAGAAGGGCCTCCTCGCGGCCCTGGCCGCCCAGGGGCAACACGAAGGCAGTCGCCACCTTCAGGTCCGGCGATGTGCGGACCTCGCCCACGGTGATGGACATGCGGTTCAAGTCCGGATCGTGGATATCGCCACGGTTCAGGACATCGGCCAGCGTGCGCCGGATAAGTTCGCCCACGCGCAGCTGACGCTGTGAGGGACCTTCATCGCTGTTGAAACGTTTTTTCGCCATGAACGCCGACATAATCCGCATTCGCCCGGCAGGCAACCGAGCCTTTGCCAAGGGCGGGCGCATTGGCTAAACGGAACCGAACCAAGCAGGAGTGCCGAAATGAGCGAATTGCCGGGAATCGTCGTGACAGGGGCGTCGGGCCGCATGGGCCAGATGCTGATCCGGATCATCCGGGAAAGCGACCGGGCAAGGCTTGTCGGTGCGATCGAGCGGTCGGGACATGAATGGGTCGGCCAGGACGTGGGCCGGGCCATGGGCGGCGCCGATTGCGGCGTCATCGTCACCGACGAACCGCTCGAGGCTTTTGCCAAGGCGCAGGCGGTGATCGACTTCACCGCCCCCGAAGCGACGCTGGAATTCGCGAAACTGGCGGCGCAGGCCCGGGCCGTGCACGTGATCGGTACCACCGGCATGAGCGATGAGCAGATTGCCAAGCTCGAACCCGCCGCGCGCCACGCGCCCATCGTGCGCGCCGGCAACATGAGCCTGGGCGTCAACCTGCTGACCCAGTTGACCCGGCAGGTCGCCGCCGCCCTGGGCGAGGAATTCGATATCGAGGTGATCGAGGCCCATCACCGCCACAAGGTCGATGCCCCCTCGGGCACCGCATTGATGCTGGGCGAGGCCGCCGCCGAAGGGCGGGGCGTCGCGCTTGAAGATGTCTCGGACCGGGGGCGCGACGGGATCACCGGCGCGCGCAAGCCGGGCGATATCGGCTTTGTTGCCGTCCGCGGCGGGGACATCGTGGGCGAACACGACGTGCTTTTCGCGGGCGAGGGGGAGCGGATCATCCTGCGCCACGTGGCCACCGACCGGGCGATCTTTGCCCGGGGCGCACTGCGCGCGGCACTCTGGGGTCAGGACAAGGGCCCGGGGCAGTATGACATGATCGACGTGCTGGGCCTGCGCCGCGACTGAGTTCGCAACCTCGCAAACTCGGCAGCCCGGTCAGAAATCGATGGCCAGTCCCTTCTTTTCCCAGTCGCCGTAGCGCACGGGCTCCGGCCCTTCGCGGCCCCCCAGTTCGACCGGCCGGTCCTTTTCGCCGGCCTCTGCCAGACGGCGGCGTTCCTCGGCCTCCGCCAGGGCGCGGCGGGCTGCGGGGGGCAGGTCGCGCGATGCGGCTTCGGAACTGACGTTCTGGCGTTCGGGATGGTCCGGGGTGGTCATGCGCTTTCCTGACGGTGGCTGCTGCGGTTTCCTTGAGGCCTGGACACAGTTGATATAGGCAAGCGCGATCGCAGGACAACCGGGAAGCATCGCATGGCAAAGGCGGGACTGGCGGCGCGCAAGGCCGCGGCAGAGATCGTCGTGGGCGTCACCGCCGACGGCCGCAGCCTGATGGAGCTGCAGGATGTGCTGGAGCGGCTGGAGCCGGCGGACCGCGCCCGGGCCGGCCGTCTGGCGACCACCGCCCTGCGCCACCTGGGCCGCACCGACAGGGTCCTGGCCCCCCACATGCGCAAGCGTCCGCCCGCCTTCACCCTGGCGGTGCTGCGCCTTGCCACGGTCGAGATCTGTCACGAGGGGGCCGCCCCCCATGGCGTCGTCGACAGCGCCGTGGCGCTGGTGCGCGGCCATGCGCGGCAGAACCGTATGTCGGGCCTGGTCAACGCCATCCTTCGGAAAGTGGCCGAGGAGGGCCCCGCGCGCTGGGCCGCCCAGCCGCCCGACCGCTTGCCCAAATGGCTGCGACAGCCCCTCCGCCGTGCCTGGGGCGACGCCGCCGTGGCGCGGATGGAACGGGTCCACGCCAGCCACCCGCCCGTGGACCTGACCCTGCGCGACCCCTCCCGGGCCGAGGCGCTCGCCGAGGCATTGCCCGCCGGGAGTGACGGTGCAGAAGGCGATGGCGCGGCGGTCGAGGTTCTGCCCACAGGCAGCCTGCGTCTGGCCGAGCCGGGCCGCATCTCGTCCCTGCCGGGCTATGCCGAGGGGGAATGGTGGGTCCAGGATGCCGCCGCCGCCCTGGCCGCGCGGATGCTTGATGTGCGCCCGGGCGAAAAGGTGCTGGACCTTTGTGCGGCACCGGGTGGCAAGACCATGCAGCTTGCCGCCGCCGGCGCCGAGGTGACGGCGCTGGATCTGTCGCCCGCGCGCCTGGAGCGGCTGCGCCAGAACCTCGAACGCACCGGGCTTGAGGCCCGGGTCGTCGCCGGCGACGCCCTGGCCTTTGCCGAGGGGCCCTTCGACGCGATCCTGTTGGACGCGCCCTGTTCGGCCACCGGCACCATCCGGCGCCACCCCGACCTGCCCCACGCGAAGGCCACCCGCGACCTTTCAGCGGTCACCGAGTTGCAGGCGCGTCTGCTGGATCACGCGCTGAGCCTGCTGGCACCCGGCGGGCGGCTGGTCTTCTGCACCTGCTCGCTGTTGCCCGAGGAGGGCGAGGCGCAGACCGTGGCGGCGCTGGCGCGCCACCCCGGGCTCAGGGTCGACGAGGGCTGGTCTCTGGACGGGATCGACCCCGCTTGGCGCAGCGCCGAAGGCGGCCTTCGCCTGCGCCCCGACCTGTGGGAAGAGCGCGGCGGGATGGACGGTTTCTACATGGTCCGTTTTCAGCGATGACAGCTTATCCGGGGCGCGGTAGACTGTTCCAAACACCACCCACCCCGAGCAGTGTCAGCAATCCGGATTTAGATGTCTTTTGAGACGACCGCAGGTTTGACCCCCTCAGACGGATGGTCGGGCCGTGGGGCGCGGCTGTTGAACCGGCTGCATGCCCGCCTGTCCGGCCTTGCACCGCCGGCGGTGGCCTTCGTCTCGCAACCCGAACCGCGCACCATCGGATCTGTCGCGCGGGGGCGTCAGATCCTGGCCGGCAACTACATGTTCGCCGGTCATCTGGTCGAGTCCGAGGCGCCTTCGCTCTGGGATGTGCCAATGCCCTCGCTGGCCTTCGAGCAGGAGCTTCACGGCTTCGGCTGGCTGGATGATCTGGCGGCAGTGGGCGACGCGGCGGCCCGGCGCAAGGCGCAGATGTGGCTGAACGACTGGGTCCGCCGGTACGGGCGCGGACGTGGGCCGGCCTGGACCCCCGACCTGACCGGGCGGCGCATGATCCGCTGGATAAACCACGCGATTTTCCTGCTGCACAGCCAGAGCCGTGAGGCCTCTGCCGCCTATTTCTCCTCGCTCGGGCATCAAAGCGTGTTCCTGTCGCGCCGCTGGAAAAGCGCCTCGCCCGGCCTGCCGCGCTTCGAGGCGCTGACCGGGCTGCTTTATGCCGGGCTGTCGCTTCAGGGCATGGACCGCCATGTGCGCCCCGCCATGCGCGCCATCGCCGCCGAGTGCCGCGAGCAGATCGACGCCGAGGGCGGCATTCCCACCCGCAATCCCGAGGAGCTGCTTGAGGTCTTCACCATGCTGACCTGGTCGGCGGCGGGGCTGAGCGAGGCCGGGCAAATGGCCGCCCGCGACCACGTGCTGGCGATCGAGCGGATCGCACCCACCCTGCGGGCCCTGCGTCACGCCGACGGGGGTCTGGCCCGATTCCACGGGGGCGGGCGGGGTGTCACCGGCCGGCTGGATCATGCTCTGGCAGCATCAGGGGTCAAGATCGCCGCCAATGCGGGTCTTTCCATGGGGTATGCGCGGATATCTGCCGCCCGCACCAGCGTCATCGTGGATGCCGCGCCGCCGCCCGCGCCGGCCGTCTCCTACAACGCCCATGCCAGCACCCTGGCGTTCGAGCTAACGTCGGGCCGCCGCCCGGTGATCGTCAGCTGCGGCTCGGGCCTCAGCTTCGGCGGGCGCTGGCGACAGGCGGGACGGGCGACGCCGCTGCACTCGACCCTGTCGATCGACGGCTTCTCCTCGTCCCGGCTGGGGGCCCGCCGCCTGATCCGCGGGATTGAGCGGGAGCTGCTGCTGGATGCGCCGACGGATGTTCGCGCCCGCATGACCCGGGGCGACGAAGGCCACGCGCTGATGCTGGCCCATAACGGCTACGGCCGCACCCACGGGCTCAGCCATGTGCGGCGGCTGGAGCTGTCGGTCGACGGCCGCACGCTGGAGGGGGAGGACACGCTGGGCGCGATGAATGATGCCGACCGGCGGCGGTTCGACCTGCATCTCAACCGCAACGGGCTGGACAAGGTGGGCTTTGCCATCCGCTTTCACATCCATCCCGACGCCGAGGCCGAGCTTGACCTCGGGGGGCGGGCCATCTCGATCGCCCTGCGCTCGGGCGAGGTCTGGGTGTTCCGGCAGACGGGCGACGGCGCGCGCCTGGGCCTGGAGGGCAGCGTCTACCTTGAGCGGGGGCGGCTGAAACCGCGCGAGACCCGGCAGGTCGTCCTTCGCGCCGCCGTGACAGAATACGCCACCCGCGTTGGCTGGACGCTGGCCAAGGCGCAGGATACACCCTCGCACATTCGCGACCTTGAACGCGACGAGATGACACCGATTTGACCGCCTGCTGCTGAGGATGACCACCATGACCGATCTTGTGCCGGTGCGCCGCGCCCTGCTTTCCGTTTCCGACAAGACCGGTCTGATCGACCTGGGCCGCGCCCTGGCCGAGCGGGGGGTGGAACTGCTGTCCACGGGCGGCACCGCCGCTGCCTTGCGCGACGCCGGCCTTGACGTGCGCGACGTGTCGGAGGTGACGGGCTTTCCCGAGATGATGGACGGTCGGGTCAAGACCTTGCACCCCATGGTTCACGGCGGCCTGCTGGCCCTTCGCGACGATCCCTCCCACGTTGCCGCCATGGACGAGCACGGCATCGGCGCCATCGACCTTCTGGTCGTCAACCTCTACCCGTTCGAGCAGACCGTCGCCCGCGGCGCGCTTTACGATGAATGCATCGAGAATATCGACATCGGCGGCCCGGCCATGATCCGTGCTGCCGCCAAGAACCACGGCTTCGTCAACGTCGTCGTGGATGTCGAGGATTACGAGCCCCTGCTGGCCGAGATGGCCGCCAACGACGGCGCCACCTCGCTGAACTTCCGCCGCCGGCTGGCCCAGAACGCCTATGCCCGCACCGGGGCTTACGACGCGGCTGTCTCGAACTGGATGGCCGGCGCGCTTGAGCTGGCCGCGCCCCGCCGCCGCGTGGTCGCGGGCGAGTTGTCGCAGACCCTGCGCTATGGCGAGAACCCCCACCAGTCCGCCGCCTTCTACGTCGACGGCCGCGACCGGCCCAGCATCGGCACCGCCCGCCAGCACCAGGGCAAGGAGTTGAGCTACAACAACATCAACGATACCGCCGCCGCCTACGAGCTGGTGGCAGAGTTCGACCCCGCCGAGGGTCCGGCCTGCGCTATCATCAAGCACGCCAACCCCTGCGGCGTGGCCCGGGGCGACAGCCTGCTCGACGCCTACCGCGCCGCCTATGATTGCGACCGCACCTCGGCCTTCGGCGGCATCGTCGCGCTGAACCAGCCGCTGGACGCCGCCACCGCCGAGGAGATCACCCAGATCTTCACCGAGGTTGTCATCGCCCCCGGCGCCGACGCCGACGCGATGGAGATCTTTGCCGCCAAGAAGAACCTGCGCCTGCTGACCACCGACGGCCTGCCGGATGTGACCGCCGCCGCGCTGTCTTTCCGCGACGTGCCGGGCGGCATGCTGGTACAGGACCGCGACGTGGGCCGCATCACGCTGGACGACCTGAAGGTCGTGACCAAGCGCGCGCCCACCGAGGAACAGATGCGCGATCTTCTTTTCGCCTGGACCGTGGCCAAGCATGTGAAATCCAACGCCATCATCTATGCCTCGGGCGGTGCCACCGTCGGTGTCGGCGCAGGCCAGATGAGCCGCGTCGACAGCACCCGGATCGCCGCCCGCAAGGCCCAGGACATGGCCGAGGCGCTGGGCCTGTCGAAAAGCCCCGCAGAAGGGTCGGTCGTCGCCTCGGACGCCTTCTTCCCCTTCCCCGACGGCCTTCTGACCGCAGCCGACGCCGGGGCCCGCGCCGTCATCCAGCCCGGTGGCTCGATGCGCGACGACGAGGTGATCGCCGCCGCCGACAAGGCGGGTCTGGCGATGGTCTTCACCGGCATGCGTCACTTCAGGCACTAGGATGCGGCTTCTCGCTCTTTTCGCACTGATCGGATTCGCTCTCGACCAGGGCAGCAAGTTCGCCGTGGTCTTCGGGATGAACCTGATCTCGCGGCTGTCGATAGACGTGCTCCCGCCTTATCTGAACTTTCGGATGGGCTGGAACACCGGCATCAACTTCGGCCTTTTCGGTGGCGAGGCCGAGGTCATGCGCTGGGCGCTGGTCGCCCTGGCCCTGGTGCTGAGCACCGCCCTGATCGTCTGGGCGCGGCGCAGTTTCACCCGGCGGATTGAATTCGCGGCCGCCGGATTGATCGTCGGCGGCGCGCTTGGCAACGCGGTCGACCGGGTCGCCTATGGCGCGGTCGCCGATTTTCTGAACATGTCCTGTTGCGGTATCTCCAACCCCTACACGTTCAACCTGGCCGATGTCTTCATCTTCGCCGGGGCCTTCGCGCTGGTGCTGTGGGGCGGGGAAAAGAAGACCCCGTGACGCGGCATTTCAGATAGGCTAAACCAAGGGCGAACAGGCAAACGGGATCTTTCGATGGCAATGGCGAAGGCGGGAACTGGACTGGCTCTGGTGATGGTGGCTGCACTGTCCGCCTGTGGCGCCGATCAGCCGATCCTCATGAACATCTCGTCCGACGGCACCCCGGATGAATTCGCGATCCTGCCGACCAAGCCGATCGAGATTCCCCGCGACCTGGCCTCTCTGCCCGCGCCGACCCCGGGTGGCAGCAACCGTGTCGATCCGACCCCCGCCGCCGATGCCGTGGCCGCCCTGGGTGGCAATGCCGCGACCCTGTCGCGCGGTGGCATCCCCGCCTCGGACCAGGCGCTGGTCGCCCGCGCCGCGCGCTACGGCGTCAGCCCGGGCATCCGCACCCAACTCGCCGCCGAGGATCTGGAATTCCGCCGCCGCAATGACGGCCGTCTGCTGGAGCGGATCTTCGACGTGAACGTCTATTTCCGCGCCTACCGCCGCCAGTCCCTCGATCAACATCGCGAGTTGGAGCGGTTCCGCCGCGCCGGTGTGCGCACCGTGGGCGCCCCGCCCGCAGGAACCGAGTAGCCCGCCCGGCGGCTTGGCGCGGCGAAAGACACCGGTTTGTCTGCCTGTCGCCCCTCACATCCCCGTTGACCATCTTGATCCGCGGCCGGGACGGCGTAAGTTCCATCCGACCCTTGCGTCGGGGCCCGGCAGCGGGCGCCGACATCTCCGAACCGCCCGAAGGTCGCCGGGGCCCCCGCATCCCGCGCGGCCAGGCCTCCCGCACCTTCCAGAAGGAGCAGACATGCTGCGCGCCCTGACCATCCTATCCTCCGGCCTGAGCCTGTCCTTTGCCTTGGCCCTGGGCCTCGTGTCCGCTGCGCAACCCGCCTTGGCCGCCAGCCACGGGGACAGCCCCGCCGCGGCCGAGGCCGCAGCCTCGACACCCGACCCCGCAGCCCTGTCCGACAATGTCACCACCTTCCGCCTCGACAACGGGATGGAGGCCGTGGTGATCCAGGACCATCGCGCGCCGGTGGTGGTGAACATGGTCTGGTACCGGATCGGTTCGGCCGACGAGCCGAAGGGCAAATCGGGCATCGCCCATTTTCTCGAACACCTGCTTTTCAAGGGCACGGATGAGCTGGCGGCGGGCGAATTCTCGAAGATCGTCGCGGCCAACGGCGGTTCGGACAACGCCTTCACCTCCTACGACTACACGGGTTACTTCCAGCGCGTCGCCTCCGACCGGCTGGAGCTGATGATGAAGATGGAGGCCGACCGCATGGTCGACCTGCAACTGACCGAAGCCGACGCCCTGACCGAGCGGGACGTGGTCCTGGAAGAGCGCAACCAGCGCACCGACAACAACCCCGCCGCCCTTTTCAGCGAGCAGCGGCGCGCGGCGCTTTACCTCAACCATCCCTACGGCATCCCGGTCATCGGCTGGCGCCACGAGGCCGAGGCGCTGAGCCTTGAGGATGCGCTGTCGTTCTACAGGACCTACTACGCCCCCAACAACGCCATCCTGGTGGTCGCAGGCGATGTCGATCCCGACGAGGTACGGCGCATGGCCGAAACCCATTTCGGCCCCATCCCCGCCAATCCGGACCTGCCCGAGCGGACCCGCCCGCAAGAGCCCCCGCAGCTGGCCGAGCGGCGGCTGACCTACTCCGACCCACGTGTGGCACAACCCAATGTTTCACGCCTATACCTCGCGCCCGAGCGGGACGCCGGCGCCCAGGAGAAGGCCGCCGCCCTGACCGTCCTGGCCGAGCTGCTGGGCGGCGATCCCGCGACGTCCTACCTGGGCCGCAAGCTGCAGTTCGAGGATCCGCGCGCCATCTATACCTCGGCCTTCTACGACGCGCTGAGCCTGGATCAGACGAGTTTCGGCCTGGTCGTGGTGCCCGCCGACGGTGTCAGTCTGGACGAGGCCGAGGCCGCCATGGACGGCGCCATCGCCGAGTTCATGAGCGAGGGGGTCGATCCCGACGCGCTGGACCGGATCAAGCGTCAGCTTCTGGCCTCGGAGATCTATGGCCGCGACAGCCTTCAGGGGCAGGCACAGCGCTACGGCAGCGCCCTGACCTCGGGTCTGACGGTCGAGGATGTGCAGGCCTGGCCCGCTGTCCTGGCCGCCGTGACCGAGGCGGATATCCTGTCCGCCGCACGCGAGGTCTTTGATCGTGGTCGAGCCGTCACCGGCCACTTCACCACCATGGCGGAGGCCGGAGAGGGCACGGCACTCGATGAGGCCGCCGCCGCACCGCCCGCACCCGCCGCATCGGCCGGCAGTGCCGCCAGCACCCCGGGCGCGCCACCGCCCGATCGCCCGGCCGAGCCGCTCAACGCCGACGACCCCGCCCCCGCCGACCCATCCGCCCAGGAGGCTGCCCAATGATCCGTTTCGCCCCGGTCCGGCTTTTGCTGACGCTCTGGCTTGCGCTGAGCCTTCCGGCCGCCGCCGCCGCAATCGAGATCCAGGAGGTGACCTCGCCCGGCGGGATCAAGGCCTGGCTGGTCGAGGAGCATTCGATCCCCTTCGTCGCCATGGATATCCAGTTCCAGGGCGGCACCTCGCTGGATGCCGAAGGTAAACGCGGGGCCGTGAACCTGATGACCGGCCTTCTCGAGGAAGGGGCCGGCGAGATGGATGCCCGCGCTTTCGCCGAGGCACGCGAGACCCTCGCGGCCAGCTATTCCTTCGATTCGGGCGACGACAGCCTGTCGGTCTCGGCCCGCTTCCTGACCGAGAACCGCGACGAGGCGGTCGAACTGCTGCGCCAGGCGCTGGTCGATCCCCGCTTCGACGCCGACGCGATCGAACGGGTTCGCGCGCAGGTGCTGTCGATCATCGCCTCCGACGCCAAGGATCCCAACGACATCGCCAGCCGCACCTTCGACGCGCTGGCCTTCGGGGAACATCCCTACGGATCCTCCTCGAACGGGACGGCGGATTCGGTCGCGGCGCTGACGCGCGAGGATCTGGTTGCGGCCCACGAGGCGGTCATGGCGCGGGACCGTATATTCATCGGCGTCGCCGGCGACATCACCGCCGAGGAGCTGGGCCCGCTGCTGGACCGGCTACTGGGGGATCTGCCCGCCAAGGGCGCACCGATGCCGCCCCGCGCCGACTACCTGTTGAAACCGGGGGTGACGGTCGTGTCCTACGACACGCCCCAGTCGGTCGCGATCTTCGGTCACGAGGGGCTGGACCGGCATGACCCCGACTTCTTCGCGGCCTATGTGATGAACCACATCCTGGGCGGCGGCGGCTTCGAATCGCGGCTGATGACGGAAGTGCGCGAGAAGCGCGGTCTGACCTACGGCATCGGCTCCTACCTGGTGCCGAAGGACCTGGGCGCGCTCTATATCGGGCAGGTGGCCTCGTCCAACGCGCGCATGGCCGAGGCGGTGGAGGTCATCCGCCAGCAATGGGGCGCCCTGGCCGCCGACGGTGTCAGCGCCGAGGAACTGGAGGAGGCGCAGACTTATCTGACGGGGGCCTACCCGCTGCGCTTTGACGGCAACGGGCGGATCGCTGGGATCCTGTCGGGGATGCAGATGACCGGCCTGCCGGCCAGCTACATCGACACGCGCAACGACGAGATCAACGCGGTCACCCTCGCGGACGTAAAGCGGGTGGCGCAGCGGTTGCTGCGGCCCGAGGAGCTGCATTTCGTGGTCGTGGGCAAGCCCGACGGGCTGGAAAGCGGGGGCTGACCCACGCGGCGTCTTACGTCGTTTCCGCCCTTCCGGGCGGGCCTCCGGCGGGGATATTTGGACGACACTGAAGGGGTGCGGGCGAGGGCCCGGAGAGGGCGGCGGATTTCCCGTGGGGCCTTCAGACACCCATAGGCGAATCTGATTGCCCATGCTAGATTTGGTGGCATGAATGAGCTTAGCCCCAAGATAACTGCTGAATTGCCGGTAATCCGGCAGTTGGACGATGCCGCGGTCAACCGGATCGCCGCTGGCGAGGTGGTCGAGAGACCCGCCTCGGCGGTCAAGGAACTGGTGGAGAATGCGCTTGATGCCGGGGCGCGGCGGATCGAGGTCGATTACGCCGACGGGGGCAAGACGCTGATCCGGGTCACCGACGACGGGCACGGTATCCCTGCCGAGGCGTTGCCGCTGGCGTTGCAGCGGCACGCAACCTCGAAGATCGACGGCTCCGACCTTCTGAACATTCACACATTCGGGTTTCGCGGCGAGGCGCTGCCGTCGCTGGCGGCGGTGGGGCGGTTGTCGCTGACATCGCGCGCGTCGGGCCATGACGAGGCGGCGGAGATTCTGGTTTCGGGCGGCAGCGCGCCGGTTCTGCGGCCGGCGGCGCTGGGCCGGGGGACGGTGGTGGCGCTGCGTGACCTGTTCCACGCCACGCCGGCGCGGTTGAAGTTCCTGCGCAGCGACCGGGCCGAGGCCCAGGCCATCGGCGACGTGGTCAAGCGCCTCGCCATGGCCGAACCATCGGTCGGCTTTACCCTGCGCGATGTCTCGGGCGGGGGCGAGGGGCGGGTGCTCTTGCGGCTGGATCCCTGCAACGGCGATCTGTTCGACGCGCTGCTGGAGCGGCTGCGCGCCATTCTGGGGCGCGAGTTTGCCGAGAACGCCCTGCCGATCGAGGCGGAGCGCGAAGACCTGAGCCTGACGGGTTTCGCCGCGCTGCCGACCTTTTCGCGCGGCTCGGCGGTGGGGCAGTTCCTGTTCGTCAACACGCGGCCGGTGCGTGACAAGCTTCTGGTGGGCGCGCTGCGCGCCGCCTATTCGGATTTCCTGTCCCGTGACCGCCACCCGGTGGCTGTGTTGAACATCGGCTGTCATCCGGAGCTGGTGGACGTCAACGTGCACCCGGCGAAATCCGAGGTCCGGTTCCGCGACCCGGCGCTTGCGCGGGGGTTGGTCGTCTCGGGGTTGAAACACGCGCTCGCGGGGGCGGGGCACCGGGCCTCGACCACGGTGGCAGCGGCTACGTTGGGGGCGTTGCGCCCCGGTGACGGGCCGATGGCGGGGGGCTGGAACCCGGCCGCGGCGCGCGATCAGGCGGCGGAGGGATCGGCCCTTGAGGGCGCGCCCCGGGTCTATCAGATGGACCGGCCGCGCGGATACGGAACCAGCGGCTACGCGGGACAGCCGTCGCGCGGGGTGCTGGAGGCGGCCCACGCGGCGCAGGCCCCGGGCTTTGCCGAGATGGGCGTGGCCCTGTCGGGGCGGTTGGCCACCGATGAGCCGGGGCATGATGTTGCCCGGGCAGAGGCGGACGAGGCCGCGCGCGACCTGCCCCTGGGCGCGGCGCGCGGGCAGGTTCATGAGAATTACATCATCGCCCAGACCGCCACTGGCATCGTCATCGTCGACCAGCACGCCGCCCACGAACGGCTGGTCTATGAGAAGCTGAAGGCCCAGCGGGCCGATGCCCGTGTCCCCTCTCAGGCGCTGCTGATCCCCGAGATCGTCGAGCTGGACGAGGCCGACGCGGCCCGCCTTCTGGACGAGGCGGAGGCCCTGGCCGGGCTGGGCCTGGTGATCGAACCGTTCGGCGGCGGTGCCGTCGCCGTGCGCGAGACGCCCGCGATCCTGGGTCAGGCCGATCCCGCGCGCCTGGTGCGCGACGTGGTGGACGAACTGGCCGACCAGGGATCCAGCGCCTCGGTCCAGGAGAAGATCGACGCCATCCTCAGCCGCATGGCCTGCCACGGCTCCATCCGGTCGGGCCGGCGGATGCGCGGCGAGGAGATGAACGCCCTGCTGCGCGAGATGGAGGCGACGCCCCACTCGGGACAGTGCAACCACGGCCGTCCCACCTATGTCGAGCTGCGCCTGGCCGACATCGAGCGGCTGTTCGGGCGCACATGATCCGCCTCGGGTCGATCGAGCTGGATCCTTCGGATCCCGCGGCGCTGGCCGTGCTGGTGATGGGCGGCGGGCTGTTGCTGATCCTTGTGCTTCTGCTGGCCTCGCTTCGGGCGGCGGGGCGGGCGGCGCGCGACAGCCGGCCTGTCCTGCGCTCGGTCGAGGATCTGGGCCGCGCGGTGCAGCACCTGGGCGCCGGTCAGCAACAGCTTGCCGGCAGCCTTCAGACCGTTTCGGATGCGCAATCGACGATCCAGGCCCAGACCATCCAGGTGATGGAGCGGCGCCTGTCCGAGGTGCAGAGCCGCATGAACGAGACGCTGCATGCCAACGCCATGCGCTCGGCCCATGCGCTGAGCGAGATGCAGGAACGGATGAACGCGAGTCTTTCGGGCAGTTCCGAGAAGACCACCAAGTCATTGACCCAGCTGCAGGAGCGCCTGGCCACGATCGACCGGGCCCAGACCAATATCGAGAAGCTGTCGGGCGATGTCCTCAGCCTGCAGGACATCCTGTCCAACAAGCAGACCCGGGGTGCCTTCGGCGAGATCCAGTTGAACGACATCGTGGCAAAGGCGCTGCCAGCCGACAGCTTCACCATGCAGGCGACGCTGTCGAACGGGCGCCGGGCCGACTGTCTGATCCACCTGCCGAACCCTCCGGGGCCGATCGTCATCGACGCGAAATTTCCGCTTGAGGCCTACGAGGCGCTGGTCCGCGCCGAGGGGCGCGAGGAGGTGGCGCGGGCGCTGGCCGCCCTGCGCCAGGCCGTGCGCGTCCATATCCGCGCCATCGCCGAGCGGTACCTGGTCGAGGGCGAGACCGCTGACGGCGCCCTGATGTTCCTGCCGTCCGAGGCGGTCTATGCCGAGCTTCATTCCCGCCTGCCCGAGGTTGTGCGAGAGGGGTTCGCGGCGCGGGTCTGGATCGTTTCGCCCACCACCTGCATGGCGACGCTGAACACGATGCGGGCGATCCTGAAGGACGCGCGGATGCGCGAACAGGCGGGCGCGATACGTGCCACCCTCAAGCATTTGCACCGCGACGTGGAGTTGATCGTCGAGCGGGTGGGCAAGCTCGATACCCATTTCCGCCAGGCGCGCGCCGATCTCGACGGGATCGGGACGGCGGCCGAGCGGGCCGGCAAACGGGCGCAGAAGCTGGACAATTTCGATTTCGAGGAATTGTCGGTCGAGGCCGTTGCAGCACCGCAGACCCCGGCGCCCCGTCAGATGCCACCGATGGGAGAGGCGGCGGCGGAAACGCAGGGAGAGGAAGCAGAAATGCGGACCGCGCCGGCCTCGGCCCCTGAGCCAGATGACGGCGACCGGGCGGATCCCGCCCCTGTCCGCCGGGCGCCGCCGCTGATCCTGCGGGACGGGCGCTGAGGACCAAGGGCGGGCGCGCTGATCTGGATCAGATGCCCATCAACCGCTGTGCCAGGCGCGGCAGCAGGCCGGTGAAGCGCAAGGGCGCGTCGGTGGCCGCGAGGCAGATGCAGGGCGCGCCCGGCTCGGCCACGGGGGTATGTTCCAGCTCGGGTGTGGCAAGCTCCAAGTCGCCGGGTCCGAAACGGTCCTCGCTGTCGCTGAAGGCACCCGACAGGACCAGCGTCAGTTCCAGCCCCCTGTGGCCATGGTCGGGCACGGCGCGCCCGCCGGGGATGTAGAGCAGCCGGGCCGAGGCATCGGGGCCGGTTTCCAGCACGGCCTGCCGGATGCCGCCGCCCACCCGGCGCCACGGGATCGCGTCCATGCCCCCACCGACATAGGCCGCAAGCGGTTCGGGCAGGTCGGTGCCGGGGGCCGGGGGCGCGGGCGGTGCTGCCTCGGGCAGCGCCTGCGCCCGTTCAAGAACCTTTTCAAGTACCCCGTCCTGGTCCATGGCCGCCTCGTGACGGCCGCTGCCCCCCTCGGCCATCATCTCCAGAAGGGCGCCGCCAGTTTCCTCGTGGGCCGCAAGCTCGACCCGGCAGGTGTCGCACAGCGACACGTGGGTTGCGACCACCAGCGAGAAGGCCTCGGGTAGGGTTCCGGCGGCATGGGCCATCAGCAGGGCGGCGTCGGGGTGATGCCGGGGCGCGGGGCGGGGTGTCATGGCGCGTTCCTTCATTCCCGGCCCATCGCGTGGCGCAGGCGGTCCAGCGCAAGCTTGGTCCGGGATTTGATCGTGCCCAGCGGCAGGCCGGTGCGGGCCGCGATCTGGGCATGGCTGAGATCGCCGAAATAGGCCTGGACGATGACCTGCCGTTGGGCCTCGGGCAGGTCCGAGAGGGCCCGGGCAAGGCGTGCGGCATCCTGTTGCAGGGCCAGCGCCTCGGCGGCCTCGGGGGCGGCCTGGGGGCCCCAGGCAAGATCCTCGGCCTCGGGGCGACGTTCGCGCCGAAGCAGGTCGATCCGCCGGTTGCGGGCGATGGTGAAGATCCAGGCGGCAAGGCTGGCGCGCGCCGGGTCGAACTGTGCCGCCTTGCGCCAGACCGTCGCCATGACGTCCTGCATGCAATCCTCGGCGAGGGCAGGGACTGCGCCCGATTTGACCAGGTAGGCCTTCACCCGGGGGGCGAAGTGGCGAAAGACCTCGGCAAAGGCGGCGCGGTCGCCCCGGGCCACCCGCGCCATCAGCGCGGCCCAGTCGGCTGGCGCGGACCGGGGCTGGCCGCCCGCCGCGGCGCCATCCCGCGCTGTGCGCTTGTCGCTCTTGTCTCTGCTGGCATCCTGCATGCTGGATGGTCCGCCTCTGCGTGCTTCGGCGACAGCATAGCTGCCCGGCGGCGGCGGGCCAGCCGTTTCCGAAGGATAGGTGTGCGCAGGTTGGATCATGGAACGGATACCGTCCGAAAGGTCGATCGGATCAATCTTTTTGTGATCCGGGCGGGCGACAGTGGCGTATCCCCGGGGAACCCAACAGGCAGGATCAGGCATGCCCTTTGAAAAACAGACTATTCCGCCGCGCCGGATTGCGGTGATCGGCGGCGGCATATCCGGTCTGGGGGCGGCCCATGCCCTTTCGGGAAGCAACGCCGTGGTGCTTTACGAGGCGGGCGCGCGCCTGGGCGGGCATGCGCGCACGGTGTTGGCGGGGCGCAATGGCGACCAGCCCGTCGACACGGGCTTCATCGTCTTCAACCGCGTCAACTACCCCCACCTGGTGCGCCTCTTCGAGGCGCTGCAGGTCCCCACAGTGCCCAGCGACATGAGCTTTGCCGCCTCGATCGACGGGGGGCGCATCGAATACGGGCTGCGCAGCCTTGCCACCCTCTGTGCCCAGCCCCGCAACCTGCTGCGCCCCGCCTTCCTGCGGATGGTGAACGACGTGCGCCGCTTCAACGCCCAGGCGGTCGAGCGGGCGCGCGACGACGAAAAGACCATCGGCGAGCTTCTGGACGAGATGGGCATGGGCCCCTGGTTCCGCGACTATTACCTGGCGCCACTTTCGGGCGCGATCTGGTCCACCCCGACCGAGCGGATCCTGAAATTTCCCGCCCGTTCGCTGGTGCAGTTTTTCCAGAACCACGCCCTGCTCAGCCACACGGGCCAGCACCAGTGGTGGACGGTCAAGGGCGGCTCGATCCAGTATGTCAGCCGGCTTGAGGCCGCCCTGCTACGCGCCGGTGTCCACATCCGTCTGAACAGTCCCGTGGGTTCCGTCAGCCGCGACGGCGACGTGATCCGCATCCGGGACCGGGAAGGCAACCTCGACATATTCGACGAGGTGGTGATGGCCACCCATTCCGACGACAGCCTGGCTATGCTGGCCGATGCCGACGAGCGTGAGCGGGCGGCCCTGGGCGCGGTGCGCTATCAGCCGAACGAGGCGGTGCTTCATGCCGACAGCTCGGTCATGCCCCGCCGCCGCAGTTGCTGGTCCAGCTGGAACTATACCGAGGAGCGGGGCCGCACCGCCGAGCGTATTGATCTGACCTACTGGATGAACTCGCTCCAGCCCATCCCACTGGACGATCCGCTGTTCGTCACCCTCAACTCCCAGCGCACGATCCGCGAGGATCTTGTCCATGACCGCACCATCTTCCGCCATCCGGTCTTTGACCGCGCCGCGATCGAGGCGCAGACTGCGATCCGGGGCTTCAACGGCGCCCGGCGCACCTGGTTCTGCGGTGCCTGGATGCGCAACGGATTTCACGAGGACGGGCTGGCCAGCGCAATGGATGTGATCGACGGGATGATGGGCGCCGGTGCCGGCCACGCGGGGCGGGCACAGGATGCGCGGGCGGCATGCCTCTGACGCCGCAGGTCATACCGGGCCGGACCTTCCACGCCCGGCATGGCGCGATCGCCAACCGCTTCTCCTACGGGGTGGACTATGTCCTGCTGGACGCCGAGGCGCCGGTGCCCGCACCCCGGCACGGCGGGCCGCGCCTTTTCTCGCGCAACCGCGCCAACCTGACCTCGCTTCACGACGTGGACCACGGGGGACGGCGTGGCGCGGAGCGCGGCGCCACTTGGGTGCGCGAGGTCGCCGAGGCGGAGGGCCTGTCCGGGATCACCGCCGGGCCGGTCCACCTTCTGGCCCAGCCGCGCGTTCTTGGCCATGTCTTCAACCCCGTCTGCTTCTGGCTGCTGCACGATAATCAGAAGCGGCTGCGCGCCGTGATCGCAGAGGTCAACAACACCTTCGGGGACCGCCATTCCTACCTCTGCCTGCGCGAGGACCGGGGCGTCATCACCGGCCAGGACGTGTTGCGCGCCCGCAAGATCTTCCATGTCTCGCCCTTCCAGCGCATCGCCGGCGACTATGCGTTCCGCTTTGACATCAGGGCCGAAAGGGTGGCGATCAGCATCGACTTCCGCGATCCGGGGGCGGCGGAGGGCACGCCGGGCGATACCGGTGCCGGCGGGGTCCTGGCGACGCTGGCCGGACCGCGCCTGCCCCTGACGGATCGGGCGATCCTCGCCGCCATGTGGCGGCGGCCCTTCGGCTCGCGCCGGGTGCTGGCACTGATCTTCTGGCAGGCGGCGCGGCTGCGGGCGCGGGGCGCGCGCTACCTCAGAAGGCCGGCGCCCCCGGAACACGAGGTCAGCCGATGAGCGTGGCCCCGGTCGACATCCCAGCAAAATCAATGGCAAACACGGAACCCGCCCGGGTCGCTACGCGTTGGCCTTCCGACGGAGGCCCGCAGCCGGATCGAGCGGATCAAGCCAAGACCCCGTCGAAGCCTGAAACCCCACCAGACGGCCGCAAGTGCCGGAGGAGACTGGATCTTTGACGTTCTTTCTGGCGCTCATAGCCGGATTCGCCCTTGGCCTGTTCGCGGTCTGGGTCTGGCACCTGAACTTCGGGTTCCGGTCGCAGCGTGCCGGGGATTACGCCCATCTTGGGCCCGACTTCGACCTTCGCAGGCTGTTTGACGGGACCATCCAGTGCGACGGCGTGATCTACGGGCCGGCAGGGCAGGTCGTCTCTCGGTTCATGGCCAGGATGATCTGCACCTGGGACGGCAACATCGGCCATATCGACGAGGTCTTTCACTATGACGGTGGCGAGGTGCAGCATCGTTCCTGGGATGTGACCCTACAGCCGGACGGCACCATGACCGCCACCGCGCCGGACATCCTGGGCATCGCCTGGGGCCAGCAGTCGGGTTCGGCCATGTGCCTGCGTTACCGGTTGCAACTGCCCGAGGATTCGGGCGGTCACGTGCTGCGGGCGACCGACTGGATGTACCTGCTGGAGAACGGGGTGATCGTGAACCGCTCCCAGTTCCGCAAGTTCGGGGTCAAGGTCGCGGAGCTGGTTGCCACCATGAGGAAAGTGCCATGAGCGAAGCCGGAAACGAAGCGCCCGTTGGCCCGACCGCCCTGGTCGACAGAACCTACTGGATCGTCGGGGCAAGCGAAGGGCTGGGCCGCGCCCTTGCCCACAGGCTCAGCCGCATGGGGGCGCGGCTGGTGGTCTCGGCCCGTTCGGCCGAGCGGCTGGAGTCGCTGGTCGCGGAGTTGCCGGGCCGGGCCAGGGCAGAGGTGATAGACGTGCGCGACCGCGCCTCGGTCGCCGATGCCGCCAAACGTGTCGGGCCTGTCGACGGGTTGATCTACATGGCCGGCGTCTACTGGCCCATGAGCGCGCAAACACTCGATGCCGAACAGCTGGAAAGCATGTGCGACATCAACTTCACCGGCGCCGCCCGCTGCGTCGCCGAGGCTCTGCCGGCGATGGTGGCGCGTGACGCGGGCCATATCGTCCTGGTCGGCAGTCTGTCGGGCTTCCGGGGTCTGCCCGGCGCCACGGGCTACGGCGCCTCCAAGGCGGGGGTGATGTACCTTGCCGAGGGGCTGCGCGCCGACCTGCGCGGCAGCGGTATCCGGGTGCAACTGGCCAACCCCGGCTTCATCCGCACCCGCCTGACAGACAAGAACAATTTTTCCATGCCCTTCATGATGGAGCCTGACGAGGCCGCCGGCCAGATCGTCGAGCTGATGATGAGCGATGCGTTCGCGCGCTCCTTCCCGGCGGCCTTCTCCTGGCTCTTCCGTGGCAGCCGCTTCCTGCCCGACTGGCTTTACTACCGCCTCGTGGGCTGACGCAGGCAGGGCGCCGGGGGAACCCGCCGCGCCGTTGCGGCGTTCACAGACTGGACGACCGCCTTCGCGGTTGGACGGGGACCGGCGATCAGGGTCACGCAGGACGGGCGCCGCCCCAGGGCGGGCCCTGCACGCGGCACCGCGCCAAGCCCCTTCCACCCGATCCCGGAGCGTCCGGAAATAATATTGGAAGGAACGCGGCATGTTAGAAGTTGGTGGAATTGGTGGGCTTATCCTGCTGGTGCTGGATATCTGGGCGATCGTGTCGATCATCGGGTCGGGCGCCTCGACCGGCAGCAAGGTGCTGTGGGTCCTTCTGGTGGTGCTGCTGCCGCTGATCGGCTTCATCATCTGGCTTCTTGCCGGACCCAAATCCTCGGCCGCCAAGATCTGATCCCGCCGATGGCACTGCCTGTCGATCACGATTGGCATGTCTGGTGGGCAACGCTGAGGGCGGTCCGTGTCACCATGGATCGCAAGAACCTGGGCCTGATCGCCGCGGGCGTCGGCTTTTTCGCCATGCTCGCGGTGTTTCCCGCCCTGGCCGCGCTGATCGCGCTGCTGGGGCTGGGCGTCGACCCGCAGGTGGTCGGCAACCTGATTGAGCCCTTGGAAGAGGTCTTTCCGCCCCAAATCTACGATCTGCTGCGCGACCAGCTGTCCACCCTTGCCATGGCAAGCGAGGGCACGCTGGGTTGGACGACGGTCGTGTCGACCGTGGCGGCGATCTGGTCGGCGCGGGCCGGGGTTTCGGCCCTGCTGCGCGGCCTTAACGCCACCTATCGCGAATCCAACCGGGTGGGGGTGACACGCCTGGTGAGCACCCTGTCGATGACGGCGGCAGCGGGGGCCTTTGTAATCGCGGCGCTCGGCGCCATAGTGGTGGTGCCGGCAGTTCTCGCGGTCATTCCGCTTGGGCCCTACACGGCGATGACGGTCGCGATTTTGCGTTGGTTCATCGCGGGGGCCGTGCTGGTGGCGGGGCTGGGCATCATCTACAAGCTGGGGCCCAATCGCCGCGCCGCCAAGGCCGGCTGGGTCACCCCGGGCGCCGTCGTGGCGGCCGTGCTGTGGGTGGCAGTCAGCTGGCTGCTGTCGACCTACCTGGCCAACTTCCCCCGTTACAACGAGGTCTACGGCTCCATCGGGGCGGCCGTCTCCATGCTGCTGTGGTTCTACCTGTCGGCCTACGTGGTGCTTCTGGGCGCCACGCTCAACGCTGAGCTGGAGCTGCGGACATGGGCCGACACCACCGTCGGCCCCGATCGTCCCATGGGGCAGCGCGGCGCCGAGGTGGCGGATCGCTATATCGAGGTCGATGACTGATCCCGGGCGGAACCCGGCCCGGCGCGCGAACGTTCCAAGACAGAGCCTCAACCGGGGCGCGAACAGTTCATAGGAGAAGCGTCATGCCTGAGATGAAGAATGGAACCTGGGTCGTGGTGACGGACAGCGAAAAGGCCCTGATCCTCGTCAACGACGGTGACGCCGAGTATCCCAACCTGAACGTCTGGCGCAAGGAAACCCAGGACAACCCGCCCACCCGTGATCAGGCGGCCAACCGGCCCGGCCGTTTCAACGACGGCCCCTCGCCCCAGCGCTCTGCCGTGGCCGACACCGACTGGCACGAGCTGGCCAAGGAACGCTTCGCCGAGGATCTCGCCGAGATCCTCAACGAACAGGCCCTGAAGCAGGGGTTCGAGCGGCTTGTCCTGGTCGCCGGCCCCTCGGTGCTGGGCAACCTGCGCAAGGCGCTGCACGCCGAGGTCGAGAAGCGGATCATCTTCGAGTTGGACAAGAACCTTGCCGGCCAGCCCATGGACGAGATCGAGCGGCACATCCAGGACGCGATGGGAAATGCCGCCTGAGGGCCTGATCTACTACCCGGACAGCCGACCGGGCATCCGGCGTCAGCGGCGTGGGCGGGGGTTTTCCTACCTCGCCCCCGACGGCACGCGGATCGACGACACGCGCGAGCGGGCGCGCATCCACGCGCTTGCCGTGCCGCCGGCCTATGAGGACGTGTGGATCTGTCCGCGTCGCAACGGGCATCTTCAGGCCACCGGGCGGGATGTCAAATCACGCAAGCAATATCGCTACCACGAAGAGTGGACCGCTTACCGGGCGCAGCAGAAATTTGACCACCTGGCCGATTTCGGGCGCGTGCTTCCGGCCCTGCGCCGACGGATCACCGCCGGCCTGCGCGCCGAGACGGGAGAGGAAGAGCTTGCCTTGGCCAGTGTGCTGGCGCTGCTGGACCGGCTATCGCTGCGTGTCGGAACCTCGGCCTACGCCGAGGAGAACGGCACCTATGGCGCGACCACCCTGCGCGCCAAGCACCTGCGCCTGAAGGATGGCGAAATCAGGCTCTCTTACACGGCAAAAGGCCAGAAAAAGGTCACGAAGCGGCTGCGCCACAAAAGCCTTCACAAAGCCCTCGAGCAGATCCACGACCTGCCGGGGGGCGAGTTGATGACATGGGTCGACGAGAGCGGCGAGCAGCGCTGCGTCACCTCGTGCCAGGTCAACGACTTCATCTCGGACATGGCGGGAACGGGGGTGACGGCGAAATCCTTCCGCACCTGGAACGGCACGCTTGCGGCCCTGCGCGCGGCGCGTGCGGCCAGCGACAGGGACGAGGCCGTGACGATCAAGATCATGGCCGAAGCGGCCTCGGACGAGTTGAGCAACACGCCGACGATCGCGCGCAACAGCTACATTCATCCGGCGGTCATCGACTTGGCCGAAGAGGGCGGCGCCAAACGTCTGGCACGGGCCTACGCCAAACCCGCCGAGATCGCGGGCCTGCGGGCAGGCGAAGGCGCGCTGATCGCGCTTCTGGAGCGCGGTTGAAGTCGAAAACAGGCTCTAAATAAGGAATTGTTGGTTCAGAGCAGCGGCCGGGTGACGACTTCGCTGCCGTCATCCTGGGCCAGCGCGGCCAGCCTGTCGACGTCATGGACGCTGAGGATGCCGTCGCTCCAATTGGCAAGCTGGCGGTCGCGCAGCTTGGCCAGGGTCTTGTTCGTGTGCACCAGCGACAGGCCCAGGGCGTCGGCCAGGTCCTGTTGCTTGTAGGGAAGGGGCATCGAGCCGTGCTCGACCATGTGAAGCATCTTGCCCCGCCGGTAGAATCGCACGAGGGCCCAGGCGACTTTTTCCACCGCCGTGCGCTGACCCACCGTTGCCAGTGCCTCACCCAGGAAATGCTCCTCCACGGCCGACAGCCAAATCACGTCGAACGCCCGGTCGGTTCTGAGCTTGAGGAAATTCCAGAATTCCGCCCGGTCGAAGACACAGAGTGTCATCGAGGTCGAGGCTTCGACCGAATGCTCCATCTCGCCCATCACCCCGGCCTGCAAGCCAATGAAATCACCGGGAAATACAAAGCCGATCACGTGTCGTCGCCCCGAGGGCAAGGTCTTGTACCGCAACCCCATTCCTCGCAGCGTTGTGTATAGCTGAGGGCTGTTGGACCCCTCCATCAGAAGGGAGGTGCGGGGGTCGACCACCAGCTCGCCGACCTTGAACCTCTGCATGTAGGCAAGTTCGTCGCGGCTCATGGGTTTGAAAAGGGGTTTTCGGGCGAGTGGGCAATTTACACATTTCGTGACCATGATGCGCGCTTTTTTGTTATGCTATGTCTTAGATTAATGCGCGACAGGAAGACCTGTTCCATTGTGCGCCGGTAATCCGCCCATTGGCACCCGGCTGGAAGCGCCTAACAAGAATGGCTACCCCCGCGAACACCGATCTATCGACTGGTATCATCGTGATCATTGAGCGTGACATCGTCATCGCCAACGATCTGATGGAGATGTTCCAGGAGCATGATCCCCAGGCCCGCGTGCGCCTGTGCCGGACAATGGCGCAGGGTCTCGGTCTTGTGGGTGAGGCAGAGCGCGTGCGCGCCCTGATTACCAACCTTCCTCCCGAACAGATCAAGGCCGCGGGGCTTGCCGAGCTGGTGTTCCAGCGGGGCGGGCATATCGTGGTCGTCTCGGGACGGGAGGAGCCGTCGGAGGATGACCCTCGCTGGATCTTCGTGCAGCGTTTCCTGACGTCCGCCCTGATCGCCACGATCCTGCGCAGTATCGACGCCGCCGGCCGACTGCCTGGCTAGTCGCCGGTGCGCTTGCGCCCTTCGGCCCCGCGCCGGACGCCTACGTCACAGAATGTGGTCACGGGAACTCACAGCCAGCAATCCGCGTTTGTTTTCAAATCGGTCCCGGATTGGCCGGAGCCGATCTTTGTCGAAAGGATAACGCCATGCTTTACTGGGCCCTTATATTCCTGGTTGTTGCGCTTATTGCTGGTGTCTTCGGCTTTGGCGGCATCGCCTCGGCCTCTGCCGGCATTGCACAGGTTCTGTTCTTCATCTTCGTCGTGCTTTTCGTGATCGCCCTGGTCGCCCGCGCCGTTCGCGGCAAGCCCCCGGTCTGATCGCCGAACGTCACGGATGAGATGTACGAGATCCGCGCCCAAGGCGCGAAATGCCAGTGAAACACAGTTGAAAAAATGAAACCCGCCTTGTTTCCAAGGCGGGTTTTTTCATTTCGCGGTGTCACGCGGGGCCGACGATGCGGCCCCGGGGTGCGCCGATCAGTTGGCGTGAAGCGTTTCGGTCGATGCGAAGAACATCGCCTGGCTGACGGCCGAGCGAACCTGCTCTTCGTTGTAGGGCTTGGAGATCAGGAACGCGGGTTCGGGACGCTCGCCGGTCAGAAGCCGCTCGGGGTAGGCGGTGATGAAGATCACCGGGATGTTGCCGAAGTGGGCCAGCAGGTCGTTGACCGCATCGACGCCGGACGAGTTGTCGGCAAGCTGGATGTCGGCAAGGATCAGGTCGGGCTGTTCCTTCTTGCCCATGGCGACGGCGCCGTCGCGGGTGCGCGCCACGCCGATGACCTGATGACCCAGCGATGCGACGATGCTTTCGATGTCCATGGCGATGATCGCCTCGTCCTCGATGACAAGCACACGGCCGGTGACGCTGCTTTCCATCTCGCGGCTGGCGATGTCGAGAAGCGTGTCAACTTCGTCACGGTCGGTCTGCATGATGCCGGCGATGTCGTCCTTGCTGAACTCCTCGACGGTGTGCAGCAAAAGAGCCTCGCGGGTGTTGGCCGTGAGGTTCTTGAGATGGGCCTGGGCCTTGGCCTCGATGCCTGCGTCCGACTCGGCCACCGGGGCGCCGGCGCTGGACCAGATCACGTGAAAGGCCTTGAACAGGGCCGTTTTTGGGGAAATATCCCGCGAAAACACCTCGTTATCCTCGAGGATTGCTTCCAAGGTCGCCGCGGCATAGAGGTCGCCGCTGTTCTGACTCCCCGTCAGCGCACGGGCGTATCTCCGCAAGTATGGCAGATGCTGCCCCACTACGGTTGAGAGGTCGACGGCGGTTTCGGTAGTCATGTTCGCAAGTACCTTTTTTCGTATTTTCTTGGAACCGAACGCGCTAAGGGATGTTTGGTTCCACGGGATCATTGATATCGTAAAGCGGGACAGTGTGAAGAGAATGGACGAAAACGAAGAGAAAGTGGCTGTCAGTCGCCAAATCGACGAAAACCTGAAACGTGTGTATCAGGAAAAAGTCGAAGAGGAACTGCCGGACCGCTTCAAGAACTTGCTGGAGCAATTGAAACAGCAAAGCGCCGCGAAATGACCGAAACACAGAAGGCACCGCGCGACGAACTGGTGGATCACCTTCCGGCGCTTCGGGCATTCGCGCTCAGCCTCACCCGAAACAGCAGCAGTGCGGATGACCTTGTCCAGGACACGGTCGTCAAGGCTTGGACCAACTTTGACAAGTTCCAGACCGGCACCAACCTTCGGGCCTGGCTGTTCACCATCCTGCGCAACACCTTCTACTCGAGCCGGCGCAAGCTGAAGCGCGAGGTTGCGGACGTGGACGGAGTGTTCACCGCCGGCCTGGCCGAAAAGCCCGAGCATGACGGTCGCCTGCAATTCGCGGACTTCCGCAAGGCGTTCGAGCAGCTGCGCGACGAGCAGCGCGAGGCGCTGATCCTCGTGGGGGCATCCGGATTTACCTATGAAGAGGCGGCGGAAATGTGCGGTTGTGCCGTCGGCACCATCAAGAGCCGGGCGAACCGGGCACGCGCAAGGCTTGCGGAACTCCTTCACCTCGAGGAAGGGGATCGCCTTGAGCTGACGGATCAGGCGACGATGGCAGTGCTCTCCTCGGCATCACACACCCCGGGCTGATGCGCCCCCATCTGAATCTTCGCCCGGTGACAAAACGCCTTGGCTTTCGGGTCATGGCGTTTCTGTCATTGGCGCTACTGCCGCTTGGGCTGATTGCGGTCGTGCAGACGCGCACGCTCACCCAGGAGGTCGAGACGCGCACCCAGCTGACGCTGCTGGCGCTGACCCGTGAAGCCGCGGCCGACGACCGGCAGCTGATCCAGAGGGCGCTGGGCGCCGGTCGCGCCATGAGCGGCATGTTCGAGCTGTTGACCACGCCCGAGCAGTGCCGCCGCTACCTGTCCGATTACGTCTCTAGGGAAAGCGATTTTGTCTGGGCTGGGTTCATCCCGGCCGATGGTCAGGTCAGCTGTGCCTCGGACGGGATCGCCCGGGATCTGTCGGACCGGCGCCAGATGGCGGATCTTTTCGCGACCGACCTGGCCAAGGTGCTTCTGCTGGACCAGGACGGCAACAACGAGAACATCCAGCCGGTGGTGACGGTCAACTACCCCGTCTACACCCGCGAAGGGCTTGAGGGGTTTGTGACGATCGCGCTGCCGCTCGATTCCATCCAGACGACATCCTCGCCGCTGATCGCCTCCGAACAGGCCGAGTTCTTCACAATAAACGCCGCCGGTGACGTGCTTGTCTCGCAGGAAGGCTCCGTCTCGCCCGAGCAGCGGCTGCCCCCGAAACAGCAGCTGACAGAGTTTCTCAAGGTGCGCGCCAGCGCCTTCAGCGCCCGCACCGTCGAAGGGCGGGAGCGCACTTTCGCCGTCGTGCCGATCCTTGCCAATTCGGTCTTTGCCATCGGGTCGTGGGAGGCGGGCTACAGCGCCGCCACCGAAAGCGAGTCCATCCGCATCCCGCCCGCGGCCTTCCCGCTGCTGATGTGGCTCTCCAGCCTCGCCGTGGCCTATTTCGCGGTGCACTGGCTGGTGATCCGGCACATCCGTTCACTGCGGCTGCGCATGTCCTCCTTTGCCAAGACGCGCCGCGTTCTGCAGCCGCCGGCGCCGGTCAGCATGCCTGCCGAGCTGCAGGAGATGGAGGACAGCTTCATCTACATGACCGACACGATCCTCAAGGACGAGGCCGAGCTGGAAAACGCCGTCCGCGAGCAGAAGGTCCTGTTGAAGGAAGTCTACCACCGCGTGAAGAACAACCTTCAGCTGATCGCGTCGATCATGAACATGCAGATGCGCCAGCTGAAATCCGAGGAGGCCCGCTCGGTCCTGCGCCGCGTGCAGGAGCGCGTGCTCAGCCTCGCGACCGTGCACCGCAATCTCTATCAGAACGATACGCTGGCCCAGATCCGCGGCGACCTGCTCCTGAAAGAGATCGTGAACCAGCGCCTGGACACCGCAGTCGCCAGCGGCACAGAGATCGACGTCACCATCTCGATGGAGCCGTTCGAGCTTTATCCCGACCAAGCGGTGCCCCTGTCCCTTCTGGCGACCGAGGCGATCACCAACGCCTTGAAATATATCGGCCGACCGCCCGATGGCCTGCCATGGCTGCGCGTCGAACTGGTGGTCGGGAACGACGGCGATCTGACCCTCGCGATCGAGAATTCGATCGGGGCGCCGCTGGTCGAACCCGCGCCGGTTTCCTCTGGTGGATTGGGCGCTCGCCTGATCGCCGCTTTCTCGCAGCAATTGCTCGGAGAGGTCCAAGTCGAGGAACGTAAACGAAGCTACGGCATTGTGCTTAGGTTCAACGTTCGCGAATTCGACGAATACCAGAGGGAAAAGTGACACAATCCGACTCCGGCCCGGACAACGGGGCGACCAACGACCTTGGCCAGGACATGCGACCCGGAACGGCAAAGCCCGACCGGGTGCAGGTGCTTGTCACCGCCTTCGAGGCCTACCCCGTGCTGGAACGCGCCTTCCTCAAGGCCGAAGACCGCATCGTGGCCGGTTTCCGCATCTTCGATCCGATGACCAAGCTGCACTCTCCCGAGGCGCTTGAGATTGGCGAGACCTGGCTGGACCTGATCGTGCACACCCTCAACCGCGGGGTTTCGTTCGACATCGCGATCGCCGATTTCGACCCGCTGCTGGCCCACGAGATCCACCGCGACACCTGGGCCTCGCTGCGGCGGCTGACTGCGGCGCGGGAGCTTGCGCGCGAGGGTGCTGGCCGCCTTCGGGTTATCCCGGCCCTCCACTCGGCCCGGGTCGGCCTGGGGCCGCGCCTGATGCTCTGGAGCCGCGTGACCGGCGAGGTCACGCGCACCGCCAAGTCGCTCAACGACCTCGAGGAGGCGTTGCGCCGCAACATGCTCAAGGAGATGCCGGGCTTTTCGCGCTGGCTGCTGGCGGTGCGCGACGGCAGCTACCGCGCCCGGCGCATCCCGGTGCCACCCCTGGTGCCAGCCACTCACCACCAGAAGGTCGCCGTCTTTGACGGCAAGCGGACCTATATCGGCGGGCTGGACCTGGACGACCGGCGGTATGATGACCTCAATCATCGCAAGCCCGCGCACCTGACCTGGCAGGACGTGCAGCTTATGGTCGACGATCCCGAGCTGGGCGCCGCGACCGAGGGGCATCTGCACCATTTCATTTCCGAAACCGGGGGACGCTCGGTGCCGCCGCCGCGGCCGCCGCTCTTGCGCACCCTGTCCGCACCGCGCCGCTTGGCGCTGCCCTTCCTCTCGCCCCGCCGGCTGGTCCACGAGATCGCCGACGCCCACCACGAGGAAGTCGCCCGCGCCGAGGAGTTCATCTACCTCGAGACGCAGTTCTTCCGCGAGCGGGAGCTGGCGCGAAAGCTGGCCGATGCCGCCCGGCGCAACAAGCGCCTGGGCCTTGTGCTGGTCCTGCCCGCCGCCCCCGAGGAGGTCGCCTTCGAGAACCGGCGCCGTGCCGACGCGCGCTATGGCGAATTCCTTCAGGCCCGCTGCCTGAAGAAGCTGCGCAAGGCCTTCGGGCACCGCATCTTTGTTGGATCGCCCGCCCAGAACCGGCCCGTGGTCGAAGGAGAGAACCCCAACGGCGAGAACCTGTCCCGCGACCGGCTGGCCGAGGCGCCGCTGATCTACGTCCATACCAAGGTATCGGTATTCGACGACCGCGCCGCGATCGTCTCCTCCGCCAATCTGAACGGTCGCAGCTTTTACTGGGATACTGAGGTGGGGGTGCGCCTGACCGCCCCCCACGAGGTGGCCGAGGTCAAGCGCAAGGTGATGAGCGCGTGGCTGCCCGATGATGCGGACGAGAAGTTCTTCAAGGGCAGCGGCGCCGTGCAGGCCTGGCGTGTCCTGGCGAACGAGAACCTTGTGCGCCGTCCCGGCGGACGCCAGGGCTTCATCCTGCCCTACGCCGACCGCCCCGCACGCTTGTTCGGCCGGGCCCTGCCCGGCGTGCCGGAAGAAATGGTCTGAGGGGCCTGGCGCCCCGACATCCCGGAAACGAAAAAAGCCGCCCCGCGGGCGGCTTTTGCAATCTTGGTCAGAGGCCCCTCACGGGGTTCAGCGGGCAGGCGGCAGCGGCTGCGGATCGATCTGCAGCAGCGCGTCGCGGTGCAGGTCCAGGAAAACCTCGAAGGCCTGCGGCTCCTCGCCCAGCACGATGGTCAGCTGCTCGGCCTCCATGCGCACGGTATAGGCGGGTTTGCTGCTGTCTTCGATCATCACCAGCGCGCTGAGGATGGTGCCGTCCTGACGGGACTCGACCTCGGCAATATGGCCGATGGGGTCGTCGGCGCGGTCGAAGACCGGCGCGCCCCGCAGGTCAACACCCTGGGGCAGGGAGGCGGTCTCGTGCATCTCGGCCTCGTAGGCGCGGATCTGCTCGGGGGTCATGCTGCCGAAGGTCGGCATGGCGGGGTCGAAAGGCTCGGCCCCGGCGGGAACAACCCCCGGGACGCCCGTGGCGGTCAGTGCCGCGACAGAGCCTTCGGAAATAGATTCAGGACAGGTGGCGCAATACCCGTGCGCATTCCCGTCAAGCTGCGCCACCGAAACGGCGTTGGCCGCCGACGGTACCGTGCTTGCAATAAGAATGGCGATCGCATGTATCACGTGGAACTCCTGTCCTGTAGCACGCTCACTCGGTGCCGTTGAGCAATAAACGTGCATGTGCCGCCCGAAGTTCCATCTTTCCCACCAAGGAAAGCGCGGAACCTGCCGGGTCGGCTGACGTTGGCCGATCATGAGCATTAATATTGACAAGTATACAGCCGACTCGAGCCATTGGCGAGGCATATTGGATGGCGAAGGCACATTTATGCTGCCCCGTCCCGATACCCGTGCCGGCAGGCCCCGCAAGGTCGGCATAGAGGTCGAGTTCGCCGATCTCGAGCCCGAAAGTGTGGCCCGATGCGTCATGTCCTGCCTAGGTGGTACGGCCCGGGATGTGGGCCATCTAGAATGGCGGGTCGAGGGCACGGCGCTGGGCGAGGTGCGTATTTTCCGCGATGTCGCCCTGCGCAAGAAGGGTGGTGCACTGATGCAGGCCGGATTGCGGCTGGCGGGTGACCTGATCCCTCTGGAGCTGGTGACCGACCCGGTCGATCCGCAGGATTTCGACCGGATCGAAGCGCTGTTCGATGCTTTGCGCGAACGGGGCGCCACCGGCACGCGCGAGGGGTTCATGCATGGTTATGGCCTTCACCTGAATCCTGAGGTGCCCAGCCTGGACGCCGCCGACGTGGTGCCCGTGGTCCGCGCGTTCGCCCTGATGGAAGACTGGTTGCGCCAGAACGAGAACCTGACCGAGGCAAGGCGCCTGCTTCCGTTTATCGAGCCGTGGCCCCCCGGGCTGGTCGACCGGCTGAGCGTGGACGAGGCGGCGTCCTGGGGTTGGGACGAGCTGATCGACGCTTACCTGGCCGAGACCCGTAGCCGGAACCATTCATTGGACATGCTGCCCCTGTTTCTGCACGTGGACGAGGAAGGGGGCGGGGGCATGGGCCTCAAGGACAAGCTGCCCGACAACGTCGGCGCCCGCCCCACCTATCACTACCGTTTGCCCGAAAGCCGCGTGGACGAGGTCGACTGGACCCTCGCGCGCGAATGGAACAGCTGGGTCATCGTCGAGCGGGTCGCCGCGAACCCTGCCTTGATCTCGGCGCTGTCGGCGGCCTGGCAGGCGCATCGTGCCTCGGTCTTCGACAGGCGCAAGGACTGGGCCCAGGCGGTGGCGCATCTTCTGGCGGCACCGCTGGGATCCGGTCCCCAGTCCGATACCGGGGGTGTGCGGGCATGAGGCCAGCATCCTCCCGACCCGTGGTCGGGGTCACGGTTTCCCAGCGTTCGGGCTGGCGGATCTTTCCCCTCATCGCATTCAACATCTGGCTGGCCGGGGGCCGTGCCTTACGCTGGCAAGCGGGCAGCCCGGCCAACGTGGCGGCGGTCGATGGCGTGGTCATCGGCGGTGGCGACGACATCTCGCCCGACCTCTACGGCGGTCACATTGTCACTTCGGCGCGGCTGGACCCGGACCGCGACACGCTGGAGCGCGGCCTGATCGAGCAGGCGCTGGCGCTGAACGTGCCGGTTCTGGGGATCTGCCGTGGGGCACAGATGCTCAACATCGCGCTGGGCGGGACGCTGGACCAGGACGCCTACGGCACCTACTGGTCCGGGGAACGGGTCTACACCATCCTGCCGCGCAAGCGGGTCGAGATCTGCGCCGACACCCAGCTTGCCCGCATATCGGGGCAGGAGCCGATGCAGGTGAACGCCCTGCATTCCCAAGCGGTAGAGGAGTTGGGCCGTGGCCTTCGGGTCGCCGCCCGGGACGAGCGTGGCATGGTCCAGGCGGTCGAGCGGATCGCCGACCCCTTCGCCATGGGCGTCCAGTGGCACCCCGAGCACCTCTTCTATCGCCGCCGCCACCGCCTGATCTTCGCGGCCTTGGTGGAGGCCGCACGCGCCCACCGCCTCCAGCGCGACCAGATCGCCGCGATGGAGGCGGGACTGGCCGGGGCGAACGCGCGCTAACCCGCAGGCCCGCGCGCGTGGGCTCAGGTGCTGCCCGTCAGGCTTTCGGGCGTGGGTTCCTGGGCAAGGCCCGCGATACCGCCGCTCAACACAGCGTGGCTGCCGCCCTTGGCGGTGTAGCGGAAGCGGGACAGGGGCACCGCCCGCTCGCCCGCGTCGGCGGTGCGCAGGACCAGGTGGGTCACCCGGAACGCCTCGGTATCGACCAGCAGGTCGGCGATCGTGCCCAGCATCCCGTCATCGCCGAAGGCCTCGCGCCCCAGCCATTCCGAGGCCCGGGCCAGCCCGCGCAGAAGGGCGGGGTCGCTGTCGGGATCGACCAGCTCCCGCTCGGCCGTGCCGGGGGAATTGGTGACACCTTCGTCGGCCAGCTGTGCCTGAAGCAGCATCGGCGCATAGGTGCCGCCGAATGGACCGACAATCAGCGGCGGCCAGTTGCTGAGATCGAAGATAGAGCCTGCGTCGTCGTGCTGCTCGGTATCCTCGTGGCTCCAGCGTGGGGCCTGCTCGACCGTGTCGCGGTCCACGTTCACGGGCCACAGACCGTCCTGCGGGCGCGGCCGCTCGACGAAATCGGTGGGCACCAGCGCCTCGGATCCGCTGATCCAGTCATCGACATGCAGGGCCAAGTGGCGCAGCGCGCCGCTGGAGCTGTCGAAGAAGATCTCGTTAATCGCCAGACGCTCGCCGTCGACGTCCGCCTCAAGGGCGATCAGCTTGGAAATGGGTGTCATCATGATTGGGTCCTCCAGGGACAAAAGCCCGCAATTTCCGGCCGGTTCCATGGAACCATATCGTGTTGATCCGGGTTGGTCCGGTGAAATCGAGTATAGTGGAGTTTGGGAAATGGAAGCCGGATCGTTCATTGGCATCTTGTCAGGTTTGGCCCTGCTCGGCGTGATCAGCTTTCCGCTGTTCGGCCGGACCGAGCCCCGCCATCAGCTTCGCCCCCAAGAGCACGCCAAGCGTGCTGTCGCCGGGGGTGACGACCAGGTCTGTTAACAGACCTGCCGGGCCGGAGGCCACGTTTTAAGGTGCGGAAAGCGGATCCCCTCGGGGATCCGTTTTTCTTTGTGCATGGCGGATGCTGCGCGCGCCCTACCGGCCCGGTCAGTAATTCCGTCAGTAATCCCGCTCGAAGAAGATGCCGACGCCGGTCTGCCCCTCGGAATCGATGCCGCCTTTCACCGTGACCGAGGGGGAAATGTCGAGGTTGAGGTTGATTTCGGCCTCGCCACCGCTGTCGACGGTCACGTCGGTATAGACGTTCTCGGACAGGTATTTGCCCGCGCGAACGCCGACGTTCCCCTCCTCGGACGTCGTGACATCAAGATCGTCCAGGCCCGTCCGGTCGCGGATGCGGCTGATGATGCCGACGCCGCCACGCCCCGCCAGTGTCGCCACGGCCGAGGCCAGCTGTGCGGCCTGGATGGCCGAAAGCGATGTCACATCCTTGCCGAAGAGAAGCCGCGACAGCACCTCGTCCTCGGGCAGCTCGGGCTCGGAGAGGAAGCTGATCTCGGGCGAGGAGACCGCGCCCTCCACCACGATGCGCACGGTCGTGCCTTCGACATTGGTGGAGGCAATGAGCCTCAGGCGCGGCTCGAAATTGCCTTCGAGGCGGATGATGCCGGTGTCCAGGGTCAGCCGCTGGCCCAGCAGGTCAAGACGGCCGCGCACCAGCTCGAACTGGCCGACGGGGATCACATCGTTGGTGGTTCCGGTGATCCGCAGCCGGCCACCGAGTTCGGCATCCAGACCGCGTCCGCGCACGAAGATGCGGTTGTCGGCGATGATCAGGACGTCCAGCGATAGGGCGCTGGACGCAGCACCGCCGCCCCCGCCATTCCCGTCGCCGTTGCCATCACTCAGAAGACCCGCGCGCCCGCGGGTCGCACGTACGTCCGCAGGTTCGTTCAAATGCACCATGTCCGGAAGCGGTTCGGTCCCGCCAAAGCCCGAGGAGGGCACGCGAAGCTCCACCTCGTCCAGCACGACCGTGCCGGCGATCCGCCCGCCCCCCGCCAGCGGCCCGGTCACGCGCAGGGTGCCGTTGGCCGAGGTGGTGTAGAGGTTCGGATCGACGATGCCGACGCTGTTCAGGTTGACCGTCAGGTCAGCGGGCAGACCGCCCTCAAGCCCCAGGGTGCCGGCAACGCCCAGAGAGCCGCCGCTGCCGACCGCCGCCGTGGCCGCGATGCGGGCGGTTGAGCCCGATAGCTGTGCGGTGATGTCCAGCCCGGAGAGCGAGTTGCGCAGGTTCGGCAGCGCCACGCTGGCGCCCGCGACGCTGATACCCCCCGAAAGAGACGACAGGGCCAGCGGCCCGTCGAGCCGCAGGTCGAAGGCCGCGATGCCCCGGATCGAGCGGGGGGCCAGGCGGCGGTTCAGCAAGCCCAGCGGCGCAGAGCCGTTAAGATCGATCGCCGCCCGGCTGAGATCGGCGGCGACATTGCCGTCGAACCGCACGGTGGTCCCCGAGGGGCCGTTGGCGGTGCCGTCCAGCACATAAAGTTTGCCCGACTGGCGCAGGTCCATGCGGACCGAGGCCGGGCCGGGCAGGTCGGGCACAAGCCGACCGAGGTCGCCGATGCTGGCGGCGATCCGGGCCGAAATGTCGCCGCCGCCCGCGGGCAGGGTCGCGCTTAGTTGAACGGCGGTGCGGTCGGGGCCGGTGCCATTGGCCGTCACAACGATGCCGGCGGGGGTCTGGCGAGCGGTGCCCTGCACCTGCGCCGGGCCGCCAAAGCCCGGAACAAAGCGCGACAGGTCATCGAGCCGCGCGTCGAAGTCGATGGTCGAGCCTTCTTCGGTCAAGGTGCCACTGGCCTGCGCGCGCAGAGCCGAGGATTGAAGTTCTGCGCGACGGATGGTCAGCCCGGCCTCGGACTTGCTGGCGGAAACCTCCAGCGTGGCGGGACCGCGCAGAAGCTGATCCACCTGGGGTATGCCCACGGCGACCGAGTTGGCCTTGGCCGAAACCTCGGCCTCGAACGTGCCGGCATTGCGGTCGGCCGAACCCACGATGTCGGCATCCAGCGCGCCGCGGATGGGCCGCCCCACGATGTCCGTCAGCGGGGCAAGCGACGGCGCCCGCAGGCGCGCCTGACCGGCCAGGCGCAGGTTCTCGTCCGACCGGTCCACGGTGCCGCTGCCGGTCAGGGTGATGCCCCTGAAGCTGGCGTCCAGCGTCTCGACCTTGATCAGCTTGGCGTCCTTGGGCGCGGTGACGACCAGGTCGGCGCGGGCGCCCTCGGGGGCGGTGCCATTCACGTCCAGGCGCCATCCGCTGCCGGTCTCGACCGCCTTGCCGGCAACGCGTGCGGGTCCCGAAAGGCCGGGGGCCACCCGCCGGGCGTCGTCAAGCTGGGCGTCGAACTCGACGCTGCTGCCGACGTCGGTCAACTCGCCGCTGGCGGTAACGCGCAGGGATTTCGTCTCGATCAGCGCGCGCTCGATCTCAAGGCCCTTTTCGGTGCGCTGGGCGGTCACGCGCACGGTGCTGCTGCCACCGATCAGCTCGTCCACCCGGTCGATGCCGATGCCCAGGTCCTGCCCGTCGGCGTCCAGCTTTACCCGGAAGGTGCCCGCCTTCAGCGCGCCCGAGGCGTCGAGCTGTGCATCGAGGCTGCCCGACAGCGGCCGCCCCGCGATGTCCGAGACGCGGCCCAGATCGGCGATGACAAGGCGGGCGTCGGTGGTGACAAGCGTGTCGGTCTCGGTGCGATCGACGGTCGCCTCGCCCTTCAGCTCGATCCCGCGGAATGAGGCGTCGAGCCCGGTGATCCGGATCGGATTGCCGGATTTCGGCAGGCTGATCAGCATGTCGGCACGCGCGTCGTCGGGCGCGGTCGCATCCAGGTCGATAGTCCAGCCGGTCTTGTCCTGGCGCCCGCGCCCGGTCAGGGCGACGGGGCCCGAAAGCTCGGGCAGGTAGCGCGCCAGATCGTCGAGCTTGACCGCGAATTCAACCTCGCTGTCGTTGGTGGCAATCCGCCCCGTGGCCGAGGCATCCACCGCCTTGGTCACCACCGTGGCCGAGCGCAGGGTCAGGCCCTTTTCGTTGCGCAGGGCCGAGATGCGCAGCTCGCTCTTGCCCTCCAGAAGCTGGTCGACCTGCGGGTTCGAGATGCTCAGATCCACCGCCCGCGCGTCCAGGATCAGGTCGAAGGCACCGGTCAGAAGCTGCGCGTCGCCGGTCAGGTTGGCCTCCATCCGGCCGCCCAGTTCCTGGCCGGTCAGGGTGGACAGGCGGCCAAGGTCCAGAACATCCAGCTTGGCCTTGCCCTTCAGGGCGAAATTGGTGCCGAAACCGTCAACCGTGCCGTCGGCGACCAGGTCCAGGCCTTGGGTCTGGACCTGAAGCGCCTCGATCCGCAGGGGCACGCCGTCGCGCCAGGTCATCTTCGTGGAGAGGTCCACCGTCTCGCCCAGGGCCTGGGCAAGGCCGGGATCGGTCGGGCTGACGCCTTGGGCCGAGATGTCGACCTTGGCCGTGACCTGCCGGGTCGATCCGCGTTGGATCACGCCGCCGCCGTCCAGCTTCATGCGGGCGACGCGGATCTCGGGGCGGTCGAACCCCTCGACCGTGCCGGCAAGGGACCAGCGGTCCCCTTCGGAGCCGTCGAACGTGGCCAGAAGGTCGGCCTTGCCCAGCCGCGTTTCGATCTCGCCGGGCAGGGGCAAAAGGACGGGGGTGCCATCGGCATTGCCCAGCTGCAGGTCCAGACGGAACGCCTCGGGCAGGCCGTCGGCGGCCAGGCCCAACTCTCCCTTGACGCGCACGGCGGCGGCGTCGACGGCCAGTTCCTCGACCTTGACCCGCCCGTCGGCAAAGCGGCGGGCGAAGAATTTCAGGGACACCTGGTCACCGAAGAAGGCGCCGTATTCGGGGGTGAAGACCGGTGCGAGGTCGCCCGAGATGTCGGCCCGCAGGGTCCGGGTGGGCGGCGGTTGCAGGCCGTTTTCCGGCGCCGGCATGTTCGGGTCGCGTTCAGACCCCAGCGCGACCGAACCGGCCAGCCGCTCGACGCCGTCGGTCTCCAGCACCAGGTCGGCGCGGAACTCGGCGATGGGATCGTCGCCATTGATCGACAGGCGGACTGAGGGGCGCCCCGGCAGCTCCAGCAGGTTCGCGGCCAGACCGTCGGCGGCCTCTTCCAGATCCAGGGCCAGTGCAAGCCGCGTGGTCTTGTTGGAATAGCCCGCCTGCAACGAGAACCGGCCCTGAGGCCCGTCCAGGCGCTGGATCTCCAGATCGGCCTGTCCCTCGCCGTCGATCAGCGACAGCTTGCCCGCCACGCTCAACGCGGCGGCAATGCCGGCCACCTCCTCGCCCAGCTCGACCCGGTCGGCGGCGATCTTCTCGATCACCACGCTGACGGGGATCTCGGGCAGGGCGAATGTCGGCGCCTCGGGCGAGGTCCCCTCGCTCGCCGGAAGGCGCGGCAGCAGGATCTCGCGGGCGGAAAGCTCGGTTATGTCGACGCGACCGGTCAGCAGGCCCGAACGGTTCAGCCCAAGCACCGCGTCGTTGATGGTCAGCCACACACCTTCGTCGTCGGCGATGGTGATCCGGTCGACGGTGGCGCGCGAACTGAGTGCGCCGCGAAACCCCTCAAGGCGGATCTCGCGGCCGGCGCCGGACAAAAGATCCTCCAGCGTGCGGGTCAGCCAGCCCTTGTCCGAGGTTGTCTCGGCCTCGGTCTGGGCAAGCGCCTGGGGCGGGGCCTGAACCGCCAGCAGAAGGGCGAAAATCGCAAGATACAAGAAACGGCGCATCAGAATGCCTGCCCTATGCCCACGTAGATCTGGAACCCGTCGCCGGTATTGCCCGACACCGCCCGCGCCACGTCCAGGCGGACGGGGCCGATGCCGGTGTTGTAGCGCAGGCCAAGCCCGGCCCCGGCGTGCCAGTTGCCCGTATCGCCGATCCAGCTGTCCGGCCCGATGAAGCCCGCGTCATAGAAGGCGACGGCCTGGATCTTCTCGGTCACGCCGGCGCGGAATTCCCCCGAAAGGCCCAGGAACGAACGTCCGCCGGTGCGCGTGCCGGCGGTGTTGACGCCCAGCGACTGGTAGGGCTGTCCGCGCACGGTGCCGCCACCGCCCGACAGGAACAGAAGGTCCGGCGGGGTCTCGGCGATGCCCGATCCTACGATCGAGCCGAATTGAAGCCGCCCGGCGACCACAAAACGATCGTCCTTGCCAAAGCCCAGGTAGGTGCGCGCGTCCCCTGTGATCCGCCCGCCCGAGGCGCTGCCGTCCAGCCCCAGGTAGGGCATCACCCGGGCCTTGAGGTAGGTGCCCTCGGTGGGGTTCAGCCGGTCATCACGCCGGTCCCAGATGACTTGTAGAGGAAGGGTCAGGTGCTGGAACTCGCGCTCGCCCAGCCCGTCGCGCACGTCGGCGTAACGATAGGCGATGGCGGCCTCGGCGGTGATTTCCTCGGAGTAGATGCGGCTGACACCGACCTCGAGGTTGACCTGCCGCGAGAAGAACAGCGGCTCGTCCAGCTGCTCGATCTCGGTCAGGACCGTCAGGTCCGTGTCGACATTGAAGGTGGCGGGCCGCTTGAACCGGCTACGCAGGTGATAGTCGGTGCCGGCCGTCTCGCCGCCCAAGCCGCTGACCTCTGCCTCAAGGCGCAGCCGCTCGGCCCCGCCAAGAAGGTTGCGATGAAGCCAGAAGGTCGACAGCGTGATCCCCTCGGTCGACGCGATCTCGGCCCCGAACCCAAGGCGGCGGGGCTTTTCGTCCACCACCGACAGGCCCACGTCCATCGTGTTGCCAGGCCCCAGGACATCGGCCTCGCGCAGGACGACCGAGCGGAAGGCCCCGGTGCGTCGCAGGCGGTTCGCGGACATCTCCAGCGCCTTCGGATCATAGACCTCGCCCGTAGGGATCTGGGCGATGGTGCGCAGCCGCCGCTCACGCACGGCGCTGCCGGTCTTCACGACCAGGTTTCCGAAGGTCACGCGCGGGCCGGGGGCAAGGGCGATGTCAGAGGCGATGCGCGCCTTGGCGTGGTCGGCCACGATCTTCTGGCCCGCCAGGTCGGCCTTGGCGTGGCCCGCGTTGCGCCAGCCATCGACACCGGCGCCGGCGGCGTCGCGGATCGTGCCGCTGGGGGCGGGCTCTCCTACCCGGTAGCCGTCCGGAAGCTCGGTGCCGGGGGCCAGCGGCGCGATGGTTGCCCGCGAAAAGCGGAAAAGCGCGCCGGGATCGACGCGGATGTCCACACGCTCCACCTGCGTGGGCGGGTTCAGGGGCGGGATCCCGGCGGCTTCGCGGCCATCGACGCTGATGCGGATGACGGGGCCATAGCGCCCGGCGGCGTAAAGCACGCCCAGCAGGCGGCTGTAATCGGCCCGGGCGGCGGCGATGATCTCTTGCGAAGTGTCGAGCTTGTCGCGCTCGGCGGCGTAGGACAGCGAGGCCGCGCGCAGACCCTCGCGCAGGTCGACGGCGCCTTCGAAATCGTCACGGGTCAGGTTCAGATCGACCGAAAAGGCCCAGGCCGGCGCCGCCAATAGAAGGGTCGTCAGCATGACCACCGTGCGCGCGGCCGTCCGGGCGGCCGCGTGGACAGCCGTGCGGGCCTGGCACGGCAGGCCGATGGGTGCCGCGCCCCGCGATGCCCGCGTCCGGGAAATTCCACCGATCATTCTGAAGTCACCCCACCTGCCTGTCACAGACTGCCTGCCACATGGGCCGCACCTTCGACAGCCCGATCGTTTCGGCAAAGACTAGCCGACACCCGGAGAAGATTCCACGAAATCCCCCGTGATCGGCGGCGGCTTGCGCAGTCAGTCTGCGGGCGTTGCAGCCGAGGTGCGCATTTTGCCCACCGCCGCCTCGAGGCCCCGACGCAGGGTCGAGACATCGTAGGGTTTCGCGACGATCACCGAATCGGGATAACCGTCGATCTGGGAGCCGTCGCCCTCGCCCGAGGCAAGGACGTAAGGCACCCGCGCCGCGCGCAGCGAATGGGCCAGCGCGGCCGATGTTTCGCCCCGCAGGTTCACGTCCAGCACGGCGTAACCGATGTCGGCCTTTTCCATGATCTGGCGGGCTTGGTGCACGGTGGAGGCGCAATGAACCTTGCCGGCCCCCATGCTTTCCAGCAGGTCCGAGGTGTCCAGCGCGATGACGACGTCATCCTCGACCACCATGCCAGATCCGGCAAAGATGGCGTCGCCTTCGGCATCAGCCTGGGCATTGCCCGCTTGCGCGTCGGGGGCGGCCAGTTCGCGCGATATGCGCAGGGCAAGGTCGTGGAACATCTCGAAAGCAGAGATCGCGTCGTGAACGATGGAAGGGGCGCGCGCGTCGGTCGCGGGGATCTGCTCCAACCTGTCGCGCAGGTGGGTCCATGCGGCCGAGGTCGACGGCTGGTTGAATACGCTGCCGGCCATCAGGACCCGCAGGTCGGTGGCCTTTTCCCATTCGCGACGTAAAAGTTTCAGACCGGCGCGGCTGCCGTAAAGCATGTAGGCGACCGCCAGCCGGTCGATCTGCGGCGCGTCGGATGCCTGATCTGCGGATTGCTCGGCGCCCAGGGATTTCAGCGAGGTATGGGCAGAGGAGATATGGCGTTGAAGATCGGCTTCGAGAGTGGGCGCGGCCTCGAACGGCACGGTGTCGGGGGTCATGCCCTCGCGCAGGGCGGTGAAACCCTCGTGCTGCAGCCGGACGAATGCCTCCAGGCCTGCACTTGTTCCCAGATCAAAACGTGAGACGACAGCGTCAAGGCGATCGTGGGCGTGGCGGGTCGCTTCGCGCAGATGATCGCGCAACGAGTCTCGCCTTGGATCGTCGGACATTCGAACCCCTCATCATCATCGCGGGCACAGCATTACACTTCGGGCATTCGAACATGCCGGCACCGGGGATCGGTCCATCCGGGGAACAATGCATTTCCCTGAACGTAAACCGAATAGGACCCAGAGGCTATGAAAACTTGGTATCCGCGATACAAACGGAGATAGTGCGAAAGCGCCGGAAAACAGGGGCTTGGCGAATTTAATCGGATAGAGGGGAAATTTTTCGCGATTTTCCCGGAACCAACTGCCCGTTTCCGGGTTCGGTCGATGAGCAATAGAGAAATTATTCCTCTTTGCCTGGGCCTCCCATCCCATATCAGGGCCCACTCTTCACATCGGCGGAACGCCTGTCCCCGCGTTCCGCCGACCCCCACCCCCTCAGATATGGATCTCCCGCATGACCAAAGACCACGGATCCTCCGTCAAGAATGACGAAGCTTACGAAGCCATGCGCGACAAAGGCTATTCCAAGGAAAAGGCCGCGCGCATTTCGAACGCGCAGGAAAATCCCGACCAGCACCCGTCCGAGAAAGGCGGCCGCGCCGCCGCCTACGAGGAATGGACGAAGGACGCCCTATACGAGCGCGCACAGGAGCTTGAGATCGAGGGCCGCTCGGACATGACCAAGGACGAGTTGATCGACGCCTTGCGCAACCACTGAGCCCGTAGCAACCTGCCTGACAGACCCGAATGCCCCCGCGATGTTTCACGGGGGCATTTTTCGTGTTCGGGGCCGGGGTCGCATCAGCCGGCGGATGCCTGCACGAAAAAAGGGACCGCCCTTTCGGACGATCCCTTTCCATGAACCCCCCGGCCACAAGGGCCGGGGTGATACAGACCTGCTTAGTTAAGCGCGGCCTGGATCTTGGTTTTCTTGTCGGCGGCGCTGCTCGAGCTGGTGCCGGCCAAGTAGATCTGGGCGACCTGAGCTTCGGTCAGCGACGAGGCTTCAATCTCGAACCCGTTACGGTCCAGGATGTTCTGCACGGCGCTCATCATGGTGTAGCTGGGCATCTCGGTGACGACGGTGCCGGTCACGACAACGCCTTCGCCCAGGGCCGAAGCGACCTTCGAGCGTGCGTCGGACTGCATGTCGGCGCTGGTGCCGGCGAGGTAGATGGCGGCAACCTGCTCGTTCGACAGGGTGGTGGCATCGACTTCGTAGCCCATGCGGTCCAGGATGTTCTGAACAGCGGCGATCGAGGCGTTGCCCTCGGCGCCGGTGACCATGTCGCTGGCCAGCGCGGATTCGATCTCGGCGCGCATGTCCGACTCGCTCAGGCCGTTGTTGGCGGCGAGGTAGATGGCCGACAGCTGGGCGTCGGTCAGGACTTCGGCCTGGATGTCGTAGTTGAATTCACCAAGAATGTTTTCAACGCTGTCCACCATCATGCGGGGCGCGTCGGTATATGCGTGTGCGGCACCCATCATGAGGGGGGCGGCGGCTACAGCGGCAAGCAGAATGCGTTTCATAGTGTTACTCCTTCAGTCGTTTCATATCGGCGCGCTTGGAGCACGCCATGCGACGCCTTTGGTGGCGCGCTATGTCGGGACAACTGCGTCGAGGGGCATCGGGTTGCATGAAATCGACGGTCCGGGCATCACGAATATCTCATGGAACAAAGGGGTCCGGCACACGTTGTGCGTGCCGGCTTTGCCGCGCTGGAACCTTTGGTGATTTTCGCCCAAATTGTAGGCGTTTAGCTTGAAGGCATCAGCCCCAGGTGACATTTCCCAGGAAGATGTAGCCGGCACCATAGACGGTCTTGATCAGCCGTGGGTTGCGCGGGTCCTCTCCCAGCTTGGTGCGCAGCCGCGAAATTCGCACGTCCATCGCCCGGTCAAAGCTTTCGCCCGCCGTGCCGCCCAGGCTTTCCTGCATCTGGGCGCGGCTGATCATGCGCCGTGGGCTTTCGAGAAACAGCCGAAGCACCTCGCCCTCGGCATGGCTGAGGGCGACCTCGCGCCCGTCGTCGGCACGCAGAACATATCGATCGAAATCCGCGCTCCAGCCTTCGAAACCGGCGATGTTCTGGTGCCGCTCGGCGGTGGGCGGGCGGCGCAGGCGGGCGCGGATGCGGGCCACGACCTCGGCCGGATCGAAGGGCTTGATGATATAGTCGTCGGCGCCCAGCTCCAGCCCTGTCACGCGGTCCTGCACCTGGGCCCGGCCCGAGATGATGATGATGACCGCACCGCTTTCCAGCGCCAGCCTGTGCACCAGCGCCAGCCCGTCGCGGTCCGGAAGGCCCAGGTCCACCAGGCAGACATCGGGCACCGCGCGGGTCAGGGCGGCCTCGAACTCGGTCGCGCGGGCGTAGCAGGCGGTGCGGAATCCAGCCTTGTCCAGCGCCTCCGCCAGCATCTCGCGGATGGTCGGTTCGTCGTCGAGGATGGCGATCAGCGGCGCAAGCATCAGCGGTCTCCGGTCATTGGGGCGGGCGCGTCGGCCAGAAAGGCCAGCAGCTCGGCGGCGGTGAAGGGCTTGGGGATCAGGCGAAATGCGGCCTCGGCCCTTTGGCGTGTCTGGTCGCCGGCGGGCAGGGCGGTCATCAGAAGGACCGGCGGGCCCTCCGCCTGCGCCGCAAGCTCCTGCGCCAGATCCAGCCCGGTGCGCGCCCCTTCCAGGGAAATATCGCTTAGCACCAGGCTCAGCCCCGGCAGCTCGGCCAGGCCCAGCGCCTCGTCGGCCGAGGCGGCCTCGATCACCGAGTAGCCCGCGTCGGTCAGCATCGGGCGCACGGCGTCGCGGATGTCGGGATTGTCCTCGACCAGCAGGGCCATGCCGACGGGCGGTGCGAGGCTGGCGGCGCGCAGGGGCAGGCGCAGGATCACTCGCGCGCCCGGACCATCGGTGTCGCCGGGGGCCGCACCCTCGGTCGCCCCCTCCGCCGGGCCATTGGCGATGCGCAGGCTGCCGCCGCACATCTTGGCAATGTCGTAGACCATCGCCAGGCCCAGTCCCGATCCCTCGCCGCCCTTGGTGGTGTAGAAGGGCGCCATCGCCTGTTTCAGCGCCTCGGGGCTGAAGCCGGGGCCGGTGTCCCGAAGCTCGAAGTCGATCCAGGTATTGGCGACGGGTCGCACCGAAAGGGTGATCCGGCCGCTTGGCCCGGCGGCATCGCGGGCATTCAGCACCAGGTTCAGCAGCGCATCGTTCAGCGCGTCCGGATCCAGAAGCAGGGGGTCGGCCCATGGCCCGTCATGGATGATATCGAACCGCACATCGGGCGGCAGCGAGGGCGTGGCCATGGTCCGCAGATCGGCAAGGAAGGCGCCAAGGTCCACCGCGACGGGCCGGATTTCGCGCGGGCCCGAGATGCGGCCGATCCGGTCCAGAAGCTTGCCGCCCCGCCGAACCGCGGCGCGGGTCGCGGCCACCAACTCGCTCGCCTCGGGCGGCAGGTCCATCCCCTCCAGCCGGCTCTGCATCCCCAGGATGATGGTCAGCAGGTTGGCGAAGTCATGGGCCATGCCGCTGGTCAGCTGGGCCGCCAGTTCGCGGCGCCGGGTCTGGGCCAGGGCGGCGCGGGCCTGCATTTCGCGGGTCACGTCCATCGACAGGATGTAGACGCCAATCACCTCGCCGCCGCCGGTCTCGGCGCCCTCGCGGTCGGGGGTGAAGGCGGCGCGGATGCGGCGCGATGAAGGCTCGTGGGTAAACTCGAAGACATTGGCCTCGCCGGCATAGGCGCGGGCCAGGTAGGGGCCGATCGCCTCATAGGCTTCGCTGCCCAGCGCCTCGCGGATCGGCAGGCCAAGGATTTCGGACGGGCTTTGCGGCAGCACCGACGACAGCCGCCGGTTCGAGTAGGTATAACATTCCTCCATGTCCAGCCGGGCAATGTGGGCGGGCATCATCTCGGCGGTCAGGCGGGTGCGGGCCTCCATCTCGGTCAGCTCGCGCTTGGCCTCCTCCAGTGCGGTGATCGAGGCGGCGAGCTTGCGATTGGTCTGGCTCAGGCGCTCGGTATATTCGAGGACCCGGTCCGACAACTCCTCGGAGCGGCCGCGCAGAAGCTGCTCCTGTTCGTGGACCGAGGTGATGTCGGTATAGACGGTCACCCAGCCGCCCTGGGGCAGAGGGTTGCCCTCGATCGAGATGACCTGCCCGTTCGAGCGTGTGCGTTCAAGATAGTGGGGCACGAAGGACAGGGCCTGGGTGACGCGCAGGGCGACAAAGCTTTCGGGGTCCCTGACGGGGCCGTATTCGCCCCGCTCGGCCAGGTAGCGGATCGTGTCCTCGAAGCGGGCGCCGGGGGTGACCAGATGATCGGGCAGGTCGAACATGCGGGCAAAGCGGGCATTGCACACCGCAAGCCGCAGGTCGGCATCATAGATCGTCAGCGCCTGCTGGATCAGGTTCAGCCCGGCCTGGGTCAGGCGCGCGCGCTCGGCTGGGGTCATGGGCATCTAGCGATCTCCTGCGTAACCCGATCGCTAACACCGGATCGTGCCCGGCGCAAAGCCCGGGTCGCTCCGTTACAATTCGTTAGAATTCCGAAAAAATGCGGAAATGTTTGACCTGCATCCATTTCGCGTCACGATTGAAAATGCGCAAGAATCGCACAAGCGATCGCGACCGCCGGCCCCGCGCCGGCGCAGGGAGGAGAACAGATTTGGCTTCTGACGTACCGCCCCCGGGCGCCTGTCAATCCGTACCCGCGCTGCTGACGCGCAACGCCACCGAATACGCGGATCGCCCCGCCTATCGGGAAAAGGAATTCGGCATCTGGCAAAGCTGGACCTGGGCGCAGGCCGCCGACGACGTGCGCGACCAGGGGCTGGGCCTGATGACCTTGGGCGTGGCCGAGGGTGACCACGTGGCGATCATCGGCCGCAACCGCCCACAGCTTTATATGGCCATCGTCGCGATCCAGAGCACGGGCGCCGTGCCCGTTCCCCTCTACAACGACGCCAACGCCGAAGAGCTGGCCTATGTGCTGGAGCATTGCGGCGCGCGCTTCGTCATCGCCGGCGACCAGGAGCAGGTCGACAAGGTGGCCGAGATCCGGGATCGCCTGCCCGAGCTGGAGCGCGTGATCTACCTGGATGCGCGCGGCCTTCGCAAATACGACCACGGTGCCCTGCACGCGCTGTCCGACCTGATGGAAAAAGGCCGCGCCGCCGAGGCGCTGCACGGACCCGAGCTGGACCGCCGCACCGCCGCGCTGGATTACGACCGCAAATGCGTGATGCTTTACACCTCGGGCACCACCGGCAAGCCCAAGGGCGTTGTGCTGTCGAACCGCAACATCATCGAGACCTCGCGCGCCTCGTCCGAGTTCGATCACTTGGACTGCCGCGAGGATGTGCTGGCCTACCTGCCGATGGCTTGGGTGGGCGATTTCATCTTCTCGATCGGTCAGGCCTACTGGACCGGCTTCTGCGTCAACTGCCCCGAGTCGGCCGAGACCATGATGACCGACCTGCGCGAGATCGGGCCGACCTATTATTTTGCCCCGCCCCGCGTCTTCGAAAGCCAGCTGACCAACGTCATGATCCGGATGGAGGATGCCAGCCCCGCAAAGCGGCACCTCTTTGAAAAGGCGATGGCCCACGCCCGCAAGGTCGGCCCCGACATTCTTGACGGCAAGCCCGTCAGCGCGGCGGACCGGATGGCGTATCGGATGTATGACCTGCTGATCTACGGGCCGCTGAAGAACACGCTGGGCCTTAGCCGCGTGCGGGTCGGATATACGGCCGGCGAGGCGATCGGCCCCGAGATCTTCGATTTCTACCGCTCGCTGGGGATCAACCTCAAACAGCTCTACGGCCAGACCGAGGCCAGCGTCTTCATCACCCAGCAGCCCGATGCCGAGGTCCGTTCCGACACCGTCGGCGTGCCCTCACCGGGGGTCGAGCTGAAGATCGGCGAAAGCGGTGAGGTCTATTATCGCTCGCCGGGCACCTTCGTCGAATACTACAAGAACGCCGAAAGCACCGCCTCGACCAAGGATCCCGAAGGCTGGGTCGCCACCGGGGACGCCGGTTTCGTCGAGGAGGGCACCGGCCATCTGCGCATCATCGACCGGGCCAAGGACGTGGGCAAGATGGCCAGCGGCGCGCTGTTCGCGCCGAAATACGTCGAGAACAAGCTAAAGTTCTATCCCAACATCCTCGAGGCCGTGGTCTTCGGCTCGGGGCGCGATCATTGCTGCGCCTTCGTCAACATCGACTTGACCGCCGTCGCCAACTGGGCAGAGCGTAACAACGTGGCCTATGGCTCTTACCAGGAGCTTAGCCAGCACCCCGAGGTTCTGCGGACCGTCGGCGCCCATGTCGCCGAGGTCAACGAAAGCATCGCGTGCGACGAGATGCTCTCGGGCTGCCAGATTCACCGCTTTCTGGTGCTGCACAAGGAACTGGACGCCGACGACGGAGAGCTGACGCGCACCCGCAAGGTCCGCCGCCGCATCATCGAGGAAAAGTTCGCCGACCTGATCGCGGGCCTCTACGACGGCGCCGAGCAGATCACGACCGAGACCGAGGTGACCTATGAGGACGGCCGCAAGGGCGCGATCCGCGCCACGCTTAACCTGCAGGACGCGGTGACCTTCCCGTCGGGCGGCCGGATGGCCGCGGAATGAGCCGGGCCCGCACCCGCACCGCTTGGCCCACCGGGCAGGAGGGAGACCGCCGATGCTAGACGACACCAGCGACGGCTACATCACCACCGACGGCCGCCGTATCGGCGGCGTGCTGATGGAGATGCGCAACATCACCCTGCGCTTCGGGGGCGTGGTAGCGATCAAGGACATCTCTTTCGACATCCGCGAAGGCGAGATCCGCGCCATCATCGGGCCGAACGGTGCGGGCAAATCCTCGATGCTGAACGTGATCTCGGGCTTCTATCATCCGCAGGAGGGCGAGGTCCTGTTCGAGGGCAAGCCCCGTCCGCCGATGAAGCCCTATCAGGTGGCCCGTCAGGGGATCGCCCGGACCTTCCAGAACATCGCCCTTTTCAACGGGATGAGCGTTCTGGACAACGTGATGACCGGACGGCTGACCAAGATGAACGCCGGGCTGCTGGCCCAGGGGCTGTGGTATGGCAAGGCCGAGCGCGAAGAGACCGAGAACCGCATCAAGGCCGAGCGCGTGATCGACTTTCTCGAGATCCAGCACATCCGCAAGACACCCGTGGGCCGTCTGCCCTATGGCCTGAAGAAGCGCGTCGAACTGGCCCGCGCCCTAGTGGCCGAGCCGCGCCTGCTGCTGCTGGACGAGCCGATGGCCGGCATGAACGTCGAGGAGAAGGAGGACATGAGCCGCTTCATCCTGGACGTGAACGACGAGTTCGGCACCACCATCGCCCTGATCGAACATGACATGGGCGTGGTCATGGACCTCAGCGACCGGGTGGTCGTGATGGATTACGGCAAGAAGATCGGCGACGGCCCCCCCGACGAGGTGCGCGCCAATCAGGATGTCATCGACGCCTATCTGGGGGTGGCCCATGACTAGGCCCGCCCTGCCGACCTGCACCCGCACCGGCACCCGCAAGCCCGCACCGCGCATCGTCACAGGGGGGCATCATGCCTGAACAGCTTCTTTTCGCGATGGAGGTCACGCTGAATGGCCTGATGGCCGGGGTGATGTATTCGCTGGTCGCGCTGGGCTTCGTGCTGATCTTCAAGGCCTCGGGCATCTTCAACTACGCCCAGGGGGTGATGGCGCTGTTCGCGGCGCTGACGCTGGTGGGGATCATGGACGGGCAGGTGCCCTTCAGTCACCTGATCAACGCCATCTTCGGCACCGAGGTGCATAATTTCGGCTGGCACGTCCCGGCCTTCCTGGCGATCCTTCTGACGATGGTGGTGATGGTGGGCTTTGCCTGGGCGGTAAACCGCTTCGTGCTGCGCCATCTGGTCAATCAGGAACCGATCATCCTGTTCATGGCGACCATCGGCCTGGCCTATTTCCTTGAGGGCTTCGGCGACCTGATGTGGGGCTCGGACATCAAGAAGCTGGACGTGGGCCTGCCACAGGGCATCAACACGGCCATCGACGACGTGACCTTCAACCTGCTGGGCTATGGCTTCTTCATCGACAATCTGGACATCGTGGCGACCGTGATCGCCATCATCCTTGTGACGCTGCTGGTGCTTTTCTCGCAATACACCAAGCAGGGCCGCGCCCTGCGGGCTGTGGCCGATGACCATCAGGCGGCGCTGTCGGTCGGCATCTCGCTGAACATGATCTGGGTGCTGGTCTGGTCGATCGCGGGCTTCGTCGCGCTGGTCGCGGGCATCATGTGGGGCGCCAAGTCGGGGGTTCAGTTCAGCCTGTCGCTGATCGCGCTGAAGGCGCTGCCGGTGCTGATGCTGGGCGGCTTCACCTCGATCCCCGGCGCCATCGTGGGCGGTCTGATTATCGGCGTGGGCGAGAAGCTCTTCGAATTCATCGTCGGCCCGATGGTGGGCGGCGCCACCGAAAACTGGTTCGCCTATGTGCTGGCGCTGCTGTTCCTGGTGTTCCGGCCCCAGGGCCTGTTCGGGGAGAAGATCATTGAGCGAGTTTAAGCGCGTCTACCAGGAGTGCGAGGCCCATGGTTGTGGCGCCGCCGTGGTGGCAATGATCGCTGGCGTTTCATTCAAGAAAGCTGAGCGGGTATGCGGGGGCCACATATCGAATTCGAAGAAGCATGTCGGTATACAAGCGATAAGCGCGGCGCTCGAAGAGATCCCGACCTCGTCATGGCGCTGTGCGCAAACTACCGTCCCCTTCAGACACAAGACCCGCGGAGCGCACTTGGCATCCTTGCAGAAGCTGGGCCAGCCCGCCGTAGTCAGGTCGCGGTCCATTGGAGGAGTCTATCACTGGCTTTTCTGGACCGGGGAAGAGCTTTGGGATCCCCTACCCAAAGGCGCCGACAAGGGGGGCAAGGGAAAATCCACTAAAGCAGGGCCAACATTCGAAGGTGCCGGTTTCGACCTCTACAAGTACCGAGAGATAGAGAAAAAGCCCACAACTTCGGAGAATGTCTGATGCTTTACCGCGAGGCCGGCGATTTCAAGACCTCCTACGCCGAGGACAGCCAGACCTTTCCGATCCGCTTCGATCGTTACCGGTATTACGCGGTGCTGGCGATTGCCGTGGCGGTGGTGCCTTTCGTCATCAACGACTACTGGGCCAATGCGGTTCTGGTGCCTTTTCTGATCTGGTCGATCGCGGCAATCGGGCTGAACATCCTGACTGGCTATTGCGGCCAGGTCAGCCTTGGCACCGGCGGCTTCATGGCGGTGGGGGCCTATTCGGTCTACAAGCTGATGACCGCCTTTCCCGATGTCAGCATCTTCTTTCATGTCATCGGCGCGGGGCTGGTGACGGCGGCGGTGGGACTTTTGTTCGGCCTTCCCAGCCTGCGGATCAAGGGGTTCTATCTGGCGGTGGCGACGCTGGCGGCGCAATTCTTTCTGGTCTGGCTCTTCAACAAGGTGCCGTGGTTCTACAACTACTCGGCCTCGGGGCAGATCAACGCGCCCGAACGCACTGTCTTCGGGATCGAGGTCACGGGCCCCAACACCGAAGCCTGGGCTGCCTATCTTTTCTGCCTGACCTTCGTGATCATCCTTGGCGTGATCGCGCGGAACCTGACCCGGGGCACGCTGGGCCGCAAATGGATGGCGATCCGCGACATGGACATCGCCGCCGAGATCATCGGGGTGAACCCCCTGCGCGCCAAGCTGTCGGCCTTCGCCATCAGCTCGTTCTTCATCGGGGTCGCAGGCGCGCTGTTCTTCGCGGTCTATCTGGGTGCCGTCGAGGTCGGCGAGGCCTTCGGCATCAACCAGTCGTTCCTTGTGCTCTTCATGATCATCATCGGCGGCCTCGGCTCGATCTTCGGGTCGTTTGCGGGGGCGGCCTTCATGGTGCTGATGCCGGTGCTGCTGAAGAACGTGATGGTCGGGGGGCTGGGCTGGGACACGGCGCTGGCCGCGCATACGGAATTCGTCATCGTCGGGGCGCTGATCGTGGTCTTCCTGATCATGGAGCCCCACGGGCTGGCCCAGCTGTGGCGGCTGGCCAAGGAGAAATTGCGCCTGTGGCCCTTCCCCTACTGAGGGGGGCACCGGCCGAAAGACAGAAGATCGGGAAACAGGACCCGGCACAACATCAACAGGATGATCCACCAGGGAGGAAATGATCCTATGAAACTGAAACTGACAAGCATGGCCCTTGCCGGGGCGCTGGCCGGCGTCATGGCCGCGGCGCCTGCGATGGCGGAACTGGTGTTTCCGTCCCTCAGCTACCGGACCGGGCCCTATGCCGCCAACGGCATTCCCTTCGCCGACGGCTATGCCGACTACATGACCCTGCTGAACGAGCGGGACGGCGGCATCGGCGAAGAGCCGGTGCGCCTGCTGGAATGCGAGACCGGCTACAACACCCAGAAGGGTGTCGAATGCTACGAGGCGACCAAGGGTGAAGGCGCGCTGGTTTACCAGCCGCTGTCGACCGGCATCACCTATCAGCTGATCCCCAAGGCCACCGCCGACGGCATTCCGGTGCACTCGATGGGCTACGGGCGCACCTCGGCGGCCAACGGCAAGGTCTTCGAGTGGGTGTTCAACTACCCGGCGAACTACTGGGACGGCGCCTCGATCGCGGTCAAGCACCTGCTGGACGTCAACAGCGGTGATCTGAACGGCAAGAAGATCGCGCTGGTCTATCACAACTCGGCCTACGGCAAGGAGCCGATCCGCACCCTTGAAGAGCTGTCGAAGAAGCACGGCTTCGAGCTGAGCCTCGTGCCCGTCGACCATCCCGGTCAGGAACAGAAAAGCCAGTGGCTTCAGATCCGCCGCGAGCGTCCCGACTATGTGGTCATGTGGGGCTGGGGCGTGATGAACCAGGTCGCCGTGCAGGAGGCCGCCAACATCCGCTTCCCGATGGAGAACTTCATCGGCGTCTGGTGGTCGGGTTCGGAAACCGACGTGCTGCCGGCGGGTGATGCCGCCAATGGCTACAAGGCGCTGGCGCTGGCCAACCCCGGTGGCGACTATGCGATCTACGAGGATCTGGACAAGTTCGTCTACTCCACCGGCAAGGCCGCCGGCGCGGGCGACCAGTGGAAGACCGTGGGCTACAACCGTGGCCTCTACGCCGCGATGCTGGCCGCCGAAGCCGCCAAGGAAGCGCAGAAGATCCACTCGACCAAGGCCCTGACGCCGGCGCAGATGCGCGACGGCATGGAAGCGCTGGAAATGACCGAGGACCGCATGGCGGGTCTGGGCATGGCCAACTTCGGCCCCGAGTTCAAGGTCACCTGCGAGAACCATGGCGGGTCCGGCGTGGGCAAGGTCGCCCAGTGGGATGCCAGCGCCAAGGAGTGGAAGCTGATCTCGGACTGGATCGAATCCGACAAGGACGTGATCCAGCCCCTGATCGACGAGGACAGCGCCGCCTATGCTGCGGAAAGCAACATCACCGAGCGTTGCAACTGATCCCTGCTGAACCCGTCCTCCGCGGTGGTTGACCGCGGGGGACACCCCCCGAACCCATTGGGAAAGACAGGAACGATGCTGGACAGCGGAAAGACCGAAGACGCGCTTCTGGAAGTCACCAATATCGAGGTGATCTACAACCACGTCATTCTTGTGCTCAAGGGCGTCTCGCTTCACCTCGCCAAGGGCGGGATCACCGCCCTTCTGGGCGGCAACGGGGCGGGCAAGACGACGACCCTCAAGGCGATCTCGAACCTGCTGCACTCCGAACGTGGCGAGGTCACCAAAGGCTCCATCCGCTATCGCGGCCGCCCGGTTCAGGGGCTGGACCCCGCGGCGATGGTCAAGTCCGGCGTCATCCAGGTGATGGAGGGGCGCCACTGTTTCGAACACCTCACGGTCGAGGAGAACCTGCTGACCGGCGCCTACACCCGCCACGCCGGCCGCTCCGAGATCGAGGCCGACCTTGAGAAGGTCTACGCCTATTTCCCCCGTCTGAAGGAACGCCGCAAAAGTCAGGCGGGCTATACCTCGGGCGGTGAGCAGCAGATGTGCGCCATTGGCCGCGCGCTGATGTCCAAGCCCGAAACCATCCTGCTGGACGAGCCGTCGATGGGACTGGCCCCGCAGCTGGTCGAGGAGATCTTCGGCATCGTCAAGGATCTCAACGAGCGCGAGGGCGTGTCCTTCCTGCTGGCCGAGCAGAACACCAACGTCGCCCTGCGGTTCGCCCATTACGGCTACATTCTTGAATCGGGCCGCGTGGTCATGGACGGCCCCGCCGCCGAGCTGCGCGAGAATCCGGACGTAAAGGAATTCTACCTGGGCGTCAGCGACGAGGGACGCAAATCCTTCCGCGACGTGCGCTCCTACCGCCGGCGCAAGCGCTGGCTGAGCTGAGCGCGCCATCCGCACGGCCTTCGGGCAGGGCGCGGGAAACAAGTGACAGAAACGGAACGGGGGCCGCCATGTGGTCGGCGCCCCGACGGGTGGCCGCTGCCGCCGGTCGAAGTGTGACGAGGAACGCGTGATGGACGGATCTGACCGGGAACTGGAATTTCAGGGCGCCGAGCAACGCGCCGAGCGTATCGCGCAGGCGCTGCCCCGGCAGATCGCCCGCGCCGCCGCGCTGCCGGGTTATGGCGACCGGCTGGCCGACGTGGACGCATCGGGCATCACCGGGGTCGCGGACCTTGCCGGCTTGCCGGTGCTGCGCAAGTCCGACCTGGGCGAGGCCCAGCAGAAGGACCCGCCCTTCGGCGGACTGACCACAAAACCGGCCTCGGGGTTCGATCACATTTTCCAATCGCCGGGTCCGATTTACGAGCCGGGCTCCACCGCGCCCGACTGGTGGCGCATGGGCCGGTTCCTGCGGGCCTGCGGCGTGGGGCCGGGCGACGTGGTGCAGAATTGTTTCGGATATCACCTGACGCCGGCGGGCATGATCTTCGAATCGGGTGCCCGGGCGGTGGGGGCTGCGGTGCTGCCGGCGGGCACCGGCCAGACCGAGTTGCAGGTGCTTGCGGCCCGCGACGCGGGGGTCACGGCCTATGCCGGCACGCCCGATTACCTGAAAGTGATCCTGGAAGCGGCGGACCGCCTGGGCATCACGTTGGGCATCACCCGGGCGGCGGTCGGGGGCGGTGCGCTGTTTCCCTCGCTGCGCGACTGGTACGACGGGCGCGGAATCTCGTGCCTGCAATGCTATGCCACCGCCGATCTGGGCAATATTGCTTACGAATCCCCCGCCCGCGAGGGGATGATCGTCGACGAGGGGGTGCTGGTCGAAATCGTCACCCCCGGCACCGGCGACCCGGTTGCCCCCGGCCAGGTGGGCGAGGTGGTAGTCACCACCCTCAACCCCGATTATCCGCTCATCCGGTTTGCAACCGGCGATCTCAGCGCCATATTGCAGGGTGAAAGCCCCTGCGGTCGCAGCAACATGCGCATTGCGGGGTGGATGGGCCGCGCCGACCAGACGACCAAGATCAAGGGTATGTTCGTCCGGCCCGAGCAGGTCGCCGCGTTGGTGGCCCGTCTTGCGCAAGTGGGACGTGCCCGCGTCGTGGCGGACCGGAAGGACGAGAAGGACGTGATGACCGTCCGGCTTGAGACCCTGACCGCCGCCGTGCCCGACGGGCTGGAGGCGGAGGCCGCCGAGGCGGTGGCCCAGGTTCTCAAGCTGCGCGGTCGCATCGAGATCTGTTCACCCGGAAGCCTGCCCAACGATGGCAAGGTCATCGAGGACCTGAGGGTCTATGATGGCGGATGAGGACGGGAGTTTGATCCTATGCGAAGCTATGTGGCTGCCTTTGCGCTGATCGTTGCGGGGGTTCCGGCCCTTGGCGCGGAACGCGCGGCGTTGCTGATCGGCAATTCCGATTACCGGGAGCTTGTCGACACCAGGCGAGGGGAACGCGCGCTGCGCCCCTCGACCGAGTTGAAGCGCAAGGGCTTCACGGTCGTGTCGCTGCGCAACGCGAACGCGGATACCCTGCGCCGCGCGATCGACAGCTATATCGAACAGGCCGATGGCTCGGAGCGGGCCGTGATCCTGCTGGGCGGGCATTTCGTGACCACCGGCTCGACCACCTGGTACCTGCCGGTCGATACCGCCGACCTGACGGTGCCCGACCTGATCCGTCACGCGATCCCCGTCTCGGTCCTGATGGACCTGGCGGCCGAGATCCCGGGCGGCGCGGTCGTCGCCCTTGGCGGCGACACCGATGCCGGCGACGAGCTGGTCGAGGAGGCCGTGCGCCCCCTGCGCCCCGGCATGGGCACGATCGAGGTGCCGCAGGGCGTCACCCTGATCACCGGCGAGATCGGCGAGGTTGCCGATTTCATCGAGGATGACCTGCTGGACAGCGGCCGCGACATGCGCGGCGCCGTCTCGAAATCGCGGCACAAGGTGGTGATGCGTGGCTACATGCCCGGCAAGCCCTTCCTGGCGGCCGGCAGCACCAGCCGCCCCGCGCCCAAGACCCGCGCCGAGCCCGAGCCGGTCAACCCGCCCGCACCCGTCCGGGACGAGGACGAATCCTTCTGGAGCGCGACCACCAGCATCGACACAGAGCGCGCCTACGGCGCCTACCTGGAACGCTTCCCGCGCGGCAAGCACGCGACCCAGGCCCGCAAGCGGCTGGACGAGCTGAAGGACGCGCCCCGCAAGCGCGCCGAAGAGGCGGAGCAGGCGCTGCAGCTGAACCGCGCCGCCCGTCGCGCCGTGCAGAACCACCTGACGATCCTGGGATATGACACCCGCGGCATCGACGGGATCTTCGGCAAGGGCACCCGCGCCGCCGTCACCCGCTGGCAAAGTGACAACGGCTTTGACGCGACCGGGTATCTCAGCCGTCAGCAGGTGCTGCGCCTGACCGACCAGGGCGACGCCAAGGCCCGCGAACTGGCTGCCGAGGCGCGCCTCAAGGAAGAGCGTCTGCGCCAGCAGGATACGGCCTATTGGCGCGAAACCGGCCGCGACGGCACCGAGGCGGGGCTGCGCGCCTATCTCAAGCGCTATCCCGACGGGCAATACGCCGCCAATGCCGAGGCCCAGCTTGCCGATATCGAGGAATCGCGCCGCGCCACTGTTGCCGCCGAGGAGCGTCGTTTCTGGGACAACATCCGTGCCCAGGACACGGTCGAGGCGTATCGCGCCTACCTGCGCGACTATCCCCGCGGGTCGTTCAAGGCCGAGGCCGAGGGCCGCATCGCCGAGCTTCAGCGCCAGACCAACCAGGCCGGCGCGATCGAGCAGGCCAAGGAAGACGAGGCCCAGCTGACCCTTCTGCCCGTGACACTGGTGCTGGTCGAGCAGCGGCTGCGCAACCTCGGGTTCGACCCGGGCCAGGTTGACGGTCGTCTGACCAAGGAAAGCCGCCGCGCGATCCGCCAATACCAGGAGACCCGCGATCTGGACGTGACCGGCTATCTCAGCCGACAGACGCTGGTACGGTTGATCGCGGACCAGGGCTGACGCGTATGGTCGCCCCCTGCCGGCCCGGTGCCGGGCGGGGGGCGGCCCGCGGGCCTTGCAGCCATGGGTTCATGATATCTGGTTCGGAAATGCGAAAAGGCCGCCGGAATCTCCGGCGGCCTTTCCGAAGCTGCACCCCTGTTGAAAGGGGGGCGGACGCTTAGCCCTGGCGGGCTTTGAACCGGCGCTGCGTCTTGTTGATCACGTAGACACGACCTTTGCGACGCACGATGCGGCAATCGCGATGACGGTTCTTCAGCGAGCGCAGCGAGTTTCTGACCTTCATGGTCCTTCTCCTTCGTCGCGGCGCACGAGCGCCAGTCATTAAATCCGGGCCCCCGGGGAGGGGGGCAATGGTGGGCGGTACTGGGATCGAACCAGTGACCCCTACGATGTCAACGTAGTGCTCTACCGCTGAGCTAACCGCCCTTTGCCGTCTAGATCCGCGCGCCCCATAACGAAATAGGACGCGGGCGGACCGCGTCGGTGCCGTGCGTATAAACAGAGTCGTTGGGGGGTTCAAGAGGTTTTGGCAGATCGCAGAATCTGTCTATATCAGGTGGAGTAAGCAGAGGAATTCAGATGGCTCAGCGCCCCTATACACTGAGGATGCCTGACACGCGCTCGACCAGCGTCGTATTTGCCTCGCCGCACAGCGGGCGCAATTACGCGCGGACGTTCCTGAGCGCCTCGGTCCTGGACGAACAATCGATTCGCTCCTCCGAGGATGCCTTCGTGGACCTTCTGTTCGAGGAGGCGCCCCTGACCGGCGCGCCGCTGCTGGTGGCCGACACGCCGCGCGCCTTCATCGACCTCAACCGATCGTCCGAAGAACTGGATCCGGCGCTGGTCGAGGGGGTGCGCCATTCGCAGATGAACCCGCGCATCAGCTCGGGCCTGGGCGTCGTGCCCCGGGTGGTGGCCAACGGGCGCGCGATCTACCGGGGCAAGATGACCCTGGCCGAGGCGCAGCGGCGGATCGACCGCCACTGGCGCCCCTATCACGATACGCTCCAGGCCCTGCTGGACGAGGCCCATGCCCTTTTCGACGAGGCGATCCTGGTGGACCTGCATTCCATGCCTCACGAAGCCGTCCAGACCGTCACCGGCTCCATGGGGCGGCGGCCCGACGTGGTTCTGGGCGACCGCTTCGGCTCCGCCTGTTCGGGCGCGATTGTCGACATGCTGGAAGAGGCCTTCGTGAACGCGGGGCTGGTGGTCGCGCGCAACGCCCCCTTCGCCGGCGCCTACATCACCCAGCGCTATGGCCGCCCCTCGCGCAAGCAGCACGCCGTCCAGGTCGAGATCGACCGCGCCCTTTACATGGACGAGCGCGAGATCTGCCCGAACGAGGGCTTCGACGCCTTCAAGGCGCTGATGAGCCGCGCGCTTTACGACATCGCCGAGATCGGCCGCCCCGCACTGCCCCTGGCCGCCGAATAGCCCTCAGCGCAGCGATCGCCCCTTCACGATGGCGTCCTTGCCGAACTTGCGCCGGATGGCGTCGGTCGCGCGCTCGGCCCGGTTGCGCCGCTCGGCCCCCTGGTCCAGCAGGTCGCCCGAACGATCCGCATCGGCGGCCTGGACGATGTCGCTCAGCCCCGTGCCGATCAGGCGCCAGGGGCCGCGCCGGTCGAGTTGCTGGTAAAGACCGGCCGCTGTGCGATAGATCGTGTCCGCCATCTGGGTGGGCTCGCGCAGGCTTAGCCTTCGGGTCAGGACCGCGTAGTCGGCACTTTTGAGTTTCAGCATCACCACCCGACCGGCCCGGTCCTGGGCCTTGGCCCGGTCCGACACCTTCTCGGCCAGCCGCCACAGGTGCCCGTCCAGAAGTTCGGGGTCCGAGATGTCCTCGGCGAATGTCGTTTCGTTCGAGATCGACTTGACCGTCGCGCGGGCCGAGACGGGCCGCCGGTCGATGCCGCGCGCCAGGTGCCACAGCCGGTCGCCGCCGCTGCCGAACCGCGCCGCAAGATCGGCCCGGTCCCAGCGGAGGAGGTCGGCGAACGTGCGGATCCCGGCGGCATCCAGCGCCGACTGGAAACTGTCGCCCACCCCCGACAGCAGCCGCACTGGCCGGTCCCGCAGGAAGGCGTCGGTCTCGGCCACGCCGATCACGGAAAAGCCGCGCGGCTTGTCCAGATCCGAGGCGATCTTGGCCAGAAACTTGTTGTGCGACAGCCCGATCGATCCCGCGATTCCCAACTCGGACTGCATCCGCTTGATAAGTCCCGCCAGCATCACCGCAGGCGGGTGCCCATGCAGACGCGCGGTGCCGGTAAGGTCCATGAACGCCTCGTCCAGCGACAGGGGTTCGACGGCGGGGGTCAGATCCTCCATCATCTGGCGGATCGCGCGCGAAGTCTCGACATAGACCTCGAACCGGGGTTTGACGATCACCGCTTCGGGGCACAGGCGCAGCGCCTTGAACATCGGCATGGCCGAGCGGACGCCGCGGATGCGCGCGATGTAGCAGGCGGTGGTGACGACCCCGCGCCGTCCGCCGCCGACGATCACCGGCTTGTCGCGCAGCTCGGGGTTGTCGCGTTTCTCGACGGAGGCATAGAAGGCATCGCAATCCATGTGCGCGATGCCCAAGCTCTCAAGCTCGGGGTGGGAGACGACGCGCGGGCTGCGGCAGGCCGGGCAGCGCAGCGGGGTGGCGGGCACGGCCACTGCGCCGGGGGCCGTTTCGGGCCCGGGAAAGGACGTCAGGCAGTCGCGGCACAGGGCTGGCATGATGGAAAAACCGTAGGCCCGTCAGGGCGCGTTGGCAATCGGCGCCGCGTGATCCCGGCTCAGGGAAGTTCGGACAGGATGGCGTGGGCGGCGGCGCGCGGATCGGGTGCCTGCCAGATCGGGCGGCCCACCACGATGTGATCGGCGCCCGCGGCCAGGGCATGCGCGGGCGTCGCGATGCGTTTCTGATCGCCCGCGTCGGCGCCCGCCGGTCGCACGCCGGGGGTGACGATCAGCTTGCCCGTCGCCTCGGGCAGGGCGCGGATCGCACCGGCTTCCTGGGGCGAGGCGATGACGCCGTCGGCCCCGGCCTCCAGCGCGCGGGCGGCCCGTTCCAGCACCAGATCACGCACGTCGCCCGCCTTCAGGCAGGATGCGTCCAGGTCGGCCCGGTCCAGCGACGTCAGGATCGTCACGGCCAGGATCTTCGTGGCCTCGCCCCGCCGCCCTTCGACCGCCGCGCGGACCACGTGGGGGTCGCCGTGCACGGTCAGGAAATCCAGGTCGAAGGCCGAAAGGCCGCGCACGGCCGCCTCGACCGTGGCGCCGATGTCGAACAGCTTCATGTCCAGAAAGATGCGCTTGCCCTGGGTGTCCTTGAGTTCGCGCGCCAGGGCCAGGCCGCCGCCGGTCAGCATCCCAAGCCCGATCTTGTAGAAGGACACCGCGTCGCCCAGCCGATTGGCCAGTTCCAGGCCCGCGTGGGCATCCGCCACGTCCAGCGCGACGATCAGCCGGTCGTCGGAAGAACCGGCGTAACCGGGGGCGCGAAGGGGGTCGGATGCGGTCATGGCAAGGCTTTCTCGGCAGGATGGGGATGCGGCACCAGATGCCACAGGGTGCCTTGCGGCGCAAGAAGAGGTGCATCGGCGGATAGGGGCCAACGGGCGGGCGGGGGTGGAACAGGGGCGGGGGGCGGCACGTTATTCATGCAACCGACAATCCGTCCTATCGTCCACGGAGTGACCCCATGACCATGAACATCCATGGCGGCCATGCCGCCACCCCGCCCCACGCCCGTCCCATTTCGAACCGCCTTCGCCGCGCCCCGCTGGAGCGCAAGGGCCGTCCCAGCCTAGCAATCCCGCTTGCCGTCAGCTTCATCGCAGTGGCTGGGTTGATCGCGCTTTACTTCGCCATTTTCGACGCGCCCCATGTCGAGAATGCCGAGGCCACCTCGGCCGCCGTTGTGACGGAAGAGGCCGGGGCTACCGGCGGCCAGGCGGCAGGCAGCACCGAAGGTGATGCGGCTGCCCGCGACGGCGCGGCCGGAACCGACCCCGCCGCGGCCGGGCAGGCCGATACGGGCGCTGATAAGGCCAACGCCAACACCGCACAGGAAAACGCGGCAACCGCCGCCGAGGTTGCGCCCGAAGGCGCGGCCGCACCCACCACCCAGGAAGAAACGCCTGGCGCGCCGACCGCTCAATAAGCGTCAGCGCTGGTTCTTCCTGCACCGACCCCCGCGTTCCATGCCGGAGCGCGGGGGTTTTTCATGTCTGGTCGTTCAATTGGGGTCTACTGGACCGGGCCGGTCCTGTCGGGATCGTCGCCCGCCGGGCGCAGGCTTCCCGTCCGCAGGCGGGTCAGGGCGCGCAGATTGCCGATGGCATCCGTCAACATCGCGCTCTTCAGCCGGTCGGCATCGACATCCTCGGGAAGATCCAGCGCGCAGCGCATGTGGATCGTCTCGGCCGGCGAGGCGGCCACGGGTTTGGAATCGCGATTGCGATAAATAAGGGTAACGGATCCCCGGTGGCGCCGCGACGCCCGATCGTATCCGATTACCTCGACATTGTGACGGAGAAGTTCCACCCGCTCGCCCTCCTGAAGTGTCTTTGCACCATGGATCCGAAGCGCTTTGGGAATAAGGTGAAAAATCCTATGATTTCCCCCCTGAGTTGCTGACGCAAAAAAGCCGGCCGCGGGGCAACGCGACCGGCTCGCCGAATAGGACCGGCAGTCAGGCACCGATGGACAGGTCAGGCAGCGGTGCGCAGGGGCTTTTTGCGTTGCGTGCTGTTGAACAGGACCACCAGAGAAGTGGCGTCCTCGATCAGGCGCTCGCGCAGCGAAAGGTCAGAACGGGGGGATTTCGTGGGAACGCTCGTGCGGATCGTTTCCACGCGGGGGGGGCTGTGTGGTGTGTCGCGCAGAAGTACGGTGACCTCTGCCTCGACCCGGCCAAAATCGCGGTCACGGCGGGCGCGGCGCACAGCGGCATTCAGGATCTTCATGGGTCAATACTCCCTCAATGGTTACTTTTTTACTTCTTGCCGGTGTCCCCACCCGAAGGTTTCGGAAGAACTTGTTACGCGTTCTTAATGCCCGGCGACTGCTCTGACCATTAACGAATGTATTGATATTTGGTTCCCTGTTCAGTGCGAACGTCACGTCACGGCTCAGATTTATCCACAGGGATGTCCACAGATAGATCCACAGGCGGGCATATCCGCGTTCCCTGACCGGATCGGCACTCGCCTGCGGTGCGTTTGGGCAGGCTTGGATCTAACCGTGTGATCCGCATTGGTTTTCGTCCCCGCGGATCTTTTTGCTGCCCTTGCGAAACAAATGTCGCGCTACCACATTCAGATCAAGGCTCAGGGGCCGGCATGCCGCTATTGGGTGTCGGACCGGACGAGCGCTTTACGATAAAGGAGACGACCATGAACTTGGAGAAGTTCACCGAGCGGTCCCGTGGCTTTCTGCAGGCCGCACAGACGATCGCCATGCGGGAGAGCCACCAGAAACTGGCGCCCGAACACCTGCTGAAAGCCCTGCTGGACGATGAGGAAGGCCTGGCGACGAACCTGATCCGACGCGCCGGCGGCGAGCCCGAGCGCGTTGTGGAATCCGTCGAGCTGGCGCTGGGCAAGCTGCCCAAGGTGACCGGCGACGCGGGCCAGACCTACATGGACCAGCAGACCGGCAAGGTTCTGGACGAGGCCGAGAAGATCGCCAAGAAGGCGGGCGACAGCTATGTTGCCGTCGAGCGGATCCTGACCGCGCTTGCCGTAGTCAAGTCGAAGGCGCGCGAGGCGCTGGAGGCCGGTGCCATCACCGCCCAGAAGCTCAACACCGCGATCAACGACGTCCGCAAGGGCCGCACCGCCGACAGCGCCAATGCCGAGGAAGGCTATGACGCGCTGAAGAAGTACGCGCGCGACCTGACCGAGGCTGCCGAGCAGGGCCGGATCGACCCGATCATCGGCCGCGACGAGGAGATTCGCCGCACGATGCAGGTCCTGTCCCGCCGGACCAAGAACAACCCCGTGCTGATCGGCGAGCCCGGCGTCGGCAAGACCGCCATCGCCGAGGGCCTGGCCCTGCGCATCGTCAACGGCGATGTGCCCGAAAGCCTGCGCAACAAGCGGCTGATGGCGCTGGACATGGGTTCGCTGATCGCGGGCGCGAAATACCGTGGCGAGTTCGAGGAGCGTCTCAAGGCGATCCTGAAGGAGATCGAGGCTGCGGCCGGCGAGATCATCCTGTTCATCGACGAGATGCACACGCTGGTCGGGGCCGGCAAGACCGACGGCGCGATGGATGCGTCGAACCTGCTCAAGCCTGCGCTTGCGCGGGGGGAGCTGCATTGCGTCGGCGCCACCACGCTTGATGAGTACCGCAAGCATGTCGAGAAGGACGCGGCCCTGGCCCGTCGGTTCCAGCCCGTGATGGTCGAGGAGCCGACGGTCGAGGACACGATCAGCATCCTGCGCGGCATCAAGGAGAAGTACGAGCTTCACCACGGCGTGCGCATCTCCGACGCGGCGCTGGTGGCGGCATCGACCCTGTCGCACCGCTACATTACCGACCGGTTCCTGCCCGACAAGGCCATCGACCTTGTCGACGAGGCCGCCAGCCGCCTGCGGATGGAAGTCGACAGCAAGCCCGAGGCGCTGGACGCGCTGGATCGCGACATCCTGCAAAAGCAGATCGAGGCCGAGGCCCTGAAGAAGGAGGATGACGACGCCTCCAAGGGGCGGCTTGAAAAGCTGGAGAAGGAGCTTTCGGACCTGATGGAGCGCTCGTCCGAGATGACCGCCAAGTGGCAGGCCGAGCGCGACAAGCTGGAATCGGCCCGCACCGTGAAGGAGCGTCTGGACCGCGCCCGCGCCGAGCTGGAGCAGGCCAAGCGCGAGGGCAACCTGCAAAAGGCGGGGGAGCTGTCCTATGGCGTCATCCCCGATCTTGAGCGTCAGGTGAAGGGCTCGGACGGGGGCGAGGCGGAGGACATGATGGTCGAAGAGGCCGTCCGCCCCGAGCAGATCGCCCAGGTGGTCGAACGCTGGACCGGCATCCCCACCAGCAAGATGCTGGAGGGAGAGCGCGAGAAGCTGCTCAAGATGGAAGAGCAGCTGGGCCGCCGCGTGGTGGGCCAGGACCGTGCCGTCAAGGCGGTGGCCAATGCCGTCCGCCGGGCGCGCGCCGGCCTCAACGACGAGAACCGGCCGCTGGGTTCGTTCCTGTTCCTCGGCCCGACGGGCGTCGGCAAGACCGAACTGACCAAGGCCGTGGCCGAGTATCTCTTTGACGACGACAGCGCGATGGTCCGCATCGACATGTCCGAGTTCATGGAGAAGCACGCGGTCAGCCGGCTGATCGGCGCCCCTCCGGGCTATGTCGGTTACGACGAGGGCGGCGTTCTGACCGAAGCCGTACGGCGCAGGCCCTACCAGGTCGTGCTGTTCGACGAGGTCGAGAAGGCCCACCCGGACGTGTTCAACGTGCTGCTTCAGGTTCTGGATGACGGCGTCCTGACCGATGGCCAGGGCCGCACCGTGGACTTCAAGCAGACGCTGATCGTGCTGACCTCGAACCTGGGCAGCCATGCCCTTGGCCAGCAAGCCGAGGGTGAGGACAGCGCCGCGGCCCACGCCGCGGTGATGGAGGCGGTCCGCGGACACTTCCGGCCCGAGTTCCTGAACCGTCTTGATGAGACCATCATCTTCGACCGGCTCAGCCGCGAGGACATGACCGGTATCGTCGACATCCAGCTTGAGCGTCTGACCAAGCGACTGGCGGCGCGGAACATCACGCTGGAGATGGACGAGGCCGCGCGCAAGTGGCTGGCGGACGAAGGCTATGACCCGGTGTTCGGCGCCCGCCCCCTGAAGCGGGTGATCCAGCGCGCGCTGCAGGACCAGCTGGCCGAGATGATCCTGTCGGGCGATGTCCACGACGGGGACACCATCCCGGTGTCGGCCGGCACCGACGGCCTGGTGGTGGGCGACCGCGTCGCCACCTCCAACCGCCGCCCGCCCTCCGAGGCGGTCGTGCACTAAGCCCGGTAGGGCCGTGCCCGGTCAAGAACAGAAGGCCCCGCCCCGGCGGGGCCTTCTTCTTTCTAGGGCCGTAGGGCGGCGGCCCGTGGTATTAGATAAGGCTTAAAAGGAAAGGGCCCCGGCGCGTGCTGCGCCGGGGCCCTTCTATAAGGATACGCGCAAGGGCGGCTCACTCGACGCCGGCGGCTTCCTTGGCAATGTCGTCCAGCAGCGCCTGGACTTCCTGCATCGGCCCCTCGGGCATCGTGCGGTATCCGATCAGCGCGCCCTCGGCGTCCGGGGCGGCGTAGACGAAGATCCCGTAGGGGCAGTAGGCGATGTTGGTGATGTCGGCTTCCATCACGGTCCGGGACAGGTCGGCCGAGCAGAAGTTGAAGACCTGCGCACCCTCGAACACCTTGACGTCCGAACCGACGTCGGCGCCGGTGCGCTCGAGCATGTCACCGACGTGGCTGACATTGTCGATCACCAGGCCCTTGCCCACGATCGCGTTCTCGACGGCAAAGGCCGCATCCTCGAAGTTGTCGGCGGTTTCATAGGTGACCATGTTGCCGTCCTGGGACATGTGCTGCTCGGCCATCAGGGGCAGGCCAGCGACAGCCAGGGTCGCAAGTGTCGTCATAGCAATACGTATCATGTGTTCCGTCCTTCCTATGTTGGCGGATGTGCCGCCACTCTTCTGAATTTAGCGCGAAATCCCTATGAGGCGCGCTGTCGCTGCAACAAAATCGACGCAAACGTGAGAGTGATTGGTTTTGTCCCCTCGCGCTTCGAGACTACCTTCCTGCACAGTAAAGGGAGAACCTCACATGCGCTATCGTTTCTCGACCGGCCTGCGGCACTCGGACGTCACACCGGCTTCCGTCTTTCATGCAAGGCGCCGGTTCCTTGCCGGCATCGGTGCCGGTGTCGGCGCGGGGGTTCTGGGGCTGCCAGGGGCGGGGCGCGCGGCGCCGGACATCACCCGGCTCAAGCCCAACACCTATGAAGAGATCACCACCTACAACAACTACTACGAGTTCGGGACCGGCAAGGAAGACCCGGCCGAGAATGCCGGCGCGATGCAGACCGATCCCTGGACCGTCGAGATCGGCGGCCTGGTCGAGCGCCCCGGCGCCTACGGCATGGACGACATCCTGAAGGGTGCCCCGATCGAGGACCGGATCTACCGTTTCCGCTGTGTCGAGGCCTGGTCGATGGTGATCCCCTGGAACGGTTTCCAGCTAAGCCACCTTCTTGACCGTGTCGGCGTGCAGCCCGGGGCGAAATACGTGGCCTTCGAAACCGCTGTCCTGCCCGATGTCATGCCCGGCGTGAAACGCAACGTGCTGGAGTGGCCCTACCGCGAGGGTCTGCGCCTGGACGAGGCGATGAACCCGCTGACCCTTCTGGCCACCGGTATCTACGACAAGCCCATTCCCAACCAGAACGGCGCACCGCTTCGTCTGGTGGTGCCGTGGAAGTATGGCTTTAAGTCGATCAAGTCGATCGTGCGCATCACCCTGACCGACAGCCAGCCTCAGACCAGCTGGAACATGTCGAACCCCGGAGAGTACGGGTTCTATTCCAACGTGAACCCCGAGGTGGATCACCCCCGCTGGTCCCAGGCGACCGAACGGCGCATCGGCGGCGGCTTCTTTGCCAAGCGCGAAGAGACGCAGATGTTCAACGGCTATGGCGAGGAGGTCGCGGACCTCTACGCCGGCATGGACCTGAAGAAATTCTACTGATGGCATCCCGCGTCTTTAACCGGCCGTGCCGGCACGCCGCGCGTCACGGGGCTACGGCATGAGCGGGCTGGCCGACGGCATCAACCGCACGGCCCGCCGGATCCCGGTCTGGCCCCTCTATATACTGGGGGTGGTTCCGGCACTGGCCGAATACGCGCTGGGCCTGACCGGGCGGCTCGGCGTCGATCCGGTGAAGGCGATCGAGCAGCAGTTGGGTCTCTACGCGCTTCAGTTGCTGATCGCGGGCCTCGCGATCACGCCGCTGCGCCGCTACTTCGGGATAAACCTGCTGCGCTTCCGCCGGGCGATCGGCCTTCTCGCCTTCTTCTATGTATGCGCCCATCTGGCCACCTGGCTGGTGTTGGACATACAGCTCCTCTGGGGCCAGATCTGGCGCGACATCCTCAAGCGCCCCTACATCACCATAGGCATGGCCGCCTTCGCGATGATGATCCCGCTGGCGGTGACCTCCAACAACCGGGTGCTCAAGCGCATGGGGGCCGCAGCCTGGCGGCGCCTGCACCGGCTGACCTATCTGGTGGCGCTGCTGGGGTCCGTGCATTTCGTGATGCTGGTGAAGGGCTGGCAGCTTGAGCCGCTGATCTACATGGCCATCATCGCCGCGCTTCTTCTGCTGCGCCTCGATTTCCGCCGCATGCCGCTGGCCCGCGGCGCCTGAAGGATCCCGCGCCCGCCCCGGATCGGGGCAGGGCGCGGCGCATGTCGGGTCCGGCCGGGGGATCAACGGGGCCGAGTCGGCGGCGAGTCGGGTTCGGGGCGGGTCCGACTCGGAACGCGAAAAATCGCCCCTCGGCCCTCTCGTCCAACGTAGCAAGGGCCTTGGGCATTTCACCCCCCTGGATCGCGCCCAGCCGACGCCCGGAAAGCCGCGATCCGAGTCGCCCGGGGATATGCCGACAAGCCCTCAGGTGTCTAAAAAGTCTCCGCTAAATCTATTGGTTATCAATGGGTTGCATCAAAATCGCAAAAATCCTGAAAAAAGCTCTTGCGGGTTCCTGCGTTGATCCGTAGATACCCCTTCACCGGCGGCGCTGAGGCGCGGCACGGGGCGCCAGACGGGGCTGAGGCCAACGAGACGCACGATAAAAACAAGGGATAAATGAGGCGGGGCGCGCTGGAAGATTACAGCGCCTTCGGTTGATTTTGTCTCTCGCTCTTTGAAATCGCGAGTATCTGAAGAGATATGTGGGCGGTTTGGTTCATTCGATGGATCAGCCTCTTCATATCGACTTCCTAGGGCTTCGGTCCGATTATGGAAGGTCAGCTTCACTGTTTTGCGGCTTTTGTTACTTCGGTAACTGAAGCACAGAACAGAGACTGCATCAGTTTGAACAACTGATGCGATGTGCAGAGGTTCGAACGTCAAGGATATGCCTGCAAGGGCATTTCAACTTGAGAGTTTGATCCTGGCTCAGAACGAACGCTGGCGGCACGCCTAACACATGCAAGTCGAGCGCCCTCTTCGGAGGGAGCGGCGGACGGGTTAGTAACGCGTGGGAACATACCCTTTTCTACGGAATAGCCTCGGGAAACTGAGAGTAATACCGTATACGCCCTACGGGGGAAAGATTTATCGGTGAAGGATTGGCCCGCGTTGGATTAGGTAGTTGGTGGGGTAATGGCCTACCAAGCCTACGATCCATAGCTGGTTTGAGAGGATGATCAGCAACACTGGGACTGAGACACGGCCCAGACTCCTACGGGAGGCAGCAGTGGGGAATCTTAGACAATGGGCGCAAGCCTGATCTAGCGATGCCGCGTGAGTGACGAAGGCCTTAGGGTCGTAAAGCTCTTTCGCCAGGGATGATAATGACAGTACCTGGTAAAGAAGTCCCGGCTAACTCCGTGCCAGCAGCCGCGGTAATACGGAGGGGACTAGCGTTGTTCGGAATTACTGGGCGTAAAGCGTACGTAGGCGGATTAGTTAGTCAGAGGTGAAATCCCAGGGCTCAACCCTGGAACTGCCTTTGATACTGCTAGTCTTGAGTTCGAGAGAGGTGAGTGGAATTCCGAGTGTAGAGGTGAAATTCGTAGATATTCGGAGGAACACCAGTGGCGAAGGCGGCTCACTGGCTCGATACTGACGCTGAGGTACGAAAGTGTGGGGAGCAAACAGGATTAGATACCCTGGTAGTCCACACCGTAAACGATGAATGCCAGACGTCGGGCAGTATACTGTTCGGTGTCACACCTAACGGATTAAGCATTCCGCCTGGGGAGTACGGTCGCAAGATTAAAACTCAAAGGAATTGACGGGGGCCCGCACAAGCGGTGGAGCATGTGGTTTAATTCGAAGCAACGCGCAGAACCTTACCAACCCTTGACATCCCGGGACCGCCAGAGAGATCTGGTTTTCACTTCGGTGACCCGGTGACAGGTGCTGCATGGCTGTCGTCAGCTCGTGTCGTGAGATGTTCGGTTAAGTCCGGCAACGAGCGCAACCCACATCCTTAGTTGCCAGCAGTTCGGCTGGGCACTCTAGGGAAACTGCCCGTGATAAGCGGGAGGAAGGTGTGGATGACGTCAAGTCCTCATGGCCCTTACGGGTTGGGCTACACACGTGCTACAATGGCAGTGACAATGGGTTAATCCCAAAAAACTGTCTCAGTTCGGATTGGGGTCTGCAACTCGACCCCATGAAGTCGGAATCGCTAGTAATCGCGTAACAGCATGACGCGGTGAATACGTTCCCGGGCCTTGTACACACCGCCCGTCACACCATGGGAGTTGGTTCTACCTGACGACGCTGCGCTAACCTTCGGGGGGCAGGCGGCCACGGTAGGATCAGCGACTGGGGTGAAGTCGTAACAAGGTAGCCGTAGGGGAACCTGCGGCTGGATCACCTCCTTTCTAAGGATGTTCCAGGCAGATCGGCCCGCTCTTCGGAGCACCGGTCTCGAGGAACACTTAGCATGATGGCAATCAAAGCCATCACATCACGGGCCAGGCCGTCCTCATATCTCTTCAGAACAGAACACACGGGCTACCGCCCGTTCTTGGGTCGGTAGCTCAGGTGGTTAGAGCGCACGCCTGATAAGCGTGAGGTCGGAGGTTCAAGTCCTCCTCGACCCACCATCATTCTTCGGACGTTCCGGGGACATATGGGGCGTTAGCTCAGCTGGGAGAGCACCTGCTTTGCAAGCAGGGGGTCATCGGTTCGATCCCGATACGCTCCACCAAACTTCGTTTGGCTCCACGTATCGATTTGCGGTTTGCATCCCTTCGGGATGGCACGCTCCGCCAACCGTCGGTTGGCATCCTTTCCCCAGGTTCTGACACTCAGGTTTGATTTGACCATCAAGCGCATTCCGGTGCGTTTGATCGTCCAATCGGACGAATTGACATCGTTTAGAGAGAATACACGAGACGTAAGTCAACTTACGTTGCTCTTCCTTCGGGAGGGGTAGTGACTGGCCTTGAATGGCCGAGGTAACGCTATGGGACGACCAATCCCTTGCCGCGCCGTCACCGGGACCACAGGCAGTGCGCCTGCAGGCCGACGATAAGAGATTTACAGTCTTTCCAAGTCAAGAACACTAACCTGTCGATCTTCGGATCGACATGCTTTCGGAGAGATCCGAAAGCGGGAAGTGCATGCTTTTGACACCGGAAGAAGCCTGTCTTCTTCTGGATCAAATCAAGCGCGAGAAGGGCGTTTGGTGAATGCCTTGGCAGTAAGAGGCGATGAAGGACGTGATACTCTGCGATAAGTCGTGGCGAGCTGAGAATAAGCTTTGACCCACGAATTTCCGAATGGGGCAACCCACCTGACACTCAGTTATTGTTAGCCTTGCTATCAATAACCGGGTGAACCAGGTACTTTTAGGCTGAATACATAGGCTTAAAAGAGCAAACCCGGGGAACTGAAACATCTAAGTACCCGGAGGAAAGGAAATCAACAGATACTCCCCTAGTAGCGGCGAGCGAACGGGGACCAGCCGAGCCTTGAGAGTGACTGGAACTGGTTGGAAAGCCAGACCATAGCGGGTGACAGTCCCGTACAGGAAGCTCGATAGGACGTATTAAGTAGGGCGGGACACGTGAAATCCTGTCTGAACATGGGGGGACCACCCTCTAAGGCTAAGTACTCCTTACTGACCGATAGTGAACCAGTACCGTGAGGGAAAGGTGAAAAGCACCCCGACGAGGGGAGTGAAACAGTTTCTGAAACCGGACGCCTACAAGCAGTCGGAGGAGCCTCGAGCTCTGACGGCGTACCTTTTGTATAATGGGTCATCGACTTGGTCTCACGAGCAAGCTTAAGCCGATAGGTGTAGGCGCAGCGAAAGCGAGTCTTAATAGGGCGCATGAGTTCGTGGGATCAGACCCGAAACCGAGTGATCTAGGCATGGCCAGGTTGAAGGTAAGGTAACACTTACTGGAGGACCGAACCCACACCTGTTGAAAAAGGTCGGGATGAGCTGTGCCTAGGGGTGAAAGGCCAATCAAACTCGGAGATAGCTGGTTCTCCGCGAAATCTATTTAGGTAGAGCGTCGCACGAATACCCCGGGGGGTAGAGCACTGGATGGGTAATGGGGCCCCACAGGCTTACTGATCCTAACCAAACTCCGAATACCCGGGAGTACTATGCGGCAGACACACGGCGGGTGCTAACGCCCGTCGTGGAGAGGGAAACAACCCTGACCAACAGCTAAGGCCCCCAATTCGTGGCTAAGTGGGAAAGCATGTGGGACGACCAAAACAACCAGGAGGTTGGCTTAGAAGCAGCCATCCTTTAAAGATAGCGTAACAGCTCACTGGTCTAAATAAGTTGTCCTGCGGCGAAGATGTAACGGGGCTCAAGCCACGAGCCGAAGCTTTGGATATGCGTAGCATATGGTAGCGGAGCGTAGTGTGACATAGTTCCATGTGTCCTTGCCCACTTCGGTGGGATTGGACACAAGGAGCTTTCTGTGAAGCCGGCCTGTGAGGGATCCGGTGGAGAGATCACTAGTGAGAATGATGACATGAGTAGCGACAAACAGGGTGAGAGACCCTGTCGCCGAAAGTCCAAGGGTTCCTGCTTAAAGCTAATCTGAGCAGGGTAAGCCGACCCCTAAGGCGAGGCCGAAAGGCGTAGTCGATGGGAACCAGGTTAATATTCCTGGGCCAGGAGGATGTGACGGATCCCGAGGGTAGTTATCTCTTATCGGATTGAGATGGCTGCTTAGGGGTTCCTGGAAATAGCCCTCCGTTAGATCGTACCCTAAACCGACACAGGTGGACTGGTAGAGAATACCAAGGCGCTTGAGAGAACCACATTTAAGGAACTCGGCAAAATACCTCCGTAAGTTCGCGAGAAGGAGGCCCCGTTAGGACGCAAGTCTTGGCGGGGGGCACAAACCAGGGGGTGGCGACTGTTTACTAAAAACACAGGGCTCTGCGAAGTCGCAAGACGACGTATAGGGTCTGACGCCTGCCCGGTGCCGGAAGGTTAAAAGGAGGTGTGCAAGCACCGAATTGAAGCCCCGGTAAACGGCGGCCGTAACTATAACGGTCCTAAGGTAGCGAAATTCCTTGTCGGGTAAGTTCCGACCTGCACGAATGGCGTAACGACTTCCCCGCTGTCTCAAATGTGGACTCAGCGAAATTGAATTGCCTGTCAAGATGCAGGCTTCCCGCGGTTAGACGGAAAGACCCCGTGCACCTTTACTACAGCTTCACACTGGCATTAGGTCAGCGATGTGCAGGATAGGTGGTAGGCTTTGAAGCAGGGACGCCAGTCTCTGTGGAGCCTCCCTTGAGATACCACCCTTCGCTCGCTTGATGTCTAACCGCGGTCCGTTATCCGGATCCGGGACCCTGTGTGGCGGGTAGTTTGACTGGGGCGGTCGCCTCCTAAAGAGTAACGGAGGCGCGCGAAGGTTGGCTCAGAGCGGTCGGAAATCGCTCGTTGAGTGCAATGGCAGAAGCCAGCCTGACTGCGAGACTGACAAGTCGAGCAGAGTCGAAAGACGGCCATAGTGATCCGGTGGTCCCGAGTGGAAGGGCCATCGCTCAACGGATAAAAGGTACGCCGGGGATAACAGGCTGATGGTGCCCAAGAGTCCATATCGACGGCACCGTTTGGCACCTCGATGTCGGCTCATCTCATCCTGGGGCTGGAGCAGGTCCCAAGGGTACGGCTGTTCGCCGTTTAAAGAGGTACGTGAGCTGGGTTTAGAACGTCGTGAGACAGTTCGGTCCCTATCTGCCGTGGGTGTAGGAGACTTGATGGGAGTTGCCCCTAGTACGAGAGGACCGGGGTGAACGATCCACTGGTGGACCAGTTGTCGTGCCAACGGCAGTGCTGGGTAGCTATGATCGGAAAGGATAACCGCTGAAGGCATCTAAGCGGGAAGCCCCCCCAGAAACAAGGTCTCCCTGAGGGCCGTGGTAGACCACCACGTCGATAGGCCGGAGGTGTAAGCGCAGCAATGTGCTCAGCTGACCGGTACTAATTGCCCGATAGGCTTGATTTGATCCAGTAGAAGCCAGGTAAGGCTTCGGAACAAAGTCAAAAGCATGACTTGGAAATCTCGTGTTCCTTTCTCGGTTTGGTGGTCATAGCGCGAGCAAAACACCCGATCCCATCCCGAACTCGGCAGTTAAGTGCCGTCGCGCCGATGGTACTGCGTCTCAAGACGTGGGAGAGTAGGTCACCGCCAAACCTAGTAAGGAACACGAAACGTATTCTCTCAAACGATGCCAGCCCCATATACCATCACCAAAATGGGGCAGCGCTAAATGGCGCGGGATGGAGCAGCCCGGTAGCTCGTCAGGCTCATAACCTGAAGGTCGTAGGTTCAAATCCTACTCCCGCAACCAACTTTCCCTAGTAAAAACACTGACTTACGTCTGGGGCGTGCCTCGCCGCCCAAACTGCCTCGCGGCCGGTGCTACGGCGGTGCTGCGCTTAAGCGCGGCCTGTCGAGCTTGTGCTGCTATCGGAAGTCTTCTCAGACTGCTCCTCTTGAGATCCAGAGGTCGATGGGAAGTAGGTCGGGGGCTATGTCGCGCGTGCGCAGCTTCCTAGCCACATTTGAGCGGACTTGGTGCCGGCTTCCCTCTGCGAGGTTCTAGCTGCCGCAAGAGGTCTGTGCCGCGCCCTTTGGAGCCTGGCAGTCAGAGCAGTGGCCGGAGATCCTGGGCTGGAAGAAATGGGCGGAGAGCAGCCGTTCGCTGCGCGGATCATGAGTGGCAGCAACGGGCAAATTGCGAACGATGAATAACGTTTTACCAAACCGGCTATTGGCGAAAGTCAGACTCATAGGCTTGAAGTCCGTCATCTACTGTTCCCAACTCGGGCATGATTGACCCGATAATCTAGATAGCCAAAAATTCCCGAGACCGCCGCCAGAGCGATAACTGAAAGCCAAAAAACCTCGATCCTTTGTTCACCCTGCGCCTCAATATCCAAGAACGGAAGACTGGGATCGAACCCACTAATGGTAAGGTTGTAGTTCAGCGCACCAAGGCCAACATAAGCAATCAATGCCATTCCGGCAGCAATAGAGACCTTCCGGTACAAGTATTGTGGATTGCCAAGCATGATGATGACAAACCCTACAATTCCAGCAGAAGTGCTGCAAATCACGCCATAGAGTAATGCCGATCCCGCCAGCCAAGCAAAAATTCCTGCTGCAATCGCGCAAGCAACGCCAACCACTCCACTTATCGCCGACCATGACCAGCCCTTGTTCTCAGTCTTTTCACCGAGCTGGCTGATCTTCTTTCGTGACAAATCGTCTATTGCGTTGTTCAGGTTCGCGTTGAACGACTCAAAATCGCTCATAAGCATGCGGAAGTCGCCGCCGCTGATAGCGAGCGCGGACAACGACTGAGAGACGACAACTACGTCAGCCGTTCTGGCTTGACCGGCTCGCTTTGCGGCCATCTCTCCTACGCTGTAAGGAGCATTTCGATAATCGATGTGCCTTCCGTTGATCCGCACATCGACACTGCCCGAGACCATGAAGTAGACGCAATCATCCGTCCCGCCTTGCTCGATGATCCTCTCGCCCTTCGCAAAGCTCACGGGCTTGGCTTTCTGCAGGATGCGTTTAGCTATGTCACGGTTTCCACACACCAATTCATTGTTGAGCAGCGTTGCCAATAGGCGCTCGGACGCTTCCGAGTCATGCTCTTGAGCATCGCGCGATGGAGGTAATCCATTATCTAATTTCTTCGGTTCAAACACTTTTCTATTTCTTTCAAGTTCACAATATTGAGCGAGAAGCTGCTCACATTCCGGATCATACCATCTTTCTTTTCGTGCGGATTAAAGCCGTAGAATCGAAGATAGTAGAACAGCATCGCCTGGCGCACATTAACCTCAAGCTCTCCACCCTGCATATCATACTCGATCTCAAGGCGGCTGCGTTGTCTCTCGCTTAAGGAAGGGTCAGGTCGTAAACGCAGGCAAACAATTGTTGACCACTCTTTGTCTTCGGGTAAGTCTCTCGCGCGGTCCTCTTTGGCCTTGATCGTTTCGATCCTGGACAGCACAAAATCAGAGTGCCGATCTTTATCTTCATCGTAGGCGCGCATATGCCAGCGGTGACCATCGCTCGCAATTGCATGCGGATATAAGCAGCGGGGACTCTCCGATTCGGAACTGAGCGAGACATACATCACTTCGAGGCAATGGCGGTCTCGTATTGCGCGAAGGACTGTTTTCAGCGCTTTGGGGTCTGTGTTTCTGGAGGACGCAGCAACCGCATCGAATGCCGGAATGCTGGCCGGCCATATCTCGTCAGCGTCGCGGTAGCCGTGATGCAGCATCTCCAGATGATGAAGGTACTCTTTGGCCTCCCCCTTGATGAACGCGGGGCGGAAGTTGGACCGAGCCACATATGTCCGCTGGCGCGGATCGTAGGACATATTCTTTGGTGCCAGGTCGAGGTAGGACGTGAGGTCCAGGGTCGCCTGCTGCAGAGATATCTCGAATTTGTCCTTGAGAAGCTTCCGCCCGATCGTGCCGTCCCACATCAACTGGAACTCTATGAATTCATAGCGTTTTCGCTGGCCTGGCTTGATGTTGTCGTGCTTCATGGCGCTCCTGTCCTCCCTCCCAGGGACTAGCATATTGACAAATGATAAGATAGTCCTAAAATATGGGATTACAGCAGAAACTAGAATCGGCGCGGCGGGTCATCCGGTGGCGCAGAAAGGAAGACCACGATGGCCTGGAACGAGGCAACAGCGCTTGCGCGCATCTACAAGCTCAAGGGGGAGGCGCCGAACTTTGATGTTCAGCGCTTCGAAGACTATTTCCGCCTCTATCAGGCGGACATGGCTATGCGCGCAGCGCAAAAGCAGCCCTCCACGCCGCCGCTGTTCAGCTTGCCGAGGAGCAAGGCCGTGGTGGTGGACACCGTCCAGATTTACGTCGGGATCACCAACTACGACGAGTTCCGGCTTGAGGAAGGCCGCGAGACGGAAGCCTCGCATGAGCGGGCCATGCGGCTGCTACACCTCTACTATAGCGCGGCGGACCGGGCGATTGAGACATCAGCAGCGCAGCGCGTCGACTTCCACAACGGACGCGTTCATGCGGTCGTCCTGGAGCCTGGAAAACAGGGCGTTACCCGCGATACACTGGCACAGGCCTTCGCATTTATCGAAGATTTCCAGCGGGTGGCAGACGCGGCGAACCGGGAGCTTGCCAAAAGTGAGTTCAGCGCGCGCTTCCGGATCGGTGTGGACGTCGGCACCTGCGTTGCCATCAACAACGGCACAGGTTGCGAACAAGAACCGATGTTCCTTGGCAGCGCTGCCAATCACGCCGCGAAGCTGGCTTTTGGCAAGGAGCCTGGCGTCTATGTATCCGACAGGGTGCGCGCCCTCTTGAAGCTTCAAGAGGTTGGCCTCAGCAACGAGTTCGTAAGGCTGTCGGACGCAGATATTGCCCTCAATACCGCTCGGCAAGATGCGAGCGGGCGCATGGTGTTCGGTGTCCAGGATCGTCAAGTCTATACTCAAGACGTTGTTGCTAGCTGGAAGGAGGAAATCCGCCGCGGAGAATTTCCGGATTTCACCGATCCGAGTTTCAGCTTCTCCTACAGGGAGCCTCCACTCAGCAAGATCGACTACTCTGAGCTTTCTCCGAGCCGTTCGATCAGAATGCCCTTGGTCTCCATGTATGCCGACCTTTCGGGATATACCGACTACATCGACCGTGCGGTCGCCTCCGGGGGCATCCGTGACGCTGTTCGGGCGCTTCATGTTATCCGGTCAGAATTTCAGAACGTCGTCGAGAAAGACTTTGGCGGCAGAAAAGTCAGGTTCATTGGGGACTGCATTCATGCGCTTCTGGCTGAGGGAAGCCGTACCGAGACTGATAAGCGCCAAAGCGTTTCGACGGCCACGCAGTGTGCTGGCGGTCTGCACTCGTCCTTCGGACTGTGCAAACGTGTTCTCGGAAATCTTGAGAGTCTCGGCTTGGCCATCGGATTGGAGCTTGGGCCGACACCGATTTCGCGCATCGGTATTCGCGGAGATCGGTCGGTCCGTGTGGCGTCCAGCATCGCTACCACGCGTTCGGAGCAGCTGCAGCGCGATTGCGAGGATAGCGGCGTCAAGCTTGGACCTCGCGCTCTGCGCGTCGCCCCAGTGGCGCTTGAAGACCTTCTCGACCAAGAAGGATATGCCGCCAGCCTGGACTACGATGATGTAGCGGTCTGCCTTTCGGTCGCTCCGGCGGCAGTAGCCAGCCCGAATTATGCGAGGGCTCACGTTCCCAGTCACGTCCCTCAGCCTCGGGCGCACTTCAAGCTGAAATGAATGCCGTCCAGCAACTGCTGCAGAGCGTACCAGAATGGGTGAGCATCAGGGAAAGGGGGCGAGAGACGGCAACCGTGCTGGCCTCGCCGCCCGGCGTCGGCGGCTCATTTCCTGGCGGGTTTTGGCTGAGGCTTGAAGTATCTGTGCATAACGGCGTCGCCGTCAGTGAGGTGCAGGACCAACGTCAGCTCCCTGACTTTTGTCTGGAACGACACATCAATCCTGACAGCACGTTTTGCGTGTTCTTTCGCTCAGAGTATCCTCTGGAGGACGCAGAAGCCGCAAAGACGTGGTGGTCTTACCTCGCGGTTTATCTTGCAAATCAAGTCTATGCCAAGAAGCGAGGCATTTGGCCGTTAGGATCAGGTCTAAGCCACGCCGATGCAGCGCATATTCAGGTCAAGATGGAAGCGCTAGCGGAACCACTCGGGTGGAAGGATGATCTATGGCGGGCGATGTTTCGAGGCAAAGGGTGGCTGGCTGAGCGGCTGCCTCGCATTTCTAAGCAGCGCGACAGGGTTGTTAATGCGCGTAGTCCGTGCCCGCGCGGCTGCACTTGGAAGCACAAACTGCTTCGGAAAAACTCCTGCCAGGTATCTTATTGCGAACCTGGCTGCAATCGAGCGCACAAGCCCATCCTGCGAGCGGAATGCCCCAATCAACTGGTCATTGAGCACCTAATACTCTATGAGCATGAGCGGCAATGTATAGAAGCTCGAATAATCGATACATTGAGAGCAAGAGATCGAATTTGTTGCGGCACGATGAAGCGCTGCGCACTTAAGTCAAACTGAGTTTCTAGGATGCTCCAGCTGGCAGTGTCCCGCTTATCGAGCGCTTGCGATGACCTCAATGCTTCACTCGATTGCGAAACAATGGTCTCGTGATAAGAATCTAATCCATTGGGTCGATATCCTTGATGTCTGCTTTCGGAGTGCTGCAATGCAGCACTCGGAGTATTGCTGAACGGCAGCTTTGGGCCGTTCAAGACTTCGAGACTGCTCTGGCATCTCCACCGTCCGCTTGGAATTGAAGAAGCGGGGGAGCAAATAGCAATCGGTGCTGAAGCTGCGACTTTAGCCGATCTAGGTTAGTTGCGCGTGGCAATGCCGAGGGACGGGTTCATGCTCAGAACAGCGTTCGAGCAGAGCGAAGGCAACGGCTGCTAGAGAATGTTTCATACGCGTTATTATGCCGTCCGCCCTGTCCGCCGCTGTCCGCCGCCTTGTTCAACAGGGGTTGAGGGCGGACAGGGGCGGACAGGGCGGACAGCGGTTAGGCTTGTTTCACCTCGATAAGGCGGCGGCGGTCTTTGCCGCTGCGGGTATGGGTGACGCTGATCCCGTAGGAGCGTAGCAGCGGCGCGACGCGGCGGAGCTCTGTGCCGAAGGGCGCGGGCTGGCGCGGAAAGGCGTCGCTGCCCTCGGTGAGAGCAGGGTAGCGCTTGCGCAGATGCGCGATGAGATCCGCGGCTGTTCCCTGCCATTCTCCGGCGCTCTGGGCCATCGTTAGGATCGCGCTGGCGACGGGGTTGCTCTCAACCGCCGCTTCCTCGGCTTCCCGCCGGTTCGCGCCGTAGGTCCGCAGAAACGCCCCGTGAGTCCAGCCAAGCGTTTCTTCGGCCGCAGACACCCATTTTGCGAAGTCGGCCATTCTCGGGCGCTCTGAGAGCCTCACAGAGGGTAATGCGGACAAAGCCCCCGATGCCGCCGTCAGCAGCGCGCCCAGAATCGAAGGCCGCGCGGCCTCGAAGCGCTGCCAGAACTCCGCCTCGTATTCCCGCCTGGTCTCCGAGATCACCGGCAGGTTGAGCGTGATGGCCCGGTCGGCCAGGTCCGGCCGCTCTGCGAGCTCCGGGATCCCGTTGAGGATGATCGGCCGCGTCGCCTTGAAGAGCACCTCGTCCGCGTCGCTGTGGAGCTTGCGAGTGGCAAAGCCGCCGCCGGTGGCGAGCCGGCAGAGCGCGTCCGCCATGGCGGGCTTGATCCGCGACAGGTTGTCGAAGGCCAGCACATGCCCGTTCTGCGCCGCGATCATCAGATCCCGCTCGTCCCCGGGGAAGCTGCGGCTGTCGAGCTCCGCCGGATCGATCAGCCGGCGCAGAACCTTGGCGGTGGTGCTCTTGGCGCTGCCTTGCTCGCCGGTGAGGATCAGGAGCGGGTAGGGGCCTTGGGAGCGCAGCGCGCCCAGAAGCCACGCCACGATCAGTCGGAAGTCGTCATCGCTCCTGACGTTCACGAAGGGGCGCAGCTGGTCGAGGCCGCCACCTTGCCGAACCGGCTGGGGCAGGGCGGCCATGCCGGGAGACCGGCGGAAGCGCGGCGTGCCCATCGGCGCCTGGCGCCAGCCTGTGGCGTCCACTTGGATCACCGACCAGTCGGGTCCGCCCAGGTCCAGCGCGAAGCCCTCCTCCGTTTCGCCCAGGCGCAGGAAGACCGGATGCGCCTCCCCCTCGAAGAGCGCCTGGCCGACATACTGCCGCGCCAGGTCTTCGAGCTTGGCGGCGGACGGAGTCTTTCCCGTCGCCTGATAATGCTCATAGGCCAGGAGCCGCCGGAAGGCGCCGCTGTCGAGCGCGAAGGTTTCTTTGTGCGCCCCACGCCGTATAGTGGCGAAGGGGGTCTTGTCCGGGCTATGCCAGAGCTCGGCCTCCACGAAGAGGGGCGCCTCGCCGGGATCCTCAGCGGGCTGGCTATCCCTAGGAATTGTCCGCTCCTCCCCTAGGGTATGGGCGATAAGGCGGTTCACCTCCGCCGTGCCCCAGCCGGTCGCGATGGCATCGGCGGCGTCCCAGCCTACCTCTATAGGGATCTCGCCTCCCGTCCCTATGGCCGTATCCGCTATCCCTATAGGGGCAGGACCCTCCTCTGCGCCTGTAGAGGTGCCGCCTATCCCTATAGGGGTATCCGGGGCGGCAGCAGCCCCTCTGCTCCCCCTATAGGGGGATATCCCCTGTAGGAACGTCTCCGAGATCGGCGCGATGGCCACCCGGGTACCGTATCCCCCATAGAGGGCCCCCGCGATGGCGTCCGCGTAGTTCCGCCCCGGCGCATCATGATCCGGCCAGATCACCACCCGCCGCCCCCGGAGAGGCGCGAGGTCGGTCTTCCGGCTCGCATTCGCCCCGCCGAAGGTGGTGGTGGCGACATAGCCCAGCTCCGCCAGAGCATCGGCGCATTTCTCGCCCTCGGTCACGATCACCACCCGCTCTGGAGAGGCCGCCAGCAATTCCGGCAGCCGGTAGAGGGGGCGCTTCTCCGGCGCCGTCCAGCTTTGGCTCTCCACCGTGTAGGGGATGAAGAACTTGCCCCCGCCGCGCTCGTAGCGGTTGGCGATCATCACCAGCTCGCCAGCCGCATCCCGGTAAAGGTGCTGGCGCGTGGGTGCGCCAGCTTTGGGGTGTCGCAGGGCCTGCACTGCCTCAGGTGTCATTGCTGCCCCCATTCCTGGCTGAGCGCCCGGGCGGCGGCGCCCTGGCTGATGCCGTTGAGATAGGCATAAAGGCTCACCGGATCGCCCCCGGTATCGCCAGTGGCGAAGTCGGCCCAGCGGCCGTTGACCACGTTGATCTTGAATGAGCCGGCGCGGCGGTCGGCCCGGCGCGGGTTGCGCGCCACCCATTCTTGGCCCCGCAGGCGCCCCTCGGGCAGCCAGGAGGCCAGGAGGCTCGGGTAGCGCGCCAGACAGGCGAGGTTCACGGCAGCGAAGAAGACGCTGCGGGGTTGACGTTGCGCGCTCATAGCTCGGTCACCTCCCGCTCACGCGAGGTCTCGAAGGTCTCCACGTCCGCCAGCCGGTAGCGAACGAGCCGGCCGACTTTGATGTAGGTCAGCGGGTAGCGCTTGGTGCAGCGCCAGGTCGCGAGCGTGGTGGTCGAGACCCCCAGGCGCGCCGCCACGTCCTGGGGCGTGAACAGCGGCTCGGGTTTTGGGATATTCTTCAGCATTTACAGCTCCTTTCAGCTGATTTGGTTAATGCTGAAAGGATCGCAGACAGCTGCAGCCATCTGCCATTGCTGTGTCGAGCCGCCTTTTCCGCCCCATAGGAAAAAGTTGGTCTCTAATCGCTACGGAAACAACCTATGGTTGCTTTCGAATGTTCTCGATAGCTGTTCCTGCCAAGCTCGATGCTATTGTGCTGTCGAGGCGTGTCACGATCTCGAATAGAGCCTCTGCGGGTTTGCTGTCATAGCCGCCGATCTCGTGGCGATAGCGGCCGCGGATGTACGGGATCTCAGAATAGCGCTCCCAGAGGGGGCGGAAGGCACGTGCTGCCTCTTCGAGGGCATGATTTTTCGGCGTTAGTTTCTTGGGCTTGCTGTTTATCGTCTCGACGAACTCCAAAGCCCGCGCCCGCACCTCTTCTTCCTCTTCGTGCTCACCCGGGAGTGGGATGAGCTGTTCCACAGCCGCTTCGAGCGCTGAGGCAAGCTGGTGAAGTGCCTCGAGCTGCGTCTTTGGGCCAGATTGGGAGATGGCGGCGCGATATGCTTGCTGAGCAGCAGAGAGGTGATCGCTTCTCGCCACGTAGTCCGCCAGACTGGAGGTGAGCCCTCGACTTGCCAGATCGCTCTTGCTGAGTTGTCGCAGTGATTCAGCCAATCGTCTGGCCCCGAGACCGGCGCCGATGAAATGAACACCGGAAAACTTGAGCAACCGATCTTTGCCAGAAAGCTTTAGCCATTTACCTTTCACGAACGCCTTCCCGGTTTCAATGACGCCCCTAAGAAGTTCGATCTGGTCGGGTTCACGGTCGAAGCGCTGTGCAAATTGTTCGAGGAACTCCGTAGAGTAGATCGCACAGAGATCAACCGATAGGTCTTTGCTGTGGAGCAACCGCTGCCAAGGTTCACTCGCCTGCTTCGTTTTTCGGCCCATCTGTTGTTGCTCCCGCATAGCCAAGCATCGCCTCGGTGGCCTTGTTCACAGAGTCTCGAACGGGATCAAGGTTGAGCCGGGCATAGATGGCGGTGGATTGCTGGCTGCGGTGACCCAGGGACTTGCCGATGATGTAGCTGTTAGCGCCGGTGGCGGCCTGCCAACTGCCCAGGGTGCGGCGCAGATCGTGGATTCGTAAATCGCTGATCCCCGCCTCCTTCAGGATGCGCGCCCAGGCCTTCTTGGGGTCCGCCAGGTGCCCCTTGGCGCCGCTGCCGGGAAAGACCCAGGGGCTCAGCGAGTGCAGCTTGCGCTCCTTGAGGATCTCCAGCGCTTGGGGCGAGAGATGTACGATCTGCGGCTCGTCGTTCTTGGTCTGAGGAATGCGCCAGGTCGCATCGCGGAAGTTGATCTCGTCCCAGCGCATTGCCAGCGTGTTCGACTTCCGCGCACCGGTCAGCAGCGAGATCATGAAGAAGTCGCGCGCCGCCTCGTTGGGCTCGCTCGCCAGGGCCGCGAAGAACCGCGGCAGCTCCTCGGGCTGCAGGAACCGGTCGCGGCTCCTCTCGCGGAACTTCTTGATGCCAGTGGCCGGGTTCTGCCCCTCCCAGCCCCAGTCGGCAGCCTTATTGAAGATCGAGCGGATCCGCTCCAACAGCCGGTTGGCCTGGTAGATCCCGCTCTCCTTGCCGATCTTGGCATGCAGCCGCTCCACCTCCGGCTTCTCGATGCTGGAGATCTTGCGCTTGAACCAGTGGCTGAGAAACTTCTTCACCTCGCGCTCGTCATAGGCCCAGGAGCGCTTATGCACTTTCGAGTGCTTCTCTAGGTACTCGGTGAAGAGCGCGCCGAAGGTCATCTCGTCCCGCACCGCCCGCTTGGCCTTCTGCGGGTTCTGTCCCATCGCGATCTCGCCCTTGGCCTTTGCCGCCAGCCGCCGCGCGTTCTCCACGGTCAGGTCGGGGAACTTGCCCAGCCCCAGGCGCTCGGGCCGGCCGTCGATCCGCTTGTAGAGGTAGAAGGTCTTGCTGCCGGCCGCCGTCACCGCCAGCACCAGCCCCCGCTCCTTGGTGTCGTAGTAGTAATCGCGCTTGCCCTTGGGCGCCGGCTCAGCGGCGGTGAGCGCCGCCTTGGTAAAGTTGATCTCTCTGCTCGCCACGTCTCTCCCCCTTTGCCTCACAGTACAACGATGGTGCTACACCGGTGCTACGCTGGAGCGCGAAAATGGGCAAGATGAAGATGCTTCGAGCAATCTCGAAGCGACGCTAAATGCCATGTATGGCTGGATTAAGGGGCAAGCGGCGAACTGCAGCAAAATACGGGCCGTGAGACTCATAACCTGAAGGTCGTAGGTTCAAATCCTACTCCCGCAACCAACTTCCGCGAAAATATTGCCCCGCACGGCGTCGAGATCCCTCGGCGCCGATTTGCGTAGCATCTCCAGCAGGTTGCCCGACACCTCCAGACGATGGCCCGCAGCCGCGTCGTCCCAGTGGACATCGACACGCTCGACAAGCTCGTGCAACTCGTCGGCCGCGCGACCGGCAACGGCCTCGTCGGAGAGCGCCGCGGCCAGGTTGCCGACCATCTCCCGGTAAAGCTCGGGCAGGTTGCCGGGCAGCTCGACCGTAGGCGGCACGATCTGGCCGCGCTTGCCCTTCATCTCCTTCAGCTCCGCGTCGACGGCATTCAGCCGCTCGACGATAGCCGCCGCGAAATCGCCGGTCTCCACGGCTTGCAGGAGGTTGCGATGCCTGGTCTCCAAGTCCCGGACCCGGGCGTCGTGGAGCCGCAGCGTGTCCTCTGCCGCGCCCTGGCTCTGAACGAGGTGCTTGCGGAAGCTCTCCCGGAAGGCCGCGTAGGCCTGGGGATGCATCAGCTCGCTGCGCAGGGCCGAGAGCACCAGCTCGGAGGCGCGCGCCTCCTTGAGGCCGCGGAACCCCTCGCAGACGCTCTTGCCCTTCTCCTTCGCATCAGCGCAGTAGTAGGCCTTGTATCGACCGCTGCCGGCGACGGTCATCTTGCCGCCGCACAGACCGCAGTGCAGCAGTCCCGACAGCAGATATTTGCGCCGGCGCAGCGACTGCCCGGAGGACAGGTGGTGGGGGTCGGTGCTGGCGACTTTCGAGCGGCGCTTCGCCTGGCTCTCCTGCCGCGCCTTCACCGTATCCCAGAGTTCCTGGTCCACGATCCGCAGCTCGGGCACCTCGACCCGGCGCCATTCGCTTTCGGGGTTCAGCGTCGAGCGGCGCTTCTCGGTCTGGTAATCCTTGCCGTAGGACAGCCGGTTCCAGACCCGCCGGCCGATGTAGAGCTCGTTGTTCAGGATGCCCGTTCCCCGGGCCCGGTTGCCGTTGATCGTGTTCTGCTTCCAGTGCCCCGAGGAAGCCCGCTCCGTGCCGACGGAGGGGGAGGGGATGCCGTCATCGTTCAGGGCGCTGGCGATGGCAATCGGTGAACGACCTGCCGCGTAGTCGCGGAAGATGCGGCGCACCACGGCGGCCTCGATGCCGTCGATCGCGAGCGCGCCCTTGATCGGCGCTCCCCGTTCGTCGGTGCCCTGCGTGTAGCCATAGACGCGTCCGCCACCGCTGAAGCCCTTCGCCACGCGCCCTTCCAAGCCGCGGCGTGTCTTGTCGGCGAGATCCTCCAGGAAGATGGCATTCATAGTCGACGACAGGCCGAGGGTCATCGCGTCGATCCTGCCGCGCGCGGGCGTGTAGATATCTACCTTTGACTGTCTGGCAGCCTTGTAGAAGCGCGCCGCGTGCTCCTGGTCGCGCGACAGGCGATCCAGAGACTCGGCGAGGACGACCTCGAAGGCCTTCGAGGGTAGGGCGTCGGAGAGCTCCTGGAAGCCGGGACGGCTCAGGCTCATCGAGCCGCTGATGGCGCTGTCGGAGAACCGCGCCACGACGATCCAGCCGCGCTGCTGTGCGTAGCGCTCGACGATGCGATACTGATCCTCGATCGACATCGGGTTCTGCATGTCGGTCGAGTAGCGGGCATAGAGCGCGACGCGGCGTGAGGTTTTGCGGGATGGGGTCATTGGCGGGTATCCTGGGCGGTGCAGAGGCCGTCGTCGCCGACCGCGCGGGCGTGGTCGGCCTCCTTTAGAAGTAGTTCGAAATTGACCGGCTGCTCGACGAGGCACAAGTCCGCTGCGTGCTGCTGGCAGAACCGAGCAAACGAATGAACTCGCTGCGGATCGCGCGAGATGCGCACCAGGTCCGTCGCAATGACAGCCTGCGCCTCGCCGCGTGCAATACGGTCCCGAAGAATCTCCAGGCCCGGAGTGTCGGCGAGCCCGCCGACGCCGTTATCGACGACCACATCGAGGATGCGCCATCCGCGCGCTTCTGCGTAGCCCGTGCAGACACTGCGCTGCTCGGCTATCGCGGCATCACTCGCGCGGGCTGCGCGCAGGTAGAGAAGGGCGTGGGTCTCTGTGCTCATGATCGTATCTCCCTCGGGCTGTGGCGTAGACGGCGCGTCCGGGGGATATATCTGGAAAGATTGCGGAAATGATATGTCCACCGGCGAGATCTCTCGTAGGTTGTCGTCATCGCGTCAGGCGTCGCCTCCTTTGCTTCCCGCTCCTGCGAGAGCTTGCGGACCGCGGCTTCTGCGAGAAGGTCGATCAGTCTGTCGAGGGGCATCGGCGGAGTCCTTTCCTGTCTGGGCAACGAACAACCGGCACGGTGGACGCCCAACCCGACATCCTCGCGCAGCATGGCCGTCAGCGCCCGTGGGGAGACCCGCGGGCGCATCTGCTTTGAGGGTCTGCGAAATCTCCGAAGGGCGGGCCGCATTAGCAGCCAGCGAATTGGGTGGCGCGCCGGCGTCTTCGTAGCAGCGAAGGAGGTGTGAACGTCGCCGGCGCGCCGGCCGGGGGATCCAGTCCCGGCCTCGGGGCCTGTCGGCCCCTCAAGGGACGGCGCCCGCGCGGGGCGCCGCCGGTCTCAGGTGAGGTTGACGATGTCGGCGCTGAGCCGGACCGCCTCGGCGAACTGGACCAGCTGGCTGGTCGCCCTGGCCAGTTCCTCGATCGGCAGCAGGGCCGCCGTGAGCGCCTCGGCTTGCGGACTGAGGACCCGGTAGACGTCATAGGCCTCGCTCGTTCCGATCAGCCGCTCACGGGGGATCGGGACCCTCTTTTCCGAGGTGCCCGCCGCGATGGCCTCGCGCATCTCGGCAAGGGCGATGTCGACGAAGCACAGCAGGTTGATGGCGATGTCATCGTGTTCATCGAGGAAGTCCGCGGTGTCCTGCACCGTCTCACGAGCGTCCGGGTCCAGATGCGGCAGGACCCGCCGCCGCAGGTGCTCGGCCATGCCGTGCCGCATTGCGACGACGATGCGGATCAGCTCGAGCTGCTGGTCGAAGAGCGATCTGGACGAGGCGAAGCTCATGCGCGCACCGCCTTTCCGCCGGGGAATGCGGGGCGCGGCCTGCGCGCCCCCGGCCGGCTCCGGCCCCGGCGGTCGGCGGCGATGTCGCGCTCGGCGTGGATGCGGCCGCGCACGGCGTTCATCGCGGCGAAGGGGCCGCCGTCGAGGCGCCCGAGGACGGGCGAGCCGGTGGCGCGGCAGATGACGAAGCCGCTGTGGCCGAGGGGCACGAGCAGCCGCCGGGCGCCGACGAAGCGCGTGGGCTCGTTCAGTCCCGAGGGAATGTAGTCGGCGCGGCGGCGCACATGCACCTCGTAGCCGATGTTGGACCGCCGCCGCGAGGTGGTGCCGTAGGCCAGGAGCGCGTAGCGCAGATCGCCCCGCTCCTCGATGTCGAGCACGAGGCAGGGGCGCGCCTTGGGGCGGCCGCCGTGCTCCTCCTCGGCGAGGGGGAAGCGGAAGGAGACGATGTCTCCGTAGCGCAGATGATCCTGCCAGGCGGCGGTCATCGCGAGGCTGCTGGGAATGCTGTCGAGCATGGTCGGTGTCCTTCTGTGAGGGGTGTCCGACGCGCCCGCTTCCGTCCCTTCCTATCGGCCGGGACCTTCCGTCGTGCGCGTCAGGAGACGCGCGCACGACGGCAAGGGGCCCGGCCCTACTCCCCAGCCTCACCGTTCCTGCCTGCGATATCGGGGAGAGCGCCGAGAGGCACCGCCCTCTCGACCCCGGCGGGAGGCCGAGCGCAGATGGGTTCGGGCAGAGGTGCGGAACGTTCTGCCGGGAGCGGGGGAGGTTTGGAGGCGAGCGCGGAGCGGCCCCTCCGGGAGCAGGGGGTCTTGGGGGAGTGCGGAACGATGACCCGAGCCCGTCGGGAGACGCCAGGGGGTGCAGGGGGAGTGGCGAACGACGACCCTGCCCTGGGTGTCCAGAGGGGCGGCGCGTCCTCTGGTCCGGCTGAAGGCCCCGGGCGGGTTCGGGAGGGCGGAGCGCCCCCCGAGCGGCGCGTCAGCGGCGCCGGGGGCCGGGGGCGTCAGCCCCCGGCGAACGACAGCTGGAATGCAGGTCCGAAGGGCCGGAGTGCCAGCTGATTAGTGAGTAGGTAGCTTTACACTCCTGGCGCACAGGCAGAGGTGCATGAGTAGGAAAGTGCGCCGGTTTCAGATTACAATTTCAGTTGCTCGTTGAGTCGGCGCCATTTTTGGCCAAAGGTCTTTCCCCCGGTCGATCTCTTCGAAATGCGATCTGAGACACCGATGTTGAGGTTGGATATGTAGCACGAAATGTTTAGAAAGGCCTCAAGGGGTTTTTTTGATTTCTTTATATCCAGGCACGGAGAAGTAAGCGGAGAGGTTTTCGCAGCTGTGGATATCACTTTGGCTTCAGAGCCTTTGCGGAATGGCATCCATGTCTCATAGCCGTGTTGATAGTTTATCTTGTTGCGCACCATCGAAAGCCAGGAGGCTTCACCTCCACCATCCAAAACCGCCTCTTTCAGGTTGGTTGCATAAGAAAGGAATGTTGTAGCATCCGCCGCTTCCTCTTTAATCGCGCGCTCAGCTTCCTCGACAATATATGTTGCAAATATCCTCCAAAATGCCTCGTGAACGCCTTTCTTCGATGGCGAGGGAGAGAGCTGAACTGAGATCTCGCCACTTCCTAAATCTGCACCGGATAGGTAGTTCAAGAAGTATGTGCCCGGTGCCATTCGTGGGGCATCTTTACTGTATGTTGTCAGAATTGTATTTATATAGTCTGACTGAGGTCTCTCAATGTTAACAACTCCTGATCCACGAGCCCGCAATAGCGCGTGGGCTGCAAAGAAGCTCGAGTAGTAAAATTTGAGAAACGGCCAACTTGCGGCCCCAAACTCTCGATTCTCAGATGTGGCGACAATATATGTTTCTAATGAAGAAAGAGAAAACCGTTCGAAGTCGGATGCCATTGCCCTTGCATAATCTGCGGTCGGCACGCGGCTCAATACAAGCGAACTATTTCCATCGGATTCAGGTATGAAATTACCACTCTTGAGCCATTCTCTTATGCCGCCAGCCAGCCCAACCTCCTCGCCCAGCCGGGGCAAGACGCCAGAGCTCAATATTGCTGAGAACTCGTCCACGGCTTACAGGGAAAGCTTTGAGGTAAGACGTTTCTCAAGATAATCTCGAAGCGCCGTCCAGCTTGTGCCGGGCTTCTCAAGTTTCGCGATAGGCATGTTCATGAAAATCGGCTGCACAATCTCTTGGAAGTTCTGTGCGCTGTAGTGATTACCGTGTTTGTCGACATGCCGTTGCGCAACGTCTCTAAAGATCGCCAGGAAACCTCGGAATACAACTGGTTTCGACAGAACCGGATTCGATGTTTTCTTATTAACTTCTGCCGCTACTGCGAGCAGATAGGCGTTGAGAATTAAGTAGATCTCTTCTGTAGTGCGTGTTGGAAAGAGTGAGAGCAGAGGCTTTACGGCGTTATTGAAGGTCACTCGGGTAATTTTTGTGCGTGATGCTTCTGATGGCGATAGAAGTCCAGACAATGCACTTTTGGTGTCAGAATGGAAGAAGTCAAAAACATCACGCAAGACTTCCTCTGCTTCCGATTCAATATCGGCTAGCTGCTTTATATCAAGTAGAAGTTGCGAGGGCACCGGCTTTTGTTTTGTGTTGATGTCGATAAATAGGCGAGTCTCCTCCTTTCTGGACAGCCCGTTATATATCACGACTGGCACCCTTAGAGTCTTTGCTGCTTTTGAGAAGCCAAAGACGCGATGCTGGCCATCCAAGATTAGGAAGGCGCCAGGGACTTTGCTGAACTCTAATGTTTTTCCTCTGCCCACAATTTTCAATTCGGCTTGCTCTTGCGCAGACAGAACTATCGAGTTAGGTATCGTGCCTAACTCTTCATCTATATATGTCGCAATTTCCGTCGCGCGTTTTTCATCAAGCTCACGCTGGAAGCCGAGCTTTGGATCCTCTTTGCGTGTAGTTACCTTGCAGGTCTGCGCGAGAACATCGCTTGGCATAGTCAAGGTATAGAATTGGTGTTTGCCTTGGCGCACTAAGCTGACACTATACCTAAGGCGGCTCTCATCTTCTGTATCGGCTTTCCCTGTGGGCAGATCATTTGCCATTTAATTCTTACTCCCAAGGCCTTATCTCGGTACCTACTATCAATACTAGCGATCGCAACACAAGTTATTCCGATCCGGTGGCGGTCCTGACCCCGTCGCGAGGAAATGTTCTCCTCGATGTTCGGACATCGACCGATCTCCTGATCTCCCAAGCTCAGGAGATCATCGATGGACGGATCCAACTTCAAGACAGACTACCCCGTGGTGCTGCGGTTCGAGGGGCTCTACCCGCACCACCTCGGCGGCTACGAAGCGCACCGGCTACGGAAGGGCGGGGACCTCAGCCACGTCAACCGCTCTCGGACGAAGCTGAACGGCCCGCCCTTGATTGGGCCCGAGGACTGGGCGGCACAGGCGCTGGCCGAAATCCGCGACATGGCCGCTGAAAACTTCGCGGACGAACTGGCCTCGCTGGAGAAGCGCAACCGCAAGAAGGACATCGAGCGGCGCATCATTGAGGGACCGAAGCAGCCCTGGCGCCCCACGCGCCACGGGCCGATGCGCGAGGTCATCCTGACGGTCAACAAGGACTGGTTCGATGGCGATGCCGCCTTTTTCGGCGTTGATCAGACCGCTCGCGAGGAAGAGTTCGGCAAACGTGCGGTGGCTTGGTTGAAGGCAAACTTCGGCGACGATGTCATCCACGCCCGCGCCGATCGCGACGAAGCCGCCTACCACGTTCATGCGGTGATCATGCCGCGAGCGACGGTAAAGATCGCCAAGCCCAAGGCTAAGGTCCCGACGGCCACGGCGACGCGGCGGATGCTGCAACCGTCGATTCACCCTCTCATTGAGGATTACGAGGCGGCACAGGACAGCGTTGGCCTCTGGTTCGCCGATCTCGGGCTGGTCCGCGGCGAACGGCGGGCCGCTGCGATCAGGGAGGCGCGGGCCAAGGGGCAGACGCCTCCGAAGCGGCGCCACCACGCGCGGACTTGGGAATGGCGCGCGAAGCAGGAGTTGCGTCTCGCGGCGAAGGAGAAGGCTCTGGCGGCCGATGAGGCAGCAGTAGAGGAACGCGCGGCGCAGGTCGCGGAACGCGAAGACGAGGCCGAAACCGTGCTGGCGATCGCGGAGGGCCTCGGCTCGGGGGCCTTCCGCGTCGAGGAAGGCAGCGACGAGCCCGATATCGTGCAGCAGGGGCCGGATGCGGAGCCAGCGCCATCCGACGCAGCGCTGGAGACCCTGCGCGATCGCTCGCCAACTGGGTTTGCTCGGGCGCGGGATGTGTTCGGGCGGGCGTGGCGACGATTGTCCGGGCAAGCGCACGCGGAGGCACGCGAAGCGGCACTCGGTGAGGTCGCCGAGGCTTCGCGTCAGATTGAAGAGGCAGACGCCGTCATTGCCGAGGCGGCACGGCACCTACCCACCCCCACCCGTGAGATGGTCGCCCGTATCCGGCGCACCATTCCGGCCATGCTACGCAACCTCCAGCCCTCCCGCCTTTCTTCGCGAGCGTCGACGCAAGAGGGCCACCGCGGGCTACAGGATTCTGGCGATGAAGGAAAGTTTTAATGCAAAACAACCGGTTATGACGGTGGCTCGAAAAAACTTGCGGAAATCGCGAGTCGTCGAAGACAAAGATTACAATCTCGAAGTCAGCCAACGACGGCGCCACCAATCCGGACCTCAGCCGAGGCCGCCCAACGAAAGCTGACACTGTTATGACCAAGTTCCTCAATCCCGCCCTCGCCGCCTCCAAAGCCTCGCGCAAAAAGCGCCAGCAGGCCGAAGAGACGCCCGATACCGCTGCCACCGCGCGGGCCATGGCCACGCTTCGCCGCTCGCTCAACAAGCAGGTGAAGAAGGCGGACAACGAGGAGCGACTGCGCGACAAGGCGATCGGCGATACGATGCCCGACTTTATCGCTGCGATGGACGAGGAGGTCTTGGCGCCCTTCTTCTTCAGTCTGGAACGGCTGGCGACCGCACCCAACCGCCGCCGGATCGCGTCCCATCCGCTGCGCCCCGAGATCGTTGACGAGATGCATGCCGAAGCGGATGAGGAAGAGGCCGCTGAAGCCGAGGAGGCAGCCAAAGCCAATGCCGCCACGAGAAAGGCCGAAACCGCGAAGGCTTCGGCGCAGGAAGCATCCCCGGAAGCCTGACGGGCCATTGCACGGCGGGCGGGCGGCCTCTGGCTGGCCCCGCCGTCAGCGAGCGACCGGTATGAGCAGGGTCGTCTTCGCCAAAGTGCAATGCGCGCTCCCGCAACCAACTTCCGCGAAAATATACCCAAGACAAAGCCGCCCAATAGGGCGGCTTCTTGCGTTCGGGGTCACCCTTGGGCGTGGATCTGCGGGCAGGGGGCTGTCCAGCAAACCGCTGACCGGAGGTGACGGTCGCGGTTCGGAGGGGAGGGGTCCCGGGGAAGCGCTTCTCGCAGCTTCAGCAGACCCGCCGCGGCGGATGAATGGCGGCAGGATTTCTGAGGCGCCCTGACGGGGCGGGATCCTGTCGAGGGCCGGGGTGGGAGCGTGGCTAAATCCCGAGGGCTCAGCCGCAAGTCAGGGCCGATCGCGGTCTGGGAAAAGGCTGCGCCTTCCAGGCTTTCCATGGCGTTAACGACTCGCATATAAAATGGGCATGGCCATAAGGCATTGAAGACGCCGCGTAAATAACGGTTGCTTAAAAGGCGTTCCCCGGTAATGCTAACTTATGGCCTCAAATGCGAGGTCGTGCATAAGAGCAAAAAGGCTCCGCAAACTCCTGGCTTCGGCCGGGATGTTGCGGGGCCTTTTTGCGTTTCTAACGATCCGCGGCGCCAGACCTGCGGACCAGAACCGATAGGGAAACGAAACCATGAAGAGACGCGATTTTCTCAGCCGCAGTGGCGCGGCAATCGGCGCCACCGGCCTGTCGGCCCCGGCACTGCTCAGCTCGACCCGCTGGGCCTATGCGGCGAATGGCACGATCCCCGTGGGGCTGCTGTTCTCGCTGACCGGCGCTGTTGCCGTGGTCGAAAGCACGCTGCATGACGCAGCGCAGATGGCCATCGAAGAGATCAACGCCGCCGGCGGCGTGCATGGCATGAAGCTCGAGCCCATCGTCGAGGATCCGGCATCCGATCCCGCGACCTATGCCGACCGCGCCCGTCGCCTGATGATCCGCGACAAATGCGTCAGCGTCTTCGGCTCCTACACCTCGGCCAGCCGCCAGGCGGTTCTGCCGGTGACCGAGAGCCGCAAGAACCTCTACTGGTATCCGACCCTTTACGAGGGCCGCGAGTGTTCGCGCAACGTGATGTATGGCGGTGCCGTCCCCAACCAGCAGCAGGACCTGCTGATCCCCTGGGCGCTGGAGAAGTTCGGTCCCCGTTTCTACATGATCGGCAACAACTACGTCTATCCGAAGGAAGAGAACAACTACTGCAAGACCCTGCTGGAAAAGCTGGGCGGCACCGTGGTGAACGAGGAATACGTGCCGCTGGGCCATTCGGATTTCGCCTCGGTCATCAACCGCATCCGGGCCGAGAAGCCCGACGTGATCTTCTCGACCGTGGTGGGCGACTCGGACGTGGCCTTCGCCCGTCAGTATCACGCGGCTGAATTCGACCCCGCCGACATGCCTGTCGTCAGCCTGACCCGCTCCGAGGTCGAGGTGAAGGCGATTGGCGGTGAGGCCGCGGCCGGACACTATTCCTCGGCGCCCTATTTCATGGGTCACGACACCCCCGAGAACAAGAAATTCGTCGAGGCCTATCAGAAGAAATACGGCGCCGACGCGGTGACCCATTTCGTCAACGAAGCCGCCTATTTCCAGGTCTACCAGTTCAAGGCGGCCCTGGAAAAACTGGACCCGTCCCAGATCACCCCCGAGGCGATCCGCGACGCGGCCGTCGGCATTACGCTGAACGCGCCTCAGGGCGAGGTTCTGATCGACGAGAACCTGCACACACATCTCTGGCCCAAGATCGGCCAGTGGCAGGCGGACGGACAGGCCAAGGTCATCGTCGACTCGGCCGAGCGCGTGGCCCCCAAGCCCTACGCCGCCTACGAAGGCCAAAGCTGCACCGGCCAGGGTCTGGTCAAGGCCTGATCGGCCCCTGACCGACCGCTTACCGGAAACCTGAAACCGTCCGGCCCGACCGGGGCCGGACGCACCCAAGGAGCAGTGCCGATGGACGTCTTATTCAACCAACTCTTCTCGGGGCTCAGCATGGCATCGATCCTGCTGGTGATCGCCCTGGGGCTTGCGATCATCTACGGCTCGATGGGGGTGATCAACCTGGCGCATGGCGAGTTTGTCATGCTGGGCGCCTATGCCACCTGGGCGATGCAGACCTATTTCGGGTTCTCCATCCTTGTGGCGCTGCCCTTCGTCTTTCTGGCCGTGGCGCTGGTCGGCTGGATCATCGAACTGGTGATCGTGCGGCGGCTTTATCGCCGCCCGCTGGATACGATCCTGGCGACCTGGGGCATCGGCATCATCCTGCAACAGGCCGTGCGTCTGGGCATCGGGGCCGAGAGCCGCTTTGTGAAGGGCCCCGGCATCCTCGACGGCAATGTCGTCATCGGCAACGTGGTGATGTCGAACTACCGCATCTTCGTCATCCTGTTTTCGATCGGGGTCCTTGCCGCCACCTGGGCGCTGATGACCAAGACCGAGTTCGGCATGAAGCTGCGGGCCGTGATCCAGAACCGCGGCATCTCGGAATGCTACGGGATCGAAGCCAGCCGCGTCTATTCGCTGACCTTTGCTTACGGCGCGGGTCTGGCGGGGATCGCAGGCGCGCTGATCACGCCGCTTTATTCCACCATCCCGACGATGGGCACCAGTCTGGTGGTCGACGCCTTTCTTGTCGTCATCGTCGGCGGGCTTGGCAGCCTGATCGGGGCCGCCGCCGCCGCGGTCATGATCGGCGAGGTCACGGCCGTCTTCTCGATGGTGATGAACGACACGCTTGGCCGGATCGCCGTGCTGGGCTGCATCATCCTGCTGATCCGCTTCCGCCCGCGCGGGCTCTTCCCCGAAACCGTCCGGCGCTGAGGACCCATCCATGACCAGAAAGCTATCATACGACCTTCTTGCCTATGCGGCCTTCGCGGCTGTGATCTTCTGGCTGGTGCCGACGCTTTACGCCTACGACGGGTTCGAGCTGAACACCTTTGCCCGCTACCTCAGCCTTGCGATCGTTGCGATGGCGCTGGCCCTGTCATGGGGCACCGCCGGTCTGCTGAACCTGGGGCAGGCCGCGACCTTCGGCATCGGCTCTTATGCGATGGCGATGCACCTGAAACTGCGTGCGAGCGACGGGCTGCCCGACTTCATGGGGTGGAACAACGTCGACACGCTGCCCTGGCTTTGGGTGCCGTTCGAGTCGCTGACCTTCACCCTTCTGGCCGGCCTGCTGCTGCCGGCGGCGGTGGGCGGCATCATCGCGATCTTCATGTTCCGCGCGCGCATCGCCGGAGTGTTCGTGGCCGTCATCACCCTGGCATTTCTGGTGGCCTTCCAGCTTCTGGTGATCGAACAGCAGGGCCTGACGGGCGGCCAGAACGGGCTGACCGGGCTGGCACCGCTGAACCTGTTCGGCTGGTCGGTCGATACCTACTCGGTCGGGTTCTATTATCTGGTCGCGGCCTGCCTGATGGCGGCGCTGACCATCGGCATCTATGTCTCGCACAGCAAGTTCGGCCTGATCCTGCGCGCCATCCGCGAGGACGCCGAGCGCACGCGCTTCTTCGGCTACAACGTGTCCTCGTTCGAAACGATGGTCTTCTGCATCTCGGCCGCACTCGCCGGGTGGGCGGGCATGCTCTACACGCTGGTGCTGGAGTTTGCCTCGCCAACCTACATGAGCGTTTCGTTCAGCCTTGCCATCGTGATCTGGGTGGCCGTCGGCGGACGCGAGTCGGTGATCGCCGCCGCCATCGGGGCGATCATCGTCAACGCGCTCGAGGGGCGTCTGTCGGACGTCTTCGTCGAGGGCTGGAACCTGATGCTGGGCGTGACCTTCGTGCTGGTCGTGATCTTCATGCCGCGCGGCCTCTTCGGTCTGGTGACCTATCTGGCCGGGGCGGGGTCGCGGTTGCGCCAGTCGCGGCAGGACAGTCCAAAGACCTCAGCGCCCATCGGATCGGCCCCCCACGCGCAAGGAGGACGCTGATCATGGCACAGCTGCAAATCCAGAACCTTCACGTGGAATTCGGCGGCCTGCGGGCGGTCGACAACCTGGACCTCACCGTCGAAGAGGGCGAGATCCTGTGCCTTCTGGGGCCCAACGGCGCGGGCAAGTCGACCACGCTTGACCTGATCTGCGGCAAGACCCAGCCGACCGGCGGCTCGATCCGCTTTCAAGGCACCGAGCTTTCGGGCCTGCTGGAATACGAACGGGCCCGCTGCGGCATCGGTCGCAAGTTTCAGGTCCCCTCGGTCTACAAGGAACTGACCGTCGCCGAGAACCTGTCGGTCGCGCAATCGCGCCACCCCGGCATGTGGAGGGCGCTTTTCACCTTCGGACGCGGCGACACGGCGACACAGCGCCGGGTGCTGGAACGCGTGGGCCTGGCCGAGAAGGCGGGCGTGAAGGCCGGCAACCTGTCCCACGGCGAAACCCAGTGGCTGGAGATCGCCATGCTGCTGACCCAGGACAGCCAGCTCATCCTGATGGACGAGCCCACCGCCGGCATGACCATTCAGGAAACCGAGAAGACCGCCGATCTTTTCCGGCAGCTTCGCGGCAGCCACACCCTGATCATCGTCGAACACGACATGTCCTTCGTGCGCCGCGTTGCCGACCGGATCGTGGTGATGAACCGCGGCGCCAAGCTGGCCGAAGGCTCCGTCGAGGAGATCGAGAACAACGCCGCCGTCAAGACGGCCTATCTGGGGCATTGAGATCATGAGCATCCTGCACGCGGAAAACCTGTTCTCCTACTACGGCAAAAGCCCGATCCTTCAGGACGTGTCGTTCAGCCTGAAGGCCGGCGAGTTCCTGTCGGTTCTGGGGCGCAACGGGGTCGGCAAGACCACCCTTCTCAAGACGATCATGGGTCTGACCGACCGCTGCGAGGGGCGGCTGGAGTTCGACGGCGCTGACATCTCGGGCCGCTCCACGCCCGAACGCGCACGGCTGGGCATCGGCTACATCCCCCAGGGGCGCGAGATCATCCCCCGCTTCACCGTCGAGGAAAACATCATCATGGGCTGCTATGCCCGCACCGACGGCAAGCGCGAGATCCCCGATTACCTGTTCGAGATGTTCCCGATCCTGCGCGAGTTTCTGACCCGGCGCGGGGGCGATCTGTCGGGGGGCCAGCAGCAGCAGCTGGCCATCGCCCGCGCCCTGGCAATGGACCCCAAGATCCTGATCCTCGACGAGCCGACGGAAGGCATCCAGCCCAACATCGTTCGCCAGATCGAGGATGCGATCGTGCATCTCAACCGCGAGCGCGGACTGGCCGTTATCCTGGTCGAGCAGAATATTCCCTTCGCGCGCAAGGCCTCGGACCGCTTCGTGGTTCTGGACAAGGGCGCGGTGGCGATGGCCGGCCACAAGGACGAGCTGACCGATGCGGTCGTCGAGAAACACATGACGTTCTGAAGCCAACAAACCGATTTCAACAGGAGGAAGACTGCAATGAGACATGGTGATATTTCCAGCAGCCCCGACACCGTCGGTGTCGCGGTCGTCAACTACAAGATGCCGCGCCTGCACACCAAGGCCGAGGTTCTGGAGAACGCGGAGAAGATCGGCGAGATGATCGTCGGCATGAAGCAGGGCCTGCCCGGCATGGACCTTGTGATCTTCCCGGAATACTCGACCCAAGGCATCATGTATGACCCCGACGAGATGTTCGCCACCGCCGCCACCATCCCGGGCGACGAGACCGAGATCTTTGCCCGCGCCTGCCGCAAGGCCAACGTCTGGGGCGTGTTCTCGATCACCGGCGAGCAGCACGAGGAACACCCCAAGAAGAACCCCTACAACACGCTCATCCTGATGAACAACAAGGGTGAGATCGTCCAGAAATACCGCAAGATCCTGCCTTGGTGCCCGATCGAGGGCTGGTGCCCCGGCGGTGAGACCTTCGTCGCCGAAGGTCCCAAGGGCATGAAGGTCAGCCTGATCATCTGCGACGACGGCAACTACCCCGAGATCTGGCGCGACTGTGCCATGAAGGGCGCCGAGCTGATCGTGCGTTGTCAGGGCTACATGTATCCCGCCAAGGATCAGCAGGTCATCATGGCCAAGGCGATGGCGTGGGCCAACAACTCTTACGTCGCCGTGGCCAACGCCGCGGGCTTCGACGGGGTCTACAGCTACTTCGGCCACTCGGCGATCATCGGCTTCGATGGCCGCACCCTGGGCGAATGCGGCGAAGAGGAAATGGGCATCCAGTATGCACAGCTTTCGGTTTCGCAGATCCGCGACGCGCGCAAGAACGACCAGTCGCAGAACCACCTCTTCAAGCTGCTGCACCGGGGCTACACCGGCGTTCACGCCTCGGGCGACGGCGATCTGGGCGTGGCGGACTGCCCGTTCGAGTTCTACCGCAACTGGGTCAACGACGCCGAAAAGACCCGCGAGGATGTCCAGAAGATCACGCGCAGCACGGTCGGCGTGGCCGAATGCCCGGTCGGCAACCTGCCCACCGGCGCGCGCGAGAAAGAAGCAGGCTGAGCCAAGACCTGCACTGGCGGGCGCCGCGTCTGACGGCGCCCGCCTTTTCCAGATTTGAGAAGGGGGCGCGGACGGCGCCCCCTTTCGCCCCCGACCCTGACGCCAGACCGGAGCACCGATGCCTTTTCTGACCGATCGCATCCAGGACACCCAGCGCCGCGAAACGCAGGCGCGCGCGCTGGCGGACGAGAACACCACCGATGTCAGCGCCCTCCATCGGGGCACGCGCGGGGGCTTTCTCAAGAGCCGCTTCGCCTTCGACCTGGACGCGATCGAGGAGGAGCTTCGGCGCAGCATCATCGGTCAGCCCCGCGCCATCGACGAGGTGATGAACGTCTTGCGCGTGGTGCGCGCCGACATCGGCGATCCGCGCAAGCCGCTGGCCTCGCTCCTCTTCTGCGGGCCGACCGGCGTCGGCAAGACCGAGACTGTCCGCACCCTGGCCCGCATCCTGCACGGTGACGCCGACGCCATGTGCCGGATCGACATGAACACGCTTTCCCAGGAACATTACGCCGCCGCGCTGACCGGGGCGCCGCCGGGCTACGTGGGCTCGAAGGAGGGGACCACCATCCTTGACCAGGAGAAGATCGAGGGCAGTCACTCGCGCCCCGGCATCGTCCTGTTCGACGAGCTGGAAAAGGCCAGCGACGAGGTCATCCTCGCCCTGCTCAACGTGCTCGACAACGGCATCCTGACCGTCGCCTCGGGGGAGCGGACCTATTCCTTCCGCAACACGCTGATCTTCATGTCCTCGAACCTGGGCGCGCGGGAATTGCAGGCGCTGGCGGACCGGGCCGCGGTCGGCGCCGCCGGCATGGGTCAGCGAATGCGCCGGCTGATGGCGCGCGCGGCCATGCGCGGCCGCGACCGCCGCGACGCCGCCCGCGAGGTCGTCACCTCCTGCCTGCTCAAGCGGTTTCCGCCCGAGTTCGTCAACCGGATCGACCATATCGAGGCCTTCGACTGGATCGATCCCGAGGCCATGCCGAGGCTGGTCGATGTCGAGATCTCGCGCCTGAACCGGCGTCTTGCAAAGCACGGCTGCTTGGTCGAGATTGACCCCGAGGTTTCCAATTTCCTGGCCGAACGCGGGTTCGATCCGCGCTTCGGCGCACGCGGTCTGCGCCGTGCGATACGCCAGCACCTGGAATTTCCGCTGGCCGATCACCTGCTGGACCTGAGCGCCCACGCCGAACCCGGCGCGGAGGAAGGCGACCGACGCGTGCTGCAGGCCCGGCTGAACGACCAGGCGCTGGAATTTTACCAGTCCCGAATGGAGGATAATGTGTGATCAACAAGGGACCCTGGCGGGTCGGCGTGCTGTTTTCCACGTCCGGCGTTACGTCCATAATCGAGAAGTCCCAGCTCAAGGGCGCGATGCTGGCCATCGACGAGATCAACGCCGCGGGCGGGGTCCGTGGCCGCCCGATCGAGCCGGTCTGCTACAACCCCAACTCGGTCGTCGCCCGCTACGGCGAACTGGCCGAACAGCTGATCCGCGAAGACCGCATCGACGTCATCTTCGGCTGCTACATGTCCTCCTCTCGCAAGGAGGTGCTGCCGATCGTCGAGCGACGGAATGCGCTTTTCTTCTACCCGACGCTCTACGAGGGGTTCGAGTATTCGCCCAACGTGATGTATGGCGGCGCCATCCCGAACCAGAACAGCGTGCCCTTGGGCAACCACCTGATGGAGACCTACGGCCGGCGGATCTATTTCGTGGGCTCGGATTATGTCTACCCGCGCGAATCCAACCGGGTGATGCGCCACGTCATCCGACAGGGCGGCGGCGAGGTCCTGGGCGAGGAATACCTGCCGCTTCGGACCACCACCGCGACCTTCAAGGACGTGGTCGCCCGGATCATGGAGGCCAAGCCCGACGCCATCTTCTCGACGGTGGTCGGTCAGGGATGCATCAACTTCTACCGCGCCTATTACGAGGCCGGCGGCCGCGGGATGGAGCGCCCCATCGCCAGCCTGACCACCAACGAGGCCGAGATCGAACAGATCGGCCCCGAGGCATCGGCCGGGCACATCACCGCCGCCCCCTATTTCCGCAACCTCGAGAGTGCGGCCAACCGTCGCTTCCTGGCCAGCTACACCGAGAAATACGGATCGACCGCCGATGTCACCAGCTGCGGCGAGGCGGCCTATTCCCAGATGCATCTCTTCGCCATAGCACTGGAAGAGACGGGCGAGATGGACGCCGACGCGTTACGCGCAAGCCTTCAGGGAACCAGTTTTGATGCGCCCCAGGGCACGATCTCGGTCGACCCCGAGAACAACCACACCTATCTGCACGCGCTGATCGCGCGGGTGGATGAGAAGGGCGAATTCGTGATTGCCCATAAAGTGCGCCAATCGATCAAACCGGACCCATATCTGGTCTATCCTGCTCTGAACGATTGGAAATTTCGGACACAGAAGGTCGTATCGAGTTAACTGGCGCCATGACGGATGTTCTCGACAGCTTGCGCGATTTGAACGTGGCGGTGCTTCACAGGCGCGATGCCACTGGGGATGAACTTTTGCAGCAGGTGCACCGGATCGGCTGTCCGGTGGAAAGTCATTGGCCGGTGCCGGAATCGTTGCCAGACAAGGTGGATCTGCTTTTCACCGAGGTGAACGAGGAATCCCAGACCGACCTGCACCGCATGCTGGAGCGGGCGCGGCGGGTGCCGCTGACCCTGGTCGCGATCATCGGCTACGAAAACCCCTCGGTCCTGAGCGCCGTCCAGAAGATCGGCGCCCACGCCATCGTCACCAAGCCGGTGCGCGCCGCCGGGGTGCTGAGCGCGATGGTCATGGCGCGGCACTATTGGGCCGACCGCTGCCGCTTCAACCGCGACCTCGAGAAGATGCGCACCCGCCTCGACAGCCTGCAGAAGGTGAATGACGCCAAGTTCATCCTGATGCGCCACCACGGCATCGACGACAAGGAAGCCTATTCGATCATCCGCAAACAGGCGATGAGCAAGCGGACCACCACGATCGAGATCGCGCAGTCGATCATCAATGCCGACGGCATCCTGCGGAACTTTCGCTCGGACTGAGACGGGCCGAAGGGGCGTGCGTGCACGTAACGCATGACGCCGCGGAACTAAGGTCATACGCGCTGCCAGAATAGTTTAGCCTACGCTGATTTCCGCTGATTGAAGCGCGAAAGGAATGGCGCAAATTGATTGGTAGCCGACCAATTGTTGGCGGCTCTCATTCTCAGGAGTGTACTATGTCTTCCCAGAATAAACCCTCCAAACCCGCAAGCCCCTCCAAGGAAGCCAGCCAGGCCGGCGGCTCCTCCAAGCCGTCCCAGGGCGGCAAAAGCCAGGGTCAGAAGAAGTAAACCCGAAAGGCCGGAGGGGGCTTGCCCCCCTCTGGCCGATCCCGGCCTACCGCGCCCCCGCCCCCCGGCGCAAAGCGCGGGACAAGGGCAGCAGCGCCAGCAGCGACAGCGCCGCCAGAACCGCCCCCGCCAGGAAGGTCGCAGCAGGCCCCGCCCCATCCCACAAGAGCCCCGCGATCACGCTTGCCAGCAGGATCATCACCCCCGTCGTCAGGTTGAGCATCCCGAACGCCGTCCCCCGCAGCTCGTCCGGGGCGGTATCGGCTACCAGGCTTGCCAGTATGCCTTGGGTGAAGCCCATGTGGATCCCCCACAGCGCCACCCCCAGCCCCGCGCCCCAAAGACCGGGCAGAAGCGCCAGCGCAAGATCGGCCAGCACCAGCAGGCCCATGCCCATGCCCAGCACCTTCAGGCGCCCGTGGCCCCGGTCCGACAGCACCCCCGCCGGATAGGCCGCCAGCGAATAAAAGACGTTCATCACCACCAGAACGGCCGGCACGTAGATCAGTGCGATCCCCTCGTCATGGGCCTTCAGGATCAGGAACGCCTCGGAAAACCGGGCCAGCGTGAACAGGGTGGCGACCCCCACCACCGCCCAGAAGGCCGGACCCAGCCGGCGCAACTGGGAAAGGCTGAGGGGCAGCCGCGCGGGGCGGGCGAAGTCCTTGGGGCGGGGCGGTTCGGGGACCATGAAGATCAGCAGCAGAACCGCGACGATGGCGGGCAGGGCGGCGGCCCAGAAGACCAGCGGGATGTTGTCGCCCGTCGCCCACATCAGCCCGATCGCCAGAAGCGGTCCCAGAAAGGCGCCCACCGTATCCAGCGACTGTCGCAAGCCGAAGGCGGCCCCCCGCTGTGCGGGCGGGGCCAGATCCGCTATCAGCGCGTCGCGCGGTGCGCCCCGGATCCCCTTGCCGACCCGGTCGATGAAGCGGGCGCCGATCAGCCAGCCGACCGTCGGGGCAAGGGGAAAGACCGGCTTGGTCAGCGCCGCCAGCCCGTAGCCGACGACCGCAAGGACCTTGCGCTTTCCCAGCCAGTCGCTCAGCGCGCCGGAAAAGACCTTGGTGATGGCCGCCGTCGCCTCGGCGATGCCCTCGATCAGCCCGACGATCAGCATCGAGCTGCCCATCGTCGTGACAAGATAGACCGGCAGCAGGGCGTGGATCATCTCGGACGAGATATCCATCCAGAGAGAGACGAAGCCCAAGGCCCAGATGCCCCGAGGCAGCCCCTTGGCACCGGGTCGAGTGGCTCGCGCGTCAGTCTGCTGGCTCAAGATCCTGCGCCTTTGTCCAGGGAGGGGGGCGGCGGGCGGAATGTCCGGGACCCGAAGGAAACCCAAGGCCGCCACGAATGGCAAGCATCAGCGACCCAGGGGCGGCAATATGTCGAAAGGGGGAAATGGCGCGCTGGGGAGGATTCGAACCCCCGACCCCTTGATTCGTAGTCAAGTACTCTATCCAACTGAGCTACCAGCGCGCGGATGAGGGCGATTTACCTACCCCGACCGGGCATTGCAAGGGCCGATTTCAAACAAGCTCCCGCCGCGCGGGAATTTCTTCGTCGCGGATCGTCTTGGGCAGTCGCAGCACGAAGCTGGTGCCCTCGGGACCGGTGCGTTCAAGCTCCAGCCGGCCGCCGTGACCGGCCACCAGCTCCGACGCGATGGCCAGGCCCAGGCCCGAGCCTTCCTTGCGGGTGCCGCCCTGGAACGGCATGAAAAGATGCTCGCGCGCCTTGGCCGGAAGACCGGGGCCGGTGTCGCGCACGCAGATGGTCCATTCGCGATCACTCTCGGCGGCGCTGAGGGTGACGTGACCGGCCCGCCCGCCGGCGGCAATGGCCTGCCGGGCATTGCGCACCAGGTTGGACAGCACGCGGTAAAGCTGTTCGGGATCGCAGCGCAGGACCATGCCGGGCGGCAGCTCGGCCTCGATCACCACGTCGCCATCCTCGGCCGCCAGGGATTCGTTCTCGACCACGTCCTGCACAATGGGGGCCAGCGGCACCCGTTGCAGCATCGGTGGCGCCTCTTCGGCCTTGCCGAAGGCCAGGGTGGATTCGCACAGGCTGACCGCCCGGCGGATCGACGACACCAGCTTGGGCACCGCCCGGTTCACCGCCGGATCGTCGCTGGTTTCCATCCGGTCGGCGAAAAGCTGGGCGGTGGTCAGGATATTGCGCAAGTCGTGGCTGACCTTGGCGACCGCGCCGCCAAGCTGTGCCAGGCGCTCTTTCTGACGCAGGGCGCCGGTGACATGGGTCTGAAGCGAGCGAAGCGCCTCCTCGGCCTTGCGCAGCTCCACCAGGCCGGCGGAGGGCTGGATGATCCGCCGCGCATCCTCGGGGTGGCTGGCATAGGTTGCCATGTGCTCGATCACGCCCTCGATGGGGCGCACGAGGAACCGGCGCACGGCCAGGAACAGCAAGAGCGCCGTGATGATCGAGATCACCGCCGACAGCGCCAGGATCCGCAGGCCGTAATCTATCATCGATGCCCGCAGCGGGGCGCTGTGCATGGTAATCTCGATCTGCATGCCGCCTTGGCGCACGGGGTCGCCGATCACGCGGATGATCCGGTCGGCCGGGTCGAAAAGCTGTCGCAGCGCGTCGCGCAGAAGGCCGGGGGCGGCCGCGTCGCGCAGATCATAGGTTTCGTGCACCGGGCCGGGGATGGGAGAGGAAAGCATGAGCTGTCGCACCGCATCGCGGCGCAGCACCACGTTCAGGACATCGGCGTTGGCCAGCAGCTCGCGCTCCAGATCCGGCGAGATCATGTCCTCGGCCAGCAGGGCGAGCGAGGCGATCTGCGCCCGTTCAAGGCGGCTCAGCAGGTAGTCCTGGCGGAACCGGGCCACCGAGGGCACGAAGATCAGCACTTCGGCCAGCATGACGAAGACCGTCGTCAGCAGCAGGAACCGGCCCGAAAGCGTGTTGAGGAACATTCCCTCTCCTCGTTGGTCGTCAGGGCAGAAGCCGCTGCACCGTCCGGACAACCCTCTTAACCACAGAACTCTCGAACAGTTTAGGCGAAAAATAGGCGCCGGCAGCCCTTTTGTTCGCCTCGCCGAGGGTTGGGTAGGGCAGCACGGTGCCCGCGACCGCGCTCATCTTCAGGCGGTTGGCAATGGCCATGGCCCAGATCCCCACCAGATCGCCGGCCGAAGCACCGACGATGGTCGCGCCGATCGGGCGGCCGCGCAGGACCATGACCTTGACGAAGCCCGCACGCCGATCCTCGGCGATGGCGCGGTCGTTTTCGGCCATGTCGAACCGGGCGACGGTCAGCGCGTCGCCATGCAGCGCACGCGCCTCGTCTTCCGTGGGGCCGATCTGGGCAAGTTCGGGGTCGGTGTAGGTAACGCGGGGGATGTGATCCTCTCGCGCCTTCGATGGCAGGCCCAGCAGGGCCGAGCGAATGACCACCCCGGCGTGATACCCGGCGACATGGGTGAATTGCATGCCCCCCGCGGCATCGCCGATGGCATAGACCCGGCGGTTGCTGCTGCGCAGGTCGGCGCCGACCCGGACGGCGCGGTCATGCTCCACCTCTGCCTTGTGCAGGTCCAGACGGTCCAGGTTCACCTTGCGGCCCACCGCCACCAGCAGGTGGCTGCCGGTGATGCGCTGTCCGTCCTGGGTTTCCAGGGTGATGGCGCCGGCCTTGCCCGAGACGCGGGCGGCCTGCAGCCCCTCGAGGATGGTCACCCCTTCCTCGCGCAAACGGGCGAGGATCAGCGCCACCGCCTCTGGGTCATCGCGGCCCAGGGCCCGCGCACCTTCAACCACCGTCACTTGGCAGCCCAGCCGCGCGTGGGCCTGGGCCATCTCAAGGCCGATGGGACCGCCGCCGATGATGATCAGGTGCGCGGGCTTCTCGCGGTCCTCGAAGATCGTCTCGTTGGTGTGGTAGGGCACGCCGTCCAGCCCGTTGATCGGCGGCACCAGCGGCGAGGATCCCGTCGCGATCACGAAGCGCCGCGCGGTGATGACATGATCCCCCGCCTGCACTTCGGTCGGTGAGATGAAGCGCCCGTACTCGCGGATCACGCGCACGCCCAGGCCGCGGAAACGCTCCTCGCTGTCGACGGGGGCGATGGTGTCGATCGCGCGGCGCACGTGGTCCTTGGCGGCGGCGAAATCGACCTGAGCCGGGGCAGGAGAGGGGGCCAGGCCGAAACGCCCGCCCCCGCCCAAGGCGTGGGCCTGCTTGGCGACGGACAGCAGCGCCTTCGAGGGGACGCAGCCGTAGTTCAGGCAGTCCCCACCCATCTTGTGACCTTCCAGCAGCACGGCGTCGGCGCCCATCTGCACCGCCCCCGCCGCCACCGACAGCCCGCCCGAGCCTGCGCCGATAACGCAGATGTCCGTCTTGATGCGCGTCACCATCAGATCCCCTTTCTGCCGCGGATCATCTTCAGACCCACGGGAAGCAGCGCCAACAGGCACAGGCCCAGCACCGGCAACAGGATCCGCGGCTCAAAGAAAATGTCCAGATCGGGCGTGCCGCCCTGTTCGAACACCTCGCCCAGCCCCGCCCCGACCGAGGTCAGCACCAGCGCCCCGGGGATGATGCCGAAGAAGGTGGCGATGACAAATCGGTTCAGCGGCACGCCGACCATGGCGGGAATGAGGTTGGCCACGAAGAAGGGCACCGCCGGCACCAGCCGGATCAGAAACAGCATCGACCACTGGTTCTCGTCGATGCCGGTCTTGATCCGCCGGACCATGCCGTCGCCCGCCCCCATCCGTGCCGCCAGCCGGTCGCCCAGCCCCATCCGCGCCGCCAGGAAGATCAGCGTGGCACCCGCGGTTGCGGCCACCATGTTGATCAGCGTGCCGGGAAAGATGCCGAACAGGAAGCCGCCGGTCAGCGAGGCCACGGTCGCGCCGGGCAGGCTGAAGGCGACGATCAGGATGTAGACCAGCACGAAGATCGCGACAGTGAGGGCGTAGTTGGCATCGCGATAGCCCAGAAGAACCTCGCGGTTTTCGCGCAATGCCTCGAAGCCAAGCTGGTCGCGCAGGACGAAGGCCCCGACCAGGGCGACGACCCCGACCAGAAGGATCGGTATCCAGCGCAAGCCGGAGCGGGCGGGGGGAAGCGGATCTTGCATCAAGGGGTCTTTCGGCCTGGCGCCGGCAATGGCACCGACTGGCGGACCATGCCCGCAAAAGGCCGCGTGCGACAGCCCGCTCACACGGGGTTGATCCGGGGTTACAGCGCGGGAAGCGATCAGACGGTGTATCGCGCCTGCGTTTCCTCAGCGCAGGCGCAGCCGGGCGCGTTGGCCGTCGCGCTCGATATCGAGGCTGCTGACAGCGGCGCCGCCCCCAAGGCGCCTGAGATCCGCGCTGCTGCTGACAGGGGTGCCGTTGATAGCCGTGATCAGGTCGCCCGGCCGCAGGCGGAGGCGCCGCGCCGGACCCTCGACCGACAGGACGACAACGCCCTGGTCCAGTTCCAGCGGCAGATCCATCTCGTCGATGACGGCGGGGTTGATGTTGGCCAGCGTCAGGCCGGCCAGCGCGCCGGTGCGGATCGTCACGGCATCGCGGGGCGGCGTTTCGGGCGCGGTGAACAGCTCCACGCTGGCCTGTCGCGGGGCCGTGCCATTCGCGGCACCCTGGTCGTCAGGGCGCAGGTAGCTGACCGTCACCTCCGTGCCGGTGCCCGCCGCCAGCAGCCGGAAGAGAAGCTCGGCGGGGCGGTCGACGGGGCGGCCGTCGACCTGAACCACCACGTCGCCGCGCCGCAGGCCGGCTTGTCCGAAGGGGCTTTGCGGGTGCATCCGGGTGATGATGACGCCGGCCGGGCGGTCCATTCCCACGGCTTCGGCCAGGGCCGAGGTCATTTCCTGAACGGTCAGGCCGGCCCAGGGGCGGCGGGGAGCCTCCAGCCCCTCGTCGGCCTGGCGTAGATACTGGGCGATCAGGTTGGCGGGGATGGCAAAGCCGATCCCGTTCGATCCGCCCGAGCGGGTCAGGATCGAGGTGTTCACCCCCACCAGCCGCCCCTGCATATCCACCAGCGCCCCGCCAGAGTTGCCGGGGTTGATGGGCGCGTCGGTCTGGATGAAATAGCCGGTCCCCCGCCCCAGGTCGCCCCCGCTGCGCGCCAGCCCCGACACGATGCCCGAGCTCACGGTCTGGCCGACCCCGAACGGGTTGCCGATGGCCAGCACCAGGTCGCCCACCTCGATCGCGTCGCTGTCGGCCAGCCGCAGGAAGGGCAGGTCGCGGGCGTCCTCGATCCGCATCACCAACAGGTCGGCTTCTGGGTCGCCCAGCAGAACCTTGGCGTCGAACTCGCGTCGGTCGGACAGCACCACGCGGATGTCCGTGGCGCCCCCCGCCACGTGATAGTTGGACACAACCAGCCCGTCGGCCGACAGGATCACGCCCGAGCCAAGCGAATTCTCGAACCGGGGGGAGCCACGGTCGAGATGGCCGAAGAACTGCGAGAAGAAGGGGTCATCCGCGAAGGGGCTGCGCCGCTGGGGCAGCTCGCGCTTGGCGTAGATGTTGACCACCGCCGGAGCGGTCGTCTTGACCACCGGCGCAAAGCTCAGCTGTACCTGCGGCTGGCTTTCGGGCGCCTGGCGGGCCGGCGCGCCCTCCGACTGGGCCACCAGGGCCGGCAGGCCGACGGCGGCAAGCGTGATGGCAAGGAGCAGCGCGGACAGGGTGCGGGGCATTCGGTGATCTCCGTCGTGACTTGGACCGTGACTGGAACCGCGACCGGGGTCGTGGCCCGACCGCTCGCTCGGGGGCAGTCTCATGGACGGAATATGTGTGCACAGGGCCGCCGCGCCGCAACCGGTATCATGTCGCGGCTGGCGGGACGGCGGGCAGGCGCCGGGATCTCAGAACTCGACCGTGACCCCGGGCAGGTTCAGCGCGATCATCAGGTCGCGCAGCTCCTGCCGTGCGGCGATGTTAGACATGTTCAGCTGCTGGATGCCGATGTCCTTGAGGTCCAGAAGGGTCAGGCCCCGGGGGAACAGCTCGCGGAAGATCACCCGCTCGGAAAAGCCGGGGGCGACACGGAAGCCGATCCGCTTGCTGAGGCTTTCCAGCGCGTCGCCGACCTTCTTCTTGTTGTGCATGTATTGCGTGCCAAGACGGTTGCGCAGCACGATCCAGTCGATCGGCGGCAGGCCGGCCTGGTTGCGCAGCTGCCGCGCCGACCAAACCATCTCGGAATAGACCGAAGGGCCCAAGATGTTGCCGTTGTCGGGATCGATCCGCGCCAGCAGGTCGAAATCGACGAAACTGTCGTTGAGCGGGGTAATCAGCGTGTCGGCCAGCGAATGGGCGACCTGGCTCAGGCGCGTATGCGAGCCGGGGCAGTCGATGACGATGAAGTCATAGGCTTCTTCCATTTCGGCCACGGCGGTGGACAGGCGCACGTCATAGATATTCTCGCCCGGGGCCAGGCTGGCCTGGTCGATCTCGGGCAGCTCACGCAGCTCGGGGCTGGCGAAATCGAGGTCGTGGCGCTGGGCATTGGCGACGCGGTTCTCGATGTAGCGGCCGAAGGTGCGCTGACGCAGGTCCAGGTCCATCGCCCCGACGCGGAAACCCATGCGCGCAAGGGCGGTCGCCACGTGCATCGACATGGTCGATTTGCCGGACCCGCCCTTTTCGTTACCCGAAACGATGATATGTGCCAAAACGCGTTCACTCCTGCCCGTAAATGGACGAGAACACCCCAGTTTCGGGCGCACTCATACAATATGTGGTGTAGGATCACTTGGGAAGCCGGAGCAAGGCTTACCGCCCGCCATCGCACCACAAAGCACGTTTTTTATTGCGATAATGCACCAGTTTGCAGGCATTTGGCGGCAACGGGGACGCCCCGGAACGCAAAACGCCGCCCCGGGGGGCGGCGCCTGCAATAGCGGTCGAAGGGATTGGGCTCAGAAGCCGAGGCCTTCGTATTTCTTCTTGAACTTCGAGACGCGGCCGCCGGTGTCCATCAGGCGTGCGCCGCCACCGGTCCAGGCCGGGTGCACCGAGGGGTCCACGTCCAGCGCCAGGGTTTCGCCCTCGGCGCCCCAGGTGGATTTCATCTGCACGATGTCGCCGTTGGTCAGCTTGACGTCGATCAGGTGGTAATCGGGATGGGTGTCTTTTTTCATGGGACCGGTCCTTACGCTTTTGCGCCAGCCGACAGCGGCTTGTAGTTGGTCTTTTCCGCGATCCGGGCAGATTTGCCGCGACGCGAGCGAAGATAGTAGAGCTTGGCGCGACGCACCTTGCCGCGGCGGACGACCTCGATGCTGTCGATGTTGGTCGAGTGCAGGGGGAACACGCGCTCCACGCCCTCGCCGAACGAGATCTTGCGCACGGTGAAGGACCCGGCGATGCCGGCACCGTTGCGGCGCGAAATGCAGACGCCTTCATAGTTCTGCACGCGGGTGCGGGTGCCCTCGGTCACCTTGAAGCCGACGCGAACGGTGTCGCCGGCCTTGAAATCGGGGAAGGTCTTGCCGAGAGCTTCGATCTGCTCGGCTTCGATCTGTGCGATAATATCCATCGCGTATCTCCATACATGCTCGTGGTTTTTTCCACGAAGTTTGTGCCGCCTCAGAGCTCTCGGTCTTCTTCCGGGTCCCTACCGTGTGTCTCACAGTAAGCCCGCCAGAGATCAGGTCTGCGTTCCTTTGTCAGCCTTTCGGCCATGGCCTGCCGCCAGGAGGAGATCTTCGCGTGATGCCCGGAGAGAAGAACTTCGGGTATGTCGCGATCCGCCCAGGTGGCAGGTTTCGTGTATTGCGGGTGTTCAAGCAACCCGTCGGAAAAGGACTCCTCTTCCGTGGATGCCTGATTCCCAAGCACGCGCGGTATAAGGCGGATACTGGCATCTATCAAGGCCTGTGCCGCGATCTCGCCCCCGGTCAGGACAAAGTCACCCAGGCTGACCTCCTCGACGTGGTGATGGTCAAGGACCCGCTGGTCCACGCCCTCGAACCGGCCGCACAGAAGCGTCAGCCCCCGGGCGCGGGAAAACCGCCGCGCCATCGCCTGGTCGAAGGGGCGGCCGCGGGGCGAAAGATAGACCACCGGCCATTCGTCGCGATCCGTCGGCGTGCCGCGCGCGGCGAAGTTGAGGGCCGCGTCAACGATGTCGGGCCGCAGCACCATGCCCGCGCCGCCCCCCGCTGGTGTGTCGTCGACATTGCGGTGCTTGCCCTCGCCGAAGATCCGCAGGTCGATCGGTTCCAGCGCCCAGATCCCCTCCTTCAGGGCCTTGCCGGTCAGGCTTTCGCCCAGCAACCCGGGAAACGCCTCGGGGAAGAGGGTGATGACACGGGCGCACCAGGCGTTCTTGAGGCGGGGCGTCTCGTCCATCAGCGAGCGTGGGCTGCGCGAGGCGCTGATGCTCAGCCGGCCGTGCGAGCGTTCGGGCACGGCGCGCCGAACCCCTTCGCCCGGGGCGGGACCGGAGGGGGGATCGGACGGGGCGGGGGCGGACGCGGTGGCGTCCGACGGCGTGTTTTCTGACGGGGCCACGCCCTTGGCGGGGCGGGCGGGGTCGTCTTTGTCGTCGTTCATGGACCTGCGCCTTTCGGGCCTGCAACGGGGCGGGGCAGCTATAACTGCCGCCGCCCGCGCTCACAAGCCGGCGTCAGGGATGCCCTTAGGCGACGGCGACGATACCGAGGATAACAAGCAGGAACAGGATCAGCACCAGGCCGATGAGGAACTTCGCCCCGGTCATGGCGGCGCCCGACAAACGGCCAAAGCCCAGAAGGCCCGCGACAGCGGCGACGACAAGCAGGATGAGTATGAGTTTGATCATGTATCCGGTCCTTTTCTTCGACGGACCGGCAATTCACGGTCCTGTGACATCAAGGCGCCGGATCGGCAAATGGTTCCCGAGGGCGGTTCAGTCCTGCGGGGCCCCCTTCGCGCCAGCCTTCCGGCCCTGCCGCCTGTCGCCCTCGTCGTCGGGATCCCCGTCGTCCGAGAAAAGGCCCGCCGGCGGGTCGGCGATGATGCGGCCGGCACCCAGGTCGACGGTCGGAACCACCGCCCGGGTGAAGGGCAACAGCACGGTTTCCCGCTGGCCGGGCACGTGCAGCTCCAGAATGTCGTTGGCGCCGGTCTCCAGCACGGCCTTGACCTTGCCCAGCAGCGCGCCGCCGGTGTCCAGCACCTCAAGGCCGATCAGGTCGGCGTGGTAGAATTCGTCATCCGGCAGGGCGGGCAGCGCGTCGCGGGGGGCGTAAAGGCGGATGCCCCGCAGGGCGTCGGCGCCCTCCTTGGTGGTGACACCGCTCAGCCGCGCGGCGAAGCCGGTCTTGACCGGGCGGGTGATCTTCACGTCCCAGCTTTGCTTGCCATCCTCCGAGCTTAGCGGCCCATAGTCGCCAAGGGCGCCCGGATCGGCGCAGAAGCTTTTCAGCCGCACTTCCCCGCGCACGCCGAAGGCCCCGGCCACCGCGCCCACGCAAACCCTGTCCTTGCTCATCCGCTGATCGTCCCGTTGTCTTGTTTCGCTGTCAGCCCCTGAGGGGGCGGCGGTGCGCCGGTCACCGGCGCAGGATTTCCGAGCTGTCGTCGCGGGTTTCCCAGCCGCGTTCCTCAAGCTCGGGTGTCATCGCCTCTTGGCGGGGCCGGCCGACGCAGAGATAGCCGACCAGCAACCACTCCCGCGGCACGTCCAGATCGTCGCTCAGCCGCTCGGGGTCAAGCACCGATACCCAGCCGACGCCGACGCCCTCCGCCCGCGCCACCAGCCAGAACTGGGTGATGGCCGCGACCACGGAATAACGCCGCATCTCGGGCATGGTGCGGGCGCCCAGCCCATGGCCACGCGCCGTTGCCTCATCGCAGAAGATCGCCAGCTGGTGCGGGGCCTCTTCCATGCCGCTGAGTTTCAGCCCGGCGTAAAGCTCGGCCTGCGCGCCTGAGTAGCCGGCCAGCGCCTCGCGGTTGGCCTGGCGGAAGTTGTCCAGCGCCGCGGCCCGGGCGGCCGGGCTTTCGACGCTGACGATGCGCCAGGGCTGGGACAGCCCGACCGAGGGGGCCAGGGCAAAGCTTTGCAGGCAACGCTCAAGCTTGCCCGGTTCCAGCGGCTCGGGGCTGAAATGGCGCACGTCCCGGCGCCAGCGCAGCAGGTCCTCGAGGCCCGCGCGGAAGGCCGGATCGAAGGTGGGCACGTGGGCGTCGGTGGGGGCAGGCCGTGTCATTCGCGGTCACTCCCGGGCAGCATCAGCGCCTCGATCGCGGCAAGATCAGGGGCGCTGAGCGGCAGCTTTGCGTGTTTCATCAACCCCGGCACGCGCGAGGGGTCGGGCAGCAGCTCCAGCCGGCCCAGGGCGCGCAGGACCGGCACCGGGCGCGCCGCCTCGACGAAGCTCGCGTCGCGCAGCCAGTGGGTGTCGCCATGCAGGCTGGCCATGCGGGCCGCGTCCGAGGTCACGACCGCCAAGGCGCAGAAGACGGGCATCGGGGGGGCGTCGGGAGCTTCGGGCGCGCTGCCGTCGGGGGCCAGGAAGACCACGCGGTCGCCCTTTGCCATGCGCTGCACGTCCAGCTCCATGCCACCGCGAAAGATGACCGCGCCCATGATCTGTGCCTCGCGGATCCGCGCCTCGGGCAGCACGGCGAGCCATTGGCTCTGCAGGATCGGCTTGGGTTTCATGGCAAAGACTCCTACGCCGTGGCGCGTCGCCCCGGGGTGTTGCCATTGTCTTAATCAAAAAAAAGCGGCCACCCAAGGGGTGACCGCATTTGTCGTCATCGCAACGGGCCGCGCGGGCCCCGCGCCGATCACTCGGCTGCGGCTTCCTCGGCATCGGCCTCGGGTGCGGCGGTCGCCTCGGCGGCCTCGGCTGCCTTGGCGGCCTTCTCCTCGGCGCGCTCGGTCGCCTTCTTGCCGGGCTTGGCTTTGTTGGGGTTGTTGCGCTCGGTCTTGTCCTTCAGGCCGGCGGCCTCCAGGAAACGGCTGACGCGGTCGGTGGGCTGGGCGCCCTGGTCCAGCCAGTACTGAACGCGCTCGACGTCCATCTTGACGCGCTCTTCGCTGTCCTTGGGCAGGAGCGGGTTGTAGGTGCCCAGCTTCTCCTTGAAGCGGCCGTCGCGGGCCATGCGGCTGTCGGCGGCGACGATGGAATAGTGGGGGCGCTTCTTGGAGCCACCACGGGCGAGACGGATTTTCATGGACATTAGAGTTCTCCTTGGACTGGCGTATGCGGGCGTCAGCCCGATATTCTGATGGAAAGGTTCTGGGTTCGGTTATTTCTGGTGTTCTTCATGGTGCCGGATGACTTCCTGAATGATGAAATTCAGGAATTTCCGGGCGAAGGCGGGGTCGAGGTCGGCGGCCAGCGCCAGTTCCTCGAGGCGGGCGATCTGCCGGGCCTCTCGGTCGGGGTCCGAGGGCGGCAGGTCATGCTTGGCCTTGAGCCGTCCGACAGCCTGGGTGTGCTTGAACCGCTCACCCAGGGTGTAGACGAGGATCGCGTCCAGCCGGTCGATTGAGCCACGGTGATCGCGCAGCAGGTCGGCAGCCAGCGCCACGGGATCGGCCTGGTTCGGATCGCTGTCGTGCATCACACCCCCCCGGGACAGTTGGAAAGGGCGACCCGCACCGTCCCCTCGACCGAGGTGACCTTGGTGCTGGTGGGCTGGATGCCGGTGCAGCGGGTCGCCTCGGCGGCAGCCTGACGGGCGATGATCTCGGCCTGCGCGGGCGTCAGGGTCATGCCGCTGACGATGGTGACATCGGCGGTCGTCGCGTTGCGGGTGACCCAGACGGTCATCCCCTCGGCGGCGAAGGCGGTGCGGTTGGGGCCAAGGTCGCTGGTGTCAGCGCCCTGCATCTGACAGGCGCCCAGCAGCAGGGCCAGGCCCATGGGGATCGCGCGGCGCATCATTTCTTCTTCCCGAAACCGGACAGGCCGGGGGGCAGGGCCGCGCCGCCAAGACCGCCGCCCATGCCGGGCAGGCCCGCGGGCATCTGGCCGCCAGCGCCGCCCATCTGGGCCTTCGCGGCCTCGATATCGGCCTGGCTGGGGCCGCCCTTGCCGAACATCTGGCCCAAGGCGCCGCGCATCATGCCCTTTTTGCCCATTTTTCCCATCTTCTTCATCATGTCCGCCATCTGGCGGTGCATCTTCAGCAGCTTGTTCAGCTCGCTGACCTCAAGCCCCGCGCCCTTGGCGATGCGCTTCTTGCGGCTGGCCTGAAGGAGCTGCGGGTTGGCGCGTTCCTTCTTGGTCATCGACTGGATCAGGGCGATCTGACGTTTCAGCAGGGTATCGTCCATGCCGGCGGCCTCGACCTGCTTGGACATCTTCTTCATGCCCGGCAGCATGCCCATCACGCCTTCCATGCCGCCCAGCTTCTGCATCTGCTCGATCTGGGACTTCAGGTCGTTCATGTTGAACTGACCCTTCTGGAAGCGCTTCATCATGCGCTCGGCCTGTTCGGCCTCGATCGTCTCCTGGGCCTTTTCGACCAGGCTGACGATATCGCCCATGCCAAGGATGCGGCCGGCGACCCGCTCGGGGTGGAACTCTTCCAGCGCGTCCAGCTTCTCGCCAAGGCCGACGAACTTGATCGGCTTGCCGGTGACGGCGCGCATGGAAAGGGCAGCACCGCCGCGGCCGTCGCCGTCCATCCGGGTCAGCACGACGCCCGAGATGCCGATGCGGGCGTCGAAATTCTCGGCGGTGTGAACGGCGTCCTGGCCGGTCAGGCCGTCGACGACCAGCATGGTCTCGCGCGGGGAGGTTACGTCGCGGACGGCCTCGACCTCGGCCATCAGCGCCTCGTCGATGGAGAGGCGCCCGGCGGTGTCCAGCATGTAGACGTCATAGCCGCCCATCGTCGCCTGCTGCTTGGCGCGGCGGGCGATCTCGACCGGGGTCTGGCCCTTGACGATGGGCAGGGTGTCGACGCCGACCTGCACGCCCAGAACGGCAAGCTGTTCCATCGCGGCGGGGCGGTTCACGTCAAGCGAAGCCATCAGCACCCGCTTGCCCGACTTTTCCTTCAGCCGCTTGGCCAGCTTGGCGGTGGTGGTCGTCTTGCCCGAACCCTGCAGGCCGACCATCAGGATCGGCGCGGGCGGGTTGTCGATCTTCAGCTGACCGGCGGTGTCGCCGTCGCCGGCCAGGACATGGACCAGTTCGTCATGGACGATCTTGACGACCTGCTGGCCCGGCGTGACCGAGCGGGTGACTGCCTGGCCGGTGGCCTTTTCCTGGACGGCGGCGACAAAGTCGCGGGCCACGGGAAGCGAGACGTCGGCCTCCAGCAGCGCCACGCGGACTTCGCGCAGGGCGGTCTTTACATCCTCGTCGCTCAGGGCGCCTTGCTTGCCGAGCTTGTCGAATACACCGGAGAGGCGTTCGGATAGCGTCTCGAACATGTTTCGGCCCTCCTTGGCGTGGCGACCGCGATCCTCCGGGCGGAAGGACGGGCCCAAATGCGAAATGCACCCACGGGCGAAACTCGCTGGTGGGTGTCGATCCCCGCTAGACGGGGACCGGAAGCCTGTTCACTTCCGGATTTGGCGCTGCTCTACGCGCGGGGGCGGGCAGAGTCAAGCGTCCCGGGGCAGTGCCGGGACGCAGGGACGAAAGGGTGCCGACACGCGAACGCCGCCCCCGGAGGGACGGCGCGTAGCTGTTTGCAGTGGGCTTGGATCAAGCGGCCAGCGCGGCCACTGCCTCGTTGGCCTTGCGCATGGAGCCCTCGGCGTCGATCGCCAGTTGGTCGGCGGCGACGAACTCGACCTCGGTGATGCCGATGAAGGCCAGCATGTGCCGGATGTAGCGCCCGGCGAAGTCTATGTCCGAACCGATCTCGGTGCCGCCCGAGGCCAGCGCCACGACCGCACGCTTGCCGGTCAGCAGGCCCTGGGGGCCGGTTTCGGTGTAGGCGAAGGTCTCGCCGGCGCGGGCGACCAGATCGATCCAGGCCTTCAGCGCGGCGGGCACCGAGAAGTTGTAGACCGGCGCGCCCAGCACGATGACGTCGGCTGCGCGCAGCTCGGCCACCAGCTCGTCGGACAGGGCGAGGGTCTGGGCCTGCTCGGGGGTGCGCTGCTCGGCGGGGGTGAAGTTGGCGGCGATCCAGTCGCCGTCGATCTGCGGCAGCGGGTTGGCCAGGTCGCGTACGGTAACCTCTGCCTGCCCGAAGCGGGCGATGATGCTGTCGGTCAGGGCGCGGGTGATCGAACCGTCGGTACGGGCCGAGGCGTCGATGCGCAGGATGCGGGTGGCGTCGGTCATTGATGTTTCCTTGCGGGTTGGGCCGTCGCGGGGACGGCACGAAGTGGCGGTTTCTCTCTTCCCTCATGTGGCCAGTGGCGGGCGCGGGGCAATCTTCGCGCCTCAACAGCGGCTGTGCGCAGATGCGCAGAACCCTAAACTGAGCTGTTCTGCGTGCGCCGGTGCAGGGCGCGAAGGGGGCGCCGCGATTGCCTTTGGCTGGCGATTGTGACCCTATCGATCGCAATGGCGGGTGCAGCCCCGCCCGCGGTCCGAGGGGATGCCTGCCGATGCCGATCGACGATTGGGACGAGATCAGAACCGCCTACCAGGTTGCGCGGCTGGGCACGGTCAGCGCCGCCGCCGAGGCGCTGGGCGTCCACCATGCCACCGTGATCCGCCATGTCGACGCGCTGGAGGCGCAGCTGGGCGCGCGCCTGTTTCAGCGCCACGCCCGCGGCTATACCCCGACCGAGGCCGGTCGCGACCTGCTGACCGTCGCCCGCGCCACGGACGAGAACTTCTCGCAGCTGGCCAATCGCATTCGCGGCCTTGCCGAGACTGTCAGCGGAGAGCTGGTCGTCACCTCGGTGCCGGGGCTGGCACCGTTCCTGTCGCGGGTCTTTGCCGCCTACCTGGCCGAGCATCCGCAGGTCGACCTGCGCTACCGCTCGGGCGCGCGGGTTTTCCGGCTGGAGTTCGGCGAAGCCCATGTCGCCATCCGCGCCGGCACCGCCCCGCAGGAGCCCGACAACGTGGTGCAGCCCTTCATGGACCTGCAATTCGGCCTCTTCGCGGCGCCCGCCTACGTCAAGGCCCACGGGCAGCCCACGGCCGAGACCCTGTCGCAGCATCGCTTCGTGGTCCAGGAAGAGGACAACCGCGCCCCCTTCGCCCAGTGGGTGGCGCAGATCGCGCCGGGCGCGCGGCAGGTCCTGCACACGACCGACGCCAACGACACGGCCGAGGCGGTGAAGGCGGGCGCGGGCTTGGGCTTCCTGGCGTTGCGGCCCGCGCCCGATCCCGGCGCCGGGCTGATCCACGTGCCCACGCCCGGGCATGAATTCGTGGCCCAGACCTGGTTGGTGACCCATGTCGACCTGCACCGGACGGTGAAAGTGCAATCCTTCCTGCGCGCGCTGAAGGCCGCCGCCGCAGAGATGGGGGCCGATGTGGGGGGCGAGCCTGGGGCAGAACCAGAGGCAGGGCCCGGCACCGAAGCCGCGTCCTGAGGCCCGCGATTATCCTGCGCGGTCCCCGGGGGCGCAGGCCCGTGGCCCTGCCGCCGATCCTTCCGCTATCTGTCTGATTTCCGGGAACCGTCCGGGGGCGACGGGGTTAGCATTTGACATAACGGAAGGACAGTACTCATGCGCAGCATCATCTATATCGTCGGCCTGGTCGTCATCGTTCTGGCAATCGTCCAGTTCGTGCTCTGATCCCGTTTCACAAGCCGGGACGGAACAGGGCGGGCTCTGGCCGATGCCCGACCCGACCCTGACGTCCCGGCGTGAAACCATCTTTGGAACAACACCTGGCCGCCGCGCCCCCGACAGGGCTCAACCGGCGTCAGGCGATCCCGCGGAAGGGTCGGTCCCGAATTCCGCTTCCAGAAATCTTTCGAACTGATCCAGGTTGACGGGCTCGAACTGTCCGAACCCCTGCATCCAGACCGATGCCGCACGCAGCGCGTCGGGCTCCAGCTTGCACCATTTCACCCGGCCCCGACGCTCCTGCGAGATCAGGCCGGCGGCCGTCAGCACGCCCAGGTGCTTCGAGATGGCGGCAAGCGAGATCTCGAACGGCTCGGCCACGTCGGTGACGGCCATGTCATCCTCAAGCAGCATCGCCAGGATCCGGCGGCGCGTCGCGTCGGCCAATGCCGAGAATACCCTGTCCAGGTCCTGTGTCATGGGGCCGGTTATCCGCCCGCCCGTCGCCATGGTCAACCGTGGGGTTGAATAACGCGAAAGGCGCCAAAAGGGGCCCATGTGCCCAACAGGCGCAATGCCGCACCGCGGAACCACTTTTCAAACCCCCTTAAAAACAATGGCTTACATGGAATTTCCGCGCCCTTATTCGCGCTTGACTCCGAGGGGGTGCGTTTCTAGGTTCCCGGCGACCTTCCGAATGGGGTTTGCGATGGTAAGCGACGCGGACAAGGAGCGGCTGAAACAGCTCGATGCCCGCATCGCTGCGGCCAAGTCGGCGCGCAAGCCAAAGCCGCATTCGGAGGAACATTATTCACAGGCGCATCTGGCCTGGCGGATGGTGATCGAACTTGTGGCCGGTCTCGGGATCGGTTTCGGCATCGGGTACGGTCTGGATTACGTCCTTGAGACGCTTCCGATCTTCCTGGTGCTGTTCACGCTTCTGGGCTTTGCCGCAGGAGTGAAAACGATGATGCGGACGGCCAAGGAGGCCGGATCGCTGGCGCAGGCCAAACAGGCCGAGGACGAGGGGAACTGACGTGGCTGTAGAGCAGGAAGCAGGCGGCGGGCTGGAAATTCACCCGATGGACCAGTTCATCGTGAAGCCGCTTTTCGGCGGGGACGCGGTGCATTGGTATACCCCCACCAACGCCACGCTGTGGATGTTCGCGGCGCTGCTGGGCATCGTCCTGCTGCTGGTCGTCGGCACCCGTGGCCGTGCCATCATCCCCAGCCGCATCCAGTCTATCAGCGAACTGGCCTACGGCTTCGTCTACAAGATGGTCGAGGATGTCTCGGGCAAGGATGGCCTGAAGTACTTCCCCTACATCATGACGCTGTTCCTGTTCATCGTCTTCGCGAACTTCCTGGGCCTGCTGCCCATGGCCTTCACGCCGACCAGCCACATCGCGGTCACCGCGACCCTGGCGCTGGCCGTGTTCATCGCCGTCACCGTGCTGGGCGTGGTCAAGAACGGCGTGTCCTTCCTGGGCCTCTTCTGGATCAGCTCCGCGCCGCTGGTGCTGCGTCCGATCCTGGCCCTGATCGAGGTGATTTCCTACTTCGTCCGCCCGGTCAGCCACTCGATCCGACTTGCCGGCAACATGATGGCCGGTCACGCCGTGATCAAGGTTTTCGCGGGCTTTGCCGGTGTTCTGGGGCTGGGCGCCATCGCGCCGATCCTCGCCATCACCGCGGTCTACGCGCTGGAGATGCTGGTGAGCTTCATTCAGGCCTACGTCTTCGCGATCCTGACCTGCGTGTATCTGCGCGACGCCCTTCACCCCGCCCACTAACCGCTGGCACCACCCGGCCCCGGGCGGGCCCGAACGACCGAATACGACCGACAACACGATCAAACGAACTTTTAGCCAATTCCAACGTAAGGAGACATCTCATGGAAGGCGATATCGTACAAATGGGTGCATACCTCGGTGCTGGCCTGGCCTGTATCGGCATGGGCGGCGCCGCCGTCGGTGTGGGCAACGTGGTTGCCAGCTTCATCACCGGCGCCCTGCGCAACCCTTCGGCCGCTGCTTCGCAGACCGCCACCATGTTCATCGGTATCGCATTTGCCGAAGCGCTGGGGATCTTCTCGTTCCTCGTCGCGCTGCTGCTGATGTTCGCCGTCTAAGCATCGCCTGAGCTATCCTTGCGACCGGGCGGGGCGGGCTGATTGCCCGTCCCGCCCAGGTCGAAACACCGGTTCCAGGAGACGACAATGGCCACAAAAACAGCGCTGGCTACAGAGGCGGGGGAAACCGCCGCCACCGGCATGCCCCAGCTGGATTTCTCGACCTTCCCCAACCAGATCTTCTGGCTGGTCATCACGCTGGTCGCGATCTATTTCGTGCTGTCGCGCATTGCGCTGCCGCGCATCGCATCCGTCCTGGCCGAACGGCAGGGGACGATCACCAATGATATCGCTGCCGCCGAAGAACTGAAGCTGAAGGCCGCCGCGGCCGAGGATGCCTACAATCAGGCCCTTGCCGACGCGCGTGTCGAAGCACAGAACATCATCGCCGAGGCCCGCGCCGAGATCCAGAAGGACCTGGATACGGCCAATGCCCACGCGGACGCGGAGATTGCCGCCAAGACCGCCGAGGCCGAAGCCCGCATCGAAGAGATGCGCGCATCCGCCATGGAAAGCGTCACCGAGGTTGCCCGCGCCACCGCACGCGAGGTCGTCTCGGCCATCGCCCCGATGGACGTGGACGACGCCAGCGTCACCGCCGCCGTCGACCAGCAGCTGAAAGGTTGATCGATATGAAACACGCCTTCCTGTCGATCCCCGCCACCCTTGCTGCCCTGGCCGCCGCGCCGGCACATGCCGCGTCGGGTCCCTTCTTCAGCCTCTACAACACCGACTTCGTCGTCCTGATCGCCTTCGTGCTGTTCCTGGCGGTGCTTTTCTACTTCAAGGTGCCCTCCAAGGTCGGCGCCATGCTGGACAAGCGCGCTGTCGAGATCCGTTCGGAGCTGGACGAGGCCAAGGCCCTGCGCGAAGAGGCCCAGACGCTGCTGGCCTCCTACGAGCGCAAGCAGAAAGAGGTTGAGGAGCAGTCCCGCCGCATCGTCGAGACCGCCCGCACCGAGGCTCAGGCCGCGGCCGAGCAGGCCAAGGAAGACATCCGCAACTCGATCGCCCGTCGCCTGAAGGGTGCCGAGGACCAGATCGCCTCGGCCGAGGCAAAGGTCATCCGCGACATGCGTGACCGCGCCGTCACCGTGGCCATCGCCGCCGCGACCGAGGTCATCTCCAAGAAGATGGGTGCCGCCGAGGGCAACGCGCTGATCGACCAGTCGGTCCGCACGGTCGAGGCCAAGCTGCACTGATCCCCTACCGCCCCCGGGCGGTGGTATCGGACAAAGAAAAACCCGGTCCTCGCGGCCGGGTTTTTTCGTGCTTGGGAGGTGCTTCCGGCAACGGGCCGGCGCCCTCACATCTCGCGCACGTGCTCGTAGCGCTGCTTGGCGATCATCTCGTTATGTTCGGCCTTCTGCTGCTCGATCAGGCACTTCTCGACATAGTCCAGATGCTCTTCGACCGCGCGCCGTGCGGCGGCCGGGTCGCGCTCCTGCAGGGCCGTGTTGATGGCGCTGTGCTGTTGCAGCAGGACGGCGCGGGTGGTGCGTTGGCGGAACATCACCTGCCGGTTGTAGAAGACCCCGGTGCGCAGCAGCCCGAACATCGAGCGCATCATGTGCAGCATGACGATGTTGTGGCTGGCCTCGACGATGGCCATGTGGAATTCGGCGTCCAGCCGGGCCTCGTCGTTCTGGTTGCGCTTGCTCTGGACGCCTTCCATCTTGCAGTAGATTGTGTTGATGACCTTCAGGTCCGTCTCGGATCCCCGCAACGCCGCGCGTTCGGCCGCCAGCCCTTCCAGGTCGCGGCGGAAGGCGATGTAGTCGAAGACCGCTTCCTGATGCTCGGAAAATAGCCGCGTCAGCGCCTCGGGGAAGGCGGCGGCCAGGCTGTCATCGACAAAGATGCCGGATCCGGCCCTCGATGTCAGAAGGCCGCTTTCCTGAAGACTTGCGATCGCCTCGCGCAGCGAAGGCCGCGAAACGCCCAGCTTTTCGGACAGCTCACGCTCGGACGGCAGGCGCTGGCCCGGGCGCAGCACGCCGCGCAGGATCAGCAGCTCGATCTGCCGCACAACGGCACAGGAAAGCTTTTCGGGGGTTATTGGGGTGAATGGCATTCTCGCTCCGTCGTCTGGACGAAGCATAGAAAGACCGTGCCATGCGGACAATCGGAAATGCGTCCCGCCCGGTTGGGGCGGGACGCAATCGTTTGATCAGGTGTTCGGGCGGATGATGATCTCGACCCGGCGGTTCTGGGCACGACCCGACGCGTTCAGGTTGGACGCGATGGGCTCTTCCTCGCCGCGGCCGATGGCACGGATCCGGCTGGAGCGGACGCCCGAGTCGACCAGGATGCTGGACACCGCGCGTGCGCGACGGGTCGAGAGGTCCTGGTTGTAGGAGGCGGTCCCGGTGTTGTCGGTGTGGCCGATGATGGCCACGGTGCTGTCGGGATAATCCTGCAGGTTGCGTGCGAGGGCGCGCAGGTCCGAACGCAGGCCGTCACGGACATAGGTGCTGTCCACGTCGAACAGGATGTCCTGGGGCATGGTCACGATCAGTTCGCGGCCAGTGTTGACGATGCGGACCTGGTCGTTGTTGATCGAGCCGCGCAGCGCCTCGGCCTGGCGGTCCAGGTTGTTGCCGATCGCGCCGCCGATGGCAGCGCCGATGCCGGCCCCGACCGCGCCCTTGAGCAGGCGGTCTTCCTTACTGTTGAGGCCCACCGCCGCGCCGAGAACACCGCCGATGGCGGCGCCGGTCTTGGCGTTCTGGTTGTTGTTCGGGCCGGGCTGGCCCTGGTAGGTGGGGTCGCAGGCTGCCAGGGCCATGGTGCCGGAAAGGGCCAGGGCCACTGTGATCTTGGTGCGGTTCATGATGGTCGAAACCTCTGCTCATTCGTGAAGACGCTAGTTTATCGTGTAAATATGGCGCGCACAGGCTTTATGGCAAGCTTCCTGACCATCGGCAAATAGCCGCTTTCGATCACAATGTCGCCGGTTGGCCGTGGGTAGGACCACGCGGAGGCCGGATCGAGGCTCAGGCGCGGTTCAGGGCGCGAGCGCTCAAAAGCCCGGGCTCGGCCTTTTGTGAGGCTTCCGCCGGCTGCATGGTCGCCCCGGGCGCAAGACCCGTGCCATCGACCTCGGCGCCCTCGGCGCGCGCGGCCTCGCGTGCCAGCATCGCCCGTTTGACCGGCAGCCCCCAGTGATAACCGCCCAGCCCGCCCGACTTGCGCACCGCCCGGTGACAGGGGATCAGCCAGCTGACGGGATTGCGCCCGACGGCCGTGCCGACGGCGCGCACCGCTGACGGGCTGCCGACCCGCGCGGCGATCTCGGAATAGGTCGTGACCTGGCCCGAGGGGATGTTCATAAGCGCCTCCCAGACCTTGATCTGGAAGGGCCCGCCGATCAGATGCAGCCGCGCCCGCCCCTCGTCCAGTGCTGCGCGGACCAGCGGCTCCACCCCGGCGCGATCGTCGATCAGCTCGGCCTTTGGCCAACGGGCGGCCATGTCGGCGAAGGCGGCCTCGCGCCCCATGTCGCCGGCGAAGGCAATGCCGCAAAGCCCGCGCTCGGTGCCCATGGCCAGCATGTCGCCGAACGGGCTGTCGAACCAGCCGTGGCGGATGCGCAGGCCGGCGCCCCGGTCGGCATATTGCCCGGGCGTCATGGCCTCCCACCGGATGAACAGGTCGTGCAGGCGCGAATTGCCCGACAGGCCCACCGCCTCGGCGGTCTCGAGGGTGGTGAACCGCTCGCGCAGAAGCGCCCGGGCATGGCCCAGGGTCAGATACTGGTGAAAGCGCTTGGGACTGATGCCCACCCATTGGCTGAACAGCCGCTGGAAATGGGCAGGGCTCATGTGCATCCGCGCCGCCAGGTCCGACAGCGACAGCTCCTCGCCCTGATGGGTGTCGATGATCTCGATCGCGCGGCGGATCACCTGGAAATGGTAGCTTTCGTCTGGCACGCCGTCCCCTCCGTCTGATGTTCCGAGTTAACCCCCCACATCCGCCGCAGTCGATCCGAATCTTGCGCAAGCGGCGCGATGCTTGCGGGGCGCGGCCAAGCACGGCATACACGCTGCGATGCGCCAGCCCCTGCCATACGAGACCCAGGTCGAGATCTTCTCGCGCTTCCGCGCGCAGGAGCCCGAGCCGCGCGGCGAGCTTGAGCATGTCAACGCCTACACCCTGCTGGTCGCCGTGGCGCTTTCGGCCCAGGCGACCGACGCCGGGGTCAACCGGGCCACGAGGGCACTTTTCCAGGTCGCCGACACGCCGCGCAAGATGCTCGACCTTGGCGAGGAGGCCCTGGTCGAGCATATCCGCACAATCGGTCTTTTCCGCAACAAGGCGCGCAACGTCATCAAGCTGAGCCGCATCCTGGTCGAGGAGCACGAAGGCGAAGTCCCCTCGTCCCGCGCGGCGCTGCAGGCCCTTCCTGGCGTCGGGCGCAAGACCGCCAATGTGGTCCTGAACATGTGGTGGGGTCATCCCGCCCAGGCGGTCGACACCCACATCTTCCGCATCGGCAACCGCACCGGGATCTGTCCCGGGCGCGACGTGGTCGCGGTCGAACGCGCGATCGAGGATCACGTCCCGGTCGAGTTCCAGCGCCACGCACACCACTGGCTGATCCTGCACGGCCGATATATCTGCAAGGCGCGCAAGCCGCTTTGCGCCAATTGTCTCATTCGCGATCTCTGCCCATTCGAGGAAAAAACCGTATGAAAAAGCTCCAGGTTGTCGGTATCGGCAACGCGCTGGTGGACGTTCTGACCACCGAGACCGAGGAATTCCTGTCCGAGAACGGGGTCGACAAGGGGATCATGCAGCTGATCGACCGGGACCGTGCGCGCACGCTCTACGACCGGGTCGGCCCCGCGACCGAAATCTCGGGCGGCTCGGCGGCCAACACCATCGCCGGCATCGCCCAGCTGGGCGGGCGCACGGCCTATGTCGGCAAGGTGCGCGACGACCAGCTGGGGGCGATCTTTGCCCATGACCTGCGGGCCCAGGGGGCGGGCTACGACACCCGGCCCGCGCCTGCCGACCACGCGCGCGAGACCGGGCGCTGCATCGTCATCGTGACACCGGATGGCGAGCGGTCGATGAACACCTACCTCGGCGTCACCGAGGAGCTGGGCCCCGAGGATATCGACCCCGCCCTCATGGGCGATGCCGACTGGATCTACCTGGAAGGCTACCGCTTCGACGGTCCCGGCAGCCACGAGGCCTTCGCCAAGGCGCTCGAAGCCAGCCGCAAGGCCGGCGGCCGCGGCGCGCTGACCCTGTCCGACCCTTTCTGCGTCGAGCGTCACCGCGACGCCTTCCGCCGGATGATCCGTGACGATATCGACCTGCTCTTCTGCAACCGCGCCGAGCTTCTGTCGATGTACCAGACCGACGATTTCGATGCGGCCCTGGCAGAAGGTGCGGCCGATGTCGCCATCCTCGCCTGCACCGACAGCGCCAATGGCGCCCACGTCATGCACGAGGGCAACCACTGGCACGTCCCCGCGACCCCGGTTGCGAAGGTCGTGGACGCCACGGGCGCCGGCGATCTCTTTGCCTCGGGCTTTCTCTGGGCGGTGGCCGAGGGAATGGATCTTGAGACGGCCGGCCGGGCGGGCTGCATCGCGGCCGGAGAGGTCATCACCCACATTGGCGCCCGCGCCGAAACCGACCTGCGCAGCCTGTTGAAGAGCCACGGCATCGGCTGACGGGACCCGGCGCGGCCGCCCCGAGTTGGCCGCGTCGGATTGCCCGGAACTATGCTCGTCCCTTGCGGATTCGGCGCCTTCGTCTGCGCCCCGATATCCAGCGGGCGGCGAATAGCCCCTGCGGTGCGCGGCCACCTCTCGTGCGGCAGCCTTCGGCGAGGATATTTTTACGACACTGAAGTGCGGGGCGCGCTTGTCCATGTGCACGCGCCCCGCGCCCGGGATCGTTCGGACCGTCGCCGAGGCTGTCCCGGTCGCGAGGCGCGCCTTCACTGTCGGCGGTCATCGGCATCCCTGCCTGTACCGCCCCGCGAGCCTGCGCCCACCCGGTTAAGCGCGCGTGAATCCCGGCTTCAGTGTCGTAAAAATATCCAGGCGCGAGCCGGGGGCCGCCGCCTCAGCCGGAAAGCTTGGCGTGGACCTCGGCCAGGTCGATCTCTCCCACCGGCATCTTGTTGGCAGGGTTCTCGAAATCGTAGCGGAAGAGTTGAAAGTCGGGTTTGTACATCTCGTAGACGAGATGCATCGACAGGTCGTCGAAGTAGTCCTCGACCGGGTGGGCGCGCTTGGGGCCGTGGCCCTCGCTTTCGTTGAAGCGCGGGATCTTGTCCAAGTCCACGGGGCATCTCTGCTCGGTCGCATCCAGCACCGATTGCATGCCCTCGTTGAACTTCTCGGTGAAGAAGATGTTGTCGTAGGTTCCGCCGTTGGCAATGAAGGTCGACACGTGACCCGAGATCGCGGACCAGTGAATGTCGGGATCCATCGGTCGGCGCCAGCGGATGGTGTCGCGGGCAAAAAGCAGGAACCGGCGGAAGGAGGCGATCTGGTCGAAATCGCCCTCGACCTCGATTCCGTAGCGCTGAATCAGCAGTGGCACCAGGTTGCCGCGGTAGCGGCGCCCGTTGCGCTGGATGCCGCAGATCTTGTCGAAGAACGAGCTGAGGATCCGGGTGTAGGGGTTGCGCACGCAGGTGAAGGCGTAGGAGCGGTGGGCGGCGACATTGGCCTCGATCCGGGGCTGGCTGTCTTCCAGGGCCCACTTGTGCAACCCGTCGGTGGCATCGTGGATGTCGCCGTCGAAGAACTCCCCGTGATCGGAATAGTACATGATCTGGCCGATCGTCGAGCAGGCGCATTTGGGCACCACGCGATAGACCATGCTTTCGCTTTGCGTCATCCAGGTGCCGGGGAAACCCATCGAGCCTTGCCTTCCGTTCGACGGCGCTGCCGGCGCCGTTTCTGAAGCTGCAAAAAACCAAATATCCGGCGGGTTATCAATGACCCCGTGCCATCGATGGTGTAATCAGGTCGCGAAGCGCGGCGGGTTTGCACAGGCGCGGGGGCGGTGTATCCATGAGGCGCCCCCGATGCGACCGCAGGTCGGGGGCACGGTCGAAAGGTAAGCGTTCGCGACATGGCAAAAATCGCCTTCATCCTGCTCTGTCACAAGGATCCGGACGCGATCATCCAGCAGGCCACCCAGCTTACGGCCGCGGGTGACTGCATGGCGATCCATTTCGACGGCTCGGCCAAGCGCGAGCATTACCAGAAGATCCGCATCGCCCTTGCCGACAATCCCAACGTGACCTTCGCGCCGCGCCGCATCAAGTGCGGCTGGGGGGAGTGGTCACTGGTCGAGGCCACGCTGAGCGCGCTGGGCGCCGCGGTCGAGGCCTTCCCCCGCGCCACCCATTTCTACATGCTCTCGGGCGATTGCATGGCGATCAAGTCGGCCGACTTCGCCCACGAGTTCCTGGACGCGCGCGATGTCGACTACATCGAGAGCTTCGATTATTTCGCGAGCGACTGGATCAAGACCGGCATGAAGGCCGAGCGGCTGATCTATCGCCACTTCTTCAACGAGCGCACCCAGAAGGCCCTGTTCTACGGCGCCTTCCGCCTGCAGCAGCGGCTGGGTCTGACCCGGCGGATCCCGGCGGACCTGCAGATGATGATCGGCAGCCAGTGGTGGTGTCTGCGCCGCCGCACGGCCGAGTGGGTTCTGGATTTCTGTCGTCAGCGCAAGGACGTGATGCGCTTCTTCCGCACGACCTGGATCCCGGACGAGACCTTCTTTCAGACCATCGTGCGCCACCTGATTCCCGACAACGAGATCGACAGCCGGACGCTGACCTTCCTGATCTTCTCGGATTACGGAATGCCGGTCACCTTCTTCAACGATCACTACGACCTGCTGCTCAGCCAGGATTTCCTGTTCGCCCGCAAGATCTCGCCCGATGCGATGGAGTTGAAGGCGCGGCTGGCTGCGCTTTGGGCCGGGGGGCGGCGGGATTTCCAGATCTCGAACGAGGGGCGGCGCCTGCACAAGTTCCTCACGGGGCGCGGCCGCATCGGTCGTCGCTATGCCCCGCGTTTCTGGGAGCGCGAAAGCACCCTGGGCCGCGAGCGCGAGCTGCTGATCCTGAGCTGCAAGAAATGGCACGTGGCCAAACGGCTGGTCGACCGTATCCAGAAGAAGGCCGGCATCCCGGGCATCGAATATCTTTTTGACGAGGAAAGCACGCCGCTGCCCGACCTTGGGGGCATCCAGCGCACGCTGGACAAGCGCATGCGTCATCGCCGCTCGCTGATGCGCATGGTCTTCGATTATCACAAGACCGACCGCATGGTGATCTGCCTCGATCCCAAGAACCTGGAAATGCTCGAGGATTTCTTCTCGGACCGGTCGATCACGCGGCTGCTGGAAATCGAGTGCGAGTTCTCGGACGAATACCTTCTGGGCCATGCCCGGCGGGTCGGGCTTGCCAGCGACCAGACCCCCGACGAGACGGTGGCGCAGATGCTGCCGACGATCCGCTATGACGTGGTCTACGAAAGCGACCGGATCCGGGATGCCAACTTCCCCCGGCTCTACCGCATCTCGGAGAGTGCGTCGGTCGAGGAGAACGCGGCCGTGCTGGCGACCTTCCTCAGCGCCGAGGTGGAGACGGCCCGCGACATCATCGAATCGGATCACCTGTTTTCAGACTGACACAAGGGGCCTGGCCCCGACAGACAGCGGCCGGCGGCCCGCCGGCCCACCGCATAACATCACCGAGGGACACGCATGTCTTACCAATACGACGACCAGAACATTTTCGCCAAGATCCTGCGGGGCGAGATCCCCAACTCGACCGTCCGCGAGACCGAGCACAGCCTGGCCTTTCACGACATCGCGCCCCGGGCGCCGGTGCATATCCTGGTGATCCCGAAGGGGGCCTATGTCACCTTCGACCATTTCGCGCGTGAGGCATCCGAGGCCGAGATCGTCGACTACATTCGCCTGGTCGGGGATGTGGCCCACGAGGCCGGAGTCACCCCCGACGCGGGCGATGGCTATCGCCTGCTGGCGAACTCGGGCCCGAACGGGGTGCAGGACGTGCCTCACCTGCATGTGCATATCGTCGGCGGCCGGCGGCTGGGCAAGATGCTGACCCCCGCCTGAGGCATCGGGCCGGGGCGGTCAGCCCCGCCCACCGGGGGCGACAGGCGCGGCTCTTCGGGCCTCAGCCCTCGCGATGCGCGGTCAGGTCCAGGAACACGTCCTCCAGGTCGGGTTCCTGGGTGGCGATGTCGCGGATGGTGATCCCGGCTTCCTGCACGGCGGCCAGGATGCCGGCGACGGTAATCTGGCCCCGGCGATAGGCGAAAGCCAGGGCGCCGTCGGCGCGGCGGCTCATCTCGACCCCGTCGGGCACGCGGATCGCGGGCGCATCCTCTGCCCCGCCCTCGGGGGTGATGATCAGGGTCTTGGCGTCCAGCCGTCCCACCAGCGAGGCGGTGTCCTGCTGGACGATCTTGCGGCCCCGGTCGATGATCGCGATCTCGTCGCACATCTCCTGGGCCTCCTCGAGGTAGTGGGTGGTCAGGATCACGGTCAGCCCCTCCTCGCGGTTGAGGCGGCGCACGTTCTGCCACAGCATCTGGCGCAGCTCGATGTCGACCCCGGCGGTGGGCTCGTCCAGCACCAGGACCTGGGGCTGGTGAACCAGCGCCTTGCCCAGCAGAAGCCGGCGGCGCATCCCCCCCGAAAGCGACCGCGCATAGGCGTCGGCCTTGTCCTCCAGGCCGATGACCCGCAGGATCTCGTCGGTGCGCCGCTGCGAGGCGGGCACGCCGTAAAGACCGGCCTGCACCTCCAGCGCGGCGCGCGGGGTGAAGAACGGGTCCATGTTCAACTCCTGCGGCATGACCCCGATCGAGGCCCGCGACTGGCGCGGGTTCACGTCCTGGTCGAACCCCCAGATCCGCACGCTGCCGGCCGACTTGCGCACCAGCCCGGCCAGAATGTTGATCAGCGTCGACTTCCCGGCGCCGTTTGGTCCCAGCAGGCCGAAGATCGTGCCCGCGGGGATCGTCAGGTCGACCCCGTCGAGCGCCAGTTTCGGTTCCTGGTTGCCGCTGCCAGCGTAGGTCTTGCGCAGGCCGGTGATCTCGATCGCGTTCTGTGTCACTGAGGGTCCTCTCCTCTTGCCCGCGCGGCGCGCTGCGTTATGATCCGCCAGGATTGCACCCCGCATCGCGCCGGGTGCCCAGGCCGACCACTTAGACCGGCCGGACCGAGCCGACAACACCGGAGCCGCAGGAATGACCATCGACGCCCCCGAGACCGAGATCACCGAAGCCTGGCGCGTGGCCTGCGATGGAGGCGAGGGGCCGCTTGGCCATCCCCGCGTCTGGCTGTCGCTCTCGCACGAGAGTGGCGAGGTCGAATGCGGCTATTGCGACAAGCGGTTCATCCACGTCAGCCGGGTGCCGCCCAAGAAGGGCTAGGCCCGGGCGGGCAGGGGGCGCGTCAGCCGGGCCGGGGTCCGGCAGGCATCGCCCGATCCGCGCCTTTGCTTGACCTTCACCGCGACAGCCCGCAGATGAAGGGCACCGGGCCCGGCTGTGCCCGGGCGCGCGCGGATGCGCAGACATTCACCAGTCCGGGGGACACAGGCATGAATTTCGGCAAGGGCCACCATCTTCACCTGATCGACGGCTCGGCCTTCATCTTCCGTGCCTACCACGCGCTGCCGCCGTTGACGCGCAAGTCCGACGGGTTGCCGGTGGGTGCGGTCTCGGGCTTCGTGAACATGCTGTTCAAGTATGTCCAGGACAACAGTGGCCCCGACGCCGCCACCCATGTCGCGGTGATCTTCGACAAGGGCAGCCAGACTTTCCGCAACGAGATGTACGACCTCTACAAGGCCAACCGCGAGGCCATGCCCGAGGAGCTGCGCCCCCAGATCCCGCTGACCCGCCGCGCGACCGAGGCCTTCAACATCGCCTGCAAGGAGGTCGAGGGGTTCGAGGCCGATGACATCATCGCCACCCTCTCCTGTCAGGCCCGCGACCTCGGCGGCCGTGTCACCATCGTCTCGTCGGACAAGGACTTGATGCAGCTTGTCGGCGACGGGGTCGAGATGCTGGATCCCATGAAGAACCGCCGCATCGACCGCGACGGCGTTCAGGAAAAATTCGGTGTCCCGCCTGAGCGGGTGGTCGACGTTCAGGCCCTGGCCGGCGACAGCGTCGACAACATCCCCGGCGCCCCCGGCATCGGCGTCAAGACCGCAGCACTTCTCATCAACGAATACGGCGATCTGGAAAGCCTTCTCGAGCGGGCCGAGGAGATCAAGCAGCCCAAGCGCCGCCAGACCCTGGTCGAATTCGCCGAGCAGATCCGCCTCTCGCGCCGCCTGGTGCAGCTTGACTGCTCCATGACGCTCGACTTCACCCTCGACGACCTCGAGGTCTGCGACCCGGTGCCCGATACGCTGCTGGAATTCCTCAACGAGATGGAGTTCCGCACCGTCACCCGCCGCGTCGCCGAGACCCTGGGCGTCGAGGCCCCGCCGGCGCCCGAAATCGCCGCCCCGTCCCGGGACGCGGGCGACGCGGCGCACCCCGGGGCCGCCGTGGCCCAGCTTCCATTCGATGCCTCTGCCTATGAATGCGTGCGCGATCTGGCCGCGCTTCAGGTCTGGATCGACCGCATCCGCGCCGCCGGCCACGTTGCCGTGGACACCGAGACCACATCGCTCAACGACATGCGCGCCGAGCTGGTGGGCATCTCCCTCTGCGTGGAGCCGGGGCAGGCCTGCTACATCCCGCTGACCCATCGCGCGGCGGCGGCGGACGATCTTTTCGGCTCGGACGCCCTGGCCGAGGGCCAGATCCCCATGGCCGAGGCGCTGGGCGCCCTGCGCCCCGTGCTCGAGGATGACGGCATCCTCAAGATCGGCCAGAACATGAAATACGACGCCAAGATCCTTGGCCGGAACGGCATCGACGTGGCGCCGATCGACGACACGATGCTGATGAGCTACGCGCTTCATGCGGGCCTGCACGGCCACGGCATGGACACGCTCTGCGATCGATACCTCGGCCACACGCCGATCCCGATCAAACCCCTGCTGGGCAGTGGCAAATCGGCCATCACCTTCGACCGGGTGCCGATCGACAAGGCCACCGCCTACGCCGCCGAGGATGCCGACGTGACCCTGCGCCTCTGGCGCCACTTCAAGCCGCTGCTCCACCGCTCCTCGGTCACCACCGTCTACGAGACGCTGGAACGCCCGCTGGTGCCGGTCCTCGCCGGGATGGAACGCGCCGGTATCCTGGTCAACCGCGACGTGCTGAGCCGCATGTCCAACGCCTTCTCGCAGAAGATGGCCGCGCTCGAGGCCGAGGTCCACGAGATGGCGGGCATGCCCTTCAAGCTGGGCTCTCCCAAGCAATTGGGCGAGGTGCTCTTCGACCATCTCTCCCTGCCGGGCGGCAAACGCGGCAAGTCAGGCGCCTATGCCACCGGCGCCGACATCCTGGAAGATCTGGCGACGGAACACGAGCTTCCCCGCCGCCTGCTCGACTGGCGCCAGCTCGACAAGCTGAAATCCACCTACACCGACGCGCTGCAAACCCATATCCACCCGGAAACGGGCCGGGTGCACACCTGCTATTCCATTGCCGGGGCCTCGACCGGGCGGCTGGCCTCGACCGATCCGAACCTGCAGAACATCCCCGTCCGCTCCGAAGAGGGCCGCCGCATCCGCGAAGCCTTCGTCGCCGCCCCCGGCAAGCGGCTCGTCTCGCTCGACTACAGCCAGATCGAGCTGCGCATCCTCGCCCATGTCGCCGACATCCCGGCGCTGAAAGAGGCGTTCCGCGACGGGCTCGACATCCACGCCATGACCGCCTCCGAGATGTTCGGCGTGCCGCTCGAAGGCATGGACCCGATGATCCGCCGCCAGGCCAAGGCGATCAACTTCGGCGTCATCTACGGCATCTCGGGCTTCGGCCTTGCCCGCAACCTGCGCATCCCCCGCGAAGAGGCTCAGGGCTTCATCGACCGCTATTTCGAACGCTTCCCCGGAATCCGCACATACATGGACGACACCGTCGCCTTCGCCAAGGAACACGGGTATGTGCGCACCCTCTTCGGCCGCCGCATCCACACGCCCGAGATCGGCGCCAAGGGTCCGCGCGCGGGATTTGCCAAACGCGCCGCGATCAACGCACCCATTCAGGGCACTGCCGCCGACGTGATCCGCCGCGCCATGACCCGCATGCCCGCCGCGATCGAAGGGCTGCCCGCCACCATGCTGCTGCAAGTGCACGACGAACTGGTCTTCGAGGTGGATGAAGGCGCCGTCGACACCCTGATCGACCGGGCCCGCCAGGTGATGGAAAACGCCCACGCGCCGGTCGTCGACCTTTCCGTGCCGCTGATCGTCGACGCGGGCCAGGGCGCCAACTGGGCCGAAGCGCACTGAGAGGCGCCGAAGAACGCTCCCCGGCCTGCGCCCGCTCCCCGGGCTTCATTGTCGTGAAAATATCCTCGCCGAAGGCGGCGGCGCGCCCCTAGACCCGCTCCGACGGCAGGATCGGAAAGAACCCCCCGCCCGAGCGTAGGCCGAACCACGACCGGCCCTCATGCTCGGCATGCTCGCCGATCTCGACCAGCCGGTAGAAGCTCTTGCGGTCGATCAGCGCCTCCAGTCGGTCACGGACCAGCACATAGGGCGCGGGCTCGCCGCTTTCGGGGTCGTGGGCAACGCGGATCGGGTGGGCCGGTCCGGCCGCGCAGCGGTCGCCAACGTTGGTCTGGAAGGTCAGGACCGGCCCATCGGGCCCCTCCTCGCGGGTGAAATCCACCGCCACGAAAGGCGCGTCATCGACGGTGATGCCCACCTTTTCCACCGGGGTGATCAGGAAATAATCCTCGCCATCCCGTCGCAGGATGGTCGAGAACAGGCGCACCAGTTCGGGCCGTCCGATGGGCGTGCCCTGGTAGAACCAGGTGCCGTCACGGGCGATGCGCATGTCCAGGTCGCCGCAGAAGGGCGGGTTCCACTGGTGCACGGGCGGAAGCCGGTCATGCTTGGCCGCCGCGCGGGCGGCGCGGGCCAGGCCTTCGGCCGAGGGTGTAACGATGTTTTGTCCGCTCATGGATTTTGCCATTTGTCAGCACCGCCATATCTGGCTCTAATGGACAATATAACCCGCACAGGAGCGTTGTCATGGCCGATCCCCAAGAGCTGCTGGAAGATATCGAGGCCCTCGGGGCGAAGCTGGCGGCCGCGCGGCAAAGCATTTCGGCCCGGGTCATCGGCCAGCCACAGGTGGTCGACCTGGCGCTCACGACCCTGCTTTGCGGCGGCCACGGGCTGCTGATCGGCCTGCCGGGCCTGGCCAAGACCCGCCTGGTCGAGACCCTGGCCGTTGTCATGGGCCTTGACGGAAACCGCATCCAGTTCACCCCCGACCTGATGCCCGCCGACATCCTCGGCTCCGAGATCCTCGACGTTGCCGCCGACGGCAGCCGCAGCTTCCGCTTCCTCGAGGGGCCGGTCTTCTGCCAGCTTCTGATGGCCGACGAGATCAACCGCGCCTCGCCCCGCACCCAGGCCGCGCTGTTGCAGGCGATGCAGGAAAAGCACGTCACCATCGCGGGCCAGGAACGCCCCCTTGGCCGTCCCTTCCACGTGCTGGCCACCCAGAACCCGATCGAGCAGGAGGGCACCTATCCCCTGCCCGAGGCCCAGCTTGACCGTTTCCTGCTGCAGATCGATGTCGACTACCCCGACCGCGAGACCGAGCGCGCGATCCTGCTGGCCACCACCGGCACCGAAGAGGCAACGGCGACCCCCGTCTTCGACGCCGAAAGCCTGATCGCCGCCCAGCGGACGGTGCGCCAGATGCCGGTCGGCGACGCGATCGTCGACAGCATTCTGGACCTGGTTCGCGCCTGCCGCCCCGGCGAGGCCGACGCCCCCGAACTGGTGCGCGAGACCGTCAGCTGGGGCCCCGGTCCCCGCGCGGCCCAGGCGCTGATGCTGGCGGTGCGCGCGCGCGCCCTGCTCGACGGCCGCCTCGCCCCCTCGGTCGAGGATGTGGTGGCCCTGGCGCGCCCGGTGCTGGAACACCGCATGGCCCTCAGCTTCGCGGCCCGCGCCCGCGGTCAGGACCTGGCCCAGGTCATCGCCTCGGTCAGCGACCGTATCGGCCGGGCCGAGGACGCGGCTTGACCCCCGACCTCCCCCCCGAGACTTCCACCGGCTCCGCGCCCGCAGGGACGGTGTCCCACAAGGGGCTGCGCTCGGACGCGGAGGCCGCGGCCGGCGCCTTTCCCGCCCTGCTTGCCGATGCGAGGCAACTGGCGGCGACGGTCATCCTGGGCGCCCACGGACGCCGCCGCGCCGGGGCGGGGGACGAGTTCTGGCAATACCGCCCGGCCAATGTCTCCGACGGCGCCCGCCAGATCGACTGGCGCCGGTCGGCCCGCTCCGAGGGGCAGGCCTTCGTCCGCCAGACCGAGTGGCAGGCGGCGCAAAGCGTCATGCTGTGGGTCGATGACGGGCGTTCGATGGATTTCAGCGGCGATCCCGACCGCCCCGCCAAGTCCGACCGCGCGCGGCTGCTGGCGCTGGCCGCCGCCATCCTGCTGATCCGGGGAGGCGAACGGGTAGGCCTGCTGGGCATGGCCGAGCGGCCCCGCACCGGCGAGACGCAGCTTCTGCGCCTGGCCCGGGCGCTTGTCGCCGACAGCCCGCCGGGCGATCACGCCACCCCTGCCGCCCGGGCCATCCCCACCGGCAGCCGCGCCCTTTTCGTGTCGGATTTCCTGGGCGATCCCGAACGGCTGCGCCAGGTGGTCGGCCAGGCCGCGGACCGGGGCGTGTCGGGCGTGCTGCTCCAGGTGCTCGACCCCGTCGAGGAGGCGTTTCCCTTCCAGGGCCGCACCATATTCGAAAGCATGTCCGGCCAGCTTCGGCACGAGACACTCAAGGCCTCGGGCCTGCGCGGGCGCTATCTGGAGCGGCTGGCCGAGCGCAAGGCGCTCCTGGCGGACCTGGCCCACGATACCGGCTGGCGCTACCGGCTCCATCACACGGGTGACAGCGCCCAGGCGGCGCTTCTGTGGCTTTACGGCGCGCTGGAACGGGTGCGCTGATGGGGGCGATCGGCGCCATCGGTTTCGCGTCGCCCTGGCTGCTGCTGGGGCTGCTGGCCCTGCCGGTGCTGTGGCTGGTGTTGCGCGCGGTGCCGCCGGCGCCGATCCGGCGGCGCTTTCCCGGCATCGCCCTGCTGTTGGGCCTGCGCGACGACGAAAGCCAGTCGGATCGTACCCCGTGGTGGCTGCTGCTGCTGCGCAGCCTTGCGGTGGCGGCGCTGATCGTGGGCTTTGCTGGCCCGGTTCTGAACCCTCAGGCCCAGCGGACGGGGCAGGGGCCGCTTTTGATCCTGGCCGACGGAAGCTGGGCCGATGCCGCCGACTGGAACCGCCGGCTGGACCGGATCGAAGGGCTTCTGACCGAGGCCGGCCGCGCCGGGCGCCCGGTGGCAATGGCCCTGCTGACAGACCTGCCCGTGGGCGGGCCCGAGTTCCAGTCGGCCGAAGCCTGGCGCAAGCGCCTGGCGGGGCTGGTGCCGAACCCGTGGCTGCCCGGAGACGACAGCGGCGATGCGCTGGCCCAGTGGCTTGACCCCGCCGCCGGCGAGGACGGGCGCGGCGCCGCACCCCTCAGGTTCGAGACGTTCTGGCTGTCGGACGGCCTGGCCCGCGACGGCCGGCGCGCCGCGCTTTCGGCCCTGTCGGCCCGGGGGACGGTGACGGTCTTTGAGTCGGGGCGCAACGTTCAGGTTCTGGACCCGCCGGAATTCGACGCGGGCGCGATCCGGCTGACCGTCCGTCGGCTGCATCCGACCGAGGCGGCCGAGGTCGGGGTGACGGGCTTCGGCCTTGATCCCGGCGGGGTCGAACGGCCGCTCGCCACCGGCATCGCCGCCTTCGAGGCCGGGCAGGACCGGGCCGGCGTGACCCTGGCGCTGCCCCCCGAGCTGCGCAACCGCATCACCCGCTTCCAGCTGGACGGGCAGCGTTCGGCCGGGGCGGTCAGCCTGACTGACGACGCCCTCAAGCGCCGCGAAGTGGGGATGCTGGCCGGTGGTGACGCGCGCGAGGCGCTGCAACTGCTGGCGCCGCTTCATTACCTGCGCCAGGCGCTGGAACCCACCGCCGACCTGATCGACGGCACTCTGGGCGACATGCTGCTGGCCAATCCCGATGTCATCATCCTGGCCGATGTCGCCCGCATCCCCGAGGGGGACGCCCCCGCCCTTCAGGAATGGATCGAGGCGGGCGGCCTGCTTCTGCGCTTTGCCGGGCCGCGGCTGGCCGCCTCGGACGTGGCGCGCGATGCCGAGGATCCGTTCCTGCCCGTGCGCCTTCGGGTCGGCGGGCGCACCGTCGGCGGCGCCATGAGCTGGGGCAAACCCAAGACCCTGAGCGCCTTCGACCGCGAAAGCCCCTTCTTCGGACTGGAGATCCCCGAGGAGGTGCGCGTCAACGCGCAGGTGATGGCCCAGCCGGATCCCGACCTTCCCCGCCGCGTCATCGCCGCGCTGGAGGATGGCACGCCCCTGGTCACCCGCAAGCCGGTGGGGCAGGGCCAGGTGGTGTTGGTCCATGTCACGGCCAACGCCGAGTGGTCGACCCTGCCGCTGTCGGGCCTTTTCGTGCAGATGCTGGAGCGGCTGGCGGTCTCGACCCGGCCCAGCCAACCCGATGCGTCCGAGCTTGAGGGCACCACCTGGAGCCCCGAGATCCTGCTGGACGGTTTCGGCGAGAAGCGCGACGGCGGCGATGCGGCCGGTGTCGAGGGCGCGCGCATCGCCGGGGGCATCACCGGCCCGGACATGCCCCCTGGCCTTTACGCGGGCGGGGACCGGCGCATCGCCGTCAACGCCGTGCGCGCCGAGACGCCGCTTGCCCCCGTGGCATGGCCCGCCGGCGTCCGCGTCGAAGGGCTGGGCGGCGGGGCGGAGCGGGACCTGAAGGCCCCCTTCCTGCTGGCGGCGCTGTTGTTGCTGCTGGCCGATGTCCTGGCCTCGCTCTGGATCGGGGGGCGGCTTGGCGGGGCGGGCGGCGCCGGTCTGGGGCGCGGGATCGGCCGCACGGGCGCGCTTTTGATCGCCCTGGTGGCGGGCCTGGGTGGCGAGCCTGCGATGCTTCGTGCCCAAGCCACGCCGGATCGGGAGGTCGCAACCGACGATAGCCGCGCCATCCTCGCCACCTCCGAGGTGGTGCTGGCCCATGTGCTGACCGGCGACACCCGCGTGGACGAGGTGGCCAGGGCGGGGCTGAGCGGCCTTTCCCAGACCCTGTTTCAGCGCACTTCCATTGAGCCTGCGGACCCCATCGCCGTGGACGTCGAGCGGGACGAGCTTGCGTTCTTTCCCTTCCTCTACTGGCCCGTTACAGCGCGTCAGCCCCTGCCCAGCCCGGCGGCCTACGGGCGGCTGAACCGCTACCTGCGGTCGGGGGGCATGATCCTGTTCGACACGCGTGATGCCGATATCGGCGGCTTCGGCTCCGCCACGCCCGAGGGGCGCCGCCTGCAGCAGATCGCGGCCCCCCTCGACGTGCCCCCGCTGGAGCCGCTGCCCCGCGATCACGTGCTGACCCGCACCTTCTACCTGCTTCAGGACTTTCCCGGCCGGCACGCCGGCGGCCCGGTCTGGGTCGAGGCCGCGCCCCCCGATGCCGAACAGGCCGAGGGCATGCCCTTCCGCAACCTCAACGACGGGGTGACGCCGGTGGTGATCGGCGGCAACGACTGGGCTGCGGCCTGGGCAATCGACGCCGGCGGCAACCGGATGTTCCGCGTCGGCTCGGGCTTTGCCGGGGAGCGTCAGCGCGAGATGGCGCTTCGCTTCGGGGTGAACTTGCTGATGCATGTGCTGACCGGGAACTACAAATCCGACCAGGTACACGTGCCGGCCCTGCTGGACAGGTTGGGCCAATGACCCAGACGATCCTGTTCTCTCCGCTGGTGCCCTGGGCGCTGCTGGCCGGCGCGGGTCTGTTGTCGGCGCTGATGGTCGGGCTGGCGCTGTGGCGCGGGTTGCCGGGCTGGTGGCTGCGGGGGCTGGGCCTGTCGCTGCTGCTGGTGGCGCTGGCCAACCCTTCGCTGCAAAGCGAGAACCGCGCGCCGCTTTCCGACATCGTGCTGATGGTGGTGGACGAAACCGCCTCGCAAGGGCTGTCGGATCGCCCCGACCAGACCGCCGCCGCCGCCGAGGAGCTGGCCCGCCGCGTTGCCGCCCTGCCCAATACCGAGCTGCGCCGCACCACCCTGCGCGACGGGGCGGGGGACGCGGGCACGCGCCTGATGGCCGCCCTGGCCGAGGCCCGCGCGAACGAGCCTCAGGGCCGGATCGCCGGCGCGCTTCTGATCACCGACGGCCAGGTCCACGATACCGAGGCCACCCCCGACATGCCCGCCCCCGTCCACGCGGTGTTGACCGGGCGAAGCCGCGACTGGGACCGGCGGCTTGAGATCCGCAACGCCCCGGCTTTCGCCATCCTGGGGGAACAGGTCGTGCTGACCCTGCGGATCGAGGATCAGGGCGCCGTCCCTGCCACCGAGGGCAGCGGCGGGCGGGTGCAGGTCAACGTTTCCATCGACGGGGGCGAGCCGCTGGCCTTCCAGGTCCCAACCGGCCGCGACATCGAACTTCCCGTGACCCTGCCGCACGCGGGCCTGAACGTGCTGCGCTTCGAGTTGCCGGCGGCCGAGGGCGAGCTGACCGACCGCAACAACGCTGCCGTGGTCCAGATCAACGGGGTGCGCGACCGGCTGCGGGTGCTGCTGGTGTCCGGCGAGCCCCACGCCGGAGAGCGCACGTGGCGCAACCTTCTGAAATCCGACGCGGCGGTGGACCTGGTGCATTTCACCATCCTCCGCCCGCCCGAGAAGCAGGACGGCGTGCCCATCGACGAGCTGTCGCTGATCTCCTTTCCCACGCGGGAGCTGTTTCTCGACAAGATCGACGAGTTCGATCTGATCATCTTCGATCGCTACAAGCGGCGCGGGATCCTGCCGCCCTTCTATCTGGAGAACGTGGTCGATTACGTTCGCAAGGGCGGCGCGGTGCTGGTCGCGACGGGGCCCGATTTCGCGACCGCCGACAGCCTCTATCGCTCGCCCCTGGCGGCGGCCCTGCCGGCCAGCCCCACCAGCCGCGTCATAGAGCGCGGCTTCACGCCCCGCATCTCGGACGTCGGGCAGCGGCATCCCGTGACGGCAGGGCTGGACGCGGCAGGCGCGGCGGATGTCGCCGAGAGCCGCGCGCCCGACACCGGCGACGATCCCCCGCCCTGGGGCCGCTGGTTCCGCCAGGTCGAGCTTGACCAGACTTCGGGGCATGCGGTGATGCGCGGCCTCGACGACCGGCCGCTGCTGGTTCTGGACCGGGTCGAGGAGGGGCGCGTCGCGCTGCTGGCCTCGGATCAGGCCTGGCTGTGGGATCGCGGCTTCGAGGGGGGCGGCCCGCAGCTGGAGCTGCTGCGCCGCCTGGCCCACTGGATGATGAAGGAGCCCGAGCTTGAGGAAGACGCCCTGATGCTCAGCGCCGAGGGCCAGCGCATCCACATCGCGCGCCGTATGCTCGAGGGGGCGCCGGGTCCCGCCACCGTGACCGCGCCCGACGGCAGCACCCGCCAGGTCGACCTGTCCGAGACCGAGCCCGGCCTGCACACGGCCACGGTCGAAGGCGGACAGATGGGCCTTTACCGGGTGACCGAGGGCCTGCGCGAGGCCGTGATCGCCCTGGGCCCCGCCGCCCCGCGCGAATTCGAGGAGACGATCGCCGTCGCCGGCCCCCTGCAGCCGCTGACCCAGGCCCGCCGCGGCGGCATCCGCCGGATCGAGGAAGGGATTCCCACCCTGCGCCAGGTGCGCGAGGGACGCGCGGCGGCCGGCCGCAACTGGCTGGGGATCACCCCGCGCGGGGCCTATGTGACGACGGACGTGCGCCTTCTGCCACTGGTCTCGGGCTGGCTCTTCCTGCTCCTGGCGGTGGGGCTGATGCTTGGCGCATGGCTGCGCGAGGGGCGCCGCTGATCCCGGCTGCCCCCTGACTGGTCCCGTCCCGGCGCCGAAGGAGGCATGAGAACGCTTTGGATTTGGCGTCCAGGGGGTAGGATGGCCTGCGTTTTGATCCCGTGACTGCTTGCCAAAAAATGAAATTGGTTATAATTCCTTACCAATACCGCAAAGTGATGTCCTCCCGGAGCCGCCCCATGGAAATGCCGTCCCCAGATCCCCGGATCATTGCCAAGAAATCTCGGCTGGTGTCGCTGCTTCAGGGTGTGTTGCCGGACGAGGCCGTTATCCATGAACCCCATGAGACGCGCGCCTACGAATGTGACGCGCTGACCGCCTACAAGTGTCCGCCCCTCTGCGTGGTTCTGCCCGGCTCGACCGAGGAGGTGGCGGCGGTCATGCGCATCTGCCACGCCGAAGGCGTGCCCGTGGTGCCCCGCGGCGCGGGCACCTCGCTGGCAGGCGGCTCGCTTCCGACGGCCGACAGCGTCGTGCTGGGCGTCTCGCGCCTGACCGACGTGCTGGAGGCCGATTACCGCAACCGGGTGATCCGGGTGCAGACGGGCCGCACGAACCTGTCGGTAACCGGCGCCGTCGAGGAGAATGATTTCTTCTACGCGCCTGACCCCTCTAGCCAGCTTGCCTGCGCCATCGCGGGCAATATCGGCATGAACTCGGGCGGGGCGCATTGCCTGAAATACGGGGTGACGACCAACAACCTGCTGGGCGTCACCATGGTTCTGGCCGACGGCACCGTGACCCAGGTGGGCGGCGCCTACATGGATGCGCCGGGGCTGGACCTTCTGGGCGTGATCTGCGGTTCGGAGGGCCAGCTGGGCATCGTCACCGAGGCGACGCTGCGGATCCTGCACAAGCCCGAGGGCGCGCGCCCCGTGCTGATGGGCTTCGACAGCGACGAGGTTGCCGGTGAATGCGTCTCGGACATCATCAAGGCCGGGGTGCTTCCGGTCGCGATCGAGTTCATGGACCGCCCCTGCATCGAGGCGACCGAGGATTTCGCCAAGGCCGGCTATCCCATGTGCGAGGCGCTGCTGATCGTCGAAGTCGAGGGATCGCCCGCCGAGATCGACGAACAGCTTGCCGTGATCCTGGAGATCGCCCGCCGGCATGACCCGGTGGAGCTGCGCGAAAGCAAGTCGCCCGAGGAATCTGCCGCGATCTGGCTGGGCCGCAAGGCCGCCTTCGGCGCCATGGGTCAGATCAACGACTACATGTGCCTAGATGGGACGATCCCCGTCTCGGCCCTGCCGCTGGTCCTCAAGCGCATCAACGAGCTGTCGCGTCACTACGGGCTGGACGTGGCCAACGTCTTCCATGCGGGCGACGGCAACATGCACCCGCTGATCCTGTTCGATGCCAACAAGCCCGGCGACCTGGAACTGTGCGAGGCCTTCGGCGCGGACATCCTGAAATTGTGCGTCGAGGTCGGCGGTTGCCTGACCGGCGAGCATGGCGTCGGCATCGAAAAGCGCGACCTGATGCTGGACCAGTATGATCCCGCCGACCTCGAGGCGCAGATGTGGGTCAAGGACGTGTTCGATCCGAACTGGCTTCTGAACCCCGCCAAGGTGTTCCCGCTGCGCGTCAGCGCCGGTCGCCGAGAAGCCTCCCGCGCCGCCTGACCCTCCGTTTCCGGCCGCCCCCGGGCGCTGGCCGGGCCGCCCCTCCGACCTGTTTCGTGCCGAAAGAAGATGCCGCCATGATGACCCCCGCGACCGAAGCCGAGCTTGCCGAAGCTGTCCGTTCCGCGACCGCGCCCCTGTGGATCCGCGGCGGCGGCACGCGCCCCGTGGGCAACACCGCAGCCGAGGGCGCGGGCACCGTCCTCAGCACTGCCGGCCTGAGCGGGGTAGAGCTTTACGAGCCGGGGGCGCTGACACTCGTGGTCGCCGCCGGCACCCCCCTGGCCGAGGTCGAGCGGACACTGGCCGCCGAGAACCAGCGCCTGCCGTTCGAGCCGATGGACCACCGCGCCCTGCTGGGCACAACGGGCGAGCCCACGATCGGAGGCGTCGCGGCCGCCAACGTCTCGGGCCCGCGCCGGATCCAGGCCGGCGCCTGCCGCGACAGCATGATTGGCCTGCGGTTCGTCGATGGTCAGGGCCAGGTTCTGCGCAACGGTGGCCGGGTGATGAAGAACGTCACCGGCTATGACCTCGTGAAGCTGCTGGCCGGCAGCCGGGGCACTCTGGGCGTGCTGACGCAGGTGGCCTTCAAGGTGCTGCCCGCCACCGCCGCACAGGCCACCGTGATGATCGAGGGGCTGTCGGATGCATCCGCGGTCGACGCCATGTGCCGCGCGCTGGCCTCGCCCTTCGAGGTGTCGGGCGCGGCCCACATGCCCCAGGGCCCCGATGGCACCCCGCTGACCCTGCTGCGGGTCGAGGGGTTCGAGAATTCGGTCAAATACCGCGCCGGGCGCCTGCATGAGATGCTGGGCGCGCTGGGCCCCATGCGCGACGAGGCCGATCCCGAAGCCTCCGCCGCCTTGTGGAAATCGGTGCGCGACGCCGAAGCCTTCGCGGGCACTCCCGGCGATGTCTGGCGCCTGTCGGTGGTCCCGACCGAGGCCGCCGCCATCGCCACCCGCCTTGGCGCCGGGCGGTTGCTCTATGACTGGGGCGGCGGGCTGATCTGGGCCGAACTCGCCCCCGGCACCGATCTGCGCGCAAGGCTGGGCCCCTTCGAAGGGCACGCCACCCTGGTTCGCGCCAGCGCCGAGACCCGCAAGACGCTGCCGGTGTTCCAGCCGGAGCCTGCGCCCCTGGACCGGATCGCTGCCGGCCTGCGCCAGCGGTTCGATCCGCGCAACCTGCTGAACCCCGGCCTGATGGCCTGACCGGCCATTCCCGCCACCGCGCCGCGCCATTCCGCGCAGCCCACCGCCTGACCGCCCGAAGGACGCCCGATGCAGACCCATTTCACCCCCGAGCAGCTGGCCGATCCGGCGATCGCCACCTCCAACAAGATCCTGCGCACCTGTGTGCATTGCGGGTTCTGCACCGCGACCTGCCCGACCTACCAGGTCCTGGGGGACGAGTTGGACAGCCCGCGCGGGCGCATCTACCTGATCAAGGACATGCTGGAAAACCAGCGCCCGGCGGATGAGAAGACGGTCAAGCACATCGACCGCTGCCTGAGCTGTCTGGCCTGCATGACCACCTGCCCGTCGGGGGTGCATTACATGCATCTGGTCGATCACGCCCGCGAGTATATCGAACAGACCTACAAGCGCCCCCTGACCGAGCGGATCCTGCGCAACGTGCTGGCCCATGTGCTGCCCTATCCGGGCCGGTTCCGGCTGGCGCTGCTGGGGGCCAAGATCGCGCGCCCCTTCCGCGGGCTGCTGCCCGACCCGCGCTTGCGGGCCATGCTGGACATGGCCCCGGCCACCATCCCGCCGGTCAGCCGCAACGACGATCCGCAGACCTTCGCCCCCGAGGCCGGCCCCGATACTGGGCCCGATACCGCACCCGAGGCCGCGCCGAAGATGCGGGTCGCGCTGATGACCGGCTGCGCGCAGCGGGCGCTGAACACCGACATCAACGATGCCACCATCCGCCTTCTGCGCCGTCTGGGCGCCGAGGTGGTGATCGCCGAGGGGCAGGGCTGTTGCGGGGCGCTGACCCATCACATGGGCAAGAGCGATCTGTCCCACGGATCGGCCGCGCGCAACATCCGCGCCTGGAGCGCCGAGATCGACGGCAAGGGGCTGGACGCCATCGTCATCAACACTTCGGGCTGCGGCACGACGGTGAAGGATTACGGCCATATGTTCCGCAACGATCCGCTGGCCGAGGATGCGGCGCGGGTGGCGGGGCTGGCGATGGACGTCTCCGAGGTTCTGATGAAGCTGATGCCCGAGGGCACGCCCGCCCCCGCGACGGGCCGCGATGCCGCCCTGGACAATCTGGCGCGCGAGGGTGTGGCCGGCACCGACGGGGCCCATGCGCCGGGCGTGCGCAATGCCGACCCTGCCACCGCTGGCATTCCCCTGCACGCAGGCATTACCGTGGCCTATCACGCCGCCTGTTCGTTGCAGCACGGCCAGCAGATCAAGACCCACCCCAAGACCCTGCTGAAACGCGCGGGCTTTACCGTGGTCGAACCTGCGGACAGCCATCTGTGCTGCGGATCTGCCGGTACCTACAACCTGATGCAGCCCAAGATCTCGGGCCAGCTGAAGGAACGCAAGGTTCGGACGCTCGAGGCCAAGAACCCCGATGTGATCGCCGCCGGCAACATCGGCTGCATGATGCAGATCGGATCCGGCACCGGCATTCCGGTCGTGCATACGGTCGAATTGCTGGACTGGGCGACGGGTGGGCCGGTGCCGCCGGCGTTGGACAAGATGCGGCCATAATTCCGACAAGTCCGCCTGCCATCGGTGACGCGACATAGTGCAGGAAGCCCAATGAAAGACCTCGCGATCATCCTGATCGGCCTGATGCTCGGCATGGCGATCGGCTCGGCCGGCGCCCAGGGCGCCGAGCGTTCGGCGGAACGTGGGGTCTTTGCCCGCCTGGCGGCTCCTACTAACGCGGAAGCAACGACCGGGCGCGCCGAGGATGCAGCGGCCGAGGCCGCCATCGCACGCATTGCGGCGGACGACACTCCACTCGCGGCGATGGAGACCGCCGACCAGAGCCGCGGCTACGAGGCCGTGGGCCGGCTGGACATCGGCGCCGGCACCTTCTGCACCGGGTCACTAATCTCGGAGACGGTGGTCCTGACGGCGGCCCATTGCCTTTATGACCAGGACACCGGCAAGCGCCTTGATGACCGCACGATCACCTTCCGCGCCGGCCTGCGCGGCGGCCGGGCCGAGGCCAGCCGCAGCGTCCGCCGAAGCGTCGTGCACCCGCAATACGACACGGCACTGGCCAACACCTCGGCATCGGTTGCAAGCGACCTTGCCCTGATCGAACTGACGCAGCCGATCCGCAAGTCGGGCATCAGCCCATTTACCATTCACGCGGGCGCCATGCGCGGTGACGAGGTGCGCGTCGTCTCCTACGCCATCGACCGGCAGGACGCCCCGTCGATGCAGGAAATGTGCCACGTGCTGGGCGATCTGGACGCGGCGCAGGTTCTGTCCTGCGACATCGATTTCGGCGCCTCGGGCGCGCCCATCTTCGCTGCCCCCGGCGGCGTGCCGCAGATCGTCTCGATCGTGGCAGCCAAGGCAAGGATGGGGGGCGCGCCCGTGGCGTTGGTCGCCCCTTTGGGCGACAACCTGGCACCCCTCCTGGCACAGCTTGAGGCCAGCGACGGCGTCTTCTCCCGGCCCCGTCCGGCGGTGCAGGTCCTGCCCCGTGACGAGGCGCGGCGCAAGGCCGGCGCCAAGTTCCTCCGCCCCTGAGCGGGGGCCTGTTTCCGGTCACGATTACAGGTGCTTGACTGTCCGTGACGGGCCAGACCCATCCCCTTGAAACGCCGAAAATGCGATCCTATCTCAGGTCTGTCGGACGCCACACCAGGGTCCGACAGCACGAAATGGCCGGTCCCGAGGGACGGCCGTGATGAACATCGCTCAAAGAGGATGAAACCATGCGTAATCTTGATTTTGCACCGCTTTACCGCGCGACCGTCGGCTTCGACCAGATCGCCGACCTGATGGACCGGGTCCTGACCAATGACGTGGCCCAGCCCAGCTATCCGCCCTACAACATCGAAAAGACCGCCGACGACGCCTATCGCATCTCGATCGCCGTCGCGGGCTTCAGCGACTCCGACCTGTCGGTCGAGGTTCGCGAGAACGCGCTGATCGTCTCGGCCCGCAAGTCCGAGACCGAGGAGGACGCCGGCCGCACCTACCTGCACCGTGGCATCGCCACCCGCGCGTTCGAGCGTCGTTTCCACCTGGCCGACCATGTCCGGGTCGAGGGTGCGACCCATGCCGACGGCATGCTGCACATCGACCTGGTCCGGGAAATCCCCGAGGCCCTGAAGCCACGCCAGATCCAGATCGCGCGCTCGGCCGATGTGGACGTGAAGGCCGTCACCGACGGCTCGGCCGCCAAAAAGGACGAGAAAACCGTCAACTGATCGCGCAGGGGCGCCCGGGCCTGGTCCGGGCGTCCTCTGTCGCAAGGTCCCGGGGCGCGGTGGCAACAGGCCACCGCGCCTTTTTGCTGTCCGGCCCCGCGCGCTTTCCCCCGTGGGGTCGGGCTGTTAGGCTTGCCGGAAAAGAGCAGACAGAAAACAAAGACCGGTCAGGACCCCAATGCAGGCGGCAGTCAACCTGTGCGACGAAGCCGGGCGCGATTTCGGCACGGTGTTTCGCCGTCAATTCGCCCTTACCCGCACCCAGCGCGGCCCCCAGGACGGCCAAGGGGGCTGGTCGCGGCGTTCGCTGGGCGGCTGGCACCTGCACCATTGTCCCGAGCTGCGGGTCTGCGACGTGCTCGACGTGGCAGGGCAGGTGGCGGGGTTCTTCATCGGCATCGGTGTCACGGGCGAGGGGCGCGCCATCACCGACGCGCTGCGCCTGGCCGCCACGATGGGGGAGGCCGGTTTCGCCGACAGTGCGGAGGCGCAGATCGCCCGTATCGCCGGACGCTATTGCGTGGTCATGTTGGCCCCGGGTTGCCGCCGGGTCTATTTCGACCCGGTGCTGGACCTGTCGGTCGTCTGCAACCGCGACGACCGGATGATCGCAAGCTCGCTGCTGCTGGCGCTGGATCGCCCGCTGCGCGAGAACAACCGCTTCAACCACCGCATGGTGCTGCACCGGACCCACCGCTACGGGCTGGGCCATACCCGCGACGTGGGTGTGCGGCGGATGATCCCCAACCATTACCTCGACCTCGACAGCTTCGCGCTGCACCGGCACTGGCCCAAGGGGGACGAGAACCTCGACGCGACCTCGGAGGAGGCCGGCGATGGCATAGACGAGATCGTCGCGCGGCTGGGCCAGGTCTTTGGCGCGCTGGTGCGAACCCATGACTGCGCGGTGCCGGTCTCGGGCGGGAATGACAGCCGCAACCTGATCGCCTGCGGCAAGGACCATCTGGGCCACGTGCGGGCCTTCTATTCGCACCGCATCAACAAGATGTCGGGGTTCGACTGCATGGTCGCCCGGATGCTGATGAAGAAGCTGCGTCAGCCGCATCAGACAATCGACGTGCGCGCCCCCGAGCACGAGGACCGGTTCGAGCCTGCCCGCCAGCGCGCCGCCCGCTGGGATTTCGCCTTTCGCACCGGCTACCAGGCGCTGGGCAGCGATCACCCGGTGCTGGTCGCCGCCGATCTGGCCCCCCGGGCAGAGGTCGTCCTGCGCGGCAATGTCATGGATATCCTGCGGGCCAACCAGTACAACAGCGACAATCTCGAGGCGCCTTTCGACCTGCGCTACGGGCTGTCGCGGCTGCGGATGACGCCGGACACGGACGCGGTGCAACTGGCGGTATGGGGCCCGGAATACCAGAACTGGGCCGACACCCTGCCCGAGAACGCGCGCGGCCGGATCTATGATTTCGCCTTCTGCGAGCAGCTTCTTCCCAACACCATGGGCGGCACGCTCTACGGCTTTGCCCAAAGCTTCTACATGAACCCATTCGCCGACCGGCGGATGCTGGAGCTGGCCCTGCGGATCGCGCCGGCGAAACGCTATCGCGGCTGGGTCAACCGCGAGATCGTCAAGCGCGCCTCGAGCGACCTGAACATCTTTCCGCGCACGAACGAACTGCGCCGCCGCAGCGAGATGCACGAGGCGGTGGACCGCCGCTTCTTCTGAGGGAAACGCAAAGGCGCGCCGCCCGGGGGCTGCGCGCCTGCGTTCGTCATGTCCGGCGGATCAGACCGACAGGCACATGTACTTCATCTCGGTATAGTCATCGATGCCGTGGCTCGAACCCTCGCGGCCAAGGCCCGACTGCTTGACGCCGCCGAAGGGGGCCACCTCGGTCGAGATGATGCCGGTGTTGATGCCGACGATGCCGTATTCCAGTGCCTCGGCGACCTTGTGCACCCGGCTGATGTCGCGGGCATAGAAATAGCATGCCAGCCCGAAGATCGTGTCGTTGGCCATCTCGATGACCTCGTCCTCGTCCTCGAAGGCGAAAAGCGGGGCGAAGGGGCCGAAGGTCTCTTCATGGGCGACCTTCATGTCCTGGGTGACGCCCTTGACGATGGTCGGCTGGAAGAATGTGCCGCCCAGCTCGTGGCGCTTGCCGCCGGTCAGCAGCTCGGCCCCACGGTCCAGCGCGTCCTTCAGGTGATCCTCGACCTTGTCGACGGCGTCGGGCTCAATCAGCGGGCCAAGGTCGGTGCCGGTGGTCAGGCCGTCCCCGACGTTCAGCTTCTCGACCGCGACGCGCAGGCGCTTGGCGAACTCGTCATAGACACCCTTCTGCACGTAGATCCGGTTGGCGCAGACGCAGGTCTGGCCGTTGTTGCGGAACTTGCATGCGATGGCTCCCTCGACGGCGGCATCCAGATCGGCGTCGTCGAAGACGATGAAGGGCGCGTTGCCCCCCAGCTCCATCGAGCATTTCATCACCTGATCGGCGGCCTGACGCAGCAGGATGCGCCCCACTTCGGTCGAGCCGGTGAAGGTCAGCTTGCGCACGGTGGGGTTCTCGCAGAACTCCTTGCCGATCTCGGAGGAGCGCGACGAGGTCACGACCGAGAAGACCCCCGACGGCACGCCCGCGCGTTCGGCCAGAACCGCCATCGCCAGCGCCGACAGCGGGGTCAGCGACGCGGGGCGGATCACGAAGGAACAGCCGGCGGCAAGGGCAGGTGCCACCTTGCGGGCGATCATCGCGTTGGGAAAGTTCCAGGGCGTGATGCCGGCGGCTACGCCGATGGGCTGGCGGATCACCGTGATGCGCTTGTCGCGCTGGTGGCCGGGGATGGTCTCGCCGTAGATGCGCTTGGCCTCTTCGCCGAACCACTCGATGAACGAGCCGCCATAAGTCACCTCGGCGCGGGATTCAGACAGCGGCTTGCCCTGCTCGGCGGTCATGATGATCGCGAGGTCCTCGGCGTTCTCGATCGTCAGCTCGTACCAGCGGCGCAGGATGGCGGCGCGCTCCTTGCCGGTCAGCTTGGCCCATTCCTTCTGGGCGATGCGGGCGGCCTCGATGGCGCGGGCGGCGTCGGCGCGGCCAAGGTCGGCCACGCGAGCGATGACATCGCCACGGGCGGGGTTGGTCACCTCGAAGGTGGCACCGTCGGATGCGCCGACCCATTCGCCGGCGATCAGGGCCGTCTCGCGAAGCAGGTCGGGATCGCTCAGCATCGATTTGAGGTCGGTGGTCTCGTCCAGCATCTGGCTTATCCTCTGGGCAGGTTGCATGGTGGCGCGGGACTGCGCGGCGCCGTTTGCGCGCATCATGCAGCGGCCCGAAGCGAAGGACAATGCCCATGCGGAACGACGAAGCCTACGACAACCACGGCCACGTGCCCGAGGCCGACGCCATCATCGAAGGCTGGCAGGATGCCGCGCCCGAATGGCGCGGGATCGAGGCCGCGCTGGGCCGCGCGCGCCTCAACCAGCCCTATGGCACCCATGAACGCGAGCGCTTCGACCTGTTCCTGCCGGCCGGTCGAGCCGAGGGGTTGGTTGTCTTCGTCCACGGGGGCTACTGGCGGCGGTTCGACCGGGGATATTTCTCGCATCTGGCGGCGGGTCTGACGGCGCGGGGCTGGGCTGTGGCGATGCCTTCCTACGTGCTGGCACCCGAGGCCCGCATTACCGAGATCACCGGCCAGGTTGCCCGGGCGGTCGCGGCGGCGGCGGCGATGGTGCCCGGCGGACCGCTGATCCTGGTGGGTCACAGCGCGGGCGGCCACCTGGTTGCGCGCATGGAGTGCGCCGATCTGGACCTGGCGCCCGAGGTGGTCGCCCGGCTGCGCCGCATCGTGGCGATCTCCCCCGTCTCGGACCTGCGGCCCCTGCTGGAAACCACGATCAACGAGACCCTGCGTCTGGATGCTGACGAGGCGCTGAGGGAAAGCCCGGCCCTGCAACCGGCCAAGGGCACGCCCACCACCGTCTGGGTGGGAGCCGAGGAGCTGCCGGCCTTCGTCGATCAGGCCCGTTGGCTGGCCGAGGCCTGGCCGGCGGCACAGCTGCATATCGCGCCCGGCCGGCACCATTTCGACGTGATCGAGCCCTTGGCCGATCCCGACAGCGATCTGGTCGCCGCGATCCTGGCCTAGCGCGCCATCACCGGGCGCCGAACCTCTCGCACCAAGCGGGGGGCATCCCCTCGGGCGAGGGGTCGGCCTGGAAAACGGCGCGGGCGATGGCGCGCGACAGGACGCAGGCGGCCGCGTGGCCGATCGCAAGGGTCTCGGCAACCGGGTCGGTCAGTGGCCGCGCGCCGGTGGCCGCCGTAAAGACCAGGTCGCCGTCCAGCGGCGTATGGGCGGGCACGATAGCCCGGGCCATGCCATCATGGGCGGCGACCGCAACGCGCTGGGCATGGGCCTGGTCGAGGTCGGCGTCGGTCGCGACAATGGCGATGGTCGTCGCCTCGCCGGGGCGGACGCCCTTGATCCGGGGCGGGGCGGCGGGGTCGTGGCCGTGCCCGATCCCCAGCCCCCCGAACTCGGCCCCCATCTCGAAGGGGGCGGCCCAGAACTCGGGCCCGTCGCCCACTGTCACCTGCCCCAAGGCGTTGACCGCCACCAAAGCGGCGACCGTGACCCCGCTTTCCAGCACGAGTGAGGCCGATCCAAGCCCGCCCCGCAGGTTGGCGGTGGTGGCCCCGGCGCCGGCCCCGACGCTGCCGGTGGCGAGGTCGGTCGACGCGGCCTCCAGCGCCTGCAGCCCCAGGTCGCGGTAGGGGTTGGCGGTCCAGTCCTTGTCGCCGCCGTTGCCCAGGTCGAAAAGGATCGCGGCCGGCACGATCGGCACAATCTGCGCGCCGACCCGGTAGCCGCGCCCGGCCCGCCTCAGCCCGTCCATCACGCCCGACGCCGCGTCCAGCCCGAAGGCAGAGCCGCCCGACAGCACCAGTGCATCGACCTGGCGCACCAGCTTGTCTGGGGCCAGAAGGTCGGTCTCGCGCGTGCCGGGGGCGCCGCCGGCGATGTGAACGGCGGCGGTGAATCGATCCTGTCCCACGACAACAGTGGCGCCGCTGCGCAGCCGCGCGCAGCTTGCGTGGCCCACCATCAGCCCCGGCACATCGGTCAGAAGGTTGTGCGGTCCGGGCCGCATCGCCGCCGGTCTGTCGGATTGCATCGTCTGCCCTTTCGCTGGTGGCTGCGGCCCTGGCCCCGGATGCTGGCGCCCGCGGCCGGGCTTTGCAAGAAGAAGGAAGCGACGGCAGGCTTGCCAAAATGCCCCGGATGGGGTTCGATCCCGTCAACCGGGCGATGGCGTCGCCGGTCCCCCGCCCCATGCGGGGCTGTCTTTTCCGTCCTGAACGCCGGGATGTCACCGGCTTGCCGGGGATCTCCCCCGGTGGCCCTTGATGAAAGGCCACGCCATGCAGGATGCCAAATCCCTGGCCGCCGCGACCGCGCGCCCCGACTTCTTCCGCTTTCACAACGGCACCAAGGCGCCGCTTCCCTTCGAGACCGGCGAATACAACGACAGGCTGGCGCATCTGCGCGCCCGCATGGATGAAAGGGGGGTGGGCGCGGTGCTGCTGACCTCGATGCAGGGGGTCGCCTATTACTCGGGCTTTCTCTACTGCGCCTTCGGTCGGCCTTATGGCTGCGTCGTGACGGCCACCGAGTGCGTCACAATCTCGGCCGGGATCGACGCGGGCCAGCCCTGGCGCCGCAGCCACGGCGACAACATCACCTACACCGACTGGCGGCGCGATAATTTCTGGCGTGCGGTTCTGTCGGTGACGGGACCGGGCGCCGCGCTTGGGATCGAGGGGGATCACATGACCCTTCAGGCCCGCGACCTGCTGGAGGGAATGCTGAGCCCCGCCGCCGTGAGTGACATGGGCCCCGACCTGATGCGCCTGCGCTTGGTCAAAAGCCCGGCCGAACAGGCGCTGATCCGGGCCGGGGCCGCCGTGGCCGACGCCGGCGGCTATGCCATCCGCGATGCCGTCAGCACCGGCACCCGCGAGATCGATGTCGCCATGGCCGGGCGCGACGCGATGGAGCTTGAGATTGCTGCCCGTTTTCCCGACGCGGAATACCGCGACACCTGGGTCTGGTTCCAGTCGGGGCTGAACACCGACGGCGCCCACAATCCCGTCACGGCGCGCAGGTTGCAGGATGGCGATATCCTGTCGCTCAACACCTTCCCGATGATCTCGGGCTATTATACCGCGCTGGAGCGGACGCTGTTCCTGGGCCAGCCCGACACGGACTCTGCCCGGATCTGGGAGGCCAATGTCGGCGCCCATGATCTGGGGATCTCGCTGATCAGGCCGGGGATGAGCTGTGCGGCGATCACGGGGGCGATCAACGAATATTTCGCCGCGCGCGACCTGCTGCAATACCGCAGCTTCGGCTATGGCCATTCCTTCGGCCTGCTCAGCCACTATTACGGGCGCGAGGCCGGGCTGGAACTGCGCGAGGACGTGGAGACAGTGCTGCGCCCGGGCATGGTCGTCTCGATGGAGCCGATGCTGACGATCCCCGAGGGCCAGCCGGGCGCCGGCGGCTACCGGGAGCATGATATCCTGATCGTCACCGAGGAGGGGGCCGAGAATATCACCGGCTATCCCTACGGGCCCGATTTCAACGTGATCGGCTGAAGTTCGAGGGGCTTGGGGGACGGCGCGCGCCGTCCCCGCGGGTCTGCCTATTCGCCGTAGGGGACCCAGACGGTCTTGACCTCGGTTGCCTGCTCGAGGAACGGCTTCAGCCCACCGGCGGGCGCGTGCCAGTCAAGGCCGCGCCCGTGGTTGACCCAGGTGCGTTTCAGATCGGCGGCCGAGGCGCGCTCGATCCCTTCCGAAAGGTCCGAGGACGAGAAGCTCCAGACCGCCTGGACATCCATGTGCCCAGCCAGCGGCGCGGCCAGATCCTCGTGCCGGCCAGCGATGATGTTGACCACCCCCGCGGGCACGTCCGAGGTCTCGATCACCTGCATCAGGTCCATCGCCGCCAGCGGCGCGGCCTCCGACGGGATCAGGACGGCGCGGCTGCCCGTGGCCAGAATCGCGCCCAGCACCGTGACGAAACCCAGCAGCGGCGCCTCGTCGGCGCAAAGCGCGCCGATGACGCCCACGGGTTCGCGCAGGGCAAGGGCCATCCCGCGCAGGGGCACGCCCGCCGCGCGGCCGTCGAACTTGTCGGCCCAGGCGGCGGCGGTGAAGAGCCTGTCGACACTCGCCGCAACCTCGGCGGCGGCGCCGTCGGCATCGACCTGGCCCAGGTCGCGCAGGCGCGTCGCGAATTCGGCCTCGCGGGCGGCGAGGTTCTCGGCCAGATAATAGAGGATCTGCGCCCTGCCGTGGCCCGTGCTGCGCGACCACGCGCCGGCGGTGCCGGCGGCCTCGACCGCGTTGCGGATGTCTTTGGCGTTGCCCTGTCCCACGTGGCCCAGCAGGCGCCCGTCGGGCGACCACACCGGGGTCGAATAGCCGCTGTCCGGGCGCGCCTGCTTGCCGCCGACAAGGTTCTTGGCGGTGCGGTCCAGCAACCCGTCGGAAGGGGCCGCACCCTTGGCGGGCGCCTCGACCGGCCGGAGGCGCGAGAGTTCAGTCGCCTCGGCGCGGGGCCGGGTATAGGCCGCCAGCCCCTCGGGCCCGCCCTCGCGGCCGAAGCCGCTTTCGCGCAGCCCGCCGAAGGGGGCGGCGGCGTCGAAGAGGTTGGTGGCATTGATCCAGACCACGCCGGCGGCCAGTTTCGGCGCCACGTCCAGCGCCAGGTTCAGGTTCTCGGACCAGACCGTCGCCGCCAGCCCGTAGCGGCTGTTGTTGGCCAGCGCCACGGCCTCGGCGGGAGTGCGGAAGGTGGTGCCGACCAGCACCGGGCCGAAGATTTCGTCCTGCATCAGGGGCGAGGCCGGGTGCAGGCCGGTGATCAGCGTCGGCGGATAGAAACAGCCCCCGTCGGGCAGGGCAGCGCCGGTGCGGTGCACCTCGGCGCCCGGGTCGGCCTCAAGCCCTTCGCTGACCATGCGGCTGACGCGCTCCAACTGGGCGGGGTCGACCATGGCGCCCACGTCGATGCACTTGTCCAGCGGATCGCCCAGCCGCAGCCCGTCCATGCGCCGGCGCAGCTTGTCGTGGAACCGCTCGGCCACGCCCTCCTGCACCAGCAGGCGCGAGCCGGCACAGCAGACCTGCCCCTGGTTGAACCAGATCGCGTCGACCAGCCCCTCGACGGCCGAGTCGAGATCGGCGTCGTCGAAGACGATGTAGGGCGACTTGCCCCCCAGCTCGAGGGTCAGTGCCTTGCCGGTGCCGGCGGTGGCCTCGCGGATGCGGCGGCCGACCTCGGTCGAGCCGGTGAAGGCGATCTTGTCGATCCCCTCGTGCGCCACGATCATCTCGCCGACGCGGCCGTCGCCGGTGACGATGTTGACCACCCCGGGGGGCACGCCCGCCTGGGTGCAGATCTCGGCCATGAAGAGCGCGGTGAGCGATGTGTCTTCCGCTGGTTTCAGGACCACCGTGTTGCCCGCCGCCAGGGCCGGCGCCACCTTCCACGCCAGCATCAGCAGCGGGAAGTTCCACGGGATGATCTGACCGCAGACGCCGTGGGGGCGCTGGGCGGGCATCTCGTCCTCCATCAGCCGGGCCAGGCCGGCATGGTAGTAGAAGTGGCGGGCCACCAGCGGGATGTCGATGTCGCGGCTTTCGCGGATCGGCTTGCCGTTCTCGAGCGTCTCGAGCACGGCCAGCAGGCGGGCGTGTTTCTGCACAAGCCGCGCCATTGCATAAAGCACACGCCCCCGGCGGGCGCCGTCCGCGGCCCAGTCTGCCTGTGCCTTGCGGGCGGCGGCGACGGCGGCGTCGATGGCGGCGGCATCGGCCTGGCTGAGGCTGGCCAGATGACTGCCATCGGCGGGGTTGCGGCTGTCGAGCCCGCCGGCGTGGGCGGTCATCTGCCCGCCGATGAAATGGCCGAAGGCGCGGCCGGACCGCTCTAGCCACTCCTGCGCCGCGGCGGCGCTTTCGGGGGCGGGGCCGTAGTCCATCGTCTCGAAGATCTCCTGGACGGTCATGGGCGGGTCCTTCCTGTCTTGGCCGAGGGGAACGGCAGGGTTCCGGTCGGGCGGGTCCGGGGCATCATCCCGCGGGGTGACGGTGCAGGGCCGAGTAGCGCCCGGTGACGTGATGCTCCAACTGGCGTTCGATGTCGCCCAGCAGCGACGAGGCGCCGAAGCGGAAAAGATCCGGTTGCAGCCAGCGGTCGCCCAGCTCGTCCTTCATCAGGGCGAGGTAGGTCAGCGCGTCCTTGGCCTTGGAGATGCCGCCCGCAGGCTTGTAGCCGACCTTGACCCCGGTTGCGTCCTGATAGTCGCGGATGGCCCGGATCATGGTCAGCGAGACGGGCAGCGTGGCGTTCACCGATTCCTTGCCGGTCGACGTCTTGATGAAGTCCGCCCCCGCCATCATGCACACCAGACTGGCCCGGGCCACGTTGCGCAACGAGCCCAGCTCGCCCGTGGCAAGGATGGCCTTGACGTGGGCCTCGCCGCAGGCGTCGCGGAACTGGCGCATCTCGTCATAAAGGGCGGCCCAATCGCCGGTCAGCACATGCCGGCGCGAGATCACGATGTCGATCTCGCTTGCACCGGCGGCCACGCTTTCGCGGATCTCCTCAAGCCGCAGGCGGAAGGGCGACAGGCCGGCGGGGAAGCCGGTCGAGACGGCGGCGACGGGAATGTCGGTGCCCTCCAGCGCGCGCACGGCGGTCGGGACCATTTCATGGTAGACGCAGACGGCGCCGGTGGTGATCGGGCCCATTCCCAGGGCCTCAAGCAGGTCGGGCCGCACGGGCTGGCGGGCCTTGGCGCACAGCCGGCGCACCCGACCCTCGGTGTCGTCGCCCGACAGGGTGGTCAGGTCGATCAGGGTGATCGCGCGCAAAAGCCACGCGGCCTGGTGCGCCTTCTTCAGCGACCGGCGGCCGGGCAGGGTGGCGGCGCGCCGCTCGATCGCCGAGGTGTTGGCCTGCACCCGGGCCACCCAGTCGGTATCCAGCGCCATCCCCGGGTTGCGGGGTTCGTGGAGCTGGGGCAGCTGGTGGCTTTCGGAACGAAGCGCGGCCGCCTCGGTCGGGTCTGTCACGGGGCGGGTCATTCTGCGTATCCGGTCATGGGGCCTCCAGCGGCAAAAATCGCATGACGCCGGGGGCGGCGCAAGGCGGATGACCCGACGTGAAGAGGCCGGGCGAGGGGTGGCCCCCAGCGGGCCCGGACCGGGGCGGGAAAGGTCCGCAGGCAGCTGTGGAGCATTTGCGGCGCGCGGTCGCGGCTTTCGCTTCCCCCATCCGCGGCGCGAGCCGGTGCAACGCGAGCCAACTCCGCCGCGGAAATCCGACGCGATCGCGGGATTTAAGAGGTGCCGTCGATCGCGGGATTTGGACAAGTAGTTGAAATATAAAGTGAATGCAGAGGCGATCAAGCATAAGGCGCGTACGTCAACTGCCCCGGCGAACGGCAAATCGCCTGTTTAACAGGCAGGCGCCAGGTCGGGCCGGACCGGCGCACAGGGTCGCATTGCCGCTGTGGACAATCCTGTGGGCAAGCCGCTTGAAGAAAGGGGGGAATGGTGGAGCCTAGGGGAGTCGAACCCCTGACCTCTTGCATGCCATGCAAGCGCTCTCCCAACTGAGCTAAGGCCCCTTCCGGGTGCGGATCCTGTCCGCGCCCGCTGTTTATGTAAGGGCAGAGAGGCATGCAAGCGAAAAAATTCGGTATCTGCAAACCTGCCCCAAAATCGCGGGCACGGGTGCCCGGCGACCCGGAAAACCCGGCTTAGTCGTCGTCGTTCGCGGCGACGTCGGTCAGGTCGTCAAGGGCGACCGTCTCGTCATCGTCGTCGTCTTCAAGAACGTCATCGTCCAGATCGACATCATTGTCGTCGTCGTCGACCAGCAGATCGTCGTCCTCGGTTTCGGTTTCCTTGACCGTCTTCGGATCGGCCTTGTCCGCCAGCATCGTGCGGGACTTGCTGCCGGTATCGATCACGACCACCTCACCCGTGTAGGGGCTGACGATCGGGTTCTTGTTGAGATCGTAGAATCGCTTGCCGGTCGTCGGGCAGACACGTTTGACGCCCCATTCCTCTTTGGGCATGAAACACCCCCTTTTACGAGTTCGAGCTTTTTGAAGTCGGCGTCACCTGCCATAACCCTATGGCCGTGTCAAAGGCTTTCGCCGGACAAGTATCAGGAGGCCGCAGCAGAATGGGAGACACGATCGAACTGCCGGGCGACGGCGACGGCCTCGCGCCGGTCAGCGTCACCCTGCGCCGGTCGGGGCGCGCGCGGCGTCTTTCCCTTCGTGTCTCGCAGCTGGACGGGCGTGCCACCCTGTCGATGCCCACCCATGCGCCCCGCCGTGCGGCCGAGCGATTCGTGGCCGAAAAGGCCCAGTGGCTGCGCCGGATGATCGCCCAGAGTGCGCCGGCGCGGGACCTGGTTCCGGGCGCCGAGTTCCCGGTCGAGGGACGGCCGCACCGGCTGTTGCCCGGGTCCGGGGCACGGGTGCGTCTTGGCGACGGCGTGATCGAGATGCCGGCGAGTGGCGAAGAATTTACCGACAACGCGGGACCGGCACTGGCGGGCAAGCTGAAGGCGCTGGCGCGCGACCGGCTGGTCGCGGCCTCGGACCACCATGCGGGGGCGCTGGGCCGGGACTATGGCCGCATCACCCTTCGCGACACGCGCTCGCGCTGGGGGTCCTGTTCGTCCGAGGGGAACCTGATGTATTCCTGGCGGCTGATCCTCGCGCCCGCGCAGGTTTTGGATTATGTCGCCGCCCATGAGGTGGCGCATCTTGAGCAGATGAATCACTCGCCCGCCTTCTGGGCGGTGGTCGAGTCGCTTTGCCCGGGCTACCGGGAGCCGCGGGCCTGGCTGCGCCGTCATGGCACCAGCCTGCACGCCTGGCGGTTCGAGTTGACGCCGTAAGCGCCCCGGCGCAGCATGGATGAATGTTGATGCAGACACGCCAAAGCGATGCGACCCCGCCGATCCACGATCGGCTTTACCGCGCCTTGCGGCTTCAGATCATGCATGGCGAGATCGAGCCGGGCCGCGCCCTGACTCTGCGCGGTCTGGCGCGGGATTTCGACGTGTCGATGACCCCCGCCCGCGAGGCGGTGCGCCGGCTGGTGGCCGAGGGGGCGCTGACGCTGTCGTCGTCGGGGCGGATCTCGACGCCCGAGCTGTCGAACGACCGGATCGAGGAGCTGGCCGCCCTGCGCGCCCTGATCGAGCCCGAGCTGGCCGCCCGTGCCCTGCCACGCGCCCACCTGGCCCTGATCGACCGGATGCAGACGGTGCAGAGCGCCATTGCCGAGACCATCGTCAAGCAGGATGCCGTGGGCTACATCCGCACCAATCTGGAGTTTCACCGCAGCCTTTATTTGCGCGCGCAGGCGCCGGCGATGCTGGCGATGGCCGAACAGGTCTGGCTGCAACTGGGGCCGACCATGCGCAAGCTTTACGGCCGTCTGCGCCGGGCCGAAGCGCCGCGCAATCACCGGCTGATATTGGCAACCCTGCGGGCGGGGGATGAACCCGGCCTGCGTCTGGCCGTGCGGGCCGATGTGACCCAGGGCCTGAAACTGCTGCGCAGCTGAGCCGCGGGCGTCTGCCGGCGGCAGTCAGCAGTCGGCGGGCAGCAGTCAGCGGGCAGGGCCGGGAAGGCTCAGCCCGCGTTTTTCACATGCTCGATATAGGCGCGCAGCTCCTCGGCCTCTTCGCGGGCGTCGCGCAACCCGTCCATGGCAGCCCGCAGTTCGGCTTCGGTCTGGGCCAACTGATTGGTCAGCTCGCCTTCGCGCTGCTGCATGTAGGCGATGGCCTGATCGCGGGTTTCCTCGGCCTCGTGCAGCGACTTGGCCATCTGCTCAAGCTCGCTCATGTCGGCCTGCGTGACCCGCGAAAGCCGGGTCATGATCCACGAGGCGAACCAGCCCAGGATGAATGAGGCGAACAGGATGATCGCGATGACGATGATGAATTCGCTGCGGTTCATCGGGCTTCTCCGTTGGTTGTCCCGGTCGCCCCGGTGGCGCTGGACGGGTCTTCGGCATCACTGTCGGCGGGGGCTGCCCCCTCGGTCGGTTCGTCCGCGCCCGGGCCGCCCTCTTCGCCGGCCCCGTCGGGGGCGGTCGCGGCGGCCTGCTTGTCGGCGGCCTCACCCTCGGCCTTGGCTTTCGCCTTGGCCCGATCGGTGGCGGCGGCCAGCAGGCGGAACTCGATCCGGCGGTTGGCCTCGCGGCCATCCTCGGTGTCGTTGTCGGCGATGGGGTCGCTCTCGCCATAGCCTTTGGCCGTCAAATTGCCGGTCAGCACCTGCCGCGCCATCAGGGCGTTCAGCACCGAGTCGGCCCGCGCCTGGCTGAGGTTCAGATTCATCTCCTCGCGGCCCTGGCTGTCGGTGTGACCGCCGATCTCGAAACGCACGTCGGTGCATTCGTCGAGGATGCGGGCAATGGCGTCCACCGTCGGCAGCGACTCGGGGTCGATCTCCAGCGAGCCGGGGGCGAAGGTGATCTTGCGCTTGGCAATCTCGGCCTGGATGCTGTCGGCGCATTCGCGCGGCGTCGGCAGGGCCGCCGAGGGGTCCAGCGCCTCGATGTAGCGCACGTCCAGCTCGTAGTTCTTGTCCTGCTTTCCCAGCCGCTCGGACAGGATCCGGGCCATCTGCTGGCGCGCGTCTGCACTGCCGGTCTCACCCTCGATACGGATGAGGTCGGGGCGGACCACGAGGGCGCCGGTCTCAAGCTCGGACATGGCGGCAAGCCCGGCCAGCACACGCACCGGCCAGCCGTCGGGCAGGGTGTCGTCAAGCCGAGTGGCGTTGTAGACCCGGTCGGCCCCGAACTTGGCCTGGGCGAAGGCGGTGACCGCATCCTGCATCATCTCGTCGCGCAGGCGGCCGCGCATCTGCAAGGCACCCTCTTCGTCGCGGCGGGCGGTGAACTCGGGGATGACGGGGGCCTTGTCGCCCCCTTCCTCGGCCGGGGGATCGGGCAGGATCGCCTTGACCGAGAAGACCTCGGGCAGGTCGGCCTTCAGCTCGCCGACGACGCGGTCGAAATCCGCCTGCTCGACGGTCTCCAGCGCGACCAAGGTCACGTCGGCATCCGAGAAGGTGATGTTGCCGCCCTCAAGCTGGTCCAGCTTGGCGATCGCGGTCTCGACGGCGGCGGCCCAGTTGGGGCTGGGCACGCCCAGGCCGATGGTGCAGTCGATTTCGCCGGTGACGCCGGCCCGCGCAGCGGCTTCCAGGATGCGGTCGCGGGCTTCGGGCGTGTCGGCCGAGCAGGCGTCGAAGCGCGGGCCCTCGGCTTCCTTGACGAAACGCAGGGTGAAGGGGGTGATGACCGGGCGCGGCGCCGTCAGGTCGGTGGTGACCAGCAGCCCCTCGGGCGCCAGCAGAGCCAGCTCTTCCTCCAGCCGCTGCTTTTCCTCGGCAGAGCCGGTGATGGCGGTGATCGCGACCATGTCCGCCGCGACCGAAATTTTCGAACGGGGCAGCAGGCCCAGCGCCTCGATTGCGAAATCCAGTGCCTCGGGCCAGCCTTCGGGGACGGGATACTCGCCCTCGTCCAGCATGTCAGCGACGCGGGCATTGCGCGTCAGCTCCTCGATGCGGTCGACGATGATGCGGCTTTCGCTTTCGGCCGGGATCAGGCCGATCAACGAGATGCCGCGATCGTTGCGCAGGATCTCGATGGAGAACTTGGGCGGCGGCATGTTCGAGGTGTCGACCACCTCCATCGCGTCGATCACCCGCTCGGAATCGACGACGCTGCCGACGATCGACAGGGCCTCGAAACGGCGGGCCTCGTCGGGCGCGGTGCCGATCAGGCGGATGCGCAGCCCGTCGGCGGTGGCATCCACCCAGTCGATGCCGCGGAAGGCGATGACGCGGTCGACGGCGGCGAGGGTGCGTTCCTCGATCCACTGGACCGCAACGCGGGAGGTCACCACGCTGAGACCTGCCGCAACCACGAAGATGAGAGCGATGATGATCTTTTGACCGAGACGCATGGTGCCGCCGTGGTTGGGAACGTGTGGCGCGTGTCTAGCCCGTCACCCGCCGGCGTTCAATCGTATGAGGACCGCGACGGCGAGAAACAGCACGGGGATCAGCCCCGCGTTCCGGTTGGAACGGAACAGCCGCAGGCAGCAATCGGTGTCGTCGATGTTCAGCCGACCCAGTTGCCAGGCCAGGTGCCAACCGAACCCCCAGGCCCCGCCAAGCGCCAGCGCAAGGGCCAGCGGGTTGGCGCCGGGCCCCGCCGCGATCATCACCGACAGCATCATCAGCACGACCGAGATCACCAGGAATCCGCGCAGCCACAGCGGCGTCCGCTCGGCGAAAAGGCGGGCCGTGGAATGGACCCCGATCAGCGCGTCGTCCTCCTTGTCCTGATGGGCGTAGATGGTGTCGTAGAACAGGGTCCAGGCGATTCCGGCCAAGTAAAGAAGGACCGCGGGCCAACCCAGGCTGCCGGTGTGGGCCGTCCAGGCCAGCAGCGCGCCCCAGTTGAAGGCCAGGCCCAGGAAGACCTGAGGCCACCAGGTGAAGCGCTTGGCAAAGGGGTAGATCGCGACCAGTCCCAGAGACGCCACGCCCAGTCCCACCGCCGCCCAGTTGAAGGTCAGAAGGATCGCCAGACCGACCAGGCATTGCGCCGCCATCCACACCAGCGCGCCGCGCGTGCTGACCTGTCCCGACGGCAGCGGACGCGAGCGGGTGCGCGCGACCTTGTCGTCGATGTTGCGGTCGGTGATGTCGTTCCAGGTGCATCCCGCACCCCGCATCACGATTGCGCCAACTCCGCAGGCCGCGAGGATCCAGAGGTCGTGGAATCCGAACCGCCCCGTCGAGAACGCGGCCAGCAGCAGCCCCCACCAGCAGGGCAGCAGCAACAGCCACGTCCCGATCGGCCGGTCCAGCCGGCTGAGCCGCAGGTAGGGGCGCCAGGCGGCGGGGGCCCGGGTGTCGACCCAGTTCCGGCGCACCGCGTCGGCCACCTGCACGTCGGTGCCGGGGCCTGCCTGTCCGGGGCGGGAAGGGTGCCCGGCCTCTGGCGCTTCGGTTTGGTCGGTCATATGGTCCGGTCCATGAGTTCCAAGGTTCGCCTTTATGTAGATCACCCGCTCGGGGCGGGGCAAACGGTTCCTCTGGACCGGGACCAGGCGCATTACCTCTTCGGGGTGATGCGGATGGGCGCCGGAGACGGGCTGAGCCTGTTCAACGGGCGCGACGGCGAATGGCACGCCGAGGTTGCCGAGGCCGGCAAGCGCGGCGGCAGCCTGCGCGCGGTCGCGCAGACCCGCCCCCTTGCCCTGCCGCCCGACCTCTGGCTGCTTTTCGCGCCGATCAAGAAGGCGCGCACCGATTTCATCGTCGAGAAGGCGGCCGAGATGGGGGCGCGACGGATCTGCCCGGTGCAGACCGATTTCACCAATTCGGACCGGATCCGGCAGGACCGGCTCCAGGCCCACGCGGTCGAGGCTGCCGAGCAATGCGGCGGCACTTTCGTCCCCTCGGTCGAAGGGCTGGAGAAGCTGGGCGCGCTGCTGGATCGCTGGCCGGCCGAGCGGCGTCTGATGTTCTGTGACGAGGCGCGGGTGGGCCAGGCCGTGCCCGACGTGGCCGGACCGTCCGGGGCGCAGGGCGGCGCGGGCGACGGGCCCTGGGCGATCCTGATCGGCCCCGAGGGCGGGTTCAGCCCGGCAGAGCGCGAGCGGCTGCATGCCCTTCCCCAGGCCAAGGTTGTCTCGCTCGGACCGCGCATTCTGCGGGCGGACACGGCGGCGGTCGCGGCGATGACCCTGTGGCAGCTTCGCCATGGCGATTGGCAGGCAGACGGAGAGCCTTCCGGCCAGGGGCCGACCGCGCCCGGGGGGCGGCCATGAACCCCGTCCGCCCCGAACTGCGCCGCGCCATCCTGCACTGGCGGGAGGCGATCGCGGCGGCGGGCGTTGTCCTTGCCGGGATCTGGATGATCTCTCTGGGCGGGCTGCTCTTGCAGGGGCTGGGCCTTGCGGTGGTGGTGATCGGCTCGGCCTATCTGTGGGTGGCGGTGCGGCGGGGGCGCTTCCGCTCGGGCCGTGGCGGGCCGGGGGTGGTGCAGCTGGACGAGGGACAGATCCGCTATTTCGGGCCCTTCCACGGCGGCTCGGTCGCGCTGGTGGCGCTGCACTCGATCCGCCTGGTGACCGAGGCGGGGGGCCGCGCCCGCTGGCAGCTAATCGATGACGAGGGACGCTCGCTTCTGATCCCGGCTGATGCCGAAGGCTCGCGCCTTCTCTTCGATGCCTTCGCGGCGCTGGAGGGGATGGACGCGGCGCGGCTCGTCGCCCTCAGCCGCCAGACCGGGCCCGGCACGCGCGAGATTTGGCAGCGCCCCGAGGGGCGGCTCCGCCCCGGCACCGGAACGGGGAGTGTTACGGGTGGCGTTGCGGGGGGCGGGAACGCCGGGCGAAACGGTGGTCGCGTCACGCGTCTGCACTAGGTCCACGGGGCGGATCGGTCGATGGTCCCCGACGGGCGCGGGCCTTGACACCCCCGCCACAACGTCGCACCCCTGTCGGCCTGACGAAACCCACCGGTTGTCCTGACGGACAACGCCTCAGATCGGAGCCAAGCCATGTCCATTCCCCAGTCCGGCGGCGGTCCGATCGAGCGGCACGAGCAGCTGGCCGAATACCTGGCCGAAGGCTGCAAGCCCCGCGACCAGTGGCGCATTGGCACCGAGCACGAGAAATTCGGCTACAACCGCGAAACGTTGCTGCCGCTGCCCTACGAGGGCGACTGCTCGGTCCGCGCCATCCTCGAGGGTCTGCGCGACCGCTTCGGCTGGGCCCCGGTCGAGGAGGGCGGCAAGATCATCGGCCTGCTCAAGGACGGGGCCAATGTCAGCCTGGAGCCGGGCGGCCAGCTGGAACTTTCGGGCGCCCCGCTGGAGACCATCCACGAGACCTGTGACGAGGTGAACGTTCACCTGCGCGAGGTCCAGAGCGTCGCCGACGACATCGGCGCGGGTTTCATCGGCCTGGGGGCCGCGCCCGAATGGACCCACGACCAGATGGAGATGATGCCCAAGGGTCGCTACCGCCTGATGACCGATTACATGGACCGGGTCGGCAGCATGGGGAAGGTGATGATGTACCGCACCTGCACCGTGCAGGTGAACCTGGACTTCGAATCCGAGGCCGACATGGTCCGCAAGCTGCGCGTGGCGCTGGCCCTGCAGCCGGTTGCGACCGCACTTTTCGCGAACTCGCCCTTCTTCGAGGGCAAGCCCAACGGTCACAAATCCTGGCGTTCGCGGGTCTGGCGCGACCTTGATCCGGCGCGGACGGGCATGCTGCCCTTCGTCTTCGACGAGGGGTTCGGCTTCGAGGCCTGGGTGGACTATGCCCTCGATGTGCCGATGTATTTCGTCTACCGCGACGGCACGTACATCGACGCGCTGGGCCAGTCGTTCCGCGACTTCATGAGGGGCGAGCTTCCGGCGCTGCCGGGCGAGACGCCCAGCCTGTCGGACTGGGCCGATCACCTGACGACCATCTTCCCCGAAGCGCGGCTGAAGAAATTCATCGAGATGCGTGGCGCCGACGGCGGGCCCTGGCGCCGGCTTTGCGCGCTGCCGGCCTTCTGGGCGGGCCTGACCTATGACCAGGGGGCGCTGGACGCGGCCTGGGACCTGGTGCGGGGCTGGAGCGCGGAGCAGCGCGAGGCGCTGCGCGTCGCGGCCTCGGTCGACGGACTTCAGGCGGAGGCGGGCGGCATCCGCATGCATGACCTGGCCCGCGAAGTGCTTGGCATCGCCGAGCAAGGGCTGAAATCCCGCGCCCGTCCCGGCGCCGGCGGCCTTGTCCCCGACGAGACCCATTTCCTGAATGCGCTGCGCGAAAGCGTCGAGTCGGGGACGGTCCCGGCCGACGAGCTTCTGGCGAAGTACCACGGCGAATGGGATGGCGACCTGAGCCGGATCTACGCCGAATATTCCTACTGACCGCGCGTCAGGGCGCGTTGTCGCCCCGTCCCGCCCGGGGCACGGGCGGAATGCGCGTCCGGGCGACGGGCGTGCCCGCGTCGTCCGTCCAGTCCTCGTCCGCCCAGTCCTCGTCCGCGTAGGGGTCCGGCGCGCCGTGCCCCGGCGGCGGGCCGAAGCGGTTGCGCCCCGCGCTGCCCCTGATCAGGGCAAAGACCAGCAGCACCAGCATCCCCACCGCCGGCAGCAGCATCAGCAGCACCCACCAGCCGGTGCGGTCGATGTCATGGAGCCGGCGCACCAGCAAGGAGATCGAGGGCAGGAGCAGCGCCAGCGACCAGAGGGCCGAAATCCAGCCACCTGAACTGGCGTGGCCCGAGACCGCCCCGTCGAGGACGGCCGCCGCCATCGTGCCCAGGAAGTAGAAGAGCTGGAACCACCAGAATTCCGCCCGCGAGGCGCGGCCCGAAAAGACGGCGTAGTTGCGCAGGCTGTGGCGGACTGAGGGGACAAAACCCATGGCTGGCCTTCCGGGGGTAGGGTGGGCGGCGACGCCTATTTCTGGCCGATCCGGGGTTCGGTCCCCGTCACCAGCCGGGCGATGTTGGCCCGGTGGCGCAGAAAGATCAACGCCGCCAGCGCCGCGCCGAAGAGAACCGCCTGGGGCATGCCGAGCAGGTAGAGCAGCAGCGGTGCCGCCGCCGCCGCCACCAGCGCCGCCAGCGAGGAGATCCGGAAGATCGCCGCCATCACCAGCCAGACGCCGCAGGCCGCAAGCCCCGCCGGCCAGTAGAGCGCCAGCAGCGTGCCGAGGAAGGTAGCAACGCCCTTGCCGCCCTTGAACCCCAGTGTCGCCGGGTAGCAATGGCCAAGAAAAGCGAAGAAGCCGGCGATCTGTGCGGCGTCCTCCCCCAGCAGGGCGCGGGCCAGCAGCACGGCGATGGCCCCCTTGCCTGCGTCGAGCACAAGGGTGAGGAAAGCCGCGGTCTTGTTCCCGGTGCGCAGCACGTTGGTCGCGCCGATATTGCCCGACCCGATCCGGCGCAGGTCCCCCAGCCCGAAGAGCCGGGTCATCACCAGTCCGAAGGGCACCGAGCCCAGCAAGTAGCCGAGCAGGGCCGTCAGCAGCAGGGCGGCGATCGGGGTGTCGAAGACGGGCATGATGCGGGCTCCAGGGGTGGTGCCTGCGCCGGGTGGCGCGCGGCCGGGCAGGGCCCGAGGCCTTCGGCGAGGATATTTTCGCGACAATGAAGCAGGCGGGCCGCGGGTTCAATGGCCCGTGGCAGGGGCGCGATGTCGCCGGGGCCTAACCTTCGAAGACGCGGGTGCCGCCGACCCAGGTGCCCAGGACCCGGCCCTGCATCCGCTGCCCGTCGAAGGGGGTGTTCTTGGATTTCGACTGCAACGTGGCGCGGTCCAGCACGAAGGGGCGGTCGGGGTCGAAGAGCATCAGGTCGGCGGGGGCGCCGGCGGCGAGGCGCCCGGCCTCGAGCCCCAGCCGGCGGGCCGGGTTGAGGGTCATGGCGCGCAGCAACACCGGCAGGTCGATGTCGCCCGCGTGCACCAGGCGCAGGGCGGCCGGCAGCAGGGTTTCGAGGGCGACGGCGCCAGAGGCGGCCTCTTCGAAGGGCAGGCGCTTGCTTTCCTCGTCCTGGGGGGTGTGCATCGACGAGATGATGTCGATCAGGCCACCGGCCACGGCCTCGACCATGGCGCGGCGGTCCTCCTCGGCGCGGAGGGGCGGCTTGATCTTGAAGAAGGTGCGGTAGTCGCCGATGTCGAGCTCGTTCAGCGTCAGGTGATGGATGTTGACGCCGGCGGTGACGTCGAGGCCGGCGGCCTTCGCGCGTTCCAGCGCGGGCAGGGCGGCGGCGCTGGAGAGATTGTCGGCGTGGTAGCGGGCGCGCGTCATCTCGACCAGCGCGAGGTCACGCTCGAGGCCCATCCGCTCGGCCATGGGGGAGACGGCGGGCAGGCCGCGCAGCGAGGCGAACTTGCCCGAGGTCGCGGCGGCCCCGGCCGACAGCCCCTGGTCCTGGGGATGGGCGATGACCAGCGCGCCCAGCGCCCGTGCGTAGGTCAGGCAGCGCGAAAAAACCTTGGGCGACTGGATCACCTGGTCGCAGTCGGTGAAGGCGACGGCGCCGGCATCGAGGAGGAAACCGATCTCGACCATCTCGCGGCCCTGGCGTCCCCGTGTCAGGGCGGCCATGGGCAGGATGCGCACGGGCGAGGCCTCGGTCGCGCGGCGGGTGACGAATTCCAGCGTCTCGGGGCTGTCGATGGCGGGGGCGGTGTCGGGGCGGGTCACCATGGTGGTGATGCCGCCGGCCGCCGCCGCCAGGCCGGCGGTGCGGAAGCTTTCCTTGTGCCGCTCGCCCGGCTCGCAGATCTTGACGCCGATGTCGACGATGCCGGGGGCGAGGCAGGCGCCCTGGCAGTCGACCACCTCGGTCCCCTCGCCCGCCGCAGGGGCCGGTTCGGCCCCGATGTCGAGGATGCGCCCGTCGCGGATGCGCAGGCTGCCGAGGCTGTCGGTGCCGGCCTCGGGGTCGATCAGGCGGGCGTTGATGAAAAGGGTGGTGCTCATGCCTGGTCCTCGCCTTCGCGGCCGTGGCGCGACAGCAGGTCCATCGCCGCCATGCGCACGGCGACCCCCATCTCGACCTGTTCCTGGATGACCGAGCGGTTGATGTCGTCGGCCAGCGTGCCGTCGATCTCGACCCCGCGGTTCATCGGGCCGGGATGCATGACGATGGCGTCGGGCTTGGCGTGGGCCAGCTTTTCCTCGTCGAGGCCGAAGCGGTGGTAATACTCACGCTCGGACGGGATGAAGCCGCCGTCCATCCGTTCCTTCTGAAGCCGCAGCATCATCACCACGTCCACGTCGCGCAGCCCCTCGCGCATGTCGTCGAAGACCTCGACGCCGAATTCCTCGATACGGGAGGGCATCAGGGTGGGCGGGCCGATCAGGCGCACGCGGTTCTCCATCTTGCCCAGCAGCAGCAGGTTCGAGCGCGCAACCCGGCTGTGGGCGATGTCGCCGCAGATGGCGATCGACAGGCGGTGCAGCCGACCCTTGGCGCGGCGGATCGTCAGCGCGTCCAGCAGCGCCTGGGTGGGGTGTTCGTGGCGCCCGTCGCCGGCGTTCAGCACGGCGCAGTTGACCTTGTCGGCCAGCAGGTTGACGGCCCCCGAATGCGGATGGCGCACCACCAGCAGATCGGGGTGCATGGCGTTCAGGGTCAGCGCCGTGTCGATCAGCGTCTCGCCCTTCTTGAGCGAGCTGGCCTGCATGGCCATGTTCATCACGTCCGCGCCCAGCCGCTTGCCGGCCAGTTCGAAACTGGCCTGGGTGCGGGTCGAATTCTCGAAGAACATGTTGATCTGGGTCAGACCGCTCAGCACGTCCAGGTGCTTCTTGCTCTGGCGGTTGAGGTCCACGTAGCGTTCGGAAAGATCGAGGATCGTGCGGATATCTTCCTGATGCAGCGGTTCGATGCCAAGAAGATGTCTGTGGCGGAATGTCATGCTGCCCCCTTCGCGACCGGAGGCCTTATAGGTCCGCGCGGGGCATCCGGCAAGCCTCGGCGCGCGGACGATGGGGCATTTACCTTGCGGGCGGGCAGGCATAACTTGCCGGGCATGGACGCCAGCCTTGCCGAAACCCTCGATCATCAGACCGCCCGCGCGCTGCTGGAATGGCAGATCGAGCTGGGCGCGACCGAGGCCATCGCCGAGGAGCCCATCGACCGGTTCGAGGCGGTCGACCAGCCGCCCGCGCGCGATGCGGCGCAGCCCGGCCGGAGCGGAACCGGCGCGCCGGCCTCCGCAGGCGCCGCCGCCCCCACCGGCCCCACTGGCCATGTCCCCATGCCCGAGGTAGATCCGGTGGCCGAGGCCACGGCGGCGGCGATGGGGGCGGGCGATCTGGAGGCGCTGGCCCGCGCACAGGCCGCGTTCGAGCATTGCGAGCTGAAGAAGGGCGCGCGCAACTTCGTCTTTTCCGACGGGCTGGCGGGCGCCAGGGTGATGATCCTGGGCGAGGCGCCGGGCCGCGACGAGGATATCGAGGGTCGCCCCTTCGTCGGCAAGGCAGGGCAGCTTCTGGACCGAATGCTTGACGCCATCGGCCTTGCGCGCGGCGCCGAGGATCCGGGCCGCGCGGTCTATATCGCCAACATCCTGCCCTGGCGCCCGCCCGGCAACCGCGATCCCCAGCCCGACGAGGTGGCGATGATGATGCCCTTCGTCGAGAAGCACGTCGCCCTGGCGGCGCCCGACGTGCTGGTGCTGATGGGCAACGTCAGCTGCCACGCCTGCCTGGGGCAGAAGGGAATCACCCGCCTGCGCGGCAACTGGACCGAGGCGCTGGGCCGCCCGGTCCTGCCGATGCTGCACCCGGCTTACCTGTTGCGGACGCCCGACGCCAAGCGGCTGGCATGGGCGGACCTGCTGTCGCTGCGCGCGCGGCTGGAGCGAGCCGAAGGCGACGCGGGCTGATGGGGGGCGCGCTTTGGCCCGTCGACGCGGTCACGCTGCTTACCTTCGTACCGGCGGCGCTGGCGCTGAACCTGACCCCCGGGGCGGACATGCTGTTTTGCGCGGGCCAGGGGCTGCGGTCCGGGTCGGTGGCGGCGGTGGCGGCCAGCGCGGGGGTCGCGCTGGGCGGGGTGGTGCACGTGGCGCTGGCGGGGCTGGGCCTGGGCGCCGTCATCGCCACCATGCCCTGGACCTTCGAGGTGATCCGCTGGCTGGGCGTGGCCTACCTGCTGTGGTTGGCGTGGCAGACGCTGCGCCGCTCGGGGCTCTCGGCGCGCGCGCAGGAGGTGGGCGAGGTCGCGGCCGGGCCGGCCGGTCGCGGTGCCTGGGCCAGCCTGCGTCAGGGCATGGTCGTGAACCTCACCAATCCCAAGGTCATCCTGTTCGTGCTGGCCTTCATCCCGCAGTTTGTCGATCCCGCGCGCGGCTCGGTCCTTGTGCAGTTCCTGGTGCTGGGCGCGATCGTGTCGCTGGGCGGGTTCGTCATCAACGCGCTGGCCGGGATCTTCGCGCATCGGCTGGGCCGCCGCCTGGGTGGCGGCGAGGGCCGGGCCGGGCGCTGGATGGGCCGGATCTCGGCCGGAATTTTCGCCGGGCTGGCCCTGCGCCTGGCATTTCTTGAGAAAGGTTGAGCCATGAGCCGTATCGACGAAAACGCACAGTTCGTGCCCGTGCGCATCGCCGTGCTGACGGTCAGCGACACGCGCTCGATTGAGGAGGACCGGTCGGGCCAGACCCTGGTCGACCGGATCGAGGAGGCGGGCCACCAACTGGCCGACCGTCGCATCCTGCCCGACGAACGCGCGCAGATCGCGGCGCAGTTGCGCGACTGGTGCGCCGATCCGGCCATCGATGTGGTCATCTCGACGGGCGGCACCGGCCTGACCGGGCGCGATGTCACGGTCGAGGCCCACCGCGATGTCTACGAGAAAGAGATCGAGGCTTTCGCGACGGTCTTCACCATCGTCTCGATGAAGAAGATCGGCACCTCGGCGGTGCAGTCGCGCGCCACCGGCGGCGTGGCGCAGGGCACCTATCTTTTTGCCCTTCCCGGCAGCCCGGGGGCCTGCAAGGACGCCTGGGACGAGATCCTGAAGCTGCAACTCGACCTGCGCCACCGGCCCTGCAATTTCGTCGAGATCATGCCCCGCCTCGACGAGCATCTGCGCCGGAAATAGGCACGCGGGGCGTCACGCCACTGTGGCTTGGTTCCGGAGGCGGGGCACGCTATCGTGAAACGCCCATGTCTTCGGGGCGCAAACGGGGTCTATTGCATGCGATTTCTGCGCCGCTCCCTCGTGGGGCTGTTCCTTCTTGCCGTGACCCTGGGCCTTCTGGGCCTGGGCGCGCAGACGCTTTACGGCGCGCTTCAGGAACGTTGGGCCCGTGACACGCCCCAGCGGCCCGCCCGCGAAAGGGTGGTGGCCGTCAACGTCCTGACCGCCGAGGCCATCGACCTGCACCCCGAACTGACGACCTTCGGCGAAGTCCGTTCGCGCCGGACGCTGGAATTGCGCGCCCCCTCGGCCGGCACCATCGTCGAGCTGGCGCGCGAATTCGTCGATGGCGGCGTGGTCAAGGCCGGACAGGTGTTGTTGCGGATCGACCCGCGGGAGGCCCAGTCGGCGCTGGAGGTTGCGCGCTCGGACCTGGAGGAGGCCGAGGCAGAGCAGCGCGATGCCGAGCGGGCGCTGGAGCTTGCCCGCGCCGAGCTGGCGGCTGCCCAGGCGCAGGCCGACCTGAGGGCGCAGGCGCTGAAACGTCAGCGCGACCTTTCGGGGCGCGGTGTCGGCACCGCCGCCCAGGTCGAGACCGCCGAGCTGGCCGCAGCCCAGGCCGACCAATCGGTCGTCTCGCGCCGGCAGGCCCTGGCCCAGGGCGAGACCCGCATCGACTTGGCGCGCACCCGGCTGGGACGGGCCCGCATAAACCTTCGCGATGCCGAGCGGCGGCTTGAGGACACGGTCCTGCGCGCGGAATTCGCCGGCACCCTCTCTGAGGTGGGCGTCGTGCAGGGCGGGTTGGTGACGGGCAACGAGCGCCTGGCGCGGCTGATCGACCCCGACGCGCTGGAGGTCCAGTTTCGCATTTCCGTCGGCCAATACGCGCGCCTGGCCGGCGACGGTGGCGACCTGCCCCATGCCGAGGTGACGGCGCTGCTGGACCTGTCGGGGATCGAACTGACCGCCGGTGGCCGCATCTCGCGGGTCAGCGCGGCGGTGGGCGAGGGGCAGACCGGCCGTCTTCTCTTTGCCCAACTGGACCGCGCCCCCGGCTTTCGCCCGGGGGATTTCGTCACCGTCCGCGTCACCGAACCGTTGCTGGAGGGGGTGGCGCGGCTGCCGGCCTCGGCGCTCGATGCGCGCGGCACGGTGCTGGTGCTGGCCGAGGGGAACCGGCTTGAGACGCTTTCCGTCGAGCTTCTGCGCCGCCAGGGCGACGACGTGTTGGTCCGCGCCGAGGGTCTTTACGGGCGCGAGGTGGTGGCCGAACGCTCGCCGCTGCTGGGAGCGGGCATCCGGGTCAAGCCGCTACGCCCCGCCGAAACGGACGAGATCGTGGACGGCAAGACCGACAACGCCTCCGCCCGTGCCCAGCCCCGGGCCGAGGACGAGGCCGAGATGGTCGAGCTGACGGATGAGCGGCGCCAGAAGCTGATCGCCTTTATCGAGGGCAACAAGCGCATGCCGCCCGAAGTCAAGGAACGGCTGTTGGCGCAACTGGCACAGCCCTCGGTCCCCGCGCGTGTCCTTGACCGGCTTGAAGGCCGGATGGGGGGCTGAGCATGGCTGGCCAAGATCAGGGCCAGGGCCAGGACCGGGGCCAAGGGCAGGGCACCGGCACCGACCGCGCCCAGCCGGCGCGCCGTCAGCAGGTCGCCTCGGCCATCGGGGGGATCCTTTCGTATTTCACCCGCCATCGCACTGCCGCCAATCTGGTGCTGGTGCTGATGATTGCCGCAGGGGTCGTCGCCATCCCAAGGATGCGGGCACAGTTCTTTCCCGATGTCATCATCGACAGCGTCTCGGTCTCGGTCCGCTGGGACGGGGCGGGGGCCGAGGATGTGGACGCCGGCATCGTCGAGCTGCTGGAGCCGGTGCTGCTGGCGGTCGAGGGGGTCGAATCCTCAAGCTCGACCTCGCGCGAGGGCAGCGCCTCGATCGGGCTGGAGTTCGAACCGGGTTGGGACATGGCGCGTGCCGCCGACGACGTGCAGGCGGCGGTCGACGCGGTCTCGAACCTGCCCGAAGAGGCCGAGAAACCCGAAGTCAGGCGCGGCGCCTGGCGCGACCGGGTGACAGACCTCGTGGTCACGGGCCCCGTGGGGGTGGACCAACTTGGCCGTCTGGCTGACGAGCTGGTGGCGCGGCTTTTCGCCCGGGGGGTGACGCGCACCACGATCCGTGGCGTCGCCGCCCCCGAAACCATCGTCGAGGTGCCGACCGCCGCCCTCATCCGCCATGACGTGACCATGCGCGCCATCGCCGAGGCCATCGCCGAGGAGGCACGGGCGGACCCGGCGGGCGATGTCTCGGGCGCCAACGCCCGGGTTCGCACCGGCGTGGCCAAGCGCAGCCCCGACCAGATCGAGGCCATCGCCCTGCGCTCCAACCCCGATGGATCCAAGCTGCTGATCGGGGATCTGGCCCGGGTCACGCAGGAAGGAATCGACCGGCAACGGGCCTATTTCGTCGGACCCGATCCCGCGATCTCCGTCAGGGTGGACCGTACTGAGCGGGGCGACGCCATCGGTATCCAGAAGACGGTCGAGGAGGTCGTGGCCGAGATGCGCGCAAGCCTGCCCCGGGGGGTGGATATCAGCCTGATCCGCACCCGGGCCGAGGCGATCACCGGGCGGCTGGACCTGCTTCTCGACAACGGGCTGCTGGGGCTGGGCCTGGTGGTGGGGCTTCTGTTTCTTTTCCTCAACGCGCGCATTGCCCTTTGGGTCGCGGCCGGCATCCCGGTGGCGATGGCCGCCGCCATCGCGCTGATGTATGCCGCCGGCCTGACCATCAACATGGTCTCGCTATTCGCGCTCATCATTACGCTGGGCATCGTGGTCGACGATGCCATCGTCGTGGGCGAACACGCCGATTTTCGCGCCCGACGCCTGGGAGAGCCGCCCGTCGTCGCCGCCGAGAACGCGGCCCGGCGCATGGCGCTGCCGGTCTTCTCGGCCACGATCACCACGGTTATCGCCTTCTTCGCGCTGGTGGTGGTAGGCGGGCGTTTCGGCGATCTGATCAAGGACATTCCGTTCACGGTGATCGTGGTGCTTCTGGCCTCGCTTGTGGAATGTTTCGTGATCCTGCCCAACCACCTCAGTCATGCGCTGGCCCACACCGCCAAGGAACATTGGTATGACCTGCCCAGCCGGCTGGTGAACCGGGGCTTCCGGCGGTTTCGCGACGGGATCTTCCGCCGCCTGATGCGGGCGGTGGTCTGGGCGCGCTACCCGGTGATCGCGGCGGTCTTCGCGCTGCTGGCGTCACAGCTGGCCCTGTTCGTGACCGGCGATGTCACCTGGCGCTTCTTCAACGCGCCCGAGCGGGGGTCGGTCTCGGGCAATTTCGCGATGGTCAATGGCGCCAGCCGCGCCGACACCGTCGAGATGATGCGCGAGATGCAGCGCGCGACCGAGGAGCTGGCCGCGAAATACGAGGCCGAGCACGGGACCAACCCGCTGGCATTCGTGCTGGCCGAGATCGGCGGCTCGACCGGGCGGGGCCTGGCGGGTGCCGACAACAAGGACAGCGACCTGCTGGGCTCCATCGCGATCGAGCTGATCGATCCGGACCTGCGCCCCTATTCCAGTTTCAAGTTCGTGGGCGAGTTGCAGGACAGCGTTCGCCGCCACCCGATGCTGGAAACCGTCAGCTTCCGCGGCTGGCGCTCGGGACCGGGGGGCGATGCGCTGGACGTGCAGCTTTTCAACGCCCCGACCGAGACCCTGAAGGCCGCCGCCGAGGAGCTGAAGACCACGCTGGCCCGCTTTGGCGAGGTTTCGGCGCTGGAGGACACGCTGGCCTATGACAAGGAAGAGCTGATCCTGGAGCTGACCGCCCAGGGCCAGGCGCTGGGCTTCACCATCGACGGGCTGGGCCGGGTCCTGCGCGACCGGCTGGGCGGGATCGAGGCCGCGACCTATCCCGACGGCCCCCGCTCGGCCACCATTCGGGTCGAACTGCCGGAGGGCGAGCTGACGGCGGATTTCCTGGACCGCACCCAGATGCGCACGCCCGGCGGCCGCTATGTGCCGCTGGCCGACATCGTGCAGGTCACCCGGCGCAGCGGCTTTTCCACCATCCAGCGCGAGAACGGGGTGCGGCTGGTTTCGGTCACGGGCGATATATCAGAGGATGACGCCGCTCGGGCAACCGAGATCATGACCGAGCTGGAGGACGTGATCCTGCCCGCGATCGAGGAGCGGCACGGCGTTTCCTGGCGGCTGTCGGGCCTGGCCGAGCAGGAGGGGGATTTCCTGTCCGACGCGCTGTTGGGCTTCATGCTGTGCCTGGTCGGCATCTACCTGACGCTGGCTTGGGTCTTCTCGTCCTGGACGCGGCCGCTGGTGGTGATGTCGGTCATCCCCTTCGGTCTGGTGGGCACGATCTACGGGCATTGGTCCTGGGACGTGCCGCTGTCGATGTTCACGGTGGTGGGGCTGATCGGCATGACCGGCATCATCATCAACGATTCGATCGTGCTGGTGACGACGGTGGACGAGTATTCCGAGGATCGGGGCCTTTTCCCTGCGATCGTGGACGCGGCCTCGGACCGGTTGCGACCGGTGCTTCTGACGACGCTGACGACCGTGCTGGGTCTGGCGCCGCTGCTTTACGAAAGCTCGGCCCAGGCGCAGTTCCTCAAGCCTACGGTCATCACCCTTTGCTACGGGCTGGCCTTCGGAATGGTGCTGGTTCTGCTGATGGTGCCGGCCCTGCTGGCGGTGCAGATGGACCTGCGGCGGCAATTCGTGGGGCTGCGCCGGGCGCTGGGCCTTGCGTTGGGTCCGGCGCTGGGGTCGCGCCATGCCGGCGGGCGCGGTGTGGGGGCGGTAGCGGCCTTGGCCGCGCTGGTCGTCGCCGGGCTTTTCGCGGCGACCGTGGGGCATTCGGCCCTGCGCGGCGGTATCTGGCCCGGTCCCGCCGGGCTTCTGTCACCGACGCTTGCGGACCGGCTGGCGCAGGCTGGGCCGGCCCCCGCCCTGGCGGCATTCGTCGCGGCAAGCGCGATCGTGGTGCTTCTGGCCTATGTGCTGGGGGCGCTTGCGCTGAGCTGGCGCGCCCGCCGGGCGCGCGGGACGGATCCTGTCCGGGGCTGATCGTTGGGGGGCGCGCCCCGGAGGGGCCTACTCGCTGCGCAGGATCGTCGACAGGCTGCGCGCCTCAGGACAACCGTTGAGGTCGATGGCCCGGTCCTTGCCCAAGATTGTCAGGCGCAGGCGCGACAGGTCCACATGCGCTGGCTCTGGCTTGGGTCCCAATGCGGTCCCGGTCTCGTCGCCCGAGCCGGGCTGCACCATGAATGTGCTGACGGCCGTCAGCTCGCGCCCCTTGCGGATCACGCTGGCGCTGGCGATCCAAAGGTCGGGATCGTCGTATTCGAAGACGACCACCTCATCCGAGGGACCGCGCGGCAGTTGCATGCGCGCCTCGACCACCAGGCCGTCCTCGGACGGGTGGGTGCGGCAGCGCAGGTTCTTCACCCCGGCGGCGGCGCCGCTGACGGGACGGTAGCGCATGGCGGCCTCGATCAGCGGGACCGGCTCGGCCGTCTCGCCGGTCAGCTCCCCCGAAAGCTGGAACTGCATCGGCACGCAAACCGTGCCGCAGATGCCGGCCTGCAACATGCCTTCAAGCCGCACGGGCTTGCCGGCGTCCTTGGGCGCGATGACGATCGGCAGGACAACGCTGTCGCGATACCCGATGGAGCGGCGGCCGTTCGAGAAGATGACCGAAGGGGTCGGCCACAGGATACGGGTGGCCTCCAGATTGTCCGAGCCGGTCCAGTCAAGCTGTGGCGGGATCCCGGCCTCGCCCGGGGCGCGCCAGTAGGTTTTCCAGCCCGGCTTCATCTCAAGCCTCAGCGCGGCCATCAGCGTGCCGTCAGCCTGGCGCCAGCCGGGCAGGATCTCGGCCTGGGCGACCGGATCCTTGAGCGAAACCACGACCCCGGCAGCGTCCGGGCCGTCGGCCTGATCCATGGTGCCGCCATGACCCGACGCCCCCTCGGCCGCCCCGCCCTGAACCAGAGGAGGCCCGGCCGGAGCCGGCGTGGCAACGGCCAGCGCGGCCAGACCCAGCACCCCCGCCAGACAGCCGCGCAGCCGCCCGGACCGGTGGGGCCGGGGGGCGGTGCGAACAGAGGTCGCGACGCGGGAAGTCTCAAGAGGGATCAGGGTTTTGGTCATGCGGGACAGGATAGGCGAACGGCGTGCGGGGAACAGTCACTTGTTGGAGAGAGGGCGTGAGCGTGGCACGGCTGCAAAAGCGCCGCCCCCTGGCTCCGCGCCTTGGGACAGGCGATTGCACGAATTAGCGCTCACCGCCTCTTGCGCCGCGCCGCCCGCGACCTCATCCTAGAATCCATGAACGAGATTTCCGAAAGCCCCCTTTGCGGCAAGCTGCTGATCGCGATGCCCGGAATGGGCGATCCGCGTTTCGACCGAAGCGTGATCTTCGTCTGCGCCCATTCGGACGAGGGGGCGCTGGGCCTGATCGTCAACAAGCCGACGCCGGACCTGTCGGCCCGCGACCTGCTTGAACAGCTTGGGATCACCCCGGCGGGCGACCTGCCCCCCATCAACGTGCATTTCGGCGGGCCGGTGGAGCATGGGCGCGGCTTCGTGCTGCATTCGGCCGACTATTGCTCGGACAATTCGACCATGCAGGTCAGCACCAGCTTCGGCATGACCGCCACGTTGGACATTCTCGAGGATATCGCGCGCGGCGACGGGCCCCGTCAAAGCCTTCTGGCGCTTGGTTATTCCGGCTGGGGGCCGGGGCAGCTTGAGGATGAGCTTCAGCGCAACGGCTGGCTGACCGGCGATGCCACGCCCGAGATCGTCTTCGGCTCGGACGCGCGGGGCAAGTGGGAAGAGGCGCTGAAATCCATCGGGATCGACCCGCTGATGCTGTCGTCCGAGGGCGGGCGCGCCTGAGCGGGCGGTTGCCGCCCCTTTTCACCTGAAATCAGGCGTCGCGCGGGGCGGCGGCGCGGCGCAGCCGGTCGTTGATCGCCTTGCCCAGCCCATGCTCGGGCACTGGTGCGACCGCGATCCGGCTCAGCCCCGCCTGACGGGCTTGCGCATCGACCCGCCGCAGCATGTCGAAGAGGTTCGCCGCCGCCTCGTGCAGATCGCCGCTGGGCGACAGGTTCAGCGCGGCCGTCCGATCCTTGTCCGCACCAAAGCCCAGCAGGACCTCGTCCGGCCCCACCTCCGACGCATTCAGCCGCACCCGCGCCTCTGGGGCGTAATGCGAGGCCAGCTGCCCGGGGGCGCTGGGCGCATTCTCGGCCACGGGGGCCTCGGGCTCCAGCGGGGCGCCGAGGGCGGCCTCGATCGCCTCGGCGGGGATGCCGCCGGGGCGCAGCAATCGGGCGGGCGCGCCCGCCGTGCCGGGCCGCAGGATGGTCGATTCGACGCCGACATCGCAGGGGCCGCCGTCCAGGACAGCCTCGATCCGTCCGCCAAGGCCGCCGTCCCCGGTGCCGAGGACATGGGCGGCACTCGTGGGGCTGATCCGGCCCGAGGCATTGGCCGAGGGGGCGGCCAGCGGGCGGCCGACGCGTTCCAGCAATTCGTGGGCAAGCGGATGGGCGGGCATGCGGATCGCCACCGTCTCCAGGCCCGCCGTGACCAGCCGCGACAGCGGCGCTTCGGGGCGCAGCGGCAGCACCAGCGTCAGCGCGCCGGGCCAGAAGGCGGCCGCCAGGCGCTCTGCCTCGGGGGAAAACTCGGCATAGCGGCGTGCCTGATCGACCGATGAGACGTGGACGATCAGCGGATTGAAGCTGGGCCGGCCCTTGGCCTCGAAGATGCGTGCCACCGCCCGGTCGTCGGCGGCGTCGGCGCCCAGCCCGTAGACCGTCTCGGTCGGGAAGGCCACGAGGGCGCCGCCGCGCAGCAGTTCCGCCGCCCGGTCCAGCCCCTGTCCGTCGGCGGAAAGGTGCAACGTCTTCATATTTACCCTCCGATGACGCCGCGTCCCGATTGAGCGGTGCAGACGCCTTGTCTACCGTTCGCAAAAATTTGGCAACATCCGCCGGGTCGCGTCGACGCGCGGCTCGGTCCCGCCGGGGCGCCGGGATGTTTCGCAATGAATTGGAGAACGCATCACATGGCCTACCGCGCACCCGTGACGGATTACCAATACATCCTGGACCACGTCGTGGATTTTCCCCTGCTGTCCGACACCGAGCGTTTCGGCGACGCGACCTCCGAGACCAGCCTTGCGATCATCTCGGAAGCCGGCCGCCTGTGCGAGGAGGTCCTGGCCCCCCTTCAGCGAGAGGGTGACCTGCACCCCGCACACCTGGAAAACGGCGTCGTGCGCACCTCGCCCGGATTCGCCGAAGGCTATGCCGCAGTGGCCGAGGGCGGCTGGGTCGGCATCTCCGCCCCTGAGGAATATGGCGGCATGGGCCTGCCGCTGGCGATCACCAGCGTCGTCAACGACATGATGTCCTCGGCCTGCCTGGCGTTGCAGCTGAACCCGCTGATGACCCAGGGCCAGATCGAGGCGCTGGAGCATCACGCATCGGACGAGATCAAGCGGGTCTACCTGCCCCGGCTGATCTCGGGCGAATGGTCGGGCACGATGAACCTGACAGAGCCGCAGGCCGGTTCGGACGTGGGCGCCCTGCGCAGCCGCGCCGTCGACAATGGCGACGGCAGCTTTGCGATCACCGGGCAGAAGATCTTCATCAGCTGGGGCGACAACGACTTCACCGGCAACGTCTGCCATCTGGTGCTGGCCCGTCTGCCGGGCGCGCCCGAGGGCACCCGCGGCATCGGCCTTTTCATGGTGCCCAAGCGCATCCCCGATGCCGAGGGTCAGCCCGGCGCAGCCAACAGCCTGCGGGTCGTCTCGCTCGAGCACAAGATGGGGCTGCACGGCTCGCCGACGGCGGTGATGGAATTCGACGGCGCCACCGGCTGGATGATCGGAGAGCCGAACAAGGGCATGGCGGCCATGTTCACCATGATGAACAACGCCCGGCTGGGCGTCGGCCTGCAAGGGATCGGCGTGGCCGAGGGGGCATATCAGCACGCCCTGGCCCACGCGCTGGAACGGCGCCAGGGGCGCACCCCGCTGGGTGACGGTGCCGGACCCATCGCCGATCACGCCGACGTCCGCCGGATGCTGATGCAGATGAAGGCCGAGGTTTTCGGCGCCCGGGCGATTGCCCTCGGCTGCGCCGTCTCGGCCGACATGGCGCGGGCCACCGGCAAGCCCGAATGGCGCGACCGCGCCGCCTTCCTGACCCCCATCGCCAAGGCTTTCGGCACCGATATCGGCGTCGAGGTCTCGCAGATGGGGATCCAGGTTCACGGCGGCATGGGCTACATCGAGGAAACGGGCGCCAGCCAATACCTGCGCGATGTCCGCGTCACCGCGATCTACGAGGGAACGAACGGCATCCAGGCGATGGACCTGGTCGGGCGCAAGCTGGCCGACGGCGGCGAGGCCGCGACCCGGTTGCTGGATGACATCGAGGCCTGCGCCGAGGGGGCGCGCGCCGACATGCCCGAGCTGGCCGAGCCGATCTGGCAAGCCGCCGAGAATCTGCGCGAGGCCTGCGACTGGCTGGTCGCGCGCGAAGATCTCAACGACCGTTTCGCGGGCGCCACGTCCTTCCTGCGGGCCTTTGCCCGGGTGCTGGGGGCCTGTGCCCACCTGCGCGCTGCGATGGCCGAGAAGGCCCAGGGAGAGGCCGGCCCGCGCCGGGCCCTGGCGCGGTTCTACGTCGATCGGCTGTTGCCGGAGGCCGCAAGCCTCTGTGTGCAGGCGACGCGCGGGGCGGGTGACCTTTACGGGCTCAGCCACGAGGAACTGGCGGGCTGATCCGGGCGGGCACCGGCTGGGGGGGCAACCGGGCGGTCCGCGCCCTGTCACCCGTTGGCCGCGCCCGCGCCCCTGCGCCGATATGCGCATCATGCGGGGCGTGACACCCCCGGATTTTTTCAGTATCTGCTGACCAACTCAAACAACGCCAGACGGAGTTTCGACATGGCCGAACACAAGCACGGCACGATGGACATCACGACCCAGGAAAAGACCTTCGAAGGGTTCGTGAAGATCACCATTCGCATGGTCATCGCGATCATCGTTGCGCTGATCCTTCTCGCACTTATAAACGGCTGAGAAAGCCGGCCATAACAAACAGCAGCGAGGCAGAATGCTCAGAACGATCCTTCCGTTGGTAACCATTCTTTTCCTCGCCGCCTGTGGCGCCGATAATATCTATGCCTCGGACGAGGCGGTGGCACGCGCAGCCTTCGTCAATCCCGAGCCGGCCTCGATCACGCTGGTGACGGCGATCAACAACCGCTCGGGCGAGGGCGGGCATACGGCGGTGATCGTGAACGGCAGCCAGCAGGTGCTGTGGGATCCCGCCGGGACCTGGTATCACCGCAGCGCGCCCGAGCGTCATGACCTGCACTACGGTTTCACCAACACGCTGCGCGAGTTCTTCTACGACTATCACGCGCGGGAAACCTTCCACCTGGTGGTGCAGGAGGTCCCGGTGACCCGGGCCGTCGCGGACCAGGCGATCCGCGCCTTTGCGGCCCAGGGGGCGGCACCGAAATCCTTCTGTTCGAACTATACCAGCAAGGCGCTGCGCACCGTTCCGGGGTTCGAGAACATGCCGGTCAGCTTTTTCCCGAAGACGACGATGAACGCCTTTGCCCAACTGCCGGGCGTGAAGACGCGCAAGATCTATGACGACGATTCGGACAACAACAAGTCCAAGCTGGCGGCGGGCAACTGACCCGGCCTCTACCGCGTTACGGAAACTGACCGAAGGCCGCGCCCAGCGCGGCCTTTTTCATTGCCGGTTTTGTTGCCGGCAGTGCAGTGCATCCGGCTCCGGCACTGGCCAGAACGCCAATGCCGTCCCCCTCAGCCCAGCAGCCACAGCATGGTGTAAAGCGTCGCCGCCCCCGCGGTGATCGAGGCCAGCACGTTGCGCGTCGTCAGGCCCACGCCCAGGGTCGCGGCAGCGGCCAGGATGCGCGGCAGGTCGGTCGCGCCGCCCGTTGCCTGCGGCCACACGACCAGCGGCGCCACCAGCCCCGGCATCACCGCCACGGCCGTGTAACGCAGGTGGCGCAGGGCCCAGTCGGGCAGACGCCGGTTGCCGATCAGCCCCAGAAAGGAAAACCGGATCAGAAAGGTGCCGGACCCCAGCGCCACGATGATCAGCCAGATGGTCGCGTCGGAATAGTTCATGCCTTCGTCTCCTTGCGCCGGGCGGCGCGGCGGGTCGTCTGCCGCTCGATCTCGGCGCCGACCATCATCGCCAGCGCGGCGGCGATCAGCAGGCCGCTGTTGTAGGGCAGGAAACTGAGGCTCAGCGCCACCGCGATTGACACCAGAGCCGCTCCCACATGGGCGAAGGTGCGCAGCGCCGGTGCGATGATCGCGAGGAAGGTGATAGGCACCGCGAAATCCAGCGCCCAAGCCTCGGGGATCCGTGCGCCCACCGCCGCGCCGACATAGGTCGCCACGTACCATGGAATGCAGACGGGGGTCATCGTGCCGAAGAAATAGACCACCCGGTCGCGCACGCTCATCTCGGGGCGCTTTTCATATTCCGCGATCGAGACGGCATAGCTTTGATCGACCAGGAAATAGGCGGCAAGCGCGCGCTGCCACAGGGGCGCCGCGCCGAGGTAGGGCGTCAGCGAGGCCGAGTACATCGCCATGCGCATGTTGACCGCCAGCGCGGTCGCCAGCACCATCAGCACCGGCGCGTTGTCGGTCATCAGCTGAAGCGCCGCGAATTGCGACGCCCCCGCGATCACCAGCACCGAAAAGCCCATCACCTTGAGAAGATCAAGCCCGGCTTCGGTCGCCACCACCCCGAAAAGCAGGGCGAACGGCACCACTACAAGAAGAAACGGGGCCCCGTTTCTGAAGCCCCTCCAAAAGTGGTCTCGCGATCTGGACATAGGCTCTTCCCTGCTTCAGTCTCCGCCAGCAATAGCCATCCTGACCACCGGCGAAAAGGCCAGAAACCAGCCATGACACAGGATATCCTGATCGGACCGGACCCCGACAACCCGCGCCTGACGCGGCCCGTCGAGGGGCTGGACCACACCGGCGCTGCCGTCACGCTGAAGGTGGTCGAGGAACGGCCGCTGACGATCTTCCTCAACAGCCGCGAGATCGTCACCGCCATGACCATCGGGGATTACCCCGAATATCTGGCCCTTGGCTTCCTGACCAACCAGAACATGCTGCGCGCCGATGACGAGGTCACCGGCATCGATTATGACGAAGAGCTGGAGACCGTCGTTGTGCGTACCGCGGTCGAGACCGACCACGAGGAAAAGCTTCAGAAGAAGACCCGCACCTCGGGCTGCGCCGTGGGCACGGTCTTCGGCGACATGATGGAGGGGCTTGAAGGGCTCAGCCTGCCGGCGACGCCGGTCCGCAGCTCATGGCTCTATGCGCTGGCGCGGCAGATCAACACCATGCCCAGCCTCTACCTCGAGGCGGGTGCCATCCATGGCAGTGTGCTGTGCCACCAGGACCAGCCGCTGGTCTACATGGAAGATGTCGGCCGCCACAACGCCGTGGACAAGATCGCGGGCTGGATGCGGGCGACCGGCACGGATCCGGCCGACAAGATCCTCTACACCACCGGGCGCCTGACATCCGAGATGGTGATCAAGACCGCGATGATGGGCATCCCGGTGCTGGCCTCGCGCTCGGGCTTCACCGCCTGGGGGGTCGAGATCGCGCGCCAGGTCGGCTTGACGGTGATCGGCCGGATGCGCGGTCAACGCTTTGTCTGCCTCAGCGGGCAGGAACGCCTGATCCTCGACGCCGACCCCGCGACGGTCGCGCCAGAGGATCGCCGCTCGGGCCGTAAGGGTGCGGGTGCATGAGCGGCACCTGCGGCGTCATCCTGGCCGGAGGGCTGTCGCGCCGCATGGGCGGCGGCGACAAGGGCCTGTTGGAACTGGGCGGACTCAGCCTGATGGAGCGGGTGCGCGACCGGCTTGCGCCCCAGGTCGAGGCGATGGCGCTGAACGCCAACGGCGATCCCGCGCGCTTTGCCGAGCTGGGCCTGCCGGTGGTTGCCGACAGTGTCGAGGGGTTCGCCGGACCGCTGGCCGGGGTGCTGGCGGGGCTGGATTGGGCCGCCGGGCAGGGGGCCACGCATATCGTCACCGCGGCCGCCGACACGCCCTTCTTTCCCCGCGATCTGGCCGACCGGCTGCGGACGGCCGCCGAAAGCTCGGGCCAGCCCATCGCGCTGGCGGCGACCCCCGATCCCGAACGGGGCCTGGCGCGGCACCCAACCTTCGGCTACTGGCCCGTCGCCCTGCGCGAGGATCTGCGCCGCGCCCTGGCCGAGGGGACCCGCAAGGTGGTCGCCTGGACCGACCGCCACGGCACCGCCGCCGCCCGGTTCGATTGCGCCGGGCACGATCCCTTCTTCAACGTCAACACGCCCGAAGACATGATCCGGGCCAAGGAAATCCTGAAGGAGGGCGCGGCATGAGGGTCTACGGTGTCGTCGGCTGGAAGAACGCTGGCAAGACCGGGCTGATGGAGCGGCTCGTCGCCGAGATCTCGGCGCGCGGCTTCTCGGTCTCGACCATCAAGCATGCCCACCACAGTTTCGACGTGGACCACCCGGGCAAGGACAGCCACCGCCACCGCCAGGCAGGTGCGACCGAGGTGCTGCTGTCCTCGGGGACGCGCTGGGCGCTGATGCACGAGTTGCGCGGTCACGAGGAGCCGCCGCTGGAATTGCTGCTGTCCAAGCTGGCGCCTGTCGATCTGATCCTGGTCGAGGGCTACAAGCGTGACGACCACCCCAAGGTCGAGGCCTTCCGCGCCGAGACCGGCAATTCGCTGATCGCGCCCGGTGATCCGACCATCCGCGCCGTCGCCGCCGACACCGCGCTCGAGGTGGAGGGGCGTCCGGTCTTCGACCTGAACGCGACCGCGCGCATCGCCGATTTCATCCTGCGCGAGGTCGGGCTTTGAGCGGCCCCTCGCCAACGGACGGGACCCTGCGCCCGCCGCCCCTGCGCAACGACTGTTTCGCGCTGCCCGCCGGGGTCGACTGGACCCCGGTCGATGACGCGATGGCACAGTTGCGCGACGGTCTGCACGCGGTGACCGGGGTGATCCGCCTGCCGGTTGACGAGGCCGCCGGCCGCGTTCTGGCCGAGCCGGTTGCCGCCCTCCGCTCCAACCCGCCGATGCCCAACTCGGCCGTCGATGGCTATGGCTTTGCCCATGCCGCGACCGGGTCGGGCCCGCAGCAATTGCCCCTGGTCGAGGGGCGCGCCGCCGCCGGCGTGCCATTCGAGGGCGGGGTGCCCCTGGGCCAGGCGATCCGCATCCTGACCGGCGCGATCCTGCCCGAGGGGGTGGATACGGTCGTGCTGGAAGAGGATGTCACCACCGACGGCGCCAACGTGGCCTTTCACGGCCCCCTGCGGGCGGGGTCCAATACCCGAAAGGCCGGTGAGGACGTGGTCGCGGGCGCACAGGTCTTCGACGCGGGCCACCGGCTGGGCGCGCCGGACCTGGCGCTGCTCTCGGCCCTCGGGGTGGCCGAGGTTTCGGTGCGCGAGCCGCTGCGTGTGGGCGTGTTATCGACGGGGGATGAACTGGTCGCCGCCGGCCAGCCCGCCGGGCCCGGCCAGATATTCGACGCCAACCGCCCCATGCTGCTGGCGATGTTGCGCCGCTGGGGCGTGGTGGCTGTGGACATGGGACACGTCGGCGACGACCGCGCCGCCCTGGCCGAACGGCTGGACGACGCGCGCGACCGCTGCGACGCGCTGCTGACCTCGGGCGGGGCCTCTGCGGGCGACGAGGATCACGTCTCGGCACTGCTGGCCGAGACCGGATCGCTGCGCAACTGGCGCATCGCGCTGAAGCCGGGGCGTCCGCTGGCGCTGGCGCTATGGCAGGGAATGCCGGTCTTCGGCCTGCCGGGAAATCCGGTCGCCGCCTTCGTCTGCACCCTTCTTTTCGCCCGGCCGGCCTTCGCCGTGCTGGAAGGCGCGGAGTGGAGCGCGCCGCAGGGCTTCACCGTGCCCGCCGCCTTCAAGAAGAACAAGAAGCCCGGCCGCCGCGAGTACCTGCGCGCCCGGCTTGACGCTGAGGGACGGGCCGAGGTCTTTGTCTCGGAAGGCTCGGGGCGGATCTCGGGGCTGAGCTGGGCGACCGGGCTGGTCGAGCTTGAGGACGGCGCCCGCGACGTGCGGCCGGGGGATCCGGTACGCTTCCTGCCTTATGCGAGCTTCGGCCTGTAGCCGGGGGTGACGCCGCGCGCGCGGCGATGCCCAAATCAGTCGAAGGTGCCCGAGACCCGGCCCACCAGCATGAAGGCCCGCGCGGTGCGCGTCTCGGCCAGGGCCGCGATGTCCTGATCGCTGGCGCCCTTCTCGAACTCGACAAAGCTGCGGTCAAACTGGCGCAGGAAGTGATGCGCCACGTCGCGGAAAACGGCATCGGACTTCATCCGGCCTGATGTCAGCGCCAGGCTGGAGCGGTCGCGGACCCCGGCCAGCGCCGCCACAGGCTTGCCCCGCTCGCCCTTGGCAAAGCGGCGCCAGACCTCGGGGCGGGCGCGGTCGGGGCGCAGATCGTCCATGTAGATCCCGTCCTGGCTGAGCAGGGTCAGCAGATCCTCGGAGGCGCGGATCAGCGTGGCGATGCGCCGGTCGGCCAGCGCCAGCCGCAGGGCGCGGAAACCCTCGCGGTCGTTGGCATCCTCGGGGAAGTTCATGGCCTTGATGAAATCGGCGATCGAGATCGGCACGCCCAGGTCCTCGGCCGGGGTGCCCAGGGCCAGGCTGGGCTGATCGACATGGGGCTTGCCGGCGGCGCCGGCGACCGGGGTGCCGGCCAGGGGCGCATGCATCGGCCGTTCGCCCGAGCGCACGGAATGGAACATGGCCAGCGCCTCCTCGGTGGCGCGCTGGGCCTCGACAAGCTGTTCGATCTTGCGCGTCAGGCCGGGGTCCAGACTTGCGTTGTTGCTGTGGCTCTGGACCACGTAGGCGTTGCGCAGCGCGTCGATCGAGGCCTGAAGGCGCGCCGACTCGGCCTTCATCATGCGCGAGGTGCGCGCGGCCACGGCCGCCACCCAGATCAGCGCCAGCGGCAGGAAGATCGCGACGAAGATCATGATCGTGGTCGCGGGATTGCCGCCCTCGCCCGACGCCGGCGGGATCACGTAAAGATAGACGAAGACCAGCGCCACCCAGACGAAGCTGAGGATCGCCGCCACGATCTCGGTGGCCGAGATCGCGTTTTCCCCCGCGCCGTCGCGCCCGCCGAAAAGCGGGGGCGTCTGGCGGTTCCTGTCAGTGACCATGCGGTGTCCTGTCCATCAGCCCGCGGCGGGCTAATGATATCCGATTTCAAGAACTTCGTAGCTGCGCGTGCCGCCGGGGGTGCGCACTTCGACGCTATCACCTTCCTCCTTGCCGATCAAAGCGTGGGCAAGGGGGGACTTGATGTTCAGGCGGCCCTTTTCGATGTCGGCCTCGGGCTCACCGACGATCTGGTAGGTCTTCTCTTCGTCGGTGTCCTCGTCGACAAGCTTGACCGTCGCGCCGAACTTGATGTTGCCGGACATCTTGGACGTGTCGATCACGTCGGCGCGCGAGATGATCGACTCCAGCTCCTTGACCCGGCCCTCGATGAAGCTCTGCTTTTCGCGGGCGGCGTGATACTCGGCATTCTCGGAAAGGTCGCCATGTTCACGCGCCTCGGCGATCGCGCGGATGACGGCCGGGCGCTGGACGGACTTCAGGTTCTTCAGTTCGGCCTCCAGCGCCTGGTGGCCGCTGCGCGTCATGGGTATCTTTTCCACGTCTCATCCTCCGGTCCGTGGGCGTCCTGGCGCGGGCGCCCCTCGGGCGCATCACTGCGCCCTGCTGTTTCGCTTAACTGAACCAACCGCCGAGCGGATGGCAAGCGATAACTGGGGCTTGGCGCCCCGCGCGGCAACCGCTTGCCGCGTGTCGCGACGTCGTTGCCGCCACGTGCCGGGAGGGACAGATTGACGTGTCGGTCAGCGCTGGGATATTTGCCATTGGGTAACAAGCATATGAAACATCCCCGGCGGTGCCGTGCCGTCAGCCAGAAGGAAGCCGAACATGTCCGACTCCGCGCGCGAAACCATGGAATACGACGTCGTGATCGTGGGTGCCGGCCCGGCCGGCCTCAGCGCCGCGATCCGCCTCAAGCAGTTGAACGCCGACCTTGATGTCGTGGTGCTGGAAAAGGGATCGGAAGTGGGCGCGCATATCCTGTCGGGCGCGGTTCTGGATCCCTCGGGCCTTGATGCGCTGCTGCCCGACTGGCGCAACATGGGCGCGCCGATCAACGTCGAGGTCAAGCGCGACGAATTCCACATGCTGGGAGAGTCCGGCTCGGTCCGCATCCCGAACTTCCTGATGCCGCCGCTGATGTCGAACCACGGCAACTACATCGTGTCGATGGGCAATGTCTGCCGCTGGATGGCCGAACAGGCCGAGGCGCTGGGGGTCGAGATCTTCCCCGGCATGTCCTGCTCGGCGTTGGTCTATCGCGAGGATGGCAGCGTTAAGGGCGTGGTCGCCGGCGAATTCGGCCTGAACACCGATGGCACCCCCGGCCCCAACTATGAACCGGGCATGGAGCTGCACGGCAAATACGTTCTGCTGGGCGAGGGTGTCCGCGGATCGCTTTCCAAGCAGGTGATCGAGAAGTTCGCCCTCGACGGCGACAGCGACGTGCAGAAATACGGCCTTGGCATGAAGGAGATCTGGGAGATCGACCCCGCCAAGCACCAGCAGGGCAAGGTCGTGCACACCATGGGATGGCCGCTGGGCGGCAACGCGGGCGGCGGGTCCTTCATCTACCACCTGGACAACAACCAAGTCTATGTCGGCTTTGTCGTGCACCTGAACTACGCCAACCCCTACCTGTTCCCCTACATGGAGTTTCAGCGCTTCAAGCACCACCCGATGGTGGCCGAGCTCTTGGAAGGCGGCAAGCGCGTGGCCTACGGCGCGCGCGCCATCTCCGAGGGCGGTTGGCAGTCGCTGCCCAAGCTGGCCTTTCCGGGGGGCGCGCTGCTGGGCTGTTCGGCGGGCATGGTCAACGTGCCGCGCATCAAGGGCAACCACAACGCGATGCTGTCGGGCAAGGCCGCGGCCGAGGCCATCGTCGAGGCGCTGGCCGCCGGCCGCTCGGCCGACGTGCTGGACGGGTATGACGGGGCCGTCCGCGACGGCGCCATCGGCCGCGACCTGCGCCCCGTGCGCAACGTCAAGCCGCTGTGGTCGCGCTTCGGGCTGCTGGCCTCGCTTACCGTCGGCGGGCTGGACATGTGGACCAACAACCTTTTCGGCTTCTCGCTTTTCGGCACGCTCAAGCACCAGAAGACCGACGCCGAGGCGACCGAGCTGGCCGAGCAGCACAAGCCCATCGACTATCCCCGTCCCGACGGGGTGCTGAGCTTTGACCGGCTGACCAACGTCAGCTTCTCGATGACCAACCACGAGGAAAACCAGCCCTGCCACCTCAAGCTGCGGGATGCCGATACGCCGGTGAAGGTGAACCTGCCGCTCTATGCCGGCCCCTCGGCGCGCTACTGCCCCGCGGGCGTCTACGAGTTCGTGGGAGAGGGCGAGGCGGTCAAGTTCCAGATCAATTTCCAGAACTGCGTCCACTGCAAGACCTGTGACATCAAGGACCCCAGTCAGAACATCGTCTGGACCACCCCGCAGGGAGGCGATGGTCCGAACTACCCGAACATGTAACAATTGCATCAGCAGAGGGTCCCCGGGCCCGGGGTGGATTGCTCCGGGCCGCGCGTGGTCGTAACCTGTGCCGCAGTTTTATGAGGACCTCCGCATGACACGTTTTCGCAGACTGATGAGTTCCGTGGCCCTCGGGGTGATCGCTTTCTCAGTCCCCCTTGAAGCCGGGGCCAAGGGGCTTGCGGGGTCCTATCTGGCCGCGCGCCAGGCCAGCGCCGACAACGAGTTTCGCATAGCGGCGCAATACTATACCCGCGCCTTGGCCGAGGATCGCGACAACGCCATCCTGATGGAAAGCCTGATCGTCTCGTACATGGGGCTGGGACAGATCGACAAGGCGATCACCGTCGCGCGCCAGATGGAAAGCGCCAAGGCCGACAGCCAGATCGCACAGCTGATTCTTTTGGGCGATGCGATTCGCAACGGCGGCGACGCGGCGGCCTATTCCGAGAGCGTGGGCGAGCTGGTGAGCGGATTGGTGCTTGCCTGGGACCTGCTGGGCGAGGGTAAGATGACCGAGGCGCTGGCCCGGTTCGACACGCTGATCGCGACGCCGGGGCTGAAGGAATTCGGCGCCTATCACAAGGCGCTGGCGCTGGGTCTTGCGGGCGACATGGAAGGCGCCGACGCGATCCTGTCCGGCAAGGCCGAAGGGGCGCTTCAGATGACGCGCCGGGGCGTGCTGACCCATGCCAGCGTTCTCAGCCAGCTTGACCGGGACGGCGATGCGATCGAACTGATCGAAACTGCGCTGCCCGATACCTCGGACCCCGAGATCATCGCCGCCCTCGAGACGCTTGAGGCGGGCGAGACCCTGGCCTTCGACATGGTGACCAGCGCCCAGGACGGCCAGGCCGAGGTGTTCTATACCGTCGCCGCCGCCCTGCGCGGCGAGACCCCCGACAGCCTGACGCTGCTGTATTCGCGCATTGCCGAGTATCTTCAGCCCGATCACATCGACGCCCTGCTGCTGAGCGCGGGACTGCTGGAATCGCTGGGTCAGCGGGACCTGGCCACCGCCGCCTACGACCGGGTGCCGGCGGACGATCCGGCCTACCACATCGCCGCCATCGGCCGGGCCGAGACGCTTCAGGACATCGGTAAACCCGACGCCGCGGTCGAGGTTCTGCAACAGCTGGGCAAGACCCACGGTCAGATCGCCTCGGTCCACGTGACGCTGGGCGACATGCTGCGCCGCCTCAACCGCTACGAGGAGGCCGAAGAGGCCTACACCCGCGCGCTGGAGCTGGTGCCGCATCCCTCGGCCTCGCAATGGGTGGTCTATTATGCCCGTGGCATCAGCCGCGAACGCCAGAACGAGTGGACCATCGCCGAGGGCGATTTCCGTAAGGCGCTGGAGCTTCGCCCCAACCAGCCGCTGGTCCTGAACTACTTGGGCTATTCCTTCGTCGAGCAGGACAAGAACCTGGACGAGGCGCTGGAGATGATCGAGCTGGCGGTCGCCGAGCGGCCCAACGACGGTTACATCACCGACAGTCTGGGCTGGGTCCTCTATCGTCTTGGCCGCTACGAGGAAGCGGTGCCGCATATGGAACGCGCGGTCGAGCTGATGCCGCTGGACCCGATCATCAACGATCACCTGGGCGACGTTCTGTGGCGCGTCGGCCGGGAGCGCGAGGCCGAATTCCAGTGGAAGCGTGCCCTGTCCTTCAAGCCCGAGGAACGCGACGAGAAGCGCATCCTGCGCAAGCTGGACGTGGGCCTGGACATGGTCCTCTCGGAAGAGGCAAAGGCACCGGTCACGGTGGCGAATGACGGCTGAGGAACACGCCACGGAATTCGTCAAAGAATACGCCCCGGCCAAGATCAACCTGACGCTGCACGTCACCGGACGGCGCGACGACGGGTATCACTTCCTCGACAGTCTCGTGGCCTTTGTCAGCACGGGCGACATCCTGCATGCCGAACCCGCCGCCCCGGGGGAGCTTTTGCTGGACCTGGCCGGTCCATTCGGCGCGACCGTGCCGGCGGGCGACGACAACCTTGTCCTGCGGGCGGCGCGGTTTCTTGCCGCCGAATGCGAAGCCCGGCCCCTTCCGGGGGCGCGGCTGACGCTGGAGAAATTCCTGCCGCCGGCCTCGGGGATCGGGGGCGGATCGGCCGACGCCGCCGCCGCGATCCGGGCGTTGTCCCGGCTGTGGGGCGTGCCCCTGCCCGAGGGGGCCGCGCTGGTGTCGCTGGGGGCCGACGTGCCCGTCTGTCTGGCCTCCCGCCCGGCCCGGATGCGCGGGATCGGCCAGACCCTGGGCGCCGTCCCCCCGCTGCCCGAATTCCACATGGTGCTGGTCAACCCGGGCGTCGAGGTGCCGACCCCGATGGTGTTCGGCGGGCTTTCGGCCTGCGGCAACGAGCCGATGACCGATCGCATCCCCCGCTTCGGGACCGCCTGGGACCTGGTCACGTGGATGCACCTGCAGCGCAATGATCTCGAGGCGCCGGCCATCGCCCGTGCTCCGGTCATCCGCGACGCGATCCTCGCCCTTTCGGGCACGACCGATTGCATGCTGGCGCGAATGTCGGGTTCGGGTGCAACCTGTTTCGGTATGTTCGAGACCGCGCACGCCGCCCGCGCCGCGGCCCGGGCCATCCGCCGTGCCCATCCCCGCTGGTGGGTGGAGGCCGCGACACCCCTGGCCGACCTTCCCAGGCAGAGCGCCGGCGTGCCGCTGGAGGATTGCACCGCACCCGGCTCCGGGGAAAGCGACCCGTTGCATGCTGCGCCGCAATATCCTAACGAGTGACGTGCCTGTCACGCAACTTAATGACCTCAAGGATCCGCAATGAGCTTCCGCATCCAGCCCTCGCCCGTTTCCCGCCCCAACCGCTGCCAGCTTTTCGGCCCGGGCTCCCGCCCTGCGATCTTCGAAAAGATGGCCGCCAGCGCCGCGGATGTGGTGAACCTGGATCTGGAGGACAGCGTCGCCCCCGATGACAAAGCCCAGGCCCGTCAGAACATCATCGCCGCCATCTCGGATGTGGATTGGGGCGACAAGACGCTGAGCGTCCGGATCAACGGTCTGGATACCCCCTGGTGGTATCGCGACGTGGTCGACCTGCTGGAACAAGCCGGCGAGCGGCTGGACCTCATCATGATCCCCAAGGTCGGCTGTGCGGGTGATCTTTATGCCGTCGACGCCCTTGTCACCGCGATCGAGCGTGCGACGGGCCGCAGCAAGCGGCTGGGCTTCGAGGTCATCATCGAAAGCGCCGCCGGCATCGCCCATGTCGAAGAGATCGCCGCCGCCTCGGACCGGCTTCAGGCCATGAGCCTGGGGGCCGCCGATTTCGCGGCCTCGATGGGGATGCAGACCACTGGCATCGGCGGCACGCAGGAAGGCTATTACATGCTGCGCGAGGGGCAGCAGTACTGGTCCGATCCCTGGCACTGGGCCCAGACCGCGATCGTCGCCGCCTGCCGCACCCATGGCGTCCTGCCGGTCGACGGGCCCTATGGCGATTTCTCGGACCCCGAGGGCTTCCTGGCTCAGGCGCGCCGCTCGGCCGTGCTGGGCATGGTCGGCAAATGGGCGATCCACCCCAGCCAGATCCCGCTGTCGAACCAGGTCTTCACCCCCTCGGAAGAGGCCGTGACCGAGGCGCGCGAGATTCTGGAGGCCATGGAGAAGGCCAAGACCGAAGGATCGGGCGCCACGGTCTACAAGGGACGGCTGGTCGACATCGCCTCGATCAAGCAGGCCGAAGTCATCGTCCGGCAATCCGAACTGATCGCTGCCCGCCAGGGCTGAGCGACGGCGCCGGTCACGCCTGCCCGAAGGGGCGGCGGCGCAGAACTTGACAGGATGCAGAGAGCAGGGCGGGGCGGTCAGCCCGCGCCGCCCGGCCTTGGCCTAGCGCATGCGGGGCATGGGCCGGATCTGGGGTGCCGACCGCTCGAACCCCGAATAGGACGGGCCGCCGCCGGGAAGGCCGGAGAGCTGGCCCGAGAACTGGGCCGAGAACGGGCGTTCCAGCACCGGGCCGGGCGTGCGGTTGCGCAGGTATCTCAGACGGCGCCGGAGAATCGGCCGGGCCAGGTAGATCAGCACCAGAAGGGCAGCGAGGGTTAGCGAGTAATACATGTGACGTTCATTTCCTGACGTTCTTATCGCTGGTGTTGTCGCAATTTGCGTTGATCGTTCTAAGGCGCAAATCTGACCGTTTCTTGAACGCCGGGCCGCAGAACTGCCCGAATTCGATCCTCGGAAGCAGCGTTCCGGTAGGATGACGCGCCGGCCCGCCGGCTGAATCCGACCCTGGCCGGGGATTGTTGCAAAAACCGTCCCCGGGCGTCATATAACCCGGACAACAGGCGGAGCATTCCATGCAAAACTATCTCGAATTTGAAAAGCCGCTGGCCGAGATCGAGGGCAAGGCCGAGGAATTGCGGGCGATGGCCCGGGCGAATTCCGAAATGGACGTGGAAAAAGAGGCCGCGGCGCTGGACGCCAAGGCCGACAAGATGCTGCGCGAGCTTTATGCCGAGCTGACCCCCTGGCGCAAATGCCAGGTCGCCCGGCACCCGAACCGCCCCCATTGCATGGATTACGTGAACCGACTGTTCACCGATTTCATGCCGCTGGCCGGCGATCGCAACTTTGCCGACGACCACGCCGTGATCGGCGGGCTGGCCCGGCTTGAGGACCGCCCGGTGATGGTGATCGGCCATGAGAAGGGCCACGACACCAAGACCCGGATCGAGCGCAACTTCGGCATGGCCCGCCCCGAGGGGTATCGCAAGGCAATCCGCCTGATGGATCTGGCCGACCGCTTCCGCCTGCCGGTTGTGACCCTTGTCGACACGCCCGGCGCCTACCCCGGCAAAGGCGCCGAGGAGCGGGGCCAGTCCGAGGCGATCGCCCGCTCGACCGAGCGCTGCCTGAGCATCGGCGTCCCGCTGGTCTCGGTCATCATCGGCGAGGGCGGGTCGGGCGGCGCCGTTGCCTTCGCCACCGCCGACCGGCTGGTGATGCTGGAGCATTCGATCTACTCGGTCATCAGCCCCGAGGGCTGTGCCTCGATCCTGTGGAAGGATGCCGAGAAGATGCGCGAGGCCGCCGAGGCCCTGCGCCTGACGGCCCAGGACCTCAAGGCACTGGGCGTGATCGACCGGATCGTCAAGGAACCCGTGGGTGGCGCCCAGCGGGCCCGCGACGCGGCCATCGACGCCGTCGGTCGCAGCATCGTCGAACTGCTGGAGGAGCTTTCGGGCAAGGACGGCAAGGCCCTGCGCGACGCGCGGCGGCAGAAATTCCTGGACATGGGATCGAAGGGCCTGGCCGCCTGATGCGCCAGCGGGCCGGGGCGCGATGCCTCACTTCCGGCCGGCCGCCTTCTTCAGCACGCGACCGAGGCTGACCACCACATCGACCTCGCGGATCGGCTTTTCCAAGACGGGCACGTCGGGGAAGGTATTCGCGACCCGGTGCCAGTCGCCGTCGCCGGTCAGGAACACGAAGGGCACCCCCCGCGTCGTCAGCGTCTGCGCCACATCAAGCGATGTGTCGCGGCCGAGGTTCACATCCAGGATCGCGGCGTCGACCTCGCCCTTCATCGCAGCCTTTGCATCGTCGACCGAGGAGAAAGGGCCTAGCACCACGACCCCCTCATCGGTCAGGGTCATCTCAAGCGACAGGGCGATCAGCGCTTCATCCTCCAGCACCATCACGCGCTTGCCCTTCAGGTCGGGCATCTCGACGGGCATGACGGTCGTGCGGGCCACGTCCATGGTCGGGCGCGGTCGGCTGGCCACCAGGTCGATGGTGCAGACCAGCCCGTCGGGCTTGTAGTCCATCTTCACCGTGCCGTCCTGACCAAGGGCGGTGTCGAGGATGCGGGCGCCGAAGCCGTACTCGGTGGGCCTTGCCACGCGGGGGCCCCAGACCTCGGTCCAGATGATGCGGGCGACCCCTTCCTTGCGGGACTCGATACTGATCCGCACGCGCCCCTTGTTGGTGCTGAAGGCACCGTGCTGGCGGGCGTTCGTGACCAGCTCGTGCAGGACCAGCGTGGCGCTTTCGGCGGTCTTGGAGTGGAGCGCGAAGTCGGTGTCGCCCTCAATGGTGAACCGGTCCGGACGGATGTCCATCGCCGCCATCTCTGCGCGCACGATCTGGACCAGCGGCACGGGGAAGCTGCCGCGGCTGACGAAAAGATCGTGGGTCCGGCCCAAGGCCGCCAGCCGGTCGCCAAGCACCTTGGCGAAGGCCTTCACGCCGGTCGCACGTTCGGCCGTAAGCTGCACCATGGCGCGCAGCATTCCCAGCAGATTGCGCTCGCGGTGGTTCAACTCGGCCTTCAGAAGGCGGGTCTGCTCCTCTGCGCGGCGCAGGCGGGAGATGTCGAAGACACTGCCCAGCAGGAACTGTTCGCCGCTTTCGGGGTCACGGACAGGCTCGCCATGGGCGCGGATCCAGCCCTCGTCTCCGTCGGCGCGGATGATCTTGCATTCGAAGGACCAGTGCTGGCTGTTCTCGACGGCGGTCTGGAACAGGGTGCGGACCTTGTCGCGGTCCTGGGCGACGACATGTTCAAGGAATATCTCGAAGGTCCATTCGGGGAGCACTTCGTCATAGCCGAAGATCTGATCGTGGCGCAGGTTCCGCCAGGCGGTGCCGTCGGCGACGTTGAGTTGCCACAACCCGACCTCCTGGTCGAGATGATCCAACAGGATGCGGACGCGCCTGTCGTTCCGGCCGGCCTCCGCGCCCTTGGTGCCAACGGTCCCGCGTTGATCGTCCTGCCCGGTCATGTGCACTCAAGTCCCAAAGTGATCCGGACCAAGTTGCACGAATGTTCCGGGATTGAAAAGAGAACTGTCAGCTGTCGGTCTCTTTCCCGGTCGTCTTCTCGGGGCCGTCCGGCGCCGGGTCCTCGCCCGCCTCGCTGATGGGCCCGCGAACGGGGCCGGGCATCGGGCTGAGCGGGTCGTCGTCAAGGTCTCCCGGCCCGGGCGCGGCACCGAGGCCCGCAACCGCGCCCCCCTCGGCCGTGCCGGTGTCCAGGGTGCCCTCGGGCCCCGGCACATTCGTTCCGGCGCCGTCCCTGAGAGAGCGTGCGCCCCCCGCGCTAGCAGTCAGGGCGTTGCCCTCGGGCGGGGTGTGGAACCCGGCCTCGGCCATCAGCTCGATCGACCGCTCTTCGACCTGGCGCGAGAGTTGCGCAAGAAAGCTCGCCTTGTCGACGCCGGCCGGGATCGGCTCCAGAAACTCGACCACTGCGCGGCCGGGTTTGCGCATAACAGCCCGCTTCGGCCAGAAGAGGCCCACGTTCGTCGCCACCGGGTAGCAGGGCTGCCCCAGTTGTTCGTACAGAACGCCCGTGCCCACCTTGTAGGGGGCCGCGACGCCCGGTGCGACCCGGGTGCCCTGGGGGTAGATGATCAGCTGTCCGGCCCGCTGCATCCCGTGGATCACGTCGGCCACCATCTTCATCACCGCGCGGCCACGCTTGCCGCGATCCACCGGCACGCAGCCGATGCGCCAGGCGTATTGGCCCAGCACGGGCGCGAACAGCAATTCGCGCTTCATGATGAACTTGCCCCGGGGGACGCTGTTGAAGATGACGATGATGTCGAAGAACGACTGGTGCTTGGCGGCGATCATGCATTCCTCGGTGGGCGGGGTGCCGCGAACCTCGGTCTTGATGCCGACGATCCAGCGGGCCGACCAGATGGCATAGCCGCAAAAAGCGTGACAGGCGCCGAAGGCTGCCCGCCGGCTGAACAGCGCAAAGGGGAAGTAGGCGATGCCGATCACGAACATCGAGGTATAGAGCGAGATGCTGTAGAACAGCGACCGCAGCCACTGGATGCCGTAGGCGATCATTTGAATCCTCTCAGGGTGCGCAGCGCCGCGGTGCGGGTGGCCAGGAAGGCGACCAGTCCGGCAAGCGGCGGGATCAGAAGCGGCCAGAGCCAGTGCCAGCCCTGGAATCCAAGACCGGTCAAGAAGCCGCCCGCCGCGTCGGCGCTGGGCAGGGCAAGCACCGCCAGGCCGCCGGCCAGCGTGCCGATGGTGGCGCCGCCGATGGCGCGCAGGGTGAAGCGGCGCACGAAGGCGCGCGCGATGAACGTGTCCCGTGCGCCCACGAGGCGCAGGGTGGAAATCAGCCGGGCGTTGGCGGCCAGGGCGGCCTGGGCCGCGAGGGTGATCATCGCCGCCGTCGAGGCCGCGATCAGCGCCAGCGACAGAAGCCCCAGAAGCCGCAGCCGGTCGGCCGCGTCGATCAGGGGACGGCGCCAGCGGGTGTGGTCGTCCAGGACCGAGCCGGGGGCCTCGGCGGCCAGCCTCTGGCGCAGGCCCTCTGCGTCAAAACCCTCGCCCTGCTCGATCACCTCGACGAGGCTGGGCACCGGCAGGTCGGCGACCGGCAGCTCGGGGCCGAACCAGGGTTCCAGCAGCGCGCTCAGCTCGTCATCCTCCAACACCCGGGCCGAGCGGACGCCGGGGGTGGATTGCAGCACCCTTACCACCGCCTCGGTCTGGGCCGCCATCTGCCCCGCCGGGGCCGAGATGCGCACCGTCGAGGTGCGCGCAAGTTCGGCCCCCCAGCGTTCGGCCAGCCGGCCCGTCGCCAGCGAGAGGGCCAGCGCGAAGACACCGAGGAAGGCCATGGCGGCGGCGGTAAAGACCGTCAGTCGCGCGGTGAAGCCGGTGGGCGGCACGACCCGGTCGGCGCGGCCCGAGGGCCGGAACACCGCCGCGATGAGGGCGTGCAGCGGCGCGCTGGCACGGGCGCCTCGGCTGGGGCGCTGCGCGCTCACAGGTCCGACCCCGCCAGTTGCAGCCGGCGATTGGCGATGCGCAGGACACGCGCCGATACCTCGGCCTTGGTGGCGCGGATCAGGTTCAGATCATGGGTCGCGATGACGATGGTCTTGCCCATCTTGTTCAGCTCGACCAGCAGGGTCAGAAGGCGCAGGCTCATCTCCCAGTCGATGTTGCCGGTCGGCTCGTCCGCGATGATGACATCGGGCGACATGATGACGGCCCGCGCCAGTGCCGCGCGCTGTCGCTCGCCGCCAGAAAGTTCCGGGGGCAGGGCGCGGGCGCGCTCGGCCAGGCCGACCCAGCCCAGAAGCTCGTCCAGGTTGATGGAATCCGCGTTCATGTCGTGGCCCGAAACCTCCAGCGGCAGGGCGATATTCTCGCGCAGGCTGAGGTGGTCGAGGAACTGGCAATCCTGATGGACCACCCCGACGCGGCGGCGCAGGCGGGCGACATCGTCGCGATCCATCTGGCGCACGTCCTGGCCCAGCAGCCGCACGGTGCCCGCGCTGGGCACCAGTTCGGCGTAGCACAGTTTCAGAAAGGTGGTCTTGCCGGCACCGGAAGGGCCGGTCAGGAAGTGAAAGCTGCCCGCCCCCAATTGCAGGGACATGTCGCTGAGTAGTTCCGCGCCGCCATAGGAGTAGGCGGCGTTTTCCAGTTCGATCAATTCCGGCCCCTCGATCTGCAAGGCCGTGAGTGTCGCGCAACACGCGACGGGTTTCAATCGGAGGAAGGGTCAATTACTTTGAATTAACAGGCTTTGATTGATAAAAGCCGATGAAATCGAAGCGAGCCGGAAAATACCGGACGCCGAGCAGTGAGCGAGGTCGTAAATGCGACTGATTTGCCCGAATTGTGATGCGCAATACGAGGTGGGCGACGGCGTCATTCCGCCCGAAGGGCGCGATGTCCAGTGTTCCAATTGCGGGCACACCTGGTTCCAGGTCTCCGAAACGGCGGATGGCCGCCCGGATGAACCCGTCACCACGCCGCCACCCCATGTCGCCCAGCCGCGAAGCCGGGGCATGCGACAGGACTCGCGTATCCACGACCCGGTCGGGGGTGCGACGGCCGCTGCGGCGGCGGGTCAGGATGTGGCATCGGACGCGGCAACGGATGCCGGTTCGCCCCAGGCGGGTCAGGACAACGGCGAGGCCGCCGCCTTCTTCGGCGACGTGGCGGCCGATGCCGGCGACAGCCAGCGCGACGATACCCAGCTTTACGAGGATGACGAGGAGCTGGCCGGCAGCGCGCCGACCTCCGCCCCCGCAGCGGATGACGCGGAGGAGGACGAGTTCGAGGCCTCCCTGCGCGCTGCGCTGGGCGATGATGGCCTGCCCGAGGACGGGGATGACGAGGAGGAGGGCGGAGACCATGCGGCCCCCGACGCCGACCGCGCGACCCCCGAGGATCCCGCCGGCACATCGCTTCCCGCCGGCGGCCCGCTGTCCCAGCGCGAACAGATCCCCCGCCGCCCGCTCGATCCCGAAGTGGCCGAGGTCCTGCGCGAAGAGGCCCGCCGCGAGGCCGAGGCCCGCCGCGCCGAAATCAACCGCCTGGAAAGCCAACCCGACCTGGGCCTGGATTCGGGCGCGCCCCACGACGCGACCGCCGCCCGAAGCCGCCTGCCCAGCTGGCAGGAAGGCGATGAGCCCGAGATGCCCGCCCCTTCCGCGCAAGCCTCAGCGCAGGCCGCCGCCGAGGCCGGTGCCGCCGGAGCAGCCGCCGGTGCCCATGGCCACGCGACGGCGATCCCCGGCCGCCCGGGCGTCGATCAGGACGACCGCAGCGAGATGTTCCCCGATATCGAAGAGGTCAATTCCTCGCTGACCGCGACCACGGATCGCTCTGCCGATCCCGACGCGCCCGTCACCGAGGAGGACGCCGCCGAGGAAAGTCAGCGCACGGGCTTCCGGCTGGGGTTTCTTCTTATGGTGCTGCTGGCCGCCGCCGGGGTGGCGCTTTACCGCTTTGCCCCCGAGGTGGTCGACCGCATCCCCGAGGCGGGGCCACTGCTTGACCGCTATGTCGAGACTGTGGACGTGGCCCGCCTGCGCCTCGACGACTGGGCGCGGCTGATGGTCGAAAAGATCGGCAACCTGGGCGGCTAAACCGCATCTGGCTTCGGTGCCCTCAAGCGGGGCAGATGTTTCCACCTGCCTGGCGCCCAGCCCGGAGCGGCCCGGGTCAAGGCCGCAATCCGTGTGGGTCTGTCCGGCTCAGAACTGTTCCAGCAAGCGCCGCAGGTAATCCAGCTCCTCGCTGGGGCGGGTCTGATCGCCCGAGCGGCGGCGGATCTCGTCCAGCAACTCGCGGGCGCGGCGATAGACATCCTCGCCATCGCTCAGCGCATCGTCCGAGCCGACGCGCCCCTGGTTTCCGGCCTCGCGGCCAAGCGGATCACGCCCCTCACCCGAGGGGCCCTGGGCGCGGCCGTTCTGTTGTCCCTGTCCCTGCTGGCCCGGCTGCTGGTCGGCCATGGCGTCGCCAAGATTGCGCATGCCTTCGCGCAGGGCCTCCACGGCCTCGGACTGGCGGTCCAGCGCATCCGAGGTCAGCCCCTCGCGCAAGGCATCCTCGGCCTGGTCCATCGCCCGGCCGGCCCGGTCCAGCGCCTCGCGGGCGGCCTCGCCGGCCTCGGTGCCGGCGCCGGGAAGGTTGCGGGTCTGGCGGCTGAGCTGGTCGCGCAGGGCGCGCTGACGATCGGCAAGACCCTGGGGCCCGCCGGGCGTTGCGTCGGGATTGCCCTGGCCCTGGCCGGCGCTGCCGCCAGGCTGCCCGGGCTGATCGCCGGGGCGGGATCCGGGCTGGTTGCCCTGGCGATCGCCCGGTTGCCCCTGTCCGGGTTGCTGACCAGGTTGCTGGCCCGGCTGTTGACCGGGTTGTTGGCCCGGTTGTTGGCCCGGTTGCTGTCCGGGGCGCTGGCCTTGCTGTTGGCCCTGCTGGCCGGGGTTGAACCGCTGTTGCAGGTCGCGGAACGCCTCGTCCGACAGGTTCTGCTGTTCGCGCAGCGTCTCGGACAGGCCCTGCATCGACTGCTGGCCCTGATCGCCCTGCTGTCCCTGCTGCCCCTGCTGGCGCGAGATGCGCATGTTCTCCATCATCTGGCGAAGCTGGTCCAGAAGCTGCTGCGCCTCGGCGGTGCGGCCCTGGCGCATCAGCTCCTCGATCCGGTCCATCATCTGCTGAAGCTGGTCGCCGGTGATCTGCTGTCCCTGCTGGTCGGCCTCGGCCTGCTGGTTCTCGTCGCGGCGGGCCTGCTCGGCCATCTCGCGGATATAGTCCTGCATCGCCTCGCGCAGTTCCTGCATCAGCCGGGCGATCTCGTCCTCGGGGGCGTTGTTGCGCATGGCCTCGGACAGGCGATCCTCGGCCCGGCGCAGGCGTTCAAGGGCCGACGACAGGTCGCCATCCTCGAACATCAGCGCGGCGTTCCACAGCATCGTGGCCACCTCGTCGCGCATCGCGGGCGTCAGCCCGTTGACCACGGGCACGAGGCGCGGGGCCTCGGCGGCGCGGGGCGCGGCGGTTTTGTCCCCGATTTTGTCCTCGGGCGTGGCTGCGGCGGCGGGTGTATCCGCGCCCTCGGCCAGGGGAACGCCCCGCCCCTCCATCGCGGCTTCCAGGCGGTGCAGGGCCAGGCGCAGGCGCAGGTAGCCCTTCTCGTTCTTGATGAACCCATCGGGGTAGGCGGTCATGGCGCGCAGGATCTGTGCCACGCGCGGCGCGTTTTCGCGGGTCCACAGCAGGTCGCGGCGCTGTTCGACGATGCCGGCGGCAAGCGGGTCGTAGAAGCTTCGGCGCGGCAGGTCGATATCGGTGACCCGGACCTCGCCGGTCTGGCCGATGGCGTCGCGCACCTCCAGCCGCAGGGTGACGGGCAGGCCGGCCCAGGCATGTTCGGCAAAGCGTTCGACCAGAACCTCTTCGAAGGTCGAGCGGTCGCCGGCGATGGTCATCGGCAGGTCGATGGTGATCGGATCACGGGGTTCGGGCGTGGGAGCCAGCCCGTGGCGGCGCGGCAGGCGGGGCAGGTCAAGCTCCAGCACCGCGCTGCCGCCCTCGACACCGTGATCGTCCGTCGCGCGGAAGCCTTGCCGCATCTCGCCATCGGCGCGACCCTCGAAGGGGGCCGTGACCTCGACCGTGGGGGCCATGTCCGCCAGCACGTCGATCTGCCAGTCGCGCGGCTGCGCGCCGGTGATCCGCAGGCTTCCCGAGCGGCTGACCACCCCCTCGAAACCGCCGCCGACCAGTTCCTCGGCCTGCTGGGCCTCGGGGCCGGCCTCGGCGGTTGCCGCATCATCCGGGGCGGGCAGGGGGGCGGTCACGTCCTGTTCGACCGTGATCGCACCAAGCTGTCCGTAGAAGCGCAGCACCAACCGGCTGCCCTCGGGCAGTTCCAGCGGGCCGGACGGGATGTCGTTGAGATAGAGGCCCGGCCGACCGGTATGAAGCGGCGGCTCGACCCAGCCTTCCCAGCTGGGACCGGCGGCGACGGCTGTTCCGCCGGCGCCCGGCACGCCCGCCACGTCGCGCAGGTGCCAGACCGAGCCGAAGATCAGCGCGGCGGCAAAGGCGGTTGCCGCGATCAGGCGCAAGGCCATGGGATCGTCGCGCGCGACCCGCAGGTCGGGGCGGACCGGGCGCGCGGTCTTCAGCCGCTCGCCCATGCGGGCGACGTGGGCGGTCCAGACGGCGCGGGATCGCGGATCGTTCTGCCCGATGGCCTGGCTGTCACGCAGGGCCGCGATGGGCCGGCCCTTGAGGGTGGCGTCGATCCGGGCCAACGCCTCTTCGCGGCTGGGCCAGACGAAGCGCCGGAGGCCACGAAAACCCAGCCAGCCCGCCAGCAACAGGACCGCACCGCCGGCGAGGACGAGCGCGCGGGCCGAAAGCGGCGCCGCCCCGCCCAGCATCACCGCCGCCAGTGTTGCCAGGATCAGTGTCCAGAGGGGCCAGAAGGCGCGGGTGATCCGTTCGGCCAGCATACCGGCCCGCGTCACCACGAGGGGGCGGGCCAGGCTGCGCAGTGCCGCGGCGGCGTCCCGGTCGGGGCCGGGTTCGCGCGGCTGGGCGTCGGGGTGGTTCGGATCCATCGCTCACTCCGGGGCCGCGGTGACCCCGGACAGTCGCGTCGCGGCGCGTCCCGAGGGCGCTGCGGGCGGAATCAGAGGGCGCGCGGGGCTATAGCCACTCGGGCAGCTTATCGCGGTTGATGATGTCGTCATAGGTAGGCCGGGGACGAATTACGGCAAATTGATCCCCGCGCACCAGAACCTCGGGGATGAGGGGGCGGGTGTTGTATTCCGACGACATGACCGCGCCATAGGCCCCGGCCGAGCGGAAGGCGACCAGATCCCCCGAGGCGAGCGGCGGCATCGGACGCTGCTTGGCGAATGTGTCGCCGCTTTCGCAGACCGGGCCGACGATGTCGATCGGTGCCAGCGGGGTGTCGGAGGACGGCTCAATAAGCGGCACGATGTCGTGGTAGGCGCCGTACATCGACGGGCGCAGCAGGTCGTTCATCGCGGCGTCCACGATCAGGAAATCGCGCCCTTCGCCAGACTTGAGGTAGATGACCGACGATACCAGGATGCCCGCGTTGCCCGCGATCAGGCGACCCGGCTCGATCTCGATCTCGCAATCCAGGTGGCCGAGGGTGCGGCGTACCATGTCGCCGTAATCCTGCGGCAGGGGCGGCACCTCGTTCGAGCGGGTGTAGGGGATGCCCAGCCCGCCGCCCAGGTCGAGGCGGCGGATGTCGTGCCCCTCGGCGCGCAGCTGGCGGGTCAGCTCGGCGACCTTGGTGTAAGCCTGTTCGAACGGCTCCAGCTCGACCAGCTGGCTGCCGATGTGCACGTCGATGCCGACCACCTCGAGGCCCGGCAGCGCCGCGGCCTCGGCAAAGACAGCACTGGCGCGCGAGATCGGAATGCCGAACTTGTTCTCGGACTTGCCGGTGGCGATCTTCTCATGGGTGCGGGCATCGACATCGGGGTTGATGCGGATGGTGACGGGGGCCACCTTGCCCATGCTTTCGGCAACACCGGACAGCAGGGCCATCTCGGGCTCGGACTCGATGTTGAACTGGCGGATGCCACCCTCAAGCGCCTGGCGCATCTCGGCCTCGGTCTTGCCGACACCGGAAAAGACGATGCGTTCGCCGGGGACGCCGGCGGCGCGGGCACGGGCGTATTCGCCGCCCGAGACCACATCCATCCCGGCCCCGGCATCGGCCAGAAGCTTCAGCACGGCCTGGTTGGAATTCGACTTCATCGCGAAGCAGACCAGGTGATCCATGCCCGACAGCGCCTCGTCGAACAGGCGGAAATGGCGCAGAAGCGTGGCCTCGGAATAGATGTAGACGGGGGTGCCGACCGCGCGGGCGATCTCGGACACGGGCACATCCTCGGCATGAAGCTGGCCGTCCCTGTAAAGAAAATGATCCATCCCGTCGGTCCTTCTGATGGTCGTGGTCGTGACGATCCGCAGGGCGCCCTGGCGCCGTTCGTGCGGGTCATAGCAGATGCGCGGGGCGGATCAATCGCCGCCCTTGGCCCGGGCGTCCCTACTCGGTGAGGGGTTTGGGAAAGACCTCAGGCGTGGCGGGGGTCTTTTCGACCGGCGCCGCGTCGGGGTCGGTGCCGGGCGGCACGGGGCGGCCGTCGACGCCGCATCCCGCAAGCCCCAGCAGCATCAGGGCCGCAATCCCCCCGAGGGCGGCGCGCAACTTCACGCGGTCCATCCGGCCTGGACCTCGCGCCAGCGGGCGACCTGCTTGCGCACCTGGGCGGGTGCCGTGCCCCCGTAGGAGACGCGGCTTGCGACCGAGTTCTCGACCCCCAGCACGTCGAAGACGCCCTGGGTGATGGCAGGGTTCACCGACTGCATCTCTTCCAGGGTCAGGTCCGGCAGGTCACAGCCCTTCTTCTCGGCCATCGCGACCAGCGCGCCGGTCGCGTGGTGGGCGTCGCGGAACGGCAGCCCCGCCTCGCGCACCAGCCAGTCGGCCAGGTCCGTCGCGGTCGAGAAGCCCGAGCCTGCGGCGGCGGCCAGGGACTCGCGGTTGGCGGTCATGTCGCGCACCATCCCCTCCATCGCGGCCAGCGCCAGCATCAGGCTGTCGGCGGCATCGAAGACCTGTTCCTTGTCTTCCTGCATGTCCTTGGAATAGGCCAGCGGCAGGCCCTTCATCACCGTGAACAGCGCCACCATTGCCCCCAGGATCCGACCGATCTTGGCGCGGATCAGTTCGGCCGCGTCGGGGTTCTTCTTCTGCGGCATGATCGACGAGCCGGTCGAGAACCGGTCCGACAGCGCGACAAAGCGGAACTGGGCCGAGGACCAGATCACCAGCTCTTCGGCGAAACGGCTGAGGTGCATGGCGCAGATGGTCGCCGCCGACAGGTAATCCAGCGCGAAATCGCGATCCGACACCGCGTCGAGCGAGTTTGCCGAGGGCCGGTCGAAGCCCAGCGCCTCTGCCGTCACGTGCCGGTCGATCGGGAAGGACGTGCCCGCAAGTGCCGCAGCGCCCAGGGGGCATTCGTTCATCCGAACCCGGGCGTCGCGGAAGCGCGAAAGATCCCGGCCGAACATCTCGACATAGGCCATCATGTGGTGGCCCCAAGTGACGGGCTGCGCGGTCTGAAGATGGGTGAAGCCGGGCATGACCCAGTCGGCGCCGGCCTCGGCCTGGCCCAGAAGCGCGTCGATCAGAGCCTCAAGGCCACGGGTTGCGGCATCGATCTGGTCGCGGGTCCACAGCTTGAAATCCGTTGCAACCTGGTCGTTGCGCGACCGGGCGGTGTGCAGCCGGCCGGCCGCGTCGCCGATGCGCTCGCGCAGGCGGCTCTCGACGTTCATGTGGATGTCCTCGAGCGCGGTCGAGAAGGGAAAATCCCCCTGTTCGATTTCGCCCAGGATGGCGGTCAGCCCCTCGCCGATGGCGTCGGCGTCGGCCTCGCTGAGGATGCCCGAAGCGGCCAGCATCGCGGCATGGGCGCGCGACCCGGCGATGTCCTGGGCGTAGAGGCGCTTGTCAAACCCGATCGAGGCGTTGATCGCCTCCATGATGGCATCGGGTCCGGCGGCAAAGCGGCCGCCCCACATCGTGTTCTGGGTCTTGTCGGTCATCGGTGGCGGCCTCTGGTGGCTGTTTGGGCGTGCGAACCCTCTACACAAGGGCGCAGCCCTGTGCAAATGGCGCGCACACGCCTTGGGCCCATCGCGGGATGCTACCCGGCCAGCTCGGCGTGGCGAGGACAGTCGGCGACGTGATCGTTGATCAGCCCCGCCGCCTGCATGAAGGCATAGGTCGTGGTCGGCCCGCAAAAGCGGAACCCCTCGGCCTTGAGCTTCTTGGCCAGCGCGGTGGCCTCGGGCGTGACGGAAGGCAGGTCGGCATGCTGCCGCCGCCCCTCCTGTCGCGGGGTGCCGCCGACGCTGTCCCAGACCAGGTCCGAGAAGGCGCCGGGCCGGGCCTCTTCCAGCCGGCACCACTGGCGGGCGTTCGACAGGGTGGCCTCGATCTTGCCGCGGTGACGGACGATGCCGGCATCGCCCAGCAGACGCTCGACCTCGGGCGCGCCCCAGCCGGCCAGGATCTGGGGCCGGAACCCGGCAAAGGCAGCGCGGAAATTCTCGCGCTTGCGCAGGATGGTGATCCAGCTCAGCCCGGCCTGGAACCCCTCCAGCGTCAGCATCTCGAAAAGCTCGCGGCTGTCGCGCCGGGGCACGCCCCATTCGCGATCGTGATACTCGACGTAAAGCGGGTCATCGCCGCACCATTCGCATCTTGGCATGTTCGCCCCCCACGTCCCGTTTCACCGCTTCTTAAAGCTTATCGCCCACACCGGAGGACGAGCAAAGGGGAAGATCATGCATCATCCGGAAGTCTACAACGGGGAAGAACCGGGCGATCCCATCGGCGTCGCGGTCGCCAAGCGGGATGCCCGGACATTGGACATGGTCCAGGCCGCGATCCTGTCCGACAACGTGCTGCTGGCCTACCAGCCGGTGGTCCAGGCCGCCGATCCCGGTCGCGTCGCCTTTCACGAGGGGCTGATCCGCGTCGTCGATCCCGGCGGGCGGGTGATCCCGGCGCGCAATTTCGTGGGCGTGGCCGAAACGCTGGAACTTGGGCGCCAGATCGACTGCCGCTCGCTGGAACTGGGCCTGCGCGCCCTGGCCGAGAACGAGATGCTGCGCCTGTCGATCAACATGTCCGCCCGCTCGGTCGGATACGAACCCTGGGTGCAGACGCTGGAACGCGGCCTTGGACGGTCGTCGACCGTGGCCGAGCGGCTGATCCTCGAAATCACGGAATCCTCGGCCATCGTGATGCCCGATGTGGTCTCGTTCTTCATGCGGCGGTTGCAGGCGCGGGGGATCTCCTTCGCGCTGGACGATTTCGGCTCGGGCTACACCGCTTTCCGGCACCTCCGCGACCTTTACTTCGACATCGTCAAGATCGACGGGCAGTTCATCCGCAATATTCATGCCGAGCCCGATAACCAGGTATTGGCCCAGGCGCTGGTCTCGATCGCGCGCCATTTCGACATGTTCACCGTTGCCGAATCGGTCGAACGGGCCGCCGATGCCGAATTTCTGCGCGAGACTGGTGTCGATTGCCTGCAGGGCTATTATTACGGGGCGCCGACCATCCGCCCGGCCTGGGACAAGACCCGGGTCACTGGCGGGCGGGGCGACCTGCGGCAGGCCTGATCGGCCCGGGGTAGGGCGGCCGGGGACTGGTTGGGTCGGCGAGTGGGCCGAGGCGTGCGGGGCGCTTGTCCCAAGTGCGCCGGTCGGGCCCGGAAAGGGGCCTTGGTTCCGCGTGTCAGTGGGGCGCGGGCCAAGCCCCGGGGCTGGGCCCGCGCCATGTTGCGCCCGCAACATTCCTCTCGCAGATGCAGCAAGCCGGGTATGCGAAAGGGCCCAAAGGCGGTATAGACAGGCCATCTGTTCGCCCGCGAACCTTTCCGCGCATTAACCTAACCCCGGAGTTTTCCTGAATGACCAACGTAGTGATCGCCTCTGCCGCACGCACGGCCGTCGGCAGCTTCAACGGCGCCTTCGCCGACACCCCCGCCCACGAGCTGGGCGCCACCGTCCTGAAGGAGCTGGTCGCCCGCGCCGGTGTCGAGGCCGCCGATGTCGACGAGACGATCCTGGGTCAGGTGCTGACCGCCGGGCAGGGACAGAACCCGCCCCGCCAGGCCCACATCCTGGCCGGTCTGCCGCAGGAAAGCGCCGCCTGGGGCATCAACCAGGTCTGCGGTTCGGGCCTGCGCGCCGTGGCGCTGGCCGCCCAGCACATCCAGCTGGGTGACGCGGGCATCGTCGCCGCAGGCGGCATGGAAAGCATGAGCCTTTCGCCCCATGTCGCGCACATGCGCTCGGGCCAGAAGATGGGCGACATGAAGTTCATCGACTCGATGATCCGCGACGGCCTCTGGGATGCCTTCAACGGCTATCACATGGGTCAGACCGCCGAGAACGTCGCCGAGAAATGGCAGATCAGCCGCGACCAGCAGGACGAGTTCGCCGTCGCCAGCCAGAACAAGGCCGAGGCCGCCCAGAAAGCCGGCAAGTTCGCCGACGAGATCGTCGCCTTCACCGTCAAGACCCGCAAAGGTGACATCGTCGTCGACCAGGACGAGTATATCCGCCACGGGGCCACGATCGAGGCGATGCAGAAACTGCGGCCTGCCTTCGCCAAGGATGGCAGCGTCACCGCCGCCAACGCCTCGGGTCTGAACGACGGCGCGGCCGGCGCGCTGCTGATGACCGCCGACGAGGCAGAGCGCCGGGGCATCGAACCGCTGGCGCGCATCGTCTCCTACGCGACCGCCGGCTTGGACCCCGCGATCATGGGCGTCGGCCCGATCCATGCCTCGCGCAAGGCGCTGGAAAAGGCCGGCTGGAAGCCCACCGACCTGGACCTGGTCGAGGCGAACGAGGCGTTCGCTGCCCAGGCCTGCGCCGTCAACAAGGACATGGGCTGGGACCCGGCGGTCGTGAACGTCAACGGTGGCGCCATCGCCATCGGCCACCCCATCGGCGCCTCTGGCGCGCGCGTCCTCAACACCCTCCTGTTCGAGATGAAGCGCCGGGGCGCCAAGAAGGGCCTTGCTACCCTGTGCATCGGCGGTGGCATGGGTGTTGCCATGTGCGTCGAACGCCCCTGACCCCAAAAAGCGCGCGCAATATTATTGCGCGCGCTTTTAATATTGAGTAACACAATTACCTGTAGACTTTCCGGGAGGAACACATGAGCAGAGTAGCACTCGTCACCGGCGGCTCGCGCGGCATCGGGGCGGCGATCTCGACCGCGTTGAAGAAGGCCGGCTATTCGGTGGCGGCCACCTACGCGGGCAACGACGACAAGGCGCGCGCTTTCACCGACGAGACGGGGATCAAGACCTACAAGTGGAACGTGGCCGATTACGACGCCTGCGTCGACGGCATCCACCAGGTCGAAGGGGATCTTGGCCCGGTCGAGGTGCTGGTCAACAACGCCGGGATCACCCGCGACGCGCCCTTCCACAAGATGACCCCCGAGCAGTGGAAAGAGGTGATGGATACCAACCTGTCCGGTGTCTTCAACATGACCCACCCGGTCTGGCCCGGGATGCGCGAACGCAAGTTCGGCCGCATCATCACCATCAGCTCGATCAACGGGCAGAAGGGCCAGTTCGCCCAGACCAACTATGCCGCGGCCAAGGCCGGCGACATCGGTTTCACCAAGGCGCTGGCCCAGGAAGGCGCCCGCGCCGGCATCACGGTCAACGCGATCTGCCCCGGCTACATCAACACCGAGATGATGAGCACCATCCCCGAAAAGGTGATGAACGAGGTGATCCTGCCGCAGATCCCCGTCGGTCGCCTGGGCGAAGCCGACGAGATCGCCCGTGCGGTGGTTTTCCTGGCATCCGACGACGCGGGGTTCATCACCGGATCGACCCTGACCGCCAACGGCGGCCAGTACATGGCCTGAGCCACGGCCGGCTTTTGCCGTCCATCGCCCGAAACCACGGCGCCGTCCCTCCGGGGCGGCGCTGTTTTCGTTTCAAAGGGGGTATCGCGCCCTCACCAAGGGCTTGAGCGATTTGGAATGTCGAAAGGGGGAGGGACGTGGGCCCGGCGGGCCGAGACATGTGGAGCACCCCTAAAGGGCAGCCGGCGGTTTTTGCAAATCAGCGTCGGGAACATGTCCCGACGCCGGAAGTCTTTCCAGGAAGTTTCCACGTGGCCGGGCTTGCAGGTGCCTTTCAGGGCGCAGCCGCGGCCTTGGTTGGCCGGGTGTGAACCGGCTAGCGACTGAGCCTTTCGATCTCTTCCTTGAGTCTCAATTTCTGTTTCTTGAGTTCAGCGATCCGAAGAGCGTCTACCGAGGGGCTGCGATGCGCCTCCTTGACCTCGTCGTTAAGAGTTTGATGCTTCTTGCGGAGTTCCTGCACATGCGAACTCAATGCCATTCCGAAGTCTCCTCTTGCTGTAGAACTAGAGTGCAGCACATTTGGCGAGTCGTGTCACCTATGGCGCTGCGTCCCTTCGATATGGGATGTCGCAAAATTCTTTCAATTTGATCGAAAAGCTGTCAGCGGCTCTCCGCCACGCAATATTCGCAAAGTCTCGGGGCTGAAGGCGCCGCCCCCATCCTCGTGGTCGGCGCCTTCGTGCATGACCAGCGGGGGCAGCAGGCGGAAGGCGCCGCGCCCACCCTTGCGGCCCAGCAGCAGAATGCGTCCGGCAGGCCGCCCGGCGCGCCCCGCCAGCGGCAGGACCGAGACCGTGCCGATCCGTCCGTCCAAGGCCCGCAGCAGGTCTGGCAGACGTTCGGCCAGGTGCACGACGCCCAGCCAGCCGCCGGGCCGCAGCCGCCGGGTGGCGGCATCGGTCCATGTGGCGAGGGGCAGATCCTCGCGGTTGGCGGTCTCCCGCCCGGGGTCGGCGGCGGGGGTGCCGTCGCCCGTGGCAAAGAAGGGCGGGTTCATCATCACGTGATCGAAGCTGCGCCGCGCCTCGGGCGGCAGGCGGGCCAGATCGGCGGTCAGCACCTCCATCGCGATCCCGTTGCGGGCGGCGTTGCGCCGGGCCAGCGCGGCATAGGCCGGCTGCAACTCGACCCCGGTGGGGCGGGCGCCGGTGCGATGGGCCAGGCACAGCGACGCGACGCCAGCGCCACAGCCCAGTTCCAGAACCTCCTCCCCCTCGCGGGTGGGCATCGCGGCGGCCAGCATCACGGGGTCCGTCGCGGCCCTGTATCCACGGCGCGGTTGCAGGATCTGCAGGGCGCCGCCAAGGAACCCGTCGTCGGTCAGGTCGTCATCCGGGGGCGTGTCGCCTTGGCCGGGCGGGGGGCTGTCGGGCAGGGTCACGGATGCCTCAGCCGGCGGAGGGGTGCAGATCATTGTCGCGCAGGATGGCGCGCGCCAAGTGCAGATCCTCGCCGCGCACCATCAGGCGCCGGGGCAGGACGCCGATCGATCCTTCCAGCACGCTCATGTGGACGTCCATCTGAAACGTCTCTATATCCTCGCCCTTGAGGAGGGCCGAGGCGAAGGCGATGACCGTCGGGTCGTTGCTGCGCAAAAGCTCTTTCATGAGAGTGACTAAAGGACAGACCGCCGGGTTTGTCCATCGGAACGGCAGGGTGGACATGGGACTCGATACCGCGATTGCGAAGCCGCACGACGAACTTCGGTCACTGCTTGCCGGGGACCTGGACGCCGTCAACCACCTGATCCGCGAGCGCATGGCCTCGGAGCACGCGCCGCGCATCCCCGAGGTGACGGCCCATCTGGTCGAGGCGGGCGGCAAGCGGGTGCGCCCGATGCTGACCCTCGCGGCGGCGCGCATGTGCGGCTATGACGGGGCCCATCACGTCAAGCTTGCCGCGACGGTCGAGTTCATCCACACCGCGACGCTTCTGCATGACGACGTGGTCGACGAAAGCGGCCAGCGGCGCGGCCGGCCCTCGGCCAACCTGCTTTGGGACAACAAGTCCAGCGTGCTTGTGGGCGACTATCTTTTCGCGCGCTCCTTCCAGCTGATGATCGAGACGGGATCGATGCGGGTCCTCGACATCCTGGCCAACGCCAGCGCCACCATCGCCGAGGGCGAGGTGCTGCAACTGACTGCGGCGCAGGACCTGGCCACTGACGAGGCGACCTATATCCAAATCGTGCGCGGCAAGACGGCGGCCCTTTTCGCGGCCGCGACCGAGGTCGGCGGCGTCATCGCCGGCGCCCCCGAGGACCAGGTCGCCGCCCTTCATGCCTATGGCGACGCGCTGGGCATCGCCTTCCAGATCGCCGACGATCTTCTGGATTACGGCGGCACCGCCGCCATCGGCAAGAACATCGGCGACGATTTCCGCGAGCGGAAGATGACCCTGCCGGTGATCCACGCCGTCGCGGCGGCAGAAGGCGAAGAGGCCGCGTTCTGGAATCGCGTCATCGCCCGGGGCCGCCAGCAGGAGGGCGATCTGGAGCAGGCGATCGAGCTCTTCCGCCGTCACGGATCGCTGGACGCCACCCGCGACAAGGCTCTGGGCTGGGCCAAGAAGGCCAAGGATGCGCTGGCGCCGCTGCCCGAGGGGCGCATCCGCGAGCTGATGCGCGACCTGGCCGATTACGTCGTCGAGCGGATCAACTGATCCATCCCCTTTTCCCGCGCCGCCCCCGCCGCGGGGTGCCGCGCCGCTGACCAACCGCCGGAGACCGCGCGTGCCCAGCAGCCTGACCGTCACCGCCGAAAGCTTCCGGCTGAGCGAGACCTTCACCATTTCCCGCGGCTCCCGCGACCGGGCCGAGGTGCTTTGCGTCCGTATCGCCGCTGACGGCTTCGAAGGGCGGGGCGAATGTGTCCCCTATGCGCGCAACGGTGAAAGCCTTGCCTCGGTGACGGCGCAGATCGCCGCACTGGACCCGGTGCCTGACCGGCGCAGCCTGCAAGAGATGCTGTCGCCGGGTGCCGCGCGCAACGCGGTGGACTGTGCCCTTTGGGACCTGGAGGCCAAGCGCACGGGCCGACGCGCCTGGGAGCTGGCGGGGCTGGAGGCGCCGGGGCCGGTCCAGACCGCCTTCACCCTGTCGCTGGCCGCCCCCGACGCGATGGAGGCCGCCGCCCGTCGCCATGCCCATCGCCCGCTGCTGAAGGTCAAACTGGGCACGCCCGACGACATGCCGCGCCTTGAGGCCGTGCGCCGGGGTGCCCCCCGCGCGCGCATCATCGTCGATGCCAACGAAGGCTGGAGCGCCGGGATCTACGCCGATCTTGCCCCGCACCTGGCGCGGCTGGGCGTGGCGCTGGTCGAACAGCCCCTGCCTGCGGGCCAGGACGCCGAGCTGGACGGGCTGGCCCGCCCGGTGCCGCTTTGTGCCGACGAATCCTGCCACACCCGGGCCGGCCTGGCCGAACTGTCGGGCCGCTATGACATGGTCAACATCAAGCTGGACAAGACCGGCGGCCTGACCGAGGCGCTGGCCCTGCGCGTCGAGGCACGGGCGGCGGGCTTTGGCATCATGGTCGGCTGCATGGTCGGCACCTCGCTTGCCATGGCGCCCGCGACCCTGCTTGCGCAGGGGGCCGAGCTGACGGACCTTGACGGGCCGCTTCTGCTGGCCGAAGACCGCAACCGACCACTTCATTACGATCAGGCCGGAGTGCACCCGCCCGAGGCGGAGCTCTGGGGATGAGAAAGGAAGCTCAATGAGCCGCATCGTCTATGTGAACGGAGACTACCTTCCCGAGGAAGAGGCCAAGATCTCGATCTTCGACCGTGGCTTCCTGATGGCCGACGGGGTCTACGAGGTCACCAGCGTGCTGGACGGCAAGCTGCTGGAGTTCGAGGGCCACCTGAACCGGCTGAAACGCTCCCTGTCCGAGCTGGACATGGCCCAGCCGCCGCAGTTCGATGACCTACTCGAGATCCACCGCAAGCTGGTCGCCGACAACGACGTGACCGAAGGCGGCGTCTACCTTCAGATCACGCGCGGCGCGGCTGATCGCGATTTCGCCTATCCCAAGGACGCGACGCCGACGATGGTGCTGTTCACCCAGTCCAAGGTGGTCGAACACGCCCCCGCCGCCCAGACCGGGATCAAGGTCATCTCGATCGAGGATATCCGCTGGGGCCGTCGCGACATCAAGACGGTGCAGCTTCTCTACCCGTCGATGGGCAAGATGATGGCCAAGGCCGCCGGCAAGGATGACGCCTGGATGGTCGAGGATGGCGAGGTGACCGAGGGCACATCGAACAACGCCTATATCGTGAAGGGCAACACGATCATCACCCGGGCGCTTTCCAACGACATCCTGCACGGCATCACCCGTGCCAGTGTCCTGCGTTACGCCCGCGAAGCCCAGATGAGGGTCGAAGAGCGCAGCTTCACCATCGAAGAGGCCCAAGCCGCAGACGAGGCCTTCATCACCTCGGCCTCGACCTTCGTGATGCCGGTGGTCGAGATCGACGGCGAGGCGATCGGCGAAGGCGCCCCCGGCGCCCACGCCAAGCGCCTGCGCGAAATCTACATCGAGGAAAGCCGCAAGCGCGCGGTCTGACCGCCCCGGGGCGCCGGCACCCTCCAATCGAAACCCCGCCGGTGGCAGCCACCGGCGGGGTTTTTCATGTCCGGGGCAGGGCGCACTTGCCCTGCACGCAGGGCGATCAGTCGTGGGGTGCGGACTTGCTGAAGGCGTCGGCCTGCTCGGCCGTGGCCTCGGTCTGGTATTTGTCGCGCCACTCGGAATAGGGCATGCCGTAGACGATCTCGCGGCTCTGGTCCTTGTCCATATCCATCCCCCGTTCGGCCGCCGCCTCCTGATACCAGCGCGACAGGCAGTTGCGACAGAAACCGGCCAGGTTCATCATGTCGATGTTCTGCACGTCGGTGCGTTCGGCCAGATGGTCGCGCAGCCGGCGGAACGCGGCGGCCTCAAGTTCGGTGCGGGTCTTGTCGTCCATGGGTCGTATCCTTTCACGGATGGGAAAATGTCATAGCTTGGCGGCGGCCTCTTGCAGGACCGGCGCCAGGATGCCGGCCCAGTAGGCCTGTTCTTCGTCGGTGCGGATCAGGTCGTGGCGCACCTCGATCAGCAGATTGGGCCGACCTGTCGACAGGGCGTGCCGATCCACCGAGTCGCCCGGCAGATGGCCTGAATAGGGCTGGTTGTCCCCGATACAGAGGTTGGGATCCTGCGACAGCCGTTCGATCACGGGGTCCGACAGGCGGGTGTCGCCCGAATGCAGAAAGCCCACGTGCCAGGGCCGGGGGGCGCGGCCCACCAGCTTGGGCCCGAAACTGTGCACGGCGATATAGGGCGTCTCGGGCGCACGCGCCGCCAGCCGCGCCACCGCGTCGTGGTAGGGCCGATGGTAGTGTTCGCGCCGGCGCTCGGTTTCGGCCGCGTCGATGTTGCGGTTCTGCGGGATGATCGTGCCGTCATAGAGCTGCATGATCTGGGTCGGGTCCTCGTCGCCGCGGTTGGGGTCGATCACCAGCCGCGAGAAGGTCGACAGAACCGCCGGGCAATCCAGCATCCGCGCCAGATGACGGGTGACACCGGCGGCGCCGACGTCATAGGCGATGTGGCGCTCCATGTCCTCGTCCGACAGGCCCAGGTCACCGCCGCCGATTTCCTCGGGGACGCGGTTCGTGGCGTGATCGCAGGTCAGAAGCCACGGGCCGGGGCGGTCCTCGTTGATGATCTCGAAGGCGGGTTGAGGCATCGTCACACTCCTGTTTCCTTGTGCTGCTGTTTATTCAACGCGCGGCAAAAGCACCAGTTGCCCGCCTATCGGAATTCGGCCATATCTTTCCCCGGCCCACGAAAACAGAAGCATTAATGAAAGGATGGCGACGTTATGAGACGCCTTCGCAAAGTCAAGATTGTGGCCACGTTGGGCCCCGCTTCGAGCACCTACGAGACAATCCGCGCCCTTTACGATGCAGGCGCCGACGTGTTCCGCCTGAACATGAGCCACGGCACCCAGGAAGAGCAGCGCGCCCGCCACACCATCATCCGCCAGGTCGAAAAAGACGTCGAGCGTCCGATCGCCATCCTCGCCGACCTCCAGGGTCCCAAGCTGCGCGTGGGCACTTTCGCCAACGGCGCCGAGGAACTGACCGAGGGCCAGGCCTTCCGCCTGGATCTGACCGACGCCCCCGGCGACGCCACCCGCGTCACCCTTCCGCATCCCGAGATCTTCGCCGCCCTCGAACCCGGTGCCAGCCTGCTGGTCAACGACGGCAAGATCCGCCTGAAAGTCGAATCCTGCGGTGCTGACTATGCCGACTGCATCGTCCGCGTCGGCGGCACCATCTCGGACCGCAAGGGCGTCAACGTTCCCGACGTCGTGCTGCCGCTTGCGGCCCTGTCGGACAAGGACCGCGAGGATCTGGAGTTTGCCTGTGAACTGGGCGTCGACTGGCTGGCGCTGTCCTTCGTGCAGCGCGCCGCCGATGTCGAGGAAGGCCGCGAGCTGGTCCGTGGTCGCGCCGCGATCATGTCCAAGATCGAAAAGCCGGCCGCGATCCAGGCCTTTGACGAGATCCTCGAAGCCTCCGACGGCATCATGGTCGCCCGTGGCGATCTGGGCGTCGAGCTGCCGATCCAGAATGTCCCCCCGATCCAGAAGCGCATGATCCGCAAGTGTCGCGCCAAGGCCAAGCCGGTGATCGTGGCGACCCAGATGCTGGAAAGCATGATCGAAAGCCCGCTGCCCACCCGCGCCGAGGTCTCGGACGTGGCGACCGCGATCTACGAAGGGGCCGACGCCGTCATGTTGAGCGCCGAGTCGGCCGCCGGCTCTTACCCGGTCGAGGCCGTGCGCACGATGGACGACGTCGCCCGCGAGGTCGAGGCAGACCCCAACTACCGCCAGATCATCGCCGCCGCCCGCACGGGCGAGAAGGCCTCGGTCGCCGATGCCATCGTCACCGCCGCCCGCGAGATCGCCGAGACGACCGACATCAAGGCCATCTGCTGTTTCACCCATTCGGGCACGACCGCCAGTCTGGTGGCGCGCGAACGTCCCTTCGTGTCGCTCCTGGCGCTGACCCCGCTGATCGGCACCGCGCGCAAGCTGGTCCTGTCCTGGGGCCTGCACTGTGTGGTGACCGACGAGGTGGACCGCTTCAAGATGGCCGTGGTCAGCGCCGCCCGCGCCGCCCGCGCCGACGGCTTCGCCACCACCGAGGACCAGATCGTCGTGACCGCCGGTGTGCCGTTCAACGTGCCCGGCACCACCAACATCCTGCGCGTCGCCCCCTGCGACGAGCGTCTGATCTTCAAGAGCGACCCCGAGTAAGGGGCCGCCTGGCGGATCCATCGCAACCCCGGCTTTGCCCCTTGTCAGTCTGGGCAAAGCCGCTTATACGGCCCCTTCAATCGCGCGACCGGCCCGTAGTGGCATGCCGAGTCGCGTGCGCACCGCCCGACCAAGAGGAGACGGAAATGCCCAAGATGAAGACCAAGTCGAGCGCCAAGAAGCGCTTCAAGATGACGGCCTCGGGCCGCGTCAAGGCAGGCCAGGCCGGCAAACGGCACGGCATGATCAAGCGGACGAACAAGTTCCTGCGGGACGCACGCGGCACCACGCTGCTGAGCAAGCCCGACGAGAACATCGTCAAAAAATACATGCCTTACGCGCGCTGATCCCGAGGAGCTTAGAACATGTCCCGAGTCAAAGGTGGCACGACCACTCACGCCCGTCACAAGAAGGTCATCAAGGCAGCCAAAGGTTACTATGGCCGTCGCAAGAACGCCTTCCGCACCGCAACCCAGGCCGTCGACAAGGCGAACCAGTACGCGACACGCGATCGCAAGGCCCGCAAGCGCAATTTCCGCGCCCTGTGGATCCAGCGAATCAACGCCGCCGTCCGTCTGCATGACGACAGCCTGACCTACTCGCGCTTCATCAACGGTCTCGGCCTCGCCGGTATCGAAGTTGACCGCAAGGTTCTGGCCGACCTGGCCGTGCACGAGCCCGAAGCATTCGGCGCCATCGTCGACCAGGCGAAAGCCGCGCTGAACTGATCTGGCAGGGTGCCTCGCACCCGCAGATATCGCAAAGGCCTCCGAACCTCCGGGTCCGGGGGCCTTTTGCGTTCCGGGCTGCGGCGCCGCCGCGCCCGCCCTGCGGCTTGCATTCCGGCCGCGTTCTCAGTAGCTGAACCCAAGCAGAACGAGGGCCCGACATGGATGAACTGAGGCAGAAATACCTTGCCGCGACCGCCGATGCCGCCGATGAGGCAGCACTTGAGGCGATCCGCGTCCAGGCGCTGGGCAAGAAGGGCGAGATCAGCCTGAAGATGCGCGAGCTGGGCAAGATGACCCCGGAAGAGCGCACGACCGCCGGCCCCGCCCTCAACGCCCTCAAGGACGAGATCAACTCGGCCCTGGCCGCCAAGCGCGCCGCCCTGGGCGATGCCGCGCTTGAGGCCCGTCTGCGCGACGAGTGGCTGGACGTGACCCTGCCCGGGCGCCCGCGCCGCACAGGCACGATCCACCCGATCAGCCAGGTCACCGAAGAGGTTACCGCGATCTTCGCCGACATGGGCTTCTCGGTCGCCGAGGGTCCCCAGATCGAAAGCGACTGGTTCAATTTCGACGCGCTGAACATCCCCGGCCACCACCCGGCCCGCGCCGAGATGGATACGTTCTACATGGCCCGCGCCGAAGGGGACGATCGTCCGCCCCACGTCCTGCGCACCCACACCAGCCCGGTCCAGATCCGCACGATGCAGGAGCGTGGCGCGCCCCTGCGGATCATCGCGCCCGGCCGCGTCTATCGCTGCGACTACGACCAGACCCACACGCCGATGTTCCACCAGGTCGAGGGGCTTGCCCTGGACAAGGATCTGTCGATGGCGAACCTGAAATGGGTGCTGGAGGAGTTCGTCCGCGCCTTCTTCGAAGTTGACGAGGTCGAGCTTCGGTTCCGCGCCAGCCATTTCCCGTTCACCGAACCCTCTGCCGAGGTCGACATCCGCTGTTCCTGGGAGGGTGGTCAGCTTCGCGTAGGCGAGGGTGACGACTGGCTTGAGATCCTGGGCAGCGGCATGGTCCACCCCAAGGTCCTGGCCGCCGGCGGCATCGACGCCGACACCTGGCAGGGCTTTGCGTTCGGCATGGGGATCGACCGGCTGGCAATGCTGAAATACGGCATCCCCGACCTGCGGGCCTTTTTCGACAGCGATCTGCGCTGGCTACGCCACTATGGCTTTGCCTCGCTGGACCAGCCGACCCTGCGCGGCGGCCTCAGCCGCTGATACGCGGGGCGCCCGGCATTTCGGGCGCAGGTGAGGATGCTCTCCAGAACATGAAAGGGCGCCCCCGGTATGTCGGCGGCGCCCTTTCCGTTTCCCTCTGGAGGGGAAAGTCGTCGTGCCGGGCGAACCGGCACGGGTTATCTCGTCGGGGCCTGCCCTTGTCAGAGCACCAGGTCCAGGATCCTTGCCGGCGACACGGCACAGATCACGCGGTCAACCTCGGACCAGGGCGTGACGCTCTGGCAGAAAGCGCCGTTCGCCCCGTTGGCATTCGAAGACAACCCGATGCCCACGGCCACGGCAAGGAAGAACAGCACGATCCGCGACAGGGACGCGGCATATGCAAGGAAAGACGGCAACATTTCAGGCCCCTTCGTCCTGGTCGATCAAGCGCCCCCACGCTGATCCCACCATATTGGCGGCGAATTCGGGCGAAAATGTGGCATGTGGCGAAAATGTGGCGCAACAATGGGGCAAAGAGGGCAGTATTGCGGACCGCGCCCGTGCCAATCAGGGGCGCGGCGGCCAAGGGACCGGGCCTTGCGCCGTCGGACCGCGATCACGCGCCCCCTTTTCGCCGCCTTTGTCGGTCCTGCGATTCGCCCACTGCCCCCAGGCCCGCCCCAATTCCTTCGCCAAGGATCGCGAGCGCCGGGCGGCCCCTTCCGCCCCCCGGCGCTTTGGGCTAAAGACGGCCCTGATGCGCGATACGGCAAAGGACCTGCACCCATGAAATTCACGGTATCCTGGCTTGGGGATCATCTGGAAACCGACGCCTCGGTCGACGAGATCTGCGACACGCTGACCGACTTGGGGCTTGAGGTCGAAGGGGTCGAGAACCCCGCCGACACGCTGGGCGCCTTCCGCATCTGCCGCGTGATCGAGGCCGGACCCCATCCCGATGCCGACCGTCTGCGCCTGTGCCGGGTCGAAACCTGGCCCCAGGGCCCCGACGGCCCCACGGAAGAGGTGCAGGTTGTCTGCGGGGCGCCCAACGCGCGCACCGGGCTGGTGGGCGTCTTCGCCCCCGTCGGCACCCATGTCCCCGGCACCGGCGTCGATCTGAAGCCCGGCGTCATCCGGGGCGTGGAATCGAACGGCATGCTGTGTTCCGAGCGCGAGCTGATGCTGTCGGACAACCATGATGGCATCATCGACCTGCCCGAGGACGCGCCGCTGGGCGAAAGGTTCATCGACTACCGGGGCGTCAACGACCCGGTGATCGAGATTGCGATCACCCCCAACCGCCCCGACGCGCTGGGCGTTCGCGGGATCGCCCGCGACCTGGCCGCCCGCGGCCTCGGCCGGCTGAAGGACGCGCCCGCCGTCAGCGTCGCTTCGGGCGGTCCCAGCCCGATCAACGTCTCCATCGATGACGACGTGCTGGCCGACGGTGCCTGCCCGGTGTTCTGCGGCCGGATGATCCGGGGCGTGCGCAACGGCCCCAGCCCCGAGTGGATGCAAAAGCGCCTGCGCGCCATCGGGCTGCGGCCGATCTCGGCGCTGGTCGATGTGACCAACTTCCTGACCTATGACCGCAACCGCCCCCTGCACGTCTTCGATGTCGACAAGGTTCAGGGGGACCTGCGGGTTCATTACGCCAAGGGCGGCGAGCGGCTGGTCGCGCTGGACGACAAGGAATACGAACTGGGCGCCGGGATGATGGTGATCTCGGACGACCAGGGCGTCGAGAGCATCGCAGGCATCATGGGCGGCGCGCCCACCGGCTGCACCGAGGAGACGGTCAACGTCTTCGTCGAAAGCGCCTACTGGAACCCGGTGGCGATCGCCCACGCAGGCCGCGCGCTCAAGATCAACTCGGATGCGCGTTACCGTTTTGAACGGGGGATCGACCCTGCCTTCACGCCCGAGGGGCTGGATATCGCGACCGCGCTGATCCTCGAGATCTGCGGCGGCGAGGCTTCGGAGGTCGTCTGCGCCGGTGCCGTGCCCGACACCGACCGCGCCTACCGGCTGGACACCGACCGGGTGCAGTCGCTGGTCGGCATGGACATTCCCGCCGACACCCAGCGCCAGACCCTGACCGCCCTCGGCTTCCGCCTCGAGGGGGACATGGCCCATGTTCCCAGCTGGCGCCCCGATGTGATGGGACAGGCCGACCTGGTCGAGGAAGTGGCGCGCATCGCCTCGCTGACCCGCCTTGAGGGGCGGCCGATGCCGCGCGTGCCGGGCGTTCCGCGCCCCATCCTCACCCCGCTGCAGCGTCGCGAATCCGCGGCCCGTCGCGCCGGCGCGGCGCTGGGTTACAACGAATGCGTCACCTACAGCTTCATCGACCAGCCGACAGCGGCGATGTTCGGCGGCGGCGACTTTGCCACCATGCTGGAAAACCCGATCTCCAGCGACATGAGCCACATGCGCCCCTCGCTGCTGCCGGGGCTGCTTCAGGCCGCTGCGCGCAACCAGGCCCGGGGTTTCACCGACCTGGCCCTGTTCGAGGTCGGCCCCGTCTTCGAGGGCGGTGAGCCCGAGGATCAGCGCTTGCAGATGTCAGGCCTGCTGGTCGGTCACAACTCGCCGCGCGAACCCCATGGCGGCCGCCGCCCGGTCGACATCTACGACGCCAAGGCCGACGCCGAGGCCGTGCTGGCCGAGCTGGGCGCACCCGCCAAGGTTCAGATCGCCCGCGGTGCCGAGGAATGGTGGCATCCCGGCCGCCACGGCGTGATGCGTCTGGGACCCAAAAAGGTCCTGGCCGTCTTCGGCGAGCTGCATCCCAAGGTGCTGAACGCGCTGGACATCAAGGGCCCGGCGGTGGCTTTCACCATCTGGCCGTCCGAGGTGCCGGTGCCCAAAGCCAAGGGCGCGACCCGCCCGGCGCTGGAGATGCGCGACCTTCAGGCGGTCGAGCGTGACTTCGCCTTCGTCGTCGACGAGGGGGTCGAGGCGCTGGGCCTCGTCAACGCCGCGGCCGGCGCCAACAAGGCCCTGATCGAGGATGTCCGCGTCTTCGACGAGTTCACCGGCGACAAGGCGCGTACCCAGATGGGCGAGGGCAAGAAATCCCTGGCGATCACCGTCCGGCTTCAACCCCGCGACAAGACCCTGACCGAGGCCGATATCGAGGCCGTCAGCGCCAAGATTGTGGAGAAGGTCGCGAAGGCCACGGGCGGCACGCTGCGCGGCTGAACATGTGGGGGCGGGAAGCCGCCCCTGCGATCCCTCAGTCGGGACGGACCGTCGCGCACCTGGGCGCGCGCCTTGCGCGGCCCGGCTGCCGGCGCTACCCACGGTGGCAAAGGCCGACCGGCCACAACACCCAGACCGAAAGGACCGACCATGACCCTGAATGTCTATCTCTCCGGCGAGATCCACACCGACTGGCGCGAGCAGATCACCGAGGGCGCCGAGGGGCTGGACGTGCGTTTCAGCGCGCCGGTCACCGACCACGATGCCTCGGACGATTGCGGCGTCGCGATCCTTGGGGCCGAGGACAGCAAGTACTGGCACGACCACAAGGGCGCGATGGTCAACGCGATCCGCACACGCAAGGGCCTCGAGGAGGCCGACGTCGTCGTCGTGCGCTTCGGCGACAAGTACAAGCAGTGGAACGCGGCCTTCGACGCGGGCTATGCCGCGGCCCTTGGCAAGTCGCTGATCGTGCTGCACGGCCCCGACCACCAGCACGCCCTGAAAGAGGTGGACGCCGCCGCCTTGGCCGTCGCCGAAACCCCCCAGCAGGTCGTCTCGATCCTGCGCTATGTGATGACCGGCAAGCTGCCGACCTGATCCAGGCCGACCACCGGCAAACCGGACCGAAGGCTGCCGGGGCTTGCCCCCGGCCCCTTTGCGCCCGAAAATCCCCCCGCATGAAACGAGCCCCGCCCCAAGGCGGGCAAAGCCGGAGGGACGCGCATGCTGAACGAATTCAAGGATTTCATCGCCAAGGGCAATGTCATGGACATGGCCGTGGGCATCATCATCGGGGCCGCCTTCACGGCGATCGTCAAGTCGATGGTGGACGACCTGTTGAACCCGGTCATCGGGATCTTCACCGGCGGGGTCGATTTTTCCAACAAGTTCTGGGTGATGAGCGGGCCGAACACCTACGCCTCGCTGGACGAGGCCCGCGCCGCGGGCGAGGCGGTCTTCGCCTACGGCAGCTTCGTCACGGCGGTCGTCAATTTCCTGATCGTGGCCTTCGTCGTCTTCATGCTGGTGAAATGGGTCAACCGCATCCGGGCCATGGCCGAAAAGCCCGACGATGTCGCCCCCGAGGTGCACACCGGCCCTTCGGAAAAGGACCTGCTGGTCGAGATCCGCGATGCGCTGGTCGCCGGGCGCGGCTGACGGACCGGAAGGACAGGGGCGCCCCTAGGCGGGACGCCCCTTTTTACGGGATCAGGCGGCCAGAGCGTCGGCCACCGGCAGCACGTCCAGCTTCAGCGCCTCGCCCACGGCGGGGTGGGTGATCCGCCCGGCATGAACGTTGAGCCCTGCCGAAAGATGCGGATCGTCGGCGCAGGCCTGCCGCCAGCCCTTGTCGGCCAGCGCCAGCATGTAGGGCATGGTCGCGTTGCCGAGGGCAATGGTCGCCGTGCGCGCCACGGCGCCGGGCATGTTGGCGACGCAGTAATGCATGATCCCGTCGACCTCGAAGACCGGATCCTGGTGGGTGGTCGCGCGCGAAGTCTCGAAGCAGCCGCCTTGGTCGATGGCGACATCCACGATCGCCGCACCCGGCTTCATCGTCTTCAACTGCTCCCGGGTGACCAGCTTGGGGGCCGCCGCCCCGGGCACGAGGACCGCGCCGATCACCAGGTCGGCCTCGGTCACCAGCTCGGCCAGGTTGCCCTGGGAGGCGAAGCGCGTGGCGAAAACCCCGCCGAAGACGTCATCTAGGTAGCGCATCCGGGGCAGGGAGCGGTCAAGCACCGTCACCGCCGCCCCCATGCCCGCCGCGACCCGGGCCGCATGGGTGCCGACGACGCCGCCGCCGATCACCACCACGTTGGCAGGGCCCACGCCCGGCACGCCGCCCATCAGCACGCCGCGCCCGCCGTTGGCCTTCTGGAGGGTCCAAGCGCCCATCTGCGGCGCCAGCTTGCCGGCCACCTCGGACATGGGGGCCAGCAGGGGCAGGCCGCCCTGGGCGTCGGTCACCGTCTCGTAGGCGATGGCGGTGCAGCCCGAGGCCATCAGGTCGCGGGTCTGCTCGGGGTCCGGGGCCAGGTGAAGGTAGGTGAACAGGATCTGGCCCTCGCGCAGCATCGCGCGTTCGCCCGCCTGGGGTTCCTTGACCTTGACGATCATCTCGGCCTGCTCGAACAGGCTGGCGGCATCGGGCAGGATGCGGGCGCCGGCCTCTTCATAGGCGGCGTCGTCGAAACCCGCGCCGATCCCGGCGCCGGCCTGGATCAGCACCTCGTGACCGTGGGTGACGGCCTCGCGCGCCGCGTGGGGCGTCATCCCGACACGGAACTCCTGCGGTTTTATCTCGGTGGGGCATCCGATGATCATGGCGGGTCTCCCTTTCCCTGGTGATGAGTCGATTGTGCCAGATTTCGCCTGCAATCGGGTCGCAAATTATATAGCATTCCGGATGAGCAATGCAGGATCGTCCGAGGGAACGGGCGATAATCGGGAGGATTTTGCATGGATGAGATGATCGACGCCACCGATCGCGCACTGCTTAGGGCCCTCCAGGGCCAGGGTCGGCTGTCGAATGCCGAGCTGGGGGCAAGGGTGAACCTGTCGCCCTCGGCCTGTCACCGGCGGGTTCAGCGGCTGGAGCGCGCGGGACTGATCCGCGAATACGTGGCCTTGGCCGACGGGCGCAAGCTGGGCCGCCCGACCCTGGTTTTCGTCGAGATCACCTTGAGCGCCCAGGCCGACGAGGTGCTGGACGCGTTCGAGCGGGAGGTCGCGCTGATCCCGGACGTGCTGGAGTGTCACCTGATGGCGGGACAGGCGGATTATCTGCTGAAGGTGGTGGTGCGTGACGCCGACGATTTCGCGCGCATCCACCGCCGGTTTCTGGCGCGCCTGCCGGGTGTGGCGCAGATGCATTCATCCTTTGCCCTGCGCACCGTGTCCCACACGACGGCGATCCCTATCTGAGAAACCGGCAAGGGGGCATCATCGGGGAAGAGGGCCGTTACCCGGGCCCCAGAAACGACAAACCCCCGGGCGTTAACACGGGGGTCGTCTGGACGACGGGGTGACCCGCCTATTCGCAATCGATCCGACAGGATCCAAGCCGTAAGGCTCAGAGCATGCCTTCGCGCTGTGCTTTCTTCCGGGCCAGCTTGCGCGCCCGGCGAATGGCTTCAGCTTTCTCACGAGCCCGCTTTTCAGAGGGTTTCTCGTAGTGCTGCCGAAGTTTCATCTCACGGAAAACGCCTTCGCGCTGGAGCTTCTTCTTCAGCGCACGAAGCGCCTGATCGACGTTGTTGTCGCGAACACTCACCTGCATATGGTGTCACCACCTTTCTAAGTTGAAGTTGCATCGGTACGCAGGAAGTGGCCGTATAGCAAAGCCGCATTAGCTTGTCCACCATGCCATGCAGGAGGATCCAATGACCCCGGATACCACGATCACGCCGCTCGAGCGGCTCATCGACGCGGCGCTGCCCCACGTGGCGTTCGACGGCTGGACACAGGCGACCTGGGACGCGGCAGTGACCGATTCCGGCGTGGATCCGGCGACGGCACGGGCGCTTTGCCCGCGCGGCGCGGTCGATCTTGCGCTGTCCTTTCACCGCCGCGGCGACAGGCTGATGGTCGAGCGGCTGAAGGCCGAGGATCTGTCGGCCCTGCGCTTTCGCGACCGCATCCAGCGCGCCGTGCGCTACCGGATCGAAATTGTCGCCCCCCACAAGGAGGCGGTGCGCCGGGGCACGACCCTGTTCTCGCTGCCGCAATACATGCCCGACGGGGCGGGGGCGATCTGGGGCACTGTCGATGCCATCTGGACGGCACTGGGCGACCCCTCGGACGACATCAACTGGTACACGAAGCGCGGCACGCTGGGCGCGGTCTATGGTGCGACGGTCCTGTTCTGGCTGGGCGACGATTCGCCGGGGTGGATGAACACCTGGGACTTCCTTGAACGGCGCATCGACAACGTCATGCAGATCGAGAAGGCCAAGGGGACCATGCGCAAGAATCCCCTGCTGCGCCCCTTGATCGCGGGGCCTGCCTGGCTCACACGGGGGGTGAAGGCGCCTGGGCGGGGTCGGTTCCGGGGCATGCCCGGGTCGATCAACCGCCAGGGCTGGTAACGACGGCGCAGGCGCTGCCGCCCGCAGGCCGTGCGCGCAAAGGCAAGGAGACGGCATGAAGGCGATCGAGATTTCCCGGCCCGGCGGGCCCGAGGTACTGACCCCGGTGGAACGCCCCGCCCCCCGTCCCGGCCATGGGGAGATCCTGATCCGCGTCGCCTATGCCGGGGTGAACCGCCCCGATGCCCTGCAACGCGCGGGCCGCTACGATCCGCCCCCGGGCGCAAGCCCGCTGCCGGGGCTCGAGGTCTCGGGCGAGGTGGCTGCACTGGGCGCCGGTGTCACCGGCTGGCGCGTCGGCGACCGGGTCTGTGCCCTGACACCCGGCGGCGGCTACGCCGAGGAGGTTGTCACCCACGCGGCCCACGCGCTGCCGATCCCCGAGGAAATGGACCTGCGCGAAGCCGCCGGCCTGCCCGAGACCTGTTTCACCGTATGGACCAACGTCTTCCAGCGCGGCCGGCTTCAGGCGGGCGACCGGTTCATGGTTCACGGCGGCACCTCTGGCATCGGCACGACCGCCATCCAGATAGCCAATGCGCTGGGGTCACGGGTGTTCGCGACGGCGGGTTCCGATGACAAGGTCCGGGTCTGCGAGGAACTGGGCGCCGAGCGCGCCTTCAACTACCGGACGCAGGATTTCACAGCCCTGATGCAGGAGCAGGGCGGCGCCGACGTGATCCTCGACATGGTCGGCGGGCCCTATATCCAGCGCAACCTCGACGCCCTGGCGGTCGAGGGGCGGCTGGTGCAGATCGCCTTCCTGCAGGGCCCAGAGGTGCAGGTGAATTTCACCAAGCTGATGGCCCGTCGACTGACCTTCACCGGCTCGACCCTGCGCCCGCAAAGCGATCTGGCCAAGGCGCGCATCGCCGATGAGCTGCGCCGCCACGTCTGGCCCTTGCTGGCCGGCGGCCGCATGGCGCCGGTCATCGACAGCGAGTTCGCGCTGGAGGATGCCGCCGGTGCCCACGCCCGCCTGGACGAAAGCGATCACGTCGGCAAGGTGCTGCTGAAGGTGGGCTGACCCGACGTCGTTGGCCGGATCAGGCGCGGATCAGGCTTGGGGGTCAGTGTTGGGATCAACCTCGCATGGGTCGGCCCGGTCCGCCTGCTGTTCGTCGCCACGGCCTTTCGCCCCCGGGCCAACCCGCTGGCCCAGTGCGCCCAGTGCCTCGCGGATGGCCTCGCGATCCTCGGACATGAAATCCGACATGCCGGCCCTTTTCAGCAACAGCGTCGCCTGTTCTTCCAGGTGGGGGCGGGCGCGGGGATCGGCGATCTCGTCCAGTTGGCACAGCGCCCGCGCCAGGTGTGTCGCGAACAGCAGGTTGCTGCCCATGGCGTCGCGCAGGGGGGTGAAGGCCAGTTCCACCAGCTCTCCGACCGACGTGCCGGGCACGATCAGCCTCACCTGGCCGCCGGGGCCCGCCAAGTGCCGCCCGTCGCTCATCAAAGCCAGGGGCCGGCGCAGGGCCGAGGCAAGGCGGTTGAGGCATGCGATCGCCGTGAACGTGTCGTTGACGCCGGGCGACAGGCCGCGCAGGGCAATCTCGATCAGCAGCCGGATCGAGAAATCGACCGACTGGGCCTGGCTGCGCGACGAGGAGAGGGTGATCGCCTTCAGCATTGCCTCGGCGGTCTCGTCGGTCAGACGTGACTGTCCCTCGACCTCCAGCAGGGTGCCGCCCGCCAGCACGAACGCCCCGATGCCGACGCTGAACCGCAGGGTCAGGTCCCGCTCGGTCGCGATGGCGATCAGCCGCGCGATGTCCAGTTGGGTCAGGTAGCCGTCCTCGGGGGCAAGCAGCCGGCAGCGGGGGGCGTCGGGCATCCGGGGGGGCGGGAGCGCGCCGCGGTCCAGGATCTCCTCCATCTCGCCGGCCAGGGTGTGGCCGATGGCGCTGATCTCGTCGTCGATGGTCACGTTGGCGGCGACATGGCGCACGAAATAGATCAGCTGCACCACGCAGATCAGCGCCAGCAGCGCCGTCAGCATGGTCGTGACCTCGGGGACGAACTCGTCGTGGGTGGCGAAGAGCGCGTTGAGCGCGAAAAGGAAGGTGCCGCCGAAGATGCCGGCCGTAAGCTGGATCGTCAGCTCGGAGGTGAAGCGTTGCAGAAGGCGGGGTCCCACGTTGCCCGCCGCCAGAGTGAAGACGATCAGCGTCAGCGAATAGGCCAGCGACAGCGCGGTGATGGCGCCCGTGGCGACCGCCGCGTGGAAGGTGATGGCCGTGCCCGCAGGCGGGGCCAGCGACAGGGCGTGCCAGCCGTTGCGGTCCAGCACGACGTCCAGCCACACCGACAGCGCGCCAAGCGCCAGCAGCCCGGCCGCGATCAGGGCGGGCAGGGTGAAGAAGATCAGGAAGGGCCGGTGAATGCCGCGCTGCCCGCGAATTGCCTTGCGGCCCCTCATCGGATGCCATCCATCAGCGCGCCCTGCATCCGGCAGTCCCGCCGCGTGTCGGCGCCACAGCGGCGCAGGCCCAGGTCGCGGTCCATGCAGATGCGGACCTCCTGGATGCGGTCGGCCTTGCAGGTGACGGTGATCATGTCAGCGTCCATTCCGGGATTGGCTTGCAGGAACGCCTCCTCGACCACCGCTGCAGGCAGGCGCACGCTTTTGCGCAGCTTGCCGAAGACTTCGGGGACGGTGATCGCCCCGTAGGCCTCGCGGGCGGTATCGAAATAGGTGTCTGCCGCAAGGCCCGAGCATCGGCCATGCTTCTTCCACTGGTGCCAGGCCAGCCCCGAGGATCCCATGATGTCGGTCATCGCGGCGGTCATGCGCCGCGACGGATCCCGCGCCCCGGTGCGGCAATAGCTGGGCCAGCCCCGTTCGTTCTGGGGCCACAGACCGTGCAGGGTCCAGCCATAGTCATGGCGCGGATCGCATTGGTCGGCTTCGCGGGCGTCGCCTTCCACCGCGCACCAGTTGGGCGACCAGCTGAGGCTGAGGACGTAATAGTCGAAATCGCCAGCCCGTTCGCCTTCGGCAGCGGCAGGGGCGGCAAGCCCCGTGAGAAGGGCTGCGATCAGCGTCGTCACAAGGGCAAGGGCAGGAAGCAGCCGGGCGGCTGGGTGCATTTTCTCTTTCCTCCGGGTCGGGGGATCACTATATAGCCCACAGCTTCCCCGAAAACGAGGAATGGTTCCACCAAGGAGCCGCCGATTTCCCGGCACGGGGAAGATGTGTCAAAGGAGACGTTCGATGAACAAACCGATTATGGCGAAAGCGACGGCAGTCTGGCTGGTCGACAACACCACCCTGACCTTCCGGCAGATCGCGGAGTTCGTCGGCATGCATGAGCTGGAGGTTCAGGGCATCGCCGATGGCGACGTGGCCCAGGGCGTCAAGGGCTTCGATCCGGTGGCCAACAACCAGCTGGACCAGGCCGATATCGACAAGGCCGAGAAGAACCCGCTGATCAACCTGAAACTGAAGTTCAATGCCGCCGCCGTGGGCGAGGAAAAGCGCCGTGGCCCGCGCTATACCCCCCTCAGCAAGCGCCAGGACCGCCCGGCGTCGATCCTGTGGCTGGTCAAGTTCCACCCCGAGCTGACCGACGGCCAGATCAGCAAGCTGGTCGGCACCACCAAGCCGACGATCCAGGCCATCCGCGAGCGGACCCACTGGAACATCGCCAACATCCAGCCGATCGACCCGGTCGCGCTGGGCCTGTGCCGTCAGTCTGAACTGGACGCCGCCGTGCAGAAGGCCGCCGCCAAGCGGGCGCGCGATGGCGAGGTGATGACCGACGACGAACGGCGCAAGCTGGTCTCGACTGAGCAGTCGCTGGGCATGGACACCGAGCCCCGGATCCCGACCGCGATCTCGGGCCTCGAGACCTTCAGCCTGAGCGACAAGGAAGAGCCCGAGGAAGAGGATGACGATCCCCGCAAGGGCGGCGACATCGTCGATGCCGACAGCTTCTTCAACCTGCCGTCGGATCAGCCCGACCTGGACGACGAAGACGACAAGTGATCGCGCAGGGCCGGGTGAGCGCCCGGTCAGCCGCGCACCGGCCCTGAGGGGCAGGATCCAGGGCCCTCCGCAGAAATGCGGGGGGCCTTTTTTCTTTGCGGCGTCTTCCTGCGGGGACGACCTCAGGCCTTGGCGTCAAGGTCCAGCGGCTTGCCGTTCTCCTTCAGAAAATCGTCACCGGGGGCGCTGTCCAGCAAGTCCAGCACACGCTCGCACGGGCGGCAGAGGCGCACGCCCTTGGGGGTGCAGACGATGGGCCGGTTCACCAGCACCGGGTGGGCCAGCATCTGCTCGATCAGGGTCTCGTCGCTGACCGAGGGGTCCAGCAGGCCCAGCTCCTCGGCGGGGGATTTGCCGGTGCGCAGGGCATCGCGGGGGGGCATTCCGGCGGCGGCGAAAAGGGCCAGAAGCTGCGGCCGGGTCCAGCCGGTCTTCATGTATTCTACGACCTCGGGCTCGATGCCGCTGGCGCGGATGATGGCCAGGGTGTTTCGCGAGGTGCCGCAGCTTGGGTTGTGGTGGATGACGACCTGCATGTCAGTTTGCTCCGCTAGGGGTCGGGGCGGCCTGCCGCGCGGCATCGCGCAAAAGCCAGCCGCAGACCGCGACCGCGGCCATTGCGCCTGCGCCCTCGGCCAGAATGAAGAAGGGCACGTCCCTCGGCCTGATGCCGGCGAAGGTGTCCGAGAAGGCCCGTGCCACGGCCACCGCCGGGTTGGCGAAGGACGTGGACGAGGTGAACCAGTAGGCCGCCGTGATGTAAAGCCCGACCAGCCACGGCAAGGCCTCGGCGCGGAAGCGGGCGCCGGACAGGATCGTCGCCACCAGCCCAAAGGTCGCCACCCCCTCGGCCAGCCACTGGCCGGGCCCTGTGCGCACGGTCGCTGAGTATTGCACGATGGGAAGGTCGAACATGGCATGGGCCACGACCCCGCCCAGCAGCGCGCCCGCGACCTGCGCCATGATGTAGGGTACCAACTCGGTCCGGGGCAGGCCGCCGCCGATGGCCATCGCCAGCGAGATGGCGGGGTTGAAATGCGCCCCCGAAATCGGCCCTAGAATGGTGATCAGAACCACCAGTATCGCCCCTGTCGGCAGCGTATTGCCCAGCAGGGCCAGCGCCGTGTCATTGGTCAGGCCGGCCGCCATGATGCCGGACCCCACGACCGTGCCCAGCAGGAAGGCGGTGCCAAGGAACTCTGCCGCGAGGCGACGGCGCAGATCGAAGATCATGGGGTGGTCTCCGTCGCGGCGTCGCAGGCGATGGCGTCGATCACCGGCTGGCAAAGCGCCGGGCTGCCGCCGCAGCAATCCTTCATCAGGTATCCAAGCAGGCTGCGCATCCCCTCCAGATCGGCCTGATAGCGGATTTCGCGACCGTGACGATCGCGCCGCACCAGCCCGGCCCGCAGCAGCACCGCAAGATTCGCCGACATGGTGTTCTGTCGGGCATCGAGGGCCTGCGCGATCTCGCCCGCCGGCATGCCCTCGGGGCCGGCCTGAACAAGCAGGCGGAAGGCGGCAAGGCGGCTTTCCTGTCCAAGGGCGGCAAAGGCGGTGATGGCGCGATTCATATCCATGAATCATGGATTATGGATATATGTTATTCCGGTCAAGCCCTCCGTCGTCCTCCCGCCATCCTCCCGTCGTCCTGCAATCGGACCAATGCGGCCCAACTCAGACCACAAAGCCCGGCAAGATCCTGCGTGTGTGTGAGTATGATTAACGAGGCCCGATCCGATGAACATCCGCGTGAATGAACCCGTCTCCGTCCCGTCCGAACTGCGCGTGCTGGAACGCCGCCTGCATCTGGAGAAGACCAAGGCGGATCACATGGACCTCTTCGGAGAGGAGCCCCCGGCCGAGCTGCTCACCCCCTACCGGCTGGGCGCCGAGTCGCTTTCCCGCAGCGCCCTGCTTCAGAAGAAATACACCGACCGCGCCCGCAACATATCCCGCTGCTGGAACCGTACGCAGCTGTTCCTGCCCGAGCTTCTGCTGCCCGGCGCACCGCAGCGGGTGCTGGAGATGTCGACCGCCCACGGCGCCATGCTGGAGATCCTGCGCCACTATGGCCATGACGTGACCGGCAATGATTACGCCAACATGATGAAAAGCCGCGGCGGCCGCGACAGCAGCTATTTCCGCAAGGTGAACGACGAAGGGTTCGCCCGTTTCCGTGACGACTACGGCAACCGGCTGGACCCCGAGGCCGATGACGCGCCCGACTGGCCCTATCGCCACATCACCAACGCGATAAACCTGCCGATGGAGATCTTCGACGCGGGCGTCACCCCCTATCCGCTGGTCGACAAGTCCTTCGACGTGCTGATCTGCTTTCAGGCGATCGAGCATTATTGCCGCCCCTCGGGCTGGGCCGCCGTGCTGGACGAGTTCTGTCGGATCACGCGCAAGACCATCGTTGTCGTCCCGAACCCGCTTACCGAAGGCTTGCAGGCCGATCCCGACTACTCCGCCGAGTATCGCCAGGTCATGCTGGATCTGCGGCGGTTCGACCGGAACGGGTTCCGCTGCACCTCGGTTCACATGCACTGGTCCCAGCCCAGCGGCTTCAAGCTGACGGCTGTCTGAGACCGCTCGCGACCCAGAATTTTTTGGCTCAGAATTTGCGGCGGGCTTTCAGCGCGGCGGTGATCGTGCCGTCGTCCAGATAATCCAGCTCTCCGCCGATGGGCACGCCCTGGGCAAGCGAGGTGACCTCGACCCCCTCGCCCAATTGCTCGGCGATGTAGAAGGCGGTGGTCTGCCCGTCCACGGTGGCGTTGAGGGCCAGCACCACCTCGGAGACATGTTCGCTGACCACCCGGTCCAGCAGCTTGGGAATGCGCAATTCCTCGGGCCCGATGTCATCCAGCGCCGAGAGGGTGCCCCCCAGTACGTGGTAACGGCCCTTGAAGACGCCCGAGCGTTCCATGGCCCAAAGATCGGCGACATCGCCCACGACACAGATTTGGCCGTTGGCGCGGGCGTTGTTCTGGCAGATGGGGCAGAGGTCGGCGGTGCCGATATTGCCACAGTTCAGGCATTCGCGCGCGGTGTCGGCGACGGTGCGCATCGCCTCGGCCAAGGGGGCAAGCTGCCGGCCCCGGTGCTTGACCAGGTGCAGCACGGCCCGCCGGGCCGAGCGCGGGCCAAGCCCGGGCAGCCGCGCCATCAGGTCGATCAGCGCATCGATGGCGCCGGTATCGGTGGCGGCCCCCATCCGGTCGGGCTCCGGCGACGCGGGGGCGCCGCCGGTCCCGTTATCGGGATCCTCGTCGATCATCGCGGACCTCGGGTCATCTGGGGCATCCGGCGCGCTTCAGCCTCCGGTTCCTCAGAAGGGCAGCTTCATGTCGGCCGGAAGACCCATGGCCTCGGTGATCTTGGCCATCTCTTCCTGCGACTTGTCCTTGGCCTTCTGCTGCGCGTCCTTGATCGCGGCCAGGATCAGATCCTCGACCACTTCGCGGTTCTCGGCATTGAAGAGCGAGGGGTCAATCTCCAGCCCCGTCAGCTCGCCCTTGGCCGTGGCCGTCGCCTTGACCATGCTGGCGCCGGCCTCGCCGGTGACGGTGGTCGCGGCCAGTTCTTCCTGCAGCTCGGTCATCCGGGTCTGCATCTCCTGCGCGGCTTTCATCATCTTGGTCATGTCGCCAAGACCACCCAATCCGCCAAGTCCTTTCAGCATCTCATGCTACTCCTATGTTTCTTCGAAGGGGTCCCATTCGTCGTCCACCTCGGGCAGGGCCTGGATCGCGGCCTCGGCCTGGATGGTCTCGAAGGGGATTACGTTGGAAATCTTCGCCCCGGGAAAGGCGTCCATCACGGCCTGCACCAGCGGGTGCTTGGCGGCCTCTCGCTCCATCGCCAGGCGCTCGGCGTCGCGGCCCTCGGCGATGGTCTCGCCTCCGCCCTCGGCGGTGACGCTGACGGCCCAGCGGGCGCCCGTCCAGCCCTGAAGCCGCTGGCCAAGGCGTTGGGCCAGATCGCGAGGGGCGCGGTCATCGGGCTGAAACTCGATGCGGCCGGGCTGGTAGGACACCAGCCGCAGCGTGGTCTCGACCTCGACCAGAAGTTTCACGTCCCGGTTCTGACGGATCAGTTCGACCACTGACTGGAAGGTGGCAAAGCGGGCAAGGGCTGTTTGCTGAGAGGGGGCGGCGGCGGTTGCGGGGATGGCGCTGCCGGATCCACCGCCAGCCGTAACGGGGGCCGAGCCGCTGGCCTGTGGCGTGCCGGGGGGCGGGGTGTGGGTGGGCACGTGCCCCGAGCCCTGCTGCGACCCGCCCTGATGCCCACTTTGGCCGCCGGCCGAGGGGCCGGGCGCACCGGCGCCACCGCCAGGGGCCGAAAACGCACCGGCGGGCGGCGCGGCGGGCGTGTCCTGAAGCCTGCGGATCAATTCCTCGGGCGAAGGCAGGGTCGAGACATGGGTCAGCCGGATCACCGCCATCTCGGCGGCCATCATGGCGTTGGGTGCGGCCGAGACCTCCTCGAGCGCCTTCAGCAGCATCTGCCACATGCGCGTCATCGCCCGCATCGGCAGACGCTGGGCCAGGCCTTGGCCGCGCGCGCGCTCGTCGGGGCCGACGGTGGGATCCTCCGCCGCCTCGGGGGTGATCTTGATGACCGAGATCCAATGGGTGATCTCGGCCAGATCGCGCAGCACCGCCAGCGGGTCGGCCCCGTCGGAATACTGTGCCGACAGCTCGTTCAGCGCACCCGCCGCGTCGCCGGCCATCACCAGCTCGTAAAGGTCCAGCACCCGGCCCCGGTCAGCCAGACCCAGCATGGCGCGCACCTGATCGGCGGTGGTCTCGCCCGCGCCGTGGCTGATGGCCTGATCCAGAAGGCTCATGGCGTCGCGCACCGATCCCTCGGCGGCGCGGGTGATCAGCGCCAGCGCGTCGTCGTTGATCTGGGCGCTTTCCTTGCCGGCGATGGATTGTAGATGGGCGATCATCACCTCGGGCTCGATCCGGCGCAGGTCGAAGCGCTGACAGCGCGACAGCACGGTGACGGGCACCTTGCGGATCTCGGTGGTGGCGAAGATGAACTTCACGTGGGCGGGGGGTTCTTCCAGCGTCTTCAGCAGCGCGTTGAACGCGCTGTTGGACAGCATGTGAACCTCGTCGATGATGTAGATCTTGTAGCGGGCGCTGGCGGCCCGGTAATGCACGCTGTCGATGATCTCGCGGATGTCGCCGACGCCGGTGCGGCTGGCGGCGTCCATCTCCATCACGTCGACGTGGCGCCCCTCGGCGATGGCGACGCAATGCTCGCAGGTGCCGCAGGGATCGGTCGTGGGGCCGCCCTCGCCATCGGTGCCGACACAGTTCATGCCCTTGGCGATGATCCGCGCCGTCGTCGTTTTGCCGGTGCCCCGGATGCCGGTCAGGATGAAGGCCTGGGCGATGCGGTCGGCGGCAAAGGCGTTGCGCAGGGTGCGCACCATCGCGTCCTGTCCGATCAGGTCAGCGAATGTGGCGGGCCGGTATTTGCGGGCCAGAACCTGGTAGCCGGTGTCGGGAGAGTCGCTCATGAAACCTCGGTGCATGTCGGTCCGCACAAACCTAAGGCCAGCAGGGGGCAAGGTCCACCGCTAGTCTGTGCGCGGGGTGCATGACATGGGGGCGCGTGCGGGGTGTCGGATCAGAGCAGCCACAGCACGACGCCCACCGCGACCGCGCCCACGGACAGGCCGTTGGCAAGAAAGGTGATGCGGCTGCTGTCGAGGGGTCGGGCAGTATGACGTTCCATCCGGCCGAGGGTGCGGCAGGCCTCGCGCCGGGCGACCCAGAAGACCACGATCGCGAGCGCAATGAAGATCGTCGCCACCAGCTTGGCGACCCATGTGGGATCGAAGGCGCCGAAGACGGCCCGCAGGCCGATGGCCACCGCAAGGGATGCCATGCCCGTGCGCAGCCAGCCCGCGAAGGTGCGTTCATTGGCCAGCAGGGTGCGGTCCTCGGCCCAGAACGTGCGCTTCTCGGCCAGGCTTGGGCCGCGCTCGGCCTCGTCAACGGGCGGCTCTTGCACGCGGCGATCGTCGGGCGCATCGGTCTGGGTCCGGGCATCGTCCATGCCATGGTTGTAGGGCAGAGGGGCGCGGTGCCAAGGCCCGAGGGGCGGGGCGGCAGGTGGGACCGGCTTCACGACGCGATGTGTGGGAAAGGTGAGAGGCTGGACACGACCCGAGCAAAACTTGTTGCGGCTGCTTCCTTCCGGACCTGACCGGGTTGGCAAGGCGCCCGCCCGCGCCAACCTCTCACCCCGGCATATATGCGCTGAGCGGGCGGGGCGCAAGACGCCAGCAGCCCCGCGGGTGCCAATCCGGGCAGGCCTAGAGGTTCACGCGCAGCAGGGCAAAACCGTCAGGCCGGTCGCCCAGATCCTCGACCCCCAGCACTTCCAGCATGTCCGTGCATTCGCGCGCCCGGGGCGCGGTCGCGAAGCTGACGCTGGTCCCCGGCATCGGGCAGAAGCCCCAGCGCCGGGGCTGGGGCGGCGGGCTTGAGGGTTCGCGGGCCAAGTGGGCGACAAGCACGTCGCGCATCGCCGGATCCGACAGCTCATCCGGGGCGCGCAGGTCGATCCGGGGCACGGGCTTGCCGCCCGCCAGACGCCGCGCCGCCTGCAAACGGTTGATGCGATAGTCGCTGGCCGCGACGATGAAACGCTGCTCCGGCTCGACCGGTTGGCCTGCCAGCCGGAGGCCCCGGATGCGGTGGCTCAACGGGTCCGCAAACTGGAAGGCGGCGTCGTAGCGGGCCGGGCGCGCAAGGTCCACGCGGAACTCCAGCGGCCAGACCATCTCGAAATTGTAACCAGGAAACCTCTCGCGCAGGAGGGGATGGTCGCGGGCGCCGTGGGGCACCTGGTTGTAGGCACTGACCGCGCATTCCAGCCATTCCAGCACTTGCCGGCCCGTCAGGCTCACCGCGCTCAGGCGATTAGGAAAGGGGTAGATGTCGGCGATGTTGCGCAAGGTAAGTTCGCCCGGGGCGATGTCGGTGTAATTGTCGGGCCCGGCCAGCCCGCCGGTGCGGAAGGGGGCGGCCGCCGCGAGCACGATCGCCCCTTCGTCGGGGCCGCCGCGCAAATGCTCCTCGACGAATGCCTGCTGGGCCCGGGCCACCAGGCAGGACACCGGATCAGGCATCAGCCGCGCGAAGAAGCTGTGAAGCCGGCGGTGGCTGTATCCGACCTTGCGGCGGATGTGCTTGATGACGCTGCGGTGGTCGGGTTCGACCTTGGCCAACACCCGTTCGCAGCTTTCCACGGTGGGAGAGACTTCGCCCGTCGGGCCGACCGAGAAGATCGCCGCCACCTCGGACCGGTGATCGGCGACGTGCCAGCCCCTCTCGGTGCGTGCCAGCGTCAGATCGATGATCCCCAGGTGCGACCCGTTCGAGCCGGGTTGCACCGCGGGCTTGCCGAAAAGGGTGCCGTTGACGGGGTCGATGGCAGAGCGGACGGGCGCGTCGTCCGGGGCCTCGGCGCGGTAGCCGCGCGCCTCGACGGGCCCGGCCCCCGCTACTCCGGCAAGCGCGTGCAGACCCAGGACCCTCTCTCCTTGCCCGTCCCCGGCGGTCGCATCCTCGTTGACCGCGTGGGGCGGGAAAAGCTGGTGGGAATGGCCGGCCAGCACCACGTCGATCCCGTCCAGCGCGGCCAGTGCAGCCGCCGCGTTCTCGGCGCCCCGGTCTGGGCAGGCCTCGCCCAGGCCCGAATGGCAGAGAGCAATCACTATGTCTGCGCCCGCCGCGCGCAGCTCGGGCAGCCATTTGCGGGCGGATGCGACGATGTCCTGCACGATTATGCTGTCGCCCAGGTGGGACTCCCACACGGCGGTCTGCGGCGGCAGGAAGCCAAGCACGCCGAAGGTAAGCTGCCGGGTTCGACCCTCGGTGTCCTGCACCTGCCGGGGCAGAAGCAGGTAGGGGGCGAACTGTGCGGGCACGTCGCCCGGAAGGGGGGGCGCCATGGCGGACGCGCCGTCGGGGGCGTGCCGATGTTCGAGGTTGCTGACGGCGACGGGGTGACGCGCCCCGCGCAGCACCTGCTGAAGATGCCTCAGCCCGTAGCTGAAGTCATGGTTGCCGATGGTGGCCGCGTCATACCCCATCTCGTTCAGGGCCTTGATCATCGGATGGATCGCGGGGCCCAGGCCTTGCCGCCGGGCGGTGGCATCCAGATCGCCCATCACAGTTCCCTGCAACAGGTCGCCTACGTCGAAAAGCAGATGGTTGGCCGCCGTGCTGCGCCGTGCCCGGATCAGCGAGGCCGTCCGCGCGAAGCCGACCCGGTGGTTGGGACGGTCAGCGGTATAGTCATAGGGCAGGATATGCATGTGCAGATCGGCCGTCGCCATGATCCGTAGGTGCACGTGAAAAGGGGAATTGGCGAAAGACTGGAAATCATGCTCGGACTTCATCGACAGGTCCCGAATTGGCAGAGGGCCTTTTGGCCGCTAGAAGATGAGCTGAAATGTGTATACACGTTATGGTTGTTTTTACATGTGTGAAACAACCGATGCGTTAGGTCAACTGTCTTTGTGCAGCGGGCCCATCGCCAATGACCGCCATGGATTACCGGGCGTCGACGGAGGCAGGGACATGAAGATCGCCGAAAGCGTCACCTTCGGAGGGGCGGGGCTGGACCGGTCCGGCATGGCACGGCGCGACCCCGAGGGGGTGGCCGCCCTGCAGCGCGACCCCTCCACCCGCTTTCTGGCCCTGTGGCGGGGCAAGCCGCTGATCGATGCGCAGCGCCGGGACCGGCTGATCTGGCTGGAGGGGGGCGATCCGCTGCTGGAGGGGGCGCCGGTCGTCTTCCTGTGCCACGCTGGCGGGACGGCCCGCTTTGCCGCCGACGTCTCGGCCTGGACCCCCGCCGAGGCCGACAAGCCGGAGGGCGCAGCCTTCTTCGACGCCAGCGAACAGCCCGCCCCGGGACAGCCCGGGGATCACCGCTTCGTCGAGTTGCGGGGCGTGATGGCCGGCCTTTCGGCCGCCGAGGCCGAGATGGTCGCGACGGGCAAGTCGGTTCTGGACTGGCACAACAGCCACCGCTTCTGTTCGACCTGCGGCGCCCAGAGCCGCGCCACCTCGGGCGGCTGGCAGCGCGATTGCGACGCCTGCGGGCGGCATCACTTCCCGCGCTGCGACCCGGTCGTCATCATGCTGGTGCGCCATGGCAACGACGTGCTGCTCGGCCGTTCCCACCATTGGCCCGAGGGGATGTATTCGCTTCTGGCCGGCTTCGTGGAGCCGGGCGAGACGATCGAGGCCGCCGTGCGCCGCGAGGTCGCCGAGGAGACCGGCGTCAAGGTTGGCGAAGTCGGCTACCTTGCCAGCCAGCCCTGGCCTTACCCTTCTTCGCTGATGATCGGCTGTCACGGCCGCGCCGAAAGCCGCGATCTGCGCATCGACCCGGTCGAGATTGATGACGCGCTCTGGCTCTCGCGCGAGGAGGTGATGGACGTTTTCGCCGGGCGGCGCCGGGACATCGCCCCCGCCCGTCACGGGTCGATCGCACGGTTCCTACTGTGGAACTGGCTTGCGGATCGGCTGGATTGACGGAAGACTGCGCCCGTTCCTGACCCCGCCGAAGCTGGCGGACCCCAACTGACAAGGCCCTCTTGAATGCAATTCTCCACCAAAGAAGATGTCGACGCCCCGATCGAATACGTCTTCGCGCAACTCAGCGATTTCGACGGGTTCGAGCGTGCCGCGCTTCGCCGGGGCGCCGATGTCCAGCGGATCACCGGCGATGGCCGGCCCCAGGTGGGCACGAAATGGCGGGGCCGGGCCGATTTCCGGGGCAAGGAGCGCAAGTTCGAGGCAGAGCTGGTGAAATGCGAGGCCCCGACCGAGTTGCAGCTTAGCGGACAGTCGGACGGGTTCGACTTTTCGGTGGTGGCCGAACTGGTGGCGCTGTCGCCCAACCGCACCCGTATGCGGATCGCGATCGAGCTGAAGCCCCGGATTCTGTCGGCCCGCCTGGTGATGCAGTCCGCGCGCCTGGCCAAGCACACGCTGACCAAGCGTTACAAGGAGCGCATCCGCGCCTTTGCCACCGACCTGAACGGGCGCTACGGCCGACCGACCGCCTAGGCGATCAGCGGCGGTTGGGATCCGAGGGGTAGACGCCCAGGATCGTCTGCTCGGAGCAGAAATAGGCCAGCTCGTCCAGCGCCAGCTTGACGTTGGCATCCTCGGGGTGGCCCTCGATATCGGCGTAGAACTGGGTCGCCGAGAACGAGCCGCCCACCATGTAGCTTTCGAGCTTGGTCATGTTGACGCCATTGGTGGCAAAGCCGCCCATCGCCTTGTAAAGCGCGGCCGGGATGTTGCGCACCTTGAACACGAACGAGGTCATCATCGGCCCGTCGCCGCGCCGGGTGGTGTCGGCCTCGCGCGCCATGATGAGGAAGCGGGTGGTGTTCTTGTCGTGATCCTCAATGTGGCGGGCCAGGACCTCCAGCCCGTAGATCTCGCCCGCCAGCTCCGAGGCCAGCGCCGCGACCTCGGGGCGCCCGTCGCGGGCCACGGCCTGGGCCGAGCCCGCCGTGTCGGCGCCGGTCACCCGTTCGATGCCGTGTTGCGCCAGGAAATCCCGGCACTGGCCCAGCAGGACCGGGTGGCTCATGGCGCGGCGCACGCCGGACAGCGGGGTGCCGGGAACTGCAAGCAGGTTGATGTGCACGCGAACGAATGCCTCGTCGACGATGTGCAGGCCGGATTCGGGCAGCAGGTGGTGGATATCGGCCACCCGGCCGTATGTCGAGTTTTCGACCGGCAGCATCGCCAGATCCGCCTCCCCCTGGCGCACGGCGTCGATCACGTCCTCGAACGTGCGGCAGGGAAGCACCTCGTGACCGGGCCGGGCATCGCGGCAAGCCTGGTGGGAATAGGCCCCAAGCTCGCCCTGGAAGGCAATTCTGTCAGTCATATTTCAAGAACATTCCGCGCAAACAGGTTTGATCGCGCTAACTACACCTTGCGATGCCCGAGGGGAAGGCGGTAGATAGCCACGCAAATTGGCTTTCTGAAGCGGGATCTCTCATGTTTGACACTATGACGCTGACCAAGATCATCGGGGCGGGCTGCGGCGCGCTGCTTGTTTTTCTTCTGGGGAACTGGGCAGCGGAACTGATTTACGAGCCTGCGGGCGGGCATGAGGGCGAAAACGCTTCCTACGTGATCGAAGTTGCCGACGCCGGCGGTGAAGGCGGTGGCGAAGCAGCCGAGGAAGTCGACTTTGCCGCGGTCCTGGCAGCAGCCGATCCCGGCAAGGGCGAGCGGGTCTTCTCCAAGTGCAAGGCCTGCCACAAGCTTGAGGACGGCGCGAACGGCACCGGTCCGCATCTTTACGGCGTCGTCGACCGCGAAGTCGGCTCGGTTCCCGGCTTCTCCTACTCGGGCGCGCTGAAGGCGGTGGCCGATGTCTGGTCGCCCGAGCATCTGGACGGTTTCCTCAAGAACCCCAAGGGCTATGCCCCCGGCACCAAGATGGGCTTTTCGGGCCTCAAGGATGTCGAGGATCGCGCCAACCTGATCGCCTACCTCGGCACCATCGGCGGCTGACGCGCCGCTCACTCTGGCGCGGGGCCGGAAGGCCTGCCACGACAGTTTCCAAAGGCCGCCCCCGGGGCGGCCTTTTTCGTGTCCGCAGCCGCGTTCCCGAAATTCCGCCGCCCGCCGGCAAAAACGCAATTGTTGATTTGCTTTCCCGAAGTTTACCTTACTCTTGTCCTGATGCCGCCCCGGCGCGGCCCCCGGATCCACAGAGGAGGAGCGGATGCGACAGCCCGACCACATGCAGACCACGCGGCGTGCGGACGCCGCCGTCCTGACGGCGACCCGGGACGGGGGCGCCGGTGCCCACATGGCCCGGATCGGGGCATTGATCGGCACGCTCTTCGTGATGTTGCTGGTGCTGGCGCTGGGCACGGGGCTGGCACGGGCGGAAAGCCACATGAAGGTGGCGCACGGCATCTCGACCTACGGGGAGCTGAAATATCCTGCGGACTTCAAGCATCTCGACTACGTGAACCCCGAGGCCCCGAAGGGCGGCGAGATCTCGCAATGGGCGTTTGGCGAGTTCGACTCGATGCATCCCTACACGCTGAAGGGCCGGGCCGGGCGGCTGTCGTCGATCTTCTTCGAAAGCCTGCTGACCGGCACCGCCGACGAGATCGGCAGCTACTACGGCCTGCTGGCCGAAAGCCTGGAATTCCCCGAGGACCGCAGCGAGGTGATCTTCAACCTGCGCCCCGAGGCCCAGTTCTCGGACGGCACGCCGGTGACGGCCGACGATGTCCTCTTCTCGTTCGAGATCCTGCGTGACAAGGGGCTGCCCAGCTTCCGCGCGCAACTGTCCAAGAAGGTCGAGACGGTCGAGGTCCTTGGCCCGCAGCGCATCCGCTACGTGTTCAAGACCGACATCCCTACTCGCGACCTGCCGATGGACGTGGGCTCGCTACCGGTCTTCTCGCGCAAGTTCTACGAGGAGAACGACCGCGATTTCGAGGAAGACAGTTTCGAGCCGCTGCTGGGATCGGGCCCCTACGTGCTGGGCGATGTGGACCGGGGCAAATCCATCGTCTACGAGCGTAACCCCGATTACTGGGGCGCCGATCTGCCGATCAATATCGGACAGAACAATTTCGACCGGATCAAGATCCTCTACTTCGGCGACTACAACACCGCTTTCGAGGGGTTCAAGGCCGGTGCCTACACCTTCCGCGACGAAGCCTCGTCGAAGATCTGGGCGACTTCCTACGACTTTCCGGCGCTGGAAAAGGGCTGGGTCGTCAAGGCCGAGATCCCCCATGGCATCAAGGCCCCGGGCCAGTCCTTCGTCTTCAACCTGCGCCGCGAGAAGTTCCAGGATCCCCGCGTGCGCGAGGCGATCGGGTTGATGTTCAACTTCCAATGGTCGAACGAGACGCTGTTCTACGGCATCTACGAGCGGTCGAGCAGCTTCTGGGCGAACTCCGACCTGGCGGCCGAGGCCCCCATGAGCGAGCGTGAGCGCAACCTGCTGGAACCCCTGGCCGACATCCTGCCCGAAGGCGCGATGGATGACGAACCCTTCTCCTATCCCAACGGCAGCGACCGGCAGGTGGATCGCAAGATGCTGCGCCGCGCCGGCCAGCTTCTGGAAGAGGCCGGCTGGATCGTGGGCGACGACGGCATGCGCCGCAACGCCAAGGGCGACACCCTGAAGGTCGAATTCCTGAACGACAGCCAGACATTCGACCGGGTGCTGAACCCCTATGTCGAGAACCTGCGCCGGCTGGGCGTGGATGCGGTGCACAACCGGATCGACAACGCCCAGATGGAAAGCCGCACCCGGCCGCCCAACTATGATTTCGACATCATCACAGACTTCCTCCAGACCTCGTACATTCCGGGCACCGAGCTGCGCCAGTATTACGGGTCCGAGACCGCCGACAGCTCGGTCTTCAACAAGGCGGGGCTGAAGTCCGAGGCGGTCGACAAGCTGATCGACCTGCTCATCGCCGCCGAGACCGAGGATGAGATGCGCGCCCGCATCAAGGCGCTGGACCGGGTGCTGCGGGCCGAGAAATTCTCGATCCCGCAGTGGTACAAGGGCGCGTTCACGGTTGCCTATTACGACATGTACCGTCATCCCGAAGCTCTGCCGCCCTATGCGCTGGGCGAGCTGAGCTTCTGGTGGTACGACAAGGAACGCGCACAAGAGCTGAAAGCCGCAGGCGCGTTCTGAGGCAGGCGGGAAACGGGAAGATCTGAATGGGTGCCTATATCCTCCGGCGACTGGCCCTCGTCATCCCGACGTTGATCGGGATCATGATCGTCAACTTCACACTGACCCAGTTCGTGCCCGGCGGCCCGATCGAGCAGATCCTTGCCCAGATGGAGGGCGAGGGGAACGTCTTTCAGGGCTTTGCCGGGGGCGGCGATGCGGGCGGTGGCGCCAACGCCATCGGCGGCGACGACCGCTATCAGGGCGCACGCGGCCTGCCGCCCGAGTTCATCGCCGATCTGGAAAAGCAGTTCGGCTTCGACAAGCCGCCGCTGCAACGCTTCTTCGAGATGATGTGGAACTACCTGCGCTTCGATTTCGGCGAAAGCTACTTCCGCTCGATCAGCGTCATCGATCTGGTGCTGGAAAAGATGCCGGTCTCGATCACGCTGGGGCTCTGGTCGACGCTGATCGCCTATGTGGTCTCGATCCCGCTGGGGGTGCGCAAGGCGGTCCGCGACGGGTCGAAATTCGACAGCTGGACCTCGGGGCTGATCATCGTGGCCTATGCGATCCCCGCGTTTCTTTTCGCTATCATGCTGCTGGTGCTGTTCGCCGGCGGCTCCTACTGGAAGATCTTCCCGCTAAGGGGCCTCGTCTCGGACAATTGGGAAGAGCTGAGCCTGCTGGGCCAGATCGCCGACTATTTCTGGCACATCGCGCTGCCGGTGCTGGCGACCTCGATCTCGGGGTTCGCCACGCTGACGCTGCTGACCAAGAACTCGTTTCTGGACGAGATCAAGAAGCAATACGTCGTCACCGCCAAGGCCAAGGGCCTGAGCGAGCGCAAGGTGCTTTACGGCCATGTCTTCCGCAACGCGATGCTGATCGTGATCGCGGGCTTTCCGGCCATGTTCATCGGCATCCTCTTTTCATCCTCGTTGCTGATCGAGACGATCTTCTCGCTGGACGGGCTGGGCCGGCTGGGGTTCGAGGCCGCGCTGGCACGCGATTACCCGGTGCTGTTCGGCACGCTCTACATCTTCGGGCTGATGGGGCTGGTGATCGGCATCCTGTCGGACCTGATGTATGTGCTGGTCGATCCCCGCATCGATTTCGAAAGCCGGGAGACCTGATCGCATGACCCTCTCCCCCCTCAACCAGAGACGCTGGCGCAACTTCCGCCGCAACCGCCGGGCCTATTGGTCGCTGGTGCTGTTCGTGCTGTTCTTCGGCCTGTCGCTCTTTGCCGAGCTTCTGGCCAACGACAAGCCGCTGCTGGTGAACTATCGCGGCGACTTCTATGTCCCCATCGCCAAGTTCTACCCCGAGACCGAGTTCGGCGGCGACTTCAAGACCGAGGCCATCTACCGCGATGTCGAGGTCGAATGCCTGATCGTCTCGGGCGGGCTCGACACCTGTTTCGACGCCCCCGAAGAGGTGCTGGCCGACGCGCAGGACGGGACCGTGGAGGGGCAGGCGATCGACAAGGGCTGGATGATCTGGCCGCTGATCCCCTATTCCTACAACACCATCGTCGACATTCAGGGCGTGGCCCCGTCGCCGCCCGACGCCAACAACTGGCTGGGCACCGACGACACCAAGCGCGACGTGCTGGCGCGGGTGATCTACGGCGTGCGCCTCAGCGTGATCTTCACCATCATCGTCACCGGCCTCGCCTCGCTGATCGGCATCTTCGCAGGCGCGGTGCAGGGCTTTTTCGGGGGCAAGACCGACCTGATCTTCCAGCGAATCCTGGAAATCTGGGCGTCGACCCCGTCGCTTTACGTGATCATCATCCTTTTCGCGATCCTCGGGCGCAGTTTCTGGCTGCTTGTCTTCGTGTCGGTGTTGTTCGGCTGGCCGGCGCTGGTGGGCGTGGTGCGGGCCGAGTTCCTGCGCGCGCGCAACTATGAATACGTCCGCGCGGCGCGGGCGCTGGGTGTGTCCAGCTGGAAGATCATGTTCCGCCACATGCTGCCCAACGCGATGGTGGCCACGCTGACGCTGCTGCCCTTCATCGTGTCGGGCACTATCGGGATGCTGGCCTCGCTGGACTTTCTGGGCTTTGGCCTGCCCTCGGCGCTGCCCTCGCTGGGCGAGCTGACGCTTCAGGCCAAGCAGAACCTGCAGGCCCCGTGGCTGGGCTTTACCGCGTTCATCACCTTCGCGGTGCTGCTGTCGCTGCTGGTCTTCATCTTCGAGGGGGTCCGCGATGCGTTCGACCCCAGAAAGACGTTTCAATGAGCCGCATACTGGATGTCCGGGATCTGGAGATCGCCTTTCGCCAGGACGGTGAGACCACGAGCGCCGTGCGCGGCGTGTCGTTTCACGTCGACACCGGCGAGACCGTGGCGCTGGTCGGCGAGTCGGGGTCCGGCAAGTCGGTGACCGCGCTGTCGACGGTTTCGCTTCTGCCCGACAGCGCCCGCATCTCGGGCTCGATCACCTATCAGGATCAGCAGATGGTCGGTGCCGACGAGGCGCTTTTGCGCAAGGTGCGCGGCAACGACATCAGCTTCATCTTTCAGGAACCGATGACCTCGCTGAACCCGCTGCACACGCTGGAAAAGCAGCTGGCGGAATCGCTGGCGCTGCATCAGGGGCTAAGCGGCAAACCCGCCCGCGAGCGTATCCTTGAGCTGTTGCATCAGGTCGGCATCCGCGACCCCGAAGAACGTCTTGGCGCCTATCCGCACCAGCTTTCGGGCGGCCAGCGGCAGCGGGTGATGATCGCGATGGCGCTGGCCAACGGCCCCGAGCTGCTGATCGCGGACGAGCCGACCACCGCGCTCGACGTGACCATTCAGGCGCAGATCCTTGATCTGCTGGCGGACCTGAAACAGCGGCTTGGCATGAGCCTTCTGTTCATCACCCACGATCTGGCCATTGTGCGCAAGATCGCCGACCGGGTCTGCGTCATGCAGGGCGGCGAGATCGTCGAGACCGGCCCCACGGCCGAGATCTTCGCCAACCCGCAGCATCCCTATACCCAGAAGCTTTTGGGCGCCGAGCCTTCGGGCCACCCGGCCCCGGTCCCCGCAGGCGCCCAAGAGGTGATCCGCACCGAGGATCTGCGCGTGTGGTTCCCCATCCAGCGTGGGCTTTTGAAACGCACCGTGGGTCATGTGAAAGCCGTCAACGCCGCGGACCTCGCGGTCCGTCAGGGCGAGACGCTGGGCGTGGTGGGCGAATCCGGTTCGGGCAAGACGACGCTTGCGCTGGCGATCATGCGGCTGATCTCGTCCGAGGGGCGGATCCTCTATGAGGGCGAGGATATTCAAGGCTGGCGCTCGGCCCAGCTGCGGCGGCTGCGCAAGGACATGCAGATCGTGTTCCAGGACCCCTACGGCTCGCTCAGCCCGCGCATGACGATCGAGCAGATCGTGTCCGAGGGGCTCAGCGTCCACGGGGTCGAACAGGGCCGAGACCGCCGCGAGATGGTGGCCGAGATCCTGACCGAAGTGGGTCTGCGCCCCGAGATGATGGACCGCTACCCGCATGAATTCTCGGGCGGGCAGCGGCAGCGCATCGCCATCGCCCGCGCCATGATCCTCAAGCCCCGCCTGCTGGTGCTGGACGAGCCGACGTCGGCGCTGGACATGACGGTGCAGGTGCAGATCGTCGACCTGCTGCGCGAGTTGCAGTCGAAATACGGGCTGGCCTATCTGTTCATCAGTCACGACCTGAAGGTGGTCCGCGCGCTCAGCCACAAGGTGATCGTGATGAAGCAGGGCGACATTGTCGAGGCCGGCGACAGCGAGACCGTGTTCGAGCGGCCCACCCATCCCTACACCCGCACCCTGCTGGCCGCGGCGTTCGACCTGCGGGCGGGCGCCGCCTGACGGGGCAGGGAGCGTTCTGCGACTGACATGAGAATGAAAAAAGGCGGCCCCGGGGGCCGCCTTTTTCAATCCACAGGGTGTCTTGCCGCGATCAGGGGCCGACGGTCAGGCAGGTCTGCTGACGGGCGGCCAGGCGGCGGCAGGCGAGGTCCGCGCGCTCTTCGCTGAGGCCCACGAAATTCGCCTCGAACCCGTTGGAGCGCTGGATGACCTTGCGCAGGGCCTGGTCCAGGGTCTCGATCTCGGCCAGGGCGGTCTTGAGCAGGATCCGCTCGGCCGCGTCGCGCGACGGGAACTTGCCCAGGGTAATCGCCCAGTGGCGGCCGCCGGAAGTGGAGGCGCGGGTGACGACCTCCCGCGGGCGGGGATCGACCAGGCTGCGTGTGGCGGTGACATAGGTTGGCTTGCCATTGCCGCGGATCGCGCTTGCGGCTGCGGGCGCGGCGACGGGGGCCGGAACCGCGGCAGCGACGGCCTGGGCCACCGAGGCGGGTGCCTCTTGCAGGGCGGGTTCGTCCGCTGCGGGGGCGACCTCGGCCAGGGCGGCAAGCGTTGCGGGGGCGGCAGGGGCGGCGGCGATGGCTGCCACGACCGCGACCTCGACCTCTGTCTCGCTCAGGCGCGCGGGGCGGCCGATCGGGGCGATGGCGGCGATGCGGGCGGGCTGCGCGGCCTCGACCGCCGATGCGGTTTCGGCGGCGACGGCCCCGCCGATGGCGTTGGCCAGGGCCGAATCCACGCCCTCTTTCAGCGCCGCGATCATCTCGGTCGGCGGCGCCGCGGGGGCCGGTCGGGCGGTCGGGCGCTGGCTGCGGTCGATGGCGGTGACGATGCGGATCGTCTTGCCTGCAACGCGCGACCCGGTGGCCTCGGCGACGGCATCCTCGATGTCGCCGTTGGTGGTGCGGGCCACGGCGGGTCCGATGTAGGGAAGCTTGGCGGGTTTTCTGACCGCCACCCGGCTGGGGGCGCGGCGGAAGCCCAGATCCATCAGCTCGGCGACCTTGGCGTTGCGCGTGGCCGAGGAGCGGCCGCCGAAGACGGTGACGATCACGCGTTCCTGGCCCCGTTCGGCCGAGGCCACGAGGTTGAAGCCGGCGGCGCGGGTATAGCCCGTCTTGATCCCGTCGGCCCCGGTGTAAGAGCCCAGGAAGCGGCGGTTGGTGTTCGAAACCTGCTTGATCCCGGCATAGGTCGAGCGGCGGGAGAACAGGTTGTAATACTGCGGATAGTCATAGAACAACCGGCGTCCCAGCAGCGTCATGTCCTCGGCCGTGGACAGGTGGCCGTCTGCGGTCAGGCCGTGGGCGTTGCGGAAGGTGCTGTTGCGCATGCCGATCGCCTTGGCGGTCCGGTTCATGCGGCGGGCGAAAGCTGCCTCGGACCCCGATACCGCTTCGCCAAGAGCGGTGGCGGCGTCGTTGGCCGATTTCACGGCGGCTGCGCGAATCAGGTAGCGGATGGCGATCTTCTGGCCCGGCTTCAGCCCCAGCTTGGAGGGCGGCTCGGACGCGGCATTGCGCGAGATCGTGACCTCAGTGTCCAGCGACAGCTCGCCCCGCTCGACCGCTTCGAAGGTGATGTAGAGGGTCATCATCTTGGTCAGCGAGGCCGGGTGAAGGCGGGTTTCGGCGTTGCGGGAATGCAGGACCTCGCCCGTGCGGGCGTCAATCACCATGGCGGCATAGGGGGCCGCGGCTGCACCTAGAGGAAGAAGCAGCAACAGGGCTGCCAGGACATAGCTCGCAAGCCATGCAAGTCTGAATTGCTCGGGACGCCTGTGCACGTCGGATACCTGTCTTTGCCTCGTCTCCGATTCATTGACCGGAAACATGTTATTTTTATGAACTGTAACACGCGTTTGCGGAATTTTAAACAGCTGTCCCTTGCTGAGACCGTTCATACGCTTCTGCGTTTTTGAGAGCCTTCCGTATAGGCGCCGATCAACCGGGGGGTGTGGCCCTGCCGTTCTGGGGGGCAGGGCCGGTCAGGGGCTAAAGCCGGCGCAGCAGCTCGGGCAGCGCGCCCAGGCGCTCGACCAGGCGGAAGCGGGGGTGATCGCGGGGCGGCTCGGCATGTTCCAGTTCCCAGGTCAGGTCGTGGGGAACGTGGATGCCCCAGCTTCCGGCTTCCAGCGCCGGGATCACGTCCGAGCGTAGCGAGTTGCCGATCATCACCGCCCGCTCGGCCCCGTCGCCGTGGCGGCGGAACAGGCGGTCATAGGTCTCGGCGGTCTTCTCCGAGACGATCTCGACCGCGTCGAACCGCTCTCCCAGCCCCGACTGGGCCAGCTTGCGCTCCTGGTCCAGCAGGTCGCCCTTCGTGATGAGCACCAGGCGGAAGTCGGGCGCCAACGTCTCGATCGCCTGGTCGACATCGGGCAACAGCTCGATCGGGTGGCTCAGCATCTCGCGGCCGGCCTCCATGATCTCGGCGATGACGGCTGCGGGAATCTTGCCGCCCGTCACCTCGATCGCGGTTTCGATCATCGACAGGGTAAAGCCCTTGATGCCGTATCCATAATGGCCAAGGTTGCGCCGTTCGGCCGCCAGAAGCCTTTCGTGCAGGCTTTCGGTATCGGTGTGCGGCGCCAGCAGATCGGTGAACCGCTCCTGGGTGAGGCGGAAGAACTGCTCGTTGTGCCACAGGGTGTCGTCGGCGTCGAAACCGATGGTGGTCAGTCGTGTCATGTGTCTCTCCGCGCCGGAATCCGGCAGGTTCTGCCATGATTGCGTGATACTGTCACGGCGTGCTCTTTTCATGGAGCTTCAAGGTCATATATTGTTCAATCAGCCCGCACCGACGACTTACCCCTCGTGGAGAACCAGATTGACCCTTCCTGCGAACATGATGGCCGATAATCCGGACAAACCGGACGATGACGCCGGTGTCATCACGAAGGCCAAATCCAAGACCCAGCGCCCGCCGCTCTACAAGGTGATGCTGCTGAACGACGATTATACTCCGATGGAATTCGTGGTCCACGTGCTGGAGCGGTTTTTCGGCATCAATCACGCTCAGGCGGTCGAGATCATGCTGGTCGTGCACAAGAAAGGGCTGGCGGTCGTCGGCATCTTCAGTCACGAGATCGCCGAGACCAAGGTGGCGCAGGTGATGGATTTCGCCCGCCGGCACCAGCACCCCCTGCAATGCACGATGGAAAAGGAATAGGGCCCGGCCCGCCTTGCCATGACCGAACACCGACTTTCCCTCGCGCTCGGATCGGGCGCGCTTTCGCTGCCGCCATCGGGGCGGATCTGTCTTCACGGCGCCAACGCCGAGGCCGGGTTGCACCGGCTGGACGACGTGGCGCCCGAGCGGCTTCTTGCGATCCAGGGCTTCCGCCCCGAGCATGACGCCCTGGCCCGGCAGGGGCTTGAGGTCACGACCAACCTGCCCGAACCGGAGTCCTGCGCCGCCGTGCTCGTTCAGGCGCCGCGCGCCCGCGCCCGCGCGCACCAGATGCTGGCCGAGGCCTGGGAGATGGTGGCGCCCGGGGGGCTGATCCTGCTGGACGGGCAGAAGACCGACGGTATCGAGGGGCTTCAGAAGGACCTGCGCAAGCGGCTCGATCTGGAGGGGGTCTTTTCCAAGGCGCACGGCAAGCTTGTGTGGTTCAACCGGGGGGAGGGGGCGCCGCTGGCCGATTGGTCCGCGCCCGACATCCGCTCCCCCGAGGGTTTCGAGACCCGCGCCGGAGTTTTCTCCGCCGAGGCGGTCGATCCAGGCTCGGCCCTGCTTTTGAAACATCTGCCGCCGCTCAAGGGACGGGTGGCGGACCTGGGGGCAGGCTGGGGCTATCTGGCCCGCGGCATCCTGCAATCGCCCGACGTCACCCACCTCGACCTGGTCGAGGCCGACCGCAGCGCGCTGGACTGCGCCCGGGCGAACATCGACGATCCCCGCTCCCAGTTCCTGTGGGAAGACGCGACCGAGATGGCGCCGCCGGCCGAGCTTTACCACACCATCGTCACCAACCCGCCCTTCCACGTCGGACGCGCGGCCCAACCCGCCCTGGGCGCGGCTTTCATCACACGCGCGGCACGGCTGCTGCGCCCCTCGGGGGTGCTGTGGCTTGTGGCAAACCGGCACCTGCCTTATGAAGCGCCGTTAGCCGCGGCGTTCGGACGGGTCGAAACCGTGACCACCGAAAGCGGCTACAAGGTGATGCAGGCGTCCAAACCCCGCAGATCACGCTAGGGCGGCCCCGCGCCGCCCGCGTACGAAGCGAAAGGTGCAGAATGTCGTTTTCCATCGCTGGCCGCACGGCCATCGTCACGGGGGCCGCCAATGGCGTCGGCCTCGCCATCGCCCGGCATTTCGTCTCTCAGGGGGCCAATGTCGTCTTTGCCGACATGGACGAAAAGCGCCTGAAGGCCGAGGTCGGCAAGGTGGATGACGAAGAAAGCGCCGCGCGCTACTTCGCCGGCGACCTGCGCGAGAAGCTCAACATCGCGAACCTGCTGTCGCTGACGCTCGACGCCTTCGACCGGGTCGATATTCTGGTCAATGCGGCGCGCCAGGTCATGCCGACCGATCCGCTGGATGGCGACGATGATTCGGTCGAGATGCTGATGCAGCAGAACGTGCTGGCCGCGTTGCGCCTCAGCCAGTTGGTCGCCAAGCGCATGATCAAGCAGGGCGGCGAGGGGGCAAGCGATGCCGCCCAAGTCGGGTCGATCATCAACCTGTCATCCATCGCCGCGCGCCGCACCCACCCCGAACTGATGGGCTATTCCATCGCCGCTGCCGCCTCCGAACAGATGACCCGCTCGCTTGCCCTGGCCCTGGCGCCCGAACGCATCCGGGTAAACGCTGTGGCCTTCGGAAGCGTGATGTCCGCCAGCCTCAAGCGTTACCTGAAAGAGCATGAGGAACTGCGCGAGGAGATCACCGACACGACGCCGCTTGGCCGGATCGCGCGGGCCTCGGAGCTGGCCAACACGGTGCAATACCTGGCCTCGGACGCCTCGAGCTTTGTCACCGGCTCGGTCGTGACGGTGGACGGCGGGCGCACCGTGCTCGACACGATCAGCCTGCCCGCCCACTAGTCCGGCCCAGTCACCTGAGCCAGTGGCACGGGTCTGCACCTGAAGCCGCCTGATCGGAATCAGCTTGGGTAGCGTGCCTGGCACTGCCGTGCCCGGTCGGCCGCGCGGCGGGCAAGCTCGCGCTCCTTGCGCTCCAGCTCTTCCAGCTTGCGACGCTCTGCGGCCAGATCGATGCTGACGGGCTTGCGCTGTTCGCTCACCCGGTTGTCCCAGCATCCCTGCACGCCGGCCACGCCGGCGCGGGTGCCGGTGCAGACGCGGAACTGGGGCGTCACCCGCGTCTCGGTGGTCATGGCATAGCCACGGTCGAGGTTCTGGCGGGTTTCGTCGATCAGGCTGCGCACGACGCGCAGATCCTTGGTGCCCTCGGCGATGCAGCGTTGCTGCGGGGTCGCGCATGCGGCAAGAAGTCCGAGCAGGGGCAAAAGAGCCAGGGATCGCATTGTGCCGTCCTTTGCTGAAGATAGATTGGCCGTGGACCGGGCGCCCTGGACGCAGGAATTGCGTCGGACCCCGTGCCGCAGAACACGATAGGGAACCGCCGCATGACAGACAACTTCGATGATCGAAAGCGCACCGCATCGGCCTGGTTTCGCCAGTTGCGCGACCGCATCGTCGCCGCCTTCGAGGGGCTGGAGGACAGCCAGCGCGACGGGCCCTTCGCCGCCCTGCCGGCCGGACGCTTCGAGATGACCGAGACCAGGCGGCGCTCGGACGACGGGTCGGACGCCGGCGGCGGGCTTATGAGCGTGATGCGCGGCGGGCGGCTGTTCGAGAAGGTCGGCGTCAACATCTCGACCGTGCACGGTGAGCTGGGAGAGCGGGCGCAGGCCGCGATGGCCGCGCGCAAGGGCATCCCCGGCATGAAGGAGGATCCGCGGTTCTGGGCCTCGGGGATCTCGCTGGTTGCCCACATGCAGAACCCGCACACCCCGTCGGTCCACATGAACACCCGCATGTTCTGGACGCCCCACGCCTGGTGGTTCGGCGGCGGCACCGACCTGAACCCCGCGCTGGAGTATGACGAGGACACGGCCTTCTTCCACAAGGTATTGGAAGAGGCCTGCGCCCCCCATGACGCGGGCTACTACCCCCGCTTCAAGGAATGGGCGGATGAGTATTTCTATGTCCCCCACCGCCACCGCGCGCGGGGCGTCGGCGGCATCTTCTACGACGATCTCAACACCAGCGACTGGGAGAGGGATTTCGCCTTCACCAAGGCCGTGGGCGAGGCGTTTCTGCCGGCCTATCAACCCCTGGTCGAAAAGCGCCGCACCACGGCCTGGAGCAAGGACGACAAGCAGCGCCAGCTTGAGCATCGCGGCCTCTATGCCGAGTATAACCTGGTCTACGACCGGGGAACGAAATTCGGGCTTGAGACGGGCCACGACGCGACCGCCGTCCTGATGAGCCTGCCGCCGCTGGCAAGCTGGCCCTGATCCCGGCTAGCGCGCGGCCAGGCGGTGCGGACGGGGGCCGGGTCCCTGCGTGACCGTGTCGGCGTCATAGGTTGGACGCTCCGGGTCGAGGTCAACATCCTCGGTGCCGGGCGGGCCCCAGTCCGGGGCGAGGCCTGGCCTTTCTTCCCCGGGAGGGGCGGTTTCGGCCGGACCGGGCGGATCCAGCGTCGCGAACCTTGCCCTTGCGCCTAACGTGACGCTGTAGCCGGGGCCAGCGGCAGGGGTGGCCGTGAACTCGATCCTCTCGATCACGCAATTGCCGCTGCGGCCCCGGATCGCCGCGCAGATCCGGCGGGCATGCTGGTAATAATCGGCGCGGGCCCGGGCCAGGTCCTCGGGCGGCATGGGGGCGACGTGTGCCTTCAGGCGCATTCGCGTGCGCCAGGGCGTGTATTCCGCCCCCTCCATGGGGATCGCGCCGATCTCGTCGCGCGGGCTGAAGGCCAGGCTGGCCTGCAACCGCCATCGCCCGTCGCCCATCCGTTCGGCACCTGCCTCTTGCACCACGCAGCGCCGCGCGAAGCTAGCCAGAAGCGCCGTGCATTCCGCCTGCATGTGACGCGCGGCGCGGGCCTCGGCGTAGAGGTCTTCCAGCGCCGGGGGCGGGGGCGCCTCTCCCGGGGCCAGCAGATCGGCCAGGCTGACGACGGTGGCGAAAGTGACCACGCGGGCCGGGCCCAGGCTGTCGGGGTCGAAGACGGCGCTGACGTGGCGGCGTTCGCGGGCCCGGGCCTCACGCTCCAGGTCGCCCAGCCTGCGGTGATCCACCACCTCGGCCGGCAGGGCGCTGGCGGTGCCGGCGACCGGGGCGCGGGCCGCCCCGCCCCCCATGCCGTTGAGAAGCACGTAAGGGACCGCAGCGATGCTGAGGCCCATGAAGACGAGGGTGCGCAGGACGGTCACGGATCCGACCCCACAGGGGCGGGCCAGATCGCGGCCAGATCGCCGCCCGCCGCCCGCGTCAGCAGATCCGTGCGCAGGTCGCGCGCCGCGCGAGGCAGCGCGGCCGGGGCGGCGGCCAGCACATGATCGCTGCGGGACAGGAGCACGGGGCGCCCCCCGGTGACGGGGATCGCGGCGTCCGGGGCCGGGCGGGGCGCGACGACCCTGCCGTCTGCCCGACGCGCGAAATCCTCAAACCAGCGCACATAGACCGGGAGAGGCCGGCCATCCGCGTTGATCCAGGGCAGGGGCGGCAGGCATTCCTCGGTCCCGGCCAAGAGGAATCGGACGGGGATGCCCGGAGCAGGGTCCAGAAGACCCGAGGGGGTGGCGCCGACCACCGTGATCCGGGCAATCCGAACGCCGGGGGCGGGACGAACCTCCCACAAGGTGCCGCCCGCCAGGCTTTGCAGCACCAGGTGAAGCGGCGCCGAGCTGTCGTTCAGATCCACCCCGACCAGCCGCAGGGCGTTCAGCCCCGCCACGCCTTCGGACATGGCGGCGGGCAGGTCCCTCGGGCCCGCCCCCTTCACCTGGCGCAACACGGACAACGCGCTTGCGGCCAGGTCCCTGTCTTCCAAGGTGGCCAGCGGTGCCGCCGTGCCGCCCCCGGCGTTGGCCAGGTCGACAAGCACCTCGCCCGCGCCACCCGTGCCCGGTTCACACCCCGAGGCGGGTGTCATCATCATCACCGCGCCGGGGGGCAGCGGGTCTGCGACGGGATCCCCCTGTCCGCCAAGGGCGGCCAGGCCTGTCCGGCCCGGGGGCGCAGGCAACAGCGTTCCGGGCCCGCACAGCAGGACGAACACCATCAGCAGGGTGCCAAGGACCAGACCTGTGTTGTGGACGCCCATTCCGCCATCCCATCCGCCGCCCGACCGGGCCGTTCCCGCGCGATAAGGGGGGAAGGGTGGGGCGGCAGTGGGGCGAAGATCGGGAATTTTGCCGGGTGGGGCGGAATCGAAAAGGGGCGCCGGTGCGGACCGACGCCCCCTTGATCGGCCTGTGACCTGTGCCTCAGCCGCGCAGGGCGCGCAGCATGACATTGACGTTCTCGGGGTCGGCCTCGGGGGTGATGCCGTGGCCGAGGTTGAAGATGTGCGGCCCGCCCGCGAAGGCGTCGCGGATGCGCTTGGTCTCGTCGATCAGGGCCTGTCCGCCGGTGATCATGTGCTGCGGCGCCAGGTTGCCCTGCACGCAGCCGTCCTTCTGCACATTCTCGGCCGCCCAGTCGGCACTGACCGAGTTGTCGATCGCCACGCAATCGGCGCCCGTCGCCTTGGCAAAGCCGATGTAGCGGTCTCCCGCCTCGCGCGGGAAGGCGATGATGGGCGTGTCGGGATAGCGGCTTTTCAGGGCTGCGATGATCTTGCGCGCGGGTTCCAGCGCGTAGCGGTCAAATGCCTCGCCCCGCAGGGAGCCGGCCCAGCTGTCGAAAAGCTTTACCACCTCGGCCCCGGCCTCGATCTGGGCCGAGAGATACTGGATGGTCGACTCGGTCAGCAGGTCCATCAGCGCGTCGAACGTGGCCTGGTCCTCGCGCATCAGCTTGTGGGCCGGGCCCTGGTCGGGGGTGCCGCGACCTGCGATCATGTAGGTTGCCACGGTCCAGGGCGCGCCCGCGAAACCGATCAGCGTGGTTTCCGCCGGCAGGCTCTCGCGCAGGATCCGCACGGTCTCGTAGACCGGTGCCAGGTGATCGTGGATCGCATCGGCCGGGGCCATCCGCGCCAGGTCCTGGGCCGAGGTGATGGTCGACAGGCGCGGACCCTCGCCCGCGACGAAGGTCAGGTCGGCCCCCAACGCGTCGGGAATCAGCAGGATGTCGGCGAACAGGATCGCGCCGTCGAACCCGTAGCGCCGGATCGGCTGAAGCGTGACCTCGGCGGCCAATTCGGGCGTGTAGCACAGGCTGAGGAAATCGCCCGCCTGGGCGCGTGTCGCCTTGTATTCCGGCAGGTAACGCCCGGCCTGACGCATCAGCCAGACGGGCGGCACGTCCTGCACCTCTCCCGCCAGCGACCTGAGCAGCTTTTTCGTCTGTGTCATCTTCGCTCCCTGCGCCAATTCGCCGTGGTTATCGGGGTTTCGCGCCCTTATAACAACCCCGACCGGGCGGGCTGCGGCCGCAGGGCGCAACCACCGTGCGGCGGTGCCGCCCGCGCCGCCATCCGCCCCGCGCGAAACGCAACGACAAGAAGGCAGTCGCAATGACCGCAGACCGACCGACCCCCGACGCCCCGCTCAAGATCGGGACCCGTGGCTCTCCGCTGGCGCTGGCCCAGGCGCACGAGACCCGCGACCGGCTGGCGCGGGCCTTCGATCTGGACCCGGCGGCCTTCGAGGTGGTGGTCATCAAGACGACCGGCGACATCGTGCTGGACCGCCCCCTGAAGGAGATCGGCGGCAAGGGCCTGTTCACCAAGGAGATCGAGGAGGCGATGCTGTCGGGCGCCATCGACCTGGCCGTCCACTCGATGAAGGACATGCCGGTCGAACAGCCTGCGGGGCTGGTCCTCGACACCTATCTTCCGCGCGAGGATCCGCGCGACGCCTTCGTCTCGCGCGAGGTGTCGGCGATCGCCGAACTGCCCCAGGGCGCGACCGTCGGCTCCTCAAGCCTGCGTCGCCGGGCCCAGCTCGCGGCCCGGCGCCCCGACCTGAACCTGGTCGAGTTTCGCGGCAACGTGCAGACCCGCATGCGCAAGCTGGACGATGGCGTGGCGCTGGCGACCTTCCTGGCCATGGCCGGGCTGAACCGCCTTGGCATGGCCGAGGTGGCCAAGGGCGCCATCGACACCGAGGAGATGCTGCCGGCGGTGGCCCAGGGCGCCATCGGCATCGAGCGGCGTGCCGACGATCATCGGGTGGCTGCCATGCTTGAGGCCATTCACGACGCCGACACCGCCCTGCAACTGGCGGCCGAGCGGGCCTTCCTGGCGGCGCTGGACGGCTCCTGCGAGACGCCGATCGCGGGGCTTGCGCGGCTGGAGGGTGGCACCCTGACCCTGCGCGGCGAGATCCTGCGCCCCGACGGCTCGGACGTGCTGGACGACAAGGCAGAGGCCCCGGCCGAAGATGGCGCGGCGCTGGGGCGCGAGATGGGGCTGAGGTTGCTGGAACGCGGCGGACCGGGGTTCTTCGACTGGCGCGGCTAAGCGTGGGCGGGCCCCTCAGCCCGCGTTGAACTTCCGCGGTTCGGTCAGGACCAGCGGCGGCGGTCGCGAGACGGGGCGCGCCCCGCCGCGCAGAAGCTCGCGATGTTCCTCGGCCGTCGGCACCGTGTGCACGGTGGGCGATCCGGGGGCGGGCAGGGCGGCTGTGAGGTCCTTCACCCCCGCCATCGTCATTCCATAGCTGCGATAGGTATCGAAGGCGGGCGCCTGCCCGGCAGGCCCGTCCGCGGATTGCTCGGCGAGGCGGGCGGCATGATCGCTCATCCATTGGCGCGCGGTCTCGCGAATCTGCGACAGCCGGGTCCAGAGGTGGGTGGTCGCCGCCGTCTTCGCGGCCTCCAGATCCCGGTGCATGAGGCTCCAGCGGTCCAGCATCTGCTCGGCGATGCGCACCTCGATCGCCGCAAGCTCGGCGGCGCGGGTCAGAAACAGCGCCTCGCCCGCCTCGCCGTCGACGCTTGGCAGGAAGGGCGCGGGCCCGGCCAACAGGGTCGAGACAACGAAATCCGCCGCCCTGCGGTTGCAGGCCGTCATGTCGAAACGATGCGCGATTTCCGCTCGGGTTCTCAGCACGCCTGGATAACCTGTATTCTGCCTCTGCGGCCCCGCTGGGAGCGGCTTTTCACCGCCGAATTCAAGTTCCCGAGCAGGGTCCGATACTTAATCATATCATGACTTTGTCCTTCGGCGAAGTATTTCGACAAGGCCCGCCCGTCTTTCCGACCGATTGCGCCACCGACCCGCCATTCCCCGACCGGTCGTCCACGCTCTCGCCCCGCGCGGGCAGGGCGCAAAAATCCCCCTCTCGGCCGTGCTTTTCGCCTTGACGGCCTGCGGCACCTCTTTTACCTACGCCCACGCCTATGGCGGAGTAGCTCAGCTGGTTAGAGCAGCGGAATCATAATCCGCGTGTCGGGGGTTCAAGTCCCTCCTCCGCTACCATTTCCCCCACCTTGAAAATCCGAGTTCGAGCTGAGGGCGCGCATGCGCCTTCGGGGATTTCGCGCACCCGGTTGTCGTGGCTCGGCGTCATCAACAGCCCACGGACAAAGGCGGGGTTGCGGACGGCCTTTCCGTATCAAGGAACCGCGTTCCAATCCCTCTGGCCGATCGCCGGGCCACGGGGCTAGGGATGGGGCGGGCCGCGCCGGACGTGGCCGCCGACGGGAGCCTGTGCCTTGGAAAGCGAAACTTTCGGTCAACTGCTGGCGCTTGCCTCGGCCTGTTCCTTCTCGGGCTCCAACCTTGCCATTTCACGCACGACCGCGTCGGGTGGCGACAAGGGGGTAATGTTCTCGGTTCTGGTGACCTTGGGCTTCTCGGGCGTTCTGTGGTGGATCGCCGGCAGCGGCGCCGGGATCTTCCAATCGCTGAGCGCGCAGGAGGTGACGGGCATCCTCTGGTTCGCCATTGCGGGGATCAGCGCGATGGTTTTCGGCCGGACGCTGCTTTACCAGTCCGTGCGGCGGCTTGGGGTGTTGCGGGCCTCGGCCGTGAAGCGTCTGAACCCGTTCTTCTCGGTCCTGCTGGCCGCGCTGATCCTGCACGAGACGATCACCGGGCCCGACATGGCCGGCATCGTGCTGATCGCCATCGGATTCGGCCTGCTGATCTACGAACGGATGAGCCATGCCGCCCCGATTGCCCAGGCGAGCACTGGCGCGGGCGGCGGCCCGGCGGCCGTGGCGACCCGCTTGCCTGCCGCGGCCTACGTGGTGGGCGTGCTGGCGGCCCTGTCCTATGCATTTGCCTATGTCACCCGGAAGATCGGGCTTGGGTACTTGCCCGACCCAGCGCTGGGCACATTCATCAGCGCGGCGACCGGGCTTGTCGTCTTCTGTTTGCTGGGCCTTTTCTCGTCCCGGCACCGGGCCAACCTGGCGGGGATCTTCCGCCATCTCGACCGCTGGATCGTGCTTTCGGCGGTTCTGGTGTCGAGCGGACAGATTCTCCTTTTCGCGGCGCTGGCCTACGAGTCGGTGTCGACGGTGGTGATGATCGCCTCGCTCGAGGTGTTCGTTTCGATGTTCCTGTCGGTTGTCGTCTTCCGGCTGGAGCTGCGGCCCGGCCTGCCGGTGATCCTTTCGGCCGTTTTCGCCACCATGGGCGTGGTGCTGGTCGCCGGGGGCTGATCCCGGCTTTTCCCAATGCTTTCAATTGCTGGAAGGGGGTGCGGCGCGCCCCGGCAAACCGGCGGACCCAGCAAGCTGAAAATCAGCTTCCTTGGCGCTGTTTATCGTTCCTATATATGGACCGGCTTTCCATTGACCTGAACGCGGCGCGAAACCTATGGTGGTGGAGGGAGGACTGAAATCGCATGCTCATTGTCGATAACGCGCTGGTGGCACGGCTACTGGACATGCCCGGCTGCATTGCCGCGCAGGAAAGCGCATTTGCCGGCCTCGACAGCGGTCGATCGATCCATCGGCCGCGCATCGACATGTACGTGCCGTGCCAGCGCGATGACGGTTATTATCGCTGGGGCACGATGGAGGGGGCCAACAACGGCGTCTTCGCCATCCGCATGAAATCGGACATCGTCCACTGGCCCCGGGCCGAGGACGGCACCTGGACCGAAGAGAAATACTGCGTCGAGCCCGGGACCTTCTGCGGGCTGATCATGCTGATGTCCACCGAGACGGGCGAGCCGCTGGCTTTCATCAACGACGGCGCGTTGCAGCACATGCGCGTCGGCGGCGGCGCCGCGCTGGGCGCCAAATACCTGGCGCGCGAGGATGCCGAGACCGTGGGCATGATCGGCTCGGGCGGCATGGCCCGCACCTTTCTCGAGGGGTTTACCTGTGTCCGGTCGATCAAGCGGTGCCGGGTCTTTTCCCCCAGCCGCGCCAATCGCGAATCCTTCGCCACCGAGATGTCCGACAAGCTGGGGGTCGAGGTCATTCCCGTGGCCACGGCCCGGGAGGCGGTCGCGGGCTGCGATATCCTGAGCACCTGCACCGACAGCATGGAGCCGGTCTATGACGCCGACTGGCTGGAGCCGGGAATGCACGTCACCAACCTGGGCCGCCGCGAGATGCCCGAGGAGGCGATGCCGAAATTCGACGTGGTGATCCGCCAGGGCACCGCCGGGCTTCAGATGGAGCAGACCGAGCGCTTCCAGGCCGAACGGGGCCACTCCCCCGCCGCCTTCATCGGCGGCACCGCCGAGGAGATGGAGCGCCTGCCCAAGCCCAACCCGCGCCCCGGCTTCGGCGGCGACGATCCGAAATTCACCGATCGGGGGCAGGGCGGGTCAAAGCCCGATTTCTGCGCCCTCATCAACGGACGCGCTGCCGGGCGCCAGAACGACCGGCAGATCACGTTCTACCGAAATGTGGGCAACCAGGGCCTGCAATTCTCGGCGGTGGGCCAGCTGGTCTACCGGAAGGCCCTTGCCGAAGGGGGCGCCCGGGAAATTCCGACCGAATGGTTCCTGCAGGACATTCGTAACTGAGACCGACGTTTCACTATTCCAAGGGAGGACTAACATGAGACGCATTTTTCTGAAGGGCCTGGCGGCAACGACCGCGGTGGCACTTTCGCTCGGGGCTGGCGCCATGCCCTCGGTCGCCGAGACGGCAGCCGAGTTCTACAAGGGCAAGAAGGTCAAGTTCATCGTGCCCTACAAGCCCGGTGGCGGTTATGACGAATACGCCCGCCTGCTGGCACCTTCGCTGGAAAAGCAGACCGGCGCACGGGTCGAGATCGTCAACATGCCCGGTTCGGGCGGCATGAAGGGCGCCAACGAGATCTTCAACTCGCCCGCCGACGGCCTGACCATCGGCATCATCAACGGCTCTGCCATGGTCACCAACGAACTGGCCGGCATCAAGGGCGCCGACTACCGGGTTGCCGACTACAACTTCCTGGGCCGGGTCGTGGCCGACCAGCGTGTGCTAGCCGTCTCGACCAAAAGCGGCATCGAGACCTATGACGACATGCTCAAGTCCGACAAGCCGATCCTGCTGGGGGCCACGGGCCTTGGCGGTTCGACCTATGTGGACGCGGTCGTGATCGGGCAGATCATGGGCAACAACCAGAAGGTCATCCACGGCTTCAACAGCTCGTCCGACGTGCGCCAGGCGCTGCTGCGCGGCGACATCCAGGGCATGTGGGGATCCTACGGTTCGGCCCGCAAGGGCGTGCAGTCGGGCGATTTCCGGATCGTCACCCACTCGGCCAAGGAGGGCAGCAAGAACACCCCCGACATCCCGAGTGTGTTCGAATTCGCCGCCAAGACCGCGGACCCGGCCAAGTCCGAGGAAATCCTTGAGGCATGGGATGCGCTGTCGGCCGTCGGTCGCCCCGTCGCGGCCCCTCCGGGCGTGCCGGAAGACCGGATCGAGTTCCTTCAGGCTGCCTTCTCCAGCGCGATGGAAGCGCCCGAGTTCGTCGACAAGGCCAAGAAGGCCAAGCGCGAGGTCGAGTATATCGACGGCAAGGCAATGGCCGCACTGGCCAAGAAGGCCACGCAGCTGACGCCCGAGATCAAGGACCTGTTCGTCGCCGCCATCCGCGGCGAGATCTGATCCCCTCGACCTGACCTTTCCGGCGGCAGGGCCTTTCCTGCCGCCGGCTCCATTCCCTGGCGCCGGACCAACATACCGGCCCTCTACGTTCCATAAGAGTGAGCAAGGCTACATGACCATCATCGAAGGCATGACCAGCGGCTTCTTCCAGGCGATCAGCCTGGGCGTGCTGCCCTACCTGATGACCGGGGCCGTTTTTGGCCTGGTGATCGGGGTGATCCCCGGCCTTTCAGGCCATTTCGCAATGGCGATGGCGGTGACCTTCTTATACTCGATGGAGCCGGGCGCCGGCATCGCCTTCATGCTGGGCGCCCACTCGACCGTGGCCCAGGGCGGCGGTCTGACGGCCATCCTGTTTTCCACGCCCGGCACCGGGCAGAACGCGGCGACGCTGCTTGACGGGCCGCCCATGCGCGACCGGGGCGAGGCCGGCAAGGCCGTTGGTGCCGCCATGGCCGCCTGTTTCCTGGGGGCCACCTTCGGTGCCCTGGCGCTGGCGCTGCTGATCCCTGTGCTGCGCGATGTGGTGCTGTTCTTCGGCCCGCCCGAGATTTTCGTCCTGGCCTTCCTGGCGCTGACATTCGTCGCCGTGCTGGGCAAGGAGGACATGACCCGGTCCCTGATCGCGGCCCTCGGCGGGCTGATGCTGGCGCTGATCGGCGTTGACAACGTGACCAACACCGAGCGGTTCACCATGGGCTCGGACAATCTGGCCGACGGTCTGTCGCTGGTGCCGGTCATCCTGGGCCTCTTCGCCGTGGCCGAGATGTTCGAGCTGGGCATCCGCGGCGGCGCACTGGCCAAGAACATGCCCGACGCCCTGTCGGGCCGCGAGACCCAGAAGCAGATCTTCCAGGGTATCGGCACGGCCTTCAGGCATTGGTGGCTGGTGATGCGTTGCAGCGCCATCGGCACGGTCATGGGGCTGATCCCCGGGCTGGGCAGCGCGCCCGCCGCCTTCGTGGCCTACGGCCATGCCAAGCAGACCTCGAAAAGCAAGGAGACGTTCGGCAAGGGCAACGTCGAGGGCGTGATCGGATCCGAGGCCGCGAATGACGCGGTCGAGGGCGGGGCGCTGGCCTCGACCATCGCCTTCGGCATTCCGGGATCCTCGTCGATGGCGATCCTGCTGTCGGGCCTCTTCATCCTGGGGCTCGAGACCGGGCCGCAGATGCTGAACGACCACGTGGATATCGTGTTCATCATGATCTTCACGATCATCATCGGCAACCTGATCGGCACGATCGTCGGCATGTTCCTGGTCAACCCGCTCAGCCGGGCGACCTCGATCCGGGCATCGTTCATGGTGCCGGTGCTGCTGGTGATCATCGTCACGGGTGCCTACGCCTCGGACCGCTCGCTGTTCGATATCGGCATCGCGCTGTTCTTCGGCGTGGTCGGCTACCTGATGAAGGTTCTGAACTATTCCCGCGCCGCGCTGCTGATCGGCTTCGTGCTGGGCTTTGCGGTTGAAAAGAACCTCTACCTGGCGCTGCTGATCGACGGGCCGCTGTTCTTCCTCGAGCCGATCCCGCTGGGCCTGAGCCTGGTGACGCTGGGCTTTCTTCTCATCAATGTCGTGGGCTACGTCCGCGACCGCCGCAGGAGCCGGGTATGACCGCCGCAACCACCCCCACCCAGTCGCAGGCCGTCGAGGCCGTCAACCACGCCCCCGCCACCGGCCCCGAAGCAACGCCCGCCGTCAGCGCGGCCGAGGCTGAGGCCATCGAGACGGCGCGGGCCGACTCCCACGCGCTTGAAACAGGCTTCGTGATCCTGCTTCTGCTGCTGTCGGTCGCAGCCTTCCTCGAGGCGCTGACCTACGAGCTGGTCTCCTCGCGCATTGCGTTCGTGGCGCTGGTGCCGCTGATCGCGCTGCTGACGGCCCAGCTTGTTCGTCTTCTGCGGGCGGACAGCCTTGCCTCAGTCCGCGCCCGCGCCTCCGAGGCGCTGGCCGGTCGGGTGCCCTCGTTTCGCAAGATGATCGGGATGGTCTGGTGGCTGATCGCGCTCTTGCTGACGATTGCGGTGGCCGGCCATTACATCGCCATCGCCGGCTTCCTGACGGTGCTGATGCGCGGCCTGGCACGAGAGCCGTGGCGCATCACGCTGATCGTGACGGTCGCAACCACCGCGCTGATCTACGCGGCCTTCGAATGGGGCTTCGACATCGAGCTCTATCGCGGCCTCGTCTACCGATATTTCGCCGGATACCGGGTGTTCTGAGCGGCCTGCCGCCCCCAACGCCCCGGTTCTCCGGCCTCATAAACTCGCAAGGATGACACATGCACGACGAAGTCACAGGCAAGGTCCATTGGCACGAACCCGTCTCTGAGGAGCGCGCCGGTCACGGCACATTCGGACAGCCCCTGACCGACTATGACAAGTTCATGGAAGCCGAAGGCATCGGCATCTACCGCGGTCTTGGCTTCAACTCGGTCTTCGACCTGCCGCTGAACGACTGGCCCCGCATGGGCGGACGCGGCCATTTCATCCAGCTGCACGGGACCGAGGGCAAGTGGGGCTGCTACGTGGTCGAGGTGCCCGCAGGCGGCGCCCTCAACCCCGAGAAGCACATCTATGAAGAGATCTTCCTGGTCGCCGAGGGCCGGGGCACCACCGAGGTCTGGCTTGAGGATGGCGGCCCCAAGCATGTGTTCGAGTGGCAGAAGGGCTCTCTCTTCTCGATCCCGGTCAACGCCTACCACCGGGTGGTCAACGCCACCAACAAGCCTGCGCTTCTGATTGCGGGCACGACGGCGCCCAACCTGATGGACCTGCTCGGCAACACCGACTTCATCTACAACGCGCCCTACAATTTCAATGACCGCTTCTCGGCGGCGCGCGACTTCTACAAGCCGTCCGAGGATGTGGAGCCCGACCCGATCCGGGGCCTCGCCATGCGCCGCACCAACCTGGTGCCCGACGTGGTCAACTGCGAGCTGCCGTTGGACAACCGCCGCTCGCCCGGCTACCGCCGGGTCGAGCCGTTCATGACCGGCAACAAGTTCTACCTGTGGCTGGGTCAGCACGAGACCGGCCGCTATTCCAAGGCCCATGCCCATACCTCCGCCGCCGTGCTGATCGGGCTTAAGGGCAAGGGTTACACCTATACCTGGCCCGAGGAACTGGGCGTGAACCCCTGGAAGGACGGCAACGGCGACCAGGTCCAGCGCATCGATTACGGACAGTTCGGCATGGTCAGCGCCGCCCCCGGTGGCGCGCGCTGGTATCACCAGCATTTCAACGTCTCGGCCGAACCGTTCCGGATCTCGGCCTGGTTCGGGCCCAACCACCCCAGCCTTGTCACCGGCCTGCGCCCGGGCGCCAAGCAGACCGATTACACCGCGATGGACATCCACGAAGGGGGCACCGCCATCCCTTACTGGCTGGAGGATCCGTTCCTGCGCAAGGAGTTCCAGGAGAGCCTGCGCCAGGCCGGCGCCGAAATCCGGATGGAGCCTTCCCGCTACGAGAAACCGGCGGGACTGGACTGACGAGGCATGAGCGACGCGCCAGAGCAGATCTTCGCTGAGCCGACCCTGGATCAGCAAAGTCCCCCAGCGGAGAAACCCGTCGGGGGACGCATCTTCTTCTCGGGTGCCGAGCGCAGCCTGGTCGAGGAAGATGAGATCAACCTGACCAGCGTGGGGGTCGATATCGGCTCTTCCACGGCGCATCTGCTGTTTTCGCGGATCACCCTGGAGCGGCTCGATACCCGGTACGTGGTGGTCGAGCGGGAGGTGATCCACGCTTCGGACATCCTGCTGACGCCCTATCTCGAGAATTCGGACATAGATACCGAGCGGCTACAGGCCTTCATCGACAAGCAATATTGGCAGGCCGGCATCGACCGGGCCGAGGTCGACAGCGGCGCGCTGATCCTGACCGGCGTCGCCGTGCGCCGCCGCAACGCCCGCGCCATCGGAGAGCTTTTCGCCGCCGAGGCCGGCAAGTTCGTCGCCGTCAGCGCCGGTGACCGGCTTGAGACGGTGATGGCGGCCCACGGCTCGGGCGCGGTCGAGGCCTCGCGCGACGGGCGCCGGATCGTCAACATCGACGTGGGCGGCGGCACCACCAAGATTGCCGTCTGCGAGGCCGGCGAGATCACGCATCTGACGGCGGTCGAGGCCGGTGCGCGTCTGGTCGTGACCGACGCCGCCCGGCGCATCAGCCGGTTGGAACGCTTCGGTGCCGAGGCGCTGGACCGCGACGCGACCGAGCCCGACACCCCCGCCGCCGCCCTGGGCCAGGTCCTGCCGGCCGCGCGCCGCGACGGGCTGGCCCGCGACATGGCCCGCCGCATCATGGCGGCGCTTCGAGGGCGCGCCGAGGCGGATCACCACCGCCTTCCGCCGCTGCCCGAGGGGCTGGATTTCGACGGGGTGATCGTCTCGGGCGGGGTCTCGGAATTCTTCTACGGGCGGGCGACGGAAAGCTATGGCGACCTAGGCCCGGAAATGGCCCGCACCCTGCGCCAGTGCCTGTCCGAGGCGGGGGCGGCCATCCTGCCCCATCGCGACGGGATCCGCGCCACGGTCGTCGGCGCCTCGCAATATTCGGTGCAGCTGAGCGGCAGCACCGTCTACCTCGACCCGATCGAGGTTCTGCCCCTGCGCAATGTCGCGGCCCTTCGCCCCGTGCTGCCGCTGGCGGACGAGGTCATCGACCCCGGCGCCGTGGCCCGCGCCGTGGCCGAGGCCCTGGCCCTGCGCGAAGCCGGGGAGGCGGGGGATGCAATCAACGCAGAGCCTGTGGCTATCGCCCTGGCCTGGGAAGGTTCGGCCAGCTACGGGCGGCTTGACGGGCTGGCCCGGGGGCTTTGCCAGGGGCTGGCGCCCGTGCTTGATGCCGGCCATCCACTGGTGATCGTCAGCGACAGCGACATCGGCGGTCTTCTGGGCATGCATTGTCGCGAGAACGGCCTGACCGACAACGCCATCGTCTCGATCGATGGCATCGCCCTTTCCACTTTCGACTTCATCGATATCGGCGAGGTGATCCGGACCACCGGATCGGTTCCAGTCGTGGTAAAGTCGCTCATCTTCCCTGGCGAGGGCACCTCGTCTTCCAAGGATCCCGACGCATGACCCAGACCGATCCCAGCCTCCAACCGACAAGCATTCCCGAAGCCGTCCCCGAAGCGGTTCCGGCCTCGGTCCGGTCCGTGTGGCCCGCGCTTCTGCTTCTGCTGCTGGCGATTGCGGTTCTGGTGGTGGCCCAGGGCTACAGCGAAATTTCGGCGCGGTTCCCGACGATGGTGGCGGCCACCCTTGCGGTTCTGGCCAGCATCGACCTTTACAGCCGCACGGGCCTGCCCGGCGGCGCCGCGCTGGATGCGTTCTGGGGCAGCGGCTTCACCCGCCGCGAAATGACCCATGCGCCCACCATCCGCCAGGAGGCGGCGCTGTTCGCGTGGATCGCCACGGCCTTCGGCGCGATGACCCTGCTGGGCATCCTTGTTGGCGCGCCCCTCTTCACCACCGCTTACGTCTGGCTTCAGTCGCGCCGCGCCCTGCGCACGGCCGTGGGGGCGGGGGGCATCGTGTTCCTGTTCGAATACGGCGTGTTCGAACAGGCGCTGAACTACGAACTTTATCGCGGCATCATCTTCTCGGCAGACGGACTTGCCGGATGGTGATGCAAAAAACCAGGGAGGAGACAGAATGAACGTTTCGATCAAGGCAGGGGTGGCCGCGCTGGCGATCGCCCTCGCGGGGCCGGCACTTGCCGAGTATCCCGAAAAACCCGTGACCTTCGTCGTGCCCTACGGCGCCGGCGGCGGCTTCGACACGATCGCACGTACCTTTGCCCCCGAGGTCGAGAAGACCCTGGGCCAGACCGTCGTGCCGGAAAACATCAAGGGCGCCTCGGGCACCCGGGGTGGCCAGGCAGTGGCGCGTGCCAAGCCCGACGGCTACACCATCGGCATCTACAACATCCCCGGCCTGACCGTCGCCGAGACGCTGGGCCGCGATATCGGCTTCTCGCTGAACGAGGTGACCTGGATCGCCAACCTGGCGGAATCCAAATACGCCGTGGCCGTCAAGGGCGACAGCGAGATCAACAGCCTGGAAGATCTTTGCGCGCTGGGCCATCCGATCAAGCTGTCGGACACGGGCAAGGACTCGACCTCGTCGATCACGGCGGTCATCGCCTTCGACATCCTCGGCTGCGAGATCGTCAACATCACCGGCTATGGCGGTTCCAACGACACCATGATCGCCGTCATGCGCGGCGAAGTGGACGCGACGCTGAAGCCGATCACCTCGCTTGCCAAATACACCGAGACGGGCGACCTGAAGCTGATCGCCACCCTGACCGACGAGACGGTTGTCGAGGGCGTGCAGACCACATCCGAGCTGGGTCACCCCGAGCTGGCCAAGTTCGGCCTGAACCGGGTTGTCGGCGGCCCCCCCAACATGCCCGCCGACGTGGTGGCCAAGCTGGCCGAGGCCTTCCGCAACGCCGCCGAGAGCGACGAGATCAAGACCTGGGCCGACGGCACCGGCACCGAGCTGCGCTACCTGAACGCCGAGGACACCAAGGCGATGATGGGCGACCTGTCGAAGTTCTATCTGCAATTCAAGGACAAGCTCCAGTAACAGGGGCCATTTTCCCCGGGCGCGCGCCCTTGCGCGCCCGGTTCAACCTTTGGGGACGAGAAGAATGGGATTTGACGCGCTTCTGAGCGCCGCGGCCGAGGTCGCGAGCGGAGGCAGTTTCCTCTACCTGCTGGCGGGCATCCTGCTGGGCCTGTGTTTCGGCGTGATCCCGGGGCTGGGGGGCACGACGGCGCTGGCGCTTCTGATCCCGGTGACCTTCGGGATGGACAAGCTGGACGCCATGTACCTGGCGGGCGGCGTGATGGGGGCGACATCCTTCGGGGGGTCGATCACCGCCATCCTGCTCAACACACCCGGCACCGCGCCCAACGCCGCGACCACCTTCGACGGCTATCCACTGGCCCGGCAGGGCAAGGGCGGACTGGCGATCGGGGCGGCGGCCTGTGCTTCGGCCATGGGCGGGGTGATCGGCCTTTTCACCCTGATCCTGTTCATACCGCTGGCCAAGGAGATCGTGCTGTCCTTTGGCCCGGCCGAGTTCTTCCTGCTGACCGTCCTGGGCCTGACCGCCATCGCCGTCTCGGTGCGGGGCAAGCTGCTGCGCGGCCTCATTGCGGGGTGCCTGGGCCTGATGCTGGCCTTCGTGGGATCGGATGCGATCACGGGTGATCTGCGCTTCACTGGCGGGGTCAACTACCTGTGGGACGGCATCCCGCTGGTTCCGACGCTGACGGGCATGTTTGCGATCAGCCAGATGATGGAGCTGGCGCTGAAGGGCGGATCGGTCGCCGACAAGAACGGGGAAGTGCGCGCCGAGCGGATCGAGATCAGTGGCGTCTGGGACGGCGTGCTGTCGGTGTTCAAGAACTGGACCGTGCTGCTGCGCGGCTCGTTCATCGGGACGGTGATCGGGGCGATCCCGGGGCTGGGGGGCACGGTTGCCTCGTTCCTGGCCTACAGCTCGGTCGTCCAGACGGCCAAGGACCCCGAGACCTATGGCAAGGGCAACATCCGCGGCGTGATCGCGCCGGAATCCGCCAATAACGCCAAGGACGGCGGATCGCTTATCCCCACCGTGGCCTTCGGCATCCCCGGCAGCGCCGAGACGGCCCTTTTCCTGGGCATCCTGGTCCTGCACGGCATCGATCCCGGCCCCTCGATCCTGCTTTACCATGAGCGCGAGATCTATGGCCTGATCGTCGCCATCACCGGCGCCGCGGTCGGCGCCTCCCTGATCGGGTTGCTGCTGTCGCGCTTCCTGGTGCTGATCACCCGGGTCGACGTGGGCATCGTGGTCCCCGTGGTCGTCGCCGTTTCGCTGACCGGTGTCTACGTGCTGGACGGGCGGATGGCCGACGTGCTGTTGACGGTCGTGATGGGGGTGATCGGCTACCTGATGATCCGCTTCGACTATCCGCGCCTGACGCTGGTTATCGCGCTGGTCCTGGGCGAGACGGCCGAGAAGTCGTTCCACCAGGTTCAGCTGATCTCCGACGGGCACGCGCTGGAATTCATGATGGCGCGGCCGGTCTCGATGCTGCTGATCGTGGCGACGCTGCTGACCTTCCTGCTGCCGATCGGGCGCAAGATGCTGGAAGGCGCGCGCCGGCGCCGTGCGACGACGGGTGGCCTCTAGGCCGAGGCCGCGCCGAACCTCACTGCCTGAAGACTAAAAAAGGGGCGCCGCATTTCCGTGCGGCGCCCCAGTTCTTCGGGAGGAGGTCTGTAAGTCCCAGCCCCCGGCGGGGGCAGGGGAATTGGTCTCAGTCGGCGGGGGCCTCGATCACCACGTGGTCGCCGTCGGGCACCACGGTGTAGGTGCGAATCGGCACCATGCAGGGGGGCGCCACGACCTCGCCATTGCGGATATCGAAACAGCCTGCGTGGAAATCGCACTCGATCACGTGGCCCTCAAGATACCCTTCCGAAAGGGACCCGGGCCCGTGGGTGCAGGTGTCGTCGGTGACGAAGAACTCCCCCTCGACATGGTAGACGGCAAGCGACAGGCCGTCGGTCTCGATCTTGATGGCCTCGCCCTCGGGAACATCGTCCTTGGGGCAAAGGCGGAGGGTGGGCCGGGTCGTCGTTTCAGTCGTGGTCATACCTGCCTCATGGCTAATCTGGGGTTCCCTACCGACGTAACGGAACGGCGTTCCGCATGCAAGAAATAGCCTCCGAAATGCCGAAAGAAATTTTCGCGACGAGCCAGCGAGAAAATCGCGGGCGGTGTCAGCGGAGTTAAATTTCATGTTTTGCAATGAGTTAGTGTTGGGCGGGTGTTTGGTCCGCGCATACGTTCCGCATAAAGGAATATTGTTCCGCATGGAATACTGCGCTATAACCGCCGCAACAGAAGGGGATTGCCCATGCATGATGACCATAACCATCCACCGGCGGAGACGCCCGAAATTGACGACACCCCTGCCGAGGGACAACCGGCAGGCTACTACCACTCGCGCAAGGACCGGATCTTCGTCCGGGCCGTCCAGGGCGAATACAACCTGGGCAAGGAGCTTGAGAAGCTGCGCGCCATGCCCCGCGTCCGCAAGGCCAGCGAGATCAAGTTCGTCGACGGCCCCCAGGCCTACAGCCGCCACTATGTCGAGCCCAAGGACGGGATCAGCCAGCTTTTCCACATCCATCTGGAAGAGTACGGCCCCGGCGGAAAAAGCCAGAAACATGGCCACGTGAACGAGGCCGCGTTCTACATCCTCGACGGTGAAGGCTACGAGATCCACGACACGATCAAGTACGATTGGAAGGCCGGCGATATCGCCATCGTGCACAACAACTGCGTGCACCAGCACTTCAACGCATCGGATACCAAGCCCGCCCGCGCGCTGGTGCTGAAGACCAAGCCGATGTTCGTCTTCATGAACATGCTGTTCCAGAAGACCGTCGAGCCGCGCAAGACCGAGCCCGCCCCCGGTGGCGAAGGCTTCGAGGTGCGCGAAGAGGAAGACGATTACAACCACCCGTCGGAGGGCTACTGATATGGCATGGGGCGAAAGCAACGTCTGGCTGGCCGGACAGGACAACCAGGATCTCTACCAGCAGCTTCTTGATGACGCCGAGGCCGCGCCCGCGCGCAACGCCGAGCGCAAGAAGGTCGTCCACCCCGAGGAGATGCCCTGGGAGATGTCCCGCCAGGGTCTGCTCAAGCACCTCATCAACGAGCAGATGAACACCCGCATCGAAACCATGGATGCCTATATGCAGATCGTGCCGCCCGGCTCGCGCTCGGGCAAGCACCGGCACCTGGCCGAAGAGGTCCTCTATGTCCTCGAGGGGCAGGGATACGACATGCACCAGGATTGCGAGGTCGAGATCACCGACGACTTCCACTGGACCCCTCAGGACAAGGTGCAGAAGTTCGAGTACGAGGCTGGCGACGTGATCTACGTGCCGCCCAACACGATCCACCAGCATTTCAACGCCAGCCCTGACCGGCCCCTGCGCCTGATCTCGTGCATCAACCGGATCTTCAAGCAGTGCGGCCTCAACGATCTCGAGCAGATCGAGGACGCGCCGGAATACTCCCCCGGCGTGACCCTGACCCCGGAGATGATCCGGGATTTCCTGAAAAAGCCCAGCTGAAGGGTCGGATTGCCGGCTCGCGCCCCCTCTTGAGGAGAGGGGCGCGGGTGGCTTGTGAAGCGTAAGGTGCGGACCGGCGTATCTTGGTCCAGGAGAGGCGGGGGCAGGCCCCCGCCCTCTGTTTTCCCGATATGCCAGCCGGAGTTTTCCCCATGCTCGGAGCCTTGTTCGCTTTCGCTTCGGCGGCCTTTTTCGGGCTGAACAACGCCGCCACGAGGCGCGGCGTGCTGAAATCCACCGTCCTTCAGGGGATGGCGATTACCGTGCCCCTAGGCATCCCCATCTTCGTGGCCTTCGCGCTGGTCATGGGCGGGTTCCAGGCGCTTGCCGCGTGGGAGCTGCCCACCTGGGGCTGGATGGCGCTGGCCGGGGTCGTGCATTTCGTGCTTGGCCGCTACGGCAACTACCGCGCCACCCAGGCGCTTGGCTCCACCCTGTCGACGCCGGTGCAGCAGCTTTCGATCCTGGTGTCGCTGGTGCTGGCGATGATCTTCCTTGGCGAGACGCTCAGCCTGCTCAAGGTCATGGGCATCGCGCTGATCGTCGTGGGGCCGATGCTGATGGTCCGCCGTTCGAAGCAACCGGGTGCCGCGTCGGCCAAGGCGGGCCCCGACGGGTTCACCCCCGAATACGGCCCCGGTCTTTTCTGGGGTGGGGTCTGTGCCTTGGGATACGGGATCAGCCCGCTTCTGATCGCGCTGGGCCTGGGGCCCGGGGGCGGGATGGCGGACGCAGTGGCCGGGGTCATGATCTCCTACGCGGCGGCGACGGTTGTTGTCGTGATGGCGGTGCTGTGGATGGGCGGACCGGCCTACATGCGCGGGATGGACGGCGGATCCGGCTTCTGGTTCGTCGTCTCGGCCGTCTTCGTCGCCCTCAGCCAGCTTTTTCGGTACATGGCGTTGACCTTGGCGCCAGTCTCGGTCGTGGTGCCGATCCAGCGCCTGTCGGTGGTCTTCCGGCTGATCTTCAACGCCATGATCAACCGACAGCACGAGGTGTTCGACCGCTGGGTTGTGCTGACGATCCTGTTGGCGGTCGGCGGGGCGGTGGCCCTTGCGGCGGACGGCGGCGTGCTGCTGTCCTTCCTGGGCGTGCCCGCGAAGATTGCCGCCGTCCTGGCGGGGCCCTTGTGGTAGGGTCGGACCCGGTAGCGGTAGCCTTACCCTGTCGGCAGCGGATTAAGCGCGCACAGACCCAGCAATAAAAGTTTGCTCTACATCCCCCGGATGTATATTTTGGGCGCCTGGGAGGGGGCTTGATGATAAAGACGCGCCAGCTGATCTATCTGAAGAAGGCGATCGAGGTGGGCAACATCACCAAGGCCGCCGAGCAGCTCCACGTCGCCCAGACCGCCCTGGGCATCCAGATCCGCAACCTCGAGGACGAGCTGGGCGTGCAGCTTCTGCACCGCCATTCGCGCGGGGTGACGGCCACGGCCGCAGGCGAGCTGATGCTGGCCCATGCCGAAAGCATCCTGTCCAAGCTGGACGAGGCGCGCGTCGCCGTCACCGCCCTCAGCGGCAGCGGTGTGCGGCCCTTGTCGCTGGGTCTTACGCCCAGCATCATCCGCCTTGTTGGAGACGACGTGGTGATGCGCCTGGAAGAGCAGTTTCCGCAGCTTTCCCTGAGAATTGTCGAGGATTTCAGCTTCGTGCTGCAACGCCTGCTGACGCAGGGGGAGCTCGATTGCGCGCTTACCTATACCCCAGATCCCGATCCGAACCTCGAGCGGCGGGCGATCCTCGAAGAGGATCTGGTCTACATCACGGCGCCCGAGTTCGGGCTGCCGGAAGGGCCCATCAGTTTTCGCGAAATGATCGAATCGGACCTGGCCCTGACCGGCCAGGAGGACGCGGTCTACCAGATGGTGAACCGCAACGCCGAGCGGTTGGGTCTGAAGTTGAACGTCGCCTACCAGGTGCAATCCATCCGCGCGGTCAAGAACCTGGTCGCCAAGGGCGTCGCGGCGACGGTCATGCCCTACGGCGCCGCCGAGGGGGAGCTTCGCAAGGGGCGACTTCTGTCGCGCAAGATCGAGGCCCCGGCCGTCACCCGGACGTTGGTTTTCACCTATCCGCGGGATCGCGCGGCAATCGCCGACACGCCGGACGTGGCCCGGCTGATCGCGTTGATCGGCGACCTGCTGCTGGCGGCCGAGGGGCCGATCATGCGCCGGCTGTAGCCGGCAGGGCCTAGCGGGCCTCGTTGCGGGCCTGGAAGATCACGTCGCCGGCGATGCGGGGCAGGTCGGCGCGGCGCAGGCCAAGCTCGGCCAGTTCCCAGTCGCTCAGGGAGCTGAGGTGCGAATAGACCAGGTAGGCGCGGTAGCCCGAAACCAGGCCCAGCGGATCGCGGCGGAACTTGCGCGGGGCGATGCGATTGATGAGATCGGTGACAAGAGGGGCCTGCGAGCGGCCGTAAAGAGTAGCGTCCATGAGTCTGTTCCTCGGGCGCAGGGTGCGCCAATTGCTGCGTTGCAGTAAATATATACCGCAGCGCAGCGAAAAACAGGGGTGATCGGTGGGAGGCCGCATTGCACCGGGTGCAATGCTGTTGCGAGGGCAGAATCCCGCCGCCCCCGCGAATTCAGGTTCGGCGGCTCAGAGGCCGCGGGCCTTCAATTGGGCGTCGAGGCGCGGATAGACCTTGCGGGTGTTGCCCTCGAAGACCTTGGCGCGGTCGGCCTCGGTCAGGTCCAGCGAGTCGACGTAACGCTTGGTGTCGTCGAAATAATGCCCTGTTTCCGGGTCCTTGCCCTTCACCGCGCCGAACATTTCGGAGGCGAACAGGATGTTGTCCACATCGATCACCTCGAACAGCAGGTCGATGCCGGGCTGGTGGTAGACGCAGGTGTCGAAATAGACGTTGCGCATGATGTGTTCGTTCAGGTGCGGCTTGCCCAGCATGTCGGCCAGCCCGCGATAGCGACCCCAATGATAGGGCACCGCCCCGCCCCCGTGGGGGATTATAAGCCGCAGGTCCGGGAAATCGGTGAACAGATCACCTTGCAGGAACTGCATGAAGGCGGTCGTGTCGGCGTTGATGTAATGGGCGCCCGTGGCGTGGAAATTGTCGTTGCACGAGCCCGAGACATGGATCATCGCCGGCACGTCCAGCTCGACCAGTTTTTCGAAGAAGGGATACCAGCTCTTGTCCGTCAGAGGCCGGCCCGACCACATCCCGCCCGAGGGGTCGGGGTTCAGGTTGCAGCCGACGGCACCCAATTCCAGCACGCAACGCTCCAGCTCCTCGATGGAGTTGGCGATGGGCACGCCCACCGATTGCGGAAGCTGGCAGACGCCGACGAAATGCTCGGGAAACAGCGTGACGACCCGGTGGATCAGGTCATTGTTCAGCCGCGTCCATTCGCGCGACACGCGCTCGTCGCCGATGTGGTGGGCCATGGCGCTGGCCTTGGGCGAAAAGATGGTCATGTCGGCGCCGCGCTCGCGCAGGGCGCGCAGCTGGTTCTGCTCGATCGTTTCGCGGATCTCGTCGTCGCTGATCGCGGCCAGGGTCGGGGCGGGCTTCGACGAGTCCTCGAAATGGGCGATCTGGGCGTCACGGAACTGCTGAAGTTGCGCGGGGGCGGTGGTGTAGTGACCGTGGCAGTCGATGATCATTTCGCGGATCCTTTCCCGGCAAGATACTCGGCCTGGTCGACATAGATCAGGCCCTTTTCCTTGAGGCGGGGGCGCATGTTGTTCATGTCCAGGCCCAGCTCGCCCGTGGCATAGCGGCGGCGGATGCCTTCCTCGCGCTCTTCTCGGGCGCGGGCCGCCTCGGCCACGCGGGTCACGTCCAGCCGGGGCACGACGACCACGCCGTCATTGTCGGCGACGATGGCGTCGCCCGGGTTGACCACGATCTCGCCGCAGGAGATCGGCAGGTTCACGTCGCCCAGCGATTCCTTGACGGTGCCGTGGGCGCCGATGGCGCGGGACCAGACGGGAAAGCCCATCTGCTCAAGGTCGTTCACGTCGCGGCAGCCGGCGTCGATCACCACGGCGCGCGCCCCCCGCGCCCGGCAAAGCGTGCCCAGCAGGTCCCCGAAATACCCCGAGACCGAATGCGAGATCGGCGAGATCACCAGCACGTCGCCCTCTTGCAGGTGCTCGGCGGCGACGTGGATCATCCAGTTGTCGCCCGGAGGGGCGCTGACCGTGACGGCGGTGCCGCTGATCGCGGGGCCGCGAAAGATGGGCCGCATGCGCGAGGCCATGAGCCCGGTGCGCCCCTGCGCCTCGTGCACGGTCGAGACGCCGAACCCGGCAAGGGCGTCGGTGGCCGCGCGATCGGCGCGGGCGATGTTGGTGACAACGGTGGGCATGGGGGGTTCTCCTGTCAGGACGCGGAAGGATCAAGGGCGGCGCAGGCGGCAAGCCCGGCGGAAAGGGTGGCGCGGTCGAGGCGGCGGCCGATGAAGACCAGCCGCGAAAGGCGGGGGGCGTCGCCCCAGGGGCCGGCAAAATCGCCCTCGAGCATCATGTTGACGGCCTGGATCACGAGGCGCCGCGCCTCGCCCGGCACGGCGAAGATGCCCTTGGTGCGCAGGATGTCGGCGCCGTGGCGGGACAAGAGATCGGTCAACCAGCTTTCCAGCCGGTCGGGATCGACGGCGGCGTCCAGCGTCAGCGACACGCTGGTGATGCCACTTTGGGCGATGTGGTCGTGGCCGTGCGCGTGATCGTGGTCATGCGGCTCTTCGGCGGGGGACGCGGCCCCATCTTCCAACAGGTCACGCGGCAGCCGTTCCAGCGAAAAGGCGTCCCGCCCCAGCACTTGGGACGCAGCCACCTTGCCGCGCGTGGCGGGGGTGATCCGCGCAAAGGGGTTCAGCGCCGCGATCCGCGCGCCCAGCGCCTCGACCTGCCCGGGTGCGGCGGCGTCGGTCTTGTTGAGGATGACATGGTCGGCAAAGACGATCTGTTCGGCCGCGTCCGTGCTGTCGGCAAGCTGCTGGTCGAGGTGGGCCGCGTCGGTGACACAGACCACCGAGTCCAGCCGGCACTGCGCCGCGATGACCTGATCGACCACCAGCGTCTGGATGACTGGGCTGGGGTTGGCCAGGCCCGTCGTCTCGATCAGCACACCCGCCAGATTCGGGCGGATGGTCAACAGGTCGCGCAGCGTGCGGATCAGGTCGCCCCGCACGACGCAGCATAGGCAGCCACTGGAGAGCTCGATCAGCTCCTCGGGGCCGGTATCGATCAGGGCACCGTCGATGCCGATGTCCCCGAACTCGTTGACGATGATCGCATAGTTGCGTCCCCCGTCATCCGGGCCCAACTGGTTCAGCAGATGGTTGACCAGCGTGGTCTTTCCCGCGCCGAGAAAGCCGGTGATCACTGTCACCGGCGTTCGGCTATCGCTCGACGGCGCGGACAAGGCCTATTCCCAGGGCATGAGCGAGACGTGGATGACCTCGCCGCTGCCGCCGACCGCGTTGATCGCCTCGTGGGTGTCCTTCAGGCCGAACCTGTGGGTGGTGATCAGGTCCAGGTCGAAGCGGTCCGAGTTCAGCTGTTTCAGCGCCAGCTCGCAGCTTTCGTAATTGTGGCCGCGGGCCGCCTTGATGGTGATGTACTTGTTAGCGACCTTGGCCAGCGGGAAGTTGGGAAACTCGCTCAACTCGCCCTGGATCAGAAGGGTGCCGCCCTTGCGCTTCATCGCCTCGATGCCCAGCATCACGGGAATGGTGCCCGCCCCCGCCGTGCAGTCCAACGAGACGTCGACACCTTCGCCGCCGGTGATCTGCATGATCCGCGCCAGCGGATCTTCCTCGTCGACCACGATGACATGGTCGGCGCCCAGCTTCTTGGCCACCTCCAGGCGCTTGCGGTCCTTCGAGGTGCCGGTGACGATGATCAGCGATGCGCCGGCCTGGCGGCAGGCGACGACCTGGCTCAGGCCCTGCTGGCCCGGACCCTGCACCAGCACCCGGCTGTCATAACCGACGTTGCAGTCGAACAGCGCCCACTGGATGCCGTTGGCCATGGGGGTCACGACACCGGCCAGTTCGGGCGACAGCCCGTCGGGCACCTTATGCAGGACCGAGTTCCACGGCAGGAACATGTACTGGGCAAAGCCGCCGAATAGATGCGGCGGGCGCTTGGCCGAGGTGTAGCCAAAGCGAAGCCCCTCGGGGTTCTTGCGCCAATCGGTGGCATAGCACAGGCGATAATCGCCGCGGTGGCAATGTTCGCAGTTCATGCAGCCCACGTAATGCTCGGCGAAGACGCGGTCGCCTTCCTTGAGGCCGCGGCGCTTCTTGAAGGTGGCGCCGGCCTTGGCGATGACGCCGATATTCTCGTGCCCCATGATGACCGGATCGTCGATCGGGGGTTTGGAGTAGAATTTGACATCCGTCCCGCAGATGCCCGCCACCTCGACCTTGAGAAGAGCGGCATCGTCGGGAATTTCGGGCATGTCGAACTCCCGGAACTCGGTTGTCTGCGGTGCTGTGCGAACAGCGGCAAGAACTTTTTCGGTCAAGTTCGATCCCTCCCCAATCCGGCCCATTCGGCGTTGACCCACCGTTAGCAAAGCGGCAGACTGCGGGCAAGAACGAAGTTCCATATATAGGAACAAGTGAGAAATCCGACCGCGCCGAAGGGCGCGCGCGAAAGGTCCCGAAACGCGATGTTCACCCGCCTCAACCAGACCAGGGGAGACCTGCCGTCGCTGGCCCGGGTCGAAGGGCTGATCCGGGCGCAGTTCGGCATTGCCCCGGACGAGATCGTCCTGGTCTCGCAGGATGTGCCGCGCCAGCCGGGTTTCCCCGACCAGGAGACGAATATCGTCTTCTGGAAAGACGGGCGGCGCCACCGCCTGCGCCTGTTCCTGCCGCTTGGGCGCATTACGGCGCGGGATCTTCCGCCCGCCTGGATGCTGCCACGTCTGGAAGACGACGGCACCGGCGACTGCTGCTGACCCGCGAATGGACACCCCTCAAGCATTGATACCCGACGAAAGGACACGACCCAGATGAGCAAGACCAAACTGAGCGCCGTCTCGCGCCTGCAAGGCAACAACCGCGCCCTCAAGGAAGGGCGCGTCGCGCTGCCCGATTTCGAATTGGAGTGGGAGGAGGTGCCGGTCCTGGTCAAGGGCTTCCGCCGCATGGTCCGCGAACTGGCCTACGATGTCAGCGAGATGGCGTTGACCACCTATATCACGGCCCGCGCCCACGGGGTGAAGTTCACCGCGCTGCCGATCTTTCTGGTGCGCGATTTCCACCACGGCGCGACGCTGCACCACGTGCCCTCGGGGCTGACCTCGCCCGCCGACCTGGCGGGGCGCCGGGTGGGGGTCAATCGCGGCTACACCGTCACCACCGGTGTCTGGGGCCGCGCGATATTGCAGGAGGAGCACGGGCTTGACCTGTCGTCGGTCACCTGGTGCCCGTCGGGGGATGAACATGTGGCCGATTACACGCCGCCCGCCAATGTCGAATCACTTCCCGACGGCGACCTGGAAGGGCGGCTGACCTCGGGCGAGCTGGTGGCGGCGGTCGGTGCCAAGGTGGACCACCCTGATGTGGCCCCGATGATCGCTGACCCCTTTGCCGCCGGCGTTGCCGCGCTGAAAGGCCGGGGGCTTTACCCAATCAACCACGTGGTCGTGGTGCGCGACGAGCTGCTGGCGCAGAACCCCGACGTCGCCGTCCAGGTCTTCGACGCCTTCGCCGAATCGAAGCGGATGTATGTTGAGGACCTGAAGGCCGGCCGCATCTCCGAGCCGACCCATGCCGACAAGGTCCACATGGCCGCGTTGGAGGTGATGGACGACCCGCTGCCCTATGGCATCGCCCCGAACGCGGGGGTGCTGAACACGTTGATGGACCATGCCGTGACCCAGGGCATCATCGCCAAGCGCACCCCGCTGGAAGAGCTGTTTCCGCCCTCGATGCACGACCGGGTTGGCTGACAGGTCCGCGCATATCCGCGCCTCGCAGTCGGAAAGACAAAAGGCCCCGGGATGATCCCCGGGGCCTTTTCAGTTTCTGGATCGATGGCGAAGTCAGCTGACCGATTGAAGGAACTCGATCACCCGGGCGGGGGCATTGTCCTCGGTCTGCTGATCGACGGGAATGTCCCAATATTCCGAACCGGACAGGCATTCCTGAAGGTAGCGCGCCGCCGAGGTGGCGTGAAAGCCGTCGGCGCCGGGAACGATCAGGCTGGGGATCTCAAGGCGCATCAGGTCCTCGGGTTCGGCCCCGGGGGCGGTGTCGCGATCGATCATGCCGCGATACATGGCCGTGACCGTCAGCAGGTATTTTGCCTGGTCGAGGGTGGCGTATTCGGCGGCAAAGGCGTCCGAGTTGCGGATCGGCTGCCCCCAGGGACCACCGCGCGGATCGGCGCTGAAGTTCTTGTCGTGGCTGCGTACCAGGTCGACGACCGCCTGCAGGCCGTTTTCCTCGACAAAAGCCAGGTGGCGGGCAAATCGCTGATGCCCGCTGATGCGGTAATTGGCGCCGCCCACGGGCCAGTAATGCACCATCGACAGGACCCGCTCGGGCAGGGCCACGCCGAAGGCCGCGACCGGGCAACAGCCCATGCAGCCCCCCATGAGATGCGCACGCTCCACCCCGAGGTGGTCCAGCAGGCCGGCGCCTTGGGTCACGAAATGATCCCAGGTGATCCGCTCGACCCGGCCGCCCGACTGGCCGTTTTCGCGCCGGTCGAAGAGGATACAGCGGAAATGCTTGGGCAGATGCTCCAGCAGGCGGATGCGCTTGTAGACCCCGAGGTCGGTCCACTTCTCGATCCGGGCGTCAAAGCCGCCGGGCGAAAACATCAGCAGCGCGGGCCCCTGGCCCATTTCCTCGTAGCGGGTTTCGATCCCGTCGATCTTGACCATCGGCATGGTGGTAGTTCCTTACTTGGCGGGGGGCGTGCCCTTGATCTGGCGGGCGGCGCGCACGTCCTGGCCCAGTTCGGTCAGCGCACCGTGGATGATCTTGGCGACGTTGGCGTAGTTCTCGGCGTCGCTGTCCAGCGACTTGGCGTTGTAGCCGATGGCGGCATTGGCCATGCGCACGCGCCCATCCAGCCAGGGGCCGCCGCCGAATCCGCCGATCACCGGCACGCCGATCCGCTCGACCACCTTGGGGCCGACCACGGGGCCGGAATTGGTGAAGTCCAGCATCGAGGCGCCCGCGGCCTCCAGCATCAGGGCCTCTTCGATCAGCCGGTCGGTCATGCCTTCGGGGACATGAGCGTCGGTTCGGTTCATGGCGCCGTATTCCATCCCGTAGGAAAGGGCGGTTTGCGGCGTCACGCCGAACTGTGCCCAGACGGGGATGCCCGCCTTGACCAACGCGGTCGTGGCCTCCGGAAAATCGGCGGCGCCGTCCAGCTTGATCATGTCGACCCCGGCTTCCTTGACGAAGCGGATCGCCGCGCTGACCGCGCTGTCGGCACCTTCCTGCAACGGGCCATAGGGGAAATCGGCACTCAGCAGGGCGTTCTTGGTGCCACGCCGCACCGCCTGGGTCACGGTGATCATCTGATCCATCGTGATTTCCAGCGGGTTGGGCTGACCCCAGAGGTTGTGACCCACTGTGTCGCCGACCGAGATGATGTCGGCGCCGGCCCGGTCCGCGATCTGGGCCATCTGGTAGTCCCAGACCACGAGACCGAAGATCTTCTCGCCCGCGCGTTTCTTGGCCTGTAGGGCCGGAATGGTGATTTTGGCCATGAAAGGCTCCTTGGCTGTATGTCTGTAGGGGGGGGCGCTGGGCTCAGTAGAATTCGTCGAAATGCAGCTGATCCATCGGCACGCCGGCCTCGTGGGCCATTTTCTGGATCGCCGCGGACATGACGGCGGGCCCGGCGAAGTAGATCTCATGATCCTTCAGCGCGTCCCCCAGGTCCTGGGCGACGACATCGTGCAGGAACCCCTGACGATGGCTTGTCTCGGGCGCATCCGAGAGAGCGGCGGTGAAGCGCACGCTGTCGGCCAGATCCTCGCCCAGGAGGATCGGGTCGATCAGGTCCTGCTCGCCCCGCGCGCCATAGTAGAAATGCAGCTGGCGATCCTTCAGCATCCCGGCGGCCTTGGCGCCGCGCGCGATCGAGACCATGGGCGACAGGCCCGAGCCGCCGGCCATCAGGATCAGGTCACGCGGCGAATCCTCGCGCAGGTAGGCGGTGGAATAGGGGCCGTCCATGCGCACCCGATCGCCGGGGGTCATGGCCCACAGGGCCTCGGTGCCCTTGCCGCCGGGCACGCGCCGGATCTGGAAGTTCCAGCTGTCCTCGCCGGGCAGGTTGCACATGGAATAGGGGCGCGCGCCCTTCACGCCGGGCAGGTGCAGCAGGGCGTATTGGCCGGGGCGGAAGTCGTCCGGCCCGTCCGCCATGAAGCGAAACTCGGTGATGTCATGGGTGATCTGGGTGACCGAAGTCAGCTCGGCCGGGCGGCTGACCGGGGGGTGGAGGGGCACGCAGGCCGGGTCGGCGCGGAACTTGACGGTGCAGGGGCCGTCGGGGCGGGCCTGGCAGCCCAGCCAACGGTTGCGCTTCTGGTCCCGCTCGCCCCAGGCCGGGGAATCCTCGCGCAGGTGCGAGACCTCGCCCTCGATCAGCTCGAACTTGCAGTTGCCGCAGGATCCGACATTGCACGAGTAGGGCATGCCCACCCCGGCGCGCAGGGCTGCGCGCAGGATGGTGTCGTTGGGGTCGCAGTCAAAGGATGCGCCATCGGGCGTGGTCGTGATCTTGTTCATGGGCCCTCGGGATTGGGTGAGTGTCAGACATAGATGCGAGGCCTCCCCGAAAAGCCCATCGTCTGCGAGATCGTCTCGGCGGCCTCGATCACGACGGGTGCAAGTTTCGAGAATTGGCTTTTCTTCATGCGCAGGCGCGGGCCCGCGACGCCGACGGCGGCCAGAACGCGGCCGTCGCTGGTGTAGATGGGCGCGGCCAGGCAGCGGGTGCCGATCTCGCATTCCTCATCCTCGATGGCATAGCCCTGACGCTTGACCCGGCGCACGCGCTCGCGGATCTCGGCCGCGTCGGTGATGGTCTTTTCGGTCATGGGCTTGCGGGGTGCCTCTAGGAAACGCTCCAGCTCGGGCTCGCGCATACCCGACAGCAGGCACAGCCCCTCGGCCACGGCAAAGGCGGGAAGCTGGCGGCCCGTACCCGATTTCAGGCGCAGGGTCTGGGGGCTTTCGAAATCATGCATGAAGACGGCCCGCTGGCCCTCAAGGACGGCAAGGCGCACGTTTTCCTGGGTCCGCTCGCGCAGGTCGTTGAGGATCTTCTTGGAGGCGTTCACCACGTCGAAGCGCGACCGCACCTGCGAGCCCAGCGAGAAAAGACCGACGCCAAGCCGGTATCGCCCGTTCTCGGGGTTCTGCTGCAACAGCCCCTCGTCCAGTAGGGCGCTTGCCAGCCGGTGTACGGTGCTTTTCGCCACGCCCAGCCGCTTGGCAAGCTCGCTTATGCCAAGCTCCTGGTCTTCGAGGCTGAAGGTCTTGAGAAGGTGGATCGCGGTCGTTACGGAAGACAGGCGCGTGCTGTCGCGGCGCGGATTTCGGTTCGGCTCGGATTTTTCCGGGGTGGGCATGCTCTTCTGGGCCTTTCGCTGTTCCGGGATAGAGAACTGCGTTCCATTAACGCCCCGTCGTGCGGCGGGTGTCAACGGCGCGACCCGGCTGATGCGGCCCTTTGCCGTCATTTGCGACCAGAACGCGCAGCAGTGGCGGCTCCCTGGTCAGGTTGTGAATGCCCGTGAGAGTGCGAATGCCCGTGAGAGTGGGTGTGTCCGTGCCCATGCCCATGGCTATGCGCGTGACCGTGCGAATGCCCGTGTGAATGCCTGTCCCCATTCCCGGTTTCCCGCGCGATCGCCTCGTCGTCGCGGAAATGGATCCGCTCGACCCGGTTGGGGGCGCGGGGATCTTCCGCGAACAGCAGGGATTTCACGGTGACCGGCACGGTGAATGAGGGCAGGCGGATCTTGCCCAGGTCGATATAGTCGAAATCCCGCAGGCTGAGCCCGTCGAGGACAAGCAGCTCGTTTTCCAGCTTCATCTCGTCGCGCAGGATGCCGCCCAGGGTGTGGGCGATGTCGCCGTCGATGATGACGTAAAGCGGATGGCCCCCGGCGATCCGGGGCGCCATTGCCTGCACGATACCGTCGGCCAGCGCGCGGATGTAGGGATAGTCCGGCTCCAGCCGGTATTCGAAGACCAGCGCGACCTCGTCCTCGGCCGGCTCTAGGTCGAAGGCCTCGAAATGTCGCAGGATGCTGTTGGCGATGGCGTCGGCCTCGGGGTGGGTTGTCAGGTCCACATAGGGTTTCAGCACCTGCATGTTGCGGCGCGGCAGCAGCTTGCCGGGGGCGGTGATGGTGCTGGTCTGGCCCGATAGCTGGACCGAGTATTCCGAGGCGCCAAGCGCCGTCGCCCGGATGCAGGCCGCAGCCGGCAGAAGCGGCGCGCCAAGGTCGCCCGCCTCGGCGCGTTCGCGCAGGGCGTTGCCCAGCGGCAGGCCCAGGTCGCCGAAGGACCGGGTTTCCTGCCCGGCGACGTATTCACCGACCCCGCCCGAGAAGATCACCCCGTCGATGCGGGTCGTGTCCGCCTCGGACGCCAGCTCGGAATTATCGCCCGGCAGGTCGGTCAGGAACAGGCGGGACACCTCGGCGGGCATCGGGTTGGTGGTGATTGCCGTGATCAGGCGGTCGGCCATCAGGCGCGCAATCTCGTCCAAGACCCCCTCGTCGGCGGGACTGCCGACCGACAGGTCGAACCCGGCCTCGCGGGCGAAGTGGCGTCCGGCCGGGTCCAGGCGGACGACGCGGCCCGCCTCGGTCGCGATCAGGCGCCCGCCCACGTGAAGCGCGCCCGTCCAGACGACCTTGCCGCTGTCGCAGATCGCCAATTTGGTCGTGCCGCCGCCGATGTCGATGTTGAGGATGCGCGAGCCCGCGTCGTGGCTGGCCTTGGCCGCGCCAGAGCCGAAGGCGGCCAGCATGGCCTCCATGTGGTTGCCAGCCGTGGCGGTGACGAAATCGCCGCCCCGCTCGGCCACGATCTGGGCCACGGCATGGGCATTCTCGCGCCGAAGCGCCTCGCCGGTCAGGATCACCACGCCCGCGTCGATGTCGGCGGGACGGACCTGCGCCGCGGCATAGGCGTCGTCGATGATGGCGCCCAGGGCGACGCCGTCGATGGTGGTCTCATCCGCGAAGGGGGTGAAGGTGACGGGGGATTCATAGGCCGTGTGCCGGTCCACGATCACGTATTTGCTGGCCAGGCTTTCGCCGATGCGTTGCAGGTGCACGCGCGAGAACAGGATCTGCGTGCCGGCCGAGCCGATGTCGATCCCCACCGAGGTGAGCATGACATTGTCGCGCTGCCAGATCGGATTGTCCTCCAGCGGGCCCGGGTCGATGTCGTCATGGTCGTGATCGGCGTCGTCCCCGTGCTCATGCGGATAGAAGTCGCCGAACATGTGATCGTCCAGCGTGTGCCGCTTGTCATCTGGGGAATTGCTGCTCATCGCGACTGTTCCTTTATGCGGACCGTCGGTCCATTGACGACACAATAGCCATCCCCTATCGTGAATGCAACCACCCAATCCGCCTTTCCCGCAAAGGCTTGAGCAAGACGGAGACGCCTCGTGAAAAATGCTATGGTTTCAGAAAAGCTGGCCGAGAAGTTCAAGCAGGAGAAGGAAACGCCCTATACGCGTTTCATCGCCGGCGAGGGCCTGGACATCATTCAGGGCCACTACATCCCCAGCCTCCACGAGGTGGAGCTGAAGCCATGGGCCCGTCGCGGCGGTAACGCCGTGTTCATCAACCACGACGCGTCGCGCACCACCAACGACTGCTACGTGATGGAAATCCCCGCCGGCAAGAAGCTGGAGCCCCAGCGCCAGCTTTACGAAGAGACGATCCTGGTGCTTTCGGGTCGAGGGTCGACCACCGTCTGGAACGACGACGGCGACAAGACCAGCTTCGAGTGGGGCGCGGGCGCGATCTTCGGCATCCCGCTGAACGCCAATCACCAGCATTTCAACGGCTCGGGCTCCGAGCCTGCGCGGTTCGTGTCGGTCACCAACATGCCGCCGCTGATCAACGTCTTCGAAGAGCCCGAATTCCTGTTCAATACGCCCCACGACTTCAAGGGCCGCTTCTCGGGTGAGCCTGACTACTTCGCCGACCAGGGCGAGCAGAAGGGCCTGCTGATGGAGACGAACTTCGTCGCCGACGCGGTCAACCTGCCCCTGATCGAGGCCAAGGAGCGCGGCGCCGGCGGCGGTCACATCCGCTTCCAACTCGCCAAATGCTCGATGAACAGCCACATCAGCCAGTTCCCGGTCGGCACCTACAAGAAGTGCCACCGACACGGCCCCGGCGCCCACGTCATCATCCTGTCGGGCGAAGGCTACAGCCTGATGTGGCCCGAGGGCGAAGAGCCCGCCCGCTACGACTGGAAGCCCGGCAGCATGATCGTGCCGCCCAACATGTGGTATCACCAGCACTTCAACACCGGGAACACGCCCGCGCGCTACCTCGCGTTCAAATACGAGGGCGTCGCCATCCGCAACGCCCAGGGCGTGCCGAAAGCCTGGATCAGCCAGCGCATCGGCGGCGACCAGATCGATTACGCCGACGAAAGCCAGCAGGTACGCAACATGTTCGCCGAGGCCCTTTCGGCCAATGGCCTGACCCCCGCGATGGACGCCGCCTACGAGGCCGAAAAGCCCGACCTGCCGCCGAAATCCTGACCCGATCTCTGCCCGGCCGGTCTTGCCCGGCCGGGCCCCATCCCACGAAGAAGGAGCAGTCCCATGCTTCGCAAGGACGTTAACGATCTTCTGACCCAGACCGACTCCGGCACGCCCATGGGCGACATGTTCCGGCAGTACTGGATCCCGGCCCTCCTGGCCTCCGAGCTGCCCGAGGACGATTGCGCCCCGGTGCGCGTCAAGCTGCTGGGCGAGCGTCTGATCGCCTTTCGCGACAGCAAGGGCCGCTATGGCCTGATGGACGAGTTCTGCGCCCACCGCGGCGTCTCGCTCTGGTTCGGCCGCAACGAGGAAGGCGGCCTGCGCTGCCCCTACCACGGCTGGAAATACGACTATACCGGCCAGTGCATCGAGGTGCCGTCCGAGCCCGACGAGTCGGGCTTCTGCGAGAAGGTCAAATTGCAGGCCTATCCTCTCATCAAGATCGGCGACATCCTGTGGACCCACATGGGCGACAAGGAAGATCGTCCGCCCAAGCCGACCTGGGAATTCGCCACCGTCCCGGCCGAGCAGACCTACACCTCCAAGCGCTGGCAGGAATGCAACTGGCTGCAGGCGATGGAAGGCGGGATCGATTCCAGCCACGTGTCCTTCCTGCACTCCGGCGGCCTCAAGAGCGATCCGCTTTTCAAGGGGGCCAAGGGCAACCAGTACAACCACGCCGACAAGAAGCCCGTCTTCGAGGTGACCGAGGCCGAGGGCGGCCTTTACATCGGCGCGCGCCGCAACGCCGAAGAGGGGCATTTCTACTGGCGGATCACGCCTTGGGTCATGCCCAGCTTCACCATGGTTCCGCCCCGCGGCGACCACCCGATGCACGGGCACTTCTGGATCCCGATCGACGACGAGAATTGCTGGGCCTGGAGTTTCGACTATCACCCGACCCGCGCCCTGACCGAGGCCGAGGTGCAGTACATGCGCGACGGTCACGGCGTCCATAACGAGTATGTGCCGGGCACGTTCCGCCCGTTGCAGAACAAGGACAACGACTACATGATGGACCGGGACGCCCAGAAGCGCGGCGACACCTATTCCGGCATCAAGGGCATCGCCATGCAGGACGCCAGCCTTCAGGAAAGCATGGGGCCCATCGTGGACCGGACCAAGGAGAACCTGGTGTCGACCGACAACGGCATCATCATGGCCCGCCACCGGCTTCGCAAGGCGGTCACGGCCCTGCGCGACAAGGGCGTGACCCCGCCGGGACGCGACCCCGCGCACCAGATGGTCCGCTCGGTCGCGGTGGTGTTGCCGGCCGATCAGCCGTATGCCGAGACCTGCAAGGAAGACCTGGCCGCCCGGCCCGGTCAGAAACACACCTCGGTCTGAACGGGAAGGGGGCGACATGACTGATCAGACGCGTCCGACCCTGCTGGCAAGCTGTGCCAGTGCCTCGACCGCGGCCGAGGCGCGCTTTCGGGTGAACTACCCCAACTCGGGGCGGCGCCGGTCGCGGATCTTCGCCCTCGACGGTCCTGCCGCCGAGGCCATGTTCGCCATCACCGAGGCCCCCTGGCAGGGGGCCCATTTCCTGGCCGTCGGCTCGGGCGGCGATGTCGATCCCGAGGCCACCGGCGCCGACGATCTGCCGCTGTCGCACCCCGACGGGACCGGCGCGAAACTGAGCGAGGAGATCGAGGGCGCCGATGTCGTGGTCCTGATCTCCTCTACCGGCGAGAATGCCGGCGCGGCCGAGGTCATCGCCCGCGAAGCCTATCACCGTCACATCATGTGCGGCGGACTGGCCCTGGCCGGCACCGCCCTGGCCAACGGCCGTGGGTCGGGGGCGCCCGCCAGCTCGCCTGACAGCGATCCCACCAGTCATGTGGTCAACACCTTGCGCCCCTTCGCCTCGATCCTGGTCGTGGCGCGGGATGCCGATTTCATTCCTGCCATGCTGAACGCCCTCAGGGCGTGAAAGGAACCGATGGAATTTCTTGCCGCTCTGCCCCTTGGTCTTCTTATCGGGATGACCCACGCGCTCGAGTCCGATCACCTGGCCGCCGTGGCCTCGCTTCAGTCGCGCGGCGGCGGGGTGCGGGCCATGGTCTCGCGCGGGGTTGCGTGGGGCCTAGGTCACACGGTCTCGCTTTTCGCGGTCTGCCTGGGGGTCTTCTTCCTGGGGCTGACGATCAGCGGGCGGATGGAAGCCGGCCTCGAGTTCGTGGTCGGGCTGATGATCGCCGGGCTGGGGGCGCATGTGCTGCTGCGCATGCGGCGCGAGCGCATCCACCTGCATGCCCATGAACACGCCGACCGCACCCGCCACCTGCACCTGCACAGCCATGCCGGAGAGCCGGTCCGCCACGCCGACAGCGCCCATGAGCACAGCCACAAGTCCCCCGAACGCGCCGCCTTGGCCCGCCGCCCGCGCAACGGGCTGGTCCTGGCTGTGGGGATGATGCACGGGCTGGCAGGCTCCGCCGGGTTCCTGGTGCTCGTTTCGGCCACGGCCGACAGCCTGGGACAGGTGCTGGGCTATCTTCTCGTCTTCGGCCTGGGCTCCATCCTTGGCATGGCCGGGCTTTCCGCCGTCGTGGCGCTGCCCTTGGGCAAGCTGGAGCGGCTGGGCGGCTGGCTGCCGGGGGCGGCGATGACCGCCATCGGGCTAGGCGCGATCCTTGTCGGCGGAATGCTGGCGCAGGAGAATTTCGCGACCCTCTTCGGACCCTTGCTGGACGGCCACGCCTGATGACGGCGCGGGCCTCCTCCTCGGCGCAAGCCGGCGGGTCGGGGGCGCGCGATCAGGCCTTGCTGCAAGGCATCTGCGACGCGGTCACCATCCTCGTGGGCGCCGGGGTGATGGATTACAACGGCCACGCCTCGATGCGCGACCCCGCCGCGGGCGCGCAGCAGCCGGGCTTCTACATCAACTCGGGCGCCAGCGACCGTGCCGCCATGAGCCCCGACCAGGTCTGCCGCGTCCGGGTCGATGCGCCCGACACGCTGGCGGCCATCGACGGCATTCGCCCCCCGAACGAGGCGCATCTGCACGCCGCCATCTACGCTGCCCGCCCGGATGTGGCCGCCGTCGTCCATGGCCATCCGATGTGGAGCACCCTGTTCACCCAGACCGGCACGCCGCTGCCCCTGCTGATGCCCCAGTCGGCGCTGATCTCGGACACGCCGACCTATCCCCATGCCCATTCCATCTCGACGCGCGCACGCGGTGCGGCGATGGCGGATGCGATGGGGCAGGCGCGGGGGATCTACCTGGCCGGCCACGGGTCGGTCTTCACCGGGCGCGCGGGCGATCCGCTGGCCGCACTGACCGAGGCCACGGCGCTTGCCATCTATTCCGAGCAGAATGCCGAACGCGCATGGCGCGCGGCGCTGCTGGGCCCCGCCACACCGTTGCCGCCCGGGGACCTGGACGCCCATCGCGCCAACCTGGACAAGCCCGGCCTTTTCGCCAAGTGCTGGGCCTTTCACCTGAGCCAAGGGAGACACGCCAATGTGCGGTGAGATCGACGAGAACATCCTGATCAACCAGGAACTGCTTGAGCGGTTTTCCGTCATGGCCCGCATGATGGGACAAACCCCGGAGCCACGCGATGACGCCGCCCCGCCGGCGGGGCCCCGCGGCCTTGACCGTGCCGAGGGTCGCGCCGCCTACATGGAAGAGCTGTTCCAGCAGGGGCTGACCCGCGCGATCCGCGACGCCAGCACTGCCGCCGAGGACGAGGCGGTCGACGCCATCGCCTCCCAGGCCATCGCCTTCGCCCGGCTGGCGGGATTCCTGGCGGGCCAGCTTCCGCCCGACGCCGATCTTTTCCGCGCCGTGATCGAGGCCGTGACCGCCGGTCATGCCGAGACGGCCGCCCTGGAGCGCCGATACCGTGACGAGCGGGACGAGGCGCACGGGCATTCCCACGACGACCATGATCACGACCATGACCACGAGCACCACGGCCACCGCCACGATCACTAGGCCCCTGCGGTCGGCCCTTTGAAGGAGTGCGATTGCCCGATTACAGCTATCTCTCCAGCCCTGCATGGCGCCGCAACCTGCGGCAGGCGGCCTTCGGTCGCGGTTTCCTGGGGTTCCTGGGCGCCGCCTTCGCGGCGGGGGTGCTGTGCTGGTTCGTGAAGGGCTGGTCCGGGGTCGAGAAGGCGCTGCTAGGCGATATCGGCCTTCTGATGCAATTGCTGCCCCGGCTGGCGGTGGCGCTGGCCATTGCCGCGCTGATCTGGGTGATGCTGCCGCGTGAGAAACTGGCGGGCCTGGTCGGGCGCGAATCCGGGCTGGCGGGACTGATGATCGCCCTTGTGGCGGGGGCGGTGACGCCCGGGGGGCCGACCTCGGCCTACGCGCTTCTGGCCGTGCTGGCCGCCTCGGGGGCGGATCGCGGGGCGCTTGTTTCCTACATCACCGCCTGGGCCTTGCTGGGGCTGCAAAGGGTCCTGGTCTGGGATGTGCCGTTCATGGGCAGTGAATTCGCCATGCTGCGCCTGGCCGTCAGCCTGCCCCTGCCGATCTTGGCCGGCATGATCGCCCGTGCGCTTCCCCTGACCCTGACCCTGCGCGAGCCGCCCGAGGCCGGGCCGGTCAACTCGCCCCGCCAGGCAAGGCCCGGCGAATGAGCGTCGGTTTCCTCGTCCTGCTGGGCCTGCTGATGGCCCTCGTCGCCATCGCCTTCCACCGGCACAAAGATCCGGCCCCCGTTTTGCGCCGCGTGATCGAGCAGGGGGCGCAGCTGGTCCCGCGAATGATCTGCGCACTGATCGCGGCCGGGTTCATCGCGGCCGTCCTGCCGGCCGAGGCCATTTCGCGGCACATGGGGCCCGACGCGGGGCTGCTGGCCCTGCCGGTGGCCGCCGCCGCCGGGCTGCTGGTGCCCGCGGGGCCGGTGATTTCCTTCGCGATTGCCGCCGTGTTCGCCAAGGCCGGTGCCAGCACGGCGGCGCTGATGACCTTCATCACGTCCTGGAGCCTGTTCGGCTCCCATCGCATCCTGATTTACGAGCTGCCCCTGCTGGGGCCGTCGTTCTTCCGGCTGCGGGTGCTGTCGGTGCTGGTCGTGCCCTTCCTGGCGGGAGGGTTTGCGATGCTGGTCGGGCTGCTCAGCGATTTCGGGACAGCTGCGCCGATGGCCGCGCCGTAGGTCCCACCCCCCACAAAGGTGCCGCTAAAAAGGAAGCGGGCGGGTCCGGTTGCCCGGCCCGCCCGTTCCATTCGCGTGAGTGACCCCCGCCCAGAAGCAGGGGAGGGGCGAATTACTTTGTGCAGTCCATCCGGCTCGGCTCGAACTCTTCATGGTTGGGATCGTACTCGATCTCGCAGCCCATCCCGGCCATCAGCGCCTCGCGTTCGGCGGCCTGGCCGTCCAACGTGATCTTGGTGCGCGACCCCGAGATCTTGGCCTTGATCGTCTTGTCGCCATCCATGAACTCCACGACCTTGTTCTTGGGTCCCATGCTCATGATCTTCGTCTTGGTGGTGTTGGTGGGCACCTCGACTTCCAGCGCGGTGGCGATGATCTCCACGGTCTCGGGGGTCTGGGTAAGGGCGGCACGAACAAGCTCGGCCACCTCGTCGCCGCGCGCGGCCTCGATCGGCAGGCCCAGTTTCTCGGCCTCGGCCAGGAAGCCGGGGTCGTTCATCACCTCGATATAAGCCGTGCGCAGTTCTTCCAGCACGTCCTCGGGAACGCCCGCAGGGGCTGCCGTCAGGCGACCCAAGCTCGACATCGCGTTGATCAGGTTGACGATGGATTTCGCGCGATCGGACTGGGCGAAGTCGATGGCCTGGGGCTGTAGGTCCCCGCCAAGCGCCACCGCGACCACGCCGTTGCCGGCGTCCACGAAGGGTTTCATCGACCCGTGACTGCCGATCTGCCCGACGACCTCGCCGCGCAGCATGGCCATTTCGCCCTCGTTGCCGTTGTAGCCGGGGATCATGTCCACCTTCAGGTCGAACCCGTCGATCAGCATCTTGGTCTCGGTGAACGAGGCCGAGCCGATGCCCGAGGCCGAGAAACGCACAGTCTCGGGGGTGTCCAGGAGCTCCTGGAAGCTGCTGATCCCGCTGTTTGTGGACAGGATGATGACCCGCGGGTCCGCTGCGGCCTTGCCGACCCAGCTCAGCTCCCGCAGGTCGAACTTGATGTTCTTGCGCTGCAGGATCTGGGCGTAGATCAGGCCGGTGTTGAAGGTGCCGATGGTCAGCCCGTCGGGCTCGGCGGCGGCAAGGGTGTTGGTGCCGATGATGTGGCCGGCACCTGGCAGGTTCTTGAAGACCAGCTTGTCGAGGCCAAGGCGCGTCTCCAGGTGCCGACCGATCAGGCGGGCGTAGGCATCGTAGTTGCCGCCCGGGTTGGTCGCGATGATGTAGGTCATCGTCTTGCCCTTGAAATATCCGTCCGCCCAGGCTGGCAGCGCCAGGCTGGAGGCGACGGCAAGGGCCGTCAGTAGTGTCTTCATGTCGCTTCTCCCGGTTGAAATGCGGGAGCCGAACTCTTTTGGCGGCCCGGTCCCCCTTGGTGGACTGGGTTCAGTCAGCTGGCGGAACCCAGACATCCTCGAAGCCCTCGGCCGGTTCGAGCTGATCGAACCAGTCCAGACCGATGGACTTCATGATGCGGCTGTTGCACACGACGATCCGCGCCTCGATGTCCGAGGTGTTGACCCGCTTGTGCGCGACATAGGGGGGCACGTAGATGAAATCGCCCGGTCCCCAGTCGTATTTCTTGGGGGTGGTTTCCCATTCCCACTCGAACTCGACCTTGCACTCGAATTTCACGTCGTAATGCAGGTCGTGGCCGGTGCCCTCGATCACGAAGGCGATCTCTTCGGACAGGTGACGGCTGGTGCCGCTGGCCTTCTGGGCCTCGATGAACTGCATGTAGACGTCGATGCAGCACTCCTTGGTGTCCATGCGCTCGTTGATGATGTGCTTGATAAGCCCGTCGCCGGACCGCTCCAGCGGCATCTGCGCGCTTTTGACGACGTTGAGACGGTTGTCGTATTCCTTGCGAAATTCCTGGCTGGCCTTCAGCGCGTCGTTGTAGAACGACACCTCGGGGGCGGCCTGCTTGGCGCGCTGGCGTTCGATGGCGTCGGCGAAAGTCGATGCGTCCATGGTCTGATCCTTTCCTGCGCTCAGAGGCTGACGGGGGGGTGATAGTCTTCGTGGCCCGGCACAGGTTCGGTGGGCGGAAACTCGACCATCTTCTGGAAGATCATGTGCATGAACAGGAACAGCGGCTTGGCCTTCAGGACCAGCACAATGCTTTCGTCGTCGCTGTCGTTCAGGTGCTGGTGCACGCAGGCATTCTCGACGATCAGCGCGTCGCCCGCTTCCCAATCCAGGCGTTTGCCGTCGTGGATGTCGTGGCCCTTGCCCTTGAGCACGAAGAACACGGCCGAGTTCATGTGGCCGTGGATCTGGCCGTAGCCGTGGGGCGCGAAGGCATCGACATGGGCCTCGATCGACTGGGCGATCTTGTTGGCCTGGGGGTTGATGACCTTCTTGCCGAAGTTGTGCGGCCCGCCCTTCCACTTCATCTCGGAGGTCTTGTAGACGCGAGGCTGCTTGTAAAGCTCCTCTTTCATCTCGCTGTAGTTGCCCTCGAGCGCGCGAACGAAGGTGCGCTTGCGGGTCCAGCGTTCCCAGACCACTTTTTCGCGCTTGTCGCTGTTGTGGCCAAGGCCACCATTCTCATCCTGTCCTGTGGACATGACTCCTCCTTGTTTCGTGGCATTGGATTTTCGTCGGTGCTGGCAAAAACGCTAGCAATGCGCATCGTTTCCGTCAACGGGACAACATTCCGTATAGAGGAATGAAGTCCCGATTGCACTCAAGGATCGTTGGGGTCTGGAGACGCGCCCTTTGCGATGGCGTGCCTAGGGGTCGAGGGGCTTTCCAAGGTAAGCCGCGCGTTCCCCGCGCAGAAGGTCGGCCACGTCCTGGGGGCCGAGGTGCTTGACCAGCTGATCCACCGCCCCGAAAAGCGGCAGCGGAAGACCGCGGGACTGGGCCAGTTCAAGGGCCAGATCCATGTCCTTTTCATGCCAGGTGAACCGGGTCGTGTCCCAGCGTTCCAGCGTGGTGTTGCGGGCCGGGCATTTCAGCAGCGTCTCGCGCATCCGCTGCGCATCAAGGCCAAGCGAGCGGGCCAGCGACAGCACCTCGTAATTGGCGACGCATGCGGCCCAGTGCATCATGTTGTTGCAGGTCTTGGCGATCTGGCCGCTTCCCGGTGCCTCGCCGATATGCTCGATGCTGCGGGAATAGGACAGCATAACCGGGCTCAGCCGCGCGACCGCCCTGGCGGGGCCGCCGGCAAGCGAGACAAGATCGCCGTTGCGCGCCCCCTCGCGGCCATAGCAGACCGGCGCGTCGACAAAATCCACCCCCGCTTCGGCACAAGCGGCGGCCAGTTCGCGCATGGTGTCGGGGTGGTTGGTCGCGGTGACGAGGATCGCAGGGGGCTGCGCGGAATCGGACCCACCCAGCGCCCCCAGGATGTCGGCGACGACGGCGCGGGTCTGGTCGTCGGTCGCGACCATGATCACCAATGCCTCGGCCCAGGTCGCCAGCTCGGCCAGTCCAGCGGCCGGCGCCAGCCCCTCCGCGCGGCAGGCCTTGAGCGCGGCCGCGTCCAGATCGTGCACCCGGACCTCGTGGCCCGCGTTCTGAACATGGCCTGCCATGTGGCGCCCCATCTCTCCGACACCGATAAATCCGCACCTCATTCGACACTCCCTCGTTGCTGAATCGAGTGGAGCCGAGGGTTGCGAAAGGTGCAAAACCAGAAACGGCCCTGTTCCTTCATGTGAAATGGCGGTCCAATTTTTCTTGAGTGGGCGCTGATGTCGCCCCTACCGTTTCAGGGCACCCCGCGACCGGAAGCGCCAATCAGGCCTTTCCGGATCAGAGCTGTCGATGCGCCTCGACTGATGTTCACTCCGTCAGAAAGTGCCCGTATGGATTTTCAAGCGATCTTCACGCCCTTGTACGAAATCGTCACGTCGTTCCATCTGATGGGATTAATTATGCTGGCCATCCCGATAGGCATGTTCTTCGGGGCGGTGCCGGGGCTGGGCGGCAAACTGGGGATTGTCCTGCTCATTCCCTTCGTCTTCGGCATGGACCCGTTGGCCGGCGCCGTCTTCCTGCTGGCGATGCATGCGGTTGTCCATACCGGCGGCTCGATCCCGTCGATCCTTTTCGGTGTGCCGGGCACCGGGCCTGATGCGGCGACCATCGTCGATGGCTTTCCGATGGCCCAGCGGGGCGAGGCCGGGCGCGCGCTTGGCGCCTCGCTTGGCGCCTCGGGCGTGGGTGGGGTGATCGGCGCCCTCTTCCTGGCAGCGATGTTGCCGGTGTTGCGCCCCGTCGTGCTGGCGTTTTCGCCGGCCGAGTTCTTCCTGCTGGCCCTGTTCGGCATCACCTTCATCGCCATGCTGTCGGGCCGGTCCCTGATCAAGGGCGTCGCGGTCGGCTTTCTGGGCCTGCTGTTGTCGCTGGTCGGGCTGGATCCGCACACCGGGGCCGAACGCTACACATTCGATCAGCTTTTCCTGTGGGACGGGGTCAGCGTCGTGGCCGCCGTCCTGGGCCTCTTCGCCATTCCCGAGATGATGTCGCTGGGCGTCAAGGGTGGCGCCATCGCGGATGTCGAGGGGCGCCCCGCCCGTTATGACATCAAGCAGGTGCTGGACGGGATCTTCGATGTCTTCCGCCACCCGTGGCTGACGCTCAGGACCTCGGTGCTGGGGGCGGCCATTGGCGCCATCCCGGGGCTGGGTGGCGATGCGGCCTCGTGGCTGTGCTATGGCCACGCGGTCCAGACCAGCAAGAACCCCGAGAACTTCGGCAAGGGCGACGTGCGCGGCGTCATCGCGCCCGAGACCGCCAACAACTCCAAGGAGGGCGGCGCGCTGCTTCCGACCCTGTTCTTCGGGGTGCCCGGAAGCTCGGGCATGGCGATCCTGATCGGCGCCTTCGTCATGCTTGGGATCCAGCCGGGCCCCGCGATGGCGCTGACCGGAATGCACCTGGTCTGGTCGCTGATCTGGGCGCTGGCGCTGGCCAACTTCCTGTCGGTCTTCGTCTTCCTGGTGATGGCGCCGGCTTTCTCGCTGCTGGTCTTCGTGCGCGGTGCGCTGCTGATCCCCTTCGTCCTGGTCCTGGCCTTCCTGGGGGCCTACCTGTCCGAGGCCGCCTGGGAAAATATCGTCCTGCTGGTCGGTATCGGGGTGCTGGGGTTCTTCCTGAAAAAGCACGGCTGGCCGCGCCCGCCCTTCGTGATCGGCCTGGTGCTGGGAGCGATCGCCGAGGATTCGATCCACAAGGCCCTGGCGATCTGGGGGCCCACCTTCTTCCTGCGTCCGCTCAGCCTGGTGCTGATCGCGCTGATCGTCGGAACGGTCGCGCTTTACATCCATCGCCAGCATTTCAAGCCTGGCCGCCGGGAGGTGCCCAATGACCTTTGACAGCCGTATCCTGACCACGCTGGTGGTCTTCGCCCTCTTCGCGGGCGCCGCGCTGATGGCACTGGCGCTGCCCCAGAAGGCCGCGTTCATGCCCTTGCTGATCGCGGTGCCCGGGGCGCTTCTGGCGGGGGCGCAGCTATTGCTCGACATCCGCGACATGCGGCGGGAGGCTTCGGACCCCGACGCCACTCGCCGCGCGCACCGCGAACGGGTGGCCGAGGATGGCGGCCGCTCAGAGGGGGTGATGTTCCTGTGGCTCGGCATCTTCACGGCGCTGCTGCTGGGTGCGGGGTTCATCGTCGGCGGGCCGCTGGCGGTCTTCCTTTACGTCGGGTTCGAGAGGCGCCGAAACTGGCGCAACGCCACGATCGCGGGCTTGGCCACGCTGGCGGTGCTCTACGGCATCTTCATCCAGCTTCTGGAATTGTCCCTCTTTCCCGGCCTGCTGCTGCCGGGCTTGAGTCTCTGATCGTCCTGCCAGGAAGGTGCCCCGATGCTTCTGATCGACAACGAGACCACCGACAGGGTGCTGAGCATGGACGCCACCATTGCCGCGCTCGAGGCCAGCTACCTGGCCACCGCCGCGGGTCATGCGACCTGCCGACCGCGTATCGACATCACCATCCCCACCGATGATCCGGCCAAGGAATATCGCTGGGGCACGATGGAGGGCGGGGCCATCGGCGGGTATTTCGCGATCCGGATGAAGTCCGACATCATCTACCGCGACACCACCCCAGACGGCACCACCACGGAAGAGAAATACTGTGGCGAGCCTGGCCTGTTCTGTGGCCTGATCTTCCTGACCGACGTGCAGACTGGCAGGCCGCTGGCCCTGCTGAACGACGGGGTCCTGCAGCACATGCGCGTGGGCGGCGACGGCGGGTTGGGGGTGAAATACATGGCCCGCGATGACGCGAAGGTCGTCGGCATGCTGGGCAGCGGCGGCATGGCCGAGACGCATATGAAGGCCTTCACCGCAGTGCGCGACATCACCCGGCTTCAGGTCTATAGCCCGACCCGGGCCAACCGCGAGGAATTCGGCGACCGGATGCGCCGCGAACACGGGATCGAGGTCGTCGTCTGCGACCGCCCCGAGGAGATCTATCGCGGCGCCGACATCGTGGCCGCCCTGACCGATTCCGACCGCCCCGTGCTGAACGGCGATCTGGTCGAGCCGGGGACCCACGTGGTCAACATCGGCGGCGGTGGCCTGCCCGACGCGGCCACCATCGCCCGGGTCGACGCCTACCTGCGTTTCGGCGACGCGCCGGCAGCCCTGGGGCTTGAGACCTTCGATGACGAGTTCCTGACCTGGCGCGCCGGGCCCACCAAGGGCGTGAGCCGCAAGCGCGCCCATGGCAACATGCTGCCCGAGAAGCGCGTGACCCTGGCGGACCTGGTGGCAGGCCGCGCCCGGGGCCGGACCAGTGCGGATCAGATCACGTGGTCCGAACGCGGCAACATGCAGGGCGCCCAGTTCCACGCCGTCGCGGGCGCCACATTCGAGGCCGCCCGCGCCCAAAACCTCGGGCACGAGCTGCCCGACGCCTGGTTCCTGCAGACCATTCGCAACTGAGGGGGCTTGCTCCCCATCAGCCCCGCGATCGGCGGTTCAGCCAGTGGAAGATCCATGGCGCGATGGTCACCGCCAGACCGATCCGCATCACGTGGTGGGTGGCGACGAAGATCGGGTCCGCGTCGAGCGAGATCGCGATCAGCCCCATCTCCACCAGGCCGCCCGGCGCGAAGGCGATGAACGAGACCACGGTATCTGCAAGCCCCAGCGCCGAGGTCAGCAGCGCCACACCGAAGGCGATCAGCAGCGTACAACTGAGCGTCACCACCGACAGGCCCAGCCCGCGAACCAGGTCGCGCTTGGACGGCCCGGCAAAGCGGGATCCAAGCGTGGTGCCGATCACCAGCTGCGCGGTCTTGAGAAGGGCGTCGGGGATCTGGGCGTCGGTCATGCCCGTGGCGTGGATGATCGCGCTCAGGATCAGGGGACCGACCATGATCGCGGCCGGGATATGCAGCCCCCGCGCCAGGAACACCCCCGCGACACCGGCGGCCGACATCAGCAGGATGTCCAGCGCGTCTGGCATGCGGAAATCGGCGCTGGCGACGACGCCCGCGGCGCTGCCGACCGGCTGACCCAGTTCCAGGCTCAGCAGGACGGGGATGACCGAGACGGCCAGCGTCACCCGCGCGAAATGCTGGATCGCCATAAGGGGGCCGTTGCCGCCATTGGCCTCGCCGATCAGGACGGCCTCGACCATGCCGCCGGGGCTGGCGGCGAAGAAGGCGGTCGGCCGGTCATAGCCGCCCAGCCGGCGCAGGATCTCGGCGTTCAGAAGCTGGACCACGACCATGTAGGGCACCACCAGCAGCAGGCTTGGCCACCAGCGGGCGACTTCACTGATGATGTCAGGGGTGACGCGGGCGCCGATCATCACGCCGACCACCGGCACGAAGATCACACGCAACTTGCCCGGCAGGCCCAGGGTCCGGCCGAAGGGGGTGAGGTCGAAGAAGGAGAGCACCGCGAACAGAAAAAGCGGCCCCAGCATCCATGGCAGGGGCATCCCGATCCATTGGAACCCCAGGGCACCCAGTACCGCCAGCCCGACGGAAACGGCGCCAATGATCCCGGATTCGATCACCTGTCGCATCGCAAGATCCTTGTTCGTTGATGGACGCGCGTGGCTTATCTTAGCCGCCGGCAACTGGCCAGTGCCACAAGATAAATCCGGCTGTTCCACCCCCGGGCGACAGCGATCCCGGCCCCCTTGATTTCTACGCCCCGGGCTTTCCGCCAAGCGGGGGAGAGCCCGGGTGACCGGAGCAGGTCCCTGAACATGAAAAGGCCCGCCCGCCAGGCAGGCCCTGCTACCGGCAGGGCGCTGTCGTGGCGTTGGGCGGGCCGTCCGTGGGCGCGGCGCCAGGGTTATCCCGGGCGGGCGCGGATCACTCCGCGGCTTTGGCGCCTTCGTTGGCGACCAGCGTGCGCCAGTCGACCTCCTTGGGATAGACCCCCTCGCAGGAGGCGATCCGGGCTTGCGGCACCCTGTCGGGGCCCGTGCCGATCGCGGTGCCTCCGGCCTCCACCTTGCGTGCGGCATCGACCATGAGGCGGCGGAACTCGACGATGGCAAGGTCCGAGGCGCCCAGAACGTCGGTGCTTCGGTTGACGCGGGGACCCATCGACACCCACATCACGATGTCCTGGTTCGGGATGCCCTGCACCCCGGTGAAGTTGCCGGCCTTCATGGCCTCGCGGTCCTGAAGGAAGTCGTTCTCGAGCGTGCGCTTGGGGCGCCACTTGTGATCGACATCCTCGCCCGGAACGGCATGGTTGAACCGGCGCCATTCCTCGGTGCTGGGGGTGCCGCGATCGCCCCAGGCGATGAAGTGGAAAGCTGTCTCTTCATCGTTGATCGGCACGATCACCGAGGCGACGTTGTAATTGTTGTTCGGCGGGATCAGCGAGTAGTAGGGCGCCACGAACTCGGTAACACGCAGGTAATTGTGGCTGGCCGCGTTCTTGATCGGCTTGCGGATCGCTGCGTAGTGGAAGCCGTAGCTGGTGGTCTGGGTCTGCATCCGCGGCGACTTGTCGGTGGAAGGGCGATACCAGGCCTTGTCGTCCGCCGCGGCACCTTCGACGCGCGCGGGCTTCATGTCCGAGGAATGCAGCGACGAGGAATGGGCGCTGTCGATCTGGCCTTCGTGGATCTGCGCCCAGTTGGCGGGCACGCGGATCTTCAGGATGGCGATCGGAGTGTCGTTGGTCGGGGCAAAGGAGGGCGGGTCGAACTCGGGGGTCTCCTCGACGGGGCCGAGCCAGGCCCAGACAAAGCCGCCCCATTCGCGGACCGGGTAGGCGCGGGCCTTGACCTTGTCCTTCAGCGGGCTTCCCTCGGGCTCGGAGGACATGGCGACGACGTTGCCGTCCACGTCCATTTTCCAACCATGGTAGAGGCAACGCAGGCCGCAATCCTCGTTGCGCCCGTAGACGAGAGAGGCTTTCCGGTGGGGGCAAAGCTCGTCCAGCATTCCCAGCCGGCCCTTGGTGTCGCGGAAGGCGACATAGCTTTCCCCCAGAACCTCGACACGGAGGGGTTTGCCGTCATTCTCGGCGACCTCCTCGAGCAGGCAGACAGGGGTCCAGTGCTGACGCATAAGCTGTGCCATGGGCGCGTCGCCGGTCACACGGGTCAGCAGATCGTTCTCTTCATTTGTCAGCATTTGATCGCTTCCTTCGTCAATTGCGCTGTCATTGATCCATGTCAAATGGCCGTTGACTCTTAATACTTAGTTCCCTAAGCTTTTTCAAGCCACATTCGGAGAGTGACCCGAAAATGACGAACGAAAGCACTATGATCGACATGCAAGTGACCGCGATTCGGGACCTGACGCCCAGCATCCGCGAGTTCACCCTGACCCCTGTGGCGGGCGGCGCGCTGCCGGCGGCCGAGCCCGGGGCGCATGTCACCGTCCGCACCCCCTCGGGTGCGATGCGCCGGTATTCCCTGGTCCGCCCGGGTGCCACGCCCGAAGCCTATGTCATCGCCGTCAAGCGCGAGCCGGGATCGCGCGGCGGTTCGGCCTCGATGCATGACGCGGTCGAGGTTGGCACCGTCCTGGCGATCGAGCCGCCGGAGAACGAATTCGCCCTGAGCGAGGCGCCCGCCTACCTGCTGATCGCAGGCGGTGTCGGCGTGACGCCCATCTATTCCATGGCCCAGGCCTTGGAAGCCGAGGGCAAGCCTTTCGAGATTATCTATTGCACCCGCAGCGCCGAGGAGAGTGCCTATCTTGACGAGTTGCAGGGGCGCTGGGGTGCAATGCTGACAGCGCATCACGACGGGGGGGATCCGGAGCAGGTCTATGATTTCTGGGACCATTTCGAGGAGCCCAGGGATGTTAAGGTCTTCTGCTGCGGCCCCAAACCCCTGATGGACGAGATCCAGGCGATCTCGGGACATTGGCCCGAAGGCTGGGTCAATTTCGAGGATTTCAAGCCGGTCGAAGTGACCCGGCCCGACGATGTCGCCTTCGATGTGCAGCTTCAGGCCAGCGGCAAGAAGGTGACCGTGCCCGCCGACCGCTCCATCCTTGAAGCCCTGCGCGAGGCGGGCGTCGCGACCGTGTCCTCCTGCGAAAGCGGCACCTGCGGCACATGCAAATGCCGCCTGATCGCGGGCGAGGCCGATCATCGCGACATGGTCCTGATGGACGAGGAAAAGGACGATTACGTCCTGATCTGCGTCTCCCGCGCCCGCTCGAAGGAGCTTGTCCTTGACCTCTGAAGCGGTGCGTATCGGGGTGGCCGGGCTGGGCCGGGCGTTCGTGCTCATGCAGGGTGCGTTTCACGCCGACCCGCGCGTTCGGCTTGTCGCCGCCGCTGCCCCCCGCGCCGAAAGCCGCGCGGCCTTCGAAGACCAGTATGGCGGCGCCGCCTACGACAGTGTCGAAGCCATGTGCGCCGATCCCGAGGTCGAGGCCGTCTACATCGCCACCCCCCACCAGATGCACCGCGAACATGTCGAGGCCGCCGCGCGCCATGGCAAGCACGTGCTTGTCGACAAGCCGCTGGCCGTCACCCTCGAGGATGGCACCGCCATGGTGGAGGCCGCCGAGGCGGCGGGCGTGCAGGTCATCGTCGGCCCCTCCCACAGTTTCGACGCGCCCGTGCGTCTGGCGCGCGACATCATCGAAAGCGGCGAGTTCGGCGCGCTGCGGATGATCCAGGCGTTCAACTACACCGATTTCCTTTACCGTCCCCGTCGCCCCGAAGAGCTTCGGACCGAGGAGGGGGGCGGTGTCCTCTTCTCGCAGGCGGTGCACCAAGTCGATATCGTCCGGCTGCTGGCGGGCGGGATGGGCCGGCAGATCACTGCGATGACCGGCGATTGGGATCCCGAGCGGCCGACCGAAGGCGCCTACAGCGCGCTGATCGGTTTCGAGGGGGGCGCCTTCGCCACGCTGACCTATTCGGGCTATGCGCATTTCGACAGCGACCTGTGGATGGGTAACGTGGGTGAGCTGGGCCATGAAAAGCCCGCCGATGGGTATGGCGCCGCGCGTCGGGCCCTGAAGGAGCTGGATCCCGCGCGCGAAGCCGCGCTCAAGTCCACGCGGACCTTCGGTTCTGCCACGCCGCTTCGGACCCCCGAGCACCATGAACATTTCGGGCCGGTGATCGCCCTGCTCGACCGCGCCGACCTTCGCCTGACCCCCGACGGGGTCGAGATTTTCGGAAACGAGACACGGGAATTCCGGGCTGCCCCCGGGACGGATCGTCCGCGCCACGGGGTGCTGGACGCCCTTGTGGATGCGGTCCGCCACGGGCGGGCGCCCGCACAGACCGCGCGTTGGGGAATGGCAAGCCTTGAGGTCTGCCACGCCATCCTGCGTTCGGCAAAAGACGGCGGGGCACCTGTCCGCCTGGAACATCAAGTGAAAACGGATCACGGGGAGACGAGCAAGTGAGCAAGTTGCGGCTGTCATTGGCCATGGGCGATTACGACAGAACCCGCGCCATCGTGGATGGGCGGGTGCAGATCGACGGTGTGGATCCGATCCCGATGCTGCTGTCGCCCGAGGAGATGTTCTTTCGTGCCTTCCGGCACCAGGCCTTCGACATCAGCGAACTGTCCCTGTCGTCCTACTCGATCTCCGTCGCCCGGGGAGAGCCGCATTACGTCGCGATCCCGGTCTTTCTCAGTCGCGCCTTCCGTCACACCTCGCTTTACGTGCGCAAGGATGCGGGCATTTCCGAGCCCAAGGACCTGGTGGGCCGGCGCATCGGCATCGCCGAGTATCAGCTTTCGGCCAATGTCTGGCTGCGCGGGATCCTCGAGGAACATCACGGCGTCAAACCCTCGGACATCCGCTGGATCCGGGGCGGGATGGACACACCGGGGCGCCCCGAGAAGATCCGCGTCGACCTTCCGTCCGACATCACCATGGAAAACGCCCCCGACGGGGCGACCCTGAACGACATGCTGGCCGCCGGCGAGATCGACGGGTTCATCGGCCCGCGCGCGCCGCGCTGCTTTGCCGAGGGGCATCCAGACGTCGACCGGCTGTGGCCCGATACCATGGCCGCCGCCGCGGATTATTTCCGCGCGACCCGCATCTTTCCGATCATGCACGTGCTGGGCCTGCGCCGCTCCCTCGCCGAGGCCCACCCCTGGCTGCCCGGCGCGCTGCTGAAGGCGTTCACCCAGGCCAAGGGCCTGGCAGAGGCGGCGCTGGCCGACACCTCGGCGACCAAGGTCACGATGCCCTTTGTCGAGGACGGCCTTGGCATGGCGCAGCGCCTGATGGGATCGGACCCCTGGTCCTACGGCTACGCGGGCAACGCCCACGTGCTGGACCGATTTCTTGATTACCACCACGCGCAGGGTCTCTCACCCCGGCGCGTGGCGGTGGAGGAGCTGTTCCACCCCTCCACCATAGAATCCTACAGTCTGTGAGGCCCCGATGACCCGGATCGCACCGCTCGACATCATCGAAATGCAGACTGGCAACGGGCTGGCCTATGCCAGCGTGACCCACGTCCATCCCAGCTACCCGCCGGTCGTCCGCCTGGCCCCGTCGCTTTGCAAGACGCGGCCCGCCGATCCGGCCGGCCTGTTGCAGGGCGGGGATTGCGAGATCCTGCTCATGCCGCTCGAGACGGTTCTCTCGCAGCTGGACCTCGACTGGCAGAAGGTGGGCGCGCTTCCCGACGAGGCGGGCAACTCTCCTTTCCCGACGTTCCGCACCCCGATCCGCGACCGCGCGGGGGCCGTCATTTACTGGTGGTATTGGGACGGCGAGGGCCTTCGCTTCGACGAAGGCAGTGAAACAGATTTGGCCTCGGCCGCGGCGGACCTTCCGCTGCGCGAGGTCACCGGAGCCGCCGGTTTCGCGGCTCTTCTCCATGGGCTTGGGGACGCGCCGTGATGGCAGGCTCCAACCAACAGGCCGGGGTGGGTCCAGAAGCGACCCCCGCCGGCTGAAACTCGAACGGGCATCAAGGGAGGATAACATGCTTGCATCGACACTGAGAAGAACCGCCGCGGCCGTCGCCGCCGCGCTGACACTGGCCGCGCCGCTACAGGCCGAACAGTTGAACCTGACGCTGGCCGGGGCAAGCCCCGGGGGGCTTTGGACCCTGCTGGGCGCCGGGCTGGAAGCCGCGCTGAGCGCCGACTCGCCGGGATCTTCGGTAACCTACCAGACCTCGGGTGGCGGCTTTGCCAACGCGCTGATCGTCTCGGAAGGACGCGCCGAGATGGGCCTGATCCACGACGCCGAGCTGAAGATTGCACTGGCCGGCGGCGCGCCTTTCCGGGGTCCGGTCAAGAACCTGCGGACGATCGGATACCTCTACGACTGGGCCCCGATGCAGTTCATCGCCTCGAACAGCTGGGCCGAGAAGAACGGCGTCCGCTCGCTGGCCGACATCGCCGCCAACAAGGTGGGCACCAAGATCACCATCAACCGCGCGGGCAACATCACCGGTCAGGTCGCCGCGGCGATGCTGGAAGCCGCGGGCGCTGGTGCCGAACAGCTTGAGGGCTGGGGCGGCGCCATCATCACCGCCGGTTCGAAAGAACAGGCCGACATGCTGACCAACGGGCGTGTCGATGTCTATGCCAACGGCGTATTCGTGCGCCACAGCTCGATCCGCAAGGTCGAGGAGGCACTGGACATGCGGCTTCTGAATGTCCCGGACGATGTTCTCGATACCGTCGGCAAGGAGTTCTCGATCGCCAAGTTCACCATCCCCGCCGGCACCTACGAGAACCAGCCCGAGCCGGTCACAACCCTCGCCCTCGGCGCGGTGCTGACGGTCAGCGACGAGATGTCGGAAGAGGCCGCCTATACCCTGACCAAGGCGATGATCGAGAATATCGACAAGATCCAGTCGGTGCATCCCGCCATGAAGGCCCTCAGCCATCAGCTGATGGTGCGCGAGACCGCCGCGCCTCATCATCCCGGCGCGATCCGGGCCTATAAAGAGGCAGGCTTGCTGTAATGTTTGCTCGATTCCTGGGCACCGGGCGCCGCCGCGTGATTGGCGGCGCCCTCGGCCGGACCCTCACCTTGTTCTCGGCGGCGTTCGCGCTCTGGGTCGTCTATGCGAATATCTTTGCGCTTCCCGACGCGCTGCTGGTGGGCATCCTGTTCGTCTGCGGCATCTATGCGCTGCTGTTCCTGCATGTGGGCGCCACTCGTGAGGCCGGCCCCCGTCCCACGGTGATCGACTGGTCCCTTGCCATTCTGGCGGTGGCCTGCGGGGTCTATTTCTATGTCACACGAGAGGCGCTCGCCTCGCATATCACGCTGCTCTACCCGCTGAGCACGGCGCAGCTTTTCTTCGGGGCGGCCCTGCTGGCGCTGACCCTCGAGGCCACGCGGCGCACGACCGGGCCCGGGCTTACGGTCGTCGTCACGGTCTTTCTTGCCTATAACCTCTGGGGCCACCTGATCCCGGCACCGCTGGGACATGGCTATATTGATTTCGGTTCGTTCATCGACACGCTGATCTACACGACAGACGGTGTCTTCGGCGTCCCGATCCAGGTGGCGGCAAGCTATGTCTTCCTGTTCGTCCTGTTCGGATCGCTGCTCAGCCGGGCAGGGGGGGCCGAGTTCATGTTCCAGCTCGCCGCCGCCCTTACCGGCCGGTCGCCGGGCGGACCCGCCAAGATCGCGATCCTGTCTTCGGGCATGTACGGCATGATCTCGGGCAGCCCGACCTCTGACGTGGCGACCACGGGCTCGGTCACCATCCCGATCATGAAACGGCTGGGCTATTCCGCGCGCTTCGCCGGCGCGGTCGAGGTTGCCGCCTCGACGGGCGGTGCCGCGATGCCGCCGGTCATGGGCTCTGCCGCCTTCATCCTCGCGGAATACACCGGCATCGATTATCGCACCGTGGTTTTCGCGGCGTTGATCCCCGCGCTGCTTTACTACCTGGGCATCTATATCCAGGTGCACCTGCGCGCCCGTCGCCTCGGTCTGCGCGGTGTCGACCAGGTCGATCCCGTCCTCGAGACGCTAAAAGCCGGGTGGATCTTCGTCGTGCCGCTGATCGTCATCACCATCGCCCTGCTGGTCGGCTACACCCCGACCTACGTGGCGGTCTTCGGGTCGGTCTCCTTGCTGGCGACCTCGATGATGCAGAAGCGCACCCGGATGTCGCCGCGGGAGCTGCTTGAAGGCATCGGCGAAACCACGATGCGGATGCTTCCCGTGGCCGGCGCATGTGCCGCTGCGGGTCTGGTGATCGGGGGGCTGACCATGACGGGCCTGTCGATGAAGGCAAGCGGGCTGGTCTCTCTGGTGGCGGGGTCGGGTGATATCGCGCTCCTGCTTTTGGCGGCGCTGATCACGATCATCCTGGGGCTGGGCATGCCGACGCCCAGTGCCTACATCCTGGCCGCCGTGCTGGTCGGTCCGGCCATCGCCTCGGCGGGCCTGGCGGTTCTGCCGGCCAACATGTTCCTGCTCTACTTTGCGCTGCTCTCGGCTTTGACGCCGCCAATTGCGGTCGCGGCCTTCGCCGCGGCGGCCATCGCGGACGAAGATGCGATGCGTATTGCGGTGACCTCGGTCAAGCTGGCGGCGACGGGTTTTGCGCTGCCCTTCGTCTTCGTCTGGAACCCCGCCCTTCTGGCGATGGGGACCTGGCCCGAGATCGGCCTGGCGGCCGTTGGCGGCGTCGTGGCGGTGTCATTGCTGGCCAATGCGCTGGAGCGCGAGATGAGCTGGCTGAGGCGTGGCCTTTACCTGGTGCTGGCGGCGGCAGCCGTCTCGCCTATCGTGCTGCTATCGGCCACGGTGACGGCGGTGGCGGTGCTTTACGGGGCCTATGTCTTCCGCCAGGGCAGGCGCGGATGGGCCAAGCCGGAATCGGGCGCGGCCTGAGCGGGCGCGCCCGGCGCTAGTCGGATGCAGCAGTCGCCTTGGCAAGGCGGCTGCGCATGCGCATCAGCAGGCCGCGCAGTTGCTCGCGCTCTTCCGTGCTGAAATCGGCGGCAGCCTCGTCGACCACCTCGCGCGCGATTGGCAGCAAGACCGCGCGCAGGGCCTCCCCCTCCTCGGTCAGAAACACCAGGCGCTTGCGCCCGTCGGCCGGATCCCGTTCCCGCCGCACCAGTCCGCGCTTTTCCATGGCGCGGATGGCTTCCAGGGTCGTCGGTTCCATCGTGCCCACCTGGTCCGACAACTGGCGTTGGGTCAGGCCGTTGTGCTCCCACAGGACGCGCAGGAAATACCACATGCCCAGGGTCACCCCGTGGGGCCGGATCCGCAGGCTCAGGTAGTTCTGAAAATGCCGGTGGGTCGAACGGATCAGGTAGCCGAAACTGTTTTCCAGCGGAAACGGTTCGGCCAAGGGTGCTCTGTGGTCGTCCATTTCCGGTCTCCTTCACGGGGGCAGAATATCAGCGCGGGCGCCTAACTCAAAAGGCTGGCTGCGCCGGGGACCCTGCCCGGGCGTCGCGTCCCGAGGACATGCCAGCAGGGACGCTAGGTCAACATATATAACCCAATGCGCGGTCTGCGCTACGCCGATCACCGCGACCCATCGGCCAGTTCCGCCGCGCGGCGGTGCAGCAGGCGGGCCAGCCGGTCGGCGGGGCTGTTGTCGTCAAACTTGAACTTCCGCGTCAGGCCGATTGCCCCGGTCATGTAATCGGAAGAAAGCTCGATGCAGGAGAGGGCGCCCGATTGCACTTCCCGCTCGACCACGCCGCGTGAGATGAACCACAGCAGGTCCGATTTTTCCAGCAGCGCAAGCGCGACCGGCGGGGCCACCGTCTCGAACCGGGGTTTCTTGTCGGACAGGCCCAGGGTCGAAAGGTAGAGGTTCACGTTCTGCCGGATGATCGCGCCCGAGTTCGGCAGGATCAGGGGGAAGTGTGCCAGGGCCTCGGGCGCGGACATGTTTCTGGCCGGGTGGTCGGGGCGCCCGACCAGCAGGATCGGTTCTTCGTACAGAAACTCGAACGACAGGCCCGGCATGTCGCGGGCAACCGGCATGCGCCCGACCATCAGGTCAATCTTGCCCGATCTCAGCATCTCGATGAGGCTGCTGTGCGGCCCGGTCAGCACCGTCACCAGCGTGCCCTCGAAACTGTCCGAGAATTCCAGCGCCACCGATGGGAAGAACCGCCCCGCGACGGTCGGGAGCACACCGACCTTCACCTGTCCGCCCGATGCCCGCCCCGAGAACGTGTCGACCGCCGCCTCCAGGCTGCGCAGCGCCACCTGCGCATGGCCGCGGAAGGTCTCGCCGGCAGGCGTCAGCACCGCGCGCCGGCCCGAACGCTCGAACAGCGTGACTCCCAACAGGGCTTCCAGGTCGGACACCGTCTTGGAAAGCGCGGGTTGGGAAACGTGGCGCGCGCGTGCCGCGGCCGAGATGTTGCCATGGCTCGCCACGGCCAGAAACGCCTCAACATGGCGCAGTTTGAGTCCGCTTGGTATATTCATATGGTTATGCTTTTAGCATGAGAATGTATGTTTTCGAGTGAACATTCTATGCCAGTATGCGCCTAGGAGGAATGTGTCGTGGAAGCTTTGAAACTCGAATGGGGCAGCGTGCACCTGGAGGTCCGCAAAGGCATGGGCCCGGCGCTTGTCTTTGCCAATTCCCTCGGCACGGACATGCGGATGTGGAACGCCGTCCTGCCGCATCTGCCCGAGGATTGGACCTGCCTGCGCATGGACAAGCGCGGTCACGGCCTGTCGGATACCGCGCCGGACCCCTACGACCTGACCCACCTGGCAGAGGACCTGATCGCCGCGATGGACCACGCGGGCCTGGAACGCGCCGTGATCGTCGGCTGCTCGGTCGGCGGGCTGATTGCCCAGCACGTCGCCCTGATGGCGCCAGAGCGGGTGACTGCACTGGTCCTGTCCAACACGGCCTCGAAACTTGTCACCGCCAGCGTCTGGCGGGAACGGATCGCGGGGATCCGGGCTAGGGGCATGGCCGCGATGGCCGATGAGATCCTGCCGCGCTGGTTCGGGCCCGCCATGATGGCCCGCCCCGAGGCGGATCTGTGGCGCAACCTGCTTCGCCGGACCGATCCGCAGGGCTACATGGCCACTTGCGACGCCATCTCCCGGGCCGACGTGACGGCCCGCCTGGCCGAGATTTCCCAACCCGCGCTGGTCATCGGTGGCCAGCATGACATGTCCACCCCGCCCGAGGTGGTCGAGCGGCTGGCCGCGGGCCTGCCGCGCGCCGACCTCGCCCTCTTCGAGCAATCAGGCCATCTTCCCGCGATCGAGGAGCCTGCGGAATTTGCCGCCATGATACGCGGATTCGTAGAAAGGAATGCCACGTGAGCGCGAGATACGAGGCCGGAATGAAGGTCCGGCGCGAGGTGCTGGGCGACGCGCATGTCGATCGTGCCGAAGCTGCCAAGAACGACATCGATATCCCCTTTCAGACATTGATCACCGAGTCCGCCTGGGGCACGGTCTGGGCCTCTGACCGGATCAGCCGGCGCGAACGCTCGATGCTGACGCTCGCACTGCTGGCGGCCACCGGCAATTTCGAGGAGATCCCGATGCATGTTCGCGCGACAGCCAACACCGGGGCGACCATCACGGATGTGACCGAGGCGTTGCAGCACGTGGCGATCTATGCCGGCGTGCCCAAGGCCAACCACGCGCTCAAGCTGGTCAAGCAGACCTACCGGGAAATGGAGGAGGCCAAGACATGAGCGAACACGCCATTCCGGACCACGGCCGACTGATCCCGCGCGACCGCACTGTCCATCCCGCGCCGCGCGATCCCGAGTACAAGACAAGCGTCACCCGCTCGCCCAACCTGCCGCTGCTATCGATGGAAAGCAGCCCCTCGGAAGAGACGGGGCCGACCTTCGGCCACGGCCTTCTGGGAAAGCTGGACAACAACCTGATCCTGAACTTCAGCCAGGGCGCCGCCCCCGCCTTGGGCGAACGGATCCTGATGCACGGGCGGGTGCTGGATCAGGACGGCCGGGCTGTGCCGAACACGTTGGTCGAGATCTGGCAGGCCAACGCCGGCGGACGGTACCGGCACAAGAAGGACACCTATTTCGCACCGCTGGATCCGAATTTCGGCGGCTGCGGACGCACGATCACCGACGAGAACGGATATTACGAGTTCATGACGATCCGGCCGGGCGCTTACCCCTGGCCCAACCGGGGCAACGACTGGCGGCCGATGCATATCCACGCCTCGGTCTTCGGGCACAGCTTTGGCCAGCGCCTGATCACCCAGATGTATTTCGAGGGTGATCCGCTTATCGACCATTGCCCCATCGCAGCGACGATCAAGGATCGTGCCTCGCTGGACCGGCTGGTGGCGCCGCTTGATTTCTCGAAGTCACGGCCGCTGGATTACCTTGCTTACAAGTTCGACATCGTTCTGCGTGGACGGCGCCAGACCATGTTCGAGAACAAGCTGGAGGGCATGTGATGGTCCAGAAAATCGACACGCTGATCGAGTCGGCTTCGCAGACCGCCGGGCCCTACGTGCACATCGGTTTGATGCCCACCTATGCCGGCAACGGCGGCAGTTTCGAGACCGAGGTCGGCACCGATCCGATCGCGGGAAAGATCGAGGGCGAGATCATCGAGATCGTGGGCTCGGTCTTCGACGGGACCGGCTGGGCCCTGCGCGATGTTTTGATCGAAAGCTGGCAATGCGACGCGAATGGCCTGTTTCCGGGCCAGGACGGGGCCGACCCGAACTTCACCGGTTTCTGCCGCTTCGCCGCCGATGCCGAGACCGGGGAATATACCCTGCGCACCGTGAAGCCTGGCTCCTACACCGGGCGGAATGGCGTCGAGAGCGCGCCTCATATCTCGCTGTGGATCGTGTCGCGCGGCATCAACATCGGGTTGAACACGCGGATCTACTTTTCCGATTGCGACAACAGCGGTGACCCCCTTCTTGGCCGTATCGAACAGCGGCCCCGGGTCGATACGCTGATCGCCCGGAAGACGGATGATGGGCGATACCGTTTCGACATCCGCCTCCAGGGCGAGGGCGAGACTGTCTTCCTGGATATCTAGGGGGAGCCCCGCAGAAGATTGGACGAAAGCCGGACAAGATGAGCGTGAGCGTATTCGAACACCCCTGGCTGGGCGGCCTATTTGGCGATCCGGCAATGGCCGAGATCCTGTCGGCCGAGCGGACCCTGTCGCACATGCTGGCGTTCGAGGCCGCCTGGTCCCGAGCATGCGGCAGCGCGGGCCTTTTCGACCCCCAAAAGGCCGAGGCCGCAGCAAGGGCCATCGAAGGGGCCCGGATCGACCTTGGCGATCTGGCCGAGGGGACCGGGCGGGACGGGCTTCCGGTGCCGCAACTGGTGGCACAGTTGAAGACGCTGGCGGACCCGGCGGCCGTTCACCGGGGCGCCACGTCACAGGATGTCCTGGACACGGCCACGGTGCTTGCCCTGCGCGAGGCATCGGATCTCATCGCCCAGCGTCTGGATGAGCTGTCTGAGGTGCTCGACGACCTCGACGCCCGTTTCGGTTCGACCCCGCTCATGGGGCGAACCCGCATGCAGGCCGCGACCGAGATCACGGTCCACGATCGCCTTGCGACCTGGCGCGAGCCGCTGACCACGCACCGCGCGCGCCTGGCCGAGATCCGGCCTCGGGTCGAACTGGTCCAGGTGGGCGGCGCCTCGGGCGACCGCAAGGCGCTTGGCGACCAGGCCGACGCAGTTGTCGGGGGGGTGGCGAAGGCGCTGGGCCTGGCGCCCACGGCCCGGTCCTGGCACGCGATGCGCGACGGGATCGTCGAATACGCCTCCTGGCTGTCGCTGGTCTCGGGCACGATGGGCAAGCTGGGGCAGGACATTGCCCTCATGGCCCAGCAGGGGATCGGGGAGATCGCGGTCACGGGGACCGGCAGCTCCTCGGCCATGCCGCACAAGCAGAACCCGGTGAAGGCCGAGCTTCTGGTGACGCTGGCCCGGTTCAACGCCGTGCAGGTGGGGGCCATGCACCACGCCCTGATCCACGAACAGGAACGCTCGGGCAGCGGCTGGGCGCTGGAATGGATGGTTCTGCCGCAAATGCTGATGACGACCGGGCGCGCCACCTCAGCGGCGATCGAATTGTGCCAGAGCATCGAGACGATGGGATCTCCCGGGCTGCGGTGACCCCTGCCACCGGTCGAATGGTATCACATTTTTCGGGGCGCCGAGGGCGCGCGGCCAACATCCCGTCGTAGGGGCATAGCCGCTCAGGCCGACAGCCCGATCTGCCGCGCCGCGCGGTCTTCGAGGTATTGCCGGCCCGAGCGGTAGATGCCGTCGCGGATGTCGGCCTCGATCGCCACGGCGAGGGCGATCGCGTCGCGCCGGCGCAGGGCGCCCAGGATCTCCTTGTGGCGGTCGATCTGGTAGAACTCCAACCCCTCGTTCAAAACCTGGCGCTGGAACGGGCCCAGCTGAAGCCAGATGCTTTCGACCACCGGCAGCGCGGCCTGGTGGGGGTTGGCGCTGTAGAGAAGGCGGTGAAACTCGTGGTTCAGGATCATCAACCCGGCGCGGTCGGGCGATCCGAGGATCCGGTCCATCTGCCGGTCAACGCGGGTCATCTCCCTGATGAGGCTGGAAGAAACATAAGGAAGCGCGCGGGTCGCGGCGTGGCCTTCGACCGCGATCCGCAGGTTGACCACCTCCTCGAACCTTGCCGAGGACATGGGCGGGATGCGCATGCGCCGGTTACCCAGAACCTCGATCGCGTATTCGGTGCTGAGGCGTCGGACCGCTTCGCGGATGGGGGTGGGGCTAACCTCCATCGCCTCGGCGAGGCCACGGATCGTCAGGGTCGTCTCGGGCGCGAGAAAGCCGGTCATGATCGCGTGACGCAGGCGCAGATAGGTGCTTTCCTGGTCGGTGGCGCGCGGGTCCACGTCGATGGTGGGGATCTCCAAGATGCCTGTCATCGCCGAAGCCTCCTCGCGATCAAGCGCGCCGTGATTGGCCGCAACTTAGCGCATATGCCCGATTGACTCCAAGCCGGTATCGCGAATATTTCTGCAAAAGGTATCACAAAATTCAAGGGTGGTCGGATGTCTCCCATGGCGCATCAGGAACAGCTGGACCGGCTGGCGACGCGGAATGACATCGAGAACATTTTCGCCTGCATCTGCGACCTGAACGGCACCCTGCGCGGCAAGCGTGTCCATGTGGACGACGCGGCCAAGGTGCTGGCGGGAAGTGTGCGGATGCCCCTGTCGCTGGCTGGCTTGGACATCTGGGGCGAGGATATCGAGACGAGCGCCCTTGTCTTCGAGACCGGCGATGCCGACGGCCGCTGCCTTTACACCGGGCGCGATATCGTCGCCATCAACTGGACCACCCGCCCGACCGCGCTGATCCCCCTGTGGCTTTACCAGGAGAACGGAGAGCCCTTCCTTGGCGATCCGCGCCACGCGCTCAACGCGGTGATGGAGCGTTTCGCCGCCATGGGTCTGACCCCGGTCGTCGCGACCGAGCTGGAATTCTACCTCTTCGACCCGACCGAGCCGGTGCCCCAGCCGCCGCTGTCGCCGGTGACCGGCAAGCGGCTGGATTCCGACGGCGCCCTGTCGCTGGACGAGCTGGAGCATTTCGACAGTTTCCTCAACGATGTCTACGCCGCCTGCGAGGTGCAGGGCATCCCCGCCGATGCCGCGATCTCGGAGAATGGCGCCGGCCAGTTCGAGATCAACATGCGCCATATCGGCGATGCGCTGCGCGCGGCCGACGACACGGTGCTGTTCAAGCGGCTGGTCCGCGGCCTTGCGCGCAAGCATGGCTTTGCCGCGACCTTCATGGCCAAGCCCTACGGCCACCGGGCCGGCAGCGGCTTTCACGTGCATTTCTCGCTGGAGGACAGCCGCGGGCGCAACGTCTTCGACAATGGCGGCGAAGAAGGCTCCGAGCTGATGCACTCGGCCGTGGCGGGGCTGCTGCAGACCATGCAGGAGAACACGCTGGTTTTCGCTCCGCACGAGAATTCCTATCGCCGGTTGCTGCCGGGGGCCCATGCCCCCTCGAACGTGGCGTGGGGCTACGAGAACCGTTCGGTTGCGGTCCGCATCCCCGGCGGGGCCCCCGCCGCGCGGCGGATTGAGCACCGGGTCGCGGGCGCCGATGCCAACCCCTATCTGGTGCTGGCCTCGATCCTGGGCGGGGCGCTTCTGGGCATGGAAAAGGGCTGGAAGCCGACCGAGCCGGTCGAGGGCGATGCCTATGCGCTGGAAGGCGAACGCCCTCGCCTACCGCCCGACTGGGCCTCGGCCATCGACGCCTTCGCCGAGGGGCGCCACGTGCGCGAGATCTATGCCAAGCGGCTCCAGCGCATGCTGGTGGACTGCAAGCGGCAGGAACAGTTCCGTTTCAACCGCCACGTGACCGAGCTTGAGTATCACGCCTACCTGGAAACCGTCTGATGTGCGCGACCGTCACTTCCTACGCCGGCAACGGCGAACATACCGGCAGCTACTACGCCGCCTCGGCCAACCCCGCGCCCGTGCGCCCGGCGCTGACGGGCAAGATCAAGGCACAGGTCTGCGTGGTGGGGGCCGGGTATTCGGGCCTTTCGACCGCGTTGCACCTGGCCGAAAAGGGCTTCCAGGTCGTGGTGATAGAAGGGGCCCAGGTCGGTTGGGGCGCATCGGGCCGCAACGGCGGACAGATCGTCAATGGCTTGAACGCCAGCCTTCAGACCATCGCGCGCCGCTATGGCCAGAATACCGCCCGCTTCGTCGCCGGCCTGGTGCAGGAGGGCGGCCAGATCATCCGCGAGCGGGTCGCCACCTATGACATCCGCTGCGACCTGAAGGATACCAACATCTTCGTCGGCCTGACGGCCGCGCATATGCGCGAGCTTGAGGCCCGCCGCGCGCTTTGGGCCGGCTATGGCATTGACACCCAGGTGATGCTGGACCGCGAGGCGCTGCGCGATCATGTCCGCTCGGACCTATATGCGGGCGGCCTGCTGGATCCGACGGGCGGGCATATGCACCCGCTCAACCTGGCGCTGGGCGAGGCGGCGGCGCTGGAAAGCCTGGGCGGGGTCATCCACGAACATTCGCCCGTGATCTCGGTGGATAGCGAGGCGCCGCGCCCCATCGTGCGCACCAACAAGGGGCAGGTCACCTGCGACACGCTGGTGCTGTGCGGCAATGCCTACCTGGGCGGCGTGGTCCCGGAACTGGCGGCGCGGGTGATGCCCGTCTCGACCCAGGTGATGGCGACCGAGCCCCTGGGCGAGGAACTGGCGGCCGAGCTGATCCCCGGCGACGGCTGCATCGAGGACATCCGCTACATCCTCGACTATTACCGCCTGTCCGCCGACCGCCGGCTCTTGTTCGGTGGTGGCACCGTCTACGGCGGCTCGGACCCGCGCGACATCGAGGCCAAGCTGAGGCGCAACCTGCACAAGGTCTTCCCCCAGTTGAAGTCCACGCGCGTCGACTATGCCTGGAGCGGCAATTTCGCCCTGTCGTTCAGTCGCGTGCCCCAGATGGGCCGGCTGGGCCGCAACACCTATTTCGCCCATGGCTACAGCGGCCATGGCGTCACCGGATCGCACATGTTCGGGCGGATCCTGTCCGAGGCCATCTCGGGGGACCTGTCGCGCTTCGACGTTTTCGCGGGCCTGCCCTGGTATCCCTTCCCCGGTGGCCGCGCCCTGCGCGTGCCCTACTCGGTGATGGGGTCCTGGTGGTATGGTCTGCGCGACCGGCTGGGCCTCTAGGGCGCCCGGCACCACCACGACCACGCAACCAACACGACCAAGAAACCTGAACGGCCACATACTTGAAACGGGGAGTCTGAAAGTTGAAAACATTGATGAAGATGAGTGCCGCGCTCCTTGCGCTGACAGGCGCCGCGTCGGCACAGCAGGCGGGGGGCAGCAACGAGCTCAACGTCTACAACTGGTCCGATTACATCGCCGAGGACACGATCGAGAAGTTTGAGGCCGAGACAGGTATCAAGGTCAATTACGACGTCTTCGACAGCAACGAGGTGCTTGAGGCGAAGATGCTCAGCGGCTCGACCGGCTACGACGTTGTGGTCCCCTCGATCGAGTTCATGGCCCGCCAGGCCCAGGCCGGTGTGTTTGCCGAGATCGACCGCTCGAAGCTCGAGAATTACGGCAACCTCGATACCGGCATCCTCGAGGTGATCGCCGTCAACGATCCGGGTAACACCTATGGCGTGCCCTACATGATGTTCACCACCGGCATCGGCTATGACAAGGCCAAGGCCGCCGAGCGGGTGGATGCCGCCAAGCTGGGCAGCTGGGACATGGTGTTCGACCCCGAGACCGCGGCCAGGCTGGCGGATTGCGGCATCGCCCTGCTGGATTCCCCCACCGAGATCGTGGCGCCCGCCCTGAATTACCTTGGCCTCGACCCCAATTCCGAAGAGGCGGGGGACCTGGAAAAGGCCCAGGCGCTGCTGGAAAGCATCCGCCCGCACGTGCGCTATTTCCATTCGTCGCAATACATCAACGATCTGGCCAACGGCGAGATCTGCGTCGCCGTCGGATATTCGGGCGATATCCTGCAAGCCCGCGACCGCGCCGCCGAGGCTGGCCAGGGCGTCGAGATCGTCTATTCGATCCCGCCCGAGGGTGCGCAGGTCGGTTTTGACATGCTGGCCGTGCCGGTCGATGCCCCCAACAAGGACAACGCCATGAAGTTCATCGACTTCATCCTGCGTCCCGAGATTGCGGCCGACATCACCAACTATGTCTTCTTCGCCAACCCCAACACCGCCGCGACCGAATTCGTCGATCCCTCGGTCCGCGACGATCCGGGCATCTACCCGCCCGAGCAGGCGAAGGCCAAGCTGTTCTCGCTCAAGCCCCACACGGCACGGTTCGACCGGACGCTGACCCGGGCCTGGACCTCGATCAAGACCGGCCAGTAGGCTGGCGGGCAGGGGCGGCAGGTGGAAGGACCCGCCGCCCCGCATCCGACGGAGAGACAGCGATGGCACAGACGGTTCCCGGCCGGACCGCCCCCCCGCAGACCACGACGCCGCAGACTGTGACCTCTGCCGTCCCCCGGCCGTGGGAGGACCCCGCCGCCACGCCCTTCGTCCGGGTCGAAGGGGTGACCAAGCGCTTTGGCAGTTTCACCGCCGTGCAGGATGTCAGCCTCGACATCTATCGGGGAGAGCTTTTCTGCCTGCTGGGCGGTTCGGGTTGCGGCAAGTCTACCCTTCTGCGGATGCTGGCCGGGTTCGAGGATGTCAGCGCCGGGCGCGTCATCATCGACGGCCGCGACCAGACCGGGGTGCCGCCCTACCTGCGCGACACGAACATGATGTTCCAATCCTACGCGCTGTTTCCCCATCTCAGCGTCGAGAAGAACATCGCCTACGGCCTGCGGCGCGAAGGGCTGCCCCGGGCCGAGATCGCGACCCGCGTCACCGACATGCTGTCCCTCGTTCAGATGCAGGGCTTTGCCGCCCGTCGCCCGCACCAGCTGTCGGGCGGCCAGCGTCAGCGCGTGGCCCTTGCCCGGGCGCTGGTCAAGCGCCCCAAGCTGCTGTTGCTGGACGAACCCCTGGGCGCGCTGGACCGCAAGCTGCGCGAGGAGACGCAGCTTGAACTGATCAAGATCCAGCAGAGTCTGGGCATCACCTTCATCGTCGTCACCCATGACCAGGAAGAGGCGATGACCCTCTCGACCCGGCTCGGCGTGATGACCGAAGGACGGATCGTCCAGACCGGGACCCCGCATGAGATCTACGAATTCCCCCGCTCGCGGTTCGTCGCGGATTTCATCGGCTCGGTGAACCTGTTCGATGGGCGCATCGCGGTTGACGGCACCGATTCCGCCACCATCGCTTGCCCGGGCGCGGGCATGGATATCCACATCTCCCACTCGGTTGCCGGGACAGTCGGGCAGGCGGTAACCGTCGCCATCCGTCCGGAGAAGATCGAGATGCTGGCCAGCCCCTCGGGCACCCGGCCGAACGCGGTCGAAGGCCGCGTCGAGGAAGTGGCCTACATGGGCAACCTGTCGGTCTACCACGTGCGCCTGGACTCGGGGATGATCGTGCGGGTCAACATGTCCAACCGCAGCCGCTACGACGATGACGTGCCGCGCCCCGGCGCCTCTGTGGTGCTGGAATGGGACGGCTCGGCCGGCGTGGTGCTGGAGGGATGAGCGGGGGCGGTCCCCTCGGCCGCGGCGCCCTGGGCCGGGCCCTTGCCCGCAACCGGCGGCGGCTGGTGATCGCGGTGCCGCTGCTGTGGCTGGGCCTCTTCTTCCTGGTGCCCTTCCTTTACGTGGCCAAGATCTCGCTTTCGGTTCCGGCCATCGCCCGGCCGCCCTACCTGCCGCTTTGGGAATGGAAGGACGGCACGCTCGACCTGTCGCTGAACTTCGGCAATTTCCTGTTTTTGATCCAGGATCGGCTCTACCTCGCGGCCTACCTGGAGTCGCTGCGCATCGCCGCGATCTCGACCCTGATCACTCTGCTGATCGGCTATCCCATGGCCTATGCCATTGCCCGCTCCCCCGCGGGGCGGCGCAACCTGCTTCTTATGCTGGTGATCCTGCCTTTCTGGACGTCTTTCCTGTTGCGGGTCTATGCGTGGATCGGCTTTCTGAAATCCAACGGGGTCATCAACAACACGCTGATGGCGCTGGGCCTCATCGACACGCCGTTGGTGCTGATGCAGACCGATTTCGCGGTCTATCTGGGCATCGTCTACACCTACCTGCCGTTCATGATACTGCCACTCTATGCCAACCTCGCGCGGCTTGACGGCGCGCTGCTGGAGGCCTCGGCCGACTTGGGCGCCCGCCCGCTGACCACCTTCGCGACGGTGACCTTGCCGCTGTCGGCGCGTGGCATCGTGGCGGGCTGCATGCTGGTCTTCATTCCCGCCGTGGGCGAGTTCGTCATCCCGGCCCTGCTGGGTGGGCCCGACACGCTGATGATCGGGGCAGTCCTGTGGAACGAGTTCTTCTCGAACCGGGACTGGCCGGTCGCCTCGGCGGTGGCGGTGGTGATGCTGCTGGTCCTGATCCTGCCCATCATGCTGCTGCGGCGGGTTCAGGCCGCGCCCGAGGCCGACGCTTCCAAGGCGGAGGACGCGGCATGAGGGGGGTTTCCCGGCACCGCCCGCTGCTGGCGCTGATCGTGCTTCTGGGCTTTGTCTTTCTTTACGCGCCGATCGTGTCGCTGGTGGTCTTCAGCTTCAATGAAAGCCGGCTGGTCACGGTCTGGGGCGGGTTCTCGACCAAGTGGTACGTGGAGCTTTTCCGCGACAGCCAGATCCTCGAGGCCGCATGGATCAGCCTGCGCGTCGCCGCCGCCAGCGCCAGCATCGCGACGGTGGTCGGCACGCTGGGCGCCTTCGTGCTGGTGCGCTTCGGACCCTTCCGAAGCCGCGCACTGCTGTCGATGATGATCACCGCGCCCTTGGTCATGCCCGAGGTCATCATCGGCCTGTCGCTGCTGTTGCTCTTTATCAGCATGGAGGGGCTGATCGGCTGGCCCTCGGGACGGGGGATGATGACGATCATCATCGCCCACGCCACCTTCGGTGCGGCCTATGCTGCCGTGGTGGTGCAATCGCGCCTGGCCGAGACCGACCTCAGCCTGGAAGAGGCGGCGATGGACCTGGGCGCGCGCCCGGTGCGGGTCTTTTTCGACGTCACGCTGCCGGGGATAATGCCGGCGCTGATCTCGTCCTGGCTGCTGGCCTTCACCCTCAGCCTCGACGATCTGGTCATCGCCAGCTTCGTTTCGGGGCCCGGATCCTCGACCCTGCCGATGGTGGTATTCTCGAAGGTGCGGCTGGGCGTCAGCCCGGACGTGAATGCGCTTGCGACCATCGTCATCGCGCTTGTATCACTGGCGATCATCGTGGCCGCGCTGTTGATGAACCGCCGCCGCCCGATGCGATGAACCGCCAGGCAGAAAAGGGCCCACCGCCATGAAGATCGGCATTCTCCAGACCGGCCGCAGCCCCCGCGAAGTGACCGAGGGCCGGGGCGATTACGACGTGCTGTTCAAGGGGCTGCTGGCGGGGCGCGGCTATGATTTCCGTACCTACGCCGTTCTGGACGGAGAGCTGCCGGAATCCCTGGACGAGGCCGATGGCTGGCTTGTCACCGGCTCGCGCTTCGGGGTCTACGAGGATCATCCGTGGATCCCCCCGCTGGAGGAGTTCCTGCGCCGCGCCCATGCCGCGCGCCGTCCCATCGTGGGCGTCTGTTTCGGCCACCAGATCCTGGCCCAGGCCCTTGGTGGCCGGGTCGAGAAGTTCCAGGGGGGCTGGTCGGTGGGGCCGGTCGAATACAGCTTCGGCGAGCGGAGCCTCGCGCTGTTGGCGTGGCACCAGGACCAGGTCGTGGAACTGCCCCCCGGCGCCCAGGTGCTGGGCCAGTCGGATTTCTGCCGCTACGCCTTCCTGCAATACGGCGACACGGCCTTCAGCTGTCAGCCCCACCCCGAGTTCACCCCCGATTTCTTCGACGCCCTCCTGTCGGCGCGCCGCGACGTGCTGCCCTCGGAGATCGCCGAGCGGGCCGAACATGCCTCGGCCGCGGCGCCGGCCCTGGCCTCCGGGGCGCTGGCCGACAAGTTCGCCCAGATCTTCGAGGCAGGCGTCCGGGACAGGCAGGCCGGGTCTTCCCAGGACGCCAACGTACCCGCCGATTAAGGGGCCTTCCGCGGGACCGTTCAGTGGACCGCTAGGGCGCGATCACGCAATTGTCCCTTGCGATCGGCGGCCCTTGGCTGTCCCATCTTTGTCCGAACCATGACCGGGGACCGGACAGATGGGCATTTACGACCGCTATTTCCTGCCACGACTGACCCATATGGCGATGGGCACCTCCCTGCTGACCCCCTACCGGGAACGGGTGATCGGCGGCGCCCGTGGCCGCGTGCTCGAGATCGGGGTGGGGAGCGGGCTGAACCTGCCGCTCTACGGCGACGGGGTCGAGGCGATCACCGCCATCGACCCCTCGGCGCCCCTGCTGGATCTGGCCCGTGACCGGGCCGCCACCGCCGCCGCCCCCGTCGACCTGATCGAGGCCTCGGCCGAGGATCTGCCGCTTAGCTGCGACAGCTTTGACATGGTGACGGTGACCTGGACCCTCTGTTCGGTCCGCGATCCCGCCCGGGTCCTGGCCGAGCTGCGCCGCGTCCTGCGCCCGGGCGGCGCGCTGGCCTTCGTCGAACACGGACGGGCGCCCGATCCGCCGGTGCGCCGCTGGCAGGACCGGCTGACCCCCTTCTGGCGGCGCTGCGCCGGCAATTGCCACCTCAACCGTCCCGTCGCCCAGGAACTGGAGCAGGCGGGTTTCCGGATCGAACGTCTCGATACCGGCTACGCCAAGGGGCCGCGCCCCATGACCTTCATGTACGAGGGGCGCGCGGTCTCGGCCGGATAGGCCGCTCAGGGCCGCAGCACGTGCACGCTGAAAAGGCCCCGGTCGTCGACCCAGGTCTCATCCGCGCTCCAGCCCGCTGTCGCCGCCATCTCGCGGAACCCGTCGACGGAGTACTTGTGGGAGCTTTCGGTGTGGATGCTTTCGCCTCGGGCAAAGTCGATCCGGTGGCCGGCGACCCGGACGCTCTGGTCGCAGGTGCTGACCAGGTGCATCTCGATCCGGCTGCAGGCCTCGTTCCACCGGGCCTCGTGGCCGAAGCGGTCAAGGTCGAAATCGGCCCCCAGTTCGGTGTTCATGCGACGCAACAGGTTCTTGTTGAACGCCGCCGTTACCCCCTCGGCGTCGTCGTAGGCCCGTACCAATACATCCTCGTCCTTGCGCAGGTCGACGCCCAGCACGAAGCCCGCGACATTGTCGATGCCGCGCAGGCGGCGCAGCAGCTCGACCGCCTCGGGCGGGGTGAAGTTCCCGATGGTCGATCCGGGAAAGAACAGCAGCTTGGGCATCGCCCGCAGGTCGCCCGGCAGCTCGATCGCCCGGGTGAAATCGGCCGCGACCGGGTGGATGTCCAGCGCGGGGTAATGCGCGGCCAGGGCCCGCGCGCTGGCCTGCATATGCTCGGCCGAGATATCCAGCGGCACGTAGGCGCCCAGCCCCGGCAGCGCGTCCAGCAGGATCCGCGTCTTGGTGCTGGAGCCGCTTCCCAACTCCACAAGTGCAGCACCCTCCGGCACCCATTCGGCCAGCTCCGGCGCTCGGGCGCGCAGGATCGCGGTCTCGGTGCGGGTGGGATAATATTCCTCCAGCTCGCAAATGCGGTCGAAAAGGCGCGATCCCTCCTCGTCGTAGAAGAACTTCGCCTCCGCCCGCTTGGGAGAGGTGCTCAGCCCCTCAACAGCCAGTCGGGCGAATTCGGAACTGCGGGCGGTCTCTGCCGCAAGCTCGTTCATCGGTCGTCCGCCAGCCGCAGGCCGGTCATCTGCCAGCGCTTGTCTGGATGGAAGAAGGTGCGGTAGCTGGCGCGCATCTGCTCGATGGGCGTCGTGCAGGCCCCGCCGCGCAGGACCATCTGATTGACCATGAACTTGCCGTTGTACTCGCCCAACGCCCCCTCGGGGGGGCGGAAACCGGGGTAGGGGGTGAAGGGCGACTGGGTCCATTCCCAGACATCGCCATAAAGCTGGCTCTCGCGTGCATCGGCGCGCGGCACCGGGCGCAGGCGGCCGCTTTCCATGAAATTGCCGCGGATGGGCTGGCCGGCGGCGGCCACCTCCCACTCGGCCTCGGTCGGAAGCCGCTTGCCGGCCCAGCGGGCATAGGCATCGGCCTCGTAATAGCTGACATGCGCCACCGGGGCGGAAAGGTTCACCGGCTGTGCCCCACGGGTCTGGAAGCACCACCACTCGCCATCCTGTTGCCACCAGTAGAGCGGCGCGTCCCAGCTGTTGCGTTCGGCCGCGGCCCAGCCCTCCATCAGCCACAGCTCGGGCCGGTCATAGCCGCCGTCCTCCATGAAGGCGATCCAGTCGCCGTTGGTCACGGGCCGATCACCCAGCGCAAAGGGGCGCAGCAGCACGTCGTGGCGCGGCCCTTCGCAATCATAGGCAAACCCCGGCCCCTCGTGGCCGATGGCGAAGATCCCGCCCTCGTGCTCTGTCCAGCCCATCGGTGTCTCGCCGTGGCTGGGCATCGGCTCGGGCTTGCGGATGGCCGGCATCAACGGGTTGAACGACAGCGCATGCAGCAGGTCCGTGACCAGAAGCTCCTGGTGCTGCATCTCGTGGTGACAGCCCAGCACCACCCGAGCGGCCAGATCGTCATCGGCCTGCTCCCCGCGCAGCAGATCCTCCAGCGCGGCCTCCACATGGCGGCGATAGGACATCACCTCCTCCACCCCGGGCCGGGTGATCAGCCCCCGGCGCGAGCGCGCGTGCCGGGGCCCGGCCTGCACGTAGTAGGAATTGAAAAGATAGGCGAAGCGATCGTCGGGGGAGCGGTAATCGGCCACCCGCTCGCGCAGGATGAACTGCTCGAAGAACCATGTGGTGTGGGCCAGGTGCCATTTGGCGGGGCTGGCATCCTCCATCGACTGGACGGTCATGTCCTCGGGGCTCAGCCCCGCGACCAGATCGGTCGTGCGCGCGCGCGTCCGCCGGAAAAGCTCAAGCGCCGACGCGGGCTCCGGCCGGCCGTCCACCGAACTTTCCTGTGTGGCAAAACCCGACGCTGCCTCCAGCCCAGATACCTGTCCCATCGTCAATTCCCCCTTCGGTCCGAAATGCCCCGTTCCTGGGGGCAACGTCCAGAAGGCCGGAAAGTTCGTCCGAATTTTTCCCGCTCAGCCGCTTTCGACCCGCGGCATCCTCCGCGATCTGCGCAAAGCCCCCCGTCACTGTCGCGAAAATATCCCCGCCGGAGGCATGCCCGAACCGGCCCGCCCCCGCCGCCGCCACGGCAGGGCGCGCCGATCCCGGACGCGGCCTAACTACTCCGCCGGCAGGGCCGAGGCACGGGCCGTTCGGCCGCGCAGCACCGTCGCCACAAAGATCAGCATCCCCGCCACCGTCAGCACAGAGCCGACCTTGGCCAGCGTCTCGTCGCTGCCGCGCACCGCCATGACGATCCCGGGCACAAGTAGCCACAGACCTGCCGTCGAGGTCCAGAAATGGACCCGGGCCAGGGTGGTCTCGGCGGCCTCGGGCACCAGGTGATAATATATCCCGAAGATCGCCATGGTGACCCAGCCCACCAGGTTCAGGTGGGCGTGCACCGGCGCCAGGCTGAAATCGCCCGTGGCCGACATGACGATGCCGCCGGTCATGCCGACGACGGCGTAGCAGGCGGCGGAGGCCAGGAAATAGAGTGCGGTTCCGTGCATTGGTAATCCCCTTCTCTTCAAATGCCCCGGATCCTACCCGCCTGCGGGACAGTCGAGAAACGAATGGTTCGTATAGGTCCTATTCGTTCGGTGGATAGATGGGCGCGCCCGGAAGCCAGGCTCACCCCGCGCCCGGCGCCTTTACTCCAACGGCCGATTCCGGGGTTCAACAGGCCCCGCTGCGCGGCGTTACATGCGAATTTGCGCAACTCGACTATATACATTCGCGGCCCGGGGCATTAGGTGCTGCCGGTCGCGGGCCGGTCCGATCCGTGATGAGCCGCCCCGCCTTGGCCCGCGCGGCCCGCCCTTCGCCACCCCGCGCGCCATCGCGCCGGGCACCGGCGGGCACCGGGACCGCCCCCCGGCCGCCGCGCCCGAACCAGAATAGGTGATCCCGTGATCCAGACCATTTCCGACGCCCTCGAACAACAGGGCTACACCACGCTTACCCCGGTCCAGGAAGCGGTCACCGATCCGGCGCTCGAGGCATCGGACCTGCTCGTCTCGGCCCAGACCGGCTCGGGCAAAACCGTGGGCTTCGGCCTGGCCATCGCCCCGACCCTGCTGGGCGACGAGACGCGCTTCGGCCCCGCCGCGACGCCCCTGGCGCTGATTATCGCGCCCACGCGCGAGCTGGCGCTTCAGGTCCGGCGCGAGCTGACCTGGCTTTATGGCAAGGCGGGGGCGGTCGTGACCTCCTGCGTGGGCGGCATGGACATGCGCGACGAGCGGCGGGCGCTGGACCGGGGCGCTCATGTGGTCGTCGCCACGCCGGGGCGCCTGCGCGATCACATCCAGCGCGGATCGCTCGACATGAGCACCCTGCGCGCCATCGTCCTCGACGAGGCCGACGAGATGCTGGACCTGGGCTTCCGCGAGGATCTTGAGTTCATCCTGTCCGAGGCGCCCGAGGACCGGCGCACGCTGCTTTTCTCGGCCACGGTGCCCCCGGCGATCGCCCAGCTTGCCGGCAGCTATCAGCGCGACGCGGTGCGCGTCAGCACCACCGCCGGCACCAGCCAGCACGCCGATATCGAATACCGCGCCCTGACCGTGCAATCGCGCGAGGCCGAGAATGCGATCATCAACGTCCTGCGCTTTTACGAAGCCAAGAACGCCATCGTCTTCTGCAACACCCGCGCCATGGTCAACCGCCTGACGACCCGGTTTTCCAACCGGGGCTTTGCCGTCGTGGCCCTGTCGGGGGAACTGACCCAGACCGAACGGACCCACGCCCTGCAAGCGATGCGCGACGGGAGGGCACAGGTCTGCGTCGCCACCGACGTGGCCGCGCGTGGCATCGACCTGCCCAACCTCGAGCTGGTGATCCACGCCGAGCTTCCGTCGAACTCGGACACGCTGCTGCACCGCTCGGGGCGGACGGGACGGGCGGGGCGCAAGGGCGTCAGCGCGCTGATCGTCACCGCCCAGTCCAAGCGCAAGGCCGAGCGGCTTCTCGGCATGGCCAAGGTCAAGGCCGAGTGGGGCAGCCCGCCCTCGGCGGCCGAGGTCCTGGCCCGCGACGAAGAGCGGCTGATGGCCGACCCGGCATGGCAGGAGCCCGTGGCAAAGGACGAACGCGCCTTCGTCGATCGCCTGACCTCGGAGTTTGCTCCCGAACAGCTGGCCGCCGCTTACCTGCGCCTTTACCGCAGCCGCGTCTCGGCCCCCGAGGAGCTGTCTGACGGCAAGGTCGAGACCCGCCCGCGCGAGGCCTTCGGCCCCGGCACCTGGTTCTCGGTGTCGATCGGACGCGACCGCAACGCCGAGCCGCGCTGGCTTCTGCCGCTGCTGTGCCGCAAGGGCGACATCACCCGCGACGACATCGGCGCGATCCGCATCCAGCAGCGCGAGACCTATGTCGAGATCCTGACCAGCAGCGTGCCCGCCTTCCTGGCCGCGATCGGTCCGTCGATGCAGCTTGAGGATGGCGCCAGCCTGCGGCAGATGGACTCCGCCCCCGATCTGGCGGCGCCGCCCCGCGCCGGCGGCAAGGGCCGCCCCGAGCGGGCAGAGCGTCCCGCGTACAAAGGCAAGCCCGGCGCCGACAAGGGCGCCAAGCCCCGGCGCGAGGCCCCCGCCGCCGACAACGGCTGGCAGCCCGACCAGGGTGCCCCGTCCGAAGCCGCCGACATCGCGCCCCGCCCGGCGCCGAAGAAGCCGCGCGAGGCCCGGATCGAAGGGGCGGGCGACGATCCGCGCGCCGACAAGACCGGCAAGCCCTTCAAGCCCGGCAAGGCCACCCGCCCCGAGCGGTTCGACCCCAAGGCCGACCGTTCCGGCCCGCATGACGGCAAGAGTGGCAGCAAGGGCAAGTTCGGCAAGCCCGGCGGCAAACCCGATGGCAAACCCGGCGGGAAGCCCCGGGACTTCGACAATGAGGACCGCCCCCGCGGCGACAAGTGGGAGGGCAAGGGCGGCGGCAAGTTCGCCGGCAAGCCCGGTGGGAAGCCTTCTAGCAAGCCGGGTGGCAAGCCCGGTGGCAAACCCGCCGGCGGTTTCGCACCCCGTCCCGGCAAAGGGGACGGCCCCGACGCGCCCGCTTCGCGCGGGGCGCCCGACTGGGCCTCCGATCCCTCGCGCTCGCTCAAGCCGCGCGGCGCGGGCAAGGGCAAACCCGGCCCGAAGGGCGCCGGCAAACCCGGCGGCAAACCCGGCGGCAAGAGCTTCGGCAAACCCGGCGGCAAGCCGGGTGGCAAGCCCTTCGCGAAGCCGGGCGGCAAGCCCGGTGGCAAACCGGCGGGCAAGGGCGGCAGCGCCGCACCCCGCCGCCCCAAGCCCTGACTCGCCACCCGCACCGAACACCCGGGCGACGGTGAGTCGCTTGGGTGCCCGGCGCGGGTATCGGTCCCCTGCGGCGGCCAGCAAACCCGCCGGAGACGCGGGGCCGGGACAAAAAATTATCGTCCGCCTTGCCCGCTTGAAACATTTACAAAACTTTTACCTTTTGGACAAAATTGCGTCACGCAACCTTTGATTTTTGTTGCGCCCCACGGACTTCGCTGTTCACCTGCCTGCCATGACGCCCCTGCCGCTGCTGGCGGGGTCTCTGACAATGACCAACAGGAGACAGAGGAATGAAAAGAATTCCCGCAATCGCCGCGGCGGTGACCGCGGCCGCCCTCATGGGTGGCGCCGCATCCGCCTCGACCCTCGTTTACTGCTCCGAGGGTTCGCCCGAGGGGTTTGACCCCGCACTGTTCACCTCCGGCACCACCTTCGATGCCTCGGCCAAGAACGTCTACAACCGCCTTGTCGAGTTCGAGCGCGGCACCACCGAGACCATCCCCGGTCTGGCCGAAAGCTGGGACGTCTCCGAGGACGGCACCGAATACACCTTCAAGCTGCGCCAGGGCGTCAAGTTTCAGGACACCGAGTATTTCACCCCCACCCGCGACTTCAACGCCGATGACGTGATCTTCACCTTCGAGCGTCAGCGCCTGGACGACCACCCGTTCAACAAGGCGTCGGGCGGCACCTGGGAATACTTCAACGGCATGTCGATGCCCGACCTGATCGCAGGCATCGAGAAGGTCGACGACTATACCGTCAAGTTCAAGCTGACCCGCCCCGAGGCCCCCTTTGTCGCCAACCTGGCGATGGACTTCGCCTCGATCATGTCGGCCGAATATGCTGACAAGCTGGCAGCCGACGGCAAGGTCGAGATGCTGAACCAGCAGCCCGTGGGCACCGGCCCGTTCGAAATGGTCGGCTACCAGAAGGACGCCGTCATCCGCTATCAGGCGCATGAGGATTATTTCCGCGGCAAGGCCCCCATCGACAACCTGGTCTTCGCCATCACCCCCGACGCCTCGGTCCGTTACCAGAAGCTGAAGGCCGGCGAATGCCACGTGATGCCCTATCCGAACCCCGCCGACCTTGAGGCGATGAAGTCGGACGATCAGATCAACCTTATGAGCCAGGAAGGCCTGAACGTCGGCTATCTGGCCTACAACACCAAGGTCGCGCCCTTCGACAAGCCCGAGGTCCGCAAGGCCCTCAACATGGCGATCAACAAGGACGCCATCATCGACGTGATCTTCCAGGGTGCCGGCAAGGTCGCCAAGAACCCGATCCCGCCGACCATCTGGTCCTACAACGATGCGGTCGAGGATGACGGCTATGACGTCGAGGCCGCCAAGAAGGCCCTTGCCGACGCCGGCGTCTCGGACCTGTCGATGAAGATCTGGGCGATGCCCGTCCAGCGTCCCTACAACCCCAACGCCCGCCGCATGGCCGAGCTGATCCAGGAGGATTTCTCGAAGGTCGGCGTCAACGTCGAGATCGTGTCCTATGAGTGGGGCGAGTATCTCAGCCGCTCGAAGGAAGAAGATCGCGACGGTGCCGTCCTGCTGGGCTGGACCGGTGACAACGGCGATCCGGACAACTTCCTGGCCGTGCTGCTGGGCTGTGACGGCGTCGGCGGTTCCAACCGCGCCCAGTGGTGCCACCAGCCCTTCGAGGACCTGATCCAGAAGGCCAAGGTCACCTCGGACAAGGCCGAGCGCACCAAGCTTTACGAAGATGCACAGGTTGTCTTCAAAGAGCAGGCGCCCTGGGCCACGATCGCCCACTCGGTCGTGTTCGAGCCGATTGCGAAATCGGTTCAGGACTACAAGATCGACCCCTTCGGCGGTCACATCTTCTACGGCGTAAGCGTTTCCGAGTAACGCGCCCGCGCTATCACTGGGGGCGGCCGGCACGTGTTCCGGCCGCTCCTTTGCATTCCGGTCGGGTGCTTTCGGTCGGGGATTTCCCCGGCCGCACACCTGAAAAACAGCGGCAGAGCCCTCATGTTATCCTTCCTGTTCCGACGCCTGCTGACCTTCCTGCCCACGTTCTTCGGGGTGACGGTGGTCTCATTCGCCTTCATCCGCCTGATCCCGGGCGATCCCATCCTTCTGCTGGCCGGCGAGCGCGGCGTCTCGCCCGAGCGTTACAAGGAGCTGTCCGAGCAGATGGGCTTCGACCGTCCGCTCTGGGCGCAGTATCTCGAATACCTGGGCGGTCTGTTCCAGGGCGACCTGGGCACGTCCTTCGTGACCAAGAAACCCGTGGTGACCGAATTCTTCGCCCTGTTCCCCGCCACGCTGGAGCTGTCGATCTGCGCGATCCTGCTGGCCGTGGCGCTGGGCATTCCGGCGGGCGTGATCGCCGCCGTCAATCGCGGCAAGTTCTTCGACCAGGCGCTGATGACCACGGCGCTGATCGGGTATTCGATGCCGATCTTCTGGTGGGCGCTGCTGCTGATCATCGTCTTTTCCAGCGGGCTGGGATGGACCCCGGTTTCGGGCCGCATCTCGCTGATGTATTTCTTCGACACGCCCACGGGCTTCATGCTGATCGACAGCCTGCTGTCGGGGCAGAAGGGCGCGTTCCTCTCGGCCGTCCGTCACCTGATCCTGCCGACCATCGTGCTGGCGACGATCCCGCTGGCGGTGATCGCGCGGCAAACCCGTTCGGCCATGCTTGAGGTGCTGGGCGAGGATTACGTGCGCACCGCCCGGGCCAAGGGTCTGGCACCGCTGCGCGTCAACGGGCTGCACGCCCTGCGTAACGCGATGATCCCGGTGGTCACGGTGATCGGCCTGTCGGTCGGCACCCTGCTGGCCGGCGCCATCCTGACCGAGACGATCTTTTCCTGGCCCGGCATCGGCAAGTGGATGGTCGATTCCATCTTCCGCCGTGACTATCAGGTGGTGCAGGGCGGGCTGTTGCTGATCGCCACCATCGTGATGATCGTCAACCTGTCGGTCGACGTGCTTTACGGCTTCATCAATCCCAAGATCAGGAAGGGCTGAGACATGGCCGACGCAAGCTCTCAGATCGCCCGGACCGTGGCCACCGCACCGCCGGGGCCGTTCCGCGAATTCTGGTCCTCGTTCAAGGAAAACCGCGGCGCGGTGATCGGGCTGGTGATCTTCGCCAGCTTCCTGCTGATCGCGATCGCGGCGCCGCTTCTGGCGCCCTACACGCCCAACGCCCAGTTCCGCGACCACCTCCTGCAACCCCCCGTGTGGGAGGCCGGCGGAAGCTGGCAGTTTCCGCTGGGCACCGATCCGCTGGGCCGGGACATGCTGTCGCGACTGCTTTACGGCGCGCGCTTCTCGTTCCTGATCGGTCTGGTGGTGGTGGGCATCGCCTCGTTCTTCGGGGTGGTGATCGGGGTGCTGGCAGGGTTCGCGCCGCGCTGGGGCGACACGCTGATCATGCGGGTGATGGACATCGTGCTGTCCTTTCCCAGCCTGCTGCTGGCGCTGGTGCTGGTGGCGATCCTGGGCCCCTCGCTGATCAACGCGATGATTGCCATTTCCATCGTGTTGCAGCCGCATTTCGTGCGCCTGACACGCGCCGCCGTGCTGTCCGAGCGCGGGCGCGACTATGTCACCGCCGCGCGGGTGGCGGGCGCGGGACCGATCCGCATCATGTTCCGCACCGTTCTGCCCAACTGTCTTGGACCGATCATCGTGCAGGCGGCGCTGTCGTTCTCGACCGCCGTGCTTGATGCCGCCGCCCTTGGCTTTCTGGGGATGGGGGCGCAGCCGCCCACGCCCGAATGGGGGACCATGCTGGCCGAAGCGCGCGAGTTCATTCTGCGTGCCTGGTGGGTCGTGACCTTCCCGGGCTTGTGCATTCTGGTGACCGTGCTGGCGATCAACCTGATGGGCGACGGGCTTCGCGATGCCCTCGATCCCAAGCTGAAAAGGAGCTGAGCCGATGCCGCTTCTGGAAATCCGCAACCTCTCGGTCGATTTCGCCACCGCCAGCGGCCGCTTCCGCGCGGTGGACGGGGTCGATGTGACCGTCGAGCCGGGCGACCTGATGGCCATCGTGGGCGAGTCGGGTTCGGGCAAGTCGGTGTCGATGCTGGCGCTGATGGGCCTGCTGCCCTGGACCGCCACTGTGACCGCAGACAAGATGGAGTTCGACGGTCAGGACCTGCGCAGCCTGTCGGCGCGGGCCAAGCGCCAGATCATCGGGCGCGACATCTCGATGATCTTTCAGGAACCGATGTCCAGCCTGAACCCCTGCTTCACCGTGGGCTTCCAGATCAAGGAAAGCCTGAAGCTGCACACCTCGCTGGACCGCCGGCAGCGTCAGGACCGGGCGGTCGAACTGCTGGAACTGGTGGGCATTCCCGACCCGGCCAAGCGGCTCAACGCCTTCCCGCACCAGCTATCGGGGGGCATGAGCCAGCGGGCGATGATCGCCATCGCCCTTGCCTGCCAGCCCAAGCTTCTGATCGCGGATGAGCCGACGACGGCGCTGGACGTGACCATCCAGGCCCAGATCCTGGAGCTGCTGACCGGCCTGCAACAGACCGCCGGCATGGCCATGATCCTGATCACCCACGACATGGGCGTGGTCGCCGAGACCGTGCGCCGCGTCTCGGTGCAATACGCCGGCCAGAAGGTCGAGGAACAGCCGGTCGAGGATCTGTTTGACGATCCGCATCATCCCTACACCGCGGCCCTGCTGGCGGCCCTGCCCGAGCGGGCCACCGGCAAGCACCTGCCCACCATCAAGGGCGTCGTGCCGGGACAGTTCGACCGGCCGCAGGGCTGTCTGTTCTCGCCCCGCTGTGCCTTTGCCGATGAGCGCTGCCGCACCATCGTGCCGCCGCGCCAGCCGCAGGCCCTGGGCCAGGCGCTGTGCCACTACCCGCTGATCGACGGCGTTCCGCAAAAAAGCCAGGAGGTGACGGCATGAGCACCGCGAACCCATCGGGGACCAGCCCTGAAACTGGCCCCACCACTGGCCCCATCCTGACCGCATCGCACCTGACCCGGCACTACGAGATCGGCGGCGGTGCCTTCAAGAAACCCGCCGTGGTGCGCGCCCTCAACGGTGCCAGCTTCACCCTGACCCCGGGCCGCACCCTGGCAGTGGTGGGCGAGTCGGGCTGTGGCAAGTCCACCCTGGCCCGCGTCGTCACCATGATCGAACCCCCGACCGAGGGGGAACTGAGCATCGGTGGCAAGCTGATCGGTCCCGAGGGCGCCAGCCGCGACCGCGACCTGCGCTCGATGGTGCAGATCGTGTTTCAGGATCCCTACGGCTCGCTCAACCCGCGCCAGACCATCGGCGCCACGCTGATGGAGCCCCTGAAGCTGAACCGCCCCGAGGTGAAGGCCGAGGAACGCGAGGCCCGCGCCCGCGAGATGCTGGAGCTGGTCGGCCTGCGCCCCGAGCATTTCGAGCGGTATCCCCACATGTTCTCGGGCGGGCAGCGTCAGCGCGTGGCCGTGGCCCGTGCCCTGATGCTGGATCCCAAGATTCTGGTGCTGGACGAGCCTGTCTCGGCGCTGGACCTCTCGATCCAGAGCCAGATCCTGAACCTGCTGGTGGATCTTCAGGACCGGCTGGGTCTGGCCTATCTGTTCATCAGCCACGATCTGTCGGTGGTGCGTCATCTGGCCGACGACGTGATGGTGATGTATCTGGGCCGCCCGGTCGAGCAGGGCCCCAAAGAGGATGTCTTCGCCCATCCGCGCCACCCCTACACCCGCTCGCTTCTGTCGGCGACGCCGGTGGCTGACCCCCGGCGCAAGCGCAACCGCATCAAGCTGGAGGGAGAGTTGCCCTCGCCCCTGGCGGCGCCGCCGGGTTGCCCGTTCAACCCGCGCTGCTGGAAAGCGACCGCCGAATGCCGCGAGGCCTTCCCCCCCTACGAGGGCGGGGTGCATTCCTATGCCTGCTATCACCCGCTGGACGCGGACGAGACGATGGAGGCGCTGGCCGACGCGCCCTGAGCGGCGCGCCGGATCACACGGGATCGAAATCGTGAAAGGACGACCCGCAGCGTCGGGCTTTCCTTTTGCGCGGTCTTTGAGTAAACCACCCCCGCCCGGAGGTTCCGGGCACCGGTCGCAGCCTACCCGGTTCGCAAAACAAGGACATGACATGAAAACGATCGTGATCTGCTCGGGCGGATTGGATTCCGTGTCGCTTGCCCATTCGGTGGCGGCGCAGGGCAATCTGATGGGCCTTGTCGCCTTCGATTACGGCCAGCGCCACGCCAAGGAGCTGGACAGCGCCCGCGCCTGCGCCAAGCGGCTGGGCGTGTGGTTCCAGCTTGTGGACCTGCGCGCGGCGGGGGCGCTTCTGTCCGGCTCGGCCCTGACCGACAATGTCGAGGTTCCCGACGGCCACTACGCCGAGGAATCCATGCGCATCACGGTCGTGCCCAACCGCAACGCCATCATGCTGACCGTGGCCTTCGGCATCGCCCAGGCGCGGGGCGCCGAGGCCGTGGCAACGGCCGTCCACGGGGGCGACCATTTCATCTACCCCGACTGCCGCCCCGGCTTTGTCGAGGCCTTCGACACCATGCAGGCCCACGCGATGGAGGGCTATGGCCGGGTCCGCCTGCTGGCCCCCTTCGTCCATCAGCCCAAGTCCGCCATCGTGACCGAGGGCGCCCGCCACAATACCCCCTTCGCCGAGACGTGGTCATGCTACAAGGGCGGCGAGATCCATTGCGGGCGTTGCGGCACCTGCGTCGAGCGGCGCGAGGCCTTTCATCTGGCGGGGGTCGAGGATCCGACTCCCTATGCCGACCCCGATTTCTGGCGCGCGGCCATCGCCGCGAAGGAGGCGTGATGTATCGCATCACCAAGGAATTCCACTTCTCGGCCTCGCATCAGCTGTGCCGTCTGCCTGACGATCATCCCTGCGCCCGGATGCACGGGCACAACTACATCGTCGAGGTGGAGCTGTCGTCCGAGACGCTGGACGACGACGGGTTCGTCGTGGATTACCGGGCGCTGGCGCCGCTGAAGTCCTGGATCGATGACACGCTGGACCACCGCCACCTGAACGAGGTCTTCGGCCATGACGGCGTGACCTCGGAATGGCTGGCCCGCACGATCTTTGATCGGGCGCGCGCAAGCTGGCCGCAGGTCAGCGCCGTGCGCATCAGCGAGACGCCCAAGACATGGGCCGAGTATCGTCCATGACGGCCCAGGCCGACCCCATGCCTGTGCGCCCGGCCCCCACCCCCCAGGCCGAGCGCCTGCGCATCGCCGAGATCTTCGGCCCCACCATTCAGGGCGAGGGCGCGCTGATCGGCCAGCCCACGGTCTTCGTGCGGGCAGGGGGGTGCGATTACCGCTGTGTGTGGTGCGACAGCCTGCATGCGGTCGACAGCGCCTACCGCCACGAGTGGGCGGCGATGGACACAGGACAGGTCTGGGACCGGGTGCGCCAACTGTCGGGCGACCGGCCGCTGACCGTCACCCTCTCGGGCGGCAACCCCGCGATTCAGGATTTCGGCCCGCTGATCGAGACGGGTCGCGCGGCCGGCTACGGCTTTGCGCTGGAAACCCAAGGCTCGGTCGCGCGGGACTGGTTCGCGCGGCTCGCGCTGCTGATCCTCAGCCCCAAGCCCCCCTCGTCGGGCGAAACGCCAGATTGGGCCCAGTTCGACGCCTGCATCGCGGCCGGCGCGGGCACGCGGATCGTGCTGAAGATCGTCATCTTCGACGAGGCCGATTACCTCTGGTCCCGTGAGGTCGCCGCCCGCTACCCCGACCTGCCCGTCTATCTTCAGCCGGGCAACCACACCCCGCCCCCGCCCGAGGCCGAGGATGCCCCCATCGACATGGAGGGCATCAACGACCGGATGGAATGGCTGGTCGAACGCGCACTGGCCGACGGCTGGTTCGATGCACATATCCTGCCGCAACTGCATGTCCTGATCTGGGGCAACAAACGCGGCGTCTGATCTTATCCCGGAAAGGGCAAAGGCATGAGTGACAACATCTATCAGAACCTGACCATGCTGGGCGGCGACACCAAGCAGCCCGCCTCGCCCGAAGAGGCGGTGCTGGAACGGGTGCCCAACCCGCAAGCGGACGTGAACTATGCCGTGCGCTTCACCGCGCCCGAGTTCACATCGCTTTGCCCGATGACGGGACAGCCCGATTTCGCCCATCTGGTGATCGATTACGTTCCCGGCGACTGGCTGGTCGAAAGCAAGTCGCTGAAGCTGTTCCTTACCAGCTTCCGCAACCACGGCGCGTTTCACGAGGATTGCTCGGTCACCGTGGCCCGCCGGCTGATTGATACCCTCGAGCCGCGCTGGCTGCGGCTTGGTGGCTACTGGTATCCGCGCGGCGGCATCCCCATCGACATCTTCTACCAGACCGGCGAGGTGCCGGCGGGTGTCTGGGTTCCGGATCAGGGCGTGTCCACCTACCGCGGTCGCGGCTGACGGCTCGGATCGCGCCACCCCGCTGCCTGCGGGGTCGGCCCTCTGCTCTGTTGGTTGATCTTGGCCGCCGCGCTGCGCATCATGCCCGCGACCACGCAGGGCAGGGGCGGCACGCATGAGTTTCACCTTCAACACCACCAAAAGCATCCGCATGGGGGCGGGGCTGGCCGCGGAACTGGGCGCCATCGCGCATGAGGTTCTGGGCCCGCGCGTGATGCTTGTGACCGATGCGGGCATGATGGCCACCGACATCATCCACCGGGCGCAGACGGTCCTGGACGAGGCCGGTGTCGCGGTCACGCTCTTCGCCGATGTGGTCGCCGACCCGCCCGAGGCGGTGGTCAAGGCCGCCGCCGCGCAAGCCCGCGAGGCCGGTGTGACCGGCGTGCTTGGGCTGGGGGGCGGCTCGTCGCTGGATGTGGCCAAGCTGGCGGCACTGCTGGCGGCAAGCGACCAGCCGCTGGCCGAGGCTTACGGCGTCGGCAATGCCAAAGGCCCCCGCCTGCCGCTGATGCTGGTGCCCACGACGGCTGGCACCGGGTCCGAGGTGACGCCGGTATCGATCGTGACCACCGGGGCCCGTGAAAAGATGGGCGTTGTCAGCCCCGTCATCCTGCCCGATGTCGCGCTGCTGGACCCCGAGCTGACGCTGGGCCTGCCCGCCCACGTGACCGCCGCCACTGGCATCGACGCGATGGTGCACGCGATCGAGGCCTATGCCTCGGCCAGCCCCAACAACAACCCGATCTCGCGGGCCTTGGCCCGCGAGGCGCTGCGCCTGATGGGCGGCGCCTTGTTGCGGGCGGTGCGCACCCCCGACGATCTGGCGGCGCGGTCGGACATGTTGCTGGGCTCGCTTCTGGCCGGTCAGGCCTTTGCCAATTCGCCCGTGGCGGCGGTCCATGCGCTGGCCTATCCGCTGGGCGGGCATTTCAAGCTGCCGCACGGGCTGTCGAACGCGCTGGTGCTGCCCCATGTGCTGCGTTTCAACGCGGTGACGGCGCCGCAGGCCTACGCCGAGATCGCGGCCATCGCCTTCCCCGAGATGGGCGGCACGGGGCAGGGGGCACAGGCGCTGGCGGCGGATTTCGCCGATGCGCTGGCCGGGCTGGCCATGGAATGCGGTCTGCCCGAGCGTTTGCGCGATGCCGGGGTCACGCGCGAGGCGCTGCCGGCGCTGGCGCGCGATGCGATGAACCAGCAGCGGCTTCTGGTCAACAACCCGCGCCCGGTGGCCGAGGCAGACGCCCTCGCGATCTACGAGGCCGCGTTTTGAGCCGCCCGGCCCCCGCGCCGCGCAGCGCCTATGCCCGCTTTCAGGTGCTGGGCACCCGCTGGTCGGACAACGACGTCTACGGCCACATGAACAACGTCGTCCATTACAGCCTGTTCGACACGGCCGTGAACGGGTTCCTGATGCGGCGGGGCCTGCTTGATCCGCAGGTGGGCAAGACGGTGTTCCTCGTGGTCGAGACCGGCTGTCGCTACCATTCCGAGCTGCGCTTTCCCGACGAGGTCGAGGCCGGCTTGCGGGTGATGCGGCTGGGCGGCTCGTCGGTGGAATACGCGGTGGGGCTTTTCGCACGCGAGGCCCCGCGCGCCGCCGCCGAGGGGCGGTTCGTTCATGTCAATGTCGACCGGCAAACCCGCCGGCCCGCACCGATCCCCGCCGCGACCCGCGCGGCGCTGGAGACTTTGGTCATGGAGCGGCCGGGGGAAACACCCAAGGCCTAACCCGGCTGAAACCCCTGCAGAAGCTGGCGCAGTCCCACCAGCGCGCCCACGATGATCGCCGCCAGTGTCACCGGACCCGAGAACGCCAGCGTGGAGAAGCCCGAGGCGCCCTGTCCGATGGAACAGCCCATGGCCACGATCCCGCCCACGCCCATCAGGGCCGCGCCCGAAACCAGGCGGCCCAGCTCACGCGGGTCCTCACAGGCTTCCCAGCGGAACTCACGCTTGATGAAGGATCCCAGAAGGGCCCCGGAAAGCACGCCCAGGACCGATCCGACCGAGAAGCTGAGGCCGCCGGCCGAGGATGTCATCAGGTAAAGCAGCGTGCGGCCAAGGGGGGCGGTGAAGGTGTGGCCCGAGACCGCGACCTCGCCCATGCTTTCGCGTTCCAGCACCGAAGTGCCCCAGAACGCCCCGGCCAGCGCAAGCCCCGCGGCGATGCCCCAGAACACATGGCTGGGCGAGTGGCGCAGCGGCGCATGCACGAAGGCCCAGAAAAAGAGCAATCCGGCGACGGGCAGCGCGGCAACAAGCATCGGCAGCCCGCTGGCCTGGGTGAAGAGTTGGGGTAGTCCCTGCGCCCCCTCGGCCGGGGTGATGGGGAAAAGGAGCACCCGCAGTTCGGCCAGCGGTCCGTTCAGGGTAATGAAGCCGAAGATGCCCATCACGACCACCACGACCATGGCGCGGATCTCGCCGCCGCCGAAACGCGCCAGCGCCCCGAACCCGCAATTGCCCGCCAGTGCCATGCCATAGCCGAAGATCAGGCCGCCGATGATGCTGGCCAGCGGGTTCCAGTCGAACTGATGATAGATCGTGCGTTGCAGATCGATCTGCCCACCGGCCTCAAGCAGGTAGATGGCCGTGATCGCGGTGCCCAGCACCACGCCCCACATGCGCGCGCGGCGCTGATCCTCGCCGTAGAAGGCCGACTCGATCGCGCCGAGGGTGCAGAAGCTGCCCAGCCGGGCGGCAAGGCCCAGGATCATTCCCGTCCCCAGGCCGACAAGGGCGGCAACGGCGCCAAATGGTAGCTGATCCATTTCGTCCTCCCCGGGACAGATGGCGACGCCGCCCGGCGGCGCCGACGTTCGGTTCAGTCCTTGATCGGGTCGCAGAAGATCTCGTAGATCAGGTCGACCAGTCTGCGGACCTTGTGATCCTTGATGCAGTAATAGATGACCTTGCCCTCGCGGCGGTGCTCGACCAGCCCCTCCAGGCGCAGGCGCGCAAGCTGCTGGCTGACCGCAGCCTGGCGGGAGGACAGCAGGTTCTCCAGCTCGGTGACGCTTTTCTCGCCGGTGGTCAGGTGACACAGGATCATCAGCCGGCTTTCATGGGCGACCGCCTTGAGAAACGACGATGCCGCCTGCGAATTGGCAATCATCTCCTCGGGCAGGATCACGTGACCCACGCCTTCGGTGGCGGGGCCGTCGCCGGAATGGGGGCCGAATGTCAACGCAGTCTGTGTCATGCCCGTGCCTTGCAGTGCTCCGATCCAGCTCGTGGCCCCTATACCCGTCCGCGCCGGAAGACCGGTCGGGCCCATGCACGCCCGAAAGCGGGCGGGATCCCGGAGGATCCGCCAGCAACGCACGTGCGCATGTCCTCTATACCGCGAAGCCCCCGGCCTTGGCGAGGGGGCAGCGTTGAAAGGCTCCAGCCGTGGTAACTTAGTCGTAAACGAATTAAATTGTCCACCGCACGGGGCGGGGAGGAGCGGCGGCGCGCCGGTGCCCTGGCGCGGCCCATGGGCCCGGCGCCGAGCTGGCGCTCAATGGTATCAACCCTCGGGTGCGGCCTCGACCGTGCCGACCGCGTTGGCGGTGGTGGCCGCACCGGTCGCGCCCTCTGCCCCCGCATCCGTTTCGGCCGCGGCCTCGGTGGTCGCCTCGGGCGGGATCTGTTTCTTCTCGTCGGGCAGCTTGTCGATCATCATGCCCAGCAGGGCCCAGAAGAAATCCTCTCCCGGGTAGCCCTCGATGCGCGACAGCTCCTTGCCGTCCTCCATCAGGATGAAGGTCGGGGTGAAGTAGGGGCGCGACTTCAGCTCGAACTGGGAATAGTCGGTCGAGTGCACGTCGTAGCGAACCAGCGGGGCGATCTTGCCCTCGTCGGTCTTGTGATAGATCGGACCGATCTCCTTGTTCCACTTCTCGCACCAGACGCATCCGTGCTCTTCGAACATGGCAAGGTTGATCTCGGCCGCGGCGGGACCCGCGAAGGCGCCGGCGACCAGTGCCGGAAGGGCGAAAGCCGCGGCGAGGGCGGCCGTGCGCAGGCGGCCCTTGGGGGGCGTCCCGGCGGGTGCTGTGAACCTCAGGAACATTTTCGATCCTTTTTGACACATATCATTTTTGTAATATGTATTGGCGAGCCGGCCCATACAAGAGATTCAGCATGCTAGAGATTTCCTTCGGAGGCGCGGCGCTTGCCGGACTCCTGTCGTTCCTGTCGCCATGCGTTCTTCCCATGGTGCCCTTCTATCTCAGCTATCTTGCAGGAATCTCGATGTCCGAGCTGCGCGAGGACGGCGGCATCGCCCCGGGCGCGCAGCGGCGGCTGGTGATCTCATCACTATTCTTTGCGCTGGGCGTGACCACGATCTTCGTGCTGCTGGGGCTTGGCGCCTCGACCGCCGGCCAGTTCGTCCGCGCCTGGGACCGGGAGCTTTCGTGGATCGCGGCGGCGGTGCTGTTCGTCTTCGGCCTGCACTTCATCGGTGTGATCCGCATTCCCATCCTTTACCGCGAGGCCCGGTTCAACGGCACGGCCGAACCCAAGGGCCTTGTCGGCGCATATGTCATGGGGCTGGCCTTCGGCTTTGGCTGGACGCCCTGCGTCGGGCCGGCGCTGACGGCGATCCTGGTGCTGGCCAGCGGCCTCGACGTGGCGCAGGGCGGATTGCTGCTTCTGGTCTATGGGCTGTCGATGACGCTGCCCTTCGTGCTGGCGGCGCTGCTGGCCAAGCCCTTCCTGCGGATGGTTCAGCGCCATCGCCGCTATCTGAAGTATGTCGAGGTGGCGATGGGCGTAATGCTCATCATCTTCGCCGTTCTGCTGGCGACCAACAGCGTGAACTACATTGGTGCACAGATGCTGGAGTGGTTCCCCGGCTTCACCCAGATCGGCTGAGCCCCCTTGTTTTGCCGCGCCGCAGAGAGATGCGGCGGAGCAGCAGGGCGGCGCCGAGGGCCCCTGGTGATTCGTCCGCGATTCGGATTTCGGACCAGATGGATGCCGTCGTGGACCGGAAACGACCCCCTCCGGCGCCCCGATCCGCGCCGATGGGCGAAGCTCCGCCCCCCTCTCCGGTGCGTCCCAGGGCGCCGAAACCTTGCGGCGGGGGATGGCCCGACCGTTGAGGGGCAAGGGGAGCGGCCCGCACCACGCAGGTTTTGCCCCGATTTCGTGCCCGGAACGCGCGAGTTTCGTTGAAAATCCCCGGGCTCCGATCTACGGTGAACGCCTGTCCTACGTTCGGGAGGACGCGAGGCTCGCCGCGGCTGTCGTGCACATATTCACAAAATGCAATTCTATATTGCGTGCAGACCATGGCTTCGGATAGCATCGCTTGAAAAGGGAATGAATTGGGAGGATTCTCTATGAAGCACGCTCTTTATGGGCTGGTTGTTATTGCTGCGACTGCAACCGTGGCGATGGCGGCCGAGACTGCGCCGACCGATGTCAAATTCGAGGATGGTGCCGTCGGTGCGTCCCTGGGCCCCGCCGGTGATGCGGCGAATGGCCGGAAAGTTTTCGCGAACCGCAAGCTTGGCAACTGCCTGGCCTGCCACGTGAACAGCGATCTGGCAGAGCAGCCCTTTCATGGTGAGGTTGGTCCTCCCCTCGACGGCGTTGCCGATCGTTGGTCCGAGGCCGAGCTTCGGGGCATCGTGGTGAATGCCAAGAACCTTTTTGAGGGCACGATCATGCCCGCCTTCTACATCTCTGAGGGGTACAACCGCCCTCTCAAGGATTTCGCAGGCACACCCGTCCTGACCGCGCAAGAGGTCGAGGATGTGGTCGCCTATCTGATGACACTCAAGGAACAGTGATCCTTCCGGGATCGTGAGGAGATAAGATATGAATTTGACACGACGTAACGCGATGGCCCTCGGGGCCGCCGCCGCTGCGACGATCGTTGCACTGCCCGCAGGCGCTGCGACCTTCGAAGAAGCGGTCATGTCGGTGACCGGCGGCAAGGAAGCTGCCGAGGGCGGCGACCTGGTGCTGACCGCGCCCGAGATCGCAGAAAACGGCAACACCGTTCCCGTCGCCATCGACGCCCCCGGCGCCGTTGCCGTGACGTTCCTGGCCATCGGCAACCCGAACCCTGCCGTCGCCACGTTCAAGTTTGGCCCGCTGGCCGGCTCGCGCGAAGCTTCGACCCGTATCCGCCTTGCGACGACCCAGGACGTGGTTGCTGTCGCCGAGATGGAAGATGGCTCGTTCCAGACCGCGAAGCAGACCGTGAAGGTCACCATCGGCGGCTGCGGCGGCTAATTTAGGTAAAAGGACGACAAAGAATGGCTAAAGGTGTTAAACCTCGCGTGAAGGTCCCGAAATCGGCATCCGCCGGGGATTCCATCACCATCAAGACCCTGATCTCCCACAAGATGGAATCGGGTCAGCGCAAGGACAGCGACGGCAAGATCATTCCGCGCTCGATCATCAACCGCTTCACCTGCGACTTCAACGGTGAGAACGTGATCGACGTGACGATCGAGCCTGCTGTCTCGACGAACCCTTACTTCCAGTTCGACGCCAAGGTGCCGGAAGCCGGTGAATTCAAGTTCACCTGGTACGACGACGATGGCTCGGTCTATGAAGACACTAAGGCTATCACGGTCGAATAAAGTATCTTAAAGGGGAGGAACGCCGGATGAGACTGACCAAGATCAGCGCAATGGCATTTGCTGCATTGATTGCGGGCGCGGGAGTCGCCACAGCAGACGAGTCGGCCGAGCTTTCGATTGAAGGCAAGACGATTCCGACGCGCGCGGAGGCTCCGGCGTATCTGGAGAATATCGACGAGGTCATCTCGGGCTGGGTATACCGGTCCGACGAGACCCAGACACTTCAGGCCGATGACTTTGACAATCCGGCGTTCGTCTTCGTGGATACCGGGGCGGATCTGTTCGCGGAAGCGGACGGTTCCGCCGGCAAGTCCTGCAAGGACTGCCACGAAAATGTCGAGGATTTCGCAGGGCTGACCACGACGCTTCCGCGCGTCAACGAGGCCGGCGAACTCGAGACCCTGACCGATCTCGTGAACGAGTGCCGGACCGAGCGCATGGGCGCCGAGCCGTGGAAATACTCGGGCACGCAGATGACCGCCGTGACCGCCCTCATTGGGCTTCAGTCGCGCGGCATGCCGGTCAACGTGGCCGTGGACGGGCCTGCTGCCCCGTTCTGGGAAAAGGGCAAAGAGCTGTACTACACCCGTGTCGGTCAGCTCGACCTCGCCTGCGCCAACTGCCACGAGGACAACTACGGCAACATGATCCGTGCCGACCGCCTCAGCCAGGGCCAGATCAACGGTTTCCCGACCTACCGTCTGAAGAACGCCAAGCTGAACTCGGTTCACGGCCGCTTCAAGGGCTGCATGACCAACGTTCGCGCCACTCCCTACAAGGAAGGCTCGGACGAGTTCGAGGCGCTTGAGCTCTACGTCGCCTCGCGCGGCAACGGGCTGGCGATCGAAACTCCTTCGGTCCGCAACTGAATCTGAAAATGGCCCCGGCCCGAGGGATACTCGGGCCGGGGCCATTTTCTTTCGCTGAAACATTCAAAAAGCCGCATATGTATTGTGGCAGAGGATTTTCCCATGATCTCTCGTCGTGACTTTTTGCAGGCCTCGATTGCGGCATCCGCGATCTATGGTGTCTCCGGGGTCGGTAACTGGTCCAAGCTCGCTGCTCAGCAGGCCATGACCCAGGACCAGCTGCTCGAGTTCGATACCATGGGCAACGTGACGCTGATCCACATCACCGACGTCCACGCCCAGCTGAAACCCATCTACTTCCGCGAGCCCGAGATCAACCTCGGCGTCGGCGAGGTCAACGGTGTCCCCCCCCACGTGACCGGTGCCGACTTCCTGAAGATGTTCAACATCGAAGCAGGCTCGCCCCGCGCTTACGCCCTGACCAACCAGGACTTCGTCGCCCTGGCCCGTGAGTACGGCAAGATGGGCGGCATGGACCGCGTGGCCACCGTGGTCAACGCCATCCGCGCCGACCGGCCCGACGCGCTGCTGCTGGACGGCGGCGACACCTGGCAGGGGTCCTACACCGCGCAGAAGACGATGGGCCAGGACATGGTCAACGTGTTCAACGCGCTCAAGCCCGACGCGATGACCTCCCACTGGGAATTCACCCTGGGCCTCGACCGCGTGACCGAGATCGTCGACAACGAGATCGACTTCCCCTTCCTGGGCGCCAACATCTACGACGCCGAGTGGGAAGAACCCGCATACGAGCCCTACAAGATCTTCGAGCGCGGTGGCGCCAAGATCGCCGTCATCGGCCAGGCCTTCCCCTACATGCCCATCGCCAACCCGAAGTGGCTGTTCCCCGGCCTGTCCTTCGGCGTCCGTGAGGAGCGCATGAACGAGGTGGTGCAAGAGGTTCGTGATGCCGGCGCCGACTTGGTCGTCGTGCTGTCGCACAACGGCTTTGACGTGGACCGCAAGCTGGCCTCGCGGGTCGAGGGGATCGACGTGATCCTGACCGGCCACACCCACGACGCCCTGCCCGAGCCCCTGATGGTCGGCGAGACCCTGCTGATCGCATCGGGCTCCAACGGCAAGTTCATCAGCCGTCTGGACCTGGACGTGCGCGAGGGCCGGATGATGGGCTTCAAGCACAAGCTGATCCCGATCTTCTCGGACGTGATTGAGCCCGACGCAGAGGTCGCCGCCCTGATCGACGAGCAGCGCGAGCCCTTCAAGGCCGAGCTGGAGGAGGTGCTGGGCACCACCGACAGCCTGCTCTACCGTCGCGGCAACTTCAACGGCACCTGGGACGACCTGATCTGCAACGCGCTCATCGAAGAGCGTGAGGCCGACATCGCCCTGTCGCCCGGCTTCCGCTGGGGCCCCAGCCTGCTGCCGGGCCAGGAGATCACCCGCGAGGATCTGCACAACGCCACCGCGATGAACTACCCCGCCGCCTATCGCACCGAGATGACCGGCGAGACCCTGAAGATCGTTCTGGAGGACGTGGCGGACAACCTGTTCAACCCCGATCCCTACTACCAGCAGGGTGGCGACATGGTCCGCGTCGGCGGCATGGGCTACAGCATCGACATCTCCAAGCCCCAGGGCGAGCGGATCACCAACATGACGATGCTCAAGAACGGCGAGGCGGTCGATCCCGCCAAGTCCTACGTCGTCTCGGGCTGGGCCAGTGTCAACGAGGGCACCGAAGGCCCCGCCATCTGGGACGTGGTCGAGGACTACATCAAGCGCAAGGGCACTGTGTCGGTCGATCCGAACCAGTCGGTCCTGGTAAACGCCGGTTAACCTACCCGGCTTCTGGATCGGGCCCGCCCTTAAGGGGTGGGCCCGTTTCCGTCATCGAACTGGCAGACCCTGCAGTTTTCGGGCCACCGTCAGGCGGCTGAATATGCCGAAAAAGTCAGTAAAATATGCCAGCAATCGTTGGGTATGCGGGAGAATCCCGTAGACTCGAACTCAAACATTCACTAATCTGAATATGAACTTTTCAGAGAAGCGCGAGGACACGAGAATGAGCCGTGAAAGATCTGCCCCCGCTACGCGCCGGGGATTTCTTAAGGCCGGGCTTGCCGCTGGGGGCGCTGTCGCCACCGGTGGTGCGGCTCGTGCCGCTGCCGGGGATCCGGCAATCACCGAAATCCAGCCCTGGATGCAGGAGCTGGGCCCGGGCGTTGACGAATTTCCCTATGGCATGCCGTCGCCCTACGAAAGCCACGTGCGTCGTCGGAACGTTGAATGGCTGACCGCCGATCCGGTCAGCTCGATCAACTTCACGCCGATCCACGAGCTTGACGGCATCATCACCCCCAACGGTGTCTGCTTCGAGCGTCACCACGCGGGTGCGGCACAGGTCGATCCGGCCAAGCACCGCCTGATGATCAACGGCCTCGTGGACAAGCCCCTGGTCTTCACCATGAAGGACCTGATGCGCTTCCCGCGTGAGAACCACGTGTACTTCTGCGAGTGCGCGGCGAACTCGGGCATGGAGTGGCGCGGTGCGCAGCTCAACGGCGCCCAGTTCACCCACGGCATGATCCACAACGTCATGTACACCGGTATCCCGCTGCGCCTTCTGCTGGAAGAAGCCGGCGTGAAGACCAACGGCAAGTGGGTGATGCCCGAAGGCGCAGACGCCTCCGGCATGACCCGTTCGGTCCCGATGGAAAAGGCCATGGACGACTGTCTCGTCGCGTTCAAGATGAACGGCGAGGCGCTGCGCGTCGAGCAGGGCTACCCCCTGCGCCTGGTCGTTCCCGGCTGGGAAGGCAACATGTGGGTCAAGTGGCTCCGCCGCCTCGAAGTTGGTGACGAGCCTTGGCATCACCGCGAAGAGACGTCCAAGTACACGGACCTCATGGCCGACGGTAAGGCACGCCGCTTCACCTGGGAGATGGACGCCAAGTCGGTCATCACCAACCCCAGCCCGCAGGCGCCGCTGACCCACGGCAAGGGCCGCACCGTGCTGACCGGCATCGCCTGGTCCGGCCGCGGCACCATCCCGCGCGTCGACGTCACCATCGACGGCGGCAAGAACTGGCACGAGGCCCGCATGTCCGGCCCGTCGCTGAGCAAATCCATGCACCGGTTCTACTTCGAGTTCGAATGGGACGGCACGCCGCTTCTGCTGCAGAGCCGCGCCCATGACAGCACCGGCTACGTGCAGCCCACCAAGGACGAGCTGCGCAAGATCCGGGGCGAGAATTCGATCTACCACAACAATGGTATCCAGACCTGGTACATCAACGAAAAGGGCGAGGCCGAAAATGTCGAAATCAGTTAGCATCGCCGCCGTCCTCGGGGCCACAGCGGTCCTCGGGCTGGCGTACACGACCGCCGACTTCAACGTCACGCCTCTGCCGGCCCAGAAGCGGGTCGACGTCGTGGCTTCGGTCAAGGCTGAAGAGCCCGCCGAGACCGCCCAGGTTGCCCGCGCCGAAACCGCGGCGACCCCGGCACCTGTGAAGCCCGCATTCACCGCCAACCTGTCCGGCGCGGCACACGCCGCCGAGGGCGCGGCCGACGCGGCCGTCCTGCCCGCAGGCTACAGCGGCGACACTGGCAACTTCGGTCTTGGCCGCCCGGCCACCGAGGAAGAGATCGCGGCCTGGGACATCGACGTGCGTCCCGACGGCGCCGGTCTGCCCGAGGGCAGCGGCTCAGTCATGGATGGTGAGCCTCTCTACACCGACAACTGTGCGGTCTGTCACGGTGACTTCGGTGAGGCCGTGGGCCGCTGGCCGGTCCTGGCCGGTGGCAAGGGTTCGCTGAAGAACGATCGTCCGGTGAAGACGATCGGCTCCTACTGGCCCTACCTGTCGACGGTGTTCGACTACGTGAACCGCGCCATGCCCTTCGGCAACGCGCAGTCGCTGACCAACGATGAAGTCTACGCGATCACGGCCTACCTGCTGTATCTCAACGACCTGGTCGACGACGAGTTCACCCTGTCGAAAGAGACGTTCCTGGACGTCAAGATGCCGAACGCGGAAGCCTTCTACCCCGACGATCGGGCAGAGGTTGAACTGCCGAAGTTCTCGGGCGAGGTCTGCATGACCGACTGCAAACCCGAGGTCGAGATCACCGCGCGCGCCGCGATCGTTGACGTGACCCCCGAGGACACGGCGACCCGCAAGGCACGTGAGGCCGAGGCAACCGGCGAGGATTCGGGCGTGACCGAAGCCGACGCAGCCGCCCCGGCGGAAGAGGCATCGGAAGAGGCACCCGCCGAGGAAGCGACCGAAGAAGCCGCAGCAACCGAAGAAAAGGCAGAGGCTCCGGCCGCAGCCGAAGCTCCGGTCGTGGCCTCCGAGACCGCTGCCGATCCCGAGCTGATCGCCGACGGCGAGAAGGTCTTCAAGAAGTGCAAGGCCTGCCACCAGGTCGGTGACGGCGCCAAGAACAAGTCGGGCCCGATGCTGAACGGCATCGTCGGTGCGACCGCAGGCACTGTCGACGGTTTCCGCTACTCTTCCGCCATGGAAGAGGCCGGCGCCGGCGGCCTGGTCTGGACCAAGGAAAACCTCCACGGCTTCCTGACCAAGCCGAAGGACTTCCTGGACGGCACCAAGATGGGCTTCAGCGGCCTGCGCAAGGAAGACGATCGCGAAGCGGTCATCGCCTATATCGGTTCGTTCACCAAGTAAGCGAACGCCAGATTGCAACGGAAGGGCGCGGGGACATCCCCGCGCCCTTTCGCGTTTCCGGGGGGCAGGGGCGACCGGCGAGGGGCGAGGGCGGCACCCCCTCTTGGGGGGGCGCCCTCATCTGCACGATTCGTTTTTGAAAAAGTGATCCATATTTTTGAAAAAGGATAAGGTGCGGAAATTTAGTATATTTTCCGCTCTGTGCGAAAAAAGAAAAAGTATTTCAAAAAAATTGCGACGGCGTGGTCCCGGGCGTATGTTGCCCTCGAAAGAGGAGGATTCCCGATATGTCTTTTCAAAACCCGGTCTTCATCCCCGGTCCCACCAATATCCCCGAAGTGATCCGCAAGGCATGCGACATGCCCACGATCGACCACCGCTCGTCGGTCTTCGGTGAAATCTTCGCCCCCGTGCGCGAGAACCTGAAGAAGGTCCTCAAGACCACCAGCGGCGAGATCATCATCTTCCCCGCCTCGGGCACCGGTGCCTGGGAAGCCTCCATCTCGAACACGCTGTCGCCGGGCGACAAGGTTCTGGCCGCGCGCAACGGCATGTTCTCCCACCGCTGGATCGACATGTGCCAGCGCCACGGCCTCGAAGTGCAGATCGTCGAGACCCCCTGGGGCGAGGGCATCCCCGCGAACAAGTACCAGGAGATCCTGGCGGCCGACAAAGGCCACGAGATCAAAGCCGTCCTCGCCACCCATAACGAGACCGCCACGGGCGTTCGCAGCGACATCGGTGCCGTCCGCGCCGCGATGGATGCCGCCAAGCACCCCGCGCTGCTGATGGTCGATGGCGTCAGCTCGGTCGCCTCGATGGACTTCCGCATGGATGACTGGGGCGTCGACCTGGCCGTCACCGGCTCGCAGAAGGGCTTCATGATGCCCGCCGGCCTCGCGATCTGTGGCGTCAGCCAGAAGGCGCTGTCGCACATGGATGCCGCCAAGCTGCCGCGCACCTTCTTCGACTTCCGCGACATGCTGAACGCCTATGCCGCCGGTGGCTACCCCTACACCCCCGCAGTGGGTCTGCTGAACGGTCTCAACACCTCGGTCAACATGCTGCTCGACGAGGGGCTGGAGGCGGTGTTCGACCGTCACCACCGCATCGCCGAGGGCGTGCGCCGCGCCATCGCCGCCTGGGGCCTGAAGCCCTGCGCCGCGAACCCGTCGCTCTATTCCGACACCGTGACCGCCGTGGTCGTCCCCGAGGGGTTCAACGGCTCTGCCGTCGCGACCCACGCGGCCGAAGCCTACGGCATGGCCTTCGGCGTCGGCCTGGGCGAGGTTGCCACCAAGGTGTTCCGCATCGGTCACCTGGGCAGCCTGACCGAAGCGATGATGCTGTCGGGCCTGTCGGTCGCCGAGATGTCGATGGTCGATCTGGGCATCCCGGTGAAACTGGGCAGTGGCGTCGCCGCGGCACAGGAGTATTATCGCGTGGGCAGCGCGGCCATGCAGGCCGCGGCCGAGTGAAAGGCAAAGAGATGAAGGACCAGGACGGTTTCCCGGTTTTCGAAGACGTCGTCGCCGCCCATGAGCGGATCAAACCCTATATCCACCGCACGCCGGTCCTGACGTCGAGCTACCTCGATGAACTGACCGGGGCCTCGCTGTTCTTCAAATGCGAGAACTTCCAGAAGGCCGGTGCCTTCAAGGTGCGCGGCGCGTCGAACGCGGTGTTCGGCCTGGACGAGGAGACCGCAAAGCGCGGCGTGGCGACCCATTCGTCGGGCAACCACGCCCTGTCGCTGAGCTATGCCGCCGGTCGCCGCGGGATCGAGTGCACGGTTGTCATGCCGCGCACCGCCCCCGAGGCAAAGAAGGCCGCCGTGCGCGGCTATGGTGGGCGGATCGTGGAATGCGAACCCTCGACCTCCTCGCGCGAAGAGGTCTTTGCCAAGGTCCAGGAAGAGACCGGGGCCGAGTTCGTGCACCCCTACAACGATCTGCGCATCATCACCGGGCAGGCCACCTGTTCGCGTGAGATGGTCGAGCAGGTCGAGGAGCTGGACGCGGTCGTGGCCCCCATCGGTGGCGGCGGGATGGTGTCGGGCTGTTGCCTGACCCTGTCCAACATCGCCCCCGGGGTCGAGATCTATGCCGCCGAGCCCGAGCAGGCCGACGACGCCTACCGGTCGTTCAAGGCCGGCCACATCATCGCCGACGACGCGCCGGTGACCGTGGCCGATGGTCTGAAGGTTCCGCTGAAGGACAACACATGGCATTATGTGTCCAACCACGTTACCGATATCCTGACGGCTTCCGAGGATGAGATCGTCGATGCCATGCGACTGATCTGGCAGCGGATGAAACTGGTGATGGAGCCCAGCTCCGCCGTTCCGCTGGCCACGATCCTGAAAAACCCCGACACGTTCAAAGGCAAACGTGTGGGTATCATTATCACCGGCGGCAACGTCGACCTGGACAAGCTGCCCTGGATGAAAGGCTGAACCATGAACAAGCAAGTCAAACTGGACGATTACGAAGTCGGCTACGACATCCCCGCCGCCATCGGCATGGACGAGAAGGACATTCAGACCCCCTGTCTGATCGTCGACCTGGACGCGTTCGAGAAGAACGTCGAGACCATGCGCGCCTTCTGCGAAAAGACCGGCATGCGCCTGCGCGTGCACGGCAAGATGCACAAGTCCGCCGACGTGGCGAAGTACCAGATCGAAAAGGGCGGCGGCTGCGGCATCTGCTGTCAGAAGGTTTCCGAGGCCGAGGCTTTCGCCCGCGCCGGCATAAAGGACATTCTGGTGTCGAACCAGGTGCGCGACCCGGCCAAGATCGACCGTCTGGCACGCTTGCCCAACCACGGCGCCCGCGCCATCGTCTGCGTCGATGACGAGGCGAACGTGGCCGACCTGTCCGCCGCTGCCCAGAAGCACGGCAACGAGATCGAGTGTCTGGTCGAGATCGACTGCGGCGCCGGTCGCTGCGGCGTCACCACCACCGAGGACGTTGTTCGCATCGCCAAGGCAATCGACAAGGCCCCCGGCCTGAAGTTCGCCGGCATCCAGGCCTATCAGGGCGCGATGCAGCACATGGAAAACTATGACGACCGCAAGGCCAAGATCGACATCGCCGTGGACATGGTCCGCGATGCGGTCGAAGGCCTGAAGGCCGAAGGGTTGGAGTGCGACATCGTTGGCGGTGGCGGCACCGGCTCTTACTATTTCGAGGGCAACTCGGGCGTCTACAACGAGCTTCAGTGCGGCTCTTACGCGTTCATGGATGCCGACTACGGCCGCATCAAGGACAAGGACGGCAAGCGCATCGACGAGTCGGAATTCGACAACGCGCTGTTCCTGCTGACCTCGGTCATGAGCCACGCCAAGAAGGACAAGGCGATCGTGGACGCCGGCCTCAAGGCCCAGTCGCTGGACAGCGGTCTGCCCAAGGTCTTCGGCCGGGACGACGTGGAATACGTCAAATGCTCGGACGAGCATGGCGTCGTCGCCGACCCCGACCAGAAGCTGAAGGTCAACGACAAGCTGCGCCTGGTGCCCGGCCACTGCGACCCGACCTGCAACGTGCATGACTGGTACGTCGGCGTGCGCAACGGCAAGGTCGAGACCCTGTGGCCCGTGACCGCCCGCGGCAAGGCCTACTGAGCCCACTTGATCCAAGAGACGGCCGACCCCGCCCGCCGGGGCCGGCCGTTTTCATGTCTGAAAGGAATTTTTCGCTGATGTATGTCGTTCCCGAATCCGCGATCGCGGACCTGATCTCGCCGCAGGACTCGTTCGAGGCCGTCGAATCCGTCTTTGCCGCGATGGCCCGCAAGGACGCCTATAACTTCCCTGTCATCCGCGAGGCCATCGGCCACGCCGACGCGCTTTACGGCTTCAAGTCGGGCTTTGACCGCGCGGGTCTGGTGCTGGGCCTCAAGGCCGGCGGCTACTGGCCCGGCAATGCCGACAAGGGGCTGACCAACCACCAGTCCTCGGTCTTCCTGTTCGATCCCGACACCGGCCGCCCGACGGCGATGGTGGGGGGCAACCTGCTGACCGCCCTGCGCACCGCTGCGGCCTCGGCCGTGTCGATCCGTTATCTGGCGCCGAAGGGTGCCAAGGTGCTGGGCATGATCGGTGCCGGTCACCAGTCGGCCTTCCAGATGCGCGCCGCCGCCAAGCAGCGCGACTTTGAAAAGGTCATCGGCTGGAACTTCCACCCCGAGATGCTGAGCCGTCTGGAAGAGACCGCGGCCGAGCTGGGCCTGCCCTACGAGTCGGTCGATCTGGACCGCATGGGGGCCGAGGCCGACGTGATCGTCTCGATCACCTCCAGCTTCGATCCGATCCTGAAGGACGCCCAGGTCAAGGGCGGCACGCACCTGGCCTGCATGGGCACCGACACCAAGGGCAAGCAGGAAGTCGAGGCCGCCCTTCTGGCCCGCGCCCGCGTCTTCACCGACGAGATCGCCCAGTCGATCACCATCGGCGAGGCCCAGCACGCCGTCGCCGACGGCAGCCTTGCGGAATCCGACATCACCGAGATTGGCGCCGTCATCGCCGGCATGGATCCCGGTCGCCGCAGCGATGACGAGATCACGCTGTTCGACGGCACCGGCGTCGGACTCCAGGATCTGGCCGTGGCCGCCAAGGCGGTCGAACTGGCCCGCGAGCGTGGCATCGGTCAGGAGATCGAGGTCTGATCGCAGGCGCCCGGTCTGATCGCGGCCCCTGACACCAATCGAAAGACCCGCCCCGCGCGCACGCCGGGCGGGTCTTTTGCTGTCAGCCCCTGGCTTTGGGCCGTTCGAAGGACCAGCGTGTCCTGCGGCGCCAGCTCTGGCCGGGGTCCAGCATGATCGTGGGAAACTCGGGCCGGTTGGGCGCGTCGGGATAGCCCTGCGCCTCCAACGCCAGCGCCTCATAGGTAGCGATAGGCCGCCCGTTCAGCCCCGCCATCCCGGCGCTGTCCACCGTGCCGCCGTCATAGACCTGAAGCGCCGGCGCGTCGGTCTCAAGCCACATCCGTGTGCCGTTCGGTCCTTCGAGCATTGCCGCCAGACGCATGCCGTCCACGACCTGCCCAGCCGGTTCATCAAGGACCAGACAATGATCGTGCCGGTTGTCGGGGCCGGGCGACAGCACCCGCATTCCGCGGTAGTCGAGTGGCCCGCCCGCGACCGGCAGCAGCCGACCCGTCGGCAGGATCTGCGCGTCGGTCTCAAGCATCCGGCTGGCCGCCAGTTGCACCCTGTGTCCCGCCAGCGACCCGCCACCGTTCAGGTTCCAATAGGCATGATGCGCGATGTTGATCGGTGTGCGCCGGTCGGTGGTGACGCTGACGGTGCAAAGCAGGGCACCCGGCGTGGCGTGGTAGGTGGCGTCGATCACGCGGTCGCCGGGCAGGCCGCAGGCACCGTGGGTCAGTGTCAGCCGCAGGACGGCGCGGTCGGGGGCAAGGTCCGCGACCTGCCAGATACGCGCCTGGATCCCCTCGGGGCCGCTGTGCTGGCTCCAGCCGCCGCCCGGCACGCAGGGCATCTGCCAGCTCTCCCCGTCGATCTGGACCCGCCCTCCGCGCACCCGGTTTACGACCGGCCCCGTCAGCGATCCGAAGGACGATAGCGGCCCGTCCTGGGCGGCCAGGTCCGCGCCGCCGGGGCTGAGGGAGTGCGGGTCATCGTCCAGCCACAGCCCGTGCAACGTGGCCCCCAGCGTCAGGATGCCAAGGCTGATGCGGCCCGCCGCGCAGGGGTCGCTGCCGATGGTCAGGCGCTCGACCATCGTGCCGTCGCGGCGGGTGCCGAAAGGGGCGCGCTGGCCGCGCGGCGCGTCGCGCAAGCGGGGCGGCGTCATGCGATGACCCGATGCTCCTGCTGGCCCCGGGCCGCCACCTCGACCCGGTAGGTGCGCCCGGCCTCGGGGATGGCGGCGGGGCGCTGCCCCTCGAAACCCTGGATCGCGGTGGTGATGAACAGCGTCCGCATGTCCTTGCCGCCGAAGGCCGGGCAGGAGACGCGGGGCGCCGGCAGATCCACCACCTCGATCAGACGGCCTTGCGGATTGTGGCAGGCAACGCGCGATGCGCCCCATTGGGCCAGCCACATGTTGCCCCGTGCATCGATCACCGCCCCGTCCGGGTTCAGGCAATCCTCATTGAGGTTCAGCCAGACACGCGGCAGCCCGTCGGGCCAGCCGTCCTGGGGATCGAGGGGCTGGCGCATGATCTGCCGGGTAGTCGTATCGGTGTAATAGGCAAAGCTGCGGTCGGGCGAGAAACAGATCGCGTTCGAGATGGTCAGCCCCGGAACCAGCCGCCGCAACTCCCCTCGATAGTAACGCCAGATCGAACCCGCCTCGGGCTCGGCCGACTTGCCCATCGTGCCGATCCAGAAGCCGCCCCAGGGATCGGCCCGCCCGTCGTTGGACCGGGTGCGCGGGTTGTCGGCCTCGAGCGGGGTCAGCCGATGGCGGGTGCCATCGGTCACGTCAAAACTGAAAAGCGCGGTTTCCGAGGCGATCAAAAGCCGGTCCCGGTCGATCCAGCCGGCGGCCGAGACATGCTCGGCGAACTGCCAGACCTGGGTCTCCGAGCCGCTGCGCGTCAACAACCGGCGGCCAAGGATGTCGAACCAGAAAAGCTGTTGGCGTTCGGGGTGCCAGAACGGCCCCTCGCCCAACCGGCAGGGGGTTGAATCGAAAACCTCGACGGTCCTGTCCCGTGTCCGCGAACCCATGCGGCCCCCCCCCGTTCACTCGCACCCTGGCCCGCGCCGGGCCCCTGGAGCCGGGATCAGAGGGACGCGCGCGCGGCCGCCAGACCCAGGGCGGCGGCCTGTTGCGCGGACATCGACCCGGCCTCAGCACCCTGAGCGTCCAGCGCGCGCTTGTAAACCTCTGCCAGCGGCGCGTCAGCCAGCAGCAGCACCCGCTGTCCCAGCCAGTAGGGGCGGGCGGCGGTCAACTCGGCCCCGATCAGGGCACCGGCGATGGTGGCCCGACGGCTGTCGGGCTGATCGTCCTGCGGCGGGATGGTCCCCTTCAGGGTCGCCCGGTGCAGGGCGGCGGCCAGTCGTTCGGGACGGCTTCGGGTCTCGGCAAGGGCGGTGTCGAATGCCTGAGCCGCACCCTCTGTCGTAAGCAGGGCGTGGTCTTTATTGGCCAAGGGGTCAGGGGGCGCCAGCCGGTCCAGCAGGGCGCCCGCCAAGAACCCCTGGAAGGATACGATCTCGCCTGCGCTCACATGCACCCAGAAGCTGCGCGCGCCCACGACGCAGATCACGCCGTCGAACTCGGGCTCCATCACCAGCGCCCCCGCCACGCGGATCGCGGCCGCGCCCATCAGGTCCGGCGGGCTGGCCTGTCCGATGGGCGGCAGCGCCACCAGGCGCGGCCCTGCATATCCCCGGGGTGCCACCGCCGTGGCCTCCCCTTCGGCAAGGGGCGTGCAGGGGACGGGGCGGGCGGGCAGGGCTGTACCCCCGGTCCAACCTGCAAGCAGCAGGACCTCGGCCCGGGGATCAAGCTGGGCCGCCATCGCCGCAAGCTGATCGGCGGGGCTTTCACCGGCCTGCGCGCTTAGGCAGGTAAGGGCGCGGCCTGCGGGGTCGAACCCGTGCATCTCGATCCGCCCATCCTCGATCAGGGCGCCCAGCCAGGGGGTGGCGCCGTTACCGCCCGCCGCACCGTTCATCGCGCCCGCCGTCATTTCGCACCCTCGTCCGGGGCCGCGCCCGCATCGCAGCGTGCAATGCTCTCGGCCAGTTCGACCAGCAGGCGCGGATAAAGGTCCGGCGTCTGCTCCCCGAACCCGCCCGAGGCGTCGAGCGTGCCGATGCGGATGCCGGTCCCCTCCCCGACGTTGCGCAGCAGGGCATCGGATTGGTGGGGCTCGTGGAAGGCGCAGCGGGCGCCGGTGTCGACCAGAAGGCGGCGCAGTTCGACCAACCGCCGGGCCGAGCTGGGCATGCCCTCGGCCTCGGCGATAGCGCCGACGATCTCCAGCTTGAATCGCTCGGCAAAGGGGGCGTAGGCGTCGTGCAGCACGATGACGGGCCGGTCGCGCAGGGGGGCGACCAGGGCCTCCACCTGTGTCTCTGCCTCGCCGATCCGCTGGGCCAGGGCGGCGGCATTGGCGCGGTATGTGGCCGCGTTCTCGGGATCCATCGCCGCCAGCCGCTCGGCGATCGGATCGACCCAGGCGAGGGCCCGGCGCGGGTCGAGCCAGGCGTGAAGCGCGTCGTCGTCGTGATGCGCCTCATCACCGGCGTCGGCGTCATGGGCATCCTCGGGTTCATCCTCTGCGTGCTCCCCGGCGGCATCGGGGCCGGGGATCTCCAGCAGGGCAAGCGCGGCCTCCTCCATCTCCAGCCGATGCAGCATCTCGGCCACCGGCGGCAACAGCTCGGCCCCGGTCCAGACCACCAGCTCGGCGTCGGTCAGAAGCCGCACCTGCGAGGGGCGCAGTTGCAGGTCGTGGGGATCAGTGCCCGGCTCCACCAGCAGACGCGGCGTGCCGACCCCGTCCATGATCTGGGCGGTCAGGGACCATGGCACGGGCAGGTCCGCAACCACCTGCGGCGGCGCCGCCTGCGCGGCGGGCGCGGACAGGCCGACCGCCAGGGCGCAGAGAATCGCGCCCAGCCCCGCGATCCGACCGGGCAGGAAACGTTTCGGCGATAGGGATGAGAGAGGGGACATGCGATTACCCGGCTTGTGTTGCGTTGCGCCGTAACATACGTATGAATGTGATAATATCACAAGCAGGAAACCGGCCTGATTTATCGCACGTCGCTTTCCGGGGCCGCAGGGTGGCGCGACCGCCGCCGCAGGACAGGGGTTCAGACCATGGCCGACGATCCTTCTTCCAAGAGGCATGCCGAAGGGGCGCCCGAACAAGCGCCCGATCAGGCAATCGCCTTTACCGCCCATGATCATCGCCAGTGCCAGGCCCGCATCCTGGCCCGGGCCGAGGCCCATTGCGCAAGCGGCGGCCTGCGGCTGACCCCGGTGCGGCGCCAGACTCTCGAGATCCTGCTTGAGGCCCATCGCGCCATGGGCGCCTACGAGGTGCTGGAGCGGCTGGCCGATCACGGCTTCGGCTCCCAGCCGCCCGTTGCCTACCGGGCGCTGGATTTTCTGGTCGAGGCTGGTTGCGCCCACCGGGTGCGCCGCGTGAACGGCTATACCGCCTGCATGCACCCCGGGGAGAGGCACGACCCCGTGCTGCTGATCTGCGAAGGCTGTGGAATGGTGGCCGAAAGCCCCTCGGGCGGGGCGCGCCGCGCGGTGGGACAGGCCGCCGTGCCGCTGGAGTTTCAGCTTGAAGGGGTGAATATCGAAGGGGTCGGCATGTGCCCGGCCTGCCTGGCCGACGACGGCGAGGGCATCGGCGACGGCAAGGGCGCGCCCCGCTCCAAAGATGCCGGGGGGGGCCGGTGATGGCCGCCGACGGGGCGCTGGCAAAGCCCGGGCAAGGGACCGCGCCACTGATCGAGGCCCATGGCCTTGCCGCCGGCTATCCCGGGGGCGCAGGGATCCACGACGTCGATTTCCGCATCACCGCGGGTGAGATCGTCACCGTGATCGGGCCCAACGGCTCGGGCAAGTCGACCCTTATCAAGGCGCTGATCGGGGTGCTGCGGCCGGGTGCGGGCACCATCCGCCGGAGCCCGGGCCTGCGCATCGGCTACGTGCCCCAGACCCTGGAAATCGGTCCCGCCCTGCCCATGACGGTCGAGAGGTTCCTGTCGCTGCCGCGCGGCCCCGGCCGGGCCGAGCGCGCCGCCGCCCTGGCCCGCGTCGGCGCCGAGGGGCTGGAGGGGCGGCAGATGTCGCGCCTGTCGGGTGGGCAGTTTCAGCGTGTGCTGCTGGCCCGTGCCATCCTGAGCCGGCCCCAGATGCTGATCCTGGATGAACCTACCAAGGGGCTGGACCAGCCCGGGATCGCCGCCTTCTACCGCCTGCTCGAGCAGGTCCGCGCCGAAACCGGCTGCGCCGTGCTGCTGGTCAGCCATGATCTGCACGTGGTGATGGGGGCCTCGGACCGGGTGATCTGCATGAACGGACACGTCTGCTGCGAGGGGGCGCCCGATGCGGTCGCGGACGCGCCGGCCTATCGCGCGCTTTTCGGCGACGCTGCCGCGGGGGCGCTGGCCCTTTACCGGCACGAGCATGACCACAGCCACCACCACGACCACGACCACGATCATGGACATGACCATGACCACCACGGCGACGGGCCGGCCCATGACTGCGGCCAAAATCATGGTCCCGCGCGACCGGTTGGGGGACCATCGGAATGATGCTTTACGATTTCCTTCTGCGCGCCGCCCTCGCCGGAGTCGGCGTGGCGCTGGCGGCCGGGCCGCTGGGGTGCTTTGTCCTGTGGCGGCGGCTGGCCTATTTCGGGGACGCGACCGCCCATGCCTCGATCTTGGGCGTCGCCCTGGCGCTGGCCATGTCGCTGCCGATCGCGCTGGGCAGCCTTGTTGCCGCGCTGACGCTGGGCCTGGGGGTGGTGCTGTTGGGCCGGGGGGAGCAGAACAGCGACACCAGCCTGGGCGTCATCAGCTATTCGGCGCTGGCGCTGGGGCTCGTGACCGCCTCGCTTGCGGGGGGCAACCGGATCGACCTGTCGGCCTATCTCTTCGGGGATATCCTGGCCGTGGGGCAGGGGGATCTGGTGACGATCCTGCTGGGGGCGGTGGCGGTGCTGGCCCTTCTGGCCTGGCGGTGGGAGGGGCTGCTTCTGTCCACGCTCAACCCCGACCTGGCGGCGGCCTCGGGCATCAGCCCGCGCCGCGAGTCGCTGATCCTGACGCTGGCGCTGGCGCTGGTGGTGGCGGTCGCGATCAAAGTGGTCGGGGCGCTTTTGATCGGGGCGATGCTGATCCTGCCCGCCGCCGCGGCCCGCAGCTTTGCCCGCACGCCCGAGGCGATGGCCGCCATCGCCGCCGCCATCGGCGCGCTGTCGGCGGTGGCGGGGCTGGCGGCCTCGTTCTGGCTGGACACGCCGGCGGGCCCGTCGATCGTCACCGCTTCGACGGTAATCTACGTGATCTCGCGCCTGGCGCCCAAGGGGGGCACCGCCCGGGGCTGAGAACGAGGAAAGGCGCCGCGTGGTCGCGCGGCGCCTTTCTTTTCCGGTCGGGGACGGCGGGTTCGGCTCAGCCGAAGATCTTGCCCAGGGCCTGGTCGACCGTGTCGGTCAAATGGTCGATGTCGTCGGGCTTGGCGATCAGCGCGGGGCTGAAGCAGAGCGTGTTGTTGAACCCGGGGACCGAGCGGTTGGTGGCCCCGATGATGACGCCCCGCGCCATGCAATCGGCAACGACGGCCTGGACCTTGCGCTCGTCGGCGGGCTCCCGCGTGTCGCGGTCGGCGACCAGCTCGGCGCCGCAGAAAAGCCCCTTGCCGCGCACGTCGCCCACGACCTTGTGCCGCTCCTTCAGCTCGGCCAGGTTGCCCATCAGCCGCGCGCCCATGGCGGTGCAGTTCTCCAGCAGGCCCTCGTCCTCGATGATGCGCATGTTCTCGATCGCGGCCGCCGGTCCGGCGGTGCAGCCCCCGAAGGTCGAGATGTCGCGGAAGTAGTTCAGCGGGTCGTCGGGATTGTCCTTGAACGCGTCGAACAGCTCTTCGGTGGTGGCCAGGCAGGCGATGGCGGCATAGCCCGAGGCGACCCCCTTGGCCATCGAGACCATGTCGGGTTTGACGCCGTAATGCTGATAGCCGAACCAAGTGCCCGTGCGGCCGATGCCGCAGACGACCTCGTCGATATGCAGCAGGATCTCGTACTTGCGGCAAAGCTCCTGCACGCCTTCCCAGTAGCCTTCGGGCGGGGTGATGACACCGCCGCCTGCGGTCACCGGCTCAAGGCAGATGGCGCCGATGGTGTCGGGACCCTCGCGCAGGATGACCTCCTCTATGGCGGCGACGGAGCGTGCGCCATAGTCGGAAACCTCGCCATACTGGCTGCGGTATTCCAGGCAATGGGGCACGCGGACGAAGCCGGGCGCGAAGGGGCCGTAATGGGCGTTACGCTCATCCTGACCGCCGGCCGACAGGGTGCCGATGGTGGTGCCGTGGTAATCCCGCTCGCGGTAGAGGATCTTGGATTTCTTCCCGCCGTGGCGCTGGTGGCTGAGTTGGCGGACCATCTTGAAGGCCTTCTCGTTGGCCTCCGAACCCGAGTTGCAATAGTAAAGGCGGCTCATCCCCGGCATCTTGGCCAGCAGCCGCTCGGAGAAGCGTGCGCCGGGGATCGAACCCGCCGACCCCGCGAAATAGTTCATCTTCACCAGCTGGTCGCGCACCGCGTCGGCGATGGATTCGCGCCCATAGCCCACGTTGACCGTCCAGACCCCGCCCGAGACGCAATCCAGGTGCTCCTTGCCCTTCTGGTCCCAGACCCGCATGCCGCGCCCTTCGACGATGATGCGGGGATCCGAGGATTCGTAGGGTTTGTGCTGGGTCATGTGGTGCCACACGTTCGTGCGGTCAGCGGCAACGACATCCTCGAAATCGTTCGACAGGAAGCTGGCGTCCATGAAAAAGGCTCCGATCGGTAAGGCCACGGCGGCCGTTGGGAATTGACGGGCAGATAAGACGTGCCGGTCGCCCCGGATGCAACCGGGGACGGGGCGGCCTGCGCCGACAATATACGCGCGTGTTCTCAACGATACCAAATGTTTTCCGACCCTGGGTCGGCGGCATCGGGGTCCGGGATACGCGTCAATTAACTCGCCCATAAGTTGTGATCTTCAAAAGGTTTTCGGATGTGCCGCCCCGGGTGGCGGACGCGGCCCGCGACCTGCCGGGGTATCGGGCAGTCCACACCCGTCGACCCTGCGAAACAGAAATGGGGTATGCGACAGGGGATTTTTGTGCATGGCTCGGGACAGTGAACAGGTATCGGACCGCGGCAAACCGTGGCCGGATTTTTTCATTGCTGGCGGCAACGACCGCCCCAACACGGGAGAGACCAACATGCCCCAACTCAAGAACTGGATCGCTGCTGCCGCGGCAATCGCCGCCCTCGGCACGATCGCCGCGCCCCGCGCCGCGCTGGCCGAGGCCCATGGCGAAATCACCGTCGCCTATTTCCTGGAATGGCCCATGCCCTTCGAATACGCCAAGGCGATGGGCACCTATGACGAGGAGATGGGCGTCAAGGTCAACTGGCGCGCTTTCGACACCGGCACGGCGATGTCGGCGGCGATGGCCTCGGGTGACGTGCAACTGTCGGTCAGCCAGGGCGTGCCGCCCTTCGTGGTCGCGGCCTCCGCCGGGCAGGACATCCAGATCGTCGATGTGGCCGTCAGCTATTCCGACAACGACAATTGCGTCGTCGCCACCAACCTTGAGATCGACAAGAACTCGGCGGACGAGCTTGCCGGCAAGAAGGTCGCCGTGCCGCTGGGCACCGCCGCCCATTACGGCTTTCTCAAGCAGATGGACCACTTCGGCATCGACGTCTCGGGGCTTGAGGTCGTGGACATGGCCCCGGCCGAAGGGGCTGCGGCCCTTAGCCAGGGGTCGGTCGACATGGCTTGCGGATGGGGTGGCGCGCTGCGCCGCATGAAAGAGCATGGCAACGTGCTGCTGACCGGCGCCGAGAAGGAAGAGCTGGGCATCCTGGTCTTTGACGTGACCACCGCGCCCGCCGCCTTCGTCGCCGAGAACCCCGACATGGTCGCCAAGTTCCTGAAGGTGACGGCCGACGCCAACGCCATGTGGAACTCGGGCGAGCACAAGGCCGAGATGCTGCCCGTGATCGCCAAGGACGCCGGCATGGACGAGGCGGCGGCCGAATCCACCCTGTCTACCTTCGTCTTCCCCTCGGTCGAGGAGCAGCTCAGCGCGAAATGGCTGGGCGGAGGCTCGCAGGAGTTCATGGTCGGGGTGGCCAAGGTCTTCAAGGACTCGGGCAACATCGATCAGGCCCGCGACAGCTATGAAGATGCGGTGAACATCGGGCCGCTCAAGTCCATCGGCATGTAAACGCCCGCAAGCCCAGTCTTGCCAGACAGGCACCGCGGCCGCACCCTATCGGTGCGGCCGCAATTGCCAGATCCGCCGAACGGATCACCACCGGGACAGGAGGGGACATGTCCGGATTATCCATCGAAAACATCTCGATGCGCTTCGATCTGCCCAACGGCACCTCGGTGCAGGCGTTGCAGAACGTCTCGCTTGATATCAGGCAGGGCGAATTGCTGAGCGTTCTTGGCCCCTCGGGCTGTGGCAAGACGACCCTGCTGAACATCGTCGCGGGCTTTCTGGCCCCCACCGAGGGCCGCGTCGTGCTGGGCGGCAAGCCCGTCGTCGGGCCGGGTCCCGAACGCGGCATGGTCTTTCAGCAGGGCGCGCTGTTCGAATGGATGAGCGTGCGCGAGAACGTGGCCTTCGGCCCCAACATGAAGGGCATGCCCAAGGCCGAAAGCGCCGGCATCGTCGATCATCTGCTGGACGTGGTCGGCCTGCGCGATTTCAAGGACAAGGCGGTCTACGAGCTGTCGGGCGGCATGCAGCAGCGCGTGGCGCTGGCCCGCTGTCTGGCCAACGACCCCGAGGTGATCCTGATGGACGAACCTCTTGGCGCCCTTGATGCCCTGACCCGCGAGAAGATGCAGGGGCTGGTGCTGAAGCTCTGGAAAGAGACCGGCAAGACTATCATCCTGATCACCCACTCGGTCGAAGAGGCGCTTTTGCTGGGCGAACGCCTGCTGGTCATGGCGCCCCGGCCCGGACGCATCCACAAGGAATACCGCCTGCCCTTCGCCGACATGGGCGTCGATGCCGACCTGCGCGACGTAAAGAAGACCGAAGGCTACGCCGAGACCCGCGAAGAGATCCTGACCATGATCTGGAACATGGAAGAGGAAATCATGGGCCGCACGGAGGCCGCGTCATGACCATCGCCCTGATCTACGTCGCCATCTTCATCGCCGCTTTCGTCGCGGTCCGCGCCACGGGCCGCTTTGTCGAACGCCAGCGCGATTTCACCTCGCTCAAGACCGTGACCTTCGGGGACGAAAGCGCCGTGCGCCCGAACCGCATCGCCAGCATCATCTCGGTTCTGGCGATCTTCCTGATCTGGGGGGCGTTCACCGGCTCGAAGATCACGCCCATCCACGCGCCGGGTCCCTTTCTGGGCGAGACCAGCTTCACCTACACTGCGCAGGCGCCGGATCTGTCGACCGACGAAGGCGTCGTGCGGGTCAACGTCCACCGGGTCGGCGAGGATGCCGCCAAGCCCGAGGGCGCCGACGGCGGCGAGGGATTTGCCAAGGATGATGCGGCCTCCGTCGCGGCCTGGCGGTCGGGGCTGATCCGGGTGGATCGCAACGACGTCGGAGGCGACGCCGAGGGCTACAAGGTGATCGCCATTGACGGGCAACCCATCGCACCGGGCGAAACCGTCAAGCTTGCCGACGGCACGGTCACCATGACCCCCAAGGGCACGCTGAACTTCAGCCCCGATCCCGGCTGGCAGATGGAGAAGATCTGGCTGCCCGCCCCCGAGGATGTCTGGAACCGCCTGATCGAGATCGGCACCGACGGTTATCGCGGCTTCACCTTGTGGGAACACGTCGGCTGGTCGTTGATGCGGGTGGTCGCGGGCTTCGCGCTGGGCTCTGCCGTGGGGATCCCGCTGGGCTATGCGATGGGGCTGTCCAACTGGTTCCGGGGCTGGTTCGACCCCATCGTCGAGTTCATGCGCCCGGTGCCGCCGCTGGCGCTGATCCCGCTGGTCATCATCTGGTTCGGCATCGACGAGACCGGAAAGATCGTGCTGCTGTTCCTTGCTGCCTTGTGGATCATGACCATCGCGGCGCGGGCAGGGGTCTCGGGGGTGAACATCACCAAGATCCACGCGGCCTACTCGCTGGGGGCGTCGAAATGGCAGATCCTGCGCCATGTCATCATCCCCAACTCGCTGCCCGAGATCTTCACCGGCGCGCGGGTGGCGATGGGGGTCTGTTGGGGCACGGTCGTCGCGGCCGAGCTTGTCGCCGCCGAGAAGGGGGCCGGGCAGATGATCGTCGCGGCCTCGAAGTTCCAGCTGACCGATATCGTCATCATGGGGATCGTGTTGATCGGCATCGTCGGCTACGGCATCGACATCCTGATGCGGCTGGCCGAGAACTGGCTGGTGCCCTGGAAAGGGCGCTCCTGACGGGATAACGCGATGACGGGGGGGCGTCGGACCTGCATCACGCGGGCCCGCCTCCCCCGTCTTCTCCCCCGTCTTCCCCCCGCCGCCACACCCCGCAGGGCCATGCGCCGCACCCTCTGGACCAATCCCGGAGCGGGGCATATAACCCTGCGCATGAGACGTGCAATCGCGATCATTATCCGAATTACCACCCCGGCCCTCTGATCCGAGCGGCCGGTCACAGGCGCTTGGGTTCCACAGGTGCCGCCCTCATCCCCTTCATGCCGCCCAAAAGACATCCAAGGATCGCATCCCATGTGCGCCGACACGCCCGACACGCCCGAAGCCCCCGATTACAAGACCACCCTGAACCTTCCCCAGACCGAATTTCCCATGCGCGCGGGCCTGCCCAAGCGCGAACCCGGCTGGCTGGAGCGGTGGGCGCGGATCGGTGTCTACGAGCGGCTGCGCGACAAGGCGAAGGCCGAGACCCGTCAGCCCTTCACCCTGCATGACGGCCCTCCCTACGCCAACGGGCACCTGCACATCGGTCACGCGCTGAACAAGATCCTCAAGGACATGGTGATCCGCAGCCAGCAGATGTCGGGCCGGGACGCGCGTTACATCCCCGGCTGGGACTGCCACGGCCTGCCGATCGAATGGAAGATCGAAGAGAAGTATCGCCAGAAGGGTCTGGACAAGGACGCCGTGCCGATCGTCGATTTCCGTCAGGAATGCCGCAGCTTCGCCGAAGGCTGGGTCGACATCCAGCGCGACGAGTTCAAGCGCATCGGCATCACCGGCAACTGGGACAACCCCTACCTCACGATGGATTTCCACGCCGAGCGTGTCATCGCCGAGGAGTTCCAGAAATTCCTGATGAACGGCACCCTCTATCGTGGCTCCAAGCCCGTGATGTGGAGCCCGGTGGAAAAGACCGCCCTTGCCGAGGCCGAGGTCGAATACCACGACCACAAGAGCCACACGATCTGGGTGCCCTTCAAGATCCGCGAAGGCGCGCCCGCCGACATGGCCGACGCCCGCGTCGTGATCTGGACCACCACGCCCTGGACCATCCCCTCGAACAAGGCCGTCGCCTTCAACCCCAAGATCGCCTACGGCCTCTACCGGGTCGACGGGACCGAGGAGGAAAGCTGGACGGCGCAAGGCGACCTTTACCTGCTGGCCGACAAGCTGGCAGATGAGGTGCTGTCCCGCGCCCGCGTGACCGCCAGCACCCGCCTGCGCGATGTCAGCGCCGACGAGCTGTCGGGCCTCACCCTCATCCACCCCTTCAACGGGGTCGAGGGTGCCGAGGGCTTCTGGGATTATGACGTGCCGATGATCGACGGCGATCATGTCACCGACGATGCCGGAACCGGCTTCGTGCATACCGCCCCCAGCCACGGCGCAGACGATTTCGAATGTTTCGTCCGCCGCAACTGGCTGGACCGGATGACCTACAACGTGGGCGAGGAAAGCGAATTCCTGGACCATGTGCCGTTCTTCGCCGGGCTTCAGGTCTTTGACCGCAAGGGCAAGGAAGGCAAGGCCAACGCCGCCGTCATCGACAAGCTGGTGGCCGCCAGCGGGCTGATCGCGCGTGGCCGCGTCACCCACAGCTATCCCCATTCCTGGCGCTCCAAGGCGCCGGTGATCTTCCGCAACACGCCCCAATGGTTCGCCGCCATCGACCGCGCCGTCGGCGACGGCCAGGACGAGTATGGCACCACCATCCGCGAACGGGCGCTGACCTCGATCGACAAGCTGGTGACATGGACGCCCAAGACCGGGCGCAACCGGCTCTACTCGATGATCGAGGCGCGGCCCGACTGGGTCCTGTCGCGCCAGCGTGCCTGGGGCGTGCCCCTGACCTGCTTCGTCAAGAAGGACACCCAGCCCACCGATCCCGACTTTCTGCTGCGCGATCCCGTCGTCAACGCCCGCATCACCGAGGCCTTCGAGGCCGAGGGCGCCGACGCCTGGTACAAGGACGGCGCCAAGGCCCGCTTCCTCGGCGACGACCACGACCACGACGCCTACGAGCAGGTGTTCGACATCCTCGACGTGTGGTTCGACTCGGGCTCCACCCACGCCTTTGTTCTGCGCGACCGCGAGGACGGGTCCGAGGACGGTTTGGCCGATCTCTACCTCGAGGGCACGGACCAGCACCGCGGCTGGTTCCACTCGTCGATGCTGCAGGCCTGCGGCACCCGTGGCCGCGCCCCCTATCGCGGCGTGCTGACCCACGGCTTCACCCTCGACGGCAAGGGCAACAAGATGTCCAAGTCGCTGGGCAACACCATCGCCCCCGAGGCGGTAATCAAGCAATACGGCGCCGACATCCTGCGGCTTTGGGTGGCCCAGTCGGACTATACCGCCGACCTGCGCATCGGCGACGAGATCCTGAAGGGTGTCGCCGACAGCTACCGCCGCCTGCGCAACACCATGCGCTTCATGCTGGGCAGCCTGTCCGGCTTCTCCGAGGCCGATCGCATCGCCCCCGAGGACATGCCCGAGCTTGAACGCTGGGTGCTGCACCGTCTGGCGGAGCTCGACCACCGGGTGCGCACGGGCTACGCCGCCTATGACTTCCAGGGCGTGTTTCAGGCGCTGTTCAACTTCGCCACGGTGGATCTTTCGTCCTTCTACTTCGACATCCGCAAGGACGTGCTCTACTGCGACGGGGACACGGTGGAACGCCGCGCTGCGCGCAGCGTGCTCGACATCCTCTATCACCGGCTGACCACATGGCTGGCGCCGATCCTGGTCTTCACGATGGAGGAGGTCTGGCTGGAGCGGTTCCCCGGTGACGCAAGCTCCGTCCACCTTCAGGACATCCCCGCCACCCCCGGCGACTGGCGCGACGATCCGCTGGCCGCCAAATGGGCCGGCGTGCGGCGGGTGCGCCGGGTCGTGACCGCCGCCCTCGAGGAACAGCGCCGCGACAAGGTCATCGGCGCCTCGCTCGAAGCCGCGCCCGTGGTCCATGTCACCGATCCGGCGGTGCTGGCCCAGCTGCGCACGCTGCCCTTCGCCGACATCTGCATCACCTCGGCGGTGGAACTGACGGGCGATCCCATCCCCGACGAGGCCTTCCGCCTGCCCGAGATCGACGGCGTCGGCGTGGTCTTCGAACAGGCCGAGGGCGAAAAGTGCCAGCGTTGCTGGAAGATCCTGCCCGACGTGGGCCACCACGCCCACGCGCAGGTCTGCGGCCGCTGCGACGCGGCCCTCAAGGACGCGGGCGTCTGATCCGGCCGGGGCGGGCAGGGCGCGGGGCTATCCCCGCCGGCCCCACCCGTCCGCGCGCCCGGCACCCTGAATCGACCGGGGGCGGCAGCCCCGCCGCCCCCGGATTACCCGCCGCCCCGAAAGGCCGCCCATGACGCTGCTTGTCTTCTTCGCCGTCCTCGGGGCCGCGCTGCTGCACGCCTCGTGGAACGCCATCGTCAAGACCGGTGCCTCCAAGCAAAGCGCGATGCTGGTGCTGACCGTGGGGCATGCCCTGATCGGCGTGATCATCGCCGCTTTCAACCCTTGGCCCCAGCCCCATGTCTGGCCCTGGCTGCTGGCATCGGGGCTGATCCATACAACCTACCAACTGCTGTTGGCCGTGGCCTACGAGCAGGGCGACCTCAGCCGTGTCTACCCCCTGGCCCGGGGGGCCGCACCGCTTCTGGTGCTGGTGGCCGGCGCGGTCCTTCTGGCCGACACGATCGCCCCGGCCGAGGTTGCGGGTATCCTGGTGTTGGGGGCGGGCATCGTCCTGATGGCGCGCGGCGTCTTCCGCAACGGCGAGTCCCGGCGCATGGTGCCCTTCGCGCTGGGCTCGGCGCTGGCGACCGCGGCCTATTCCATGGTCGACGGCACCGGCGCGCGCATCTCGGGCAACGCGGTCTCCTACGTGGGATGGCTGCTGATCTTCTCGGCAGTGTTCTTCGTGCCGGTTCAGGTGGCGATCAAGGGCCCCTCGGTGCTGCGCATGGCGCCCTCGGCGCTGGGCTGGGGATTGCTGGCCTCGGCCATGTCCTATCTGGCCTACGCCATCGCGGTGTGGGCCATGACCCAGGCCCCCATCGCCCTGGTCACCGCTTTGCGCGAAACCTCGATCCTTTTCGCGGTGCTGATCGGCTGGATCGCCTTCGGCGAACGGATGGACCGGCAGAAGGCGATCGCCGCTGCGCTTATCCTGGCCGGGGTCGTCATAACCCGGCTCTGATCCTTCAGTGTCGCCGAAATATCCCTGCCGGAGGCTCCTGCGGGGCCACCCAAAACCCGCTCAGGCCTCCTCGGGCCCTTCGTCATCGCCGCCGCGCGCCGGGATGATCTGCTGGGCGATGCCCGCAAGGATCAAATAGGCGCTGGTAATCACCAGCCCCCAGCCGGCCCAGCTTGCCGGGTCGAAATCGACCCAGGCCGCCCAGCCTGCAAAGAAGGTCCAGGCCAGCGCCATCGGCAGGCTGAACCAGCGCCAGCGCCGGGTGCGCACCGGGTGGATGAACTTCAGCGGCGTGAACATCGCGCCCGTCAGCAGGGTGACGATGCCCAGGATGACCCAGAAATTCGGCTCGACCGCGAACAGCACCAGCACCACCATGTTCCAGCAGCCCGGAAAGCCGGCAAAGCTGTTGTCCTTGGTCTTCATCCGGTTGTCGGCGAAATACATCACGCTGGCAAAGGTGATCAGGATGATCGCGACCCAGCCGGTCCAGCCCGGCAACAGATCCGATTCGAACAGCGCGAAGGCCGGGATGAAGACATAGGTCAGATAATCGATGATCAGGTCCAGCAGCACGCCGTCGAACTCGGGCGCGTGGCGCTTGACGTCGAAGCGGCGGGCCAAGGGGCCGTCGATCCCGTCCACGAAGAAGGCCACCACCAGCCACAGGAACATCAGCGACCATTCCTCGCTGACCGCGGCCAGCATGGCAAGCATGGCAAAGACCGCGCCGGTGGCGGTGAAAAGATGGACCAGGATGGCGCGCATATGGGCTGTCATGGCCTGTTCATGCCGGAATTCAACGCGCGGCGCAAACGGGATCGGGAACGTCCTGCCCGCCCGAGGGCGGCTCAGGCCTTGGGGTGGGCCCGGTCATAGACCTCCATCAGCCGGGCGGTATCGACGGCCGTGTAGGTCTGCGTCGTCGACAGCGAGGCATGGCCCAGAAGCTCCTGGATGGTGCGCAGGTCGCCGCCGGCCTCCAGCAGATGGGTCGCGAAGCTGTGGCGCAGGGCGTGGGGCGTTGCGGTGGCCGGCAGGCCCAGTTGCATCCGCGCTTCGGCCACGACCTTCTGGACGATCCGCGGCAGGAGCGGGCCGCCGCGCACCCCCCGGAAAAGGGGCATGTCGGGGGCGATCCCGTGGGGGCAGGCGGCGACATAGGCCGCGACCGCCTCGCGTGCCACGGGCAGCACCGGCACCAGCCGTTCCTTGCCGCCCTTGCCGGTGATGCGCAGTACCTCGTCCAGCGGATGGTCGCGCCCCTTCAACCCCAGCGCCTCGGAGATCCGCAGGCCACAGCCGTAAAGCAACGTCACGACCGCCGCGTCGCGCAGGGCGACCCAAGGCTCGGGCGCCTGCAGGCTTACGGTCGTGATCATCTCGCGCGCGGCATCGGGTGCCAGGGGTCGCGGCAGCTTCTTCTGGAAGCGCGGCGCACGGGCCGACAGGACGGCCGTGGCCTCGGTCCCGTCACGCTCGGCCAGCCAGCGGTAGAATCCCTTGACCGCCGAGAGCCTGCGGGCGAGCGATCGCGCGCCCAGACCGCTCGCGCGCTCGTGGGCAAGCCAGCTGCGCATGTCCGAGGGTTCGATCGCGCCCAGGCGGTCGGCGCCCTGGCCCTCGGCCCGGTGCAAGGTCAGGAAGGAAAGGAAAGAAACCAGGTCGCCGCGATAGGCCTCGATCGTGTTGGCCGAAGCATCGTCAAGCGCCGAAAGGGATTCCAGCCATCGCTGAAGAAGGTCGCGCGCCCCGGGCGACAGCAGCGCGGCGCCATCGGCCCCCGCCCGCGCGGCCTGCCTGGCGGCGCCGGCCATCAGGACAGCCAGCGGCGCATCGCCCTTTCGAAGACACCGGTGAAGAAGGTCAACAGGTCGGTGCCCTGGTTGGGCTTGAACTGGTGCGGATCCTCGGCCCCCATGACCAGCATGCCGGGCAGCCGCCCGGGCCCGAGGTCGAGGCGCAGCAGCGCCTCGGAATGAACCCATCCCGCGGCCTCGCCAAAGACCTCGTCCGAGGCGTCGGCCACCTGCCGCAGGGTGACCTGGCGCTGGGGCGCGCCGTTGCGCCCGACGGCGGAATATTCTGCGACGAAGCCCTGGGGCTTGACCAGCAGCACGTCCGACAGCCGGGTCAGCCCGTCAGAGCCGGTGTCGGCCTGCGGGCTTTCCAGGATCAGCTTGACCGCATCGACGCGCAGATGCTCGGCGATGTCCGTGCGCAGCGACAGCAGGAAATCCTCGAATTCGGCGGCGTCCAGCAGGCGCAGGATCGCGCGGTGCACCTGGTTGGTGCCCGCCAGGTTCTCGTAGGCCGCCGCGATGACCGAGCGGTGGGTGTCCTCCAGCCGGTCCAGCCGGGCCTCCAGCCGCTCCATCGCGATGCCGCGCAGGTCGACAATGTTGTTGCCAAGCTGCTTTTCATTGGCGGCGATCAGCGCCTTCATCAGGTCGCGGTCATCAAGGATCATCTCGGGATCCGACAGGATCCGCTCACGCAGGTCTTCGATGTTAAGGGCGGTGTCGCTCATGCTGCCTCTGTCGTCGGGTTGCCGTTCAACGATCTTTCGTTTTGCGGCGACTATACACCAGTCAGAGGATTTTCTGACCAGTTTTTTCCCAGTCTTTCAGGAAGGTTTCCAGACCCTTGTCGGTCAGCACGTGGTTGGCCATCGCCTTGATCACGGCGGGGGGCGCGGTGGCCACATCGGCACCGATCTTGGCGGCGTCGCTCATGTGGTTGGCGTTGCGGATCGAAGCCGCAAGGATCTGGGTCTCGAAACCGTAGTTGTCGTAGATCTCGCGGATGTCGGCGATCAGCTCCATCCCGTCGAGGTTCAGGTCGTCCAGACGGCCGATGAAGGGGCTGATGAACGTGGCACCGGCCTTGGCCGCCAGCAGCGCCTGATTGGCCGAGAAGCAGAGGGTCACGTTGACCATCCGGCCCTCGTCGGTCAGCGTCTTGCAGGCCTGAAGCCCGGCCCAGGTCAGGGGCACCTTGATGGCGATGTTGTCCGCGATCTTGGCCAGCTCGCGGCCCTCGGCGATCATGCCTTCGGCGTCCAGCGCCACGGTTTCGGCGCTGACGGGGCCGGCGACCAGTTCGCAGATCTCTTTGGTGACTTCCTTGATGTCGCGACCGGACTTCATGATCAGCGAGGGGTTGGTCGTCACACCATCCACCATGCCAAGATCGTTGAGTTCGCGGATGGCGTCGATTTCGGCAGTGTCTACGAAGAATTTCATGGATCAGATCCCAGGCTTGAGGCAGTTGGGCGGGTTCTTATCCTATGGCCGTGCTGCCCGGAACCCCCTAAGAAGATCGCGATGATTGAGCATAGCCAAAACCTGCCCGGCCATTTTCCGCAAGGTGCCACCGTCGGCGTCCTGACCACCCAGCCGCTGGACCGGATACTGGATTATCGCGCCCCCGAGGGCGGCTGCCTTCAGGGGGCCTTTGTCGAGGTGCCTTTGGGGCCGCGCAAGGTGGCGGGGGTGGTCTGGGGGCCGGGGCAGGGGGACTGGGATCCGGCCAAGCTGCGCGCCGTCGGCCGGGTGCTGGACGTGGCCCCCATGCGCGACGAGATGCGCGAGTTTCTGACCCGTGCCGCCCAATACACGATGACCCCTCTCAGCGCCATGTTGCGGCTGGCGACGCGGGCGCCGGGGTTTGGCGAGACACCCTCGATGCGCAAGATCTACCGTCCGGGGCCGGGCACCCCCGACCGCATGACCCCGGCCCGCCAGAAGGTGCTGGCGGTGCTGGAAGAATTCGGTGGTCTCAGCTTCACCTTGAGCGAGCTGGCCGAGATGGCGGGCGTCGGCCCCTCGGTCGTGAAGGGGCTGCTGCCGTCGGGCGCGGTGCTGGAACAGGACACGCCCCGCGATCTGCCCTATCCGCGGCTGGACCCGGCCCTGCCGGGAAAGCCGCTGACCGAGGATCAGGCGGCGGCGTCGGCGGCCATAGTGGCGGGCATCGCCCAAGGACGCTATGGCACGACGCTGCTGAAAGGGGTTACCGGGTCCGGCAAGACCGAAGTCTACCTAGAGGCCGTCGCCGAGTGCCTGCGTCAGGGGCGGCAGGCGCTGGTGCTGCTGCCCGAGATCGCCCTGACGGCCGAGTTTCTGACCCGCGTTCAGGCCCGTTTCGGCGCACCCCCCGCCGAATGGCATTCGGGCGTCACCTCGACCGAGCGTCGGCGGTGCTGGAAGATGGTGGCCGAAGGGGGCGCGCAACTTGTGGTGGGGGCACGCTCGGCCCTGTTCCTGCCTTACCGCGATCTGGGCCTAGTGGTGGTGGATGAGGAACACGACACCTCGTACAAGCAAGAGGACGGGGTGCTTTACAACGCGCGGGACATGGCGGTACTGCGGGCCTCGTTGAACGATGCACAGGTGGTGCTGGCCTCGGCCACGCCCTCGCTGGAAAGCTGGGCCAACGCGCAGGCGGGCAAATACCGGCGGCTGGAGCTGAAGGCGCGTTTCGGCACGGCCGAGCTGCCGGACATGCGTGCCATCGACATGCGCGACCAGTCGCTTCCTGCGCAACGCTGGATCTCGGACACCCTTCAATCCGAGATGTCGGCGCGGATCGAGGCGGGCGAGCAGTCGCTGTTGTTCATCAACCGCCGCGGCTATGCCCCCGTCACCATCTGCCGCGCCTGCGGCCATCAGGTCGGTTGCGACAATTGCGATGCCCGCATGGTCGAACATCGTTTCCTGAAACGGCTGGTCTGCCACCAATGCGGCGACACCCGCCCCGTCCCCGAGGTCTGCCCCGCCTGCGAGGTCGAGGGGCGTCTGGCCGCCGTCGGCCCCGGCGTCGAGCGTCTGGCCGAAGAGGCCGCGGCGCTTTTCCCCGACGCGCGGGTCGCCACCCTGTCCAGCGATCTATACGGCTCGGCCCGTGCCCTGAAGGCGCGGATCGAAGCGATCGCCGCTGGGGACGCCGACATCGTCATCGGCACCCAGATGGTCGCCAAGGGGCACAACTTTCCCCTGCTGACGCTGGTGGGTGTGATCGACGCGGATCTGGGGTTGCAAGGCTCGGACCTGCGGGCGGCCGAGCGGACGTTCCAATTGGTGCGGCAGGTCGCGGGCCGGGCGGGGCGGGCGCAGAAGCGCGGCGTCGCCTATCTTCAGACCTATCAGCCCGAGCATGCGGTGATCCGCGCCATTCTTGCGGGCGACGACGAAGGCTTCTGGGCCGCCGAAGCCGAACAGCGCCGCGCCGCGGGCGTGCCCCCTTACGGGAGAATGGCCGGGATCGTGCTGTCGGCGACCGACGCGCGGGCGCTTAATGACCTCGGGCTCCAGATGGCCCGCAATTCCGAGCCCCTGCGCCAGATCGGGGCGCAGGTCTTCGGGCCCGCCCCGGCACCCATCGCCCGCATCAAGGCCCGCCATCGCATGCGCTTGTTGGTGAAGGCCGACAAGGGAGTGCCCCTGCAACCTGCGCTTGAGCGGTGGCTGGCGCAATTCCGCATTCCCGCCACAATCCGTGTCCAAGTGGACATCGATCCGCAGTCCTTCTATTAGAATTTTTGCGCCCGCTACTTTGGCTAATTGTCATTCTGTCTTGGTTTTCAAACCCTTGCTCAAGGCCAGGCGAGCGAGGGCAAATTTTTTGCTTACGTGCGCGTAAATTATTCCGCCATGCCACAGGAATGCCCAGATAAACTGCATTCTGCGCCATGAAATAGTTCAACTCGCTGCCAGCGTTTTTACCTTTTCCTTCGCCTCGGACACGGGGGGACCATTGCCGCACTGGCCTCCGCAGGGGGGACGGCGGCGGCGGCTTCCGTGACCCTGACTATACGGAAGGATAGGGAACGTAATCGTGTACAGCATGTTGTCCTGATACAATTATTGGTTGAGTGGCTGTGCAGGCCTAGAAGGTATCAAGTGCTTAATTGGGACGACTTCAAATATGTTCTGGCCCTGGCCCGTTTCGGGTCAATGACGGAGGCTGCGCGGTTTCTCCAGACGAACACGTCGACGGTCTCGCGCAGGGTTCAGCGCGTCTCGGACATGACGGGCATGTTGATCTTCAAGCGCTCGCGCGGGGGGTGGAAGATCACCGAGGAAGGGCGCAAGCTTGTCGACCTGGCCAACTCCTTCAACGAGGGGCTTGGCAGCATCGGAGAGCTGTCGGCGGATGCCGCCCAGGCCGAGCGGCGTGTCCTCAAGCTGTCGTCGCTTGAATTCCTGCTGACCGACTTCCTGTCGCCCCGGATCGACCAGTTCGTCACCTCCCATCCCTCCTACTCGCTGGAGCTTTGCGGCACCGACGCCTCCGTCAGCCTGGCCTATGGAGAGGCCGACGTCTCGCTGCGGCTGTCGCGCCCCAAGGAAGGGCGGCTGATCGGCCGGCGCATCGCCACCTTGGGGATCGCGATCTATCAGAACCGTGACGCCAATGCGGATGAATGGGTGGGTCTTTCCAGTGATCTCGACTGGCTGCCCGAGATGGACCTGGCGTTTCGCTATTTCGGCAAGCCGCCGGCCCTGCGCATGTCCAGCTATGAAAGTGCGCTGCGCGCGGCGGCGGCGACCGGAATGGCGACCATCGCGCCCACCTACCGCATGCTGGGCGTGCCCATGATGGGCCGCGTCGACAGCGAGGTCGTGCACCGCGAGGTCTGGGTCGTCTACCACGAGACCCGCAAGAACGATCAGGCCGTCGCCAATATCATCGAGTGGCTGGACGCCTGTTTCCGACAGCACAAGTCCACCCGCTATGCCGAGCGTGTTCCGTTCGAGCTGATGACCGGCGAATAGGGACGCCGCAAACCCCGGATCTGCACATTCGCGCGGCCCCGGGCGGGCCATGGTTCTCGCCAAAGCCCACGGAACGGCGTATCGGGGGGCATGAAACGCGCCCTCGTTCCCCTTGCCCAGGCCCGGCAGCTGCCGCCCTGGCGCCGCCCCTTCGCCCTGCTGCTGCTGATGGCGGTGGCGATGCCACTGTCCTTCGCGGTATGGGTCGCCGTGCTGCAGAATTTCGTGATCGAGGTCGCGGCATTCGACGGCAAGGACTGGGGCTGGCTGCAAACCGTGCGCGAGATCCCGGGTTTCCTGGCTATCGGGGTGATCCTGCTCATCATCTTCGTGCACGAGCAGTTGCTGGCGCTGATCTCGCTGCTGCTGCTGGGCGCGGCGGTGGCCGTCACCGCACAGTTTCCCACCTTCCAGGGACTGCTGATGACCACGGTCATCAGCTCGGTCGGCTTTCACTATTTCGAAACCGTCAACCAGTCCCTCCAGCTGCAATGGCTTCCCCGGGACCGGGCGCCGCAGATGCTGGGATGGATCGTGGCGGCGGGATCCGGCGCCTCGCTGCTGGCCTACGGCGTCCTGGTCGTGGGGTGGAAGACCTTCGGCTGGACCTATGACGCGGTGCTGATGACCGCCGGTGCGCTAACCATCGTGCTGGTGGCCGTGGCCTTCGTGGTCTTCCCCCGGTTCGAGGCCCCCGACCCGCAGGTAAAGCGCATGGTGCTGCGCCGCCGCTACTGGCTTTACTATGCGCTGCAATTCATGTCGGGCGCGCGGCGGCAGATCTTCATCGTCTTCGCCGCCTTCATGATGGTCGAGCATTTCGGCTTCGAGGTGCATGAGGTGACGGCGCTCTTCATGATCAACTTCGTCGCCAACATGGTGTTTGCACCGCTGATCGGACGGCTGATCGGCCGGTTCGGCGAACGCCAGGCCCTGGCCCTGGAATACATCGGGCTGACCGGCGTCTTCCTGGCCTATGGCGGGATCTACATGTTCGGATGGGGCGTGGCGCTGGCGGCGGCGCTTTACGTCATCGACCACCTGTTCTTCTCGCTGGCGATCGCGCTGAAAACCTATTTCCAGAAGATCGCCTCGCCCGGCGACATCGCTCCGACCGCCGCCGTTGCCTTCACCATCAACCATATCGCGGCCGTCTTCCTTCCCGCCTCGCTGGGGTATCTGTGGATCACCTCGCCGGTGGCGGTGTTCGGGCTGGCGGCGGCCATGGCGCTGGTGTCGCTGATGCTGGCGCTGCTGATCCCGCGCCACCCCGCTCCGGGGAACGAGACCGTCTTCTCCCGCCCGGGGCCCGTCCCCGCGCAGTAGACGCCTTGTTCGGCGCCCCGCGCCGGCCTATGTCAGAACGTGACAGACGGGGTCCTGGGCCACGGCCGCCCCGGGTGCCGCCCCCCTCTTTGCGAAAGGTGTCAGCATGTTTTCCTTCATGAAGAAAAAGACCGAGCACGTCACGGCCGACAGCGCCCTGCCGGGCCGCGCCGCGCCGATCCCCACGGCCGAGACGCATTTCGTCTTCGGTCGTCCCCTCAAGGCCCCCGTGCCCGACGGGTTCGAGGAGGCGATCTTCGGTATGGGCTGTTTCTGGGGTGTGGAGCGGATGTTCTGGAAGCTGGACGGCGTCTACATGACCGCCGCCGGCTACGCCGCGGGCTACACCCCCAATGCGACCTATGACGAGGTCTGCTCGGGCGCCACGGGGCACAACGAAGTGGTGCGCGTGGTCTTCGACCCCGAGGTGGTGACCTATGACGATCTGCTGCGCGTCTTCTGGGAAGGGCACGACCCGACCCAGGGCATGCGCCAGGGCAACGACATGGGCACGCAGTATCGCTCGGGCATCTATTACACGACCGACAGCCAGAAGGCCGCCGCCGTGGCCAGCCGCGATGCCTTCGCGCCGCGTCTGGCCGAAAAGGGTTTTGGCGCCATCACGACCGAAATCCTGCCCGCGCCCGAGTTCTACTATGCCGAGGATTACCACCAGCAGTATCTCGCCAAGAACCCCGGCGGATATTGCGGCATCGGCGGCACCGGCGTCACCTGCCCGATCGGAACGGGCGTGGCCTGACCCCTTCGTGCCCCCTTGGGGCGCGGCTTGCCTTGCGCCCCGGGGGGGCCGGGGGCTATAGCCGCCCTTCAGAAGGGGGCGCCCTACAGCCCGCCCCGCAGGAGAAGCCGATGCCCACCTACAACGCCGTCACGACCCTTCCCGGCGCCGCCGCCGCCCAGGCCCTTGGCGAGGCGCTGGAGACCATGCAGCCCGAGCCCACGGGTATCGGCATCTTCGAGGTCGAGGACGGCAGCGACCAGTGGGAGGTGACGGGCTATTTCCTGGACAGCCCCGACCCTGCCGGCCTGGCCCTGATTGCCACGATGCACGCGGCGCCCGATTTCGCGGTGGTCGAGATCCCCGACACCGACTGGGTCGCCAAGGTCCGCCGGGACCTGCCGCCGGTCGAGGCCGGTCGCTTCTTCGTCTACGGCAGCCACGATGCCGAGAAGGTGCCCGAGGGCCGCGTCGCCCTGCTGATCGAGGCCGCTTTGGCCTTTGGCACCGGCCATCACGGCACTACCCAGGGCTGCCTTCGGGCGCTGGACCGGTTGTTGGAGCAGGGGTTCGCGGCCAACAAGGTCGCCGACATCGGCTGTGGCACGGCGGTTCTGGCCATGGGCGCGGCACGGGCCTGGCCCGGGGCACGCATCCTGGCGTCGGACATCGACCCCGTAGCGATTGAAGTGTCCGAGACCAACCTGGCCGCCAATGGCATGGAAGGGCGGGTCGACTGCCTGGTGGCCCCGGGGTTCGAGCATCCGGACCTCGACGCCGTGGCGCCCTATGACCTGATCTTCGCCAACATCCTCAAGGGTCCGCTGCTGGAGCTGGCGCCCGAGGTGGCCGGGCGCACGGCTCCCGGCTGCCGGGTCATCCTGTCGGGCCTGCTGAACGAACAGGCGCCCGAGATCATCGCGGCTTATTCCGCCGAGGGGCTGGATCTGGAACACCATGAAGAGATCGGAGAGTGGTCCAGCCTGACCCTGCACCGCCCGGCCTGACGCGCGACCTGACGCGCGGGCCCCGCGCGGGCGGGACGGGCGCATTGCAGTGGCAGAAATGGCAACGGCCGCGGGCGAAAGCGCGCGGCCGTTTGCGAATGCGGGCCAGTGGCCCGGCGGCGACAGGGGCAGGGCCCCCGCCGTGGATCGGCGCCCGGGGCGCCGCGGCCCGCTTACATGCGGGCGATGTCTTCGCGGCTCAGGCCGATGTCGGACAGGGCGCGATCGGTCAGCTTGGACAGGGCAGCGCGGGTGGCGCGGCTTTCGTTCCAGGCGATCAGGTTTTCACAGGCATCCGAAACAAGGCGCAGGGCGCGCGCGGTGACGGAGAATTCGGGGCGGGCAATTCCATTGGTTTGGTAGACAGACATCGGTGCGGTCCTTCGGATCGGTCGGCGGGCATGTTAGGGAGGGCGGGGCGAGTCCCCGTCGCATGACCGCCATCTAGGCCCAGGCCCCGGACTCCACAACACGGGTTTATCGCAATCCCCCTATGCAGCCTGCGCATGGGGGCGGGAGGGCGCCGATCCGGGCGGTGCCCCGGGCGCCAGGGGCAGGCTTCGGGTCAGCGGTGGGGACGGGCGGGGTTGATGTTTCGCGCCGCCCGCCCGGGCAAAGCGATCTGGTCAATGTTCGCGTTTCGTGCTAGCTTTTGCGAAATCATGGCGCGACCGTCTCCGCCGGGGGTTTCCGACCCTCGCTGGCCCGGCCCGCGCCGCAGAACAGAAGATGACGGGACAGGCATCATGGGCAGCAGGCGCGTGCTGGGGATCGACCCCGGGCTGGGCAATCTTGGTTGGGGCCTGATCGACGTGGATGGCCCGCGCATCACCCATGTCGCCAACGGCACCTGCAAATCCTCGGGCAAGGATCTGGCCGTGCGGCTGCTGAGCCTTTTTGACCAGCTGAGCGCGGTCGTCACCGCCCATTCCCCCGACGTGGCGGCGGTGGAACAGACCTTCGTGAACAAGGATGGTGCCGGCACGCTGAAACTGGGCCAGGCGCGGGGCGTGGCCATGCTGGTCCCGGCGCGGGCGGGCCTGCCGGTCAGCGAATATGCCCCGAACGCGGTCAAGAAGACGGTGGTCGGCGTCGGCCATGCCGACAAGCGCCAGGTGTTGCACATGGTTCGCCTTCAGCTTCCGGGGATCGAGATCGACGGCCCCGATGCTGCCGACGCCCTGGCCATCGCCATCTGTCATGCCCATCACGGTGGGGCGCAGGCCCCCGGCAACGACACGCTGGCCCGGGCCATCGCGCGCGCCGACGGCCGGGCCGCCTCGGGGGTGCGGGCATGATCGGCAAGATCACCGGAACGCTTGATTTCCGCGGCACGGACCATGTGCTGATCGATGTGGGCGGGGTCGGCTATATCGTCCACTGCTCGGACCGGACGCTGATGGCCATGCCAGGCCGGGGCGAGCGCGTGTCGCTTTATACCGAGCTTCTGGTGCGCGAGGACCTGCTGCAACTGTTCGGCTTCACCACGCTTCTGGAAAAGGAATGGCACCGGTTGTTGCTGTCGGTTCAGGGGATCGGCGCCAAGGCGGCGATGGCGATCCTGGGCACCTTGGGGCCCGAAGGGGTGGGGCGCGCCATCGCCCTTCAGGACTGGGCGGCAGTCAAGGCCGCGCCCGGGGTCGGCCCCAAGATCGCGCAACGCGTGGTCAACGAGCTGAAGGACAAGGCGCCGACGGTGATGGCCATGGGCGCTGACCTGGGGTCCGTGCTGGAAGGGGTGCCGGCCGACGATGGCCCGGATGCCCCGGCCCGATCCGATGCACCCGCCGCCAAGGTAAAGGCGGCCGGAAGCTCGGCTGGCGCAAGCCGCGCCGCCGCACAGGCCGATGCGCTCTCGGCGCTTTTGAATCTTGGCTATGGGCAGGGGGACGCGGCAAGCGCCGTCGCCCGCGCCGCCGCCGAAACCCCCGAGGGCGAGACCCCGGACGAGGCCGCCCTGATCCGCGCCGCGCTGAAGCTGCTGGCGCCGAAAGGGTGATGCACATGCCCCGGCCCTCCCCGCCGCGCCCCGGGCTGACGCTGGACAGCCGGGCTCCGGCCCTTCAGAAAGGCGCCCATGAGCGAACCTGATGCCCTGTTGCGCCCCCAGGCGGGCGCCGAGGATGCCCGCGCCGAGGCCGATCGCGCCCTGCGCCCGCAGGCGCTGGACGAATTCGTCGGCCAGGCCGAGGCTCGCGCCAATCTGCGCGTCTTCATCCAGTCCGCCCGGCAACGGGGCGAGGCGATGGACCACACGCTGTTCCACGGCCCCCCGGGCCTGGGCAAGACCACGCTGGCGCAGATCATGGCGCGCGAGCTTGGCGTCAACTTCCGCATGACCTCGGGGCCGGTGCTGGCCAAGGCGGGCGATCTGGCCGCCATCCTGACCAACCTCGAAGCCCGCGACGTGCTGTTCATCGACGAGATTCACCGTCTGAACCCCGCCGTCGAAGAGGTGCTGTATCCCGCGCTTGAGGATTTCGAGCTGGATCTGGTGATCGGCGAGGGGCCCGCCGCCCGCACCGTGCGGATCGAGTTGCAGCCCTTCACGCTGGTGGGGGCCACCACCCGGCTGGGCCTGCTGACGACACCCCTGCGCGACCGTTTCGGCATCCCGACCCGGTTGCAGTTCTACACGGTCGACGAGCTGCATCTGATCGTTACCCGTGGCGCGCGGCTGCTGGGCATCCCTTGCGAGGATGAAGGCGCGCGCGAGATTGCCAAGCGCGCCCGCGGCACGCCGCGCATCGCGGGCCGACTTCTGCGTCGGGTCGTGGATTTCGCCCTGGTCGAGGGCGACGGCCGCCTGACGCGGGAGATCGCCGACAGCTCGCTCACCCGGCTGGGGGTGGATCACCTGGGGCTCGATGGGGCCGACCGCCGCTACCTGTCCCTGATCGCAGAAAACTATGCCGGCGGACCCGTCGGGATCGAGACCATCGCCGCCGCCCTGTCCGAGACCCGCGACGCCTTGGAAGAGGTGATCGAGCCTTTCCTGCTGCAACAGGGCCTGATACAGCGCACGCCGCGTGGTCGGATGCTGACCCAGGGCGCGTGGCGCCACCTGGGTCTGGCCGCGCCCGAGCCACCCAGACAGCAGGGCCTGTTCAATGACTGACGACACGCCGGACACCGTGACCGAAGGCACCTCCGCCATCGCCCCGCCGATGGACCCCGCCCGCATCGAGGCGATGTTCACCCGCTCGGACGGGGCCTATACTTTCGCCCGCTGGAACCGCCCGGTGGTGCCGGTCCTCTTCGGGGTCGAGGATCAGACAGTCTCGACCTTCAAGGGGGCCATCGAGGCGATCGTCACCCTTGCGGGACACGAGATGGCCGACACCGACCCCGAGCTTGGCGCGAACATGATGTTCTTCTTTCTTCGCGAATGGCAGGAGCTTCGGGACACGCCCAACCTGGACCGGCTGATCCCGGACCTCGCGCCCCTGACCGACCGGCTGGAGGCGGCCGACGCCACCCATTACCGCGCTTTCCGCTTCGACGAGGCCGGGGGCATCCGCGCGGCATTCATCTTCCTGCGCGTCACCGGGGCGGTGGCCGAGCTGCCGGCCGACACGCTGGCCCTGGCCGAGGCGACCCAGGCCATGTTGCTGTGGTCGGACCGGGCCTTTGCCGAAAGCTCGCCGCTGGGCCAACTGGGCGAGGAGGGGCGCGTCTCGACCATCCTCAAGCCCGAGATCGCGGGGCTGATCCGGGCCGCCTATGACCCGGTTCTGCCACCTTCGGCCACGGATCCGTCGCACGCGCTGCGCCTTTATGCGCGGCTGGCGGCGGGGCAGGCCTAGGGATGAGTGCCGCCCATCGCTGGCCGGTCCGCGTCTATTACGAGGACACGGACCTGGCGGGCATCGTCTATTACGCCAACTACCTGCGCTTCATAGAACGCGCGCGGACCGAGATGCTGCGCGCGGCGGGGTTCGACCAGGACGCCATGCGCGCCGACCCCGGGCTGGTCTTCGCCGTGCGCAAGGTCGATGCCGATTACCTGGCGCCGGCCCGTTTCGACGACATGCTGAAGGTGACGACAGAGGTGCTGCGCGTCAGCGGCGCCCGCATCGTTCTGCGTCAGAGCGTGGCGCGGACGGGCGAGAAAGCCCTTTTCACGGCCGAGGTCACGCTGGTCGCGCTGGACAACCAGGGCCGCGCAGCCCGGGTGCCAGCGGATATTCGCCGAGAATTCGGCTGAAGCACAGCGAATTGAGGCTGCAATCACGGCATCCTTATCGCTTTCCCCGTGAATGGGACGAAAAACTGCGATAAGAATGCCGCAAAACAAGATTTGGCAGACGGAAGCAGGCCCTATGGAAACCGAAACACTGGCCCTCGCGCAGGAGGTCGACTTTTCTTTGCTCGCCCTGTTCTGGCGGGCGACCTTCACGGTGAAGATCGTGATGCTGATCCTGATTTTCGCGTCCTTCTGGTCCTGGGCGATCATCATCCAGAAACATCTGTTGTTCCGGGTGGCGCGGCGGGAATCCTCCAGCTTTGACCGGGCCTTCTGGTCGGGCGAGCCGCTGGACGAGCTTTACGACCAGATCGGCAACCGCCCCGGCGGCGCGTCCGAGCGTATCTTCTCTGCCGGCATGACCGAGTGGCGCCGCAGCCATCGCGACGACGGCAAGCTGATCGCCGGCGCCCAGGCGCGGATCGACCGGTCGATGGACGTGGCGATCGCCAAGGCCAACGAGCGACTGACCTCGGGGCTGACCTTCCTGGCGACGGTGGGGTCAACGGCGCCCTTCATCGGTCTTTTCGGCACCGTCTGGGGCATCAAGAACTCGTTCGAGCAGATCGCCATCAGCCAGTCCACCAACCTGGCGGTCGTCGCCCCCGGCATCGCCGAGGCGCTGGTCGCGACCGGTCTGGGTCTGCTGGCCGCCATCCCGGCGGTGATCTTCTACAACAAGCTCAGCGCTGATGCCGACCGCATCTCGGGCAATTACGAATCCTTCGCCGACGAGTTCGCGACCATCCTGTCTCGCCAGCTGGACGCCTGAGCCATGGGCGCGGTCATCCAGAAACGCGGCGAAGGTGGGGTCAGGCGGCGCCGGCGGCGCAGCCATTCGGCGGCGATGTCGGAAATCAACGTCACGCCCTTCGTCGACGTGATGCTGGTTCTGCTGATCATCTTCATGGTGGCGGCGCCGCTGCTGACCGTGGGTGTTCCGATCGAACTGCCCGAAACGGCCGCGACCCCGCTTCCGACCGAGCAGGAAGAGCCGCTGACGATCACCCTGTCCTCGGACGGGCGCACCGTGATCCAGGAAACCGAGACCCCGCGCGAGGAGCTGATCGCCAAGCTGCGCGCGATCATGGCCGAGCGCAAGGACGACAAGGTCTTCCTGCGCGCCGACGGCGGCATCCCCTATGGCCAGGTGGCCCAGGTGATGGGCGCCCTGAACGCGGCCGGGTTCCGCAACATCGGCCTGGTGACCGAAACCGGTGGACCCACCTTTGACGGCGCCGCCCCGTCGGGCGAAGCGGGCGGCAGGTAGGGCGGGCAGATGCGCACCGGGCTCTACATTTCTGGCGCGGCCCACGGCGGGCTGATCCTGTGGCTGCTTGTCGGCGGCACGATCTTCCGCGCCAAGCCGCCAGAGCCGCCCACCACGACCGAGGTCTCGCTGATCTCGGCGGCGGAGTTTGACGCCATGGTCTCCTCGGCGCCCAAAGCGCCGATCGACACCCAGTCCCCGCCCGAGGCGCCCGGCGCCCCGCAGGAAAGCGCGCCGCCCGCCAGCCGGCCCGCCGACGCGGCCCCCGTGGCCCCCGCGCCCCGACCCGAGGCCGTGGCCGAGGCCGCGCCCGAGGCTGCTCCGCCCGAACCGCCCGCGCCCCCGGCCCGCCCGGCCGAGGTTGCCGACGCCCCCCCCGATGCCCCCGACGCGCCCGAGCGCGACCCGGTTGGTGCGACCCTGGTGGCCCCGCCCAAGGCCGGTGCCGCCCCGCGCCCGGCACAGCGCATCGCGCCGACCCCGGCCGCGCCGCCGCCCCCCGGCGCGCGCGAGGATCCGTTGCGCCAGGCCGCGACACAGCCCGACACCCAGCCGACCGTCGAACAGCCGCTTGAGCAGCAGGAGGCGACCGCGCCCAAGGAGGCCGCGGCCCAGACCGTGACCGAGGCCGACGCCACCAGCGAGGAGACCGTCGTCGCCGCCGCGCCCGAACGCTCGGACCGGCCCAAGGCGCGCCCCGACCGCCCGCGCCCGGCCCCGCAGGAGACGGTGAAGGTCGAGCCGCCGACGCCGCCCGCCCCGGCCGAAAAGCCGAAACCCGAGAAGCCCAAGCCCGAGCCGCCCAAGCCCGCCGCCCAGGTGGCCGAGCAGGCGCCCGCCGATGCCGCCGTCGAGGCCGCGATCGCCGCCGCGATGGGCGCGGTTGGCGACAGCCGCAACTCGGCCAAGACACCCGACCCGACCCTCCCGGTCGGCCCGCCCCTGACCGCCGGCGAGAAGGACGGGCTGCGCTTTGCCGTCAGCCAGTGCTGGAACCTCGGCTCCAGCTCGACAGAGGCGCGCCGCACCGAGGTCACGGTCGCCGTCACCATGGACGAGACCGGCCGGCCCGTGGCCAATTCGATCCGCATGCTGGGCTTCCAGGGCGGAACCGAGGATGGCGCCCGGGTTGCATTCGACGCGGCGCGTCGTGCAATCCTGCGCTGTGGGGCAAAGGGTTTCGACCTGCCGCCCGAGAAATACGCCCAGTGGCGCGAGGTCGAAATGACGTTCAATCCCGATAGTATGAGGATCCGATGAAGCTGAACCGACTGCTGTCCAACGCCGTGATGGGGGCCGCCTTGGGCCTTGCGGCCCTTTTCGCGGCCGATACATCGGCCCGGGCCCAGTCCGGCCCCCTCCGCATCGAGATCACCGAAGGCGTGATCGAGCCGCTGCCGATCGCGGTGCCGCTGTTCCTGGCCGACTCGCCCGCCGCCGGCCAATTGGCCGAGCAGATCACCGGCGTGCTGATGGCCGACCTGACCGGCACCGGCCTTTTCCGCGAGATCCCGCGCTCGGCCCATATCTCGGCGATCTCAAGCTTCGACGCGCCGGTGCGCTACCCCGACTGGAAGGCGATCAACGCGCAGGCGCTGGTCGTGGGTTCGGTGACGATGACCGGCTCGGACAACATCAGCGTCAAGTTCCGCCTGTTCGACGTCTTCTCCGACGCGCCGCTGGGCGAGGGGCTGCAATTCGCGGGCCCGGCCTCGTCCTGGCGGCGGATGGCCCACAAGGTGGCCGACGCGGTCTACTCGCGCATCACCGGCGAGGGAGGCTATTTCGACAGCCGCATCGTCTTCGTCTCGGAAAGCGGGCCCAAGAACGACCGGGCCAAGCGCCTGGCGGTGATGGATTACGACGGCGCCAACGTGCAGTACCTGACCGACAGCCGGTCGATCGTGCTGGCGCCCCGTTTCTCGCCCGACGGCAGCCAGATCCTCTATACCAGCTATGAAAGCGGCTTTCCCCGCATCCAGGTGCTGGACGTGGGCAGCGTCACCCGCCGCGCCTTGCAGGAGCAGTCGGGCGTGATGACCTTCGCGCCGCGCTTCGGCCCGGACGGGCGCACGGTGATCTTCTCGCTCGAGCAGGGGGGCAACACCGACATCTACCGAATGGACGTGGCGGGTGGTGGCGCGGTGCGCCTGACCTCCTCGCCCGCGATCGACACGGCACCCAGCTTCTCGCCCGACGGCCGCCAGATCGTGTTCGAAAGCGACCGCTCGGGCACGCAGCAGATCTATGTCATGCCCTCGGGCGGGGGCGAGCCGCAGCGGATCAGCTTCGGTCGCGGCCGCTATGGCACGCCGGTCTGGTCGCCGCGCGGCGACTACATCGCCTTCACCAAGCAGAACCAGGGCCGTTTCCACATCGGCGTGATGCGCACCGACGGCTCGGAAGAGCGTCTGCTGACCGCCAGCTTCCTCGATGAGGGTCCGACCTGGGCCCCCAATGGCCGGGTACTGATGTTCACCCGCGAGACCTCGGGCGCGCAGGGCGTGCCGGCCCTCTACTCGGTGGATATCTCGGGGCGAAACCTAAAGCGGGTGCCGACACCCGACGCGGCCTCGGACCCGGCATGGTCGCCGCTTCTGAGGTGATCGCCTGAACGCGCGGCGGCCGGTCCCCGGCCGTCGATTTCAAATCCCGTGTGTTGCTGGTAAGCTTTCGCAAGCCCCCGGCACCATGCAATTCAGGGCCGCAGGCCCGTTTTCAAGACCACAGGCAGGAACCGATATGAGACATCTGACCAAGACCGTTCTTCTTCTGGGCGCGCTGACGCTGGCCGCATGCTCGGGCAACCCGTTCAACCGCGGCAACGGCCCGGTGGGCGCCAACGCCGGCGCCGGTTACGGCGCGGGCAATCCCGCCGGCACCGTCAGCCCCAACTCGGTAGAGTTCTTCCAGCAGAACGTCGGCGACCGCGTCCTCTTCGCCGTCGACCAGAGCACCCTGTCGCCCGAGGCCCGCACCACCCTGGCCGGCCAGTCCCAGTGGCTGATGCAGAACATCGAATACGCGGTCGTCATCGAAGGCCACGCCGACGAGCAGGGCACCCGCGAATACAACCTTGCCCTTGGCGCGCGCCGCGCCGCTTCGGTCCGTGACTTCCTGGTCAGCCAGGGGATCAACGCCAACCGCGTCCGCACCGTCAGCTACGGCAAGGAGCGCCCGATCGAGATCTGCTCGACCGAGGCATGTTACTCCAAGAACCGCCGCGCCGTGACCGTGGTGACTGCTGGCGCCTCCAGCTAGGGCCGATGACGGGTGCCGGCCCCGTGCCGGCGCCCGACCCGCGCCGGCTTCAGGCCGGGACGCCGCCGGGCTTTCAAGGAAAGGGATCTTCCTCGTGACTGTGTTTGAGAATTGCCGACGCGCGGGACTTCTGCGCCTTGCCGCCCTTGGCGTGGCCGCGACCCTGACGCTGTCGCTTGCCGGCACCGGGCCCCTTCTTGCCCAGGAGCGGGAGAAGACCCTAGCCGACATCCGCCAGGAAATGTCCGTCCTGTTCGTCGAGATCCAGCGCCTTCGCGGCCAGATGAACACCACCGGCGCCCCCGGCGTCACCGTTGGCGGCAGCGTGCTTGAACGTGTCGACCAGATCGAGGCCCAGCTTCAGCGCCTGACCTCCAAGGTCGAGGAGCTGAACTTCCGCATCGACAGCGTGGTCGAGGATGGTACCAACCGCCTGGGCGACCTGGAATTCCGTCTTTGCGAGCTGGAGACCAAGTGCGATATCGGCAGCCTTGGCACCACCCCCACCCTGGGCGGCGGTGACAAACCGCGCAGCGCGGGCACCCTGATCCCGCCCCCGGGCGCCCAGGGCCAGGATACGGGCCAAGGCATGGGGCAGGGGATGGGCCAAGGCATGGGCCAGGGAATGGGCCAGACCGGCGGCACCTCGGACCTCACCGGCGGGGTGGAGCTTGCCATCAACGAGAAGGCCGATTTCGAGCGCGCCGCAGAGGCCCGTGCCTCGGGCGATCACCAGACCGCCGTGACGCGCCTGCAATCGTTCCTTGATGCCTATCCCGGCAGCCCCCTGACCGGGGAGGTGCAGTTCCTGCTGGGCGAGTCGAACGCAGCGCAGGGCCAGTGGAAACAGGCGGCGCGCGCCTACCTCGACAGTTTTTCGGGCGCGCCCGAGGGGCGCAACGCCCCCAACGCCCTGCTCCGTCTGGGCGAGGCGCTGGCCCGCCTTGGGCAGAATTCCGAAGCCTGCCTGATGCTGTCAGAGGTCGGCAGCCGCTTTCCCGGCCACCCCGCCGAGGGCCAGGCGCGCGAGCAGCTTTCGGCGCTGGGGTGCCAGTGACGGCGCAAGACCGTTTCGACAATGCCATGGCCGCCATCCTGGGGGCCGCCGACGATCCTGACCCCTCCCGCCCACCCACCGATGGGGGCACGCCCGCCCTCGGGCTTGCCGTCTCGGGCGGCAGCGACTCGCTGGCTCTGATGCACCTGGCCGCCGCTTGGGCGGCGCCCAGGGCTATCCGCCTGCGGGTGGCAACCGTGGATCACCGCCTGCGCCCCGAATCCGGGACGGAAGCGCGGGAGGTGGCCCACGCCGCGGCCGCGCTGGACCTTCCCCATGAGATCCTGGAATGGACCGACGGCCCCGGCGCCGGCAACCTTCAAGCCAATGCCCGCGATGCCCGCCGCCGCCTGCTGGGCGACTGGGCCGCGCGGCACGGGCTGACGGGGGTGCTGACCGGCCACACCGCCGACGACCAGGCCGAGACGGTGCTGTTGCGCCTGGCGCGCGGCTCGGGCGTGGACGGCCTGGCGGCGATGCGGCCGGGCCGCCCGGGGCGATCCCTTTTTCTGCGTCCGCTATTGGGGCACCGCCGCGAGGAGCTGCGCGACCTTCTGCGTGCCAAGGGCCTGACCTGGGCCGAGGATCCGGGCAATGAAGATTCCGTCTATGACCGGGTCAAGGCGCGTCGGGCGCTGGCGCTGCTGGCCCCGCTTGGCATCGATGTCGAGGGGGTGAACCGCACGGCCGATGCCATGGCCCGCGCCCGCGAGGCACTGGAGCGGCGGGGCGCCGAGGCCGCCGCCGCCATGACCCGCGAGGAGGGCGCCGACCTGCTGATCGAGGTCGCGCCCTGGCGTCTGTTGGACGACGAGACGCGCCTGCGCCTTCTGGCGGCGGGGCTGATGTGGGTCGGCGGTCAGGACTACCGCCCCCGCCTGCGCGCGCTGGAAGACACGGTCCGCGCCGCGGCCGCTGGCCGGCGCGCCACGCTTCACGGGGTCGTGATACATCCTGCCGCAGGGTGGCTGCGCCTTTACCGCGAGCCCTCGGCGCTGATCGGGGTGCGGGCGCGGCCCGGCGACACATGGGACAACCGCTGGATCCTGGCGCGCGAGGCGGGCACCGATACCGAGGGGGCACAGGTCGAAATGCTTGGCGAAGAAGGGCTTACCGCCCTTGATCCGCGCCCCGCGCCGGGCGTTCCGCGCGACAGCCTGCTGGGCCTTCCGGCCGTCTGGCGGGCGGGGCGGGTGATCTGTGTGCCGCACCTCGGGATGGGCGGCGGATTTCGCGCAACCCGCGCAGGGGAGCAGGAATTCACCCGGACGTTGTTATCTCATTGAAGTCAGGCCCCGCATGTCTATTTTAGAGGGGTGATTGCAGGGTTGCTCCCGCGATCACCAATATGAGGAGATCTTTCTTGGGCAACGCGCGCAACCTCGCCTTCTGGGTGGTCCTGTTTCTTCTGGTCCTTGCCTTGTTCAACCTGTTCAGCGGCGGCAGCTCGACGATGTCCTCGCGGTCCATGAGCTATTCCGAGTTCATCGAGAAGGTCGACAGCGGTGCCGTGCGCTCCGTGGTCCTGGACGGTGAACGCATCCTGATCCGCGACGCGGCAGGGCAGCAATACAACACCGTCAAGCCCGAGGGCGTGGATGTCACCCCCAAGCTGGCGGCCCGCAACGTCGATATCGAGGTCAAGGCCCAGGAACAGTCGGGCTTCTTCTCGGTGCTGTCGCTGTGGTTGCCGTTCCTGGTGCTGATCGGCATCTGGATCTTCTTCATGAACCGTATGCAGGGCGGCGGTCGCGGCGGCGCCATGGGCTTCGGCAAGTCCAAGGCCAAGCTGCTGACCGAAAAGCACGGCCGCGTCACCTTCGACGATGTCGCCGGCATCGATGAGGCCAAGGACGAGCTGGAAGAGATCGTCGAATTCCTGCGCACCCCGCAGAAATTCTCGCGCCTCGGCGGCAAGATCCCCAAGGGTGCGCTGCTGGTGGGCCCTCCGGGCACCGGTAAGACGCTTCTGGCCCGCGCCATCGCCGGCGAGGCGGGTGTTCCCTTCTTCACCATCTCGGGTTCGGATTTCGTCGAGATGTTCGTCGGCGTCGGCGCCAGCCGTGTCCGCGACATGTTCGAGCAGGCCAAGAAAAACGCCCCCTGCATTGTCTTCATCGACGAGATCGACGCCGTGGGCCGGTCCCGTGGCGTAGGCTACGGCGGCGGCAACGACGAGCGCGAGCAGACCCTCAACCAGCTGCTGGTCGAGATGGACGGTTTCGAGGCCAACGAGGGTATCATCATCGTCGCGGCCACCAACCGCCCCGACGTTCTTGACCCCGCGCTGCTGCGTCCCGGCCGGTTCGACCGCCAGGTGCAGGTGCCCAACCCCGACATCAAGGGCCGCGAGAAGATCCTTGGCGTGCATGCCCGCAAGGTGCCCCTGGGCCCCGACGTGGACCTGCGCATCATTGCCCGCGGGACGCCCGGCTTCTCGGGTGCCGATCTGGCCAACCTTGTGAACGAGGCCGCTCTGATGGCAGCCCGCGTCGGCCGTCGCTTCGTGACGATGGACGATTTCGAGAATGCCAAGGACAAGGTCATGATGGGCTCCGAACGGCGCTCGATGGTCATGACCGAGGACGAGAAGAAGCTGACCGCCTATCACGAGGCCGGTCACGCGATCGTCGGTCTGAACGTCCCGCAGCACGATCCGATCCACAAGGCGACCATCATCCCGCGCGGTCGCGCGCTGGGTCTGGTCCTGTCCCTGCCGGAGCGTGACCAGCTGTCGGTGACCTACACGAAGTACAAGTCCAAGATCGCCATGGCGATGGGCGGCAAGGTCGCCGAAGAGCTGATCTTCGGCAAGGAGAACGTGACCTCTGGCGCTTCGTCCGACATTCAGCAGGTCTCCAAGATCGCCCGCGCGATGGTGACACAGTTCGGCTTCTCTGAAGAGCTTGGCAACATCGACTACGCCAACGAGCAGCAGTCCTACCTGGGCAACTATCAGGGCCAGACTGCGATCAGCCCCGAGACCCAGCAGAAGATCGACGCCGAGGTGCGCCGCATCGTCGACGAGGGCTATGAGCGGGCCAAGCAGATCCTGACCGACAAGAACGACGATCTGCACCGCTTGGCACAGGGCCTGCTGGAATACGAGACGCTGACCGGCTCCGAGATCACCAAGGTGATCGCAGGTCAGGCTCTCAACCGTGGTGAGGATGACGACGACGCGACCGGTGGCAACACCCCGTCAATCACCGCCATCCCCAAGACCAAGCCGCGCCCCAAGGGCGACAGCGGGCTGGAGCCGGAACCCTCGTCCTGATCCGGCCATTTCGCGAAAGATGAACAAGACGCCGTCCCCCCGGGGGCGGCGTCTTGCGTTTGGGGGTGGGGTGGCGCCAGGGATAGCGTTGTCCGGACAAAGGAAAACCGCGCCTGAGTGGGCGCGGTTGCGGAACCTGTCCCGGTTCGGGGGGCTGCGGCGCCGTGGTCGCGGGGACCGCCGGGCGCAGGCTGAATGACTGGGATCAGATGGCCAGCAGGATCAGCGAGCTGACGCCAAGACCGAAGAGGAAACCTGCGTTCACGATCAGTGCGGGAGTGGTCATTTTCATTTCCTTCCGTGCGTTTGCTCGCGCCGCGATATGCCCTTGCGCTTTCATCATACCAACACGGAGCGGGGGAGAATCGTTCCTTGACCCGCAGAATATTTCCGCCAGGCGCGCCGCTTATGCGATGGGAGTCGAGACCATGGTGCCCAGAAGCGTCGCCACGGGGATCGCGGGGGCCTCGGGGTCGGGGCCCTCTTCCTCGACATCGGCGCGCACGACGATCAGCCGGCGACCCGCGCGGATCACCTGTCCGACGGCCCGCAGCCGCCCGCCCCGGGCAGGGGCCAGCAGATGGATCTTCATCTCGCTGGTAACAACCTCGCGGTCGCGGGGCATCAGGGTCAGCGCGGCATATCCGGCGGCCGAGTCACCCAGCGCGAAGGTCAGGCCGGCATGGGCATAGCCGTGCTGTTGTCGAAAGCCGGTCCGCACCGGCGCGGTCAGGCAGACCCGGCCTGCGTCGATCGCCGCGATCTCGGCACCGATGCTGGCCATGAAATCCTGCTTGGCGAAACTCTCCTCCACCTTGCGGCGAAAACCCTCGAACCCTGGCTGCATGGGATGCCCTCCGTTTGGGGCGAGGGTAGGACAAGGGTGCGGCCGCGCAAAGGGCGATCGGCCCCGTCAATCTGCCTGACGCGAAATGGGGGAGGTCGGCGGTGATGGATACTCGTGCTGAGAGGTTCTGGGACTCGGTGCCATCACCACCGTCCCGGGCACAGCGAAGGGTGCCCGGAGCCTCAGGATGCCCCTCGGATATGAAGGAGACGTTAAGGGCCGCGAGCGAGGCTCAGCGCGGCATCGGCACCGCGCAGGGGGCCGGACCACACAGGATCGCGACCGCCGGGTCGTCCATAAGCGCCGAAAGCGGCGCGGCATGGCTGAACAGCCCGCCCGTGTAGGTGCCGTAGGCCGGCAGGATCAGCCGCTTGCGGTCCAGCAGGAAACAGGGTCGGGTGATGCGTTGGCTGCGCAGATTGACCCGCGCCTTGGGATGGTAGTGGCCCGAGACCTCGGCCAAGGCCCCGCCACTGTCCGGGGTCCCGGCCCCGTCGCCCCCGGGGGGCCGGGCGATGTGGCGGAAAACCAGAGGGGCGCGCAGAACCTCGGCCGCATGCGACCCGCCGAAGGGCACGGGGTCGGGATCGTGGTTGCCCTCCGCCCAGATCCAGCGGCGTGGGGCGACCAGGCGCTCCAGCCACGCGCGTTCGGCGGGGGGAAGGGCGTGGGCGGCGTCCAGGTCGTCGAAACTGTCACCAAGGCAGATGACCGTGCCGGCGCCCGTCGCCGCCAGGTCCTGTTCCAAGCGGCCCAGCGTGTCGCGCACCTCGTAGGGGGGCAGCATCGGGCCGCCCCGGCGGGCCATCCGCTCGGCCTTGCCCAGGTGCAGGTCCGAGACACACAGCAGATCGGCCCCCGGCCACCAGAGGCCGCCCGAGGGCAGCGCCCGCAACGCGGCGCCGGCAAGTTGGAAGGCAAAGAAGTTCATGCTTCGTTCGATACCCGCCCCGCGTGGTCCGGACAAGGGGCTGGCCCCGCTATTCCAGCCCGGCGGTGGCCAGCAGGATCGCGGCCTCCTCCGCCAGCAGACGTTCGCGCGCCGCCCCCATCACCGGCACGCGCCCCATTTCAAGCAGCATCGGGGCCGCAAGCGGCGTCACCCGTTCAGCCTGCACATGGTCGATGCGTCCGTGGGTGCGGGCCAGCAGCTCCTCGATCCGGCCGAAGTCGACCAGTCCGCGCAGCGCCTCCTCGCGGGTGATGTCCAGCAAAAGGTGGTCGGGGTCGTAGCGGCGCAGCGTGTCGTAAAGGATGTCCGACGAAAAGGTCGCCTGCCGCCCGGTCGCGCGGGCGCCGGGGGTGTTGCGTTCGATCAGGCCGGCGATGATGGCGCTGCTTTTGAAGGTGCGCTTCATCACCGCGTTGCCGGCCAGCCAATCCTCGAACGCGGCGCGCAGGTCGCCTTGGGCGAAAAGGGGGGCGGGGTCGGTCAGCGGCTCCAGCCCCCAGATCAGGGTGGCGTAGTCCGTGGCGACAAAGCCCAGCGGGTGCAGGCCCATTTCCTCCATGCGCTGGGTCAGCAGCAGGCCCAGTGTCTGCATCGCGTTGCGCCCCGCAAAGCCGTAGATGCAACTGTGGGGCCGCCCGTCATGGGTGAAGCTTTCCACCAGAATGCGGTCGGCCTCGGGCAGGTGCGAGACACGGGCCTGCAACTCCAGCCAGTCGCGGGTATGGGCGGGCAGGCCGGCCCAGTCGCGGCTGCGGAACATCTCAAGTATCCGGTGCGACAGCTGGGTCGAGGTGGCGAATTTCGTGCCCATGTAGGTAGCGATGCGCGGTTCCTTGTCGGCCCGTGGGCTGACCTCGACCACCATTTCGCGCAAGGTTTCATAGCGCACGACGCGGCCGCCGATCAGAAAGGTGTCGCCGGCGGTGAGGGTGGCGGCAAAGCCTTCCTCGACCTCGCCCAAGGGCTTGCCGCCGCGCCCGCGCAACCGGACCTTCAGCATGTCCGTGTCAATGATCGTGCCGATGTTCATGCGGATCTGCCGCGCCCGGCGGGGATCGCGCAGCTGCCACAGCCCGTCGGGGCGCTGTTGCAGCCGCTGGTAACGGTCATAGGCCCGCAGGGCGTAGCCTCCGGTCGCCACGAAGTTCAGGCAATCGTCGAACGCCTCTCGGGTCAGGCCGGCATAGGCGCCGGCGCTTGTGACCTCGGCGTAAAGCTCACCGGCGTCGAACGGGCCCGCGCAGGCACGGATGGCGATGTGCTGGCACAGCACGTCGCGGGGGCCGGGGCCGCGCGGATCGCCATCCAGATCGCGGGCCTTCACGGCCTGCAACGCGGCCACGCATTCGACCACCTCGAAGCGGTTGGCGGGCACCAACAGCGCCTTGGAGGGGGCGTTGTAGCGGTGGTTGGCCCGCCCGATCCGCTGCACCAGACGTTTGACGTTCTTGGGGGCCCCCACCTGGATCACCAGATCCACGTCGCCCCAGTCGATGCCCAGATCCAGGCTGCCGGTGGCGACGATGGCGCGCAGATCGCCGGCCACCATAGCGGCCTCGACCCTTTCGCGCTGTTCGCGGGCCAGACTGCCGTGGTGGATGCCGATGGGCAGGTCGTCGTCATTGGCCAGCCACAGGTTGTGAAAGAAGATCTCGGCTTGGGCGCGGGTGTTGTGGAAAATCAGCGTCGTGCGATGCTTGCGGACCTGTTCCAGAACCGCCGGAATCGCGTATTTGCCGCCACCCCCGGACCAGGGGGGGCGTTCATCGGTCGTCAGCATGGCGATGTCGGGATCGGGGCCCGGATCGGCGTGGACGATGGCGCATGGGTCGGGGTTGCGGGCGAGATACGCGGCGATGGCGGCGGGGTCTTCCACCGTGGCCGACAGACCCACCCGGCGCATCTCCGGTGCCAGCGCCTGAAGCCGCGACAGCGCCAGCATCAGCTGATCGCCGCGCTTGGATTCAGCCAGGGCGTGGATCTCGTCGACGATCACGCGGCTGAGGCCCGCGAAGATGCGCGGTGCATCCTCATAGCTGGTCAGCAGCGCCAGACTTTCGGGCGTGGTCAGCAGGATGTGGGGCGGATCGGCACGCTGGCGCTTGCGGGCGGTGGCGCTAGTGTCGCCGGTGCGATCCTCGATCCGGATCGGCAGGCCCATCTCGTCGACGGGGGTGCGCAGATTGCGCTTGATATCCGCCGCCAGCGCCTTGAGCGGCGAGACGTAAAGCGTGTGGATCCCCTTGTGGGCGCCGTCGGCCAGCTCGGCCAGGGTGGGCAGGAAGCCGGCCAGCGTCTTGCCCCCGCCGGTGGGCGCGATCAGCAGCAGCGCGGGCTCTGCCGCCCGGTCCAGCAGCTCTTGCTGGTGCGGGTGCAAGGACCAGCCGCGACGGGAAAACCAGTCGTCGAAAGAGGGGGGCAGCGTGCTCATCCGCCCATAGGTAGGGGGCCGGGGGGCAGGCAACCAGTCCGAGGCGCGATTTTCAGGGGCGTGAGTTCGGCCCTAGCGGGCGATCGCCTCGGACTTGATGAACATGTTGGCCCAGGCCCGGTCGATCAGCTCTGGCGTCATCTGATAGGGGATCCCCTCGAAATCGCAGATCGAGATCATCTGGTCGATCAGGAACACCGGCTGATAGTTGGCGTAGGTGTTCTCGATCGTCGGATATTTGACCTTCAGAAGGTGGACCAGCGATTTTTCGTCCAGCGGCATCTTCTTCTTCTTGGCGATCAGCGCGAAGATCTTCAGGAAATCCGACTGGTTCGGCCCGTCGATCTTGATCTTGAAAAAGATCCGGCGCAGGGCCGCGCCGTCGAAGATCTCGTTCGGGTGGAAGTTGGTCGAGAAGATCACCAGCGTGTCGAAGGGCACCTCGAACTTCTCGCCCGATTGCAGGGCAAGAATGTCCTTGGACTCCTCAAGCGGCACGATCCAGCGGTTGACCAGCGCCTGCGGCGGCTCTTCCTGGCGGCCAAGGTCGTCGACGATGAAGACGCCGCCGGTGGCCTTGAGCTGAAGCGAGGCCTGATAGGTCCGTGCGGTCGGGTTGAAGTTCAGATCCAGCATGTCGAGCTTCAGCTCGCCGCCGGTGATAACCGTGGGACGCTCGCAATAGACATAGCGGCGGTCGTAGCGGTTCGAGGTGCGGCGCAGCGAGTTGGGATCGTCCACGGCCTCTTCGGCGGCCGAATGCACGATCGGGTCGTAGACCGAGATCACCTGGCCGGAATATTCGATGGCGCGGGGGATGTAGATCTTGTCACCCAGCGCGTCGCGGATGCCGTTCGAGATCGACGATTTGCCGTTGCCCGGCGGGCCATACATCAGGATCGACCGGCCCGAGGTCACCGCCGGGCCAAGCTGGTCCAGTAGGTTGTCGGGCAGGATCAGGTGACCCATCGAGCTGGTCAGTTGCTGACGGGTCAGGCGGATGTTGCGGATCGACTGGCGCTTGACCTGTTCGCGGTAGTGGGCCAGCGGCACAGGCATGGCGCCGTAATACTCGGACTGTCCCAGCGCATCCAGCGCCCGGCTCTTGCCGGTGTCGGTCAACTGGAAACCCATTTCGCTGCCCGAAGTGGCGTGGAGGGTGCCCGTCGCCTCGATCAGGCGCTGTTCGCGGGCCATGTCGATCAGCTCCTGCGTCAGCGAGACGGGCAGGGCGATCGCCGCGGCGATGTCGTTGGCATAGCTCAGGTTCTTGCGGAAGATCGTTTTCAGGAGGATGTCGCGCATCATCACCGGGTTTAGCCCGGTGGCCTCAAGCGAGCGCACGGACGGAGGGGGCGGGGTGCCAGCCGGGATGCCGGCGCCGAGTTCCTGGTTCTGAACGTTCATCTGCTGTGCCTCTGATCTTCATGCCCGATGGTCGGACCTGGGTGCCGTGCGGGCCGCTTTGCGCGTTGTCCCGAATGCCACGGCCGGTCGCGACAACGAAGGGAGAACACTGCAAAAAGATGGCAATTGCGTGACGCATCGGTAGGGTCGCGGGAAAAAACGAAGGCATTTCCAAGGAGCCGCGCATGGGCAGAGCCGCCCCGATCCCCCTGATTGCACTGATTGTCGGCGCCACCCTGGCGCTCAGCGCGCCCGGCCTTCTTCGCGGTGGTCTGGTCGTCACCCAGCACGAGGGCGACCTGCTGCATCTGCTTCAGATCCTGATGCTGATGCAGGAGGGGCAGTGGCCGCACCTGGACTTCCGCACCCCCGTCGGCCTTTTCGCCTTTCTGCCGCTGCACTGGACGTTGGCACTGGGACGGGCGCTGGGCTTCGAGTGGGGCCTTGGGCAGGCGCTGATCGTGGCACAGCTTGGGCTGGGCCTGCTGCTGGCGCCGGTGATCTGGTGGGTGGCGCGCAGTCGCCTCGTCGGCTGGGCGGCGGTGGCGGCGGCGCTGGTGCCGGTGATCTGGCTGACCGCGTTGATCCACGGCGGCACGAACGCGGGCGTTTCGGTCTCGATGCATTACAACCGCTGGGCCTGGGCGGTGGCGCTGCTGGCGGTGGTGACGGCGGTGCTGCCGCCGCGCGCGGCGGGTGGTGCGGGTATGCGAGCAGCGGGGATCATCGATGCCGCCGTGATCGGCATCGGCTTTGCCATCCTCGGGCTGACCAAGGCGACCTTCGCGGTAACGCTGGCGCCGGCGGTCATCGTGGCGCTTGTCCTGCGGGGGAGGGGGCGCGTGCTGGCCGGTGCGCTGGTGGCGGGGCTGCTGTTCTGCGCCGGGGTCGCGCTGTTCATGGGGGCGGCGTTCTGGCCCGCCTACGTGGGCGACCTGCTGTGGGTGGCCGGCATGCCCGTGCGCCCTTTCCCCGATCAGCCGCTGGGGGCGGTGATCGGCGGGCCGGCCTTCATCCCGGGGACCTTCCTGCTGCTGGGGGCGGTGGTGGTGCTGCGTCTGCGGGCGCGGCCCGCGCTGGCCTGGCCGGTGCTGCTGCTGGCGCCTTCCTTCGTCTACATCACCTATCAGAATTTCGGCAACGATCCGAAATGGCTGATCCTTCTGGCGCTGTTGCTGGCGCCGCTGCTCTCCCGCCAGGGCGACGCGCCCGCGCCCGACCTGGTCCAACCCTCTGCGCGGCCCTTGGTTGCCGGGCTGGTGCTGGCAGCGGCGGTGCTGGGGGCGGGGTCGCTTTTCAACATGGCCCGATCCGTCCTGGCCAACGGTTTTGCCGGCCCGGCCGAGACCCGGCCCATCTTCGCCGCCGAACACATGGGGCGGGACCTGCTGTCGGATCCGTTGCGTCTGGCGCGGCTGGACATCGCCCTGGCCGGGGAAGAGGCGCCCGCCGCCATGGTCCCGCTGCTGCCCCCCTTCGCCGATGACGCCGAGGGGCGCCCCAACACCACGACTTTCCTGGGAAGGCCCTTGCCGACCTGCGGGCTGGACAAGGGCATGATCGCCCACCAGCGGGGCCTGGCGGAGGTCACGGCCAAGGCGATCGGCCCCGGGGGCGGACGGGTCTTCGTCACCGACCTCTTCTCGGCCCTCTGGGTCTTCGGCGGCTCGTCCCCGGTAACGCCGCTGGCGCCCTGGAACTACGGCGCGCTGACGGGGATCGACAGCGCCGGTTTCGTGGCGGTGCCCCTCTGCCCGGTGAACCCGCCGGTGCGCAAGCGGCTGCTGGAAGAGCTGGAGGCCGGGGCCGAGGCCGGGCGCTGGGAACTGACGCCGGTGCCCGCGGGGCCGGGCCTGTGGCTTTACGCCATCGCCCCGGGCTGAGCGCGCCCTAGCTTCCTTAGGGGCAACCTTGGTCGTTCGACGCCGCCCATGACGATTGCCGCCGGGCTGACGCGCGCCTATAGATAAATTTTATCAAGGGATTGGTGCCATGAGGCAGGCCGCGCTTTTCAAACTGTTGCTGACCGGCGCGGGGCTGATCGCGCTGGCGACGGGCGCGGCGCTTATGAAAGGTGGGCTCTACATCGGTCAGCATGAGGGCGATGCCCTCCACCTGATGCAGATCATCGCCCTGATGACCGAAGGGGCACAGCCGCACCGGGATTTCATGACCCCCATCGGTATGCTGGCCTTCTGGCCGATCGCGGCGCTGACCGGCGCCGGGGAGGCGGGCCGGGGCGCGGGCATGGCCTTCCTTCTGGCCCAGACCATGGTGGCGCTGGCGCTGCTGCCGGCGCTGATGTGGGTGGCAGCCTCGCGCCTGCGGTTCTGGCCCGCGATGCTGACCGTCTTCGCGGGGCTGGTGCTGGTTCTGGCCCTGGTTCATGGCGGGACCGGGCGGTATGTCTCGGTCTCGATGCATTACAACCGCTGGGCCTGGGCCATCTCGCTGCCGCTGGTGCTGACGGCGGTGCTCAAGCCCCAGTACCGGCGCTCGGCGCTGGCCGACGGGGTGCTGGTCGGGGCCGGGGTGCTGGCGCTGATGCTGCTGAAGGTGACCTACCTCATCGGGCTGGCCCCGGCGCTTCTGGTGGCGCTGTCGATGCGCCGTCAGGTGCTGACCATCGGTGTGGCAATCCTGATCGTGGCGCTGGGTATCGCGCTGGTCAATCAGCTCTACGACGTGCGCTTTTTCTGGGATTATATCGGCGATCTGCTGACCGTGGTCCAATCGACCACGCGCCCCTACCCCGGAGAGCCGTGGCAGGCGCTGATCTGGGCGCCCGACCACCTGGCCGGCACCGTGGTCCTGATCTTCGGGATCGTGATGCTGCGCCACGCGGGCCGCCGGGTCGAGGGGATGGCCCTGATCCTGCTGGCCCCCGGTTTCATCTACATCACCTTCCAGAACTACGGGAACGAGCCGCTGTGGCTGATGATCCTGGCCATCATCCTGTTCTCGGTACCGCCGGTCCGAAAGCTGACCAACGCCTGGGGCTGGGAAATGAAGCCCGCGATCCGGGTCGCGGGCCTGGTGGCGCTGGTGCTGGCCGCGCCGGCCTGGATCAACATGAGCTACAGCCCCTTCCGGCACCTGCTCAGCGCCGCCTCGGACCATGTGCCGATGCTGCCGGATCTGGCCATCGCCCGCGATGTCCACGTGCGCGCCGCACGAGGGGAGGATGCCGAGGCGCGCGTCGCCGCCGGCCCGATGATGGGCTACCCCTCGGCCGAGGAAACGCCAGCGGAGAATGCGGTCGTTTTCCTGGGAGAGCGCCTGCCTGAGTGCCGGATCAACCAGGGCCTGCTGGCCACCCATCGCAACTATGCCCGCACGGTTGCCCCCTATCTTGGGGCGGCGGGGGACCAGGTCTTCGTGGCCGACATCTTCTCGGCGCTGTGGATGATGGGGGCGGGGGCCGCGCCGGACGGGCTGGCGCCGTGGAACTATGGCCAGATCCAAGGCTTCGACACGGCAGAGTTCCTGCTGGTGCCGCGCTGTGCGACCGCGCCCCGCCTGCGCCGCGCCCTGCTGGACCAGATCGAATCTGCCCACGCCGCCCGACTGACCGAGATTGCGCGCACGCCCGCGCTGATCCTCTACCGCATCGCCCCGCCGCGGGGGTAGGCGGCGGCCGGGCGCCTCAGCCCAGCACCATCGCCAGGACCAGATAGAACAGCAGCGTGCCGCTCAGGGCCAGGCCCATGGGAAAGTCGCTTCCCGCGTCCCAGCTGCGCCAATCGGGGGTGCGACGGCGCACGGCGGGGATGGCACGAAACAGCCGGTGGGTGGCAAAGGCCCCCAGCAGCACGGTTGCAAACAGCATCAGGATCAGCACGAGGTCATCGGCGGCGATCAGCGGCGCCATGGCGGCGGCGAACTTGGCATCGCCCGCCCCAACGAGCCCGGCCGAGCTGGCGATATATCCCGCCATCAGCAGCACCGCGAAATGGGACCAGCGCCAGAGGTATTCGTCCAAGGGAAAGGCCAGCGGACCCAGCACCAGATAGGTCGCCATCAGCGCCAGCACCGACTGGTTGCGGATCAGCATGAACTTCATGTCCGACCAGGCCACCCAGATCGCGATCAGACCCGCGGGCAGGAGAAACCAGGCGGCCTGGGCCGCCGTGGTGTCGATCACGTCTTCTCCAGTGTCCGCAGGCTGCGAACGGCCGCCTCGAAATGTTGCGGATGGGTGTGGATCGCCTCTTCCAGCAGGGTCTTGCCGGTGGCGACGTCGCCCTTCTTGATCGCCGACAGGGCCAGCGTGTGCAGAAGCTGTGCCTGCTCGGTCTGGGTCATCGGGATCACCGGCAGCTGGTACTTGCCCTGTGCGCCTCGGGCCAGGACAAGGTTGTTCTTGGCGGTGAAGAGGCTTTCGTCATAGGTGATCGCCTGCACGAAAAGCTTTTCGGCGGAATCGTACTGTCCGCGCGTCAGCTTGGAATAGCCCCAGTTGTTCAGCACGCCGGCGGGCTTGGTGGTCAGGCCGACGGCGGTTTCATAGAAGCTGTCGGCACGTTTCCAATCCTTCTCGCTGTCGGCGATCATGGCCTCCAGGCGATAACGTTTGAATGTCTCGTGGGTGGGCGGCACCTTGTCGAGCTGTGCTGCCGCGCGCTTCCACTCGCCCGAGCGGATCAGCGCGTCGGCGTAATCCACCCGGTCCTCGTTGCCGGCGTCGGGATGCTTGACGATCGTGGCGAAGACGCTGGCGGCCTCGGCGGTGCGGCGTGCGCGCACCAGCGAACGGCCCAGCCCGCGCTGTAGGTCCAGCCGCTCGGGGTTGGCGGTCGAGGCGCGGCGGAAATAGGTCACGGCCTCGTTCGGGTCGGCAACCGTCAGCATGATGTCGTTGAGGTTGGATTCGTCGATCACGTTGACGCTGTCGAGCGCCCGTTTGACTTCCGTGTCGCCGGGCTTCTGGCATCCGGCAAGGGCGATGGTGCCCGCCAGGGCCATCGCGACAATGACTGGGTGGCGCATTTCGCGTCCTTTTCGCTGCTCGACACTCAGTGCGTCAGCAGCCGGTAACTCCCCGAGCCGTCGCGCACCAATTCGTTGTCCTTCTCGATATCCGAACCATAGGCGGCAAATTCCGTACGGGCGATAGCCAGCCGCAGATTTTCGCGGATGGCGTCAGTTTCGCCACTGTCCAGCGCGTAGGCCCGGCGAAAGACCTCCTTGGCCTCGGCGGGCTGGCGGCGTTCCATCAGAACCACGCCCAGATTGTTCCAGGCGCGGGGATCCTCGGGGGCGCGGTCGATCGCCTGGCGCAGCAACCGCTCGGCTTGGCCCAGGCGGCCCAGCCGCAGGTTGGCCGACCCCAGTGCCGACAGCACCGGCGCGGTCGCGCCCAGCTCGCCCGCGGCGCGGTAATAGGATTTCAGGGCAAGTTCGTATTCGCCGGCGTCCATCAGCCGGTGGCCGACGATCAGCGGGTCCGCCGCCTTGGTGGGGGTGACCACGCCATCGGGCGCCGCCGGGCCCTGGAACCGCGGTGTCAGCCTGTCGTCATTCGTGGAACAGGCGGCCAGGGCCGCCAGTGTCGCTATCGCAAGGGGTGCTGCCCGCATATACTCACATGCCGCCTGCCAGGGTCTGTGCGATCCCGTAGACCGAGGGACCGATGAGAATGATCATAAGCGGAGGGACGGTGAACATCATAGTCCCAAGCGTCAGTTTCGTGGGCAGGACGTTAGCTTTTTCCTCGGCGCGCATGACGCGCTTGTCGCGCATCTCGCCGGCGTAGACCCGCAGCGCCTCGGCGATCGAGGTGCCGAAGGCCGCGGATTGGATAAGAACGGTCACGAAGGACGACACGTCGGCCACGCCGGCGCGTTCGCCCATGTCCTTGAGGACCTGCACCTTGTCCTTGCCGGCCTTGATTTCATACGAGACGATCTCGAATTCCTCGGCAAGGGCGGGGAAGCCCGCGCGGATCTCCTTCGAGACGCGGATGATGGCCTGGTCCATGGACTGGCCGGCCTCGACGCAGACCAGCATCAGGTCAAGCGAGTCGGGAAAGCCCGCGGTGATTTCTTCCTGCCGCTCCTGCTGGCGGCGGGTGACCCAGTATTTGGGGGCCATGTAGCCGACGCCGCCGGGTACCAGCACCGACAGGATCAGCTTGTTGGTCGACATCTCGCCCGAGGTGATGGCGTAAAGCACGCCCAGCACCAGGAAGGTCATGCCCAGGGCGAATTGCATGAAGTGGAAGGTCTGCACCGCGGATTTCGATGAATACCCCGCCTGAAGCAGCTTCAGCCGCATGGCCGAATATTCTTCCTCGTTCTGGGGTTCAAGGAAATGCGCAAAGCGATCCAGCTTTTCGGCCGCCGCACCCTCGCGGTTTCGCAAGCCCTTGCGATCCGTGACGTCGGTCTTGGCGCGCGGCGCGCGGGTGCCGTTCTGAGCCTTGTTCAGATCGCCCAGCCGCGACAGCGGATCGTCGGTCTTCTTCAGGAAGAACGGGATGGAAAGCGCGACCAGCGCCGCACCCAGCCCGCCCACCGCGATCAGGGGGCCAAGCTCGCCGAACCGGTCGACAAGGAGAAGGTTGATGTTGTTCAGGAATTCCATGACTGCCTCAAACCTTGATGTTGACCATCATCTTCATGAAGATGACGTTGACCGTCAGGAAGACGCCGACCACCAGACAGGCCGGGATGAAATAGGCGGTTTCCTTAACATCATCGTAATAGTCCGGCATGATGACGTTGATCATCAGCAGCGCCAGAATGGGAAAGCCCGACAGGAACATACCCGACCACTTGGCCTCGGCGGTGATCGCCTTGACCCGGCGGAAAAGGCGGAAGCGCGCCCGGATCACCTTGGCCAGGCCGGCCAGGATCTCGGCCAGGTTGCCGCCCGACTGGGCCTGGATCGACACGGCGACGGCCAGGAAACGCAGATCCTGCATGTCCATGCGTTCGGCCAGCGACTTCAGGCTTTCGGTGACGTCGCGGCCATAGGCGGCCTCGTCGGCGATGACGCCGAACTCGGATCCCAGCGGATCGGGCACCTCCTTGGCGACGGCGGCGATGGCGTTGGAGAACGGGTGACCCACCCGCAGCGACCGCACCATCAGTTCGATCGCGTCGGGAAGCTGCTCTTCGATCATCGACAGGCGCTTCTTGGCCTTGTTGTTGATCCACATGTAGACGCCGCCGATGCCCATGACGGGCGAAGCGGCAAAGCGCACCGTGGGGCTGGCCTCGGTGCCGAAGGTCAGCGCGAAGAAGCAGAACAGCGTCAGCCCCGCCATGATCATCAGGATTTGCTGGGGCGTGAAGGCGATGTTGGCCTTCTGGGCCTTGGTCGCGATGATCGAGTAGAGCGGAATGCGCTTGGCCCTGATGTGCTGGCTCATCTCCTTGCGAAGCTGTTCCAGAACCTCCTCGCGGGCCGAGCCCTTGTCCATCAGCTCCAGCCGGCGGTTGAGACGGTTGTTGAGGCTGATCGACTTGCCGAAGACGGTCAGGTAGATCCCCTCGACCAGCAGCAGCACGGCGATGAAGATCACCCCGTAGATAAGCGGCTCTGTTCCGATCTGCATGATGCTTACTCCGACACGGGTTCGTAGATGTTCGAGGGCAGGTCAAAGCCCCACTGACGGAAGCGGTCGGCATAGTAGGAGCGCACGCCGGTGGCGGTGAAATGGCCGATGATCTTGCCGTCGGGCGCCAAGCCCGTGCGCTGGTAGCGGAAGACCTCCTGCATCGAGATCACCTCGCCCTCCATGCCCGTCAGCTCGGTGATCGACACCATCCGGCGGGAGCCGTCCTGAAGGCGGCTGGCCTGGACGATCAGGTTCACAGCCGACGAGATCTGGCTGCGGACGGCCTTGGTCGGCATCTCGATGCCGGTCATGGCGATCATGTTCTCAAGGCGGCTGACGCCGTCACGGGCGCTGTTGGCGTGGATCGTGGTCATCGAACCGTCGTGGCCGGTGTTCATGGCCTGAAGCATGTCGATGACTTCCTCGCCGCGGGTCTCGCCGACGATGATGCGGTCGGGACGCATCCGCAGGGCGTTGCGCAGACAGTCACGCTGGCTGACGGCGCCCTTGCCTTCGACGTTGGCCGGGCGGCTTTCCATGCGGCCCACGTGAACCTGCTGAAGCTGAAGTTCCGCCGTGTCCTCGATGGTCAGGATCCGTTCCGAGTTGTCGATGAAGGACGACAGCGCGTTCAGCGTCGTCGTCTTACCCGAGCCGGTGCCGCCCGACACGATGATGTTCAGCCGGCAGGCGACGGCGGCTTCGAGATACATCGCCATCTCGGGCGAGAAGGCACCGAAGTTCACCAGATCGGGAACGCCCAGCTTTTCCTTCTTGAATTTCCGGATGGACACCAGGCTGCCGTCCACCGCGATCGGCGGGACCATCGCGTTGAAACGCGAGCCATCGGCCAGGCGGGCGTCGACATAGGGGTTCGACTCGTCGACCCGGCGACCCACGGCCGAGACGATCTTGTCGATGATCCGCAGCAGGTGCTTTTCATCGCGGAAAGTGGTGTCCGACAGGGTCAGCTTGCCGTTACGCTCGACAAAAACGCGCTTGGGGCCGTTGACCAGAATGTCGTTGACGGTGTCGTCCTTCAGAAGCGGCTCGAGCGGGCCAAGGCCCGTCACCTCGTCATAGAGGTCCTGGTAGAGCAGGATCCGCTCTTCCTTGTTCAGCACCACCGCCATCTCGGTCAGTGCCTCGGTCGAGATCGAGACGATCTCCTGGCGCAGCTCGGTTTCCGAGGCGTGTTCCAGCGCCGAGAGGTTCAGCGATTCAAGCAGGCGCTTGTGCAGCTCGACCTTGACCTCGGTCAGCTTCTCGCGGCGCTTCTGTTCCTTGTCGACGGGCTGCGGGCGGGCCGGGGTCGGCACCGCCTTGGGCTGGGGACGGGGGGCCGCGGCGGCCGGCCGAGGTGCGGCGGCGACCGGCGCCGAGTTCACCTTGGCTGCTCCCGGCTTGGTCGCGTCCTTCTTGTAGCGTGAAAACATCGCTCAGCTCTCCTCAGGCCGCTACATTGGCGGCGACGGCAACCTCGTGGATCGATTTTGCCAGCTTCTGGATTTCCTTGCGCAGCGCGTTCTTGCCGGCCGTCATCGCCAGAGGCAGGCCGTGGTCGCAGGCCTGGGTGACGGCCTTGCCGCCATCGGGAAGCTGAACCTCCAGGTCGATGTCCAGGCTTTCGGCCATCCGCTTGATCCGCGAGCGGCCCGACAGGTCGGTGAAGCCCGGTGCGCGGTTCAGCACGTAGCGCAGCTTGTCATAGGGAAGGTCCTCGGACTTCAGGGCCCGGACCATGCGAAGGGTATTCTGGGCCGAGCGCATGTCGAGTTCGATCAGCGCGAAATAGACATCCGCGAGGTCCAGTACCGTCTCGGTCCACTGCACCACCGTCGAGGGCATGTCGACCACGACATAGTCGAACTGCGCCTTGGCGCGGTTGATGATGGTGGTCACGTCCTCGGGGCCGATCATGTCCAGCGGCAGGATGTCCGAAGGCGCGGTCAGAACGTGCAGCTTGTCCTCGAAGGTCAGCAGAGCTTGGCGGAAGGCCTCGAAATCGACGGCCTCGGTGTCGGCCCACATCTCGAAGATCCCGTCGCGGCGGGGCAGATCGAGATAGGTCGAGATCGCCCCGAATTGCAGATCCAGGTCTATGATGCAGACGCGAGGCGCCTCATTCTTTGCGATATTGCAAAGCTCCCAGGCCAGGTTGGCGGCGAAGGTGGATGCCCCCGTGCCGCCGGCCAGCCCGTGGGAGACGAAGACCGACCCGTTGCGCGGGGCCGAGCGTTCCAGCAGGCCTTCGCCCGCGGCGGGATCGGCCACGGCCGGGGCGGCGGGGGCCGGTTCCGGGGCGCGCATCCGCTCGATCGCTTCGCGCAGGGCGCCTTCGGGAAGGGGGTAGGGCAGGAAGTCGTCGGCGCCGGCGCGCAGAAGCTGGTGCAGCACGGCCGGGCTGAGCGCCTTGGTCACCAGGATCACCCGGATGTCCGAGTCCTTGGCGATCTGGATCAGGTCGCAGACATCGGTCATGCGCGCGCGGTCGGCGTCGTCCAGCGCCAGCGCGATGAACTCAAGCTCGGCGGCCTCGGGCTGGGTGAAGAACTCGGCGGCGTCGTCGAAATCCAGATCACCCCAGCTCTCTCCAAGCTCGGATTCCATTTCCTCGATCAGTAGGGCGAAATCCTCAACGTCGCGTGCCAGCGTGCACGCGACGATCGGTTTCGACTTGTTTTCACTTTCCGCGCTGCCCATGACGCCTCCAACCCTCATAACTGCAGGGGTCCGGCCGCAGGATTCTTGCGCCTGTCCGGGTCGTTCCCCTAGCTCACCGATGCCCTCTCATGGATCGGTCCAATCTTGCGTCTGTATGCAAGGCAAAGGGGGCGAGATTAGGGCTGAAACCTGCCCTCGGATGACCATATCTGGACACACGGGCGGCAGGGGCGTGCCGCAGCGGGCCCGCCCACCGGAAACGGAAACGGCGGCCGGGGTTTTCGCCGGGCCGCCGTCCTGAAATGTCCGTCGTTCGTGATGGGGATCAGCCGCCGCCGCCCCCGGCGCCACCCTCGGCACCGCCCTCGGAGGAGCCGCCGGCGGTAACCGCGCTGGCCGGCGGGATGGCGCTGGCGACATACTCGCGGAAGATCACCTCGGCGTATTTGCCGTTCAGAAGCATCGGGTGGTTTTTCACGAAACCCGTCACCTCGGTCACGGTGCGCCGGTTGCGGCGCTCCCGGCCTTGGGTGACGATGAGGGGCTGCTGCTCGCCGAAGGACACGACCGCCTGCAGGCGCGAGCGGCTGACGCCCTGGCTGACCAGGTAGTTCACGACCGTCTGTGCCCGGCGCAGGCCAAGCCGCTTGTTATAGGCGTTCGAGCCCACAAGATCGGTATGGCCGAAGACCTTGAACCGCACCTCGGGGAATTGCCGGATCCAGGTGGCCTGCCGCCGCAGCGTCGCTTGGGCGGCGGCGTCAAGCGCGGCGCTGTTGAAGGCGAAGGTGACGGTGGGGTCCACCTCGGACGAGAAACGGCCCGAGAGGTTCAGAATGACAGACTGCTGGCCGGACTGGACCTGGGTGTTGTTCATCGTGGCATTGCCGAAATAGCCGTCGTCGATCTGGGAGCCGGCCTCGCGGTCGGTAAAGACGGCGCAGGAGGCCAGCGCCGCGACCGCGACAAGGCTCAGCGCGGCGCGCCACAGGCGCGGGGCGGGGCGAAGCTGCAGCATGCCGGTCCTCATTCCATCACGTAGCCGTAGGAGCCGTTGAAGTCCTGGCGTGCGACTTCTCCGGCGGCACCGCGCACCGGGCGGTCCTTGGAGACCTTGCCCAGCAGGAACAGGTCTTTCTCGTTGGGGATCTGAACCCGGTCGGTGGGCAGGGCCAGCGCCTCGCCCCGGGTGGGGGTCACCAAGTGCGGGGTCACGATGATGACCAGCTCGGACTGTTCGCGGGCGTATTGGGCGCTGCGGAACAGGGTGCCGAGGATCGGGATGTCACCCAGCCAGGGCACCTGGCCGTTGAGGTCGCGGAAATCATCCTGAAGCAGGCCGGCGATGGCGAAGGACTGGCCGTCGCGCATCTCGACCGTGGTCGAGGTTTCACGCCGCGAGAAGGCATTGACCGAAAAGCCGCCGTTCTGAACCGTCACCGTGGTGTCGATGCCGCTGACGGCCGCCTTGAGCTCAAGGTTGATGATGTCGCCGTCGACGACGCGGGGCACGAAGTCCAGCTCGACGCCGAAGGGCTTGTAGAGGATCGTGACCGACCCCGAGTCGTCCACCACCGGAATGGGATACTCGCCACCCGCCAGGAACCGCGCCGCCTGGCCCGACAGGGCGGTCAAGTTCGGCTCTGCCAGGGTGCGGACCATGCCCTTGGTCTCAAGCGCCTCGAGCAGCACCGAGAATTGCAGGCTGCCGGCGGTGAAGCCCACCGCGAAGGATCCCGCACGCGGCGTGGCCGAGGCGACGTTGGTCGCGTTGTTCTTGTCGAAGAGGTTGGCGAAGTTGTTGCCCTGGGCGTAGGTCTGGGTGGCGGCGCCGAAGCCGACGCCGGTATTGGAGTCGGTGGCTGCCAGCGACGAGGTCAGGTTCTTCGAGACCGAGCGCTGCATCTCGGCAAAGCGCACCTTCAGCATGACCTGCTGGGTGCCGCCCACGCTCATCAGGTTGGACACCCGCTCGGGCGCGTAGCGCTCGGCCAGTTCCAGCGCCCGGTCAAGCCGCGCGATCGACGAGACCACGCCCGACAGCACGATGCCGTCGTTGGCGGTGCGCACCTCGATGGGCTCTCCGGGCAGGATCTGGCCCAGGCGTTCCTTGAATTCGGCGATGTCGGGGGCGACGCGCACCTCGACGTTGGCAAGCAGGCGGCCGTCCTGGCCCAGCAGGGTCAGGGTGGTGCGGCCCGGGGACTTGCCCAGGACATAGATCGTGCGGTCGGACAGGGTTGCGATATCTGCGATGCCGGGGTTTGCGACCGAAAGCTCGGCGAAGGGCGCATCGCTTTCCACCACGACAGCGCGGTTCATCGGAACCCTGAGAACGCTCGAGGTGTCGCCGGACATCACGCGCAGGTTCTGCGCCTGCGCAGGGTGCGGGATCGTACTGAAAGCCAGGGCCGCCCCCAAAATCGCGGCGCTGGTAAGGGTTCTCAATGACATTGTGATCCTGCCTCTCCGATCACTCTTCAATGCGGGTCTTGGCGCCCGTATTTTTCGGACCATGGGTGAAAATCAGGATTTTTGCAAGATTCAAACGATTTAAGCGCGGCGCCGATGTGGATAAGTCGCACCGGCCGGGGCGGGACAGGGGCGGCGGCGGCCCCGCACTGCGCCGATCCAGGGCTAGGCGCACGTCACCAGATGCCGCCCCGGCGGCCCCGAAAGCCGCAAAAATGCAAAGGCCGCCGACCCGGCGGGGGGCGGCGGCCTTCGGTGTCGATGCCGGACGGCCGGGGCCGTTGGCGGCCCGGATCGTCAGTCTGCGCAGGGGATCGGGATCTCGACCACCTCGGCGCCGCGGCGGGTGCGGATGGTGCAGACCCGGGGCTTCTCGATCTTGACGATCTTCTCCTCCTCGATGCCCAGAAGCGACTTCTGGTCGACCTCGGACACTTCGGCGACGGTCTCGTCCTGGACGCCGACCAGCGACAGCGAGAGGCGCCCGGATGAGCGGGCCTGCGCCAGCGAGGCCACCTGCTGCGGTGTCACCTCGACGGTCACGGTGCGCGCGATCGTCGGATTGGACCGGTCGGTGTCGGCGGTCTGGTCGATGGCGATCAGCTCCACGTTGGCTTCGATCAGCCGGGTCACGTTGCCCGCGTCGCCGGCGATGCCGCTCCAGTAGATGTCCACGTGATCACCCGGCCGCAGGAAGCCCGAAACGCCGGTGGTCACGTCGACCTGGATGGCGAAGGCACGCATGCCCTTGCGCAGCCGCGACGAGACGCCCGCATCCTGGCCCGGCTCGGTCACCTTGACGGCCATCAGCGCCTCGGCCGGCTCCATCGTGCGGATGACGTAGCGGGGGCGTTCGTTGTTCGCCGGGAAAAGCTCGTCCTTGGCGCGGAAGGCGCCCTCGGGGATCGAGGTCTTGGGGAAGAGGGTCAGTTTCACGTCCTTCTCGGTCAGGATCTCGCCGTGCACCAGCTTGCGCGTGGCGACGTAGATCTGCTCGACCGGGACAGTGTTCTTCATTTCCTTGCGCTGGTTTTCCAGCGCTGCCTGATATTGGCCGATACGGTCCTGTGCCATGAAGACGGCGAAACCCGCCAGTCCGACACCCAGGACCAGGACCAGCCCAAATACGAAGCGCATATTCTGTCCTTTCACTGATAATGGCCGCGCGCCCTGGCGCGGCATGTCGATCGGGACAAACACACGTCCCGGCCCCTAAACGTCTTGCAAAAATGCCGGGGGTTTGTGTCGAAAACGTGGTGCCGCGACGGAGAATCCGCGACACCTGGCCTGTGCCTCCCGCCCGGCGGGGAAGGCGTGGGCATGACGCGACGATGCCCCTGTGCCTGTCTCCGGGGACCGGGAGAACCGGTCCGGGGACGGGACATGAAAAGACCGCGCCCGTGACGGAGCGCGGTCTTCGTCGCAGATCGAACGCGCTTAGAGCGTGTTGGTCAGCTCGGTCACGATCTCGCTGGCCAGCGAGGTGACGCCGCCCGAGACGGTGCTCATCACGACGGCGCCGAGGCCGACGATGGCTGCGGTGAGCACGACCCAGTCAACGGTGACAGCGCCGGATTCGTCTTTTGCGAACTTCGCAAGCTTGAACAGTTTCATAGTATATCCCTCCAGAGGATTGTTTCGTTTTTCCACTAACCGACACGATTTGGACAAGCCTCAAATCGGCCGCCAGCGGTACGGTATGCTCTCAATAAGCCGCTCAATTGGGGCGAGAATTGGGCGGCAACGGTGCAATTTGGAGAATTGGGATCGGCGGTTGGGATTTGGTATATGTGCATGAATTCATTAGGGTATAAATGCCTCGCCGGGGTTTCGCCGTGATGCGAAGATGATTTTTTGACACGGATGACGGCCAAAATGGGCACGCGCCAAGGGGGCTATATCGGCCCCTCGGGCGCATGGGGTAGTCTGGATGAAAGCCGGGGCCGGGCCATCCCGGCACGCGCCCGCGCAGGCATACGCGGGAAAGATTGGCCGGATGCCCGAAGGGCGCCGGAACGCGCTGGCCAGGGCACGAGGGCGACACGCAGATGACCACCAGATCCCCAGCCGCGATCCTTTTGCCGGTGCTGGTGCTTACCGGCATCTGGGCCGCACCCGCCCACGCGCAAGCTGTTGACGAGGATCCGGCGGCCTCGCTGGCCGGGGCTGCGGTCACGCCCGTGCCCCTGACCCAGGTACGCGTGCCTGCGGGCGGCGCCAAAACCCCCGCCGACAGTTCCGCCGAGGCCCCGACGCGCGAAGGCGCGACCAAGACCGCGGCCCCCAAGCCCGCCAAGACGCGCGCCGCGCCGCAACCCTTCCCCGAGTTCACATTCAAGCGGGTGGCGCCACCCGCCACCGGAACGGGACGTCGGATCACGGTGCAGATCGCCCCGCGCCCCGCCGCGCCCGCACCGAAAGAGGGTGCTGACGACAAGGCGGCCACAGTGGCAGATTCCGGTGACGGCATCGCCCCCCGCCTGCCGGCCGAATGGTTCTGGGCCGCGATCTCTCCCAGTCTCGACAAGGCGGCGGCCCACCGGTTCCAATCCGCGCTTGCCGTTCTCGACAAGGCACCGGCGGGGCGGTCCATCGCGGCCCCGAGGTTGCAGGAGCTTCAGACGATCGCCCGCGCCCATGGCCGCGACATCCTTGTGTCGAGCATCGGCACCGGCGTTTCGCCCGCCTTCGCGCTGGCGGTGATCGCGGTCGAATCGGCCGGGCGCCAAGGGGCCGTCAGCCCCGTCGGTGCGCGCGGGGTGATGCAGCTTATGCCCGCCACGGCCGCGCGCTTCGGTGTCGATCCTGACATAAGCGCCGAGAATATCCGTGGCGGCATCGCCTATCTGGACTGGCTTCTGAAACGGTTCGAGGGCGATCCGCTGTTGGCGCTGGCGGGCTACAACGCCGGCGAGAACGCGGTCACGCGCCACAAAGGCGTGCCGCCCTTCCCCGAAACACGGGCCTACGTGCCCAAGGTGCTGGCCGCCTGGCGGGTGGCGCGGGGCCTGTGCCTGACCCCGCCCGAGCTGGTTAGCGACGGCTGCGTCTTTGCCATGGAAAGGGCCGCGAGATGACGGCCAACCGCAGCCTGATGATGGATGCCGAGCGGGATCTGCTGAAAACCTCCCTGCCGGCCGAGATCTTCCTCAACGCGTTCGGCCGCCACCCGTTGCAGACGCTGCGCGCGGTCTTTTCCAGTGGCTTTCGGCGGGAGCGGATGCTGGCTGCGCTGTTACCGCTGACCCGGCTGCGCGGCGACCTGCTGCCGGTGCGGGCGGAGGCGCTGACCCAGATCGCCGCCGCCGCGGAGGAGGGGCGACCCGTCGTCCTGTCGAGCCGCAGCCACCCCGCCGCCCTTGGTGAACTGGTGGCGGCGCGGGGCCTCGACGGGGTGGCGGTCGTGCGCAACCCGCTCAAGGGTCCCGATGGGCCCGCGACACCCGCACCGATCCCGGCGGCGCGACGCGGCTTTGCCCTTCGCGACGTTCTGCGCGCCATGCGGCCGCACCAATGGGTGAAGAACGTGCTTCTGTTCTTGCCGGTGATCGCGGCCCACCGCTTCGACGCCGCAGCACTGGTCCCGGTTCTTTGGGGGATCGTGGCCTTCTCGGCGGCGGCCTCGTCGATCTACATCGTCAATGACCTGCTGGATCTGGACGCCGACCGCCAGCACCCGACCAAGTGTCGCCGACCCTTCGCGGCGGGGCGGGTGCCCATCGGCGTGGGGGTGGCGACAAGCGTGACGCTGGCGGCGCTGGCGCTGGGCGTGGCCCTGTCGATCAACCCGGGATTTGCCGGGCTGATCTGCCTCTATGTAGCGCTGTCGCTGGCCTATTCCTTCAAGCTCAAGCGCATGCGCTGGATCGACATCGCCACGCTGGCCGGGCTTTATACCCTGCGGGTCGTGGCGGGGGCGCTGGCGGCACAGGTGATGGTGACGGGCTATCTGCTGGTCTTCATCTACCCGGTCTTCCTGACCTTGGGTGCCGTGAAGCGGCTGACCGAGCTGACGCTTGCCACCAGCGACGTGCGCCTGCCGGGACGCGGTTATGGGCGTCCCGACCGGGGGGATCTGCTGAACGTGGCGGGGCTGGGCACGGTGATCGCGCTGCTGTCCTTCTTCCTCTACAGCTTTACCGAGCACGCGCTGTCGCTCTACCCGGTGCAATGGCTGATGTGGCTGACACTGCTACCGATCGCGGGGTGGCTTATCCGCATGGTTTGGCTGGGCTATGCTGGCAAGCAGGATTACGATCCCATCGTCTTCGCCATGCGCGACCGCTACGGGCTTAGCCTGCTGTGCGTGACCCTGACGATCATGTTCTACGCCGCCGGGCTGATCGCCTGACGCCTAGATCTTCAGCCGCTTGAACAACGCCTCGGGGATGGTGCGGATGATGCCCATGATCCCCATCCAGAAGAAGGGCGTGTAAAGCACGTTGCGCCGCTTGCGCACGCCCCGGTGGATGTCGCGCGCCACCTGGTCCGGGGAGGCGACAAGGAACATCCCCTCGATCCCCCAGGTCATGGCCGTGTCGACGAAGCCCGGCTTGACGGTCATCACATGCACGCCCTCGCGCCCAAGCCGGTTGCGCAGGCCCGACAGGTAGGTGGCAAAGCCGGCCTTGGCCGCGCCATAGACATAGTTGCCAAGCCGCCCGCGATCCCCGGCGACGGATCCCACGCCGACGATGGTGCCGCTGCCGCGTTGGGCCAGCTGCGGCGCCAGACGGTGCAGCAGGGTGGCGGGGCCGGTGAAATTCTGCTCGACCGTGCGGGCCAGCAGCGCGGGGTCGGCGTCGATCTCGGACTGCTCGGGCATGCTGCCGACGAAGACGGCGACGTTCAGCGTGCCGGCCTCGGCGCAAAGTCGGTCGATCAGCGCCTCGAAACCCTTGGGCTTGCGGGCGTCGAAGGCCAGCGCCGCGGCGCCGCGCGCACCGCGCAGGCGGCAGTCGGCGGCAACGTGTTCCAGATCGGCCATGTCGCGCCCGGCCAGCAGCACCATCGCGCCGCGTTCCGCGACGGCCCGCGCAAAGGCCCGCGCCATGGACGAGGTCGCCCCCAGGATCAGCCAGCTTTCGTTGCTCATCGCGGATCCCTCAGCTTCAGGCGGCGCACCAGGTCGGTCTGGAAATGGCCCTTGGGGTCGGCCTCGGTCACGATGCGGGCGAATTCCCCGGCCTCGGGATACATGCGGGCCATCAGATCCGGGTCCGACAGTGTGTCCTTGGCCAAGTAGATGCGCCCACCCGCCTCGACCGCCATCCATTCCAGTTCCATCGCCAGCGCCTCGGCCTCCGGGCGATTGGGGAAATCGACGGCGAGGGTCATCCCGGCCATGGGGAACGACATCATCCCCGCCCGGCCCGGGCCCAGGCGCTTGAGCACCGCCAGCGGCGAGGCCAGGCCCGACTCCGCGATCCGCTCCAGCATCGGCGTCAGCGCCTGCTCCTCCCCCTCGGGGAGGACGCATTGGAACTGATGGAACCCCTTCTTGCCGTAGACAAGATTCCAGTCGTGCAGACGATCCAGCGGAAAGAAGAAATCCGCCAGCGGACGCTCACGGTCGCGGCCCGCCTCGGGGACGCGGCGCAGGTAGAGGGCGTTGAAAAGCCGGACGGCGGGGGCGCTGACCAGCAGCGGTGGCAGGGCGACGGGCACGCGCCGGGTGCGGCCGGGGGGCGGGGCATCGCCCGCGATGACCTCCCCTTCCTCCAGGATACCCCGGCCGAGGGCGTCACCCTGGGCCGTCGCGTCGATCCAGCCGACGCTGTAGCTGGCGCGGGAGGCATCGAAGGCCGAGAGGAATTCGGCGATGCCGTCCATCCGCCGTTCGCGCACGCGCACCATCTCGCCTTTGCAGGGGACTAGTTGCAGGCGCGCAGACAGGATCACGCCGGTCTGGCCCAGCCCGCCCAGCGTCGCGCGGAAAAGATCGGGCGTCTCGCCGGGGGTGACCTGGCGCGCGCCATCTTTGCCCAGAAGGGTCAGGCTCAGCACATGCTGGCCAAAGCTGCCTGCGCCGTGGTGATTCTTGCCGTGGACGTCGTTCGCGATGCAGCCGCCGACCGTGGCTTCGCCGGTGCCCGGCAGGACAGGGGGCATCCAGCCCAGCGGCGCACAAAGGGCCAGCAGGTCGCCCATGGTGGTGCCGGCCTCGACCTCCAGCACGCCGGTCCCGGCATCGAATGAAAGGCAGCGGTCCAGGCGGGTCATGTCGATCACCCGCCCGCCCGAGTTCAGCGCCGCGTCACCATAGCTGCGGCGGTTGCCCACCGCCGGCGCGGGGTCCTTTGCGACCAGCCGTTCCAGCATGGCCTGGCGTTCGGGGCGGAGGACCTCCTCCTCGGCATGAAGAACCCGGCCCCAGCCGTGCGAGGTCTGATGTCTAGCGCGCATGCTCCACCCTCAATGACAGCCGCTCGGCCAGGGGAAAGACCGCGATGCCGGTCAGGATCGCGAACCAGAATGTCGTGACGCGGATGATCGCGGTCGCGGCCAGGGCCATGTCGGCCGGCACCCCCTGCAGGACCAGCAAGCCCATCATCGCCGCCTCGGCCCCGCCCAGCCCGCCGGGCGCGCCAGTCAGGCCACCGGCCAGGGTCGCGGACATGAAGATGGCCACCGCCGCCGCCGCGCCGATGTCGGCGCCAAGCCAGGCCAGCAAAAGGTGAAAGGCGTAACCCTCGGCCAGCCAACCAATCGCGCCCAACGCCAGCAGGGGGGCGGCGATGCCCGCCCCGGCGAAGGGTTCAAGCACCCGCACACCCCGGCGCAGCCGGGCAAAAAGCCGGGGGAAGCGGCCGATGCCGCGCCAGGCGCGGGTGACCAGCAGGTTCATCAGCGCGGGCCGGGTGACGGCATAGGCCAGCGCGACCGCGCCCGCGGCAATCCAAAGGGCGACTTGGCCGCCCCCGGCGGTAAAGGCCACGGCAAGCGCCAGCAGCAGCCCCATCGCGCCAAGATCCGCGGCCCGGTCCAGCAGCGCCAGCGGCGCGGTCTGTTCGATCGGGCGCCCCGTCTCGCGGTAAAGCCAGCGCATGCGCACCAGCTCGCCCAGGCGGGCGGGGGTGACGCTCATGGCAAAGCCGCCAAGGAAGTGCCTCAGGCTTTGGCCCGGGCGGGTCGGCAGGCCGGCGCGGCGGGTCATCATGTGCCAGCGAATTGCGCGGGCCAGGTAATTGACCAGCGACAGGGCCAGAAGCAGCGCCAGCTGTCCCGGCCCGATGCGAGCAATATGCGCGAAGGTTTCGCCCCACCCGGTGCTCAGGGCCAGCCCGGCCAGCCCCACCACGAAAAGCGCGAGCAAACCCAGCGGCACGAGCATGCCGGTCCGCGCGGCAAGCCGGCGGCGCAGGGTCGCAATGGCCGGAAACCGGCGCAGGGGGGCATTTTCATTCATCCGCGCGGGGATATCGACGAAATGGGGCGAGATTATGATCCATGTTTCCGCAAGGGAAACCAAGCCCCGGATTCCGCCCGATTGTTGCCGCATTCACGCGGCCCCGAGGGGGTTATCTTCAGTGAGAGGCCGCCCCCGGCATGTCGACCGTCACGATGGTGCCGCTGGAGCCGCGCGTCATGGACAGGGACCCCGACAATCCTTCGATCAACCCGTTGACGATGCGCCCCCCAAGGCTGGTGCTTGACGGCCATTGCATATCCTTGGGCAGGCCGACGCCATCGTCGCTGACCATCAGGCGCAGACCGCCACCCGAAAGGCGGCTCAGCCGCACCTCCAGCAGACCGGTATCGCGACCGATGAAGGCGTGCTGCATGGCGTTTGTCATCACCTCCGACAGGATCAGACCCAGGCGGGTCGCGGCCTCGACCGGGACCTGGACGGATTCCGAGGCGATGTTGACCCGCACCCCGGTGCGCCCGTCGATATGGGCGATGGTGTTGGCGACCCGCGTCAGGTAGGCGCCCATCTCGATCTCCTCGCGGTTCGAGTTGTAGGAGGGCGCGGCAAGCTCCTCATACAGCAGCTGAAGGCTCTGGACCCGGCGGGCGATGTTTGCCAGCGCCTCGGGCGTCACGGCTTCGCGCGACTGGATGCGGATCAGGCTGACGATCATCGCCAGGTGGTTCTTCACCCGGTGCTGGATCTCGCGCATGGCGGCATCGGCGCCGGTGGGCTCGGTCGCCTCGGCCGGCAGGGCCTTCTGGACACCGACGAAGAAATTGACCTTGCCGTGGTCGTCGCGCACGGGCGTCACCAGCAGGCGGTTGGTGAATTTCTCGCCGTTGGAGCGGTAGTTGAGGATGTCGATGGCGACCTCCTCGCCCCGCTCAAGGGCGGTGCGGATCCGCTTAGTGTCCTGCGGGTCGGTTTCCGGCCCTTGCAGGAAGCGGCAATTCTGCCCGATTGCGACCCCACGCGAATAACCGGTCAGCCGCTCGAAGGCGTCGTTGACGTAGACGATGGGGTTGTCGTCCAGCTTGGGATTGGTCAGCACGATCGCGATCGACGATCCCGCAAGGCTGTTCATCGCGTCGGTCTGGCTGAGGGCAGTCTGATCCTTGCTCCGATGGTCCATTTTCTACACGTTTGCAGGCATCCGTGGGGATGCAGCTCCTTTTCCATACCATTCCTTGTCAAGGCGTTGCGGCCTGCCGCCGGGGGCGGGGCCGGGTTTTGCCCGGACGTTTTATGAAAAATCACGTAAGGCGGTTTTGGTTCCGGTCGGGGAGGGGGATGATGTCATTTCTGTGACACACAGGGCACGCCGCGGCGCCCGTTCCAGCGCGCATTCCGGCACCATTTCGGGGTGCAGGCGGGCTGCGCTGGCCCTTACCAGGGGAGGGGCCGGCCCCGGGCAGCGTGCTGCCGGGGCCGGGGCGCCTATTCCTCGGTCTTTGCCGCCTTCTTGGGCGCGGCTTTCTTGGTGGTTGCCTTCTTCGCGGCAGGCTTCTTGGCGGCGGTCTTCTTTGCGGCCGGCTTCTTTGCCGCCGCTTTCTTCTTGCCGCCCTTGGCTGCCTTCTCCTCGATCAGCTGTACCGCCATCTCGAGGGTCACATCGCCCGGCTCGGTGCCCTTGGGCAGGGTCGCGTTGACCTTCTCCCACTTCACGTAAGGTCCGTAGCGGCCGTCGAGGACGTTGATCGCGCCGCCGCTCTCCGGATGTTCGCCAAGCTCTTTCAGGGGCTTGGCGGGGGCGGCGCGGCCGCGTCCGCGGGTGGCCTTCTGTGCCAGGACCTCGACCGCGCGGTTCATGCCGATGGTGAAGACCTCGTCGACCTCGGGCAGGTTGGCGTAAACGCGGCCGTGCTTGACGTAGGGGCCGTAACGCCCGATCCCGGCCTCGACCAGCTCGCCATCTTCGGGGTGATGCCCGATCTCGCGCGGCAGGTTCAGCAGCAGCAGCGCCTTTTCAAGGTCGATATCGTCCTGCGCCCAACCCTTGGGCAACGAGGCGCGCGGCGGCTTGGGCTGTTCCTCGGTCGCCTCGCCACGCTGGACATAGGGGCCGAAACGGCCCTTGCGCAGGGTGATCGCATCGCCCTGATCCTCGCCCAGCAGCTTGCCGTCGGGGCCGATCTCGTCACCCTCGACACCCGGGGGGCCGAAGGGCCGGGTGAAGCGGCATTCGGGATAGTTGGAGCAGCCGATGAAGGCGCCGCCCGACCGGGCCGTGCGCATCGACAGCCGCCCCTGACCGCAATTGGGGCATAGGCGCGGGTCGCTGCCGTCCTCCTTGGCGGGGAAAAGATGCGGCTCCAGCACCTCGTTAATCTTTTCCAGCACCTCGGTGATGCGCAGCTCGCTGGTCTCGGCGATGGCGGCCGAGAACTCGCGCCAGAAGCGCGCCAGCACATCCTGCCAGTCGCGGTTGCCGGCAGTGATGTCGTCCAGCTCGTCCTCGAGGTTGGCGGTGAACTCGTAGCCCACGTATTTGCGGAAGTAATTCAACAGGAAGACTGTCACCAGCCGGCCCTTGTCCTCGGGGATCAGGCGGTTCTTCTCCTTGCGGACATACTCACGGTCCTGAATCGTGGTGACGACCGACGCGTAGGTCGAGGGACGGCCGATGCCCAGCTCTTCCATGCGCTTGACCAGCGTGGCCTCGGTGTAGCGGGGGGGCGGCTGGGTGAAATGCTGCTCGGGGGTGACGCCGCGCTTCTCGGCGGGCTCGCCCTCGGCGATCTGGGGCAGGCGGTTGCCGTCCTCGTCGTCGCCGGTGTCGTCGCGCCCCTCCTCGTAGACCCGGATGAAACCATCAAACAGCATGACCTGACCCGTGGCGCGCAGCACGACCTGCTCATCGCGCGAACCCACGTCGACGGTGGTCCGCTCCATCCGGGCGGCCTCCATCTGGCTGGCGAGGGTGCGCTTCCAGATCAGGTCGTAAAGCTTGCGCTGGTCAGGTTCGGACAGGCGCAGCGAGGCCGCGTCGCGGGTCATGTCGGTGGGGCGGATACACTCGTGCGCTTCCTGGGCGTTCTTGGCCTTGTTCTTGTACATCCGCGGGCTTTTGGGCAGGTAATCCGCGCCGTAGCGGTCCTTGATCGCGTCGCGCGCGGCCATCACCGCCTCGGGGGCCATGTCGATGCCGTCGGTCCGCATGTAGGTGATGTGCCCGGCCTCATAAAGACGCTGGGCCGCGCTCATGGTCTGGCGGGCGCCCATGCCGAACTTGCGGCTGGCTTCCTGTTGCAGGGTCGAGGTCATGAACGGCGCCGAGGGGTTGCGGCTGGCGGGCTTGGCCTCGACCGAGACGACGCTGAGGTCGCGGCTGTTGATCGCCTGCACGGCCATCTCGGCGGCGGTCTCGTTGGCCAGATCGAACTTGTCCAGCTTCTTGCCGCCCATGACGGTCAGCCGGGCCTCGAACTCCTGCCCGCGCGGCGTCGCAAGCAGGGCCTTCACGCTCCAGTATTCGCGGGGATCGAAGGCCTCGATTTCCATCTCACGCTCGACGATCAGGCGCAGGCAGACCGATTGCACCCGGCCGGCGGACTTGGCGCCGGGCAGTTTGCGCCACAGCACCGGGCTGAGGTTGAAGCCCACAAGGTAATCCAGCGCGCGGCGGGCCAGATAGGCCTCGACCAGTTCCATGTCGACCTGACGCGGGTTCTTCATCGCCTCGGTCACGGCGGATTTGGTGATGGCGTTGAAGACGACGCGGCTGACGGGCGTGTCCTTCTTGATCGCCTTGCGCTTGCGCAGGGCCTCTTCCAGATGCCAGCTGATTGCCTCCCCCTCGCGGTCGGGGTCGGTTGCGAGGATCAGGTTGTTGTCGTCGGCCAGCGCGTCGGCGATCGCCTTCACATGCTTGCGCGAGTCGGTCCCGACCTCCCATTTCATCTCGAAGTTCTGCTCGGGATCGACCGAGCCGTCCTTGGGCGGCAGGTCGCGGACGTGGCCGTAGGACGCGAGAACCGTGTAGTTGTCCCCCAGATACTTGTTGATTGTCTTGGCTTTGGCGGGGGACTCGACGACAACGACGGGCATGGAAATTCCTCGTGACTCGCGGGGGGCAATAGCGGCGCAAGATGTGTTGGGGTGGTCGGGAATGTCAATGGCCGCCGGGCCGGGGGCCGGCTTGGGCGGTCCGGGACCGGTCGGTGAGAGGGGCCGGCGTAGATGTCCAACCGGGGCCTGGCACGTGTCCCGCGTCGGGGTTTCGTCCGGCGTCTGGCGCGCGGTTTCCTCCATCGATGCCATTGGAACCCGTTGTCGGGTCCCGGGCGGCGCGTCAGCCCGGCTTGGACAATCGCCCGCCGGAGTGGCGCTGCACCATGCCCGACAGTTCCAGGTCCAGCACGCCGGCCAACACCCTTTCGGTCGGCAGACGCAGCTCGCGCACCAGGTCATCCTCGGCCATGGGGGTGACGCCCAGCCGGTCGAGGATGCGGCGCGAAAGCTCCCCGGCCTCGGGAGGGGGCGGCGCGCCCGTGCGGGGAGGGTCGTCCGGTCGAGGGGTAACCGGGCGATCGGCTTGGGGCAGGGGACGGACCGACTGGCCGGTATAGGTCCCTTCGCCGCGCGTCGCGGCTTGAAGGGGGGGCAGCCCCTCCAGCACGTCGCGGGAGTCGCGCACCAATGTGGCCCCGTCGCGCAGCAGCATGTTGCATCCGCCGCTGCGCGGCTCGAACGGGTGGCCGGGCACCGCCAGCACCTCGCGCCCCTGGTCGAGGGCGTTGCGCGCGGTGATCAGGCTGCCCGAACGGGCGGCGGCCTCGATCACCACGACGGCGCGGGCGAGGCCCGAGACGATGCGATTGCGCCGGGGGAAATGGCGCGCGCGGGGCTGGGTGCCGACGGGTTGTTCGGACAGCAGAAGGCCGTCAGTGGCGATGCGCCCGGCAAGGGCCGCGTTCTCGGACGGGTAGAAGACGTCGATCCCGCCAGCCAACACCGCGATGGTGCCATGTTCCAGCGCGGCCTCGTGGGCGGCGGCGTCGATGCCCCGCGCCAGGCCCGAGACAACCGCGTGCCCCGCCCGGCCCAGGTCGCCCGCCATGGCGCGGGCCATGCGCAGTCCCAGCGAGGAGGCGTTGCGCGCCCCCACCAGCGCCACCGCCGGGCGACCGGCAAGTGCGGCCCGGCCCCGCGCCCAAAGCACGGGCGGAGGGTCGGCGATACCGGCCAGCTCCGGGGGATAGCCCGGCCCCCCCAGGAAAAGCAGCCGCGCACCGATCCGGCGCCCGGCGGCATATTCACGCTCGGCCATCAACGGATCCAGCGGGCGGTAATCGCGCAGGCCAGCCGCCCGCGCGACATCGGGCAGCGCCAGCAGCGCCTGACCCGCATCCCCGTGGGCCGCCATCAGCCGCAGGAAGGTCGCAGGGCCGACCTTGTGGGAACGGATAAGCTGCAACCAGCGCAGCCCCTCCTGTTCCGAGCGGGGAGGGGCCGGGGGGAGCGCGCCGAACAGATCACTCGTCGCCGGGCCGGGTGGGTCGCGGTGGCAATCACTGGCGCTGTCGTCGGGATGATGGGCGCGCCCGTCTACGGCGCCGCTGGCCGTGCACCGCCCGCCACGTGCACCAGCGCCCCGCAGATCCCCGCACGCGGACGGCGGGCCCCCGACCGAGGGCGCGGGCATGGCGGCAGCGGGCGCGATGTCCCTGGCTGGATCCTGTGGCATGACGATCCCCGGTCGGCAGGCGGTGATCGGCGCCGCAACGAGTGACCACGAAAGAGGCGTTTTCAGCGGTCGGCGGCACCGGGCGGCGGCCGCCGGCAGATGCGGCCGCCCACAGGCTGGCACGGGGATTGTTAAGGGGGGATGAATCCCCCTCAGGTGGCGCTTCCGCCCACCGTCAGCCCGCCGATCATCAGGGTCGGCTGGCCCACGCCCACCGGCACCCACTGGCCCGCCTTGCCGCAATTGCCGATACCCGGGTCCAGGGCCATGTCATTGCCGATGGCGCGGATCTTCTGCATGGCAGTGGCGCCGTCGCCGATCAGCGTGGCGCCCTTCACCGGCGCGCCGATCTTGCCGTCGCGAACGCGGTAGGCCTCGGTGCAGGAGAATACGAACTTGCCGTTGGTGATGTCGACCTGACCGCCGCCGAAGCCGACGGCATAGATGCCGTCGCGCAGGTCGGCCACGATCTCGGCCGGGTCGGCCTGGCCGCCCAGCATGTAGGTGTTGGTCATGCGCGGCATCGGCGTGTGGGCGTGGCTTTCGCGCCGCCCGTTGCCGGTGGGCTCGACCCCCATCAGGCGGGCGTTCTGCCGGTCCTGCATGTAGCCGACAAGGATGCCATCCTCGATCAGGACGTTCTTGCCCGAGGGCGTGCCCTCGTCATCGACCGAGATCGAGCCGCGCCGGTCCGGGATCGTGCCGTCGTCCAGCACCGTCACGCCGGGGGCCGCGACCCGCTGGCCCATCAGCCCGGCGAAGGCCGAGGTCTTCTTGCGGTTGAAATCACCCTCCAGCCCATGGCCCACGGCCTCGTGCAGCAGGATGCCGGGCCAGCCGGCCCCAAGCACCACGTCCATCACCCCGGCTGGGGCGGGCTCGGCCTCGAGGTTGACCAGCGCGATGCGCAGCGCCTCGCGGGTGACGCCCTTCCAGTGGTCGGGTTCCATCAGGCCCGAGAGCTCGATGCGCCCGCCGCCGCCGGTGCCGCCGCCCTCGCGCCGGCCGTCCTGCTCGACGATCACCGACACGTTCAGCCGCGCCATCGGGCGCACGTCGCGGACACGGGTGCCCTCGGGGCGCAGGATCTCGACCTCCTGGAGGGAGGCCGCCAGCGTCGCCGATACCTGCACCACACGCCGGTCGAGGCCGCGGGCGAAATCGTCGATCTCGCGCAGCAGATCCACCTTCACGGGGAAGGGGGCGCCCGACAGGGGGTCGAAGTCGCCATAAAGACGAACGTTGGTGGGGCGCGGCCCCTCGGCCAGGGTGCCGCCGCCATCGCCCACCGCAAGCCGCGCGGTTTCGGCGGCGCGGGTCAGGGCAGCCTCGCTGATCTCGGTGGAATGGGAGTATCCGGCCGTCTCACCGCGCACCGCCCGCAGGCCGAACCCCTCGGAGGCGTCGTAGCTTGCCGTGCGCAGCCGACCGTCGTCAAAGCTCAGAACCTCGGACCTGCGGCGTTCGAGGAACAGTTCGCCATCATCCGCCCCATTGGTCGCCTGACGCAGCGTTTCAAGCGCCCGGGCCTCGTCGAGCACTGTTTCAAAAGGGCGAAATGGGGTTTGATCGGGCATTGGCGGCTCCTTGTGGCGGGAAAAGCGGCGCAATGCCGCAAGCCGGACTCTTGTTCCGTTGGCTCTAATATGGTTTTTCGCCGCCAGGGAACAACGGGGATTCCGTCGGCAACGGCGATTCCCCGACGCGAGGCGGCCCGGGCCGCGCCGATAACAGGATACGATATGAAAGCTCTGACCCATATGCGCGGCCTCTTCGCCGCGGCACTGACCGGCCTCATCACGGCGACTGCCGCGAGGGCTCAAGACGCCATCGAGGGCCTCGAGGTGATCGGCAAGCCGCACGCCAACGGCATCGGTTTCCAGCCGGCGGCGACCTCGCTTGCCCGGGACGTCCAGTGGCTGGACGGCTTCCTGCTGGTCATCATCACCGCGATCAGCATCTTCGTGACCTTCCTGCTGGGCTACGTGGTCGTGCGCTACAACCGTCGCAAGAACCCGGTTGCCGCGACCTTCACCCACAATTCCTCGCTCGAGGTTGCCTGGACCATCGTTCCGATCGTCATCCTGGTTGTCATCGGCGCCTTCTCCCTGCCGGTCCTGTTCGACCAGCAGGAAATCCCCGAGGGCGACATCAACATCAAGGTCACCGGCTATCAGTGGTACTGGGGCTATGAGTACAGCGACCACGACTTCGCCTTCGACAGCTTCCTGCTGGGCAAGGACGAGCTGGCCGACTACGGCTACGAGCCTGACGAGTACCTGCTGGCCACCGACACCGCCGTCGTCGTGCCCGTCGGCAAGACCGTCGTGATGCAGGTCACTGGTGCCGACGTGATCCACTCCTGGACCATCCCCGCCTTCGGCGTGAAGCAGGACGGCGTCCCCGGCCGCCTGGCCCAGCTGTGGTTCAAGCCCGAGCGCGAAGGCATCTACTTCGGCCAGTGCTCCGAGCTGTGCGGCAAGGACCACGCCTACATGCCGATCACCGTCAAGGTCGTAAGCCAGGAGGCCTATGACCAGTGGCTGGAAGGTGCGATCGCCGAGTTTGCCGGTACGCCGCTGCCCAAGTCGGGCGTGCAGGTCGCGCTGAACTGAGTGCTGCGGGCGGGTCCGGGCAACCGGCCCCGCCAGACGCCACCCTGAAAGGGAGAAGGCAATGACAGACACATCGATCCTCCCCCCGCAGAGCGGCGAGGCCGGGTTCGGCGACTATTTCGCGCTGCTCAAGCCGCGGGTCATGTCGCTGGTGGTCTTCACCGCGCTGGTCGGCCTTCTGGTCGCGCCGGTTCCGGTGCATCCCATGGTGGCCTTTGCCTCGGTGCTGTTCATCGCCATCGGCGCGGGCGCCTCGGGCGCGCTGAACATGTGGTGGGATGCCGACATCGACCAGATCATGAAGCGTACCAAGGGCCGCCCGGTGCCCTCGGGCCGGGTCACCCCCGGCGAGGCGCTGCAGATCGGCATGTGGCTGTCATGCTTTGCCGTGGTCATGCTGCTGCTGTCGGCCAACCCGGTGGCGGCGGGCCTGCTGGCCTTCACCATCTTTTTCTATGCCGTGGTCTACACCATGTGGCTCAAGCGCTGGACGCCCCAGAACATCGTCATCGGCGGCGCCGCCGGTGCCTTCCCCCCGATGATTGGCTGGGCCGTCGCCACCGGCGGCGTCTCGGTGGAAAGCGTGCTGATGTTCGCGCTGATCTTCATGTGGACCCCGCCGCATTTCTGGGCCCTGGCCCTGTTCATGAAGAGCGACTATGCCGACGCCGGCGTGCCAATGCTGACCGTGACCCACGGCCGGCGCGAAACCCGCCGCCAGATCCTGATCTACACCCTCATCCTGGTGCCCGTGGCGCTGGGCACGGGGCTGACCTCGATCGGCGGGCCGCTCTACATGGCGGTGGCGCTGGTGCTGAACCTTGCCTTCCTGAAGGGCGCCGTCGACATCTGGCGCCGCAAGGAAGAGGAGGCCGAGGCCGACGGCTATGCCGTCGAGAAGAAGGTCTTCCGCCTGTCGCTCTACTATCTTTTCCTGCATTTCGGTGCGCTGCTGGCCCAGGCCGTCCTGCGCGTCTATGGCATCGGGGGCTGGTAAGATGGCATTCGGCAAGGATCACGAACTTCACCAGCGACGCTTCGGGCGCAACCTCTGGGTCGGCGCCTGCCTGCTGGGCTTCGTCGCCATCGTCTTCGGCCTGACCGTGGTCAAGGTGACCCGTGACGGCCCGATCGAGGGCTTCGACCACACGGTGCGCCCGCAGATGACCGAAGGTGCGAAATGAGCACGCCCGATCCCCGCAAGCCGGATCCGCGCAACCGCGCGGCGGGGCGGACCGCCCTGATGCTGGTCGGCGTCGTCGTCACCATGGGCGCGCTGGCCTGGGCGGCGGTGCCCTTCTACGACTGGTTCTGCCGCGTCACCGGCTTCGGTGGGACGACCTCGGTCGCCGAGGCCGGGGCCGACCGGGTGCTGGACCAGACCATCAAGGTGCGTTTCGACGGCTCGCTGGACCGGGGCATGCCCTGGACCTTCAAGCCCGTCCAGCGCGAGATCGAGCTGAAGATCGGCGAGACGGCGATGGCCTTCTACGAGGCCTACAACCCCACCGACCGTGTGGTCGCGGGCACCGCGACCTACAACGTCACCCCTTATGCGGCGGGCGGCTATTTCACCAAGATCGACTGTTTCTGCTTCACCCAGCAGGTGTTGCAGCCGGGCGAGCGGGTGCAGATGCCGCTGACCTTCTACGTCGATCCCGAAATCGTCGAGGATGCCGACGCCAAGTTTGTGAAGGTGATCACGCTCAGCTACACCTTCTATGAGACCGAACTCCCCGAAGAGCAGGCCAGCCTTGCTCTTCGCCCGCAAGAACCGACCAACAAGAGCCTGTATCGAGGGATCAAATGGCCCACGTAAAAAACCACGACTACCACATTCTAAATCCCAGCGTCTGGCCCTTCATCGGCGCTGTCAGCGGCTTTGCCATGCTGTTCGGGGCTGTCCTCTGGATGCATGACAACGGGCCCTGGCTGTTCTTTATCGGCCTGGCCGGCGTCCTCTACACCATGTTCTCGTGGTGGTCGGACGTCGTCGAGGAAAGCATGGTCGGCGACCACACCCCCGTGGTGCGGATCGGCCTTCGCTATGGCTTCATCTTCTTCATCATGTCGGAAGTCATGTTCTTCGCGGCCTGGTTCTGGAGCTTCTTCAAGCACGCGATGTATCCGATGGCGACCTTCTCGGAAGGCCAGTGGCCGCCCCCCTCGATCGAGACCTTCGATCCCTGGCACCTGCCGCTGATCAACACGCTGATCCTGCTGTGCTCGGGCGCGGCGGCGACCTGGGCGCACCACGCGCTGGTTCACGACAACAACCGTCGCGACCTGAAGATGGGCCTGATCATCGCCATCGTGCTGGGCCTCGTGTTTACGGTCTTCCAGGCCTATGAATACATGCACGCCTCGTTCGGCTTTGCCGGCAACATCTACGGCGCCAACTTCTTCATGGCGACGGGTTTCCACGGCGCGCATGTGATCATCGGGACGATCTTCCTGTTCATCTGCCTGCTGCGCGTCTACCGCGGCCATTTCACCCCCGAGAAGCACATCGGCTTCGAGGCGGCGGCCTGGTACTGGCACTTCGTGGACGTGGTGTGGCTGTTCCTCTTCGCCGCGGTCTACATCTGGGGCGGCTGACGCCCGCGGATCCCCGGCCGGGGACGCCTCCGGCGGGGATATTTGAACGACAATGAAAGGGCGGCGGCGGGTCGCCCTTTCGCATTTCCGACAGGAAGGAATACCCCTTGTTCCGACGCACCCTTCTTCCCCTGGCCTTCGGCCTTGGCGGCGCGGCCGTTCTGGTGTGGCTGGGCCTGTGGCAGCTGGACCGGCTTGAGTGGAAGCAGGGCTGGATCGCCGAGATCGAGGCCCGCATCCACGGCGCGCCGGTCGCCCTGCCAAGCGCGGCAGATCCAGAGCGCGACCGCTACCTGCCGGTGACGGCGACGGGGCGGATCACCGACGAGGAGCTGCATGTTCTGAGCTCGGTCAAGGGGCAGGGCGCGGGCTACCGGGTTGTGGCGGCCTTCGAGACCGGCGGGCGCCGGGTTCTGCTGGACCGGGGCTTCGTGCGCGAGGAGGACAAGGACGCGGCACGTCCGCCGGTGGAGGCCACGATCACCGGCAATCTCGACTGGCCGCGGGAGACCGACGGCTTCACCCCCGAGGCCGACCTGGGCCGCAACATCTGGTTCGCGCGCGACGTGGACAAGATGGCCGCCGCCCTCGACACCGATCCGCTGTTCATCGTCGAGCGGACAAGCGACGAGAAGGCGCCCCAGGTGCTGGTCCAGCCGATCAGCTCGACCGGCATCCCCAATGATCACCTGCAATACGCGCTGACGTGGTTTTCGCTGGCGGCGATCTGGCTGGGGATGACAGGGCTGCTTCTGTGGCGTATCAGGCGGTGACCGACCCAAGGCAGGACCGACATGCGCTATATCTCCACCCGCGGAACCGCACCCGAACTTGATTTCGAGGAGGCCGTGCTGACCGGGCTTGCGCGCGACGGCGGGCTTTACGTGCCGGCCGAGATCCCGCGCATGTCGCCGGACGAGATCGCGGCGCTGGCGGGGCTTTCCTATGAGGAGGTGGCGTTTCGCGTGATGCGCCCCTTCCTTGGCGACGCGCTGGACGACGAGACCTTCCGCGGCATCATCGCGCGGGCCTACGCGCCCTTCGGCCACGCGGCGCGGGCGCCGCTGGTGCAGCTGGGCCCCGATCACTTCCTGCTTGAGCTGTTCCACGGGCCGACCCTGGCGTTCAAGGATTTCGCCATGCAGCTGATCGGGCAGCTATTCCAGACGCTGCTGGACCGCAACGGCCGCCGGGTGACCATCGTCGGCGCCACCAGCGGCGACACCGGCTCGGCCGCGATCGAGGCCTTCCGGGGCCTGGGCAATGTCGATGTCTTCATCCTTTATCCCCATGGCCGGGTCTCGGAGGTGCAACGGCGCCAGATGACCACCCCGACCGAGGACAATGTCCACGCCATCGCGGTGGACGGGGATTTCGACGATTGCCAGTCGGCGGTGAAGGCCATGTTCAACGACATGGACTTCCGCGATGCGGTCTCGCTGGCGGGGGTCAACTCGATCAACTGGGGCCGGGTGCTGGCGCAGGTGGTCTATTACTTCTCGGCGGCGACCAGCCTGGGCGCGCCCCACCGGCCCGTCAGCTTCACCGTCCCCACCGGCAATTTCGGCGACATCTTCGCCGGCTACGTCGCCCGCGCCATGGGCCTGCCGATCGAGCGGCTGGTCGCGGCGACCAATCAGAACGACATCATCCACCGCACCCTGCAGGACGGCAGCCATCGCAAGACCGGCGTCAGCCCCACCATCAGCCCGTCGATGGACATTCAGGTCAGCTCGAACTTCGAGCGGGTGCTGTTTGACGTCTACGACCGGGACGGCGCCGCCGTGGCCCGGCTGATGGACGAGCTGCGCGACGAGGGCGGGTTCGATTTGAGCCAGGGCGCGCTGTCGCGTCTGCAGGAGGTCTTTGCCTCGGGGCGGGCCTCGGAGGAGGAGACGCTGGCCAGCATCGCCCGCACCCTCGAGACCGCGACCGAGCTTTTGTGCCCCCACAGCGCCGTCGGCGTCAAAGTCGGCGAGGAGCATCTGGCGGATGGCGTTCCGATGATTACATTGGCAACCGCACACCCCGCCAAGTTCCCCGATGCCGTGGAACAGGCGACCGGGCAGCGACCGGCCCTGCCGCCGCGCATGGCCGATATCTTCGAGCGCCCCGAAAGGGTGACGCGACTTGCCAATGATCTGGAGGCCATCAAGGCCCATATCCGGGGGAATATCCGCGCGTGACAGTCGAACTTCACACCCTGCCCAACGGGTTCCGCATCGTGACCGAGGCCATGCCCGGGCTGGGCTCGGCCTCGATCGGGGTCTGGGTGACGGCGGGCGGGCGCAACGAGCGGCCCGAGCAGAACGGTATTGCCCACTTCCTGGAGCATATGGCCTTCAAAGGCACCGCCCGGCGCAGCGCGCTGCGCATCGCCGAGGAGATCGAGGACGTGGGCGGCTACCTCAATGCCTATACCTCGCGGGAGGTGACGGCCTATTACGCCCGTGTGCTGAAGGCCGATGTGCCGGTGGCGCTGGACGTGATCGCCGACATCCTGCGCAACCCGCTTTTCGACCCCGCCGAGATCGAGGTCGAGCGTGGGGTGATCCTGCAGGAGATCGGCCAGGCGCTGGACACGCCCGACGACGTAATCTTCGACTGGCTGCAGGAGGCCGCATATCCCGGCCAGGCCCTGGGGCGGACGATCCTGGGCCCGGCCGAGCGTGTCTCGGCCTTCTCGCGGGCGGATCTGGCAAGCTTCGTGGGGGAGCATTACAACCCCGGCCAGATGATCCTGTCGGCCGCCGGCGCGGTCGATCACGACTCGCTGGTGCGCGCGGCCGAGAAATATTTCGGCGACATGCCCGCCCGCCCCGTGCTGGAGCCCGACATGGCCGCCTTCCGGGGCGGCGAGCGGCGCGAGATCAAGGAGCTGGAGCAGGTCCATTTCGCCCTGGCCCTGCAATCGCCCGGCTACCGGGACCCCGATGTCTACACCGCCCAGATCTACGCCACGGCGCTGGGGGGCGGCATGTCCTCGCGCCTGTTCCAGGAGATCCGCGAGAAGCGTGGCCTGTGCTACACCATCTTCGCCCAGGCCGGCAGCTATGCCGAGACGGGGCTGATGACCATCTATGCTGGCACCAGCGGCGAGCAGATCGGCGAGCTGGCCGACCTGACCATCGACGAGATGCGCCGCGCCGCCAGCGACATGACCCCCGCCGAGGTGGCCCGCGCCCGGGCCCAGATGAAGGCCGGGATGGTGATGGGGCTGGAAAGCCCCTCGAACCGGGCCGAGCGCATGGCGCGCATGGTTGCGGTCTGGGGCCGGGTGCCCGAGTTGTCGGAGATCGTGGCGCGGATCGATTCCGTCACCACCGGCGACGTCAAGGAATTCGGCGCGGCCATGGCCGGCAAGGGCGAGGCGGCGCTTGCCCTTTACGGGCCGGCAGACGTGGCGCGCGCGCCCACGCTTGCAGGCTTGCGGGAGAGGCTGGCCGCCTGATGCTGAGGCGCCGTTCCAAGCTGCGGATCGAGACCGAGCGCATGATCCTGCGCTTGCCCCAGCACGGGGATTTCGCGGCCTGGGCCAACCTGCGGCGCGAAAGCGCCTCGTTCCTCCAGCCGTGGGAGCCCGCCTGGTCGACCGACCACCTGTCGCGCAAGGCCTTCGTGCACCGGGTCCACTGGGCCCATCGCGCGGCGCTGGACGGCAGCGCCATGCCGCTGTTTCTGATCGGCCGGGACGAGACCTTCTACGGCGCGCTGACCCTCGACAACATCCGCCGGGGGCCGGCGCAGGCGGGCACGCTGGGATATTGGATCGGCGAGAGGCACCACCGCCAAGGTCTGATGCGCGAGGCGATCGAGGCGGTGGTGCATTACGCCTTCACCAACCTCGAGGTCAGCCGGCTGGAGGCCGCCTGCCTGCCCGAGAACGTGGCCTCTCGCGGGGTGCTGGAACGCTCGGGCTTCAAATACGAAGGCGTGGCGCAGAGCTATCTTCAGATCAACGGGCGCTGGCGCAACCACGTGCTTTACGCCTGCCTGCGGACCGACCGGCGCGGCAAGACCGTCGTGGGGCTGGAGTAGGGGACAGGGCGCCCGGGCGGGCCCCTGACCGTCGCCCTGTGAGAGAATCGCCCGATGGGCTATCCTTGATCCCATGCGGATCTATTTCCCAACAGTGCGGGCCGGCCGGGTCCTGCTTCTGGCCGCGGGCTTTGCCTTGGCGACGCCGCCCGCCACCCTGCACGCCCAGGCCACGGGGCAGGGTGCTGCGCCCGAGGGGAATGCCCGCACGCCCCGCGTGCCCAGCCACTGCATCGCGCTGGCCGGCGATATCCCCGGCGCGCGCTTTGCCGCCCTGCCGGCAGGCGCGGGGCCCCGGACGGCCAGCCGCCGCGCCCGCGCCCGCGATCCCCTGCCCGAGGAGATGGTGCGGCTGAGCTACCTGGCGCATGCCTCCTTCCTGATCGAGACGCCCGGCGGGCTCAGCGCGGTGACCGATTACACGGGCTTCATCGGCGCCACCGACTTCTTTCCCGACGTGGCCACCATGAACCGCGCCCACGAGACCCATTGGACCGCCATGCCGGATCCGCGCATCCCCCATGTCCTGAAGGGGTGGGGCCCCACCGCCGAGGGGGTGGAGCATCGGCTGGACCTGGGCGAGATGCTGGTGCGCAACGTCAACACCGACATCCGCTCGGCCTTTGACGAGACGGTGGATCGCAACGGCAATTCGATCTTCGTCTTCGAGGTCGCGGGCCTGTGCATCGGCCACCTGGGGCACCTGCACCACGAACCTGACGCGGCCCAATACGCGGCCCTGGGGCGGCTCGACGTGGTCATGGCTGCCGTCGACGGGGGCACCACCCTTGATCTGCCGCGCATGATGCGGGTGCTGCGGCGGCTGCGCTCCTCGGTGGTGCTGCCGATGCACTGGTTCCGGGGCGGCTCGTTGGAGCGGTTCGTCGCCGCCGCCTCGGCCGAATTCGACATCCGTCAGGAGGGCGAGAACTCGGTCACCCTGTCCCTGCGCAGCCTGCCGAGGCGCCCCACGGTGATCGTGCTGCGCCCCAACTACTTGCGCGCCCCCCAGCCCGATTGATCCGGCCCTTTTGAGGCCAGCGACATTCCTTCGCGGAGGCAGGTGCTTGCCCCTTTCGCGCCACGCTGATTAAACATTGGCAGCGAAAGGAAGATCCATGCTCAAGCCCGCCGATGACAGCTTTGCCGAGATCCTGCGCAACCGGCTGCCCGAGGGCGCCTTCCGCCCGCTGGAGCCGCGTTACCTGGAAGAGCCGCGCGGTCGGTTCCAGGGCCAGGGCGGGCTGCTGGTCGCCCCTGCCAATACTGCCGAGGTGGCGCTGGTGGTGCGGGTCTGCCGCGATGCATCGGTCGGGGTCGTGCCCTATGGCGGCGGAACAGGTCTTGTCGCGGGCCAGGTCATGCCCGAGGGGCCCGCGCCCGTCATCCTGTCGCTGGAGCGAATGAACGCCATCCGCGAGGTGCTGCCCGAGGAAAACGTGCTGATCGCCGAGGCGGGCGCCATCCTCGAAAACATCCATACAGCCGCCGAGGCGGCAGGCAGGCTTTTCCCGCTGACGCTGGCCTCAAAGGGGTCGGCCCGGATCGGGGGCAACCTGGCCACCAACGCGGGCGGTGTGAATGTCCTGCGCTATGGCAACGCAAGAGACCTGTGTCTTGGGCTTGAGGCTGTGATGCCCGATGGCACGATCTGGCGCGGCCTGAGCCGCCTGCGCAAGGACAACACCGGCTTTGACCTGCGCAACCTGTTGATCGGGTCGGAGGGGGCGCTGGGGGTCATTACGGCGGCCGCGCTCAAGCTCTTTCCGCTGCCGGCGGCTCGGGCCACCGCGCTGCTGGCGGTGCCCGACCCCCAGGCGGCGCTGTCGCTGCTGGCGCTGGCGGGCGACCTACTGGGGCCCAGCGTCTCGGCCTTCGAGTTGATCGGCGGGCAGGGCCTGGCCTTCCTGGCCGAAACCGGGCTGCGCGAGCGTCCGCTTTTCGACGCGCCGACGCCCTGGTGCGTCCTGATCGAGCTGGACCTGACCGAATCCGACGACCCCTCGGCCCCGCTGGAGAAGCTTTTCGTTGCGGCGATGGAGCGGGGGCTGGTCGAAGATGGCCTGATCGCCCGGTCCGAGGCCCAGCGGAACGAATTCTGGGATCTGCGCGAGATGCTGCCCGAGGCCAACCGGCGCATCGGCTCGATCTCGTCCCACGACATCTCGGTGCCGCTCGGCGCAATCCCCGAGTTCATTCATCGCGCCGGACGTGCGGTCGCCGGGGTGGGGCCGCTGCGCGTCAATTGCTTTGGCCACATGGGCGACGGCAATCTGCATTACAACATCTTCCCGCCGGCCGGAAAATCCCGGCAGGAGTTCGAGACCGACCGCCCCCGCCTCAACAGGCTGGTGCATGACCTGACCCATGAGCTGGGCGGATCAATCAGTGCCGAGCACGGGGTGGGGCGGCTGAAACTGTCGGACCTACAACGCTATGGCGATCCGGTGAAACTGGCGGCGATGCGGGCGATCAAGAATGCTCTGGACCCGACGGGGATCATGAACCCCGGGGCTGTGGTGCCGACCGAAAATCGCGGTTAAGGGACGCGCCCGCAGCCTTGCCGCGTTTACGCCCCGCCGTAAGTGGCGGGGCGCGTTTGCAAGCAGTTATGCCCGTAAATGCAGGCACTTCCCGATCTAGAGACGCGGTCTTACCAAATAATTTACGCGCCCGGAAAATCGCAAAGCGCGTGCAGTTCGATGCCCATCGCCTCAAGCCGGGCGCGACCGCCCAGATCGGGCAGGTCGATGATGAAGGCACAGCCCGCGATCTCGGCGCCCAGCTTTTCAAGCAGGCGGATCCCGGCCTCAGCGGTGCCGCCGGTGGCCAGCAGGTCATCGACCACCAGCACCCGCTCACCGGGTTGCAGGGCGTCGGTGTGGATCTCGACCGTGGCCTCGCCGTACTCCAGCTTGTAGTCCTGCGAATGAACTGCGCCGGGCAGCTTGCCCTTCTTGCGGATCGGCACGAAGCCCACGCCCAGCTGATGCGCGATCGCGCCGCCCAGGATGAAGCCGCGCGCCTCGAGGCCCACGACCTTGTCGATGCGGGTGCCGGCATAGGGATCCAGCAGCTGATCGATGGCGATGCGGAATCCGCGCGCGTCGGCGAAAAGGGTGGTCACGTCACGGAACATGATCCCCTTGTGGGGGAAATCGGGGATCGTGCGGATATAGTCCCGCACAGTCTTGCGCTTGGCGGCAGCCATTGTCGTCATCCTTTGTCGGGGGCACCCAGAACCCGTCCGGCGACGGCATCCAGCCGTGCCAGGACCTCGGGGTCGCGTTTGTCGGGGGCGGTCATCAGGGCAAATTCCAGCGCCCGGTCACAGCCACAGGGGCAGGGGGCGCGGTCCGGGCCCAGACCGGCGGGCAGTCGGGCGACCAGATCGCGGGCATTGCTGGCGTTGCCGGTCAGCGTCGCGATGATCTCGGTCACGTCGACCTCTCCGTGGTCGGGATGCCAGCTGTCGTAATCGGTGATCATGGCCAGCGAGGCATAGCAAAGCTCGGCCTCGCGGGCGAGCTTGGCCTCGGGCATGTTGGTCATGCCGACCACATCGCAGCCCCAGACCTCGCGGTAGAGCCGGGACTCGGCAAGGGTCGAGAACTGTGGTCCTTCCATCGCCAGATAGGTGCCGCCGCGATGGGTGCGCACGCCGGTTGCGGCGGCGGCGGCCTCGCAGGCGTCGCCAAGGCGCGCGCAAGTGGGGTGCGCGACCGAGACATGGGCCACGCAGCCGGGGCCGAAGAAGCTTTTCTCACGCGCGAAGGTGCGGTCGACGAATTGGTCCACGATGACGAAATCGCCCGGTGCCATCGCCTCCTGGAACGAGCCGCAGGCCGAGACCGAGATCACGTCCGTCACGCCCAGCCGCTTCAGCGCGTCGATGTTGGCGCGGTAGGGGACCGAGCTGGGGCTGTGGACATGCCCGCGCCCGTGGCGCGGCAAGAAGGCCATCGCCACCTCGCCAATGCGCCCGGTCAGGATCTGGTCCGAGGGGGCGCCCCAGGGCGTCTGCACGTCCTGCCAGCGGGCGTCTTCCAGCCCGTCGATCTCGTAGACGCCGGATCCGCCGATGACGCCGATCACGGTCTTTGCCTCACCCATTGGGACGAACCATGCTGAACACCTCGCTGATGTGCGAATAATCCTGGTAGCCCAGCCGGGTCAGCGGGTTGAAGCGCAGCACGTCGACCATCCCGTCGCGCAGGACCGCGTCGTCGATATGCACGCCCGTGACCTCACCCAGCACAAGGTAGTTGGCGGCCCCCTCCAGCCGGACGATCTGGGTCAGCCGGCATTCCAGCGCGGCCGGCGCCGCCGCCACCCGGTGGCAGGGGATCGTCTCGCACGGGGCCTTTTCCAGGCCCGCCAACTCGAACTCGTCGACGCCGGCGGCGTAGGGGCCCGAGGTCGCGTTCATGGCATCCCGGAGGGCGTAGGACACGATGTTGACGCAGAAGGATCCGGTCGCCTCGATATTGGACAGGCTGTCCTTGCCGTGCTGCCGGTCAGGCTTGGACCCGGTCGAGGAGAACATGACCTGCGGCGGCACGTAGGCCACGGCGTTGAAGAAGGAATAGGGCGCCAGGTTGTCCCGCCCGTCGGCCGAACGGCTGGAGATCCAGCCGATGGGACGGGGCGTGACGAGGGCGTTGAACGGGTTGTGCGGCAAGCCGTGACCGTCTTCGGGGCGGTAGAACACGCGGCGGACTCCTTGTTTGCCCAAGGGGTAACGCCGTGATAGCAGCGATTCCAGCCCAAATCGGGCCCAGATCAGGAAATGACGGCGTGTTTCAACTCGGCCCGGAAACGGACAATGATTGGTGGGAGGTCGAGGCGCTCTTCGATCTGTGCTTCGCTCCGGGGCGCGAGGCGCTGTCCTCCTACCGCCTGCGCGAGGGTGTGGCGCCGCTGCGCGCGCTGAGCGCCGTTGCCCGCGACCGCGACGGGGGCGTGGCCGGCGCGATCCGCTTCTGGCCCGTCCGGGTGGGAGGCGCGCCGACCCTTCTGCTGGGGCCCGTCGCCGTCCATCCGACCCACCAGGGCGAAGGGCTGGGCGGGTTGCTGATCCGCGACAGCCTGGCCCGCGCCGAGGCCGAGGGCTGGGAGCGGGTGCTGCTGATCGGGGACCTTCCCTATTATCGGCGCTTCGGGTTTGCCCGCATGGAGGGGGTGGAGTTTCCGCCGCCCACCAACCCCGACCGGGTGCTGGGTCAGGCCCTGCATCCCGGCGCGTGGGAGGGGGTTGCAGGCCCCGTCACCAGCTTTGCCGAGATGGCAACCGAGGGGCAGCAGGCCCCGGCCGGTCGCGGCTGAAAGCCGCCGTCAGGAATGTTCGTTCGTTGGGGAAGGACGGTCTAGCGACCCGCGCGTTCGGCCAGGTAGGCCATTACCGCCGGGCGCACAGACTGGGCGCCCTCGGCGCGGGCGGTGTCGATCACGTCCTTGATCTCGTCCAGGCGAGAGCGCAGCAGGAAATGCTTGATCGGCCCGATGGAGGCCGGGCGCATGGACAGCATCCTGAGGCCGCTGGCGGCAAGGCACAGGGCCTCGGCGGGGCGGCCCGCATCCTCGCCGCAGAAGCTCAGCTCGGTGCCGGTCTCGTTGCAGCGGGCGACGATATGCTCGATCAGCCCCAAAAAGCTGACGTTGAGTGAATCGTAGCGGCGGCGCACCCGCTCGTTCTCGCGGTCTGCGGCGAAGAAGAACTGCTTGAGGTCGTTGCCCCCGATCGAGATGAAATCGGCCCGCTCGTAAAAGCGGTTGGGTGCGAAGGCCATGGAGGGGGTTTCCAGCATGGCGCCGACGCGCACCGTCTCGGGCAGCGGATGGCCCAGTCGCTCCTCGCGCTCCAGCTCGCGCATCAGGATGTCGCGCCCTTCCTCGAACTCCTCGAGCTGGGCGATGAAGGGGAACATCACCGTCAGGGCGCGCCCGTTGGCGGCCCGGATCAGGGCCTGAAGCTGCATCCGCATGATGCCGGGCTTGTCCAGGGCGACGCGGATCGCGCGCCAGCCAAGGGCGGGGTTCGGCTCTTCGGTGCGCTTCATGTAGGGCAGCACCTTGTCCGACCCGATGTCGAGGGTGCGGAAGGTGACGGGCCGGCCCTTGGCCGCGTCCAGCACGCGGGCATAGATCGACGCGAGCTCCGCCCGCTTCGGCATCTTGTTGCGAACCAGGAATTGCAGCTCGGTGCGGAACAGCCCGACCCCCTCGGCGCCCGAGCTTTCCAGCGACGGCAGGTCCGCCATAAGCCCCGCGTTCATCCGCAGCACGACCCGGTGCCCGTCCAGCGTTACCGCCGGCCGGTCGCGGATCGAGGCATAGCGTTGCAGCGCCTCGGCCTGCATCGCCATCTTGTCGCGGAAGGCGGCGGCGACGGTTTCCTCGGGGCGCAGGTGCACGATGCCCTGGTCGCCATCGACGAGTATGGGGTCGCCGTTCAGCGCCTCGGTGGTGATGTTGGCCGCGTTGATGACCAGCGGGATCGCCAGTGCCCGCGCCACGATCGCCGCGTGCGAGCCGACGGATCCCTCTTCCAGCACCACGCCGCGCAGCTGGCGGCCGTATTCCAGAAGATCGCCGGGGCCGATGTGGCGGGCCACGAGGATCGGATCGTCCGGCATCGGGTCCGAGCCGTCGCGGCCCTGACCCGTCAGGATGCGCAGCAGCCGGTTGGACAGGTCATCCAGATCGTGCAGCCGGTCGCGCAGGTAGGCGTCGGGCACCTGGCTCAGCCGGGCGCGGGTGGCCGATTGTTCCTTTTCCACCGCCGCCTCGGCCGACAGGCCCCGGGCGATGTTCTCTTCCATCTTGCGCAGCCAGCCCTTGGAATTGGCGAACATGCGATAGGCCTCGAGGACCTCGCGCTGTTCCTGGTCGCCATTGCCGGCAAAGCTGACCATGTCGTCGACCGACAGGCGCAGGGTATCGACGGCGGCATGCAGGCGGCGGGATTCCTCGTGGGGATCGTCGGCGATGGGATTGGTGACGACGACGCGCGGCTCGTGCAGCAGCACCCGGCCGACGGCGGCCCCTTCCTGCCCCGAGACACCGCGGAACAGGACCTGTTGCTGGTGGCGGGCCGACAGCGCCGCCCCCTCGCCGATGAAGGCGCCCAGCTCGGCCATCTCGGCCAGGACCATGGCCACCACGTCCAGCGCGTAGACCTCGTCATCCGAGAATTGCCGCGCCTCCTTGGACTGGACAACCAGCACGCCCAGGTTCTCGCCCAGCCGCTGGATCGGCACGCCCAGGAACGAGGAATAGATCTCCTCGCCGGTCTCGGGCATGTAGCGGAAGGCGCGTTCCTGGGGGGCGTTGGCGCTGTTGATGGCGCGGCCGGTCTTGGCGACACGGCCGACCAGACCCTCACCCAGACGCATCCGCGTCTTGTGGACGGCGGCGGCGTTCAGACCCTCGGTCGCGCAAAGTTCCAGCGTGTCGGCATCGCGGAAAAGATAGATCGAGCAGACCTGCGCCCCCATCGAGGTCGCGATCAGCCGGGTAATCCGGTCCAGACGTTCCTGCCCATCGCTCTGTTCGGCCAGCGCTTCGCGCAGGCGCCCGAGAAGCTTGCGCGATTCCGATTCAGTTTGCTGGGTCATGAACCCTTAAGCCGCTTTCTCCAATTCGAAAGCATCATGCAGCGCCTGAACCGCAAGTTCCATGTATTTCCGGTCGATAAGCACAGAAATCTTGATTTCCGAAGTGGTGATGACCTTGATGTTGATCCCCTCGGAAGAGAGGGCCTTGAACATCTTGCTGGCGACGCCCGCGTGGCTGCGCATGCCGATGCCCACGACCGAGATCTTGCAGACATCCGTGTCGGCAACCAGCTCCTGGAAGTCGATGGCGCCGGCCTCCTTGGCCTCCATCATCGCCTTCTCTGCGCGCTTCACCTCGGAGACGGGGCAGGAGAAGGTCATGTCGGTGCGACCCTCTTCCGAGATGTTCTGGACGATCATGTCCACGTTGACCCCGGCTTCGGAGAGCGGGCCGAAGATGGCGGCGGCGATGCCCGGCTGGTCGGCGACCGAGATCAGGGTCATCTTGGCTTCGTCGCGCGAATAGGCGACGCCAGATACTACGTTGGATTCCACGATATCCTCCTCATCACAGACGAGCGTTCCGGCATCGTCGGACTGTTCACCGAAGCTGGACAGAACCCGCAGCTTCACATTGTAGCGCATCGCAAGCTCGACGGAACGGGTCTGAAGCACCTTGGCGCCCAGCGAGGCCAGTTCCAGCATCTCCTCGAAGGCGATGCGGTCAAGCTTGCGCGCCTTCGAACTGATGCGCGGGTCGGTGGTATAGACCCCGTCGACATCGGTGTAGATGTCGCAACGCTCGGCATTGAAGGCGGCGGCGAAGGCAACCGCGGTGGTATCCGATCCGCCACGTCCCAGCGTGGTGATCCGACCCTCGTCGCTGATGCCCTGGAAACCGGCGACGACGGCGACCTTCATGCCCTCGGCGAACTTGGCATCAAGGTTGTCGGTCGGGATATCGACGATCCGCGCCGAGGAATGGGCAGAGGTGGTGCGCAGCGGCACCTGCCAGCCCTGCCAGCTTCGGGCGGGGACGTCCATTTCCTGCAAGGTCAGGGCCATGAGCCCCGCGGTCACGTTCTCGCCCGAGCTGACGACGGCGTCGTATTCGCGCGCGTCGAACAGGGGGGCGGTCTCTTCGACCCAGCCGACAAGCTCGTTGGTCTTGCCGGACATGGCCGACACGATCACGATCACCTCGTAGCCCTTGGCCACCTCGACCCCGACACGCTTCGCCGCGCGGCGAATGCGGTCAAGCGTCCCGACGGACGTGCCGCCGAATTTCATTACCAGACGTGGCATGGCGCCCTTCTTCCTGAACCCGGGGCTTCTTAGGGCGCGGCGGGGGCAAGGGCAAGGGCCGCGTGGCAGCCGGGGCGCCGCCCGGTCGCAACGGGCGCAGTCGCGTCAGTTGGAGCGGCGGCGCGTTCCGAAGGGAAGGGGCAGGACGGGCACGCCATCCTCATGCAGCTTGCGGGCCTCCTCGAAGCTGGTGCGGCCACGTATGGCGCGGGGGTCGACCTCCCCCTCGTGCATCTGGCGGGCCACGCGGGCAAAGCTGTCGCCCACGTCTTCGGTCGTGGCTTCGATCTTGCGGCGCAGCTCGGCCATCGCACGCTCGGCCCCCGAGGCGGGTTCCGAAAGCGGGCCCGCGCTGCCGCCCTTGCGGGCAGGCTCGGGCCGGTCGGGCGGTGACGATGCTTCGGGCGCGGCCGCTGTGCGCTCGGCCCCCGTGCGCGAGGCCAGCCCCGGCGCCACGTTGGGCGCCATCACGCTTTTCTCCACGTCGGTCGAATTGCAGACCGGGCAGGCGACAAGCCCCGCGGCCTGCTGCATGTCGAACCCTTCGGCAGAGGCGAACCAGCTGTCGAAATCATGGGTGTTGCCGCATTTGAGTGCGTATCGGATCATCGTCATCAGGCCCGGTTCTTGCGCGATCGGATCGCGACGGGCAGGGGGGCGCCCCCGGACGGGGACGCAGTGGGATCGTCGGCGCCACGACCGACAGGCGCTTCGGAAGGGGCGCGCCATCGGGCTGGCATGCTTATGATTTAAGGCCGGGGCGCAGGGTTGCAAAGAGCGCGCGGCGCATTTTGACGCGATTGGCAGCGGGCGTGACCCGGGCCGGGGCCAAGGCGCCGGCAAACGGGTCGGTCAGCTCAGCAGGCGCGGATCGAAACTGCGCAGGAGGTGCTGCAACTCGGGCTCCAGCACCAGCGAGGCGGCCTTCTTGGGGCTGAACCACTTGCGCCGCCGTTCACCGGCCTCGGGGAAATCGTCGGCAAGCGACGTGACCTTCAGCGGGAAGACGGCCACGACGCAGGGCGCTTCCAGCCCGTCGTCCAGCAACTTGACGCTGGAATAGAGCCCGACGCAGATGTTCTTGAGCTTGCCGCTCACGCCGGCCTCTTCCCAGGCTTCCTGCTCGGCGGCGCCGGCGGGGGTCATTCCGTCCATCGGCCAGCCCTTGGGCAAGATCCATCGACCGGTGCCCCGGCTGGTGACCAGAAGGATCTGGGTCTCGTCCTTGCGCTTGCGATAGCAGAGCGCCGCGAATTGCGTGCGCACATCGCGCTTGCTGGCCTTTCCGATCGAAAGGGGGGCCTGCGTCGTCTTGAGAAGGCTCATCGGGTCCTGGCGGACGACTGGTCCGCTGCTCTTTTTTGTTTCTTGTTATGTAATTTCGGGTAGCTCAACTGCCCTCATTATCTAGGAAAAGGGGACCGGGTGTCAAATCCGCCGGGTGTCGCGCACCCCTCTCGCAGGCGGTCTGTCGCCCGGGATCCACAGGGTGCGACGGCATGGAACGGGGACGCGGGGACGCCGCAGAGGCGGAAATAACCACACGTCATGCGTGGGCAGGCCCCGAAAATGCCCCGAAATCGTCATTCGGCTTCCGCTTTCGCGCCGATTGGCAAGCCTAGATGTTCAGCACCCATTAAGTGAGGAAGAATAATGGTATCGATTACAAGTAACCCGCTGCTGTCCTACCCGACAGCAAAGCAGACGAGCACTTCGGACAGCGCGCCGGCAGAAAGCCAGACCGCTACCGACGCACCCGTCAAAGAAACCTCCGCGAGCGGATCGGGCACCAACGTGTCCGCCAGCACCGCGCAGGCACCGAGCACGAGCCAGGCCGGCAAGGCCACGGCAAGCGCCTCCGCCGACGACGCCCGGGCGCTCGTCGCCTCGGAAGAGGACGAGTCGCGATTTGCCCGAGAGGCCGCGATCGAAGCCCGCGACAGCGCGGTTCGCGGCATGCTGCTCAGCCAGATCTCCAAGGCCGCCGATGGCGGCAGCGGCGCGCTGACCCCGCTGGCACAGTCGCCGGCCGGCGACCGTGTTGCCACGCTTTACGGGCAGGGCCAGTCCGAGCAATCGACCGCCCGCCCCCGCGCCCTCGACATGAGCGCCTGAGCGAACATCGCCACGCCCCCCCCCCCGTCGGGGGGGTCATGCGGGCCGCCCCTTTGGGCGGCCCTTATCGTTTCTGAAAGGGGTGGCGGGTCAGGCCCAGGGATCCAGCACGATCTTGGGGGCGGCCACCGCGCCCGCCCGCAGATCCGCGAAGGCCTCGGCGCCCTTCTCCAGCGGGCGCGTCTCGAACCACTCAAGCGGGCCCAGCCGGCCGTCGAATAACGCTTGGGCCGTATCGCGGAAATCCTGGGCCGTATAGGTGTAGCTGCCGATGAAGGTGACCTCCTGCAGGGTCATGCGACGGACATCCAGCCCGCCCAGATCCTCGGCAAGGCCCACGTGCACGATCACCCCGCCCGGAAGCACGCTGGCAGAGGCCGCGGCGCGTGTGGCGGCCAGACCGACCGCGTCCACCACCAGGGGCGCCGCGACCTGGCTCTCGCTGACCCGCTGGGCGCAGCGATCGGCCAGGAAATGCCGCCGTGCCGGATGGGGTTCGTGGATGGTGATGTCGCGCAGGCCCATCGCCGCCAGCGCCAGCGCCGAGGCCAGCCCGATCGCCCCGCCGCCGATGACCAATGCGCGGTCCGGCACCGGATCGCCATGCGGGGACAGGACCGCCAGCCCGATCCGCGCCGCGTGCCAGCCCACAGCCAGCGGCTCGGCCAGGGCCGCGCGTGCCAGGGGGATACCCTCGGGCACGGGCACCAGGTTGGCGGGGGGCATGGCGAGGTACTGCGCGAAGGCCCCTTCGCGCGGGGGCATCGAGATGATCTGCCGGTCGGGGCAGATGTTTTCCCGCCCCGCGACGCAGGCCGGGCAGGTCCCACAGGTGACAAGCGGGTTGATGGTGACCGCCGTTCCCGCTGACGGGGCGCCCGGGACATCGGCCCCCGCCTCGACGGTGCCGGCGGCTTCGTGCCCCAGGATCAGCGGCGCGGGCCGGCGTGCGTCGTGGCCCAGATAGGCATGCATGTCCGAGCCGCAGATGCCCACCGCGCCCACGCGGATCAGCACCTCACCCGCGCCGGGCAGGGGCCGGGGCACCTCTCGCAGCGCAAGATTGCATTCGCCCTCGTAGACCAGTGCTTTCATTTTGCCGAGAACCCCCCGTCCACCATCAGGACCTGACCGGTGACGTAATCCGACGCCGGAGAACAGAGAAACAGAAGCGGCCCGTCCATGTCCTCGGGTTGGCCGTTGCGCCCGATGCAGGTCTGCGCCGCATTGCGCGCGGCGCGGTCGGGGGCATCGAAGACCGCGCGGGTCAGCTCGGTCGGGAAAAAGCCGGGGCCGAGGGCGTTGGCGGTGATCCCGTGGGGCGACCATGCCTCGGCCATGGCGCGGGTCAGCTGGCCGATCCCGCCCTTGCTGGCGCCATAGGCGATGCCGCCCGGAAAGGCCCGGGTGGTCTGAAGCGAGGCAAAGGTGACGATCCGTCCCCAGCCGCGCGCCCGCATTGCCGGCACCAGGGCCTGACTGAGAAAGAAGGGCGTCGAAAGATTGAGCGCAAGGGTCCTGTCCCAGGCGTCCGGCGTGACTTCGTCGGCGGTCTGGCGGGTGTTGATGCCCGCCGCATGGACCACGATGCCGGGCGGCCCGAAGGGGGCCGCGATGTCATCGGCCAGCGTCGCCATGCGCCCGGTCGTGATCCCGTCGGCCAAATCGACCGGCAGGCAGGCCGCACCCGCCCCGATCTCGTCGCGCAGCGCCTCCAGGGGGGCCTGCCGCCGCGCGACCGCCACCACCCGTGCCCCGGCGGCGGCCAGGCAAAGCGCCGCGCGCCGCCCCAACCCCGAGCTTGCGCCCGTGACGCAGGCCACGCGCCCCGTCAGGTCGAAAAGTTCGCGCGGATCATTCATCGCAGGACAGGTCGAAATTGCGGCCGGGGAAATACTTGGCCAGACGGATGTCGGCGGCGCGGGCGTGCCCTTCCATCCCTTCCAGCCGTGAGATGCGGGCGCTCGCCTCCGCCACGGCGCGAGAGGCCTCCCGGCTGGCGCGCTGCCAGGTGACGACCTTCATGAACTTGTGCACCGAAAGCCCGCCGGTATAGCGCGCCGCCCCCGAGGTCGGCAGCACGTGGTTCGGCCCCGAGGCCTTGTCGCCATAGGTGACGGTCGTCTCCTCGCCCAGGAAAAGGGAGCCGTAGCAGCGCAGCCGCCCCAGCCACCAGTCGGGATCGGCGGCCTGCACGGTCAGGTGCTCGGGCGCGTATTCGTCGGAACAGGCGGCCATCTCCTCGCGGGTGTCGCACAGCACCACCTCGGCATAGTCGCGCCAGGCCGCGGCGGCGTTGTCGCGGTTGGGCTGGGGCAGGTCCTCGATCAGTTCGGGAACGCGGGCGATGACCCGTTCGGCCAGGGCGCGGTCGTCGGTGACAAGCCAGACGGGGGAGTTGTAACCATGCTCGGCCTGGCTGACGAGGTCGGTGGCCACTACCTCGGCATCGGCGCCGGTGTCTGCCAGCACCAGGCTGTCCGTGGGTCCCGCGATCATGTCGATCCCGACCCGCCCGAAAAGGATCCGCTTGGCCTCGGCCACGAACTGGTTGCCGGGGCCGGCCAGTATGTGGGCCGGCGGCAGGCCGAAGAGGCCGAAGGTCATCGCCGCCACCCCCTGCACCCCGCCCATGGCCAGGATGCGATCGGCCCCGCAAAGCTGGGCGGCATAGACGATGGCGGGGGCAATGCCCTGGCCGGGCCGGGGAGGCGAGCAGGCGGTCACATGGCTGCACCCGGCCACCCGGGCGGTGGTCACGGTCATGATGGCGCTGGCCACGTGGCTGTAACGCCCGCCCGGCACGTAGCAGCCGGCGGTCGCGACCGGGATCACCTTCTGCCCGGTGACATAACCGGGCGAAAGCTCGATCTCGGCCTCGGTCAGGGTGGATTTCTGCAACTCGGCAAAGCGGCGCACGTTGTCATGGGCTAGGTCAATGTCGCGTCGAAGCTTCGCGGGGACCTGGGCGCAGGCGGCCTCGATCTCCTGCTCGGACATCAGGACGCTGCCTTCGTAGCGGTCGAAGCGGCGGGCGTATTCCAGCGCCTTGGCGTCGCCCCCGGCCTCGATCTCCTCGAGGATGGTCCTGACCGTCGCGTGGGTTTCCGAGGCGTCCGACGCGGCGCTGAGCGGGGCCTTCTTGAGATATTGGCGGGGCATCGGGCGATCCTTCCGTTGGGGGCGAGCAGAGCAGGGGGTGTTCAGGGGGCGGCGGCATCCTCGCGGATCAGGTCGGCGGCCTTCTCGCCGATCATGATGGCCGGGGCGTTGGTGTTGCCGCTGACGATGCGCGGCATGATCGAGGCATCGGCGACGCGCAGGTTGCCCACCCCCCGGACCCGCAGGCGCGGATCGACCACGGCCATGTCATTGACCCCCATCCGGCAGGTGCCGGTGGGATGGTAGATCGTCACCGCCGTGCGCCGGGTCCAGTCGAGCAGCCCGTCATAATCCTCGTCGTGCAGATCCTCGCCCGGCGCATGTTCGCCCAGCACCACGCCTTTCAGCGGCTCGGTCCGGGCGATGCGGCGGGCGATGCGGATGCCTTCGACAAGGGTGCGCCGGTCGGTTTCGGTCGCCAGGTAGTTGGGATGGATCTCGGGGTGATCCTCGATCCGGGCCGAGCGCAGGGCAAGATGCCCCGCGCTTTCGGGACGAAGCTGGAGGACCGAGGCCGTGAAGGCCGAGAAAGGGTGCGGCCCCTCGGCGGGGCTGTCGGCGCTGAACGGCTGAATGTGGAACTGTATGTCGGGGGTGTCGAGATGGGGCGCAGTCTTGAGAAACCCGGTGCCGAGGCTGGCCGCCATCGTCATCGGCCCCCGCCCGGTCAGCAGGTATTGCACGGCGATCATCGCCTGCTTGAACAGGTTGTCGGTCTCAATGTTGATCGTGGGCAGGCTGGTACGGAAGACCGGCCGGGCCTGAAGATGATCCTGAAGGTTCCGCCCCACCCCTTTCAGGGCAGCGCGCACCGCGATGCCATGCCGGCCAAGCTCGCAGGGGTCGCCGATCCCCGACAGCATCAGGATCTGCGGGGAGCCGATGGCACCCGCGCTCAGCACCACCTCGCGCCGGGCGCGGATGTCGCGCGCGGCCCCCTTGAGGCGGCAGCGCACGCCGACGGCACGCCCGTCCTCGATCAGCACCCTCTCGGTCTGGATCCCCGTCAGCACCGTGAGGTTGCTCCGGTTGCGGGCCGGCCGCAGATAGGCCGCGGCAGAAGAGCAGCGCCGCCCGCCCCGCATGGTCAACTGGAAAAGCCCCACGCCTTCCTGGTCGGCGCCGTTGTAATCGGGGTTGCGGCGATAGCCCGCGTTTCCGGCCGCCTCGATCCAGCGGTCCACCACTTCGCGGCGCAGGCGCGAGTTCTGCACCGAAAGGGGGCCATTGGTGCCACGCAGGCCCGTGTCGTCCTCCCCCTCCCAGGTTTCCGAGCGGCGGAAAAGCGGCAGCACGTCGGCCCAGGACCAGCCAGTGCAGCCCGCCTGCGCCCAGCCGTCGTAATCCTGGGGCTGGCCGCGCACGTAAAGCAGCCCGTTGATCGAGCTTGATCCCCCCAGCACCCGTCCCCGGGGCCAGGGGATCGCGCGTCCGGCGATGCCGGGATCGGGCTGGGTCCGGTAGCACCAGTCGGTTCCGGGGCTGCCCATGGTGCGGAAATAGCCCACGGGCACGTGGATCCACGGGTTGAGGTCGCGCGGCCCCGCTTCCAGCAACGCAACGGAGGTGCGGCCATCCTCCGACAGCCGGTTGGCCAGGGCACATCCCGCGGATCCCGCGCCTACGATGACGTAATCGAACTCCATCTTTCCTCAAATATCAAAAAATGGGACTTTTGGTATCGTTTTGCCGTGAAATGGACGCTACCGTGATTCGCAGGAAAAGCGATCATGAAATTTCCGGGGCCCCGAATGTCAGACGACACCCGCATTCCCACCAACCTGCGCACCCTCCTGATCCTCGAGGTCCTGGGCCGCAGCGACCGCGCCATGACCGCGACCGAGATCAACCGCTCCCTCGGCCTGCCCAAGCAGACTGTCCACCGTCTTTGCGCCACGCTGGAGGAGAACGGGTTCCTCTCCCGGGCGGGCGACGGCAAACGCTACCAGGTGGCCCGTCGTTTGCGCGAAATGGGGGCGGGGCTTCTGCACAACGCCCGCGACCACATCATGCGCCACCAGATCCTGCGCGAGTTGGCTGATGAACTGGGAGAGACGGTGAACTACGTCGTGCCCGGCGACCGGGGGATGAGCTATCTCGACCGGGTCGAGACCGATTGGGCTTTCCGCATCCAGCTGCCCGTCGGGACCGGCGTGCCCTTCCATTGCACCGCCAGCGGCAAGTGTTTCCTGGCCAGCCTCGGCCCTGCGGCGCGGCGGCGGCTGGTCGGCACGCTGGACCTGTCCCCACGCACCGCCGCGACCCACACCGCCCCCGATACCCTGCTGGCCGAGCTGGAGCAGATCGCCCGCGACCGCTACGCCGTCGACCGCGAGGAGTTCCTGGACGGCATGGTCGCCCTGGCCGTCCCCGTCACCGATCCCCAGGGACGCTTCGTCGCCGCCCTGGCCTTCCACGGCCCGACCCAGCGCATCGCCATCCCCCAGGCGGTCGCCCGCAAGGACCTGCTGCACGCCGCCGCCCGACGCCTGAGCACGGCGCTGTTTCCGGGGGATTAGCAGCTATCCGAAGCGAGCCTCGAAACTTGTTGGAGTAAGTGTAACGTGCTGACTCAACGGCGGGCGCAGTTCGAACGCTCGGGGGCCGCGCGCATTGTTGTAAATCCTGAACAGGTGCCAGATGTCACGATTTTGCAGCGAGCCACCACGCGACGCCGTGGTCCAGACTTCTGATGGTTTGATTGGTAGCGTTGCCGGGGAGCCAAGTCTCTCCGGCGCCCTTCAACACGCAACTGAAATTCATCTGCTTCCTCTCAATCGAATTCTCATTGCGATCGTTGCACTATCTGATCTTCGATAGGAGCGCGCGTCTGTTCTGGAATTTATTTGAGGCGGTTCCGGCAACATCCATATGGAACACGGCGAAGAGGTCGGCCACGATCAGATCTTTTCCTTCGTCAGTCCTACCCCAATTTCAAGAGTGAAGCGCTGGGACGCGACGCTGCCGTAGCTTGCGAACTGAAACATCATTCCCTTCGATAAATGCTTCAAATCGATGCCATTGTGTGCTTGCATCGGTTTCGAACAGGGTGGCAACGGCCATTGAAAGATTGTCGGAAGAGTTGAAATGTGTTCTGAAAAATGAAAGATGATAAATTCGATAGAAATGGAGAAATGCGCGGAAAAAGACAGGCCGATGCGACACCTCATGCGGCGTCGCTGATCGAAGGTATGAGGGATTTCGGGTATACGCTGGAGACAGCGATGGCCGACATAATCGATAATTCTATCACTGCAGGTGCGTCGAAGGTGGAGATTCTGGCTGAGACCACAGGCGACGCCCCTTGGATTGCCGTGGTGGATGACGGTTCCGGCATGGATGAGGCAGAACTTATCGAGGCGATGCGCCCGGGGTCCCGAAATCCGCTGGAAGAGCGCGAAGGTCACGACCTTGGGCGATTTGGTCTGGGCTTGAAGAGCGCCAGTTTCTCACAGTGCCGTCAGCTGTCAGTTATCTCCAGGAAGGTCGGCCTGACGTCGGCGGCAACGTGGGATCTCGACAGGGTGGCAGAGACGAACGTCTGGGCCGTCGAGCTTGAAGATGACCTGTCGAGCATTCCTGCAGCGGACCACTTGCCGGAGACCGGTACAATTGTCCTGTGGCGCAAGCTCGATCGGCTTTCTGCTGGTTACCGGCACGACGCTACAAAGCGGGCTGCAGAGATCAACAAGGCTCTTACCGGAGCAGAAAGGCATCTCAGACTCTGCTTCCACCGATACATGGAAGGCACCCGTCCCGAAGTCCGACTTTTCCTGAATGGCCGGAGATTGTTGCCGGTCGATCCCTTTGCGCAGGATCACAAGGCTACGCAGGTGGATCCGGTCGAGGTCCTGCCATTAACCACGGGAACCGTGGAGACCCAGTGCTTCACCCTTCCACACCACAAGATGATGTCGCGCTCCGCATGGGACGACCTCGGCGGGCCAGAAGGGCATCTTCGATCTCAGGGATTCTACATCTACCGCGAAAGGCGCCTGATCATTGCCGGAAGCTGGCTCGGTTTGGCGCGCCAGACTGAATTGACCAAGCTCTCGCGTGTGCGAGTGGACATTCCAAATACCATGGACGCCGATTGGAAAATCGACGTCCGGAAGGCGAATGCGCAGATGCCACCGATCGTCCGGGAGCGGCTGCGGAAGATTGTCGAACGCCTTCAGGGGACCTCCAAGCGCACCTACAAGCGGCGAGGACAGAAGCTCGTCGACGACAGGAAGCTGCCATTCTGGAATCGCGTACTGCAGGATGGGAAGATCATCTACAGACCAAATGTTGACCACCCGTCAATCAGTGGATTCGAGGAGAGCCTTCCTGAGGAATTCCGGAACGGGTTTCGCACCTGCCTGAAACTGATTGGCTCCGGCCTTCCCATTGAGTCGTTGCACGCCGACATGCTGGGCGGGGCCGAGGATGTATTTGCGGAAGAGGCGGATTTCGTTTCGCTGTCGGAGGGCGCGGAAACCGCAATCCGGGCGCTTCGGGGGATGGGCATGGCAGTTTCTGACATTGTTGCGAACCTATGCACGAACGAGCCGCTGCGCAGCCACAAGGACGAGGTGCGCAGATTGGCGGAAGCCATTGAACAGGGGGAATAAAATTGAACGCCCAAATCGAACACCTTGACGGTATCGTGTCGCAATCTCTCGCGAATGAGCGGAGGACGGGAGATGAGCTGAGGATGCTCATCACGACGTTGAACGGGGCGCTCAAGCTCGGGGTTGGTTCGGTCGATCAGGAGCAGCTTGCACGCGACATCGAGGAGAGGTTCGGCATCAGCATGGGCCTCGGGGCGATGGTTGATGATGAGGACTTCCGACCTTGGCTGCCGGAGGCCAAGGCATCGATCGAACCGTTCTATTGGGGGCGATACCGGAAGCTCATGCTGAAGAACGGCCTTCCCCAAGACGTCGTTACAGCTACTGATACCGTCACCGACGAGATCCTCGGGCGATTGGGAAACCCGAACCTCCAAGAGGAATGGGATCGCCGGGGCATGGTAGTTGGGCACGTCCAAAGCGGAAAAACCGGCAATTACACCGGTCTCATCTGCAAGGCGGCGGATGCCGGATACCGTCTGATCGTGGTTATCGCGGGCATTCACAACAACCTGCGCAACCAGACCCAGGAACGGATTGACGAGGGCTTCATCGGCCGAGATACGGGCAGGCTCGCCATGAAAGGCCGGAAGGTGGGCAACAAGGCGATCGGCGTTGGACTTTTCGATGATCGGCGGACACCAGTCAGTCTGACCAATACGCTCACCGATTTCCGAAAGAATACCGCCACCAGCAATACAAGCGAGATCGACTCCTACAAGGTTCCGGTCGTCCTAGTCATCAAGAAGAACCATTCGACCCTCAAGAATCTGCTCGACTGGCTGCGTGAGAATAGCGCCAAAGGAGATGCCCAGATGATCAGCCAGCCGATGCTGCTGATCGATGACGAGGCAGATAATGCCTCCATCAATACCAAATATTCGAAGGAGGAGATCACCAGGATTAACGGACAAATCCGCGACCTGCTGGGGATGTTCCACCGCAGCTGCTACGTCGGATACACGGCCACTCCCTTCGCAAACATCTTCGTGGACCCGGACTCTTATGATGAAGCAAAGAAAGAGGACCTCTTCCCAAGGCATTTCATCGTAGGCCTCGATGCGCCGACCAACTATTTTGGGCCGAAGAAGATATTCGTGGATGGGCTGCCAGAGGAAGGTGAACCCACCTGGCTGCGCTACATTTCGGACAATGAAGACATCCTTCCGATCAAGCACAAGATTGATCAGAGCTTCGACGAGCTTCCTGACAGTCTTCTCACGGCCCTGCGCACATTCCTAATTGCACGAACGATACGGAATTTGCGTGGCCAAGCCCGTTCACATTGCTCGATGCTGGTAAATGCCAGCCGCTTCACCGATATGCAGGGAAAGATCCGCAACCGTATTCATGAGCGTCTGGACGTGATGCTGGACTCGCTTCGCGTCAACGGCGCTCGTGGTGCGGATGGGTTGAGCGATCCCGAGATTTCTGCACTTCGGCAGGTATGGGCAGAAGAATATTCGGACCTCGAGTTCGATTGGCATCAAATTCAGGGCGCCATGCTCGAAGCTGTCGCCGCAGCCAAGGTCGTCGAGGTGAATAGCCGGGCTAACGGCCTCGATTATTCGAACGATGGCAGCATCGGGCAGACACTCATCGCGGTCGGCGGCTTCTCGTTATCCCGAGGACTGACGCTTGAGGGGCTCACCGTGACATGGTTTCTGCGCAATACCATGATGTACGACACCCTTATGCAGATGGGGCGCTGGTTCGGCTACCGAGGCGGCTACGAGGATGTCTGCCGCATCTGGATGCCCGTCGATGCGATCGACTGGTACACACACATCGCCGAAGCCACCGACGAGCTCCATCAGGAGCTGAAGAAAATGCAGAAAGCCAAGGCCACACCGGCCGACTTCGGCCTCGCCGTGCGGAGCCACCCAACCTCGCTGATGGTCACTGCGCGGAACAAGATGGGGTCGGGCCAGAAGCACGTCATGATCGGCCTTTCCAACGCATGGGTCGAGACGGCGAAGATCAGCGCGCGTGTCGATGATCTGACCAGAAACGAGGAAGCGGCGGTCCGTTTCCTCGAGGCGGTCGAGGAGGCTGGGCATCGGCAGGAGAAGGCCGAGAAAGTCCCTGGAGGCTATCTGTTACGTGGTGTCGATGTGGAAAACATCGATAACTTCCTTCTTGCATGGAGGAGCCATGATCAGGCGTTTCTCACCCAGACCGGACCCATCCGGAGCTACATTCGTGATCGCAGGCGGGACGAACTCAAGAACTGGGATGTGCTCGTCACCAGTGTGAACAGCGAGGGTCCCGAGGCGGAAATTGCCAACTGGACCGTTGGGCCGCAATTGCGCCGGATCGGTTATGCAGACCTCGCCGATGATCTTCTGTCGATCAGTGGCAAGAGGGCGCGCATCGCTTCGCGTGGTGTCGAGAGGATCGGAGTGGATCCGGAGAAAGCGTCAGAGGCGGAAGCGCTCTACAGAAGTGTCGAGAGGATTGCCGTAGATACTCGTATCTCCTATCCGGACCGCATCTACCGGGCAGTTCGGGACAGGCCGCTCTTCGTGCTTCATGTGGTCCGGGTGCGTCCTCCGGAAGGCGAGGACGCGAATCGGCCACATCTTGATCGGATCCCCGATCAGCCGATCATCGGCTGGTCCATCAGTTTCCCTCAGTCGGCTCGTCCGAATCAGCGGGTGGAATACGTGATCAACACGGTCAAGTTCCGCGAGCTGTATGGCGCCGAAGATGAGGAGCCGGACGATGGAGCGCTCGAAGATGACGCCTGAAAGCCCATGGGAGCCTATCGAGCCTGGAGTCGCTCACCGCGTCGACAAGAACGGACGGCACGACTTCTTCTGGAGCAGGATGCCCGACCGGTCCCCGGCACTTGTTCTGCGCCTGGACAACGTCATAAAGCCTATTCAACCTCTCCCCAAGTTGCGCCACGTCGGGGCTTTCTACCGGGTCGTCGAGGGGCGGAACTGCTATTGCCTCACGCTGAATGAGCGCAGTCATCTGGATCTGTTCGAGACACTTTGCCGAGATGTCGTGGGGGCAGCCGAGGCGGCCGAGGATTTGCAATCTGCGCTGCAACGGGCCGTGCGCCGTACGATGCGTTGGCACCATTTGCTTCGTGGTGGTGGGCTAGGGTTGAGCATCGAGGAACAACGCGGCTTGGTCGGAGAGCTGACCCTACTGCGGGAACTTGTTGCCGAGATCGGTCCGATGGCCGCTGCAGAGGCCTGGCGCGGACCCGAGGAGAGCGCCAAGGACTTCGAACTGCCGGGCCTCTACATAGAGTGCAAGGCACGGAGAAGCGCCGCGCATCCTAAAGTCCGGATATCGTCAGAAGCACAGCTGATGGACATACCCGGCGCCAGACTATTTCTGCGCGTCCAGGATGTGGACACGGCGCTTGATGGCGACGGTGGAAACCTGGTCCAGCACGTCGAGCGGACTGGCACGTTGTTCGAAAATGACTTCGTTGCGTATGATGTTTGGGAACAGCGCCTCATTGGAACCGGCTACGATCCGGAATTGGTGGAGGAAAACAGGACCTGGCATCTCGGAGCCGTGCGGATGTTCGAGGTGCGCGACGGGTTTCCTCGAATTGTGCCGCCTCTACCAGCGGGCGTCGAAGCCGTCGAGTACGGCATTCGCCTGTCCGATTGCGCCGACTTTCAGGCCAGCGGCAATCTAAAGCAGCTATTTTTCGAGAGTAAGTGCAATGTCTGATCTGGAAGAATTCCATCACAGCCTGATCGCCGATATTCAGGGTGATGCCGATGCGTTAGGCCTCTACACGCAGGAAGCCTTCTTCGAGAAGATCGGCGAAATCCTGACCGAGGCCGGTGAGATCGATCAATCTGACTATTGCCACTTCGAAGGACAGCGGCAGTCTGTCCGGGAGGGCAAGAGGCGTCGATTGTCTCTTGCTGTTTCGGGACATGGCGGCGATCCGGCCGACGCCGGAGACGTGCTTTCGCTAATCCTGTGCGACTTTCAGGTAAACGCCGAAGTACGCAGGACCGATGGAAAATTTCTGAAAGCCCAGTTCAATCGGCTTGTGGAATTCCTGCGCCATGCCAGGACTTCCGATTTTTCGGACGAACTCGAGGAGACGAGCCACGCGGCCCAGTTGTCGGACCTGATTCAAACCCGCTGGAAGAGCATCGAAAAGATCAAGCTGATCTATGTCACGAACTCGGACAACCGCGCCGTCGTCGATGCGCGCCCCGCAGGCAGTATCGGCGAAAAGCCGGTTACCTACAGCGTCTGGGATCTGAAACGCCTACAGGCCTTCGTCGAGCAGGGGAGGGCGAGAGCAGACATGACCGTGCGATTTGCCGAGGACTTCGGCGGTGGAGTTCCGGTCCTGAAGGCATCGGGTTCCGACACCGCTTTCGAAAGCTACATTGCTGTCATACCAGGGGCGCAACTGGCGGAGATCTACGATCGCTGGGGCGCGCGGCTTCTCGAATCGAACGTGCGATCCTTTCTCCAGGCGCGGGGCAATGTGAACAAGGGGATCCGGAAGACCATCATGGAAGAGCCCCAGATGTTCCTAGCCTACAATAACGGTCTCGCTGCCACGGCTGAAGGGGTGGAACTCGAGCAGACCGCGGACGGCCTGCTGATGGTGACTGCCGAAAACCTCCAGATCGTCAACGGCGGGCAGACCACTGCATCACTTCACGCCGCAAGGAAGAAGGCTGGCGACGGAATGAAGGACATCTATGTCCAGATGAAGCTAAACGTCATTCCGACCATCTCCGCGGATTCCGTGGTGCCGAGGATATCTGAATTTGCCAACAGTCAGAACAAGGTCGCCGCAGCCGACTTCTTTGCCAACCATCCCTTTCATATCCGGATTGAGGAGCTTTCCCGAAAGATCCTCGCGCCCGCCGGGGAGGCTGGCTATCGCGAGACCAAGTGGTTCTACGAACGGGCGCGTGGGCAGTATGCGGACGAACGGAGCCGCAAGACTGATGCCGAGAAGAAGAAATGGGATGCGGAGTTCCCGAAGAACCAGTTCTTCACCAAGACAGATCTGGCCAAGTTCGAGAATTCATGGTCAGGGCGTCCGGAATGGGTGTCGAAAGGCGCCCAGAAGAACTTTGCCGAATTCGCGAAAACGATCGAGAGGGTCTGGGGACGCAGTGGAGCGAAGATCAATGAGGTCTGGTACCGCAACTTAGTCACAAAGGCGATCATCTTCCGGCGCTTGGAGAAGCTCGTGTCGGCTCAGGAGTGGTATGAGGGCGGATACCGGGCCAACATTGTCACATATGCCATCGCGAAGGTCGCCCACGATGCTCGGGAGATGGAGAAGGTCATTGATCTCTCCCGGATCTGGCGGGCACAGGCGGTGCCGAGCTCCTTGGAGGAGGCGTTGCTTGTAGCAGCTGCGGAAGCCCAGGACATCATAACCAATCCGCCGGATGGCGTCCGCAACATGTCCGAGTGGGCGAAGACGCAGGCCTGCTGGAAAGCTTTCTCTGAACGAAAGCTCTGCTATGACAACGCATTTCAGCAGGTTCTCGTGGACGAGGATGATGCGAAGTCCGAGGAGGACGAGGTCACGGACGACGAAAACCTGACAAAGAGTGTCGAAGCCCAGACGCGCGTCTTCGAACTGGGGGCGGCATTCTGGGCCGAAGCCAAGATGTGGGGCCGGAGTCATCGGCTGCTTTCACCGGCCGAATATAACACCCTCGAAATCTGTGCGAAGATACCTACTCGCCTGCCGACTGAGCGGCAGACCGAATTTGCTTTGGAGATCCTTGCAAGACTTGAGGCCGAGGGCTTCGGGGCTGCTGAGGTAGCCGAGTAGTTCAGTCTATCAGGCGTCGCACTGCCTTCGCGATCTGGAAGGCCAGATACGGCGGCACGGCGTTGCCGACCTGATGATACTGCTGCGTGCGCGGACCGCAGAAGAAGTAGTCGTCAGGGAATGTCTGAAGCCGGGCGGCCTCGCGAACGGTAAGAGAACGGCATTGCGCCGGATCGGGATGGATAAAGTAGTGACCATCCTTCGAGATGTGGCTCGTAACGGTCGTGGACGGTCTGGTCGCGACCTGCGTTCGGAAACGGTCGGCAAAGTCTCCTGAAGCGCGGTTGCGATGCCGGGGTTGCAGAAAGTCGGGGAATTCCGAGAGCTTCGGCGCACGGTCGTGAACCCGGGCGTAGGCAGCGGAGAACAGGTAACGACCGAGATCGTCGGGGATGTGGCCACGGGTTTCGTGCTGAAGAGCGGCTGAGAGGCGATCGTCTCTGATCCAGTCCTTGAGGTGATCAGGTAGGCGATCCGCGTCGAGAACCCTTCGTGATAGGCGCTTGCTCGGCAATGCTTCGTCGCGAGCCAGATGCAGGGCGATATCTCGGACCCCGGGGTCAATACTTCCATGACTCGCGATCGCCTCCGCTTGTGCCTTGACCGTACTCTGCCACGCGCTCGTTTCGTCTTGCCTGCTGAGCCCGCTTCGCAGCTTCCAGAGGTCTTCGATCACCTCGGCCACGGTAACAGGGTCTGCGGGGTCACCCAGCAGGGGAGAATTGACGTCAGGAACCGCCATGTCCTTGCGAATGCCGAGGACTATTACCCGGTGCCGTGCTTGAGGGACCCCGTGTTGTTCGGCCCTGATCAGGAAGTCTCTGCCGTCCGCACGTTGCCCGTCTGCAGGCGGAACGGCGGCCAATGGCAGCAGTCGGTAGCCGGTGCCGCCAGCGCCCTCCAGATCGTCGAGAACCCGACTGAATATCCCTCCACCATCCACCCTTGAGGAGAGCATGCCCTTCACATTCTCCATAACGAAGGCGGCCGGACGAAGCCTATCAAGGATGCGCACGTATTCGCGATAGAGGTAGTGCCGGTCATCCTCCTCAGCCACATACCCCGTTTTCCCCTTATTCCGGGATCGACCAGCCAGCGAGTATGCCTGACAGGGGGGGCCGCCGATCAGGATCGTATCTCCGTGGTTCGCCTCGCGCGCCTTGTCCAGTTCGACCGCGATCTCCTCGAACACGCCGTGTGCACCAAGAACTCTGCGGCGCACTTCGCCCTGCGCCAGCTTCCAGTTCGACGGATAGAGCTCGGACCACGAGGGCAGCACCGTTCCTGTATTCAGCGCCTCGTAGTACTCCGGCGGGAAGCTGTCGAAGCTGCGTAGAAACGATCGCAGCCTAAGCGTCTGCACTGCATAATCATCCATCTCCACGGACAGATGGATATCCATGGGTGTTGCCGGGTTTCGGCCGGCTCGGGAAAATCCTTCGCCAAGCCCTCCAGGGCCGGCGAACAGATCGATGATGGCGAAGTTTCTTGGCAAAGGACACCTCCGGGATATGTGTCTTCTACCAGGTCTGCGTAATCCCGCCAGGTCGAAAATGCATCCGAGAATGACTACATTCAGTCCATGGCCGATATTGTCGATCACAAGACGCGTTCGCGAATGATGTCAGGGATCCGCGGGTCCAACACCAAGCCGGAGATTCTTCTTCGGAAGGCGCTTCATGCAGAGGGATTTCGGTTCCGCATAAATGTAAGGCGCCTTCCCGGAACACCAGATATCGTCTTGCCGAAATGGAATACGGCCATTCTGGTCCATGGCTGCTTCTGGCACAGGCATCCTGATTGCTCAAAGGCAACCACGCCCTCGTCGAATACCTTGTTCTGGCAAAACAAGTTCGCCGCCAACGTCGAGCGAGACGGACGGGCGCTCCTGAAGCTCGATGAGCGTGGCTGGCGAACCTTGACGATCTGGGAGTGCGCGATCGGAAGAGTGGTTCAACGCAACTTGATAGAGGAGATCGCCGCATTTTTATATGCTCGGGATCCAGCGGGGTCATGCAATGATAAATCGGTCCTGCACGGTGAAATAATCAGTCGGGACACGGCGCCGGGTTCATTTTATGTGGGGAGTAATGGCCTTGCCGATATTCCGCGTCGATCACCCTGACTTGCCAGCATTTGCAGGTCGTGAATTGCCCGAGTGAAATGGCAGGGACCCTGCCAAGGCATTCCCTTCCCTTTGAGAGTGTCGCTCGGCCGCGGTTTTCCCAATTCGACGAAGCATTTCCCGAAGCGGGAGCGCGTAGCGCTCGCGGGGCTTGAGTCGGCCGTGCACGAGGATGGCAATCCGCTTGCGCTCGGCCCAAAGGTTCGGCAGAAGATCAGGGCCATTTAAGCGCAGCAAAAGCGCACCAGTCTCAAGCCGCTGTCTTGACTTCGGTACGGCGTGCGCTGCGCCGCCCGCTCGATACACTAACCGTATATTTCCCTTCAATTTTGGTGGCTGTAGGCGCCCGAAGGGGTGCGCCGTTCCTACCTGCCAGAGTCGGGTCGAGCGGCGCAAAACAGAACGGAACAAAATCAGAATGTTTAGACAAATGTTTAGGCGCGCGATTCACCGTTGGTCAAAAATCCGCTAAGTCATTGAAATGATGGAGGCGAGTACCGGAATCGAACCGGTGTACACGGATTTGCAATCCGCTGCGTAACCACTCCGCCAACTCGCCAACCGGGGACTGCGGGCCCGGTGGGTGGTCCGCCGCGCAGTCTGCCGCGCTTTCTTGCTTGGTTTTCGGCCCCGCCGCAAGGGGGAGGGTGCGGATTTTTTGGCCTTGCCGCGCGGGCGGGAGGGGCAGCCGGCGGCGGGTTCGTGGCCTGGGCGCGGGTGCAGGGACGGGGGCCGGGCCGGAGGTTTGGCGGGGCTGGCTGGCGGGTCGGGCAGGCGCCTGACTTGGACCGGGCCGCGCACCGCTGGGGCCAAGGAGGCGCGGGGAAGCCGGGCCGGGCGGCGGGCTTGGGGCGCCTTGCCGCGCCGCACGCCGCTCTGCCAAGGGCCTTGGCCGTTGCCCCGCACGGCCGTCTGTGGCATGTGATTGGGCAACATCAACAGACATGGTGACCCGCCTCGATGACCGATTACACCGCTCGCCGCACCATGATGGTGGACACCCAGGTCCGCCCCTCGGACGTGACCAAGTTTCCGATCATCGATGCCATGCTTTCTGTCCCGCGCGAAGTTTTCGTGCCCGACGCCCAGCGGGAGGTTGCCTATATGGGCGGCAACCTTGAGCTGGGGGGCGACCGCGTCATGCTGGAGCCGCGGACCATGGGCAAGATGCTGGACGCGCTGGACATTCAGCCCCACGAGGTCGTCCTGGACCTGGGCTGTGGCTATGGCTACTCGACCGCGATTCTGGCGCGGCTGGCCGAATCGGTGGTGGCGGTGGAATCCGATCCGCAGATGGCCGCCGACGCTCAGCGCACATTGTCGGAGACCGGCGTCGACAACGCCGCCGTGATCGAGGGTGCACCTGCCGAGGGCGCCGCACGCCACGGTCCCTATGATGTCATCATGGTCCAGGGCGCGGTGGAGGATGTCCCCGCGCCGCTGCTCGACCAGCTTCGCGAGGGCGGGCGCATCGGCTGCATCTTCATGGAAGGCGCCGTCGGCACCGCCCGGGTCGGCTACCGGCTGGATGGCCGGATTTCGTGGCGGGCGGTCTTCAATGCCACCGCACCCGTAATGAATGGATTCGAAAAGCAGCACGATTTCGTGCTATGATCGGCCAAAGGCCAAGACGCCGCCAAGGCGGGGCACGAAAGGCACGGGCATGATTCGATCAGGACGCGGGGTCGCAACCCTTGTTGCGGCAGTTATGGGAATTGGCCTTGGCCTGTCCTCCCTCCCGGTGCGGGCCGATACCCTGGCCGATGCGCTTGCCGGCGCCTACAGCAACTCCCAACTTCTAGAGCAGAACCGTGCCCTGCTGCGTGCCGCCGACGAGCGGGTGGCACAGGCGGTCGCCAGCCTGCGGCCGGTGCTACGCTATGTCGCCTCGGCCAAGACCCAGTTTCCCAAGACCTCCTCGAAGACGATCGTGCTGACCCAGGGGCTGACGGCCCAATGGCTGGTCTATGATTTCGGCGCCACCGCCTATCGCACCGAGGCGTTGAAGGAGACGGTCCTTGGTACCCGCGAGGCCCTGCGCGATATCGAGCAGAACGTGCTTCTGAATGCGGTGTCGGCCTACATGAACCTGCGCCGGGCGATCGAGACCGCTTCGCTCAGCTCCAACAACGTGACGCTCATCACCCGCGAGCTGCGCGCCGCCAACGACCGGTTCGAGGTGGGCGAGATCACCCGCACCGACGTCGCCCTGGCCCAGTCGCGGCTTGCGACCGCCCGCTCGGCCCTGGTCGAGGCCCAGGGCCAGGTCGCCGACGCGCGCGAGTTCTATCGTTTTGCCGTCGGCCGACTGCCGGGCAGCCTGGCCGCGCCGCCGCGTGCACCCAAGACTGCCGGGTCGCTGGACGCGGCTGTCGCCGTCGGCCTGCGCCGGCATCCCTCCATCCTCCAGGCCCAGCACCAGGTTTCCGCCGCCGAGCTGTCGGTCGCCGAGGCCGAGGCCAACCGCAAGCCCAAGGTGAACTTGTCGGGCACCGTCTCGCGCAACAACGTGACCGGCGGGCTGTCGAAATCCGCTGGGGTCGAGATGTCGGCGACCCTCTATCAGGGGGGCGCGCAAAGCTCGCTCTACCGTGCGGCCTTCGCCAATGCCGAGGCCGCCAGGGCCGAACTCCGCCAGGCCACGCGCACCGTGCGCCAGGGTGTTGCCGAGGCCTGGACGGCCGTGCAGGTCGCCCGCGCCAGCATCGAGGCGTCGGATCAGCGGATCCGCGCCGCTCAGGTCGCCTATCGCGGCATCCGCGAGGAGGCCGCCCTCGGCGCGCGCACGACCCTTGATGTGCTGGATGCCGAGCAGGAGCTGCTTGACGCCCGCACCAGTCGCGTGACCGCCGAAAGCCAGGAATATGTCGCCGTTTACGAGCTTTTGTCGGCCATGGGGCTTCTGACCGTGGAGCATCTGCGCCTGGGCGTTAAGACCTATGATCCGGCTGCCTATTACAATGCGGTCAAGACCGCCCCGCTCCAGACCGGACGCGGGGATCGTCTGGACAAGGTCTTGCGTGCAATTGGTCAAAAGTAAGGCGGCACACACTACTTGTGGTGTGCTAAGATCGAGCCAATAATATTCCGAATCCCGTGAAAGAGGGTTCCGCAAATGTCAGATCCGGTAAAGCAGGCACCTTTCGAGGATGTGCTGTCCTCCATCCGCCGCCTCGTCCGCGAAGAGACGGGTGATCCGTCGCGCCGCCGGCCCCGTGTGGATGTCCGCGCCGAAGAGGCCGCCGAGGCCGCGCACGCCCCGCAGGAGAAGCCCGCCGATGCCCCCGTGGACGCGGTGGTCGATGCTTCTGATGCAGAGGCTGATCGCGTTGCCGCGGCTGATGCGGACAAGGCCGACAGGGCCGACAAGGTCGCCGCCTCTGACCCCTATTCCGAAGAGGCCAAGCAGGGCCTGCTGGATTCCCTCGACATGTTGATGGGGCGCAAGGGGGCCGAGCCCGTCCGCCGTGAGCCCACGTTCACAGGCTCACGCAGGCGCGATGCCGCCCGCGAAGACGCCACCGGAGCATCCACAGATGCCACGGCGTCGCGCGTGATGGACCCGGCCCGGGATCGCCCCGAGGCGCTTGTCCTGACCCCGGCATTCCGGATCCGCCCGGAGGCCGCCGCGCAGGAAGATGGCGCGGAAGACGGCGCGGAAGGCAAAGGCGAGGACCGTTCGGCAGAGGCGCGCGCTGACGAGGGATCCGCCCCCGCGTCCAAGGTCGAGGCAAAGACTGAGGATACCGCCGGCAGCGGCCGCGAAAGGTCCGCCGATGACGATGCGAAGGCTGCGGCCCGGCGCGGCCCGCCCCTCAGCGCCATCTCGATCCCCGAGTTCCTGGCCAACCGTCGCGGCCGGGTTCACGACAGCAAGAAAGGCGCCCCCGAGGTCGCAGACGACGACGCCGCCCCCGCCGCGCCCAAGCCTGCCGCCGAGGAAAAGGGCCTGCCGTGGTTCCGCCACAGCCGCCGCGCCGATGATGCCCCCGCCGCCGGGACCACAGAGCCCGCCGAGCAGGCCGAGGCCACGCCACCGGTCGACACGTTCTACGAGGACGAGCACGCCCAAGAAGACAGCCCGCCGCGTATCCCCTCGTTCGAGGCCCTGCGCGGGCTGGATCGCCGGACCGCCCATGAGGCGACCCGGGATGCCCTGGCCGATGTCGTCAAGGCCATGAGCCAGGAGGCCGCCCGAGAGGCGCTCGAGCGCGCCGCGACCGAGGCGGAGGCGTCAGACGAAGGCGAGGAAATCGACGCAGGCGCCACTGAGGCCAAGGCGGATGAGCAGGACAGCGATGCCCGCAACGCCCAGGCCTGGGAAGAAGCCGCCCGGAAGGTGGAGGCTCCCCTCTCGGAGGCCCATGCCAAGGAGAGCGACAAAGCCCCTGAGGAACCGGTCGCCAAGAAGGCCAAGCCCCTCAAGGACACGTCCGAGAATATCGACCGCATGTTTGCCGAGGCCCGCGCCGCGCGGCCCGATGACGGCCCCCAGGCCCCGCCTGCCGATGCCGATCTTTTCGAAAGCCACCGTGCCGCCAAGCTGGACGAGGTCGCCGATTTCCAATCCGACGAGCCCGAGGTCGAACCGCTGGCCCCCAATCGCCTGCGCCGCGTCGTCTGGGCCGAAAAGGAGGCGCCGCTGGCCACGACCGGCCCCGCCCCCTCAGAGGCCGAGGAGCTGGACGAGGTTGCCCCCTCCGAACGTTTTGGCGCCGCGTCCGAGCCGGTGATGGATGAGGAGGCCCTGCGCGAGCTGGTGGCCGAGATGGTCCGGGCCGAGCTTCAGGGCGCGTTGGGGGAACGGATCACGCGCAACGTGCGCAAGCTGGTACGCCGCGAGATCCACCAGATGCTGGCGGCCCAGGACTTCGACTGAGACGTCGTCCTGCCGGGCAGGCCCCGGCAGGAGCAAACCACCCATCTTCAGAACACAAAAAAACGCGCCGGCTAGCGGCGCGTTTTTTTGATCGCGGCACCTTGGAAGGGCGCCCCGGTTGGTTGGATCAGGCGGCTTCGGCCTGCTGATTGCGGCGCTCGCTTTCCTCGCGGGAAAGGGCGACCGAGGTGCGCACGCCGTTGCGCACGAATTCCATCAGGCCGATCACGACACGCTCGTTCGGGTCGATGCCGGCACAGGACAGCACTTCGCGGCCATCGCGCGAACGGGCCCAGCGGGCAATCTGGTCAGGGCCGTTGCCATATTTCTTGTCATCGGCAATAGCGTCGTCCAGAGCAGCAAGCACGACCGCGGCAAAAAGTTTGCGCGAGCGCTGGCCTTGCTCGTAGTTGAACGCGGTGCCGTCAACGAAGTCTCTCATGTGGACGTCCTTTATTTTTGCTCTTGCGATCCGGGCGTGGCGCCCCTTATGACCCTAATCGCGGCGATTCGGCTCCGCTCTTTGGGAATGGCTGCCATGCGCCCCGCGCATATCGGAGCCTTTCGTCTTACTCTATCTAGTCGTCTTGTCACGTTGGTCGAGGCCATATATAGGTGCCCCCCGACTTCAATCAACCTTTTGCCATGGTTTGAACCTATGCCCAAAATCAACGGAAACGAAATTCGCCCCGGCAACGTGCTGGAGCATAACGGCGGCCTCTGGGCCGCGGTGAAGGTCGATCACGTGAAACCGGGCAAAGGCGGGGCCTTTGCACAGGTAGAACTGCGCAACCTGCGGAACGGGTCCAAGCTCAACGAACGTTTTCGGTCGGCCGACAAGGTCGAGCGCGTCCGCCTTGAGCAGAAGGACCAGCAATTCCTCTATGAAACCGACGGTATGCTCGTGTTCATGGATTCCGAGACCTTCGAGCAGATCGAGCTGCCGGCCGAGATCCTGGGCGAGCGTCGCCCCTTTCTTCAGGACGGCATGACGATCCACATCGAATACCACGAGAACGAGGCGCTGAGCGCGACCCTGCCCCAGAAAGTCACCTGCAAGATCGTCGAGACCGAGCCTGTGGTGAAGGGTCAGACCGCCGCCAACTCGTTCAAGCCGGCGATCCTGGACAACGGGATCAAGGTCATGGTGCCGCCCTTCGTCGGGCAGGACGAGGAGATCGTCGTCAACACCGAGACCATGGAATACGCCGAGCGCGCCTGACGCCGCATCGGCTGGCCGCCCCGGAACGGGCCGCCAGGATCTTTCGAAAGGGCCTCCCGCCGCGGGGGCCCTTTTGCATTTCTGGGCCTAGGCGGGGAGCGGGTGGTCCGGGGGTCAGCCGCCCAGGCGTTCCAGCATCGACACCTTCGCCTCGCCGGCGCGCATCTCGCCGCCCGCCCGGTCGTGGCGCAGGTAGGCCAGCGCCCGGTCCCCCGCCACGGTCCCAAGGTGGCCGGCGGGCCTTGTGCCAGCATCGGTCAGGGCCAGGATCTCGGCACCCGTCTCGATCCCGCTTTCGGGCCCATTCTCGGCTCCGGGTTCGACGGCGACGCGCACCAGTCCCTTGCGAAGCTCGGTCTTGTGCTTCATCCGCGCGGTGACCTCCTGGCCGACATAGCAGCCCTTGCGGAAATCGACCCCGTTCAGCCGCTCGAACCCCATCTCGAGGATGAAGCTTTCGTCGGGCAGCAACTCCGCCCCATGGGCGGGAATGCCATGCTCAACGCGCAGCGCGTCCCAGTCCACGAAGCCGGGGGCTTCGGGCGCCGCCTCACGATAGGCGCGCCATCCCATCGCGGGGTGACGAGGGTCGGGCTGGGCGTCGTCGGGGGCGGGGCCGGTGCCCCGATGCAGATGCAATTCGCTTTCAGAGATCTGCACGTCCGCCCGCAGCTTGTAGAGCGACAGCCGCCTGAAAAGATCGGGCGCGGCCAGGGCCGGGGCGTCCAGCAGCACGCGATCCTCCTCGGTCTTCAGGAAGAATTCGCACAGGTATTTTCCCTGGGGCGACAGCAGCGCGGCATAGACCAGCCCGGGCGCGCCGGTGACGTTGTTGGTGACCAGGTTCTGAAGGAAATCGATCCGGTCGCCGCCGGTGATTGCCAGGATCGTGCGGGGGGCGTCGAGGCTTTGGGGCATTTTTCCTGTCCTTCCGGTTCCTCTCCGTCATATAGGGAGCATCGCCCTTTGCAACAGCCCGGAGCCCCATGCGCGCCCCCGTTTCCGTGATCCTGCCCACCCTGAACGCCGCCCCGACCTTGCCCGCGACGCTCGGTGCCTTGGGCGAAGGGCTGTCGGCCGGCCTGATCCGCGAGGTGATCCTGAGCGATGGCGGATCGGGCGATGCAACGGGCACCATCGCCGAGCAGGCGGGCGCCACGTTCATCAAGGGCCCCGCCGGGCGGGGCGGACAGATTGCACGGGGGGTCGCGGCGGCCGGGGGCGACTGGTTCCTGGTGCTGCATGCCGACAGCCTCCTGCAACCAGGCTGGTCCCGGGCCGTGCTGGATCACCTGGGCACCGCGCCCGACTGCGCGGGCCATTTCCGCCTGTCATTCGACGCCGACGGGGCCGCGCCCCGGCTGGTCGCCGGCTGGGCCAACCTGCGGGCCCGGGCGCTGGGCCTGCCCTTTGGTGACCAGGGGCTGTTGCTGCCCCGCGCGCTCCTGGACCGTGTGGGTGGCTACCCCGAGATTCCGTTGATGGAGGACGTGTCCATCGCGCGCGCCCTGCGCGGCCACCTGCGGCCGCTGGAGGCCATGATCGTCACCTCGGCGGCCCGCTACCGGGAAGAGGGCTGGATGCGCCGTGGCGGGCGCAACCTGGCGCTGCAGGCCCGTTACCTGGCGGGGGCCGATCCGGCGCGGCTGGCCCGGGCCTACCGCGCCCCCAAGTCGCGCTGAGGGGCCAGACCGGACACATTCAGAAGATCTCAGTCGATCTGTAGCTTGTGCAGGTCGGCATAGATGCCGCCCCGTTCCAGAAGCTCCTCGTGCCGGCCCTGGTCCATGACCCGGCCGCGGTCCATCACCACGATGCGGTCGGCGTTGCGCACGGTCGACAGCCGGTGGGCGATCACCAGCGTCGTGCGCCCGGCGCTCAGCCGGTCCAGCGCCTCCTGCACCACGGCCTCTGACCGGGCGTCGAGGGCCGATGTCGCCTCGTCCAGCAGCAGGATCGGCGTGTCGCGCAGCAGCGCGCGGGCAATGGCGACGCGCTGGCGCTGCCCGCCCGACAGGTTCGAGCCGCGCGGCCCCGCCAGGCTGTCCAGCCCGTCGGGCATCTTGGACAGGAAATCGCTGACATGGGCGGCCTCCAGCACTTCGGCAAGGCGCGCCTCGTCCACGTCCTCGCGGCCCAGCAAGATGTTGTCGCGGATCGTCTCGTCGAACAGCAGCGCATCCTGGCTGACGACCGAGAACAGCCCGCGCAGGCGGCCAAGATCGAAATCCTTCACCGACCTGCCGTCGATGGTCAGGCTGCCGCCATCGGCATCGACCAGGCGCGTCAGCAGGTTGAAGACCGAACTTTTGCCCGCGCCCGAGGGGCCCACCAAGGCGGTGGTGCGCCCGGCCTCGGCAACGAAGCTGGCGCCGTTCAGCACCGGCAGGTCGCCATAGGCCATGCGCAGATCCGAGGCCTCGATCCGGGGCGGGGCAGGCACGGCCGGCCCGTCCTCCATAGGTGCGGCCGCCACGGCTGGCGTCGCGCCCGGGCCTTTCAGGGTCGGGTGGGTGTCGAAGATCGCGACAATCCGCTCGATCCCGGCGGCGGCGGCCTGCCACAGGCCGCTGACATTACCCAACCGGCGCAGCGGCTCGAAGGTCAGGGCCATGGCCGTGAAGAAGGACATGAACTCACCCACCGTCTTCTCGCCCGCCACGATCTCGGCGCCGCCATAGATCAGCACACCCAGGAAACCGACGGCGGTCGCCACGTCGATCAGCCCCGGCACCATGGCGCGCCAGAAACTCGCGCGGACCTCGTTGCGGACCCGGTCGCGGTTGAGCAGGGCAAACCGCTCGGCCTGGTAGGATTCCAGCAGGTTCAGCTTGATCGGGTTGATGCCGTGGAACACCTCGTCCAGGCGGGTCGACATGCGCGCGCCCAACTCCTGCACGTTTCGGGCGTTGCCGCGCACGAAACGTTGCGCCAGCAGGGCCGGCGCCATGATCAAGGGTGCCCCCACCAGGGCGATCAGCGTCCAGCGCCAGTCGATCCAGAGGGCCACCCCGAAGAGCGAGATCAGCGAGATCACGTCGCGCCCCGCCCCGGTGATCAGTGCGTTCCACACCCCGGCCACGGACATCACATCCGTCTGCACCCGCGAGATCAGGTAGCCCGGCGGGTTTTTCTGGTGGAAAAGCGTGTCCAGCGTCATCAGGTGGCGCAGCAGGTCGTTCTGGATATCCTCCATCGTTTCCTGGCTGATCCGGGTCATCAGGACCCGCTGGCCGACCGAGGTGGCGGCGCGAAGCATGAAGATCGAGAAGATCGCCATGCCGACCCACCAGATCGCATCGCCGTTGCCGCCGATGAAGACGGTGTCGAACATGGGCTTGAGCATGTAGCTGAGCGCACCCAGCATCGAGCCCTCGATCGCCATCAGCACCAGCGCCACGAACATCCAGCCGCTGTGCCGCTTGAGGTAGCCGTGCCACAGCCAGCTCATCAGCTCGCGGTCCCGGCGCTCGCCGGTCGAGACCCGCGAGGCGGGGGGCGCGCCGGCGGCCTCGCTCACGTCCGCGCCTTGCGGTCAAGGAAGCTGCGTGTCAGCGCCTCGTGGTCATACTCGGTGGCGATCCATTCCTCGATGCCGATGGGGCTTTCCGCGTTGCGCTTCTCGTAGACGTCGAAAAGATGGTCGCAGATGCCTGTGCGGGTCCACTTCAGATGGATGTAGCGCAGGCTGAGTTGCTTGCGCGCCTCCTCGACGCTCTTGCCGTCGATAACCATCTGGTAAAGCGCCGAGGCCAGCCCGGCCCGGTCCGCCCCCGACTTGCAATGCATCACGAACGGCTTGTCGAGGCTGCGAAACAGCCCGATCAGGTGCAAAAGTTCCTCGGGGCTGGCCGACTGGCGCGCGTGCAGTTGGGTCGAAACCAGCTCCAGCCCCAGCTTCTCGCAGCTTTCGGCCTCGAACAGGTAGGGGCTGTAGGGGTTGGAACCGCGCAGGTTCAGAACCGTGCGGATCCCCATGTCCCGGTAGCGTTCCAGCCGCTTGTGGTCGGGCTGGTTGGAGCGGTAGACCCCTTCGGAGACCTTGTCGAAATTGCTCCAGGGCACGCGCAGGAAGGCGTGGTCGAACAGGTGGTAATGCAGCTTCGCCTGAAAGCGGGCCCGCGGCGTCGAGATATCGTCGCCGAACGAGGTGCGCAGCCGCCGTTCGATATTCTTCAGGGTGGCCGCAGGGCTGAAGGTCATTGTCTTGTCCATCTGTCCGGTTCCCGGGGGTTTAGTCGCAAACCGTCCCCCGAGGCAAGATCGGGGCCGGTCCCCCGTATGGTGCCGCCGTCGGGGCATGGGGCGCAAAGGCGGGCGCCGTGATTGACGCCGTTCGTGGTGGCACCTAATCGTTGAGGGGAAAATCTCCAAGGGGGGCACGGGATGTCGCTGGCTCAGGGTCGTCATTATCTTGCAATTCCGGGCCCCTCGGTGGTGCCGGACCGGGTGCTCGCCGCCATGCATCGCCCGGCGCCGAACATCTATACCGGCGAGCTTCTGGAACTGACCCACAGCCTCTTTCCCGACCTGCGGCAGCTTGCCGGCACCCGCCATGAGCCGGTGATCTACATCGCCAACGGCCACGGCGCGTGGGAGGCCGCGCTGGCAAACACCCTCAGCCGGGGCGACCGGGTGCTGGTCGTGGGAACAGGGCGCTTCGCCGCCGGCTGGGGCCAGATCGCCACCGGCATGGGCGTCGAGGTCGAAACCCTCGAATTCGGCCTGCGCGCCGCCGCCGACCCCCAGGCCCTGACCGAGGCGCTGGCCGCCGACCGCGACCACGCGATCCGGGCCGTGCTGGTGGTCCAGGTCGACACCGCCAGCGGCGTGCGCAACGACATCCGCGCCCTGCGCCGCGCCATGGACGAGGCCGAACATCCGGCCCTCCTGATGGTCGACTGCATCGCCTCGATGGGGGTCGAACGCTTCGAGATGGACGCCTGGGGCGTCGATGTCGCCGTCACCGGCAGCCAGAAGGGCCTGATGCTGCCCCCGGGGCTGGGCTTTGTCTTCTACAACGAGCGCGCGGATCGCGCCCGAGACCGGGCCAATTGTGTCACCGCCTACTGGGACTGGCGGGCGCGTACCAACCCCGAGATCTACTACCAGTATTTCTGCGGCACGCCCCCCACCCACATGCTTTTCGGCCTGCGCGAGTCGCTGGACATGATCGCCGAGGAGGGGCTTCAGAACGTCTGGACTCGTCACCAGATCCTCGCCCACGCGGTCTGGGAGGCCTGCGAGGCCTGGGGCAGCGAGGGCCCGATGGAATTCAACATCGCCGACCGCGCCCGGCGCAGCCACGCCGTGACCAGCATGCGCCTGACCGCCCCCCATGGCACCGAGCTGCGCGAATGGCTGACCGCCAACGCGGGCGTTACCCTGGGCATCGGCATCGGCATGGTCGCCCCCGAGGATCCCGAGTGGCACCGTTTCTTCCGCATCGGCCATATGGGCCACGTCAATGCCCACATGGTGCTGGGCACGCTGGCCTCCATCGACGCGGGCCTGAAGGCCCTGAGCCTGCCCCACGGCCCTGGCGCGCTCGAAGCCGCGGCCCGCGTCGTGGCCCAGGTCTGACCGGCAAGCCATCCCCACGCGTCGCACCATCCCGCAGCAGGGGTGCCCAGCCGACGCCGGCCACCCCTGGGCACCCCCGTCGGCAGGCAGGCGCCCGCCACGGCTTCATTGTCGTGAAAATATCCAGGCCGTACCCGACCCGCCAACCCGCCCTGCGGGCAGGACGCCGGGCCTAGGCCCCGTGCTCGGCCCGCGCCTCGGCCAGGGCCGGGGTCAGTTCGCGCGCGAAAAGGTCCAGGTCCTCGGGCGCGCCGCAGGTGACGCGGATGCACCGGTCCTGGGGGGCGACGAAGGGCATCCGCACGAAGACCCCGCGCCGGTTCAGCGCCGCCAGCACCCGGTGGGCCAGCATCTTGCCGTCGGAGCCGCGCTCGCCACCGCAGTCGATGGCGACGAAATTGGCCGCCGAGGGCAGGGCGCGCAGCCCCTCGTCGGCGGCGATGGCGGCCAGCCGGTCGCGGGCGCGGGCGACCTGATCCACGACCCAGTCCAGATGCGCCTGATCCTTCAGCGCCGCCAGCGCCCCGGCCTGCGCCAGACGGTTGACGCCGAAATGGTTGCGTAGCTTGTGGAAGGCCGCGATGACATGGGCCGGCGCGATGGCATAGCCGATGCGCGCGCCCGCAAGCCCGTAGGTCTTCGAGAAGGTGCGCATGCGGATGACGCGGCCGTCCTCGGGGTCGATCCGGGGGGCGGTGCCCTTGGGCGCGAATTCGATATAGGCCTCGTCCAGCACCAGGGTCGCGCCCGCAGGCAGGTCGTTCAATGCCGCTTCCAGCGCGGGGCCGTCGTGCCATGTGCCCATCGGGTTGTCGGGATTGGCCAGATAGACCAGCTTGGCGCCGCTTTCGCGGGCGGCGGCAAAGAGCGCGGCGGGGTCTTCGCGATCCTCGACGTAAGCGCAGGTGACAAGCTCTCCGCCGTGGCCGGTGACGTGGTAGTTGAAGGTGGGGTAGGCCCCGGCCGAGGTCACCACCCGGTCGCCCGGCTCGATCATCATGCGTACCAAAACGCCCAGCAACCCGTCGATCCCTTCGCCGACCAGCAGGTTCTCCATCGGCACGTCCAGATGGTCCGACAGGGCCGCGCGCAGGTCGTGGCTTTCGCCGTCACCGTATTTCCAGACCCCGGACACCGCGTCCTGCATGGCCCGCACCGCCAGCGGCGAGGGGCCGAAGGAGTTCTCGTTGGCCCCAAGTCTCACCCGGAAGGGCTTGCCCGCCTGACGCTCCATCGTGTCGGGCCCGACGAAGGGGACCGCCGCGGGAAGGGCCTGCACCAGCGCGGTGAAGCGGGGTCCGGGGGTGGGGCGCTTGTCCGGCATGGGTCTCTCCTTTGCGGTGGTGCGGCTGGGCCGGGCCGGGCCGGCGGTCAGCCCAGGGCTGCCAGCCGGTCCAGGGCGGCGCGCAGGCGGCTTTCCTCTTCGTCCTTCTGGGCCAGAAGCTCGCGGGTTTCGGCGACCACCTCGGCGGGGGCGCTGTCCACGAACTTGGGGTTCTTCAGACGGCCGGCAAGGCCGCCCTTTTCCTTGGCCAGCTTGCCCAGGGTCTTTTCCAGCCGCTCACGCTCGGCGGCGATGTCGATGACATCGGCCAGCGGCAGGCAGAAGGTTCCGCCCTCGACCGCGACGGTGACGGCCCCCTTGGGGGCGGCCTCGGCCTTGCTGAGGCTTTCGATCCGCGCCAGACGCTGGATCAGCCCCGCGTTGCGGTCCCATGCGGCCTGGCCGGCGGCGTCCAGATCAAGCTGGATCATCTCGAGCTTGGCGCCCACGGGCACGTGCATCTCGCCACGGATCGAGCGGATGGCCTCGATCAGCGAGATCACCCAGTTCATCTCGCGGTCGGCCTCGGGGTCCAGCAGCGCCTCGGTGCCATAGGTCGGCCAGTCGGCGTGGACCAGCATGGTGTCGCGGCTGGCCAGCGTGTCCCACAGCTCTTCGGTGATGAAGGGCATGATCGGGTGCAGCAACACAAGGCACTGGTCGATGACCCAGCGCATGGTGGCCCGGGTCTCTGCGGCGGCGGCGGCATCCTCGCCCAGCAGCAGGGGCTTGGAGAATTCCACATACCAGTCGCAGACCTTGCCCCAGACAAAGGCGTAAAGCGCGGTCGCCGCATCGTTGAAGCGATAGTTGCCCAAGGCGGCGTCGACCTCTTCGCGGACGCGGGCGGTCTCGCCGATGATCCAGCGGTTGAGGGTCTGGCTGGCGGCGGGCGGCATGGCCCCCGGTGCCGGCACGTCATCGCCGAAGACGCCGTTCATCTCGGCATAGCGGGCGGCGTTCCACAGCTTGGTGCCGAAGTTGCGGTAGCCCGCGATGCGCTGGGTCGAAAGCTTCAGGTCGCGGCCCATCGCGGCCATCGCCGTCAGGGTGAAGCGAACCGCGTCGGCGCCGTATTCGTCGATCAGTTCCAGCGGGTCCAGCACGTTGCCCAACGACTTGGACATCTTCTTGCCCTTCTCGTCGCGGACCAGCGCGTGGACATAGACGGTGTGGAAGGGTTTTTCGTCGACCACAGCGTATTGCATCATCATCATCCGGGCGACCCAGAAGAAGATGATGTCAAAGCCCGTGACCAGAACCGAGGTGGGGAAGTATTTCGCAAGCTCGGGCGTCTGCTCGGGCCAGCCCAGTGTGCCGATGGGCCAGAGGCCCGAGGAGAACCAGGTGTCCAGCACGTCGGGGTCGCGGTAGGCCGGGATGGCGACGGGGCCCTGAGGGCTGCGGATCACGCCTTCGTTGCGGGTGTCGGGGGCAAGGCCCGCCAGCAGCGACAGCGCCTCGGTGCGATCCTCGACCAGGCGGACGTCGTCATGGCCGTAATAGGCGGCCATCTGCGACAGCGCCTCTTCGGGGGTGGCGGCACAGAAGGGGCGCCACTCGGCCTCGGCATCGACATGGCCGTCGATCAGTTGCGGCCCATACCACACCGGGATCTGGTGCCCCCACCAAAGCTGGCGGCTGATGCACCACGGCTCGATGTTCTCGAGCCAGTGGAAATAGGTCTTGGCGTCGCGCTCGGGCAGGATCTTGGTGCCCTCGGTCGATCCGGCGGGGCGGTCCATGCCGGTGCGCACCGCGTCCAGCGCGGGGCCGACGATCTTGTCGGTGTCCACGAACCACTGGTCGGTCAGCATCGGCTCGATCACCACTTTCGAGCGGTCGCCGAAGGGCTGCATGATCGCCTTGGCCTCGACGAAGGGAACAAGCTGATCCTCGCGGGCCTCGCCGCCCTCTTCGGGTGCGACGGGTTTCTTGGCGGCCTTGCCAAGGCGCGGATCGTTGAGGGGGACCATCACGGCCAGCCCCTCGGCGGTGATCGCCTCGATCACCTTTTCACGGGCTTCGAACCGGTCCAGCCCGCGCAGCTCGTCGGGGACAAGGTTCATGGCGGCGATCTTGTTCTCGTCGAACTCTTCCTCGCCGCGGGCGATGCGCTGGGCGGTCTCGGCCTCGTCGGAATAGGGGCGGCCGTCGGCGCGCATGGCCCCCTTGGTATCCATCAGCGCGTACATGGGAATATTGTTGCGCCGGGCGACCTGATAGTCGTTGAAATCATGGGCGCCGGTGATCTTGACCGCGCCCGAGCCGAAATTCTTGTCGGGATATTCGTCGGTGATGATCGGGATCAGGCGGCGGTATTCTTTGGGGCCGACGGGGATCTCGCATAGCTTGCCGACGATTGCCGCGTAACGCTCGTCGCTGGGATGCACTGCGACCGCGCCGTCGCCCAGCATGGTCTCGGGGCGGGTCGTGGCGATCGAGATGTAGTCCCGCGTCTCGCGCAGGGTGACGTTGCCGTCCTCGTCCCGCTCGACATATTCATAGGTCTCGCCACTGGCCAGCGGATACTTGAAATGCCACATGTGGCCGGGGGTCTCGATGTTCTCGACCTCCAGATCCGAGATCGCGGTTTCAAAGTGCGGGTCCCAGTTCACCAGCCGCTTGCCGCGATAGATCAGTCCCTTGTCGTACATGTCGACGAAGACCTTGATCACGGCCTTCTGGAAATGCTCGTCCATCGTGAAGGCGTTGCGCGACCAGTCGCAGGAGGCCCCCAGACGCTTCAGCTGGTTGATGATGGTGCCGCCGGATTCGTCCTTCCATTCCCAGACCTTGTCCAGAAACGCCTCGCGGCCCAGCTCCCGGCGGGGGGGCTGGCCTTCGGCGGCCAGCTTGCGCTCGACCACCATCTGGGTGGCGATGCCGGCGTGGTCCTGTCCGGGCTGCCAGAGGGTGTCGAACCCCCGCATCCGGTGCCAGCGCACCAGAATATCCTGCAACGTGTTGTTGAAGGCGTGACCCATGTGCAGGCTGCCGGTCACGTTGGGGGGCGGAATGACGATCGAGAAGGCCTCGGCGCCGGGCTTGGCGTTGGCACCGGCGGCGAAAGCCCCGCCGCTTTCCCATTTGTCGTAAAGGCGGGCCTCGGCCTCGGCAGAGTCGAAGGTCTTTTCCATTGGCATCGGCGGGCCTCGTGAACTGGGGTGGACGGTTTGCCGTTCCTTAGCGAACCCCGGGGGCAAGGGGAAGGGCGCGGCTGGGGAAAGACAGGGGGCGCGGGCGATGGTCGCGGCGCAGGCGCCACTGTCCCCAAGGGGGCCGTCCCGCGGGGGGGGGGTGGCAGCCCCGGGGGCGGTGGTCAGCCGTCGAGGCGCGATTGCACCTTCTGGCGGGCGATGGCGCTGTCGCGGTCCGAGATGCCCAGCAGGTTCACCACCAGCCGCAGAAGCGCGTCCTCCTCATGGTCGCGGGTGCCATCGGCCAGCACCACGTCCCACAGCGCCTCGATCACGGCGGCGCGGTCCTCAAGCTGGACGTGATCCTTGATCTCGCGGGTGAAGCGGACGGTGTCAGGGGCCTCGGCTTCGAGGCATTCGGCCTGGGTGCGAAGCTCGGCGGCCTCGGCATCCGACAGGCCATAGCGTTCGGCCAGGATGCGACCGATACGCTCGACCTCGGCGGTGTCGTATTGGCCGTCCGAACGGGCGATGCGGACCAGCAGCGCGGCGAGCGCAAGCCGGGCGTCTGGGCGGGGCAGGGGGCGGTCGCCGGAGCCTGCCAGGCGGCTGAGAAGATCTGCGAACATGGCGGGACTATAGCGCGGCCCGAGCCAAGGGAAAGGGGGCGATCCCACCTTGGCCCGCCCCATTTTCGCGGCGGAACAGAAGGGAGGAACAGGCGCGCAATTTCGCGCCCATTCGCAAGTCAGACCAGGCGCGAGGTATCCTTGGCCGCGCGGATGAAGTCGCGGAACAGGGGATGGGGCGCGAAGGGCTTGGACTTCAGCTCGGGGTGGAACTGCACGCCGATGAACCACGGATGGTCCTTCCACTCGACGATTTCGGGCAGGCGGCCGTCGGGCGACAGGCCCGAGAAGCACAGCCCGACCTTCTCCAGCGCTTCGCGGTACTTGATGTCGACCTCGTAGCGGTGGCGGTGGCGTTCCTTGATGTGGCGGGTGCCGTAAACCGAGGCCACGTTCGAGCCTTCGGTCAGCGTGGCGTCGTATTCGCCCAGGCGCATGGTGCCGCCCTTGTCGTCCAGCACGGTGCGGGCAATCGTCTCGTTGTCCTTGATCCATTCCTTGAGGTGGAAGATCACCGGCTCGAACCGCTTCTCGCCCGCCTCGTGGTCGAACTCCTCGGACCCGGCGGTGGTCATGCCGGCGACGTTGCGGGCGGCCTCGATCACGGCCATCTGCATGCCCAGGCAGATCCCCAGGTAGGGGACCTTGCGGGTGCGGGCGAACTCTACGGCCTTGATCTTGCCCTCGGTGCCCCGTTCGCCAAAGCCGCCGGGCACCAGGATGGCGTGGAACCGTTCCAGGTGGGGGGCGGGATCCTCGCGCTCGAAGATCTCGGCGTCGATCCACTCGATCTTGACGCGGACCCGGTTGGCCATGCCGCCGTGGGTCAGCGCCTCGGCGATGGATTTATAGGCATCCTCAAGCTGGGTGTACTTGCCGACGATGGCGACGCGGACCTCGCCCTCGGGGTTGAAGACCCGGTCGGCCACGTCTTCCCAGATCGACAAGTTGGGCGCTGGCGCGGGGTGGATGCCGAAGGCGTCCAGAACCGCCTGGTCCAGCCCCTCGCGGTGATAGGCCAGAGGCGCCTCGTAGATCGAGCGCAGGTCGGGCGCGGCGATCACGTCCTCCTTGCGGACGTTGCAGAAGAGGGCGATCTTCTCGCGCTCCTTCTCGGGGATGGGCTTGTCCGAGCGACAGACCAGGATGTCCGGCGCGATCCCGATCGAACGCAGCTCCTTGACCGAGTGCTGGGTGGGCTTTGTCTTCAGCTCGCCCGAGGCACCGATCCAGGGCAGCAGCGTGAGATGCATGAAGATGCATTGCCCGCGCGGCTTGTCCTGGGCGAACTGACGGATCGCCTCGAAGAAGGGCAGGCCTTCGATGTCGCCGACGGTGCCGCCGATCTCGCACAGCATGAAATCGACCTCGTCCTCCCCGATGGAGATGAAGTCCTTGATCTCGTTGGTGACGTGGGGAATGACCTGGATCGTCTTGCCCAGGTAGTCGCCGCGACGCTCCTTCTCCAGCACGTTGGAATAGATCCGGCCCGAGGAGACGCTGTCGGTCTTGCGGGCGGCGACGCCGGTGAAACGCTCGTAATGGCCAAGGTCGAGGTCGGTCTCGGCACCATCGTCGGTGACGAAGACCTCGCCATGCTCGAAGGGCGACATCGTGCCCGGGTCCACGTTGAGATAGGGGTCAAGCTTGCGCAGACGGACCGAGAAGCCGCGCGCCTGCAGAAGCGATCCAAGCGCCGCCGATGCCAGGCCTTTGCCCAACGACGAAACAACCCCACCCGTGATGAAAACGAACCGTGCCATATGCTCGGTTACCCCCGTGAATCCAGATTTCCGACCGGCCGAACCGCCAGGGCGGAAACGACAGTATCACGGGATTTGAATCATATGGGATTCGCGGCGCCCCCGCAAGCGAACCGCAACATGTTGGCGGGACCAAGGTCCCGGCCAACAAACCATAGTGGTGATTTCGCCCTACCTACTCGGCGCGCGGCGGCGTCAGCGGCGTGGCCGAGCCCGAGCTGCCGCTGGAGGGCGGAAGCAGATCCGATGCCGGCGGCAGCGCGCCGTCGGTGGCGCCCGACTCGGCCGCGGGGGCCGGGGCGCCCAGCCGGTCGATGACCGACTGACCTGCCGAATTCTGTGCCGCAAAGATTGTCAGCGTGATGGATGTCGCGATGAAGCCCGCCGCCAGGAACCAGGTGATCTTGCCCAGCGCCGTCGCAGCCGAGCGGCCCGACACGACACCGCCGCCCCCGCCGCCGATCCCCAGGCCGCCGCCCTCGGACCGTTGCAGCAGCACGACCCCGATCAGGGCCATGGCCAGAAGCAGATGAATGACGAGAACCACGTTTTCCATGGGGCGAACCCTTTGCGTTGCAACAGGCGGTGTCTAGAAGCTTGCGGCCCATATCGCAACCCCCGATCGGGCCGTTGATCGGCGGTGATCGGCGGCGGTGGGGCGTCCCGGCGCGCGCCCCTGAACGGGCGGCGACCTGTGCCCGCGCCCAACTCCTCGCCCGTGCATGGGCGCGCGCCGCGCGTATGGGCAAGGAATACGCCGGTGCCTGCGCCGCCCCGGACATCGCCAATCTTGGCCGGCGCGGGGGCGTGGAGGGGCGGGGCGCGGCATATTGCGGCCCGCGCGCGCCGGAATCGGACGGATTCGCTGTTTCCCCCCGCTGCGGGGGGCGTTATACGGGCGCGGGTTTTTCATCCCCCAGGAGATTGAGATATGGCCAACGTGGTGGTTGTCGGCGCGCAATGGGGCGACGAGGGCAAGGGTAAGATCGTGGACTGGCTCAGCGAGCGGGCCGACGTGATCGCGCGGTTCCAGGGTGGGCACAACGCCGGCCATACGCTGGTCATCGACGGCGAGGTCTACAAGCTGAGCCTGCTTCCCTCGGGCATCGTGCGCCAGGGCAAGCTGAGCGTCATCGGCAACGGCGTGGTGCTGGATCCCTGGCATCTGGTGTCCGAGATCGCCAAGCTGCGCGAGCAGGGCGTCGAGATCAGCCCCGAGACGCTGATGGTGGCCGAGAACGCGCCGCTGATCCTGCCCATCCACGGAGAGCTGGACCGCGCCCGCGAATCCCAGGCCTCGGTCGCCAAGATCGGCACCACCGGCCGCGGCATCGGCCCGGCCTACGAAGACAAGGTCGGGCGCCGCTCGGTCCGGGTCGCCGATCTGGCCGACGCCGCCACGCTGGAGTTGCGCGTCGACCGCGCGCTGGTGCATCACGACGCCCTGCGCCGCGGTCTGGGCCTTGAGCCGGTGGACCGCGATGCGCTGCTGGCCTCCCTGCGCGAGATCGCGCCCGAAGTGCTGCGCTATGCCGCCCCGGTGTGGAAGGTGCTTAATGAGAAGCGCAAGGCCGGCAAGCGGATCCTGTTCGAAGGTGCGCAGGGCGCGCTTCTGGACATCGATTTCGGCACCTATCCCTTCGTCACCTCGTCGAACGTGATCGCGGGACAGGCGGCCACCGGCACCGGCATCGGCCCCGGCTCGATCGATTTCGTGCTTGGCATCGTCAAGGCCTACACCACCCGCGTCGGCGAGGGTCCTTTCCCGGCCGAGCTGAACGACGCCAACGGCCAGCGTCTGGGCGAGCGGGGCCACGAGTTCGGCACCGTCACCGGCCGCCAGCGCCGCTGTGGCTGGTTCGACGCGGTGCTGGTGCGCCAGACCTGCGCCACCAGCGGCGTCAACGGCATTGCCTTCACCAAGCTCGACGTGCTGGACGGCTTCGACGAGCTGAAGATCTGCGTCGCCTACGAGCTGGACGGAGAGCGGCTGGACCACCTGCCCATCGCCGCCGATCAGCAGGCCCGCTGCACCCCGGTCTACGAAACCATGCCCGGCTGGAGCGAAAGCACCGAAGGTGCGCGGTCGTGGGCCGATCTGCCCGCCAACGCGATCAAATACGTGCGTCGCGTCGAAGAGCTGATCGATTGCCCGGTGGCGCTGCTGTCGACCTCGCCCGAGCGCGAGGATACGATTCTGGTCACCGACCCCTTCGCCGACTGATGGCGCTGGGATACAAGGCACGGCGGCGCCTGGCGCTGCTTATACTGTTGCTGGGCCTACCGGCCTATGTGGTGGTGGCCGTCACCGTGCTGTCGCTGCTGGACCGCCCGCCGCTGTGGCTGGAGCTTCTGGTCTACGTGGTGCTGGGAATCGTCTGGGCGCTGCCCTTCCGGGCGGTGTTCCGGGGGATCGGAAAACCGCCCCCCGACGCCTGAGCGCGGGCCGGGACCGACCGCAACACACCCTGCTGGAAATGAAAAAGGCGACCGGATCCCCGGTCGCCTTTCCCGTTCCCGGGGCCTGCCATGTGCGAGCAACCCACAACGGTCCCCGGGTTCCCCGTCACTCCCCGGCGTAGCGGGCCTCGGGAGCAAACTTGCTGTCTTCCGCGATGACGAACTGACCGCGCTTGAGCTTGCGGATCGCGCCATTGCGCAGAAGGGTGCCGAAGGACCGCAGCCCATCTTCGCGCGAATATCCGCGATCGGCCTGAACCTGTGCCACGTGGCCCATGATGTGGGGGCGCGTGAAATGCGGCCGCCCCTCGACGAAGGAGACGTAGGCGGCGGCGGCTTCCAGCAGGTCGGTCAGCTCGGAGGCGCCCAGTTCCTCGGCGAACTCGGTGAAGCTTTGCGCATTGGCCAGCTCTTCGTGGGTCGCGCGCTCAGCGCCGCCGGTCATGATCCGGCGCTTCTGAAGCAACTCCAGCGCGTGGTTGCTGGGCTGGTCGATACGCTGCTCGGACACCAGCACCAGGGGTGCGGGACGTTCGCGCGGCGCCTCGGGCTCGGCCTGCATCTCTTCGGCGGTCGATGCGACGGCCTGTTTCTCGGCCGGTGCCATGGCGCGGATCGCGGCGCGGGCGGCGCGGTCGGGGCGCACGACCTGCTGGAGGTCCTGACGGTAGTCGGCGGCCTCGTCGGCGGCGACGGCGGCACCGCCGCGCGCCTTGCGCTCGGCATTGGTGGCGGCGACGGCGGCCTTGAGATGCGAGATCGCGTTCACGCGGCGGCGGTTGTCATCCTCCTGCAGGCGGTCGTTGGTGGCGGCGATGATACGCTCCACCGCGGGGCCGTCATGGGCGATGCCGATCTGGGCCAGGCGGGCGCGGCCCGACTGTTCGCGCAGGGGCAGGGCGACGCGGTCGCCTTCGCGGTCATCCTCCTCGCCGGTCAGCGCGCGTGCCTCGGCCTTGGCCTCGGCACCTTCGACAACCGAGCGGCGCACCTTCAGAACCCGCACCCGGCGCATCTGCACCAGGTCCGAGGCGCTGGGCGTGATCGCGGCCTCGGACACTTCGGTACCTTTCTCGGCGGCGTCTTCGGTGCCCTCGTCCGATGCCTCATCCGCTGCCTCGGCCGTGGTCTTGGCCGCAACCTCGGTCACCTCTGCTTCGGTGGCGGTGTCATCCTGCGCAACGATCTCGGGCTGCTCGGCGCCGGCGATCTCGTCGTCCAGCGCGGCGGCCAGAGCATCTTCGAACTCGTGCCCGGCCGTGGCGGGGGTGTCGTCCTCGGCCGCAACCTCTTCTTCGGCGTCAGACGCGGCGACTTCCTCGGTTTCCTCGACCTCGGTGGTGTCGCCCATGGCGGCGCCGATCACGTCCGATAGATCGGCCTCGTCGCTGGTCTGCCCATCGGTCAGAGCAACCTCGGGGGCAGTCTCCTCGGCGATTTCTTCGGCGGGCAGCTCCTCGGCTGTGTCCTCAGCGACCACTTCCTCGGCCTCTGCTTCGGCCTCGACTTCGGGCGCCGCGTCGCTTTCCAGCGAGCCCAGCGCCGCCAGGATGGCCGCGTCGTCGGCATCGCCGCCCTCCGCCTCGTCCTGCACATCGTCCTGAGCCGCAACGTCCTCTTCGGAGGCCGTCTCTTCGGCATCGGCCCAGGCGGCAATCTCGTCTTCGCCTTCGTCCTCGTCCTGGGCGTCAGCGTCGATATGGAAGGTCTCGACCGTCTCGGAAACGGTGATCTCGGTCTCTTCGATCACCGACTCGGTGACGACCTCCTCGGGCGTGTCCTCGGCGGCGGCCTGCTCGGGCGTCGCGTCAGAGGCCGGGGTTTCGGTCGGCTGGGGTTCTTCGGCGGGGCGGCTGCGCGCGGCGCGGTCTGACGCGACGGAGGCGCGGATGCGCGCCAGCTTTTCGGCCACGCTTTCGACGATCGGCGCATTGACCGGATCGGCGGCGTCCACTTCTTCCTCCTCGTAGCCTTCATCGCTGGCTTCGGCGGGGATGTCGGTGGCGGGGGTGGCGGCGGTTTCGGCCTCGGGCGTCGTCCGGTCGGCGCGGCGTGCGGCCAGCGCATCCTCGATCTCGTCGCCGCTGATGCTGTCGCTTTCGCCATCGGACGCATCGTCGGCCAGCGCCTCGCGGGCGGTGATGGACGGGTCGACCGCGGCGGCGGTGTTCAGGTTGTCGGCGTCGGACGCCTTGGCGACGGTGGCCTCTGCCGTCTTGGCAGGTGCCTCTGCGGTGGCGGGGGTGTCGCTGGCGGCTTGCGCGGCGGGCGCGGCCTGGGCACCCTCTCCATCATCCTCCTGGCTGGGGCGGAGGGTGACGGAATTGTCGCCAAGCTGGGCGCTGACCCGCTTCTGGATCGCGTTCTCGGCGATCCGGTGCAGCATGTCGGCATCCGGCACGGGCGGTTCGGCACCGAAATAACGGTCCTCCGCGGCCAGATCCCTGAAATATTCGGCAATCGCCTTCATTGTCGTGAACGGTTCGTCGAAACCCTCCAGTGTGCAGGAGAATGTTCCGTAGGAAACCGTTAGAATTTTACTCACACTAACCATCGTTTGCTCGCTTCCTCGCTACCCAGCATGGTCAGTTTAGTCCTTTTGTCGGGGGCGACCCAAAGGTTTTGCGAAAATTCGACTCGATTCGGCACGGTTTGATTGTGCTTTGTTGCGGGGCTTGTCATCAATTCCGGCATGATACCCCGAATTGTTCGCGACGTCACACAGATGACACTATTGGGCGCAGGGAAGGCTAGTCCGGCCGACCTTAACCGCGCCCTACTGGAAGCTCCGATTCTGGTCGGTTTGGACGGGGGCGGGGACCAGGCGATTAAACTGGGACATACCCCTGCGCTGGTCACCGGCGACCTCGACAGCCTGGGTGCCGAGGCGCGCGCGCATTTGGGCGAAGGGAGGATCCTGTGCACGCCCGATCAGGACAGCACCGACCTGGACAAGGCGCTTGAGGTTCTGCCCGACGCGCTTCTGCTTTGCCTGGGCGTCAGCGGCGCGCGGCTGGACCACACGCTCGCAACGATCAGCACGCTGGTGCGGAACCCGGCCCGCCGCATCGTGGTGATCGCCGAGGATGATATCGTCTTCCTCGCGCCCCGGCAGATGCGGATGGAGCTTGCGCCCGGCAGCCGCCTGTCGCTTTTCCCGATGGTGCCGCTTCGGGCCGAAAGCCGGGGACTGGAATGGCCGCTGGACGGGCTGGACCTGTCGCCCAACGGGCGTATCGGCACCTCGAACAGGGTCACCGGGCCCGTCAGCCTGAGCGTCTCGGACCCCGGATTGGTCGTGCTGCTGGAGCGCGGGGCGGGGGACGGCGCCTGGCGGGGGGAGAACGCCCTGCGCCAGGCGATGGCGGTCATGGCCGCGCCCACGGGCTGGTGAACGCCCCTCAGGCGGCGTGGCCAGGGGGTGTGCCGGTGGTCGGCGCCCCCGGTTCGCCCTGCGGCGCGCCGGCGCCGGTTCCGGGCGCCAGCCGCTCCACCTCGATCGTCACGTGGTCGAAGCCGAATTTCTCTTTGAGGATCGCGCGGATGCGGTCGCGGACCTCCTCGGGGTGTGCCCCGGGGTCGATCTGGGCCTGGGCGGTGAACATGGGCCGTTCCTGGGTGATCGACCAGGCGTGCATATGGTGCAGGCGGACCAGCTCGGGGATGGCCTCCTGGACGGTGCGGGCGATGGCGCGGGGGTCTGTGCCGTTGGGGGTGCCCTCCAGCAGGATGTGACCGCTTTCGCGCACCACCCGCCAGGCCGAGCGCAGGATGATCGCCGCCACCAGCACCGAAAGGATCGGGTCGATCGGGGTCCAGCCGGTGAAGATGATGACGATCGAGGCCACCAGCGCCCCGACAGAGCCCAGAAGGTCCCCCGCCACATGCAGCGCCGCCGCCCGGACGTTGAGGTTGTCGCTGTCGTCGCTGCGGGTCAGCACCCAGAAGGCCAGCAGGTTGACCACCAGCCCGCCCAGCGCGACCCAAAGCATCAGACCGCCCATCACCTCGACGGGATCGCGGAAGCGGCGGATCGCCTCGATCAGGATCCACAGGGCGATGGCGAAGAGCGATATGCCGTTGACGAAGGCCGCCAGCACCGAGAAGCGATCAAACCCGAAGGTGCGTTTCCAGTCGGCCGGGCGGCGGGCGATACGGAAGGCCAGCCACGCAAGGATGAGCGAGGCAAAGTCGGTCAGCATGTGCCCGGCATCGGCCAGAAGCGCCAGCGAGCCCGAGACAAGTCCCCCGGCCACCTCGGCCAGCATGAAGCCGCCTGTCAGAAGTGCTGCCCACGCCACGGCGCGTTCGCGGGCGGGGCTGTCGATCTTGGCGTGGTCATGGGAATGGCCCGGCGCGTGGTCGTGCCCCTTGCCTTTGCCGTGCCCCCGGTCGTCGTCATGCCGGTGCGCGTCTTTGCCAGCGGCGGGCGTGTCCGGGGCCTGCGCCCGGGGGGTGGGGTGATCCGTCATGGGGCCTCCGGCATGGGTGCTGTCCGGCGCTCCGTCATCGGATCGGGATCAGCAGTTCGGTACGTTAACGGCCAACCCCCCCAAAGAGGTTTCCTTGTATTTTTCGCTCATGTCCCGGCCAGTCTGGCGCATGGTCTCGATCGCCGCATCCAGGGGCACCAGATGCGCCCCGTCGCCCCGCAGGGACAGCGAGGCCGCCGAGACGGCCTTGATCGCGCCCAGGCCGTTGCGCTCGATGCAGGGGACCTGCACCAGGCCGCGCACCGGGTCACAGGTCATGCCCAGGTGATGCTCCAGCGCGATCTCGGCGGCGTTCTCGACCTGGGCCGCGCTGCCTCCCAGGACGGCGCAAAGCCCCGCCGCCGCCATGGCCGCGGCCGATCCCACCTCGGCCTGGCAGCCGCATTCGGCCCCCGAGATCGAGGCGTTGGTCTTGATGATCCCGCCGATGGCCGCCGCCGTCAGCAGGAATTCCGCGCTGCGCGCAGGCGTCGCCTGGGGCACGAAATCCAGCCAGTAGCGCAGCACCGCCGGCAGCACGCCCGCCGCCCCGTTGGTGGGGGCGGTGACAACCTGACCGCCGGCTGCGTTTTCCTCGTTCACCGCCATGGCGTAGGTGGCGATCCAGTCGTTGACCGTGTGCGGCGCGGTCAGGTTGCGCCCCTGCTCGGCCAGCAGGGCGCGGTGGATGGTGCCGGCCCGGCGCCGCACCCCCAGCCCGCCGGGCAGGATGCCCTCGGCCGCAAGCCCGCGGTCGATGCAGTCGTGCATGGAACGGGCAAGCTCCTCAAGGCCGCGATCCAGCTCGCCGGCGGACATCGACGCCAGCTCGTTGGCGCGCTTCATCTGCGCGATGGTCAGGCCGGAACTTGCGGCCATGCTCAGCATCTCTTCGGCCGAGGTGAAGGGGTGGGGCACGGCGGCGGGGCTTGTGGCTGCGTCCTCGTCGGCGCGGGCGCCCTCCAGCTCGTCTTCCGACAGCACGAAACCGCCGCCGATGCTGTAGTAGGTCCGTTGCAACACCCGGTCGCCCTGGCCGTCCAGCGCCCAGAAACGCAGGCCGTTGGAATGGCCGGGCAGGGGCGGGCCGTAGTCGAAGACCAGATCGTTTGCAGGGTCGAAGGCCAGCGGCGGCAGTCCTTCGGGGGTGACCTGACGCCGGGCCGTGACCTCGGCCAGAAGCGGTTCGGCGGTCTCGGGATCGCAAGTGACGGGGGTCAGGCCCGAAAGGCCCAGGATTACCGCCCTGTCGGTGGCATGACCGCGCCCGGTGAAGGCCAGCGAGCCATGCAGCGACGCACCCACCCCCGCGATGGTGAAGGGACAGTCGCGCAGGTCCGCCAAGAAACGCGCCGCCGCCACCATCGGACCCATCGTGTGCGAGGACGAGGGGCCGATGCCGCGTTTGAAGATGTCGAAGACGCTCAGGAACATGGACGGGCTTTCGGACTTGCGGGGCCGGGGGGCCCGGGGATGCGTTCGCACCACTAGAGGGGCGGCGGTGTTCGTTACCAAATGGCGGGGCGCGACGGCGCGGGCTTGTCCGAAAGCGACCCTTTTCGGGGCGGGGCGGCAGGGGGAGTGCCCGCAAATGCCGCAGGCCCCTGTCGGACGGATGTGAGGGCGCGGAACGGCCGGGGCGTTCTGACGCGAAATCCGACCTCGCAGCCCCGGCGGCTTGGGCCTATAGTGCGCCAAACAAATCCGGAGGTGTTCCATGCCCGCAGATCTTTCCCCTTCCGACAAGGCCAAGTTCCTGGCCGCGAAGCGCGCCGTCGACTACGTCAAGGACGGGATGCGGGTCGGGCTTGGCACCGGCTCCACCGCGGCGTGGATGGTGCGTTGCCTGGGGGAGCGTATCCGCGAGGAGGGGCTGAAGATCACCGGGGTTCCGACCTCGCGCCGGACCTACGACCTGGCCCAGCAGGTGGGCGTGCCCGTCGCGACCCTGGAAGAGACGCGCTGGCTGGACCTGACCATCGACGGCGCCGACGAGTATGATTCGCAGCTCAACCTGATCAAGGGCGGCGGCGGCGCGCTGTTGCAGGAGAAGATCGTCGCCACCGCCTCGGACCAGATGATCGTGATCGCCGACATCACCAAGCAGGTCGAGACGCTGGGCGCCTTCCCCCTGCCGGTCGAGGTCATCAAGTTCGGCTGGCAGACCACCAAGCTGTTGATCGAGGAGACGCTGATCAACATGGACGTGATGGGGCGCGAATGCTCCCTGCGCATGAATGTCGACGAGCCTTACATCACGGACGAGGGCAACTATATCCTGGATCTACACCTGCGCCGGATCGCCAAGCCCAGCCAGCTGAGCCTGGTGCTGAACCAGATCCCCGGGGTGGTGGAGAACGGCCTGTTCATCGACATCTGCGACGTGCTGGTGATCGGCCATCAGGACGGCCGTGTCGAGGTGCGGGACATCAACAACGGGACGGTCGAGAACGAACGCATCGACATCCTGGAAGAGGACAACCTGTTCCAGGACCTATCTGACTGAGAAGGACTTCCATGACTTTCGACTACGATCTGTTTGTCATCGGCGGCGGCTCCGGTGGCGTCCGTGCCGCACGCCTGGCCTCCTCCGAAGCCGGCGCGCGGGTCGGGCTGGCCGAGGAATACCGCATGGGCGGGACCTGCGTCATCCGCGGCTGCGTGCCCAAGAAGCTGATGGTCTTCGCGTCGGGCTATTCGAGCGTGGTGGATGATGCGCGCAACTTCGGCTGGGAACTCAGCACCGGACCTTTCCAGTGGGAGACCTTCGCCGGCCACATGAACCGCGAGCTCGACCGCCTCGAGGCGGCCTATCGCAACACGCTGGCCAAGGCCGGGGTCGAGGTCTTCGACGCCCGCGCCGTGCTGGAGGACGCCCATACCGTGCGCCTGTCCACGGGCGAGCGTTTCAGTGCCCGGCACATCCTGGTCTGTACCGGTGGTCGCCCCGTGCTGCCGCCGATCGAGGGGGCCGAATATGGCATCACCTCGAACGACATCTTCCTGATGCCGCACATGCCCAAACGGATGCTGATCGTGGGCGGCGGCTACATCGCCAGCGAGTTCGCCTGCATCATGAACGGGCTTGGCACCGAGGTGACCCAGTTCTACCGCGGCGAGCAGATCCTGCGCGGCTTCGACACCGAAACCGCCCTCTTCGTGCAGGAACAGATCGTCGAGCGGGGCGTGAACCTGCGGCTCAACACCAATGTCACCCGGCTGGAAAAGCTGGACGACGGTCGCGTGCGCGCCCATGCCACCGACGGCACCGCCGAGGAATACGATCAGGTTTTCTTCGCCACCGGGCGTCACCCCAATACCGAGAACATGGGACTGGAGGAACTGGGCGTCGCGCTGGGCAAGCGCGGCGAGATCCTGGTTGACGAGTTTTCGCAGACCGGGGTGCCCTCGGTCTACGCGGTGGGCGATGTCACCGGCCGGATCGACCTGACCCCGGTCGCGATCCGCGAGGGCGCGGCCTTCGTCGAGACGGTCTTCCACGGCCGCCCGACCCCGGTGGATCACGCGCTGGTTCCCAGCGCCGTCTTCACCCAGCCCGAGATGGGCACCGTGGGCCTGACCGAGGAAGAGGCCGCCGAGCATGGCCCCGTCGAGGTCTACACCACCCGCTTCAAGCCGATGCACCGCGCCTTCGCCGGGCGTTCCGACCGGGTGCTGATGAAGCTTCTGGTGCAGAAGGACACGCGCAAGGTGCTGGGCTGTCACATCGTGGCCGATCAGGCCGGCGAGATGATCCAGCTTGTCGGCATCGCGGTGAAGATGGGGGCCACCAAGGAGGAGTTCGACCGCACCTGTGCCGTCCACCCCACAATGGCCGAGGAGCTGGTCACGATGAAGGCCCCGACCCGCACGATCTGACGGGTGGGCGAATTTCCCCGGCGGGGCGGGTCGCTGACCGAAATGTCAGCGGGTTCCGCACCGTCGGGCTGTTGCGGCCACCGGCAGAAGCCGCATAGGTTGCAAGTGACGACGATTGAAAAGAAGATGAACGCTTCGAGTGAAGAGAGGACCAACCCGTATGGCTAGCAATAACGGCGGCCCCTGGGGCGGCGGCGGATCGGGCAGCGGTGGCTCGGGCGGTAACCGCGGCGGACAGGGTGGCGGCAATCGCGGCGGCGGACGCCCGCCGCGCGGCGAGGGCCCCCAGATCCCCGAGATCGACCAGATCATGAAAAAGGGACAGGAACAGCTGCGCGTCCTCATGGGCGGCAAGGGCGGCGGCAATGGCGGCACCCCCCAGGGCGGCGGCGGCCCGACCATGGGTCGCGGCACCATCGGGATGATCGCGCTGGCGGCAGTGGCCGCCTGGTTGTTCGCCTCGTTCTACACGGTGCGCCCCGAAGAGCAGTCGGTCGAACTTTTCCTTGGTGAATACAGCTCCACCGGCACGCCGGGTCTGAACTTCGCCCCCTGGCCCGTGGTCACCTACGAGGTGGTTTCGGTCACCCGCGAACAGACCGAGGATATCGGTGTCGGCCGCGGCAACCGTCTGGACCAGGGCCTGATGCTGACCGGCGACGAGAATATCGTCGACATCGACTTCCAGGTCGTCTGGAACATCAACGACCCGGCCAAGTACCTGTTCAACCTGCGCGACCCGCAGCAGACGATCCGTGCGGTCTCCGAATCGGCCATGCGCGAGATCATCGCCCAGTCCGAACTGGCGCCGATCCTGAACCGTGACCGTGGTGCTATCGCCAACCGGCTGCAGGACCTGATCCAGGCGACGCTGGAAAGCTATGACAGCGGCATCAATGTCGTCCGCGTCAACTTCGACAAGGCCGACCCCCCGCGCGAGGTCATCGACAGCTTCCGCGAGGTCCAGGCCGCCGAGCAGGTCCGCGACCGTCTTGAGAAGCAGGCCGATGCCTATGCCAACCGCGTCCTCGCCGGCGCACGGGGTGAGGCCGCGCAGGTTCTCGAAGAGGCCGAGGCCTATCGCGCCCGCGTCGTCAACGAGGCCGAGGGTGAGGCGTCGCGCTTCAGCGCGGTCCTGACCGAGTATCGCCGCGCCCCCGAGGTCACGCGCAAGCGTCTCTACCTGGAGACGATGGAAGAGGTGCTGGGCGACGTGGACAAGATCATCCTCGACGACACCGGGGCCGGCAAGGGATCGGGCGTCGTGCCCTACCTGCCGCTGAACGAGCTTGGCCGCGGCCGCACCGGTGCCAACACCGAGTCCGCAACCCCGCGCACGCCGCGTAACACGGAAGGGGCCAACTGATGCGCCGCACTGCCTTCATTCTGCCCGTCGCGGTGGTTGCGCTGATCGCGCTGCTGTCATCGGTCTTCATCGTGGACGAGCGCGAGCGCGCGCTGGTGCTCCAGTTCGGGCGGGTGGTCGACGTCAAGGCCGAGCCGGGCCTGGCGTTCAAGATCCCCCTCATCCAGGAAGTCGTGCGCTATGACGACCGGATCCTCAGCCGCGACATCGACCCGCTGGAAGTGACGCCGCTGGACGACCGCCGCCTGGTGGTCGACGCCTTCGCACGCTTCCGCATCGTCGATGTCGAACAGTTCCGTCAGGCTGTCGGCGGCGGCGGCATCCGTGCGGCCGAAGACCGTCTGGACCGGATCCTGCGGGCCGAAACCCGCGAAGTTCTGGGTTCGGTTTCGTCCAACGACATCCTGTCCTCGGACCGGGCGGCGCTGATGCTGCGCATCCGCAACGCGGCCATCGCCGAAGCGCGCGCGCTGGGTATCGACATCATCGACGTCCGCCTCAAGCGCACCGACCTGCCCGAGCAGAACCTCGAGGCCACCTTCGCCCGGATGCGCGCCGAGCGCGAGCGCGAGGCCGCCGACGAGATCGCCCGCGGCGAAGAAGCCGCCCAGCGGGTCCGCGCCCAGGCCGACCGCACCGTGGTCGAGCTGGTCTCGGACGCCCGGCGCGAGGCCGAGATCGCCCGTGGTGAGGCTGACGGCCGCCGCAACGCGATCTTCGGCGAGGCCTTCGGCAGCGATCCCGAGTTCTTCGAGTTCTATCGTTCGCTGAACGCCTACAAGAAGGCGCTTCAGGGGCAGAACTCGACCATGGTCCTGTCGCCCGACAGCGAGTTCTTCGACTACCTGCGCTCGGACAGCGGCCGGTCGGCGACCGGCAGCGAACGCCCCTCGGCCTCGGGTCGGGCGGCGGTGGTTGAGCCTGCGGCGCAGGATGCCGCCCCCTCGGAAGAGGCGGCGGGCGAAGAGCCGGCCAACCAGGACGCGGCGCCTGCCGCTGATGCCGGCACCGATACGGGCGCTGATACGGGCACGGGCGCTGATACGGGCACGGGCACTGATACGGGCACCCAGGCCGGTGATCCGGCCGGGGACACCGGAAACACCACGGGCGGGACCGAGACCCGGCCGCTGGTGCCCGGCACACCGGCACAATAGGCCGGGGGGCGACGGATGGCCGAGACCTTCGTCACCGCCCTGGGCATCGCGATCTTCTTCGAGGGGCTGGTGTTCGCACTGGCCCCTTCGCGTATGGAGGAGCTGGTGCGCCTCATCGCGCAAATGCCGCGCGAGACCCGGCGCCTGCTGGGGATTTCGGCGATGCTGACGGGGCTGGTCATTGTCTGGATCGGAATGGGTGCCTAGATAACGGACAACGGCTGCCGCGCGGAACGCGGCGCACGGGGCTCCCACCGGGCCGCGCCGCGAAAGCGGAGAGGGACATCGCCGCGCCAGGAGGGGCGGGGCGCGCCACCTGGACCCCACGCGGGCCGCCGCACGACGTTCCTCTCACGGGGAATTCATCCCGCGGCGTCCCCGGCGCCCCGGTCTTTGCTTGCCCTTTCGGCAGCAAGTGGAATTATTGGCCGGCAGGCAGGCGCCCGCGATCTGCCGGCACAGACTTGAATGAGGAGGATCAAGGCGTGGAAGCAAAAGTCATCACCCGGACACGACCCACAACCCAGCCCATGCGGCTGTTTCTGGCACTGGTTCTGGGACTGGCGCTGGCCCTGTTCCAGGTGATGGAGGCAAAGGCCCGCGCCGCGCCCGAAAGCTTCGCCGACCTGGCCGAGAAGGTCAGCGCGGCGGTGGTCAACATCACCACCTCGACCACGGTGGCCACCACCGGCCCCGGCCCCGCGCCGATGGTTCCCGAAGGCTCCCCGCTTGAGGATTTCTTCCGCGACTTCATGGACCGCCAGAATCGCGGTGACGGCCAGCGGCCCCGCCGCAGTCAGGCGCTGGGCTCGGGCTTTGTCATTTCCGAGGACGGCTTCATCGTCACCAACAACCACGTCATCGACAAGGCCGACCAGATCACGATCGAGTTCTTCAACGGTCGTGAGCTTGAGGCCAAGGTGATCGGCACCGACCCCAAAACCGATATCGCTCTGCTGAAGGTCGAGGCCGACGCGCCTCTGCCCTTCGTCAGCTTCGGCGACTCGGATGTGGCCCGCGTGGGCGACTGGGTGATGGCCGTGGGGAACCCGCTGGGCCAGGGCTTCTCGGTTTCGGCGGGCATCGTCTCGGCCCGTAACCGGGCGCTTTCGGGCACCTATGACGATTTCATCCAGACCGACGCCGCGATCAACCGGGGCAACTCGGGCGGGCCGCTGTTCGACATGAACGGCGAGGTGATCGGCGTGAACACCGCGATCCTGTCGCCCAACGGCGGCTCGATCGGGATCGGCTTTGCCATGTCCTCGGCGGTGGTGACCAAAGTGGTCAACCAGCTCAAGGAGTTTGGCGAGACCCGGCGCGGCTGGCTGGGCGTGCGCATCCAGGACGTGACCGACGACGTGGCCGAGGCGATGGGCCTCGCCAAGGCCGCCGGTGCGCTGGTGACGGATGTGCCCGACGGCCCGGCCAAGGATGCAGGCATGGCCGCCGGTGACGTCATCCAGTCCTTCGACGGCAAGGATGTCGCGGACACCCGCGAACTGGTGCGCGTCGTCGGCAATACCGAGGTCGGCAAGGCCGTCCGCGTTGTTGTCTTCCGGGGTGGCAAGACCCAGACCCTGAAGGTCACGCTGGGCCGCCGCGAGGATGCCGAGGCGATCCCGGTGGCCGGTGACGGCCCCGACGCCGACACGCCCGCCGAGCCCGAGGTCGCCGAGGTGCTGGGACTCAGCCTTTCGCCCCTGACGGACCCGCTGCGTGCCGACCTGGAGCTGCCGAAATCGGCCCAGGGCCTGGTCGTGCGCGATGTCGACCCGGAAAGCGAAGCCTACGAGAAGGGCCTGCGCGCGGGTGACCTGATCTCCGAGGCCGGCCAGCAGAAGGTGTCCGAGGTCGCTGATCTTGAAGATCAGATCGACGCCGCCCGCGAGGCTGGCCGCAAGACGATCCTGCTTCTGGTCCGCCGCGATGGTGAGCCGCGCTTCGTGGCGCTTGCCCTGGGCGAGTGACCGGGGGCCGGGATCCCCGGCCGCCACGACCAACGAACATGACCCGCCGTGCGAGATGTCGCGCGGCGGGTCTTTTCATGGTGACCGGCAGGAATTTGGGGGTCAGCCCTCGGCGCCCGGGCGCGGTCCGAAATCATCGGGCGACAGGCCCAGGGCGCGGGCGCCGTCCAGGGTAATCTCGGCCGTCTCGGCCCCGCGCTGGGTCTGGAAGCGGCGCACGGCGCGCCTCGTCTCGACGTCCATCTGGCCCGTGACCGCCCCGGTATAGAGGCCGCGCGCCTGCAAGGCCCGCTGAAGCGAGGCGACGAAGGCCGGCGTCATCTGGTCGGGGCAGGGGATCTGGAACCAGCTTTCGCGGCGCGGGCGCACGATCCGCTGGTGGGTTTCTGTGTGGTAGATGCCGGGGGCGCGGACGCCGCCATCGCTGCCGATCTCGGGCGGCTGCACGACGACCTGCTCGGTCACCGACTCGATGATCGCGGGTTCGACGTCGCGGGTCCAGCAGCTGTCGGGCGCGGCCCCCTCGGGGCGCAGGATCAGGCCCGCCTCGCCGACGCTGTCGCGCGACCGGCTGACAATGGGGGCGATCCCCTCGACAAAGGCAGTGGTTCGGCCCGGCCCGTCGCAGCCGGCCGCCAGGCCAAGGGCCAGAAACAGCCCCGTCTTGCTTGCATGCGTCATCATCTGCGTCTTGCCTGCCGTCCCGTTACCGGTCGCCCACGGCCTTGCCCGCGTGCCGCTAGTGCGGGCGGGGCGCGCCGGTGTCGCCGTCTTGTTGGCCCATGCCGCGACAGGGGCCACGGCGGGGCGGGCCGATGATACCCGCTTTACCCTTGCCGCGATAGGCCGGGCGCAGGGGCATCGCCCGGCGGTCCGCCGCTGTGGCCCGTGCGACATGACGGGAGGGGCGGAACCGGGTGCAACTGGCGGCGTTGAGGCCACGATCAGCAACGGGTGGAGTGGAACGAGAATGCGGAAGGTCGTGGCACTCCTGGTCTTCGGCCTGCTTGCGGCCTGCCAGCTTCCTCTGGACCCCGAAGGCACCACCGACCGGGTGCAGGGCGCCGAGCTGGTCGTCGGCCTGCTGACCGCGCGCCTGGGCGAGACCGACCGCGCCGCCGTTGCCGCCGTCGCGCAGGAATTCGATGCCTCCCCCCGCCTGATGAACGCCGCCCCAGACGTGCTGATGGCCGAGCTGGAAAGCGGCTCGGTCCACCTGCTGATCGGCGACGTGCCCTCCAACACCGCCCTTGCCACCCATGCCGCCGCGACCCGCGACTTCGGCTCGGTCCGCATCGGCGAGGACTCCCACAAGCGCATCGCCCTGGTGCGCACGGGCGAGAACGGTTTTCTCAAGCGGGTGAATATCGCCCTGGGCACCCCCGCCATCCGCACCAGGGCGGCCACCGCCGGTCAGCAGACGCTGGATCGGACGGATCGGCAGGATGCGGCGCAACCGGCCGGGGGGGCAGCAGATGCACGGTGATGACCAGGGCGGCAACGGCCGCGACACCTCGCACAACCCGCCCCTTCCTGACGAGGTGCGCGCCGATCTCGACCGCGCCAGCCGGCTGGAATGGTGGACGCTGTTCTGGCTGGGCACCATCGTGATCGTCATGGGGCTGGTGATGGGCTCCAGCCAGGCCATGAAGGCCGCCTGGATCGAGGATCTTCTGTCCATGGCGCCCCCGGCCATGTTCCTGCTGGCCCAGCGCTGGGAACGGCGGGCGCCGACAAGGCGCTTTCCCTACGGGTTCCAGCGGGCCGGATCGCTGGCGTTCTTCCTGTCGGCGGCGGCATTGGCCGCGATGGGCGGCTATCTGGTCTATGACGCCATCCTGACCCTCATCAAGCAGGAGCATCCCACAATCTCCTCCATCCCGCTGATGGGGCAGGAGGTCTGGATGGGCTGGATCATGATGGCGGCGCTGCTCTACTCGGTGATCCCGCCGGTGATCCTGGGCCACAAGAAAAAGAAGCTTGCGGCCAAGCTTCAGGACAAGGTCCTGCATACCGATGCAAACATGAACGCCGCCGACTGGATGACCGGTCTGGCGGGGATGGCCGGGCTTGCCGGGATCGCGCTGGGGTTCTGGTGGGCCGACGCGGTGGCCGCCGGCATCATCGGGGCGGACGTGCTGCGCGACGGTCTGCGCAACCTGCGCATCTCGACCGCGACGCTGCTGGACGGGGCGCCGCGCTGCCTCGACAGCGCCGATATCCACCCCGACGTGGAGCGGATCCGCGCGGCCCTGCCCGAGGGGTATCACCTGCGTGCCCGCGAAACCGGCCGCTACATCCGCATCGAGGTGACGCAAGACCAAAGCGTCGATCCCGGCGAAGAGCTGTCGCGCGCCCTGCTGGATGAAGAGCATTGGCGACTGGTCGCCGTTACCGCCCCGGGGGCCGAGGACCTGTGCCGCGCCATCCCAGGTGTGCTGGATCCCGACCGCGACCCGCTGCGCGGAGTGGCGCAGGGCGGGGACGCACGGCAGGCCGACAGCGACCGGGACGGATGACCCCTGGGCCCGCGCCCGGGGCCTCGCGACACCCGTCCACGCCATCCGCCGCACCGCTCAGGTCCATTTCGTGACCGTTTACTGCGGAATCGTGCACAAATCGCACTGGAAGGTGGCCCCCCCACTCGCTACATCAGACCGAACCCCAAGAAAGACGCGCCCGGAGGACTGGATGGCCAAAATCACCTATATCGAACACAACGGCACCGAACACGTGGTTGAGGTCGCCAACGGCATGACCGTGATGGAAGGCGCGCGCGACAATTCCATCCCGGGGATCGAGGCCGATTGCGGCGGTGCCTGCGCCTGTTCGACCTGCCACGTCTACGTCCACCCCGACTGGGTCGACCGGCTGCCCGGCAAGGATTCGATGGAAGAGGACATGCTGGACTTCGCCTACGAGCCCGACACCCAGCGATCGCGCCTGACCTGCCAACTCAAGGTGACCGACGCGCTGGACGGCCTTGTCGTGCAACTGCCCGAGAAGCAGATCTGATGGGGATGCGGCACATGCTCCCCGCCCTGCTGGGGGCTGTGCTGCTGGGCGCGCCCGGCGCTGGCGAAAGCGCCCCCCGCGTCATCTCGAACCCGGTCGAACCCACCGTCACCGCCGCCCGGTACGAAGAGCCGACCACGCGCTACACCCACGGCATCCTGGGCGATGACGAGGAGTGGGGCGCGCTGGTGCTGGAGATGTCGGACGGCACCGCCCGCCGCATCCGCCTGCCGCAAGAGCGCGTGTTCGAGGATGTCGCCCCCCGCCTGGCCGATCTGGACGGCGACGGCGCCCCCGAGGTGATCGTCGTCGAGACCGAGGTCACGCTGGGCGCACAGCTTGCCGTTTACGGGGCCGAGGGCAAGATTGCCGCGACCCCGCATATCGGTCGCTCAAACCGTTGGCTGTCGCCGATCGGGGCGGCGGATCTGGATGGCGACGGTCATGTCGAGATTGCCTATGTCGACCGGCCCCACCTAGCCAAGATCGTGATGATCTGGCGTTACCAGCACCAGGCATTGACCCGGGTCGCGATCCGCGAGGATTTCACCAACCACCGCATCGGGGATGCCGAGATCTGGGGCGGTATCCGTCAGTGTGGTGACCAGCCGCCCGAGATGATCGTCGCCGACGCCGGGTGGCGCAACCTGCATGCCCTGCGCTTTGACGGGCAGAAGGTGACGGACCGCCGGCTTGGTCCGCTCAAGCAGACAGGCGATTTCAAGGCCGCGATGACTTGCCCCTGAGGGGGCGCCAGGTGCCGCGGGGGCCTGTTCGGGCAGGGCAACGGCGGCCCCGCCCTTCGCCTCAGTCTGTCAGCGCACGCCAGCCGATGTCACGACGATAGAAACCGCCGGGCCAGTCGATACCCGCGACGGTCTCGTAGGCCCGCGCCTGCGCTTCTTTCAGGCTGGCGCCCCGGGCGGTGACGTTCAGGACCCGCCCGCCGTTGGACAGCAGCGCGCCGCGCCCGTTGGCGGCATCCTCGCGAACGGTTCCGGCGTGAAAGACCATGCGCATGCTGTCCTCGGGCAGGTCTTCCAGCCCGCCGATCACCTCGCCCTTGGCATAGCTTCCGGGATAGCCCCGGGCCGCCATGACGACGGTGATCGCGTGATCCTCGGCCCAGTTGACCCGGGCATCCGACAGTTTCTCCCTGGCGCAGGCCAGCAGCAGGTCCAGCACCTGCGCGCCCAGGCGCATCATCAGCACCTGGCACTCGGGGTCGCCGAAACGGGCGTTGTATTCCACCAGACGGGGGGCGCCGTCCTTGATCATCAACCCGGCGTAAAGCACGCCCGAGTAGGGGGTGCCACGCCGCGCCATCTCGGCCACGGTGGGGCGGATGATCTCGTCAAGGGCGCGCTGCTCGACCTCGGGAGACAGGACCGGCGCGGGGGAATAGGCGCCCATGCCGCCGGTGTTGGGGCCCTCGTCGCCCTCGTGGACGCGCTTGTGGTCCTGGGCGGTGCCGATGGGCAGCACGTCGGTGCCGTCGCACAGCACGAAGAACGACGCTTCCTCGCCCTCCATGAACTCCTCGATCACGACGACGGCGCCGGCAGAACCGAAGGCACCGCCGAAGATCTCGTCGACGGCTGCCAGCGCCTCGTCCTCGGTCATGGCGACGATGACGCCCTTGCCGGCGGCAAGCCCGTCGGCCTTGATGACGATCGGGGCGCCCTGTTCGCGGATGTGGGCGCGTGCGGGCTCGGCCTCGGTGAAGCGGGCGTAATCGGCGGTGGGGGCGCCGGCGGCGGTGCAGACCTCTTTCATGAAGCTCTTCGAGCCTTCAAGCCGCGCGGCCTCGCGGTCGGGGCCGAAGCACAGGATGCCTGCCGCGCGCAGTGCATCGGCCACGCCCGAAACCAGCGGCGCCTCGGGGCCGATGACGACGAAATCGACCGCGTTCTCCTCGGCGAAGGTGCAGACCGCGCCGCCGTCCTCGATGTCCAGCCGGGCGCATTCCGCGATCTCGGCGATGCCGGCGTTGCCGGGGGCCACGATCAGCCGGTCGCATTTCGGGTTCTGCTGGATCGCCCAGGCAAGGCTGTGCTCACGCCCTCCGCCTCCGAGGATAAGGATGTTCATGGCGTGCCCCTTCGTCTTGGCCTTGGATCTGCCGCGTTCTAAGGTGCCCCCGAGCCAAGAGCAAGCGAGGGCGGATGTCCGATCTGATCGACGATCCCGAACCGGGGCAGAACGCGCCGGAATTCACCGTCTCGGAACTGTCGGGCGCGGTCAAACGCTCGATCGAGGGGGAGTTTGCCCGCGTCCGCGTGCGCGGCGAGGTGGGGCGCGTCTCGCGGCCCCGGTCGGGGCATGTCTATCTGGATCTGAAGGATGACCGTTCGGTTCTTGCCGGGGTCATCTGGAAAGGGGTCTGTTCCCGCCTGGCCACCCAGCCCGAAGAGGGGATGGAGGTCGTCGCCACCGGCCGGCTGACCACCTTCCCCGGCCAATCCAAATACCAGATGGTCATCGAAGAGATCGCCCCCGCCGGGGTCGGCGCGCTGATGGCATTGCTGGAAAAGCGCCGCCAGATGTTCCAGGCCGAGGGGCTGTTCGATGCCGGGCGCAAGCGGGCATTGCCCTTCCTGCCCGAGGTGATCGGCGTCGTGACCTCGCCCTCGGGGGCGGTGATCCGCGACATCCTGCATCGTCTGCGCGACCGCTTCCCGCGCAAGGTTCTGATCTGGCCCGTGGCCGTGCAGGGCAAAAGCTGCGCCCCCGAGGTGGCCCGCGCCCTGGCAGGGTTCAACGCGCTGACCCCGGGCGGCGCGCTGCCCCGGCCGGACCTCTTGATCGTGGCGCGTGGCGGCGGCTCGATCGAGGATCTGTGGGGGTTCAACGAAGAAGAGGTCGTGCGCGCCGTCGCGGCCAGCCGGATCCCCGTGATCTCGGCCGTGGGGCACGAGACCGACACCACGCTGATCGACCACGTGGCCGACCGCCGGGCGCCGACGCCGACGGCGGCGGCCGAACTGGCCGTCCCGGTGCGGCTGGAGCTGATGGCCGGGCTGGACCAGATGGGCGCGCGGCTGTCGCGCTGTGTCGCCCAGGCGGTCGCGACGCGGCGCCAGCGGGCCGGCGATCTGGCCCGCGCCATGCCCCGGCTGGAAAGCCTGCTGGACAGCGCCCGGCAACGCAACGACGGGGCCGAGGAACGCCTGAAATCCGCCCTGCGCCATGCCACCCAGCACAAGCGCACCCGGCTGGAGGGGATCGCGGGGCCGCTGCGCCCTGGCCTCCTGCGCCGGGCGATGCGGGCAGAGGGAGAGCGGCTTTCCAAGGCTGCCGAGCGGCTGAGACCGTGCCTGGACACCGGCTTGCGCGAACGTCGCTCGGCCCTGGCCAAGCTGTCGGCGGGGCTGCGCCCGCGCGAGCTGCGGCGCGACATCGCCAACCGTGCCGAGGCGCTGGCCCGGCTGGATGACCGCATGCGGGCGGCCTTTGAGCAGGCGCAGGGGCGCCGCCGGGACCGGCTGGAGGCGACCGAGCGCCTGCGCCAGACCCTGGGTTATGTCGAGACGCTGGGTCGGGGCTATGCCGTGATCCGCAGCGGCGAGCATGTGCTGACCGACCGCGCCGCCGCCGCCGCCGCAGGCCGGTTCGAGGTCGAGTTCCGCGACGGTCGCCTGGACGTGGCGGTCACCTCCGGCGCCCCCGGGACCGGAAGCGGCCAGGGGGGCAAGGGCCCGTCCCGGCCCGAACCCGCCCCGGCGCAGGCGGAGCGGGCCGCGAAACCCGCGCCCGCGCCCGCGCGCAAACCCAAGGCCCCGCCGCCGGGGCAGGGCAGCCTTTTCGACTGAATTCGGATGTCGGGGGGCCTATGCCCGCTGAAGCTGTGCCCGGTCGTGCCAGACCTTGACGCGCGGGTTCATCACCTGCCGCCATTTTCGCGGCAGCAGAGCCAAGGCCCCCATCACCGGCAGGCTGAAGGGAAGCTGCGGTGCCTCGCCCTCGTCGGGCATCGACAGGTGCTGGAACGCCTTGCCGGGGTGGGCGTGGTGGTCGGAATGGCGCGGCGCGTTCATCATCATCATCGACGAGAACCAGTGCGGCGCGTTCCACGAATGCTGCGGGCCCACCGGCTCCCACCGGCCGTTGGCCATGCGCCGGCGGCGCAGGCCGTAATGCTGGACATAATCGCTCAGCAAAAGCTGGGTCGTGGCGTAGGCGGCAAGGCCGACATAGATCAGCGCCCCGCGCCAGCCGCCGATGCCCGCGAAAAGCAGGGTGAAGGCCAGCGCGCCCAGGCTGTAACTCCAATAGGGGTTGGCCGCACTCCAGGCCCGACGCTGACGGCGCAGCAGGCGCTTCTTCTCGACCGCGAGGCCTGCCCGGAACGACCCGATCCAGGCACGCGGCAGGAAGCGATAGAAACTTTCGTTCAGGCGCGAAGTGTTGGGATCGCGCCGGGTGGCCACGTGGCGATGATGCACCGCCGGGTGGGCCGAGGCGTGATGCCCGAACAGCAGCGAGATATAGAGCAGCGTGCCCAGCTTGCGCGACAGGAAGCCGGGGCGGTGGATCAGCTCATGTGCATTGGCGTTCGAGACCTGGCCCATGTAGATCCCCGCCGCCAGGAACAGGGCGACATTGGCGCCGGTGCCAAACTCCTTGGCCGGGGGGACCACGTCGGAAAGGGCGGCGACGGTCAGGAACAACAGCACGAAATGCGCCAGCGCCAGGACCACCGGCAGGGTTGCCGCCGCCTTGGGCGAGGGGGTCTGAACCGGGTCGTCCACCCGCGCGAAGGCGTCCAGCGTCAGCCCCATCAGTGTGACCGAGAACAGCGCAAGCCAGGGCCAGGCCCCGCCCCACAACGCCGCAAGCGCCAGCAGGAAGCCGGGCGCCAGCGTGGCGATGGCGAAATTCGCGATGGTCCGTTGCATGGTCACCCAGGTCCTTCCGTGCCGCCCTCCGAAATTACCATCGGATTGAGACGGGAATGTGAAATCTTCCGGCCGCAACCGGTGGCGCGACCTTCGGTTGCCGGGCCGCCGATGGCCCGCGAACGCCCCGTAGATGCATGGCCGGTGCCTGGTGTCGAGTTTCCGACGCCCGGAGGGCACGGGCAAGGAAAATCCGGCCCGGCGGGTGGGATCGGCGGTCCCTGTCCTTGCCTGCCGGGGCCCTCTGCACCCGCCTGTGGTGCGCGGCAACATGTGCGGGCGGCATGCGGCAGGCGCGTGCGGGGCCCATGCCCCTTTTCATGCAGCCCATTTGCGAATAGGTCACAAGGAAACGGAGCAATGGGCAGTCATCATGTCTTTCTTCAAGAAACTCAAAGACCGGATGCTGAAATCCTCCTCGCGGCTCGAGGCGGGGCTGGACGCGATCGTCGAGGAGGGGCAGGAGCCTTCGGGCGCAGAGGTGCCACAGGCCCCGGATGCCGCGCCGCCCTCGGACGCCGCACCGGCGCCGGCCCCGGTGCCTCCGGCTGATCCGGCGGAAAGCCCCGCGACGGCGCCGTCCGGGGCGCCCGTCCCTGCGGCCCCCCAAACCCCCGAGGCCCAAACTCCCGTCTCCCCAGAGCCCGAAAGCAAGGGCGGCCTGATCGACCGGCTGATGGGGCGCGGCGGCCAGGAGGTTGCCCGGCGCACCCTGGACGATCCCATGCTGGAACAGCTTGAGGAACTGCTGATCACCGCCGACATGGGCGTCGATACCGCCCTGCGCGTCACCGCCAACATCGCCGAGAGCCATTTCGGCAAGCGTGTCTCGGCCGAAGAGGTCAAGCGGCTGATGGCCGAGGAGATCGCCCGCATCATGGAGCCGGTGGCCCAGCCGATGCCGATCTACTCCAAAAAGCCCCAGGTCGTGCTGGTGGTCGGGGTCAACGGCTCGGGCAAGACCACGACTATCGGCAAGCTGGCCAGCCAGTTCCGCGCCGTCGGCAAGTCGGTCATCATCGCGGCGGGCGACACGTTTCGCGCCGCCGCGGTCGAGCAGCTTCAGGTCTGGGGCGAACGGGCCGGCGTGCCGGTGCTGACCGCCCCCGAGGGCAGCGACCCCGCCAGCCTGGCCTTCGACGCGATGCTTAAGGCCGAGGCCGAGGGCGCCGACCTGCTGCTGATCGACACCGCGGGACGGTTGCAGAACCGCGCCGACCTGATGGAAGAACTGGCCAAGATCGTCCGCGTCATCCGCAAGCGCGATCCCGAGGCCCCTCACAACACCCTGCTGGTGCTGGACGCCACCACCGGCCAGAACGCCCTGAGCCAGGTCGAGACCTTCCGCAAGCTGGCGGATGTCTCGGGTCTGGTGATGACCAAGCTGGACGGCACCGCCCGGGGCGGCGTGCTGGTGGCGCTGGCCGACCGCTTCGGCCTGCCAATCCACGCCATCGGCGTGGGCGAGCAGATCGACGACCTGGCGCCCTTCGATCCCGAGGATTACGCCTGTGCCCTGACGGGCCTGGAGGTTTGATCCTGCCTCCCGCCCAGGCCGGCGCCCGGCGGGCGCGCCCTTGGCCATGGTCGCCCCATGGCCCGGCGATGTCAGATCCGGAAGACTATTCGGGCGCGTCGGCCGCGTCTGGCCTGTCGCCTGTGTGTTGCGCCGGGCGCTCCTTGGTGCCCATGCGCCGTTCCAGCCAGCCGATGATCGTCATCACCGCCACGACGATGACCGTGGCCATGATTGCCAATGGCAGGCGGCCCGCGCCGCAGGCGACGCCGATGGCGCCCGCCATCCACATCCCGGCCCCGGTGGTCAGGTTGCGCACCTTGCCCCCGGCGGTGAAGATGGCCCCCGCCGCCAGGAAGGCGACGCCGGCGGTGACCGCCTCGATCAGCCGCAGCGGGTCAGGGCGCATCTCGCCCGCGCCGCCGAAATCCATCGTCACCAGCTCCTGCGAGATCAGGATGAACAGGGCCGCGGCCATGGCGATCAGCATGTGGGTGCGCAGCCCGGCGGGCTTGACCCGCTGCTCGCGCTCCCAGCCGATGGCGCCGCCGAGGACCAGGGCGACCAGCAGCCGCGCGCCGGCGACCTCGGGCTCCACCGCAGCGAAGGACCCGGTCATATCGTCTAGGATGGCGTCGAAAATCTTCATGGGCGCTCGCTGTCTTTCGGGGCAAAACACCCGTGTGCCGGCGCGGGTTCCCCGGCGCCGCCCGGCGGGGTGCGCCGTCTGATGGAATGGCTTCTTTCGCTGGAGGGCACGCCCGACGGGCGGCACCTGGCCATGGTCCTGGCCCTGTCGGCAGCCTTGCTGCATGCGATCTTCGGGGCGCTTCAGAAGGGGCGGCACGATCCCTGGCTGACCCGGGGCGCGATCGACATTTGCTACGGGGCGATCGCGGCGCCGGTGGCCCTGTGGATGGTCCCTTTTCCCGAGCCGCACATGTGGCGCATCTTCGCCATCGCCTGGGTGATCCACACGCTTTACAAGCTGCTGATGGGCTGGGCCTATACCAAGGGCGCCTACACGGTGGTCTACCCGGTGGTGCGCGGCACGGGGCCGCTTTTCACGGTGTTCGGGGCCTACCTGCTGTTCAACGAGACCTTCACCCTGACCCAGTGGATGGGGGTGGCGGTGCTGCTGTCGGGGATCTTCGGTCTGGCGGCGTATAACCTGCGCCACGTCAGCGTCGCCCGCGACACGCTGGTGCCGGCCCTGTGGCTGGCGGTGGCAACGGGGCTGTTCGTTGCGGCCTATACCACCTTCGACGCCTACGGGATCCGCGCCACGGCCAATCCGATGACCTTTTTGGCGTGGTTCTTCCTGGTCGACAGCTTCGTGATGCCGGTGATCGCCTGGCGGCGCTGGCGGGCGATGGCGCCGATCGACCGCCCCGAGCCCGCCCCGCTGATGCAACGCGGGCTGGTGGGGGCGATCGTGGCCTTCTTCAGCTTCGGCTCGGTAATGATGGCGACGCGGCTGGACAAGGTGGGCGAGGCGGCGGTACTGCGCGAGACCTCGACGGTCTTTGCCGCGCTGATCGGCTGGCTTGTATTGAAAGAAACGGTCGGACCACGCAGGTTGGGCCTGATGGCACTGATCGCGGCGGGTGCCGTGATCGTCGAAATGGGGGGCTGACCTTGGCCGAACGCAAACTGAACCCGCTGGTGAAACTGGCGCTCGAGATCGGGCCGGTGGCAATCTTCTTCATCGGCTACGTCAAGCTGAAGGATGAAACCTACCTGATCGGCGGGACCGAATACGACGGCTTCATCCTGGCCACGGCGATGTTCATCCCGCTGATCCTGGTCTCGACCGGGCTGCTGTGGGCGCTGACCGGCAAGCTGTCGCGGATGCAGCTGGTGACGGCGGTCCTGGTGGTGGTCTTCGGCGGGCTGAGCGTCTGGCTGAACGATGACCGGTTCTTCAAGATGAAGCCGACGATGATCTACCTGCTGTTCGCCGCGGTGCTTGGCTTTGGCCTGCTGCGCGGGCGCAGCTACCTCAAGGATCTGATGGACGAGATGATGCCCCTGCGCGACGAGGGCTGGATGATCCTGACCAAGCGGCTGACGCTGTTCTTCGCGGGGCTTGCCGTGCTGAACGAGGTGATCTGGCGCACCATGAGCACCGACGCCTGGGTCAATTTCAAGACCTTCGGCCTGTCGCTGGCGGTCTTTGCCTTCTTCCTGACCCAGAGCGGGCTTTTCGCGCGCTACGCAGTGCCGCGCGACGACGAGTGACAGGCTGAAGCCTGCGCGCAGGGAAAACCCGCCCCGAGGGGGCGGGTTGCCTCCGGCGGGGATATTTGGACGACAATGAAGCGCAGGTCGGGCCCTTTGCGGATGCGGCTGCCGCTTGACCTGCGAGGGGGTTTTGGCTAGCAGCGGGGCGTGGCGATTTGTACCGGATTGCGGGCCACGTTAAACATCCCGCTAAAGAGGTCGAGGTTCCCCAGACCCCCGACGCCTTTTCCGGTGTGGGGGTTTTTGTTTGCGCCCGAGGCGGGGCAGGCGGAACCGATCAAGGAGGGATTGAAATGTCCGATACCGAATCCAGCAAACCCGCGGCAGGGGCGGGCTCTGCCTGGCGCCCGCGCACCCGTGCCGTCCATTCCGGCAGCCGCCGCAGCGGCTATGGCGAGACCTCGGAGGCGATCTTCCTGACCCAGGGCTTCGTCTACGACAGCGCCTCGCAGGCCGAACAGCGCTTTGTCGAGCTGGGCGATGACGAGTTCATCTATGCCCGCTACGGCAACCCGACGACCCGCATGTTCGAGGACCGGATCGCCGCCATCGAGGGGGCGGAGGCCGCCTTTGCCACCGCCTCGGGCATGGCGGCCGTGAATGGCGCGCTGTGTTCGATGCTGAAGGCGGGCGATCATGTGGTTTCATCCCGGGCGCTTTTCGGCTCGTGTCTTTACATCCTGGAAGAGATCCTGACCCGCTACGGGGTCGAGGTGACATTCGTCGACGGCGCCGACAACGAGCAGTGGCGCGCGGCGCTGCGCCCCGACACGCGGGCAGTCTTCCTTGAGACGGTCTCCAACCCGACGCTTGAGGTGGTCGATCTGCGCGCGGTCTGCGACATGGCCCATGCCGTGGGCGCGACGGTCGTGGTGGACAATGTCTTTGCCACCCCGATCTTCCAGCCGGTGATCGAGATGGGGGCCGATGTGGTGATCTACTCGGCCACCAAGCATATCGACGGGCAGGGCCGCTGTCTGGGAGGGGTGATCCTGGGCACCGAGGAGTTCATCCGCAAGACGGCCGAGCCCTATCTCAAGCATACCGGCGGGGCGATGAGCCCGTTCAACGCCTGGGTGATGCTGAAGGGGCTGGAGACGCTGCACCTGCGCTGCAACGCCCAGGCCGACAGCGCCCTGACCATCGCGACGGCGCTGCAGGGGCACGAGAAGCTGAACAAGGCGCTTTACCCGCTGGTGGAGTCCCACCCCCAGTTCGACCTTGCCCGGCAGCAGATGAGCCGCGGGGGCACGGTTCTTGCGCTGGATCTGAAGGGCGGCAAGGAGGCGGCGTTCCGGTTCCTCGACGCGCTGGAGATCATCATCATCTCCAACAATCTGGGTGACGCGAAGTCGCTGGTGACCCATCCGGCCACCACCACCCACCAGCGGCTGAGCGAAGAGCAGCGCGCGACCCTCGGTATCACCGACGGGCTGGTGCGGGTGAGCATCGGGCTGGAGGACACGGACGATCTGCTGGAGGATATCCAGGCGGCGTTGGCGGCCGTCTGAGGCGTGCAATACGCCACAGGGTTCGGGGACGGGCGGCGCCGGGGATGGCGCCGCCCGTGTCGTTTCAGCGGGCCGTTTCGGCCCCGCGGGCCGGAATTTCATGCCCGAATAGGCGGGAAACCCGTTCCGGCAGATGAAACGCGGCCCTGATTTTGTGTGGGATTGCGGGTTGGCGACCCTCGGGGGTTGGACATTTGCCCGAGTTTGCCCACATATAGGCGGCGTCGATGCGCGAGGTGACAAGATGAATGTCCATACGCCCAAGGTCGCGCTGGCCCCGGACCGCGAGGAGGCCGAACGCGCCCTTGAAACTCTCAGGAACTGGGCCGCAAGCGCGGCGCCCGAAGAGGTGGCGCAGCTTGATCCCCGGGTTTCACGGCTGTTGCCGAGTGATTCGCTGTCGAATTACCCACCGCTGTCGCGCCACTACCCCGACGCGTTCCAGGCCGATGCCGATTACCGCCGCACGCTGCCCGACCTTCAGAACGGTCCGGCATCGCTGATCCGCGGCGCGCAGCGGCAAATCCAGCATGTGGGCATTTCGGATTTCCGCCTGCCCATCCGGTACCATACCCGCGAGGGGCACGAGCGGGGCGAGGGGCCGGGCAGCGACCTGCATCTGGAGACCTCGGTCACCGGCACGGTCAGCCTTGAGGCGGGCAAGAAGGGCATCAACATGTCCCGGCTGATGCGGACCTTCTACCGCCGCGCCGAGGAGACCTTCAGCTTCGAGGTGATCGAGGCGGCGCTGGACGATTACAAGGCCGATCTGGAAAGCTTGGATGCGCGTATTCAGATGCGCTTTTCCTTCCCGATGAAGGTCGACAGCCTGCGCTCGGGCCTTCAGGGGTATCAGTATTATGACATCGCGCTGGAGCTGAACGAGAGCAACGGTGTGCGCAAGAAGATGCTGCACCTGGATTATGTCTACTCCTCCACCTGTCCCTGCTCGCTGGAGCTGTCGGAGCATGCGCGTCAGTTCCGCGGTCAGCTGGCCACGCCCCATTCCCAGCGATCCATCGCCCGGGTCTCGGTCGAACTCTTGCCCCACATGCCCTGCCTGTGGTTCGAGGACCTGATCGAGATGTGCCGCGAAGCCGTGCCGACCGAGACCCAGGTCATGGTCAAGCGCGAGGACGAACAGGCCTTTGCAGAGTTGAACGCCGCCAACCCGATCTTCGTCGAGGATGCGGCACGGCTCTTTTGCGAGCGGCTGCGTTCGGATCCCCGGATTGGCGATTTCCGGATCATCGCGAGCCATCAGGAAAGCCTGCACAGCCACGATGCCGTCAGCGTCCTGGTCGAGGGCGCGACCTTCGAGACCGAGAGCCTGGATCCGCGCCTGTTCCACACGCTAGGCCGCCACGGCTGATCCCGCCCCGGCGGGGCCTGCCGGTCCGGCGCGCCGTCGTGGCGCCGGGGCGGACCGCGCCCGGCGGGTGCAGATGCGCGACCGCTTGACAGTTTGCCGCGCCGACGCCAAGCCTGTCCGTCATGTTTGATCTTCGCCCCGTGGGATATGTGATCGGTCTGCTGATCGCCGCGCTTGGCGCGTCGATGCTGATGCCCATGTTCATCGACCTTCTGCAGGAGGATGAGCACTGGACCGTGTTCCTGACCTCGGCCCTACTGACCAGCCTGGTGGGGGGGCTCTTGTCGCTGTCCTGTGCCAATGGCGTGCGCGAACGGCTGAACATCCAGCAGACATTCCTCATCACCACCGGGGTGTGGTTCGCGCTGCCGGTCTTCGGGGCGCTGCCCTTCCTGCTGGGCGCGACCGAGGCGCGTTTCGTCGACGGCTTCTTCGAGGCGATGTCGGGGCTGACGACCACCGGCTCGACGGTGTTTTCCGGCCTTCAGGACCTGCCCCGGGGGCTGTTGCTGTGGCGCGGGTTGATGCAGTGGTTCGGCGGCATCGGGATCATTGTCGTCGCCATGGCCTTCCTGCCCGAGCTTCGGGTCGGGGGCATGCAGATCTTCCGCTCGGAAGGGTTCGATACCTTCGGCAAGATCCTTCCCCGCGCCGGTCAGATCGCCTCGCGGATCTCGGTGATCTACGTGGCCCTGACGGGGGTCTGCGCGCTGACCTACCTCTCGCTGGGCATGGAGCCATTTGATTCGGTGGTCCATGCAATGACGACCGTGGCGACCGGGGGCTTTGCCAATTCCGACGCTTCCTTCGGCGGCTACGGGGCCGCGATCCAGTTCACGGCCGTGCTGTTCATGATCCTCGCGGCGCTGCCCTTCGTGCGCTACGTGCAGCTGCTGAACGGGTTGGCGCAGCCGCTGGTGCTGGATTCCCAGATCCGCGTCTTCCTGATCCTGACGCTGGCGGTCAGCGCGGTGCTGATCCTGTGGCTGGCGGTGACATCGAACCTGCCGCCGGGGGATGCGTTGCGCTATGCGCTGTTCAACGGGGTGTCGATCCTGACAGGGACAGGATACGCCAGCGCGGATTACATGCTTTGGGGGGCGTTCCCGGTGGCGGTGCTGTTCTTTGCCGGGCTGATCGGCGGCTGCGCCGGCTCGACCAGCTGTTCGATCAAGGTCTTCCGCTACCAGCTTCTTTTCGCCTCGGTCCGGGCGCAGATCCGCAAGATCCACTCGCCCCACGGCATTTTCCAGCCCCGATACAACGGCCGACCCGTGGCCGAGGATGTCCTGTCCTCGGTGATGGCCTTCTTCGTGCTGTTCGTGGTGACGCTGGGGATCCTGACCGTGCTGCTGGCGATGACGGGGCTGGATTCGACCACCGCCCTGTCGGGGGCGGCGACGGCGCTGGCCAATGTCGGGCCGGGTCTGGGCGACAAGATCGGACCGGCGGGCAATTTCGGCGGGCTCAGCGACACGGCGAAGTGGTTGCTGACCGCTGGCATGCTGGTGGGCCGGCTGGAGCTGATGGCGGTTTATGTGCTGCTGACAGTCAAGTTCTGGCGCGGCTGAGGCGCCGCATCGTGGGGGCGGGGCGGCCCCCGCAACCGGTGCCGCCCCGCGAACCCTTTTCTTCTGCCGTGCTTATTCCCAGCAGCTGACCAGGACGGTCATGTCCGAGGCCAGGAGCGCCAGATCCTCGGGCGCCATGACGCCGTTGGTGCTGTCGCTGCTGGTGGTGATGCCCAGGTCGGTCAGCACCTTGCCAAGCGCCGCGGGCTTGACCGCGAAATGCACGTCTTCGGGAAGCTGACGCTCGGCCTCGCCGCGGGCCAGAAGCATGCCCAGAACGGTGCCCGAACGGTCGAACACCGGCCCGCCCGCGTCGCCAGAGCGTGCGGCAACCTCGAGGCGCTGGATATTCTCCTCCCCGGCCAGACCGCGCAGCTCCGAAAGCTGTCCGTAGGTCAGGGTGGGGGCGCCAAGCGCGCCCTCGTAGGAAAAGCCCGAGACCGCGACTTGGGAATCCACGACCGGGGTGCCGGCGGTGAAAGTGGCGTGGGCCAGGGGGGCCAGGCTTTGACGGGGCTTCAGCACCGCCAGGCCCGAGGTCTCGTCGCGGCGGGTCACATCGGCCTCGAAGCTGTCGTCGATGGTCACGCGCGAACATTGTGCAACCGCGTCGGCGGTGGTCACGACCGTGCCCTTGCCGTCCACATAGAAGCCCGAGCGCGAGACCGTGGGCCGGCGCACCTCGAGGCCCGAGACCAGGTCGATCTGGGACGGCGCGTCGGCAGCGGCGGCGGGGGCCAGCACCGTCTCTCCGGTCGAGGCGAAGCTGTCGCGCATCATCGACGCCACGCGGTTCATCACGCGGGCATCCTCGGGCGGGAAGACCAGGGCGAAGCCCTTGATCTGGCCGTTGTCATGACGGGCCCAGGTATAGGAATGCAGGTTCGTTCCCTGACCGGTCAGCACGAAGCTGTCGCCGCTCTTGGAGCGCTCCCCCTCGATCGGGACGATGGCGAGGGTCTGCATGATGTCGAAAAGCCCGTAGAGCGTCTGGCGCGTGCCGGGCTGGCTGATGAGCAGGACGCGCACGTCGCGGTCGGTGGCGGCGCTGTAATGAACGAAGGGCGGCTCGACCCGGTCGAACTTGACCAGGGCGGTGGGCATCATCACCTCGACGCCCGCACGTTCGTCAACCACGGTGGCCAGGTCCAGCTCGGCCAGAACCGAGGTGTAGCCATCCATCAGGCGCGTGCGCTGGCGGATGGTCAGAATGCCCGTGACCTCGTCGCCCTGGGCTTGCTGGTATGAGGACATGGCGGCGCGGGTGCCGGCGCCGAAATCGCCATCGATGGCGGCGCTGTAATGGCCCTCCCATTCCAGCGCGCGCTGAAGGTCCTTGCGCTCCGCCTCGGTCAGCAGACGCTCGGAGGCGCGGGCCTGGGCGGGGGTCTCTTCGACCGGCTCGGGGTCGGGGGTGGCCTCGGGGGTGACTTCGGCGGTGGCGGTGCCAGGGGCCGCCTCGGTCGTCGCCTCGGGTGTGACGCCCGGGGTCTCCGTCGCCTCGGGGATGGCGGGCTCGATCACGACCTGGCCTTCGGTGCTGGCACCGGTGCTGGCCTCGGCGGTGGTGGTGGCATCACGACCGGCGGGCCAGAACTGTTGCCGGAAATTGCCGCCATCGGCGATGAAGGCGTCACGGGGCACGGCGCCCTGGTTGCGCAGGGTGCGCAGGCGAACGCGGGCCTCGGCGGCGGTGTAGGGTCCAAGCGCGATTGCGTACCAGCCGGTGCTGAGGGCGTGGCCGGTGACATCCTGCAACCGCGACGAGAAGGCGCGGGCACGGTCCTCGGCCTGGCGCAGGGTCGGACGGGCCTCGATCTGGATCCAGGACCCCGTCTGCGCCAGCGCGGCGCCGGTCCAGGCCATCATTACGAAAAAATAGGCCGCTATCCATCGCGTCATACTCGTATCCCTGCAAATCTCTATCAGTGGTCGCGCCACTTCGCGCCGGTACTCAACCGCAAGCGGCACGGGAGGTCAATTCTTGCCGCTATCAATTGACCGTGGCTGTGCCTTTGCCTATGGAGAACGCGCTTTCCCACGAGAGGTTTCAATGTCCGCCAGCCAGAGCACGCCCCGCAGCTTCCAGGAAATCATTCTGCGGCTGCAGGCCTACTGGGCGTCGAAGGGCTGCGCCATGCTGCAACCCTATGACATGGAGGTGGGCGCCGGCACCTTTCACCCCGCGACGACCCTGCGCGCTTTGGGCGACCGGCCCTGGGCCGCGGCCTATGTGCAGCCCTCGCGCCGGCCCACCGACGGGCGCTATGGCGAGAACCCCAACCGGTTGCAGCATTACTACCAGTACCAGGTGCTGATCAAACCCAGCCCGCCCGATCTGCAGGAGCTCTATCTCGGCTCCCTTGCCGCCATCGGCATCGACATGGCCATGCACGACATCCGCTTTGTCGAGGATGACTGGGAAAGCCCGACCCTGGGCGCCTGGGGCCTGGGCTGGGAAGTCTGGTGCGACGGTATGGAAGTGTCGCAGTTCACCTATTTCCAGCAGGTCGGCGGCCATGACTGCAAGCCCGTCTCGGGCGAGCTCACCTACGGGCTGGAGCGGCTGGCGATGTACGTGCTGGGCGTCGATCACGTGATGGACATGCCCTACAACGACCCCGACGCGCCGATCCCGCTGAGCTATGGCGACGTCTTCCGCCAGACCGAGGCCGAGTATTCGCGCTGGAATTTCGATGTAGCCGACACCGAGACCCTGCGCCGCCATTTCGAGGATGCCGAGGCCGAGTGCCAGCGCATCCTGGCCAGCCCCGCCGAGGATCCCAAGACGGGCCGCACCATCATCATGGCCCATCCCGCCTATGACCAGGCGATCAAGGCCAGCCATCTCTTCAACCTGCTGGATGCGCGCGGCGTCATCTCGGTGACCGAGCGCCAGGCCTATATCGGCCGGGTGCGTGCGCTGGCCAAGGCCTGTGCCGACGCCTTCGTGCAGACGCCCGCCGGCGGGGTCGCGGCATGACCGGAAAAACCGCTGCCGCCAGCATCGTGATCGCCGCTTTCCTCACGGGTATCTCCGTGTGGTACCTGCAGCTTTACTACTACTACGACACCATCGACCCTGAGCAGGTCGAGATCCGGCTGACCCCATCCGACGGCGGCGCGCCGCGCCCGCTTGAGATCTCGGAGTTCGAGGGGATCGACGCCACCAGCTCACCCCTGCGGATGCGCGGTTGCTTCCGGGTTCGCGAAAGCCTTGAGACCCTGCGCCGCGAATACACGGTGATGCCGGATCCCACGCCCCTGGTCGGCCCCGGCTGGTTCGAGTGCTACGACGCCAACACGGTGGGCGACGATCTGGAAAGTGGCGCCGCCGTCGCCTTCCTGGGCGAGAAGGCCATCGCCGACGGAGTTGACCGGGTGATCGCCATCTATCCCGACGGCCGCGGATATGTCTGGCACCAGCTCAACGACAAGTACCAGGACTGATACGACGATAACGCGACGGGCCGGCCCTCGGCCCCGACCCGCCCCTTCCCGGACCCGGCAGGCACAGCCGCCGCCCCGGACAAGCGACTAGGACAAGACCCCGATGCCCGATCTTCTGCTCGAACTCTTTTCCGAGGAAATCCCCGCCCGCATGCAGCAGCGCGCCTCCGAGGATCTTCGGAAGCTGGTGGCCGACGGCCTGGTCGAGGCGGGGCTGACCTATGGCTCGGCCGCGTCCTTCTCCACCCCCCGGCGGCTGGCGCTGACGATCGAGGGCCTGACCGACAAGAGCCCCACCTTGCGCGAAGAGCGCAAGGGCCCGCGCACCGACGCCCCCGAAAAGGCGCTGGAGGGGTTCCTGCGGTCGACCGGGCTGTCGCGCGAGGATCTGGAGACCCGCGCCGACAAGAAGGGCGAGGTGTTCTTTGCCGTGATCGAAAAGCCCGGCCGCCCCGCCGAGGAGATCGTGGCCGAGGTCGTGGCCGCCGCCATCCACAACTTCCCCTGGCCCAAGTCCATGCGCTGGGGTAGCGGCAGCCTGCGCTGGGTGCGGCCGCTGCATTCGATCCTGTGCATCCTGCATGACGAGGGCGGCGCGCGGGTGGTCGACCCGCAGATCGCCGACGTTCCGGCGGGTGACAGCACCGCCGGGCACCGCTTCATGGCGCCGGCCCGCTTCACCGTGTCCTCGTTCGAGGATTATGCCGTCAAGCTGAAGAAGGCGCACGTGGTGCTGGACCCGGCGGAACGGGCCGACCATATCCGCGCCGATGCCGAGAACGCGGCCTTTGCCCAAGGGTTGGAATTGGTCGAGGACAAGGGCCTTCTGGCCGAGGTCGCGGGCCTTGTCGAATGGCCCGTGGTTCTGATGGGCGACATCGGCGCCGACTTTTTGGACCTGCCGCCCGAGGTTCTGCAGACCTCGATGAAAGAGCATCAGAAATTCTTCTCGGTGCGCAATCCGTCCAGCGGCCGGATCGAGAAATTCGTGACCGTCGCCAACCGCGAGACCGCCGATCAGGGGGCCACCATCCTTGCCGGCAACCAGAAGGTGCTGGCGGCCCGCCTGTCGGACGCCAAGTTCTTCTGGGAAAACGACCTGCGCGTGGCCCGCGCGGGCATGGGCGACTGGCTGGAAAGCCTTGCCAACGTCACCTTCCACAACAAGCTGGGAAGCCAGGCCCAGCGGATTTCGCGCATCGCGGCCCTTGCCCGTGAGATCGCGCCGCTGGTGGGGGCCGAGCCTGATCTCGCTGAACGCGCGGCGCAGGTCGCCAAGGCGGATCTGGCCAGCGAGATGGTCTATGAATTCCCCGAGCTGCAGGGCGTCATGGCCCGCTACTACGCCGCTCAGGCCGGGCTTGCGCCCGAAGTGGCCGCCGCCACGCAGGAACATTACGCGCCGCTGGGCCCCTCGGACGACGTGCCCTCGGCCCCCGTCTCGGTCGCTGTGGCGCTGGCCGACAAGCTGGACACGCTGGCCGGCTTCTGGGCCATCGACGAAAAGCCCACCGGGTCGAAAGACCCCTTCGCCCTGCGCCGCGCGGCGCTGGGGGTGATCCGGCTGGTGCTGGAGAACGACCTGCGGGTGTCCCTGACCGGAAACGACGGACTGCTGCGTCTGGCGGCGGACGGGGTTGGCGCCCGCAAGACCGACAACGGCGAGCAATCGGCTGACATCAATGACTTGCTGTCCTTCATCCACGACCGGCTGAAGGTCTATCTGCGCGACCGGGGCATCCGCCACGACGTGATCGATGCCAGCCTGGCGATGCCCGGCTCGGACGACCTGACGCTGCTGGTCAAGCGCGCCCAGGCCCTGTCGGATTTCCTGGGCACCGAGGATGGCACCAACCTCTTGCAGGGCTTCAAGCGGGCCAACAACATCCTGACCCAGGCCGAGGAGAAGGACGGCGTCGAATACAGCTACGGCGCCGATCTCAAGCTGGCCGAAGGGCCCGAGGAAAAGGCGCTGTTCGTCGCGCTGGACCAAGCCGAGCCGCAGATCCGCGACGCCATGCAGGCCGAGGATTTCGCCGCCGCGATGGGCGCCATGGCCGCCCTGCGCGCCCCGGTCGATGCCTTCTTCGAGGCCGTTCAGGTCAACGCCGACAGCGCCATCATCCGGCGCAACCGGCTGAACCTGCTGCACCGCATCCGCGCCGTCTGCTCGGGCGTGGCCGACCTGACGCGGCTGGAAGGCTAGGGCGCGCGGCGCTCCGCGCGCCATCTGCGCCCAAACGGGGGCGAACCCCGCGAAATCCTTGGCATCCCGGGCGACGGCACGGGTTGCCAGATGGCGCCAAGCCGCTATTCTGCGTTTCCAACAAGGGATGCCGCAGTGCAGAATTTACCCGAATTCACCGAGATCACCCCGACCGCCGACATCTCGTCGGGCGCCTATGGCGCGCGGTCCAAATGCCTGCAGAGGCTGATCCGGCTGGACATGCCCGTGCCCCTCAGCGTGGCACTGCCCTTCATCGAGGTGCGCGCCATCGCCTCCGGCCACCGGCCCGATACCCGCGCCCTGCTGGAGGCCTTCGGCAAATACCCCCTGATCTCGGTTCGGCCCAGTGCCGAGACCGCCGACTGGGGCGGGCCGGGCACGATCCTGAACATCGGGATGAACGCGGCCACGACCGCCCACCTGGCCGCCACCATCGGCAAGGAGCCGGCCGAGAAACTTTACCGGCGCTTCGTCCAATCCTTCTCGGTCGAGGTCGCGCGGCTGGACGCCGAGGCCTTCCCCCCCGGGCAGAGCCTGGAAGGCGCGCTTGCCGCCTACGAGGCCGAGATGGACGAGCCCTTTCCCGACGATCCGGCGATCCAGCTTCTCGAGGTGCTGCGCTCGATGGCGCGGGCATGGGAGGGCACGACCGCGCGGCTTCTGCGCCAGGCCAAGGGCGCCCCGGCCGAGGCCGGCCTGGGCCTTGTCGTCCAGCGCATGGCGCTGGGACTGGGGCAGGGGGAATGCGGATCGGGTGTGATCCAGTTCATCGACCAGGCCACCGGCGCCCAGCAGATCAAGGGCCGATACAAGAGCCAGGCCCAGGGCCGCGAGGCGCTGACCGCCGACGCGGGCGCGCTTTACCTGACCCGCGATCCGCGCGGCGAATCCCTTGAGGAACGCTGTCCCGAGCTTTTCGCCGAGCTTCTGGCCCATGGCGCGCGCGGCCGGATCGGCCTGCGCGAGGAGATGCAGATCGAATTCACGGTCGAGGATGGCGCCCTGCGCATCCTGGACGCGGTGCGCGTGCCGCGCAGCGCGCGGGCCGGGGTCCGGGTCGCCGTCGATCTGGCCAACGACGGGGTGATCCCCCGCGAAGAGGCGCTGATGCGGGTCGAGCCGCAGGCGCTGGGCGAGCTTCTGCACCCCCAGGTCGACCCCGAGGGGGAGCGCGACGTCTTCGCAACCGGCATCGCCGCCAGCCCCGGCGCCGCCATGGGCCGGATCGTCTTTTCCGCCCATGCCGCCCAGGCCTGCGCCGCCCAGGGAGAAGCCTGCGTGCTGGTGCGCCACGAAACCTCGCCCGAGGATATCCGCGGCATGCATGCCGCCCGCGGCGTGCTGACCGAGCGGGGGGGCGTCACCAGCCATGCGGCCGTGATCGCACGCGGGCTGGGCGTGCCGTGTGTGGTGGGTGCTTCGGGGCTGGCGATTTCGTCCCGGGAACGCACCATGACCACCGCCGACGGCCGGGTCTTCCGCGAAGGCGACATCATCTCCATTGATGGCTCGCGCGGGGAGGCGCTGGCCGGTGCGGCCGCGATGCTGCCCGCCACCCTCGACGACGGCTTCGCAACCTTCATGACCTGGGCCGAGGAGTTCAGCGACCTGGGCGTTCGCGCCAATGCCGACACGCCCCAGGACGCCGAAACCTCGCTGCGCTTTCATGCCGACGGCATCGGCCTGTGCCGGACCGAACACATGTTCTTCGAGGATGACCGCCTGACGGTCATGCGCGAGATGATCTTCGCCGACGACGCCGAGGATCGCCGCGCCGCGCTGGAACGGCTGCTGCCCATGCAGCGCGAGGATCTGCTGGCGCTTTTCGAGATCATGGAAGGCAAGCCGGTCTGCATCCGTCTGTTCGACCCGCCCCTGCATGAGTTCCTGCCCCAGAACCGTGAAGGCGTGCGCCAGCTGGCCGAGGCGATGGACCTGTCGGTCAGCCGCGTGAACCAGCGCATCGAGGCCCTGCGCGAATTCAACCCGATGCTGGGCATGCGCGGCGTGCGCTTGGGCATTACGGTCCCCGAGATCTACGACATGCAGGCCCGCGCCATCTTCGAGGCCACGGTCGAGGCCGGCCGTCGGGGCGCCCCGATCGAGCCCGAGATCATGATCCCGCTCGTTTCGGCCAAGCGCGAGGTCGAGCTGGTGAAAGGCCGTATCGACAGTGTCGCGGCCGCGGTCCGGGCCGAATCCGGCGTCGATTTCGGCTATCAGATCGGCGTCATCGTCGAGACCCCGCGCGCCGCCCTGCGGGCCGGCGAGATCGCCGATCACGTCGACTTCATGAGCTTTGGCACCAACGATCTGACCCAGATGACCTATGGGCTGTCGCGCGACGACGCGGGCCGCTTCATGGGCACGTACGTGCAAAGCGGGGTCTATCCAGAGGACCCGTTCCACATCCTCGACATCGAGGGTGTGGGCGAATTGCTACTGATCGCGGCAGAACGTGCGCGGGGTTCCAAGCGCGGCTTGACCCTATCCATCTGTGGGGAGCATGGAGGGAATGCCGAATCGATTGCGTTCTGCAGGACGGCGGGAATGGACTATGTGTCCTGCTCTCCGTTCCGGGTTCCCGGCGCCCGCCTCGCGGCGGCGCAGCTGGTGATATCAGAAGCGCCCGAGCGGCAAAAAGCGACGCTTTCCCAATGGATTGCACGTCGCCTGAGACTGAGGCAGGGGGATCGACCCAACGAGGTTTGATCCCATCGCACGCGCAAGAAACCGCCGGTGCTTCCGGCGGGCTGGACCCTTTTTGCATTCTCCTTTACCCCTTCGTCGAGTTTCGGGCCGCCAAGCTGCGGTCCGCCAGTGTGTCAGACGGGGTAATCGATGAATCTTCGAGTGGTTCTCTTTACGAGCTTTTCCGCAATCGCGGCGACCTGTGGTGTCGCCATGGCCGATGTGACTGCCAGCACGGCTACCGATCCGAACGCGCGTATCGCACCACGGGTTTCCTCGCTCCTCGGGGCTGAGCGGAAATTCGTCGGCAGCGTCGGTGCCGAGCACCTGGGCAAGGTGGCCGAGCCCTTCATCGACAAGAGCGGCGCCATCGCCCGCATCCGTCCCGAGCCGCGCCCCGTCACCTACAGCCGCAAGTTCTTGTCCAAGTTGCCCAAGGCAACCGGCGGTGCCGACCTGCGCTGCCTGGCCGAGGCGCTTTACTTCGAGGCGCGCGGCGAAAGCGTGAAGGGCCAGTTCGCGGTGGCCGAGGTTATCCTGAACCGCGTCGATCACCCGCTTTACCCCGACAGCGTCTGCGGTGTGGTCAACCAGGGCACCGGCCGCAAGTGGCAGTGCCAGTTCACCTACACCTGCGACGGCCTGGCCGAGGTGATCCGTGAACGTCGCGCCTATGACCGCGGTGCCAAGATCGCCAAGCTGATGATCGACGGATCCGAGCGTCGCCTGACCAAGGGCGCCACCCACTACCACACCACCGCTGTGAACCCGAAGTGGAACAAGGCCTTCCCCAAGACGGCCAAGATCGGCAGCCACATCTTCTACCGTCAGGCCGTGCCGCAGCGCTTCGCAAAGCGCTGAAGATCCCTGAGGCCGGTGCCATCGCGCCGGCGAACGTCCCCGCCGGAGGTGGATCCCGGCAAATTCCGGCCCCCGTTTCCGGGGGGCCGTCTGGCGGCTGGGAAATTCCCGCGCGATCGTCTATCCCTTGGCCCGAATACCTCCATCGCCGCCGGGGAACCCCAGATGTCCGACCGCCGCCACCCCGAACAAATCCTGCCTGAAGGGCCCGGTGCCGCCGATCCCGGCGACGAGACGGGCCTGGCCTTTGCCCATCCCGAGGCCCGCGCCGCCGCCAGTGCCGGGGACCCCACGCCCGTTGCCGACCGCATCTCGCTGCGCGACTACGTGGTCGAGGTCGAGATCGGCGCCTTCCAGGCCGAGCGTGACACCACCCAGCGCGTCCGTTTCAATGTCGTCGTCGAGGTCCGCGACCCCGACGCCCCCCTTTCGGACGATGTCGACCGCATCCTCAGCTATGACACGTTGATCGAGGCGATCCACGCCGAGCTGGCGGCCGAGCGGCTGAACCTTCTTGAAACCCTGGCCGAGCGTATTGCCGCCGCGATCCTGCGCCACCCGCTGGCCGCGCGGGTCTTCGTGCGCATCGAGAAGCTTGACCGCGTGCCCGGCGCCCTGGGGGTCGAGATCATGCGTGCCGGGGGCACGCCCGAGGCCGCTGCGACCCCGGCCGCGCAGGATATCGCCCCTCTCATCGTCCACCTGGACGAGGGGGCGCTTGACGACCCGGCGCTTCCCGCCGCCCTCGACAGGCTGGTGCGCATGGATGCGCCCGTGGTGCTGACCCTCGGGCCTGCCGCAGGCGCTCCGGCTGTGGCCGACGCCCGCGCCGCCCGCCGGATCGAGCTGCTGGCGATTGAACAGAACGCCTGGGCCCTCAGCGCCCGCTACCCCGACGCCGCCGTCGCCGACAGTCGGACCGAGCTGGACTGGGCCATCAAGAACGCGCCCCTGACCGTCTGGGCGCCGCCGCGGCTGGTCCTCGACAGCGCCAGCCCGCCCGCGCCCGGCGCGGGTCCGGCGGACCTGGCGGCCTGGCTGGCCGAGCAGTTGGGCGCCCGGCGTCTGCTGTGGCTGACCGCCGACGGGCACCCATCGGCCGGGGGCGAAAATGCAGACCCGAGGTTCGAATACCGCAGCTTGCGCGAACTGGACTCCGAAAGGGGCTGATCTACCTTGGCGCTGCCCGGGGTGACTGGCCCGATCCGCCGCCCCGTCCCGCAAAGCCGGAACCGCGAAAGACCGCAATGAGCACATACTACCGACCCCTCGCCCAGACTGATCCCTGCCGCCCCTCGTCGGCCCTGCCGGTGGCCGGCGGCTGGAGCTGGTTCAAGACCGTCGAGGTCATGGAGCGCGGGCGCAGGGGCCATCGCCTGCCAGTGGGCGAGGTGCCGTCGGACATCCTGGACCGGCTGACCGGTGCGCGCCCGCCGATCGCGGGTATGCAATGGGGCCAGCCCCACGTGATGGGGATCCTCAATGTCACGCCCGACAGCTTTTCGGACGGCGGCGATTTCGACGCGCCCGACGCGGCGCTGGCCCAGGCCCGCGCCATTGCCGAGGCGGGGGCCGATATCCTGGACATCGGCGGCGAAAGCACCCGCCCCGGCGCCGAGACCGTCCCCGACAAGACCGAAATCGCCCGCACGGCCCCGCTGATCCGCGCCCTGCGCGGGGGCGGCGTGACGCTGCCCATTTCGATCGACACGCGCAAGGCGCCCGTGGCCGAGGCCGCGCTGGAGGCCGGGGCGGACCTCATCAACGACGTCTCGGCCCTGAGCCATGACCCGGCCCTTGCCACCCTGGCCGCGCGGGAGGGCGCACCGGTCTGCCTGATGCACGCCCAGGGTGACCCGGCGGTCATGCAGGACGATCCCCGGTATGACGACGTGCTGTTCGACGTTTATGACCACCTGTCCGCGCGGGTCGACGCGGCGGTGGCCGCTGGCATCCGCCGCGAGCGGATCATCGTCGATCCCGGCATCGGCTTCGGCAAGACCAAGGAACACAACCTGCGTCTGCTGACCCACCTGAGCCTGTTCCACGGGCTGGGCTGCCCCGTTCTGCTGGGGGTGTCGCGCAAGCGATTCATCGGAACCATCGGCCGGGCCCCCGAGGCCCGGGACAGGCTGCCCGGCTCGTTGGCCGTGGCATTGCACGGGATCATGCAGGGCGTGCAGATCGTCCGGGTCCATGATACCCCCCAGACCATACAGGCCATCCGCCTCTGGCAGGCGCTCGGCGCAACGATTGATTGAGCGGGAGCGACACATGACACGCAAGCTTTTCGGAACGGACGGGGTGCGGGGACGCGCGAATGTCCATCCCATGACCGCCGAGATGGCCCTGCGCATCGGCGCGGCGGCGGGGCGGTATTTCCGCCGCGACGGCTCGGCCGCGCACCGGGTGGTGATCGGCAAGGACACGCGCCTGTCGGGCTACATGTTCGAAAGTGCGCTGACGGCGGGCTTCACCTCCACCGGGCTCAACGTGCTGCTGCTGGGGCCTGTGCCGACGCCGGCGGTGGGGCTTCTGACCCATTCCATGCGCGCCGACGTGGGCGTCATGATCTCGGCCAGCCACAATCCCGCCCATGACAACGGCATCAAGTTCTTCGGCCCCGACGGCTTCAAGCTGTCGGATGACGACGAGGCCGAGATCGAGGCCCTGGCCGCCAACGAGATCCGCCCCGCCGAGGCCGGCAACATCGGCCGCGCGAAGCGCATCGACGACGGCCGGTTCCGGTATGTGGAGCGGGTGAAATCCTCGTTTCCGGCCAAGCGCCGCCTCGACGGGCTGAAGGTGGTTGTCGACTGTGCCAACGGTGCCGCCTACCGCGCAGCACCCGAGGTGCTGTGGGAACTGGGCGCCGAGGTGGTGCCGCTGGGCGTCTCGCCCAACGGGTTCAACATCAACGACGGCTGCGGCTCGACCGCGCCCGAGGCGGCGGCCCGGCTGGTGCGCGAAAGCGGCGCCGACCTGGGCATCTGCCTTGATGGCGACGCCGACCGCCTGATCATCATCGACGAGACCGGCGCCGTTGCCGACGGCGACCAGATCATGGGGCTGTTCGCCCGCCGTTTCGCCGCCGAGGGGCGGCTGGCGGGCAACACGCTGGTGGCGACTGTCATGTCGAACCTGGGGCTGGAGCGGATGCTGGCCGAGGAGGGGATTGCCCTGCACCGCACCCCCGTCGGCGACCGCTACGTGGTCGAGGCCATGCGCGAGAAGGGGTTCAACCTGGGCGGCGAACAGTCGGGCCACATCGTGATGACCGACCATGCCACCACCGGCGACGGTCTGATGGCCGCGCTGCAGTTCCTGGCCGCCATGGTCGAGACCGGCCAGCCTGCCAGCGCCCTGGCCCGCCAGTTCGAGCGCTGCCCGCAGATTCTGGAAAATGTCCGCTACGCCGCCGGGCAGGATCCGCTGTCGGATCCCTCGGTGGTCCGCGCCATCGCTGATGCCGAGGCTCGGCTGGAAGGGCGCGGCCGGTTGCTGATCCGCAAGTCGGGGACAGAGCCGCTGATCCGCGTGATGGCCGAGTGCGAGGATCAGCAGATCCTGCGCGAGGTGGTCGACAGCGTCGCCGGCACGGTCACCGAGGCGACCACAGCCGCCACAGCCGCTGGCTGATCGCCATCCCGGCCAGGATCAGCGCCAGCGCCCCCAGAAGGCGCAGCGGCAGCGGTTCGGCCAGGAATAGCGCCGAGAAGATCACCGACCAGATCGGCACCTGGTAGTTGGTCAGCGCCAGGAAACTGGGGCCCGCACTGCGTACCACGCTGACCCGCAGCAGGTTGGCGAGCGCCGTGGGGCCGATGCCCAGCAGCAACAGGGCCAGCCCGGCGGGCGTTGCCAGGGTGGCGGGCGCCCCCTCGGTCGCCCAGGCCAGCGGCCCCATCAGGCAGGCGGCCAGCACCGTCTGTGCCGTTGCCAGGGCCAGGCTGTCCATGGGCGGGCAAAGCCGGGTCACGATCGACGACGAGGCATAGCAGAAGGCGGCGCCCAGGCAGGCCAGCGCGCCCCATTTCTCCATCCCGCCGCCGGCAAACAGGGCCGCAGGGCCGATAAGAACCACCACCCCCGCAAATCCCAGCGCAAAGCCCAACAGCTTGCGCCCGTTCAGCCGGTCGCCGGGGATGAAGACATGGGCCAGCGGCAGAACAAACAGCGCGATCGCCGCCATGGTGATCCCGGCAAAGCCGGAGGTCACGTATTGCTGTCCCCAGCTCAGCAGGAAGAAGGGCAGCGCCGCGCCCAGGATGGCGATCGCCACTAGGTAGGGCAGCCGCCGCTGCCCATCACGGGGCAGGGCAGTGCCAAGGCCGCCGCGCAGCCAAAGGATCAGCAGCAGCGTCAGCGCCGCCACCCCCAGCCGCCCGGCGGCCACCGTTACCGGGCCAAAGCCGCGCAGCGCCAGGTTCATGCCCATGAAGGCCGCCCCCCAGATCACGCCCAGACTGATGATGGCTAGCCAGTTGGCGCGGGTGGGCGGCAGCGTCGGCAGGGCGGGCATGGGCGTTCCGTTCGCAGGTCATCGGTATCGGTCGGGCAGGCAGCGGTGGGCAGGGACAGGGCCACAAGCCCGAAGACCTGCGGCCCAACAAGAAAAAGGCAACCCCGGGGGCTGCCTTTTCCGTTTTCTTCGTTCTAAGGGCCGCGGCGGGACCGCGTTTCCTCAGTTCTTTGCCTTGTCGACCATCTTGCCGGCCGAGATCCAAGGCATCATGCCGCGAAGCTTCTCGCCAACCTCTTCGATCTGGTGGGCGTCGTTCATGCGGCGGGTGCCCTTGAAGAAGGGCTGACCTGCCTGGTTTTCCTGCATGAAGTCACGCACGAATGCGCCGGTCTGGATGTCGCGCAGAATGCCTTTCATCCGGGCCTTGGTCTCGTCGTAGGGCAGAACCCGCGGGCCCGAGACATACTCGCCATACTCGGCGGTGTTCGAGATCGAGTAGTTCATGTTGGCGATGCCGCCTTCGTAGATCAGGTCCACGATCAGCTTCACCTCATGCAGACACTCGAAATAGGCCATCTCGGGGGCATAGCCCGCCTCGACCAGCGTCTCGAAGCCCATGCGGATCAGCTCGACCAGGCCGCCACACAGAACCGCCTGCTCGCCGAAGAGGTCGGTCTCGCACTCTTCCTTGAAGTTGGTCTCGATGATGCCCGAGCGGCCGCCACCAATGGCCGAGCAATAGCTGAGCGCGGTTTCCAGCGCCTTGCCCGAAGCGTCCTGGTCAACAGCCACCAGGCAGGGCACGCCGCCGCCTTTGGTGTATTCGCTGCGCACGGTGTGGCCGGGGCCCTTGGGGGCCATCATGATCACGTCGACGCCGGGCTTGGGCTCGATCAGGCCGAAATGCACGTTCAGGCCGTGGGCGAACGCGATGGCCGAACCTTCGCGCAGGTTGTCGTGGACGTATTTCTTGTAGGTCTCGGCCTGCAGTTCGTCGGGCATGGTGAACATCATCAGGTCGCACCAGGCGGCGGCCTCGGCGATGCCCATGACCTTCAGGCCCTCGCCTTCGGCCTTCTTGGCGCTGGGCGAGCCTTCGCGCAGGGCGACGACGAGGTTCTTGGCACCGGAATCGCGCAGGTTCAGCGCGTGGGCGTGGCCCTGGCTGCCGTAGCCCAGGATCGCGACCTTCTTGTCCTTGATCAGGTTGATGTCGCAATCGCGATCATAATAAACGCGCATGACGGCGTTCCTTCCTTACTGGTTGTCATTCTGGCGGCAACCTAGGCCCAAGCCACGGCATGCGGAAGTCGAAATTCAATTCATTTGCGGGTTTTCGTGAATTTCAATTCGCGGTATTCCACATGGATGAAATAACGATGTGCATCCATGCCGCATCGCAACATTCCGAGGCCCGGAGAGGACAGGCAACCAGTGCTGGACGACACAGACCGCCGCCTCTTGCGGATCCTTCAGGCCCGCCCCGACCTGCCCACGGCAGAGCTTGCCCGCGAGGTCGGCCTGACCGCAGCCACCTGCTGGCGACGCGTCACCCGCCTGACCGAGGAGGGGGTGATCCGTGGCCAGCGCGCGATCATCGACTGGCGCGCGCTGGGCTACGGGGTGGAAGTTTCGCTGCGCTTCACCCTGGACAAGACACAGCGCGGCGCCTTCGACGAGTTCATGGCCGCCGCCCGTGAGGTCCCCGAGGTCCACGAGATCCAAACGTTCCTTGGCAAGGTCGACGTGCGCCTGAACATCCTGGCCCGCGACATGCCCCACTACCAGGAGATCTACCGCCGACGCATTCTGGCGCTGCCCCATATCGCCGATATCGAGGCGCTGATGCTGGTGGCCACCGTCAAATCCGACCTGGCGCTGCCGCTATGATCGCGCTGGATGACATCGACCGCCGGCTGCTGCTGGCCCTGGCAGAGGATGCGACCCTGTCGTCGGGGGCGCTCGGTCGCCGACTTGGCCTTTCGCAGCCCGCCGCCTGGCGCCGGGTGCGCAGGTTGGAGGAGGCCGGTATCATCGCCGGGCGCCGCCTGGATCTGGATACCGAGCGGCTGGGCTTCGGCGTGACCGTGTTCCTGGGCGTGAAGCTGGCCACCAAGGGGCGCGTCAGCCTCGAGGATTTCGAGCGCGCGGTCTCGGCCATCCCCGAGGTGCAGACCGTCCAGCATGTGCTGGGTCTTTATGATTACCGGCTGCGCATCGTCGCCCGCGACCTCAGCGATTTTGAGCGTGTCCTCCGCCGCCGCCTGATGACCCTGCCCGGCGTGGGCGAGGTCGAGGCGAACGTGCTGCTGTCGGAAGAGCGTCTGCCGGGGCCGCTGGGCGTGCGCGCAGCCGCCCGGGGCGGACGCGACGGAGGCGATGGAGACGGGGAAGGCGGGCCCGAAACGACGGGCAATTCACCCGGCGAATAGCAGCTATGGGCAGAAACGCCTTGCCCTGCGCCATGTTGCCGCCCTAGGACTCGCCCAGCTTTGAAGGAGACCTACGATGGCCGCGCTGCTCGATACAGTCGATCCCGACGGATTGCTCGAATTTTCGGTGGTATTCACCGACCGCTCGCTCAACCACATGAGCAAGGCGTTTCAGCAGGTGATGCGCGACATCTCGGGCATGCTGGGCGAGGTCTACAACTCCGACGGCGTGGCGCTTGTGCCCGGCGGCGGCACCTACGCGATGGAGGCGGTCGCCCGCCAGTTCGGCGCCGGTGCCCACGCGATGATCGTGCGCAACGGCTGGTTCTCCTATCGCTGGAGCCAGATCTTCGAAGCCGGCGGCATGGCCCGGGAAACCACTGTCTTCAAGGCGCGCCAGATCGGCAACGACAGCCGCGCCCCCTATGCCCCCGCTCCGATCGAAGAGGTGACCCGCGCCATCCGCGAGGCCCGTCCCGACGTGGTCTTCGCCCCCCACGTGGAAACCTCGGCCGGGCTTATCCTGCCCGAGGCCTATGTCACCGCCCTGGCCTCCGCTGCCCACGAGGTGGGCGCGCTGCTGGTGCTGGACTGCATCGCCAGCGGGTGTGCCTGGATCGACATGAAGGCCACCGGCGTCGATGTGCTGATCTCGGCGCCGCAGAAGGGCTGGTCGGCCTCGCCCTCGGCCGGGCTGGTGATGATGAGCGAGCGGGCTCTGGCCCGGCTGGAGGAGACGAAATCTGACAGCTTCGCGATGGACCTGGCCAAGTGGCGCTCGATCATGGTCGCCTATGAACAGGGCGGTCACGCCTATCACGCGACCATGCCCACCGACGCGCTGCACGATTTCCGCGACACAATGCTGGAGACCCGCGAATACGGTTTCGACAAGCTGTGCGAGCGCCAGTGGGAGCTGGGCCGCCGCGTGCGTGCCCTGCTGCAGGAGCGTGGGGTGCAGTCGGTCGCGGCCGAAGGGTTTGGCGCGCCGGGCGTGGTCGTCAGCTACACCGACGACCCGGACGTGCAGAACGGCAGCGCCTTCGCCGCGCGGGGCATGCAGATCGCGGCCGGCGTGCCGCTGCAATGCGACGAGCCCGAGGATTTTCGCACCTTCCGCCTGGGCCTCTTCGGGCTGGACAAGCTTTACGATGTCGACGCCACCGTCGCGCGCCTGACCAAGGTGCTGGACGCGGTGCTCTGATCCCGGGGCGCGCGGGTCAGCCGACCGGCGCGCCCCCTTCCTTCTTCGCGGAGCTGTCGGTCGCCTCGCCGCCGGGCGCTTCGGCCCCGGCGCCCAGGCCCAGCCGCATCAGGCCCGTGCGCACCGGCGCCAGGCCGTGGATCAGCTCCAGCCCCTTCAGCCGCCCGTCGCGCAGGATCGGGGCCCCGGCCATCGACGCCCGGTTCAACAGGTCCACACCCGCGACCCGCGCCCGCAGTTCGGGCCAGCGGCGGCGCTGGTAGGCATCCAGCACGTCGTCGGACCCCGGATCGCCCCCCGACTCAAGCGCCAGGTCCAGCAACAGCGCGATGTCCCCGATGCTCATGTTCAGGCCTTGTGCGCCGATCGGGGGCACCACATGGGCGGCCTCTGCGATGAGGGCGCTGCGCTGGGCGGTCAGCCGCTCGGCGATCTGGCTGACGATTGGCCAGAGGCCCCGGGGTCCGATCAGCCGCAGCGGACCCAGCACGCCCGCCGACCGTTCGGTCATCAGCGCCTCGAACTCGGCCACATCCAGGCTGGCCAGTCGCTGCGCCTCGGGGCCGCTTTCCATCCACACCACGGCCGAGCGCGGCCGCCCCTCGTGATCGGGCAGGGGGACGAGGGTGAAGGGGCCGCCGGTGCGGTGAACCTCGGTCGAGACATTGTCATGGGGCCGGTCGTGGCCCACCGCGAAGGTCAGCGCCTTCTGCCCGTAGCGGGTGACACGGGCCGTAATGCCAAGCGCCTCGCGCACGCGGGATTCGCGCCCGTCGGCCGCGATCAGAAGCCGCGCGCGGACCGGCGCGCCCTGGCTCAGGGTGACATGGGCATGGGCCTCGCGGGTCAGCACGTCGCGGGTGGCAGTGCCCGGCAGCAGGGTGACGTGCGGCAGCTCGTTCAGCCGTGCCAGCAGCTCGCGCCGCAACAGCCAGTTGGGAAAGTTCCAGCCGAAGGGTGTGTCCTCGGACAGATCCCGGCTTTCGAAATCGCAGGTGGCGCGGGGCGCAGCCTCCTCGCCGCCGGCATCGACGATCCGCATCACCCGCAGCGCCGAGGCGTGGGGCAGCAGCCTGTCCCAGACGCCCGCACGCCGCAGCAGCGCGCGCGCCGGTTGCAGCAGGGCGGTGGTGCGCAGGTCGGCGCCGGGGGCCTCGGCCTCGGTCACCTGGGGGGCGGGGTCGACACAGATGACCGCGTAGCCCGCGCTGCCGAAGGCCGCGGCCGCCGTCAGCCCCGCGATGCCGCCGCCCGAGATCAGCACATCGGTCTGGCGCGGCCGCTCCGGCCTTCCGTCCCGGCGGGCTGATCGGCCCTGATACTGGCTGTCGGTCATCGGTGCGGATCCTTCGCGGCGGGGGCGGCCTTCATGTGCAACGTCCGAGAAAGGCACACAGGTCGTCGGTGTGATGATGGATATGGGGCGCGGGGCTTGCGTCGGGGGCGACGTGGACCGTGCGCATTCCCATCTCGTGGGGGGCCAGCAGATTGCGGGCGTCATCCTCGAACATCGAGGCCACCTCGGGTCGGCAGCCGTCGCGGGCAAAGATCGCCTCGAAGGCCTGGCGGCGAGGCTTGGGGTGAAACCCCGCATCCTCCACCCCGTAGACCGCGTCGAAACAGCCGGCCAGGCCGCGCCCTTCCAGCACCCGCCGCGCATAGGGGGCAGAGCCGTTGGTGTAGACGATCCGCCGCCCCGGCAGCGCCGAGATTGCGGCGGCCAGCGCCGGATCGGGCTCCAGCGCCGAGAAATCGATCTCGTGCACCTCGACCAGATATTCGTGCGGATCGGCGCCGTGAACCTCCATCAGCCCGGCCAGCGTCGTGCCGTAATCGCGCCAGTAAAGGGCGCGCAGGCGGCTGGCCTCGGCCTCCGAAACGCTCAGGCTGCGGGCCACCCAATCGGTCATCCGCCGCTCGATCTGGTCGAATAGGCGCACCGAGGGCGGGTATAGCGTATTGTCCAAGTCGAAGACCCAGGTCGAGACATGGGAAAACTGGTCGGTGATCTGCGGGTGCGCCATGGGCCGAAGCTAGCGCGGCGCGCGTGCGGCTTCAACGTCACTTGCGTTGTTTTGCATGTTTCGGATAGCGTGCCGCGTCCGACCAAAGGCAAGGAAACATGAGCGAAGACAGACCCCAGCAGAAAGACGCGTATTCCCTGATTCTCGATGCGATCGACGTGGGGATCTATCGCCCTGGCGACCGGCTGGTCGAAAGCGAGCTGGCCGAGCGGTTCGGCGTGTCGCGGACCCCGATCCGCGAGGCGCTGCAGCGGCTTGAGACCCAGTCGCTGCTGTCCCGGGACGGGCGCAGCCTGATGGTCGCCTCGCTGGATCACAACCAGATGGCCGAGCTTTACGAGGTGCGCATCGAGCTTGAGGGCCTGGCCGCGCGGCTGGCCGCCCGCCACGCCACCGAGGCCGAGGGCCGCGTTCTGCAATCCTTCATCGACGAGGACCGGGAGCTGCTGGGCGACCCCTCGGCGCTGGCGCGGGCCAACCGCCGGTTCCACCGTCAGATCCACCTGGCCTCGCACAACCGTTTCCTGGTGCAGCAGCTGGACCTGGTCTACCGCTCGATGACGCTGATGGCGACGACCTCGCTGGCCGTCGAGGGGCGGGGCCACATCGCCCTGGCCGAGCATCAGAGCATCGTCGACGCCATCCGGTCGCGCGACGGGGACGCCGCCTATGCGGCGCTGCGCGAACATATCTCGATGGCCTTCGAGACCCGGTTGAAGAACGACGCCAGCGAGTTCTGACGCCCCCGGTCGCGTCGCGTCCCCCCTGATCCGCCGCGCCGGTGGCCGCCCCTGCCTTAGGCCGGGGGACGCCCCGCGCCGCCGGCCTCGCGCGCGGCCGGATCGACCCCGTGGGGGGTCTTGTCCCAGTAGAAGGGCAGGAACAGCAATTCCCCCGCCGCCTTGGTCATCGCCAGCGAGGCCAGGGGAAAATAAAGGTGCATCGACAGGATCCACGGCATCAGCGGGGGCGTTCCCCGCCGCGCCACCGCCAGCAGCGCCACTGCCATCGCCGCGATCTCGGCCAGCAGGAACCCGACCTGGAAGGCGCGCACCGCCTCGGGCGACAGGTGCAGCGCGGCCGGGTGCAGGAGCCCGAAACTCAAAAGCCAGAAGGACAGCAGCACCGGGGCCAGGGCAAAGCCGATCAACGTGCCCAGAAACAGGACCTGCAAGGCCAAGAAGCGCCGCAACCCCAGGTCACGCAAAAGGGCCCCTGGTCTGTGCATGTGGACCATGTAGGTCATGGCATAGCCCTTCAGCCAACGCGATCGCTGACGCACCCACGGCATGATCCGGCAGGTCGCCTCCTCGCGCGTGACCGAGGCGGCAAGCTCGGTCCGGTAGCCGAACCGCGCAAGCCGGATGCCCAGATCTGCATCCTCGGTGACGTTGTGGGCGTCCCAACCGCCCAGCTCCTCCAGCACGGCCCGGCGGATGAAAAGCGAGGTGCCGCCCAGCGGGATCGGCAGGCCCAGCCCCTCGAACCCCGGCAGGACGACCCGGAACCAGGTCGCGTATTCGATGGTGAAACAGCGCGACAGCCAGTTGGTGTCGGTGTTGTAGTAATCCAGCACGCATTGCACACAGGCCACGCGCGATCCGGCCTGGAACAGGTGCTGCACCACCTTGCGGATCTGGTCGGGTTCGGGCGCGTCCTCGGCGTCATAGATGCCGATGATGCTGCCGCGACAGAATGGCAGGGCGAAGTTCAGCGCCCGTGGCTTGGTGCGCAGCGGACCGTGGGGCACGACGATCACCCGGACGTGGTCGGGCAGGCTGGCGCAGCTCAACCCGGCGCGGGTGGGGCGGTCCCGCTCCTCGACGATCAGGCAGATTTCCAGCCGGTCGGAGGGATAGTCCAGCCGCCCCAGCCGTTGCATCAACCGCTCGGTGATCCGCTCCTCGCGCAGCAGGGGCACGAGGACCGAAACCATCGGCAACCGCGCCTGGGCGACATCGGCCCCCGCGTTGCCGCTCCCGGCGCTTGCCTCCGTCTCCGCCAAGACGGGCCGTCGGGCCGGCGCGACAGCCGTCGTCAAGGGCACCACCACCGCCTCCGGGACAGGTTGCGGGCGTCGCCAGGCCCGCAGCGCGGCCGCGACCTTCAGGAAGGTGTTCAGCGCCAGCACGCAAGCGGCCAGGATGAAGACCAGCGTGAAAACCTGTGACGGGCTGCCCAGCGACAACCCGGTCAGCGCCAGCAACCCGCCCGACATCAATTGCCCCCGCCCCGGCCCGGCCAGGTCGCGACAGCTATGGGCCGCCGGCAACCCCCGCTCGGCCTCGCGCACCAGATCGCCCCGGCGCAGGCGCAGGATCTCATCCTGGATCTCTCGGCGCGGGGCGGTGCAGGTCACGACCGGCCCCAGACGCTGGACCAGCCTGCGCCGCGCGGTGGGTGAAAGAGGGGCGGCCGAGGCCAGCAGCACCGCGCCGCCCACGTCGCGCAGGGGCAGCACCGACAGCCGCAGGCAAAGCCGCGCGCCGGCGCGGTCCAGCAATCGGGGATCGGCTGGGGGAAGGGGATGAACGGAACCGGGCGCCGGCGCCTTGGCCGCCGGCGCGGCGGTAACCGGATGCGGCGCAGCCGCAAGCGGCGGTGCGGCAGCACCCATATCCGACAAGAGCGATCCCATCGCGAAACTCCTCAAGAGTCTCTTGATGAAACCGCCCCTAGGTTAAGCTGCGATTAACGGAAGTGCTCAGGCGGGGCGGCGCATGGTGCCGCCCCCGCCCGATGGATCAGGCCTGTTCGCGGATCGCGTCGCTGAAACGCTCGAACAGGTAAAGGCTGTCCTGCGGCCCGGGGCTGGCCTCGGGGTGGTACTGGACCGAGTAGACGGGCCGGTCGGTCATGCGGATGCCGCAGTTCGAACCGTCGAAAAGCGACACATGCGTCTCCATCACACCCTCGGGCAGCGACTGGCTGTCGACGGTGAAGCCGTGGTTCATCGACGTGATCTCGACCTTGCCGGTCTCGACGTTCTTGACCGGGTGGTTTGCGCCGTGATGGCCGTGGTTCATCTTGACCGTGCGGGCGCCCAGGGCGCGGGCCAGGATCTGGTGGCCGAGGCAGATGCCGAAGACGGGGATCTGCGACTTGGCCAGCACTTCCTGCACCGTCGGCACGGCGTATTCGCCGGTCGCCGCCGGATCGCCCGGGCCGTTCGACAGGAACAGGCCCTGCGGATCATGGGCCAGGATCTCCTCGGCGGTGGCGGTGGCGGGCAGCACGGTCACATCGCAACCGGCCGAGGCCAGGCTGCGCAGGATGTTGCGTTTGGCGCCGTAGTCGATCGCCACGACCCGGTGGCCCGGCTCTGTGCGCGGCTGGAACCCGTCGGGCCAGGCCCAACGCATCTCGTTCCACTGGTAGGTCTGGGCGCAGGTGACCTCTTTGGCCAGATCCAGCCCCACCAACCCGGGAAAGCCGCGGGCGGCGGCGACCAGCGCCTCGATGTCGAAATTGCCGTCGGGCGCATGGATCAGCGCCACATGGGGCGCGCCCTGCTGGCGGATGGCGCGGGTCAGGCGCCGGGTGTCGATGCCGCCGATGCCGATACGACCGCGCTTGGCCATCCAGTCCGAGAGATCCTCGGCGGCGCGCCAGCTTGAGGGTTCGGTCGGATCCCATTTCACGACGATGCCGGCCGCGACCGGCTCGCCGCTCTCGTCATCGTCGGGATTGACCCCGACGTTGCCCACATGGGGGAAGGTGAAGGTGACGACCTGGCCGGCATAGGACGGATCGGTCATGATCTCTTGGTAGCCGGTCATTGCGGTGTTGAAACACAGCTCGGCCGTGGTTTCGCCAGTGGCGCCGAAACCCTTGCCAAAGAACAGGGTGCCATCGGCCAGGGCCAGGCAGGCGGTGGGGTGATTGGTCGACTTGTCGGACATTCCGGCAGGCATGGGGCAGCTCCAATGCTCAAACTGGCCGGAACCTATTGACTGGGCCAGTCACGGTCAAGGGGGGCGGCCAAATAGAAAACTCAATATTATCAGTATCTTGCCAATTACCGGCAAGGTTGCTCCGACCGCAGGGGCAGGCTATTGTGGGCGACCGATATGCAACTTGCGACAGGATATGCAGCATGGACCTGAGGACACGCATCACCGATGCCTTGAAATCGGCGATGAAAAACCGCGAGACGGACCGCCTGTCGACCTTGCGCCTGATCAACGCGGCGATCAAGGACCGTGACATCGCCCTGCGCGGCGAGGGCCGCCCCGAGGGCGTCGACGAGGCCGAGGTGCTGGCAATCCTGGGCAAGATGGTCAAGCAGCGCCAGGAAAGCGCCCGCTCCTATGAGGAGGCCGGCCGCGTCGACCTGGCCGAGCGCGAGCGCGCCGAGATCGAGATCATCGGCGAATTCCTTCCCCGACAACTGAGCGACAGCGAGATCGACGCCGCCATCGCCGCCGCCATTTCCGAGACCGGCGCCGACTCGATCCGCGACATGGGCAAGGTGATGGGCGAGTTGAAGTCGCGCTACACCGGCCAGATGGATTTCGGCGCCGTCGGCCCCCGGGTCCGCGACCGCCTGGGCTAAGACCCTCGCGCCCCGGCGCCGCCCTCTTTTCACCGATCATGAACACCTACGCCGGGGCCCGCGCCTTGGGCGAGTGCGCCCTTGCGTGACCGCCCGCGCAAGATTCACGTCACCCGGGCACGCGCCCCCCGCCTTCATTGTCGCCGAAATATCCCCGCCGGAGGCTCCTTCACGCCCAACAGGGCCAGGCATCCCGGCAAGGCGCGCGGCCGCCACCAGGCCCGGCCAACCCTCCGCCTGCCTCAGCGGCGCGCGTTGATGTCCAGCCCCGCCAGGATCCGGGCCAGTTCCCCGTGCAGGTCCAGCCGCTCCTCGGGACTGAGAAAGGCGCCCAGCTCGACGCAGCGTCCGCCGCCGTTGAGGGTGATGTAATTCTCCACCGGCCCGCCCTCGGCATGCAGCTCGAGGCGGGTCCAGTAGGGGTTGGCCTCCCATTCCTGCGGGGCGCCGCGGGGGTTTTCGCGGTGCAGGCGGATGCGGTCGGGCCACAGGGTCAGCACCTCGGTCAGCCGCCCGTCGTCCCAGCTGCGGTGGATCGCGAACCAGACACCCGCCACGGCGATCCACAGGAAGGGCAGCAGCACCCACAGGGCCGCACTGCCCAGCAGCGCCATGAGCGGCAGGGTCAGCAGCAGACAGGTGATGACGATGAAGGTGGCAAAGCCGCGGCGCGACAGGGACCGGTGCGGCCGCAGCCGCACCTGGTAGAGCGGGGCGTCGGGACCGCCGTCCCCCGCCGACCGCGAAAGGGCCCCGGTTTTACCCGGGGCCCCTGTTCTGTCGATGTCCCGTTCGACGGGCATGGTGGTGTTCCTCGCAGAGGGCAGCCTAGTGGTGGGGCTGCTTGTCCCACTGGTCCTGCGTCGGCAGGATCTCGAACGTGTGCTCGGGCGGCGGGTTGGGCAGGGTCCACTCGAGGGTCTGCTCGTCGCCCCAGTAGGCCGGGGTGGTGACCTTGCGCCCGAACTTCAGCGAGTAGGCGATCATGCCGATGAAGAACAGGAACGAGGCGAAGGAGATGAACGCGCCGATCGACGAGACGTAGTTCCAGGTGGCGAAGGCCTCCGGGTAGTCGATGTAGCGGCGCGGCATGCCCTGGCGGCCCAGGAAGTGCTGCGGGAAGAAGGTGATGTTGGCACCGATGAAGAAGGTCCAGAAGTGCAGCTTGCCGGCCCACTCGGGGTAGGCGCGCCCGGTCATCTTGGTGAACCAGTAGTAGATCCCCGCGAAGATGCCGAAGACGGCGCCCAGGCTCATCACGTAGTGGAAGTGCGCAACGACGTAGTAGGTGTCGTGGTAGACACGGTCGACGCCGGCCTGGCTGAGCACGATGCCGGTGACGCCACCGACAGTGAACAGGAACAGGAAGCCGAAGGCCCAGAGCATCGGGGTCTCGAAGGTGACCGAGCCGCCCCACATGGTTGCGATCCAGCTGAAGATCTTCACGCCCGTGGGCACCGCGATGACCATGGTGGCCAGCATGAAGTAGGACTGCTGGGTCAGGGACATGCCGACGGTGTACATGTGGTGCGCCCAGACGACGAAGCCCAGACCACCGATCGCCACCATCGCGTAGACCATCGGCAGGTAGCCGAAGATGGGCTTGCGCGAGAAGGTCGAGATCACGTGGCTGATGATGCCGAAGGCGGGCACGATCACGATGTACACTTCCGGGTGGCCGAAGAACCACAGGATGTGCTGGTAGAGGATCGGGTCACCGCCGCCCGAGGGGTCGAAGAAGGTGGTGCCGAAGTTACGGTCGGTCAGCAGCATGGTGATGGCGCCGGCCAGGACCGGCAGGGCCAGGAGGATCAGCCATGCGGTCACGAAGATCGACCAGGCGAAGAGCGGCACCTTGTGCAGGGTCATCCCCGGCGCGCGCATGTTCAGGAAGGTCGTGATGATGTTGATCGCGCCCAGGATCGACGAGGCGCCCGAGACGTGCACCGCGAAGATGGCCAGGTCCATCGACATGCCGCCCTCGGTGGTCGACAGCGGCGGGTAGAGCACCCAGCCCACGCCCGAACCCAGCTGGTCGTTACCGCCCGGCGCCATGACCGATGCGACGGCCAGCGAGGTGCCTGCGACGTAGAGCCAGAAGCTGAGGTTGTTCAACCGCGGGAAGGCCATGTCCGGCGCACCGATGTGCAGCGGCATGAAGTAGTTGCCGAAGCCACCGAAGAGGGCCGGGATCACGACGAAGAACATCATCAGGATGCCGTGGCCGGTGATCAGCACGTTCCAGAGATGTCCGTTGGGGGTGCATTCCTCGGCGGATGCAAGCAGGCGCGCACCTTCAAGGCACATGTACTGCACGCCCGGCTCCATGAGCTCGAGGCGCATGTAGACGGTGAACGTGACCGAGATGAAACCGGCAAGCCCGCCTACCACGAGGTAGAGGACGCCGATGTCCTTGTGATTGGTTGACATGAACCAGCGGGTGAAGAACCCCCGGTTGTCCTCATGTTCATGACCGTGAATGGCGGAATCAGCCATGCGGTGCCTCCTGGTTTGGTGGGATCCCCGGACCCCCGGACATACATGCTGTATAAGGGGGGGCCGGAGGTTTTGGCCGTTTTAGTGCGACACTCCGCCTACGGCAATGATCAAGACGGTCGCAGGTGAAAAAATGACGCAGTGATCGCCCGGGCCGTGCGGCGCGCCCCCGGGGCCTGTGCCCGTGCCCCCGGGCGGGAGCCTCCGGCGGGGATATTTTGGCGACAACGAAGGCAGGGCGGCGATCCCTGCGGATCAGCGCGGGGCGGGGTCGGGGGGCGGGGCGGTGCCGCTGGCGGCGGCCGGGGCCGGGGCGGCGCGCGGTCCCATCGTTCTGTCGAAGTTGGCGCGCAGGGCGAGGTCCAGGTCCTCCATCGTCACCGGCAGGCCGAGATCGACGAGACTGGTCACGCCCCGGTCGGCGATGCCGCAGGGGACGATGCCGGAAAAATGCTCGAGATCCGGTTCGACGTTGATGGAGATGCCGTGGAAGCTGATCCAGCGGCGCAGGCGGATGCCGATGGCGGCGATCTTTTCCTCGGCCGGGCTGCCGTCGGGCGCGGCGGGACGCTCGGGGCGGTTGACCCAGACACCGACGCGGCCGGGATGCAGGTGGCCCGTGACGCCGAAGCGGGCCAGGGTCTCGATCACCCAGGCCTCGAGCTGGCGGACGAAGCGGCGCACGTCGCGGCCCCGGGATCCGACATCGAGCATCACGTAGACGACCCGCTGCCCAGGCCCGTGGTAGGTGTATTGTCCGCCGCGCCGAGCCTCGAACACCGGGAAGCGGTCGGGGTCGACCAGGTCGGCGGGCCGGGCGCTGGAGCCTGCGGTGTAGAGCGGCGGGTGCTCAAGCAGCCAGATCGCCTCGTCCGCGGTGCCTTGTGCGATTCGGTCGACGCGGTCTTCCATCACGCGCAGGGCCTCTTCGTAATCCACGGGCCGGGGGCTGGTGATCCATTCGACCATGGGCGGGCCTTTCGGGTGCGGGGCGGGGGCAAGGCGTGGGTTATGGCCCCCGTGATACGGTATCGCGGGGGCGCAGCCAAGTCGGGCAGGGGAAGGGAAAGGCCGGGAAGTATGCGCCAGATCGGGGTGCGGCGAGGGGCGGGAGGGAAATCCGTCCGAGGGCGAAAAAACCGCTTCACAACCGTTCGGCCTGCCGTTAGAACCCCGCCACCAAGTCAGGACAGTGCGGTCGTGGCGGAATTGGTAGACGCGCAGCGTTGAGGTCGCTGTGGGGTAACACCCGTGGAAGTTCGAGTCTTCTCGACCGCACCAGATCTTTTCCCCTTCAGCAGGCACAATTTGATCTCCCGTCGCCGGGAGTGCGGTGCCTGTTGCCGTTTCGGGCCAATGGGGGACATCCCCGTCGGCGCGGAGATCGCGGAAATGGCGGCGCAACCTTGGGTTGATAGGGCTTGACGCAGGTTTTCGCGGCCCCGCTTAACGCGCGATCACGTTGGAAAATGTCCCTGGCCCGATCGCGGCGCGATGTCATTAAAAATCAAAAGAATTCCATCCGTGCCTAAACGTTCAATATTTCGGCACGTGTTATCTGGCGAAATGAGGATTCGGCGCTAGATGCAGGTTTCTGGTTGTAAAAAAGCGGCCGCCTTGTTCTAGTTGTTGATCAAGGGATGTAAAAAGTTTGCCAAACAACAGGAGCCGAGGTTGACCTCAGCCGACAGAAGCGACGCGTTTGTAGAGTTCGATCACGTTCAGAAAAGCTACGACGGCGAGACCCTCGTCGTGAAGGACCTGAACCTGTCGATCCCCAAGGGTGAATTCCTCACCATGCTCGGCCCCTCGGGGTCCGGCAAGACCACCTGCCTGATGATGCTGGCCGGCTTCGAGACCGCCACCCATGGCGAGATCCGCCTGGACGGTCAGCCGATCAACAACATCCCGCCGCACAAGCGTGGGATCGGCATGGTGTTCCAGAACTATGCACTTTTCCCGCACATGAGCGTGGCCGAGAACCTGGCCTTCCCGCTTGAGGTGCGCAAGATGGGCAAGTCCGAGCGCGAGGCCAAGGTGCGGCGCGCCCTCGACATGGTGCAGATGGGCGAGTTCGGCAATCGCCGCCCGGCTCAGCTTTCGGGCGGTCAGCAGCAGCGGATCGCCCTGGCGCGCGCCCTGGTGTTCGAGCCCGAGCTGGTCCTGATGGACGAGCCGCTGGGCGCCCTCGACAAGCAGCTGCGCGAGCATATGCAGTTCGAGATCAAGCACATCTCGGACAATCTCGGGATTACCGTGGTCTACGTGACCCACGACCAGACCGAGGCGCTGACCATGTCCGACCGGGTCGCCGTGTTCGACGACGGCCGCATCCAGCAGCTGGCGCCGCCCGACGAGCTTTACGAAAGCCCGCAGAATAGCTTCGTGGCCCAGTTCATCGGCGAGAACAACACGCTGGAGGGCACGGTCCAGGAGATCAACAATGGCGTGGCCCTCGTGCGCCTCGATGGCGGCGAGCTGGTCGACGCGGTTCCTGTCAACGTTAGTGAACCGGGCGAGCGCACCCGCGTCTCGATCCGGCCCGAACGGGTGGAGTTCCTGCCCGACCGGCTGTCGCCCGATGCCCATACCCTCGACGCCGAGGTGCTGGAATTCATCTACATGGGCGACATCTTCCGCACCCGCCTACGGGTTGCCGGCCGCGACGACTTCATCATGAAGAGCCGCAACGCACCCGACCAGGTGCGCCTGAAGCCCGGCGAGCGGATCAAGATCGGCTGGGAGCCTTCGGACTGCCGGGCCCTGGACGCCTGACGCCAGAGCGGCGGCCGCGGACCCCTGTCCGCCAGGCCGCGGCACCAGTTTCGCGCAGCGCGCGAGAGTAAGGGGCTCTGGGAGAGAATCCCGTGTCCGGAGCCCTTGTAAATCACGGGTAAGATTGGGAGTTAGAGATGAAACTGACAACTGCTCTGCTGGCCTCGGGGGCGCTTGCCGTTTCCACGGCCGCAGCCTTTGCCGAAGCCCACATGAAGATGGCCAACGAGATGACCATCGTCTCCTGGGGTGGCGCTTATCAGAAAAGCCAGCTGAAGGCCTATGTGGAGCCTTACCTGGAAGCCAACCCCGACGTGAAGGTCATCTGGGACGAGAGCTCGGCCGAGGCCGTCGCGAAGCTGCGTGCCATGAACGAGGCCGGCAACGTGACCTGGGACGTGGTCGACGTGGTGGCATCGGACGGCATCCGCCTGTGCGACGAGGGCCTCGCGGCCGAGATCGACCCCGAGGTGGACCTGGCCAAGGGCGATGACGGCTCCTCGGCAGAGGATGACTTCGGCGACCTGCTGGTCTCCGAGTGCTTCATTCCCCAGATCGTCTACTCGACCACCTTCGGCTATCGCACCGACAAGGTCGGCGACACGCCGCCCGCCGACATCTGCGCGATCTTCGATACCGAGACCTATCCCGGCAAACGCGCGCTTGAAAAGCGCCCGATCAACAACATGGAATGGGCCCTGCTCTGCGACGGCGTCGCCAAGGACGAGGTCTATGACGTGCTGGCGACCGAGGAAGGCCAGGAAAAGGCCCTCGCCAAGCTCGGCACCATCAAGGATGACGTGATCTGGTGGTCGGCAGGCGCCGACACGCCCCAGCTGCTCGCCGATGGCGAGATCGTCATGGGCTCGACCTACAACGGTCGTCTCTTCTCGGTCATCGAGGAGCAGAAGCAGCCCGTCGGCATGCTGTGGGACGCGCAGGTGTTCGACCTTGACGGTTGGATCGTTCCGACCGGCCTGACCGACGAGCGCAAGGCCCGTGCGATGCACTTCATCAAGTTCGCCACCGACACCCAGCGTCTTGCGGACCAGGCCAAGTACATCTCCTACGGTCCGGCCCGTGCCTCCTCGGCACCGCTGGTTGGTCAGCACGCCGACCTGGGCATCGACATGGCGCCGCACATGCCGACCGACCCGGCCAACGCCAAGAACACGTTCCTCTACAACTACGAGTTCTGGGCTGACTATCGCGACGACATCGACGCGAAGTTCCAGGCCTGGCTGGCCCAGTAATCGATCGCTTCCCGCCCCGGTTCGCCGGGGCGGGCACGATCCCAGGCCATCCCGGTCCGCCGGGGCGGCCGCCACCGTTCCGACGGGGCACGCGGCCGAAGGCCCGCCCCCCGGCAGGCGGAACGTCACCGCAGGGCAGGCGCAGGGCGATGCGACGCCACCCGGAAACCGGCGCCATCCGCAAGCGGATCGGCCAGGGGACCCGCCAGCGCGACCCGATGCGAACCGACACGAACCCCGCCAGCCGTGACCGATCGGTCCGGACATATTGAAAACGACACTGCCGACGAGGGCTTCCATGAGCGACGCGACCGACGCCACCACCGCCAGCCAAGCACCGACGCCCGATGACGGCCTGCGTATCGCCGACGCCGAGGCCCGCGCCGACGCCGGTCCGGTGCTGGCCGCCGACGGCACCCCGCTGAAACGCAGCCTCAGCCGCGCCCTGCGCATGCAGAAGATGCGCGCCCTGATGCTGATTGCGCCCCTGCTGATTTTTGTTCTCGTGACCTTCATCGCGCCGATCGCGGACATGCTGTTCCGCTCGGTCGAGAACCAGATCGTCTCCGAGACCCTGCCCGAGACCGTGATGGCCCTCGAGGACTGGGACGAGCACGATGCCGAGATTCCGGGTCCCGATACCTTTACCGCCCTCTACATCGACCTCTATCTCGCCTCCGAGCGCAAGCTGCATACCCGCCTCGGCACCCGCCTCAACTACGAACAGACGGGAATCTCCTCGCTTTTCCGCAAGACGGGCCGGCGGGTGAAGCGCTTTGCCACCGACGATTACACCAAGCAGTTCGTGGCCCTCGACCCCGAGTGGGAGAACCCCGCCGTCTGGGTCGCCATGTTCGAGCAGGACGACCTGCGCAAGGCGCTGCCCCTGACCGCCCGCACCTGGGATCGCTGGAGCGACTTCCTGATCGAGGAGGAGGGGGACGACCCGGCCAAGGAAAAGCCCGAGGACATCCTGTTCACCGCGCTTTACCACGACCTGACCACCGGCGATCAGTCGGCCTTCACCGAGGGGCGCCTGGCCCGGGCCGACGCCGCGGTCGAAGCGTTCGAGCGGGTCGACCTCAAGGCCGAGTTCCTCGATGCCGACAAGGATTGGGCCAGCCTGCCGGTCTGGCAGACCCTCAAGATCTATTCGCCGGAATATACCGACGGCTATTTCCTCAACGCGGTGGACATGCAAAAGGGCCTCGACGGCCCCGAGATGCGCCCCGAAAGCCAACAGATCTACTTCACCCTGCTCAAGCGCACGCTCTTCATGAGCCTGATGATCACCGGCAGTTGCATCCTGCTGGGCTACCCGGTGGCCTGGCTGCTGGCCAACCTGCCGGCGCGTACCGCCAACCTGCTGATGATCCTGGTGCTTCTGCCCTTCTGGACCTCGCTTCTGGTGCGGACCTCGGCCTGGAAGGTGATGTTGCAACAGCAGGGGGTGATCAACGACGTGCTGGTTTGGCTGGGCGTGGTCGACAATGCCGACCGCCTGATCATGATCAACAACCAGTTCGGCACGATCGTGGCGATGACCCACATCCTGCTGCCCTTCATGATCCTGCCGCTCTACTCGGTGATGCAGACCATCCCGCCCACATACCTGCGGGCCGCGAAATCCCTGGGCGCCACCAACTGGACGGCCTTCTGGCGGGTCTATTTCCCCCAGTCGGTGCCCGGCATCGGCGCAGGCTCGATCCTGGTCTTCATCCTGGCCATCGGCTACTACATCACGCCCGAGATCGTCGGCGGCACCACCGGCACGTTCATCTCGAACCGGATCGCCTACCACATCTCGTCCTCGCTGAACTGGGGTCTGGCGGCGGCGCTTGGCTCGATCCTGCTGGCGGCGGTGCTGCTGCTCTACTGGGCCTACGACCGCATCGTCGGCATCGACAACGTCAAGCTGGGGGGCTGAGACCATGGCCAAGCAAAGACCGATCACCCGCCCGCTGGGCTTCGTCGTTCCCATCGTGGCCCTTGCCGGGGCCGTGGCCGGGCTCTTCGTGGGCACCGCCAACGACGCCAGCCTGACCGGCGTGCTCATCGGGGCTGCTGGGACAGCGATCCTGGCGGCGCTCTTCCTGACCCTGTTCCCGAAACAGCGGCCCGCCTTCTGGCTTTCGACCGCGCTTTTCGCGCTGCTGGGGCTGTTGCTGGCCTCGATCCCGGGCGCCGTTATCGGCGCGCTCTTCGGCGCCTTCTTCGGCTGGTTCACCTTCTGGCTGGGCACCGGGCGCTACCGCGACCGGCTGCCGCCCTACACCAGTGCGGGCCAGGTGCTGTGGCACTATACCTTCCGGGTGATCTGCGGCGCGATTTTCATCTTCCTCATCACCCCGATCATCGTGGTGATGCCGCTGTCGTTCAACGCCGAGGATTTCTTCACCTTCACCCCCGAGATGCTGCGCTTCGACCCCGAGGGGTACTCGCTCAAGCATTACCGCGACTTCCTGACCAACTCCGACTGGCAGAACGCCCTGTGGAACTCGGTCACGATCGCGCCGGTGGCGACATTGCTGTCGGTGGGCTTCGGCACCCTGGCCGCGATCGGCCTCAGCCAGCCCCACGTGCCCTTCCGCCGGGCGATCATGGCGATCCTGATCTCGCCGATGATCGTGCCACTGATCATCTCGGCCGCGGGGATGTATTTCTTCTACAGCCGGATCGGCCTTCAGGGCACCTACCTGGGCGTCGTCCTGGCCCATGCCGCCCTGGGCATTCCCTTCGTCATCATCACAGTGACGGCGACGCTGGTGGGCTTCGACCGTTCGCTCACGCGGGCCGCGGCCAACATGGGCGCCAACCCGATCACCACCTTCTTCCGGGTGCAGATGCCGCTGATCCTGCCCGGTGTGATCTCGGGTGGCCTTTTTGCCTTCATCACCTCCTTCGACGAGGTGGTGGTGGTGCTCTTCGTCGGCTCGGCCGGCCAGAAGACACTGCCGTGGCAGATGTTCATCGGCCTGCGCGAACAGATCAGCCCGACGATCCTCGCCGTCGCCACGATCCTGGTCGGCATCTCGATCCTGCTTCTTGCCACGGTCGAGATGCTCCGCCGCCGCTCCGAGCGCCTGCGCGGCCTCAGCCCGGCCTGACAAAAAGGGGGCGCGCCGCCACGGCCCGCCCCCTGTTTCATTGTCGCCAAAATATCCCCGCCGGAGGCACCGGCCGCCCCGCGGCCGGCCCGCCTGACCCCTAGGGCTCACGCCCCCTCAGGGCAGCAGCGCCAGCCAGACCGGCGTTGTCAGCACCGTCAGCGCCGTCGTCATCAGCACCGATGTCGCCGCCACCCGCTTGGCTACCCCGTACATGTTGGCAAAGACATAGGCATTGATCCCCGGCGCGACCGAGGCCGTCACCACCGCCGAGCGCAGGCTGTCTGTCCCCAGCTCCAGCGTGTTGCCCAGCGTGTAGGTCACCAGCGGATGCAGGAACAGCGACAGCAGGCTCACGAAGGCCATGATCCGCAGGTCCCCCTCGGGCCGATAGCGGAACAGCACGCAGCCGAGACCGAAAAGCGCTGTCGGAAGGGCGGCGCGCACCAGCAGGTCGATCGCCTCGACCAGCACCCCGGGCAGGGCAAGGCCGGTCAGGTTCACGGCCAGGCCCAGCAGGATGCCGATGATCATCGCGTTGTGGAAGATGGCGGACACCACCCGCCGCAGGGTCGCCGCCACCCCGCCGCCGCGCCCGCGCACCACCTCCATCGTGGTGATCCCCAGCAGGTAGCAGAAGGGCGCGTGCACGGCGATGATGGCATAATTGGCGGCCAGGGCGGCGGTGCCATAGGCGCGCTCGGTGATCGGCAGGCCCAGCAGCAGCGAGTTCGAGAAGAGGCAGCAGAAGCCGATCGCGACGCTGTCCTCCCAGGGCCTGCCGAACAGCAGCCGGGAGCCGAGGATGCCGATGATGAACGCCACCGTCGCCCCGGCATAGAAGGACAGCATCAGCGGCCCGTCCAGCAACAGCCCCATGTCCAGGGTCGAGATTCCGCGGAACAGCAGCGCTGGCACCGCGAAGACCTGCACGAAGCGCATCAGACCGTCGACCTGCTCCTCGGCGAAAAGTCCGCGCCAGACGGCGGCATACCCGAAACCCAGCAGCAGGAAGACCGGCAGGATGACTTCCAGCGCCGCGCCCACGGCTAAAGCTCGTATTCGACGGTCATGCCGTCATGGGCGGGGGTGATGTGGCCGGGCGTCTCGGCCTCCAGTGTATCGTGGTCGAGGTCGATATGCAGGTTGGTCAGGATGGCGCGACGGGGCGCCGCCCGCTCGATCCACTCGAGCGAGCGGGCCAGGTGCGCGTGCGAAGGGTGCGGCGTGCGGCGCAGCGCGTCGAGGATGAAACAGTCCAGCCCCTCCAGCCGCGGCCAGGTCTCGGCCGGGATCTCCGAGACATCGGGCAGGTAGGCCAGATCCCCGACCCGGAAGCCCAAGGCGTCGATCGTGCCGTGGTGGACCCGCAGGGGCAGCATCGCGATCTCGCCGCCCGCGCCCTCTATCCTCAGCCCGTCGTTGATCGTGTGCAGGTCCAGGATCGGCGGGTAGGGAGAGCCCTCGGGCTGGGCGAAGGCATAGCCGAAGCGGTTCAGCAGGTCGTTCTGCGTCGCCCCGTCGGCCCAGACCCCCAGCCGCTTGGCTGTGTTGAAGACGATCATGCGCAGGTCGTCGATACCGTGGACATGGTCGGCATGGGCATGGGTGTAGACCACCCCGTCCAGCGTGCCGACATCGGCATCCAGAAGCTGGTCGCGCATGTCGGGCGAGGTATCCACCAGGACGCGGGTGACGCCCCCGGGACCTTCCTGTTCGATCAGCAGAGAGCAGCGGCGGCGGCGGTTGCGGGGATTGTCGGGATCGCACGCGCCCCAGATGCCGCCCAGCCGCGGCACCCCGCCGCTGGAGCCGCAGCCCAGGATGGTGAAGCGCCTGCGCCTCATCCCCGGCCGGATGCCGTGGCGGGGGCGTCCTGCGCCGCGCCGGGCGTGGCCGCCCGGGTGAAAAGCCGGTCGAAATTGGCGGTGGTCTGGCGCGCGAATTCCTCGAACTCCATCCCCATCGCCTCGGCGCCCACGCGGGCGGTGTGGGCGACATAGGCCGGCTCGTTGCGCTTGCCGCGATGGGGCGGCGGCGCAAGGTAGGGGCTGTCGGTCTCGACCAGGATCCGGTCGCGGGGGGCCATGGCGAAGATCTCGCGCAGCTCGCCGCTTTTGGGGAAGGCGGCGATGCCGGACATCGACAGGTAGAAGCCTAGGTCCAGCGCGGCCTCGGCCAGGGCGCGGCCGCTCGAGAAACAGTGCATGACGCAGGAATAGGCGCCGGCGGCGTGTTCCTCGGCCAGGATCCGGGCCATGTCCTCGTCGGCGGCGCGGGCGTGGATGATCAGCGGCAGGCCGGTGCGGCGCGCGGCCTCGATATGGATGCGCAGGCTCTGCTGCTGGATGTCCTTGCTTTTGGCCGTGTAGTGATAATCAAGGCCCGTCTCGCCGATGCCCACGAACTTAGGATGTTCGGCCAGCGCGACCAGCTCGTCGACCGTGGCTAGAGGTTCCTCGGCGGCGCTCATGGGATGGGTTCCGGCGGCGTAGAAGACAGGCGCATGGGCTTCTGCCATGGCGCGGACCTGCGGCTCCAGCCGCAGCCGCGTGCAGATCGTCACCATGCGGGTGACGCCGGCCTCGGCGGCGCGGGCGATCAGGTCCGCCTGTTCACCCTCGAAATCGGGAAAGTCCAGGTGGCAGTGGCTGTCGACGAGAAATGCGGTGGTCATGGGGCTCCGGCGCCTGCGGGGGCGACCAGATCGGCGGCCCTTCGGTCAATCCTGAAGACCATATCAAGGATGAGCGCGGCAGGGTCAAGGTTGACCGCCCTTGCGTGGCTGGCGCGCGCCGACAGCTCCTGCGACAGCTCTGCCCAGCCCCGCGCCGCCCGGGCCGAGGGGCAAAGGCGCATCAGTAGGGCGGCTTCGCCGGGGACCGCCTCGGGCGGGGGGGCGCCGGTGGCCCCGCTACGCGCCAGGCGCGTCAGGAACAGGTCGATCAGCCGGATCAGCAGGGCCAGGTGATCCTCGGCCCCGCGGGCGGCGGCGCGTTCTGCCAGTTTCAGCGCGCGGCCCCGGTCCAGCCGTGGCAGCCCCCCCATCAGCGCCACCAACTCGCCATAGGTCTTCAGCCCGTCGAGGCTGATCAGCCCGATCGCGTCGCCGACCGAACCGCCCGCAAGCTGTGCGAGGCCTCGGGCCACCTCTTCGTCCGACGCGCCCTTGGGGCCGCTGGGCACGATCCCGGCCTGGTCCATGGCCTGGGCCAGCACCGGCGGCGCCAGCGGCGCACACCGCAGCACGCGGCAGCGGCTGCGGATGGTCGGCAACAGGCCCGAGGGCTGATGGCTGACCAGCAGAAGGGTCGCGTTGGCGGGCGGCTCTTCCAGCAGCTTCAGCAATGCGTTGGCGGCCGAGGTGTTCAGCTCGTCGGCGCTGTCGACGATGACCACGCGCCGTCCCCCGTCGGTCGAGGACAGGGCGAAGAACTCCTTCAGCCGCCGAACCTCGTCGACGACGATCTCGTTGCGCAGCCGCCCCGTCTTGTCGTTGATCCCGCGCTTGAGGTGGAAAAGCCCCGGCTCGCTCCGGGCGGCGATGCGGCGGGCGACGGGGTGGTCGGGGCCGATGTCCAAGTCCTTGGGGGCAGGGGCCGGATCGGTGTCGCCAAAGAGGCCCCCCTCGGCGGCGGCGGGCGGGTTGGCCAGCAGGAACCGCGCCATTCGCCAGGCCAGGGTCGCCTTGCCGACGCCGCGGGGCCCGGTGATCAGCCAGCCGTGATGCAGCCGCCCGGTCGAAAATGCCTCGAGAAAGGCGGCCTCGGCGGCCTCCTGGCCGAAAAGCGCCACGGTCTCGCGGGGGTGGGGCGCCTCGGGCAGGCGGTCGGATTCGGGGATGTCGTTCATGGGCCGGTCCTCGCCTCGAGCGTCTCGCGCACCCGCCCGGCGACGGTCTGGGGGTCGGCCATGCCGTCGATCACCGCGCAGCGGTCGGGGTTGGCGGCGGCCAGGTCCAGGAACCCCCGGCGCAACCGGTGCTGGAATCCGGCGCCCATGTCCTCGAACCGGTCCTCGCCGCTGTCGCGGGCCAGGCCCCGGGCAAGGGCCTGTTCGGGGTTCATGTCGATCACCAGCGTCAGGTCAGGCTCCAGGCCGATCATGCTGGCGTGCAGCGCGTCCACCATGTCGCGCAGGTCGGCACGCGCCGTGCCCTGGTAGACCCGGGTGGAATCGACGAACCGGTCGCAGATCACGGTTTCCCCGGCCTCCAGCGCGGGGCGGATCAGCTTTTCGACATGATCGCGGCGGGCGGCGGTGAAAAGCAGGATCTCGGTCTCGGGGGACCAGCGGTCGGGGGCGCCCTCGACCAGCAGGCGTCGGATTTCCTCGGCCCCGGCCGAGCCGCCGGGCTCCCGCGTCAGGGTGACGGGGGAGCCGCCTTCGCGCAGCGCTTCGGCCAGAAGCCGCGCCTGGGTGGACTTGCCGCTGCCGTCGATCCCCTCGAAGCTGATGAAGCGGCCAGGCCGGCTCGGCTTTGTCACGCGCTGCCCTTTCGTTGCGGCATCAGTTGAAGACCGCGGCCTCGCCGGCGACCTTGTGGAACAGCACCTTGGCGGCGGTCTTCAGGCGCACGCCGAACCCGCCCGATGCCACGGCTTCCTGGGCCAGCAGGGGGATGCGGCGTTCGTTCTGGTCAGGCATGGCGACGACAAGCTCGCCGATCTTCTGGCCCTTCTTGATGGGTGCCTGGATGGGCCCCTCGTATTCGACCCGGGCCTCGACCGTGTCACCGGCACCGGCCGGCACCAGCACGGTCAGCGGCTTTTCGGTCACCAGACCCACCTGGGGCTTGGCGCCCAGCCACAGATCGGCTGTGGCAAGCTGGGTGTCGGCGTCGAACAGGGTCTTTTCGACGAACTGGCGGAAGGCCCAGTTGACGATACGCTCGGATTCCTCGGCCCGCTCCTTCTCGGACGACAGGCCGGTGATGACGAAGACGATACGGCGCGTGCCCTGGGCGGCCGAGCCGACGAGGCCATAGCCCGCCTCGTTGGTGTGGCCGGTCTTCAGGCCGTCGGCCCCAATCCCGAGGCTGAGCAGCGGGTTGCGGTTGAACCGGTTCTGGGGCGCGCGACCGTCGAACTCGAATTCCTTCTGGCTGAAATAGCCGTAATATTCGGGGAATTCCGAGATCAGGTGCCGCGCCAGAATGCCCAGGTCCTTCATGCTCATGCGATGCTCGGGGTCGGGCCAGCCGCTGGCGTTCACGAAGTTCGAGCCGGTCATGCCCAGCGCTTCGGCCTTTTCGTTCATTGTCCGGGCAAAGGCGGATTCAGAACCAGCCAGCCCCTCGGCCACGACGACACAGGCGTCGTTGCCCGACAGCACGATGATGCCCTGGATCAGTTCCTCGACCGAGGGGCGGTCCCGCTCGTTCAGGAACATGGTCGAGCCGCCCATGCTCTTGGCCTTGGAGGAGACGCCAAAGCGCGTGTCCATGGTGACGCGCCCGTCGCGCAGCGCCTCGAACAGCATGTAAAGCGTCATCAGCTTGGACATCGAGGCTGGCGGTAGCGGCACTTCGGAGTTCTTTTCCAGGATCACGGTGCCGGTGTTGACGTCGAAGACATAGGCGCCTGTGGCGGCGGTCTCGTAGGCACGCAGGGGCAGGGCGGCGACGATCGACAGCACGATCGCGGCGCAGAGGGCCCCCAGGCTGGACGGTGAGATTCTGTTCAGCATGGTTCTCCGCTCGGGTTCAGTGTTGCGTTGGTCGCGGGACCGCCCCGGGGGGCGGCCGCGCGGGACATCAGTTCTTCACCAGGTAGGCGTCGGCATAGCCCTGGGCCTTGACGGCCTTGAGCAGCTGCGCGCGCTCGGCGTTCGAAGTGGCAGGACCGACCAGCACCCGCCAGAAGGTCTTGCCTGCGGTCGACTGCTTGCGGATCACCGGCACGATGCCGGCCTTGCGCAGGGCGTTGCCGCTTGCATTGGCATTGGCCTCGACGCTGTAGAAACCGATCTGGATATAGGGCTTGTCGAGCCCGCTCTTGCGGGTCGGGGCTGGCTCGGCCGCGGCGGGTGCTGCCGAGGGGGCCGCGCTGGCAGTGGCGCCGGCGGTCGCGGGCGCCTTGTCGATGGCGGCCGAGGCTGCGGCGAGGGGGGCCAGCGGCGTCGCCTCGACCTTGGCGGGGGCCAGCACGGCGACCGGCGCCTCGTCCGGCACCTCTTCCTTGCGCAGGGCGGTGACGTTCAGCTTGGTCGGCTGACCGGGAAGCACGCCGATGGCGGCCGCCGCGTCCGACGAGATCTGTAGCCGGGGGCCGGGATTGTCCCGCTCGCGCCGGAAGAGGGCACCGATGACGAACTTGCCGTTGGCGGTATTGCGGATGATCACCCGCTCGGGATCCTTGGTATCGGGATGGGCCACCCAGACCCCGCCCAGCGAGGGGCGTCCGTCCCACAGGCCGCTCTCCTCGACCTGGAAGACCTCGGGCGCCTCGACGTCGCGCTCGACTAGGCGGACCGCGCCGCTCGAGGCGCTGGTCTTGGCCTCGGCCTTGGTTCCGCCCTTGAGGATGTTCAGCCCGCCGCCCTCGGTGCAACCGGCCAGCAAAGCGGAGGCCGCCAGCACGGTGGCAATCCGCGCGATGCCGCGCCGCCCGATGCCGCTCGCGATCCCGGCCGTTCCCGCCGGCGATCCTGACGCGGGCCGCCCGTCCCGGTTCGGTCGCTTGAATTCTGTTCTGCCCATCATGCGATGCCCCTCTGATGCACGGTTCGCCCCGCGCTGTTTTCGGCCCGGGCCCAAGGTGCCCCCGGTTCATCCCGTCCGGTCACACCACGGTACTGCCGCCCGCGCCGGGCATCTTACCGGCTGCGCCCATACATGAAAAGCGCCCCCCCGCCGCATCGGCATAAAATGATCGCGCGTAGCCAGAGCACGCTTGCGCCCCAACAGGGCCTGCCCCCTTCCCGAATCGCCCCCCCGGCGTTACGCAGCCCCGACCGGAGGAGTGGCAGAGTGGTCGATTGCACCGGTCTTGAAAACCGGCGTGCGTGAAAGCGTACCGTGGGTTCGAATCCCACCTCCTCCGCCAGCGGCACCTTGCCCCGAGTTTTTCACAATGGCCAAAAGACCCAAAATGCCCTGCTGTTGTGGGGCTTTATCCTCTTGCGGGGTTTCGTTGGATTTTGTTTGATCCCGCCTGTATGCTTTCATTGTGTGGTATCTAAGGTGGTATGACAATGGCGGCGCTTGGCGGCAAGCTCACGAAGAAGCTGGTGGAGAACCTGGGGCCGGGGCGGCACGGCGACGGCGCGGGCCTCTATCTAGTGGTCGATCCGTCTGGCGCGCGACGTTGGATCGTGCGCGTCACCGTGAAGGGGCAGAAGAACCGGAAGGGTGCCCCCCTGCGGACCGACTTCGGTTTGGGTGGCGCGGATGTTGTCACGCTGAACCAAGCCCGCGAAAGGGCGTTGGACTATCGCCGCATGGCCAAGGCAGGGCTGAATCCGCGTTTCAATGCCCGGCGCGACGTTCCGACATTCGAGGAGCTGGCGCGACAAGTGCATATCGACCGCCTGCCCACATGGAAAAACCCCAAGCACGGCCAGCAATGGCTGAACACCCTTCGCGACTATGCCTTTCCCAAGATAGGCAGAATGCCGGTGGACAGCATCGGTCAGCCCGAAGTGCTGATGTGCCTGTTGCCGGTCTGGACGGCCAAGCACGAAACCGCGCGGCGGCTGATGCAGCGGATCAAGACAGTGCTGGACGTGGCCAAATCATCCGGCTTCCGAGAAGGGGAGAACCCGGTAATTGCGGTGAAGGAGGCCGGAGTTCTGCCCAAAGTTAAAGCCAGGGTGGTACATCACGAAGCGATGCCGTGGCGCGATGTGCCTGCCTTCTATGCCGAGTTGGAGGGGCGTACCGCCACGGCGGCAAAGGCGCTGCAATTCACCATTCTGAGCGCCTGTCGCACTTCCGAGGTGTTGGGCATGACGTGGGAAGAGATTGACTCGGAGACGAGGCTTTGGACAATTCCTGCGCAGAGGATGAAGACTGGCGTGGCGCATCGCGTGCCGTTGACCGACGAAATGTTGCGGATACTTGAGCCGATGCGGGCGATGGCCTCTGCCTATGTCTTCGAGGGGCAGAAGCGGCACCGGCCTTTGTCCAACATGTCCATGCTGATGCTCTTGCGGCGCATTGGGCGGGGGGAATTCACGGTGCATGGTTTCCGCAGCACGTTCCGCGATTGGGCCGCCGAGGCGGCAGGCGCGCCGCGAGAGGTCGCAGAGGCGGCGTTGGCGCATCAAGTCGGAACGGATGTGGAGCGGGCCTATGCGCGATCGGATTTGCTGGAGCGGCGGCGGGAACTGATGCAGACTTGGTCGGTCTGCCTAATCCCGGAACCCAAACGGTGACGTAAGAGATGAATTCTGAGCAGGAGCAATATAGCTTGCAAGATCGGGTAGATTTAGCGAGCGCAGTAGTAGCAGCAGAAGGGCTCACGCGTGAATTAGCGATGTTCGTTCTGAGTGATACACAGTATTTGCGTTTGGACCGCCTGGGCGCGGAATCCTGGGAAGAAAATTTCATCAATATCCGAAAAAAAATGTTTCAACAGGCTGTGGCGGGGAAGGGGTTCTTTGTCGCATTGGCTATGGGGCGTACCCCCTTCGCAGAGGCCCAGTTCGACTCAATTCCGCAGTACCTAAGCGACCTGTTGGCGCGCACGCGATCCGATAAGAAATATTATCATGGGGCATTAAAGGCTTGCGAAGAAATTTTGCTGCATAATCCGAAAGAAATGCACCCCTTGCTTGCGCGATGGCTTGCAGGAGTTCTCTCCGGCTCCGTCACGCCACCAAGAAAGAGAAAGGGGCCGGACCCCAAAAAAAATGAAGCGCGAAATTCGCAGATAGCGCTGGCAGTAGAGATCTTAGTGGATATCGGGTATTCGCCCACTCGGAACGCCGTTAGTAAACCGACGTCTGCCTGTGACTACGTTGCCGAAGCAATAGGCTCGCTAGGTGGCGTCAACCTCGGCTACGATGCAGTCGCCAAAATCTATGCCGCAGAAGCGAGGGGCGATGAGGGCGAGTGAAATTTTCGCGCTTCTGTATTAGAAAAGTAGGTTGCAAATTATTCCTACGACATGGTGAGGGGACTGAGACTATCTGGCATCAGGAATAACCCAAGAAAGGGGATTACCGATGGCAGACATCTTCGATCAAGACCGCATCTTTTTTCCCGAAGACCCGGAGCTCCGCGTTCTGGGAAGCGTGGAAAAGCTGGCGCAATGGCGGCACCGCAATCGCGGGCCAGCCTTCATCCGCATCGGGCGACGCATCGCCTATCACGGCACCGACCTGAACGCCTATCTAAACGCTCAGCGCGTCGATCCGAACGGGGAGGCCGCATAATGAAAAACCCCAACTCCGCACGCGGGGCCGGGGCCTTTCGTGTGACATCCAATGCCACGGTGGTACGTGCAACAGATGACATATCCGGCACCGCCTTCGCAAGCCCGTCGGACGCCCGGTTTTATTGGGATCGTCTCAGCAATTCGGTTCAGCCTATGACGCTCCATCTGGGGAGGGTCTGGCATGAATGACCATTGGTTCAGCAAACCCACGCAAATCGCTTGGACCTGTCGTGCATTGGCGATGGGCCGAACGCTGACGCACATGGACGAGATCGCAGAACGGCGCGGTTGGCGTCTGGGCGCTATCATTCACACGCTGAGGGTCCGCTATGGCTGGCCTATCGAGGACCAACGTCCTGACAAGTCGGGCGTTGCCTTTTACCGGCTGGTCGATGGCTGCAATGTTATGGCGCTGGATTATCCCCCCTCGGCCTCGCAGGCTCGCGTCGAGCTTAAAGCGCTGGGCTACGGCGTCCTAGATCACGGGGCGGGTGGCTCCAATGGCTAAGCGCAATGGCAAAAGATCGGAGGAGGGGCAATATGCCCCTCTTCCTTACGCCCTACTCAAAAGCGATGCTTGGCGTGCCCTGTCCGGCCCTGCGGTGAAAGTCTTCCTGGAGCTTCACACGCGGTTCAACGGCAGCAACAACGCCAACCTGCGCCTGTCCTACGCCGAGGCCGCCAAGACGCTGCACATGGGCAAGGCAACGGTGCAGCGGGCCTTTCGCGATCTACAGGACAAGGGGCTGGTGGTGCTGGAGAGCAAGGGCAACTTCTATCACCGTCACGCTCACGAATGGCGCATCACAACCAAGGGTGTTCATAGGGTTCGGGGCAAAGAAATCCCCACCCATGAATGGCGCGGCTATCGCACAGCAAAAACAGAATGCGGTTCTAATGCGGACCGGTCCGGGGGCCGTGTGGTTCCGTTTGGAAACCATAAGATGCCCAATGGTTCCAAGCCGGAACCCGTCGAGCCACCCACGAAGGGACGGCACGGTTCTGGATCGGAACACTAATATAAACCACTCCCTGTAAGGAAAAGAGCATGGCAGGACAGATCGACAGGCCCGATACTTCCGGGCTGGATGTGCGCGCTTATCCCGAGGTGGCAAAAGATGGCGATGGCAAGCTGACTATTGCCGTCGACTCCGATCACACCATCCGAGAGCTAGTTGGCATGAAGACGATAGATGCCGCGAACGGCGTGTTCTGTTCCGCGCTGGAGGCCCTGGGCAAGGGCGCTGAGGATGTCGGCGGGATGGCCTCTGCCATGTTCGCTGAGTTGGAGCCGACAGACGCCATAGAGGCGATGCTGGTGGCGCAGATGACCGCGACCCACATGGCAATGACGAAAGCGGCGGGGCACATGACACACCAGACCAGTCTCAGACTTCGTGAGAGCCACGAAAAGGCGATGGTCCGTCTAGGCCGGTTGTTCACGTATCAGATGGACGCGCTGAAGAAATACCGGCGCAAGGCGCAGCAGGTGGTCAGGGTGGAACGTGTCACTGTCAACGAAGGTGGGCAGGCGATTGTCGGGGATGTAGTCAAAGCCGGGGGCAGGTAGCGACACACCGGACCCGGAGGAGATTGCCGGGTTCTTAGTGCGCGGGATCGCCGCCCTTGGCTATCCCCCTGACGAGCGTTCAGTCGCTGACCGGCGAATGACTTGTGGCAGACGGGCAAACTGTCATTTGCGCAAGGGATAGGGGACGGGGCGCGTTGTCCGATTTGTGGATGTGCGTGCAAAAGGCAAGCCCCCGGTCCCGACTTCTAACACACCTCAACTTTCTTATACCCCCCCCTCCCTCTCTGCGGAGGCGGATTGTACGTGGGCGCGGAAGATGATTTGGTCGCGGTGCTGTCATCGGACCGCACAGGTCGCCCTTTTCACCATTTCTCACCTCTTGTGTGGTATGAAACGTGGTACGTTCTTTGTCGTCGTCGGGAAATATATTTAACAACAGTATGTTATCGTAATCGTGCGACAGACACCTCCTCCACCATTTGTCTCCAATATCCCCCGTAAAACGAGGCTCGCCGCCTGGCGGCGAGGGCCGGCGGCGGCGAGTTGGGTAGTGACGGGGGGCAGCGCGAGGGGCGTGGGTATCCCCTCGCGCCGGGGGATTTCTACGCCTCGGCTTCGGTCTTTCGGCCAAGGGCGAGGCGGCGGGTGAAGGCCGCGATGAAGATGGCCGTCAGGATCAGCACGATCGTCGCCGCGGGGGCGCTGTCGAGGTAGAAGCTGGCGTAGGTGCCCGACAGCATCGCGAAAAGGCAGACCGCGACCGAGACCACCAGCATCCGGTCAAAGCTGCGCACCGTCAGGAAGGCAATGGCGCCGGGCGTCACCAAAAGTCCCACCGCTAGGATCAGCCCGGTTGACGACAGGGTCGAGACGACCGTCAGCGACAGCGCCGACAGAAGGCCGTAGTGCAGCCATCCGACCGGCAGGCCCGAGGCCCGCGCCTGGGTGGGATCGAAGGCATGCAGCAGCAGGTCCTTCCACTTCACGACCAGAAGCGTCGTCACCACCAGCCCGATCAGCCCCGAGGTCCAGAGGTCCTGCACACCCACGCCAAGCATGTTGCCGAAAAGGATGTGGTCCAGGTGCTCGTTGGTGTGGATCGAGGTGTAGAGGATGATGCCCAGGCCGAACATGCCGGCGAAGACCACCCCCATGACGGTGTCCTGCTTGACCCGGCTGTTGTCGGCCAGGTAGCCGGTTGCCAGTGCGCAGAGCATGCCCGCCCCGAACGCGCCCACGATCAGCGGCAGGCCCAGGATCCAAGCCAGCACGATCCCCGGCAGGGTGGCGTGGCTGACGGCATCCCCCATCAGCGCCCAGCCCTTGAGCACGAGAAAGCACGACAGCAGCGCCGTCGGCGGGGCGACCAGGAGGCTGATCCAGAAAGCGTTCTGCATGAACGGAAACTGAAAGGGCTGCATCAGGATGTCGATCATGCGCCGGTCCCCCCGGTGGTGGCGTCGGACTCCGCAACGGGCCCCGCGATGGGCCGGGCGAGGCTTTGCGCCGCTTTGCGCCTGGCGGCCAGAAGCCCGTGTTTCGGTGCCCACACGAAGGCCGCCAGGAAGATCAGCGTCTGAAGCGTGACGATGATCCCGCCCGTCGCCCCGTCCAGGAAGAAGCTGGCGTAGGCCCCGAGAAAGCTGGTTACGGTGCCGATCAGCACCGAGATCATGATGAGACGTGGAAAGCGGTCGGCCAGCAGATAGGCCGTCGCCCCCGGGGTCACCACCAGCGCGATCACCAGAAAGGCGCCCACGGTCATCATCGCCGCGACCACGGCGGCCGAGAGCAGGACGAAGAAGACGGCCTTCAGCACCTCAGGGCGCAGGCCGACGGTACGGGCGTGGGTTTCATCGAAGAAGACCACCATCAGGTCGCGCCACTTGCTCAGAAGAACGGCCAGGCAGACCAGCCCGATGATTGCCAGTTGCAGGGTGTCTCCGGGGGTGATCGCCAGGATGTTGCCCATGATGATCGTCTGGATCGACACCGACATGGGCGACAGCGAGACCATGAACAGCCCCAGCCCGAAGAAGGAGGTGAAGATGATGCCGATCACCACGTCGATCTTCAGCCCCGAGCGTTCGGAGAGAAACAGCATCGCCGCCGCCGCCAGCCCGCCCGCGAAAAAGGCACCCAGCGCGAAGGGCAGGCCCAGCATGTAGGCCCCCGCGACGCCCGGCACGACCGAGTGGCTGAGCGCGTCGCCGATCAGCGACCAGCCTTTCAGCATCAGGTAGCTGGACAGGAAGGCGCAGACCCCGCCCACCAGGGACGAGACCCACATGGCATTGAACATGTAGCCGTAGGAAAAGGGTTCGAGCAGGGTGTCGATCATCGCGACCCGTCCTCCGCGTCCTTGCCGTCATCCTCAGGCCGGGGCGCGGTAGGGGCGCCGGCGGTGCCCTCGGTCTCGACATATTGGACGAAGGGGCGCTCGTCGTCGGTGATGATCCGCAGCTCGCGGGTGTCCTCGCGGTCGTGGTGCAGGTCGTCGCCACCAAGGGTGAAATGGCGCAGCACGCCGCCGAAAGCCCGTTCCAGGTTCTCGTGGGTAAAGGTCGTCTCGGTCGGGCCATGGGCCAGCACGGTGCCCTTGACCAGGACGGTGCGGTCGCAGAACTCGGGCACCGAGCCCAGGTTGTGGGTCGAGACGAGCATCACGCGGCCCTCTTCCTTAAGCTCGCGCAGAAGGGTGATGATCTTCTCCTCGGTCTTGACGTCCACCCCGGTGAACGGCTCGTCCAGCAGGATGACCTGGCCGTCCTGGGCCATGGCGCGGGCCAGAAAGACCCGCTTGCGCTGGCCCCCCGACAGCTCGCCGATCTGGCGGTCGCGGAAATCGGACATGCCGACCCGCTCCAGCGCCGCCGCTACCGCCTCGTGGTCGGCGCGGCCGGCGCGGCGGAAAAAGCCCATGTGGCCAAAGCGGCCCATCATCACGACATCCTCGACCAGGACGGGGAAGGCCCAGTCGACCTCTTCGGCCTGGGGCACATAGGCCACGAGGTTGGCCGCCAGCGCCTGCTTGATCGGCAGGCCCAGCAGCCTGATGTCGCCGCGCGCCATGGGAGCAAAGCCCATGATCGCCTTGAACAGGGTCGACTTTCCGGCGCCGTTCACGCCCACCAGCGCGGTGATCGTGCCGCGGGGCACCTGAAAGCTGGCATCGTGCAGGGCGGTGTGACCGTTGCGATAGGTGACGGTCACATCCCGGGCGACGATACCGTCGGGGGTGCCGTCGGGGGTGCGGGCCGGGGTGCCCGCGCCCCCGGCGGGTTTGAAGTACCTGTCACGCATCATGAGCCTCCTGGCCGGGTAGCGACTGTTGCGAGGGTGCGATCATTTCGACTGCGGCGCCAGAGCGTCGGCAATGGTCTGGGCGTCAATTCGCAGCAGATCGAGGTAGGTGGGCACCGGGCCGTCTGCCGCCGTCAGGCTGTCGACGTAAAGCACGCCGCCATAGGCGGCCCCGGTTTCGCGCGCGACCTGCTCGGCGGGTGCCTGGTTGACGGTGCTTTCGCAGAAGACCGCCGGGATGTCATGTTCGCGTACGGTGTCGATCACGCCGCGCACCTGCTGGGGCGTGCCGATCTGGTCGGCGTTGATGGGCCAGAGATACGCCTCGCGCAGGCCGAAGTCCTGGGCCAGGTAGCTGAAGGCACCTTCGCAGGTGACAAGCCAGCGGCGCTCCTCGGGCAGCTCGCGGATGCGGTCGCGCAGGGGGCCGACCGTGTCTTCGATCTGCTGTTTGTAGGCGTCGGCATTGGCGGCGTAGACCTCGGCGTTGTCGGGGTCGTGCTGGGACAGGGCGTCGCGGATGTTGTCGACGTAGACAAGCGCGTTGGCCAGCCCCATCCAGCCGTGGGGGTTGGGCAGCCCCTCGTAATCCCCTTCGGCGATGGCGATGGGCGCGATCCCGTCGGTCAGGATGGCCGAGGGCATCGTGCCCAGGTTTGCGATGAACTGTTCGAACCACAGCTCCAAGTTCAGCCCGTTGTAGAGGATCAGGTCCGCGTCCGAGGCCCGCACGATGTCCTGGGGCGTCGGCTCGTAACCGTGGATCTCGGCGCCGGGCTTGGTGATCGAGACGACCTCGGCGGCGTCGCCGGCGATGTTGCTGGCCATGTCCTGGATGATCGTGAAGGTGGTGACGACCTTGAACGCCCCATCCCCGGCGGCCGAGGCGGCAAGCGGGGAAAGTGCGGTTGCGGCCATGAGGGCGATGGAAAGGGCGGGGCGGCGAGCGATGGCAGACATGGGACCTCCTGTCGGTGTGCCGCTTTTGTAAATGATAATCATTCGCAAGTGTCAATCGAAAATGATAATCATTCTCAACTACTGTCGCCTTCGACCTCCAGCCCCGCAAATGACGCCGCGGCAGACCGTCCATATCGGCCATAAGGCCACATTTCGGTCCGATTGCTGCGAGAGAAACGACAGGTGGTTTTTTCCGTGCCGCCCCTGGGCCAGACATCGGGGGCAATGTTCCAAGAGGCTATCATGATTCGCTCGCTGCTCGTCGCCGTCCTTCTTCTCAGCGCCACTGCGTCGAACGCCCAGGAACGCGTCGGCCTGGGCCTCGCCCGGGTGTTCAACAACGACTACCTCGGTGACGGCAAGGACCGCTGGCGGACAGGTTCCTACCAGCTCAGCTATTTCCGCGGCCCGGTCTGGGACGGCACCCGTCCCGGCGTGCTGGGCGAGTTGCTTGAATTCCGCCTGCGCGGCGAGACCATCGCCCCCGACAACCTTCAGAACCCCGCCCCGGGCGATCGCCGCCACGTCGGCGTGCTGTCGCTGGGCCTGCACAGCTATGCCACCCGCGGGGGGATGGATTACGAAGGCGGCATCGACCTGGTCGCCGTCGGTCCCCAGACCGGGGTGCTGAGCATGCAAAAGCGCCTGCACAAGCTGCTGGGCGCGACCGCCCCCCGGGTGGACAATTTCCAGATCGGCAACGCGATCCGCCCCACCGCCCGCTTCGAAGTGGCCCGCGAGATGCAGATCGGCCGCGCCCGGCTGCGCCCCTTCGCCGAGGTTCAGGCCGGGGCAGAGACACTGGTTCGCGTCGGCTCGGACCTGACGGTCGGCAGCTTCGGCATCGGCGCATTGCGTATGCGCGACGTTGTCACGGGCCAGCGCATGCCCGGCATCCAGTCCGACGACGCGGGCGAGGGGACCTCGTTCCTGCTGGGCGGCGATGTGGCCCATGTCACCGACAGCGTCTACCTGCCCCGTGACCTTGGCTACCGCCTCGAGGAGGGGCGCGCGCGGCTGCGGGCGGGCGTGCACCATTCCTGGGGCAGCGGCGCGATCTTCTACGGCGCCACCTACCTTTCCCCGGAGTTCGAGGCCCAGGCCGAAGGCCAGACCGTGGGATCCGTGACACTCAAGTTCAACTTCTGACAATATGGGGATGGCAACGCTTCTTCGGTGGCCGCCTGCGTGCTAGTCTCGGTTCAACAAGAACGAGCAGTATAAAAAAGAACGCAGGTAACCAGTATGACAACGGGCTTGGCAGGCACGTACGTCATCCGGTGGCAGCAGGCAGAGATTGACGGCGTGGCTTGCCCGTCGACGACGGCCGTCTGCGACGGAGCGACGTGGCGGTGGAGTGGGCGCGCCATTCGGGTGGATGGGCCGGACCACGTGGTCCTTCGGGGCGATATCAACGAACGGCTGCGGTTGCGCCGGCGGGCTTCGCGCTCGCTCAGGCGGCTGCTGGCACCGGAACTGTCCATTGCGCGCCCGGGCCCGGCCTTCGACGAGGGTGATCCCCTGTTCGACGCGGGCTTCGTGCTGACCGACGGGCGCCACACCTATCCCGCGACCTTCATCCGCCTGCGCGAGGGGCTGCCGCCGCTGGTCATGTTCAACGACCGCCTGCCACGCCCCGATGTCGACCACTGGGTCGTGCGCCGGGTCGGTGACGATGCCCCGGTCCGCCGCACCACGGATTTCGGCGGCGGCGTCATCTGCTTTACCGAGAGCACCCGCATCGACACGCCCGACGGTCCCCGCCTCGTGCAGGAGCTTGAGGCCGGCGATTGGGTGCGCACCAAGGATAACGGCGCCCAGCAGATCGTCTGGCGTGGACATCGCCGCATGAGCGGCGCGCGCCTTTACGCCATGCCCGAGCTGCGCCCCGTACGAATCGCGGCCGGGGCGCTGGGCGATCGCCGTCCCGACGGCGACCTGCTGGTTTCGCCCCAGCACCGGGTGATGGTCCGTGGCCCCTTGGCTCGCGCGCTGTTCAATGAGCCCGAGGTCCTGGTCGCCGCAGAGCACCTGCTGAACGACCGCTCGGTCACCGTGGAATACAATCTTTCCGAGACGGTCTATCACCACCTCATGTTCGACCGGCACCAGGTGCTGTGGGCCAACGGCGTGGAATGCGAAAGCTTCCATCCCGCCAACACCACGCTGAAGACCATCGAGGAAGATCAGCGAGAGCAGCTTCTGAACGTCTTTCCGGGGCTTGAACAGGACCTGATGTCCTACGGCGAGATGGCACGGCGCGACCTGAGCAGGTCCGAGGCCGCTATCCTGCTGCACGGGATCGACCACCGGCACTAGCCTGTGGTCGGAAACGAGCGACGCGGCGGGGCCCAAGCTATCCGGGGGCCGCGCCGCGGGCGCGACGGGCCCCTCCCTGCCCGGCGCGTCCCGCCTTGGCCGGACCCCACGCCGGGGCCCGGCCTTTTTCGCGGCCCGTCCTTTCTTGCGGCGCAGGCGGGATGCGCGGCGCGGCCATCGCCCATTGACACCACCCACCACCCCACCTAGAAGGCGCGCTGTTCCCGTGCTTCGGTTTCGACCGGTGCCGCGGGGCGATCATTGGTGTTGGTGGCCCCCGCAAGGGGATGCCTGTCAGGCCCCGGTCTCCGGGTCCAGAGGACAACGCCCTTCATCGCCGCCCCCGGGGCGGCCACAACGAAGGAGAACAGTCGTGACCAAACGCACGTCTGCCAAGTACAAGCTCGATCGCCGCATGGGCGAGAACATCTGGGGCCGCTCCAAGTCGCCCGTCGTCCGCCGCGAATACGGCCCCGGCCAGCACGGTCAGCGCCGCAAGGGCAAACTGTCCGATTTCGGTATCCAGCTGCGCGCCAAGCAGAAGCTCAAGGGCTACTACGGCGACCTGACCGAGAAGCAGTTCCGCCGCATCTATGCCGAGGCCGAGCGCGTCAAGGGCGACACCGGTGAGAACCTCATCGGCCTGCTCGAGCGCCGCCTGGACGCCATCGTCTACCGCGCCAAGTTCGTGCCGACCGTTTTCGCCGCGCGCCAGTTCGTGAACCACGGCCACGTCCGTGTGAACGGCAAGAAGGTCAACATCCCCTCCTACCGCGTGAAGGAAGGCGACGTGATCGAGGTCCGCGACCGTTCCAAGCAGATGGCCGTCCTGCTCGAGGCCGTCCAGCTGGCCGAGCGTGACGTCCCCGACTACCTCGAGGTCGATCACTCCAAGATGACCGCCACCTTCGTGCGCACCCCGGCGCTGGGCGACGTGCCCTACCCGGTGATGATGGAGCCGAACCTGGTCGTGGAATTCTACGCGAAGAACTGATCTTCGCCGCCACCATCCACGGATCTTGCAAAGGGCCGCGGCCGGGAACTTCCCGCCGCGGCCCTTTCGCATTTGCGGGGTGCAATCATGGGGGCGGGAGGCACGCGGCAGGGGCGCGCGAAAGCTGTTTGCGCTAGCGGTTTGCGACAGGGCGGCGCAGCATCTTCGCGGACCCTGCGCAATCCCGGTCCGCACGCCGCGTTAGCGTGTCCCCCGCGCCACCATCCCGCCCCGATCCGCCTTTTGTCACTGGTCAGCCTTTTGGGGCAAAGCTAGAACACCCGGAGCAGGAGGATCGGTTATGACATCGGACATCAAGCCGCAGCCCGGTATCATGGAAATCGACCTTTACGAGGGCGGCCAATCCACGATCGAGGGCCGCACCGACGTGGTCAAGCTCAGCTCGAACGAGAATCCGTTCGGGCCCAGCGAAGCCGCGACCGAGGCGTTCCGCCGCTCGATGCACCAGCTTCACCGCTATCCCAACACCCACCACCTGCCGTTGCGCACCGCCATCGGCGAGGTCTGGGGCCTTGATCCGGAACGGGTGATCTGCGGCGTCGGCTCGGACGAGATCCTGACCCTGCTTTGCCAGGCATACGCCGGCCCGGGCGACGAGGTGGTCCACACCGAGCACGGCTTTGCCATGTACCGCATCTCGGCGCTGGCGGCGGGGGCGACCCCGGTCTCGGTCCCCGAAAGCGAGCGGGTCACCGATGTCGACGCGATCCTGGCGGCCTGTAACCGCAAGACGCGTCTGGTCTTCATCGCCAATCCCAACAACCCCACCGGCACTATGATCGGGGGCAACGAGCTTGCCCGCCTGGCCGACGGGCTGCCGCGCGGCGCGATCCTGGTTCTGGACGGCGCCTATGCCGAGTATGTCGAGGGCTATGACGGCGGCGCCGATCTGGTCGATTCCCGCGACAACGTGGTGATGACGCGCACCTTCTCGAAGATCTACGGCCTCGGCGGTCTGCGCATTGGCTATGGCTATGCCCCCAAGCCGATCATCGACGTGCTGAACCGCCTGCGCGGCCCCTTCAACCTGTCCGAGGCGCAGATGGCCGCCGCCGCCGCCGCGGTCCGCGATGTCGCCTACATGGAGAAGTGCCGCCGGGAGAATGCCCGGATGCGCAACTGGCTTGCCGAGGCCCTGGCCGAGCATGGGGTGCCCTCGGACACGTCCTGCGCCAATTTCATCCTCGCCCGTTTCGCCGACGCCGAAGAGGCCGAGGCCTGCGACGAGCACCTGAAATCCGAAGGCATCATCGTGCGCCGGGTCGGGGGGTACAACCTGCCCAACTGTCTGCGCATCACCGTCGGCGACGAGGCCAGCTGCCGCCGGGTGGCCCATACGGTGGGGACCTTCAAGGGCCGCCGGCAATGAGCGTGATCTACCAGCGCGTGGCCCTTGTCGGGCTGGGGCTGATCGCCTCGTCCATGGCCCATGCCATGCGGCGCGCGGGGCTGGCCGGCCATATCGCCGGCACCGCCCGTTCGGCCGAGACCCGGCAGATCGCGCTTGAAATCGGCCTGTGCGACAGCGTTGCAGAAACCGCCGCCGAGGCCGTGCGCGATGCCGACCTGGTGGTGCTGGCCGTGCCCGTGGGCGCGATGGGGACGCTGGCCAGTGAAATCGCCCCCCACCTCAAGCCCGGCGCGACGCTGACCGACGTGGGCTCGGTCAAGCAGGCGGTGATCGACGCGGTCGGCCCCCATGTGCCCGAGGGCGTGCATTTCGTTCCCGCCCACCCCCTGGCCGGGACCGAGCATTCGGGCCCCCGCGCCGGCTTTGCCGAGCTTTTCGAGAACCGCTGGTGCCTGCTCGTCCCGGCGGAGGGAAGCGACGAAGCCGCCGTCGAACGGCTGGCCGAGCTGTGGCACGCCATGGGCTCGCGGGTCGACCGGATGGACGCGGCGCACCACGACCTGGTGCTGGCCGTGACCTCCCACGCGCCGCACCTGATTGCCTACACGATGGTGGGGGTGGCCGACGACCTGGGCCGCGTCACCGACAGCGAGGTGATCCAGTATTCCGCCGCGGGCTTTCGGGATTTCACCCGCATCGCCGCCAGCGATCCGACCATGTGGCGCGATGTCTTCCTGACCAACCGCGACGCGACGCTCGAGATACTGGGCCGCTTCACCGAAGAGCTGTTCGCCCTGCAACGGGCGATCCGCACCGGGGACGGTGAGATGCTGCACGACTATTTCACCCGCACGCGCGCCATCCGCCGGGGCATCATCGAGGCCGGCCAGGACACGGACGCCCCCGATTTCGGCCGCCTGCCCAAGCCCGGCAAGGACTGAGGCGCGAGGGGCGGGGCCTGTCGCCCATCGCCCCGTTTCGGCCCGGCGCCGCCCGCGCGGCACGCCTCCGGCGCTTGAGAGCGACGGCGCCGCATCGCCGACCGACGGGGGCAGCCCAAGCCCCGCACTTGCCCCGACCAGCCGGCTGTGGTCCTGTGAAACAGGCTTTTCCTGTTTTCCCGGTGTCATGTCCCGCCTTGTTCCTCGCCCCGATCTCATCCCTGCTTCGCTGGCGCCCGTGACCGGGCTTTTTCTTGTCGTTGCGGCCGCGCTGCTGGCGTGGCCCGGCGTGGCCGGGGCCGAGCAGGCAGGCACCGAAGTCACCGCCCCCGAACGCTCCGCCCGGCCCTTGCCGCGCGCCGGCACCGCCCACGCCCGGCTGGCCATGCAGGAGACGATCGACAGCATGGTCACTTTCGGTCAGCCGCGCCCGCGCTGGCGCCCCACCGCCGCCACGCGCCCCGGCCTGGTCCACGCCGCCCTGACCGAGGCAATGGTCAGCGACCTGGACCTGACCGGTGCGGGCACGGGCGCGGGCGCGGGGCAGGCGGCCCGGTCTGATGCGGCCCCCGCCACGGCGAGCACGGGGCAGGGAACGCGCGTGGCCTCTGCCGCCGCCGTCAGCCGGTCGTTCCGGCCGCAGACCCGGCCCGACGATCTTGCCAAAGCCCCGGGCTCGGCCCGCCTGCGGGACGCCTTCTTCCACAAGCCCAAGGGATCGGGACGCGGCGTTGCCACCGGGCGCGGCGCGATCTGCGGCGACGCCTCGATCCTGGGCCAGCAGATCCCCGACATCCCCGGGCGGATCAGCGGCTGTGGCGTGCGCAACCCGGTGGCGGTCACCGCCGTCGACGGCGTCGTGCTCTCGACCCCGGCCAAGATGGATTGCACCACCGCCAAGGCGCTGAAATCCTGGGTCCGCAACGGCATAAAGCCCGCCGTCGGCCGCAAGGGTGGTGGGGTGAAGTCGCTGAAGGTGGCGGCGCACTACTCCTGCCGCACCCGCAACAACCGCAAGGGCGGCAAGATCAGCGAACATGGCAAGGGCCGCGCCATCGACATCTCGGAGATCCGGTTGCAGGACGGCAGCACGCTGTCGGTGCTTCAGGACTGGCGCAAGTCCAGCAAGGGCAGCATGCTCAAGCAGATGCACCAATCTGCCTGCGGGCCTTTCGGGACGGTGCTGGGCCCCTCGGCCGACCGCTATCACCAGGATCATTTCCACCTGGACACGGCCCGCTATCGCAAGGGCAGCTACTGCCGCTAGGGGCGCTGCGTGCCCGGCCCTGACCGGCGGCGCGCGCGCGTCAGCGCAGGATCAGCCGCGGGGCCATGCCCAGCGGGATCGGCCCGAACATCATCCGACCGCCCGCGAAGGTAATCGGCACGTCCAGTGTGTTGGTGTCCCCGGTGCTTCCCGCCAGCATGCCCAGGACGCTTTCGATCGTGCCGGCCATGCCTCGGGGCACGGTGCCCGCGTTGACGGCCAGCGCCAGGATCTCACGCCAGTTCTGCGCCTTGACCGTGACGCGCCCCTCGGGGATGCCCTCGGCGTCGACCTCCAGATCGCCGGCCGCGCGCAGGTCAAGCTGACCCCAGTTGGCGCGCACGCCGGTCAGATTGATGCGGCGGGGCTGGGGGCGGCTGTCCTCGATCGCGCGGCGGTCCCAGGGCCGGTCAAACCCGACCGAGGCCTTGAGGCTGAGGGTGCCGATCCGCTCGGGCAGGCGCCCGGAGGGGTCGAGGGCGGCGACCGCCTGGGGCGGCAGCCGCAAATCGTCGGCGTCGAGGTCGATCTGATAGGTGGCGGCCGGTCCCGCCCCTTGGGCCTTGGCGGCGCCGGGGGCATCGGCCTGGCCTTCCTCGATCCGCCGGACCGAGAACTGGGCCGAGTCGAGGTCGGCCGTCCAGCCCTGTTCGGCGGTCAGGGCCATGCGGTCGATCTCGATCACGCTGCGGCCCAGGGCAAGGTCGCTGTCGGCGTCGAAGACCAGGCTGCCCTGCATCTTCTCGGTGTTGACGGTCAGCCGGCTCAGGGGCGTCTGGATGGTCTGGGTGTCGGGCCAGATGGCGATGACGTGGTTGGGTTGCCAGGACATGGCCAGAAGTTGAAAGAAGGGCGCGGCCCAGGCGACGCCGGTGTCGGGGTCGGCCATGGCGGGCTTGTCCAGGGTCAGGTCGAAGCGGTTGGGAAAGCCGCGCACGTCGACCTGCGCATCGGCCTGCCAACCCTCGGCGCGGCGCTGCTGCAGCCAGGCCTGGGTGCTGCTTTCAAGCGCCGAGGCGCCGACGAACCAGTAGCCCCCCCAGAGGCTGGCCGCCAAGACGATCAAGATCAGCAGAATCCGCATGTTCACGCCCTTTCAAAGCCCGGTTCGATGGTGTTTATCTGCCCGAAGGAAGGAGGGCCAGACCGATGCAGTCACCCGTGTGGGTATTTGGCTATGGATCGCTCATGTGGAACCCCGAGTTTCCCGTCCTGGCCCGGCAGATCGCCCGGCTGGAGGGGTATCATCGCAGTTTCTGCATGCGTTCGGTCCACCACCGCGGCACCGCCGAGGAGCCGGGGCTTGTCTTGGCGCTGGACCGGCAGGAGGGGGCCCATTGCGACGGCGTGGCCTTCCTGATGGACGATCACGGCCTCGAGGCATCGCTTGCCGCTCTGCGGGCGCGCGAACTGGTCTCGGCCGCCTATCTCGAGACGGTGCAACCGCTGACCCTGCGCGACGGGCGGCAGGTCGAGGCGCTGACCTACGTGATCGATCCTGACCACGTGCAGTATTGCGGCGGCCTGCCGCTGGAAGAGCAGGCGCATATCATCGCCCGCGCCCGGGGTCAGCGCGGCCCCAATACCGAGTATCTGCATAACACGGCCAGCCACCTGGCCGAGCTGCAACTGACCGACCCCGAACTGGACTGGCTGGCGCGCCGCGTGCGCGAGCTGAGCGCGGCCTGACGCGCCCCCGCGCGGGCCCCGGCACCAGGGCCGCCCGCCCCGGGCCTGTTCCCTTCGCGCCACAGTCCGGCGCCGGCGCCTTTCGATGTTGGCACAGCCCCCGCCCGGGCCTATGGTGCTTGGAAAACAACGTCTGCCAGGACCCGTCGAATGGATAGAACGGACCCAGAGGCCGAGCCGCAGTTTGCCCTCCCGATCCGCCAGATCACGCTTATGCTCATCGTCGTCGGACTGGCGGTGCTGGGCAGCTATGTCGCCTTTCCGCGGGTGGCCCCCGTCTTCCTGGCAAACCCCTGGCTGAACGGCGTCATCGCCGGGGTCTTCCTGTTCGGGGTGCTGGCCTGTTTCTGGCAGGTCTTCCAGCTCATCAACTCGGTCATCTGGATCAAGGCCTTCGCCACCAATCGGCCCGGCTACGAGGGGCTGCAACCGCCGCGCCTTCTGGCCTCGATGGCGGCGTTGCTGCGGGCGCGCGGTGCCCGGATGCAAATCTCGACCACCTCGTCGCGCTCGATCCTGGATTCGGTTGCCACCCGCGTGGACGAGGCGCGGGACATCACCCGCTATATCGTCAACTTGCTGATTTTCCTTGGCCTTCTGGGCACGTTCTACGGGTTGGCCACCACCGTCCCCGCGGTGGTCGAGACGATCCGGTCCCTCGCGCCGCAGAATGGCGAGACATCGGTCGACATCTTCAGCCGGCTGATGACGGGGCTGGAGGCGCAGCTGGGCGGCATGGGCACGGCCTTCTCCAGCTCGCTGCTGGGCCTGGCCGGCTCGTTGATCGTGGGGCTGCTGGAACTGTTCGCCAGCCACGGTCAGAACCGTTTCTACCGCGAGCTTGAGGATTGGCTGTCAACCATCACCCGGGTCGGTTTCGCCGGCGCCGATGCCGAGGGCGGCCACGTCGATCAGGGCGCCGTGGCCACCGTCCTCGACCAGATGGTCGAGCAGATGGATGCGCTGCAACAGCTTTTCCGCCGCTCGGATGAGGGGCGTGCCGCCGTCGAGGCGCGGCTCGAGGCGCTGACAGGCTCGGTCGAGAAGCTGACCCGCCAGTTGCTTCAGGGTGCCGAGACCGAGCAGACGGTCATGTCCCGCGTGGCCCAGGGCCAGGAACGGCTGATCGACGCGCTGGAGAAGCAGGCCGGCAACGAACACGTGGACGCCGAAAGCCGGATGCGCCTGCGCTCGATCGACGTGCAGCTTCTGCGCGTCCTCGAAGAAATGTCGTCGGGACGGCAGGAGGCCTTGCAGGACCTGCGCGGCGATCTGTCGGCGCTGACCCGCGCCATCCGCGAGGCCGGCGGCGGGTCCGAGCGGCCGGAAGGCTAGGCCATGGCGCTGACGCGGCGGTCCACCCAACGTGTATCGGGCAGTATCTGGCCCGGCTTCGTGGATGCGATGACCGCGCTGCTGCTGGTGCTGATGTTCGTGCTGACGATCTTCATGATCGTGCAATTCATGCTGCGCGAGACGATCTCGACCCAGGACACCGAGCTGGACCAGCTGTCGCTTCAGGTCGCCGATCTTGCGGCGGCTTTGGGCCTGGAGCAGCAGAAAAGCTTCCAGCTTGAGGAAGAGGTCGACTCCCTCAGCGGAGAGCTGGGCGAAAGCCGCTCTCTGACCGAGGTGCAGGCCCGCGCCATCGACACCCTGACCGAACAGGCCCGCCGCCAGACCTCCCGGATCGAGGATTTCGAAAGCCAGGTGGCCGGTCTTCTGGCGAGCCAACAGGACGCGCGCGCCCGCATCGCCGCGCTTTTGGGCGAGAACACCGAGGCCAAGAAGCGCATCTCGGGGCTGCTCAGCCAGAATGACGAGGCCCAGTCCCAGATCGAGACGCTTCAGGGCCGCAACGAGGAGGCCAGCCGCCGCCTGGCCGAATTGCAGGACGAAAAGACCGACCTGCAGGCCGAGAAGGAGGGGCTTTTCGCCCGCATCGAGGACATCGAGGCCGCCAATGCCCGCCTGGTGACCGAGCAGGAGGCGCTGAACCTGGCGCTGGCCCAGGCCCGGGACGAGATCGACGCCGGCGCCGAGGCCGCGCGCCTTGCCGCTGCCCGCCGCGAGGCGCTTGAGGCGATGATCGCCGATCTCAAGCAAAGCGCCCAGGAGACACAGCTTTCCATGCGCGAGGTGCTGGCCCAGCTTGAGGCCAGCGAAAGCGGCACCCAGACCCTGGAGGCCCGCGCCGCCGATCTGGGCAAGACCATCGCCGGTCTGCGCGACGAGTTGGCCGCCCAGTCCGAGGCCCGCACCCAGGCCGAGGCCGCCACCGCTCAGGCCCGCGCCGCCCTGGCCGAATTGCAGGACGAGCTGTCGGACACCCGCACCCGGCTTTCCAGTGTCGACGAGGCGCTGACCCAGGAGGAAAGCGCCCGCCTCGCCCAGATCGCCGAGACCGAGGCATTGCGCCGCCGCCTCGCACAGCTTGAAGAGGGGCTGACCGAGGAAGAGGCCGCGCGCCTGGCCGAAGCCGCCGCCGCCGAGGCCCTGCGCAAGCGCCTGGCCGAGGTCGAGACCGCCTTCACCGACGAAGAGGCCGCCCGCCTTGCCGAGGCCGCCGCCGCCGAGCGGCTGCGCGCCAAGCTGCGCTCGGCCGATACGGAATTGCAGGCGATGACCCTGAAGCTGGAGCAGGAGCGCGCCCGCGCGGAGGAAACGCTGACCATGCTGGCCGCCGCCCGCGACGCCAGCGCCGACCTTGACCAGCGCCTCGCCGCGGCCTTGGCCGAACGCCTGGCGCTGAGCGAACAGGTCAGCACGCTCAAGGGCGGCGCCGACGAACGGGCTGCCGAGCTGGCGCGGCTGCGGGCCGAGAACGAGGCGCTGCGCGCCTCTCTCGACGACAGTCAGGAAACGCTGGAAAAGCGCCTGGCCGCCGCCCTGGCCGCCCGGGTCGCCGCCGAGGAAACCGCCGCCCGCCGCCTCAGCCAGGCCGAGGAGCGGGAGCTTTTGCTGCGCCAGGCCCAGGAGAACCTGTCGCGCGAAAAGGCCAGCGGCGACGAGGCCCGGCGCAAGCTGGAACTGCTGAACCGGCAGGCGTCGCAGCTGCGCTCGGAACTGGCCAGCCTCCAGGCCCTGCTGGACGACGCCCAGTCCCGCGACGAGGCCAACCAGGTGCAGATCCAGGCCCTGGGCTCCAAGCTGAACCTGGCGCTGGCCCAGACCGCCGCCGAACAGAAGCGCCGCGCCGAGCTGGAGGCGGCCGAGCGCAAGCGTCTGGAGGCCGAGGCGGTGCAGCTTGAGAAATTCCGCTCGGACTTTTTTGGACGGCTGCGCGAGGTGCTGGACAATGTCGACGGCGTCCGGATCGAGGGCGACCGCTTCGTCTTCTCCTCCGAAGTGCTTTTCCGCTCCGGCCAGGCAGAGCTTTCGCCCTCGGGCCGGGCCGAGATCGCCAAGGTCGCCGACATCCTGAAATCCGTGTCCGACCGCATCCCCGACAGCATCGACTGGATCATTCGGGTCGACGGGCACACCGACAACGTGCCCCTTGCCGGCTTTGCCCGCTATGCCAACAACTGGGAGCTTTCCCAGGCCCGCGCCCTTTCGGTCGTGCTTTACATGAACGAAGTGCTGGGCATTCCCGCCGACCGGCTGGCCGCCACGGGCTTTGGCGAATACCAGCCCGTCAACACCGCCGACACGCCCGAGGCGCGCGCCCAGAACCGCCGGATCGAACTGAAGCTGACCGAGAAATAGGGCAAAGCCCGCGCCGGGGGCGTTACTGGTCCAAGTCGATCCGCAGCGTGCCGCTGTCGATCCGTTTGCCCTGGCGCCAAAGCTCCACCAGCCCGGTGTAGGGGCCGGGGGGCCAGGCCTCGCCCTCGCGTTTCAGGCCGGCGGCCCTGAAGAACTGGGCCTGAGGTGCCTCGACCGGCATCCGCCGGTCCACCAGTGGCCCGTCCGGCCCGTCGATCCGCAACAGCACCTCGTCGCCGCCCCGGGCGGCAAAGCCGAAGCCCCACAGAACCAAAGCCGGCGCGTCGGCCGGCAGCGCCTTCAGGGCCACCCCGCCCCGGCGAAGCTGGTCCAGCTCGGGCAGGGCGGTCGAGAAGCCCAGCCGCATGAAGCCCCCGGGCCGGGGGCGCAGGGGCGGCTCCCACAGGGTGGGGGCGGGTTCGGTGGCCGCAGGGGCGGGCTGCCCCTCGGGCAGGGCGACGAGGGGGCATTGGGCGACATCCGTGGGGCTGAAGGGGTCCACCTCCTGGCCCTTGTAGGTGACGCTGAAATGCAGATGCGGAAACTCGGTCCGGCCCGACAGGCCTACCCGGCCCAGGGGCGCGCCGGCCGGCAACTCGTCGCCCGCCCGCACGCTGACCGAGCCGCGGGCCATGTGGCAATACTGGGTCTGCCAACCGCCACCGTGGTCCAGAAGAACCCCGTTGCCGCAATCTCGGGCATCCTGGCCGGACGCCACGGGCAGGGGGGCCAGGTCGTTGTCGGCCATCCCGTCGCGCCGGCGCAGCACCCGGCCCGCCGCCGCCGCGCGCACGGTGACGCCGGCCTCCATCGCGGCCAGGTCGGGGACTCGGATGTCGGTGCCCATGTGCCCGTCATAGGTCAGCGGTCCGCACTGGAAATCGCGGGTGCCGGGGCCGGGGTCGTGATCGACCAGGTTCTGGAAATCGCAGGTCAGGCCCAGCTCGCATTCCAGCGGCAGCATCAGGCGCGGCGCCTCCGCCAGCGGGTCGGGCGGTGGTGAGGCCAGCTCAGGGGCCGGCTGTGCAGGAGGGGTGATGGCGGGCGAGGGAGGTTCCGGCGCGGAGGCGGCGGGCGGCGCCGCCGGGGGGGCAGGGGCCACTGTGCCTTGATCGGGCGCGGGGGGCGCTTCGGGCGCCGGCGCGGTATCCTGCGCCATTCGGATGGTTTGCGCCGGCGTTCCTGCCGCCACGGGGGCGGAGGGAACGACACCTGTAAAAGTAAAAAGAGCCTCTGCACCCGATAGGGGTGCAGAGGCGATCAGCAGTGAAGTCAGCGCCGCAACGATCACTCGGCGGTCAGAAGCGGCGGCTTCTTGGATGCGAGGCGCGGCTTGTCGGGCGCCTCGATCCGCAGGTCGATCTTGTCGTTCTTGACACCGACCTTGACCACGCCGCCCTTGGCCAGCTTGCCGAACAGCAGCTCTTCGGCCAGGGGCTTCTTGATGTGCTCCTGGATGACGCGGCCCAGAGGGCGCGCGCCCATGCGGTCATCATAGCCACGCTCGGCCAGCCATTCGGCCGCCGGCTTGGTCAGCTCGATCGAGACGTTGCGATCCATCAGCTGTGCTTCGAGCTGGAGGACGAACTTCTCGACAACCTGGAGGATCACTTCGCGGCCCAGGGGCGCGAAGCTGATGACCGCATCCAGACGGTTGCGGAACTCGGGCGTGAAGGTCCGCTCGATCGCGGCAGTATCCTCGCCCTCGCGCCGGTCGCGCCCGAAGCCGATCGCCGACTTGGCCAGTTCGGCCGCGCCCGCGTTCGAGGTCATGATGAGCACCACGTTGCGGAAATCCACCTGCCGGCCGTTGTGGTCGGTCAGCTTGCCGTGGTCCATCACCTGCAACAGGATGTTGTAGACATCCGGGTGCGCCTTCTCGATCTCGTCCAGCAACAGCACGCAATGGGGGTGCTGGTCGACGCCGTCGGTCAGAAGACCGCCCTGATCGAAGCCGACATAGCCCGGAGGCGCGCCGATCAGGCGGCTGACCGCGTGTTTCTCCATGTATTCCGACATGTCGAAGCGCAGAAGTTCCACGCCCAGCGTGTCTGCCAGCTGCTTGGCGACCTCGGTCTTGCCGACGCCCGTGGGACCGGCGAAGAGATAGTTGCCGATGGGCTTTTCGGGTTCGCGAAGACCCGCCCGTGACAGCTTGATCGCCGAGCTGAGCGCCTCGATCGCGTTGTCCTGACCGAAGACCACCCGCTTGAGGGTCTTTTCCAGATCCTTGAGGATCTCGGCATCGTCCTTCGAGACCGATTTCGGCGGGATGCGGGCGATCTTGGCAACGACGGCCTCGATCTCCTTGGCGCCGATGGTCTTGCGGCGCTTGGATTCCGCCACCAGATGCTGGGCCGCACCGGCCTCGTCGATCACGTCGATCGCCTTGTCGGGCAGCTTGCGGTCGTGGATGTAGCGCGACGACAGCTCCACCGCGGTCTTGATCGCGTCGGTGGTGTATTTGATGTCGTGATGCTCTTCGAAATAGGGCTTGAGGCCCTTGAGGATCTTGATCGTGTCATCGACCGAAGGCTCGTTCACGTCGATCTTCTGGAACCGGCGCGACAGGGCGCGGTCCTTTTCGAAGTGCTGGCGGAACTCCTTGTAGGTGGTCGAGCCCATGCAACGCAGCTTGCCGCCCTGCAACGCGGGCTTCAGCAGGTTCGAGGCATCCATCGCCCCGCCCGAGGTCGCGCCGGCGCCGATCACGGTGTGGATCTCGTCGATGAAGAGAACCGCGTCGGGATGTTCCTCAAGCTCGGTCACGACGGCCTTCAGCCGCTCCTCGAAATCGCCGCGATAGCGGGTGCCGGCCAGAAGCGCGCCCATGTCGAGCGAGTAGATCGTGGCATCCGACAGGATCTCGGGCGTCTCGCCGTCGACGATCTTGCGGGCCAGCCCCTCGGCGATGGCGGTCTTGCCGACACCGGGATCACCCACCAGCAGGGGGTTGTTCTTGCGCCGGCGGCAGAGCACCTGGACGCAACGCTCGACCTCCTGGTCGCGGCCGATCAGCGGATCGACATCGCCCTTGCGGGCCTTGGCGTTGAGGTCGACGCAATACTTGGCCAGCGCCGATTCCTTGCCGTCGTCTTCGGGCTCGGCCCCGGCGGTCTGCTCCTCGCCGAACTCGGCGGCGCCCTGGACGGGGCGCTGTTCGCCGTAGCTGGGATCCTTGGCGACCCCGTGGGCGATGAAGTTGACCGCGTCGTAACGGGTCATGTCCTGCTCTTGCAGGAAGAAGGCGGCGTTCGACTCGCGCTCGGCGAAGATGGCGACAAGCACGTTGGCGCCCGTCACCTCGGACCGGCCAGAGGATTGCACATGGATCGCGGCACGCTGGATCACCCGCTGGAACGCGGCCGTGGGCACGGCTTCAGAGCCGTCCACGTCGGTCACCAGCGAGGACAGGTCATCCTCGATGAAGTCGATCAAGGATTTGCGCAGGATCTCCAGCTCGACGCCGCAGGCCTGCATGACCTTGGCCGCGTCCGGCTCATCGACGAGAGCCAGAAGCAGATGTTCAAGTGTGGCCAGCTCGTGCCGCCGTTGATTGGCCTCGGCCAGGGCGGAGTGGATGGCTTGTTCCAGCGTGTTCGAGAACGAAGGCACGTGGTTGCTCCTTTTACAGTGGCCGGTCCGGGCAGACCCGCAACCAACCGTGGCCTCATAAAATGAGAGTTCGGTTTAAATCGTCCGGCATCAAGGTTTTTTTGTTCAAATCTTGTCAGGGCGCATGTGTCGGCGTTGTTTTCATGCCGATGAAAGAGGTGGCAGGCAGTGCCCGCCACATTTCCGCCTAAAAATCGTCTTTTCTCTGCCTGATTTCAGCAAAGACATCCGCGTCCGAATACCCGTCCATATCCAGCAGGGTCTTCACCTCGGGAAGGTCGGCGCGGAGGAAAGGGTTGGTCCGAAGCTCGTCTTCAAGCAGGGCGGGCACGGTCGGCCTGTCCTCCGAACGGGCCTTGGCGATCGCCTCTGATCTCAAGATAAGGCTTTCATTATCCGGTTCAATCGTCAAAGCGAATTTTGCGTTCGAGGCAGTATATTCGTGTCCCGAGTAGACCAGCGTGTCGCCCGGCAGCTCCTTCAGCCGCGAGAGGCTTTCCCACATCATTGGCGCCGTGCCCTCGAAAAGGCGTCCGCATCCCAGCGCCATCAGACTGTCGGCGGTGAAGACGGCGCGGCTGTCGGGGAAGTGAAAGGCGATGTGGCCGACGGTATGGCCCGGAACCTCGATCACCTCGCCGCGCGATCCGCCGACCTCGACGCTGTCGCCGCCGGCCAGCTCGCGGTCGAGCGGGGGCAGGCGGTGGACATCCTCTCCGGCGCCCAGGACCCGGGCGCCCGTGGCGGCGCGCAGCTCCTCGACCCCTTCCACGTGGTCGGCGTGGTGATGGGTGATCAGGATCTGGCCCAGCGACCAGCCGGTGTCCTTCAGCGCGGCCAGGATCGGGGCGGCCTCGGGGGCGTCGAGAAGGGCCGTTTCGCCGCTGGCGGGATCGTGCAGCAGGTAGGCGTAATTGTCGGTTCGGCAGGGGATGACGCGGATGTCGAGGGGCATGGTCTTTCCGATCCTTTCGGTTATGGTTCCTCAAGTATTTGCCCATCGCCCGGAGCGTTTGCAATGCACCTGGACGTTCAGGACCTGCGCAGCTTTTACTACCGCACCTCGCTGGGGCGGGCGGTTCAGCGCGTGATCCGCGAGCGCATGGCCGAATTCTGGCCCGAGGCGCGGGGCCAGACGATGGTCGGCTATGGCTTCGCCGTGCCGCTCCTGCGCCCCTACATGAACGAGACGCGGCGCGTCATCGGCCTGATGCCGGGGCCGCAGGGGGTGATGCCCTGGCCGCCGGGAATGCCCAACGTGTCGGTGCTGTGCCGCGACACCCACTGGCCGCTCCAGACCGAGAGTGTGGACAAGCTGGTCGTGCTTCACGGGCTCGAAACCTCCGACACGCCCCTGGACCTCATGGACGAGGCATGGCGGGTGCTGACCTCGGGCGGGCGGGCGATCTTCATCGTGCCGAACCGCGCCGGCCTCTGGGCGCGGCGCGACCGGACGCCTTTCGGATTCGGTCGCCCCTACAGCCTCAGCCAGCTTGAGGCTCAGTTGGCCCAGCAGGGGCTGCGGCCGCAACGTCATCTTGCCGCCCTGCACACTCCGCCCTCCGAGCAGCCGTTCTGGCTGCGGACCTCCCGGCTGTGGGAGGGAATCGGTCGCAACCTGCCGTCGTCCCGGGCGGGCGGCGTGCTGATGGTCGAGGTCAGCAAGCAGGTGCCGAAACCCAGCGGCCTGACCGCGCGGGAGCGGATCCTCAAACCGTTGAAGGTGCTCGAGGGGCTGCCGAATCCCGAGGCAAAGCCCATCTGAGGGCTGTTGGCCATGCGGTTCGCGCCCCGGCATGCGCCCGCGCGGGGTGCCCCCGCATCGGCCCGGCGGCGCCCCTGCCGCGACAGATCAACGCTTGTTATCGCAACCATACTGTGCTGCCATGCGATACGGGATACGCCTGCCCGGGTCCCTTTCGTGCCGGGCCGCCGGTCTTCCGACCGGCCGGGCCGGTCGGTGGGGGCTGGCGGGAGGTCCCCGTTCGGTCGCACATGTCGAACCGCGCCTCGTCCGAGGCCGGTTTAGGCTGTTGCCGTGCCGGGACTCGTCTGCTACATCGACGCCGATTTTACCGCACACGCCCCCGGGCGTTGTAATGATGGCCCGCAGCGCGACCGCGTATGCACGCGGCCTGCTAATCGAAAGGGTGGACGTGTCCGAACCAGCTTCGATCTCGACCGGCATCGCATCTCGCTATGCGACTGCTGCCTTTGAACTGGCAAACGAAGCCGGCGACCTCGCCGGCCTCGAATCCGATGTGGAGGCGCTGTCGCAGGCGCTGGAAGACAGCGCCGAGCTGCGCGCCGTCATCTCCTCTCCGATCTACAGCCGTGAAGACACCGGCAACGCCGCCGTCGCACTTGCCAAGGCGATGGGCCTGAGCGAGACGGTCGCCAACACTCTTGCACTGATGGGCGCCAAGGGCCGCCTCTTCGTGCTGCCGGCATTCGTCCGCGCCCTGCGCGAGCGTATCGCCGAGGCCAAGGGCGAGGTCACCGCAGAGGTCACCGCCGCCAAGGCCCTGACCAAGGCACAACAGGAAAAACTCGCCGGCGTGCTGAAGGCCGCCGTCGGCAAGGATGTGAATATCAATCTGGCCGTCGATGATGCCCTCATCGGCGGTCTTGTCGTCAAAGTGGGTTCGCGGATGATCGACACGTCGATCGCGTCGAAACTCGCCAACCTGCAGAATGCAATGAAAGAGGTCGGATAATGGGTATCCAAGCAGCCGAAATCTCTGCGATCCTCAAGGAGCAGATCAAGAACTTCGGTCAGGAAGCAGAGGTCGCCGAAGTCGGCCGCGTGCTTAGCGTCGGCGATGGCATCGCCCGGGTCTATGGCCTGGACAAGGTGCAGGCCGGCGAGATGGTCGAGTTCCCCGGTGGGATCCAAGGCATGGCCCTGAACCTGGAGAACGACAACGTCGGTGTCGTGATCTTCGGTTCCGACTCGGACATCAAGGAAGGTGACGTCGTCAAGCGCACCAACTCGATCGTGGACGTTCCCGCCGGCGACGAGCTGCTGGGCCGCGTTGTTGACGGTCTGGGCAACCCGCTGGACGGCAAAGGTCCGATCAACGCCTCCGAGCGTCGCGTCGCCGACGTCAAGGCACCGGGCATCATCCCGCGTAAATCGGTTCACGAGCCGATGGCGACCGGCCTGAAGTCGGTCGACGCCATGATCCCCGTCGGCCGTGGCCAGCGGGAGCTGATCATCGGCGACCGCCAGACCGGCAAGACCGCGATCGCGCTCGACACCATCCTGAACCAGAAAAGCTACAACGAAGCTGCTGGCGACGACGAAAGCAAGAAGCTCTACTGCATCTACGTCGCCGTGGGCCAGAAGCGTTCGACCGTTGCCCAGCTGGTGAAGAAGCTCGAGGAAACCGGCGCGATCAACTACTCGATCGTCGTCGCCGCCACCGCCTCGGATCCCGCGCCCATGCAGTTCCTGGCCCCCTATGCCGCGACCGCCATGGCCGAGTATTTCCGCGACAACGGCCGCCACGCGCTGATCGTTTACGATGACCTGTCCAAGCAGGCCGTCTCCTACCGCCAGATGTCGCTGCTGCTGCGTCGCCCGCCCGGGCGCGAAGCCTACCCCGGTGACGTGTTCTACCTCCACTCCCGCCTGCTGGAGCGTTCGGCCAAGCTGAACGAAGAGAACGGCTCGGGCTCGCTGACCGCTCTGCCGATCATCGAAACCCAGGGCGGCGACGTGTCGGCCTTCATTCCGACCAACGTGATCTCGATCACCGACGGCCAGATCTTCCTGGAAACCGAACTGTTCTACCAGGGCATCCGCCCCGCCGTGAACACCGGTCTGTCGGTGTCGCGCGTTGGCTCCTCGGCCCAGACCAACTCGATGAAGTCGGTTGCCGGCCCGGTGAAACTGGAACTGGCGCAGTATCGCGAGATGGCTGCATTCGCCCAGTTCGGTTCCGACCTCGACGCGGCCACGCAGAAGCTGCTGAACCGCGGCGCCCGCCTGACCGAGCTGATGAAGCAGCCCCAGTACTCGCCCCTGACCAACGCCGAGATCGTCACGATCATCTACGCTGGTACGCACGGCTACCTGGACAAGCTGCCGGTCAAGGACGTCGGCCGGTTCGAGCGTGACCTGCTGGCCTTCCTGCGCGGCAAGCACAAGGACCTGCTGGACTGGATCACCACCGAGGACCCCAAGATCAAGGGTGACGCGGAAGACCGTATCAAGGCCGTTCTCGACGAGTTCGCCAAAGACTTCGCCTAAAGGACATAAGGCTCATGCCCAGTCTCAAGGATCTCAAGAACCGGATCGAGAGCGTCAAGTCGACGCGCAAGATCACGAAGGCCATGCAGATGGTCGCGGCGGCCAAGCTCCGCCGCGCCCAGGAAGCTGCCGAGGCCGGCCGGCCCTACGCCGAGCGGTTCAATGCCGTTCTCGGCGGGCTGGCGGCATCTGTCGGCACGGGTGACAACGCGCCCCGGCTTCTGGCCGGGACCGGATCGGATCAGACCCACCTGCTGGTGGTTATGACCTCCGAGCGTGGCCTGGCGGGCGGCTTCAACTCGAACATCGTCAAGCTGGCCAAGCAGCACATCGAACGGCTGCGCGGCGAGGGCAAGACCGTCAAGGTCCTGACCGTCGGCAAGAAGGGCCGCGAACAGCTTCGCCGTGAATACGGCGATACGCTGATCGGCCATGTCGACCTGAGCGAGGTGAAGCGCATCGGTTACGATACCGCGCAGGGGATCGCCCGCGATCTGCTGTCGCGCTTCGACACCGGCGAATTCGACGTCGCGACGCTGTTCTTCGCGCGCTTCGGTTCGGTCATCAGCCAAGTCCCGACCGCCCAGCAGATCATCCCGGCGGTCTACGAGACCGCCGCGGAAGAGGACGCAGGGGCCGACACCACGCTCTATGACTACGAGCCCAGCGAGGAAGGCATCCTTGCCGACCTGCTGCCCCGTGGGGTGGCGACGCAGATCTTCAGCGCCCTGCTGGAGAACGCGGCGTCCGAACAGGGGGCCCGCATGTCGGCCATGGACAACGCCACGCGCAACGCCGGTGAAATGATCGACAAGCTGACGATCCAGTACAACCGCTCGCGTCAGGCCGTCATCACCAACGAGCTTATCGAAATTATCTCGGGCGCCGAGGCGCTCTAAGGAACCGGAGAAACGACATGGCAAACGCACAAGGCAAAGTGACCCAGGTCATCGGCGCCGTCGTGGACGTTCAGTTTGACGACCAGCTGCCTGAAATTCTGAACGCACTTGAGACTGAGAACAACGGCAAGCGTCTGGTGATGGAAGTCGCGCAGCACCTGGGCGAGAACACCGTCCGCTGCATCGCCATGGACGCGACCGAAGGTCTGGTCCGTGGCCAGGCCGTCACCGACACCGGCGGCCAGATCCGCATGCCCGTCGGCAACGCGACGCTGGGCCGGATCCTGAACGTCACCGGTGACCCGGTCGACGAAAAGGGTCCCGTCGATTCCACCGAGACCCGCGCCATCCACGGCGAGGCACCCGCCTTCGCCGACCAGTCCACCGAGACCGAGATCCTGGTCACCGGCATCAAGGTCATCGACCTGCTGGCCCCCTACACCAAGGGCGGCAAGATCGGCCTCTTCGGCGGTGCCGGCGTGGGCAAGACGGTTCTCATCATGGAACTGATCAACAACATCGCCAAGGTGCACTCGGGCCTGTCGGTTTTCGCCGGCGTGGGCGAGCGGACCCGTGAAGGCAACGACCTTTACCACGAGATGATCGAATCCGGCGTTATCGTCCCCGATAACCTGACGGAATCGAAGATCGCCCTGGTCTATGGCCAGATGAACGAGCCCCCGGGAGCCCGTATGCGTATCGCCCTGTCGGGTCTGACCCTGGCCGAGCAGTTCCGCGACGAATCCGGTTCGGACGTTCTGTTCTTCGTCGACAACATCTTCCGCTTCACCCAGGCGGGTTCCGAGGTGTCGGCACTTCTGGGCCGCATCCCCTCGGCCGTGGGCTACCAGCCGACGCTGGCCACCGACATGGGCGCCATGCAGGAGCGCATCGCCTCGACCAAGGCCGGTTCGATCACCTCGGTTCAGGCCGTCTACGTGCCCGCCGACGACCTTACCGACCCCGCGCCGGCAACCTCGTTCGCCCACCTCGACGCGACCACGGTTCTTAGCCGTGCGATCTCGGAACTGGGCATCTACCCCGCTGTGGACCCGCTCGACTCGACCTCGCGCCTGCTCGACCCCGCCGTCATCGGCGACGAGCACTACAAGACCGCGACCGACGTTCAGCAGATCCTTCAGCGCTACAAGTCGCTTCAGGACATCATCGCCATCCTCGGGATGGACGAACTGTCGGAAGAGGACAAGCTGACCGTGTCGCGCGCCCGCAAGATCCAGCGCTTCCTGTCGCAGCCCTTCGACGTGGCAAAGGTCTTCACCGGTTCCGACGGCATCCAGGTGCCGCTGGACGTGACCATCGCCTCGTTCAAGGCCGTCGTCGCCGGCGAGTATGACCACCTGCCCGAGGGCGCCTTCTACATGGTTGGCGGCATCGAGGACGTGATCGCCAAAGCCGAAAAGATGGCCGCAGACGCGGCGTAAGGAGCCAGCATGGCAGACACGATGCAATTCGACCTGGTCTCGCCGGAGCGGCGCGTCGCGTCCTTCGCGGCGTCCGAGGTCCTGATCCCGGGCACCGACGGCAACCTGACGGCGATGCCCCAGCACTCGCCCGTCATCACCACCCTGCGCCCGGGTGTGCTGCGCGTGGTCGGTGAGCAGGAGACGCGGGAGTTCGTGGTCACCGGTGGTTTCGCCGAGGTCACGGCCGACAGCGTGTCCGTTCTGGCAGAGCGGGCGCTGCCCGCCTCCGAGGTGACCCGCGAGCATCTCGACCAGTGGATCGAGGAGGCCAACACCACCCTCGCCCAGGCGCGGGAGCATGACCTCGGCGCCGAAAGCGTCGACTCGGCAGCCAAGCTGCTGGCGGACATGGTCGCCATGGGCACCGAGATCGGCCTGTCCGACACCGCCCGCGCCCCGGCACCCTGACGCCACGGCGACAGCGGGGCGTCAGCGCCCCATCGGTTGAAAAAAGCAAGGCCCCGCAATATTTTGCGGGGCCTGTCCTTTTCCTGCCAAATTTGACAGGCTAGTTGACGGTTGGTCAATTTCGGGCGGTCATGCGGAAGTTTCCTTCACAGCACATCGGCATAGAGCAGGGGGAACCCGTGCTCTTTTCGGATTACGAGGATGACGGTCCCATGTGGACCGGCCAGGGCCCGCGCGAATTCCGCCGCCCCGTCACCTTTTCCGAAGTTTTCGCGGCCCCGCCGTCCGTCCAGGTCTCGATCGCCATGTGGGACATGGACAACGCCCGCAATCAGCGCGCAGACATCTCCGCCGAGGAGATCACCCCCGAGGGGTTCGAGATTGTCTTCCGCACCTGGGGCGACACCCGCGTCGCCAGGATCCGCGCCGCGTGGACGGCCATCGGCCCCGTGCCCGACAGCGAAGACGAGTGGAAGCTTTACTGAGACGGGCGCCCCCGCGCACCGCGTGATGCCACCGCCGGCCAAGGCCGGGGGCGAAGCGTTGTCATCATGTCATATGGGGGGAGGGGGCGGCGCCGCGCTTGGGCGCGCCGCCCGTGGGCCCCGGCAGCGGCTGCCGGGGCAGGGCACCCTCAGGCGCCGGTGTAGAGGCCTTCGTAGATCGGGGCCAGGGTCTCATGCTCGAAGAGGCTGGAGACCGAGGTGCCCGACCAGATGTTCAGAATCGCCTGGGCGAACATCGGCGCGGTGGGCACGATGCGGATGTTGTGGGCGCCCTTCACCTCATCGGTGGGCTCGATCGAGTCGGTGATTACCAGGCTCTCCATGACCGAGTTGGTGATCCGCTCGACCGCGGGGCCCGACAGAACGCCGTGGGTGATGTAGGAATGAACCTGGCTTGCGCCGGCCTCCATCAGCACCTCGGCGGCTTTGCACAGGGTGCCGGCGGTGTCGCAGATGTCGTCGACGATGATGCAGGTCTGATCCTTGACGTTGCCGATCACGGTCATCTCGGCGACCTCACCGGGCTTCTCTCGGCGCTTGTCCACGATGGCCAGCGCACAGCCGATCCGCTTGGCCAGCTCACGGGCGCGGGCCACGCCGCCCACGTCGGGCGAAACCACCGTCACCTGGTCCAGCTTGCCCTTGAAATGATGCTGGATGTCCAGCGCGAAGATCGGCGAGGCATAGAGGTTGTCGACCGGAATATCGAAGAAGCCCTGGATCTGGGCCGCGTGCAGGTCCATGGTCAGCACCCGCTCGATCCCGGCTTCGACCATCATGTTGGCCACCAGCTTGGCGGTGATGGGGGTGCGGGCCTTGGTGCGGCGATCCTGACGGGCATAGCCGAAATAGGGGATGACGCCGGTGATCCGCGCCGCCGACGACCGGCGCAGCGCGTCGGTCATCACCAGAAGCTCCATCAGGTTGTCGTTGGCCGGGTTCGAGGTGGGCTGGATGATGAACATGTCCTCGCCACGCACATTCTCGTAGACCTCGACGAATATCTCGGCGTCGTTGAAACGCTCGATCCGGGCGTCGACCAGGCCGATGTTCATCCCCCGATGCATCGACATCCTGCGCGCGATGGATTGGGCCAGAGTCCGGTTGGCGTTTCCGGACATCAGTTTCGGTTCGGTGTTGGCAGGCATGTGGGTCCCCGGGGCAGCGGAATTTGTGACAGATTCGTGACGTTGACACCGATTACCACCGGTCTAGGCTCCCGGCAAACCAATGCCGGAAGGACCCTCGGAATGCCCCACGTAGATTACTATTTTGCGACTATTTCGCCATTCGCCTATCTCGCCGGCACCCGTCTCGAGGAAATCGCCGACCGGCACGGCGCCTCGATCAGCTACAAGCCCGTTGATCTGATGGGCCTTTTCGGCCGCACGGGCGGCACCAAGCCGGCCGAGCGCCACGCCTCGCGCCAGGAATACCGCCTGCAGGAACTGCGCCGCCAGGCGGCCGAGACGGGCCTGCCGATCAACCTCAAGCCCGCGTTCTTCCCCACCAACATGGCGCCGTCCTCTTACGCGATCATCGCGGCCCAGGCCGAAAAGCAGAAGGGCGCGGCCCCCGGGGGCGACATGGGCCGCCTGGTTCACGGCGTGATGCGCGCCTGCTGGGCCGAGGAGAAGAACATCGCCGAAGATGACGTGATCCGCGCCTGCCTGAAAGACGCCGGCTTCGATCCCGCCCTGGCCGACAGCGGCTTGCTGTCGGGCGCCGAGACCTACGCTGCCAACCTCGAGGAAGCGTCCGAGCGGGGCGTCTTCGGCTCCCCCTTCTACATCGCCGACGGGGACGAGAGGTTCTGGGGCCAGGACCGCCTCGACGCCCTGGACCGGCACCTCGCCAACGGCTGATAAGCGGGGCCCATCTGCGCGTCTCTTCGCGCGGACACGCTTGCTCATTCCAGATCTTCAAGGCCGCCAAGGCGAAAGCCTTGGCGGCCTTGCATTTGCAGCCTGAAATGGATCGTCGTGACCGGCCGCGCTTCGCCCCGGCCCGTCGGCACGCCCGGTTTCTCACGCCGCCCCACAGCTAATCCTTGCCGTATCGCACGCCGCGCCCCTACCGTGGGGTATGGATCATCTGGCCAACCCCTTTCGCCGGACGGGTATGCCTCACCCCGCCCTTGTCGACATACCCTGGCCCAGTGCGGCGGCGGATGTGACCCGCCGCATGCTGGCGCGCTGCCCTCGGGCCGCCGAAACCCCGTTGCGGCAGGCGCCCGGCCTGGCGGCACAGGCCGGCATCGCCGCGATCGAGGTGAAGGATGAACGCGGGCGGATGGGGCTTGGAAGTTTCAAGGCGCTCGGTGCGGCGAACGTCATCGCCCACCATGCCCGGGACGGGCAGGCCTCGGGCCGGACCTATGTCACGGCCTCGGCCGGCAACCACGGCCTTTCGGTCGCGGCTGGCGCCCGGGCGTTCGGGGCACGGGCGCGGGTCTTCCTGTCCGAGACGGTGCCCGAAGGCTTTGCCCAGCGCCTGCGTGACGAGGGGGCCGAGGTGGTGCGCGCGGGCGCGGCATATGAGGAAAGCATGGACGCGGCCCAGGCCGATGCCGAAGGGGGCGGCGGCACGCTGCTCTCGGATTCCTCCTGGGCAGGGTATACCGAGCTGCCGCATCTGCTGATGGAGGGCTATACCGCCCTGATGGCCGAGGCCGCCGAACAGGTGAAGGCGTCCCCCACGCATCTTTTCCTGCAGGCAGGTGTCGGGGGGCTGGCCGCGGCGGCGGCCGCCCATGCCCGGCTTGCCTGGGGCGAGGCGCCGGTGATCGTCGTGGTCGAGCCCGAGTTCGCGCCGGCATTGTTCGGCTCGATCGCGGCAGGCGCGCCAGTGGCAACCGAGGGGCCCGTCTCGATCATGGGGCGGCTTGATTGCAAGGCGCCCTCGCTGATCGCTCTGAAGGGACTGGCAAGAGAGGCCGACCATTTCCTCACCATAACTGAGCAGGAGGCCCAGACCGGGGTTGAGCGGGCGGCGGATGAGGGGCTTGCCTCCACCGCCTCGGGGGCGGCGGGCCTCGCGGCGCTGCTGGCCGCCGGGCCGGTCCGCGAGGCGCTGGCGCTCGATGAGACATCTCGGGCCTTCGTCATCCTGTCCGAGGCGGCCGAGGCATGACCCCGGCGGCGGCGGTGGACGAGGCCGAATTTCGCGCCCGCTGCCGTCGGGCCCAGGCGCTTATGGCGCAAGAGGGCCTTTCCGCCCTGATGCTGACGACCGAGGCGGACATCGCCTACCTGACCGGGTTTCGCACCCGCTTCTGGGAAAGCCCGACCCGCCCCTGGTTCCTGCTGCTGCCGCATGAGGGCGAGCCGGTGGCGGTCGTTCCCGAGATCGGCGCCGACCTGATGGGCCGGACCTGGGTCGAAGACGTGCGGACCTGGCCCGCGCCCCATTACACCGACGACGGCGTTGGCCTGCTTGGCGCAAGCCTGTCGGACATGGTGCCCGCTGGCGGTGCGATCGGCCTCCCATCGGGGCAGGGCACCCATCTGCGCATGCCGCTGGACGACTGGGCGGCATTGCGCGAACGCCTGCCCGACCGCAGGTTCGGCAGCGATGCGGGCGTCATGCGGCGGTTGCGCATGGTGAAGTCCGAGGCCGAGATCGCCCTGATCGCAGCCGCCTGTGCGACCGCCAACCGCGCCTTCGCCCGCCTGCCCGAGATCGCCGCCGCCGGGGTGCCCTTGGGCGATGTCTTTCGCCGCTTCCAGATCCTTTGCCTTGAGGAGGGGGCCGACCGGGTGGCCTACCTCGCCGGTGGCGCGGGGCGCGACGGCTATACCGACGTGATCTCGCCGGCCAGCAACCGGGCGCTTGAGGCCGGAGAGGTGTTGATGCTGGACACGGGCCTCGAACGGGGCGGATATTTCTGCGACTTTGACCGCAATATCTCCCTCGGCCCCGCAAGCCCCTCCGCCGCCGCGGCCCACTCCCGCCTGGTGGAGGCCACCCGCGCGGGGTTCGAGCGCGCCCGCCCCGGCGCGACCGCCTCCGAGCTGTTCCATGCCATGCAGGCCATGCTGGGATCGGGCACCGATGGCGCGAAGGTTGGCCGCTATGGTCACGGGCTGGGCCTGCAACTGACCGAACCGCCCAGCCTGCACCCCGACGATCACACCGTCCTTGCCCCCGGAATGGTCCTGACCCTCGAGCCGTCGGTCGAGCTTGGCCCCGGCCGGATGATGGTGCACGAGGAAAACATCGTGATCCGCGACGGACCGGCGGAATGGCTGTCGACCCCGGCGCCCGACCGGCTGAGGACAGTATGACCGAGCGGCTTTTCCCCTATCACCTCACGGCAGAGAGGGCGCCGCGCCTCGGCCTCGTGGTCCTGCAGGCCGACGAGACGATCGAGGGCGATTTCCGCCGCCTGGTTCCCCCCGAGGTCGAGCTTCTGGTCAGCCGCGTGCCCTCGGGGCGCGAGGTTACGCCCGATACACTGACGGCGATGGCGGATGACCTGGCCGGGGCGGCATCGCTTTTCCCGGAAGGATCGACCTTCGACGCACTGGCCTACGCCTGCACGTCGGGCGCGGCTCAGATCGGTCCCGCGCGCGTGGCCGAACTGCTGCGTCCCGTCCTCCAGGCCCGGGCGGTGACCGACCCGGTGACCGCCCTGATCGCCGCCTGCCGCAAGATGGGGCTGGGCCGGATCGCGCTTCTGTCGCCCTACACGGCTCCAGTCTCGGCGAAGCTCAGGGCCGCGCTTTCACAGGCCGGGATCGAGACCCCGATCTGCGGCAGCTTCGGTGTCGCGGAAGAAGCGATCGTGGCCCGGATCGCGTCTCAGGCAATCCTCGACGCCTGCGCGGAGCTCGTGGCATCCGAGGATGTGGACGGCCTCTTCCTGTCCTGCACCAACCTTAGGGTGCTTGACCTCATCGCCCCGCTGGAAACCCGGCTGGGAATGCCCGTGCTCTCCAGCAACCTGGTCCTGGCCTGGCACCTGCTGACGCTTGCCGGTCGCGATCCAAGCGGTTTCCATCCGGCGCGATTGTTCGGCTGAGGCGGCGGGGGGCTCAGACCGGCTCTTCGATGATGTGGTCTTCCCACTCTTCCTCGTCCACGTCGAATTCCGACACGGTCCGGCCCCGCATCGAGATGCCGGCCTCGTGCACCGTCTCGGCCGTCCCCGAAATCAGCGGGTGCCAGTCGTATAGCGCCTTGCCCTCGAACAGCAGCCGGTAGGCACAGGTCTGCGGCATCCAATAGGCGATCTCGGCGATGTTGGCAGGGGTCAGCACCACGCAATCGGGCACGAACTGCTTGCGGATCTCGTACTGGGCGCAGCGGCAGGTTTCGTCATCCAGCAGGCGGCAGGCAACGTCGGTGAAGGCGATCTCGGCGGTGTCGGGATCCTCGAGCTTGTTGAGGCAGCACTTGCCGCAACCGTCGCAAAGGGCTTCCCACTCCTTGGGGGCCATGTTGGCCAGCGGCACCCGTTCCCAGAACCGGTCGCGCAGCCCTTCGCGCGGGATGGGGTCTGTCTGGGGCTTGCCCGTGCGCCGGCGGCTCATGGCGCGGGCGCCTGTGGGGCCGCGGGCGCGGCCAGGATCGTGCGCGCGCGTTCCGTGTCGCGGCCCATCTGCGCGACCAGCTCCGCCACCCCGTCGAAACGGGCCTCGTCGCGCAGGAAGGCAACCAGCGCGACCGACAGCTCCGCGCCGTAAAGATCGCCCTCGAAATCCAGCAGGTAGGTTTCCAGGTTGGGCCGGTTTTCCCCGAACATCGGCCGTACCCCAAGGGAGGCGACGCCCGAATGGCTGCCCGCGTGGGGCCCGTCCAGCACGTCCACCCGCACGGCGTAGACGCCGAAGCGGGGCAGGTGCAGACCCTCCAGCGACATGTTGGCGGTGGGAAAGCCCAGCTCGCGGCCGCGCTTCTCGCCATGTTCGACCACGCCCTCGATCCGGTGCATGTGGCCAAGCATGCGCGCGGCCTCCTCGGGGCGGCCCTCGCTCAGCGCCTCGCGGATCCGGGTCGAGGAGACCTCTCCCTGTTCTAGCCGCACCAGGGGCACGATGGTGGTGCCGAAACCCAGTTCCTCGCCCAGACGGGCAAGGTCGCGTGCGGTGCCCCGCCGGCCCTTGCCGAAACAGAAATCCTCCCCCACCACAGCGTGGCGCAGGCCCAGTCCGCGCGCCAGCACCTCGGCCGCGAAGGCCTCGGCCTCGAGACCCGAAAGCGCGCCGTCGAACGGCAGCTCGTAAAGGCGGTCGAGGCCCAGCTTTTCAAGCCGGTGGGCGCGGGCAGCCGGGTTCATCAGGCGAAAGGGCGCGATCTCGCGGCCTGCGGCCCGGGCAAAAAAGCTGCGGGGATGGGGCTCGAAGGTGATGACGCCGCTGGGCGCGCCCAGCTCGGCCGCCCGGTCCCGGGCGATCGACAGCACATGCTGGTGCCCAAGGTGCACGCCGTCGAAATTGCCGATCGCCGCGCAGGCGCCGCGATCGCTTTCTTCCAGCTCTGTCCAGTGGTGCAAGATCCGCATGTCATCCCGGTTGGCCCGGAACGCCGGAACCCGTCAGTCGAACTTGGCCGAGGGCGCCAGAACCTGCGCCTCGCCCTTCAGGACGACCGTATCGCCCACCGCGCAGTGACAATCAAGGGTCACCCGGCGGCGGCCATAGTCGATGGCGCTGACCCGTACCTCGGCATGGACCATGTCGCCGGGGCGCACGGGGGCCAGGAATTTCAGCGACTGGCCCAGGTAGACCGTGCCATGCCCCGGAAGCTGCTCCCCGATCACCGCCGAGATTAGCCCCGCCGTCAGCATCCCGTGGGCGATGCGCCCGCCGAAGATCGTGTCGCGGGCATAATCGTCGTCCAAATGCACCGGGTTCCGGTCGGTCGAGACCTGGGCGAAAAGCTCGATGTCCAGATCCGTCACCTCCTTGCGCAGCGACCGGGTCATCCCGATCTCCAGCTCTTCGATGACGATGGTTCCACGGGGCATGTTGTCCAGCATCTTGAGAAACCTTGCAGGGGAAATTATCGTGCGACTCCACAAATATTAGCGCAACTAAATTACTTTGCAAGTGCAGAAACTTCTGCGCACCGCCTAAGGACACCCGCCGCCCCGGACAGCACGCGGCCCCATCCCCATTTCATTGTCGCAAAAATATCCCCGCCGGAGGCCCCGCTCGCCACATGCGCCCCGCTATCCGGCCAAGCCACCCGCTGCCAGATCGGCCAACCCTCAGCGCAGGAAGCCGATCGTATAGCTCGGATCCATCTGCACCTCACGCAGATAGGCGGTGAGCTTCCCGGGGTCGGGCTGGCGCTCCGTGCCCGTTTCCTCGGCCGCCAGACCCCCGCTGATGAAAAGGCAGTCCAGGTCCTCGCCCGCGGCGCCCGCGACGTCGGTGCGGATGCCGTCGCCGATGGCCAGGATGCGCCCGTCGGGCACATCTGCGCCCAGTTTCGCCAGACGCCGGCGGGCCAGGTCGTAGATCGGCGGATGCGGCTTGCCGAAATAGAGGGAGGTGCCCCCCATCTCGGTGTAAAGTTGTGCGATGGCACCCGCGCAATAGACCCGGTGCGGGCCCCGGTCGACAATCAGGTCGGGGTTGGCGCAAAGCAGTTTCATGCCCTTCTGCTTGGCATAAAGCAGGGTGCCCCGGTAATCCTCGGGCCGGTCCTCGAGGTCGTTGACAACGCCCGTGACCACCAGGCCCTCGGCCTGATCCAGCGGCACCAGTTCGATATGGACCGGGTCATCGACGACGCGGATCGGCTCGAAGAAACTCAGCTCCTCGGGCGTGCCCACATGATGGACCCGGGTGCCGACGGCGCCTTGGAACATGGCCGTGCGGGCGCTGTCGCCCGAGGTTGCGATGCTGTCCCAAGCCTCCGGATCGACCCCGATCTGGGCAAGCTGCGCCTCGACCGCCTTGCGCGGCCGGGGGGAGTTGGTGACCAGCACCACCTTGCCCCCGCCGGCACGATAGGCGCGCAGTGCCTCGACCGCCTCGGCGAAGGGCTTCTGCCCGTCATGCACGCAGCCCCAGAGATCGACGAAAAGCGCATCGTATTGCGCGGCGATCTCGGACAGGGATTCGACGATCTGGGTCATGGGACCTCCGGGCTGGTTCGGGGGGGCTGAGGGCAGGGGGAAAAGAGGGCCGGCGGCCCCCCTCGCGATCAGACCTTGAGGGCGGGGATGATCTGCTTCTTGCGGCTGACCACGCCGGGCAGCACGACGCTGTCGCCCGCCACGTCGACGCCGAAGCTTTTCTCGGCCACGCCCTTCACCAGGTCGTTGGGTACCAGCAGGGTGGCCTCTTCGTTCAGGATGTCGACCACGAACAGCAGCACCTGGTTGACCTTGTCCTCGACGGCCACGTCGACCATCGCCTCCATCAGCGCGTCCTTGCGCGACAGGACGGTCGCGGGGGAGGTGGTTTCCAGCACCGAGACGCGGAAATTGACGCCGTCGACCTCGTAGGCCTTGGAATCCATCCGCAGAAGCTCGGCCTCGGAGAAGCGCGAGACATCGGACTTGGCGGCGAACATCTCGGCCGCGCAGTCGGGGATCGAGACGCCCAGTTCGCGGGCCAGCTGCTCGGCCAGTTCGCGATCGGCCGGGGTGGTGGTCGGCGAACGGAATTCCAGCGTGTCCGACAGGATACACGACAGGGCGGCGCCGCGGATCGATTCGGGCATCTTGGCGGCGTCGGCCCCCATCATCTGGTGCATGATCGTCGCGGTGCAGGCCAGCGGGCGCACGGTGATGTCGATGGGCCCCTTGGTCTCAAGCCCGCCGGTCAGCTTGTGGTGATCGATGATGGCGCGGATGTCGGCCTCGTTGATACCCTCGGGCAGTTCGGCGGGGTTGTTGGTGTCGACGATGATGACGGGCTCGCCGGGGGCGACGCTATCGATGATGCGCGGCTGCTCCAGCTTCCAGCGCTCCAGCACGAAGGCGGCCTCGGTGTTGGGGGTGCCCAGCAGGCAGGGCTCGGCCGGCTGGCCCAGAACCTTGTCGAGATACCAGGCCCAGATGATGGCGGCGCCGGTGCTGTCGGTGTCGGGGGCCTTGTGGCCGAAAACCTTGATGGTCATGTCACGTCCGTGGTTGGTGTCAGAATGTCGCAATGCCGCCGCGCGGCGGGGCCAGGAAGAGCCCGGCAGGCCGGGACCCGGCCCGGATCGCGGCCCTTATAGGCAGTGCTCGCGGGGATGTCATCACGCCGCCGCCACCGGGCGCGGAATTTCCCCGGTGCCGTTGCGATCGGCCGGGGCAGGGCGCGCGGTGCATGTCGGGGCGCGCGGACCTGTTGACAGCGCAGGGCGCTTTGCCTATCTCCCTGCTGTTAGCACTCTCCATCCTCAAGTGCTAACAAGGCCCCCGGCCGCGGCCGGGAGGGTCAACAGGAAACTTTGAGCAAGGAGCCTCAGAGATGGCATTCAAACCGCTTCATGACCGCGTGCTGGTCCGTCGCACCGAAAGCGACGAGAAAACCAAGGGCGGACTGATCATCCCCGACAGCGCCAAGGAAAAGCCCGCCGAAGGCGTGGTTGTCGCATGTGGCGACGGCGCTCGCAAGGACAGCGGCGAACTGATCGAGATGGGCGTCAAGGAGGGCGACAAGATCCTCTTCGGCAAATGGTCCGGAACCGAAGTCACCGTCGACGGTGAAGAGCTGCTGATCATGAAGGAAAGCGACATCCTCGGCATTATCGCCTGAGCGACGCTTTCATCCGCAATCTGAATAGGAGCAAGTCAAATGGCTGCTAAGGACGTCAAGTTCAATACCGATGCCCGCAACCGCATGCTCAAGGGTGTGAACATCCTTGCCGATGCGGTCAAGGTGACCCTGGGCCCCAAGGGCCGCAACGTCGTCATCGACAAGTCCTTTGGTGCCCCGCGCATCACCAAGGACGGTGTTTCGGTCGCCAAGGAAATCGAACTGGAAGACAAGTTCGAGAACATGGGCGCCCAGATGGTGAAGGAAGTCGCTTCCCGCACCAACGACGAGGCCGGCGACGGCACCACTACCGCGACGGTTCTGGCTCAGGCCATCGTCAAGGAAGGCATGAAATCGGTTGCCGCCGGCATGAACCCGATGGACCTCAAGCGTGGCATCGATCTGGCCACCGCCAAGGTCGTCGAGCACATCCGCAACGCTGCCCGTGAAGTCAACGACAGCGCCGAAGTCGCGCAGGTCGGCACCATCTCGGCCAACGGCGAAGCAGAAATCGGTCGTCAGATCGCCGACGCGATGCAGAAGGTCGGCAACGAGGGTGTCATCACCGTCGAAGAGAACAAGGGCCTCGAGACCGAGACCGACGTGGTCGAGGGCATGCAGTTCGACCGTGGCTACCTGAGCCCCTACTTCGTCACCAACCCCGAGAAGATGACCACCGAGCTGGAGGACTGCCTGGTCCTGCTGCACGAGAAGAAGCTCTCGTCGCTGCAGCCGATGGTTCCCCTGCTGGAAACCGTCATCCAGTCGGGCAAGCCCCTGCTGATCATCGCTGAAGACGTCGAAGGCGAGGCTCTGGCCACGCTGGTCGTCAACAAGCTGCGCGGCGGTCTGAAGATCGCAGCCGTCAAGGCACCCGGCTTCGGCGATCGCCGCAAGGCCATGCTGCAGGACATCGCGATCCTGACCGGCGGTCAGGTGATCTCGGAAGATCTTGGCATGAAGCTCGAGTCGGTCACCATCGACATGCTCGGCACCGCCAAGAAGGTCCAGATCACCAAGGACGAGACCACCATCGTCGACGGCGCTGGCGAGAAGTCCGAAATCGAGGCCCGCGTTTCCCAGATCCGTCAGCAGATCGAAGAGACCACCTCGGACTACGACCGTGAGAAGCTGCAAGAGCGCGTGGCCAAACTGGCCGGCGGTGTTGCCGTCATCCGCGTCGGCGGCATGACCGAAGTCGAAGTGAAAGAGCGCAAGGACCGTGTCGATGACGCGCTGAACGCGACCCGTGCGGCCGTTCAGGAAGGCATCGTTGTCGGTGGCGGCGTGGCTCTGGTTCAGGGTGCCAAGTCCCTGGCCGACCTGACCGGCGAGAACAGCGACCAGAACGCCGGTATCGCCATCGTGCGCCGCGCGCTGGAAGCTCCGCTGCGCCAGATCGCAGAGAACGCAGGCGTCGACGGGTCCGTCGTCGCCGGCAAGATCCGCGAATCCGACGATCCGAAGTTCGGCTTCAACGCCCAGACCGAAGAATATGGCGACATGTTCAAGTTCGGCGTGATCGACCCCGCCAAAGTGGTGCGCACCGCGCTCGAGGATGCAGCCTCGATCGCCGGTCTGCTGATCACCACCGAAGCCATGGTTGCCGACAAGCCCTCGAAAGATGGTGCCGGTGCCGGCGGCGGCATGCCCGACATGGGCGGCATGGGCGGCATGATGTAAGCTTTCGGGCACATCAGTTCGCAAGAACAGGAAAGGGGCGTCCCATCGGGGCGCCCCTTTTTTTATTTCGATTTTGTTCCGCCTTGCCGCGAGGGGCCAGTCGGTCGGGCCTGGCGGAGGGGCCTCAGCGCACCAGGCGCTCCAGCGCGTCATAGTGAATGCGGCCCGCGTCCCAGGCGACATCGGCCAGGCTGTCGGGCTTGAACCGGAGGGACACCATTTCGGCCCGCGAGAAGAAGCGCCGTTCGGTCACCACCGCCTCGGGGTCGATCCAGCCGGTGTCGAGGGTGCCGGCGGTGATCCGGCAGCGAAAGTAGACATCCACCTGGTGAAAGTCGCGGGTGGGTTCATGAAACTCGTTCACCATGCAGGGGGCGCCCACGTCGATGGTCAGCCCCGTCTCCTCGTGCACCTCGCGGACAAGGTTGTCGGGCAGGGAGGCATGGGGATCGACCCCGCCCCCCGGTGCGCACCATAGGTCGCTGACGCCGCCCGGAAAGGCGTTGACCAGCAGCAGCCGGTTGTCGTGAAGGATCAGCGCGCGCACCGCCAGCCGGACGGGGCGCGCGGTGGCGGACGGCAGCGGGTGGCCTGGCGGCGCGGCGGCGGGTGGGGTGGGGGGCGTCTGGTCCATGCCGCGACCTTGGCGGCGGCGCGCGAAACGTGCAAGAGGGGCGGTCCCCGTCCGTGTCGCGGCGGCGTGTCGGCGGCGCAAGCGGGCTCGCATCGGGGGCGGGCGCGCATTACATTGGACCGCATGAAGATGCGCATGCGGCCCCTCTCCGCCACCAACCTTCGGATGCTCGCGGTCCTGGCACTGGCCACGGCCCTGTCGCCCCGGCCCGCCCCGGCGGCTGAGGATGCCGCTGGTGTGGAGCCTGCGGAATGTGTGGTGCTGCTTCACGGGTTGGCCCGCTCCTCGCGCTCGATGCTGGTGATGGAGGAGGCGCTGGAGGACGCGGGCTATCACGTCGTCAATCGCAGCTATCCCTCGACCCGGGCACCGGTCGCCCGGCTGGTGGCGGCGACGCTGCCCGGGGCGGTGCGGGATTGCGGGGCGCGGCGGGTCAATTTCGTAACCCATTCCATGGGCGGCATCCTGTTGCGCGCCTGGGCCGAGGAGGCGGAGCTGCCGGCCCGCATGGGCCGGGTGGTGATGATGGGGCCACCCAACGGCGGCTCCGAGCTGGTGGATGTGTTCGGCGGTCTGCGTCCCTTTCGCTGGATCAACGGGCCGGCGGGGATGCAGCTTGGCACCGGCCGCCGCAGCCTGCCCAACCGCCTCAGCCGCGCGGCGTTTGAGCTGGGCGTGATCGCCGGCGACCGCTCGATGAACCCGATCTATTCGCGGCTGATAAAGGGGGCGGATGACGGCAAGGTTTCGGTCGCCTCGACCCGGGTGGCCGGGATGCGCGATCACATCGTGCTGCCGGTAACCCACACCTTCATGATGATGAACCCGCTGGTCATCGCCCAGGTGATCGAATTCCTGCGCAATGGGCGGTTCGACCACGATCTCAGCGTCACCGAAGGGCTGACCGACGGGCTGACCCGGACCTTGGGCGGCATCCTGACGGGCGTCGAGAACTGAGGCCCCGGCGGGGGATCAGCCGGCGCTGCGCAGGCGGTTGATATGCCCCATCTTGCGGCCCGGCCGCGCCTCGGCCTTGCCGTAAAGGTGAAGCTGTGTCCCGGTCTGTCCGGCGTGTTCATGGGCCGTCAGGATGTCGTCGCCGATGAGGTTCAGCATCTCGACATCGGCGTGCCGCTTGCCATCGCCCAGGGGCCAGCCCGCGACCGCGCGGATATGCTGCTCGAACTGGTCAACGGCGCAGCCAAGCTGCGTCCAGTGGCCCGAGTTGTGGACACGGGGCGCGATCTCGTTGACGACCAGCCCGTCGGGCGTGACGAAAAGCTCGACCCCCATGACGCCGACGTAATCCAGCGCGTTCAGGATCCGCGCGGCCAGCAGCACCGCGTCCGAACGAAGCGAGGGAGACAGCCGCGAGGGCACCAGCGTGCGATGCAGGATGCCGTCCCGATGCTCATTCTCCCCGGGATCGAAACAGGCGATGTCGCCGCTGGCACTGCGGGCCCCGATGACCGAGACCTCGGCGCTGAAATCGACAAATCCTTCCAGGATCGCGGGCGCGCCGGCCATCTGGGCGATCGCATCCTCGCATTGGTCGGGCGCGTCCAGCCGCACCTGGCCCTTGCCGTCATAGCCGAAGCGTCGGGTCTTGAGGATGCCGCGGGGGCCGATCTGTGCCAGCGCGTCGCGCAGGGCACCGGCATCGTCGCAGGCCACGAAGGGCGCGGTGCGCAGGCCCAGGTCGCACAGGAACGTCTTCTCGGTCAGCCGGTCCTGGCTGACCTCCAGCGCGCGGCGTCCCGGGCGGATCGGGGCGGAATCTGCCAGCAGGTCCAGCGCCGGGGCCGGGATGTTCTCGAACTCGTAGGTCACCACGTCGACCGAGGCGGCAAAGGCGGCAAGAGCCTCGTGATCGTCATAGGAGGCGGTGGTGAGGGCATGGGCCACGTCGGCGGCGGGCGGGTTGGCCCCCGGCTCGTAGATGTGACAGCGCAGGCCCAGCCGCGAGGCCGCGGCGGACAGCATTCGCCCAAGCTGGCCACCGCCGAGGATGCCGATGGTCGATCCGGCGGGCAGGGGGGTGTCGGTCGCGCGCTCAGTCATCGCGGGGCACCTCGGGGATGGAATCGGAAAGCGCCGCGCGCCATTCATCGAGGCGCCGGGCCAAAGCCGGATCGCCATTGGCCAGTATCGCGGCGGCCATCAGGCCCGCATTGGCCGCGCCGGCCGCGCCGATGGCCATGGTGGCGACCGGGTAGCCCTTGGGCATCTGCACGATGGAATACAGGCTGTCGACACCCGACAGTGCCTTGGTTTGCACGGGCACGCCGATCACCGGAACCCGCGTCTTGGACGCCATCATGCCCGGCAGATGTGCCGCGCCCCCGGCGCCCGCGATGATGACCTTCAGCCCGGCCTCGACCGCGCCGCGGCCATAGTCCCACAACCTGTCGGGGGTGCGGTGCGCCGAGACGATCCGCGCCTCATAGGGCACGTTCAGCTCGTCCAGGATCTGGGCGGCCTCCTTCATGGTGGACCAGTCCGACTGGCTGCCCATGATTATCCCGACTTCGACGCGGCTCATCATCACCTCCGTTCAAGGAAGCGGCACTATAGCTAGATGCGAAGCCTACGCAATGATGTCGGGAAGCAGCTGATCCTCCAACGAGCGGATGCTGTCCTTGAGCGACAGTTTCTGCTTTTTCAGCCGTTTGAGGACGAGGGGATCGGCCCCCGGGCTTTCCTGCAGCGCGTCGATCGCCGAGTCGAGGTCGCGATGCTCGCGGCGCTGGGCCTCGAGGCGAATGCGCAGAACCTCGATACGGTCCATCTGATTGAAATTTTTCATCACACTGCGGTCCGAATGCTTGGAATATGCAAACAGCCTACTGCGGAATTCCGCCTGCGCAAAGGGCGTTGCTGCCACAGGGGTGCGGCCATTGCGCAAGACCGGGACTGCCTGGGTCAAGGGTGACGCAAGGTCATGGGCGGGTTCTTGCGCGGCCCGACCCAGATCCCCATATATCGGAAGTGCGGTTGCCAATGATGGGGCCGCGCCAAGAAACGGATCGCTTATTCAAGGACCCCGACATGACGAAACTTACCTTGGGCTCGCATCCCTTCCTTCTGGGGTTCGAGCAACTGGAACGGATGGTCGAACGCACTGCAAAGACTGGCAATGACGGCTATCCCCCCTTCAACATCGAACAGGCTTCCGAGCATCGTTACCGGATCACGCTGGCGGTCGCCGGCTTCACCGAAGACGACCTGTCCATCACCGTCGAAGAGCGGCAATTGATGATCCGCGGCCGCCAGCCGGCCGAGGACGAGGGCCGTGTTTTCCTGCATCGCGGAATCGCCGCGCGGCAGTTTCAACGGACCTTTTTGCTGGCAGACGGCGTTGAGGTGTCAGGAGCGTCGATGGAAAACGGGCTGCTGCACGTGGATCTGAAACGCGCCGTTCCCAAAGCGGAGGTGCAGACCATCCGCATCGGCAAGGCTTACCAGAAGGAGGTCAGCGATGTTTGAACAATTCAACCTTGAGGCAGCCGCCAACGGCAAGCCGATCGTCTACGTCCGGGCCGTGGATGTGGATGACCTGCCCGAGGAGGTCCGTGCCGAGGCGGAAGGGCTTGAACAGCTTTACGCCCTGCACTCGGAGACCGGCGAACGGCTGGCCCTGGTGCGTGATCGCGCGATGGCCTTCCTGCTTGCCCGCCAGAACGACTTCTCGCCGGTGAACGTCCACTGAGGACGCACCAAGGCCGGGTTGGTGCCTTTTGGCGCCTCGGACCCGGTCCCATGCTTCTGGCTTTGATTTTCAGGGTCCGCCCCCGCCGGGGCGGGCCCTTTTTTTGACGCCGGGCGCGCCTCAGCACCAGCTGGCCTCATCCGGGTGCGCCCCTTCCAGCACCTCGTGGACGTTGGCCTCGATCAGCCGGTAACCGACGTTCCCGAAGAGCCGCTGCCGCCCCTCGTTCAGCACCACCGTCGGGCTTCCGCCGATGCCGTGCTGCTGGCAGAGGGCATAGTCGGCCTCAAGTGCGGCCAGCGCGCGGGAGGATTTGATCTCGGCCTCGATGTCCTTTTGCTCGATCCCGATCTGCTGGGCGATCTCGGCATGAACATCCCAGTCCGAGATGTCGCGCCCCTCGGCGAAAAAGGCGTGGCGCAATGCGTGCGCGGCGGCGGTCGAGGGGCGGTCGGGGTAGGCGGCGGGCTCGGCATCCGTCTCGGCAGGACGCTCGATCAGCTCTACGGCCTTCAGGAACATATGCGCCCCGGCCGAAGTCGCGGGCACGGTCCGCACCCATGTGTCGGGATGCAGCGAGACATGGGGAAAGCCCTCCAGCACCTGCTGGACATGCTCGCCATACCCCTGCTGGCCGCCGCGATGGCCCCATTGCCGGGCGATCTTCTCTTTCACATCGGGAAAGACCGAGCAGACATGCGCGTCGATGCGGACACGTTCGCCGAAGGTTTCGGTCAGCTGGTCGATCCGGCGCTGGGCAACATAGGCCCAGACACAAAGAATATCCGAGAAATAAAGAAGGCGGGCTGTCGTCATGGGGGGCTCCGGGTTGGTGAACGATGTCTGCCGCCCCTGACTGGACCGGCCCGAGGTCCCCCCGCTTTGACATGGATCAGCCAAGGGTCACTTGCCGGCGAGCGGATCGCAAAAAGGGCGGGGTGCCTGCGCGCCCCGCCCCAACCTTTGCCGTTCCGTGTCGCGGGATCAACCGGGTCCCGCGCGGGAACCCCGTGCGAAACCCTTAGTCGCGATCAGGCCGCGATTAGACCCATGCTTTCCAGCTTCAGCAGAACCTGCTGGGCGCAGAAATCCACATCCGTGCCTTCGGTCTCAAGCCGCAGCTCGGGGGTCTCGGGCATGTCGTAGGGGTCGGAAATGCCGGTGAATTCCTTGATCTTGCCCTCACGCGCCAGCTTGTAGAGGCCCTTGCGGTCGCGCCGCTCGCACTCTTCCAGACTGGTGGCCACATGCACCTCGACGAAGGCGCCGAACTGTTCGACATCCTCGCGCACGGCGCGGCGGGTGGTGGCGTAGGGGGCGATCGGCGCACAGATCGCGATGCCGCCGTTCTTGGTGATCTCGGACGCTACATAGCCGATGCGTCGGATGTTCAGGTCGCGGTGTTCCTTCGAGAAGCCCAGCTCCGAGCTGAGGTTCTTGCGCACGATATCCCCGTCCAGCAGCGTCACCGGGCGGCCGCCCATCTCCATCAACTTGACCATCAGAGCGTTGGCCACGGTGGATTTGCCCGAGCCCGAGAAGCCGGTAAAGAACACGGTGAAGCCTTGCTGCGAGCGGGGCGGACGGGTGCGCCGCAGCTCGGCCACCACGGCGGGGAACGAGAACCACTCAGGGATCTCAAGCCCTTCCTGCAGGCGGCGGCGAAGCTCGGTGCCCGAGATGTTCAGGACGGTGGCGCCTTCCTCGACCTCGTCGGCAGGCTCGTATTGGGCGCGTTCCTGCACGTAGACCATCTGTTTGAAGTCCACCATCTCGATGCCCATCTCGTCCTGATGCTCACGGAACAGGTCCTGGGCGTCGTAGGGGCCATAGAAATCCTCGCCGGCCGAGTTCTTGCCGGGGCCGGCGTGGTCGCGGCCGACGATGAAATGGGTGCAGCCGTGGTTCTTGCGGATCAGACCGTGCCACACAGCCTCGCGCGGGCCGGCCATGCGCATCGCCAGATTAAGCAGGCTCATCGAGGTGGTGGCGCTTGGGTATTGGTCCAGCACGGCCTCGTAGCACCGCACGCGGGTGAAATGGTCGATGTCGCCGGGCTTGGTCATGCCGACGACCGGGTTGATCAGCAGGTTGGCCTGCGCTTCCTTGGCGGCGCGGAAGGTCAGTTCCTGATGCGCCCGGTGCAGCGGGTTGCGGGTCTGGAAGGCGACGATGCGGCGCCAGCCCAGCTTGCGGAAATAGGCGCGCAGCTCGTTCGGCGTGTCGCGACGGGCGCGGAAGTCATAGTGCACGGGCTGCTGGATGCCGGTGACGGGGCCGCCCAGATAGACCTTGCCGGCGGTGTTGTGCAGGTAGTTGACGGCCGGATGCGCCTGATCGTCGGCGCCGAAAACCTTCTCGGCCTCGCGCGACTTGTCGGGGGTCCAGTTGTCGGTGACGGTCATGGTCGCCAGGATCACGCCTTCCTGGTCGCGCAGGGCGATGTCCTGCCCTTCTTCCAGCTTGGCGGCGAACTCCTCGGAGACGTCCAGAGTGATGGGCATGGGCCAGAGCGAACCGTCGGCGAGGCGCATGTTCTCGACGACGCTGTCGTAATCCTTCTGCCCCAGGAAACCGCGCAGCGGGTTGAAGCCGCCGTTCATCAGCAGTTCCAGATCGCAGATCTGGCGCGGGGTCAGGTCCCAGCTCAGCAGGTCGCCGGCCTCGGCCTTGAGTTTCTGTGCGCTGTCATAGGACACGTACAGCTCGGAAATCGGCGCGAGGTTGCTCATCATCATTATTCTGTCACCCGGATTGTTTTAACAAACGGCAAAAGTGCCGCGACCACTGTCATTCGCGGGGCGTTTAGAACCCAAACATGGCGAAATTCAAGCCTTGCGGCGGGTTTGCGGCGGCACAAGGAGCTTTTTCCCGCCGGGACGGGAAACGCCGCCACAGCGTTCCGCAAGGGGCCCTTTGCGGGCAACGCCCGGCCCGGCGGCAATCGGGCCGCAGGGGCGGGGCGCGGCGGGCGGCGGGGGAATCACCACCCCACCGCCCGCCCGTTCGTTCAGCCTTCGACCGGGGCGCCGTAGCCCAGGGGCTCCGAGACGTCCTTGTCGTCCTGTTCTTCATGTTCGGCCAGGAACCGCTCTGCCTCCAGCGCGGCCATGCAACCCATGCCGGCGCTGGTCACAGCCTGGCGATAGATGTGGTCGGTCAGGTCGCCCGCCGCGAAGACCCCGGGGATCGAGGTCGCGGTGCTGTCGGGCTTGGTCACGACGTAGCCGCCCATGTGGGTTTCCAGCTTGTCCTTCACCAGTTCCGAGGCGGGCGCGTGGCCGATGGCAACGAAAAAGCCCTTGCAAGGCACGTCGGTCGTCTCACCGGTCTGGACATTGCGGGCGCGCACGGCCTCGACCCCCAGGGGGTTTTCGCTGCCCAGGACCTCGGTCACCTCGTGGTTCCACAGCATCTCGACCTTTGGGTTCTTGAAGAGGCGGTTCTGCAGGATCTTCTCGGCGCGCAGCTCGTCGCGGCGGTGGATCAGCGTCACCTTGCTGGCGAAATTGGTCAGGAACAGCGCCTCCTCGACGGCGGTGTTGCCGCCGCCGATCACCACGACTTCCTGGCCGCGGTAGAAGAACCCGTCACAGGTGGCACAGGCCGAGACGCCGAAGCCCTTGAACTTCTCCTCGCTGGGCAGGCCCAGCCATTTTGCCTGGGCGCCCGTCGCCAGGATCAGCGCGTCGCAGGTATAGGTGGTGCCGCTGTCGCCCTTGGCGGTGAAGGGGCGGCTGCCGAGGTCAAGCTCGGTGATGATGTCGCCGATGATCTCGGTGCCGACGGAACGCGCGTGCGCCTCCATCCGGGCCATCAGGTCGGGGCCCTGCACCTCGATGTCGCCGGGCCAGTTTTCAACTTCGGTGGTGATGGTCAGCTGTCCGCCGGGCTGGATGCCCTGGATCAGGACCGGCTCCAGCATGGCGCGGCTGGCGTAGACGGCGGCGGTGTAACCCGCGGGGCCGGAGCCGATGATGAGAACTTTGCTGTGACGGGATTCGGACATGACACGCTTCCTGCAGACTGACGAATATGTTTTTCCGGGTATATGTCGCGCGACCCGCAGGCGAAAGCCCTGCGCGCCGCCGGGTGGCCGAGTGCCGCGCCGGCCGCGGGGCGCCTTCGGGGTAGGAGGCGACGTAAAAATGTTGCGCATGATTGAAACATTATTGCGCCCCGGTTCGGTGAATTGTAAGTTGCGCAAAGCAATCTCACGGAGGGGCCGATGCCCGGAGCGAAACTGGATCCGATCGACCGGATGATCCTGGCGGAACTGCAGGCCGACGGCCGCATGACCAACGTCGAGCTGGCCAAGCGGGTCGGCATCTCGGCGCCGCCCTGCCTGCGGCGGGTCCGCACCCTCGAGGAGAGTGGCCTGATTCGCGGCTACCATGCGGATGTCGATCCCCGTTCGCTAGGCTTCGAGGTTCAGGTCTTTGCCATGGTCGGTCTGCACAGCCAGGCCGAGGTCGACCTCAGCGCGTTCGAGGCCCGCTGCCGCGACTGGCCGCTGGTGCGCGAGTGTCACATGCTCAACGGCGAGATCGACTTCATCCTGAAATGCGTCGCACCCGACCTCAGCACATTCCAGTCCTTCCTGACCGAGCAGCTGACGGCGGCCGAGAACGTGGCCAGCGTCAAGACATCGCTGGTGATCCGCTGTGCCAAGGACGAGCCGGGCGTGCCCTTCGACGTTCTGGAAAAGCGCCTGACCGCCGAAGCCTGACGGCCAGGGGCTGACCTTCCCCCGATCCGGCCGGCCTATCCGGCCGACGCCCGCTGCCAGAGCGTCAGCGCGATCTCGTCCAGGTCCTTGGCCTCGCGGCGGGCGGCCTCCTGCCGCGCCTCCTGGCGCAGGCGGTCGGCGACGCTGGCATAGGTCCGCGCCTCGCGGTAGCGCTCCCTGACGAAATCGTCCAGCGTCCGGCTTTCGGCGGCAAGCTTCTCAAGCTGCCCGTCGAGCCCGGCAATCTGCTCGCGCATGGCGCGGGCGAATCCGGCGATGTAGGGGGCGACCTCCAGATCGCGCGAACGGGTTTCCTCACGCAGGCGGCGATCCAGTTCCTCGCGCTGGGCGCGGGTTTCGGCGATCTTGCCGTTGATGCGCGCCAGCTCCCTCAGCTCATCTTCCATCTCGTGGCGCTTTACCCGCTCCAGCAGGTCCAGCGCGCGGATGCGGCGGGCGGCGGTCTGGCGGGTGCTCATTGGCGCTTGGGCGAGGCGAGCGCCTCGGGCACGTCGCCGGGCACGACGCCGATGCCGGGCGCCTCGCTGCTCTCGTCCTCTTCGGCGGGCTTGGCCGGGGCTTCCAGCTCCTCCAGCCGTTCGCGCATGCGCTTCAGGATGACGGGATCCAGTTGCAGCCGCACGCGGGGCGGGGAGACGGAGATGCGTTCGCTGCCCTGGGCGGGCCCATCGGCGCTTTCGTCCCCGCTTTCCGGGGCGCCCGGGTCCGTCTTGGCCGGGGCGTCACCGCCGCCGGCGGCCAGGGCCTTGTCGGCGGGGCCGGCAAGCAGCAGGGCCGACAGCAGGGCAAGGGCAAGTCCGGCGGGCCAGCCGCGCCACGTCCCCGCGGTGCCGCCTGCCGCCGCGCCGGTCATACGGTCGCAAGCTCGCGCTGGGCGGCCTCGACCGTGTAGAAATCGGGCTGTTTCGGGGTGGGAATGTTGCCGCGCCCGATCTCGATGCAGATGCTTGGCGGGTGGGCGGCGACCATCGCCACGAAGACATCGCGGATGACCTGATAGAAGGTCCCGTCCTCGTTCTCGATCTGGGCCAGCCGGCCCGAGATGGGCTGCACCATGCAATAGGCCAGGAAGACGCCCAGGAAGGTGCCGACCAGCGCGCCGCCGATCATCGCGCCCAGGACCGCGGGCGGCTGGTCGATCGACGACATGGTCTTGATGACACCCAGAACGGCCGCGACGATGCCGATCGCGGGCAGGCCGTCGGCCATCGTCTGGATCGCCTGCGCGGCCGAAAGCGCCTCGCCATGATGCTTCTTGATCTTGCGGTTGATGACATCCTCGGTCGCATATTTGTCGTCGAACTGCATCGAGAGCATGCGGAAGCTGTCGGTGATCAGCTCGGTCGCGAAGTGATCGCCCAGAATGCGCGGATAGCGTGCGAAGATCTCGCTTTCCTTGGGGCTTTCGATATGGGGGTCGAGGGCCAGGATCCCCTTGGTCTTGTAAAGGCGCGTCAACTCGAACAGCAGGTTCAGCAGGTCGGTGTAATCCGAGGCCTTCCACTTGGGGCCCTTCAGCACCTTGCCGATGCCCCGCAGCGACGCCTTGATGACCGAGAACGAGTTGGCGATGACGAAAGAGCCAAGAGCCGCGCCGCCGATCATCATCCCCTCGAAGGGCAAGGCGTGGAGGACAATCTCCATCTTGCCGCCCGATAGCATGAAGCCGCCGAACACGAGGCTGAACACCATTACCAATCCAAGGATCATCGTCATCGCTGTGTCACCTGATCTGAGCGCACCGAAACATTTACCGCGCTATCCATCCCATAGTTGGGTGTAATAAGTATAATTGACATATCCGCAAGATTAGACAAGAATAGTTTGCAAGTAAATAACCCATCTTACCCGACGTTTTGCGAACAGGCGGACACCATGACCATCGGCGACGCGCTGGCCTATTTTCCCGACGAACGCGATCTGGCCCACCTGCTGCCGGGCTGGCCCGACGGCATGGCGGCGGTGCTGTGCCTGGATGACGCCGGGCGCTGCGAGGTGCTGGTCTGTCACCGCGACGAGGGGGAATCGGTCCTGCGCCGTGCTGCCGGCGCGCTGGGCAAGGCCCGTGGCGGTTTCGCTGTCTTCCCCGAGCAGGACGGCTACCCGACCCGCAGGATCCTCTTTTCCGAGGAGCAGCAGCTTCTGGGCCTGATCCTCGAGGCCGAGGATCTTGTCGAGCGGGCGGCGGATTATGCCATCAACTATGCTTTCGCCCGTGATGAAGGGTTGGACCCAGAGGACGTGATCTCCCCCCGGCGCGGGCGCGCGCGCAAGCTTGCGCCGCCCGTTCAGGCGCCCGCAGCCACCGATCGGCAGGGGGGCACGGAAACCACTGCGCCAAGCGGTCTTTTCCGTTCCAGCCGCGAGGGTGCGGGTGGCGAGGCCCCCCGCAAGGCCGAGCCTGCGGAAGCGCGGCGCGACGACGATGCGCCAGCCCCCTCCGAGCTGACCGACGAGGTTCTGACCGCGCGCCTGGCGGCGGCCTTCATGGCCGAACCCGCGCCAGCCATGTCCATGCCGGGCCAGCTTGCCCCCGCCAGCCAGCCGATCCCGGCGGTGGCGACCGATCCCGCGTTGCCCGCCGGCTATTCGCCGCTGGGCCCGGCGCGGCGGGGCGATTGCCAGGTGTTGGACGCGCGGATGGAACCTCGTGGCCAGGATCTGCGCCTGATACTGCGGCCCGACGAGGCGGGGGTCACCACCCAGGCCCGCCCGGCACAGGTCATGGGGTTTCGCGATGATTTCGCCCGTTTCGTGTTGCCGCGCCATTGCCTTGGCAGCTGGACACCCGACGCGCCGGCCATCCTGACACTGGCGGCCGCGCAGTTCCCCGAGGCGCTGGCGCAACGCTTCGCCGAGGCACCCTGTGCTGCGACCGCCACGGTCACGCCGCAGGGCATCTTCATCTGTCCGCTGGAGGCACCCGCACGGGGACGCCGGCGTGGGGCCGGGGCTCGCGCTGGCGCGGGCGGCGTTCGCGGACGGCTTTCGCTGGCGCTTGCGGCGGGGGTCGCAGGGGTGCTGGTCGGGCTGGGCCTGGGCGATCTGCCGGGCGCGGGCGAGGGGGAAACCCATTGGTCGCGCATGCTGCCCGAGGGCATCGCCGCGATCATCACCCCGGCCAACGCCGCCATCGGGTCCGAGAAGCGCGCCGCCAGCGCGATTTCGGGGGACACTGCCGAACCGCAGGCTGCCAAGGCCGTGCCGAGTGATGTCACGCCGAATGCGGCCCGCCCGGGGGAGGTCCAGCCTACAGGGGCGCCCCGGTTTGCCGATGCCTTGGGTCAGGCTCCGAACACAAACGCAACCACGGACACGACCCCGACCCCGATCGCGGAGGCTTCGCCCCTCGACGAGATGCTGTCGCTGGCGCGCGGTGATGTGACCGCTCGTGACACCACGGGGACGGCCCGTTGATCTGTGCCATCATCACCCCGATCGGCCCCGGTCACCAAAAGCTCTTTGACGAAAGCTGTGCCCCCTCGGTCCGCCAGGCCGAGGATTTCGATCCGGGCCCCTTCGACAAGATCCTGCATTACGCGATGGACGACACCGCCGGTGCGCACGGCCGGTCGGCGCGGCGCAACACCGCCCTGGCCCAGGCCCGGGACGAGGGTGTCGACTGGATCTTCTTCCTCGACGCCGACGATATCCTCGCGCCCAATGCCTTTCAGGCCTTCGGTCGGGTCCTTGCCGACAACCCCGACCTGGACGTCGCCTGGGGTCTGATCTGCGAGATGGATGCCACCGGCGATCCGCAGCTTCGCGAGGGTCAGCCCGAGACCATCGCCGACCAGGCCGCTTTCCTGCGGACCGAACCCCACCTGGCCGTGCAGATCGGCGGCTTCTACCGCACCGCCTGCGTGGCGCCGCTGGGCTTCGATCCCCAGATGGACACGGGCGAGGATTACAAGCTCTACCTTCAGCTATGGGACGGCTGCCGCTGCGCCAAGCTGCCCGAGATCTTCTTTCTCAACCGCCGGGGCGAGCACAGCGTCGGGCCCCGTTCGGCGACCGGCGCCGACTGGCAGGCCTCGGTCTCGCAGCAGCGGCGGGATGCGTTGGCCCGGACACTGGTGCTGAGTGAGCCCTCCCACGACGGGGTCGCCGCGCGGATGCGTGTCACCAACCCCCACGACCTGATCCAGGCCACCCACCTCGCGGGGCGCTATTTCGATTCCGAGGGGCTGCAAAAGCTGCGCCGGCTATGCGATGCGCCCGCCCCCCATGTGATCGAGGTCGGCGCCAACATCGGCAACCACGTCGTCTGGTATGCCCGTCATCTCAACGCCGCGCGCATCTACCCGGTGGAGCCGAACCCGGTTGCCCTGCAACTACTGAACGAGAATCTGGAGTTGAACGACCTGGCGCCGCTGGTCGATGGCCGGGGCCTCGGGCTGGGCGCCGGGCGGCAGGCCGGGCGCTTTGCCGTCGAGACCCCCGACGCCGACAACCTCGGCGCCACCCGCCTGGTGCCGGACGCCGCAGGCGGGATCGAGGTCTGCGACTTGGACACCCTGTTCGCCGATGTGCCCGCCGACATCATCAAGATCGACGTCGAGGGGATGGAGGTCGACGTGCTGGCGGGCGCCAATGCGCTGATCGCCCGCACCCGCCCCGTCATCTGGATCGAGGTCATGCGCGACAACATGCTGGCGGTCGCGCAGGACTGGTGCCGCCAGGCCGGCTACCGCATCACCGACAGCATCGCCTACACTCATACGGTGGACTATTTCGCCGTGCCGAAGGATTGACATGAACGAGCTGAGCCTTTCCCGCAAAGCACGCCGCGCCCGCGCCTCCGGGGCCGAGCGGCGCTTTGACCTGAAGGGGGCGGCGGCGCGCGCGGTCCAAGAGGCCTATGACGCGATGGGGCGCGGGGACGGGGCCGAGGCCGCCCGCCTGGCGCTGCCGATTTCCCAGAGCCACCCGAAAAGCCTGCACCCATGGCTGATCCTCGGGGCGGTGGCGCTGGACCGGCGCGATGCCGCAACGGCCCGCGCCTTCTATGAGCAGGCCCGCGCACTTGCCCCCAGGGACCCGGCCGTGTTGGGCGGGTTGGGCAAGGCGCTGGTGCTGGCGGCCGAGGTCGGCCCCGCGCTTCAGAAGTTCGAGGAGGCCCTCGCGGCGGGCAGTCGCGACGCGCCGATGATCAACCTCTACCTGACGCTCTGCCGCAAGATGGGCTGGACCCTGCGGGCCGTCGACGCCGCGGGTGCTGCCGTCGCGGCGCTTGAGGATGCCGATCTCAGCTACCAGGTTGCCACGCTTCTCAGCGAAGGGGACGAGCCCGGCCGCGCCGCCGACTGGTTCCTGCGCGCCCATCGGTTCGACCCGGCGCCCGTGCATCACCGCATCGGTCGTCTCCGCGCGCTTCTTTTCAAGGGCCGCTTCGCCGAGGCCCTGGCCGGGTGCGATGCCTTCGACCGTGCGCGCGAGGAAGAGGCCCGCCAATCGGGCGAGGACGTTCCCCGCGATGCCGACAGCGACAACATCGCACTGCTGCGTATGACGGCCTTGCGCATGCTGGGCCGGCTGGACGAGGCGCTGGAGCTGATTGAGGCGACGCGTTTCAGCGAGATCGGCGCCTTTGCCGCGGCCTGCGGCGTCGCCGGCAACATCCTTCAGGACCAGGGCAAGATGGAGCAGGCCGAGCACGCGCTGCTGGAAGGGACCCACGCCGCGCCCGGCGAGGGCCGGGTCGCCCGCTCCCTCGGGGTTTTCCGTTTCCGTCAGGGCCGCTTTGCCGAGGGCGAGCCGTTCTACCGCAGCCGCATCAGCCCGGCGGTCCGTGCCCGCGTGCCCTACGAGAACTCGGCCCCCGAGAACCTGGCGGCCCAGGATCACCTGTTCTTCCTGGGCGAGCAGGGGATCGGTGACCAGCTGGCCCTGTTGACCTTGGTGCGGGCGGCACCAATCGACCTGTCCCGGACGCGGCTGACCCTGCTGGGCGACGACCGCATGATCGAGGCGCTGAAAGGCTCTCCGCTGGGGATCGATGGGCGCTCCTTCCGGGATCTCGCCGGCAACGAGGATGAGGTGCCGGTTGCAAAGGTGCTGCACCTGGGCGACCTGGTCAGGTATCGCCAGGGCGTCGATCCCGCCCTTCTACACCATCCGGTTCTGCGCCCCGATCCCGTCCGCGTCGCGGCGATCGCCGCGCGCTACGCCAAGAAGGCGGCCGGGCGGCCGGTGCTGGGCATGGCCTGGCGCAGTTCGGGCAACCTGACGGGTCAGCTCCGCTCGATCCCGCTGGCCGAGATGGTGCGCCTGGCCCCCACCGACGCGCTGGTGATCGACCTGCAATACAACTCGACCCCCGAAGAGATTGCGGCCGCCCGCACTGCCCGCCCGGATGTCGAGGTCTTCACCGATCCCAAGATCGACCAGATGGCGGACCTTGCCGGGTTCTTCGCCCAGCTTGCGGCGCTTGAAACGGTGATCAGCATCGACAACACCACCGTCCACGCCTGCGGCGCGATGGGGCATCCAAACTGTCACGTGATGATCCCCTGCGGCACCGAAAGCATGTGGTATTGGGGCGACGAGGGTGCCAGCAGCGCGACCGGGCGGGACGCCTGGTACGGCAGCCTTCTTATCCACCGGCAGGAGCGTCTTTACGACTGGGACGGGCTGCTGGATCAGGTCGCGAAACGACTGGCCGTCTGATCAAATCGAACCGCGTCAGGACGGTTCCCTTGCAGGCGCATAGTCGCCTGCCTATCCTTTTGCATCATAGAAAGCTTGACTGATAGGGCGGCTATGCCATCGTATTACAAGCACTACCAAAAATAGTTTTCACTAATTTGATTTTATAAATGGTCAAGCAAGGAATTTTTCATATATGATGGGATCATATGGAGATTGCTCTTGTTTAGAGCAAGGCGCTTGAGCGCAGAACTCCTTGCCTGAAAGATAGGTGCAACATGACTGATACTGACCAGGCGGGCGAAATCATGGCCCGCATCGTTTCCGCATATGCGGCCCGGCCCGATGTTGGTCCGGACGAGATCGTGGCCCTCGTGGCGCGGTTGAAACAGGAACTTGGCACCGGCACCGCCGGGCTTGCCGCCCCGATCGGGCAGGCGCCGCTTGCGGGACCGCCGATCGCAACCGCCGAACCCGCCCTGCCGATCGACCAGGCCGTCACCGAAGAGAAGGTGTTCTGCCTGTGCTGCGGCAAGGGGTTCAAGATGCTCAAGCGGCACCTGGGTGCCGAGCATGGCCTGACCGAGGCCGAGTATCGCCGGCTTTACGGTCTGCCCGAGGACATGCCGCTGGTGGCCCCCAGCTACAGCGCCCGCAAGGCCGACTATGCCAAGCAGGCGGGACTGGGCAAGTACAGCCGCGATCAGGCCGGACATCCGACCGACCCGCGCGCCGTGCAGAACGAAAGCATCTCCTGAGCTTTCCCCAACCTGGCCCGGTCCGGACCATTCGCGCTGCCTGACCCGCCTTGCGGGATGCGCGCGGAATCCGGCCAAAGCGGAGATCGGCAATGCCACCGAGCGGACAGAACGAGATCATCATCAAGAAGGTGGTCGACGACGACGGCCACCACGATTCCCATGCCGGCAGTGGCTGGAAGGTGGCTTACGCCGACTTCATGACGGCGATGATGGCCTTCTTCCTGCTGCTGTGGATCCTGTCGGTCGCCGACGAGGAGAAGCTGCGCGGGCTTGCCGATTACTTCAGCCCCAGCCTTAGCAACACGGGCGGGCGCAGCAGCGGCCTGCTTTACGGCAAGGCCGTCGATGGCGAGGGCGACAAGAACGGCGCCACCGAGGATAGCAAGACCCCGCCCGCGCCGACCTTCGGGCGCACCAATCCGCTGGCGGTGTTCGACAGCCGCATGCGTGACGATATCGAGAAGGCCGCCGAGGCGTTCGAGGCGCAGCCCGCCCGCCGCGCCGGCCTGAGCCCGGACAACCAGGCGCCGGACGACACGCGCGACAACACGGCCGAGAGCGAGGCCGATGCCGAATTGCGGCGCGCCGCCGCCGAGAAGGCCGCCGCCATGGCCGCCGAGGAGCGCGACGCCGCCTTCGAGGCGCTGAAACAGCGGGTCGGCGCCGCCATCGCCCAACGGCCCGAGCTTGCGCCCTTTACCAACAACGTGATGCTGGACCAGACCCCTGAAGGACTGCGGGTGCAGATCGTCGATCAGGAGGGGCGTCCGATGTTCCCCTCGGGCAGCGCCCGGATCGAGCATGCGACCCGTGACCTGATCCGCATTGTCGGCGACGCAATCTCCGGCCTGCCGAACCCTATCGTGATCTCGGGCCATGCCGACGCCGTGCCCTTCAGCGGGCAGGGGGGCTATGGCAACTGGGAGCTGTCGGCCGACCGCGCCAATGCCACCCGCAGGGTATTGCTCGAGTCCGGGGTGACGGCGGATCGCATCACGCGAATCTCGGGCCTGGCGGACACCGAGCCGCTGGATCCCGAGCATCCGACGGCCCCTGTGAACCGTCGAATCAGCATTCTTCTGAAGAATATCCCCGAGTAACAGTGGCTTAGCCTGTTTCTGGCCCCGAATCCACGCGACTCGGGGCCCTTTTTGCCCCGTTTGGCAGGGGAGGGAGCGGGTCCGGCTGCGCCGCGAATCTGGGCATTTCGGCCTTGAAAAGGCCCCTGCGCAATTCGCATTCCTCGTCAACAGCGACTCCGTTAAATTTTTTCTGCGCGGGCCCCAAACCCCGGGAGGGCGCAGTTGTGGCCAACTTGTCCACAGTCGCGCCGCGCCACCGGCGTGAGCCGCATGGTGCAAATGTGGCAAGGGATTCAGCGCAATCCCGCTTGTTGGGCCAAGTTTTGTCCACAGGAGTGACAATTGTGCCTTGGGGACGCAATGACACATCATCTGGCGGATCGGCGGGGGGTGACCACACTATTTAGGCTTTGTGGAATCAAAACGACCCATTACGGTGATGGATAAGCAAGGATAATAGGGGACCAACCCATGGAAGTTGCGACCGACACTGTTCTCCAGTCGATCTGGCAAGGTGCCATCCAGTTGGGTAACGGACCAGTAACTGCCCGTAAGGCAAGAATACTCGAAGCTCTCGTGCCGGTGCCGACACTCTGTCTGCAGGCCCGGCGCGGTCATGCCCACCCGGCCGTCCTTTCGGACGGGGCCGAGGTGATGCCCGAACTTCCCCTTGGCGATGTCATCGCCGAGGAGTTGGGTCTCGACGTGCCCCATGGCACGCTGATCGTGATCGGCCAGGACGATCCCTATGCCGCCTGGAGCGACGGGGAAGGCCTGTCCTACCACGTGGGCGAGTTGGTCGCCGAGGTTCTGCTGGACGTCATCCGGCAGGGGGTTTTCCCTCTGCGGCGCGAAAATGATGCCCTTTATTTCATGGCCTGTTCCTTCCACCGGTTGGCCGGCGCGGCCGGCTTCCAGCACCTTGGCCTGGTGCCTGCGGCGTTCCGGACCGGGCTGGCGGCGACGCTGGGGGCTTACTGGACCGGCGTGCGCAGCAGTCGCCACGACATGAGCGGCATGTTTCTAGAGCCGAACTTCCTGGAAAGCGAGCGGCTGAAGACATTCCTGCGCTCGGTCGACGCCGGTTTCTCGGCGCCCGACGTGCGCCGTGCGCCCGCAGGGCTGATGCTGTTCGCCCATCGCTGCCGCAGCTACGAGGCCTGGCTGAAAGAGGTGGAGCTGCGGGTCTCGCAATCGCTCGCCTCGCTCCAGACCGGGTCCGATATGCACCTGATGCGCGCCAGTTAATCCTTGCCTCCGCAAAGAATACTTTCAATTTTGTCCAAACTGTGCTTATTTCGTATGAATTGAGCAAGTAATTGGAAGGTTTCGATGCAGGATCGTGGGGGTAACCGCACCACAGTTGCGGAGAGGGCTAAATGATCGGGGTCGGCGTCGGGGCAGCGACGCAAGTCAGCGAACGGCCCGCACCGGCCAGTGCCGGCCACGGCCGGGATGAAGGCGCCAAGGGCAAGGGCTTTGCCGACCTTCTGGCCGCCGAAGCCGGTCGGCCCCGGAGCGAGGGCCCCGCGACTAAGGCGGGGACGGAGACGCCCGAGACAATCACCGACACCACGACCGAGGGCGGCGGCACCGAGACGGCCGACCCCACGCTCGACACCGCCGGCAATCCCGTCCCGACCGATGAGCAGCCCGTTGACGCGGCTGTCTCGACCCTTATGGAGGATATTCGCACCGTGTTGGAGGGGTTCGCCCCCGCCGCGACCGGTGCCGCGCCCCAGGCCAACGTACAAGGGGCTGGTGGGCTTCAGGCGGGCGCTCGCGCCCCCGGCGTTGCGGCCCTTTCCGCGGGGCACGCCATAGCCAATCTGCTGACCCGGTTCGACGCCCAGCACGGCACCGACCTTGCGGGCGCCGCGCGGCAGCTTCTGGCACAGGGCCCCGGCGGTCCCGCAACCACCGGCCTTTCGGGCCCCGAGGTTCAGGTGAACGCCGCACTGGCCGCGATGCTGGGTGACGCCCGGGGCGGCCCGGCCAGCATGCTGCCCGCAGCACTGCGCGCGATAATCGCCACACCGGCCCAAGTGCCCGTGGCAGCGCCTCCGGCCGTCCAGCTACCGGGCCAGCGGATCGGACTGCGCACCGCTGACCCGGCCCCGGCCGCATCTGTCGCCGGCCCGACAGCCGCCCCGGCCGGGCAGGGGGCGACACCTGCCGCCGGCCCCGGAGTGCTGCCGGAAGAGGCGGTTTCGCCCCTTCGCCAAGCCGCGCAGGAAGGTGGGCGCGCCCAGGCTCAGGCCCAGGCAAACGCACAGAACGGGGCGCAGAATTCAAACCAGAACGCGCACGCCGCCCAGCCGGGCAACGCGAACCAAGGCCCGAACCCCGCGGCGGCCCCCGTGGCGAACCCTTCGCTCGGCCTGACGCTGGCGCAGGCGCTGGAGCAGACCTTCGGCCCGGCCTCCGGCCAGGCCGGGATGGAACGCATCGCCGCCCCCGCAGAGGCCCGCGGCCCGGTGGCCGCCCATGCCGACACGCCGGCGCAAGCCGCCGCCTCGGGCTTTGCGCGCAACCTGATCGGCCAGATCCGCAAGTCCAGCTTCGCCGAGGGGCGCACCCGCATCGAACTGGCGCCGCGCGGACTGGGCGACATCGAGATCGACATGCAGAGCACCGACAACGGCCGCATGCGCATCGTTCTGCGGGCCGAGAATCCGCTGGTGCTGCAAGCCCTGCGGGACGACCGGCAGATGCTGATGAACATGCTGGACGACAGCGGCCTGTCGCTTGACGGGGCGGGCCTGGATTTTGAGACCTTCAGCCAGGACGGTCGCGGCGACGGATCGGACAGTGAGGCGGATGCCGTGACCGGCACCGACGCCACCGGCCCGGCAGACGAGGCGATCGCCGCGCGCGACGCTTCCACGACGGACGCGGACACAGGGACGGGCGACACGTCCGGCCGCCTGGACATCACCACCTGAGGAGGCGGAGAGCGACATGAGCATAGACAGCACGACGGCCAGCGCGGCCAGCGGCACGGCCACCTCCAACTCGGCGGCGAAGGGTGCGATGACCAAGCTCAGCGGGGATTTCGACAGCTTTCTCAAGTTGCTGACGGCCCAGGTCTCGAACCAGGACCCGCTTGAGCCGATGGACAGCACCACGTTCGTCACCCAGCTTGCCCAGCTTTCGCAGGTGGAGCAGTCGGTGATGGCCAACACCAACCTCGAGCAGATCGCGGCCAAGCTCGCCTCGGCGGCGGACCTGTCGGGGATCCAGCTGATCGGTCGCGACGTGACCCTGCCAGCCGACCGGATCGAACGGATCGGCGGCGAGGGCCTTTACGATTACGAGCTTGAGGAAAGCGCCCACAGCGTCCGGGCCGAGATCCTGGATGCCAACGGCGATGTGCTGCGCACGGTCTCGGGCCTGCCGACCGAGGCCGGCGCCCGGCACCGCTTCCGCTGGGACGGGTTGGACGCCAATGGCGCGACGGTTGAAGATGGCGCCTATGGCATTCGCCTCGTCGCCCAGGACAGCCAGAAAGGGTCGATCGGCTACTCCGGCTACGCCACCACAAGGGTCGAGCGGGTCAGCCTTGAAGGGGCGCAGCCGATGCTGGTGCTGCGCAACGGGACCGAGGCGTCGTCGGGCAGCGTCCTGTCGGTCCAGTAACCGGGCACACAGCCCCGCCACGAAAAAAGGCGTCCCCCGGGGGACGCCTTTTTCTTTTCGTGCCCAGAGGCGCGTGCGTCAGATGAGCGGCACGTCGCCCTGATAGAATTCCAGGAACCGCACTTCCTTGATGCCCTCGAACTTGCTGTCGAGGGAGGACAGGATGCGCTGGGACAGGCGCTCTTGCACCGCTGCCGGATCGGTCAGCTGGCTGGAGCGCGCGGCCTCGTGCATGGAGGCCAGGATCGAGTCGCGCAGGCGGGCGGCGTTCTCGGCCTTGCGCCAGGTCTTGGCCTGGGTGGCATCGGCCAGGGTGACGCCGAAATCGGCGACGATGTAGGTCACGCTACGCGAGCGATAGACCGGGACCGTGATGCGGCCCAGTTTGACCAGGCCGTCATCCTCGGGGATGGCCTCCTCATGGGTGGTCTCGGCCTCGGCCACGATCGCCCGGGCGATCTGGTCCTCGGGCAGGCCGTCAGCGCCGTCGCGCATGCCCGATGACCCGCCATCGGCGAGTTGGGCCGCGTCGGCGTCAGGCGACATCACGACGCCAAGGCCGTAGCCCCCGGCGGCGCAAATGGCAGTAAGGGCGAATACTAGAATCGAAAGTCTTTTCATACCGACAGAACTCACAGGTTTGGTCCTGCCGGTATGACGCGCTATCGAGGCGGAAGTTTTGTTCTAGTAGGGCAATATGATGTCCATGACATCTTCGCCGTAACCCCGCGTCTGGGCACGGGAAAGTTGCCCGCGCCCACCATAGGCGATGCGGGCCTCGGCCATCTTGTCATAGGAAATTGTGTTGTTCATCTGGACATCTTCGGGCCGGATGATGCCCGCCACGCGCAATTCGCGCAGCTCCTGGTTGACCTTGACCTCTTGGCGGCCGGCGACAACAAGGTTTCCGTTGGGCAGCTTTTTGACGACCAGTGCCGCAATTCGCAGATTGATGGTCTCGTTGCGGTTGATCGAGCCGGAGCCGCTGGCCTGGGTCGAGGAACTCAGATCGACCAGATCGCCCTGGGGCAGGTCGTCGGGGCCGACACCGGGCAGGATCTTGTCGATCTGGGTCCCGTAGCCGAAGAGCTTGGGGAAGGCGAGGGTGCTGCCGCCGCCGCGCGACCGCTCGGTCGCGTTGCGCAGCTTGGCGCCGTCGTTGATCGCCACGTCGATGGTCAGGATGTCGCCCACCTTCGAGGCGCGCTGATCCCCGAAGAACCCGCCCGATCCGCGTTCCCACAGCGACGCCGCCTCGGCCCGGTACTTGACGCGGGTGGGTTCGGGGGGCGGCATGGGGACCCGGACCGACGCCGCCTCGGGCATCGTCTCGGGGCTCATCTCCATGCCCGAGATCTGCGGGTCGCGGTCGAAGGGGTTGCCTGTGCCGCACGCGGCCAGCCCCGCCAGAAGGGTCGTGGCCAGCAGCAGCCGGCCCCGGCGGAAGGGGGCGCGACGGGCTGCGGGGATTATCTGGGCGGATCTCACTGGCTTACCTCCACGATGCCCTTGCCGGTCGCCGTGCCGACAAGGGAGGTGTTGCTTACTAGGTTGACGATCTTGACGTCCTCGCCGAGGGCGGCGCCGGCCAGGGCCCGGCCGGGTGCCGCAAGGGACAGGTTGCCGTCGGAATAGCGGATCGTGATCTGGTCGCCGCGGTCGATGACCTGGGGCGGTTGGATCGACTGGGCCACGATAGGGCGGCCTTGGGTCAGGACCCGGCGCACCTGCATACCGACCAGCTTGGTGGTTTCGGTGAGGGCAAAGGCGCTGAGCCGGCCGTGGGGAAGGGCGACGGTGGCAAGATCAGCCTCGGTCACGATCTCGCCCGGCAGCATGCGCCGGTTGGGAACGGGAACGTCGACCGTCAACAGGGCCAGGCCCGACACCCGCTGGACCTGGCCGGCGGGGGTGACGGCATTGGCCACGAACCGCCCTGTCGCCGTGTCCATCCAGAAGGCCGAGAGCATGACCGCGCGCTCGACCGCGCCGGGGGCGAGGGTGACCTCGACCGTGCCGTTCTCGGGCAGGGTGGGGCCAAGGGTGTCCCGGGCGCGCTCCTCGATCAGGACGGAAAGCGCCTCGGTCGCGGCGCGCGCAGGGGCCGGCGGCAGCAGGGCCGCCGCGGCGACCAGCGCCAGGGCCAGCAACAGGCGGCCGTGCCCGAGGCTGCGACCGGGGAGGGGCGCGCGGGACATCATCACTTGATCTGGTTGGTGGTTGTCATCATCTGGTCGGCGGTCTCGATGGCCTTCGAGTTCATCTCGTAGGCGCGCTGGGCCGCGATCAGATCGGTGATCTGCTGGATGATGTTGACGTTCGACGCCTCGAGGTAGCCCTGTCGGATCACGCCGACGCCCGGATCACCCGGATTGGCCGCCAGCGGATCGCCCGAGGCGGTGGTGGCCGCCAGAAGGTTGTTGCCCAGCGGCTTCAGCCCGCCCTCGTTCACGAAGGTCGTCAGGGCAAGCTGGCCCAGCTCGACCGGCGCGGGGTCATTCTCGACATAGGCCATGACGGTCCCGGTCTCGGAAATCTCCACGTTGACGGTGTTGGCGGGGACCACGATGCCCGGGTCCAGCTCATAGCCCTGAAGGGTGACAAGTTGGCCTTCCGCGCTCAGCTGGAAGCTGCCGTCGCGGGTGAAGGCGCGGCTGCCGTCGGGCAGGGCCACGGTGAAATACCCCTCACCCTGGATCGCCATGTCGAGCTGGTTTTCGGTAGCCTGAAGCCCGCCTTGGGTGTTCAGCCGCACCGTGCCCGAGGTCTGCACCCCGAGGCCCAGGTCGATGCCGGTGGGGCGGGCGGTACCGTTTTCCGAGGTCAGCGCGCCCTCGCGCTCGACCGACTGGTAGATCAGGTCCTGGAACGCGGCCCGGCTGGATTTGAACCCGGTCGTGTTGGCGTTGGCGATGTTGTTCGAGATCACGTCCACGTTGGTCTGCTGGGCCAGCATGCCCGTCGCGGCGATTCCAAGTGCTTTCATGGTCGCGTTCCTCCTTAGAACTGCTTGCCGAGACGGCGCAGCGCGTCGCGGCGCAGCTCGTCCTCGCCGCCCATCAGCTTGACGGCGCGGTCATAGGCTTTCTGGATGGCCATCATGCGGGTCATCTCGATGATGGGTTGCACGTTGCTGCCCTCGATCGCGCCCTGCACAACCTTGGTATCGATGGCGGGGGTGGCGACGGCGGGGCGGCCCTCGGCGGCGACAAAGAGGCCGCTGCCGATCCGCTCCAGCCCCTGTTCGTCGGGCAGGTCGTAAAGGCCCAGCCGGCCCAGCGTGCCGCGTCCGGGCGCGCTGATGGTGCCGTCCGCGCTGATCGAGACGGGCCCCTCGAGGTCGGGGGGCAGGGCGACGGGGTTGCCGCCCACGTCCAGCACCTGCGCGCCCGAGACGGTGACCAGGTTGCCTTGGGCATCCATCGTCAGCCGCCCGTCGCGCCCATAAGCCATCTGTCCGGTGTCGGTGCGATAGGACAGCCAGGCATTGCCCTGAAGCGCGATGTCCAGCGGGTTGCCGGTCTGGGTCAGCATGCCTTGGCGCGTATCGACGTAGGAGCCCGAGTCGAGGACGAACGCCGTGCCCTTATCGCCGTTCTGCTCGTCCATGATCAGCGATTCGAACAGCACCCGCTCACCCCGGAAGCCGGGGGTGTTGGCGTTGGCGATGTTGTTGGCCGTCACGTCCATGTCCCGGCGCATTGCCGTGGCAAGGGAAAGGGATACGAAGGTCGAGTTGTCCATTCCGAAGCACTCTCCGGTTGTCCGCTGCGGCTGGCAGCCGCGAGGTTTGGTGAAGCAAACTATACTTCACAGTTCTTGCTTATCGTGTATGCTATTCTTCCAAGAAGCAAGTAAATTTAAGAAGAGACACGGTGCAACGGCGGTTTGGATTGACTTTATCCTTGGGTGGAGGTCGGGCGCGAGGGCGCCCCGGCCCGCTGCTGCCGACCGCCCTTTTGCTGGCACTGTGTCCGGGCGTGGTCATGGCCGGGCCGCCGGATGACGGCTTCCGCCCCCTGTCGGTGGCTGGTGCGGATGCCCCCGCGCAGGCGACCGGCGATCCGCTGCCGCCCGGGGCCCGCGACCTCTCGGCCTATCAGCGCGCAAGCTTCATCGACGATCGCCACCGCCTTGCGACCCGACTGGTCGAGGCATCCGAGGCTGTGGCCGCCGGCCGCGCGCCCCTGTCGCTGTTGTCGGAGGCCCGGCTGAACCTGGCCGAATTCTACACCGCCCACGTGATGCTGGCCGAGGCGCGGTCGCTGCTGCGCCCGCTGGATCTTGCGGCGATGCCCCCGGTTCTGGCGGGAAGGGTGCTGGCCCAGCGGGCGGCGGTCTCGCTGCTGGCGGGCGACCGGCCTGTGCGCCCTGAGCCGCTGGGCCCGGAGTGGAAGGCCTGGCCGGACCAGCCGTTGTGGAAGGTGCTGTCCCACGCGCTGGCGCGGGCCGTGCCGGACGAGGCGCCGGTGATGGCCCTGATCCCCGAGGATCCGACCGCCGCTTCCGACCTCTGGGAGGAGGCCGAACCCGAGAAAGCGGCGCCGGCCGTTGCCCAGCCCGCGCCGCCGGTCGAGGGCAGGCCCACCCCGGCAGACCTGGCCGCCGCGGTCGCGCGCCTCTCCGCCTTTCCCGCGCCTTTCGTTGAGGCGGTTCTGCCCGGTTTATTGGAGTTGGCGATCGATCTGCGAAGCTGGGGCGTGGCGCGGGACCTGGCGCGCCGCTTCGACGACCACGCGGCCCTCCGCGACGGCGAAAGCTACTATTACCTGCTGGGCCGCGCGGCCGAGGCCGGGGACGCGCGGCTGGTGGCGTTCGATAATTACGTCCGCGCCTCCGAAGGCATGGGCCGCGACGCGCAGCGGGCGCGCCTGGCGCTCGTCTCGCTGGGCCTTGCCAGCCGCTCCCTGCGGCCAGAGGAGGCCCGCGACCTGATGGCCGAGGCGAAGGGCATGTGGCGGGGCGACGAGCTGGCGGTCACGACCCTGCGCCGCCTGGCCCGGATCGAGCTGAGCCTGGGCAACCCGCTTGAGGCGCTGCTGGCCTATGGCGAGGTGATCGTCAACTATCCGGGGCATTCCGACGCGCCGCTGATCCGCCAGAAGGCAAACGTTCTGCTGGACCAGTTCTACGACGCGGGCGCGCGGGGCGAGCTGCCCCTGTCGGAATTCCTTACCGGCCACCGCCGGCTGGCGATCCATTACCGGTTCGAGGATGACTTCGCCCGCCATGCCGAAAGCTTCGCCGACACCCTGCTGGCGGCGGGGGCGACATCGGTCGCCTCGGCGGAATACGACGCGGTGCACGATTATCTTTCGGTCAGCCGAGACCTTGGGCTGCAGGACATCCCCGAGGCCCGGACCGACGCCCTGCGCATCAAGCAGATCCGCGCCCTGATCGCCGGCGGCCAGCACGAGGAGGCGGCGATGCTGCTGTCCCAGGCGCGGGTCGGCGCCTCGCCGGAGCAGGAGCAGCGCCTTGCCCTGCTGGCCGCCCGGATCTACGCCCTGGTCGATGATCGCAGCGCCCTGTTGGCCACCCGGCTGGTGGAGCCGACGCCGGGCTACAAGCGGCTGATGGCCGAGGCGCGGTTTGCCAACACCGACTGGGCCGCCGCCCGAGACACCTATCGCGACCTGTGGCTGGCCGAGGGCAACGGGTTTCCGTTCCGCGACGCCATCTCGCTTCTACTGGCCGCGCACCGGTCGGGAGATGTCGAATTGACCCGTGAGCTGGCGCGCGCCTTTCCGGCGCTGACCGACGTGCCCCAGTGGGCCGAAATCGCCCAGGGCCTGACCGAACCCGCCGCCGCCGTCGACCCGCTGGCAAGCGACGGCGTCCGCTCCCGCATGGAGAGAGCGGGCCGAACCTTGGATAATCTTGCAACAATAGAAGAAGGCATTCTTAGATAATCTTTGCGCAAACTTAAATTATCATGTAGTGATTGTATCAAAACTTGCGGAAGCAAGTAAAAATATAATGGGCTCCGCCTTCTTTCAGCCCGGGCGTGCCCAAGCATTGGGAAGGAACAGAGACCCATGAGCATCTCCGCCGCATTGCAAACAGGCGTCAGCGCCCTGCTGGCCAACTCGACCAAGGTCGGGAACATCTCGGACAACATCGCCAACGCCAACACGGACGGCTATCGCCGGACCTTCTCGCAGATGGTCACGACCACGGCCGGCGGCACGGGTGGGAATTACTCCACCGGCGTGCGGACGGCCTTCGGGGCGGACATCACCAGCGACGGTACCCTGCGCGCCACCGGGCGTCAGAACGACCTGGCTATCAACGGCCCCGGCTTTTTCGTGGTTTCCAAGAACCCGAACGAGACACTTCAGTCCAATTTCATGCTGACCCGGGCAGGCTCTTTCGTGCCTGACGAGAAGGGCAACCTGCGCAACGCGGCCGGCCTTTACCTGGCGGGCTTTCCCTATGACATGAACGGCGACCTCGGCTCGGTCGACCGCAACAGCTATGTCGATCTGAAGACGGTGAACGTGGCCGAGGTCTCGATCACCGGCAGCCCGACCACGACGATCGGCGTCTCGGGCAACCTGCCGTCGCAGGAAACCGGCGTTGCGACCCCGGGTGGGGCCTTCCTGTCCTCGGCCGAGTTCTATTCGCCCCTGGGCGCCGCTTCGCGGATGCAGTTCTCGTGGCAGCCCAGCGCTACGGCGAACCAGTGGCAGCTGACCGTCTCGGACGATCAGGGTCTGGATTTCGGCCAGGTCACGGCCGAGTTCCACGATTCCGGCGCCCTGGCCGGTGCGCCCCTGGCCTACAGCGGTGCAACCAGCCTGGCGCCCGCGCCGGCCGGCTTCGCCTTCGATCCCGCCACCGGGATGGCGACGGTCACGATCAACAACGGCACCACCCCGCAGGTGATCGAGGTGAACCTGGGTGCGCCCGACACGTTCGACGGGATGACCCAGTTCTCGGGCGACTACTCGCCGCTGGACGTCGATTCCGACGGCTCTCTCGCCTCGCGGATGGTGCGGACCGAGTACAATGATCGCGGCGACATCTTCGGCGTCTTCGACAACGGGGACCGCCGGCCGCTCTTCAACACGCCGCTGGCGGTGCTGACCAACCCCAACGCCATGCAGGCGCTGGACGGCAACGCCTACCGCGCGACCCAAAGCTCGGGCCCTGTGTCCCTGGGCACGGCGGGCGAGGGCGGAACAGGTGGCATCACCCCCGGCACGCTCGAGACCTCGAACGTCGAGATCACCGAGGAGCTGACTGACCTCATCAAGACCCAGCGGGCCTATTCCTCCAGCGCCAAGATCGTGACCACGGTCGACGAGATGCTGGACGAGACCATGCGCCTCAAGCGCTGATAACCTGCGCGGTCCGCCCTTCGGGGCGGGTCGCGCCCTGAAGGGACCGGAGCATCGCCATGGGCATCACCGCCTCCTACACGGTCAGCCAGAGCGGCCTGCGCGCCACCTCCAGCTGGTCGGACCTGACCTCGGACAACATCGCCAACGCCAACATCGACGGCTACACCCGCAAGGAGGTGATGCTGAGCACCAGCGCCAGCGGCCGGGTCGAGGTGGTCGGCGTCCGGCGCGAGGTCAATATGGCGCTGGACCGGATGTACCGGCGCGAACTGTCGCGCCAGGCGACGCAGCAGGCGATCTCGGACGGGCTGCGGGCCCATGCAACGCACTTGGGCCAGCCCTCGGATCCGTCGAACCTGTCGTCCCGCCTGTCCAGCCTTCAAAACAGTTTCGACCTTCTGGCCAACAACCCGTCGGACTCGGCGCTCCAGCGCTCGGTGCTGGAGGAATCGGAAAGCTTCGTCCGGGGCATCAACCTGGCCGCCGACAGCCTTGAGCAGGCCCGCGGTGACACCGCGCGCCGGGTGCTCGAGGACGTGCGCACCATGGACGACGCCCTGCGCCGGATCTCCCAGCTGAACCAGGAGATCCTGATCACCCCTGCCAATACCGCCGAAAGTACGGGCCTTCAGGACGAGATCGGCCGCCGTCTCGACGAGGTGTCCGAGCTGATGGAAGTGCAGATTCGCTTCGAGGGCAACGGCACGGTCAGCGTCTATGCGACCGGCGGCGCCCAGCTTGTCGACGGGGCCACGCGCATCCCGCTGCGCTATGACACGGTGGCGGGTCGGCTTTACGCAGGCAACACCGACATCACCCCCGGCGACCCCGGTCTTCGTGGCTCGGACGAGGGGCGGCTGGCAGGGGCCTTCACGCTGCTCAACCGATACCTGCCGGCGATGAACCGTCAGATCGACGAACTGGCCCGCGCCATGATCGTCGGCTTCACCGATGCCGATGCCTCGCTGGCTGCCGGCGTGCCCGGCCTATTCACCGACGGGGGCAACGCCTATGATCCGACCAAGCGGGACGGCCTGGCATCGCGGCTTTCGATCAACGACGCGGTCTACCCGGAGAAGGGCGGCTACCTGTGGCGGATGCGCGACGGGATGGGCGCCACCACCCAGGGCCGCCAGGGCGAGACCGCCCAGATCAACGCCTTCATCTCGGTGATGGAGACGCCGCGGGACTTCGACCCGCTGGTCGGGCAGGGCGACCGCACCGACATGACCGATTTCACCGCCGGCATCATCTCGGACCAGCAGGTCCGCCGCTCTGTCGCCGACGAGCGGGCGCTCGCCTCCAGCCTGTCGGCACAGGCGATCGGCGCGTCCCGTCTGGACGGGCAGGGCGTCAACATCGATGACGAGTTGCAGCAGCTCATGCTGATCGAGCAGGCCTACGCGGCCAACGCCACCATGATGAAAACACTCAACGAGATGATGGACACGCTCCTGCGCGCGGTCTGAGGAGGCACTCGATGTCAAGCACAGTCAACACGATCTCGACCTTCAACGCGGGGCTCGACAGCCGGCGAAGGGTCGCGCAGGTCAACCGCGACCTCAGCATCGCCGAGAAGGAGCTTTCGACCGGCCTCAAGGCCGATGCCTTCGACGCGCTGGGCGGACGCTCCTACGAGGCGCTGGCGCTGCGCACGCGGATGGACCGCAACGAGGGCCTGTCTAACTCGAACAAGCTGTTGGCCGCGCGGCTGGACTTCACCGCGCTGACCCTGTCGGACGTGCGTGACACGGCCCAGGACTTCCTGAACCTCGCCGTACCGAACCGCAGCGCGCCCAGTGGCACCGTCGACCCCCTCAGCCTTGAGGCCGGCGCGGCGCTGGAGCAGATGATCGCGCGGCTCAACGTCTCCTACCAGGGGGCCTTCCTCTATTCGGGGACGACCTCGGACGTGGCGCCGATGCAGAAGTGGAGCGAGGTCAATCCCGCCACGGGCAAGTCGCCCCGCGACGTGGTGCAGGCGATCGTCGGAGGCGGCATCGGCAATGCCGCCGACGCGGCGGCCAAGGTGGCCCAGATGAACGCGGTCTATCAGGGGGCGGCGGTCGATCCGACCACGAATTACGAGGCGACGTTCTACAACGGCACGCCCCAGCAGACCCCCGCCGGCGTGCCCGAGGCGCGCCTGGAGGCACGGATCGAGTCGGAGCTGGTCCTGCCCTACGGGGTACAGGCCAATGACCGGCCATATGTTCAGGTGATGCAGGGCATGGCGATGATCGCCGCGACCGATGTCAGCCAGATTGCCGATCCGGGCGGGTACGAGACCTGGGTCAGCGCCGCGGTGGACCTGATCTCGCAGGGGATCGCCGGCATGATCGAGACTGAATCCCGTCTGGGCGGTCAGCAGGTGCAGCTTGAGAACACCCAGCAGGTGCAGGAAAGCCGCCGGTTGCTCTACAACACCCAGATCGTAGCCCTGGAAGGGGCCGATCCCTACGAGGCCGCAAGCCGGGTGACCGCGCTTCAGACCCAGCTTGAGGCGACCTATACGATCAGCGCCCGGATCACGCGGCTCAGCTTCCTCAACTACCTTTGATCTGACGCAAGAATAGATGCGGCTTAATTCTTGTAGATCTGGAAATTATACTTGGACTGTCGTATAAGGGACTTGTTCCGCCGAGTCCGTCTCGAACGCTTAGTCCTTGGGGTTGAATGACCATGAAGCTGTTTCTCCCGCTCGTGATCCTGGCCGGCGCCCTTTTCGCCGGGGCAGCCTCGGCCGATGTGCGCATCAAGGACATCGCCAGTTTTGAGGGCGTCCGGGAAAACCAGCTTGTGGGTTATGGCCTGGTGGTCGGCCTCAACGGCACGGGCGACCGGCTGCGCAACAGCCCCTTCACAGAAAAATCCATCGAAGGGATGCTGGAGCGGCTGGGCGTCGGCAACCTCAGCGATGATCAGATGAAGACCGAGAACACGGCGGCGGTGATGGTGACGGCCATGCTGCCGCCCTTCGCGCGGCGGGGATCGACCATCGATGTGGTGGTCTCGTCGCTGGGCGATGCCGGCAGCTTGCGGGGCGGAACGCTGATCGTTACCCCGCTGTCGGGCGCCGATGGCGAGATCTACGCCGTGGCCCAGGGGCCGATAGCGGTGGCCGGTTTCGCGGCCCAAGGCCTCAACGCCAGCGTGACCGAGGGCGTGCCCACCGTCGCCCGGATCGAGAATGGCGCTACGGTCGAGAACGAGATCGACTTCGAACTGGCCAGCCTGAAATCCGTGCGCCTGGCGCTGCGGGTGCCCGACTTTACCACCGCCACCCGGGTCGAGGACGCGATCAACCAGGCGCTGGGCGGACGTTGGGCTCGGGCGCTGGACCCCACCACCATTGAGGTGGAATTCGCCGAGAAGGCCGACCTGCCGGACCTGATGGCCGCGATCGAGGTGCTGGAAGTGCGCCCCGACAGCGTCGCCAAGGTGGTGATCGACGCCCGCTCGGGAACCATCGTGATCGGGGCCGATGTCCGCATCGCCCAGGTCGCGGTCAGCCAGGGCGGGCTGACGGTGATCGTGCGCGAGGACATATCCGTCAGCCAGCCCAAACCGATCTCCATCGGCAATACGGTCGTCGTGCCCAAGACAACGGTCGAGGTGCGCGAGAAGGAAGCCAAGTTCACAGTGCTGGAAGGGGATGTCAGCCTTCAGCGGCTGGTGGACGGGCTGAATGCCATCGGTGTCGGCGCGACCGAGACCATTTCGATCCTGCAGGCGATCAAGGCCGCCGGCGCGCTGCACGCCTATCTGGAAATCATCTGAGGACGCATCCATGCAAATTCCCGGTCTTCCCACGGGCCTGACCGCCCTTCAGACCGCAGGCCAATCCGCAAGCCAGGCCGCGGGCCAGGCCGCCGCGAACCGCGCCGGCGGGCAGGGCGGGGCGGATCCCGCCGACCCCGCCGCCAAAACCGCGCGCGAGTTCGAGGCGCTGTTCCTGACCCAGGCGGTCGACGAGATGATGAAGACCGTCGACCTGGGCAGCTTTGCCGCCGGCAGCGCCGAGGAGACCTGGCGCAGCTTCCTGTCGCGGGCCATCGCCGACGAGATCGCGGGCCAGGCGGGTGCCGGCACGGGGATCGCCCGCAGCGTCGAAAGCACGATTGCCGCCTATGGGCGCGCCGCGGCGGCGGAGGGTGACAAATGACCGACCCCGTCGAATCAAACCCGGCCAATGCCACCGGTGCCATTGCCGCGGCCCTGAAACTCTTCGAGCGCGAAATCGCCGCAATTGGTCGTGGTGACATGGACACGATCGAGGCGCTGCGCCCCGAGAAGGAGCAGATGCTGGAGCGGCTGGACGATGCCCGCGACGCCATCGAGGCCGGGCTGGCTGCCGATGGCGATAGCGCCATCGCCCTGCGCCAGGACATTCACAGGCTGCAAAAGTTGACTGCGGAAAGCGAACGTCAGCTCCGTTACCTAGCCGAGGCCGCCGGTGAGGTTCTGGCCGAACTTCAGCGCATCCGGGACCGCCACAGCCTCAAGGGTATCTACGGCGGTTCGGGGCAACCTGTGACAGAAACGAATCAACCTGGATCATCTCGCATGGATAAATCGATCTGATCCTTGCTATTGCCTTAATTGTCAGTTTCAGTGCCAGTACAGCGGCTTAGTACCCCGCTTTTTCGTCAGAAAGACGAAGTACACAGAAGAAAAAACGGAGCAGGTCTAAATGTCCTCCATTCTTACGAACAACTCTGCAATGAACGCCCTTTCGACCCTTCGGTCGGTGAACAACCGTCTGGGTGAAAACCAGGGTCGAATCAGCTCGGGTCTCAAGATCCAGTCCGGCAAGGACAACGCTGCATACTTCGCTATTTCGGAAACGATGAGCGGTGACAGCGGCATGTACAAAGCCATCGACGAAAGCCTGACGCTCACCAAGAACTCGGTCTCGACCGCCCGTCTGGGTGCCGAAACCGTGGCCGACCTGGCCAAGCAGTTCGTTGAGCGTGTGGCCTTCGCCCAAGGCGGCACCGCCGAAGTGCGTGCCAGCGTGCAGAACGAACTTGATGAGCTGGCTGCCCGTATCGGCACCACCATCAGCCAGTCGACCTTCAACGGCGAAAGCCTGGTCGACAGCGGCGCGGCAGTGACCGTGGTTACCGGCATCTCGCGCTCGTCCGCGGGTTCGGTCGCAACCACGACCATTTCCTTCAACGAGCAGGACCTGGGCGTGATCCAAAGCGCCCTGGGTGCGATCAACCTGACCACCAGCTCGACCGCTGCCCTGCAGGAAGCCGACCTGAAGACCGCCGAGACCCAGCTGACCGAGGCCATCTCGGCCGCGACTTCGCTGGGCATCGCCGAGCGGTCGATCGAGACCCAGAAGGACTTCCTGACCGAGCTGACCAACCGGCTCGACAGCGGCGTCGGCTCGATGGTCGATGCGGACATGGAAGTCGAGGCCGCACGGCTTCAGTCCCTCCAGGTCCAGCAGCAGCTTGCGACACAGTCCCTCTCTATCGCGAACCAGGGACCGCAGAACCTTCTGAGCCTCTTCCGTTAAGACGCTTTGAACAGATGACACGGCACGGACCCGGGGCGACCCGGGTCCTGTCACCGGCCCTTGCGCGTCACTTGATCCGAAACACCGGCACAAAACCCGCAAGAAGACTTTCGTTCAGAATGATGAAAGCAGATGAGAGCAGAACGCATGAGCATCGCAGCCTACAAGACCACCATCCGCGAAAGCGAATCCCCCAGACAAATCGAACGCCGCCTGCTGGTTCGCGTCACCGCCACGCTGGATGCCAGCGCGCGCGAGTATGACAGCGCCGAGGCCGGCTTCGCCCGCGTCACCCTTCTGACCTCTGCCCTGCGCGAGGCCCTTTCCGACAACGTCGCCATCTGGCAGGCCCTGAAAAGCGACCTGGCAAACCCGGGCAATGCCCTGCCGGCCGACCTGCGCGCCATGCTGATCTCGTTGTCGCTGTGGGTCGAACGCCAGACAAACGTCGTGATCGGCGGCGGGGTCGGCATCCAGGACCTGGTCCAGGTCAACCGCAACATCATCGCCGGCCTGTCGGGCCAGGCGCCATCCGGCCCGGGCGCGACCGCCCCGGGGGCGGTGGCAGGACAGGGTACCGACAGCACGGCGTCGATCTGATGCCCCTGAAACTTACCCTGAAAGCCAACGAGCGCATCGTCGTCAACGGCTGCGTGATCCGCAATTCCAACCGCCGGCACGTGCTGACGATCGAAAGCCAAGCTGACGTGGTCCGGGGCTTCGACCTGCTGGATGAAAGCGCGATGTCCACGCCCGTGGGCCGCGCCTATTTCCTGATCCAGACCGCCCTGACACGTCCCGAAACGCGCGAGAAGATCGTGCCCGTCGTCCAGGGGGATCTGGCGACGCTGGTGACGGTGATGGGCAACGCCACGCGCGCCCATGTCTTCGAGGCCGCCAACTACGTCTCGATCGGCGATTTCTACAAGGCGCTGCGCGCCCTGCGCCCGGTGCTGAAACGCGAGGCTGAGCTGTTGGCCTTTGCCGCGGCACAGGCTGGGGGCGACACGGCGCCGGGTGCGCCGATGGCCCCCGCAGGGGCCGGCGGGCCCGATGGGGCCCCTGAGCCCGTGGGCGCGGATGCGGGCGACTGGGCTGGCAATGATAACACCGGGGGCAGGGGAGAGGGAGGCAACGCATGATTCCGATTTCCGGCATGGGCACCCAGGTCGGTCTGAACCTGATCGACGCGACCCGCGAGAAACAGCTGACGCTGATCGCCAAGACGGCCCAGAATGCCCGCGCGATCCAGGGTTTCCGCGATAGGATCGGCTCGGTCCAGACCGTCGACGACCTGATGGCCGATCAGGATCTCTATGCGTTCGTCATGCGCGCCTTCGACCTTGAGGACCAGATCTTCGGCAAGGGGCTGATGAAGAAGGTCCTGCAAAGCGACCTGAGCGATCCCAAATCGCTGGTGAACCGCCTGACCGACCCGCGCTTTCGCGAGCTGCACAAGGAACTGGCCTTCGTCGCCAACGGCACCTTCACCACCCGCACCAAGCAGAAATACTGGCAGGACCTGACCGTTGATCGCTTTGTCGAGCGGGCTTTCATCAACGGGGCCGCCGACCAGAACGAAAGCGTCGGCGACATCCTGGAATTCCGCGAGAGGGTGGGCGGCGTCAAGACCTGGTTCGACGTGCTCAAAAAGCCCGCGCTTGGCCGTTTCATGCGCCGCGCTCTTGGCATCCCCGACGAGGCCGTGCGCCTGGACATCGACCGCCAGGCCAAGCTTTTCGAGGCGAAATACGACATCAAGAAATTGCAGGACCCGGCCGAGCTTCGGAAGCTGGAGCGCAAGTTCGCCGCCATCTCCGACGCGCTGGACACGTCGCGCCTGCAACAGAACGGCGCGATCCAGATGCTGACCGGCATCCTGAACGCCAGCGGCGGCGGTCAGTTCGTGCCGATCACCCTTGATCTGGAAGCAATCTCCAGCCTGCCGCGCAGCCCCTACCGCTAAATCCCGGCCCTGAAGGCGCAAGGCGCCCGCTTGGGCGGGCCGCTGGCCGTCATTCGATCAGCTGGTCGTCGTCGCTGATCGGCAGCATGATGACTTCGTTCTCGGCCAATTCCTTGGCCGTCTCGACCATCAGTGTCTGGGCGGTGCGCACCTCCGAGCCGCGGACCGGCCCCATCGAGGCCATTTCCTCGACCAGCATGTCCCGCGATCGGCTGGGCAGCACCGACAGGAAATGCTCGCGCATTTCCTTGGTGCTGCCGCGCAGGGCCATGGGCAGGGTGTTGCCGCCGACGGCGCGGATCACCTGCGCCAGGCTCTGCTGGTCCAGCTTCATCAGGTCGTCGAAGGTGAACATCTTCTGCTTGATCTTGGCCAGGGTCTCGGGGACCGTCTCTTCCAGCTTTTCCGACAGCCGCGAGAAAAGGTCCCGGTCCAGCCGGTTGAACAGGTCGGCCATCCGCTGCTGCACGTCCGGCGCCGATGGCTGGGAGCCGGCGGTGACGATCTCGTTCTGCAGCGTCTCCTCGATCTGACGCATCATGTGGAAGGGCACGGCTTCCAGGCTGATCATCCGCTCGATCACCTCCTGCATGCGCTCCTCGCCCAGCAGGGGCAGCACCTTAGCGCAGATCTCGGGCGGTACCTTCGACAGGATGGCGGCGGCGGTCTGGGCGTGCTCGCTTTTCAGGTAGTTGGCAATCAGGTTCTCGTTCATGGCGCTGAAACGGTCCCAGACCAGCCGCGCCTCGATCGGCACGCGTGTCTTGTTCATGATCGCCGCGACCTCGTTGGCCGGCAGGAAGCTGTGAAGCATCTTCTCGGCCACGCTGACCGACCCCACCAGCCCGCCGCCGCTGGCCAGGTCATGGACGAACTGCGCCACCACGTCCTGCGCCACCTTGGCCGAAATCAGGCCCAGCACCGACATGGCGCGGGTGATCTTCTCGATCTCGCGGACCGAAAGCTGCTTCATCAGCTCCGAGCCGCGCTCCTCTCCGAGGCAAAGGAACAGGATCGCGGCCTTCTCCGAGCCCGAGAGCTTCTTGGCGTCGGTGCGCCGGGGCGGAAGGGTCTTTGCTTGGCGGGCCATGGTCAGACTTTCGCGGCTGAATGGGGGAGGGGCGGCGCGGGGCGGGGCAATCTGCTCATCCGCCGCCGACCGCCAGCGGTATGTAACTTTCCATCAGGCTGCCCGACAGCATGTACCAGCCGTCGATCAGGGCGAAGAAGATCACCTTGAACGGCAACGAGATCAGCACCGGCGGCAGCATCATCATACCCGCGCTCATCAGCACGGAGGCGACGATCAGGTCGATGGCCACGAAGGGCAGGTAGATCAGGAAGCCGATCGAGAAGGCGCGGCGCAGCTCCGAGATCATGAAGGCCGGCACCAGCGCACGCCAGCTTGCTTCCTCGGCGGTGCGGGGGGCGGGGCCGGCGGCCTGTTCCTGGCCCAGGTCGGCCACGTCGTTCGGCCCGTCCCCGGCGCGCCGGGCCTCGTCGGCACTGCGGGCGGCGATGTCACGGAACAGCAGCAGATCCTTGGGCCGGGTGTTGGCGAACATGAATGTCTTGAAGGGGGCGCCGATCCGGGTCAGCGCCTGTTCCTCGGTGATGGCGTTGTTGAGAAGGGGCTGCAGCCCGGTTTCCCAAGCGTCCTCGAACACGGGCTGCATGACGAAGAAGGTCATGAACAGCGCCATCGAGGAGAGGACCATGTTGGGCGGCGTCTGGTTCAGCCCCAGCGCCGAGCGCAGCATCGAGAAGACGATGACGAAACGGGTGAAACTGGTCATCACCACCAGCAGACCCGGCGCGATGCTGAGCACGGTCATCAGGGCGATAAGCTGCAGGATGCGGCCCGAAAGAGTGGCGCCCGCGTCGGTGCCGGGGGCCGAATCGCCGATCGCCTCGGACAGCGCGCCCAGCAGCCCGCCGCCGTCCTGTGCCCAGGCGGTGCCGGCGCTGGCCGCGATGACAAGGCTCGTCAGCAGAAGGGCGGGCAGCCCAAGCCACCACGCGCGGCGCGTCCCGCGCCCGTTCACGGACGCGGATCCACGCGCGCCGGCTGCCTGCCGGACGCGCGGGCCGGGGCAGGGCCCCGTCATATGATCAGACTTCGCCGACATAGTCCTTGGCGATGGCCGTCAGGGTGACGCCGATGCGGTCGCCGGCCAGCTTCACCAGGTCGCCGCGGGCCACGAGGCGGTCGTTGATGACAACCTCGACCGGCTCGCCGATCTTCTTGTCCAGTTCGATCACAGAGCCGCGCGACAGCTTGAGCAGCTTCGAGATGGGCATGCGGCTGCGGCCCAGGATGATCTGCACGTCGAGGCCCACATTCAGCATGGCGTCGATGTTGCGGCCCTGCACCTCGCCGGCCATGGTCTGGATCACCGAGGGGGGATCCTCGGGGGCAGGCTTCAGGCCAAGGCCCTCTTCCATGCCGGAGGCGGCACCCGATGCCATAGTTGCGTCGCTGGCGGCCCCGGCGGGGGCGGCCGTCTTGCCTGTCTCGTCGCGTTCGTCAGCCATGTCGCTGGATCTCCTCGGGGGGGGATTGGTCGGAAGGGGGGACGCCCGTGGCGCGCTTCGTCTCGGCGCTTTTCGTGGCGGGCGGAGTGAGGGGGGCCGTCTGCGGCGCCTCTTCGATGGCGACCAGCCGGCTGCGCCGCAACACGTCCAGAATCTGGCCGCAGGTCCGCTCGTAGCTGTATTCCATCTGCCCGTTGTCCCAGGCCGCGCGCATGTCGCCATCGTCCAGTTCGGGGTCGGCCAGCAGGTGCAGGGCAGGGGCATCGGGTCGCGCCGCGGCGGCCGCCTGAATGCCGGGGCCCAAGGCCTCCAGCGTCGTGGGCGCAAGGTGGATGCGCAGCGCGCTGGACCCCAGCGCCAGGCGCAGGGACCGGCGCACCCGTTCGGCGGTGCGGTCGCGCGAATGGCCGCGCAGCAATTCGGGGATCAACCGCTCGCAGAGCGACAGGGCGAAATCGAGGCTTTGCGCCTCAAGGGCCTGGCGATGGGCGCCCGCTTGCGAAAGCAGGTCCGAGATCGCGGGGCCAAGCGCCTCGAGTGCCTCGGTCTGCCGGGCCGCGAGGCTTTGCAACGCGGCGGCCTGGCCCTCGGCCATGCCTTGCATGCGCCCTTCCTCGCGCCCCTCCGCGCGGGCGAGGGCGACGGCGGCCTGCAATTCCTCTTCGGTGTGGCGGGCGCGTTCCAGGCGCCGCGCCTCGGCCTCCTCGGCCTCGCGCTCGTGATCGAAATTGCGGGCGAAAAGGGTCATGGCGTCACTCATCCTCGGCCAGCCAGGCCTGGAGGACCTTCAGCGCCTCGACCGGGTTCGATTCGATGAGATCGCCGACGGAGGCCAGCCGATCCAGCGGGGTGCCCTCGCGGCGCGAGCTATTGAAATTGATCATCTCGTCGCCGAACTCGCCGTCCCCGTCGTCGACAACCGTGCCACGCAGGCCGCCGCCGCCGCTGCCGCCGCGAAGAGCAACTTCGCCCCCCTGGCCGCCCTGGGCACCCTGTCCGGCCTGGCCGCCACCGACGGCCGGCAACGCCTCCCGCCGCTGGGCGCCGTCATCGCCGATAAAGCCGCCCGCGCCACCCGAGGGGCCGCCCGCCAGCGCCATGCCGGCCATGGGATCGTCGGAAATCCGCGCCAGGATGGGGCGCACGCCGAAGATCAGCGCCAGCGCCACCACCGCCAGGCCCAGAAGGCCGCGCAGGATGGTCATCATGTTGTCGGCCAGGATCTGCGAGAAGCCGCGCGCCACCGGCGCGTCGAGGTCCATCGAGTAGTCCATGAATCTCAGGCTATCGACCGAGACCGTGTCGCCGCGCGCCCCATCAAAACCAATCGCGGCCTGCACCAGCTGGGTCAGGCGGCCCAGTTCCTCGGGGCTGCGCTCCTCATAGGCGACATCGCCGTTGTCGGCGACGTTGTAGATGCCGTTGACCAGCACGGCGACGGTCACGCGCTCGATCTCGCCGGCCTCGCGGATGGTCTCGGTGTTGGTGCTGCCGATCTCGTAGTTGACGATCTCGTCGACCTTGTTGCGCCGGTTGGTGGACTTGGTGCCGTCTTCCTGGCCGCCCAAGGCATTGGGAATGTTGCCCGCGACGCTGACCTCGCCCTGGCGGGAATCGGTGCCCTCGACATTCTCTTCCCGGGTCTCGGTCGAGCGGACGACCCGCTGGGAGGGGTCGAAGCTTTGGGTGCGGATGATCTGACGCTCGGTGCTGAGATCGACGTTGACCTCGACCCGCGCGTTGCCGGCGCCGACCCGGGCCGTCAGGATGTCCGAGATCGCCCGCGACAGCCGCTCCTCGGCCGCGACGCGCGCGCTTTCGAAGGCGCCTTCGCCGCCGCCGGCGCTTTCGTCGCCCAGGATCGTCTGGCCCCGGGCCGACATAACGGTCACCCGGCCGGGATCCAGGTCCGGCACCGCGCTGGCGACCAGGGTGCGGATGGCCAGCGCATTGCGCCGGTTGATGCCGTCGGCGCCACGGCCGCGCACGATGACCGAGGCGCTGGGTTCGGGGCGGCTGCGCGAGAAGGCCTCGCGCTCGGGCATCACCAGATGCAGGCGGACGGCCTCGACGCCCTCGATCGTCTGGATGGAGCGGGTCAGCTCCCCCTCCAACGCGCGCAGGCGGTTCACCCGCTGCATGTAGCTGTTCATTCCCAGCCCCGAGGCCTGGTCGAAGATTTCCCAGCCGATCACCCCCTCGCCCGGCAGGCCCTTTTCGGCCAGCGCCATGCGGGCCCGGGCAAGATCGCCCTCGGCAACCGAGACGGCGGTGCCGCCGGGGTTCAGCTCGACCGCGAAGCCCGCCGATTCCAGCGTTGCTACCACGTCCGCGGCCGCCGTTGGCGAAAGCTCGGAGTAGAGCGGCACATAGGTGGGTTTGAGCGCGAGGTTCATGCCCAGAAACAGCGCCGCGACAAGCGCGATGCCGGTTCCGGCCAGGGCCATGAGCCGGTTGCGTCCGAGGGACCTGAGGTTGTCGATGATGGATTGCACGGGCGAAGCCTTGCTCAATCTGGGATTACACCCATTAAATATCCATATCTATCCATGCAAAGCAAGTATTGCATTCAAATTTATACTTGCCTGACCCCCGGCAAGTCATGGTAGAAGTACTTGACGGATAGCCGTGTGCCGCTGCTGGCCCGGATTCCCGCCAAGGCCCGAGATGGCTGCAACCAGACCGCCCCGAGGAATGGAATGAGCGACGCCAAAGCCAACAGCCAAGCCACCGCCGGCAAGCCCGGGGACGCCGCGCCGCGCCCCTTGTGGCGCAAGCTGTCGATCATCCTCGTGCTGGTTCTGCTGGCGGGCGGGGCGACGGTGGGCGGTCTGATGATGGCGATGGGGCCATCCTCGGTGATGGCGATGCTGACCGGCGGCCCGGCCGAGGCCGCCACCGACCCCAAGGCCGAATCCCCCAAGCAGGCCGCCGACAGCAAGGGGGCAGGCTCCGCCGGCGGGGCCGCGACCGAGATCATGCCCTTCAAGGAAATCATCGTGAACATCACCGCCATCACGGCCAGCGGCCGGCGCACCAGCCGGTTCCTCAAGCTGAACGTGGCGCTGGTCTACGATGCCGCCCAGGACGCCGACGGCCTTGTGAGCGCGCGACAGCTCTACATGCGCGATGCTTTCCAGGACTACCTGCGCCAACTGACCGAGCGGGACCTCCAGGGCACCCAGGGCCTCCTGACCCTGAAGGAAGAACTGCTGCGCCGCGCCCGTGCCATCGCCGGCAGCGAGGCGCCCCGTGAAATCCTTGTAGCGGACCTGATCGTGCAATGATGGACGAGGAATACACAGACGAGATGGACGATGACGAGGACGAGACCGTCCTTGTCGATCGCGTCCCGAAGAAGCCCCCCCGCGACCTGACGGTCGAGGAGGAGATCATCCACAAGGCGCGGTCGAATTTCGACCAGCTTCCCATGCTCGAAGTGGTCTTCGACCGCTTCGCCCTGTCGCTGGGCGCCGCGCTGAAAAGCTATACCTCGACGGGAACGGACGTGGCGATCGCCTCGATCGACTACATGTCCTGCGGCGACGCGCTGGACAGCCTGCCGTCGCCCGGTTTCCTTGTGATGACCAACGCCCGGCCCTGGGACGGGCGGCTGTTGCTGGCGCTCAACACGGACCTGCTGTTCTCGACGCTGGAGCTGATGCTGGGGGGCCGTTCGATCCGGCCGCGCCCGCAGACGCCGCGATTCTTCACCATGATCGAGAAACGCGTGGGCGCCCGCGTGGCCGAGATCATCTTGGCCGAAATGGCCGAGGCCTTTGCCACCCTCGCAGACGTGCAGTTCGTCATCGAAGAGCTGGAGAACAACCCGCGCTCGACCATCCTGGCGCCACCGGCCAGCCCGTGCGTGAAGATCACCCTCGACGTGATGCTTGATGACCGGGGCGGCCAGATCTCGGTCCTGATCCCCCACGCCACGCTGGAGCCCGTTCGCGGCTTGCTTTCCCAGGTCTTCCTGGGCGGGCAGCTGGGCGGCGACCAGAACTGGCGCAACAGCCTCAAGCACCTGCTGAGCGACACGCCCGTCAGCCTTGAGGCGATCCTGACCGAGGTCAACCTGCCGATGACGGATGTCCTGCGCTGGGCGCCGGGCCAGACCCTCGACCTGGGCATCAACGTCGACCACATGCCGCGCGTGACCTGCAGCGGCCACGAGATGTTCCGCGGCGCCATGGGGCGTTGCCGGAACGGGGCGGTCGCGCTGCGCATCGTCACCGAAACCGATCCCGACCCCGAAGAGACCCCTGCCGACGACGGAGCACCGACATGACAATGCTTATCGACACGATGATCCTGGCCCTTCTTGCCGGCACGCTCGCTTACGCTTTTCTGGTCGATCGGCGCGTCCGGCGGCTGATGAGTGTGCTGCATGAGTTGCAGCCGATGGTCGGGGAATTCTCGGCCGCGGTCGACAAGTCCCAATCCTCGGTCGCGGCCCTGCGCGACGCGACGCGCGATCTGTCTCCGGCCGAGCCTGCCCGCGTTCGCACGGCGCCCCAATCGCCGGCGCGCGTGCCTTCTCAGCAGGCGGGCCAGAATGGGGGCCCGACTTCCGCACAGCCCGCCGTGCGGGCCGCCAAGCCGGCCGCTACCCGCGATGACGCCCCGGCCGAAAGCCGGGGGCAAGGGTCCGCCGAGGGTGCCGAGCCCAGCGAGGGTGAGGCCGCCGCCGCCGTCTTCAGCTCGCGCCGCGCGGCCGAGCGGCCCAGCTTCGGTGCCAGCCGCGTCACCGACAAGGCCGACATGGTGCGCGGCTTCTTCGACGCGATCCGCGCCCGCGAGGCATGATGCTCAGGTCCTTCCTCTCCCGCCTTGATCCGCGCTTCAAGCCGCGCCCCAGCCACCTGCTGATCGGGGGGCTGGCGCTGGTCGGCGGCCTGAAGGCCGTCGACGTGATCGGCGAACTGGTTCCCGGCGCGGACCATGTCCCCGCCGGCGCGGCCCAGGCCCAGACGGTGCCGCCCAAGCCCGGCGCGCCCTCGGGTGTGCCCGTGCCCGCCAGCCTGCCGGATTCTTGCCCGGTTCCCGAAGAGCTGCTGTCGGCGATCCGGACCGAGCGCGAACTGCTGGCCGACCAGAAAGATGCGTTGTCGCAGCGGCGGGCCGAGATCGACCTGGCTGAGGAGAAGCTGCGGATCGAGACCGCGCGGCTGACCGAGCTGAAGACCGCGCTCGAGGCGCTTATGAACAAGGTCGAGACGGCCGAGGGCGAGGACGTCAACCGGCTGGTCAAGCTCTATACCAACATGAAGCCCGCCGATGCCGCCCAGATCATGAACGAGATCGACATCTCGGTCGCCGTCACCGTCCTGGGCCAGATGCCCGAGCGGGACGCGGGCCCGATCATGGCGCGGCTTTCGATGGCCCGCGCGCGGGCGGTGTCGAAGATCATCCTGGAACGTTCCAAGCTGCCGGGCGACCAGGACCTTAACGGTATCGTGCTTCAGTAACGCGCCGCCCGGCCCCTCGAACCATTTACCCCCGCCCGGCCCGGCCGCGGCGGGGATTTTCGTATGCCGTGCCTGGGGATGCCGCGCGCCTGCACGGGCGGCATACTTCGCGATCAGGGGATGGAAGAGCGGGCCGGAACAATGGGCGGGCTAAGGCGCTACCTTCGCTGGTCTGTCCCTCAATCCTCGCGCAGGGCCGAGCCGCTGGGCGGCTTGCGGCGGATGTTGCGCTTGAGGTCCATCACGTAGCCGATGATCTCGGCCACGGCTTGCCAGTGCTCCACAGGCACGGGCTGGTCCAGTTCGACCACGGCATGCAGGGCGCGGGCCAGGGGGCGGTTCTCGACCAGGGGCACCTCGGCCTCGCGCGCCAATTTGCGGATCTGCAGGGCCACCGCATCCATACCCTTGGCGACGCAGACAGGCGCGTGATCGACCCCGGGCTGGTAACGCAGGGCGACGGCATAATGGGTGGGGTTGGTCAGCACCACCGTCGCCGTCGGGACGGCCACGGCGATGCGCTGACGGGCACGCTCGCGGCGGATCTCGGCCCGGCGTCCGCGCATCTGCGGATCGCCCTCGCTGTCCTTCACCTCGTCCTTGATCTCCTTGAGGCTCATCCGCTGCTTCTTCATCCACTGGAAACGCTTCCACAGGATGTCGCCGATCGCGACCGGAACCAGAAAGACCGACGCCCCGATCAGCAGGATGGCGGCGTAGCGCGAAATATAGCTCAGGATCTGCTCGGGCAGGAAACCTTCCGCCTCCCATATGCCGGTGACGGCGTTGCGGGCGACGAAGACGGTGATTGTGGCCACGACAAGCACCTTGGTGACGTTCTTGAGGAACTCGACCAGGCTGTCGGGAGAGAAGAGCTTCTTGAACCCCGACCAGGGGTTGAGCTTGTTGAACTTCGGCTTGATCCGCTCTGCGCTGACGACCGTCTCGCCCTGGATCAGGACGCCGAACATCGCGGCCAGCACCATCAACAGCATGGCCGGCCCCAAGATCACACCCAGCCCCGTCGCCAGCGACCACAGCACCCCGCCCAGGTCGCGCAGGCCGCTGCGGCCGGTGCCGACCTCGATCTGACCCGCGCCGGCAAAGATCTCGCCCAGGGCGTCAGACAGTTTCGGAAGCGCCGCCGGCAGCAGGAAGGTCACCAGCACGAACAGCGAGAAGACGACCATCATGTTGCCCGTTTCGCGGGAACTGGGAACGTCGCCTTTCTTGCGCGCCTTGCGCAGCTTCTGCTCCGTCGGTTCCTCTGTCTTTGAACTCTTGTCCTCGTCGTTGGCCATGGATGCCCCCGATCAGAAGGAAAAGCCGCTGCCGAACCAGACGGCGAAACCGTCGAGAAAGGCGCGCAGGACATGGGGTGCGGCGACGACCAGCACGAAAAGCCCGGTGCCGATCAGCACCGGGGCGGCGACAAAGAAGACCGGCAGATTCGGCATCATCCGGTTGGCGAGGCCAAGGCCCGCGTTCAGCACCAGGCCCATCACGTAGAAGGGCGCGGAAAGGCCGATGCCGATATAGAAGCTTCGGGCAGCGGCGCGGATGCTCTGCTCGGCCAGGTCGCCGGGCATGATGCGGCCCAGGGGAAACACCTCATATGAGAGCATCAGCGCGCCGATCATCACGTGGTGGAGGTCGGTCGCGAAGATCAGGGTAATTCCCGCCATCATCAGCACGCTTGCCAGCAGGGTCGCCCCCTCGAAGCTGCCGGTGTTGGGCGCGAAGGCGTTGGCCAGGCCCGACACCATCCCCACCTGATAGCCGACCATCTGCAGCGCGCTCATCAGCACCCGCGCCGTCAGGCCGATCCAGAGGCCGATCGTCACCTCCTTGGCCAGCAAGGCCAGGATTTCCACCGGCTCGTCCAGGTTCTGGGGGCCGACAGGGGCCGCGGGGGCCAGCGCGATGCTCATCAGCACGGCAAAGGCCAGCCGGTGGCGCATGGGGAACATCGATTCGCCAAAGCCCGGCAGGAACATCAGCACCGAGCCCAGCCGCGCGAAGACCGTGAACATTCCCAGCAACTCGGCGGAGAGGGCGGCCGGCAGGGTGATGCCGCCCATTCTCAGCCGCCGATCGTGGTGACGGTGCGCAGCGAGGCCTTGCGGTGCACCTCGTTGTGGGAAATCACCTGGGTGATCGGGCTGACCCGCTCCAGCATGGAGCGCACGAAGCTGCGCACCTCGGGGGCCACCAGGATGGCGGGCCACTGGTCCTGGGCCGCGAATTTCTGGATCTCCTGGCGGACCTGGAGCACGAATTCCTGCACCCGCTGGGGCGACATCAGGAAGCTCTTGTCGTCGCCGTTGACGCGCACGGCCTCGTTGAACTCCGCCTCCCAGGCGGGGGACATGACCATCACCGGCACGAAGCCGTTGGCGTCGGTCAGCGCGTGGCAGATCTGGTTGGCCAGTCGGCGGCGCACATGCTCGGTGATGGCGGTCACGTTCGAGGTGTTGCGCCCGACCTCGGCGATGGCCTCGACGATCAGGGGCAGGTTGCGGATCGACAGTCGCTCGATCAGCAGTGCCTGAAGCACGTGCTGCACCAGGATGGCGGGCGAATTCGACGACAGGTCGGTGATCAGCTTCTGGTATTCGCGGTCCAGCCCCTCGATCAGGGTCTGGGTCGCGCCATAGGTCAGAAGCTCGGGCATATGCTCTTTCAGCACCTCGGTCAGGTGGGTGGCGATGACGCTTTCGGGGTCGACCACCGTGTAGCCGCGATTCTCGGCCTCGATGGCGTTCGCCTGGTCGACCCAGACGGCATCCAGGCCGAAGGTCGGCTCCTTGCAGCGTTCGCCGGGCAGGTCGATGGGCGTCTCGGCGGGGTTGATGACCATCATGGCCCCCGGTCGCACCTCGCCGCGCACGACCTCGACCCCCTGGACCGAGATCGCATAGGCATGTGCGGGCAGGCCCGGTTCATCCTTGATGCGGACCTGGGGCATGACGAAGCCGTAGTCGCGGGCGAAGAGGTTGCGCAGGCTCTTGATCTTGCCGGGCAGGGCGGCTGTGGGATCGTTGATCAGCGGCACGATGGCGCTGCCCAGTTCCAGCCGCATGTCGTCCAGCTTCAGCGCGTCGCTCAGGTCGTTCTCGTCAGGTTTGGCATCGGCGGTCTTCTTGGCGCTGGCCTCGGCGGCGGCGCTGGCGGTGGCGCGGGCGGTGCGGCGCTGCATCACGTAGCCCAGCCCGCTCATCATCGCGGCCAGCACCAGGAACACGGCCAGCGGAAAGCCCGGAAGCGTGCCGATCGCCAGCAGCAGGCCGGCGGCCATGTAGAGGGCTTTCGGGAATTTGCCCAGCTGGGCCAGGATCGCCTCGTTTGCGGCGCCCTCGGTGCCGCTTTTGGTGACCAGCAGGCCCGCGGTCATCGAGACGATCAGCGCGGGGATCTGGCTGACCAGCCCGTCACCAATGGTCAGGACGGTGTAGACATTGGCGGCCTCGGACATGCTCAGCCCGTATTGGGCCACCCCGATCAGGATGCCGCCGACCACGTTTATCAGCGTGATGATGATGCCCGCGACCGCATCGCCGCGCACGAATTTCGACGCACCGTCCATGGCGCCGAAGAACTTGCTTTCGTCCTCCAGCTCCTTGCGGCGGCTGCGGGCCTGTTCCTCGTCGATGAGGCCGGCGCCCAGGTCGGCGTCGATCGCCATCTGCTTGCCGGGCATGGCATCCAGCGAGAAGCGGGCCGAGACCTCGGCGATGCGGGTCGAGCCCTTGGTGATGACGACGAAGTTAATGACCACGAGGATCGCGAAGATCACGATGCCGATGACGAAATTGCCCGCCACGATGAAGCGCGAGAAGCCTTCGATGACGCCACCCGCGGCGCCCGTGCCGGTGTGCCCCTCGCTGAGGATCAGGCGGGTCGAGGCCACGTTCAGCGACAGGCGCAGAAGGGTCACGACCAGCAAGAGCGTCGGGAAAGAGTTGAATTCCAGCGGCTTGGGGATCCACAGCGCCACCATCAGGATCAGCACCGAGACCGAAAGCGAGATCGCGAGCCCGAGGTCCAGCACCATCGGCGGCAGTGGCACGAACAGCATCGCCAGCACCAGCGTGATGCCGATGGCAAAGCCGACGTCGCGGTTGGCTAGGCCCACGGCCTTCCAGCTGTCGCCACGGCGCGCACCGCCCACCGGCGAGACGGCGGCGGTGGCGGAAACCGGGGCGGGGCGGGAGATTTCGGTGCTCATCTGGGTGCCAAGCTCATGACGCGGGTTGGAAGACGGGAAGGACGGGCTGGATGTCGGCGCGGCTGTAGATCCCGCGCCGTCCGCCGGACAGGTGCGCGGACCACAGCGGGCCCGTGTCGGGGGGCAGCTCGGGCGCCCGCTCGGCCATCATCTCGGGGCTCCGGTCAGGGGCGAAATCCCCGCCGCCCTGGGTATTCGCAAGGGCGCGGAACCCGGCGATCCGCTCGTTGGCGACGGCCACGTTCCGCTCCAGCGAGGCCAGATAGATCTCGCGCTTTTCGGGGGTGAAGCTGTGGTAGGAGCCCGCCGCCAGGCGCCAGTCGCCGGTCTTCTCGTAAAGACCCTTCAGGAAGCGCGCCGCGTAATCGACGTTGCGGCGCGGGTCGAACCCGTCCTCAAGACGGGCGAACGCGTCGGGGTGCCAGCGCAGGTTGATCTGAAGGCACCCCACGTCGATCGATTCTACTCCCTGGGCCAGCCGCTCGCGCACCCATCCGGCCGCCGCCACGCCGTTGTTGAACAGCCGGCCCTCGCCGGCGGCGTTGACGGCCCAGGGCCAGACGGTCAGCTCTCCCTCGCGGCGGGTCCCGGCCTCTTGCAGGCCGATGCCCAGCAGGATGTTGTCGGGAATGTTGTGGCGCAGCTGCGCGAGGAGGATCTCGCGCACGCAGGCGCCGCGCGCCCAGCCCTCGCCGCCGTTGCCGCCGAGGGCGCCGTCGCCCGGGGCGCGGGCCACGGCGGCGGGCACGCTGCGCGCGATGGGGGTGGCGGGGGCATAGAACCCGTCCCAACCCGCCTGGGCGGGGGTGGCAGGCGGCAGGGCAAGGGCGAGGGCCAGGCCAAGGGCGCCAAGCGGCCGGCGAACGAGGGGCAGGGCGCGCGTGCCCCTCATACCGTGCCGCTCCCGATCAGGTCGAAGACTTTGTCGGAAAGTCCCGAAAGCGTGGCGTAGATCAACGGCAGCGACGCGATCAGCCCGATGAAGATCACGATGATCTTGGGCACGAATGTCAGGGTCATTTCCTGGATCTGGGTCAGGGCCTGGAAGAAGGCGATGGCAAGCCCGACGCCAAGGGCGAGGATCAGCACCGGGGCCGAGGCGAGCAGAACCACCCAAAGCGTGTCGGACAGGATCACATAGGTATCGCTTGCTTCCATGGCCCCCTCCGCGCGGGCCGATCCTGTGCCGAAACCGGGCTCAGATCGGCATCCGCAGCACTTCCTTGTAGGCCTCGACCAGCTTGTCGCGCATGGTCACGGCCACCTTGACCGTGCTTTCCAGGGCGATGGTGCTCTCGATGACCGCCTGGGTCGAGACCTGGCCCGAGATCCCGGCCTGAACCGTGGCCTCGGCCTGGCGAGTGTCCTGAACGGCCTGGTTGGCCGCGTCGCGCAGGGCGTCGGCGAAGGTGGGCTTGGCGTCGGTGTCGGGGGCCTGGAGCGCATCGGGCCGGCTTTGCAGCGACTGGGAGGAGCGGTAGGCGTTGCGCGCCGCGCCGGAGGATATGATCGAGGTGAAATCAGCCATGGGTCAGCGCCTCATTTCAGCATGTCGAGCAGGCGGTTGCGCATCTGGCGCCCGGCTTCGAGCATGTTGAGGTTGGCTTCGTAGCTGCGCGAGGCCTCGCGCATGTTGCTCATCTCGAGGATGGGATTCACGTTCGATGTCTTGACGTAGCCCTGTTCGTTGGCCGCCGGGTGGATCGGATCGTACACCAGCTGAAAGTCCGAGCTGTCGCGCGCGATCTCGGCCACGTCGACCCGCGATTCGCCTGCCTCGCCGACCATCTCCTGGAACGAAATGGTCTTGCGGCGATAGGGGTCGCCGCCCGGCTCGGCGCTGAGCGAGCCGGCGTTCGCGACGTTCTCGGACACCACCTTCAGGCGCTGGCCCTGGGCGTGCATGCCGCTGGCCGCGATCGAGGATATTGTCTTGAGCGGATCCATGGGTCAGCCTTTCCTTATCGACCGCCGGTGACCGAAAGGGTCAGCAGTTCGTAGCCCTTGCGGTAAAGCTGGGACGCCAGGCGGTAGTTCTCGGAGATCTCGGCCGCCTTGATCGACTGCTGTTCCAGCACGACCGTGTTGCCGTCAAGCTTGGCCTCCCAGGCGACCTGATCCTCGTCCACGCGCATCCCGTCGCCGAAGGCATTCGAGCTGATGTGCTTGGGGTTGGTGGTCTGGGGGCCACCACCGCGGGTGGCCGCGTCGATCATCTCGGCGAAGGGGGAAACGTCACGCGCCTTGTATTCGGGCGTGTCGGCATTGGCCACGTTCTCGGCAACGACCTGTTGCCGGACACCCAGCCACTGCATCCGCTTCGACGCGATTTCAAAGAACGACATGGATTCGAGTTTCATGCACAGATCCCTTTCTTCAGGATCAAGAATAACATATGTATTTATTCATGGCTACCCGGGATTAATCCATGCACACCGCCTTCTCCAACCTATCGAAGCTTGCCCGTTCGGTCGAGGATACAAGAATAGCGGGCGAGGTTGCGTCGATCACCGGGCTGACGCTGACCGTCACCGGCCTGACCCGCGCCCTTGGCATTGGCGAGCGTTGCATGGTCGCCGGGCGCCACGGCCCGGTGATGGGCGAGGTGGTGGGCCTGGGCCCCGACGGAACCCATGTGCTGCCCTTTGGGAGCTGGGACGGGGTCGCGGCGGGTGTGGCGGTGACGGCCTGCGACGCGGGCGACCTGATCCGGCCCGATGCGTCATGGGTGGGACGGGTGATGGATGCGCTCGGCCGGCCGTTGGATGGGGGCGGCCCGCTCCATGACGGGCCCGAGGCGCGCCGCGTGCGTGCCGGCCCGCCGCCCGCCTTCCAGCGCCGCCGCGTCGGCGACCGCCTCGACACCCGTATCAAGACCTTCGACATTTTCACCCCGCTTTGCCGGGGGCAGCGGATGGGCGTGTTCGCCGGTTCGGGCGTTGGCAAGTCGACGCTGATGGCCATGCTGGCCCGCAACGCCCAGGCCGACGTGATCGTCATCGGCTTGGTGGGCGAGCGGGGCCGCGAGGTTCAGGACTTCATCCAGCAGGACCTGGGCGAGGAGGGGATGTCGCGCGCCGTCCTCGTCGTCTCGACCGGGGACGAGGCGCCGTTGATGCGCCGCCAGGCGGCCTGGACCGCGACGGCGGTGGCCGAGCATTTCCGCGACGAGGGCAAGCAGGTGCTTTTGCTGGTCGACAGCGTCACCCGCTTTGCCATGGCCCAGCGGGAGATCGGCCTGGCCGGGGGGGAGCCGCCGACGACCAAGGGCTACCCGCCCACCGTCTTCGCCGAGTTGCCGCAGCTTCTGGAACGGGCGGGGCCCGGCAACGCGGGGGGCGCGGGCGACATCACCGGGCTTTATACCGTGCTGGTGGATGGCGACGACATGAACGACCCGGTGGCGGACGCGGTGCGCGGGATCATGGATGGTCACGTGGTGCTGGACCGGCGCATCGCCGAGGGCGGGCGCTACCCGGCGGTCGACCTGTTGAAAAGCATCTCGCGGATGCTGCCCGATTGTCATTCGGGGGCCGAATACGCGGTGCTTCAGGCCGCCCGCCGTCTGCTGGCAAAGTATTACGACATGGAAGAGCTGATACGCATCGGCGCCTACAAGCCCGGCTCCCACCCCGAAACAGACGCCGCGATCCGGTTCTTCGAGCCGGTCGAGGCGTTCCTGCGCCAGCGCAAGCACGAGGCGCTGCACGTCAACGAGGCATTTGCAGAGGTCTACCGCCTGCTGGGCGAGGCCGGCATTCAGGTCGAACTGGGCGAGTAGATCCGCCCCCTTGTGGGGGGGCGGGAAGTCGCATCACTCCGCGGCGGGCGACAGCTTGTCCTGGGTCCGCAGCTCGAAATCCGAGGCGTCGTGACGCTCGTGAAGCTGCTGCGAGGGGTGGCCCGAGGTCTTGTTGACGATACGGCCCCGGCGCACGGCCGGGCGCTGGCCAATCTCTTCGGCCCAGCGGCGCAGGTTCACGTAGGACTCCACGTCCAGGAACGTGCCGGCGTCATAGGCCTTGCCCAGGACCAGGTTGCCATACCACGGCCAGGTCGCGATATCGGCGATCGTGTATTCGTCGCCGCCGAGATAGCGGTTCTGCGCCAGCTCCCGGTCCAGCACGTCCATCTGGCGCTTGGTCTCCATGGTGAAGCGGTTGATCGGGTATTCGAACTTCTCGGGCGCGTAGGCGTAGAAATGGCCAAAGCCGCCGCCCAGGTAGGGGGCCGAGCCTTGCAGCCAGAAAAGCCAGTTCATGGCTTCGGTGCGGTGGGCGTGGTCTTGGGGCAGGAAATGCCCGAACTCCTCGGCGAGGTAGAGGAGGATATTCCCCGATTCAAAGACCCGCGTGCCGGTCCGTGTGTCCAGCAGGGCCGGGATCTTGGAGTTGGGATTGATCTCGACGAAGCCCGAGGAGAACTGGTCTCCCTCGCCGATGCGGATGAGGTGGGCGTCGTATTCCGCGCCCGCCTCTCCGGCGGCCAGCAGCTCCTCGAACATGATCGTGACCTTCTGGCCGTTCGGGGTGCCGAGGGAATAAAGCTGGAAGGGGTGGCGGCCGCGCGGCAGCTTGGCCTGGTGGGTGGCGCCGGCGATGGGGCGGTTGATGCTGGCCCATTCTCCGCCGTTCTCATCGTCCCAGGTCCAGACCTCGGGCGGGGTGTAGGGGCTGTGGTCTGTCATCGTCTGCCTCTTGTCGTTGATCGGGGCGCATTCGTAGCCTGATACCTAGCCCCAAAGTTCGCCGGGTGCGAGGGGGGGCAGAGCACGGGCGAGAGCGGGCGCATGGCGCCGCCAAGGGCGGCGGGCGCGGATCTCTCTTGGCCCCAATGGGACAGGTCTGTGGAATTTATCTGATCGGGGGCCGGGCCGCCGGCGGCTCAGTAGGCCTCGTCCATGCCGCCGCGGCGCAGGCGCCGCACCAGATCGATGGGCGGGGTCGGCTTGCTGCAGACCTCCACGTCGGGATGGGCCTGGCGCAGGTGGTCGGGCAGGCCGACGCCGGTGTGCACGATGACCGGCACGCGGGGCCGCAGAACCTGAAGCACCGGCTCGATCGTGCCGTCGGGCAGGTCGACATCGACGATGGCGGCGTCCGGAAGCTCGGTCTCGATCAGGCGCAGCGCCTCGGCCACCGTGGTGGCGGGCCCCAGGGCGACGCCGCCTTCCTGCTCGATTCCGAAGACAAGATTTAGGGCGATGAAGGGTTCATCCTCGACCACCAGCACGCGCCGTCCCCTGAGCGGGGCCGGGGCTGGTGACGGAGAAATCGGTTCCTGTGAAGCCATGCTCATCAGACTAGCAGCCGTTCCAGTGCAGCGGTCAATACAATTTCAATTCCGCCGCGGTTCCATGTGTAATTGATGCCCCCGCCTAATTGGCCGGTGGCACTGAGTCGCGCAAGCTGGCTTCCGAAGCCGACCCGCTGCGGGGCTCCTTCAATGGCCGGACCGCCGCTTTCGCGCCAAGTCACGGCAACCCGTTCGTCATCCCGCTCCCAGGTCATGTCGATGCGGCCCGTGGCGGTCGATAGCGCCCCGTATTTGGCCGCGTTCGTGGCCACCTCGTGCAGGATAAGCGCGAGGCTGGTGGCCGCGGTCGGTCCGATCTCGACCTCGGGCCCGGAGGCATGAAGCGCATCCGGGCGTTCGGCAACATGGGGTTCCATCACCGCCCCGACAAGGGCTTCGAGCGAGGTGGGCGCCACGACGGTCTGGTTCGAGGTGATCGAGGTGGTGATCAGCTCGTGCGCCCGGGCCAGCGACATCAGCCGCCCGGTCAGCGCGCTGGCCATCTCGGTCACGTCGGTCGAGTTGCGGGCGGTCATCTGGATCATGCCCGAGGTGATCGCGAAAAGGTTCTTCACCCGGTGGTTCAGTTCGCGCAGCAGCAGTTGCCGCGCCTCCTCGGCGCGCTTGCGCTCGGAGATGTCGACGATCGTGCAGACCGCGCCCTGAAGCTCGCCCTGCCAGATGACCGGGCGCACCCAGTATTCCACCGGGAAGGCGGTGCCGTCGGTGTGATAGAGCAGCTCGTCGTCGATATGGGCCATGCCCCCGTCCCGGGCGACGCGGTAGATGGGGCAATCTTCCTCGTGGTAGTGGGAGCCGTCCGGGTGGGAATGGTGGATGACGGCGTGCAGCTGCTTGCCGATCACGTCCTCTTCCTTGTCAAACCCAAGCATCCTGAGGAAGGCCGCGTTGCAGCGGGTGGTCGCCCCGTTCCTGTCGACCGCATAGAAGCCGTCGGCAGTGGCATCCAGCAACAGCGCCAGGTCCGCCTCGCGGCGGCGCAGATCGCTTTCGGTTTTGCGGCGCTGTTCGATATCGATCAGCACGCCGGGGAAGTGGGCCGGGCGGCCCTCCGCATCCAGATCGCAGCGGCCGTTGGCCTCTACCCAGCGATAGACGCCGTCATATTGCTTGACGCGGTACTCGGCGCGGTAGTTGCCGCCGTTGGCGATGGCCTCTCCGATTAGCTTCTCGACCCGAGGCAAATCCTCGGGGTGGATCGACACGACGACCTGGTCCAGGCCGACGCCCTCGCTGCAGATCTTGGGATCAAGGCCGAAGGACCGGGCGAACCGCTCGTCGGCGGTGAATAGATCGGCCTGAACCTCCCAGACCCAGGTGCCGAGGATGGCGCCGGCGGCCAGCGCCAGCTCGACCCGTTCCTGCGCCTCTTCCAGGTTCTTCTGGGTCTGGCGCAGGGCAATCTCGGCGTTGCGGCGTTCCTGGATGTCGGTCTGCGCGGCTTGGTAGAGGCGCGCGTTATCCAGCGCGATCGCGGCCTGGCCTGCGATGCTTTCCAGCAGCATCTCGTGGTGGACGGTGAAGCGGGCCGGCTCCGGGTGACCGAAGAAAAGCCCGCCGATCACCTCGCCAGAGCGCGACAGCACCGGCGCCGCCAGGTAGCTGCGCACCGGCAGGTGGCCCTCGGGCATCCCCTTGTATGGCGCGTTCTGGCCATAGCGGGGATCGGTGGTGATGTCGTCCGAGCGCACGATCCCCTCACCGCCGAAAGTCGGGGAGAAGACCTTGGTGTTGCGCGGCATTGGGAAACTCTCGAAAGCCGCGCGTTCAACGCCCGACAGGCTGAAAAGCATGTAGCTTTCGCCCTTGTCGTCGATCTTGTTGTAGAAGAATGCGCCGAAGGCGGCGCTTGTCACTTCGACCCCGGCATCGGTGATCATCTGCACAAGCGCGTCCGGATCCAGCTCGGAGGCCAGGCCGACGCCGGTACGGTTCAGCGTCTCCAGCAGCCGCTTCTGGACCTCCAGCTCTTCGCGGGTGTCATAGCGTTCGAGGATCATCGCGGCGGTCTGCGCCACCATTTCCAGGAATTCACGCTCGCGCCTTGAGGGCATGCCGACATGGTCGCTGTAGACCGCGAAAGTTCCCAGAAGGTCGTGCTGGCTGGACAGGATCGGTACCGACCAGCAGGCCCGCCACCCCAGCGGCATCGCCAGGTCCCTGAAGTCATCCCAGCGAGGATCCTCGGCGATGTCCGAGACGAAGACCGGTTCGTGAATGGCGGCGGCCGAGCCGCAGGAGCCGTTGCCGTCGACGATGTCGATGCTTTGCAGCGCGGTCGCGTACTCCTGGCTCAGGCCCGAGCTTGCGGCGCCGATCAGCGCCTGGCCCTTGTCGTCGCTCAGGTGGATCGAACAGGCGAGGCGATTGTCCGAGAAGGAAGGCAGTGCGCTGGCCAGCTCTTGCAGGATCTCCTCGATGGAGTTCTCGCGAAGGGTCAGCTCCAGCAGGCGGTGCTGGAGCGCGTGCAGATCGTCCTTCTGCCAGGTTTCCAGCCCGCGCTTGGGGGCCTCGGACGACTCGGACATGTCGCAAAGGCTGCAAAGCACGCCCTCGGCCGAGCCGTCGACGGAACCGAGGGGGCTGACCATGACGATCCGCGTGTCGGACTGAGTGCCGTCATTACCGGGAACGGGCGCGTCGGTTGCGCTTTGGGGACGGGCTGTGCGGCGCACCTCATCAAGCAAGGGCAGCATGGGCGCGAAGGCTGTGCCGCCCAGCTCGGAGGCGGGCTTGCCAAGGGCGGCGGGATGCCCCGACCCCAGCAGCTCCGCGCAGGCCTGGTTGTAGACGACGGTCAGCTCTTGCCCCCAGGCGACCAGCATCGGCTGCGGCGAGCCCAGGATCGTGCCGACTGCGGATTTCAGCCCCGGGCCCCAATCGGAAAGCGGCCCCAGCGGTGTGTGGTGCCAGTTCACGGCCTCGATCCGCCGGCCCAGCTCGCCGCCGTTCTCGAGGAACAGGTACGCGTCGCGATCACCGAGGGGCATGAGGGGGTCCGTTCCTTTCTGGGGTATGTTCGTCAGCTGCTCCTGACAGTTTCCGTGCGCCCTGTCGAGTATCTGCACGACGGGCGTAGCGGCTTCTCAAAGATACGACCGACGTCTGAGCCAAGTGCTACCTTTCCTCGCTCACCTCGCATTCATCCGGGATAGATAACGCAATGGCGAGGCGTATCAAGAAACTTGCATCCGAGGGGGCGTGGGGGAGGGCGGCGTTTGAACGCCGGCGCCGTTTTCACGAGCGGATATCGGTGCTTGGCTGGATGGGGGTAAAGGCGGGCTCAGCCGCCCGCCGGGCCGGTTTCGACAGCGCGGCCCTCGGCCCGCCAGTCCGGCAGGCCGCCCCGCATCTGGCGAGAGTTGAGGCCCCGGGCCCGCAGCATCCGCACCGCCTGGTCGGAATAGATGCAGTAGGGGCCCCGGCAATAGGCGACGATCTCGCCCAAGGCTCCGCCCGTGCCGCCTTTGCCTTCCAGCTCGGCCAGCATCTCTTCCAGCCGCGCGGGGCTGACGTGGCGGGCACCGGGTATGTGACCGGCCGCGAACTCGTCCTCGGGGCGAACATCCAGGATCGTCACGGTCCCCTCGGCCAGGCGCGCCTCCAGCTCGTCGCGGCCGATGGGCTCGGGCGGCGTCTCGCCATCCCAAAGCTGGCGGCGGATTTGCTCGGCGGTGGCCAGGTTGCGCTCGGCCACGTCGCGGATCAGCTCGAGGATCTGAAGGGTGCCCGAGTCGGTCAGGCGGTAGACCACAGCCTTGCCTCGCCGCTCGCCCGTGACAAGGCCCGCGCGGCGAAGCTGTTGCAGGTGCTGCGAGCAGTTGGCAACGCTCAGCCCCGTCTTGGCCGCCAGCGCCTCGACCCCGCGCTCGCCCTGGGCCAGCTGTTCCAGCAGCATCAGGCGGGCGGGGGCGGCAAGGGCGCGCGCGATCAGCGCGTATTCGGCCAGGAGGGCCTGCTTGGCATTCATTGACATGGGGACCCCGCATACATAACATTCAAGTATTAGATTGAATGATAGCATATCATCAATCGCCCTCAAGCCCCAAGGTGCCGAATGAGCGATCTTCTCCTGTCATCCGAATCCCTCGTCAGGCTGGTCGCCTTCCTGGGCGTTCTGTCGGCCATGGCCCTGTGGGAGCTTGCCGCCCCCCGCCGCCGGCTGGAGATCCCCCGCGTCCTGCGCTGGTCGAACAACCTGGCGCTGGTGGTTGTCGACACGATCATCCTGCGCCTCAGCTTTCCCATGCTGGCGGTGGGTCTGGCCCTGATGGCCGAGGACCGGGGCTGGGGGCTGTTGAACAACCTCGCGGTGCCGGGATGGCTCTCGGTCCTCGTCTCGATGATGGTGCTGGACCTTGCGATCTACCTTCAGCACGTGATGTTCCACGCCGTGCCGGGCCTGTGGCGGCTGCACCGGATGCATCACGCTGACCTGGATTTCGACGCCACCACCGGCCTGCGCTTTCACCCGGTCGAGATCCTGGCGTCGATGGGGATCAAGCTGGCGGTGGTGGCGGCGCTGGGCCCGCCCGCGGTGGCCGTTCTGCTGTTCGAGGTGGTGCTGAACGCAAGCGCGCTTTTCAACCATGCCAACATCGACCTGCCGCGACCCGTGGACCGGGTGCTGCGCTGGCTGATCGTCACCCCCGACATGCACCGGGTCCACCATTCGACCGACCCGCGCGAAACCAATTCCAACTACGGGTTCAACCTGCCGTGGTGGGACCGGCTGTTCGGGACCTACCTGGCACAGCCCGCCAAGGGTCACACCGGCATGGAGATCGGGATCGAACAGTTCCGAACCCGCCGCGACCTGTGGCTGGACCGGATGCTGCTTCAGCCCCTGCGCGGGCCGGCCAGCGGCGGCGCGCTGGATCCCCGTGCCTATCGCCGGGAAGAGGGGGCGGAGCGCGTCACGCCCCGCCCCGGCGAGTAGACGGGCGGTGCCGCCCCCAAATGGCGGCGCCCCGGTCGCCACGCGCAATAGGGCCGCAAATCAATTGATTTTTCACGACACCCCCCCGATGGTTCATGCGCAGCCAACCGCGGGGTCAGGGACATGGGCGATCTTCCGACACGGGCACGGGTCGTCATCATCGGCGGCGGCATATCGGGCTGTTCGGTGGCCTATCACCTGGCCAAGCTGGGCTGGCGCGACATAGTTCTGCTGGAACGCAAACAGCTCACCTGCGGGACCACCTGGCATGCGGCGGGGCTGGTGGGACAATTGCGGGCCAGCCAGAACATGACCCGTCTCGCGAAATATTCCGCCGACCTCTACGCCCGGCTCGAGGAAGAGACCGGCCTAGCCACGGGCTTGCGCCAATGCGGCTCGATCTCCCTTGCCCTCAGCGATGAGCGGCGCGAGGAGCTGCTGCGCCAGGCCGCGATGGCGCGCGCCTTCGGGGTCGAGGTTCACGACCTGTCGCCCGCCGGCATCAAGGAACTCTACCCCCACCTGAACATCGACGGCGTGGTCTCGGGCGTGCACCTGCCCGGCGACGGTCAGGCCGATCCCGGCAACATCGCCCTGGCGCTGGCCAAGGGGGCGCGCCAGATGGGCGCCCGCATCGTCGAGGGGGTGAGCGTCGGCGCGGTCCACCAGGCCGAGGGCCGTGTCACCGGCGTCACCTGGTCCCGCGGCGAGGAGGAGGGCACGATCGCCGCCGAGCACGTGGTGAACTGTGGCGGCATGTGGGGGCGCGATCTGGCCGCCCGCGACGGCGTCACCCTGCCGCTGCACGCCTGCGAGCATTTCTACATCGTCACCGAGGCGGTCCCAGACCTGGCCCGCCTGCCGGTCCTGCGGGTGCCCGACGAATGCGCCTACTACAAGGAAGATGCGGGCAAGATCCTGCTGGGCGCCTTCGAGCCCCGGGCAAAGCCATGGGGCATGGGCGGAATTCCGGAAGATTTCTGCTTTGACCAGCTTCCCGAGGATTTCGACCATTTCGAGCCGATCCTCGAGGCCGCGGTCAACCGGATGCCGGTCCTCGCCGAGGCCGGGATCCACACATTCTTCAACGGGCCCGAGAGCTTCACGCCGGATGACAGGTATTACCTGGGTCAGGCGCCCGAGATCGACAATTACTGGGTCGCGGCGGGATACAACTCGGTCGGCATCGTCTCGTCGGGCGGGGCGGGCATGGCGCTGGCCCAGTGGATGGAGGACGGCGCGCCGCCCTTCGATCTGTGGGACGTGGACATCCGCCGCGCCCAGCCCTTCCAGAAGAACCGCCGTTATCTGCGCGAGCGCGTGACCGAGACGCTGGGCCTGCTCTATGCCGATCACTTCCCCTACCGCCAGGTGGAGACGGCGCGCGGCATCCGCCGCTCGGCCCTGCATGGGCATCTGAAAGATCGCGGCGCCGTCTTCGGCGAACTTGCGGGGTGGGAGCGCGCCAACTGGTTCGCCGAGCCGGGCCAGCCGGCCGAGTATCGCTATTCCTGGGGGCGGCAGAACTGGTTCGAGAACAGCCGCGCCGAACACATGGCCATGCGCGAAGGCGTGGGCCTGCTGGACATGAGCTCCTTCGGCAAGATCCGGGTCGAAGGGGGGCAGGCGCTGAAATTCCTGCAACGGCTCTGCGCCAATCAGATGGACGTGGCGGCGGGGCGCATCGTCTATACCCAGATGTTGAACCCGCGCGGCGGCATCGAATGCGACCTGACCGTCACCCGCCTGTCGCGGACCGCCTTCCTGCTGGTCGTGCCCGCCGCCACGCTGCACCGCGACCTGGCCTGGTTGCGCCGGCACCTGGGGGAGGAATTCGTGGTCATCACCGATGTCACCGCCGCCGAGGCCGTGTTGCCGGTCATGGGGCCGAAGGCGCGCGACCTGCTGTCGGCGGTCTCCCCCTCGGACCTGACGAACGCGGCCCATCCCTTCGGCCAAGCCCGCGAGATCGAGATCGGCATGACCCTCGCCCGCGCCCACCGGGTCACCTATGTCGGCGAGCTGGGCTGGGAGCTTTACGTGCCCACCGACCAGGCGGCCCATGTCTTCGAGACCCTGGTCGAGGCCGGGGCCGACCACGGCCTGAAACTCTGTGGTCTGCACGCGATGGACAGTTGCCGGATCGAGAAGGGGTTCCGCCATTTCGGACATGACATCACCGACGAGGATCACGTGCTGGAGGCGGGACTGGGCTTTGCCGTCAAGACCGACAAGGGCGATTTCATCGGCCGCGACGCGGTTCTTGCCCGGCGCGAGGAAGGTCTGACGCGCCGATTGATGCAGTTCCGCCTGACCGACCCCGGCCCGTTGCTGCACCACAACGAACCGATCCTGCGCGACGGGCAGATCGTGGGGCACCTGACCTCGGGCAATTACGGTCATGCGGTCGGTGGGGCGGTGGGTCTGGGCTATGTCCCCTGCCGTCAGCGGGGCGAGAGTGTCGAGGAGATGCTGACCTCGGCCTACAGCATCGACGTGGCCGGCAGGCATGTCCCGGCCGAAGCCTTCCTGCGCCCGATCTACGATCCGACATCGGAACGCGTCCGCATGTAGGGGGCACTCAGCCCGCCGCGCTCTTCCGGGTGCAGCGGCGCGCCCGGCCCATGGGCCAGCTCGTCCACAGCAGGCAGGCGATCACCAGTGCCACCCCCAGCCAGCCCCGCGGCGTCAGCATCTCGCCCACCACATGGATGGCCAGGATCGCCGCGACCACGGGCTCGAACAGGGTGATGGTTGTTGCGGTGCTTGCCGGCACCCGCGCCAACCCCGCGCCGAAGGCCAGATAGCCCAGGAACATCGGCACGACGGCCATGTAAAGCCCGACCGCCAGGTTGACCGGCCCCTCCAGGAATGCCGCCCCCGTCGCGGCCAGCACCGGCATCAGCAGAAGCCCCCCCAATCCGAAGGTCGCCCCCATCGCCACCCGTGACGGCAGGGCCGCATGCCCCCCGGCGCGGTGCATCAGGCGGCGGGACGTCCAGGAATAAAGCGCATAGGTCGCGGCCGCCAGCAGCCCGAGTGCGGCACCCAAAGCGACATCCGGCGCCGCTGTGCCGGAGGCACCCGTGACGGGCGAGCCGGGGGCGTGCGGGGTCATGCTCAGCAAGGCGATGCCGCTCAAGCCGATGGCCGCCCCGATGGCCCAGCGAAGGGTCAGGCGCCGCCCTTCCAGCCGGTTCTCGATCAGCGCCGAGATGACCGGCGCCGCGCCGATGGAAATGACGGTGCCGATGGTCACCCCCGCCAGCCGCATCGAGGCGTAGAAGGCCAGCGGGTAGACCGCCACCGCCACCGCCCCCAGCGCCAGCAGCGGCAGGCGCGCGCGCAGCACCGGCCAATGGGCGCGAATGCCGCGCCGCGCGACAAAGGCCTGAAGCAAGCCGCCGAACCCCATGGCCGCCGCCCCGATCGCCAACGGCCCCACCCCCGGCGCGAAGGTGGCCGCGGTGCCGGTGGTGCCCCATGCGGTCGCGGCAAAGAGACAGAAGAGTACGCCCAGCATGTGCCCGGCCCCGGGATTGCTGCCCGGCGCGGCGGCGGGCCGCTCGTTCGCGGCCAGGTCGGTGGGTGCCAGGTCGGTGGGGGCGGGGGTCATCTGGCCTCCAAGCTCGGAAAATCCGCACGAGCAGTCCCTGCAACCGCGCGGCAAGTCAAGCCGCGTGCCCCTTCGGCCAGGGCTGGCTGGGCCCGCCTCAGCCCCCGCTCAACGCGCGCCAGAGGTCCTGCCAGGCCCAGGGCAACAGCAGAACGACGCCCACAGCCGCCAGTGCCCCGATCCACAGGTTCGCCCGGCCCAGCGTCGCGGCACTCTTCTCGGGCGTGCCCATCACCGCCGGTCCCAGCACCCGCAAATAGTAGAACAGGGACAACACGGTATTGGCCACCGCCAGCAGGGCCAGCCAGGCCATGCCGCCATCCAGGGCGACCTTGAACAACGCGAACTTGCCCAGGAAGCCGGCCAGCGGCGGGATGCCCACCAGTGAAAGGAACCCCAGTGCCAGGATGGAAACGGCGAGCGGATGCTGCCGCCCGATCCCGGCCCAGCCAGCCAATTCGGTGCGGCCGCGCAGGTGGGCGACGACGGCGAAACAGGCGATGTTGGCCAGTCCGTAGACCCCCATGAAGGCGATCAGCGCGGCCCAGGCATCGGGGGCCCGACCCAGCACCGCCACCGCCATCAGCGCGTATCCCGTCTGCGAGACCGAGGACCAGCCCAGCAACCGGCGCAGATCCTCCTGCCACATGGCCGAGAGGTTTCCCCATGTCATGGTAAGGGCCGCCACCGTCGCGACCAGCGCCGAGAGGGGCATCGCCTCGGCAGGGACCAGCGCGACCAGCCGGGCCAGCGCGATGGCGCCCGCGATCTTGGGCACGACCGTCAGAAAGGCGGCGGCGGGCAGGGGCGCGCCCTCGGCCACGTCGGGGACCCATGCGTGGCCGGGCACTGCACCCAGCTTGAAAAACAGACCGAAGACGACGCAGGCCAGCCCCACCAGCGCCAGCGGTTCGGTCGGAAAGGCGTTGGAAAGCTGCTGGTAGTCGGTGCTGCCGCCAAGGCCCATTACCAGGATGGCGCCGAAGACCATCAGCGCGTTGGCCAGTGCCCCGAGAAGAAAGTATTTCATCCCGGCTTCAAGCGAGATTTCCCAGTCTCGATGATAGGCCGCCAGGACATACCCCGTAACCGAGGACAAAAGCGCCCCCATCAGCATCTGCATCAGGTCGGCGGCGCCGATCATCGCCATTGCGCCCAGGGCCGACAGCAGCATCATGCTGTAGAATTCCCCGTGCCGCCGGTCATCCTCCATCCAGGCGGGGGTCATGGCGACGCAGAGGGCGGTCAGTCCCAGGACCATCACCCGCCCCCAGGTCGTGGCGGCGTCCAGCCGGAAAGTGCCCGAGAAGGTGAACCGCTCCGCCCCCGCCTGCGACAGGGCCAGAGCGGTGGCACTGGCCAGGACGAGGATGGTGATCGGGGCGCAAAGCCGGTGGTGGCGCTGTGGCAGGAGCATCGCCAGCAGCAACACGCCCACCGCCCCCAGCAGCACCGCAAGCTCGGGCGCGAGGTCGCCCAGGGGCATGTCGGACATGCCCTGCATCAGCCGCCCCCGCCCGGGGCGGCCAGGATGGTGGCGGCATCGATCAGCTCAAGCAGCCACAGGGGCCAGATCCCGATCAGCACGACCAGCGCCAGCAGCGCCGACAGGATCGCCATCTCGGTGCGGTCGAGGTCGGCAAAACGTGCCACGCCCCCCTCGGCGGGGCGCGGTCCGAAGAAGACCGCGCGCAGAAGCTGCAGGAAGAGCGCCGCCGTGATCAGCAGGCCCAGCAGCCCCGCTGCCGCCACCCAGGGGTAGACCGCGAAGGCGCCGAGGAAGATATGAAGCTCGGCCACGAAACCGGCCAGCCCGGGAAGACCCAGCGAGGCAAAGGCCGCCAGCGTCGCCATCATGGCAAGCCGGGGCGCCTCCTCGGCTAAGCCGCCGTAATGGGCGATCTCGTAGTCCTGGGTGCGCTTCCAGAAGACGCCGGCCACAAGGAAAAGTGCCCCGGTGATAAGCCCGTGGGCGATCATCTCTACCACGGCGCCGGTCAGGGCCAGGGCGCGAGCGGTCTCGGTCCCCGCGGCAGAGCCCGCCACCGCGATGCCCAGCACGGTGTAGCCCATGTGGTTGACCGAGGTGTAGGCGATGCGTCGTTTCAGGTTCGGCTGGGCATAGGCGACGATGGCCCCCCACAGGATCGAGGCCAGCGCCAGCAGCGCGATCCAGAAAGCCCAGCGGGCGAAGGTCTCGGGCATCATCTGAAGCCCCAGCCGCACCAGCCCGTAGGTTCCCATCTTCAGCAGCACCCCCGCCAGGATGGCCGATGCAGGACCCGGCGCGTTGACGTGGGCGGGCGGTAGCCAGGTGTGCAGCGGGAACAACGGCGTCTTGATCCCGAAGCCCACCACCAGCGCCAGCAACACCAGGCCCGGCACCACGGTGCCGCCATCGGCCAGGGCAGCAAGGGGCGGGGCGGCGATGATGGCGCGCATGTCGAAGGTCAGTTCCGGCATCGACAGGGCCAGCACGATGATCGCGATCAGGATCAGAAGCGATCCGGCCAGGGTGTAGACGAAGAATTTCAGCGCCGCGTGCTGGGCGTCGCCGTGACCCCAGCGCCCGATCAGGAAATACATCCCCACCAGGCTGAGGTCGAAGAAGACGTAGAAGATCACCAGGTCCAGCGTCACGAACAGGCCCAGCGACACGCCGGTCAGGAACAGGATCCAGGCGTAATAGGCGCGGGCGCGCGCGATCTGCATCGGCCAGGCGGCGGCGGCCAGGAAGATGAGCGCGCTCATCAGGGCCAGCGCCAGCGACATACCGTCGACACCGACCCGCCAGGCGATCCCGAGGGAGGGGATCCAGGGCGCCTCGAACTGGGCCGCGAAGCCGCCCGAAGGGGGATCGGTCATCCAGACGGCCAGCAGAAGCACCATTGGCAATGCGGTGAAGACGACGGCCAAAAGACGCGCCATCCGGTCGCCGATCCGTGGCAGAAGGGCCAGCGCGATGGCGGCGAGAAGCGGCAGGAGAACGGAAAGTGTCAGCACGTCAGCCTCCGAAAATCAGGAACAGGGCGCCCGCGAACGTGCCGGCCAGCAGCAGGGCGTAGTAGTGATGGGCCATCCCGGTCTGAACCCGGCGCAGGTCTGCGCCAACCAGCCCCGCGACGCGGCCACTGCCCTCGGGGATCAGGTCCGAAATGGCCTCACCCCCGCGACCGGCAATGCGGGCCAGGGCGGCCGTGGCACGGGTCAGAAGGGCGATCGCGCCGCCGCCCGGGGCAGGGCGAGTGGCGTGCCCGGGGGTAAGGCGGCTCCGGGGCGTCACCCTCTGCCCGTCGATCCAGGCGTCGTCGAACCGCGCGGCCAGGCTGGCGGTCCCGGTGGCACCCCGCACGGCCAGCGCCAGCGCGCCCCGCCCCGGGGGCACGTCATCGCGGCGGGGCACGCCCATCCCGTCGATCACCGCGTCATCCAGCCGGGCGGCATGGCGGGACATCCAATCGAAGGGGGAAACGATTGCCGCGTCGACAAGGGCCGAAAGCCCCAGCCATTCGTGGTGCGGCGGGGCGGAGGGCGCGCGGGCCCCGGCCCAGCCGGCCATCAGACCGGCGCCCATCGCCGCCAGCGAGGCAATCAGCCAGCCGGTGCTGCCCCGGGGCGCGGCCGCGCCCAGCCAATCGAGCACGGCCTCGGAGACCGTGGGCACCCACAGAAGCGACAGCGCAAGCGTCGCCGCGCCCAGAAGCAGCATTGCCGCGCGGGCTGCCGCGGGCACCGGCAGCCGCTCTTCCCGACCGAGGCCGAAGGCGAGGATGGCGAACCGCGCGGCATAGGCGGCCGAAAGGCCACCGGCAAGCACACCGAGCGCGCTCGCGACCGGCCCCGCGGCTTCCAGCGCCTTCAGGATCTCCTCCTTGCTCCAGCCACCGGCAAGCGGCGGCACCGCCGCCAGCGAAAATGCGGCCGGAAGCACCAGAAGCGCGACCCGGGGCATCGCCCGGCCAAGCGCCATGTCCCGCAAGTCGTGGCTGCCTGTGGCGTGGTGGGCGATACCCGCCGCGATGAAGAGGGCCGCCTTGAACGCGGCGTGAACGACCAGGTGCAGGATCGCGACGCCGGGAAATCCCGCCCCGACCGCCGCGATCATCAGGCCCATCTGCGCCGAGGTCGATCCGGCCAGAAGCTTTTTGGCGTGGGTTTGCCGGATCGCCACCACCCCGCCGGCGACGGCGGTGGCAAGGCCGACCGCCAGCGCCCCTGGGGCAAATCCGGGGGCCGCCGCAAGGTCAGGCCCCAGCCGGGCCAGCAAGTAGACCCCCGCCGCCACCATCGCCGCCGAATGCAGCAGCGCCGAGACCGCCGCAGGCCCGTCCATGGCGCGAAAGAGCCAGGGTGCGAAGGGCAGCTGCCCCGATTTCGACGCCGCCGCAACCAGCAGGCCCCACGCCGCTACGCCCAGCATGCCGCCCTCAAGCTGACCAAGTGCTGCGTAGCTTGTGCTGCCGGTGCCGGCGAAGACGGCGAAAAGCGCCACGAACAGGCCGATGTCGCCCGCGCGCGTCATCACGAAGGCATAGTTGGCCGAGCGCATGGGTGCGCTCTCGCGCCAGCGGTGGCCGATCAGGGCCCAGGAGCAGGCGCCCATGACCTCCCACCCGATCAGCAGGGCAAGCAGGTCGTCGGCGATGACGACCATCTGCATGCCCCCCACGAAGATCAGCATTATTCCCAGCAGCCGACCCAGCCCGGTCGCGGCCTCCTGCGCGGCGGCATAGAGCAGCACCGCCATTCCCACGCCAGCGACCGTGATCGCCACGGCCCGGGCCATCGGCGGCAGTCCGGCCCGAAGCTCCAGCCCCGGGGCCCAGTGCAGCGGGGCCGCCCCCTCGGGCAGCATGGCGGCCAGCAGCAGCGTCGCCGCCGCCGCGAAGAAGGCTGCGGCCCCGGGCAGGGCGCGCCCCGGGCGGTCGCCCATCGCCCAGATCGCCAGCCCGGCCAGCGCGGGCACAAGGGGCAGGGTCCAGATCATCGCTTCAGGGTCCCGATCGCCTCGGTCACGTCGGCCTGTCGCTTGCGGTAGAGCGCGACCACCAAGGCAAATCCAATGGCCATCTCGATCGCCATCACGGCCATGACGATGATCGCCAGCAGCTGCCCCTCGGGCATGCCGCCAAGCCCGCGGCTCCAGAATCCGATAATGGCCAGCAGGGCACCGTTCAACATCAGCTCTAACCCCATCATCAGCATCACGAAGCTTTGCTGGCTTAGAGCGCCGTAAAGGCCAATGCCGAAAAGGGCCGAGGCGGCCAGGAGAACGATGATGAGGGTCATGTGTCGTCTCCGTCGTGTCCGGTTCCCTTGCGGTGGTGGGCATGGGGGTCAGCGTTGGGGGCGGCGTCCTCTTGGGGGGCGTCCGCCGCTTTCTGGTCCTGGGGTGCATGCCCTGGACCATGCGCCGTCCGGTGTTCGCCGCCGTGCTCCGACTTCGCGGGCGTCCTATGAGTCGCTCCGTGCTCCGGCCCGGGTGCGCCCATCGCACCGTCGGGGGAGTACCCTGCGTGTCCCTCGTGATCGCCGTCGCTCATGTGCCCGCGATGCTCGCCGCCGTGGTCGTCGCTTGCGCGGCCATGGCCGCCATCTCCGTGGCCCCCATGTCCTCCATGCCCGTGCCCATGACCGCCCCCCTTCTCGGGGCGGCGACCGGCGGGGGCGCCGCCGGGCTCCAGCCCGGGCGGGCGCGAACCGTGGTCGGCCATGCCAAAGCGACCCTGGCGAGAGGACAGGATCACCGCGCCCAGCATCGTCGCCAGCAACGTGACCCCGGCCGTCTCGAATATCAGCATCGAGGGGCCCAGAAGTTCGAACCCAAGCTGCGCGACCACGTCGGTGCCCGGGGCGACCGGGCTGTCGGGCAGGTCCGACAGAAGTACCGCCGCGCCCAGCCCCGCGAAGGCCACCACCCCCGCGCCGATCGACAGCCGGTGCTGGTGGACCATGCTCATGGGGTTGAGTCCGGCGGGGTTCATCATGAACATCACCATGAAGATCGCCATCACCAGCATCTCGACCGCCATCATGAAGACCGTCGCAACCCCGATATAGGGGGCCGACAGCAGCAGCCCGATGCCGGCGGTGGCGATGAAGGAAAGCATCAGCGCGAAGCTGGCCCGCACCATCGAATCCACCCGGAACACGCGCCATCCGGTCCAGACGCCGAACAGGGCCAGCAGGATGATCGCCAGGTCCGTCACAGGGCCACCATCCCGGAAACCGCCAGATGCGCGAAGGACAGCGGAAGAAGCCAGACCCACAGCACGTGCAGCATCCGTGAGGGGGTGGTGCGTGCGATCAGCCGCCCTGCCAGCACGGTCAGTGCCATCACCAGCGCCGTCTTCAGCGCCAGCCAGACGGGACCCGGCAGCAGCGGGCCCAGCGGGCCGCCCAGGAACACCGCCGCCGCAAGCGCCGAGAAGGCCACCAGCGTCGCCAACCGCGCGACCTGCCACAGGAAAAGCCCCGCGCCGCTTTCCTCGGCCGAGGTTCCGCCGGCGATGTCGACCCCGCCCGCGAAATCCAGCGGCCCGCGCAGGGTCAGGGTCAGTCCCACGACCAGGAACAGCGGCAGGCCGAGGGGCTGGCGCACAAGGTTCCAACTGTCGCGCTGGCTGTCGACGATCGCTATCAGCGACAGGCTTTCGGCGGGAAGGGCGGCGGCGATCAGAACGAACATGGACGGCAGCATCACCGGCAGGCCGATGGCGGCATAGCGATAGGCACCGATCAGGGGGAAAGGCGCGTTCGGCGACCAGCCGTGCAGGAAAACCGTGATGACGATCAGCGCCTCGCAACTGCCCCAGACCACGATGCCGACGGGGCTGTGCCACAGGGCCAGGCCTTCGGCGACCGGCACGACCGACAGTCCGATCGCCGCCAGCGCCAGGTACCATGCGGGGGCGAGCAGGCGGTTCATCCGGTCGGGTGCCTCCGTCTCTGCCTGATCGCGGATCAGAAGGGCGGCCCAGTCGCGCAGCGGCGCCATGGGCCCGGCCGCGCGGCCCCCTTCCAGCGCCGGGGCCAGCCGGTCGAACCAGGCCCCCAGCCAGATCCCCAGCGCCAGTGCGACCAACACGCCCGCTGCCAGAAGGACGCTCATGCCGGGATCTCCTGCAGATCTTGTGCCTCAGCCAAGGCGCGGCGCAGCGTGCCTGGCGCGAATGACGCAAGAAGCAGCGTCGCCTCGTGCCATTCCAGCCCGGGCAGGGCGCGGGCGGGGTCCCGGGGTGCGCCGCCCTCCTGTCGGCCCGAGAGCCAGGCGTCGAGGCGGTCGCGCGCATCCCCCGCACCAGGCCACGCGCCCAGCCCCGCCGGCACGGCACCGCGGATCCAGGCGGCGCGCGGCGCGTGGCCGCGCGTCATCCGGTCGGCCGCCCCCTCAAGGCCCAGCAGGCGCAGCATCCGCGCGGCGCAAAGGGCGGGCAGGTCGGCCTCTTCCGGCTGGGGGAAAGGCAGGCTCAGCACGTGTGCCTCGACGATCACGTCCCCCTGCAAGGTCAGTTCCAGCGTCAGGCCCGGGGGCAGCATGGGGGCGAAGGGACCCACCCGCGCGGTGTAGCGGTCAAGCTCCAGCCCGTCGCGGATGTCCGCGCCCGTCATCGCCATCGGCCGGCCCCGGGGCGTGCCTCCCATCATTCCCTTGCCGCCCTGGCCGTGGGGGCCGATGCCGCGCCAGGGGTTTGGCGGCTCGTCGGGAAGGCGATCCGGCTCGCTTGGCGCGCCGTGGGCCAGGTCGCGCCAAGCCTCGTTCAGCCGCGCCGAGATTTGCGTGGATGGCTCGCCCGCCTTCCAGGCGAGGGTGCGGCGGGGATGGGGAAGCTGATCGTGGAGCCGGTCGAGGGCGGGCCGGGCCTCGGCCGGGATATCGCCCGCCACCAGCAGCAGGGCGGCATCGCGCGGGCTTGCGGCACGGCGCAGGCCGGGGGCAGATGCGAAAAGCTGCTCGACCTCGGCCAGCATGCCCGCGCCGATCGACGGGTAGATCGGCGCGGCCGCCCCGGCGGCCAGAGTGCGCAGCCAGCTCATTGCCACCGGAAGATCCCCTCGCGCCAGCCGTAGAGCAGCCCCACCGACAGGATGCCCAGGAACATCCCCATTTCGGCCAGGGCCTTCGCCCCCTCGCGGACGAAGACGACCGCCCAAGGGTACATGAACATCATCTCCATCTCGAACGCGATGAAGACCAGCGCCATCGTGTAGGGGCGGAAGTGGTATCGCTGCCAGGCGTGGGTGTCGGGGGTGCCGCCGCCCAGGAATGGCGCGGCCAGAGGGGCTGTCGCACCGGCCTGCCGCTGCATTCCCCAGGCCGCCAGCGCAGCCAGCCCGGTCCATGCGGCAATGATCAACAGCGCGTCCACCCAACGTCCTTTCCAGCCTTCCGAGGGGCCGCCAACGCGCCTTTCCGTGGGGTGTCCCCGTTGCCGGATCGGTCATGTCCCTCTCTGACGCAACGTCGCGGGAACCGGCGGGTTCCCGCAAAAACCTCCCCGCCGGGCGAGGGCGCAGAGCCGAAATAAACCTTACACTGCAGGAACCTGCGCTGGACCCCCCACGTGTTTGGTGACCGGCTGAGAGGGGGGCTGAAGGGAGGGCAGAACCCTTAGCCCAAGTGGGCCGCGCCCCACGCCTTGCAGAGAGTGCTCGCGCTTGTGTGATCGGACCGAGTGAGATTTCCTCTTGATCCTGTAGTGGCTACAGACCCCAAGTTCCCCTCATCAACCGGCAAGGAGACCGCGAAGATGGCAACCGAAACGATGCAAGACCTGGACCGGACCGACGACACCGCCGCCCGGTCCGACAAGAGCGGCTGGGCCGCGACGGGCGCAGGTATCCTGGGCGCGCTGGCGATGTCCTCATGCTGCATCCTGCCGCTCGTGCTGATCAGCATGGGCGTGTCGGGTGTCTTCATCGGGCAGCTGACCGCGCTTTACGCCTACAAGTGGCTGACCTTCAGCTTCGCCGCCGCCGCGCTGGCCTACGGGTTCTGGAAAGCCTACCGGCCCGTTCCGGCCGAGACCTGTGCCGATGGCACCTGTGCCAGACCCCTCGACCGGCGGGTGATGCGCGCGGTGCTTTGGGGCGCGCTTGTGCTGGTGCTGCTGGCCCTGGTCTTCCCCGTCATTTCCCCGTTCCTTCTTACCTTCTGAACATGAGGCTTCACATGATCCACCGACTTCTCCCCGCCGCCGCGGCCCTGCTGCTGAGCGTCGCCGCCGTCCAGGCCGAGACCGCAACCACCCGCCTTGACGTCACCGGGCTGACCTGCCCCTCGTGCAGCTACATCGTCGCCACCGCCCTGAAGAAGGTCGAGACCGTCGAGATCGTGGACTTCATCGAGGGCGACTTCGAGGATGGCACCTACCTAGTCAACTACGATGACGCGGTGACCGACCCCGAGGCCCTGATCGCCGCCGTGACCGGCGTGGGATATGGCGCGACGCTGGCCGTCGACCCCGAGGCAGATGAAGACAAGGCCGAAAAAGGCTCCTGATCACAGGCGAAAGCATCACGGGCGAAAGCCCATTGTCGGGCCGGTCCTTGCGGGGCAACCGCGGGACCGGGCCGACCCCTGCACGACACGGCCCGCAAGACAAGGAATGCCTACCCATGAAAGACTGCTGCTCCTACAACAACGGCGCCTATGACCTTGCGGTGATCGGCGCGGGATCCGCCGGCTTTTCGGCCGCCATCACCGCCGCCGAAGCGGGGGCCCGGGTGGCCCTGATCGGATCGGGCACAATCGGCGGGACCTGCGTGAACGTGGGTTGCGTGCCGTCCAAGGCGCTGATCCGCGCGGTCGAGACCCTGCACAATGCCCGCGCCGCCAGCCGTTTCGACGGGATCGAGGCCGAGGCGCGCGTCACCGACTGGGCCGCCACCGTCGCCCAGAAGCAGAGCCTGGTCGACGAGTTGCGCGGCGCCAAGTACATCGACGTGCTGCCGCGCCACGAGAACGTCACCTACATCGAGGGGCTGGCGCGGTTCAGCGACGAGGGCAAGCTGACCGTGGATGGCGCGCCCTTCGCGGTGGGCAAGGTCATCATCGCCACCGGCTCGCGCGCCCATGTGCCGCCGATCCCCGGCATCGAAGGGGTCGAAACGCTCGACAGCACCTCGGCGCTGGAGCTGACGGCGCTGCCGGCTTCCATGCTGGTGCTGGGCGCGGGCTACATCGGGGTGGAACTTGCCCAGATCTTCGCCCGTGCCGGGGTCGAGGTGACGCTGATCAGCCGCCGCGGCGTTCTGCCGGGGGCCGAGCCCGAGATCTCGCGCGAGCTGGAGCGTCAGCTTTCCCACGAGGGCATCCGCCTGCACCGCACCCGCAGCTACGAACGGGTCAGCCAGGACGGGCAGGGCGTGTGCCTGACCGTCACCGATGGCGAGGAGCTGCGGGGCGAGCGCCTGCTGCTGGCAACCGGTCGGCTGCCCAATGTCGAGGGTCTGAACCTCGGGGCCGCAGGCATCAAGACGGATGCGCGCGGCGGTATCGAGGTCAACGCCCAGATGCGCACCGCCAATTCCACGATCTGGGCCGCCGGCGACGTCACCGGGCGGGATCAGTTCGTCTACATGGCGGCTTACGGCGCCAAGATCGCCGCCCGCAGCGCCATGGGCAACGAGGGGCGCGGCTATGACAACGGGGCGATGCCCTGGGTCGTCTTCTCGGATCCGCAGGTCGCGGGTGTGGGCCTGTCTGAGCAGGAAGCGATCGATCAGGGCCACGAGGTCGTGACATCGGTCCTGCCGCTTGATGCGGTACCCCGCGCCCTTGCCGCCCGCGACACGCGCGGCCTGATCAAGCTGGTGGCCGAGGCCGAAACCAAACGCCTTCTGGGCGCTCAGATCCTGGCGCCCGAGGGGGCCGACAGCATCCAGACCGCCGCCATGGCGATCAAGGCGGGCATGACCTACGAGGAATTGGGCGACACGATCATGCCCTATCTTACCACGGTCGAAGGGCTGAAACTTGCCGCCCAGACGTTCGAGAAGGACGTGGCGGCTCTGTCCTGTTGCGCCGGCTGATACCGGGCGCGGGGCCTCCCCTGGTCGGCATTACGGGTGCGTCGACCAGGGGGGCGTTCCGGGCGCGGTTGCGCAGATGGCGTCTGCCGTTTTTGAAGCCATTCTTCGGCTGGATGCCCAATTTGCGGGCAGCGGCGGGTCCGGTGTATCGGGCCCGCCGCTTTCGCGTTGCCACGGGCGCGCCCCTCTGACGAGGCTGCGGCGATGCAACGCCGTCTCAAGATCACCATTGTCGAAAGCGACCCCGCGCGCGCCGCGCTGATCGAGGAAAGCCTGTCGCTGGCCGGTCAATACGAGCTGACGACCCTGACCAGGATGGCGGGGCTGACGGCGGCGATCGCGGCGACCAATCCCGACATCGTGCTGATTGACCTCGACAACCCCTCGCGCGACACGCTGGAGGAGCTGACGCTGGCCACCGCGCCGCTGGAACGCCCGGTCGCCCTTTTCGTCGATCAGAGCGATGCCAACCTCACCCGGATCGCGATCGAGGCGGGGGTCTCGGCCTATGTCGTCGACGGGCTACGGGCCGACCGGCTGAAGCCGGTGCTCGATGCCGCCGTGACGCGGTTCGAGATGTTCCGCCAGATGCGCGTCGAACTGGCAGCAACCAAACGCGCCCTGGAAGAGCGCAAGGTGATCGACCGGGCAAAGGGCATCCTGATGAAGGCCAAGGGGCTGGACGAGGGGGCCGCCTACGCCTTGTTGCGGCGGGCCGCGATGGACCAGGGGCGCAAGGTTGTCGATGTGGCCGAGGCGCTGGTCAGCACGGCGGGGCTTTTGTCATGACCCCCCGTCTGCCTGTGGGCTTCGTGCCGCTGACCGACGCCGCGCCGCTGATCGTCGCGGTTGAGATGGGGTTCGACCGGGCCGAGGGCATCGCGCTGGACCTGCGCCGTGCGAACTCGTGGTCGGTGCTGCGGGACATGGTGTCGTTTGGCCAGGTGACGGCGGCGCAGATGCTGTCGCCGATGCCCGTCGCCTCGGCGCTGGGCCTCGGCGGGGCGGGGGCGCCGCTGGCGGCGGTCGCGGTCCTGTCCCTAAACGGAGAGGTCATCTGCGTCGGCAACGCTATCGCCGACCGTCTACGCGCGTCGGGCCATGATTTCGGCTTCGAGGATATGGAGGCGGCGGGCCGCGCCCTGCTTGCCGCCGCGCCTGAGGGCCTGCGGGTCGGCGTGCCCTTTCCCTTCTCGATGCATGCCGAGCTTTTGCACGACTGGATGCGGCGGCTGCGACCGACCGAGCCGCCCGCCCTGGACATCCGCACCGTGCCGCCGCCCCTGATGGCCGCCGCCCTGGCAGCAGGAGAGATCGACGCCTTCTGCGTGGGGGAGCCCTGGGGTTCGATGGCCGTCGAGCGGGGGGCGGGCGCGCTTCTGCTACCGGGTGTCGCCATCCGGCCCGGCGCGTCCGAGAAGATCCTGGGCGTCCGCGCCGACCTTGCCGACCGCGCGCCCGACCAGCTTCACGCCCTGATCCGCGCCTTGTGGCATGCGGGCCGCTGGCTGACCGACCCGCAAAGCCGCGTCACCGCCTGCGAAATGATGTCGGGGCGCGACTATCTCGACGTGCCGGCCGAGGTGCTGGACCGCGCGTTGTCGGGGGAGCTGACAATCTCGCCACGGGGCGAGACGCGCAAGGTCGACCGCTTCATCGACTTCGGGCAGGGCGCGCCCCGCGCGGCCGAGGCCGCCTGGATCGCGGACCGCCTGGCCGAGCGTCTGGGGCGCGAGGTTGATCCCGCGCGCCGGGCCGCCAAAGACACCTTCCGCACCGATCTGTATGCCCGCGCCGTGGCGCCGGTGGCGGGTTTCGCGCCTTTGGGGGAATCGCTGCCGCGTCCCCGCAGCGACCATGAATTCATCCCCGGCCCGCCAGAGTGATGCAAAAAGTGGCATTCTGATGCTGCGATGCAGAAATCCCCCGCGATCCCGTTGAATGGCGATCCTTCTCGGGTCTTAATCAGGGTCAGGCAGACAATGGCGTCCGCCAGACCCCACTCCCAAAGACCGGGTTATCCGAGCAAAGCCGCTCAACCCTCGTGCCAACGCGCGAGGATTGTCAGCGGCTATTTTTCGTATGTCCGGGCCCGTCCCGGAACAGAAGGGACAACCACATGAGACACCTCACCGCCTGTTTTCTGACCACCACGCTGCTTGCAGGTCCCGCCTTCGCCCAGGCCCTGGAAAAGGACGAGCTGAAGCTGGGCTTCATCAAGCTGACCGACATGGCGCCCCTCGCCGTGGCTTACGAGAAGGGCTATTTCCTGGACGAGGGCCTGTTCGTTACCCTGGAGGCGCAGGCCAACTGGAAGGTCCTGCTGGATGGCGTGATCGGCGGGCAGTTGGACGGCGCGCACATGCTGGCCGGGCAACCCTTGGCGGCGACCATCGGATACGGCACCGAGGCGCATATCATCACCCCCTTCTCGATGGACCTGAACGGCAACGGCATCACCGTGTCGAACGATGTCTGGCAGGCGATGAAGCCCCATGTCGCCACCGGCGAAGACGGCAAGCCGCAGCACCCGATCGGGGCAGAGGCGCTGGGCCCCGTCGTGGCCGAGTTCAAGCAGGCTGGCAAACCCTTCAACATGGGCATGGTCTTCCCCGTCTCGACCCACAACTACGAACTGCGCTACTGGTTGGCGGCGGGCGGGCTTAACCCGGGTTTCTACACGCCCGGCGACACCTCGGGGCAGATCGGCGCGGACGTGCTGTTGTCGGTGACGCCGCCGCCGCAGATGCCGGCCACGATGGAGGCCGGAACGATCGACGGCTACTCGGTCGGCGAGCCTTGGAACCAGCAGGCCGTGGTCAAGGGGATCGGCGTGCCGGTCGTCACGGATTACGAGATCTGGAAGAACAACCCCGAGAAGGTCTTCGGCATCACCGACGCCTTCGCCGAGGAGTATCCCAACACCACCGTCGCCCTGACCAAGGCGCTGATCCGCGCCGCGATCTGGCTGGACGAGAATGACAACGCCAACCGCGAAGAGGCCGTCGAGATGCTGGCCCGCCCCGAGTATGTGGGCGCCGACCGGGACGTGATCGCGGCCTCGATGACCGGCACCTTCGAATACGAGAAGGGCGATGTGCGCGAGGTGCCCGATTTCAACGTCTTCTTCCGCTACAACGCGACCTATCCCTACTATTCCGACGCGGTCTGGTACCTGACCCAGATGCGCCGCTGGGGCCAGATTGCCCAGCCGCGCGACGATGCGTGGTTCGATAGCACCGCCCGCTCGGTCTACCGGCCCGACATCTACCTGAAGGCCGCGCGGCTGCTGGTCGACGAAGGGCTGGCGCAGGAAGGCGACTTTCCCTGGGACAGCGACGGCTACAAGGAACCGACCCCGGCCGCGGACATCATCGACGGCATCGCCTACGACGGCCGCACGCCCAACGCCTACATCGACAGCCTGCCCATCGGCCTGAAGTCCAACGAGGTCGCGGGCGGCTGACCCGCCGGCGCCGCCCCGTCCCGGGGCGGGGCGGCGCCCCCTTCCTCCCTCCCGCCACGAACATCCAATTCCGGAGACCGCCATGACCGCCGTCGATCCCGTCCAGCTTGCGGCCCAACACCGCCGCGCCGTCTGGTTCACCCGCATCAATAAGGCCGACGCCTGGTTCGCCGTCCTGGGCCTGGCCTGGGTGACGCCCCTGCTGAAGCTTTCCTTCGGGGACAACCCGCGCGCCCAGTTCCGGGACCTCTGGCGCCTGTTGGGGGTGCCGCTGCTGTCGATCGCGGTGTTCCTGATGCTCTGGGCGGCGCTGGCGCCGCGGGTCGTCACCTCGCTGGGTGCGATTCCGGGGCCGGCGGCGGTCTGGGAAGAGGCACGCGGTCTGCACGCCGACGCCGTGGTGAAATGGGAAAAGGAGGCCAAGTTCGAGGAGCGGCTGGCCCAGCGGAACCAGAAGCTGGTCGAGGCCGGTCGCGCCGACGAGGTCAAGCAGATCGCCTACACCGGCGCGCCGACCTACTACGGACAGATCGCAACCTCGATCAAGACCGTCTTCTTCGGCTTCCTGATCGCCTCGGCGGTGGCCATCCCGCTGGGTATCGCGGCGGGTCTGTCGCCCACCGCCAACGCGGCGCTGAACCCGTTGATCCAAATCTTCAAGCCGGTCTCGCCGTTGGCCTGGCTGCCGATCGTGACCATGGTCGTCTCGGCCGTCTATGCCACCAACGACGGCTTCTTCGCCAAGTCCTTCCTGGTCTCGGCGATCACCGTCACGCTCTGCTCTCTCTGGCCGACGCTGATCAACACGGCGCTGGGCGTCGCCTCGATCGATCGCGATCTCATCAGCGTCAGCCGGGTCCTGAAGATGGGACCCTATGCGAAGCTGACCAAGCTGGTGCTGCCCTCGGCCCTGCCGCTGATCTTCACGGGGCTGCGCCTGTCGCTGGGCGTGGGCTGGATGGTGCTGATCGCGGCCGAGATGCTGGCCCAGAACCCCGGCTTGGGCAAATTCGTCTGGGACGAGTTCCAGAACGGATCCTCCCAGTCGCTGGCGCGGATCATCGTCGCGGTGCTGACCATCGGCATCATCGGCTTCCTGCTGGATCGGGTGATGTTCGCGATGCAGTCCTTCTTCACCTTCTCGACCCAGCGGTGATCGGCATGAGCATCCTGTCATTCAAATCCGTCGGCAAGGGCTTCGGCGAGGGGACCAACCGGACCGAGATCCTGAAGAATATCAACCTGGAGGTGGCCGAGGGGGAGTTCGTGGCGATCCTGGGTTTCTCGGGGACCGGCAAATCCACCCTGATGAACCTCGTCGCCGGGCTGGAGATGCCGGACAGCGGTAGCCTGACCTTCCGTGGCCGCCCGGTCACCGGCCCCGCGCCCGACCGGGGCCTTGTTTTCCAAAGCTACAGCCTGATGCCTTGGCTGACCGTGCGCGGCAACGTCCTGCTGGCGGTCGAGGCGGTCCACGCTGAGCTGTCGCGCGCCGCGCGGGGGGCAAAGGCCGACCATTACATCGCCATGGTGGGCCTGTCCCACGCGGCCCATCGCTATCCGTCCGAGCTGTCGGGCGGCATGCGCCAGCGGGTCGCCGTCGCCCGGGCCCTGGCGATGGAGCCCGAGCTTCTGCTTCTGGATGAGCCGCTGTCCGCGCTGGATGCGCTGACCCGCGCGAACCTCGCCGACGAGATCCTGGACATCTGGGAGGCCGATCAGCGGACCTGCATCCTCATCACCAACGACGTGGACGAGGCAATCCTGCTGGCCGACCGGATCATCGTGCTGAACCCCGACGGCACCCTTGCCGACCCGGTCAGCGTCACGATCCCGCGCCCGCGCAACCGCGAGGCCATGAACCACGACGAGGATTTCAAGCGCCTGCGCGCCCGCGTCACCCAGTATCTGATGGACGTGGGCTTTGCCGCCAAAGGGGCCGAGACCCGCCGGCTGCCCGATGTCACCCCCATCCACGAGATGCTGCCCGAGGCGGTGCGCGGCGCCCGCGAAGGTATGATCGAGGAGCGTTTCCTGGACATCTCGCAGCTGCACAAGATCTACGCCACGCCCAAGGGGCCGCTGACGGTGGTCGAGAATTTCGACCTCAAGATCAACCAGGGAGAGTTCATCAGCCTGATCGGCCACTCGGGCTGCGGCAAGTCAACGGTGCTGACCATGGCGGCCGGGCTGAACGATATCAGCAAGGGCGCGATCAAGCTCGACGGTCGCCACGTGGAGGGGGCGGATCCCGAACGCGCGGTGGTCTTCCAGTCGCCCAACCTTTTTCCCTGGCTCACCGCCCGGGAGAATGTCGCGATCGGCGTCGATCGGGTCTATCCGCGTGCTTCGCAGGCCGAGCGCCAGGACGTGGTCGAATACTACCTTGAACGGGTGGGTCTGGGCGAGGCGATGGACCGGCCCGCCCACGCTATGTCCAACGGCATGAAACAGCGCGTGGGCATCGCGCGCGCCTTCGCCCTGTCGCCCAAACTGCTGCTGCTGGACGAGCCCTTCGGCATGCTCGACAGCCTGACCCGCTGGGAATTGCAGGAGGTGCTGATGGAGGTCTGGTCGCGCACCCGCGTGACCGCGATCTGCGTCACCCATGATGTCGACGAGGCGATCCTGCTGGCCGACCGCGTGGTGATGATGACCAACGGCCCCCGCGCCACGATCGGCCGGATCACCGAGGTGGAGCTGCCGCGCCCGCGCAGCCGAAAGGCGCTTCTGGCCCATCCGGATTACTACGAATACCGGCAGGAAGTCCTTGATTTCCTGACCGAATACGAACACGGGGCCAAGCCCGCCCCGAAACCTGCAACCCTTGCGGCGGAGTAAGACATGGCCAAGAACCTGATCGTCATCGGGGCCGGCATGGCCTCGGGCAGGATGCTGGAGCATCTTCTCGAGGACCAGGCCGGCGACTGGAACATCACCCTTTTCAATGCCGAGCCGCGGGGTAACTACAACCGCCTGATGCTCTCGCCCGTGCTGTCGGGCGAAAAGACCTATGACGAGATCGTCACCCATGACGCGGCCTGGTACGAGCGGCACGGCGTCACCTGCCGCTTTGGCGAGCGGGTGCTGCGCATCGACCGCGACCGCCGCATCGTCGAGGGGGAGAACGGGGCGCTGCCCTATGACCGGCTGGTGATCGCCACCGGCTCCAACCCCTTCATGATCCCGCTGCCGGGGCACGACCTGGAGGGGGTGATCCCCTACCGCGACCTCGAGGATACCGAGCGGATGATGGCGCTGGAAAACCGCCCGGACGCCCGCGCCGTGGTCATCGGCGGTGGCCTTCTGGGGCTGGAGGCGGCGGCCGGCATGAAGGCGCGGGGCATCGACGTCACCGTCGTCCATGTCATGGGTCACCTGATGGAGCGTCAGCTTGACGAGGCCGCGGGCTACCTGCTGCGCAAGGCGCTGGAGGGCAGGGGGATCAAGGTCCTGACCTCGGCCAATTCCAAGGAAATACTGGGCCGCGACGGCTATGTCCGTGCCCTGCTGCTGGACGATGGCACAAGCATCCCCTGCGATCTGCTGGTGATGGCGGTGGGTATCCGGCCCAACGTGGCGCTGGCCCAGGCGGCGGGGCTGGCGGTGGGCCGGGGCATCCACGTGGACGACGCGATGGTCACGTCCGACCCGTCGATCCTGGCGGTCGGCGAATGCGTCGAGCATCAGGGCGCGGTCTTCGGCCTGGTGGCACCCCTCTACGACCAGGCGCGGGTCGCGGCCGAGACCCTGGGCGAGCGGCCCGCGAACTTCGTCGCGAAGGAGCTTGCCACCAAGCTGAAGGTCACCGGCTGCGATCTTTTCAGTGCCGGCGATTTCGCCGAGGGCGAGGGCCGCGAGGACATTGTCTTTCGCGACCCGGCACGGGGTGTCTACAAGCGGCTGGTGCTGGAGGGGGAACGCCTGGTGGGCGCGGTCATGTACGGCGAGACCGGGGACGGGACCTGGTTCCACGGGCTGATCCAGGACCGCACCGATGTCAGCGGCATGCGCGAGACACTGATATTCGGACCCGCTTTCCAGGGGGGCGCCCCCGCGGACCCTTTGGCGGCCGTTGCAGCCTTGCCGGCTGACGCAGAGATCTGCGGCTGCAACGGCGTATGCAAATCCCGCATCGTGGAGGCCATCCGCGACGGTGCCGATACCCTGTCGGAGGTGCGCGCGCGCACCAAGGCCAGCGCCTCCTGCGGGACCTGCACGGGCCTGGTCGAGCAGGTGATGGCGCTGACCCTGGGCGATGATTTCCAGGCGCCGACGGTTCAGCCCATGTGCCCCTGCACACCGCTGACCCATATGGACGTGCGCCGGCTGATCCGCTCGCGCGGGCTGAAATCCATGGCGGCGGTGATGCAGGAATGCGGCTGGTCCACGTCCTGCGGCTGCGCCTCCTGCCGGCCGGCGCTGAACTATTACCTGCTGTGCGACTGGCCCGGCGAATACCGCGACGACGACCAGAGCCGGTTCGTCAACGAGCGGATGCATTCCAACATCCAGAAGGATGGCACCTATTCGGTCGTGCCCCGCATGTGGGGCGGTATCACCACCGCCGACGAGCTGCGCGCGATCGCGGACGCGGCCGACAAGTATCGGGTCCAGACCGTCAAGGTCACGGGCGGGCAGCGCATTGACCTGCTGGGCGTCAAGAAGCAGGATCTGCCCGACATCTGGGCCGATCTGAACGCCGCCGGCATGGTCAGCGGCCAGGCCTATGCCAAGGGTCTGCGCACGGTGAAGACCTGCGTCGGAACGGATCACTGCCGCTTTGGCACCCAGGACAGCACCGGCCTTGGCATTCGCATGGAAAAGGCCCTCTGGGGGGCGTGGACCCCGGCCAAGGTGAAGATGGCGGTCTCGGGCTGTCCGCGCAACTGCGCCGAGAGCACCTGCAAGGACGTGGGTGTGGTCTGCGTCGACTCGGGCTACGTGCTGCATGTCGGGGGCGCGGCGGGGCTGCACATCCGGGGCACCGTCATCCTGTGCACGCTGAAGACCGAGGACGAGGTGCTGGAGCACACCGCCGCGGTGGTGCAGCTCTACCGCGAGGAGGCGGCCTATCTCGAGCGGATGTACAAGTGGCTGGACAACGTGGGGCTTGAACACGTCACCGAGCGTGTCGTCACCGACGCCGAAAGCCGCGAGGCCCTGGCCGCGCGCTTCTACCACGCCCAACGCTTCATGCAGACCGACCCCTGGGCCGAGCGGACCCGGCCGGAATACCGCAGGCTTTATGCGCCCCTGGCGGACCTGACACTGGAGGCAGCGGAATGACCGACTGGACAGACATTGGCGCGCTTGAGGATATTCCCCGGCGCGGGGCACGGGTGGTCAGGACGCGGCTGGGCTGTATCGCGGTGTTCCGCACCGTCGACGACGAGGTCTTTGCCGTCGACGACGCCTGCCCCCACAAGGGCGGTCCGCTGAGCGAGGGGATCGTTCACGGCCGCGCGGTCACCTGCCCGCTGCACAACCTCGTGCTGCGGCTGGACACGGGCAAGGCGCAGGGCGCCGACGAGGGGGCGGTCGCCACCCATCCGATCGTGGTCGAGGGGGGGCGCATCCTGCTCGACGCCTCGGGCCTGCGGCGCGGGCGGGTGGCGTGATGGACGGCGCGCCTCCACCGGACACGGCCGGGCCCGGCGAGGTGCGGACCACCTGCGCCTATTGCGGTGTCGGCTGCGGTATCCTCGCCCGGCCCGACGGGGCCGGCGGGATAACCTTGCGGGGCGACCCCGAACACCCTGCCAACCACGGGCGGCTCTGTTCGAAGGGCTTCGCGCTGGGCGAGACCCTGTCGCAGGAGGATCGCCTGCTGGCCCCCCGCGTGGACGGGCAGGAGGTGGGCTGGGACACCGCGCTGGGGCTGGTGGCCGACCGTTTCAGCCGCACCATCGCCGAGCATGGTCCCGACTCCGTGGCCTTCTACGTCTCGGGCCAGCTTCTGACCGAGGATTACTATGTCGCCAACAAGCTGATGAAGGGGTTCATCGGCTCGGCCAATATCGACACCAACTCTCGCCTCTGCATGGCCTCGACCGTCGCGGGGCACCGGCGGGCTTTCGGCACGGACACGGTGCCCGGCACCTACGAGGATCTGGAACTGGCGGACCTGGTCGTGCTGGTGGGCAGCAACCTGGCGTGGTGTCACCCGGTGCTCTACCAGCGTCTGGCCGCCGCCAAGGCCGCCCGTCCCGGGATGAAGGTGGTGGTGGTTGATCCCCGCCGCACGGCGACTTGCGACCTGGCCGACATGCACCTTGCCCTGCAGCCCGGCAGCGATGTCGCTCTTTTCAACCGGCTGCTGGCGGCCATCGACGCGAACGGGGCGACCGACCCCGCCTACCTGTCCCATGTCGAAGGCTATGACGCGGCCCTTGGCGCTGCCCGGGAAGAAGACGGCGCCACCACCGGCCTTTCCACCGAAGAGCTTGCCGCCTTTTGCAAGCTGTGGCTGGCGAACGAGCGGGTGGTCACGGTCTTCAGCCAGGGGGTGAACCAATCCTCCAGCGGCAGCGACAAGGTCAACGCGATCCTCAACTGCCACCTGGCGACCGGGCGCATCGGGCGGCCCGGGATGGGGCCATTCTCGGTCACCGGCCAGCCCAATGCCATGGGCGGGCGCGAGGTGGGCGGCCTGGCCAATACCCTGGCCTGCCACCTGGAGCTGGAGAATGCGGCGCATCGCGATCTGGTGCGCAGCTTCTGGGACGCCCCCGCCATCCCCGAGGCCGCCGGCCCCAAGGCCGTGGACCTGTTCCAGCGGGTGCGCGAGGGGCGGATCAAGGCCTTGTGGATCATCTGCACCAACCCGGCGGTGTCGATGCCCGACGCGGATGCCGTGCGCGACGCCATCGGGGCATGCGATTTCGTCGTGGTCAGCGACGTGACGGATGATACCGACACCGCCCGTCTGGCCCACGTGCTGCTGCCCGCCACGGGCTGGGGCGAAAAGGACGGCACCGTCACCAATTCCGAGCGGATGATCAGCCGGCAGCGCGCCGTGCTGCCACCCGCCGGCCAGGCGCGGGCCGACTGGGACATCCTGGCCGAGGTCGGCCGCCGCATGGGCTGGACCGAGGCGTTCGATTATCGCTCCGCCGCCGAGATCTTCGACGAATACGCGGCCCTGTCGGGGCTTGCCGCCGCCATGGGACGGGATTTCGATATTTCGGGCCTGGCGGGGCTTGGCCCCTCGGGCTACGCGGCGCTGCCGCCGACGCGCTGGCCGGTCACCGCCCAGGGCACCACCGAACGGTTCTTCGCCAAGGGCGGGTTCTTCACCCCTGACGGCCGCGCCCGCATGGTGCCGGTGACGGCGCGTCCCCCCGCCGCACGGACCGGGCCGCGCCATCCCTTCCGCCTGAACACCGGCCGCATCCGCGATCAGTGGCACACGATGACCCGCACCGCCAAGGCGCCCCGCCTCAACCAGCACCTGGGCGAGCCCTTCCTTGAGATCCATCCGGCCGACGCCGCCGCGCTGGGCGTGGCGCCCGCCACGCTGGTGCGGGTGGCCAACCCGACCGGAAGCTGCATTCTGCGCGCGCTGGTCACCGACCGGGTGCAGCAGGGACAGGTCTTCGCGCCGATCCACTGGACCGGCGTGACGGCCCCCAGCGGCCGGATCGACGCCGTGGTGCCCGGCGTGACCGATCCCCTTTCCGGCCAGCCCGAAAGCAAGGCCGCTGCGGTCGCCGTCACCCAGTGGAAAGCGGCCTGGTTCGGCTTTGCCGTCAGCACCGAACGGCTGCGGCCCGATTGCCCCTACTGGGCGCAGAGCCGGGTCGAGAACGGGTGGCGGGCCGAGCTTGCGGGTCAAGAGACCCCGTCCGACTGGGAGGCCGAGGCGCGGCGGCTTTTCGCGCGGCCCCAAACGCCCTGCCAGGTCATCACCGACCGCGCCGCCGGCACCACCCGCCTGGCTTTTTTCGAGGATGGGCGCCTGGTTGCAGCACTTTTCACCGCGCCGGACCCGGTGGCCCTGTCGCGCGATCACCTGGTCTCCTTGCTGGGCACGCAGGCGGTGGCGCCGCTGTCGGGCCGGCCCGGCGCCGACATGCCCGACCCGGGCCCGATCGTCTGTGCCTGCCTGAACGTGGGCGCCAATACCCTGGGCGCGGCCATCGCGGGCGGCGTCGACAGTGTCGCCGGGCTGGGCACCTGCACCTCGGCCGGGACCAACTGCGGCTCCTGCCGGCCAGAGCTGGCCGCGCTTCTCAACGCCGCCCGCCGGATGGAGGCCGCAGAATGACCCTTGCGCCCTATGTTGCGATCCTGGGTCGCGGGCAGGGGCGCGCCCGGTCGCTGACCATGCCCGAGGCCCAGGCCGCGATGGAGGTGATCCTGTCGGGCCGGGCAGAGCCCGAGGCGATTGGCGCGCTGCTGATGCTGCTGCGCATGAAGGGCGAGACGGCAGAAGAGATCGCCGGCCTGACGCGGGCCGCCCGGGAGGCGCTGCCCCCCCTGCAGGGGCAGGGCAGCGTGGAATGCGTGGCGATCGACTGGCCTTCCTACGCCGCGGGCCGGACCCGGGGGCAGCCCTGGTTCCTGGCGGCGGCCAAGCTGGTGTCGCAGGCGGGCTTCCCGGTCCTCCTTCACGGCTGGAATTCCCACCAGATGGCCGCGGCCTCTCCCCGCGCGGCGCTGGGGGATCTGGGCATCGCGCAGGCCGCATGGGGCGAAGCCCCCGCGATCCTTGCCCGCGACCGGATCGTCTATGTCCCGCTGGAAACTATGCAGCCGCGTCTGATGGATCTGCTGCGCCTGCGCGACGTGCTGGGCCTGCGGTCCTGTATCAACACGGTTCTGCGGATGCTGAACCCCGCCGGGGCGCCGGTCAGCCTGCAGGGTGTCTTCCACCCGTCCTACCGCGAGTTGCAGCGCGACGCGGCGCTGCTGCTGGGCCAGCCCGCGTTGCGGGTCCTGAAGGGCGGCGGCGGCGAGTTCGAGCATCACCCGGCCAAGGACATCACCCTGCATGGCCTGTCGGACGGCGCGCCCTGGGAAGGATCCACCGGCGCCCCGGTCAGCGGCCACCGGCGCCTGTCGGAGACGGGCGCCACCCTGGCCGAGGTCTGGCACGGCGCGCGCGCCGATCCCTTTGCCGAGGCCATCGTCACCAGCACCGCCGCCCTTGCCCTGGCGGCCACGGGCCTAGCCGACGCCGCACCGCTGGCGCGGGACCTGTGGCACCGCCGTCACCAAGCCAACGCCGCCTGAGGGGACCATAATGCACAGCTTTCCCATGTTCATCCGCACCACCGGTCGCCGCGTCGTCATCGCCGGCGGCGGCGAGCAGGCCGCCCAGAAAGCGCGGCTGATGCTCAAGACCGACGCCCGGCTGGTGCTGCTGGCCCAAGAGCTGGAGCCCGAGCTTGCCAGCCTTGTCGCCAGTGGCCGGGCCGGTCTGGACCAGGGGCCCGTCACACCCGACAGCTTTGCCGGGGCGGCCATGGTCTTTGTCGCGACCGGCTGTCCCGGGCTGGATGCGGCGTTGCATGCGCTGGCCAAGGCCGGGGGCGCGCCGGTCAACGTGGTCGATCAGCCAGCACTTTGCGACCTGACCACCCCCTCCATCGTCGACCGCGACCCGGTGGTAGTCGCCATCGGCACAGAGGGCACGGCCCCCGTACTGGCACGTCAGATCAAGACCCGGGTCGAGCGGATGCTGGACCCCCGGCTTGGTAGCTTCGCCGCCCTGGCGGGCCGTTTGCGCCAGGGCGTAGCCCGACACCTGCCCCGGGCCGAACGCCGCGCCTTCTGGCGCTGGGCCTTCGCGGGCGATCCGTGGCACCTGCACCGGGGCGGGCAGGAGCGCGCGGCAGCCGACATGCTCAAGCGCGCGATCACCAGCGGCGATCGCGCCCCGTCCGGGGGTCACATCGCGCTGGTGGGGGCAGGACCCGGCGCACGCGACCTGCTGACCCTGCGCGCGGTCGAGCGTCTGCAGGAAGCCGACGTGATCTTCTATGATCGGCTGGTCGACCCCGAGGTGCTGGAACTAGCCCGCCGCGATGCCGAGCGGGTCTATGTCGGCAAGGTCGTCGGCGCCCACGCCTGGCCCCAGGAAAGGATCTCAGCGCTGGTCGTGGCCGAGGCTGCCCGGGGCCGCCGGGTGGTGCGGCTGAAATCCGGCGATCCCGGCATCTTCGGCCGCGCCGGCGAGGAGCTCGCCGCCGCCCGCGCCGCCGGCATCGCGACCGAGATCGTTCCCGGCGTCACCGCCGCCAGCGCCGCCGCCGCCTCGCTGGGCCAGTCGTTGACCGAGCGGGGTCAGAGCGACACGCTGGTCTTGACCACCGGGCGCCACCGGGATGGCGCCCTGCCCGGGGACTGGGCCCGCCATGCCCATCCCGGCACGACGCTGGTCTTCTACATGGGGGTCGGTGCCGCCGACGAGATCCGCGGCGCGCTCCTGCGTCGCGGGTTGGCGCCCGAGACGCAGGTGACGGTGGCGGCGGATGTCAGCAAGACCGCCCAGCGGTCGCTGGTGACAAGCATCGATGCGCTGCCCGGGCGCCTGGCCCGCGAGGGGATCACCGGCAACGCATTGCTGATGCTGCGCCTGCCGCAGGCGGAGGCGGCGGCAGGACTGGGGCAGGGCGGCGAGGCGGGTGCAGGCCCCCGGGTCCCGGCGGCCCTGCCGCTTCACTGAGCGCGGGCGTCCGAGAGCGTATCCAGCAGCGGGCAGTCGGGCGTGTCACTGCCGCTGCAGCGCGAGATTGTTCCGGCCAGCGTCCGTTCGATCGCCTGCAGATCGCGGATCTTGGCGCGGACCACGTTGAGGTGGTGGCGCCCGACCTTCTCGACCTCGGCGCAGGTATGGCTGCCCCGGTCGACAAGCGACAGCAGGCCGCGGATCTCCTCCATGCTGAACCCCAGCTCGCGGGCGCGCATGACGAAGCCAAGCCGCTCGACATGGGCGGCGCCGTAGCGCCGGTGCCCCGAGGGGCTGCGCGGCGGATCGGGCATCAGGCCGACGCATTCGTAATAGCGGATCGTTTCCAGGTTGCAGCCCGTCATCCGGGCCAGGTCCGAGCGTTTGAGATCGGCCGCGTGGGCGTGGTCGTCGGGCATGGGGGATCCTTTGTCCTGTAGTCGCTACAGACATTACACCGTTGCCGGAAGGATCGCCATGGGGCTCTGGCGGCCGCGCCCCCCAGTTGCTCAGCCCGTCGGGTCTTTCAGCACTGAAAGCAGAATGCTTCGCGCCGCCTCTTCCCGCAAAAGCGCCTGACCCTTCTCGTCGAACAGGCTGTCGCCGAAGTTCAGCGCAAAGGTCGCGCGGTTGGAGACGTTGAAGAAGCTCATCGCGCTGATCCGCCAATGCAGGGCCAGGGCCGAGATGTCCTCGCGGAATAACCCGGCCTCGCGGCCCGCCTCGCAGATGCGTTCCAGCACCCGGATGGCGGCGAGGTTCTGCTGCGCAAGCTGCTCCATCTGGCTCATGTGACTGCCGCCGTGGATGTTCTCGACCATCACCAGTCGGATGAAATCGGGGTTGGCCCGGTGGTGGTCGAAGGTGAACTCGACCAGGCGCCGCAGGGCCTGGTCCGGCGGCAGATCCTCGAGATCAAGCTCGGCCTCGCCGGCGCGAACCTCGGCGTAGGCCGCCTCCAGCACCGCCTTGTAGAGCGATTCCTTGTCACCGAAGTAGTAGAAGACCATCCGCTTGGAGGTCTTGGTGCGGTCGGCAATGTCTTCGATCCGCGTCCGCGAGAGTCCATTGCGGGCAAACTCTTCCTGCGCGACGCGCAGGATGTCGGCGCGCACGGCCTCGGGATTTTGCTTCCATCTTCGGGACTTGGGCTGATCTTCCAAGGGGGTCCTCCGGTCGGGGGGCTGATTGATGCACCTTGCGTCATCCTAGCATTTTAACCCGGGGGTTCAATTGGATTGACGTAATTAACCGGCGGGTTCATTATCGCCCCGAATCGAAACGCCGGACGGGGGAGTGCGTCTTGCAGCAGCCGAGTGCCACCGATCGACCCATGCTTGCCGGACTGGTGGGCCGCGGGATCGCGCTGTCGCGGACCCCGGGGATGCACATGGCCGAGGCCGCGGCGCAGGGGCAGGGCGCGGTCTACAGGCTGCTGGACATGGACGCCCCCGAGCGGCGCGGCATGGATCTTGAGGCGCTGTTGCGCAGCGCCGAGGCCTGCGGCTTCGACGGGCTGAACGTGACCTATCCCTACAAGATCGAGATCATCCCGCTGCTGGACGAGCTGTCGGACAACGCCCGGGCAGTGGGCGCGGTGAATACCGTGGTGCTGCGCGACGGGCGGCGCATGGGACACAACACCGACCTGTGGGGCTTTGCCGAAAGCTTTCGCCGCGGCCTGGGCGCCGAGGCCTGCGAGCACGTCCTGTTGGCGGGGGCCGGCGGGGCGGGAGTTGCGGTCGCCCATGCGCTGGCCGATTGCGGCGTGCGGCGCCTGTCCATCTTCGACACCGACACGGACCGGGCGGCGCGGCTGGCCGCACAGGTCACGGCAAACCGGCCCGGCACCAACGCCGCGCCGCTGGCCGATGCGCTTGGCCTTGGCGGGCGGGATCGGCCGGACGGCATCGTCAACGCGACGCCGATGGGGATGGCGAAACTGCCGGGCATGGCCGTGCCCGCCGCACTGATCGCGCCCGAAATGTGGGTCGCGGACATCGTCTATTTCCCGCTCGAGACCGAGCTTTTGTCGGTGGCGCGCGCGCGCGGGTGCCGGGTGCTGCCGGGCAGCGGCATGGCCGTCTTCCAGGCGGTGCGCGCCTTCGAGCTTTTCACCGGACGCAAGGCCTGCCCCGAAAGGATGCGGGCAACTTTCGACGCCTTCGACGCCGCGCCGCGGCAGATGGCAACCTGAGATACGCAAGAGGGAGGATATTCGATGCGTTTCCAAACCAAGACACTGGCCGCCACCGCGGTCTTCTGCATGGGCCTCGCGGCAACCACCGCCGGGGCGCAGACCCTGCGCGTCGCGCATGTGGACCCGGACGACTGGACCGGGTCCAAGAAGGGCGCCGCGGCGCAGATCTTCAAGAACATCGTCGAGGGCGAAAGCGACATGACGGTGGAGCTGTTCCCCGCCGGTGCGCTGGGCAACGAGGACGAACTGGTCAGCCAGGCCCAGGACGGTCTGACACAGGTTGTGCTGGTCTCGGGCGCCATGTCCAAGGTCTGCGCGGCGGCCTCCGTCCTCGACATTCCCTACACCTTCGCCTCGGCTCCCCTGGCCTGGGAGGTTCTGGACGGCGAATTCGGCGACGCCCTGGCCGAGCATTGCCTTGAGCAGACGGGCCTGCGCACGCTGGCCTATGGCGAGACCGGGTTCCGCAACTTCACCAACAACGACCGCGAGATCCGCACCCCCGAGGACATGAAGGGCCTGAAGTTCCGGGTGCAGCCGATCCCGCTCTACCTCGAGATGGTCAAGGCGCTGGGCGGCGAGCCGACCCCGATCGCATGGACCGAACTGCCCAACGCGCTGTCGACCGGCGTGGTCGACGGTCAGGAAAACCCGGTGGGCGTGATCTACAACAACGGGCTGCACAAGCTGCAAAAGCACATGACCCTGGACGGCCACGTCTACGCCGCCGATTTCCTTCTGATCTCGGAGGATTTCTACCAGGGGCTTGAGCCTGCGCAGCAGGAGGTGATCCGCAAGGCCGCCACCGTGGCGGGCAACATGGGCCGCGCGATCCAGCAGTGGAACACCGCCGAAGGCGTGACCAAGGTGCAGCAGGAAGGCATGGCCGTCTACAGCCCCACCGCCGAAGAGCTGGCGGCCTTCGCCGAAGCGGCGCAGCCTGCGGTCGTCGACTACCTGCGCGGCGAGCTGGGCGATGATGCCCAGTGGATCGACCGTCTGCAGCAAGCGGTCGCCGAGGCGTCCAACTGAATCGCGCCACGGCGCATCTGTCGGGCCGGCGGTTTCCGTCGGCCCGGACTTTTCGAAAGGGGGGAGCTTCATGGTCAGGGTGAACGGGTTCGCGCGGCGCGTCTTTGGCTTCGGTGCCGGCCTGTCGATGGCGCTGGTCTTCGTCGTCATCTTCTTCAACTCGCTGCGCCGCTACACGATGGGCCGCTCGGTCCCCTGGGGCGAGGAGCTGCCGATCTACCTGACGATCTATGGCGTGATGTTTGGTCTGGCCCTGGGCTATCTGAGTGACAGCCACATCCGCTTCACGCTCGTGCTGGACCTGCTGAACGACCGGGTGCGGCGGGGGCTGCTGATCCTGTCGGATGTGGTGAGCATCGCGGCGGGCGGGCTGCTGGCCTATGCGGGGCACGTCTTTGCCGTCCGCAGGGGCGGGGTGACCGCATCGGGGCTGAAATCCACCGCCGACGCGCTGGCCGGGTCCACCGGGATCGAGGCGCTTGCCTGGCTGGGCAAGGTCGGACCCTACCAATACGCCATCGCCTTCGGCGGGGCGCTGCTGGCGCTTTCCGCCGCACTCAAACTGGCCGAGCGTCTGACGACGCCCGCGGAAGGGTAACCCATGGTCTATGCCGTTCTCATCGCCGGGCTTGTGGCCGGGGTTCCCATTGCGATCGCCATCATCGCCGCCCTTCTGGTGTTCATGGGCCTGGGCGAGGCGCCATACAGCCTGCGCATCGTGCCGACCGAGATGTTCAAGGGGCTGAACTCCTTCCCGCTGCTGGCCATTCCGCTTTTCGTGCTGGCCGGCGAGGTGATGAACGAAAGCGGCATCACCAGCCGGATCATCGCGTTCGCCAGCGTCCTTGTGGGGCGCCTGCGGGCCGGGCTGGCTCTGGTCAACATCTGGGCCTCGGTGATCTTCGCGGGGCTGTCGGGCTCGGCCGTCGCCGATACCTCGGCCATCGGCCGGGTCTTCATCCCCGAGATGGAGAAACACGGCTACGACCGCAGCTTTGCCGCCGCGCTGACCGCCGCCTCATCCGTCATCGGGCCGATCATCCCGCCGTCGATCCCGGTCATCATCTACGCGCTGATCGTTTCGGGCGTGTCGGTGCCGGCGCTGTTCATGGCGGGGGTGGTGCCGGGGCTTTTGCTGGCCATCTTCCTGTCGGGCTATGTCATGATGACGGTCAAGGTGGACCCCGAGGCCGCCGCCGCCGCTGTCCCGCAGGAGGGCGCCGGCCGGGCGCTGCTGGCCGGTATCCTGCCGCTACTGATGCCGGTCTTCGTGGTGGGCTCGATCCTGCTGGGCGTGGTGACGCCCACCGAGGCGGCAAGCTTTGCCGTGGCCTATGCCCTGGTGCTGGGCGTGCTGGTCTACCGCAACATTCCACTGCGGGCGCTGCCGGGGATCTTCACGGCCGCCATGCGCGACAGCGCGATGATCCTGATCATCATTGCCGCCGTTTCGGCCGCCAACTGGCTGCTGACCTACAACCGCGTGCCCAACATGCTGACTGACTGGGTGCTGGGCAACGTGAACAGTAAGAACACCTTCCTGATCGCGGTGATCCTGCTGTTCCTGCTGGTGGGGCTGTTTCTTGAGGGGATCGCGGCCATGCTGGTGCTGGTCCCGATCATGCACCCGATCGCCGTCTCGATGGGGGTGGACCCGGTGCATTTCGGCATCCTCGTGATCTTCAACCTGATGATCGGGCTGATCACCCCGCCGCTTGGCCTGTGTCTTTTCGTGGCCGAGGGGGTGGCGCAGGTCGGCATGGCGCGGCTCATCCGCTCGATCGTGCCGTTCTTCCTGGTCGAGGTGCTGGTGCTGCTGATCCTCACCTTCGTGCCCGAGACGGTGATCTGGCTGCCCCGCGTCCTTGGATACTGAGGAGAGGCACATGAAGACCTCCATCGCCACCGTGTCGATCTCAGGCTCGCTTCCCGAAAAGCTGGAGGCGATCGCGGCCGCAGGCTACGACGGGATCGAGATCTTCGAGCAGGATTTCATCGCCCATGACGGCGGGCCGCGCGAGGTGGGCCAGATGATCCGCGACCACGGGCTGGAGATTACCCTGTTCCAGCCGTTCCGCGATTTCGAGTGCCTGCCCGAGCCTCTGCGCGGCAAGGCGTTCGAACGGGCGCGGCGCAAGTTCGACGTGATGCAGGAACTGGGCGTCGACCGCATCCTCGTCTGCTCGTCGGTGCACCCCGCCAGCCTGGGCGGTATCGACCGCGCCGCCGACGACCTGGCTGCCCTGGGGGAGATCGCGGCGCCCATGGGCATAAAGGTCGGCTACGAGGCGCTGGCTTGGGGGCGGCATGTCAACGATCACCGTGATGCCTGGGAAATCGTGCGGCGTGCCGATCATCCGAACATCGGGCTGATCCTGGACAGTTTCCACAGCCTCGGGCGCGGCATCGACAGCGAGTCCATCCGCGCGATCCCCGGCGATCGCATCTTCTTCGTCCAGCTGGCCGACGCACCGGCGATCGATATGGACCTGCTGTACTGGTCGCGCCACTTTCGCAACATGCCCGGCGAGGGCGATCTTGACGTGCGCGGCTTTCTCAACGCGGTGATGGCCACCGGGTATTCCGGGCCCCTCAGCCTCGAGATCTTCAACGACCAGTTCCGCGGCACCAATCCCCGCGACGTGGCCGAGGATGGCTACCGCGCGCTGGTGGCGCTGATGGACGATGTGCGCCGGGCCGAGCCCGAGGTGCGGGCCGACCTGCCGCGCCTTCCCGCGCGACAGCGGGCCGAGGGCGTCGCCTTCGTCGAGTTTGCCACCCAGGGGCAGGAGGCCGCGACGTTGACGGATTTCCTTGCCACGCTGGGATTCCGCAAGGCGGGCCGGCACCGCAACCGGCAGATCGACCTGTGGCAGCAGAACGACGTGCGCATCGTGGTGAACGCCGATCCGGGCGGCCACGCGGGTCATGCGTGGAACGCGCGGGGCACCTGCATCTGCGACATCGGGCTGTCGGTCGCCTCAGCCCGGGACACCGTGGCGCGGGCGACTGCACTGGGGTCGGTTCCCTTCCATCAGCCCGTGGCACCGGGGGAGCTCGACATCCCTGCGATCCGGGGGCTGGGCGGATCGGTTCTGCATTTCATCGACGGCGAAAGCGGCCTCGACCGGGTGTGGGAGACGGAGTTCCTGCCCGTGGACGGGGAGGCGCAGGGCGGGGACGCAGAGGAAGGCGGCGCCGGCATTGTCGGCATCGACCACCTGGCGCAGACCATGTCCTACGAGGACATGCTGAGCTGGACGCTGTTCTACACCGCGCTGTTCGACATGAAGAAATCACCGATGGTCGACGTCATCGACCCGGACGGTCTGGTGCGCAGCCAGGTTGTGGCAAGCCCCGATGGCGCGTTGCGGGTCACCCTGAACGGGGCCGAGACCCATCGCACGCTCGCGGGGCGGTTTCTGGCGGACACGTTCGGCGCCTCCGTCCAGCACATCGCGCTGGCGAGCCGGGACATCTTTGCCAGCGCCGCAGCACTGGACCGGCTTGGCTTCGCGGCCCTGCCGATCCCGGACAATTACTACGACGACCTTGCCACCCGGTTCGAGATTTCCCCCGACCTGCTGGAGCGGTTGCGCGCCGCGAACCTGCTTTACGACCAGGAAAACGGGGCGGAGTTCTTCCAGCTCTACTCGCGCGCCTTCGCGGGCGGCATGTTCTTCGAAATCGTGCAGCGCGCCCCTGGCTACAAGGGTTTCGGCGGCCCGAACGCCCCGTTCCGGATCGCCGCCCAGAAGCGTCTGGCCCGACCCAAGGGAATGCCTGCAAGATAGCGCGGGCGGATCGCCGTGGCCCCCGTGCAATTCCCCGCGTGGGGGAGGGGCGGTCAGAGGATATGGGCGGTCCGGACGTCCTGGGCCGCGAACTCGATCAGCGCGCGGACCTTGCGGGGCAGGGCGCGCCCTTCGAGGTAAACCGCGTTGATCGGGCCACCGTCGGCATCAAGATCCTCCAGCAGCGGAACAAGCCGCCCCGTCCCGAGCATGCCCGCCATCGCGAAACGAGGCGCATAGGCAATGCCCATGCCCGCCGCGGCCAGCTCTATCGCGGCACGGGCGGAATTGACGTGGAACCGCCCCCGGACCTGGACGATGACCTCGGCGCCGTCTTTGTGGAACGCCCAGCGGTAGGGCTGGCGACGGTTGGTGTCGACGATGCAGGCATGCCCGGAGAGGTCGTCGGGCGCCCGGGGGATGCCGTGTGCCTTCAAGTAGTCGGGATGGGCAACCAGGCAGCTGTGGAAAACGCCCAGCTTGCGTGTCTTCAGGGACAGGGTCTGCGACTCTCCCATCCGGAACGCCAGGTCGATGCCGTCCGAGGCCAGATCGACGAAGCGGTCGTCGAGCCGCAGGTCGAGGGTCAGGTCCGGATGTTCCCGGGCGAACCGGGCAAGCATGCCGGCCACGTAGACCTCTCCGAAGGTGACGGGCGCCGAAATCCGGATGATGCCCCCAAGGCCGCGCGACCCTTCGGTCACGGTGCCCAGTAGATCGTCCAGCTCGTCCAGAACCGCCGGCGCCCGGGCAAGAAGATCCTCGCCGGCCGGTGTCAGCCCGACCTTGCGGGTGGTCCGCTGAAGCAGGCGCGTGCCCAGCCGCCCTTCCAGTTCCGCCACGTATTTGGAGGTCAGGCGGTTGGAGACACCCAGTTGTTCGGCCCCGGCGGTAAAGGATCCGGTCCGAGCGGTCGCCACGAAAGCCTTGAGCTGATCCACGATGTCCATGAGGCCCCCATTAGGAACAAATCAATGATAGTCATTCCATAGCATCGCTATTTCGTGGAATATAGGAAAGGCCTACTTTGCATCCAGTCAATCGCAGCGCCCCGCGCTGGCGCATTTCATGAACTAGCTGACCGGAGCATTCGACATGACAACTCAGACACAAGCCGACTTCGCCGCCGCCGTTCTGCGCATCACGACCGGCGTGCTGTTCCTTGCCCACGGCTGGCTGAAGGTGAGCGTTTTCACCATCGCAGGCACCGTGGCATTCTTCGAAAGCCTGGGCCTGCCCGGCATCTTCGCCTACCTGACCATCTTCGCCGAAATAGTGGGCGGCATCGCCCTGATCCTCGGCATCGGCACCCGCATCGTGTCGCTTGCGCTGATCCCCGTACTTCTGGGTGCGGTCTGGGCGCACTCGGGCTTCGGCTGGACCTTTTCCAGTGAAGGCGGCGGCTGGGAATACCCGCTGTTCTGGACCGTGGTGCAAGCTGTCGTCGTCGTCCTGGGGCGCGGATCCTTCGCTATCCGCGTGCCGGCGCTCGACCGTCGCTTCGGGCAGTTTGCCTGATTATCAATTGCCCGGCCCCAGTGCGCTTGGGCCGGGCTGACCCGCAGAGGCCTTATCGCCCTGCCAAGCAAAGGACCTGTCAATGTCTGTCGCCCGCCAGCTCGAGAACCTGAAGGACAGCCTCGCCCGCACCGAGCGGATGCCGCTGGTCTTTCTTGGGCATGGCAGCCCGATGAACGCCATCGAGGACACGGCCTATAGCCGCGCCTGGGCCGAGCTGGGCCATAGCCTGCCGCGACCCCGGGCCATTCTTGTGGTGTCGGCGCATTGGATGACCCGCGAGACCACGCTTGTCGATGTCTCGGCCGTGCCGCGAACGATCCACGATTTCTACGGCTTCCCCGAGCCGCTCTACCAAGAGCGGTACCCGGCCCCCGGCGCCCCTGACCTGGCCCGGGAGGTGACGACGCTCCTGGCCAGTCACCATGCGCAGGAAGACGACACCTGGGGCCTGGACCACGGCGCCTGGGCCGTCTTGAAGTTCCTTTATCCCGAGGCCGATGTGCCCGTCTTCCAGGTCTCGATCGACATGGGGCGGGACCTCGACTACCAGCTTTCGGTCGGCCGGGCCCTCTCCGGACTGCGTGATCGCGGGGTGCTTGTCCTTGGATCGGGCAATGTGGTGCACAACCTCCGGGCCATGCGCCCCAGGGCCGCCCCGCTGGATTTTGCCTTGGAGTTCGACGCGCTTTTCGCCGATCGCCTCACGGACCGCGACTTCGCCTCGCTTTCAAATCGCGAGAAACTGGGCACCCTCCTGACAACCGCTCACCCGACGGTCGATCACTATTTGCCCGCGCTCACCATCGCGGGGGCCTCTGGCGCAAAGGATGATCTGACCTTCATGACCGACGCCATCGACCTCGGGTCGGTCTCGATGCGGTCGTTCGTGTTCCACGCCGCCTGACGCCCGGACGCTCTGGGGCGGCGGCAGGTGGGGCACTACGGGCGCCGCGCGGTTGCGCTTGGTCCTCTCCACCACGCCGATTGCGCGCGAAAAGCGGCGCACCGCGCTCGTATGGGCCGTTCCGGGCCGGGAAAGTGATCGACTCGCGGGACCGGAAACCATTGCCAGTCAACCGACAGGTGATATTGAGGGAGGCGGCCATGGAGGCAAATCGTGGGCGAAGAAACAAAGCGACGGGCGAAAATCCAGGATCATGCGGCCTTTCTTGAGGGAACGCATGATTTCCAGTCCGATATCGAGACGTTGGCTGGAAGCGAACTTGTCGGCACGATCCTGGAAACGGTGATGCTTGCCACGGAGGTGCGCTTTGCCGCCGTGGCACGGGTGACCGCCGAACGATGGGTCGCCTGCCGAACCGTCGACGAGGTCAATTTCTCCCTCGCCGCGGGAGACGAGATCGAGATCGAGTCGACCTTTTGCCAATCGGTGCGGGAGACGTCCCAGAAAGTTCTGTTCAGCGATGTCGCCACCGACGAGACCTATCGCAACCATCCGATCGCGACCAAGTTCGGCATCGTAAGCTACGCCTCGATCCCGATCTTCCGAAGCGACGGCACTTTCTTCGGCACCCTCTGCGCGATCGACAGCGTGCCCCGCGACCTCGCCCATCCGCGCGCCGTCGCGATGCTGGAGATGTTCGCCGACATCATCGGCCAAGGCCTTGAGACGCAGGAGCGCCTGCAAGCCCAGGAGCGGCAGATCGAGCATCAGCGCGAGATGGCGCGCATCCAGGAAGAGCTGGTGGCGGTGCTGGGGCACGACCTTCGCAACCCCGTGGCCGCAATCGACGCGGGCTTGCGCCAACTTGAGAAGGAAGGCCTGTCCGAAAAGGGCCGCAAGATCGTGCCCCTGATGCGATCCTCGCTGTTTCGTGCCGCCGACCTGATCGAGAACATCATGCTGCACGCCAAGTCCCGCCTTGGCGGGGGCATCCGGGTGTCCGTCCGCTCGGACGCGCCGCTTGCCGAAGCGATCCAACAGGTCGTGGAAGAGTTGCGTGCCGCAGAACCCGGCCATGAAATCAACCTGGACCTGGTGCTTGAGCGCCCGATCAGCTGCGATGCGCCGCGCGTCGCCCAAGCGATATCGAACCTGCTGTCCAACGCCATCCGCCATTCCGAGCAGGGTTTCCCGGTCAGTGTGCGCGGCGCGGTCCGCGACGACGCATTCGGGATCACGGTCGCGAACCGGGGCAATGCCATTTCCGATGATGTCAGAAAGAGCCTGTTCAAGCCCTTCCACCGGGGCGCGAACGCGACGGGCGAGGGCCTTGGCCTTGGTCTTCACATCGCATCGTCCATCGCGACCGCCCACAATGGCGGGATCGACGTGACCTGCGACGAGGGGATCACCAGCTTCACCTTCAACCTGCCCCTTGCCTGCCATCCCCAATGACCGACGACCGCCAGGTTGGCGCGAAACGGCCATAGACAGGCGCCGTCTTGCGATCCTCTTGCATGAAGCTTGCCCGCGCGGGTCGGCTGTGGCATCCCATGGCCACGATGGTTTCCCGTTGGCCCCTGAGGGCGACGCGGGATGAAAAGGGAATACGGTGAGGTGTAGCCAACAGGCGCCGAATCCGTGACTGCCCCCGCAACTGTGAGCGGCGAGTGTTTCCGAGAACGCCACTGGGTCCCCCGTGACCCGGGAAGGTTCGGAAAGGCTTCGACCCGTGAGTCAGGAGACCTGCCATCGTCGATGTCACTCAACCCGGGCGGGGTGTCCCGGACAGGAGGCCATGATGGCTTGTCGGTCGATGCCGAACCCAGATTGCCGATCCCTGAACCTTCGCGCCCCGCGAATGCGCGGAGGGCTGCATGGGCCGGACCAACCTATCTTTGAACATTACCCGCAAACGCGGTTGCCCGTGGGGACCTAGCACCGCCGTGTCGCGGGGGGCCTCGACGGCGTGCAAAACTCTTTGCCCGGGCACCCGGCCATGACCGCCGCCGCGATCAGCGCCACGGATCTGGCCTGGGGACCGCCACGCGGCCCGGCGATCCTGAACGGGGTAAGCTTTGCACTGCCCGCCGGCAGGACCTTGGGTGTGGTGGGCGCCAACGGGGCGGGCAAGTCAACGCTGCTGCGACTGCTTTACCGTTATCACCGGCCCCTCAGCGGCATGGTCCGCATCGGGGGCGACGACCTCTGGGGCATGACCTCCAGGGCGGCGGCGCGCCGGGTTGCCGCCGTGCTTCAGGACCAGCCGACGGATTTCGCCCTGACCGTGCGCGAGATTGCGCGGCTGGGCCGTGTCCCGCACCGCAACGGCCTAGCCTCGGCGGGGGCGCGGGACGGCGCCATTGTCGAGGCCGCGCTGCGCCGGCTGGACCTGGGGGGCCTTGGCCAGCGCCGCTTCGGCACCCTCTCGGGCGGGGAGAAACAGCGCGTGATGGTGGCCCGCGCCCTCGTGCAGGAGCCGCAGGTCCTGATCCTCGACGAGCCGACCAACCACCTCGACATCCGCCACCAGCTCGAGGTGCTTGAGATGTTGCGCGGCCTCGATGTCACCGTCGTCACCAGCCTTCACGATCTGAACCTGGCCTTCGATCTTTGCGATGAGGTGGTGGTCCTGTCGCGGGGCGAGATGATCGCCTGCGGCCCCCCCGAGGCCGCGCTGGACGCTTCCACCGTCGCCCGCGCCTTCGCCGTGACCGCCAGCCGCGAGCGTCTCGAACCCTCGGGTCGCACCCGCTTTACCTATTCCCTTGCCCCTTCCGACAGGACCTGACCCATGATCCGACGCATCCTTTCGCTTGCCATTCTCGCCCTTCCGACGACGGCCCAGGCGTTTCCCGTCACCGTCCAAAGCTGTGACCGGCAGGTCACGTTCGCCGAGCCGCCCCGGCGCGCGGTGTCGAATGACGTCAACCTGACCGAGTTGATGCTGGCGCTTGGCCTGCGCGACCGCATGGCGGGCTATACCGGCATCTCGGGTTGGAAGACGCTGGACGAAAGGCTGCGCGCCGACATCCAGCAACTGCCCGAGCTGTCGCCGCGCTACCCGGGGCGTGAGGTTCTGCTGGGCGCCGATGCCGATTTCTACTTCGCCGGCTGGAACTACGGCATGAACGTCGGAGGCGAGGTCACCCCCGACACGCTCGCCCCCTTCGGCATCCCGGTCTACGAGCTGTCCGAAAGCTGCATCCACGTGATGGAAAAGCCCAAGGCAAGCTTCGAGGACCTGTTCAACGACGCCCGTAACCTCGGCAAGATCTTCGGCGTCCCGGACCGGGCAGAGGCCCTGATCGAAAGCTGGCGCAAGGACCTCGCCGCGCAGCCCGCCACCGGCGCCACGCGCCCCCGCGTCTTCGTCTACGACAGTGGCGAGGACGCCCCCTTCACCGCCGGGCGCTACGCCATGCCGACCGCGCTTATCGAGGCGGCGGGCGGCGTCAATATTCTGGAGGATTTCGCCAAGAGCTGGGCCACCATCGGCTGGGAAGAGGTCATTGCGCGCGACCCCGAGGTGATCCTGATCGTCGACTACGGCGAGGTAACGGCGGAGCAGAAGCGCGACTTCATGGTCTCCAACCCCGCCTTCGCCACCGTCACCGCCGTCCGCGAAGACAATTTCGTCACCCTCGACTATGTCGCCGCCACGCCCGGCCCGCGCAATATCGAGGCGGTCGGCATCCTGGCCGAAGCCTTCGCAAGGGCAGGTGAATGAGCGGATCCTGCATGGCGATTACGGCACCGGTCCCCGACCGGCGCGCCCGGCTTTTCCCGGTCGCGCTGGGTCTGGCGGCGCTGATCCTGGGTCTGTCTTTCACCCTGGCCGTCAGCGTGGGTGCGGTGCCCGTGGCACCCGGGACGGTCTGGGGCGTCATCGCGAACCGGCTGGTGCCGGGCCTGGTCGAGGTTACCTGGCCTGCCGGGCACGAGGCTATCGTCTGGGACCTGCGGGTGCCGCGCGCGATCCTCGCCGGTCTGGTGGGGGCCGGGCTTGCGCTGGTGGGGGCAGGGTTGCAGGCGGTGACGCGCAACGCATTGGCCGACCCGCACCTGCTGGGCATTTCCTCGGGCGGGGCATTCGGGGCGATCACGGCGCTGATGCACACGGGGCTGATCCTCGGGCTCGCGACGGTGCCGCTTTTCGCCTTTGCCGGAGCGCTTGGCGCGATGGCGCTGGTGCTGGGGGTGGCACGGCTGGCCGACGCCGCCTCGGCCGAGCGTCTGGTCCTGGCCGGTGTTGCCGTCTCGTTCATCGTGATGGCCGGCGCTAATGTCATGCTTTTCCTCGGCGATCCGCGGGCCGCCCATACGGTGGTCTTCTGGATGCTGGGGGGGCTTGGCCTTGCACAATGGTCGCAACTGGCCTTCCCGGCGCTCGTGCTGGCATTCTGCGGCCCCTGGCTCTGGTTTCGGGCGCAGGACCTCGATGCGATGACGATCGGTGACGAGACGGCGGCGACGCTGGGCATCCCCGTCGCGCGCTTCAGGCTGGAAGTGTTCGTCGTGGGTGCGTTGCTGACCGGGGTGATGGTCGCCTTTTCGGGGGTGATCGGTTTCGTGGGGCTGATGATCCCCCATGTCGCCCGCATGCTGGTTGGCGGCAGCCAGGCCCGCGTGCTGCCCCTGTCGGCCCTGCTGGGCGCGGTGTTCCTGGTCTGGTGCGACCTCTTCGCAAGAACAGTCCTGGCACCCCAGGACATGCCGATCGGCGTCGTGACCGGCCTGCTGGGCGGGCTTTTCTTCGTGTGGCTGCTGGCGCGGCGATAATCCGTGGCGCGGCCCCCGCTCAACTCGGGGCGAACAGCCTTTCTTGCGGTCCCCCCCGGAACGGGGGCCTCTCCGGTCCTTCGGAAAGGACCGCGCTATTCCGCGGCGCGGGCATCGGCCTCGGGGCGGATGTTATGGTTTACGCGGAATAGGTTTCCCGGGTCGTATCGGGCTTTCACCGCCCGCAGCCGATCCATGTTTGCACCATAAGCGCTGTCGATCCGCCCGGCATCGTCTTCGGGCATGAAGTTGACATAGACGCTGCCCGCCGATTGCGCCGCGACCTTGTCGGACAGCGCGCGCGCCCAGGCGATACAGGCCTCATCCTTGCCGGGATCTTCCCACCGTGTATGCAGGTTCATCGTGAAGTGAGACGCCCGCTGGGGGAAGGCGGTGGCATCAGGGGCGACCCGCGCCATCGCGCCGCCCAGATGCGGCAGGACGATCTCGCTCTGGTCATCGGGCAGGTCGCGTGCCGCGTCGAGAAGGTGGCCGATGGTCTCCTCGGTCAGATCGAGGAAGTCCTGGCTCTTCCAGTAATTGCGCATGCCGGGCGTCAGCAGCGGATCAAAGGCGGCCTGCCAGCCAATGTAGGAATGCGGGCCGATCACGTCGGCGATTGGGCGCCCGAGCGCACGCAGCTCGGCCACGGCCTCTTCGCCCTCGGCCATGTCACCGCAGTAACATACCGCAAAGATCAGCACCTCACGCCCGTGCCAATCCTCGGGGATGAAGGGCAATGGCGGCGCCTTGCGCATCACCGTCCACACCGTAAGCTCATCAGGCGCGCTGGTGCTGATCTCGCGGAATTTCCGGAGCAGCTCGGGACCCGCGTCGAGCGGATGCACGAGTAGCCCTGACAAGATCTCCGGCCCGACCGGATGCAGGCGGAATTTGAAGGATGTGACGACACCGAAATTTCCGCCACCGCCGGTGCAGGCCCAGAACAGATCCGGGTGGCTGTCGGGGCTGATCGTCAGGATCGAGCCATCGGCGGTCACGATTTCGGCGGAAAGCAGGTTGTCCACGGTCATTCCGTGCTTGCGGGTGATCCAGCCGAAGCCGCCGCCCAGCGTCAGCCCGGCGATGCCGGTGGTGCTGTTGATGCCGGTGGGGAATGCAAGCCCGTGCCGCTGGCATTCGCGGTCCACGTCTCCCAGCAGGCAGCCCGCACCGACGCGTACCGTGCGGGCGTCCGGGTCCACGTGGGCGTGGCGCATCCGCGACATGTCCAGCAGGAGCGCGCCATCGGCCACCGCGAGCCCGCCGATCTGGTGGCCGCCGCCCTGGATCGAAATGAGCAGGGCGTGACGGGCGGCAAATTCCACCGCCGCCTTGACGTCGCTTGTTCCGAGCGGCTGCACGACGAGGCCGGGATGGCGGTCGATCATGCCGTTCCAGACCGTCCGCGCCGCCTCATAGCCTTCGTCGTCCGGCAGCAACACCGATCCTCGCATTTCAGCGCGGAGCGCGGATAGATCCTCGTCGCTCACAGATGTCGGGCTACCGTTCAAATCCTTCAGGGAATAGGTCATGTCCGTATCTCCGGTAGGTGCATGTGATGGCCGCCCGTCGGATACCTTCAACTGTGAAACCGATGCGGCATCGGGCTCCAACACCCGACATGGACCAGTTTGCGTCGTATCGAAGGCCCGGACGAGTGCAGGAACTGGACTCCTGCCGCGGGACCGGATGCACGGCGGCATAGAGACCTGTGGAGGGGAAGCTTGCGGCTTGCGGGCAGGGCCATAGGGGAAGCCTAGGGGGTGACAGTTCCGGCCAGGTGGATTGCGCCGGTCGCGCACATGCCTCGGGGGGCCGCGTAACTGGCCCCCCGAGGATGTCATCGCTTTACGAAATCGGCCTGTATCAGGAGATCAGTTGATCCTCGGATCGTCCGCCTCGTCCACATAGTTGATGTCAAAAGGCCCCATGCCGTTAAGCTGAACGACCGTGGCTTCCTCGGTCCAGGCGAAGTGCGCCGTGCCGGCGGGAATGCGCACGAAGCTGCCTGGGCTCAGCGGCGCGCTACCCGTTTTGTCGAAGGTTTCGCCCGTCGACATGGCAAACTTGCCCGAAAGCACCGTCAGGTGCTCTTCCTTGGAATGGCGGTGCGGACGCACCTCGAAGCCGGCAGGAAACTTGAGCCGAATGACGAAGGGACCCTCCTCGGCGGGGTGGCCCAGCAGGACGGCAATCTGGGCGCCTTCGGGAAGGGTGGGCGGACCCGGCTGATACGTGATTTCCTCGGCCGGGGTCAGCGTGTGACGCTCTTCGGCCGTAAGGCCGGGGGTGGCGATCCAGGCCATCAGAATGGCTGAGATCATAAGGCAGGTGAGTACCTGCAATCCTTTTAATGAACGTATCATCTTAATCTCCATTGTTTTGATGCGATGCGGCGCACGGCCGTCGGGGCCCAGGCGCCCTGATTGGGCTGCGACTGGCGGCATCTCGATCAGGGGCGCCCCCGGTCAGGCGGTTCTTTGCCTCGAGACGCCAGGATCATCGCGCGGTGGGAAGGTTGTGACGAGTGCAGGATCTGGACCGGCTCGGCACCAGACTCGCGCTATTTCCTCAGCATCGGGGGTGATCCGTGCTACGATCAGTTAGCCGTATGGTCGGCATGCCCTCCGGGAGCGCGAGTGATGACCCAAGGCAGCTATTACCAGTTTTGCCCAGTCGCGATGGCCGCGGAAGTTCTCTGCAAACGCTGGACGATGGTGCTCGTGCGCGAGCTGGTGGCGGGTTCGACCAGGTTCAACGACCTCAAACGCGGCGTGCCGAGGATGTCGCCGACCCTGCTGTCACAGCGATTGAAGGAACTCGAGGCCGCCGGGGTCGTCGTCCGCGTTCCAGTTCCCGGCGAGCCTGGGATCAACGAATATCACCTCACACCTGCGGGCGAGGATCTGCTCCCGGTGGTCAAATCGCTGGGCGTTTGGGGCCAGAGATGGGTCGAGTCGAACCTGTCATTGCGCAACCTCGACGCCTCTTTGTTGATGTGGGACATGCGCCGCAACCTCGACCCCACGCCGCTCCCCAAAAGGCGCGTGGTCGTCAAATTCCACTACCCTGAACTGCCCTCCACGAGGTGCAATTTCTGGCTCGTGGTCGAGCCCGCTGGTAGTGTCGATCTCTGCGCCACGGACCCCGGCTTCGACATAGATCTCTATGTCACAACCGATCTCCGGACGATGACGACGATCTGGATGGGGCTCGCCACGGTTGAGCAGGCGCAGGAACAAATTGATTTCGACGGCTCACGTCAGATTGCCAGGTCGATGCAGCAATGGCTGGGGCTCAGCATCTTCGCGTCGGAGAAGAACCTCGTCGCACACGCCCGATAGCTATCCGAATAGGCGCTACAGAAACTGAACCCTGGAATCCGTGGTTTTCGCGTCTGCCCTGAGGATTGATCCCGTAGAGCAAGGCGTAGGCTGCACTATCGCTCGAATGCCTGCCTTGTTCGAAGCAGCGCAGCGTAGAAGTGCATACGCCCCACCGAGGATGTTCAGCTTGTAACGCCCGCAGCAGGAACGCGACCGTGCCCGCCAGGGGCACGAAGAGGAGGCCGCGTGTCTGGATAACCGGCCCCCCTCATCTCCACGACACGCGCCGGGACGTGGCGCCGAGATAGGCCGCCGTGGGCACGACCAGCCATTGCAGGAACGGCGTCAGACCCGTGTCGATGACCGGAACCACCGGCATCAGTTCGCGATAGGCCCAGGCTTCCCGAACGGTGATGTTCAGCCATTCGCTGAAGATGGTGTAGCCAACTCCCATCACCACGGCGGCCAGAAACACCGGGGTCGCCCGTTCCTGTGGCCAATTCGGTCGCCCGAACACGAACAATGCCAGGAAAAGGGTGCTGAAGGTGATCATCAGATCGCCCCCGGTGCAGTGCACGATGGCGAAGGCGATCTCGCCGACGCTGCCCTCGGTCCAGATGGTATAGAGCGGAAGCCGGGCCTCGAGATCCTCGAGCCTCCCCTGCGCACGCAAAATCGACCAGTTCCCGGCGTCCAGCGTGTCCATGTCCGCCGCACCTTCGGTCACGGTGACGAAGCTGACCATCCCGCGCATCGGGCTGGCGTTGAGCGAGGTGACGGTTTGCGCCAGCGCCCGGTGCTGGGCGTCACAGGTCAGGGTGCAGGAGGAGGGGCGAAGATTGACCACCAGGATGCGCCCGGCGAAATCCTCCAGACCGACGGTCTGCCGATCCGCAGTGATGAGATCGAGTTCGGGGCCGGGGCGGGAGATCGCCTCGAAGCCCGGCTCTCGATCTGCCGTAACCTCGTTCAGCCGCTCCCCAGGGTGATCAGCCGCGGCGGGCACGCCGAGCATTGCGACCGTGATGGAAATGAGAATGACGTTTCGCATCAGATGCGCCCCTCTCGGTCCAGACGCATCCGGACCTCTCCGGCGAGATCCGCAGGCGGCTGATCCCCTTCGAGGAACACGGCCTCGAAGCTTCCATCGGGACGCATCAGGTAGATGTGCCCGGCATGGGCCATGGTGTATCCGTCCGGGGCATGAGCATCCGCCATGTGCTCATGGTAGACCTTGAAGTTCCGCGCAGCCTCCGCTGCTTGTTGCGGGCTTCCTGTCAGCCCCACGAGCCGGGGGTGAAAGCTGGAGACAAAGGCCGCCATAACCTCCGGCGTGTCCCGTTCGGGATCGACGGTGATGAAGAGCGGCGCGACTTGGTCGGCACCCGCGCCCAGCAGGTCGAGCACGCGGGCCATGTAAGCCAAGGTCGTTGGACAGACGTCGGGGCAATGGGTGAAGCCGAAGAACACCAGTTGCCAGCGGCCGGCGAAATCAGCCTCGGTCACCGAGCGGCCGCTGTGATCTACGAGATCGAGTCGGAGCGAATATCTGCCTCGCCGGTATAAACGACTTGCGGAACATCGGGATCGCGCAAGGCAAGCGCCCCGATTGATACGATGGCCAGTATCGCGGCGCTGCCCCATAGGAAGAGGCGCAGCCACTTATGAAACGAAGATGAGGAGGGTTCGTGCATCTGTCTGTCTTTCGGATGGTCCCGCCCGGCAAAGGGCTGGGTAGGTTCTGGAATCAGCCGTTCTGGGCCCCGCAATTGTCGTCGTTGCCTGCGGGGCGGCGGCCGTTTGGATCATGTTGCTGATGCCGTGAATCGGCACCTTGTCCCGCGTGGTTAGCTCCGTTTGCTGGGGCATCATCGTTGAGGCTGCTGAGCCCCCAGTTGAATGCACCCACCGAGCCAGAGAAGAGCACAGCCGGCAGCAGAGCCCGGGCCCGCCCTGGCCTGCGCGACCCGGGGGCAACTTGCGCGGCGCTCATTTCTCGCCCTCCGTGCCGGCGGTCACCTTGGCCTGGAAGCCGCGCTCGCGCTCGGACCAATTGCTTTTGATATAGGCCAGCACCGCGGCGATCTCTTCGTCACTCAAACTGCCCTCGAAGCCGGGCATGTCGCTCTCATAGCCCGGCACCACCGCCCCGACGCCGCGCTTCGTTATGGTGAAAAGGTCCCGGTCTGCGTGGTGCCAGGTGTGGCCGTTGTCATCGTGAGGGGGGGCGGGCATGCGCCCATCCTCGTTGCGCCGGCGCCAGTCGGGCTGCCCCTCAAGCTTGGCGCCGTGGCAGGACGCGCAACTTTCGGCGTAGACCTCGGCCCCTGTCTCGACCATGGCGGCGGTGACGGGATCGCCGAGGATGGTCAGGCCGGCAAGGGCCGGCTCGGCGTCGTCTCTGCCCGTCTGTGCAAGGGTGGCAAGCGCCGCCGCCCCGAGCACCAGGACCGCGGAGCCAATCATCATCGCGCGTTTCATGCCGGCCCCCGAAGAAACTTGACCAGGGCCAGCACGCCCAGGATCAGCAGGGCCAATAGTAGAAGCGCGACCAGCCCGACGCCCAGCATCATGGCGCCCATCATCGGTCCGTTCATCATCGACATCATACCGTTCATGCCCTCACTCATTGGAATAGACCGCGATGCCGTCCTCGCCGAAGGCGTAGGTCTTGAGCGTGCCACTCTTGCCGCTCATTCCGGGGGCGTTCGTCGGCATTCCCGGCAATGTGATCCCCGTGATGTCGGGCCGCTCGGTCGTCAGCCGGTTCACGATCTCTGCGGGGACCAGGCCACTCACGTAATAACCATCCACTTCAGCAAGATGGCACCCAAGACCCTGCTCGGGCACACCCACCTTGATCGAGCGCTTGTCGAAGTCGCGGTCGTCGATGCGGGTCACGTGGTATCCGTTCTCTTCCATGTAGTCGGCATAGGCATCGCAGCAGCCGCAGGACGGATCACGCCAGATGGTCATCTGCCGATCGACCGGAACGGAGGCCCCGGGCGCAGTGTCGGTCTGAGCCGTTGAAAGGGTGGCGACGCCAATGGCGGAGGCCGCGGCCAGAGCAATGGCCGAGAGGGTAAGATGCTTGCGGTTCATTTCAGCTTTCCTTTGAATTGGGGAAGGGGGTCCAGGTGGCGCCGCCATCGCGCGACGTGCGAAGTCTCGCCGCGACGGCTGCGACCACGTGCTGCGGATCGTCTGGGTCCACGGTGAGTGCGGTGGCGATCTCGTTGCTGACCCGGGCCCAGTTCACGCCCGCGTCGGTTGAGCGCCAGATGCCCGAGGGCAGCGCGGCGTATAGCTGGCCCGGAGCGCCAGGCGCCGCGACGAGTGTTTGCAGAGGTTCCTCCGGCAGCGATGCCGCCTTTGCAGGGGTCTTTCCGGCAATCAGCGCATCCATGGCATCGCCCGCAACAACGTCCTGCCAGCGGCAGAAGCAATCGGGCACGCGGGTAAGCCCGGCGGCCGTTCCGGCGTAAAGCCAGATGCCGCCCATGCCGGTTTCGTGCGCGACGGAGACGAGGGACAGCACGTCATGTTCGGTGCCGGAGAGATAGGGGCGGTCCATGACGAATTCCCAGGACGCCCCGTCGTCCTCGCTGCGCCACAGCCCGTCTCCCTCAACCGCGGCGTAGAGGATCTGGGGCGATCGGGCGCCGAGGGTCAGTGCAAGGATCGCCGCGCCCGGCAAGCCGGCATCGGTCTGCGTCCAGTTCTGCCCGGCATCCGTGCTGCGGTGCAGACGACCGTCCGGCCCGCCGGCGAAGATCACGCCGGGGCGGTCCGGGTGGGTGGCAAGGGCACTGGTTGCGCCGCTGAACATAAGGGCCCAGCCAGCGCCGTCGTGCCGGAGAATTCCTGACGCTGTCGCGGCAAGAAGCGTAGGGCCATCGAAAGCCATGGCCGCCGGATCAGCAGAGAGTGCCTCTGACAAGGCCAGTCGGGGAAGCAGGGACGTCGCGCCCAAAGCGGCCAGGCCGCTGAACACGAAGTGGCGGCGCGATAGCGCACCGGAAGTCGGATAAGACATGAAGAGACATCCTGAGATGGAAGGGCCAGATTGCCGCCCGCCTGCGTGCAGGCCGGGCATGGCAGGACCGGGCCGACATCCACAGGATGCGGCCGGTCAGCTCAGGATGGTGGTTCGTGGAGGCGCGGGGTCGAAACCCGGGGGCCGCATTCGGAGGGAATGCGGTGATGTGGCGAGATGGACGTCAGCGACCAACCGTTCGGGCAACGCGGCTGCGAAGGCACCGAGGAAAAGCATCGGCGTGGTGCAGTCGAGTTTGCAAATGACGGTTTCGGCGTCCTCGACCTCACAAGCGGGGCAAACCTCGCCACCCTCGTCCGAGGTCTCTGCGGCGACCATGTTGAAGGACATTCGCGCTCCCGCCACGTCATGCAGCATCAGCCCGCCCAGAAAGGCAAGTGAGATGCAGAGTGTGAGAAGGCGAACCCAAAGGCGCATGGTGAATATCTAGAAACGAACTCGCGGGATGTCCACAAACAGCATAGGAGCGCAGGTTCACGGGTTCGTCACTTACCTCCTCAAGCAGCGCAGCCTCGCCCGTCTCTGCGGCGGCCGATGGCCTGGGCAGCACATTGGCGACAGGGACCCGTCGACCCAATTATCTTGGCGATTTTGGATCTGAATAGGGAAATATGGCTGGGGTGGTAGGATTCGAACCTACGATACACGGTACCAAAAACCGATGCCTTACCACTTGGCTACACCCCAACGGTGAGCGCGTAATTACGCGGAGTTTGCGCGGCCTTCAAGACCTGATCTGGGAAAAATTTCACCCTTGGGTGGAGAGATTTCCCGGCCGCCCAAAGGGCACCCGTCCGGGGTGGGCTCAGAAGCTTTGATCGTAGTCGCCGACCTCGGGTTCGGTGCGGATGACGGTGTCGATGTCGGCGAAGATCGCGCGCAGCTCGGCCTCGGACTCGGGGCTTTCGCAGACCACCACAAGATTGGGGGTGTTCGACGAGGCGCGCACGAGGCCCCAGCCGCCATTGTCCAAAATCACCCGGGCGCCGTTGACGGTGACGACCTCCTCGATCGCGCGGCCGCCCAGCGTGCCGCCCTCGGCGTGGCGCTGGACCAGCTTGTCCACGATCCGCTCAAGCACGTCGTATTTGCTGGTGTCGGGGCAATGGGGGGACATGGTGGGCATGGAATAGGTGCGGGGCAGGGCGCGGCGCAGGTCGGACATGGACTGCCCTGGGTGGCGGTCCATCAGCTTGCACAGCTCGACCGCGACGCGCATGGCGCAGTCGTAGCCGCGGCCCACCGGCTCGGCCAGAAAGTAGTGGCCGGACTTCTCGAAGCCCGCCAGGGCGCCCAGCTCGTGGACCCGGCGCTTCATGTGGCTGTGGCCGGTCTTCCAGTAATCGGCCTTGGCGCCAAGGCGCTGCAACTCGGGGTCCGAGGCGAAGAGGCCGGTGGATTTCACGTCCGCCACGAAGGTGGCGCCGGGATGCAGGCGGGCCAGATCGCGGGCCATGATGACGCCGACCTTGTCTGCAAAGATCTCCTCGCCCTCGTCATCGACGACGCCGCAGCGGTCGCCGTCACCATCGAACCCCAGCGCCATGTCGGCACCCGAGGCCCGCACGGCGTCGGCCATGTCGTGCAGCATCTCCATCGCCTCGGGGTTGGGGTTGTAATGGGGGAAGGTGTAATCCAGCTCGTTGTGCAGGGGGACGACCTCGACCCCGATGCGGCGCAGAAGCTCGGGCGCGAAGGCCGAGGCGGTGCCGTTGCCGGTGGCGCAGACGACCTTGAGCGGACGGCTCATGCGGAAATCGCCGACCAGATCGTCCATGTAGGCCTCATAGACCCCGTCGACCCGGCGGATTGAACCGCCGTCGCGAGCCTGGCCGCGCCCTTCCAGCACGATGTCGCGCAGCTGGGCCATCTCGTCGGGGCCGTGGGTCAGGGGGCGGTGAAAGCCCATCTTCACCCCGGTCCAGCCGTTGGGATTATGCGAGGCGGTGACCATCGCCACCGCCGGCACGTCCAGATGGAACTGGCTGAAATAGGCCATCGGCGAGATCGCGGTGCCGATGTCATGCACGGTGATCCCGGCCTGTTGCAGGCCCAGCATCAGCGCATTCTTGATCGACAAGGAATAGTCCCGGTAGTCGTTGGCGACACAGATCTCGGGGGCGATCCCCTGGGCGTGCATCTGGGTGCCGATGCCAAGGCCCAATGCGGTGACGCCGGGCAGGTTGATCTCTTCGGGGTATTTCCAGCGCGCGTCATATTCGCGGAAACCCGTCGGGGCGATCATCGGCTCACGCAGGAAGTCCCAGGTGTTCGGGCGCACGTCGGGCGAGGGTCTGGTCATCGGGGCCTCCTGCGGAAAATGGATCTGCTTACCTATTTCGAAACCAGACCCGGTCAACGTCAAAGGCGGATGGGAGACGCCTTGGCCAGGCGGTCGAAATCCATCAGGCCGTCGATCAGGGCGCGCATCTGGGAAAGGGGGATCATGTTGGGCCCGTCCGAGGGAGCGGTGTCGGGATCTTCGTGGGTCTCGATGAAGACCGCGCCGATGCCCAGGGCGACGGCGGCGCGGGCCATCACGGGCGCAAACTCACGTTGCCCGCCCGAGGCGCCGCCAAGCCCGCCGGGCTGCTGCACCGAATGGGTGGCGTCCATCACCACCGGGTATCCGGTCTGCATCATGGTGGGCAGGCTGCGCATATCGGCAACCAGGGCGTTGTAGCCGAAGGAGGTGCCGCGCTCGGTCAGCAGGATCCGCTCGTTGCCGGTGGATTCCACCTTGGAGACCACGTTGGGCATGTCCCAGGGTGCCAGGAACTGGCCCTTCTTGATGTTGACCACCGCGCCGGTGTTGCCGGCCGCGAGCAGCAGGTCGGTCTGGCGGCACAGGAACGCGGGAATCTGCAGGATGTCGACGGCCTGCGCGGCGGGGGCGCATTGCTCGGCCGTGTGCACGTCGGTCAGCACGGGCACGCCCAGCGTGCTGCGGATGTCGTCGAGGATGCGCAGCCCTTCCTCGACCCCCGGGCCGCGGCGGCCCTTGAGGGAGGTGCGGTTCGCCTTGTCGTAGGAGGCCTTGAAGACATAGCCCGCCCCAGCGGCGGCGCAGATCTCGGCCATCTGCTCGGCGATCATGCGGGCATGCTCGGCCGTCTCCAGCTGGCAGGGCCCTGCAATGACGGTGAGGGGCAGATCGTTTCCGATCTGCACCCCGTTGATGTCGATGGTCTTCATGTCAGCTTGTCACCTGTTCCCTGAGAATGGAGGCCGTCAGGGAAGCCATCAGGTAAATGCCCGCAAAGATCAAGAAGGCCAGGGCCGTATTCTCGAAGGCCCGCGGGTAGGATGCCTTGTCAGGCAGCACCGGCGAGACCGCCAGCGACAGGTAGCGGACCTGGCGATTGGCCTCGACGCGGGCGTTCTCCATCTGCTGCAGCGATTGCTGAAGCATCAGCTGGCGGGTTTCCAGATCGGCCTGGGCGACCATCAGTTCGCCGGTGATGCGGGCCAGCGAGTTGCTGCCGTCGCTGCCGTCCGTCAGCTGAGAGCGCAGGTCGGCGATGACCTTCTCGAGCCGGGTGATATTGCCTTCCATCACCGCGACGCGGGTGCGGTTGGGACGGGGGTTGGCCTTCTGCTCGGCAAGGCGCAGGCGCTCTTGCTGCAACTCCAGCTCGAAGGTGTTGATCTGGCCCATGACCATGGAGCTCTCGGCCTCGGCGCTCAGGATGCCGCGGGCTTCCTGAAGCTGCACCACGCGCTGCTGGGCGGCGATCATCTTGGCCTCGGCGTCATCGTAGCTTTCGCGCGCGCCGGACATCTGATCCTTGCGCAGGCGGGCGGTCAGGTGGTCGACCTGTTCCTCGGCGTAGGAGATCAGCGCCTGCGAGAAGGCGACGGATGCCTTCGGGTCGGTCGCGGCGACCTCCATCTTGACCACGCCCTCGCTGGGATCGTAGCCGATCTTCACGTGTTTCTTGTAAAGCTTGTAGGCGTCCTCGTTGGTGGCGTCTGCGGGCAGGCGCTGGATGACGTCGACCTCGGGGTTGGCGAAGTGGGATTTGAAGCCCAGGTCGCGATCCAGGCGCATCATCGCGTCGCGGGATTGCAGGTAGCTTTGGACCGCGATCGAATCCTGCGAGGTGGCGAAGGTCGTGCCCGAGAACAGGCCGCCCAGCGGGCTGCTGCCGGCGCTTTCGGCCTGCTGGATCACGAATTGCGCGTTGGTCGCGTAAAGCGGGGTCGCGACCTTGGTGTAGTAGTAGCCGGCGATCACGGTCGGCAGCATCACGAAGAAGGCCAGCCGCGCGAACAGCATCACCATCGAGCGGCGGCGCCGGCGGACGATGTCACGCTGGATGCGGCGGATCTCGCTGGCGCGGCGGGCCTCGGCCTGCTCGGACGGCAGGGCGGGCGGCGGCGCGGGCGCGCGCACGGTCTGGGGCAGGTTGTCGGGGTTGGTCCGCGAGGCGCCCTGTCCGGCGACCACCAGCTCCAGCATGTTGGAGCGCTGGAACGGGTCGACGCCCCGGCGGCGCAGAAGCCGCACGGCATCATAGTCGCTGGAAGGGTTCAGACCGTGTTTCTGGGCGATCCGGCGGGCCATGCGCAATTGACGGCCGGTCAGGTCCTCGTTGCGGATGGCCTCGATCTCGGCGGCCGGGTCATGGACCTGGGCGTCGGGCTGCTGGGTTGTTGCAGCGGCGGTGGCGGCGGGGCTGGTGACGGCCCGGCCCTGGGCTTGCGCCCCGTGGGGTGCGGCCGGAGCCTGGGACGGCACGGGCGCGGGCGCCGCCGAGGCTGCCCGGGGCGCGCCGTTGCGCGCGGTCTCGAAGACCTGGTTGCCGAACCCGTCCTCGTGGGTGTCGAAATCGCCCTGCGGCAGGCGTCCGGCACCCCGGGCCTGGAGGGCGGCCTGGGCACGGTTGGCAGGCCGCGCGTTACCCTGGGGGGCAACTGGTGCGGCAGGGGCCGCCGGTGCAGCCGGTGCGGCGGGTGCCGGGGCCTGCGCCTGGGCGCGGGGCGGATCCTGCACGGCTGCATGCACCGGGGTCTGAGCGGGAGCATTCGACGGGGCCTGGGCGGATGCCGCCGTTGCCTCGAGCGGCGCGCTGCGCCGGATGCGGAATTTCTTAGCTCTGGGTTTCATAGTCATAGAGCCTTTTTGCTTCGTCCAGGGTGTCGAACATGTGCAGCTGACCGTCCTGGAGAACTGCCGCGGTATTGCAGAACTTCTCCAGCGTCGAGGCCTGGTGGGAAACGATCACCACCGTCGCGCTCTTGAGACGTTCGCGCAGGATCGACCCTGCTCTCTGGTTGAACTGCCGGTCCGTCGTCGAGGGCATTCCCTCGTCGATCAGGTAGATGTCGAATTCCAGCGCCAGAAGCAGCGCGAAGGAAAACCGCGAGCGCATGCCCGCGCTGTAGGTCCCGACCGGCATGTCGAAATATTCCTCGAGCCCGCAGACGTAGCGGCAGAAGGCCTCCACGTAATCGGGGTCAAGCTGGTAGAGCCGCGCGATGTAGCGCGCGTTCTCGCGGGCCGAGTGCTTGTTGTTCACCCCGCCCATGAATCCCAAGGGGAAGGAGATGCGACAGGTGCGGCGGATCGTGCCCTCGTCGGGCTTCTCCAGGCCGCACATCATGTTGATGAGGGTGGTCTTGCCTGTGCCGTTGGGCGCAAGAATTCCCAGGCTGTTCCCAATCTCGACCCGGAAGGAGGCGCGGTCGAGGATGACCTTGCGCTGTGCCCCGGTCCAGAAGGATTTACTCACGTTACTGAACTCTAACATTACCTACACTGCCCCACGGCCGCCACTGTGCGGCCTTTTACATTGTCTTGCAGGTTAGGTGGGATTTGGGGCGGGATTAAGGCTGATCGCGTAGATGATCCGCCCGAAATGGGACGATTGCATGCTGCTGGTCGAACAATGATCCCGAGAGGGCAGAGGGCAGTCATGATCCCGCAATTCCCCTTTCTGACAAGGGCGCGCGCCTGTTTGCTGCGCGCGGATGTCGGTGCTTGACGCTGCGAAACTAGACGCCGGTGTGGCAGCGGGCAAGGGGTCGCCGCCGGATGCGCGTGCAATTTCTGCAAGGTGCCTGTTCGCGGGCTTGCCCCTGGCGCAAGAAGACGGACGCTTTCGTGCCCCCTTCAACCGCGCATCGCGCCCGCCTATCTCTTCGGGCATGGAGCCATCGACCCCCGAAGATCCTCGCGCGCTGGGACAGCGCATCTCGGCCTGCCGCATCTGTGCCGGGCGCTTTGCCTCCACCGCCACGGGCCACGCGCCGCGCCCTGTGGTCTGGTTCGACGGCCCGGCCCGGATCCTGATCGCCAGCCAGGCCCCCGGCATGCGGGTCCATGAGGCGCGCAAGCCCTTCTGGGACCGGTCGGGCGACCGGCTGCGTCAGTGGCTGGGGATCGACAAGGACGTCTTCTATGACCGCTCGCGGGTGGCGATCGTGCCCATGGCCTTCTGCTTTCCGGGCTATGACGCCAAGGGCGGCGATCTGGCCCCGCCGACCATCTGCGCCCAGACCTGGCGCCAGCCCGCGATGGAGGCGCTGGGCCAGGTCCCGCTGACCCTGCTGATCGGAGGCTACGCGCAGAAATGGCACCTGGGCGCGGCCGCGCGCGGGGGTGTGACGGCTACGGTCGCCGCCTGGCGCGATCAGCCGCCGGGGATCTTTCCCTTGCCGCACCCGTCCTGGCGCAATACGGGTTGGATCAACCGGAACCCGTGGTTCGAGGCCGAGCTTCTGCCAGCCCTGCGGGCCCGGGTGCAGGAGGCGCTGGAATGACCAAGAACGACATCGCGCGGCAGGAGGATGTATCTTCCGCCCCGGCCAACCAGGCCGAGGTTACGGCGCTTGACCGGGCCCACCAGGCGATGTCCGCCGCCCCCGAGGACGAGCGCCTGCGCATGCGTTTCTACGAGCGGCTGATCGATTCCGAGCTGTTCCTGCTGCTCGAGGCAGAGCCCCACGGCGACGGGGTGATCGAGCCGGTGGTCTTCCCTGTCGACGGCGGCCAGGTCATCCTGGCCTTCGATCGCGACTCGCGCCTATCGGATTTCGTCGGTCGCGATGCGCCCTACGCGGCCCTGTCCGGCCGCGCCCTGATCGCGATGATCGAAGGGCAGGCACTGGGTCTTGGCCTCAACCTCGGGGTCGCAGCCTCCGAGGTGCTGCTGGATGCGACGGCCGTCGCCTGGCTTTCGGGGATGATCGAAAGCCAGCCCGCCGAGGTTGCCGAGACCCCAGAGGAGATCGGCGCCCCCGAGAACCTGCCCCAAGACCTTCTAACCGGCTTGGATACCAAGCTGGCGCTTGCCGCCGGGATGGCTGCCAGCGCCTGTCTGGTAAGGGTCACTTATCGCGGCGGTCGCCGGGGACACCTGCTGGCCTTTATCGGCGCTCAGCCGGGGGCCGAGCCCGCCCTGACCACCGCCGCGGGCGAGGCGCTGCGCTTTAGCGGGCTGGACGCGGGCGAAATGGACGTGGGGTTTTTCCAAGCCGACGATCCGGTGGCCGAGCGGCTGGCGCGGGTCGGCCTGCGCTTCGATCTGCCACTGCCGCCCGAGGCGGTGCCGCTGGCGCCCATGGCGCCGCCCGGGTCAGACCCCGACCGCCCGCCGCGCCTGAAGTAGACCCGGGCGTTCTTCGGCCCCGCGTAACGCCTGTTCAGTACCCGCGCGCCCGGTCGACCACGTGCATCATAGGCTCGCCATCCTCGGACCGGCGGATGTTGGCGGCGATCGCCAATGCGGCGGTCACGGGCCGCGTCTCGGACGCGATATGGGGCGTGACCGTGACCTTGGGGTGGGCCCAGAACGGGTGTTCGGGCGGCAGCGGCTCGGTCCGGAAAACATCAAGCGTAGCATGACCGATCTGCCCGTCTTCGAGGGCCTTGAGCAGGGCGGCGTCGTCGATCAGCGGACCGCGCCCGGGGTTCAGGATCACCGCGCCCCGGGTCGGAAGCGCCATGGTGCGCGCGTTCATCACGTCGATTGTCTGCGGGGTGAGGGGGAGCAGCAGAATGACAAAATCGGCCCCCTTCAGCGTCGCTTCCAGCCCCTCGTCCCCCGACAAGCATTGCAGGCCCGGCACTTCGTGGGCAGAGCGGCTCCAGCCCGTCACCTGGAAATTCAGCGCCGCCAGCGCCTGACCCACCGCCGATCCCAGGGCGCCCAGCCCCAGAAGCGCCACCCGGCGCTGCCGGGCAAGGGGCGGGGCGACGGGGCGCCAGGTGCCGTCCTGGTTCAGGATGTGGTCATCCATGCCTAAGTGATGGCGCAGAACGTGACCTGTCACCCATTCGACCATGCCTTCGGTCAGCCCGGCGTCGACCATGCGCACCAGCGGCTGGGTCAGGGTGGCGTTGCCGACGATCTCCTCAACCCCGGCCCAGAGGCTCAGCACCGCCTTGGCGCCGGTGTAGGGCGTGAAATCCCGGATAGGGCCGCTGGGGGAATGGACGATGTAGTCGACCGTCGCCGGATCCTCGACCTCGGTGACCAGCTCCACGTCCAGACCCTCGGCCTCGAAGGCGCGCGTCAGGGCGGGGCGGTAGGGGCCCCATTGCTCGGCGCTGCCTGCGTAAAGGACAAGAACGGACATGGCGGGCCTCCGGGGACAGGGACAGGATCGGGGCGCAGGATGGGCGTGAATGCCCCTGCTTGTCCACCGCCTCCCTCTCGGAGGCAAAAGGGGGCGCGCGGCCCCCTCAGCGCGGGCGGTGAACGTGGGCGCTTTGCACCAGGCCGAAGGCGACCAGCAGCACGATCATCGCCGAGCCGCCATAGCTGACCAGCGGCAGCGGCACGCCGACCACAGGCGCCAGCCCCATCACCATCGACATGTTCACCGCGAAGAACAGGAAGAAGGTCACCGCGATCCCCATTGTCATCAGCGACGAGAACCGGTCGCGGGTGGCGATCGCGGTGGCGATGCAGAAGACCACGATCAGCGCGTAGAGCGCCAGCAGCGACGAGGCGCCGACAAAGCCGAATTCCTCGGCCAGGGTGGTGAAGATGAAATCGGTATGCTTTTCGGGCAGGAAGTTCAGCCGGGACTGAGTGCCCTGCATGAAGCCGCGCCCGGTCCAGCCACCCGAACCAAGGGCGATCTTGGACTGGGTGATGTGGTAACCCGCCCCCAGCGGATCCTGGGACGGATCGAGGAAGGTGTCGATGCGCCGATACTGGTAGTCCTTGAGAAGCTGCCAGTCGGTCCCGCGCGACACGAAGACCGAGGTGACGGCCCCGCCCGCAAGCGCGGCCACCAGCGCGAAGTAAAGCCAGTGGACCCCGGCTGCGAACATCACCGCCGCCCCGCCGATCATTAGAAGAAGCGCCGTGCCGAGGTCAGGCTGCCGCAGGACAAGGGCCGTGGGCACAAGGATCAGGGCCACCGGGATCAGCACCCACAGGATGCGCGAGGTCCGCTTGACATCCAGCCAGTCGTAATAGGTGGCCAGCATCATCACCAGCGTCACCTTCATCAGCTCGGACGGCTGAAGCCGCATGAAGCCCAAGTTGATCCAGCGCTGCGCCCCCATCCCGGTGGAGCCGAAAAGCTCGACCGCGACCAGCAGCAGCAGCGACACCAGGTAGGCCAGCCCCGCCATGTTGCGCCAGAACCAGATCGGCACCATCGCGACGACGAACATCAGGAACATGCCTAGGGCAAAGCGCTTCATCTGCGGCTCGGCCCAGGGGCTGAGGGAGCCGCCGGCGACCGAGTAGAGCATCAGAAAGCCCACACCCGAGACGGCGGCCAGAAGGATCACCAGTGGCCAGTTCAGATAGAGCAGCTTGCGCAGGCCCGAGGGCGTGCGCTTCACCGTGTATTCAAGATAGCTCATGCCCGGACCTTGCCGTCGTCGGGCAGGGCGATTTCGCGCAGCTCCAGCTTGTCCATCATCTCCTGCGCGGCGGCGCGCTGGTCCGAGGGGTAGGCCTCAAGCGGGGGCAGTTCGCCGTAAAGGGCGCGCAGCATGATGTCCCGGGCGATCGGCGCCGCCGCGGTCGAACCGCCGCCGCCGTGCTCGACCACCACCGAGACGGCGTAGCGCGGGTTGTCGGCAGGGGCGAAGGCCACGAAGAGGGCGTGGTCGCGCCGCTCCCACGGCAGGTCCTCGTTGCGGAAGACGCCGCGCGCACGCTCTGCCTTGGAGATGTTGCGCACCTGGCTGGTGCCGGTCTTGCCTGCAATCTCCATGCCGTCGGCGGCGATGCGGGTGCGGTAGGCCGTGCCGCGGGTGTTGTTGGAGACCGCGAACATGCCGTTGCGCACGGCCTTGAGCGACCGCTCCGAGATCCCCAGCTCGGGCCAGGGGCCGCCGGGCTCTTCCTTGCCGTTGACCGATTTGACCAGACGCGGCTGCACCTCGAGGCCCGTTGCGATCCGCGAGGTCATCACCGCAAGCTGAAGGGGCGAGGCCAGCACGAAACCCTGCCCGATGGCCGAGTTGAGCGTGTCGCCCACCACCCATTCCGCGCCGCGCTGCTCGCGCTTCCAGGCCTTGGTGGGAGCCAGGCCGCCGTTGACGGCGGACATGGGAATGTCGTGACGCTCGCCCAGGCCCAGGCGGCGGGCCATCTCGCTCATCTTCTCGATGCCCACCCGCTCGGCCACGTCGTAATAGTAGACGTCGCAGGAGCGCATCAGCGATTCCTTCAGCTTCACCTGCCCGTGGCCCGAGCGTTTCCAGCAGTGGAAGCGCCGGCCGCCCTTCTCGATCCAGCCCTTGCAATAGACCCGGTCCTCGACGCCGACGACGCCGGCCTCAAGCGCGGCGAGCGCCGTCACCATCTTGTAGGTCGAGCCGGGCGGATAGGTGCCCTGCACCGACTTGTTGGCCAGGGGGCGATACTTGTTCTCAGTCAGGGTGCGATAATCGGCGACCGAGATGCCGCGCACGAAGAGGTTGGGGTCGAACGAGGGCGTCGAGCCGATCGCCACCAGATCGCCCGAGCGCACGTCCATCACCACCGAAGAGGCGCTTTCCCCCCTCAGCCGGGCCTGGACGAAGTTCTGAAGACCCGCGTCGATCGTCAGCTGGATGTTGGCGCCGCTTTCGCCTTCCTTGCGGTCCAGCTCGCGCATGACGCGGCCGACGGCGTTGACCTCGATCCGCTTGAAGCCGGCCTTGCCACGCATCAGATGCTCCAGCCGGTTCTCGGCGCCGGACTTGCCGATCTGGAACTTGGGGATCTGGAGCAGGGGATCGGGATCCTCAAGCTTGCTCAGGTCATAGTCCGAGACCGGGCCCACGTAGCCGATGATATGGGCGAAATCCTCTTTCATCGGGTAGTTGCGCGACAGGCCCACGTCGGGGGTGACGCCGGGCAGGGCCGGGGCATTGACGGCGACGCGGGCGATATCCTCCCAGGGCAGGCGGTCGGCGATGGTGACCGGAACGAAGGAGCTGCGGCGCTTGAGTTCCTTCTCGGCCTTTTCCAGATCCTCGGGACTGAGGCTGATCAGCCGTGACAGCCGCGCCAGCGTGGCGTCCACGTCGCCGGCATCCTCGCGCACGATGACGATGCGGTAGTTCTGGGCGTTCTCGGCCAGAGCGATGCCGTGGCGGTCGAAGATCAGCCCCCGCGCCGGCGGCAGCAGGCGCATGTTGATGCGGTTTTCCTCGGCCAGCAGGCGATACTGGTCCGCCTCCTCGACCTGAAGCTGGCGCATGCGCATGGCCAGCACACCCAGGAACGCGGCCTGGGCGCCGCCGACGATCAGCCCGCGGCGGGTGATCCGGCTGGCGCTTTCCTTGGTTTCCTTGTGGGACCGTCTCATGGGTTGCGGTTCTCTCTGACAAGGCTTCGGCGGACACCGAAGACATAGTGCGAAAAGGCCAGGACGGCAGGGTAGGCGATGACCGTGACCGCGATGAACATCAGATCGTTTATCAGCGGCGGGATCGGCACGGCGGCAATCGCAAGGACGACCCGGTTGGCCAGGATGATCCCCGCGATTGTGACAGACGCAAGCGCCCATTCAAGGGTTGCCGTCATCTCGATCCCGCGACCGGTCCGTGAGCGCATGAACTCGGTCCCCAGTATCACCAGCGCGGTCCACAGCCCCGGCGGCCGCATCAGCAGGAAGTCGGTCAGCAGGAAGACCCCGCCAATGAGGGCGACGGGCACGTACTCGGGGTTGCGGGCCGTCCAGACGAGCGCCAGGCACAGCAACAGGTCCGGCCCCGCCAGCACCTTCGGGCCGCTGTCCAGGGGCAGCAGCCGCAGGTAGAGGATCACGACCGTCAGCCCCAGGAAGGCAAAGCGGTAGACCCACCGCCGGTTCTGGCGCGGATCAGCCATCGGCCGGGGTCTGGGGTGTCGCCGGCGAGGCCGCGGTGGGATCGCCCGCCGCGGTCGTTCCGGCATCGGGATCGGGCGCGTCGGCGCTTGGCAGGAAGGGGCCGGTGCCCGCGCCCTGGGGGATCAGCAGCATGCCTTCGCCCTCGACCGGCTCGGTCCGGTGGGAGCGCAGGACGCGCAGGAATTCAAGCCGCTCGTAATCGGCCGAAAGGCGCACGCGCAGGCGGCCGTCGCGGGTCTGGGCGACCTGTCCGACCAGCAGGCCGGCGGGGAAGATGCCGCCATCGCCGGAACTTACGACCCGGTCGCCCGGGCGCACCAGCTCAGGGCTTTCCAGGAAGGATACCAAGGGGTTGGCGGTGCCATCGCCGGCCAGGATCGCGCGCTGCCCCGAGGGTTGGACGGTGATCGGGATGCGGCTGTTGGAATCGGTCAGCAGGATCACCCGGGCGGTGTTGCGCCCCACGCCTGCGATCCGCCCCACCAAGCCCAGCCCGTCCATCGTGGCCCAGCCGTCCATCAGCCCGTCGCGGCTGCCGATGTTCAACAGCACCGACTGGCGGAACGGGGAGCCGCTGTCGGCCAGCACGACGCCGGTGACATAGGTCAGTTTGGGGTCAAGCTGGACGTTGTTGAGATCGAGCAGCTTGGCGTTCTTCTGTTCAAGCTGAAGCGCGGCTTCCTTCCAGGCCTTCATCTGCTGCAACTCGCGCCGCAGTTCCTGGTTCTGTTCGTAGATGCGGGTGTAGGAGCGGAAGCCATCCAGCATTCGGGCGGCGCCGGTCACCGGCTCCAGCGCCCATTCGAAGCTGGGGATGACGCGGTCCACCAACTGGGCGCGGAAACGCTCCACCCGGGGGCTGTCGATGCGCCACAGCATGAACAGTCCGAAAAGCGCAAACACCACCAGCCCGATCACGATCCTGCGGACCGGCCGGGCGTATTGCGGCTTTCGTCTGCGTTCCTGAACCACCGCCAATTCTCCTGGAGGGGGCTACGCCGGGTGTCTAGCTTTCGTAGTCCACAACATGGCGCAGCTGTTTTTCGTATTCCAGCGCCTTGCCGGTGCCGAGAGCCACGCAGTTGAGCGACTCGTCCGCGACCGAGATCGACAGGCCCGTCTGCTCGCGCAGCGCCAGATCCAGATCGCCCAGAAGCGCGCCGCCCCCGGTCAGCATGACGCCCCGGTCGACGATGTCGGCAGCCAGATCGGGCGGGGTCGCTTCCAGCGCGGTCATCACCGCTTCGCAGATCTGCTGGACGGGTTCTGACAGGGCCTCGGCGACCTGGGCCTGGTTGATGTCGATTTCCTTGGGTACGCCGTTCAGCAGGTCGCGACCGCGGATCTGCATCGAGGCGCCACGCCCGTCGTCGGGCATCCGGCTGGTGCCGATCGAGGTCTTGATGCGCTCGGCCGTGGCCTCGCCGATCAGCAGGTTCTGCTGACGGCGCAGGTAGGAGATGATCGCCTCGTCCATGCGGTCGCCGCCGACCCGGACCGAGCGGGCGTAGACGATGTCGCCAAGGCTGAGAACGGCCACCTCGGTGGTGCCGCCGCCGATGTCGACGACCATGTTGCCGGTGGGGTCGGTGATGGGCATGCCGGCACCGATGGCCGCGGCGATGGGTTCGGCGATCAGACCCGCCTTGCGGGCGCCGGCCGACAGGACCGACTGGCGGATCGCGCGTTTTTCAACGGGGGTGGCGCCGTGGGGCACGCAGACGATGATCTTGGGCTTGGTGAAGGTCGTGCGCTTGTGAACCTTGCGGATGAAATGCTTGATCATCTCCTCGGCCACGTCGAAATCGGCAATCACCCCTTCGCGCATGGGGCGGATGGCCTCGATCGAGCCGGGGGTGCGCCCCAGCATCAGCTTGGCGTCCTCGCCGACGGCGAGAACCTGTTTGCGACCGTCTTTGACGTGATAGGCCACGACAGACGGCTCGTTCAGTATGACACCCTTGCCCTTGACGTAGACGAGCGTATTGGCCGTCCCCAGGTCGATTGCCATATCCGCCGAGAACAGACTTCCAAAACCAAACATCTAGCGATTTTTCCCGTAATTTCCCTGTGCCTGTATCCGCTACGGTTCCGTATCGGGCCCTTCGGCTTATAGGCAAGGGGCGATGCCGGGGAAAGGCCCCACGGCTGCAAACGTCAGCGTCTTTTCGCCAAAACCGGGCTTGTTCGCCCGAAAACCACGCGGTGGGGGCAAATTGCCCTTTCGCGGACATCGCTCCGGCGGCTTCCCGCCGCCATCGCGCCCTTTCGGCGCCATGCCCGAGACGCCTGAACTGGGCGCACGGGCGGGCAGGGAGCCGGGTCGGTCAGGAAGATGTTTGCGCCCGCCGCGGGGCGGGCGCAAGGGGGCTCGGATCAGTTCGCGTCGAGATAGTTGACGGTCTTCACGTCCGAGTCAGGGGCCGATTTCTCGCGCCGCACCAGCAAGCGGTTGAGCGCGTTGACATAGGCCCGGGCCGAAGCCACGACCGTGTCGGTATCCGCCGACTGTCCGGTGACGATGCGGCCGTTCTCCTCCATCCGCACGCTGACGGTGGCCTGGGCGTCGGTGCCCTCGGTCACGGCGTGCACCTGGTAAAGCTGAAGCCGCGCCTCGTGCGAGAAAAGCTGCTTCACCGCGTTGAAGGTGGCGTCGACCGGGCCGTCGCCGGTGGCGGTGACCTCGTGGTCCTCGCCATCAATCGTCAGAACAAGCTCCGCCGTCTGGGGCGACTGGGTGCCGCAGACCACGCGCAGGAATTTCACCTGGATGCGGTCCTGGGTTTCGTCGGCCTGGTCGCGCATGAGGGCCAGGAGGTCGTCGTCGTAGACCTCCTTCTTGCGGTCAGCGAGGGCCTTGAACCGCACGAAGACATCCTTGAGCTGGTTGTCGGCCAGATCAAAACCCAACTCGGACAGCTTGGAGCGGAGCGCGGCCCGCCCGGAGTGCTTGCCCATGACGATGTTGGTTTCCTTCAGGCCCACGTCGGCGGGGCGCATGATCTCGAACGTCTCGGCATTCTTGAGCATGCCGTCCTGGTGGATGCCCGATTCATGAGCAAAGGCGTTCTTGCCGACGATGGCCTTGTTGAATTGCACCGGGAAGCCCGAGACCGTCGCCACCCGCCGCGAGATCGCCATCAGCTTGGTGCTGTCGACGCCGGTGGTGAAGGGCATGATGTCGCCGCGCACGCGCAGGGCCATCACCACCTCTTCCAGGGCGGTGTTGCCAGCCCGCTCGCCAAGCCCGTTGATGGTGCATTCGATCTGGCGTGCGCCACCCTCGACGGCGGCCAGGGCGTTGGCCGTCGCCATGCCCAGGTCGTTGTGACAGTGGGTGGCAAAAACCACCTCGTCGGCGCCGGGGACCTTCTCGATCAGCATGCGGATCAGCTCGGCGCTTTCGCGCGGCGCGGTATAGCCCACGGTGTCGGGGATGTTGATCGTGGTGGCGCCTGCCTTGATCGCGGTCTCGACCACGCGGCAGAGGTAATCCTCCTCGGTGCGGGTGGCGTCCATGGGCGACCATTGCACGTTGTCGCACAGGTTGCGCGCGTGGGTGACGGTCTGGTGGATGCGCTCGACCATCTCGTCCTGGGTCAGGTTGGGGATGGCCCGGTGCAGCGGCGAGGTGCCGATAAAGGTGTGGATGCGGGGGCGGGCCGCGTGACGCACGGCCTCCCAGCAGCGGTCGATGTCGCCGATATTGGCGCGGGAAAGGCCGCAGATCACGGCATTGCGCGAGGCACGGGCGATCTCGCTGACGGCCTTGAAATCCCCTTCCGAGGCGATGGGGAAGCCGGCCTCGATGATGTCGACGCCCATCTCGTCCAGCATCGACGCGATCTCGAGCTTTTCGGCATGGGACATGGTGGCGCCGGGCGATTGCTCGCCGTCGCGCAAGGTGGTGTCGAAGATCAATACGCGGTCGCGTTCGGTCGATTGTGTCATCGGAATTCTCTTTGGTTGTCCTTAGCGGTTGTCACCGGCGCTGATACCCCTCTGAGCGGTCGCGCCGATAGGCACGCTCAGAGGCGGCTAAGGAGAAGCAGCAGTGCCAGACCGGGGACGCCGGGGGCGCCTTGCGCGGAACGCGCGGTCATCGTGTTTATGGCAGTGGCACACTTCATGGGAGTTTTATGGAGCGCGGGGGCGAAAAGATAAAGTGCTTTCTCGACCCGGGATCGTCACAGCAGCCCCAACTCCCCGTCGGTGGCGATACGGTCATACTTGTCCCGGGGCGGCATCGGGCGATCGCGCCAATCGGGATCGAACGTGAAGGACGAGCGGCTGCGCCCCTCGGGCAGGGCGCCGTTGCCGGATCCGACCGCGTAGTCATAGTAGAGCTTGTTGATCTCCTCGGCGCTGACCTGCTGGGCCGCCGGGTGATCCATGCAGGCCTGACGCCAGCGGGCGACGCGGTCGTACTCGGGCCCTTGGGGCAGGGTGAACCCCTCGTAATATTCCAGGAAGACAAAGCGCCAGAACATCGGGGTGTAGACCGCCTCGGCCAACCCGAAGTCCTCGAACAGAAAAGTCCCCCCGGGGTTGTGGCGCATCAGGAAGGCGTTGAGCCAGCGGTAGGGCTCCAGCATCGCCTCGCGGAATTCGGGAAGGCGGTCGCGGTCGCGGTTCATCACGAAGCGATAGCCGGCCATGGTAAACGCGCCTTCGCGCGTGATCATCAACCGCTCGACCGCGCGCTCGAAGGGGTCGGTGCGGGCGACGGGGCGCTCGGGCAGCGTTTCGTCGAAATAGCGCAGCAGCACCATGCTTTCCTTCAATGCCCGCCCGTCGCCCAGATCCAGCACCGGCAGGGCGGTCGTGCCGCCCGTCAGCTCCAGAAGCCAGTCGGGCCGGGGGCGCGTGATGTCGATGGTGTTGAAGTCGACGGCATCGCGGCGGCCCTTCAGCTCCAGCAGGATTTCAAGCCGCTGGGAAAAGGGGCAGACGGGAATGTGGTGCAGGGTGGGGCGGGTCATGGCGGCCTTCGGCGGATCTGGGAATGCGCGCCCATTCTGCCCGGGCAGGGGCCGATTGACCACCCCGCGCTGGCCGGGAGAAGGCGGCGTTACTGGCCGGCGGTGGGGTCGCTGTCGTCGCCCCCGGCACGCTCGTCCCCGTCGGGGGCGTCGGTGACCGCATCGGTCCCGGCACCCGTCGCCTCGCCGCCCGTGGCATCGGGGGCAGGGGTGCGGGCGGTCTCGTCCTCGCGCTCCAGCGCGCCGTTGGTCCAGTCGCCGGTGCGGGTCTCGCCGCTGGCATAGCGCATGGTGCCGTTGCCCGAGCGCTTTCCCTGCTCGAACATGCCCTCGTAGACATCGCCATTCGCATAGGTCGCGATGCCCTCGCCGTGGATCTCGCCGTTCTTCCACTGGCCGACATAATTGAACCCGTCGGGCATCGAGATCGAGCCCTGGCCCTCGCGCTGGCCGGCCTTGAAGCCGCCGACGTAGACGGTGCCGTCGGCATAGGTGGCGGTGCCCTCGCCCTCGCGCAGGCCGTTCACCCAATCCCCCTCGTAGCGGTAGCCGTCCGAGTAGGTCATCACACCCTTGCCGTGGTTCTTGGCGTTGCGGAACTCGCCGGTATAGACCAGCCCGTTCTCGTAGGTGGCGGTGCCTTCGCCTTCGATCACGCCGGCGACCCAGTCGCCTTCATAGGTTGAACCGTCGGGGTAGGTGATGCGCCCCTTGCCGTGAGCCAGGTCGTCCTTGAACGCGCCCTCGTAGACGGAGCCGTCGGGATAGGTGACCTTGCCCTCGCCCTGGATGCGGCCGTCGACCCAGTCGCCGGTGTAGACATAGCTGTCGCCGCCCCGGAAGGTGCCGGTGCCGTTGCGCTGATCGGCGGCGAACTCGCCCTCGTAGGTGTCGCCGTTGGCATAGGTGACCTTGCCCTGGCCCTGGCGCTCTCCGTTGACCAACTGGCCCTCGTAGATGTCGCCGTTGGACTGGGTCAGCACGCCGGTGCCGTTGATCTGCCCGTCCTTCCACTCGCCGTCGTAGATCAGCCCGTCGGGCATCACCAGCTTGCCCTTGCCCTCAAGCTGGCCGCCGACCAGCTCGCCCTCGTAGGTGGAGCCGTCGGGATAGGTGATGGTGCCGCGACCGTCCTTGACGCCGTTCACCCAGCGCCCGCTGTAGCGGTAGCCGCTGGGCGCCTGCATCGTGCCCATGCCGTGGTGCAGCTTGTTGAGGAACTCGCCCTCGTAGCGCACGCCGTTGGCGTATTCGGCGATGCCCTTGCCGTTGATCTTGCCGTCGACCCATTCGCCCTCGAACGTGCCGCCGTCGGCGAAGGTGATCTTGCCGAAACCGTGAGGTTTGCCCTTCTCGAAGCTGCCGACATAGACGGAGCCGTTGGGAAAGCGCGCGGTGCCCTGGCCCTTGATCTCGCCGTCGACCCAGTCGCCCACGTATTCGTAGCCGTTGGGCAGCCGGTAGGTGCCGCGCCCGTTCTGCTTGCCGTCCTTGAAGGTGCCTTCGTAGACGCCGCCGTCGTCATACTGCTTGGTGACGACCTCGCCCGACTGGGCGTCCGAGCTGGTGGCCGTCAACTGGGCCAGCGCGAAGCCGACGGCCACGGCCAGGGCGAAGGGACGCAGAACCCCGGGCCGGGATCCGATACTCAGGTGGCCTTTTCGGAACATGCGGTCGGCTTGCCTCTGGGATTTGACGTCTTTCGTTGGAGCCTAGTTGAGGGGGGAACGGGTCGCAACGCTTTTGATGCTTGGCGCTTTTCTCTGGGCCGGCTTCTGCGTATAGCACGCGGCACAGCAAAGAGGATGGTCATGACCGAGCGTTTCCGACTGACTTTGGCACAGCTCAATCCGACGGTTGGCGATTTCGCCGGCAACAGCGCCAAGGCGCTGGAGGCCTGGCGCGCGGGCCGCGACGCGGGCGCCGACCTGGTGGCCCTGCCCGAGATGTTCCTGTCGGGCTACCAGCTTCAGGATCTGGTGCTGCGCCCGGCCTTCCTTGCCCGCTCGGAAGAGGCGCTGGAGGAACTGGCGCGGGCCTGCGCCGACGGCCCCCCGCTGGCGATCGGCGCGCCCTACATGGAGGGCCTGCGCGCCTACAATTCCTACGCCGTGCTGGAAGGGGGGCGGATCGCCACCCGTGTCCTCAAGCATCATCTGCCCAACGCCGATGTCTTCGACGAGGTGCGCGTCTTTGGCAGCGGCCCGATCAGCGGCCCCTACCGGGTGGGGCCGATGCGCATCGGCTCGCCCATCTGCGAGGATGCCTGGTTCGACGACGTGGCCGAGACCATGGCCGAGTCGGCCGCCGAGATGCTGCTGGTGCCCAACGGATCCCCCTATCACCGCGGCAAGCATGAGGTGCGCCAGAACCTGATGGTGGCGCGGGTGGTCGAGACGGGCCTGCCGCTGGTCTACCTGAACCTTGTTGGCGGACAGGACGACCAGGTCTTCGACGGGGCCAGCTTCGTGCTGAATCCCGGCGGCGGCCTGGCGGTGCAGATGCCCGCCATGGAAGAGGCCATCCAGCATGTTGATTTCACCCTCGGCGACGACGGTTGGCGGGCCGAGCAGGGGCCGCGCGCCAGCCTGCCCGACCCGTGGGAGGCCGATTACAAGGCCATGGTCCTGGCCTTGCGCGACTATTGCGGCAAGACGGGGTTCGGCAAGGTGCTGCTGGGCCTGTCGGGGGGCGTCGACTCGGCGCTGGTAGCTGCGATCGCGACCGACGCGCTGGGCGCCGAGAACGTGCGCTGCGTGATGCTGCCCTCGCGCTATACCTCGCAGCATTCGCTGCAAGATGCCGCGGCCTGTGCCCGGGCCCTTGGCACCCGGCTGGACGAGCTGCCGATCACCGAGGCGCAGAACGCGGTCAACGCGACGCTGGCGCCGCTTTTCGCCGGCCGCGACGAGGACCTGACCGAGGAGAACATCCAGTCCCGCCTTCGCGGCGTCATGCTGATGGCGCTAAGCAACAAGTTCGGCGAGATGCTTCTGACCACCGGCAACAAGTCCGAGGTGGCGGTGGGCTATGCCACGATCTACGGCGACATGGCGGGCGGCTACAATCCGATCAAGGATCTCTATAAGATGCGGGTGTTCGAGACCTGCCGCTGGCGCAACGCCAACCATCGCGACTGGATGCAGGGCCCCGAGGGCGAGGTCATCCCCACACGCATCATCGACAAGCCCCCTTCGGCCGAGCTGCGCGAGGATCAGAAGGATGCCGACAGCCTGCCGCCCTATGAAGAGCTGGACGTGATCCTGGAGATGCTTGTCGACCAGGACGCCTCGGTTGATGCGGTGGTCGCCAAGGGGTTCGATGCCGAGGTGGTGCGCCGGGTCGAGCGGCTTGTCTACCTGTCGGAATACAAACGCTTCCAGTCCGCACCGGGCACCCGCCTGACGGCGCGGGCCTTCTGGCTGGACCGGCGCTATCCCATCGTCAACCGCTGGCGCGACCCAAGCTGAGCCGTCCGGGCTGGTGGGATCACTCCCACCAGCGGTCGATGCGGGCGATCTGCTCGTCGCTCCAGCCGAAATGATGGGCCAGCTCATGCACCAGCACATGGGCCACCAACTCGCCCAGCCGCACGTCGCCCCGCCCGGCCCATTCGTCCAGGATGGGGCGGCGGAACAGCCAGATGACATCGGGGCCGATCGGCTGGTGCGAGATCGACTTCTCGGTCAGCGGTATTCCTTGGTAAAGCCCTGTCAGGTCGAAGGGATCTGCGATCTCCATCTCCTCCAGGAGGGTTTCGGACGCGAAATCCTCGATCCGCAGGGCGACCTCGCGGGCGGCACTACGGTAGGACTCGGGTAAGCCGGCGATGGCCGCGAGGGCCATTTCGTGCAGGGCTTGGTTGTCGGGCGCGATGGCGCGATTCCAAATCTGGTTCATGCCCGAGATATGGACAATTCCGAGCGCCTGTGAAAGAGCAGCCGCAACAGGAGACCGAAGATGACCGTTACCCGTTTCGCCCCGTCCCCCACCGGCCTGCTCCATGTCGGCAACCTGCGCACGGCGCTTTTCAACTGGCTCATTGCGCGCAAGGCCGGGGGCACCTTCATCCTGCGGCTTGATGACACGGACCCCGACCGTTCGAAGGACGAGTATGCCGAGGCGATCCAGGAGGATCTGACGTGGCTGGGCCTGGGCTGGGACCGGATCGAGCGACAGTCGGCGCGCCTGGACCGCTACGCCGAGGCGGCGGACAAGATGCGCGCCTCGGGACGGCTTTACGAGGCGTTCGAGACGCCGACCGAGCTGGACCTCAAGCGCAAGAAACAGCTGAACATGGGCAAGCCGCCGGTCTATGACCGCGCCGCCCTGCGCCTGTCGGACGCCGAGAAAGACGCCCTGCGGGCCGAGCGTTCGGGCCATTGGCGCTTCAAGCTGGACCACGAGCGGATCGAGTGGACCGACGGCATCCTTGGCGACATTTCGATCGACGCGGCCTCGGTCTCGGACCCGGTGCTGATCCGGGGCGACGGGCAGGTGCTTTATACCATCGCCTCGGTCGTGGACGACACCGAAATGGGGATCACCCATGTGGTGCGCGGCTCGGACCATGTGACCAACACCGCCACCCAGATCCAGATCATCAACGCGCTGGGCGGCACCGTGCCGGAATTCGCCCACCACTCGCTGCTGACCGGCCCCCAGGGCGAGGCGCTGTCCAAGCGTCTTGGCACCCTGTCGCTGCGCGACCTGCGCGCGCGTGGCGTTGAGCCGATGGCGCTGCTGTCGCTGATGGCGCGGCTGGGGTCGTCCCAGCCGGTCGAGCTTCAGCCCGACCTGGACGCCATCGTCGAGGGGTTCGACCTGTCGCATTTCGGCGCAGCACCCACCAAATTCGACGAGGCCGATCTGGATCCGCTGACCGCTCGGCACCTGCAATCGCTGCCGCTGGAGGCTGTGCGCGAGGATGTCGCCGCCGCCGGCGTGCCCGATGCGCTGGCCGAGGATTTCTGGGATGCTGTGCGCGAGAACGTCGGCACCCGCGCCGAGATCGCGCCCTGGTGGACCATGTTCCGCGACGGCGCAGAGCCGGTGATCGAGGAAGATGATGCCGCCTTCGTCGCCGAGGCGATGGAGATGCTGCCCAAGGGTCCGCTGACCCGCGAGAGCTGGGGCGAGTGGACCGACGCGGTCAAGGAGCGGACGGGCCGCAAGGGCCGCAACCTTTTCCGGCCGCTGCGCCTGGCGCTGACCGGCCAGGAACGCGGGCCCGACATCGCCAAGGTGCTGCCGCTCTTGCAGGTCATCCGCGCCCGCGGCTAGGGCCGCTCCGGATCAGTCCGGTTGCAGGATCGTGGCGCCCACTGCCTTCAGCGCGTCGTCGACGAAGCCCCTCTCGTCCCCCGTCAGGATCTGGTGGCGGGGGTAAAGCGGCTCATGCCGGTCATCCAGGACGGGCGTGTCCCAGCCATCTGTCGTCTGCATGAAGGCGTGGGCCCCCTCGGGGCCGTATTCGGTCAGGTATCCCTGTAGCACCACGTCGAGATAGCTCAGCAGGATCGGGTGCTTGCGCGCCTCCTGCGGGTGTTTGTCGAGGGCGACCGAGTAGATCTGGATGTCGGGGGTGCCGCCGATCGTGTGGGTGACCTGGTCGCGCGCGCTCAGCCGGTCATAGGCAAACTCGCGTTCATCGAGCGCTGCCCAGTCGCCGCCCGGCACCTCGGCGATCAGGCCGGCGATGCGGCTGGGCGTGTCGGGCAGGGCCGACAGGAAGGCAAGCGGCCGCAGGTTGGTATGGGTCCAGACCCGGCGCCAGCCCGAGACATGGGCGGGATGCGCCCGCTCGTAAGCGTGGGTGCGTCTGTTCACCAGGGAGCCGTAGCCGAAGAAATAAGGGTTCTGCATGGGCGATATGTGCCTCTCCGGCGCACAAAGTTCAAGCGGCCCGACGGGGGCGAAGCCGCGCGGGCACCGCTTGCGGGAAGGGCTTAGCGCGATGTTGACAGCGCCGCTGGAAATGCGCAAATCAAGGCATAGTGGGGCCGTAGCTCAGTTGGGAGAGCGCGTCGTTCGCAATGACGAGGTCGTCGGTTCGATCCCGATCGGCTCCACCATCCACCAACCTGTGAAAGGCGCTTGGTCGTCCGGCCTGTCAGCGCCCGCGCGCCATTACTGCGCGTAGAAGGCTGCGGGGCGTGCGCAGGATCAGGTCGCGCCGCAGGTCGCCGTAATCCAGCTCCCCGGCCAGCAGGGCCAGAAAGCGCGCGGGCATGGAACTGCCGCGTGCGATGCTGGCCTTGAAGACGGGGCGCATCGCCCGGCTGAAGATCATGCGTCGCCAGAAACGGGACTGGCGAAGCTCACTCTGCAACGGCCGCAGGGATCGGCGGTAGAGGACCAGCGCGCGGTCGGGGTCGGGGCGCGTGCCCGACAGGGCCGCCGCCGCCGCTTCGGCCGCCAGACTGCCGCTGTCGAGGGCATGGGCGATGCCCTCGCCGGTGATCGGGTCGACCAGTCCCGCCGCGTCCCCCGCCAGCAGGACGCACCCCCGCCCGGGCAGTTTGCGGAAATCGCCGAAGGGCAGGTAGGCCCCCTTGATCGTCCGGGCGGCCGGGTCGCCCGCCGGGTCGCGCAGGGACAGCTGTGCCAGCATCCGGTCCCGCATGTCGGGGTTATGGGCGTGCAGGCCGCCCACCCCGAGGGTGACGCCATGGGCCTTGGGGAAGATCCACCCATAGCCCCAGTCGGCGGCGTCGAGGTCTAGCACCACCTCCTGGGTCGGCAGGGTCTCGGGGGCGGTTCCGGCGGGCAGAGACAGCTCTGCCTCCAGTCCAAATCCGATGGTGGCGGGATCGAAGGCGCGGCCGAAAAGGGCGCGCGCCACGGTCGAGTTGACCCCGTCGGCGCCGATCAGCACGCGATACCGCAGGCAGCGCCCGTCGCGCAGGACAATCGCCCGGTCATCCGGTCGCACCTCGGTCACGGCCGCGTTGGTCAGCACCTCGGCCCCCGCCTGACGGGCCAATTCGACCAGCCGGGCGTCGAAGGCGCGTCGCATGGTCAGCCACATGGCGGGCGCGTCGTCCATCCGGCGCAGGGTTGTGCCGCCGGCCATGAAGCGGATCGTGCGGGAGGGCAGGAACAGGGTAGGTTCCGCCTCGACCCGCAGATCGAAGATCCGGGCGAGAGCGGTGCGGCTGCGTCCCGTGACCAGCCCGCCGCACAGCTTGTCGCGGGGAAAATCGGCGCGGTCGATCAGCGCCGTGCGGAGGCCGAGGGCGGCCGCGCGCCGGGCGGCGGCGCTGCCGGCCGGGCCGCCGCCGACCACCACCACGTCGAAAGGCCGCGCGTCTTGCGGGGCCGTCTCACCGGCCATTGCGGCAACCTGCGGGGGCGGGGATCGGGTCATGGGGGCGGCACCGATAAAAAAACCGGGCGTGCGGCAGGCACGCCCGGTCGGTATTCTTCGTGATGTCGAAACGGCTCAGAGCAGTTCGAGGTTCACGGCGCTTTCGCGACCATCGCGACCGTTCTCGATGTCGAAGCTGACCTTCTGGTTGTCAGCCAGACCGGTGAGGCCCGAACGCTCGACAGCGGAAATGTGGACGAACACGTCCTTGGAGCCGCCCTCGGGTGCGATGAAGCCGTAGCCTTTGGTGGTGTTGAACCATTTCACAGTGCCAGTGGCCATCTGTAGTCTCCTTTAGTGATCTGCCCGCAGAATGCGGCAGCTTGGCTCGTCAGTGCAGAATCGAAAGACTGAGGCCCGATAAAGGAAACAGTGGTCGATAGTGGTAACGTCGCCGGATTCATATTGCCGACAGCCATAACAATTTCAAGACCCTTGTAATTCCCTTGTCAGAACGGCGCTTTTGCAAGTTTTGCTATTGATTCAATCGCCGGAGAAATTAATCCGCGGCCCCCGGAATCGCGGATCCGGGGGGCTGGAGGATCAGTTTCCCTCCAGAATCAAGAGCTCCTGATAGGTGTAGGATTTGCGGATCTTGCCCTGCACCCCGGCGCGGAAATTGGGGTCGCTGCGCAGGCATCCGATGCCGCAGACCTGCGAGACGACCATGTCCTGGGTGTCCACGTACCACAGGCGTCCGCCGGGGGTCGCGACCCAGCCGTCGACGCCATCGGCCTCGTCCGCCTCGATGTCGTCGACCGAGGGGATTTCGCTGTCGGCGCCCCGGTCGAACCCGCCGTGAGTGTGGTATGAGGCGACGATCTCAAGGTCCTGCGGCAGCTCGGGCGTGCATTCGTCGCGGTTGCCGCGCCGGGCGCGACCGGCCTTCAGCCGACCACGGCTGTCGTAGCCGATAAAGCCGCAGTATTCGCGGTTTGCGGCAAAGGAAGGGGGCTGAAGCTGATTGAGCACGCTGCGCACCAGCCGCTCCTCGGCGCCGGCGTCGGCAAGGGCGGGCAGGGGCAGGGCAAGGATGATCAGCAGGACCGCTCTCAACATGGGCGCACTCTGCCCCAATAATTTTCCCGGTACAAACCGATCTCTAGCCGATGTTCACCTTGAATGGGCCCCGTTCCGGTGGCCGGAACCCCTGTGAAACTTGGGGTTTTGGTCTGTTCGTGATATTCTGGGGGCCTTCCCGCAATTTCGCGGAAGTGTTCAAGGTAAGGGGTATTTCACAATGAAAAAGCTATTTGCAGCATTCACCGTCTTCGTGGTCGCCATGGCAATGGGTTTGCCGGCGGCGGCCGACAAGGGCGGCATTCCGAACGAGAACGCCAGCGACAAGGCGCAGGGCAGCGGCGGTGGGGGCAAGGGCAACGGCCACGCGACCTCGAACGGCAAGGGTCACGACAAGGAAGAGGGCAAGCACGCGGAGAAGTGGCACTCGTGACCCGCTTTCCGGTGGGCCGCTGACAGGGCGCGGCGCCGGAAACGGCAAAGCCCCGGCTAAGGCCGGGGCTTTGCTTGGTGCGATCCACCCCCGAGGGCGGTCGCCTGTCCGATCCGATCAGCGCGTGAATTTCTTGTGCTTCACGCGCTTGGGCTCCAGCGAGTCGGCCCCCAGACGTTTTTTCTTGTCTTCCTCGTAATCCTCGAAGTTGCCTTCGAACCATTCGACATGGGCCTCGCCCTCGAAGGCCAGGATGTGGGTGCAGATCCGGTCGAGGAAGAAACGGTCGTGAGAGATCACGACCGCGCAGCCGGCAAATTCCACCAGCGCATCCTCGAGGGCGCGCAGGGTCTCGACATCCAGATCGTTGGTCGGTTCGTCGAGCAGCAGCACGTTGCCGCCCGAGCGCAGCAGCTTGGCCATGTGGACCCGGTTGCGTTCACCGCCCGAGAGCATGCCCACCTTCTTCTGCTGGTCGCCCCCCTTGAAGTTGAAGGCCGAGGCATAGGCGCGGCTGTTCATCTGGGCATCGCCCAGCTCGATCAGCTCGGCCCCGCCCGAGATCTCTTCCCAAGCCGTCTTGCCGGGGTCGAGGGCGTCGCGAGACTGGTCGACATAGGCCAGCTTGACCGTGTCGCCGTAGGTCACGGAGCCGCCGTCGGGCTCTTCCTGGCCGGTCAGCATCCGAAACAGCGTGGTCTTGCCGGCGCCGTTGGGGCCGATCACGCCGACGATGCCGCCGGGGGGCAGCGAGAAGCTGAGATCCTCGACCAGAAGCTTGTCGCCCATGGCCTTTTGCAGGTTTTCGACCTCGATCACCTTGCCGCCCAGGCGGGGGCCGTTGGGGATGATGATCTGGGCGCGGCCCAGCTTTTCACGCTCGGACTGGTTTGCCAGCTCGTTATAGGCGTTGATCCGGGCCTTGGACTTGGCCTGGCGGGCCTTGGCGCCCTGCCGCATCCACTCAAGTTCGCGGGCAAGGGTCTGCTGCTTGGACTTGTCCTCGCGGGCTTCTTGTTCCAGCCGCTTGGCCTTCTGTTCCAGCCAGCTGGAATAGTTGCCTTCCCACGGCACACCACGGCCGCGATCCAGTTCCAGGATCCAGCTGGTGATGTCGTCAAGGAAATAGCGGTCGTGGGTGACGACAAGGATCGTGCCCTTGTAGTCCATCAGGTGCTGTTGCAGCCAAGCGATGGTCTCGGCGTCAAGGTGGTTGGTCGGTTCGTCCAGCAGCAGCATGTCGGGCGCTTCGAGCAGCAGCTTGCACAGCGCCACGCGACGCTTTTCACCGCCCGACAGGGTCGAGACGTCGGCGTCGTCGGGCGGGCAGCGCAGGGCCTCCATCGCCACGTCGATCTGGCTGTCCAGATCCCACAGGTTTTGGCTGTCGATCTCGTCCTGAAGCTTGGCCATCTCGTCGGCGGTCTCGTCCGAGTAGTTCATCGCCAGTTCGTTATAGCGGTCCAGGATGTCGCGCTTGGCCTTGACGCCTGCCATGACGTTGCCACGCACGTCCAGGGCGGGATCAAGCTCGGGCTCCTGGGGGAGGTAGCCGACCTTGGCACCCTCGGCGGACCATGCCTCGCCCGAGAAATCCTTGTCGATGCCGGCCATGATGCGCAGCAGGGTGGATTTACCCGAGCCGTTGACGCCGACGACGCCGATCTTGACGCCGGGCAGGAAGGACAGGCGGATGTTCTCGAAGGTCTTCTTGCCGCCGGGATAGGTCTTGGAGACGCCATCCATGTGATAAACGTACTGATAAGCTGCCATGGTGTGCTCCTTTGCAGGTTCGGGCGTTAGATAACGGGGGGCGGAGGCAAGAGCAATCGGCTGTCTGCGACATGGGACGCTACGGCCTTTTTCCCTTGGCCGGAACGCAGATGGCCAAGGAACAAACGGGCGGCGCCCGCGTTGAAAACCGTATCAATCGGGACAATCAGCGTGAGCACCAGGATCCAACCCCTCGTAGAGAGTGAAGATATCGAGGGCGCCGAGCCGGTCGGTACCGATACCGAGGGACAGCTTCGCACGATCAAGGTCATGCTGATCGGCATCTTCCTGATCCTGCTGCTTGCCGCCATCTACTTTGCCAAGGACGTGCTGCTGCCGATCGTGCTGTCGGTTCTTCTGATGCTGACGCTCAGCCCCGTCACCCGTGGGCTGGAGCGTATCGGCGTGCCGACCCCGGTCTCGGCGGTGCTGCTGATCGTGGGCATCGGCGTCGGCTCGACCGTCGGGGTCTACATGATGAGCGGGCCTGTTTCCGACCTTGTCAGCCAGGCGCCCGAGATCGGCGACCGGCTGAAATCCAAGCTGACGCCGGTGACGAAATCGGTCGAGGCGGTGCAGGAGGCCGAAAAGCAGGTCCAGGATCTGGCCGACGGCGACAGCCCGGCACCCACCCAGAAGGTGGTGGTCGACAAGCCCGGCCCGGTTCGCCAGGCGCTGAACGGCCTTGCCAGCGCCGGCTCGTCCATCGTGGCGGCGATGGTCCTGGCCCTGTTCATGCTGGCCTCGGGGGATTTCTTCCTCAGGCGGATCATCGAGGCGACGCCAAAACTTCAGGACAAGAAGAAGGCCTATCGGATCGTCCGCGACATCGAGCAGCAGATCTCGCGCTATCTGGCGGCGATCACGGTGATCAACGCGGGCCTTGGCCTGGCCATCGGCACGGCGCTATTCTTCATCGGAATGCCCTATGCCTTCGTCTGGGGGGCGGCCGCCTTTGCCCTGAACTTCCTGCCTTTCCTGGGCTCTCTCATCGGCACGATCCTGGTGGGCGCGATTGCCTTCGTCACCTTCGATTCGGCCTCGCACGCGATGCTGGCGCCGATCGCCTATTTCTCGCTGACCACGCTTGAGGGGCAGTTCATCACCCCCTACCTGGTCGGCCGCAGGCTGGAGCTGAACACCGTCTCCGTCCTGATCACGGTGCTGTTCTGGATCTGGATCTGGGGCATCCTTGGCGCCCTGATGGCGGTGCCCTTCCTGGTGCTGATCAAGGTCATCTGTGACAATATCGAGGGCTGGCGCGTGTTCGGCAGCTTCCTCGGTGCCGAAAAGCCGTCCGAACATCACTGATCCCCCCACGCCGCCTGGCAGGGCGCGCAGACGAAGTGTTACCCGCGCGCCCCGGCGCCCGGCGTCTGTGCCGAGGGCGCTTTTCCCCCGCGACGCACATGGTAAGGTGCCCGCCGGTTTGATGAGGCGTTCCGGGAAGGGGTCGGCGTGGCAAATGCAGGTGGGCACGCCGGAATGCGGGCAGGGGCGGCGGTGACGCGGCCCGGGGCCGGCAGCCATCCCTTCCGCCACCGGTTTCCGGTCGCGGCCCGGGGCCAGGTGATCGGCCTTCTGGGCGGTTCCTTCGATCCGGCCCACGAGGGGCACGCCCATATCACCCGCATGGCGCTGCGCCGCTTTGCCCTTGATCGGGTCTGGTGGATGGTCTCGCCTGGCAACCCGCTGAAGGCCAAGGAGCCCGCCGCGCTGGAGCGTCGCCTGGCGGCGGCCCGGCGGGTGATGGATCACCCGCGCGTCACAGTCACCGATGTCGAGGCGTTGCTGGGCACTCGCCACACCGCCCAGACCCTGCGCCGGCTCAGGCGCCTCTATCCCGGTGTCACCTTCGTGTGGCTTATGGGGGCTGACAATCTGGCCGGGCTGCACCGTTGGCAGGATTGGCGCTGGATCATGGAGAACGTGCCGGTGGGGGTGATCGCGCGGCCCGGCTCGCGGACGGCGGCGCGGGCCTCTCCGGCGGCACAGCTCTACCGCGACAGCATGCTGTCCGAGGTTGCCTCGCGCATGCTGCCCCGGTGCGACCCGCCGGCCTGGTGCTTCGTCAACGTGCCGCTGAACGACGCCTCGTCCAGCCGCATCCGCGCAGGCGGCGGCTGGCGCTGACCGCCGGTCGGGAGGGTTGCGATCGGCGATCCCCCGCCAGTGCCACCACCCCGGCCTCCCCCTGGGCCGCGACCCCTTGGCGCGGGCCGCCGTCCCCCACTTTCCTTTGCCGAGATCACGCTAAGTAACGTCTTTACAAGGGCAGGCAGTGCAAGCCTGCCGGTGAATTGCGAAGCAGCATGAGGTTTGGTTTAGGTTCGATATGGCTAAAAGGATCGATATAACGAGTCGTCGCGCGCTACTGGCTGGGCTGGCTGCCGGCGTTGCAACTTCCGTCTCGGCGCAGCAGGCGTCGCTTATCGCGCCCCGGACCTCGATCAGGCCGTTGCCGCGCGGTGAGGAGGGGGTCGTCCGCGAACGTCCGGCACCGCCGCCGCTTGCCGATCTGGCCTCGGTGGTGGAAGGGGCGGGCCTGTCGGGGCAGTTCAGCTGCGTCGTCATGGATGCCCACACCGGCGAGGTTCTGGAGGCCTATCAGCCCGCGCTTTCCCTGCCGCCCGCCAGCGTCGCCAAGTCGCTGACCACGCTCTACGCGCTGGACGCGCTTGGCCCCGGCTATCGCTTCAAGACACGGGTGCTGGCGACCGGCCCCACGGTCAACGGCGTGATCCAGGGCGACATCGTGCTGGCCGGCGGCGGCGACCCGACGCTGGAGTCCGACGGGCTTGCGACATTGGTCGACAAGCTGGCCCAGGCCGGGATCAACGGCGTTACCGGCCGGTTCATTCTGGCCGACGCGGCATTGCCGAGCCTGCGGATGATCGACAAGGACCAGCCCGACCACGTGGGCTACAACCCCGCGATCTCGGGGCTGAACCTGAACTTCAACCGTGTCTTTTTCGAGTGGAAGCGCGAAAGCGCCGGTTACGACATCACGATGGAGGCCCGCTCGGCCGGGCTGCGGCCGCCGGTGTCGGTGGCGCGGATGCGCGTCGTGGACAGAAAGGTCCCTGTCTACACCTACGAGGATGAGGGCGACCGCGACGGCTGGACCGTGGCCAAGGGCGCGCTGGGCAAGGGCGGGGGGCGCTGGCTGCCGGTCCGCAACCCGTCGCTCTATGCCGGCGAGGTCTTTCTGACCTTGGCCAAGGACAAGGGCATCCGTCTGCCGGAGCCCGAAACGGGCGCCCTGCCGGACGATGCGCGCATCCTGGCCGAACGGTCCAGTGCGGACCTGCGCCGGATCCTCAAGGACATGCTGAAATACTCGACCAACCTGACGGCCGAGACCGTGGGCCTGGCTGCCAGCCGGGCGCGGGGGCTGCCGGTGACATCGCTGCGCGAATCCAGTGCGGCGATGAACCTGTGGCTGATGCAGCGTTACGGGGTCGAGGACGTGGCCCTGGTCGATCACTCGGGCTTGGGCGAGGATTCGCGCGTCAGCTCCTACGCCATGGCGGCGGGGCTGGCCAAGGCCGGCTTCGACGGCCCGCTGCCCGAACTGATGAAACCCGTCACCCCCCGCGACGAGGAGGGCAAGGCGGTCTCGAATACGCGGGTTCGGATCCAGGCCAAGACGGGCACGCTGAACTTCGCCTCGGCGTTGGCCGGCTACATCAGTGCCCCGGGTGAGCGCGAGCTGACCTTCGCCATCTTCTCGGTCAACCTGGAAGAACGGGCGAAGATCCCGAAGGAGGATCGCGAGCGTCCCGACGGCAGCCGTGCCTGGAACGCGCGTTCGCGCCGGTTGCAGCGGACGCTGCTGACCCGCTGGGCGAAACTGCCTGTAAATTAAGGCCCGAGTGTAGTTCGGGCGGTTGCCGGGGCCCGCAACGAGGCCCCGGCACACGCATGTCGCTGTGGGCTCAGCCCAGCTTGCCGGCGAGGGCCGCGTCGATCAGGTCGGCGGTTTCGGTCACGCCGAAAAGGGCGATGAAGCCGCCAAAGCGCGGACCCTGGGTCGCACCCAGAAGCACCTCGTAGATCGCCATGAACCAGTCGCGCAGCTGCTCGAACCCGTGGTCCTTGCCGACGGCGAAGACCAGCGATTGCAGCTCCTCGGCATCGGTGCCGCCTTGCCAGTCGCGCAGGCGCCCGGCCAAGTCAGCCAGGGCCGCGCGCTCCTGCTCGGTCGGGGCGCGGTAGGTTTTCGCGGGACGCACGAAGTCGTTGAAGTACCGTACGGCGAACTCGGCCGCCCGGTCGAGGTCAGGGTGGCTTTCGGGCGTGGCCTCGGGGGCGTAGCGGTTGATGAACCCCCACAGGGCGGTCTTGTCCTCGGCCGAGGCGGCGGACGCCAGGTTCAGCAGCATGGCAAACGGTACCGTCAGGCTGGACACCGGCGGCTTGCCTTCGTGGATGTGCCAGACCGGGTTGGCCAGCTGCGATTTCAGGTCCTGCTCGGGGAAGGCGCGAAGCTGCTGGTGGTACTCGTCCACGGCCTTGGGGATCACGTCGAAGTAGAGCCGCTTGGCGGTCTTGGGCTTCTGATACATGAAATAGGACAGCGACTCGGGCGGGGCGTAGGTCAGCCACTCTTCCATCGACAGGCCGTTGCCCTTCGACTTCGAGATCTTCTGACCTTTCTCGTCGCCGAAAAGCTCGTAGGAGAGGCTTTCGGGCGGGGTCTCGCCCAGGGCCCGGCAGATCTTGGTCGACAGGGTGACCGAGTCGATCAGATCCTTGCCCGACATCTCGTAATCCACCCCCAGCGCGGCCCAGCGCAGGGCCCAGTCGGGTTTCCACTGCATCTTGACGTTGCCGCCGGTGACAGGGACTTCGACCCGCTCGCCGTCGGGCTCCTCGTAGACGATGGTGCCGCGCGACAGGTTCCGCTCAAGCGTCGGCACCTGGAGGACATGGCCAGTCTTGGGGCTGATGGGCAGGAAGGGCGAGTAGGTCGCCTGACGGTCTGCACCCAGAGAGGGCAGCATGATCTCCATGATCTTGTCGAACCGCTCCAGCGCGCGCAGCAGCATCTCGTCCAGCCTGCCCGAGGTGTAATACTCGGTCGCCGAGGCGAATTCATACTCGAACCCGAAGCTGTCGAGAAAGGCGCAGAGGCGGGCGTTGTTGTGCTGGGCAAAGCCCGCGTGGGTGCCGAAGGGATCGCGCACCTTGGTCAGGGGCAGGTTCAGATCCTCTTTCATCTGCTCCTGGTTGGGCACGTTGCCGGGTACCTTGCGCAGCCCGTCCATATCGTCCGAAAAGCACAGCAGCTTGGTGGGGATGTCCGACAGCGCCTCGAAGGCACGGCGGACCATCGTGGTGCGCTGCACCTCGCCGAAGGTGCCGATATGGGGCAGGCCCGACGGGCCATAGCCGGTCTGGAACAGCACGAACCCCTTTTCAGGGGGCGCCTTGGAATAGCGTTTGACCAGTCGGCGGGCCTCTTCGAAGGGCCAGGCTTTCGACGACATCGCAAGTTCACGCAATTCGGACATTTGTTAAGGCTTCCGGTCAATTCGTGGACCCCGTGTCCACAATCGGTCCACTCCCTATTGCCGCGGGGCGTGGGCGTCAATAATTTGGAAGGCAGAAGCCAACCAAGGAAGGCGAACCCGTGCCAGATACCCCCATCCAGCTGAGCCCCCAGGACTGTCTTGTCGCCCTCATGGTGGCGGTCTCGGCCTCGGACGAGACGATCCGCACCGCGGAACTGCTGTCGATCGAGCGGATGGTGAACTCGCTGCCGGTCTTCGCCGACTACGACGAGGCGCGGATGAAGGCGACTTCGGTCACGGTTCTCGACCTTTTCGAGAAGGAAGACGGGTTGGATACCCTGTTCGGGATGATCCACGACAGCCTGCCCGAACGGCTGTACGAGACGGCCTATGCGCTGGCCTGCGATGTCGCCGCCTCCGACGGGCTGTTGCAGGAGACCGAGCTGCAGCTTCTGGCCGAGATCCGCTATCAATTGGATATCAACCGCCTGCATGGCGCCGCGATCGAGCTGAGCGCGCGCGCCCGGCACATGACCCTCTAGGCGCCGCCAGGTTGTAACGGCCCGGGACGCGGGGTTTCCGGGGGCTGTGGTTAACGGCGTTTTAAGCCCACTCTGCTAGATCGCCGCCATCCGGGCTGCGCGCCCCGAGTCTTTCCTGACATCGACAATCGAGAACGGGGCCGGTCCGGCCCGCTTCCTGTGCCGCTTCTGGCCCCGGGGCGGCCGCGCGCCGCGTCCCCTGTCGGTCGGACCCGCGGCGCACGCCCCCAACATGGGGAACAGATGATCATGGCCAGCACCACTTCCGCCCAACTGATGCCGCCGCCCTTCGAGGACGGCCTTGCGGTCTATTCCAGCGGCGACGGCACGCCCGGGTCGGCCACCTACGACGGCGCCGCCAACGCCGCGCTGGTGACCGGCGACCAGGATTTCGGCTCCTGCCTCGAAATGCAGAAGACCCAGGCGGTCCAGAAACTGCGCTACATGGGCGAGACGCCCCTACTGCCCGGCTGCTACCTGAAGATTTCGGCCCGGGTGAAGGCGGTCAGCGGCAACCTTCCCAACGTGCGCGTTGCAGGCTGGGCGGGGGGTAGCGGCGGGGCCCATGTCACCGGCCTGACCGAGGTGGCGACCGCCACCACCCTCGACACATACGGCAAGGTCGTCACGGTCGAGGCGATCGTCGGGTCGGGCGCGCGCACGGGGGTCGAACTGGCCTGGGGGATCGAAACGCTTTATGGCCATTTCGGCCTGGACCTGACGGGTCCAGACGGCGGGCTGGTGCGGATCGACGACCTGATTGTCGAGGATGTCACCCAATCCTTCCTGCGCGAGATGATGGATATCGTGGACGTGCGCGACTATGGCGCGCGGGGGGACGGGACCACCGATGACAGCGCGGCCTTCGAGGCGGCGGACCTGGCGGCCGCGGGGCGCACGGTCCTGGTCTCGGACGGGGTTTTCCGGCTGGAAAGCAGCGTGACTTTCGACAGCCGGGTGCGGTTCCAGGGCACGCTGAGCATGCCCGACAGCGCGGTGCTGAGCCTGACGCGCAACTTCGACCTGCCGGCCTATATCGACGCCTTCGGCTCGGAGCAGCTGGCCTTTCGCAAGGCGTTTCAGGCGCTGCTGAACTTTTCCGACCATGAAAGCCTGGACCTTGGCGGCCGCCGCATCGATGTGGACGGGCCGATCGATATGCAGGCGGCGGTTAACGACAAGACCTCCTGGGCGATCCGGCGGGTGATCCGCAACGGGCAGCTCAACGCCGTGGCGGGCAGCGGCTGGACCCCCGATCAGGTGGTGGCGCAGGCCAGCTACGCGACCTCGGCCAACACGACGTTGTCGAATGTCTCGAACGTCGCGGGCATCGCCGTGGGCTCGCTGGTCGAGGGGGCGGGCGTCGGCCGCGAGGTCTATGTTCGCGACCGCAACGTCGCTGCCGGCACACTCACCCTCAGCCAGCCCCTGCACGCGGCGGCGGGCACCCAAAGCTATACCTTCACCCGCTTCAAATACATGCTGGATTTCACCGGCTTCGAATACCTTGCCAAGTTCTCGATCGAGGACGTGGAATTCCAGCTGGACGGCAAGGCGTCGGGCATCGCGCTGGCGCGCGACGGGGTCACCTTTCACCTGCGCGACTGTTTCATCACCAAGCCGGCGGACCGGGGCATCACCTCGATCGGGCGGGGGTGTCAGGGGATGCTGATCGACCAGTGCAACATGATCTCGTCCGAGCAGGCGCTGCGGGTGCAGGACCGGCGCACCGTGGCGATGAACACCAACGCCAACGACGTGAAGGTCCGCGACTCGCGCATCGTCAAGTTCAAGCATTTCGCGGTGATGAACGGCGGCTCGCACCTGTTCGTGGGCAACCACTGGTTCCAGGGCGACGACGAAAGCGGCGGCACGCGAACGGCGGGGCTGGTCCTGACGCAGCCCAATTGCTCGACGGTGATCACCGGTAACTACATCGACAACAATGCCATCGAATGGACGAACGAGCATGACAGCGCGCCCGAGCATTCGGCCGAGTTCTCCTTCGGGGCGCTGACGCTGACGGGGAACAATTTCTACTCGCTCAACTCGGGAAGCTGGTTCCGCTGGCTGATCATCAAGCCCCATGGCGGGGGTCATTACATCCACGGGCTGACCATTCGGGGGAACACGTTCAAGGCCATCAACGGCAACCTCGATCGCCCCGAGATGGTCGACGAAAGCATCGCGACCCTGGACCGCAGCCGGTTCCGCAACATCGTGGTCGAGGCCAACACCTTCAACGGCATCGACCAGATCATCGGCAATCCCACCATCCAGTATCATGAGCAGAACACCGCGTCAGATGCGTGGACTGTGGATTTTTCAGGCTACCTTCCATTCGACGGATCGGCCCGGACGGTTCAGTCGGTCGTGCGCCACAACAGCTTTCGCGATGCGGGCGGCGGCCGGGTGTTTCCGGGCTGGGACGTGAATACGCAGCAGGGCGCCAATGGCGACCAGGTCAGGGTGAACTGGTCCCAGCCGGTGACAGGAAAGGTCTGGGTGACGGCGCGCTGCGACAACCCGAACTGACGCCTCGGGTGCGATGTGCTAGGCTGGGCCACGGCCCCCGCGCGCAGGGGGCGACGGGCAGCTCTGGGGAGAGGGGCAAGATGATGGAGTCACTTCCACTGCGCGACCGCGACGGTCTTCCCGACGCGCTGCGGACCCTTCTGGCCGATTACCCGCGCGAGGCCTGGGAACAGCACCCGCAATTCACCGGCCTCGTTCAATTCTGGCTGGAGCGTCACATGATGTTCCGCCAGCTTGAGGAGCTTATGGGCCGGGACCTGCAGGCGGTGCTGGAACGCCAGGCGGACCCCGCGATCAGCGCCCGGCGACTGGGCCGGTTCGGCGGCATGCTGGTGCAGCAGCTGAACGGCCACCACCAGATCGAGGATCTGCATTACTTCCCCCTTCTGACCGAGCTGGAGCCGCGCCTGGAGCGCGGCTTCGAGATGCTGGAACGGGACCACGACGCGCTGGACGGCCTTTTGGCCGAGTTCGCGCGGGAGGCCAATTCGGCCATCGTTGCGATGGCCGGGCATGGCTCACTGCCGGTGCACGGGCCAGGGGGTTCGGGACCACAGGGCGACGCCCGGGAAGGGGCGCTGGACGATCCGCGCCCGGCGGTGGACCGCTTCGCCAGCCAGCTTGAGAGTTTCCGAAGCCTTCTGGAGCGGCACCTGCTGGACGAGGAGGATCTTGTCGTGCCGGTAATCCTTGCGGCGGATCCGGCGGCGCTGGCCTGACGGGCGCGGAAGGAAGATCAGAACTCGACCCAGCTTCCGATTTTCAGCGCGGTGCGCCGGGGCGCGCGGGCGTCGAACGCCAGCGCCAGTTCCAGATGCACTCGGCGCGACAGGCGTCGCACGTGGGTGGGGACGATCCGCAAGCGCGGGCGCGCCCCTGGGTAGCGATTGGCCTGAAGCTGCACGAACCACAGGCGGTCGCGATCGGCCCTGATCCCCAGCGTGGTGTCCATCTTCCAGATGGCCCGGTCGCCCGGTGACAGGGCGGCGCTTGCATCGAGCGCCAGCCAGCCGTGGCGCGACCCCAGCGACAACCCCCGGCCCAGATGCAAGGCGGGCCGGATGACGGGCCGGGCGCGGCCGATCTTGCCGCCCGTCACCCCGTGGAAGCCCAGTGCCAGCGACCAGGCGGCGCGGATTTCGGAGGGGTTGGGGATGGCCCCGCGCAGGAAGAAGAGGGCCTGCCACCGTCCCCCCGGCGGGCCGGTCGGCTTGCCCGCCTCGATCCCCACTGTCAGGTTGCCGCCCAGCCCCTGTTCCATGAGAAAGCCGGCATAGCCCGTCAGCGTGCCGCCCGGCTGACGAACCAGCTCCTGCGAGAGGGAGATGAAGCGCCGCCCCTCCTCGCGGGGCCAGGCGCCGGCGGCGGCTGGGGGTGGGGACAGCAGCAATAGGCCAAGCGCACCTGGCACAAGGGCGCGGCGCAGGGCCCCGGCGGCAAGGGTGGCAAGGCGCGCGGCGGCGGATGCCGCGACGCGCGCCGCAAGGGCCTGCCGCCCCGAGGGAACCTTTCTGTCAGAAACCGATGCCCTGCGCCCCATGGCCCCCTCCGTTGATCAGAGGAGGGTGGGGGCATCGCGGTTAACGGCAGCTTAAAGATGGTGGCACCCGGCTCAGCCCTTGCGCCGCCGCTTGACGTTGCCGCCCCGCATGCCGCCACGCCCGGCCGTGGACCGGCCCGAGGCCTTTTGCGCGGCATCGACCGCCCGGTCGACCGCCTGCTGGCGGGCCAGGGGATCGTCGCTGACCACCAGATCGACGGTTTCCAGCCGCTTGACCTCGTCGCGCAGGCGGGCGGCCTCTTCGAACTCGAGGTTCTCGGCGGCCTTGCGCATCTTGTCGCGCAGCCCGTCCAGATGGGCCTGAAGGTTTGCACCGGCCATCGGCGCGTCGATCTTGGCGGTGACGCGGTTCATGTCCACGTCGCCCTGATAGAGGCCGGCCAAAATATCCTCGACGTTCTTCTTGACGGTGGCGGGGGTTATGCCGTGTTCGGTGTTGTAGGCGATCTGCTTTTCGCGCCGACGCTCGGTCTCGCGCATGGCGCGTTCCATGCTGCCGGTGATGCGGTCGGCGTAAAGGATCGCGCGGGCGTCCACGTTCCGCGCGGCCCGGCCGATGGTCTGGATCAGCGAGGTTTCCGAGCGCAGGAAGCCTTCCTTGTCGGCATCAAGGATCGCGACCAGCCCGCATTCGGGAATATCCAGACCCTCGCGCAGAAGGTTGATGCCGATCAACACGTCGAACGCCCCCAGCCGCAGGTCGCGCAGGATCTCGATGCGTTCCAGCGTGTCGATGTCGCTGTGCATGTAGCGCACCTTGATGCCCTGTTCATGCATGTATTCGGTCAGATCCTCGGCCATGCGCTTGGTCAGGGTGGTGACCAGCGTGCGGTAGCCGGCGGCGGTGACGCGGCGCACCTCGTCCAGCAGGTCGTCGACCTGCGTGCCGACGGGGCGGATCTCGATCTCGGGGTCCAGAAGGCCGGTGGGGCGGATCACCTGTTCGGTGAAGACGCCGCCGGCCTGCTCCAGCTCCCACCCGGCGGGGGTCGCGCTGACGAAGACCGATTGCGGGCGCATGGCGTCCCATTCCTCGAACTTGAGGGGGCGGTTGTCCATGCAGGACGGCAGGCGGAACCCGTGCTCGGCCAGCGTGAACTTGCGCCGGTAGTCGCCTTTATACATGCCGCCGATCTGGGGCACGCTGACGTGGGACTCGTCGGCGAAGACGATGGCGTTGTCGGGAATGAATTCGAACAGGGTGGGGGGCGGCTCTCCGGGGGCGCGGCCGGTGAGGTAGCGCGAGTAGTTCTCGATGCCGTTGCAGACGCCCGTGGCCTCCAGCATCTCGATGTCGAAATTGGTGCGCTGCTCCAGCCGCTGGGCTTCCAGCAGCTTGCCGTCGGCCACAAGCTGGTCCAGCCGCTGGCGCAGCTCTTTCTTGATCGAATTGACGGCCTGTTTCATCGTCGGCTTGGGCGTGACGTAGTGCGAGTTGGCGTAGACGCGGATCTGCTGGAACGTGTCGGTCTTCTCGCCGGTCAGGGGGTCGAACTCGGTGATGCTTTCCAGCTCGTTGCCGAAGAACGACAGCCGCCAAGCGCGACTGTCGAGGTGGGCGGGAAAGATCTCGAGGCTGTCGCCCCGCACCCGGAAGGTGCCGCGCTGGAACGCCTGATCGTTGCGGCGATACTGCTGCGCCACCAGATCGGCGATGATCGCCCGCTGGTCGTATTCCTGACCCGCGATCAGATCCTGGGTCATGGCCCCATAGGTTTCCACCGAACCGATACCGTAGATGCACGAGACCGAGGCCACGATGATCACGTCATCGCGTTCCAGAAGCGCCCGCGTGGCCGAGTGGCGCATCCGGTCGATCTGTTCGTTGATCTGGGATTCCTTCTCGATATAGGTGTCCGAGCGGGGCACGTAGGCCTCGGGCTGGTAGTAGTCGTAGTAGCTGACGAAATACTCGACCGCGTTGTCGGGGAAGAAGCCCTTGAACTCGCCGTAAAGCTGGGCGGCAAGGGTCTTGTTCGGCGCCAGGATGATCGCCGGGCGCTGGGTCTCCTCGATGATCTTGGCCATCGTGAAGGTCTTGCCCGTGCCCGTGGCGCCCAGCAGGACCTGATCCCGCTCGCCGGCCATGACGCCGGCCGACAGCTCGGCAATCGCCGTCGGCTGGTCGCCGGCGGGGCTGAACTCGGTCTCCAGCTTGAAGCGGCGACCGCCCTCCAGTTTCTTGCGGTTGCGCACGTCGGGCGCGGGCGCGTGCATCACCGGCATGGAGCGGTCGGTATGGGCATGGGGCATGTGGCGGTCTCCTTGCGCCTAACTTGAGGCCTTTCGCCGGGCAATCAAGGGGCTTCGGCCCAAGGCGCCGCCCCGCAGACCGGGATGACCCCACGCGCATAGCGGCAATTCGCCGCTTGGCACTGGCCGGCAGGGTTCGTGTGCTATAGAGCGCGCGGAAACCCTTGCACAGATCGACGCCACCTTCACAAACGGAGGACCCGCCGCCGTGGTCAAAACCTCGCTTGCCCTTTTCACCGAGAACTTCGCCCGCAGCGGCACCACCGACTGGGGGCCCGCGCGCATCCGGACCGAGGTGCTTTCGGGCCTGACCGTGGCGCTGGCGCTGGTGCCCGAGGCGGTGGCCTTCGCCTTCGTCGCCGGGGTGCACCCGCTGGTCGGGCTTTATGCGGCCTTTATCGTGGGCCTGATCACGGCGCTGATCGGGGGACGGCCGGGCATGATCTCGGGTGCGACGGGCGCCTTGGCGGTGGTGATGGTCAGTCTGGTCGCGCAGCACGGGGTCGAATACCTATTCGCGACGGTGGTTCTGATGGGGATCCTGCAAATCGGCGCGGGGATCTTCCGGCTGGGCAAGTTCATCCGTCTGGTGCCGCACCCGGTGATGCTGGGCTTTGTCAACGGTCTGGCGATCGTGATCTTCATGGCGCAGCTGTCGCAGTTCCAGGTGCCGGGCTCGGCCACGTCGGCCAGCCACGGGCTGGCGTCGGGGCAGTGGCTTTCGGGCTTTCCGCTGGTTCTGATGTTGGCGCTGGTGGCGCTGACGATGGCGATCATCTGGATCCTGCCGCGTTTCACCACAGTGATCCCCGCTCCCCTTGCCGGCATCGGCATCGTCGCGCTGCTGGTGATCGGCTTCGGGCTTGATGTGCCGCGGGTCGGGGATCTGGCCTCGATCGAGGGCGGGCTGCCGGCCTTCCACATCCCCACGGTGCCCCTGAACTGGGAAACCTTCCAGATCATCCTGCCCTATGCGCTGATCCTTGCGGCGATCGGCCTGATCGAAAGCCTGCTGACCCTGAACCTTGTGGGCGAGATCACCGGCGAGAAAGGTGGCGCCAGTCAGGAATGCGTGGCCCAGGGCGTGGCCAACACCGTGACCGGCTTCTTTGGCGGCATGGGCGGCTGTGCCATGATCGGCCAGTCGATGATCAACGTGAAATCCGGCGGCCGGACCCGGCTTTCCGGGGTGACGGCGGCGGTCTTCCTGCTGATCTTCATCCTTTTCGCCTCGGGTCTGATCGAGCTGATCCCCCTTGCGGCACTGGTGGGCGTGATGTTCATGGTCGTCATCGGCACCTTCGCGTGGCGCAGCCTGACGATCCTGCGCAAGATCCCCCTGACGGATGCGCTGGTGATGCTGCTTGTGACCGTGACGACGGTGCTGACCGACCTTGCCATCGCGGTGGTGGTGGGCGTCATTGTCTCGGCGCTGGCCTATGCCTGGAACAACGCGACCCGCATCCACGCCCGCACCCAGACCGACGATCTGGGCGCCAAGGTCTACCGGATCGAGGGGCCGCTTTTCTTCGGGTCGACCCAGGGCTTCGCCGACCTCTTCACCCCCGAGGCGGACCCCGATCTTGTGGTGGTGGATTTCGCCGACAGCCGTGTCGTCGACCAATCCGCCCTTCAGGCGATCGAGGCGCTGGCCGAGCGATACGAGGCCGAGGGCAAGACCCTACAACTGCGCCATCTTTCGCGCGATTGCCACCGCCTGCTGAAGCGGGCGGGCCAGCTGGTGGCCGAGGCCGGGGATGACCCGGATTATGGGCTGGCGGTCAATTACGGGGTGCGGACGGGCATCCTGGGCGGGCACTGACCCAAACGAGATCTTTCGATCCGGTTAAGCGTGGGCAGGAAATTCGAAGGTATTACAGACACTTGTAATCTTTGATTTCTTGTCTGCCTGAGCCGCTTGACCTAACGTGAGGTTGCAAGCAGTGACGATGGCGACCCGGCAGGTGTAGCACCCGCCTCACCCCCTCGCTCCCACATCTGACGGGCGCCATCGTCTCCTTGCACAGCCCCTCAACGGCGCGTTCCCTTTGCGCCCGGTTCCGCACTGGTGCGGAAAGGGGGGGCAGGGAAGCCGCTTTCGGCATCCGCCTCCCATCCTCTGCGATGACCAGTCCTATTCGGCGTGTCTCGGCGTGCTCGTCCCCGGACAGACACCGGTGGCCCGGGCAGGGACGCCTGGCCCCTCACCACATCAATGAACAGGAAGCCATCCGCGCCGTCGGCGCGGGCGTCCGGTCAGAAGCTCAGCCGATCAGAAGCCCAGCCAATCAGAAGCTCAGCGCGGCGCCGTCTGCGCGGGGGTCGGTCGCGGTCTCGACCAGGCCGCCGGCATGGCGCACCACGGCACCCGCGTGCCCCGTCAGGTCGCTGAAGCCGGGCAGCATCTCGACCTGGTGGCCCGCCTGGCGCAGCTTCTCGACCAGAGCCGGGTCGACGCGGTCCTCGATCTTCAGCGAGGTCGTGTCATCTCCCCAGGTCTTCCCAAGCAGCCAGCGCGGCGCGGTGATCGCCTGTTGCAGGTCCATGCCGAACTGCACGTGGCGGGTGAAGACCGCGGCCTGAGTCTGAGGCTGTCCTTCGCCGCCCATGGTGCCATAGGCCATCACCCGACCGTCGCGCAGATGCGCCAGCGCCGGGTTCAGCGTGTGGAAGGGGCGCCGCCCCGGGCCAAGCTGGTTCGGCCCCTCGTGGAGGGTGAAGCCCGCGCCGCGGTTCTGGAAGAACACGCCCGTCTCGGGGCAGGTCAGCCCCGATCCGAATTCCCAGAACACGCTCTGGATGAAGCTGACGACCGTGCCGTCGCTGTCGGTGGCGCCCATCCAGATCGTATCGCCCTCGGCCGGCTCGTAGGGCCAGGCAAGGGCCCGTTCAGGATCGATCCGCGCAGCCATGGCGTCGAGCGCCGGGGCGGTCAGCCACTCCTGCGCCGGCACCGTCATGTGGGCGGGATCGCCCAGCTCGGCGTTGCGGCGGATGAAGGCCTGTTTGGTGGCCTCGATCAGCCCGTGCAGATGGGCGAACCCCTCGCCCTGGCTGACACCCAGCCGGTCGAAGATCCCGAGGATCCCGAGGGAGGCGACGCCTTGGGTCGGCGCCGTCATGTTGAACAACTGGCCCGCCGAGGTCTCGAGCGTCAGGGGCGTCACCTGCCGTGCCTCGAACCCCGCCAGATCGTCGGCGCGCAGGGGGCTGCCCTCGGCCTCGAGGAAGGCAGCGTGGGTCTGCGCCAGGGGCCCTTGGTAAAAGCTGCGCAGGCCATTCTCGGCCAGGTGGCGAAGCGTGCCGCCCAGGGCGGCCTGCACCAGCCGGTCGCCGGCGCGGGGCGGCGCCCCGTCCAGCAGGAAGGTCGGCGCAAAGCCGGTCACGTCGCGCAGGCCCGCCAGCTTGTCGGTGGTGCAATCGGCCTGGTTGCCGGTGACGGCGATTCCGCCCTCCGCGTGGCCGATCGCGTCGGCCAGAAGCACCGAGAGGGGCAGGCGCCGTTCGGCGGGCACCAGCGACAGGGCCTTCTCCCAGCCGCTGATTGTGCCCGGGACGGTCAGCGCCGCCAGCCCGCCACGGGCGGGAATTGCCGTCTCATGCCCGTGACGGGCGTAGAACTCCGGCGTCGCCAGTGCCGCCGCCGTGCCGCAGGCCGAGATGCCGACGGGCGCGGTGCCCGGACGGTGGATGATCCAGAACCCGTCGCCGCCGATCCCGTTCATGTGCGGGTAGGTGACCGCGATGGTGGCGGCGGCCGCGACCATCGCCTCGATCGCGGTGCCGCCCTGGGCAAGGATGTCGCGGCCCGCCAGCGCGGCGGCCCGATGGGGGGCGGTCATGCCGCCGTTCAGTCCAAGGGATGCTTTGAGCATGTTACCACCCGATAGCTTCGGGTAGCCACAGGGCCAGAGCCGGATAGAAGAAGACCAGCGCCACGCCGACGAGCTGGATTGCGATGAAGGGCAGCACGCCGCGATAGATGTCCCCGGTCGAGACCTCGGGCGGGGCGACCCCCTTGAGGAAGAAAAGTGCCCAGCCGAAAGGCGGTGTCAAGAACGAGGTTTGCAGGTTCACGCCCACCAGGATCGCGATCCAGGCCATGTCCACCCCGGCCTGGTGGAAGATCGGCAGAAAGAGCGGCAGGGCGATGTAGGAAATCTCGATCCACTCAAGGAAAAAGCCCAGCACAAAGAGGATCAGCATCAGGAACAGGATCTGCCCGTCCAGCCCGCCCGGCACCAGGGCAAAGCTGTCCTGGACCATGCGCTCGCCGCCCAGGCCGCGGAAGGCAAGGCCGAAGGGTTGGGCGAAGATGAGGATGAGGAAGACCATGGCGCTGGTGACGAAGGCCGCGCGCACCGCCCCGGTCAGCACCTTGCGGTTCAGCCGCCCGGCCATCGCCGCCAGCACCACGCTGCCCAACGCCCCCATTGAGGCGGCTTCGGTCGGTGCCGCCACCCCGCCGATGATCGAGCCCAGAACCAGAACGATCAGGGCAATGGGCGGCAGCACCACCTTCACCAGCTTGCCCGCCAGAGCGCGGGGCGAGGTCAACGCCCGCTCCGCCGCCGGGATGGCCGGCACCGCCGCCGGCCGCACCAGTCCGAGGACAAGCACGTAGGCCACGAAAAGCCCCGCCAGCATCAGCCCCGGGATCAGCGCCGCCGCGAACAGGGTGCCCACCGACTCGCCCATGATGTCGGCCAGCAGGATCAGCACCAGGCTGGGCGGGATGATCTGGCCCAGTGTCCCCGAGGCGCAGATCACCCCGGAGGCCACGCCCGCGTCGTAGCCGCGGTTGATCAGCGGGCCCAGGGCGATCAGCCCCATGGTCACCACCGTCGCCCCCACCACGCCCGAGGCCGCGCCCATCAGCACCCCAACCAGGATGATCGCCAGCGCCATGCCGCCGCGCAGCCCGCCCATGGCCAGGCCGATGACCTCTATCAGGTCCTCGGCTATTCGGGATTTTTCCAGCATTATGCCCATGAATATGAACAGTGGCAGCGCCAGCAGCGTGTAGTTCGTCACCACCCCGAAGACCCGCGCGGGCAGCAGGGTGAACAGCATCGTGCCGAAGCCGAGGTAGCCGAAGACCAGGCCGGTGGCGCCCAGGCAGATGGCCACCGGAAACCCGATCAGGAGCATCACGAAGAAAGCGCCGATCATGCACAGCGCCAAGATTTCAGTATAGGGCAAGGGGGTCTCGATCTTTGTCAGGTGTATCGGGAAGGGGCGTCAGGGCCGGCGGGCGAGAAGCCGTTGCAGCGCTTCGCCCAGCATGGCTACCGCTTGCAGCGCCAGCAGCGCGAAGGCGATCGGAAGCACGGATTTCAGCAGGTAGCGATAGCCCAGCCCGCCGGGATCCGGTGAGCCCTCGTTGATCGAGTAGCTGCTTTGCACATAGGCCAGGCTGAGCCACGCGATGATGAGAGAGATGGCCATCAGCAACAGCGCCGCGCCCGTGTCGATCAGGGCCTGCCGGCGCGACGACATGCGGGCGTAAAAGATGTCGACCCGCACCTCGCCCCCCTGGTTCAGCCCGTAGGACATCCCCAGGAGTGCCGCCGCGCTCATCAGGTGCCACTCGGCTTCCTGAAGGGCGACGCTGCCGAAGCCGAAGAGGTAACGGGCCAGCACGTTGAAGCTGACGACGCAGACCAGCGCCAGCCCGAGCCAGGCGCTGATCTGTCCGATGTGGCGCACGAGGGCGGAGGCCCCGTGCGCCAGGATTGCGACCGTGCGCATCATCGCCCTCAGGACGGCAGCGCGAAGAGCGGGGCCTCGGAGATCCGGGACCACGCCTGGTGCTCGGCTTTGAAGGCCATGAAGGCGTCATGCACCTTGCGGGTGGCGGGATCGGCAGCGGCGCCCTCCTCGAGCACCTTGTCGGTGACCGATTTCAGCTCTGCCACCACGTCTTCGGGCAGCACGTCGGCGATCACGCCCTCGTTCTCGACCAGATCCTTCAGGGCCGCGGCATTGTTGGCCTCGGACCAGGCATGGCTTTCGAGGTTGCAGGCCATGGCGGCGGTCTCGACGATGGCTTTCAGATCGTCGGGCAGGCTGTCCCAGGCCGCCTTGCCGATCAGCAGCTCGGTGGTGTTCGACGGCTCGTGCCAGCCGGTGGTGTAGTAGTATTTCGCGGCGTTCTGCAGGCCCAGGCGCCGGTCCTGGTAGGGGCCCACGAACTCGGCCGCGTCGATCACACCACGCTCGAGCGCGGGGAAGATCTCGCCGCCCGGAAGCAGTTTCACGTCGACTCCAAGCTGGGCATAGACCTTGCCGGCCAGGCCCGGGATACGCATCTTCAGCCCGTCGAAATCGGCGACCGTCTCGATCGGCTTGCGGAACCAGCCGGTCATCTGCACGCCGGTGTTGCCCATCGGCAGGGCCTTCATGCCCAGCGGCGCGTAAAGCTCGTCCCACAGCTCCATGCCGCCGGCGTGGTAGAGCCAGGCGTTCATCCCCTGGAAGTTCAGGCCGAAGGGCACGGTGGTGAAATACTGGGCCGCCGGCAGCTTGCCCGCCCAGAAATAGGCGTTGGCGGCGTTCATCTCGACCGCGCCCGAGCGCACGGCGTCAAACCCTTCGAGGGCGGGGATCAGCTCGCCGGCGGCGAAATGCTGGATTGTCAGCCGTCCGTCGGACATGGCGGCGACCTTCTTGCAGAAGTCGGTCGGGCTGCCGGGCCCCTCGACGTAGAAGGGCGAGCCGGGCCCGTAGGCGTTGGTCATCTTCCAGTTGAAGGAGGTCTGCGCCCGGGCGATCGAGGGCGCGGCGAGGGGGGCCGCGGCCAGCGTGGTCCCGGCGGCGATGAACTTGCGTCGATGCATTCCGAAAACTTTCTTGTTGGTCGGCTTCAGGTGCGCTCAGCCACACCGCTGGCCGGCGACAACACAAGGCGCCGCGCCCGGCGGCAGGGGGCAAAAGCGCGCGTTTGCCCGCAATCTGCGCAAGGGGCAGGCGGATGCGCGAAAAATCGGCGCTTGCGTCACGGGGCTGCCCGTGCCCGGCCGCCACCCGATCCCCGCCGCACCCGCACTGGCCGCGTCATGTCCCCCTCTTGATCCGGTGGCGGGGTTCGGGGATAACGGGCCAGCAAGCGGAGGATTTTCATGCGCGCACGGATTTTTCAGCCGGCCCGATCGGCCACCTCCTCGGGGATGGCCAAGACCAGAAGCTGGTATCTTGAGTTTCTGCCCGCCGACGCCCGCGAGGTGGATCCGCTGATGGGCTGGACCAGCTCCGGCGATACCCAGTCGCAGGTCCGGCTGAAGTTCGACAGCTGCGAGCAGGCCCAGGAATACGCCCGCGATCACGGGATCGACGCGGTGGTCATGCAAAGCCACAAGCGCCGCCCCAACATCCGCGGCGGCGGCTATGGCGAGAATTTCGCCACCAACCGCCGGACCGTCTGGACCCACTGACACCCAGCCCGCGCCGCAGCGGCCGGTAGCCCGCCCCCGTACGGGGCGGTCAGGACGCGTGCGGCCGGGGCCGGGTCTGCCCCCGGTGTTCGGCGTCCGCCACCGGAAGCTTGGCCTTGATCTTGCCCGGCCCCTCTTGCAAAGAAGGCCCAGCGGTCCCGTAGCTCAACAGGATAGAGCAGCTGACTTCTAATCAGCAGGTTCGGGGTTCGAGTCCTCGCGGGATCGCCAGCCATCACATGCCATACCGGATGCCGCGCCCTCTCTGGCATGTCGGCAACAGCATCGGGCGGAAAATAAAAAATCAGATCCCTGGGAAACGCCCGGATTTACATGGTTTGCACCTTGCAACTATGATCGGCGGGCGCTGTGGGTCGCGCCGGGCCCCGGTGGCGCACCGGACGGGTTTCGCACCTGCCGGTCTTCGCACTGGAGGAAGAGCGAATGCCAGTCACCAAAACCCCGACCCCCGGGCGACACAAGCTCAGCCGTCGCGGCAAGCTCATCATCAACCGCCAGCCCTTGCACATGCAGGTCGCCGACAGCATCCGCGCCATGATCGTGGCCGGCCGCTTCGCCGGCGGAGAGAAGGTTCCGGGCAACGAGCTGGCCGATGAGCTGGGCGTTTCACTGACGCCGTTGCGCGAGGCGCTGAAGGTCCTGGCGGGCGAACATCTGATCGAGCTGACGCCGAACCGGGGTGCCCGCGTGACCCCCGTCACCATCGACGAGACCCGGCATCTTTTCGAGGTGCTGGCCGGGCTTGAGGCGCTGGCGGCCGAACTGGCGGCGGCGCGCATCACCCCCACGCAGCTGCGCCGGATCAGCCAGAACCACGAGGAGATGCGACGGCATTTCGAGACCGGCGACCGGGCGAAGTATTTCGACGCCAACCGCCGCATCCACGATCTGGTGGTGGAATATGCTGAGAACCCGATCCTCAGCCAGCTGCGGTCGCAGCTGTCGGTGCGGGCGGAGCGGGCGCGATTCCTGTCCGTCGCCGTCGGCACCGGGCGCGGATTGGCGATGAGCGATCACGAGCTGCTGGTCGAGGCCCTGAGCCGCGGCGACGGGGCCGAGGCGCACCGGGTCTGGCGCAAGCACCTGCTGCGCTCGGGCGAGGAGTGCTGTGCCGTGCTGCGCCACGAGGCGTCGCAGCCCGTGGCCGGAGACGACGCGCAGGCACCCGCGCCGCCGGCCCCCGATCCCATCCCCTGATCAGCCGCGCGCAGCCTCGCCCCGTTGTCCCGTCGCCGGGGCAGTCGCCGGATCCTCCGACCCGCGCCCCTCGCTTGCGATCCGTAACCGCGTGCCCCAGCTGGCGCAGCGCCCGGTCAGGTCGCGGGGCAGGGGGCGGTCGGTGAAGAACGTGTCGATCTCGGAGAGGGAGGCGATCCGCGCCGGCGCACTGCGCTGAAACTTGGAATGGTCCGCCACCAGAAAGCTGCGCCGGGCCTGGCGGATGATGGTCTGACTGACATGCACCTCCTGCACGTCGAAATCCAGCAGATCCCCCTCGGCATCCAGGGCCGAACAGCCGATGACCGCGAAATCGAATTTGAACTGGTTGATCGTGTCGATGGTCAGGTTGCCCACCAGCCCCCCGTCCGATCGCCGCAGGGTGCCGGCGGCGACGATCACCTGGCAATCGGGATTCGACACCAGGATGTTGGCCACGTTCATGTTGTTGGTGATGACCAGCAGGTCGCGGTGGTCCAGCAACTCGCGGGCGACAGCCTCGGTCGAGGTGCCAATGTTCAGAAAGACCGAGGCGCTGTCGGGGATCTCGCGGGCGCAGGCGCGGGCGATGGCGGATTTCGCTGGGTGGTTCAGGACGCGCCGGTCCTCATAGCCGATGTTCGACACGCCCGAGGGCAGGACCGCGCCACCATGGACCCGCTCCAACCGACCGGCCTCGGCCAGCTCGGCCAGGTCCCGGCGGATGGTCTGGACGGTGACGCCGAAACGTTCGGCCAACCCCTCGACGGTGACCTTTCCCTCGGCGCGGGCGATATCCAGGATTTCCGGGTGGCGCAGGGTCTGGGACAAGATGATGTTCCTTTTGCTTCGTCGCATCCTTGGCGAAATCCCGCGAAGAGGCAAGGGTGACGCCGAAAACGGCCCGATTTTTGAAATATGCCCTGTTAAACAAGGTTGGATAGCCCGACCCGGGGGCTGACCTTCGTCCCGTCCAACGTTCGGAATAATGTTCGCTTTGATCTTGATCGAACATCAATACCCTTTGAAAGGAAAAAAATCGAACAGGTCGGATTGACTCGGGCTTTCCGGCCGTGGTTTCCTCTGCCCTGCTCGACAATGGGAGGAACGTCCGGGTGTCCACGTCGCCGACAGCGCAGGTGAGTGATCTTTTCGTCATTGGCGGCGGGATCAACGGCTGTGGCATTGCCCGGGACGCAGCCGGCCGCGGGCTGAGCGTGACGCTGGCCGAGATGGGTGACCTGGCCTCCGCAACCTCCTCGGCTTCGACCAAGCTGTTTCATGGCGGGCTGCGGTATCTTGAGTATTTCGAACTGCGCCTGGTGCGCGAGGCCCTGATCGAGCGCGAGACGCTGCTGCGCGCCATGCCGCATATCAGCTGGCCCATGCGCTTCGTGCTGCCCTACCACCCCGGCATGCGCTTTGAGGCCGAGACGCCGACCTCGCGCCTGCTGAGCCTGGTGATGCCTTGGATGCGCGGGCGGCGCCCGGCCTGGCTGATCCGGCTGGGCCTTTTCCTTTACGACACGCTGGGCGGCCGCCGCATCCTGCCGGGGACGCGCACGCTGGACCTGACCACCGGTCCCGAGGGCGCCCCCCTGCGCGAGGAGTTTCGCCGCGCCTACGAATATTCCGACTGCTGGATCGAGGATTCGCGCCTGGTGGTGCTGAACGCCCGCGATGCCGAGGCGCGGGGCGCGCGGATCCTGACCCGCCACCGCGTTGTCCGCGCCGAGCGCGAGCAGGACCTGTGGCGGATCGAGGTCGAGGCGACCGAGACGGGCACCCGCGACACCCATTACGCGCGGATGCTGATCAACGCCGCGGGGCCCTGGGTCGGTGAGGTCATCAAGGATCGCATCGACATCCGCTCGGACGAGGGGGTCCGCCTGGTGCGCGGCAGCCATATCGTGACCCGCAAGCTCTACGATCACGAGAAATGCTATTTCTTCCAGGGCGAGGACGGGCGGATCATCTTCGCCATCCCATACGAGACCGACTTCACCCTGATCGGCACCACAGATGCCGAGCATGACGACCCCGACACGCCCCCCGTCTGCACTCCCGAGGAACGCGCCTACCTGTGCCGCTTCGCCTCGCGCTATTTCCGCCGCCCCGTGACCGATGAGGATATCGTCTGGACCTATTCGGGCGTGCGGCCCCTGTATGACGACGGCGCAAGCTCGGCCACGGCCGCCACCCGCGACTACACGCTGAAGGTCGATGACCGGGGCGGGGCGCCGGTGCTGAACATCTTCGGCGGCAAGATCACCACCTACCGGCGCCTGGCCGAGGCCGCGTTGGCGCTGATCGTGCCCCATTTCGAGGCACCCGCCACCCCGGGCGGTGCGGCGCGCGAGATGCCGGGCGACTGGACCGCCGGCGTGCCCCTGCCGGGCGGCGATTTCGCCGTCGCCGAAGTGCCCGACCTGATCGCGCGGCTGCGCCAGGACTATCCCTTCCTGGATGCCTTCTGGGCGCGGCGCATGATCCGCGCCTACGGCACCGACGCTTGGGCGATCCTGGGGGCGGCCAAGGCCCCCGGTGATCTGGGCGAGGGGTTCGGCGCCACGCTGCACGCCGCCGAGGTCGAGTGGCTGATGAGCCATGAATATGCCCGCACCGCCGAGGACGTGGTCTGGCGCCGCTCCAAGCTGGGGCTGCGGCTGGGCGCTGACGAGATTACGGCCCTGGACGACTGGATGCGCCTGCATCGCGGCCGCGCCAGATCGGCCGCGGAATGAACCGGAGGAACTGAGATGACACTCGTGCTGGAAGGCGTCTCGAAGGTCGTGGAGGGGAGCACCCATATCCACCCCACCGACCTGACCCTTGAGAATGGCACCATGAACGTGCTGTTGGGGCCGACGCTTTCGGGCAAGACCTCTCTCATGCGGCTGATGGCGGGGCTGGACCAGCCCGCGACCGGCCGGATCCTGTGGGAGGGGCGCGATGTCACCGGCATGCGCGTGCAGGACCGCAAGGTCGCGATGGTCTACCAGCAGTTCATCAACTACCCGTCGATGAGCGTCTACGACAACATCGCCTCGCCCCTGCGCCTGATGGGCAAGAGCCGCGAGCAGATCGACACGGCGGTGCGCAAGGCCGCCGACCTGATGCAGTTGACCCCCTTTCTCGAGCGCAAGCCGCTGGAGCTTTCCGGCGGCCAGCAGCAGCGTTGCGCGCTGGCGCGGGCGCTGGTCAAGGACGCGGGCCTGGTGCTGCTGGACGAGCCGCTGGCGAACCTGGACTACAAGCTGCGCGAGGAACTGCGGGTCGAGATCCCCCGCATCTTCCAGGAGGCCGGCAGCATCTTCGTCTATGCCACCACCGAACCCGAAGAGGCGCTTTTGCTGGGCGGCAACACCGCCACCATGTGGGAAGGGCGCGTGACCCAGTTCGGCCCCACCCCCCAAGTCTACCGCCAGCCCGCCGATGCGACCACGGCGCGGGTCTTCTCGGACCCGCCGATGAACTTCCTCAACGTTTCGGTCACCGGCGGGCGATTGATGTTCGGCGAGGGCCAGTCGACCGAGGCGACCGGGCCGCTGGCAAGCCTGGCCGACGGGCGTTACATGGCCGGGTTCCGGCCCAACCATCTGCGCATCGCGCGCCCCACCCCCGGGGCGCTGGAATTCACCGCCCGGCTGATCGTGACCGAGCTCAGCGGCTCCGAGACATTCGTGCACCTGGACCACCACGGCGAACGCTGGGTCGGGCTGCTGCATGGTGTGCACCAGCTGGAGCAGGGGGCGGACCTGCGGGTCTATCTGGACCCCTCGCATGTCTACATCTTCGGGCAGGACGGACGGCTGATCGCGCCGGCCGCCTACGCCCTGGCAGCCTGAGGAGACGCGGCCATGGCCAAGATCACGCTCGACAACCTGGCGCATTCCTACATGCCCAACCCGAGGGGCGAAGAGGATTACGCCCTCAAGGAGCTGAACCACGACTGGGTCGACGGCGAGGCCTATGCCCTGCTGGGCGCCTCGGGCTGTGGCAAGTCCACCCTGCTCAACATCATCTCGGGGCTGCTGCAGCCCAGCCAGGGGCGGATCCTGTTCGACGACGTGGACGTGACGGCCCAGCCGACGGCGGCGCGCAACATCGCCCAGGTCTTCCAGTTTCCGGTCGTCTACGACACCATGACCGTCCGCGACAACCTGGCCTTCCCGCTGCGCAACCGGGGCGCCGATGCCGATTACGTCGCCCGCCGGGTTCAGCAGATCGCGGCCATGATCGGGATGGAGGCCGAGCTGAACCGCAAGGCTCGCGGGCTGACGGCCGATGCCAAGCAGAAGATCAGCCTGGGGCGCGGCATGGTCCGCGAGGATGTCAACGCGCTGCTTTTCGACGAGCCGCTGACCGTCATCGACCCCCACATGAAGTGGGAGCTGCGGACCCAGCTGAAATCGCTGCACAATCAGTTCGGCCACACCATGATCTACGTCACTCACGACCAGACCGAGGCGCTGACCTTCGCCGACAAGGTGGTGGTCATGCACGACGGCCGGGTGGTCCAGATCGGCACGCCGGAAGAGCTGTTCGAGACGCCCCAGCACACGTTCGTGGGCTATTTCATCGGCTCGCCCGGCATGAACGTCATGCCCGCCCGGATCGAGGGCGATCAGGCCTATGTCAACGGCACCAGCTTGCCGCTGGGCCGGGGGTACGGCCCGCTGAGCGGCAAGGTCGAGATCGGGATCCGCCCCGAATACGCCCGCCTGTCCGACAGCGAGGGTCTGCCGGTCAATATCCGCCGGGTCGAGGACGTGGGCCGCCACCAAATCGTGCGCGCCGACTGCTTCGGCCACGACCTCAACATCATTGTCGACGAGGGCGCCGGCATCGGCGCCGACATGACCCGCGTCAGCTTCGATCCCGCCCGGATCAATGTCTATGCCGACGACTGGCGGGTCGAGGGTCAGGCCACGGGGAGGGCCGCGTGATGAACAAGACGATCAACCAGAAAGCCTGGTTCCTCGTGCTGCCGGTACTGGTGCTGGTGGCCTTCTCGGCGGTGATCCCGCTGATGACGGTGGTCAACTACTCGGTTCAGGACACGTTCGGCGGCAATCAGTTCTTCTGGGCCGGTCTGGAGTGGTTCGACGAGCTTCTCCATTCCGAACGGATGTGGGATGCGCTGGGCCGTCAGCTTGCCTTCTCGGCGATCATTCTGGCGATCGAGGTGCCGCTGGGCATCTTCGTGGCGCTGAACATGCCCAAGAAGGGATTCTGGGCCTCGCTCTGCCTTGTGCTGATGTCGCTGCCGCTGCTGATCCCGTGGAACGTGGTCGGCACCATCTGGCAGATTTTCGGCCGGGTCGACATCGGTCTGCTGGGCCACACGCTGGACAAGCTGGGGATCTCCTACAACTACACCCAGGATTTCCTGGCCGCCTGGGCCACGGTCATCGTCATGGACGTGTGGCACTGGACCTCGCTGGTGGCGCTGCTGGCCTATGCTGGCCTGCAATCCATCCCCGACGCCTATTACCAGGCGGCCAAGATCGACCAGGCCAGCCGCTGGAAGGTCTTCCGCTACATCGAGCTGCCGAAAATGCAGGGCGTGCTGATGATCGCGATCCTGCTGCGGTTCATGGACAGCTTCATGATCTATACCGAGCCTTTCGTCGTCACCGGCGGCGGGCCGGGCAACGCGACCACCTTCCTCAGCATCGACCTGGTGAAGATGGCGCTGGGACAGTTCGACCTGGGCCCCGCGGCCGCCTTCAGCCTGATGTACTTCCTGGTGATCCTGCTGATCTCGTGGGTGTTCTACACCGTGATGACCAATCTCGACAAAAGGGATGGGCTGTGATGACCGACATTCGCACCGATGCCCCCGGCCGCACGCACGACGCCATTCCCGGCGCCGTGACGGCCAGCCCCGCAGCCACCACAACCGAGGCCGCCCGGCCGCGCCGCGCCGCCCGCGTCAACGGCAGCGCCATCGTCATGGGGCTTTACCTGCTGTTTCTGATGCTGCCGATCTACTGGCTGCTGAACATGAGCCTGAAGACCAATTCCGAGATCCTCAGCACCTTCTCGCTGTGGCCGCAGAACCTGACGCTGGCTAATTACGAGACCATCCTGACCGACGCCAGCTGGTACATGGGCTACGTCAACTCGATCATCTACGTGACCCTGAACACCGTGATCTCGATCACCGTGGCGCTGCCGGCGGCCTATGCCTTCTCGCGCTATTCGTTCATGGGCGACAAGCACCTGTTCTTCTGGCTGCTGACCAATCGCATGGCGCCGCCCGCGGTCTTCGCGCTGCCGTTCTTCCAGCTTTATTCCAGCGTCGGGCTGTTCGACACCCATATCGCCGTGGCGCTGGCGCACACGCTTTTCAACGTGCCGCTGGCGGTCTGGATCCTGGAAGGGTTCATGCGCGGCGTGCCCCGCGAGATCGACGAGACGGCCTATATCGATGGCTATTCCTTTCCGCGCTTCTTCGTGCGGATCTTCATGCCCCTGATCGCCAGCGGCATCGGCGTCGCGGCCTTCTTCTGCTTCATGTTCTCCTGGGTCGAGCTTCTGCTGTCGCGCACGCTGACCTCGGTCGAGGCCAAGCCGATCGCGGCGACCATGACGCGCACGGTCTCGGCCTCGGGGCTGGACTGGGGCGTGCTGGCCGCCGCCGGGGTGCTGACGATCGTGCCCGGCGCTCTCGTGATCTATTTCGTCCGCAACTACATCGCCAAGGGCTTTGCCCTGGGCCGGGTCTGACCCGCGAAGAAAGGAAGACACGCAATGGACTGGATGGCCTGGACACTGCCGACCGCGATCTTCTTCGGAGTGATCGCCCTTTTGCTGCTGACGTTCACCGTGCTTGCGATCCGATTTCCCGAGACGCCGCGCACCGGCATTCTCAGGATCGAGACGACGCGCGGGGACCGGCTTTTCATCACCCTTCTGGGCTCGGCCTTCATCAACCTGGCCTGGCTTGGACTGGTCGGCGCGGACCAATGGTATGCGCTGATCCTCTGCCTGATCTACGCCGTGGCGGTGTTCCGCTGGGTCTGAGACGGCCACGAGATCCGCATCGGGCGATCAACGCCCGGGCACCTGAGACGACTGCACGTTTCCGAATAACTGGGAGGAAGACATGACAATTTCACTGAAATCAACCACGGCCCTGGCGCTTGCGCTGGGTCTCATGGCGGGCCCCGGCCACGCCGGGATGGAGGAAGCCAAGCAGTTCCTCGATTCCGAGATCGACAACTCGACCCTGTCGCGCGCCGACCAGGAAGCCGAGATGCAATGGTTCGTCGACGCGGCCCAGCCCTTCGCCGGGATGGAGATCAAGGTGGTGTCCGAGACGATCACCACCCACGAGTACGAATCCAAGGTGTTGGCGCCCGCCTTCACCGCGATCACCGGCATCAAGATCACCCACGACCTGATCGGCGAGGGCGATGTCGTCGAGAAGCTGCAGACACAGATGCAGTCGGGCGAGAACATCTACGACGCCTACATCAACGACAGTGACCTGATCGGCACCCACTGGCGTTACCAGCAGGCGCGCAACCTGACCGACTGGATGGCGGGCGAGGGGCAGGACGTCACCAACCCCGGCCTCGACATCGAGGATTTCATCGGGTTGCAGTTCACCACCGGCCCCGACGGCAAGCTCTACCAGATGCCGGACCAGCAGTTCGCCAACCTCTACTGGTTCCGCCACGACTGGTTCACCGACCCCGACCTGATGGCCGAGTTCAAGGAGAAATACGGCTACGACCTGGGCGTGCCGGTCAACTGGTCCGCCTACGAGGACATCGCCGAGTTCTTCACCGGCCGCGAGATCGACGGCCAGACCGTCTATGGCAACATGGATTACGGCAAGAAGGACCCCAGCCTCGGCTGGCGCTTCACCGATGCCTGGATGTCCATGGCCGGCATGGGCGACAAGGGTGAGCCGAACGGCCTGCCGGTCGACGAATGGGGCATCCGCGTCAACGAGAACAGCCAGCCCGTCGGCTCCTGCGTGGCGCGCGGCGGTGCCACCAACTCTCCGGCCGCTGTCTACGCGATCGAGAAATACACCAAGTGGCTGAACGAGTATTCGCCCCCCTCGGCCGCGGGCATGGTCTTCTCCGAGGCAGGGCCCGTTCCGGCACAGGGCGCCATCGCGCAGCAGATGTTCTGGTACACCGCCTTCACCGCCGACATGGTGGGCGACGGCGCCAAGGCCGTGCTGAACGAGGATGGCACGCCCAAGTGGCGCATGGCCCCCAGCCCCCACGGTGCCTATTGGGAAGAGGGCATGAAGGTCGGCTATCAGGACGCCGGTTCCTGGACGCTGATGAAATCCACCCCGGTGGATCGCGCCAAGGCGGCCTGGCTCTATGCCCAGTTCGTCACCTCCAAGACCGTGGACGTCAAGAAAAGCCATGTCGGCCTGACCTTCATCCGCGAAAGCTCCATACAGCACGAAAGCTTCACCGAGCGTGCGCCGAAGCTGGGCGGTCTGGTCGAGTTCTACCGCTCGCCCGCCCGGACCCAGTGGTCGCCGACCGGCACCAACGTGCCCGACTATCCCAAGCTGGCACAGCTGTGGTGGCAGAACATCGGGGATGCCTCTTCGGGTGCGAAATCCGCCCAGGAAGCCCTCGACAGCCTCTGCGCCCAGCAGGAGCGCGTTCTCGAACGGCTTGAGCGCGCCGGCGTCCAGGGCGACCTCGGTCCCAAGATGAACGAGGAGAAGGATCCCCAGGAATGGCTCTCGCAGCCCGGTGCCCCCAAGGCCAAGCTGGAGAACGAGGATCCCGAGCCGCAGACCGTTTCCTATGACGAGCTGATCGCCTCCTGGAAATAGAACCTCCCGGGTCGGGGCGCGGTGTGCCCCGGCCATTCGACCGGCCGGGGTCCGCGGGCCCCGGCCATTTCGTGACCGGCCCCGGCCACCCGCTGACCACCCGCCGGCCGCGGGATCGCCCGATCACCACCGCGGGAATGCGGGTTTCCATCCGTGCGACCTGCTGCCAATCTGACGGTCGGTCCTTCCGCGCCCCCCGCCGGAAAGGCCCGGGGATTCCCGTTGGATCCCCCTTCGGACAAGACGACAAGACAGGTGCGACATGACCCATATCCTGGCCATCGATCAGGGCACGACCTCCAGCCGCGCGATCCTTTTCGACGCGAAGATGCGCCCGGTCGCCACCGCGCAGGAAGAGTTCACCCAGCATTTCCCCGACTCTGGCTGGGTCGAACATGATCCCGACGATCTGTGGTCCACCACCGCCGGCACCTGCCGCCAGGCGATCGAACGGGCGGGTCTGGGCGCCGGCGACATCACCGCCATCGGCATCACCAACCAGCGCGAGACGACGATCGTCTGGGACCGCGAGACGGGCCGCGCGATCCACAACGCCATCGTCTGGCAGGACCGGCGCACCGCCGACACCTGCCGCGCCCTGCGCGACCAGGGGCTGGAAGAGACGGTGACCGACCGCACCGGCCTGCTGCTGGATCCCTATTTCTCGGGCACCAAGCTGAAGTGGATCCTGGACAATGTCGACGGCGCGCGCGAACGCGCCCGGCAGGGCAAGCTGCTGTTCGGCACGGTCGATTGCTACCTGATCTGGAAGCTGACGGGCGGGGCGGTCCATGCCACCGACGCCACCAACGCGGCCCGCACCCTGCTTTACGACATCCGCAAGGGCCGTTGGAGCCGGACGATGTGCGAGATGCTCGACATCCCGCCCCAGATGCTGCCCGAGGTGCGCGATTGCGCCGCCGATTTCGGCACCACGCGCCCCGATCTTTTCGGCCGGCCTATCCCAATCCTGGGCGTCGCGGGCGATCAGCAGGCCGCGACCCTGGGCCAGGCCTGTTTCAAGCCGGGGATGATGAAATCCACCTATGGGACGGGGTGTTTCGCGCTGCTCAACACCGGCGATCGGCCGGTTGCCTCGAAGAACCGGCTGCTGACGACCATCGCCTATCAGCTTGACGGCAAGCCGACCTATGCGCTCGAAGGCTCGATCTTCATTGCGGGGGCGGTGGTGCAATGGCTGCGTGACGGGCTGCGGATGATCCGCCAGGCGCCCGAGGTCCAGCCCCTGGCCGAGGGGGCCGACCCGGCCCAGAACCTGATTCTGGTGCCGGCCTTCGTGGGCCTCGGCGCGCCCTACTGGAGCGCCGAGAGCCGGGGCGCGATCTTCGGGCTGACCCGGGGATCGGGGCCGGCCGAGTTTGCCCGCGCGGCGTTGGAAAGCGTGGGCTTCCAGACCCGCGATCTGCTGGAGGCCATGCGCGCCGATTGCGGCGAGGCCTTCGATGAGGGCGGCGCGGTCCTGCGGGTCGACGGCGGCATGAGCGCCAGCGACTGGACCATGCAGTTCCTGTCGGACATCATCGGCGCCCCGGTCGACCGGCCCGCCATCCTCGAGACCACGGCGCTGGGTGCGGCCTGGCTGGCGGGGATGCGCGCGGGGATCTACCCCGACCCAGAGGAATTCGCCCGCGGCTGGTCCCTTGATCGCCGGTTCGAGCCCGCGATGGCCGAGGACATGCGCGCCCGTCGCTACGACGGCTGGAAAGCCGCTGTCCGCGCCACCATGAGCTTGGCATGAGCAACGTCACGCATCAGCGCCCCCCGGGCGTCTTCGCCTTTGCCAGCGCCGGTCAGATCCGCTTTGGCCGGGGCACCGCCGCCGAGGCACCGGCCGCCATCGCCGAGCTGGCTGCCCCGCGCCGCAAGGGCCCCGGCGCCCCTCACGTCCTGGTCGTCCACGGCGCCGACGCCACCCGCGCGGCCTGGCTGCTGGAGGGGCTTCGGGCGCTGAACATCCGCGTCCTCGGCTGGCCCTGCGCGGCAGAGCCGGACCTGGCGAGCCTGGAACAGGCGCTTGCGGCGGCGCGCGAGTTCGGCGCCCACGCGGTCTGTGCCATCGGGGGCGGGGCGGCGATCGACCTGGGCAAGGCTGTGGCCGGGCTGCTGGACGCCGACAGCGCGCCCATGGACCACCTGGAGGTGGTCGGGCGCGGCATGCCCCTGCAGGTGCCCCCGGCACCCTTCGTCGCCATCCCCACCACCGCCGGCACGGGGGCCGAGGTCACGCGCAACGCGGTGATCGGCGTGCCCGAGCATCGGCGCAAGGTCTCCCTGCGCGATCCGCGCATGCTGCCCGACCTGGCCATCGTCGACCCGGCGCTGACCGACGGCGCACCGCGCGGCGTCACCCTGGCCTCGGGGCTGGACGCCGTGACCCAGGTGATCGAGCCTTTCGTCTGCACCCGCGCCAACCCGATGACCGACGCGCTGTGCCGCGACGCGATCCCCCGGGGGCTGTCGGCGCTGGCGGTGCTGATGGATGCAAAGGCCGGTGCCGAGGCCTTGCGGACGGCGCGGGACGACATGGCGCTGGTCTCGCTTTTTGGCGGGCTGGCCCTTGCCAACTCGGGGTTGGGCGCGGTTCACGGGCTGGCGGGAGTGATCGGCGGCGAAGTTCCGGGCGCGCCCCACGGCGCGATCTGCGGCGCGCTTTTGCCCTTCGTCCTGGAGGCCAACGCGACGGCCCTGGCGACCGGCGAGGCCGGCGCCGACAGCCCCTCCGCCCGCATCGCCTGGGTGCAGGGGAAGATGGCGGCGATTGCCGGCGGGGAGGGGGCCCAGACCTTCGCCGATTGGAGCCACGGGCAGGGCCTGCCGCGCCTGTCGGACATGGGGCTTGACCCCACCAGCCACGTCCGCGTGGCCGAGGCCGCCGGCGCCTCCTCATCGATGAAGGCAAACCCAGCCCCCCTGGGGGTGGCCGAGCTGCGCGCGGTGCTGGAACGCGCGGGCTGAGGCGGGGCGACCCTCTCGGCGGCTAACCCGGGCTGGCAGGGGCGAGCGTGCCGCGCTATGCCGGTCATGCGGGACATGGCAGCGGGGAGGGCGCGATGCATCTGGGAGTGATCGGACTGGGCGCCATCGGGCAGGCGCTGATCGCGGCGCTGGACGGGCGCGACGGATCCTTCGGCGTCACCCGCCTCAGCCTCCTGGCGCGAACCGAAAGCCGCGCGACCGCCCAATCCCACCTGACCGCAGGCGGTCCGCTGGCCCGTGACGCCCATGTCTATACGGACGCCACGGACCTTGCCGCAGCCCGCCCGGACCTTGTAGTGGAATGCGCCGGGCACGCGGCGGTGACGGCCCATTTGCCTGTCGTTTTGAGGTCCGGGATCGACGTGGTCCTCGCCTCGGTCGGAAGTCTTGCGGGCAAGGGGTGCGAGGCACTTCTGCGCCGTGCGGCGGAGGAGGGGGGGGCGCGGCTGATCCTGCCCTCGGGCGCGATCGGGGGGATCGACCTGGTCTCGGCGCTGGCCCTCTCGGGGCAGCCGATGCAACTGCAATACCGGGGCATCAAGCCGCCCGCCGCCTGGGCCGGATCACCGGCCGAGACGCGGCTGGACCTGGGCAAGGTCACAGAGCCCGCCGTCCATTTCACCGGCACCGCGCGCGAGGCCGCGACCGCCTATCCCAAGAACGCCAACGTGGCCGCCACCCTGGCGCTGGCCGGTCCGGGGCTGGATCATGTCACGGTCGAGCTGATCGCGGATCCCGACGCCACCGGCAATATCCATGACTACACGGTGACCACCGACGCGGCGCGCATCGCCATGCGCATCGAAGGACGCGCCAGCGCCGGCAACGCCCGCACCTCGGCCTCGACCATGCTCAGCCTGCTGCGGGAGATACGCAACCGCACCGGCCACGTGGTTATCTAAGCCGAAAGCCCCTCAGGCCCGCAGCCGCGCGCCCAGGCCCGACAGCATGTCGAGGCAACGGCGCATCTCGTCCAGGCTGACGAATTCGTTTGCCTTGTGGGCCTGGGCGATGGAGCCCGGACCGCACAGAACCGCGCTCATGCCCATGGACTGAAAAAGCCCCGCCTCGGTGCCGAAGGCAACGACATCGGCGCTGTTGGCGCCGGTCAGTTCGGCGACAAGATGGCGGGCCTCGTTCTCGGGCATGGGCTCCAGCCCCTCGACCTCGCCGATGACAAGTGTCTCGATGAAGGCGGCGGGGCTGACCCGGCGCATGGCCGGCAGCAGCACTTCGTCGCGATAGCGGTCGATGCGCTCCTTGACGAACTCTCGATCCTCGTTGGTGACGGGACGCATTTCCCAGTCGACCTGGCAGCGCCCTGCGATGACGTTATGGGCAACGCCCCCCTCGACGCGGCCGATCTGAAGCGTACTCCAGGGCGGATCGAAGGGGCTTTCGGCGGGCGCGCGGGTCTGAAGCTCTTCGCGCAGGTCCAGAAGGCGGGCGATGTAGCGGCTGGCGTATTCGACGGCCGAGACCCCCAGATCGGGCTGCGATCCGTGACCCTCCAGCCCGTGAAAGACAGTGGAGTATTCGCAACAGCCCTTGTGCCCTTCGATGATGCGCATCTCGGTCGGCTCGCCGATGATGGCCATGGCCGGGCGGATGTTGGCGGCCTTCAGCTCCTCGACCAGATGGCGGGCGCCGATGCAACCGACCTCCTCGTCATAGGTGAAGGACAGGTGCAGGGGGCGACGTAGCGGGGCGGCCGCCCACTCGGGTGCCAGCGCCATGCAGGCGGCGATGAACCCCTTCATGTCGCAGCTTCCCCGCCCGTAGAGGCGCCCGTCGGCGCGGCGCATGGTGAAGGGATCGCCCTGCCAGTCGGGTTCCTGTGCCGGGACCACGTCGCTATGGCCCGAAAGGACGATGCCGCCGTCGCCTTCGGGGCCGATGGTGGCGAAAAGGTTGGCCTTGGTGCCGGAGGGATCCTGCATCAGGCGCACCTGGGCGCCGATATCGCCCAGCCGGTCCGCGAGATAGGCGATCATCTCGAGGTTGCTGTCGGCGGAAACCGTGGGAAAGGCGATCAGGTCGCCGAGGATGTCGATGCTGCGCTCAAGATCGGACAAGGGAGGGCCTTTCGCGGACGGGTGGCTTTGCCCGGTTATTCCACGTCCGCGCGCCCGCTCCAACCGCTTGCGCGCCAAGTGCGTGGCCTAGGAGCGGGCCTGCCAAGAATTCGCCCCGATATATGCGGGTAAGAACATGCGGGCCAGAACACGCGCCCCGAACACGCGCCCCCGTGCGCCGGGGCGCGGCCTGTGCTAGGCCGCTTTCATCCCCGCCCGCCACGCAACAAGGAGGCATGATGCTGAAGCTGGACGATCGCGACATTGCCATCCTGCGAGTGCTGGCGGCCGAGGGGCGCATCTCGAAGGCCGAGCTGGCCAAGCGCGTCAACCTCAGCCCCACCCCGACCTGGGAGCGCCTGCGCCGGCTGGAAGCCTCGGGCGTCATCCGGGGCTATCACGCCGACATCGACCTCGGCATCGTGGCGGCGCGGGTCGAGGTCTTCGTCACCGCCGAGATCGAGCGTCACCGCGCCGCCGATTTCGCCGCTTTCGAAGAGGCGATGCAGGCCCGCGACGAGGTGGCGGGCTGCTGGGCACTGGGCGGCGGCTTTGACTATCTGTTGCAGATCGTGGTGCCCGACATCGACCGCTACCAGCGGTTCATGGACGAGCTTTTGCAAGGCGACCTGGGGCTGGCCCGCTACTACACCTACATCGTCACCAAGCCGGTCAAGCAGCCAGGCGGCGGCATGGCCCTGCCGCCCGGGTTCGCCCCGGGCTGATGCCGCGCCGGGGCAGGCCTCAGCCCGGTTGAGTAACCGCCGATCCCGATCAGCCCATGGCCACGGGCTTGAGCGGATAGCGGTCCGGTTCTTCAAAGACATCGATGATGCGCGCACCGGCCTTCAGCCGCGCCGAATGTTCGACCCCTGCGGGGATATTCCAACTGTCGCCGGGTTTGCGGGTGCGGGTCTCACCATCGATTGTCAGCTCGATCTCGCCGGCGACCAGCGTGCCCCATTGGCCAAGATGCGCGTGGGCCGGGATCTCGCAATCCTGGTGGACGGTGAAGAAGACGACGATGCCCGCGTCCGAGCGCAGGACATTGGTGCTGACCACGTCCTCGGGAAGGGGGATGTCGATGGCCGGAAAGGCGCGCATGAAATCGGGAAAATCCATCGAAAGTCTCCGTCGTTGCGGGGTGTTGGGGGGATTCGCATTTCAGACTAGCAGATCGCGCGGAGCAGGTGTGGCCGGGGCTGAACAGACGATCCTGCCTGCGCCGAACCGCCCATTCCGAGGATTCTGCTGCCCCAAGCGGCGGTTTGGACGAACCCTCGCCGCGAGAGGGGACAGAATGGGGCATCAGCCATCATTCCAGACGGAGGCCCGTTCCCATGAATGCGATCACCCGCCACAACCTGCCCGACACGCCGATCCTGCGCCACCTGTCCGACCGGCGGCTGATGCGCTGTTTCTCTTACGTCGACGGGCGCTGGTGCGGCGCCGCCGACGGGGGCCTTCTCGCAGTGAGCGATCCGGCCACTGGCGCGTGGCTGGGGGACGTGGCCTGTCTGGGGGCCGATGACAGCGCCCTTGCGGTCGACGCGGCGCAGCGGGCCTTTGCCAGCTGGTCGGCGATGCTGCCCCAGGACCGCGCCGCGATCCTGCGCCGCTGGTTCGAACTGATGCAGGAGAACCGCGAGGACCTCGCCCTTCTGATGACGCTGGAGCAGGGCAAGCCGCTGTCGGAATCCCGCGGCGAGATCGACTACGCCGCCTCGTTCCTGGAATTCTACGCCGAAGAGGCCCGCCGTCCCAATATCGAGGGGATCACCAGCCACCTGCCCGATGCCGAGGTCGAGCTGTGGCGCGAACCGGCGGGCGTCGCGGCGCTGGTCACGCCCTGGAATTTCCCTGCGGCCATGCTGACGCGCAAGGCGGGGGCCGCGCTTGCCGCCGGCTGCACCGTGCTGGCCCACCCCTCGGCCGAGACGCCCTTCTCGGCCCTGGCGCTGGCCGAACTGGCCGAGCGGGCGGGCGTGCCCGCCGGTGTCTTCAACGTGGTGACGGGTCTGGCACCCGTGGTGGTCAAGGCCTGGACCGACGATCCGCGCGTGCGGGTGCTGTCCTTCACCGGCTCGACCGAGGTGGGGCGGCTGCTTTACGAAGCCTCGGCGGCCTCGATCAAGACGCTGGTGCTGGAACTGGGCGGGCACGCCCCGGTGCTGGTCTTCGACGACGCGCCGCTGGAGCGGGCTGTGACCGAGACCATCAAGGCCAAGTTCGCCACCTCGGGCCAGGATTGCCTGGGGGCGAACCGGATCTTCGTTCAGCGCGGAATCTATGATGCCTTCTGCGCCCGCTTCGCCGAAGCGACCGGCGCGCTGAGCGTCGGCGCGGGGATGGAGGACCCGGACATCGGCCCGCTGATGAACGAAAAGGCCGTCGCCAAGCAGGAGGCCCATGTCGCCGACGCGCTGGCGCGGGGCGCGCGGTTGCTGTGCGGCGGGGCGCGCCACGCCAAGGGGCCGCTTTTCTACCAGCCGACGGTGCTGGCCGACGTTCCCGCCGAGGCCGCCATCCTGCATGAGGAAACCTTCGGCCCCGTGGCCGCCATCATCCCCTTCGATACCGAGGAGGAGGTGACCACGCGCGCCAACGACACCGAATACGGGCTGGTCGCCTACCTGCACACGCAGGATCCGCGCCGCATCTATCGGCTCAGCCGGGCGCTGCAATTCGGCATGGTGGCGGTCAACCGCACCAAGGTCACCGGCGCGCCCATCCCCTTCGGCGGGTTCAAGCAATCGGGTCTGGGGCGCGAAGGGTCGCGCTTCGGGCTCGAGGCCTTCACCGAGATCAAGTACGTCTGCCGCGACTGGGGCTGACCCGGCGCGCAGGACCACCCATGCGGCGCGGGGCCCCGGCAAAGGGCCCCGCCGTCACGACCGACCGAGCGAACGAAAAAGGAATGACAATGCTGACGAACGACCAACTGGCCCAGTGGGACCGCGAGAATTTCTTCCACGCCTCGACCCATCTGGCCCAGCACGCCCGCGGCGAGACGCCGACCCGCGTCATCACCGGCGGCAAGGGCTGCCATATCGAGGATCGCGACGGCCGCAAGCTGCTGGACGCCTTCGCCGGGCTTTACTGCGTCAACGCCGGCTACGGCCGCCCCGAGATCGCGGACGCCATCGCCGAGCAGGCGCGCGAGCTGGCCTATTACCACGCCTATGTCGGCCACGGCACCGAGGCCAGCATCACCCTTGCCAAGATGGTTCTGGACCGCGCCCCGGCCCATATGTCCAAGGTCTATTTCGGCCTTTCGGGATCGGACGCGAACGAAACCAACATCAAGCTGATCTGGTATTACAACAACATCCTCGGCCGGCCCGAAAAGAAGAAGATCATCAGCCGCTGGCGGGGCTACCACGGCTCGGGGCTGATGACCGGCTCGTTGACGGGTCTGGAGCTGTTTCACAACAAGTTCGACCTGCCGCTGGCACAGGTGCTGCACACCGAGGCGCCCTATTACTACCGCCGCGATGATCTGAACCAGACCGAGGCGCAGTTCACCCAGCATTGCGTGGACGCGCTGGAAGCGATGATCGAGCGCGAGGGCGCCGACACCATCGCCGCCTTCATCGGCGAGCCTGTTCTGGGCACCGGCGGCATCGTCCCCCCGCCCGAAGGCTATTGGGAGGCGATCCAAGAGGTGCTGAAAAAGCACGACATCCTGCTGGTCGCCGACGAGGTCGTCACCGGTTTCGGCCGTCTGGGGAGCATGTTCGGATCCGAGCATTACGGCATGACCCCCGATCTTATCACTATCGCCAAGGGTCTGACCTCGGCCTATGCGCCGCTGTCGGGCTCGATCGTGTCGGACAAGATGTGGAAGGTTCTGGAACAGGGCACCGACGAGAACGGCCCAATCGGCCACGGCTGGACCTACTCGGCCCACCCCATCGGCGCCGCTGCAGGGGTCGCCAACCTGAAGCTGCTGGACGATCTGAACCTGATCGCCAACGCGGGCGAGACGGGCGCCTATCTGAACGCTGCCATGCACGACGCGCTGGGCGATCATCCCAATGTGGGCCAGATCCGGGGCGAGGGGATGCTTTGCGCGGTCGAACTGGTCGAGGACCGCGAGACGCGCCGCTACTTCGATCCCTCGGCCAAGGTGGGCGCCACGGTGGCGGCCGCGCTTTTTGCCGACGGGGTGATCGGCCGGGCCATGCCCCAGGGCGACATCCTGGGCTTTGCGCCGCCCTTCTGCCTCAGCCGCGACGAGGCCGACGAGATCGTTGCCAAGACCGTCAAGGCGATCAAATCCGCAGGCCTGTGACCGGCGCCTGAGCTTCGCGGGCCGCCCGGCGCGGCCCGCACCCCCATTTGGTCCCGGCTGGCCCCGCCCCCCCTGGCTGCTATATGCCGACGGGAGTCACCAAGGAGAATCCGATGAAATTCCTGCACACGATGGTCCGCGTCCGCGACGTGGACGCCTCGCTTGATTTCTACTGCAACAAGCTGGGGCTGGTGGAGACACGGCGCACCGAGAACGAGGCCGGCCGCTTCACCCTGATCTTCCTCGCCGCCCCCCGGGACCGCGAAACCGCCGAGGCCGAGCAGGCGCCCGAACTGGAGCTGACGTACAACTGGGACGGGGACGAGGTCTACCAGACCGGCCGAAGCTGGGGGCACCTCGCCTATCGGGTCTCGGATATCTACGCCACCTGCCAGAAGCTGATGGACGCGGGCGTCACCATCAACCGGCCCCCGCGCGACGGGCGGATGGCCTTCATCAAGTCGCCGGACGACGTCTCGATCGAGCTTTTGCAGGAAGGTAAGGCGCTGGCCCCGGCCGAGCCTTGGGCGTCCATGGAGAACACCGGAAGCTGGTAGGCGCGCGCCTGACGCGAAGGGCCCGGGGGCTGTCGCCCCCGCGGCCCGATCCCGCGCCGCGAAGGTTCGCCCGGCGGACGGGCGTGCGATCGGGGGCGGAAAGGGGAGGGATCCGGGCGCCCCCGCGGCCCGAGACACCGGGTCTTACTTCTGGGAGATCGAGTCCATCGCAACCTGGGCGATGTCGGTGCGGGCAATGCCCATGCCTTCCAGCTCGCGGTCGGTCTTGGCGTCCAGCTCCATGTAAAGGCGGTAGGCGGCAAAGCCCGCGAAGATGCCCAGCGGATCCAGCGACAGGTTGCGCGGCAGCAGCGAGGCGAAGAAGCTGCGCAGGTCACCGTTCGGGCGGGAAATCAGGGTATCGGCCATTACATTCTCCAATCATTTGCTGCACTGCAACATATTGGTGAGCTCATGGAAAGCAATGGTAATTAGGCCCACGCAAGGCGGCGTTTCGCCCTGTGCATGGCTCGCCGTTCGCGCCGTTTGCTGCAACTGCGAAAGATCGTAGCACCTCGCACGCGCTTTCATTGTCGCGAAAATATCCCCGCCGGAGGCTCCGGTTCCCGGCCAAGGGAGCCTCCGGCGGGGATATTTCGACGACAATGAAGCCCTGCGGGGATCAGTGCCGCGCCGCCCCTACAGGACAGAAAGGGCGGCGCGGCTTCGGCGTGGCTAGGTCGGTTCGACCACGCCGAATCTCTTGTCGATGTAGCGGCCCAGCTGATCGTAGTGATCGAAGGCCAGCACGTGGGGCAGGCTTTCCACCGGCGCCTTGCGGTAGCCGGGGGTGAAGAGGGCAAAGTCGAGCCCCGCCGCGCGGGCGGTCTCGGCGTCGACCTCGCTGTCGCCCACGTAGAGGATATTGGTGGCGCCGAGCGATCTGACCGTGTGCTGCAACGGCGCGGGGTCGGGTTTCTTCACCGGCAGGCATTCCCCGCCCACCAGCATGTCGAACCGGCCCAGCAAGTCGAAATGGCCCAGCACGGCGCGGGTCGCCTCTATCGGCTTGTTGGTGCAGACGCCCAGTCGGAAGCCGCGCTTTTGCAGCCGCTCCAAGAGTGCTGGCACGCCGGGGTAAAGCTCGGTCAGGTTCACGGCAGACTCGTAGATGTCGTAGAAGCGCCGGGACATGCGGGCGTGCAGCTCGGGCGTCTCCTCGACGCCCGAGGCGGCGATCACGCGCGAAATCAGCACGCCCACGCCATTGCCGATGAAGCCGCGCACCTGCTCGAAGGGCAGGGGCGGCAGCCCCTCGGCCTTGAGGACCACGGCCGAGGCCGCGTGGATGTCGGGCGCGCTGTCGATCAGCGTGCCGTCGAGGTCGAAGATGATGGCCTTCATGCGGGTTCCTTCCATTTGATCGAACAGCCCATCGAGGGCACCTGGTCGGCCGGGCCCTTTCCGGTTTCGGCCACCTGGCGCATCGCCTCGTAAAGATCGCGTCTGAGGTCCTCGGGACCGGCGGCCTTGCCCGAGGCGTCGAGCCGGCCGCGGTACTGCAGCTCCAGCCCGGCGTCGAAGCCGAAGAAATCGGGGGTGCAGGCGGCGCCGTAGGCGCGCGCGACCTGCTGGTCGGTGTCGTGCAGGTAGGGGAAGGGGAAATCGCGGTCCCGGGCCACCGCTTGCATCGCCTCGAAACTGTCGGCGGGATAGGCCACGCTGTCGTTGGAGTTGATTGCCACCACCGAAACGCCCAGCGGCGCGAGGTCGCGGGCGTCGCGCAGGATCCGGTCCAGCACGGCCTTCACATAGGGGCAGTGGTTGCAGATGAACATGACCAGCGTGCCGCGCGGGCCCGCCAGGTCGGACAGGGCGTGCCGCTTGCCGTCGGTGCCGGGCAGCGCGAAATCGGGCGCCTTCCATCCGAAGTCGCACACAGGGGGGGTGACGGCCATCGCCGGTCCTCCATTCCAAGGGCGCGCGGGCCGGGGCCCGGGCGCGGCTTCAGTCAGGCGAACGGACGAAGGCCGCCGCCGCAATCACTCCACGGCCACGAAACGGTAGCCGTCGTCTGTCTTCTCGGCCCGGCCGATGCCGGGGGTGGGCAGGTGGAAGCCGATCATCGGCATCTTTGCCGCCGCGATCTGGTCCAGCAGCGCCACGCGGGTGGCGATCCCCTTCTCGGCGTCCTGGTCGGCGCCCGAGGCGATCTCGGGGCGCTCGAAGGCGATGTGGTGGTTGCCGATGGCGTCGCCCACGATCATCGCGCTTTCGCCGCCCAGGGCGACCTCGAAGGCCATGTGGCCGGGGGTGTGGCCGAAAGTGGCGCGGGCGGCGACGCCCGGCAGGATCTCGGCGCCGTCATCGAAGAACTCGATCCGGTCCTCGACCGCTTCCAGCCGGCGCTGGGCGCCCACCGCAAAGGAGGCCCGTGCCTCGCCGATCGTGTCGACGGTCTCGGGGTCAATCCAGTAATCCCACTCGCTGCGCCCGATCATATAGGAGGCCTCGGGGAAGATGGGATCGTCGAACTCGTCCAGCAGACCCCAGAGGTGGTCCGGGTGGGCATGGGTGAAGACGACGTGGGTGACGTCGTCCGGGGTCAGGTCGACCGCGTCCAGCGCCTCGGTCAACTTGCCGGCGCTGGGCATGAAGTCGGGGCCGGAGCCCACGTCGAACAGCACCACCCGGTCGCCGTCGCGCAGCAGCGTGACGTTGCAGTCGGGCGTGTAGCTGTCGCCGGTCACGCCGTGTTTTTCCAGGATCGGGCGCAGGGCTGCGGCATCGACGCCCTCGGCCGTCAGAAAGCCCATCGGCAGCACCAGGTTGCCGTCGCTCAGGGTGTCGAGGCTGCGGCCGTCGGCCTCCAGCCGGGCATTTGCCCAGGCACGGGTGGGCAGGATGGGGCCGAGCCCCGCGGTCAACAGGCCGGCCGAACCGGTCCCAAGCAGTGTTCTGCGCGTAATCTTCACGTCGGATCCTCCCAAACATTCGCTGTTTGGAATATGGCCCGCCCGGAGAAGCGGCGCAAGCGACGGGGGCTGGGGGCGCTCATCCCTCGGTGCCTGCGGGCCCGGGCGTCTGGCGCGCGGGGTCCAGACCGCCCTTGAAGACGCGGCTGACGCGGATGTCCTCACTGGTGATGGTCGAAAGCGCCATGGCGTCCAGCGGCCCACTTGCGGTTCGCAACAGGCGGCTGGCCTGGCGCAGGCGGGCGCGGTCCAGCGCGTTGCGGATCGAACGGGCGTTGGCGAAATGCGGCTGTCCCCGGCGCAGCGTGACGTATTCGCGCAGCGCCTCCTGGGCGCTGTCGTCCAGCACGTAGTTCTGTTTGCTCAGCATGACGCCGGCGATCTTCTCCAGCTCGGTGTCGCTGTAGTCGGGGAATTCGATGTGGTGGGCCATGCGCGAGCGGAAGCCGGGGTTGGATGCAAAGAAGCGGTCCATGCGTTCGGCGTAGCCCGCAAGGATCACCACCAGATCGTCGCGGTTGTTCTCCATGACCTGAAGCAGGATCTCGATGGCTTCCTGCCCGTAGTCGCGTTCGTTTTCAGGGCGGTAGAGGTAATAGGCCTCGTCGATGAAAAGCACGCCGCCCATCGCCCTCTTCAGCGCCTCTTTGGTCTTGGGCGCGGTGTGGCCGATGTATTGGCCGACAAGATCGTCGCGGGTCACGGTGACCAGATGGCCTTTGCGCACATAGCCTAGGCGGTGCAGCAGATCGGCCATCTTGAGTGCCACGGTCGTCTTGCCGGTGCCGGGGTTGCCGGTGAAGCTCATGTGAAGGGTGGGGGTCTCGGTGGCCAGACCCAACTGGCGGCGGGCCTGATCGACCAGCAGAAGGGCGGCGGTTTCCTTGATGCGGTCCTTGACCGGTCCGAGGCCGATCATCGTCTCGTCGAGTTCGCGCAGCACCTCGCGGACGCCGCTTTGCTCAAAGGCAGCGGCGAGGTCCACACTGGTCGGCGGGGCCGGCGTGTCACTCATCTCGTTCACGGGTCGCTCCTTCGATCTGGGGCACCCGGGCGGCGAGGCGTCCGGGTGCAAGAGGAGGGGGGCAGGCGTCGCGTGTGCCGTCGGCCGCGTGCAGGGCGCAGCTTCCGATCAAGGCCGGCAACGTCTGCTTATTATCCGCCAACACTATCGGTTCCTTCCTGATGGGCTTCAGGCGGCCTTGGAGGAAGCGATTTGCGGGTCAAGCGCGCCACTGGCGTAGCGTTTGGCCATTTCGTCCATCGAGACGGGCTTGATCTTGCCGGCCTGACCGGCCGTGCCGAACCGCTCGAACCGGTCGCGGCACAGGTCCTCCAGTTCCTTCATCGCGGGGATCAGGAACTTGCGAGGGTCGAACTCGGCAGGGTTCGAGGTGGCGATCTTGCGGAACTGTCCGGCCATCGCCATGCGGCAGTCTGTGTCGATGTTGACCTTGCGCACACCCATGCTGATGCCGCGCTCGATCTCTTCGACGGGCACGCCGTAGGTCTGGGGCATCTGGCCGCCGTTGGCGTTGATCAGGTCCTGCAGCGCCTGCGGCACCGAGGACGAGCCGTGCATCACCAGATGGGTGTTGGGCAGCTTCTGGTTGATCTGGCGGATCGTTTCCATCGACAGGATGTCGCCATCGGGCTTGCGGCTGAACTTGTAGGCCCCGTGGCTGGTGCCGCAGGCGATGGCCAGCGCATCGCATTTGGTACGGGCGACGAAATCGACGGCTTGATCGGGATCGGTCAGAAGCTGATCGTGGCTGAGCTTGCCGACCGCGCCCGACCCGTCCTCTTCGCCGGCCTCGCCGGTCTCGAGGCTGCCAAGAACGCCCAGCTCGCCCTCGACCGAGGCACCGACCGCGTGGGCGGTTTCGGTGACGCGGCGGGTGATGTCGACGTTGTAGTCATAGGAGGCGGGCGTCTTCATGTCCTCTTCCAGCGAGCCGTCCATCATCACGCTGGTGAAGCCGTGGCGGATGGCCGAGAAGCAGGTGGCCTCGTTGTTGCCGTGGTCCTGATGCATGACCATGTGGGTGTCGGGGAACATCTCGGCCAGCGCCTGCACCATGTGGCGCAGCATGATGTCGCCGGCGTAGGAGCGGGCGCCGCGGCTGGCCTGCAGGATCACGGGGGCGTCGCAGGCGGCGGCGGCCTTCACGATCGCCAGACCCTGTTCCATGTTGTTGATGTTGAAGGCGGGCACGCCGTAGCCATTCTCGGCGGCATGATCCAGCAATTGTCTGAGGGTGATGAGTGCCATTTGCGTCTCTCCTTATGCGGCGCGGGCGGCGCGTTGCAGCGCGGCGATGCCCGGCAATGTCCGGCCTTCGAGCCATTCCAGAAATGCGCCGCCGGCGGCGGACACATAGGTGAAGTCCTGCGTCGCGTTGGCGGCGTTCAGCGCGGCCACGGTGTCGCCGCCCCCCGCCACCGCCGTAACGAGGCCGCGGGCCGCCAGCCGGCCCGCGTGGGCGGCAAGCCGCGTCGTGGCGCGGTCGAATGGCGGCATCTCGAACGCGCCCAGCGGCCCGTTCCAAAGGATCGTCGCGGCGCCCGACAGCTCCTGCTCGAAGGCCCGGGTGCTGCGCTCGCCGGCGTCGAGGATCATCGCGTCCTCGGGGCAGGCGTGGGCGGGCAGGGCCTCCCAGGCGGCGCCGGCGGCGAATTCGCGGGCGACGATCACGTCATGGGGCAGCATCAGGCGGCACCCGGCGTCCTTCGCGGTCGCCCGGATCTCGGCCACCACCTCGAGGCAGTCGGCCTCGTGCAGGGATCGCCCGACGTTGCAGCCGTCGGCGAAAAGGAAGGTGTTGGCCATGCCGCCGCCGATGATGATCGTGTCCATCCGCTGCACCAGATTGCGCAGCACCGCGATCTTGCTGGAGACCTTGGCGCCGCCGACGATCGCGACGCAGGGCCGGGTGGGGGTCTCGAGCGCGGTCGTGAGCGCCTCGATCTCCTCCATCAGCAGGGGGCCGGCACAGGCGGGCATCATGCGTGCAACGGCCTCGGTCGAGGCATGGGCGCGGTGGGCGCAGGAGAAGGCGTCGTTGACATAGACATCGCCCAGCAGGGCGAACTGGGCAGCGAGGGCCGGATCGTTGGCCTCCTCGCCGGGGTTGTAGCGCACGTTCTCGCACAACAGCGCCTCGCCATCGGCAAGGCTTTCGCTGAGGGTCACGGCCGACTGGCCACAGCTTATGTCCGAGAAAAGGACCCGCGCGCCCATGGCCTTCGAGAGCAGCGGACGCAGCTTGTCGACCGAGTAGGTCGGGTCCATGTCGCCCTCGGGCCGGCCCATGTGGGTGAGGATCACCAGCCGCGCCCCGGCGGCGAGAAGCGGGCGCATGCCGGCGGCGAACCGCTCCAGCCGGGTCGCGTCGGTGACGCGGCCGTCCTGCATCGGCACATTCAGGTCGGCGCGCACCAGCAGGCGAAGACCCCGCACGTCCAGGTCGGTGACCGGGCGGATATCCATGTTCGCCACGCTCATGCCAGCAGTTCGCGCGCGGTCTTGGCGACGTTCTCGGCGGTGATGCCGAAGCGGGCGTAGAGGGCCGGGGCAGGGGCCGAGGCACCGAAACCGGTCATGCCGACGAAGGCATCCTCACGGTCCAGCATCCGGTCCCAGCCCTGGCGCACTGCGGCCTCGATGCCGATGCGGGGGGCATCGCCCAGGACCGTGCGGCGATAGCGGCAGTCCTGGCGCTCGAACGCTTCGAAGCAGGGGGCCGAGACGACGGCGGCGGTGATCCCCTCGGCCTCGAGCAGGTCGGCGGCGGCCAGGGCGATCTCGACCTCCGAGCCGGTGGCGATCAGGGTCACGTCGCGCGCCCCTTCGGGCCGGCGCAGCAGGTAGGCGCCAAGCGCGGTCAGGTTCTGGCTGGCGTCATGGTCCGCGTCGCGCAGGGTGGGCAGATTCTGGCGCGACAGGCACATCAGCGTCGGCGTCGCGGTGGACCGGGCGGCCAGTTCCCAAGCCTCGGCGGTTTCGACCGCGTCGGCGGGGCGGATCACGTCGAGATTTGGCATCGCCCGGAGCGAGGCGATCTGTTCCACCGGCTGGTGGGTCGGCCCGTCCTCGCCCAGGCCGATCGAGTCGTGGGTCATCACGTAGGTGACCGGAAGACCCATCAGCGCCGACAGCCGGATCGAGGGGCGGCAGTAATCGGCGAAGGCCAGGAATGTCCCGCCATAGGGGCGCAGGCCCCCGTGCAGGGCGATGCCGTTCATCGCGGCGGCCATGCCGTGTTCGCGAATGCCGTAGTGGATGTAGTCCCCGCTGTAATCCTCGGCCGTGACGGGCCGCATCTTGCTGGAGCGCGTGTTGTTCGAGCCCGTCAGGTCCGCCGAGCCGCCGACCGAGTTGGGCATCGCGGCGTTCAGCGTCTCCAGCGCCATCTCGGAGGCCTTGCGGGTCGCGACCTTGGGCCGGTCCTTCAGCAGGGCGCGGCGGTGCTCGGCCATGGCCTTGCCGATGCGACAGGCCTCGGGCGCGGCCATGTGCCGATCGAAGGCGGCGGTATCGGGGTGTGCCTTGCGGCGGCCTTCCCAGGCGGTGCGGGCCTCAGCCCCGCGCTCGGCCACGGCGCACCAGAGGGCGGCAGCCTCGGCGGGGATGTCGAAGGCAGCGTGGGGCCAACCCAGCTCCTTGCGCGCGGCGGCAATCTCGTCGGCGCCCAGGGGGGCGCCATGCACGCCCGAGCCGCCCTGCTTGTTGGGCGCGCCATAGCCGATGACGGTGCGGCAAGCGATGAGGCTGGGGCGGGGGTCCTGGCGGGCCTCGGCGATGGCTTGGGCGATGGCCTCGGGGTCGTGGCCGTCCACCTTGGTGACATGCCAGCCGCAGGCCGCGAAGCGCGCCGCCTGATCGGTCGAGGTCGACAGGTCGGTCGAGCCGTCGATGGTGATGCCGTTGTCGTCCCACATCACGATCAGCCGGCCCAGCTTCAGGTGGCCCGCCATGTCGGCGGCCTCGTGGCTGATGCCTTCCATCAGGCAGCCGTCGCCGGCCATGACATAGGTGTGGTGATCGACCAGATCGTCGTCGAAGCGGGCGTTCATCATCCGCTCGGCCAGCGCCATGCCAACGGCGGTGGCGATGCCCTGGCCCAGCGGGCCGGTGGTGGTCTCGATCCCCGCCGCATGGCCGTATTCCGGATGGCCCGCCGTGCGGAACCCGTCCTGACGGAAGTTGCGCAGCTGGTCGATGTCCATGTCGGCGTAGCCCAACAGGTGATGCACCGAATAAAGCAGCATCGAGCCGTGGCCCGCCGACAGCACGAAGCGGTCACGGTCGGGCCAGTCGGGGGCGGCGGGATCGACGTTCAGAAAGCGGTTGAACAGGACGGCTGCCACATCGGCCATGCCCATCGGCATGCCGGGGTGGCCGGAATTGGCGGCCTCGACCGCGTCCATCGTCAGCGCGCGGATCGCGTTGGCCATCAGCCGTTCATCGGCCTTGGTGGCCGGGGCGGTCCCCGCAGCGGGGGCAGAGACATTCACATGGGTGTTCATGGTCAAATCCTCAGCAAATCATCAGGCGCGGCGGGAATCGGAGACAAGGCGCTCGACCATCGGGGTGAAGATCAGCTGCATAGCAAGATCCAGCTTGCCCCCCGGAATGACGATCGAGTTGGCGCGGCTCATCCAGCTGTTCTGGATCATCGAGGTCAGATAGCTGAAGTCGATGCCGCGCGGGTTCTTGAAGCGGATGACCACCAGGCTTTCGTCGGCGGTGGGAATCCAGCGGGCGCAGAAGGGGTTCGAGGTGTCCACGACGGGCACGCGCTGGAAATTCACGTCAGTCTCGACGAACTGCGGGCAGATGCAATGCACATAGGCATGCATGCGGCGCAGGATGACGTCGGTCACCGCCTCGGTGCTGTAGCCGCGCATGTTCTTGTCGCGGTGGATCTTCTGGATCCATTCAAGGTTGATGACGGGAACGACCCCGACCTTCAGGTCGGCCAGCTTGGCCAGATTGACCTCGTCGTTGACGACCGCCCCGTGCAGCCCTTCGTAGAACAGCAGGTCCGAGCCGGGCTCCAGCTCCTCCCAGTCGGTGAAATGTCCGGGCGGGGTGCCGAATTTCTCGGCCTCCTCCTCATCGTGGATATAGTGGCGGGTGTGCCCGGTGCCGGTCTTGGAATAATCCGAGAAGACGCGCTGAAGCTCGTCGAGGGCATTGGCCTCGAAGCTGAAGTGGCTGAAGGTCTCGTCGCCCGCCTCCAGCCGCTTGCGCAGCTCGTCCTTCATCTCGGCGCGGTTGTAGCGGTGGAAAGCATCGCCCTCGATCGCCACCGCCTTGACGCCCTCGCGCCGGAAGATCTGATCGAAGGTGGACTTGACCGTGGTCGTGCCGGCCCCGGAGGATCCGGTGACCGAGATGATGGGGTGTTTCGTGCTCATGCTATTGGGGCCCTCCTCAGGCGCGGAACAGACCGCGATTGCCGAACAGGGCCGACACTTCGCTTTCGGGCAGGGTGTTGTAGGCGGTGACGCGCTCGACCATCTCGCGCGAGCCGAAGACCAGCGGCGTGCGCCCGTGCAACGTGTCAGCGCGCAGGCGCATCAGCGGGTCGAACCCGTCGGTGGCGCCACCGGCGGCCTGTTCGATGACAAAGGCGATGGGCGCGCATTCATAGACCATGCGCAAACGGCCCTGACCGTAGCCAGGGCGGGCGTCGCCGGGATAAAGGAACAACCCGCCCCGGGTCAGGATGCGATGGGTTTCCGCAACCAGCGACGCCACCCAGCGCATGTTGAAATCCGTGGCCCGCGGCCCCTCGGCGCCGGCAAGGCAATCGTCGATGAAGGCGCGCACCGGGCGCGACCAGTGCCGGTAGTTCGACGCGTTGATCGCGAACTCGGACGAGGTGGCGGGAATGTTCAGCCGCTCGCTGACCAGCACGAAGCTCCGGCTCGCGGGGTCCAGCACATACTGCCGGGCGCCGTCGCCGTAGGTCACCACCAGACAGGTCTGGGGCCCATAGATGAAATAGCCCCCCGCCAGCTGCTCGGAGGCGGGGCGCAGGAAGCTGGCGTCGGCTTCCGTCTCGGCCGGGAAGATCGAGAAGATCGTGCCGATCGAGACGTTGGCGTCGATATTGGACGATCCGTCCAGCGGGTCGATCGCCAAGGCCAGTGTGCCCTCGGCGTCGAGGGGCACGACCACGTCCTGTTCTTCGGAAGCGTACCAGCGCACGCCGGTCCCCCCAAGGGCGGCGGCGAAGGCGTCGTCGGCGATGACATCCAGGGCCTTCTGGTGATCGCCGTCGGAATTCTCGCCCACTTCGGAATGCAGGTTGGTGGTGTTCAGGGGGCCGCGGGCGATCGTCTGCGCAAGCGTGATCGCGACCTCGCAGAGCGCCGCCATTGTCGGGGCCAGGCTGGCCGGTGCGTCGGCAGCAACGCTATCGTTGTGGTGTTCCATGAACCGCCCTCCCTTGCGATTTGTTGGTCTCACACCGTTGTCATGGCATGGGTGGCGGTTTATTCAAATTTAAGAAACGTGAGAGAGGGTATAAAAAAAATAAATGAACCTGACCGACTCCGTGACCCTCAAACAGCTCCGTACCCTCTGTGCCATCCGCGATGCCGGAAGCCTGGCGGGGGCGGCCACGCGGCTCAACCTGACGGCTCCCGCAGTGCACACCCAGCTGCGCAAGCTCGAGGAGCAGGCGGGCTGTCTTCTGGTGGTGCGTGGGGGCGGCGCCGCGGCCCGGCTGACCATGGAAGGGGTGCGCCTGTGCGAGGCCCAGGAACGGATCGATGCCATCCTCGCCAAGGTCGAGGCCGAGATCGCCACTCTGCGCGACGGCCACACCGGTCGCGTCTGCCTCGGGGTGGTCAGCACGGGCAAGTATTTCGCCCCCGGCCTGGTGGCCCTGGTGCGCCGCGCCCACCCCGGTCTCGATGTCGTTCTCAAGGTCGGTAACCGGGACGAAATTGTCCTTTTGCTTCAACAGGGTGTCGTCGATCTCGTCATCATGGGCCGGCCTCCCCGGCAGCCCCTGGTGACCGCCTACACCATCGGTGACCACCCCCATGTGATGATCGCCCAACCCGGCCATCCGCTGGTCGGCAGACGGGCCGAGATCACCGCCCACGACATCCTGTCGGAGACCATAATCTCGCGCGAACAGGGCTCGGGAACGCGGATCCTGATGACCCGCTACCTCGACCGGATCGGCGAGGGGGAGCCCTATTCCACCATCGAGATGGACTCCAACGAGACCATCAAGCAGGCGGTCATGGCGGGGCTCGGAATCGCCCTCATCTCGCAGCACACGGTGATCGAGGAATTGCGCGCCGGGCGGCTGGCGCGGATCGACTTCGGGGACCTGCCGATCCTGCGCCACTGGTTCGTCCTCCACGACGCCGCGATCGAGCCGTCGGGCGCCGTGAAGACGGTTCTGGACTTCGTTCGCGACCAGCACGGCGCGTTTTTGCCGCAGCTCTAGAGCGCGAAGTGCGCGACCTCGCCACAACCTGAAGGTGACATTAGGGAGGCCATGTCGCACCCCCGGTCCCGAAATCGCCACCGCGATTCTTCAGTGTCGCGAAAATATCCCCGCCGGAGGCCCCCGAATCCCGTCCCGCGGACCGCCGGGCCCAGGGGGATTCGCCCCCGCCTCAGGTCTCCGCCCCGGTCTCGGCCGCGTGCTCCAGCGCCACCTCGCGGGCCATCTGTGCCGCCCGTGCCGCCAGCGCATCGCGCGGATGCCCGATGTAGGAGGCCGAGAAGCTCAGCGGCCGCGGCATCCAGCCGGGATCGAACTCCCGGATGCGGCCGGGCTGCATGCGCTCACCCAGCACCCGGGGAAAGACCCCGACGCCAAGGCCCGCCGCCACCATCTCGAACCCCGCCGAAAGCGAGCTTGACGAGAACATCTGGATCCCGTTGCCATAGCGGTCCTGCAACTGGGTGCGCAGCTCCAGGTAGGGGCGGGTCTGCCGGTGGTAGCTGATGACCGGCACCCGGGTCAGGTCCGGCTTCTCCAGCGCCACGGGCCGGAACCAGGCCATGGCGAATTCCGGCAGCTCGACATTCTCGACGCTGTAGTCCGAGACCGGCCCCATCAGAAGCGCCAGGTCCAGCGTCCGGTCGAAGAGGTGTTCGCGCAGGTTGCGCGAAATATCGACCGAGATCTCGATCGTCACCCTGGGATGGGTGGCGCGCAGCCGGCCAAGGAACTCGGGCAGCCAGGATTGCACGATGGTCTCGGCTACGCCCAGGCGTAGCAGGGCCGTCATGTTCTCGGGCGGGACCACCTCGGCGCGGATACGCTCTACCGATTGCAGGATCTGTTCCGCATGGGTGCGCAGCATCACGCCCTGCTTTGTCAGCATCACCCCCTTGCGCGACCGGTCCAGAAGCTGGGTGCCCAAATCGGCCTCCAGCAGGGCGATCCGGTTCGAGACGGCGGGTTGCGAGATGTTCATCTGTTGCGCCGCCCTGCGGATCCCGCCCAGCCGCGCCACCCACAGGAAGGTGCGAAGTTGCTCAAGGGTCATGGGCGGTCTTTCTTATGCGGATCCGGGGCGTTCCGGCCTGCATACGATCAGATTACCGGATCATAAACGATAAAAATTCAAAATTTGACATTATCTCCCCGGCGGCGTTCTCCTTTGCCCATGACAACGACCCCCTCCTTGCGCAGCCATGCGGATTTGCGTGCCCTCGACAGCGGCGCCCTTCGGGCTGTTCTGCGCGCGGGGCAATATGCCGGCACGACGGCGGGGCTGGCCGATGGCCGCCTGCAAAGCAACATCGTCATCCTGCCGCGGGCCCAGGCTGCCGATTTCCGCGCCTTCTGCGAGGCCAATCCAAAGCCCTGTCCGCTGAACGCGATCACCGCGCCCGGCCAGCCCGCCTTTCCCGGCCTGGGGCGCGACATCGACCTGCGCAGCGATCTGCCCTTCTACCATGTCTACCGCCACGGCGTTCTGGCCGAGCGGACGGCCGACATCACCCACCTCTGGCAGCCCGATTTCACCGGCTTCGCGCTGGGCTGCTCGTTCACCTTCGAACGCGCGCTGATCTCCGCCGGCATCCCCATCCGCCATATTGAGCGCGGCACCGTCGTGCCCATGTACCGCACCGGGATCCAGACCGTGCGGCGCGGCGTATTCGGCGGGCCGGTGGTGATGACCATGCGCCCCATCCGCCGCGACCGGCTGGAGGAGGTGATGCAGATCTGCGCCCGCTTCCCCCATGCCCACGGCACGCCCATGCACGTGGGCGACCCGGCCGGGGTGGGGCTTTCCAGCCTCGATCATCCCGACTGGGGAGAGCCCGTGCCCGTCGCCGCCAACGAGATCCCCGTCTTTTGGGGCTGTGGCGTCACCCCGCAGGTGGCCCTGCTCGAGGCCGCGCTTCCAATCGCGATCACCCATGCGCCCGGATCCATGCTGGTGACCGATCTCGACGAAACCAAGGTGCCCCGCCCCGAAGCGGACACCATCCTTCCAACAGAAACCGAGGAAACCTGACCATGATGATGCGACCCCTGGCCGTAACCGCCATGCTGCTGGCCGGCACCACCCTCCAGGCCGAGACCCTTTCCGTCGTCGGAAGCTGGAGCGGCCTGCCGCTGCACAAGAATTACGAACAACCCTTCTGGACCGAGAAGCTGCCCGCCGCTGCCGGCGATCTCGACGTCAGCCTGACCACCCATGACCAGATGGGCATCGGCGGCGGCGACGTCTTCCGCATGCTGGGCGACGGCGTCTTCGACGTGGGCATGACCGTGGCCGATTACGCCGTGGCCGACACCCCCGCGCTTGAGGGTCTCGACGTGCCGATGCTGGCCGATGACGCCGACCAGGCCAAGAAGCTGGTCGATGCCGCCCGCCCGCTGGTCGACGACATCTACAAGGACGTCTTCAACGCCAAGGTTCTGGGCGTCGCGCCCTATCCGCCGCAGGTCGTCTTCTGCAACGCCGAGATCGGCAGCCTTGAGGATCTCAAGGGCAAGAAGGTCCGTGCCTCGGGCCGGATGACCGCCAAGCTTCTCGACGCGCTGGGCGCCGAGGGTGTCAACGTCAGCTTCGGCGAAGTGCCGGGCGCGTTGCAGAAGGGCGTGGTCGACTGTGCCGTCACCGGCGCCGGCTCGGGCTATTCCGCCGGTTGGTGGGAGGTGTCGACCCACCTGCTGCCGATCCCGCTGGGCGGCTGGGATCCGGTCGTGATCGCCATGAACATGGACAAGTGGAACAGCCTGTCGCCCGAGCTTCAGCAGACCGTGCAGACCGGGGTCGATCAGGATCTGGTCGCCCCGGCCTGGACTGCTGCCCAGGGTGCGCTTGAAACCGACATCGCCTGCCTGACCGGCAACGGCGAATGCCCCGTCGGCGACGCCCACGAGATGACCCTGGTCGAGCCCGCCGAGGGCGATGTCGCGACCGTCCGCGAAGCCCTGACCGGCACGGTTCTGCCCGACTGGTCCGAGCGCGTGGGCGCCGAGTGGACTGCCCGCTGGAACGATACGGTCGGCGCCGCCGCCGGTCTGACCATCGAATGATCCAGCCCGCGCCCGTGCCCGCCGCCGCCTCGGATCCCGCGCCCGCGGGCCGGACGGTCCTGTTGCTGCGGCGGATCAACACGGGCGTGGCCCTGTCGGCCGGCGCGCTGCTGATGCTGACCGTTGCCGTCACGCTTTACGACGTGGTGGCGCGGCGGCTTGGCGGCTCGCTGGGCGGCACCGATGAGATCTCGGGCTATGCCATGGCGATCGCCACCGCCTGGGGGCTTTCCTATGCGCTGACCGAGCTTGTGCACGTGCGGATCGATCTGATCCGCGCGCGCCTTACCGCCGGCCCCCGGGCCCTGATGGACCTGCTGTCGATCCTGACCATCGCCGGGGTGGCGATGCTGGTGGCGGTCCAGGGCTGGGGCGTGCTGGCCAAGACATTCGCCCATGACGCCCGGGCCAACACCCCGCTCGAGACGCCGCTGTGGATCCCGCAGATCCTGTGGTGGACGGGCTGGCTGTGGTTCGCGCTGTCGGCCTCCATCCTGTCTTTGGTGGCGCTGGTCGCCGTGGCGCGCCGCGACCCCGAGGCGGTGGCCGCCGCTGCCGGCATCGACGAGGGCGCCGAGACGGCAGAGCTGCCGCTTCACGGCGAAGATGACCACCGCGACGACAGCGGCGCGGACCGGGGGACGGGGCAATGATCTGGTTCACGACTGTCGGCCTTCTGGGCCTTCTGGCGCTGTCGCTGCCGGTGGGCATCGTCCTTTTCCTGCTGTCCGTCGGCCTCGACGTCTTCTTCAGCCCCTTTCCCCTGATGCGGGGGCTGGGGCAGGTGGTCTGGTCCTCGTCCAACAGCGCCACGCTGATCGCCATTCCCTTTTTCGTGCTGCTGGGCGAGGTGCTGGTGCGCAGCAACGTGGCTCAGCGGACCTATGCCGCGCTGAACACCTGGGTAAGCTGGCTGCCGGGTGGCCTGACCCATGCCAACATCGCCACGGCGACCATGTTCTCGGCGACCTCGGGCTCATCTGTGGCCACGGCCGCGACAGTTGCCACGGTCGCCATGCCCCAGGCCGAGAAGCTGGGCTATGACCAACGGCTCTTCTCGGGCGCGATCGCGGCAGGTGGCACCCTGGGCATCATGATCCCGCCCTCGATCAACTTGATCGTCTACGGTTTTTTGACCGAAACCTCGATCCCGCAACTGTTTCTGGCCGGCCTGCTGCCGGGCCTTCTGCTGGCGCTGCTGTTCATGGCGGTAACGGTGCTGATCTGCATGATCCGCCCCGAGCTGGGCGGGCCTACCGCCCGCAGCACATGGGGCGAGAAGCTGGCCAGCCTCAAGGACCTGGTGCCGATCTTCGGCCTGTTCCTGGTGGTCGTGGGCTCGATCTACGCAGGGCTTGCCACACCGACCGAGGCCGCGGCCGTGGGCGTCGGCATCGCCTTCCTGATCGCCGGCATGCAGCGCGCGCTGAGCCTTTCGATGCTGCGCGAGGCGCTGCTGGGCACGATCCGCACCACCGCGATGATCATGCTGGTGGTGATTGGCGCCTATGTGCTGAACTTCGTGCTCACCGCCGCCGGCGTCAGCCGTGCCCTGACCAACCTGCTGAACGGGCTGGGGTTCGAGGCGCTGGGCATGCTGCTGGTGATCGTGCTGATCTATATCGTGCTGGGCTTTTTCATCGAGACCCTATCGCTGATGGTGGCGACGATCCCGATCGTCGTGCCGATCATCGAGCAGCTGGGCTATGACAAGGTCTGGTTCGGCATCCTGATGATCCTGCTGGTCGAGATGGCGCTGATCACCCCGCCCGTGGGCCTGAACCTCTACGTCGTGCACAGTGCCCGGCGGGGCGGCAGTTTCAGCGACGTGATGGTCGGAGCGATCCCCTACGTGCTGGCGATGCTGGTGATGGCGGGCGCGCTGATTGCGGTGCCGCAGATCGCGCTGCTGCTGCCCTCGATCCTGTAGCGATACCGGCACCGACATTCCCGAACATGCAAGCACCGGAAAGGCTTGAGAGATGAAGTTCAACTCTTCCCAGGGCGTCGTGGACGCCCCCCTGCGCCGGCTGATCGTGGCCGGCTGGACCGCCCGCGACCGGGCTGCCGTCGATCACCACATCGAGGAGCTGGCGGCGATCGGGGTCGCGCCGCCGTCGGAGGTGCCGCTTTTCTACCAGGTGGCGGCGGACTTGCTGACCCCCGCCGACCGGATCGAGGCGCTGGGCCCCGAAACCTCGGGCGAGGCCGAACCGCTGCTGGTCCACGCCGGCAAGCGGATGTGGCTGGGCCTGGCCTCGGACCACACCGACCGTGCGCTCGAGGCCTACTCGGTGGCCCATTCCAAGCAGATCGCGGCCAAGCCCTGTGCGTCCGAATTGTGGGCCTATGACGAGGTCGAGGATCACCTGGACAAGCTGGTCCTGCGCTCTTGGATCGAGGAGGAGGGGGCCGAGACCCTTTACCAGGAAGGACCGCTTTCGGGCCTGCTTCCCCTGTGCGACCTGGCCGAGCGGGCGGGGCTGACGCCGGGGATGGCGATGCTGTGCGGCACCATGCCAGCGATCGGCGGCGTGCGGGCCGCGCCCGGCCTGCGAATGGAACTGCACGACCCGGTTCTGGGGCGGACCATCTCCCATGCCTACAGGGTCGAGGTGCTGGACATCGTCAACTGAGGGTCGGGGGCGGCCGGACATCGCCGGCCCAGCCCCTTACCGACCCCTGATCGACCCGGACGGCGCCTGACCGACCGCCCGCGCAATCCCGCCATGCCCTCTTGCCGTGACATCTTGTCATTGCCGCCGGACGGGCGTAGCCCAAGGGGCGAAGATACGGTCAGGCACCGGGATGAATCCAAGACCCGTCGTATACATTCTGGGCTTTCTGCTGATCGCCATGGGGCTGGCCATGCTTCCCTCGGCCCTGCTCGACGCCGTGGACGCGGCCGAAAGCTGGAAGATCTTCGGCCTGACCGGCGCTTTCACCGTTCTTTTCGGCGTGATGCTGGTGCTTGCCAACCGCGAGTCCGATCCCGCCGCGCTGACCCTTCGACAGGCCTTCATCCTGACCACGGCGGTCTGGGTGTTGCTGCCGCTGGCGGGCGCGCTGCCTTTCATGGCGGGGGCCACCGCCGCCACCCTGACGGACGCCTATTTCGAGGCCGTTTCCGGAATGACCACCACCGGCGCCACGGTTTTCGTGGGGCTGGGGGATCTGCCGCGCGGCATCTTGCTGTGGCGCGGGATCCTGCAATGGCTGGGCGGGCTGGGCATCGTGGTGGTGGCCATGATCTTCCTGCCGGTGATGGCCGTGGGCGGGATGCAGTTCTTTCGCACGGAAGGCTTCGACACGCTGGGCAAGGTGATGCCGCGCGCCTTCGACATCGCCCGGTCGCTCCTTGGGGTCTACGTGTTGCTGACGGGGCTTTGCTTTGCCGCCTATTGGGCCTTCGGGATGCGCCCCTTCGATGCGGTGGTTCACGCGCTGACCACGACATCGACGGGGGGCTTTTCGACCGATGACGCCTCGTTCGGGCGGTTCCGGGGGCCACTGGAATATGTGGCGGTGATCTTCATGATCCTGGCCTCCCTTCCGTTCATCCGCTTTGTCCAGCTGGTCCAGGGGCGGCCGCGGCCGCTGGTGGCCGACATCCAGGCCCGCGCCTATCTGCGCTGGACGGCGGCGGCGGTGCTGATGATCTTTGCCTACAGGATCTGGCAAGAGGCTTCCGAGCCTGTCACCGAGACGCTTCGCGAGACGCTTTTCAACGTGGTCAGCCTGTTCTCGGGCACCGGGTTCGGCAGCGTCGATCTGAACGGCTGGGGGGCGTTTCCGCTGGTGGTGCTGGTCTTGGTCGGGCTGATCGGGGGGTGCACCGCGTCGACCGGCTGCTCGATCAAGGTGTTCCGCTGGCTGGTGGCGATCCAGTGCATCCGCAGCCAGATCCGGCAGATCCGCCACCCTCACGCGGTATTGCGGCCGCGGCTGGGCGCGGTGCCACTGTCGGACGGGGTCATCGACTCCGTGATGACCTTCTTTACCCTCTTCATCCTGACGCTGGGGGCGCTGGCGGTGGGGCTGTCCCTGTCGGGCCTGTCTTTCCAGACTTCGATCACCGCCGCCTGGACCGCCATTGCCAATGTCGGCCCCGCCTTCGGCCCCGAGGTCGGCCCCACCGGGGCGCTGGCAGGCTTTCCGGTGATCGCCAAATGGCTGCTGGTGGCGGGCATGCTGTTCGGCCGGTTGGAAATCATCGCGGTCTACGTCCTGCTGCTGCCCCGGTTCTGGCGCGGTTAGGGGCCGGGTTGGGGCCGCGGGCGAGGGTCGTAGCGATAGCCAGGCTATCCAAACCTATAAGATTTTATTCCTTTTCGTTAGAAAAGCTGAGGATTAGAGTTGCCCGGTCCCGGCCCGCAATGCCCTTGGCGTCGGTCCGGTCCCTGCATTCTGCAATCGGAGCATCGACGGTTTGACCACGGATAAAGCAGATACCCCGGGCGAGGATATCGCCACCCAGGTCATGAAAGTCTCGGTCTGGCGGGGCGATGCCGAGGCGGGCGCCTACCGCGAGTATTCCGTGCCCCTGCGCGAAAGCCAGACGATTCTGGACGTGGTGGCCTGGATCCAGCAGCACGAGGATCCGACCCTGTCCTACCGCTATGCCTGTCGGGTCGGCATGTGCGGATCCTGCGCGATGATGGTCAACGGCCAGCCGCGCTGGACCTGCCGGACCCATGTGAAAAAGGTGCTGAAGGACGGCGGGCTGACGGTGGCGCCCCTGCGCAATCTGCCGGTGATCAAGGATCTGGCCACCGACATGGACCCGTTCTTTGAAAAATGGGTGGCCGCCGGCGGCGTGCACCACCCGACCCGGTCGCGCCACGACCCCATTGATGCCGTCACCCCCGACAGCGAGGGCCGGGCCGAGGCCGATGCGGGCATCGAATGCATCAACTGTTCGGTCTGTTATGCGGCCTGCGATGTGGTGGCGGCAGATGCCGATTATCTGGGGCCAGCGGCGCTGAACCGGGCCTGGACGCTTTACAACGACAGCAAGGACGGCGGCGGTCAGACGATCCTGGATGCGGTCTCGGCGCACGGGGGCTGTCACAGCTGCCACAGTCAGGGCAGCTGCACCCGGTTCTGCCCGAACGAGCTGAACCCGATGCAATCGATCGCGGGGCTGAAGCGGGCGACGGCATGGTCGTTCCTGAAAGGGGGCAAGTGATGCTGGATCTGCGGCTTTACATGGTGCAACGGCTGAGCGCGCTGGTGATGGTGCCGCTGGTGCTGGGGCATATCGCGGTGATGATCTACGCCATTCAGGGCGGGCTTTCGACGGGCGAGATCCTGTCGCGGACCCAAGGCAGCCTTGGCTGGGGTCTCTTCTATGGCCTCTTCGTTCTGGCGGTGTCGATCCACGCCGCCATCGGCCTGCGGGTCATCGTGTTCGAGACCTTCGGCCTGCGCGGCGCGGCGCTGAGCCTGTTGATGTGGGCCACGGGGCTGGGGCTGCTTTATCTGGGGGCACGGGCCGTTCTGGCCGTGACGCTGGCATGAGGATCCGTCCCCACCGGTCCCACCCGCTGTGGCTGGCGTTCCTGTTGCACCGTATCTCGGGGCTGGGTCTGGCGCTGTTTCTGCCCGCGCATTTCTACGTGCTGGCGATGGCCGTGAGCCGCCCCGCCGATCTGGACGGGTTCCTGGCATTGACCGACAGCCCCTTGGTCAAGTTCGCGGAATTCGGTCTGGTCTTTCTGCTGGCGGTGCACATCTTCGGCGGGCTGCGGTTGATGGCGCTGGAATGGCTGCCCTGGACCGGGTGGCAGAAGACGCTGGCGGCCTCGGCCGTCGGGCTGGCCTTTCTGGTCTCGGGCACCTTTCTTTTGCAGGCGGTATGAGCATGAGCGCGATGAACACCAGTATCGAGCGGCACGACACCGACATCCTGATCCTGGGCACCGGCGGTGCGGGTCTTTTCGCCGCCCTCCACGCCCAGCAGACGGCACCCGCCGGCACCAAGATCACCATCGCTGTCAAGGGGCTGATCGGCAAATGCGGCTGCACCCGGATGGTGCAGGGAGGCTATAACGTGGCCCTTGGTGGCGGCGACACGGTCGAGCGGCATTTCATGGACACGATCAACGGCGGCAAGTGGCTGCCCAATCAGGACATGGCGTGGAAACTGTGCGAACAGGCTGTCGTGCGCATCCGCGAACTTGAGAACGAGATCGGTTGCTTCTTCGACCGCAACGCCGACGGCAGCCTGCATCAGAAGGCTTTTGCCGGGCAGACCGCCGACCGCACCGTCCACAAGGGCGATCTGACCGGGATCGAGATCATCAACCGCCTGATGGAACAGGTCCTGTCGCGCCCGCTGGAACGCTTGCAGGAACACCGCGCCATCGGCCTGATCCCCACCCGCGACGGCAGCGCGCTGGCCGGGGTGCTGTTCATCGACATGCGCAGCGGCAAATTCCGTTTCGTGCGGGCCAAGACGGTGCTGATGGCCACCGGCGGCGGGCCGACCATGTACAAGTATCACACCCCCTCGGGCGACAAGACGATGGACGGGCTGGCGATGGCCCTGCGGGCGGGCCTGCCCTTGCGCGACATGGAGATGGTGCAGTTTCACCCCACCGGCCTGCTGGCGGGCGAGCATACCAAGATGACCGGCACCGTGCTGGAGGAGGGTCTGCGCGGCGCGGGCGGCCAGCTTCTGAACGGCTCGGACCATCGGTTCATGTTCGACTATGACGCCAAAGGCGAACGGGCGACCCGCGATGTGGTCAGCCGAGGCATCTACGCCGAGATGCGCAAGAACAACACCAGCGAGAATGGCGGCGTCTTCATCTCGATGGCCCATCTGGGGCCCGAGAACGTGCGCAAGAAATTCTCGGGCATGGTCAAACGCTGCGCCGACTCGGGCTTCGATCTGGCCGGCGGCAAGGTCGAGGTGGTGCCGACGGCGCATTACTTCATGGGCGGCGTGGTGGTCGACCCCGACACCCGCACCGCGATGGAAGGGCTTTACGTCGCCGGCGAAGACGCGGGCGGGGCCCACGGCTCGAACCGGCTGGGGGGCAATGGGGTCGCGAACTCGACCGTCTATGGCGGGGTTGCCGGTGACGTGATGGGCACCGACATCCGCCGCATGGGCGCCCTGCGCGACCCGGACGAGGATGTCCTGGCCGCCGAGATTGCCCGCGCCACCCATCCGCTGACCCGCAAGCCTGGCAACGTGCTGGAGCTGCGCATGAAACTGCAGGACGCCATGTGGGAAGACGTGGGCGTCATGCGCACCGCCTTCGGGCTGGAACGTGGGGCGCAGGCCGTCGCCAGCATTGGCGACGCGCTGATGGACGTGGGCGTCGACGGCTCGAACCTTGCGTTCAACCTGACATGGCACGACTGGCTGAACATGCGCTCGCTTTGTGATATATCCGGGGTGATCGCGCGGGCGGCGCTGGCGCGTGAAAACTCGCGCGGGGCCCATTTCCGCGAGGATTTCCCCGAAAGCGGCTCGATGGAAAGCTCGTATTTCACGGTGGCCCGTCAGCAGGGCGACACGGTGGACGTCAGCCGCGAGGACGTGCAGTTCACCATCGTCCGCCCCGGCGAGACGGTGCTGCCCGCCCATGAACCCGAAACACTGGTGGAGGCCGCGCAATGATTTCGATCGACCTTATCGAGAAGACCGCAGGCGTGTTGATGGACAAGGCCGCCATCGAGATCCCGCAGGATTATCTGGACGGGCTGGAAGGTGCCGCCGAGGTCGAGGACGGCGATCTGTCGTCCTTCGTGCTTCAGGCGATGCTTGAAAACTACAAGGCCGCCAAGGAAGACCGCCGCGCCATGTGCGGCGATACGGGCTGTCCGCGCTGGTATGTGAAGATGGGCAACGACGCCCGCATCGAAGGCGGCCCCGTGGCGCTTGAGGCCGCGCTGCGCCGGGCGACGGCGGATGCCACCAACGGCGTGCCCCTGCGGCCCAACCGGGTGCATCCCCTGTGGCGCACCGATCACAACAACAACGTCGGCATCGGCGCCCCCGAGATCGAATACGGCTTCGAGCCGGGCGGCGAGTGGATCGACCTCATCACCGTCCACAAGGGCGGGCTGTTCGGCACCGATTACCGGATGCTCTTCCCCTCGGACGGGATCGAGGGGATCAAGCGGTTCTACCTCGACAGCCTCGTGGCCTTCGGCAAACGCGGTCTGGCCTGTCAGCCGGCGATCATCGGCATCGGTCTGGGCGGGTCAAAAGACACTTGCATGGTGCTGGGCAAACGTGCGGCCTGCCTGCGCACCGTCGGCGACCGCAACCCCGACCCCAAGATCGCCGAGCTTGAGGACGAGTTCAAGGAACTGGGCAACTCGATCGGGATGGGCGCGATGGGCTTTGTCGGCAAGTCGATGGTCATCGACTGCAACATCGAGGTCGGCTATTGCCACACGGGCGGCATGCAGATGTCGGTGCACGCCTTCTGCCTGTCCTCGCGCCGCGCCGTCGCCCGCATCCATTCGGACGGGCGGGTCGAATACCGCACAGACCCCGAATGGTTCACCCCTTATCAACGCCGGGAGACAGTGGAATGGGAAACACCGCAATGCCACGAGAAATCCGCCTGAGCACAACGCCCACGCCCGAGGCGCTGGCCGAGTTGCGTCTGGGGGATATCGTCTATCTGGACGGTCTGATGTATACCGCCCGGGAGGGCGTCTATAAGCGCGCGCTTGAGGAAAAGGCCAATATTCCGATGGAGTTGCCGTCGGAAAGTGCCGCGAACTTCCATTGCTCGCCCGCGGCAAGGATCAATGCCGACGGCAGCTTCGATCTGGGGGCCGTGACGGCCACGGCCTCGTTCCGCTTTGCCAAGTGGCTGCCCGAATGGCTGGAGAAATCCGGCGCCAAGCTGGTGATCGGCAAGGGCGGGATGAGCAGCAAGGACTACAAGTCCTACTTCGTGCCGAACGGTGCCATCTATCTCAGCACCGTGGGTTATGGCACCGGCGCGTTGCTGGGGCGCGGCGTCGAGAATGTCGAGGCCGTCCACTGGAACGACGAGCTGGGTCTGGCGCAGGCCATGTGGGTGATCCGCTGCAACAGGATGGGGCCGTTCATCGTGGCTTCGGACAACGAGGGCAATTGCCTGTTCGAGCGTGAGAACGCCAAGATCGCCGAGAACCTGCATCGGGTCTACGAGGGCACGCGCCCCGCGACCCTGAAACGTTACGGCGAAACCGATGACCGGTCGGACGAGGTCATCGGCTAAGGGGCAGCGGCGCCGGAGCTGTCCCGCAGCCGCACGGTCATGGCCCCCCTGGGGGGCGTTTCGCGCCCTAGTCGGCGGGCCGGTTGTCCGGGGTCTCTTCGGTCTGGCCCGTGCCCTTGATGACCCGGAAGACATACCAGGCAATCGCGCCGACAAGGATGGCGGTCGAGACCGGGTTCACCCAGCTTGCAACCTTGTCATACTGGCTTTCCAGCAGGTAGCCGGCGGCGGCCAGGAAGGCCGTCCAGAACAGACTGCCGAGCGAGGTGTAGATCAGGAACGGGGTCAGCGGCATGTCGGCGATGCCCGCCGGCACCGAGATCAGCGTCCGCACGCCCGGGATCATCCGCCCGATCAGCACCGCCTTCCAGCCGTGCTTGTCGAACCAGCTGATCGAGGCGTCCACCTCGCGGGGCGAGAGGGTCAGCCAGCGGCCGTGGCGCTTGGCGAAGTTGCGCAGGCGCTCCTCGCCGATCAGCTTGCCGACGTAGTACCAGATCAGCGCACCCAGGACCGAGCCCGCGGTGCCCGCCAACACGACGAAGATGATGTTGAGTGTTCCCTGTGCCGCAAGGAACCCGCCCAGCGGCATCACCAGCTCGGACGGGATCGGGGGGAAGACGTTCTCTCCCAGCATCAGGGCGAACAGGCCGAAATATCCCGCCGACCCCATGTAACCGACGATCCAATCAAACATTTCCGGCCTTTCCGATGAAAACATGCATGTGCCATGCAGGGACCAACCCGGCGCGACGCAGGGGGTTCCGGCGCGTCGCACTTGCTTGATTGCGGGGAAGGCGCCGAGGGGGCGGAAAGGGGCGACGGATGGCGCCCGGGGCGGGGCCTAGCCCCGCTTGGTCACCGCCGCGCGAAGCCCGCCCCCGATCAGGGCCGCGGCATCTGCCGCCACCAGCAGCACGTTGGCGCGGGGCGGCACCACCAGGAACTTGGCCTGCCATTGGGGATCGAACTTGTCCTTGAACTGACGCAGCCCCTCGAAATTGTAGAAATGCCGCCCGTGGCGGTAGACCAGCGCGCCCATCCGCGTGGTCCAGCGCCCGCCGCGCCGCGAGTCCAGCCCCGCCAGGGGCGCCATGCCCAGGCTGAACTCCTCGAAGCCGCGGTCGCGCAGGTAGAGGATCAGCTCGATAAACAGAAACTCCATCATGCCGCCCGGCGCATCGGCGGTGTGGCGCATCAGGTCGATGGTAGCGCGTTTGCCGGTGGCGGTGGCCAGGATGTTGGCAAAGCCCACGGTGCTCCCGTTCCAGGTCACCACGGCGATCGGGCTGCGGCGCAGGTAGTCGGCGTCGAAGCGGCCGACCGAGAATTGCTTCTCGCGGCTGTTCTTGGCGTCCAGCCAGTCGTCCGAGATCCGCTTCAGCTCGGCCAGGGCGGCGTCGGGGGCAGGCGGCTCGATGACGTGGAAATCCATGCCATCCCTGCGGGCACGGTTGGCGGTGGTGCGCAGGCGCTTGCGGCTGCCTCCTTCCAGGTTGAAGCCGGACAGCGGGACGATCGCCTCCTCTCCCATCTTGTAAAGCGACAGGCCCATCTCGATCCAGAGGGGCAGGAAGCGGGCCGAAGCCTCGTAGAAGACGGGGCGGGCGTTGGCGGCGCTGGCCGCGTCGAAGAAGTCCCAGGCCAGTTGATCGGCCTCGTCCGGGTCGCCCACCGGGTCGCCCAGGGCGATCCAGCTACGCCCTTGCACCCCGTACATCAGGAACGATCGCCCGGTAGAGGAGAACAGCAGGCACTTGTCGCCGGTCAGGGCGAAATTGGCGTCCGGGTTGTCCTGAGCGTCGATCACCGCCAGGGCGCGGGCAATCTCGTCCTGCGAAGTGGGGCGCTGGCGCGGGCGCGGCGGCCGCAGGGCGTAGATCAGCGCCCAGAGCGCCACCACGATCGACCCCACCAGCCCCGCGCGCATCGAGCGGGGCGCGCGTTCGTCGACGGCGAATTGCCACCACAGCTCATGCGCGTAGGGGGTCGCTTTGAACGAGAAGAAGAAGATCCCGAGGGTCGCCAGCAGAACGCAGGACATCAGCAGGATCCAGCGGGGCGAAAGCGCGTCGCGGGTCAGCCGCGCGCTGCGGTAGAACTCGCGCCGGCAGGGCAGCAGGATCAAGAGCGCCAGCAGCATCAGCCCCGCCCGGTCCAGGTCCCAGCCGTTCAGTAGTGCCGCCGCGACCCCGCCCGCCAGCGAGGCCGTGGCCAGCCACCAGGCCCCCTCGACCCGGCGCAGCAGCCCGTGCGCGAGAACGATCAGCGCGGCACCCACGATGCTGGACAGCAATGCGCCCCCCTCGATCATGGCGAGGGGCATCAAAAGCTCCATCTCCTCGGCGACATCGGTCAGGGCCGGGATGACGGCCGAAAAAAGCATGTAGACGCCCGAGGCGAAGATCATCGCGGACATGGCTAGCGGCACGATCGAGCTGACGGCCTTGAAGATCGGGGCCAGGTCGCGGATCTGGGTGTCGCGCAGCGGGCCCATCGCCATCCGCAGCTCGACCAGGGCCAGGGTCAGCAGGGCCAGGCCGAAGGGCACCAGATAATAGGTCAGCCGGAAAAGCAGCAGACCGGCCGCCGCCTGCTCGATCGGGACGCCCGCCGGCAGGGCGGCGATGATGACGCTTTCAAAGACGCCGACCCCGCCCGGCACGTGGCTGAGCACGCCGGCCATCATCGCGGCGGCAAAGACGGCCATGAATGCGGCAAAGCCCAGGTCGTTGGGCGGCAGAAGCAGATAGAGGGCACAGCCCGCCAGCGCCATGTCCAGCACAGTGAAGCCAAGCTGCGCCGACATCAGGCCGGGACTTGGCGCATCAAGGCGGATGCCCCGCCACTCGACCGAGGCGCGACGGATCGACAGGGTCGCCAGCACGCCGATCAGCGCGATCAGCACCAGCCCCGAGATCCAGCGCAGCACATGGGGATTGAGGCTGGTCAGGCTTGCCAGCGCCGCCGGGTGCACCAGAAGCGCGCCGAAGCCGATGATCGTCGCCCCCAGCCCGTAGGCCAGCGAGGCGAAAAGCGCCACGCCTGCGATGTCGTATCCCGTCAGCCCCATCGAGGAATAGATGCGGTATCGCACCGCCCCGCCCGAGATGGCGCCCGCCCCGATGGTGTTGCCGAAGGCATATCCGAGAAAGCCGCCCAGGGCGACGGTTGGCAGGGGCAGCGGCTTGCCGATGTAGCGCAGCGCCGACCAGTCGTAGCCGATCAGCGCGCCGTAGCTGGCCAGCGTGGCCGCCAGGGCCGCCAGCAGCACACCCCAGGGGGTGGCGCGGACATGGTCCATCACGTCCCGAAACTCGACAGGCTTTAGAAGGTGGTAGAGCGCGTAGATGCCGGCGGCGAAAAGCAGCCCGGTCACCAGGTAGGGGGCCAGGGCCTTCAGGCGCGACCAGGACCCCGGGGATACACTCGCTTCGGCCTCTGACATCCTGTCTCCGTCGCTGCGGCTGATTACTCATCTATGGTGGGATGCGGGGCGGTTACAACATGCGTCATGTGGACCATCGCGCCAGATTTGCCCGCGCCCCGGCGCAGACAGGCGGTGCGCTGACGCAAAAAGGCCCACCCGGCGTCTGCCGGATGGGCCGGGGGCCGGGGTCCGCGCATGCAACGGACCGCACCGGCTGGATGCGGCGCCCGGTGAGGGCGGCGCCGCATCGTCCGCATCAGGTCTTCTGCGAGGCCAGGTTGCCCACGGTGACGTCGAGCGTGATCTCCTTGCCCTTGCGCAGCACCTTGACCGAGGTCGCGCTGTCGGGGGCGGTGTCGGCCACGGCGCGGGTCAGGTCGCGCAGGTCGGTGATCTCGGCCTCGCCGAATTGCAGGATGATGTCGTCATCCTTCAGGCCGGCCTTCTGGGCGGGGCTGTCGGCCGAGACCTTCTCGACCACGGCACCCTTGGGCTTGTCGAAGCCCAGCACGCCCGCGACCTCGTCCGACATCGGCCGGATCTGAACGCCCAGCCAACCGCGATCGATGGTGCCGTCGTCCTTGAGGTCGGCGACGACCTTGGTGACGATCTGCGAGGGCACGGCAAAGCCGATGCCGACAGAGCCGCCGTCAGGCGAGAAGATCGCCGTATTGACGCCGATCACCTCGCCGGCGTTGTTGAAGAGCGGCCCGCCCGAGTTGCCGCGGTTGATGGCGGCGTCGGTCTGGATGAAATCGTCATAGGGTCCCGAGCGGATGTCGCGCGAGGTGGCCGAGACGATGCCCGAGGTCACGGTGCCGCCCAGCCCGAAGGGGTTGCCGACGGCGACAACCTCGTCGCCGGCGCGGATCACCGACGAGTCGCCCAGCTTGACCGAGGGCAGGGGCGCGTCGGCCTCGACCTTCAGCAGCGCCAGATCGGTGGCGGGATCGGTGCCCACGACCTCGGCCTTCAGGCTGCGCCCGTCCGAAAGCTTGACGGTGACGGTGTCGGCCCCTTCAACCACGTGGTTGTTGGTGACGATGTCGCCATCCTCGCTGATGATGAAGCCCGAGCCGACGCCCTGCCGGACACCCTCGCCACCGGGCATGCCGGGCATGCCGGGGATCTGGCCGCCGAAGCGGCGCTTCAGCTCTTCCATCCGGTCGTCGTCGAAACTGGCAGGCTTGGCTTCGGTCGAGACCTCGATGAAGACCACGGCGGGCGAGACGGCCTCGACCAGGTCGCCGTAGCCGCCGGCGGGAACGGCCAGCGCGGCCGTCGGGGCCACGGCGACGGCGCCGGTGGTGGCCAGCGCAGCGGCCAGGGTCAGCCCGGCCAGGCGGGCGCCAAGATCGGTTCGGATCGTTGATGTCATTGCGGCATCTCCGTTGCATGGGAAATTTCTGATGAGACCGATATGGCGGGGCCGGATGAAAAGGGTCTGTCGCGCGCTATACAGATTTGTAACCTGCGCCCGCGCCCCCTTCGTGGCAGCGTGCGCGGGCAAGATCCCTTCGGGGCCGCGGGCCGGGTTCGCCAACCGGCGGCTGGTGGGCTAGGTCTTGAGACGACATCAACCTTGTGCGGGACTGCGCCCCGGAACGGACCGGCTTGAAAACATGAAGATACTGGTGATCGAGGACGACGAGACGACGGGCGACTACATCGCCGCCGGCCTGCGCGAGGAGGGGCATTCGGTCGACCTTCTGGCAGACGGGCGCGACGGGCTGATCCGCGCGACGGCGGGCGATTACGAAGTGCTGATCGTCGACCGGATGCTGCCCGGGCTGGACGGCGTGTCGCTGGTCAAGACCCTGCGCGGGGCGGGCAGCAAGCTGCCGGTGCTGATCCTGACGTCGCTGGGCGGTATCGACGACCGGATCGACGGGCTGAATGCCGGGGCCGACGACTACCTGGTCAAGCCCTTCGCCTTTGGCGAGCTGTCGGCGCGGGTGGCGGCGCTGGCAAGGCGGCCCCAGATGCGCGCCGAGGAAACGGTGCTGCGCGCGGGGGATCTGGAGATGGACCTGGTGCGCCGCCGCGTCACCCGGCAGGGCCAGGAGATCGACCTGCTGCCCCGGGAATTCGCGCTGCTGGAACATCTGCTCCGGCGCAAGGGCAGGGTGCAGACCCGCACCATGCTTCTCGAAGGAGTCTGGGACCTGGGCTTCGATCCCCAGACCAACGTGGTCGAAACCCACATCAGCCGCCTGCGCGCCAAGGTCGACCGCCCGTTCGAGCGCGAGCTGATCCAGACCGTGCGCGGTGCCGGATACCGGATCGATGACTGAGCCGGCGCCCCCGGCCGCAGGCGCTGCGGATGCCGCGCAGGCCCTGCCGCGGCCCGGGCTGCTGAAATCCGCGCCCATGCGGATGGCGATCGGTCTGGTGCTTCTCTTCAGCGTCATCAGCCTGCTGAGCCTTGGCGGGACCTACCTGGTGCTGCGCAACACGTTCGACCAGGCCCTGCGCGATGACCTGCGCCAGGAGGTGGCCGGTTTTCGCGCCGCCCCCAGCGCCGCCGCGTTGGCCGCCCTGGTCGAGGCGCAGGCGCGTGTGACCGACCCCGACCGGCGCATCGTCAGCTATCTCGCGCCCGATGGGCGGGCCTATGGCAACGGTGCGATCGAACGTTCTGAAGAAGGGTTCCGCATCGTCGTCTTCGACCGGCCCAACACGCCGGTGCGCGAAAGCTATCTGGCGCTGACGGCTGGGCTGCACCGGGGGCAGCTTACTGTGGCCAACAGCCGCTCGCAGATCGACGACCTGGGCGAGATGTTCGCGACCGTCCTGCTGCTCAGCCTGCTGCCGACAGTGATCTTCGCGCTGGGGGGCGGGCTGTTGATCGCCCGGCGCACGGCGCGGCGCCTGACGGCGGTGGAAGCGACGCTGGACCGGTTGGCCTCGGGCGATCTTGCAGCGCGGGTGCCCGAGCTTCCGGGCCGCGCCGACGACCTGACGGCGATCGCGGCCCGGGTCGACCGGATGGCCGAGGCACAGCAGCAGTCCGTCTCGGCCCTGCGCCAGGTGTCGGCGGACATCGCCCATGACCTCAAGACCCCGATCCAGCGGGTCTCGGTCCTGCTGGATCGGTTGCAGGGCAACGCCGGGCTGGACCCCGAGGCGCGGGAGCTGGCCCGCCGCGCCGGGGCCGAGACCGAGAATATCGTCGCCACCTTCCAGTCGCTGCTACAGATCGCCCAGATCGAGGGGGGCAGCCCCCGCAGCCGGTTCGAGGTGCTGGACCTTGCCGCCCTGGCCGCCACTCTGGCCGAGGTCTACGAACCCGCCGCCGAGGAAGGGGGGCGCCGCCTTGTCCTTGAGGCCGAGGCGCCGGTGCGCGTCAACGGAGAGCGGCGGCTGCTGGGCCAGGTGCTGGCCAACCTGATCGAGAACGCCCTGCGCCACACGCCGCCCGGCAGCCTGATCGAGCTGTCTGTGCGCGAGAGCGGGGAGAACGGCGGGCAGGCGGTGCTGGAGCTGCGCGACAACGGACCCGGCATCCCGGCGGAGGAGCGGGGCAACGTTCTTCGCCGCCTCTACCGGCTGGAGCAGAGCCGCTCCACCCCCGGCAGCGGCCTGGGGCTGAGCCTGGTGTCGGTGATCGCCGACCTGCACGGCGCGACGTTGGAACTGGGGGACAACGCGCCCGGCCTGGTGGTGACGCTGAGGTTCCCGCCCGTATCACCGCGCCCGCTGCCGCGCGGCAAGAGGACGGGCAAAAGCGTCAGTTGATGGCGAGGCGGATGGCGTAGGCCACGACCGCCAGGGCGGCGATGCTGGCCAGCCAGATCGCCGCGAACCAGGCCAGCCGCCCGGCCCAGCCCGTCCCGCCCCGGGCGTGGGTGGGCCGGGGAGGCACATCTGCGTCCCGTGGCCCGGGATCCGCGCCCTCGGGCCCGGTCAATGATACCCCTCGGTCGGGTCGACCTTGCCGCGGAACACCCAGTAGGCATAGGCCGTGTAGATCAGGATGATCGGGATCAGCACCAGCGTGCCGACCAGGGCAAACTCCAGACTGGCCTCGGGTGCTGCGGCCTCCCAGATCGACAGGCTGGGCGGCACGATGTTGGGATAGAAGCTGATGCCGATGCCGATGAAGCTGACGATGAACAGCGACAGCGCCGACAGGAAGGGGCGCAGGTCATCGCCCCGCCGCAGGCCAAGCAGCAGCTGCCAGGCGGCCAGCAGGACCAGCCCCGGCACCAGCAGCGAGAAGAGGCTGCCGGGCAGGTTGAACCAGCGGCTGAAATAGACCGGGTTCTGGAAGGGCGTCAGCAGGCTGACCAACGCCATGAAGAACAGGGTGAAGATGCCCAGCATCCAGGCATACATCCGCATCTGCGCCTGCAGCGGCCCGCTTGTCTTCAGCACCAGCCAGGTCGCCCCCAGCAGGGCATAACCCGCCAGCACCGCGATCCCCGAGATCAGCGAGAAGGGCGACAGCCAGTCCCACCAGCCGCCGGCATAGGCCCGGTCAGCCACCTTGATGCCCTGCACCAGCGCGCCCAGGGCGATCCCCTGACACAGCGCCGCCGTGGCCGAGCCGCCGAAGAACGCCAGGTCCCACACCCGCTGCCAGCGTTTGGTCCGCCAGCGATACTCGAACGCCACGCCCCGGAAGACCAGCGCCAGCAGCATCAGCACCAGCGGCATGTAGAGCGCGGGCATCACCACGGCATAGGCCAGCGGGAACACCGCGAACAGCCCGCCGCCGCCCAGCACCAGCCATGTCTCGTTGCCGTCCCAGACGGGCGCGACCGAGTTCATCATGATGTCGCGGTCCATCGGGCCACGCGCAAAGGGGAACAGGATGCCGACGCCCAGGTCGAACCCGTCCAGGATGACGTAGGTCAGCACCGAAAAGGCGATGATGCCGGCCCAGATGAAAGCAAGATCGAATGCCATTGCGGCCTCCTCAGTCGGTGTGGGTCTTGGGGTCGCCGGACATGTGCGGCCCGGGGGTAATGCCGGCGGTGCGGATCGGCCCGTCGCGCAGGCCCAGCCGGACGGTTCCCGGCGTCTTGCCCATCATGCGCAGGATGTAGAACGTGCCGGCGCCGAAGACGAAGAAATAAACGATGATGAAGGCCAGCAGCGAGACGCCGACCGCGGGCGCGTCGATGGGCGACAACGACTCGGATGTGCGCAGCAGCCCATAGACGGTGAAGGGCTGACGCCCGACCTCGGTGGTGATCCAGCCGGCGATCACGGCGACAAAGCCCGCAGGCCCCATCACCAGCGTAGCCCGGTGCAGCCAGCGCCCGTCGTAAAGACGCCCGCGCAGACGGTTCAGCAGGCTCCACATCCCGATGCCCAGCATGGCAAAGCCCAGACCAACCATGACGCGGAAGCTCCAGAAGACGATCATGACCGGCGGCTCATCCTCGTCGGGGATGGTGTCCAGCCCCGCCAGCGGTGCGTTCAGCGAATGCTTCAGGATCAGGCTCGAGGCCTTGGGGATCTCGATCGCGTAGTCGATGCGCTTCTCGGCGGGGTTGGGGATGCCGAACAGGATCAGCGGCGCACCGTCGGGATGACTGTCATAGTGACCCTCCATCGCCATGACCTTGGCCGGCTGATGCTCCAGCGTGTTCAGACCGTGCAGGTCGCCCGCATAGATCTGAAGCGGCGTCACCAGTGCGGCCATCCACATGGCCATCGAGAACATGGTCCGCGTGGCCGGGTTGGTATGATCGCGCAACAGGTGCCAGCCACCCACGGCGCCGACCACGAAGGCCGTGGTCAGGTAGGCGGCCAATACCATGTGCAGCAAGCGGTAAGGGAAGGAGGGGTTGAAGACGATGGCCCACCAGTCCAGCGGGATGAACTGACCCGCCGCGTTGATTTCGTAGCCCGCAGGCGTCTGCATCCACGAGTTCACCGACAGGATCCATGTGGCCGACATCAGGGTGCCGAAGGCGACCATCGCGGTGGCGAACATGTGCAGCCCGTTGCCCACCCGCTGGCGGCCAAAAAGCATGATGCCCAGAAAGCCCGCCTCCAGGAAGAAGGCCGACAGCACCTCATAGGCCATCAGCGGCCCCAGCACCGGGCCGGTCTTGTCGGAAAAGACGCTCCAGTTCGTGCCGAACTGATAGGACATGACGATCCCCGAGACGACGCCCATGCCGAAGGCCACCGCGAAGATCTTCTTCCAGTAGTCGAAGAGCGTCCGGTAGGCGCTGTCCCCTGTCCAGAGCCACAGGGCGTTCAGCACCGCCAGAAAGCTCGACAGCCCGATCGAGAAGGCGGGAAAGATGATGTGGAAGGATACGGTGAAGGCGAACTGAAATCGCGCGAGGATCTCGGCGGTCAGGAAGTCGGGCATGCTGTGCTCCGCTATGTGTCTTTCGCTCCAGACTATCCTGCCGGCGGTCCGGGCGAAACCCGCGGCGACGCTGCACGTGCAAGGGGACGCGGGGGCGCAGGGATGGGCGGGAAAACGGGGCATATAAGGATCCCGCGCGCGATGGGGCAAAATGCGGGGCAGGGAGGGGGCCCGAGTCGCCCGAGTCGGGCCCGGAGGACCGGGTGAATCGGGGCCGGGCCACTTTCAGAGGCTGATTTGCCCGGTTTGAGTTACCTGGATACCTCCGAGCCCTGAGAGGGCCGAAAATCCACCTATGATTCCGCCGTAGCGGACCTGATTTGGGCCTTCCACGACGGGCCCTTAGCCAGCCTGAGGGGCAAGGCCCGGGTTGTTTTCAGAAAGTTTTCATCGCGAAACCCCAACAAACACTGGGCTTTTGACCGGATGGACAAGAAATTTCCGCCGATCGCGCAGATTTCCTGAAAAAAGCTCTTGCGGGTTCCTGCGTTGATCCGTAGATACCCCTTCACCGGCGGCGCTGAGGCGCGGCACGGGGCGCCAGACGGGGCTGAGGCCAACGAGACGCACGATAAAAACAAGGGATAAATGAGGCGGGGCGCGCTGGAAGATTACAGCGCCTTCGGTTGATTTTGTCTCTCGCTCTTTGAAATCGCGAGTATCTGAAGAGATATGTGGGCGGTTTGGTTCATTCGATGGATCAGCCTCTTCATATCGACTTCCTAGGGCTTCGGTCCGATTATGGAAGGTCAGCTTCACTGTTTTGCGGCTTTTGTTACTTCGGTAACTGAAGCACAGAACAGAGACTGCATCAGTTTGAACAACTGATGCGATGTGCAGAGGTTCGAACGTCAAGGATATGCCTGCAAGGGCATTTCAACTTGAGAGTTTGATCCTGGCTCAGAACGAACGCTGGCGGCACGCCTAACACATGCAAGTCGAGCGCCCTCTTCGGAGGGAGCGGCGGACGGGTTAGTAACGCGTGGGAACATACCCTTTTCTACGGAATAGCCTCGGGAAACTGAGAGTAATACCGTATACGCCCTACGGGGGAAAGATTTATCGGTGAAGGATTGGCCCGCGTTGGATTAGGTAGTTGGTGGGGTAATGGCCTACCAAGCCTACGATCCATAGCTGGTTTGAGAGGATGATCAGCAACACTGGGACTGAGACACGGCCCAGACTCCTACGGGAGGCAGCAGTGGGGAATCTTAGACAATGGGCGCAAGCCTGATCTAGCGATGCCGCGTGAGTGACGAAGGCCTTAGGGTCGTAAAGCTCTTTCGCCAGGGATGATAATGACAGTACCTGGTAAAGAAGTCCCGGCTAACTCCGTGCCAGCAGCCGCGGTAATACGGAGGGGACTAGCGTTGTTCGGAATTACTGGGCGTAAAGCGTACGTAGGCGGATTAGTTAGTCAGAGGTGAAATCCCAGGGCTCAACCCTGGAACTGCCTTTGATACTGCTAGTCTTGAGTTCGAGAGAGGTGAGTGGAATTCCGAGTGTAGAGGTGAAATTCGTAGATATTCGGAGGAACACCAGTGGCGAAGGCGGCTCACTGGCTCGATACTGACGCTGAGGTACGAAAGTGTGGGGAGCAAACAGGATTAGATACCCTGGTAGTCCACACCGTAAACGATGAATGCCAGACGTCGGGCAGTATACTGTTCGGTGTCACACCTAACGGATTAAGCATTCCGCCTGGGGAGTACGGTCGCAAGATTAAAACTCAAAGGAATTGACGGGGGCCCGCACAAGCGGTGGAGCATGTGGTTTAATTCGAAGCAACGCGCAGAACCTTACCAACCCTTGACATCCCGGGACCGCCAGAGAGATCTGGTTTTCACTTCGGTGACCCGGTGACAGGTGCTGCATGGCTGTCGTCAGCTCGTGTCGTGAGATGTTCGGTTAAGTCCGGCAACGAGCGCAACCCACATCCTTAGTTGCCAGCAGTTCGGCTGGGCACTCTAGGGAAACTGCCCGTGATAAGCGGGAGGAAGGTGTGGATGACGTCAAGTCCTCATGGCCCTTACGGGTTGGGCTACACACGTGCTACAATGGCAGTGACAATGGGTTAATCCCAAAAAACTGTCTCAGTTCGGATTGGGGTCTGCAACTCGACCCCATGAAGTCGGAATCGCTAGTAATCGCGTAACAGCATGACGCGGTGAATACGTTCCCGGGCCTTGTACACACCGCCCGTCACACCATGGGAGTTGGTTCTACCTGACGACGCTGCGCTAACCTTCGGGGGGCAGGCGGCCACGGTAGGATCAGCGACTGGGGTGAAGTCGTAACAAGGTAGCCGTAGGGGAACCTGCGGCTGGATCACCTCCTTTCTAAGGATGTTCCAGGCAGATCGGCCCGCTCTTCGGAGCACCGGTCTCGAGGAACACTTAGCATGATGGCAATCAAAGCCATCACATCACGGGCCAGGCCGTCCTCATATCTCTTCAGAACAGAACACACGGGCTACCGCCCGTTCTTGGGTCGGTAGCTCAGGTGGTTAGAGCGCACGCCTGATAAGCGTGAGGTCGGAGGTTCAAGTCCTCCTCGACCCACCATCATTCTTCGGACGTTCCGGGGACATATGGGGCGTTAGCTCAGCTGGGAGAGCACCTGCTTTGCAAGCAGGGGGTCATCGGTTCGATCCCGATACGCTCCACCAAACTTCGTTTGGCTCCACGTATCGATTTGCGGTTTGCATCCCTTCGGGATGGCACGCTCCGCCAACCGTCGGTTGGCATCCTTTCCCCAGGTTCTGACACTCAGGTTTGATTTGACCATCAAGCGCATTCCGGTGCGTTTGATCGTCCAATCGGACGAATTGACATCGTTTAGAGAGAATACACGAGACGTAAGTCAACTTACGTTGCTCTTCCTTCGGGAGGGGTAGTGACTGGCCTTGAATGGCCGAGGTAACGCTATGGGACGACCAATCCCTTGCCGCGCCGTCACCGGGACCACAGGCAGTGCGCCTGCAGGCCGACGATAAGAGATTTACAGTCTTTCCAAGTCAAGAACACTAACCTGTCGATCTTCGGATCGACATGCTTTCGGAGAGATCCGAAAGCGGGAAGTGCATGCTTTTGACACCGGAAGAAGCCTGTCTTCTTCTGGATCAAATCAAGCGCGAGAAGGGCGTTTGGTGAATGCCTTGGCAGTAAGAGGCGATGAAGGACGTGATACTCTGCGATAAGTCGTGGCGAGCTGAGAATAAGCTTTGACCCACGAATTTCCGAATGGGGCAACCCACCTGACACTCAGTTATTGTTAGCCTTGCTATCAATAACCGGGTGAACCAGGTACTTTTAGGCTGAATACATAGGCTTAAAAGAGCAAACCCGGGGAACTGAAACATCTAAGTACCCGGAGGAAAGGAAATCAACAGATACTCCCCTAGTAGCGGCGAGCGAACGGGGACCAGCCGAGCCTTGAGAGTGACTGGAACTGGTTGGAAAGCCAGACCATAGCGGGTGACAGTCCCGTACAGGAAGCTCGATAGGACGTATTAAGTAGGGCGGGACACGTGAAATCCTGTCTGAACATGGGGGGACCACCCTCTAAGGCTAAGTACTCCTTACTGACCGATAGTGAACCAGTACCGTGAGGGAAAGGTGAAAAGCACCCCGACGAGGGGAGTGAAACAGTTTCTGAAACCGGACGCCTACAAGCAGTCGGAGGAGCCTCGAGCTCTGACGGCGTACCTTTTGTATAATGGGTCATCGACTTGGTCTCACGAGCAAGCTTAAGCCGATAGGTGTAGGCGCAGCGAAAGCGAGTCTTAATAGGGCGCATGAGTTCGTGGGATCAGACCCGAAACCGAGTGATCTAGGCATGGCCAGGTTGAAGGTAAGGTAACACTTACTGGAGGACCGAACCCACACCTGTTGAAAAAGGTCGGGATGAGCTGTGCCTAGGGGTGAAAGGCCAATCAAACTCGGAGATAGCTGGTTCTCCGCGAAATCTATTTAGGTAGAGCGTCGCACGAATACCCCGGGGGGTAGAGCACTGGATGGGTAATGGGGCCCCACAGGCTTACTGATCCTAACCAAACTCCGAATACCCGGGAGTACTATGCGGCAGACACACGGCGGGTGCTAACGCCCGTCGTGGAGAGGGAAACAACCCTGACCAACAGCTAAGGCCCCCAATTCGTGGCTAAGTGGGAAAGCATGTGGGACGACCAAAACAACCAGGAGGTTGGCTTAGAAGCAGCCATCCTTTAAAGATAGCGTAACAGCTCACTGGTCTAAATAAGTTGTCCTGCGGCGAAGATGTAACGGGGCTCAAGCCACGAGCCGAAGCTTTGGATATGCGTAGCATATGGTAGCGGAGCGTAGTGTGACATAGTTCCATGTGTCCTTGCCCACTTCGGTGGGATTGGACACAAGGAGCTTTCTGTGAAGCCGGCCTGTGAGGGATCCGGTGGAGAGATCACTAGTGAGAATGATGACATGAGTAGCGACAAACAGGGTGAGAGACCCTGTCGCCGAAAGTCCAAGGGTTCCTGCTTAAAGCTAATCTGAGCAGGGTAAGCCGACCCCTAAGGCGAGGCCGAAAGGCGTAGTCGATGGGAACCAGGTTAATATTCCTGGGCCAGGAGGATGTGACGGATCCCGAGGGTAGTTATCTCTTATCGGATTGAGATGGCTGCTTAGGGGTTCCTGGAAATAGCCCTCCGTTAGATCGTACCCTAAACCGACACAGGTGGACTGGTAGAGAATACCAAGGCGCTTGAGAGAACCACATTTAAGGAACTCGGCAAAATACCTCCGTAAGTTCGCGAGAAGGAGGCCCCGTTAGGACGCAAGTCTTGGCGGGGGGCACAAACCAGGGGGTGGCGACTGTTTACTAAAAACACAGGGCTCTGCGAAGTCGCAAGACGACGTATAGGGTCTGACGCCTGCCCGGTGCCGGAAGGTTAAAAGGAGGTGTGCAAGCACCGAATTGAAGCCCCGGTAAACGGCGGCCGTAACTATAACGGTCCTAAGGTAGCGAAATTCCTTGTCGGGTAAGTTCCGACCTGCACGAATGGCGTAACGACTTCCCCGCTGTCTCAAATGTGGACTCAGCGAAATTGAATTGCCTGTCAAGATGCAGGCTTCCCGCGGTTAGACGGAAAGACCCCGTGCACCTTTACTACAGCTTCACACTGGCATTAGGTCAGCGATGTGCAGGATAGGTGGTAGGCTTTGAAGCAGGGACGCCAGTCTCTGTGGAGCCTCCCTTGAGATACCACCCTTCGCTCGCTTGATGTCTAACCGCGGTCCGTTATCCGGATCCGGGACCCTGTGTGGCGGGTAGTTTGACTGGGGCGGTCGCCTCCTAAAGAGTAACGGAGGCGCGCGAAGGTTGGCTCAGAGCGGTCGGAAATCGCTCGTTGAGTGCAATGGCAGAAGCCAGCCTGACTGCGAGACTGACAAGTCGAGCAGAGTCGAAAGACGGCCATAGTGATCCGGTGGTCCCGAGTGGAAGGGCCATCGCTCAACGGATAAAAGGTACGCCGGGGATAACAGGCTGATGGTGCCCAAGAGTCCATATCGACGGCACCGTTTGGCACCTCGATGTCGGCTCATCTCATCCTGGGGCTGGAGCAGGTCCCAAGGGTACGGCTGTTCGCCGTTTAAAGAGGTACGTGAGCTGGGTTTAGAACGTCGTGAGACAGTTCGGTCCCTATCTGCCGTGGGTGTAGGAGACTTGATGGGAGTTGCCCCTAGTACGAGAGGACCGGGGTGAACGATCCACTGGTGGACCAGTTGTCGTGCCAACGGCAGTGCTGGGTAGCTATGATCGGAAAGGATAACCGCTGAAGGCATCTAAGCGGGAAGCCCCCCCAGAAACAAGGTCTCCCTGAGGGCCGTGGTAGACCACCACGTCGATAGGCCGGAGGTGTAAGCGCAGCAATGTGCTCAGCTGACCGGTACTAATTGCCCGATAGGCTTGATTTGATCCAGTAGAAGCCAGGTAAGGCTTCGGAACAAAGTCAAAAGCATGACTTGGAAATCTCGTGTTCCTTTCTCGGTTTGGTGGTCATAGCGCGAGCAAAACACCCGATCCCATCCCGAACTCGGCAGTTAAGTGCCGTCGCGCCGATGGTACTGCGTCTCAAGACGTGGGAGAGTAGGTCACCGCCAAACCTAGTAAGGAACACGAAACGTATTCTCTCAAACGATGCCAGCCCCATATACCATCACCAAAATGGGGCAGCGCTAAATGGCGCGGGATGGAGCAGCCCGGTAGCTCGTCAGGCTCATAACCTGAAGGTCGTAGGTTCAAATCCTACTCCCGCAACCAACTTCCGCGAAAATATACCCAAGACAAAGCCGCCCAATAGGGCGGCTTCTTGCGTTCGGGGTCAGCCTTGGGCGCGGATCTGCGGGCAGGGGAGGGAGTAAGATTAGCCAACAAACGCTCCGGCACCCTCACGGCGGCGAGAAGTGGCCTCTGGTCGAAGCTGTCAGCGACCGCCCCCCGCTATCTAGTTCAGACGTTGCCCGGTATCGGGCGCAAAGTAAGAGACCTTGCCGAGGTCGAACGCGAGCTGCTGTCGTTTTCCGGGCTGCGCCGAGGTTTCGGAGTGCAGGCGCGCGGTCACATGCTTGCCGCCCAGTTGCATCACGACGAAAGTGTCCGCCCCGGCCGGCTCAACGATGTCGACCATGCATTCGGCGGCCTGGGCGGTCTGGCTGGCGCGGTGATCCGGCTCTCCGATATCCTCGGGGCGCACGCCGAGGATCACGTCCTCGGGCAGGTTGCGGTTCTGCGTGTCGGTCAGCACGATGGGGGCGCCGTCCTTGCGGGCGATCTCGATCTTGGTGCCGACCCCGTTCGCCCGAGTCTTGGCGGGGATCAGATTCATCGCCGGGTTGCCCATGAAATCGGCCACGAAGAGGTTGGCGGGGCGGTTGTAGATTTCGGCCGGGCTGCCGATCTGCTGGATGACGCCGCCCTTCATGACGACGATCTTCGTGGCCAGGGTCATCGCCTCGATCTGGTCGTGGGTGACATAGACCATCGACGCGCCAAGCCGCTGATGAAGCTCCTTTATCTCGGTGCGCATCTCGACCCGCAGCTTGGCGTCGAGGTTCGACAGCGGCTCGTCGAAGAGGAAGAGCTTGGGGTCGCGCACCAGCGCCCGGCCCATTGCCACCCGCTGGCGCTGACCGCCGGAAAGCTGGCCGGGGCGGCGGTTCAGCAGCTGCTCGATCTGAAGCTGCCGGGCGACCTGTTGCAGCTTTTCCTGCTGGGTCGCCTGGTCGACGCCGCGCACCTTCATGCCGAAGGTGATGTTCTTCGCCACGGTCATCGTGGGGTAGAGCGCGTAGGACTGGAACACCATGGCGATGTCGCGGTTCTTGGGGCTGACGTCGGTCATGTTGCGCCCGCCGATGTGCAGCTCGCCACGTGTGATCGGCTCGAGCCCGGCGATGCAGTTCAGAAGCGTGGACTTGCCGCAGCCAGAAGGGCCGACCAGCACCAGAAATTCGCCCTGTTCGATGGAGACGTTGATGTCCTTCAGGATCTCGACGGCGCCGTAGTTCTTGTAGAGGTTCTTGATATCCAGGATCGGTGCCATGAGTTTTATCCTTTCACGGAGCCGGCGGTCAGACCGCGGATGAAATACTTGCCAGCGACGATGTAGACGAGGAGCGTGGGCAGCGCCGCGATGATGGCGGCGGCCATGTCCACGTTGTATTCCTTCACGCCGGTGGTGGAGTTGACGATGTTGTTGAGCGCCACGGTGATCGGCTGGGTACCGGCCTGGCTGAACGAGACGCCAAACAGGAAGTCGTTCCAGATCTGGGTGAACTGCCAGATGATCGAGACGACGATGATCGGCAGCGACAGGGGCAGGAAGATCGACCAGAAGATGCGCAGGAAGCCCGCACCGTCGACCTTGGCGGCCTTGCTCAACTCGGACGGGATCGTCACGTAGTAGTTGCGGAAGAACAGGGTTGTGAACCCGATCCCGTAGATCACGTGGACAAAGATCAGCCCCGGTATGGTTCCGGCGATGCCCATCAGGCCCAGCACCCGCGCCATCGGCAGCAGCACGACCTGGAACGGGATGAAACAGCCGAACAGCATCAGGGCGAAGAAGATGTTGGCGCCGCGGAAGTGCCAGTGCGCCACCACATAGCCGTTCATTGCGCCGATGAGGGTCGAGATCAGCACCGCAGGAACCGCGATAAGCACGGAATTCCAGAAGTAGGGTTTCACGCCGTCGCATTGGATGCCGGTGCAGGCCCCCGACCAGGCGGTCTTCCAGGCGTCGAACGTCACCTCGCGGGGCAGGGCCATCAGGTCGCCGGTGCGGATCTCCTCGAGGCTTTTCAGCGAGGTGGTGATCATCACGAACAGCGGCAGCAGGTAGTAAAGCGCGAAGAGGCCGAGGATGACGTAGAGAAGCCAGCGCAGGCCGATCCTGACGGCTCGGCTTTGGCTGCGGGGGGGAGCGATCGCGAAATCAGTCATTTTTCGCCCTCAGTTCCGAGTAGAGGTAGGGAACGACAATGGTGAAGACGACGCCCATCATGACCATCGCCGAGCTTGCCGCCTGGCCAATGTCCCCGCGCGAGAACGCCATGGCGTACATGTAGGTGGCGGGCAGGTCGGTGGCGAAGCCGGGGCCTCCGCCGGTCAGGGCGATGACGAGGTCAAAGCTCTTGATTGCGAGGTGGGCCAGCACGATGAAGGCCGACAGGAAGATCGGGGCCATCGAGGGGATGATGATCGCGGAATAGACCCGCCAGGTGGGGATGCCGTCCACCTGCGCGGCGCGGATGATCTCGGTATCGACGGACCGAAGGCCGGCGAGGAACAGCGCCATGACAAAGCCCGAGCTTTGCCAGATGGCGGCAAGGACCACGGTGTAGATCGCCTTGTCCGGGTCGACGAGCCAGTTGAAGGTGAAATTCTCAAGACCCCAGCCTTGCACGGTAGCCTCCAGCCCCAGGCCGGGGTTGAGGATCCATTTCCACGCCGTGCCCGTCACGATCATCGAAAGGGCCATGGGGTAGAGGTAGATGGTGCGGATCGCTCCTTCGGTGCGGATGTTCTGGTCAAGCAGGATCGCCAGCATCAGGCCGAGCACCATCGAGATGACGATGAACAGGGTGCCGAAGATGAACAGGTTGTTCATCGCCACGTCCCAGCGCGGCGCTGCAAACAGGCGCTCGTACTGGATGAAGCCTTCGATCTCATATTTCGGCAGCAGCCGCGAGCGTGTCAGCGACACCCAGGCTGTCCAGATGATGAACCCGTAGACAAAGACCAGTACGGCGATGAATGACGGTGCGAGCACCACTTTCGGCAAGTGCTCTTCGAGCCACTTGGACATGGAATTTCCCCCCGTTTGGATGGCCCGCCCCGAAGGGCAGGCCGAGGTTTCCAGGTTACATGCTGTTCTGAACGGCTGTCAGCAGCTGCTGCACAGCGTCGTCCGACGACATGTCGGAGTTGAAATGCGAGGTCACCACGTCGGTGATCGCGCCCGCCTGCGCCCCGCGCAGGGCCATGCCATGGGCATAGCTGGGCAGAAGCGAGCCGCCTTCCGAGCTTGCCTTCATGTCCTCGGCGGACAGATGCGCACAGCTGTCGAACTCGTCCAGCTCAACGTCGGTCCGGGCCGGGATCGACCCTTTGTTCAGATTGAACACCTTCTGGAAGTTCTTGCCGACGACCAGCTTGGCCAGAAGCTCCTGGCCGGCCTTTTTGTCGTCACCGCCGACGTCGAACATCGCGAAACTGTCGACGTTGTAGAGAAAGCCGTCCCCCGGGGTGGACGCGCAAAGGAAATCTTCGCCCGGCACCTTGCCTGCGGCCAGAAATTCGCCCTTTGCCCAATCGCCCATGATCTGGAAGGCCGCTTCGCCGTTCATGACCATCGCGGTGGCAAGGTTCCAGTCGCGGCCCGGGAAGTTCTCGTCGACAAAGCCGCGCATGGTGCGCATCTGGTCGAACACGGCCTTCATCTTGTCCGAGGTCAGCGTGTCAGCGTCGAGGTCGACGAAGGCCTTGCGGAACCCGTCGGGCCCAAGAATGCCAAGCGCCACGCCTTCGAAAACGGTCGCGTCCTGCCAGGCCTGGCCACCATGCGCCAAGGGGATGACGCCGGCAGCCTGAAGCTTCTCGGCGGCGGCGTTGAACTCGTCCCACGAGGTGGGCATCTCGATGCCATTGGCTTCCAGCACGTCGGCGTTGGCCCAGATCCAGTCAACCCGGTGCACGTTCACCGGTGCCGCGCACCAGGTGCCCTCGCACTTCATGTGGGCCGCGATCGAAGAGGGCAGGACATCCGCCCAGCCCTCGGCCTCGGCTACGGACGAAATGTCTGCCAGAACGCCTTCTTCGTACCATTCCTGGATGGCCGGGCCCTTCAGCTGAACGGCGGTGGGCGCGTTGCCCGACAGGACCCGTGCGCGCAGCGCGGTCATGGCGGCATCACCGCCACCGCCCGCGACCGGCATGTCGGTCCATGTGCCGCCATTGTCGGCGAATTCCTTTTGCAGGACCGCCGCCGACTTGGCTTCGCCGCCGGATGTCCAGTAATGCAGGACCTCGGCCTGGGGTTCGGCCACGGCAACGCTGGCCGAGATCATCGCGACCGCGGACACGGCGCTGAATACGGATTTCTTCATTGTTTGGTTCCTCCCTTTTGCGGATCGGGCCAGTTCTCGTGGCCCGGGATCCTGTGGAGAAATTCTGAACTGCACCGCCCAAGCCATGCAACAACGGCAAACCGGCTATTCCCCCCGCGGAAGCAGAATTCCGACCGATCTGTTACCAAGTGTTACCCGGGCGTTGATTCTGTTGCTTGATGTTACATAGGAGGCTCCACCGGGGAGGGGAAAGAACGCTTAGGTTGGGAGGCCAGGAGTGACGATTCCACGAGTTCTGGTCGTCGATGATGATCCTGAATTGCGCAGCATGCTGACCCAGCTGTTGCAGCAGAACGGGTGCATCGCGCTGCCCGCCACGGGCGAAGCCAGCATTCGCAAGCACCTGGCGGCGGGGCGGATCGACCTGATCCTGCTGGATGTCATGCTGGGCGACGAAAGCGGGGTCGAGATATGTTCGCGCCTTCGCGAAGACCAATCCGTGCCCATCATCATGATCTCGGCCCTGTCGTCCGACAAGGATCGCATGGCGGGGTATGCGGTCGGTGCCGACGACTACATCGCCAAACCCTTCAATCCCGAACTGCTGTTCGCCCGTATCCGTGCGGTGCGCGCGCGGTCCCACCGGACATCCTCGCTGGCATATCGCCGCCGCAAGGCGGTGTTCCGCTTTGCCGGCTGGACCTACGATTCCAAACAGAACGAGGTGCTGTCGCCCGAGGGATACCTGGTTGCCCTGTCGCGCCGCGAAACGGCCCTGTTGCAGGCCTTGCTGGCCAACCCGCACATCCCCCTGACCCGGCAGGAGATTGCGGCGGCCCTGCATGTGACCAGCGATGACGAAGCGCCCTCGGACTCGGAGGGGCGCGCCGTCGATGTTCTGGTCGGACGCCTGCGCGCCAAGATCGAGGCCAACCCCAAGCACCCCGAGATGCTTCGGACCGAACGCGGCGTCGGCTATGTCTTCGCCGTCGATGTCGCGACCGAGGAACCTTGATGCGCGACCTGCAAAGCCTGCGCGTCGGTGGGGTTCTGGCGGTGTTCACGGCATTTCTGCTGGGGCTGGTGGCGGCGGGCATGTGGGTCCAGTCGAATGCACGATGGGCGGCCCACCTCAACGACGCCCGGTTCGCGGGCGCGGTTCTTTACGACAGCCTGGCATCGGGCAGGGCGCCGCCGTCGGGAATGAGCGTGAGCACGCTGGCCCCCAGGGACCAGCAGCAGGCGGAACGGGGCCGGTTCGAGGCCATCGCGGACGTGCCACGCCCGCCGATCGTGACGAACTTTTCCATCAGGCCAAGCCTGTCGGGCGATCGAAGCTCGGCGCCGCTGGTCTTGGCCGCTATCTCGCCCGATCTGCGCTACCCGCTGGCAAGCGTCTCCTCGCGGCCGGATCAGACCCCGGCCGAGACCATGGGATCCTTTGCGCAGCTGCTGGCCACCTACTGCAGCAACCCGGTGCTGATCGCCAAGCTGGGAGAGGCCCCATGGGTCCGGATCACGGGCGCCGGCATCTGGGACTGTGCCGCGGGACCCTCGGATTTCCGCCTGCTGGCCGGCGTGCTCGCGCTGCTGGCCATCGGTATGCTGTTCACACTGGTTCTGAACACCTCGGCCCGTTTTGCCGACTTCGCCCAGATGCTGAGGGATCGCAAGCGCATCGGCGGCCCCGACGTCTACGAGACCGGGGGCGTGCAGGAATTGCGCGACATCGTCTCGGCGGTGAACACCTACCTGGCGATCGAACGCGACATGCTGGCCGAACGCGCCGCCGTCCTGTCGGGGGTCAGCCACGACCTGGGCACCCCCGCCACCCGGCTGAAGCTGCGCACAGCCCTGATCCAGGACAACGAGCTTCGCGCCAAGCTGGAATCCGACATCGACAGCATGACGGGCATCATCGAAAGCGTGCTGACCTATACCCGCGCCGAGCTGGACGCCGAGGCGCCCCGAAAAATCTCGCTCACGTCGCTGATTGAATCAGTGGTGGCCGATTATCAGGACACCGGCCGTCCGGTGGAATTCCAGATCGGCGAGAAGCTGTCGGTACGGGGCGGGCAGTCGCTCTTCATGTCGCGGCGCGGCTCGGGGACCTTGCCGCAGGACGACAAGGTGATCGTCTTCGCGCGCCCCGTCGCGCTGGGCCGCGCCTTGTCGAACCTCATCGAGAATGCCTTGAAATACGGGCGTCGCGCCAAGGTTTCGCTGGAGCGGGATGCAGACACCGCGATCATCACCGTCGAGGACGAGGGGACCAATGTCTCGGCCGAGAAGATCGCGACCCTGGTGGCGCCCTTCAAACGCGGCGACAACACGCAGATGATCAAGGGCCACGGGCTGGGACTGACCATCGTTTCGACGGTTGCGAATTTGCACGGCGGATCCCTGACGTTCGAGCCGGGCGCCAAAGGGCTGCTGGCCCGCCTGACGATCCTCAGACAATAGCGCGGCTCAGCGCGCCGATCCGGGCAGCAGCCGGCGCTGTCATTCCGTGCCGCCTGCGGCCCACAATTCCCCCGACCAAGCCGCCCCACGGGGCGGCTTAGTGCGTTCAAGCACCCCCCGATCCCCGGAAAGGCAGCCCCTGCCATGGCAAAGGCCCCCGCCTGGCGCATGCCCGCTATGCGCATGGTGAAAGTTGATGTCGATCAAACCGTTCCATCCCAACCGGTTGCTAGAGAGGGGGCGTTCCACTTCGAAGAATAACGAGGGCAGGAGAAGAGATGGATCTCGCCAGACGGCTCTTTCTTTCACAGGGCGCGAAGATGACGGTGGGGGCGGCTTTCGTGCCGCTGGCCAGCGTCGCCCAGGCAGGTATCAACGACCAGCCCCCCCGGCGGGGCGGTGATCCGGCGCGGCGCTATGCCATGCTGATCGACCTGCGCCGCTGTATCGGTTGCCAAGCCTGCACCGTGGCCTGCCACATCGAGAACCAAACCCCCTTGGGCAAGTTCCGCACCATCGTCTCACAGACCGAGGTCCAGAGCCTCGAGACCGCAGAGCCCGCGCAATTCATGCTGCCGCGCCTGTGCAACCATTGCGACAACCCGCCCTGCGTGCCGGTCTGCCCGGTGCAGGCCACCTGGCAGCGCGAGGACGGGATCGTCGTCGTCGACAGCGACCGCTGTGTTGGCTGCGCCTATTGCGTGCAGGCCTGTCCCTATGACGCGCGCTTCATCAACGACCGGACCCAGACAGCCGACAAGTGCACCTTCTGCGCCCACCGGCTTGAGGCGGGGTTGTTGCCGGCATGCGTCGAATCCTGTGTCGGCGGGGCGCGGATCATCGGCGACCTGAACGATCCCGAAAGCCAGATCGCCCGCATGGTCGAGCAATACCGCGACGAGCTGATGGTGCTTCAGCCCGACAAGAACACCCGGCCGCATGTCTTCTACCTGGGCATGGACGCGCGTTTCGTGACCCGCCCCGCGGCCGAGCCCAGCCTGTGGACCGTGCGCAACGGCGAAGGCGAAGAACTGGGGTATGAATATGCAGAGCATTGAACTGATCGCGCCACGCTACGGCATCGCCTGGTACCCCTGGGCCGTGCAGTATTTCTTCCTGATCGCGCTGTCCTACGCCTCGCTTTGGCTGGCGGTGCCGGGGGTGGTCCTTGGGGTTGAGCGTTGGAAGCCGGCGGCGCGCCTGGCATTGCTGGGCGCGGTCGCGACCGCGATCGTGGCGCCCGTCACGCTGCTTGCCGACCTGCACCAGCCGCTGCGCTTCTGGCATTTCTACGCCTACCCGAACCCCACATCCTGGATGGCGCTGGGCAGCATCCTTCTGCCGCTATACGTGGGCGCGACCCTGGGACTGGCATGGTTGGTCTGGCGCGAACCCCTTCGGGCCCGCGCGGGCGAGGGCGGCATTCAGGGATGGATCGGGCGTCACGTTCCGCTCGGCGCCTGGGCCACGCCGCGCTGGCTTGTGGTCCTGCTGGGCCTCGTGGCGGTCGCGCTGTCGGTGGGGGTGATGGTCTATACCGGGGCCGAGGTCGCGATCCTGAAGGCACGGCCGCTGTGGCACACCGAATACCTGCCTGCGATGTTCCTGCTGACGGGGGTGATCGGCGCGGCCGGCCTGGCCGTGGTGATCAACCGGGTTTCGGGCATCCGCCACCCGGTCGCGGGGGACCAGTTCCTCAGCGTGATCCTGGTCTCGCTGGTGCTGGCGGGGCTGGTGGCGGGGGGCTGGCTGGCGCAGGGCCTTTCGATCAACGAGGGGTCGGTCGCGGCCGCGCTCGGTTCGGTGCGCGACAATCCCGAATGGCGGCGCCTGGCCTACTGGGGCGTGGTGGCCGGGGTCTTCCTGTTTCTGGCCTCGGGGTTGATGGAGGTGCTGGGATCGCTGCGCGGCACGCGCTGGGTGCTGGGCCTGCTGGCCCTCTACGTCGCCTGGAGTTTCCGCTGGACGGTCCTGATGGAGGTGCAGACCGTCGCGCGCAACAGCGCGGGGTTCCAGAACTACGCCGTCGGCATGGGCTCGCAGGGGCTGCTGGGCATCGTCGGAAGCTTCGGTCTGCTGCTCTCGGTCCTGCTTGTCATCGACCTTTTCGTGCCCTGGCGCGCCGCCCTTGGCGGGCGCGACGGAACGCCCGACCACTCCCCCGCCGTTCACGGAGAACCTGATCATGGATAAAAGCCGCCGCAGACTGCTGAAGGTGGCCGCCGCCGCAGGCGGGGCCGCGACCTTCGCCGCCGGCTATGCCGAACCGCTTGAGAAGCTTGCCCACGGGCTGAGCGGCAGCGCGGGCGAAAAGCCGGCCCACCCGGTCTATGGCAACGCGCCCAAGCCCGAATACAGCGTTGACCTGAAAACGGGCGCGCTGACACCCAACGCCGAGCAGCGCATGGCCTTCACCGTCTGCTACGGCTGCACCACGAAATGCGGTGTCCGGGTGCGGATCGACAACGCCACCGACCGGGTGATCCGGGTCGCGGGCAACCCCTACAATCCGCTGTCGGCCGACCGCCACCTTGACCACGCGACGCCGGTGCGCGAGGCGCTGCGCTGCGTCTCGGCCTTTGGCGAGGCGGGTCAGATCAACCGCTCCACCGCCTGCGCGCGGGGCAACGCCATGATTGGACAGATCGACAGCCCGCACCGGGTGCTCAAGGTGCTCAAACGCGCCGGCAAGCGGGGCGAGGGGAGGTGGACCTCGGTCCCGTTCGAGCAGGCGATCGAGGAGATATGCGAGGGGGGCGACCTTTTCGGCGAGGGACCGGTCGAGGGTTTGCGCGCCATCAACGATTACGAAACACCGATTGATCCCGAGAACCCCGAGTTTGGCCCCCTCAGCAACCAGCTTCTGGTGATGGAGGCCACGGACTACGGACGCTCGGCGCTGCTTAAACGCTTTGCCTTCAACGCCTTCGGAACCCGCAACTACGGGCACCACGGGTCCTACTGTGGCCTGGCGTTCCGCATGGGGTCGGGCGCGGTCATGAACGACATGGCCAAGTTCGCCCATACCAAGCCCGATTTCGCCAACGCCGCCTTCGGCCTGTTCATCGGCTCTGCGCCCAGCCAGTCGGGCAACCCCTTCAAGCGCCAGGGCCGTCTTCTGGCCGAGGCGCGGGCACGGGGGACGCTGGACTACGTGGTGGTGGACCCGGCGCTGAACGCCTCGGTGGTGGAAAGCGCGGGGGCCCACTCCAACTGGGTGCCGGTGCGGCCCGGAACGGACAGCGCGCTGGCAATGGGCCTGATCCGCTGGCTGCTGGAGAACGACGGCTACGCGGCCGAATTCCTGGCCCTGCCCTCGGCCAGCGCCGCCGACGCGGCGGGCGAGGTCGGCCACACCAATGCCAGCCACCTTGTGATCGTGCAGGCGGACCACCCCAGGCAGGGGCATTTTCTGCGCCGCTCGGACCTGGGCGAGGTTGCGCCGGGGGCCGAGGGCGATCTGCCCATGGTCTTCGATCACGGCAAACTTCTGAGCGCCGAGGCCTCGAGCCGGGGCGATCTGTTCGCCGACGAGACCCTGGTACTGCCCGACGGCGGCCGCATTGCGGTCAAGAGCAGCCTGATGCTTCTGCGCGAGGCCGCGCTGGAATACAGCATGGACGAATACGCCGAGGCATGCGGTGTCCCCCACGAGCGCATCGCCGCCATCGCAGCCCGGTTCAAGGCCGGCGGTCGCCGGGCGGTGGCCGATTGCCATGGCGGCATGATGTCGGCCAGCGGTTTCTACGCCACTTTCGCGGTGCAGCTTATGAACCTGCTGGCCGGTTCGATCAATCATGCCGGCGGTTCGGCCCATGGCGGCGGCAGTTTCAACGGCACCGGCAAGGGGCCGCGCTATGACCTCGCCACCTTCCCCGAGATGCGCAAGCCCAAGGGGATCTTCCTGTCCCGCTCGAAGTTTCCCTACGAGAAGTCCTCGGAGTTCAAGCGCCGGGTGGCGGCGGGGGAGGATCCGTATCCTGCAACTGCGCCCTGGCGTTCGCTGGCGCCGCCGACCCTGTCGGAGCATCTGGCCTCGGCGCTGGATGGCTATCCCTATCCGATCAAGGCGCTGATCGGCTGCATGGCCAACCCGATCTACGGGCAGGCCGGCCTTGACGCGCTGATCGGCGAACGGCTGCGCGACCCGGCCCGGCTGGGCCTCTACGTGGCCGTCGACGGTTTCATCAACGAAACCAACCGCTACGCCGATTACATCTTCCCCGACTCCGTGATGTACGAGGTCTGGGGCTTCACGGGCGCCTGGTCCGGCAACCTGACCAAGATGACCACGGCCTGCTGGCCGGTGGTCGCGCCGCGCCAGGTCAAGACCGCCGACGGTCAGCCCGTCAGCATGGAAAGCTTTTTCATCGCCCTGGCCAAGCGTCTTGGCCTGGCCGGCTTTGGCGAGGGGGCGATCCCCTCGGCCGATGGCGCGCTTTGGCCGCTGAACACGGCCGAGGATTTCTTCCTCCGGGCCGGCGCCAACATCGCCTTCATGGGGGAGCCTCTGCCGCCGGTCACCGACGACGACGCCGAGCTGTCGGGCCTGGCCTCGCTCCTGCCCCGGATCGAGGCCGTTCTGCCCGAGCAGGAGCGCGGCCCGGTCGCCTATCTTTATGCACGGGGCGGGCGGTTTCAGACCTATGACGGCGCCCATGACGGCGAACGGCTGGGCAACCGCTGGAAACGCACGTTCTGCATCTACAACGAAGAGGTGGGTACCGCCATCGACAGCCAGACCGGGCGGCGCCACAGCGGCGTGCCCGGCCTGCGCGTGGCGCGGCTGGCCGACGGCACCCCCATGCGAGACCGGTTCCCGGAGGCCGAATGGCCGCTGCTGGCCTTCTCGTTCAAGTCGAACCTGATGAACCCATATGCCGCCGGGCTGGATCGCTTGCGAATGATCAAGCCCTACAACCCCGTGCTGATGAACGACCGGGACGCGGCCCTGATGGGGATCGGCCACGGCGACCTTGTCAGGATCGAAAGCCCGGGCGGACATGTGATCGGCATGGCGCTGGTCAGCCGGGGCGTGATGCGCGGCGCGCTGGGGATCGAGCACGGGTTCGGCCACCGGGAGCTGGGCGCCGCCCGGCACAGCATCGACGGGCAGGATCACGGCGGCAACCCCTGGGTGGGGGCCGGGGTGAACCTGAACGACCTGGGCTTTGCCGACCCCACCCGCCGCGTTCCCGGCACCTGGCTGGAGCCGATCAGCGGCGCCGCCGTCCGCCAGGGCCTGCCGGTGCGCGTGTCGCTGCATGAAAGCGCCCCGGCCTGATCGGGCCGGGGCCGCTGGGCCGCTGGGCCCATCAACAAGACACTTCGCGCAAAGGGAGAACGCGATGAAAATTGCCTACACGAAATCAAGCGGCCCCGGGGCCACGGACCGGCTGCTGACACGGCTGGCCGAGCGGCTGGAGGAGGGGGGCGCCCGGCTTTGCGGCACCATTCAGGTCAACCATGACGCGCCCGGCCAGCGCGGCTGTGACATGGACGTGACCGTTTTGCCCGACGGGCCCGTGGTGCGCATATCGCAGGCGCTGGGCCGCCATGCCGAAGGCTGCCGCCTGGACCCGGAGGCGCTGGAACGGGCGGTCTCGCTTACCTCCGACGTGCTGGAGGGGGGCGCGGTCGACCTGCTGCTGGTCAACAAGTTCGGCAAGCATGAGGCGGCGGGCGGAGGGTATCGCACCCTGATCGCCCGGGCGCTGGAGTTGGACCTGCCGGTGCTTGTGGGGCTGGGCGGTCAGAACGCCGAAGCCTTTCACGCATTCACCGGCGGCATGGGCGAGGCGCTGCCCTCGGACCTGCGGGCGCTGGTCGAGTGGTGTCGGGAGGCCGGCGTGCCAGTCGCCGAGAGCGCGGAGGGGGCTGTGGTTGGATCCGGCCGGCAAGGTGCCGCATGACCATGGCCCATCCCACGCCACCCCCGCCCCGACAGGGCGGGCTGGCCCTGCGGCTGATCGGGGTGGTCCCGCCCGTCCTGATGCAACCGGCGCTGGGCCGGATCGTGCGCCGGATCGCCGCCCTGCACCCGTCGATCTTTCAGCGGCTGGGCGATTGCCGCAGCGCGACCTTCGTGATCGAGCCTCGCGATATGGGCTTTGCCCTGGTCCTGCGCCCCGATCCCGCCAACCCGCAGCTTCGCGCCGTGAAGCGCGACGCCATCCCCGACCACCGGGCCCGGATCAGCGGCGATTTCCTGACGCTGCTTGCGCTGGTCGATGCCGGTGCCGACGGCGACGCGCTGTTCTTCTCGCGCGATCTGACGGTCAGCGGCGACACCGAGGCGGTCGTCCGGCTGCGCAACGCGCTCGACGATGTCGAGGGCTCGATCGCAGGCGATGCCGCCGCGCTTTTCGGCCCGCCCGGACAGTTCCTGTTGTCGCGGCTGCGCGATGCCGCGGCCAACGTCACGCCCAAGGAGGGCCCCCATGCCATTTGACGAACCCGCCATCGCCGAGCTGGTCTGCCCCGCTGGCACCCCGGCCGCCCTGCGCACGGCGGTCGATGCCGGGGCCGATGCGGTCTATTGCGGCTTTCAGAACGAAACCAACGCCCGCAATTTCCCCGGCCTGAACTTCACCCCCGAGGAGCTGGAGGCCTCGGTCGCCTATGCCCATGACAGGGGGGCGAAGGTGCTGCTGGCGCTGAACACCTACCCACCGGCGGGCCGGTTCGCGCTGTGGCGCGATGCGGCCGATACCGGGGCGCGGCTGGGGGTCGATGCCTTCATCGTCGCCGACATCGGCGTGGCGGCCCATATCGCCCGCGCCCATCCGGGCAAAAGGCTGCATCTGTCGGTGCAGGCCGCGGCCTCCAGCCCCGAGGCGATCCGCTACTATTGCAACGAATTCGGCGTGCGCCGCGTGGTTCTGCCCCGCATCCTGACCATCCCCGAGATCCGCAAGATCAAGCGCGAGATCCCCTGCGAGATCGAGACCTTCATCTTCGGCAACCACGGCCTGATGGTCGAGGGGCGGTGCAGCCTGACCAATTACGCCACCGGCTGCTCGACCAACATGGACGGCGTCTGCTCGCCCGCCGCCGACGTGGAATACGCCCGCGAGGAGGATGGCTCGCTCTCGACCCGGCTGGGCGCGTTCACCATCGACCGCTTTGGCCCCGGCGATACCGCCGGCTATCCCACCATCTGCAAGGGACGCTACCTCGCGCCGGCGCGGCCCGAGGGCTATTACGCCTTCGAGGAGCCGGTCAGCCTGAACCTGTCGCAGCTCTTGCCCGAGCTGATCGACGCCGGCGTCAACGCCTTCAAGATCGAGGGCCGCCAGCGTTCGCGCAGCTACATCCGCACTGTCGTGTCGACCTTCCGCGACGCGGTGGACGACATCCGCGCAGGCGTTCTGCCCGACATGGCCGACCTGCTGGCCCTGACCGAGGGGCAGAAGCAGACCCAGGGCGCATTCGAAACCAAGAAATGGCGGTGAAGATGACACAGACCCGACCGGCGCGCGCCGCCCTGACCCTCGGCCCGATCGCCTATCACTGGAGCCCCCGGATCCGGCGCGATTTCTATGCCCGCATTGCCGACGAAGCCCCGATTGATGCCGTCTATGTCGGCGAGGTCGTCTGTTCCAAGCGCGCGCCTTTCGTCGAAGATGCCCTGCCCGAGGTGGTGGAGCGTCTGCGGCGCGGGGGCAAGCGGGTGATCCACTCATCCCTGGCCGAGGTCATGCTCCCCCGCGAGCGCAAGGCGACGGCGGCGCTGGTCGCCGAGGACGCGCTGGAGGTCGAGATCAACAATGCCGCGGGCCTGCTTGGGGCAGACGGGCGGCGCCATCGCATCGGCCCCTTCATGAATGTCTACAACGCCGAAACGCTTGACGAGCTGGTGCGCCGGGGCGCCGAGCATGTCTGCCTTCCGGTCGAGATGCGCGCGCCCTCGATCGCGCTGATGGCGGCGCGGGGTCAGCAGATCGGCGTCGGGATCGAGGTGCAGGTCTTTGGCCGCGCGCCGCTGGCCACCTCGGCGCGCTGCTACCACGCCCGCGCCCATGGCCGGACCAAGGACAACTGCCGGTTCCTGTGCGAGAAGGACCGCGACGGCATGCCCCTGACCACCCGCGACGGAAGCCCCTTCCTGCGGGTCAACGGCATCCAGACGCTGTCCGAGACCTACGTGGCGCTGGGCGATGAGGTGGCCGCGCTTCAGGCCATGGGTGTCTCGCACCTGCGCCTGATGCCCGAATTGGTGGACATGGTTGCCGTGGCGCGACTGTTCGACGGGCTGCGATGCGGCACCATGGCCCCTGACGAGGCCACCGCGCGCCTGGCCGAGCTGAGCGCCCGGACGCCCCTTTCGAACGGCTTCTACCACGGCAAGCCGGGGCATCGGCACTTGGTGGCGCAAGCCTAGGGCCAGGCCCGGCGCCTGATCCTTGTCCGCAGGGCTAAAGGTGTTGGCAGCAATGGAAAAATGCCGCCCCTTTGATCCAGATTAAACCGCTGGTCGGCCCCGCGCGATAGCCCGGGGGAAAGAGGGGCGGACCCCACGACCAGAGCAGGAGACAAGACGGTGATAGAGACTTTGATCGACTGGATCGGAACGGCGGACCTGCTGCTTTTGGGGGGCGTGTCGGTGGGGTTCCTCTTCGGGGCCTTTGCCCAGCAAAGCCGCTTCTGCCTGCGGTCTGCCGTGACCGAGTTCCGCCGCCGCGAACCGGGCACCAAGCTGGCCGTGTGGCTTTTTGCCTTCTCGGTCGCCATGGCCGGGGTTCAGACCGCCATCATCCTGGGCTGGCTGGACGTGTCGCAATCGCGGATGATCGCGGCCACCGGCAGCATGTCGGGCGCGGCCATCGGCGGCCTTCTCTTCGGTGTCGGCATGATCTGTGCCCGGGGCTGCGCGACGCGGCTTCTGGTGCTGTCGGCCACCGGCAACCTGCGGGCGCTTCTGGCCGGGCTGGTCTTTGCCGTGGCGGCGCAATCGGCCTACATGGGCCTGCTGGCGCCCCTGCGCAACGGGCTATCGGCGCTGTGGGTGGTGCCGGGTGGGCATAACCGGGAGGTGCTCAGCCTGCTGGGCGGCGGGCCGCGCCTGGGGCTGGCGATCGGGTTGCTGTGGCTTTGTGCCGGGCTGGCGGTCGCGCTTTACAGCCGGGTCAGCCGCGCCAAGCTGATGGCGGCCATCGGCGCGGGCCTCGCGATCCCGCTGGGCTGGATCTTCACCTACTCGGTCTCCCAGGCCTCCTTCGACATCGTGTCGGTCGAATCGCTAACCTTCTCGGGGCCCTCGGCCGAGCTGCTGATGCTGACCGTCGCCCCCTTCGACAAGGCGCTGGACTTCGGCATCGGGATCATGCCCGGCGTCTTCCTGGGGGCCTTCACCGCGGCCTTCCTGACCGGGGAGTTGAAGATCCAGGGATTCGACAGCGGCCACACGGTGCCGCGCTATGTCGCCGGGGCGCTTCTGATGGGGTTTGGCGCCATGCTTGCGGGCGGCTGCGCGGTAGGGGCAGGGGTGACCGGCGGCTCGATCCTCGCGGTCACGGCCTGGACGGCGCTGATCGGAATGTGGGTCGGCGCCATGGTGGCCGACTGGGCCTTCGTACGCTTTGGGGCCGAGGCCGAGGGCTCGGTCTCGTCAAGCGAGCTGGCGCCGTCGGTCTAGGAAGCGTCAGATCGGGCCGGTGTATGATGCACGCTGCACGGTGCGTGGCTGGGCCGGCCTAGTCTGCCCATTCCGGGCGGGCCGCGGGCAGGCCCGAGGCCGCGATCGCGCCCCGGATCGAGGCGAAGGTCAGCGGCTTCGACAGCACGTCGTCCATGCCGGCCGCGCGGCAGCGGGCGACATCCTCTTCCATGACGCTGGCGGTCAGGGCGACGATGAACATCCCCGCCTTTTCGGGAGAGAGAGCGCGGATGCCGCGCGTGGCCTCCAGCCCGTCCATCACCGGCATGTGCACATCCATGAAGACCAGGTCGAAATGGGCGCGGGCGGCGGCCTCGACCGCCTCCTTGCCGTCGGTCACGGCGCGGACCTGGTGGCCCAGCTTCTCGACCATGGCGATGGCCACGTCGCGGTTGATCGCATTGTCATCGGCGATCAGGACCTGAAGGGCACGGCCCGAAGGGACGGCCGTATCAGGCTCTGCCGAAGCAGGGGGAGCGGGGGGCGCGACCGGATCGGATTGCGCCGCCTGGGCCTCGGCCCGGGGCAGGGGAAGGGTGAACCAGAAGGTGCTTCCCCGGAGGCGGCCGCTTTCAAGGCCGATCCGCCCGCCCAGCGCGGTGACGAGTGCTTTGGAAATCGGCAGCCCCAAGCCACTGCCGCCGAACCGGCGGGTGGGCCCGCTTTCGGCCTGCTCGAACCGCTCGAAGATGCGCGCGGCGTCGGCCTCGTTGATGCCGATGCCTGTATCCACGACCTCGAATGTCAGCCCGGTCGCGCCCTCGCCCGGGCGGTCGGGCCGGCAGCGGATGGTGACATGGCCGGCGTTGGTGAACTTGACGGCATTGCCCGCAAGGTTGACCAGGACCTGGCGGATCCGGTCCTTGTCGCCCAGGAATTCGCCCTCGGCCCCCGGCTCGACCCGGACCGAAAGGCTCAGACCCTTCTGCGCGGCGGCGGCGGTGAGCAGGTCGCCCACCTCCTCAATCAGCGCGGCGGGGCTGAAGGGGGTCGCGCGGACCTCCAGGTGGCCTTCCTCCAGTCGCGCGAGGTCCAGGATGTCGTCGACGATCGACAGCAGCGCCTTGCTGGAGCGGTGGATCGTCTCGACCTTGCGGTGCTGCACCGGGTCGAGCTTCGAGTCGGCCAGCATCTCGGCGACGGGGATGATGCCGTTGAGGGGCGTGCGCAGCTCGTGGCTCATGGTGGCCAGAAAACGGGACTTGGCGGCCAGCGCCCGCTCGGCCTCGGCGCGGGCCTGTTCCAGCGACGAGACGTTCTCGAGGACCTGGCTGCGCATGACGCTGAAGCTTTCGGTCAGGCGCCCCACCTCGTCCGAGGAGGGGTTGGGCAGCTTGACCTGGTAATCCCCTGACCCAAGCTCGTCCGCCGCTGTCGCCAGCTGTGACAGGCGGCGGGTGACCAGCCGGTCGATCAGCACGCCGATCCCGGTCGCTAGCGCCAGGAAGAACAGGATCGCGCCCAGGCCCAGCCGGCGCAATTCCCGTTGCAGGGCGGCGATCGGCTCGCCCAGGTCGACCGAAACGTCCATCGTCCCCCAGGGTTCGCCATGTACGCGGATGGCCTGGGACATGTGGATGTAGTTCTCGCCCGTGTCGCGGTTCACCCGGAAAAGCGGATAGACCTGAAGCCCGTCCTTTCGCGTCAGGATGATGTTGTGCCAGTCGGGAAAGCCTTCGCCGACGCTGTTCAGCGTCTCGTGGATCGCGGCGTTCTGGTTGCTGAGGATGAAGGGCGAGATGCCGTCGATCAGCACGGTCAGCTGGCGGTCGACTTCCCGGCGCTCGACTTCCATCAGGACATTGGTGATCCGCGGCACCATCACCAGTTGGAACATGCCCACGATAAGGACCACGAAGACAAGCATCGCGGACCAGTATCGTTTTCTGATCGACCAGCCGGTCATGGTGAACGCCTGCGATGACCCCTGTTATTTCTCATCAATCGCAACATAGTAGTCTTCAAGTTTGAAGTCCCGAAGCATCTGGTACTCGGATATGTCGGTCTTGACCGCGTTGCGGATGGGCACCTGCGCCAGAAGCTCGGCCCCCTCGGGGGTGGCGGCCAGGTCAAGGAAGGCGTCCTGGATGCGGGTCGCGACCTCGCTCGGCACCCGGGGGTGGACGACGATGGGGTGGGGTGGCACGGGGGCCGTCTTGTAGATGACGCGCAGATGCTCGCGGATGGCGGGGTCGAGGCGGTTGAACGTCCCCATCACGCCCCCGGCCGCATCGGCGTCGCCCAGCACCACATTGAGATAGGCCGAGGTGTGGGTGTTGACGTAATCGGCGGTGAAGTCCAGCCCGTGCTGGCGGTCCAGCTCTGCCCGCATCAACAGCGAGGCCCCCAGCGCGTTGGGCGCGGGAAAGGCGATCCGGGCGCCCTGGAGGTCCGAGACCTTCTGATAATCCGAATCCTTGCGCACGATCAGCACGCCGAAAAGCTGCCGGTCCCCGTCGCGGATGATCGGCTGATAGCCCTGGCTGTCGAGCGCCACGAGCGCGTGGTAGGGGTTCATGTAGGAGATGTCGAACTCGCCCCGGGCGAAAGCCCTCTCGAACTCGGGGATCTTGGGAGAGCCCTGGAAACGCAGGTCTATGCCCACGCGCTTCTCAAGCTCGTCGAGGATGGGCGTCCAGATCTCGGACAGGCGCCGGGCCTCGAACTGGGGAACGACGCCGAAGGCATAGCTGGTGTCGGCCATGACCGGCCCCGCCACCGAGGCTAGCCAGAGCAGGGCGGCGCCCGCCAGCTTCCGCGGCTGGGGCAGTTTGCGGGTTTTCACATACTGGTACAGGGGACTGCTCCATTACTTGTCAATGAACCCCTAGACTAGCGTTCCGATAGGAGGATTTGACGGCGCATAAGGTGCGGCCGATATCTCTTTCGTATAGGTCGCCCTCCGTGACGTTGGGGCAGCTTTCCCGGCCGGTGGCGGGGCCGGGCCGGCATGCCTTCATTCGTGGTTGATGTCCGCCCCGCGAAGCCCGAGAATTGTGCCCATGTGCAACCTTTATTCCCAGACCAAGAGCCAGGACGCCATGCGACATGTCTTCGACGGCATGCTCGAGGCGGGGGAGGAGCTTGTCGATGAGACGGGCAACCTGCCGGCCATGTCGGGAATCTGGCCCGACTATCCCGCGCCGATCATCCGGCACGGGGACGGGGGCGCGCATGGGGGCCAGAGCGGGGGCCAGAGCGGGAGGTGGCGGCTGACGATGGCGCGCTGGGGCATGCCCACGCCCGAGAATTTCCTGCAAGGACGAAAGACCGACAAGGGCGTGACCAACATCCGCAACCTCGCCTCGCCCCATTGGCGGCGCTGGCTGGGCCCGGAACACCGCTGCCTGGTCCCCTTCACCAGCTTTTCCGAGATCGACAGCCGCCCCGGCGCGCCGCGCAACTCCCCCGTTTGGTTCGCGCTGGGCGAGGATCGGCCGCTGGGCTTCTTCGCCGGGCTGCGCACCCGCTGGACCTCGGTGCGCAAGCTGAAGGAGGGCGAGGTGACGGCCGAGCTTTTCGCCTTTCTGACCTGCCCGCCCAATGCCGAGGTGGGGCCGGTCCATCCCAAGGCGATGCCTGTCATTCTGACCCGGCCCGAGGAATGGCGCCAATGGCTGACCGCGCCCACCGCCGAGGCGCTGAAACTGCAACGCCCGCTGCCCGACGGGCGGCTGCGAATCGTGGCCGAGGGGGTGCGCGAAGATGCTGCGTGATCCGGCGCGATCCCATCCGCCCGCCCTTGCCGGGGGCCGCGTGCACGAGGCCGAGGGCCCCGCGCGGCGCGGCTTTGCCCTGGTCCAGGCGGCGCGGCACCGGGGCCAGGTGATCTGGGTGCTGCCCGCCCATGTGGCGCAGCTGCCGATGCTGCGTGGCCTGCCCGAGGGCTTGGGCGAACGGCTGCACCTGCTGCGCCCCGCCGGCGAGGCGGACCTGCTCTGGGCGGTCGAGGAATGCCTGCGCTCCCCCGGTGTGGGGCTGGTCATCGCCGAGCCGGAAAAACCCCTGTCCCTGCTGGCGGGCCGGCGGTTGCAACTGGCGGCGGAGGCGGGGGCGACCACCGGGCTGATGCTTGTCCGCGAAGGTCAGGGCAGCAACGCCGCCGAGACGCGATGGCACTGCGCGCCGCTGCCATCCGAGGAGGGGGACTCGACTCCCCAGCATTGGGAACTTAAAAAGAACAAAAAGGGAACAACGGGATTCTGGACTGTGCATCGGAATGGCGCGACGGCTGCTTTCAATCTGGTTTCCGCGTCTCGCGAGCGAGACGGCGCTGCGGAGACGCCCCGTTGAGGGGCCTTTCGCCCTGGTCCACCGATCAGGGAACGCCGACCACCTGCATTGTCTGAACCCCGCCGCCGAAGGGCAGGGGCTGCACCGGGGCATGGCGCTGGCCGATGCCCGCGCCATCTGCCCCGCGCTGATTACCCGCCCTGCCGATCTGGTGCGCGAGGCCGCCGCCCTGGGCGGTCTGCGGCGATGGCTGGAGCGATATTCCCCGATGGTGGCGCGCGACGGCGCCGACGGGCTGGTCGCCGACATCACCGGCGTGCCCCATCTTTTCGGCGGCGAGGCCGAGCTTCGGGCCGACCTGCACGCCCGGCTTGAGCGGGTGGGCCTGTCGGTCGGAACGGCGATCGCCGAGACCCGGGGCGCGGCCCAGGCGCTGGCCCGCCATGGCGGCGGCATCGTGCCCGAAGGGGCGGTGGCGCGGGGCATCGGGCATCTGCCGGTCTCGGCCCTGCGGATCGGCGAGGACAGCGCCCAGGGCCTGTCCCGCATGGGGCTGAAGCGCATCGCCGACCTGACCGGCCTGCCGCGCGCGCCGCTGGCCCGGCGCTTCGGTCCGGCCTTGGTGCTGCGCCTCGACCAGGCGCTGGGCCTCCAGCCCGAGCCGATCTCGCCCGAGGCGGATCTGCCGTATTTCGGGGTGCGCATGACCCTGCCCGAACCCATCGGGCTGGAAGAGGATGTCATGGCCGGCCTTTCCCGCCTGCTGGGGCGGTTGTGCGCGACCCTGGCGCGCCACAGGCGGGGGGCGCGGCGGCTGCGGCTGGAACTGCACCGGGTCGACGGAGAGACCGCCCGCGTCGAGATCGGCCTGGCCCGCCCGATGCGCGATCCCGACCGCATCGCCGCGCTTTTCACCCGCGGTGTGGCCGAGGTCGAGGCCGCCTTCGGCATCGAGATGATGCGCCTGGTGGCCCATGTCACCGAGGCCATGGACCCCGAGCAGCTGGGCGGTCACGCCGCCTTGCGTGAGCAGGACGCGCTGGCGGATCTCTTTTCCACCCTGGGCAACCGGCTGGGATTCGAGCGGGTGCTGCGGCTGGTGCCCCGCGACAGCAAGATCCCCGAGCGCAGCTTCCAGCTTCTGCCCGCCGTCTACAGCCGCCCCCAGGCGCCGCCGCCCCAGCGCGGCCCCGAGCGGCCGATCACCATCTTCCCCCCCGAGCCGGTGGCGGCCCGGGGCGGCAGGCCCGGCCATCCCCCTTCGGCCTTTCGCTGGCGCAACATGTCCTTCCGCACCCTGCGCGCCACCGGACCCGAGCGCATCGCCCCCGAATGGTGGCAGGACGACCCGGCCTGGCGCACGGGGCTGCGCGACTACTGGCGGGTCGAAACCCGCGAGGGGCCGCGCCTGTGGCTCTTTCACACGCCCCAGGCCCCGGCCTGGCCCGCCGGGCACTGGTTCGCGCAGGGAGAGTTCCTATGACCGGCTATGCCGAGCTGTGCGTCACCAGCAATTTCACCTTTCTCACCGGGGCCTCCCATCCGGAGGAGCTGGTCACCCGCGCGGCCGAGCTGGGGCTGGCCGCCATCGCCCTGACCGACCGCAATTCCGTAGCCGGGGTGGTGCGGGCCTTTTCGGCGCTGAAAGAGCTGGAGCGCCTGCGCGAGGAGGCGCTGAAGGCCCAGGGCCCCGCCGCCGGGGGGCTGGCCGTCCGCTCGCGGCAGGTGACCGACCATTCCAGCCGCCAGACCCGGCACATCGGCGAGGAGGGGCCGCAGATCGCGCCCGATCTGCCCCTGCCCAAGCTGATCGCGGGGGCGCGGCTGGTGCTGGACGACAGCCCGGTCGAATGGCTGGCCCTGCCGACCGACCTGGCCGCCTGGTCGCGGCTGACGCGGATGCTGTCCGAGGGCAAGCGGCGCACCACCAAGGGCAAGTGCCTGCTGACCCGCGCCGACCTTCTGGAATGGGGGCAGGGGCTGGTGCTGATCGCCCGGCCGCCCGACCCGCTGGAGGTGGCCCCGCGGGGCGGCATCCCGCGCGATCTGCGCCAGGTGCTGCGCGCCTTTCCGGGACAGTGTTTCCTGGGGGCGGCCCCGGCCTATGACGGGCGCGACCCGCTGCGGCTGGACCGCATGGCACAGCTTGCCCAGGCCACGGGCCTGCCCATGGTCGCGGTGGGCGAGGTGATGATGCACCGCGCCGCGCGCCGGCCCCTGGCCGACGTGCTGACCTGCCTGCGCGAAGGCTGCACCATCGACGCGATCGGAGAGCGTCGCCTGACCAATGGCGAGCATCGGCTGAAATCCTCCGCCGACATGGCCCGCATGTTTCACCGCCACCCCGCCGCGCTTCGGCGCACGCTGGAGATCGCCGGCCGCTGCGCCTTCCGGCTGGACGATCTGCGCTATCACTACCCCGACGAGGAGCGGGACGGCGAGCCGGCCCAGGCCCGGCTGGAACGGCTGTCGCGCGAGGGGCTGCACTGGCGCTATCCCGAGGGGCCGCCGGCCCGCATCATCAGCCGCGTGGAAAAGGAGCTGCGCCTGATCGGCGAGATGGGCTATGCGCCCTATTTCCTGACCGTGCACGACATCGTGGCCTTCGCCCGCTCGCGCGGGATCCTGTGCCAGGGGCGCGGCTCGGCCGCCAACTCGGTGGTGTGCTACCTGCTCGGGGTGACGGAAGTCCCGCCCGAAAGCATCACCCTGATATTCGAGCGTTTCATCTCGAAGGAGCGCGACGAGCCGCCCGACATCGACGTCGATTTCGAGCATGAGCGCCGCGAGGAGGTGATCCAGTGGATCTACGGGCGCTATGGCCGCCACCGCGCCGGGCTGACCGCCACGGTGATCCATTTCCGCTCCCGCGCGGCGATCCGCGAGGTGGGCAAGGTGATGGGGCTCAGCCAGGACGTGATCGCGCGGCTTTCGGGACAGATCTGGGGCTGGTCCTCAAGCGCGCCGGGGGAGGATAGGATGCGCGACGCGGGGCTGGATCCCGGCGACGGCCGGGTGGTGCTGGCGGCGCGGCTGATCGCCGAGATCATCGGCTTTCCCCGCCATCTCAGCCAGCACGTGGGCGGTTTCGTCATCACCCACGGGCGGCTGGACGAGCTGTGCCCGATCGAGAACGCCGCGATGGAGGACCGCACCATCATCGAGTGGGACAAGGACGACATCAACGCGCTTGGGCTGCTGAAGGTGGACGTGCTGGCGCTGGGCATGCTGACCTGCATCCGCAAGGCCTTCGGCATGATCGCCGAGCATCGGGGCCGGCAGTTCGACCTGGCCAATGTCCCGCCCGAGGATCCCGAGGTCTACGAGATGCTGTGCCGCGCCGATGCCATCGGCGTCTTCCAGGTCGAAAGCCGGGCGCAGCTGAACTTTCTGCCGCGGATGCAGCCGCGCAGGTTCTACGATCTGGTCTGCGAGGTCGCGATCGTCCGCCCCGGTCCGATCCAGGGCGGCATGGTGCACCCGTTCATCAGCCGCCGGCAGGGCAAGGAAAAGGTCGAGGACCTGGGCCCGGCCATGATGGAGGTGCTGGGCCGCACCTACGGCGTGCCCCTTTTCCAGGAGCAGGCGATGCAGATCGCCGTCGTCGCCGCCGGCTTCTCCCCGGCCGAGGCCGACCGTCTGCGCCGCTCGCTCTCGACCTTCAAGCGCATGGGCACCATCGGCGCCTTCCGCGACCGCTTCATCTCGGGGATGCTGGCCCGCGGCTACGAGGCCGATTTCGCCGAACGCTGCTTTGCCCAGATCGAGGGGTTCGGCAGCTACGGCTTTCCCGAAAGCCACGCCGCCAGCTTCGCGCGGCTGGTCTACATCTCGGCCTGGCTGAAGCGGCATCATCCGGCGGTCTTCACCTGCGCGCTTCTCAACAGCCAGCCGATGGGATTCTACGCCCCGGCCCAGCTGGTGCGGGACGCCCGCGAGCACGGGGTCGAGGTTCGGCCGATCTCGGTCAACCACTCGACCTGGGACTGCCGGCTCGAGCCGCGGTCGGACGGGGCGCTGGCCCTGCGCCTGGGCTTCCGGCAGATCAAGGGAATGCGGGCCGAGGATGCCGAGTGGATCGTCGCCGCCCGTGGCAACGGCTATCCCGATGTCGAAAGCCTGTGGCGACGCGCGGGGGTCGCGCCCCGGGCGCTGGAACGGCTGGCCGAGGGGGACGCCTTCGCGCCGCTGGGCCTGAACCGCCGCGACGCGCTGTGGGCGGCGCGGGCGCTGCGCGGTCCCGCGCCGCTGCCGCTGTTCGGCGCCGATGGCGAGGGCGGGGACGAGCCCGGCGTCGCGCTGCCGGCCATGACCCTGGGCCAGGAGGTGATCGAGGATTACCTTTCCCTGCGTCTTTCCCTGCGGGCGCATCCGCTGGAGTTGCTGCGCCCCCGCCTGTCGCAAAGCCTGCCGGAAAGCCTGCCCGCCGACCGGCTGGCGGGGGCCGCCGGGCGCGTCACCCTGACCGGGCTGGTCATCACCCGTCAGCGCCCGGGCACCGCCTCGGGGGTGATCTTCCTGACGCTGGAGGACGAGACGGGCGTTGCCAACGTGGTGGTCTGGAACAAGGTCTACGAGGCGTTTCGCAAGGCGGTGATCGCGGGGCGGCTTTTGCGGGTGACGGGGCCGGTCCAGCGCGACGGCCAGGTCATCCACCTGATCGCCGAGCGGGTCGAGGATGTCTCGGGGATGCTGTCGACCCTGGGGCAGGGGGCCGAGTTCGAGGCCAACGACGGCCGCGCGGACGAGACCCGCCGCCCGGCGGGCGGCAGCATCCGCTCGACGGAGCGCCCGACCGCGCGCCACCCGCGCGAACAGGCCCGAAAGCTTTTTCCCAGCCGGGATTTTCACTGACGGGAAAAGGGGATGCGCGGGACCGGCGCGATTTGATCCTGATCAAGGTGGGCCCTGGCGGCGGGTGTATATTACAGCTCATGCATATAGGAGCTCAACACATGCCTTTATCCTGGCCCTTATCCTGGAAAACCGGAGGATTCCTGCTTGGCGCGGTCTTCTTCCTGGCGGTGGCGCTGGTCAAGCCGATCGGTGTTTCCACCCAGTTCGTGATCTTCGACGGGATCCTGTGGAGCGCGGCCGACAGCGCCGTCGTCGCCGTCGACGAGGCCGCCAAGAGCGGCTACACCTCACCCAACGCCTACCTGGCCAAGAGCGGCGGCAAATACGCCAAGGCGATCGCCAACCCGCTCAACTACGGCTTTGTCTTCGTCCTGGCCATCATGCTGGGGGCGGGGATCTCGGGGTGGCTGCGGGGCAGCTTCAAGGACGCCCACAGGTTCATGCCCGAGGTCTGGCTGGAGAATCACGGCCCCACGCCGGTGCGGCGTTTCGCGGTGGCCTTCCTGGGCGGCTTTCTCGTCCTCTACGGCGCCCGGCTGGCCGGTGGCTGCACCTCCGGCCACATGATGAGCGGCATCATGCAGACCGCCGTTTCCGGCTACATCTTCGCCGCCGGCGCGTTCGTTGCCGCCATTCCCACAGCCATGTTCCTTTACCCCCGGGAGGCCCAGTCATGACCATCCTTCTCGCAATCATCGTCGGCGCCGCCTTCGGCGTGGCACTCGACCGGGTCGGCGCGACGTCGCCCAATCTGATCATCGGCATGCTGACCCTGCGGTCGTTGCACCTGATGAAGGCCATTCTCCTGGCCATCGGCACCGCCTCGGTGCTGATGTTCGCAGCCCAGCTGATCGGGCTGGTCGAGGTGGCGCACATGTCCATCAAGGCGGCCTATGCCGGCGTCTTCCTGGGCGGGATGCTGCTGGGTCTCGGCTGGGCGATCTCGGGGTTCTGCCCCGGCACCGGCCTTGCCTCGGCTGCTACCGGGCGCTGGGACGCGGCCGTCTTCGTGATCGGCGGCCTCGTGGGCGCCGCGGCCTACATGCTCAGCTATCCCTGGTTCGAGGGCACGGCGATCATGGCCGACATCGCGGGCGGAAAATCCACCCTGGGCGCTGTTCCCGGCCTGGATGCGCCGGCCCTGATCCCCGGGCTGCGCGGCGACCTGGTGGGCATCGCGCTGGGCGGGCTGTTCATCGCGGCGGCCTTTGCCTTGCCTGAAAGGCTGTCGGGCAGCGGACGCCGCCAGGCCCTGCCGGCCAGCTGATCCCGCCAACCCCGGCCCCCTTGCCTGGCGGGGGGGCACATGAAATCAGGCGATCGCGCACCCCAGACGGGGGCGCGGTCGCCTTTTGCATCGGGTGGGGGCCGATGTCCCGGAAGGGATCAACCCTCGTCGGGGTCGGCGCCGGCGTCAGTGTCGAACGCCTCAGCCACGCGGTAATCCACCGCCAGACGCATCTCGCGCAGGGGCTTCACCCGCCGGATCGACTCGGCATAGATCTCATGGGCCTTGTAGGCAGCCAGCGCCGCCTCGTCCTCGAACTCGCCATAGACGACGATGTCGACCTCCTTGCTGGTGGGGTCGGACTTGCGATTGAGCGCCACCTCAAGGTGGCTTGCATGGGGAATGCGGGTCAGGATCTGCAGACCCTTGCGGGCGGTCTCGATATCGCCGTCACGCGGCACGGTGAAGAAGACGATGTGACGGATCATGCGGCATTTCCTGTCCTGGGGGGCGCCGGTCATGCCGGGCGCGCGCCTTGCGGTTTATGTCGGGACGCGGGGGCTTTCAACAGGGGGCGGTCGCGCAAGGCGCCGGCGAAGCGGTGCAATTCGGCCCCGTGCCCGGACGAAGCGCGGCGCGGCCTCGGCGCCTCATTGCCGCCCGGCGGAATTGCGATAGCTTGAGCGCATGTCCGACACCCCGCCGATTCCCTGCACCGACCTGATCGTCTGTCCCAAGTGCGACGCCGCCTACAGCCTGCAGGTGCCGCCCGCGGGCCAGCGGGCCGTCTGCGACCGCTGCGGCCAGGTGCTGATCGATACCCGCCACAAGGCCGGCCTGCAGATCATCGCGGTCTCGGTCACGGTGGTAATCCTGATCATCGCCGCCGCGATCTTTCCCTTCCTGTCGATCCAGGCGGGGGGCGCGCGCAATTCGGTCTCGATCCTGGATTCGGCATTGGCCTTCAGCGACGGCCCGTTGATCGCGCTGGCGCTGCTGACGGCGGCGCTGATCCTTTTCGTGCCGCTGGCACGGATGATGCTGGCGATCTACGTGCTGACGCCGATCGTGCTGGACCGACCGCCCGCCCGGGGGGCGGCGCTGGCCTTCCGCTGGTCCGAGGCGCTTCGCCCCTGGTCGATGGCAGAGATCTTCGTGATCGGCTGCGCCGTGGCCTTGGTCAAGATCACCGACCTGGCCCAGGTCGAGCTTGGCCCCGCCTTCTGGATGTTCGCCGCGCTGGTCATCCTTGTGGTGGCGCAGGACCGGATCATGTGCCGCTGGTCGGTGTGGAATTCCCTCGACGAGGAGCCCGCGACATGAGCGGGGAGATCAACGGCCCCGTGCCCGTCGGTCTGACGGGGGACGCCGATGCCGCGGGCACCGACGCGCGTTTCGTCACCGCCCGCGAGATGGGCGTCGCGGGCTGCACCCGCTGCGGCCGGGTCTGGCCCCTGGAGACGGATGTCTGCGCCCGCTGCGGCAACACCATCGTCTCGCGCGATCGCAAAAGCCTGCAACGGGTCTGGGCGCTGTGGCTGGTAGGGCTGATGTGCTATGTCCCGGCCAATATCTATCCGATGCTGCGCACCCGCACCCTGGCCCAGGTCCAGGAGGACACGATCGTCGGCGGCGCGGTCGAACTGGCCCAGCACGGCGCGCCGGGCATCGCCATCATCATCCTGTTGGCCAGCGTGGTGATCCCGCTTGCCAAGTTCTTCGTCATCGCCTTTCTCGCCGTCTCGGTCGAGCGGCGTTCGGCGGTTTCCTATCACCAGCGACAGCTGCTCTACGAGGTCGTGGAATACATCGGGCGCTGGTCGATGATCGATATCTTTGTTGTTGCGATCCTGTCTTCTCTGGTGCAATTGAATGCTTTAGCGGCGATTAACCCGGGACCGGCCAGCCTGTTCTTCGCCCTGTCGGTGATCTTCACCATGCTTTCCGCACAGGCATTCGACAGCCGCATGATCTGGGATGCGCAATCCGGTCGGGAAGAGACGGAAAAAGATGAATGACGCCCCCCCGCCCGTGACGCTGACCCGCCGCCGGAAAAGCTTTTTCCAGCGGGCCTCCTTCGTCTGGCTGATCCCCCTGCTGGCGCTGGCCATCGCGCTGGGCGTCGCCTGGCAAAGCTACACCAGCCGCGGCCCGCTGATCGAGGTGACCTTCGCCAATGGCGCCGGCATTACCAAGCGCCAGACCGAGCTGCGCTACCGCGACGTGGCCGTCGGCGTGGTCGAGGACGTGCGTTTTTCCGAGGATCTGTCGCGCGTTGTCGCGGTGATCCGCCTCAGCAAATCCGTCGCCCCCTTCGTCGATGCCGATTCCAGTTTCTGGGTGGTGCGCCCCGAAGTCAGCGCGCGCGGTGTGACCGGCCTCGATACCGTGTTGTCGGGGGTTTATATCGAGGGGGCCTGGGACAGCGAGATCGGGCGTTTCCGCGCCCGGTTCGAGGGGCAGGAGGACGCGCCGCTCATCCGTTACGGCAAGGAGGGGCTGGTCATCAAGCTGCGCACCACCGCCGGCGGCAGCATGACCGACGACAGCCCCATCCTCTATCGCGGGATCGAGGTCGGGCGCGTCGGCAAGGCCACCATCGCCGAGGGCGGCAGCAACGCCACCGCCGATGCCATCATCTACACGCCCCACGAACAGCTTATCTCGCCCACGACGCGGTTCTGGGACACCTCGGGCTTCACCTTCTCGGTCGGCCCCTCGGGCGCCGAGATCGACTTTTCCTCCTTTGCCACGCTCGTCGGCGGCGGCCTGACCTTCGACACTTTCGTGTCGGGCGGTGGCGGCGTGAAGCCGGGCGCCGTCTTCGAGGTGTTCGAGGATGCCGCTGCGGCCCGCAACAGCCTGTTCAACGCCTCCGAGGTCGAGGCGCTGGAGATGCGCGTCATCTTTGACGAGAACATCTCGGGCCTGGCCGTCGACGCGCCGGTCGAAATCAGCGGCCTGCGCATCGGCAAGGTCCAGAGCGTCTCGGGCATGATCGACGCCGACGCCTTTGGCGACGAGCGGGTGCGCCTGAGCGCCGTGCTGGCGATCCAGCCCGCACGGCTGGGCTTGCAGGAATCCGTCACGCCCACCGGCGCGCTGCGCTTTCTGTCGGACCGGGTCGCCCAGGGCCTGCGGGCGCGACTGGCCTCGGCCAGCCTGCTGACCGGCGGCCTCAAGATCGAGCTGGTCGAGGTCGAGGATGCCGCGCCCTTCGAGCTGACGGTGACCGAGGGCGTGATGCCCGTCCTTCCCACGACCCAGAGCGAGATCACCGACGCCTCGGCCACGGTCGAGGGGGTGCTGACCCGCGTCAACAACCTGCCCATCGAAGAGCTGCTGAAAAGCGCGATCGACTTCCTGGAAAGCGCCAAGGCGCTGGCCGCCGACGACAATGTCCGCAGTGTCCCCAAGGATCTGCGTGAGCTGCTGGCCGAGATCGCCGCCATCGTCTCCTCGGAAGAGGTCAAGAACATTCCCGTGGCGCTGAACTCCTCGCTGTCCAGCTTCGAGACGCTGATGACCCAGTTCGAGGAGCAGGAGCTTGCCAACAAGCTGGTCGAGGCGCTGGGCGCCGCAGCCGCAGCCGGGCAGGGGATCACCGCCTCGATCGAAGGGGTGCCGAGCCTGGTCGAACGCCTGAACTCGGTCGCGACCATGGCCGACGAGCTGCCGCTGCCGGCCCTTGTCGAGCGGCTGTCGTCGCTGGCCGACTCGGCCGATACGCTGGTCGGGTCCGAGGCGGCGCAGGCGCTGCCGGACGAGGCCAACGCCGCCCTGACACAGCTGACCGCCACCCTGACCGAACTGCGCGAGGCCGACAGCATCGCCAACATCAACGCGGCGCTGACCTCGGCGCGCAAGGCGGCCGACGCGGTCACCACCTCGACCGAGGGGCTGCCCGAGCTGATCGCGCGCGTCGACAGTGTCGCCGCCATGGCCGAAACCCTGCCGCTGCCCGAACTGGTGGAGCGGCTGTCGGCGCTGGCCAGCTCGGCCGATCTGCTGATCGGCACCGAGGAGGCGCGCGCCCTGCCGGCCGATGCAAGCGCGGCCCTGTCCGAGGTGACGGCCACCCTGTCCGAGCTGCGTGCGGGTGGCAGCGTCCAGAACATCAACGCGGCGCTGGAATCGGCCCGCAAGGCCGCCGACGCCGTCTCGGAATCGACCCGCGACCTGCCTGCCCTGATCGAGCGGATCGAAAGCGTCGCCGCCATGGCCCAGGACCTGCCGCTGCCCGAGCTGGTGGAACGGCTGTCGACCCTGACCGAGTCGGCCAACGCGCTGATCGGTTCGCAGGACGCCCAGGAAATCCCGGCAGAGCTGAAGCAGGCGCTGGACCAGATCACCGCGACCCTGTCCGAACTGCGCGAGGGCGGGGCGGTCAAGAACGTCAACGCGACGCTGGACTCGGCCCGGCGCGCGGCGGATGCTGTCGCCATCTCGGCGCGCGACCTGCCGTCGCTGGTGGTCCGTATCCGCGATGTTCTGAACCAGGCCGGCACCACGATCGCCGGCTACAACAAGGGCGAGGCGCTCAGCCGCGACGCCCGCGACACGCTGCGCGACATCTCGGCCGCGGCCGATGCGCTGACATCACTGGCGCGCATGCTGGAACGCAATCCCAGCGCGCTAATCAGGGGACGATGACATGATCCGACGCCACGTGTTTCTTGCCGTGCCAGCCTTGTCGGCCGTGGCGCTTCTGGCCGCCTGCTCCGGCTCGCCCGACCGCTACTCGGTCGAGGCCCCGACGGTCACCTCGCAACAGCGGATCGTCTTCCGCTCGGTCGAGATCCGGCAAGTGTCGCTGCCCAGCCATGCGGCTGCCGAGGAAATCTCGTTGCAGGAGCCGGGCGGCAAGGTCGTCGAGGAAGATGGCGCCCTGTGGTCCGACTCGCCCGAGCGCGCCATCGGCCTGGAGCTGTCACGCCACCTGACACGGATGACCGGCGCCCGGATCGCCCCCGATCCCTGGCCGTTCGAAGCCTATCCCGACGCAAGGCTCGAGGTGCGCTTTGCCGAGCTGGTGGCCAGCAAGGCCGGCGTGATGCGGGGCGAGGGGCAGTATTTCGTCAGCGCCACCAGCGGCGGGCGCGAACGCACGGGTCTTTTCGAACTGGCCGTGCCCTTCGACGCCAAGGGCGGTCCCCCCGCCGTTGCCGCCGCCCGCGGCCGGCTGATCCGCGACCTGGCCGAACTGCTGGCCCGCGAGGGGCTTCGCTGAGCCGGGGGCGGGAAAGGATCGGCCCGCAGGCGCGGGTTCGGGGGCGCGATGTGGCCCATGTCAAAATATCCCGCAATTGATTGCGCAGATCAGATTGACACCCCGCGCCGCTCGATTTAAGCACCACGCAGTGCAGTTGGCCGGGGTAGCTCAGGGGTAGAGCACGGCATTGAAAATGCTGGTGTCGGTGGTTCGATTCCGCCCCTCGGCACCACTGCACTTCTGAAAGGCCGTCCCTTCGGGGGCGGCTTTTTCCGTTTCGGGATCATGGGTTTGGCGAGAAAAGGTGACGGGCGGCCTCAGGCCTTCGCGCCGCTTGCGCGCACGGGCGCGCCGCTGCGCTTGAATTCACTGTCAGGCTCGACATGGATGGTGACACGGGCGTCGGCGATCCGCGCTTCCAGCGCGTCCTCGATCCGGTCGCAAAGCGCGTGGGCCTCGTCGACGCGCAGGTGGCCGGGCACCACCAGGTGAAACTCGATGAAGGTGGCGCTGCCGGCGTGGCGGGTGCGCAGGTCGTGGGTCTGCATCGCCCCGGCGGCGGAGGCGGCGATGATGGCGCGGATCTCGGCCAGGGTTTCCTCGGGGACGGCCTCGTCCATCAGGCCGCCCACCGAATCCCGGATCACGTGCCAGCCGTGCCAGAGGATGTTGATCCCCGCCAGGATCGCGATCAGCGGATCCAGCATGGTCCAGCCCGTCAGCACCACCAGCACCACCCCCGCGATCACCGCCAGGGACGAGACCACGTCGCTGCGCAGATGGTAGCCGTCCGCCGTCAGCGCGGGCGAGCATTCCTGCCGCCCCACCCGCAGAAGCTGGCGATACCAGATCCAGTTGAGCGCCCCTGCCAGCGCGTTCAGCGCAAGGCCCGCGACCGGCGCGGTCAAGGGGCGCGGATCCATCAGCGCGATGGCGGCGCTGCGAAAGATCAGGAGCGCGGCCAGCACGATCAGAACGCCTTCAAGAATGGCGCTCAGCAGCTCGGCCTTATGATGTCCGAAGGGGTGATTGCTGTCGGGGGGGCGGGCGGCCACCTGCACCGCGATCAGGGCCGCGATGGCGGTGGCGACGTTGACGATGCTTTCCATCGCGTCCGACAGCAGCGCGGTCGAGCCGGTCACCTGGTAGGCCGCGAATTTCAGGGCCAGCACCAACAGGCCGATCCCGACGCTGCCAAGGGCGTATGCGACTGTCCGGCTCAAGGGGGCACCTCCGCGCTTTCCGGGGCAGGGTAGGAAAGCGGGCCGCAGGGGGCAACCCCTTGATTTTCAGACGTTAATGCGACTTAGTTGCAATCGCGACGAGGCTTCTGCGGGGTCTCAGTCGGTGCGGATGACGAAGAGGGGCTGATCGAACTCGACCAGTTGACCATCCTCGGCCAGGACGGCGACGACGGTGCCGCCGCTCGCGGCCTCGATGGTGGTGAAAAGCTTCATCACCTCGACCATGCACAGGGGCGCACCGGCGGCGATGCGGCTGCCGACGGTGACGAAGGGCTCCTCGTCCGGGGAGGGGCGGGTGTAGAAAGTGCCCACCATGGGCGAGCAGACGGTGACCTCGCCCTCGGCGGCGCCGCGGGCGGCCGGCGCGTTGCTCTGTTGCGGGGCGGCAGGGGCTGCGGCGGGGGCCTGGCTGGTCCCCCCGGGTGCCGATTGGGCCTGTGCCTGGGCGTGGGTCGGGGCAGGGGCGCCCGACGGCGCGCCGGCGGCGCCGCCCCGCCGCACCACCAGCTTGGCCCCCTCAAGTTCCAGCACGACCTCGTCGCAGCTGCTGGAATCGATGATCTTCACGATATCCGCGACATCCTTGAAACTAAGCGTCATCAATCACTCCCAGTGTCCGATCGTCCGCATTGCGGCTGTAGGTGTCGGCAAAGCGCCGGGCCGCGTCGCGCATCCGGGGCACCATGCCCAGCATCTCGTTCAGGGTAACGCGGGCCTCGGGGGCCGAGACGGCAAGCCCGCCGTAACAGCGCCCGTCGGGGCCCACGATGGGCACCGCGACGCAGACCACGCCATGCATGAATTCCTGGTTGTCGGTGCCGATATCGTCCTGGCGGATACGCGCGATCGCCTGACGAAGGGCCTCCTTGTCGGTCAGCGTCTGGGCCGTGTAGGACGACAGCGGCATGACGTTCAGCATGGTCTCAAGCTCATGCTCGGACAGCTTGCTCAGCATCAGCTTGCCGATGGCGGTGCAATGGGCGGGCACGCGGCTGCCGGCCTCGAAGCGCAGGCCAAGGGGCCACTTGGCCTCGATCCGGTCGAGGTAGGTGACCTCGGCCCCGCTGAGCACGCCGTAGTTGCAGGTCTCGCCGGTCTGGGAGGCGATCTCCTGCAGGATGGCGCGGCGCATGGAACGCGGGGCGGAGGCGACCAGCGTGCGATGGGCCAGCGACACCAGGCTCGGCCCTTCGACAAAGCCGGCCTCGGACTGGTCACGCTCAAGAAAACCCATCTCGGCCAGAAGGTTGACCACCCGGTGGGCGGTCGGTTTGGTCAGGCCGGTGCGGCGGATGATCTCGGGGATGGATGTGGGGGCGGCGGAATCGGCGACGATCTCGAGTACCATGAAGGCCTTGCCCGTCACGCCAAGCTCGGCCAGGCGATCCTGGCGGTCGCCCGAGGGCGGCGGCGTCTCGGGCCGCTTGGGGGTTTCCAGCCGGGTGACGGTGCCATGCCCGCTGGGGGACCCCTCTTCGATGGCGGAACGGGTGGTCTTGGGTGCCATGGATACGCTTTCGTCTATCGGTCCTCTGGATGCGGAGGCGGCAGGCGTAACGCAGGCCATGTCGCGGTCGCGGGCCCATACTGCCCACTTGCCAAAGTGAAATCAATCGCATTATTGTAAAACGGAACGAAACGTCTTGTCTTTCAAGACGCGCTGTCTGCCTTGATCACGAGAGGGACGTCCCCGATGAACCTTGAGACCGGTTTCGACCGGGTTCTGATCGCCAACCGGGGCGAAATCGCCCTGCGGGCGGTCAGGGTCTGCCGCGCGCTTGGGCTGCAAACGGTGGCGGTGCATTCCGCCGCCGATGCCGCCCAGCCCCATGTCTTTGCCGCAGACCGGGCCGTCTGCGTCGGCCCCGCCGCGGCACAGCGCAGCTATCTCAACGCCGCGGCCCTGGTCCACGTCGCGCTGGAAACCGGTTGCGGCGCCATCTATCCGGGCTATGGGTTCCTGGCCGAAAATGCGGAGTTTGCAGAACTTTGCGCCGCAAACGGTCTGAAATTCATCGGCCCATCGGCCGAGGCCATTCGCACCATGGGCGACAAGTCCCGGGCGCGCGAAACCGCCGAGGGGCTGGGCGTGCCGGTGGTCCCGGGATCGCCCCGCGCCTACGACACCCTGGCCGAGGCCGAGGAGGCCGCCGCCGCGGTCGGCTATCCCATGCTGCTCAAGGCCCGGTCGGGCGGCGGCGGGCGCGGCATGCGCATCGTCGAGTCGGCCGACGGCTTCGCCCGCGCCTTCTCGGACGCCCACCGCGAGGCCGAGGCCGCCTTCGACGACGGCGCCATCTACCTGGAACGGTTCTTCGCCAAGGTCCGCCACATCGAGGTTCAGGTGCTGGGCGACGGTGCCGGCGGCTCGGTCGAGTTCGACGAGCGCGATTGCAGCGTCCAGCGGCGGCACCAGAAGCTGGTCGAGGAATCGCCCTCGCCGGTGGTGGGGGCCTCGTTGCGCCAGCGCCTGAAGGAAGCGGCGGGCAAGCTGACGCGCGGGATCCGGTACGAAGGGGCGGGAACGCTGGAATTCATCCTGGACCCGGCAACGCAGGAATTCTTCTTCATCGAGATGAACACCCGTATCCAGGTCGAGCATACCGTGACCGAGGAGCGGATCGGCCTCGATCTGATCGCGGCCCAGATCCGCATCGCGCGCGGCGAGGGGCTGGACGAGGCCGCCGCCGCGGCCGCCGGGCAGGGGCACGCCATCGAGTACCGCATCAACGCAGAGGACTGGCAGCGCGATTTCCAGCCCGCCCCGGGCGAGCTGACGGGCTGGCGTGTGCCGGCCGGGCCGGGCCTGCGCCTGGATGCGGCAAGCTGCCGGGGGCAGCGCGTCTCGCCCTTCTACGATTCGATGATCGCCAAGCTGATCGTCCATGGCGCCGACCGCGAACAGGCGATCGCGCGCTCGCGCGCCGCGCTGGCAGGGTTCGGGGTGGAAGGGGTGGCAACCACCATCGGCTTTCACCGGATGCTGCTGGAGCACGACGATTTTCTGGCCAACCGGGTCCACACCCGCTGGATCGAGACGGAACTGAACGCGCCCCCCGCTGCGCCAGAGGCTTCCGACGACGCCCCCGAAACCCCGGGCCGACCCGCCCCCGCCGCAACGCCCCAGGAGACAGAGCAGGCATGAGCACCCCATCGCGATCCGTCCGCTTCATCGACGTCACCCTGCGCGACGCCCACCAATGCCTTTGGGCCACGCGCATGACGACGGCGATGATGAAGGACATCGCCCCCCGCCTCGACCGGGCCGGGTTCGAGGCGATCGACCTGGTGGGCGGTGCGGTATTCGACGTCTGCGTCCGTTTCCTGCGCGAGGATCCGTGGGAACGGATGCGCATTCTCAACACTTGGGTGACCGAAACGCCGCTGATCATCCATACGCGGGGACAGAGCCTCTTTACCTTCGAGTTCTTCGCCGATGACGTGGTCGCCCTGTCGGCCGAGCGGTTCGCCGCCAACGGCATGCGCTATCACACGCCCTATGACCCGCTGAACGACACCCGCAACCTGGTGATCCCGATCCAGTCTGCCCGGTCCCATGGCATCCATACCGTCCCGGGCCTGGTCTATACCTGGAGCCCGGTCCACACCGACGAATACTATGCCCGCAAGGCGCGGGAGCTTGTCGCCATCGGCATCGACGGGCTGTTCATCAAGGATCCTTCCGGCCTTCTGACGCCCGAGCGCGCGGCGACGCTGGTGCCGGCGCTGAAGCAGGCGATCGGCGATCTGCCGTTGCAACTGCACTCTCACTGCCTGTCGGGGCTGGCGCCCTATGTCGCCCTGCAGGCGATCGAACACGGGGTCGAGGTGGTGCACACCGCGACCTCCACCCTGGCCAACGCGGCCTCGCACCCCTCGACCGAGAAGCTGGTCGAGAACTGCCGCAGGCGTGGCCATGACGCGCCGCTGGATCTTGAGGCGGTGCGCGAGGTGGCCGAGCGGCTGGACTACATCGCCCGCGTGGAGGGCAAGCCCACCGGCGCCCCGGTCGAATACGACGAGTTTCATTTCCATCACCAGGTGGCGGGGGGCATGATCTCGAACCTCAAGGTCCAGCTTGAGGGCGTGGGCTTGGCCGACCGCATCAACGAGGTGCTGGAAGAGGCCGGTCGCGTGCGCGCCGATCTTGGCTACCCCATCGTGGTCAGCCCTTTTGCACAATATATCGTCACCCAGGCGGTGCTGAACGTGACGGCGATGGACCAGGGGCGGCCGCGCTATGACTCCGTGCCCGACGAGATCCGGCTTTATGCCCGCGGCGGCTATGGAGAGATTGCCGGAACCATCGCCCCCGACCTCTATGACCGCATCACCCGGGGTGCCGAGCCGATCACCGAACGCCCCGGATCCCTGGTCTATCCCCAGCTTGAGCAGCTTCGGCGCAAGCGCGGGCCCTTCGCCTCCGACGACGATCTGCTGCTGGCGGCCTATTACGACGATGGCCAATACAGTGCCCTGAAGGCGGCGGGCCCCATCCAGACCGAGTACCGGATCATGGACACGCCCCTGAAGACGCTGATGAAGGAGATCGCGAACCGCCCCGACGTGCGCGCCTTCCACTATATCGAGAAGCCGCGCGGCGGCTGAACCGGGGCAGGGCACGTTAGACCAGCGTGCGACCGCCGTCCACGTGCAGAGTCTGGCCAGTGATGTAGCGCCCAGCGTCCGACAGCAACATCACCGCCGGACCGACCAGGTCCTCCGGCTCGCAAAAGCGGCCCGTGGGGATAAGGGCCAGCGCGGCCGTGCGCTGCTCGGGCGCGGCCAGCGCGTCCCGGGTCATCTGGGTCCGCACGAGGGAGGGGCCGATGGCGTTGACCCGCAGACCCTCTGCCGCCCATTCGCGGCCCAGCACGCGCACCATCTGCGACAGTGCCGCCTTGGAGGGGGAATAGGCGGCGTAACCGGGGTTCGCGACCATGCTCGAGACCGAGGAAAGGTGCAGGATCGCGCCCTGCCGCTTCGCGTCGATCATCCGCCGTGCGACCGCTTGGGAGAAGGCGAAGGCGCCGGTCACGTTGACCTCGAATGTCTGGCGCAGGGTGCCGGGGCTCATCTCGAGGCCCGGGCCGGTCTTCAGCACCCCGGCCGCGTTCAGTGCCCCGTCGGGCGGTCCCAGTGCCGCGCCCAGTGTATCGTAGGCCGCCGCAAGCGCCCCCGCGTCAGTAATATCCGCAGGGGCAGCACGGGCGCCGGGCAGGGCAGCGGTCAGATCATCCAGCGCCGGGCCCGGCAGGTCCATCAACCCCAGCCGCACGCCCCGGCGATGCAGTTCCTCTGCCAATGCGCGGCCCAGGCCGCCTGCGGCCCCGGCAACAAGGATGACCCTGCCGCGCAGGTCGAAAAGCGGATCAAAAGAACCCTCCGCCCCTTGGTCGGTGGGGCTTGGTGCGCCGTCCGTTGGCTGCGACATGGATGACCCTCTCCGGCTGGATGAAATTCTTGACTCTGAATTTGTCCGCAATACGATACGAAACGTATCATTTATATACGAGAGCGGTAAGCTCCACCTCATCCAGGACCGGAAAATAATCGGCCGGATATTTCAACCAGGGAGAATGAAATGTTTATCAAGAAGGCTTTGCGCGGTCTGACAGCCGCCACCGCCCTTGCCGTCGCGGGCCTTGGCGCCGCGGCGCCAAGCGCCAACTCGGCAGAGACGATCCCCGTCCTGCTGTGCCCCTTCGGCTGTGGTCCCATGGCCGGTGACACCATCCTGATGAACCAGATGATCAAGTCGGGTTCGGACGTGGTGCTGCTGCCGCAGGAAACGCCGGGCTACATGTATAACGTCCGCGAGATGGGCCAGAACGAGTCCAAGTGGAAGGACTTCATCTTCAAGACCGAGGATACGCTGATCCAGCTGGCCTATGTCGGCGGCAGCCCCGAGATGAAGGAATTCCTGCCCGAGCCGGTGACCATTCCCTGGAAGCTGCTTTATGGCGAGGCATGGTGGGGGCAGGGCAAGTTCTTCGCCACCTTCGATTGCGACCTCAAGACCATCGGCGACCTGAAGGGCAAGCGCATCTCGCTTGGTCTGCGGGGACAATCCGATTGGGGCGTCTTCTCGCGCCTGCTGCTCGAGCATGTCTTCGACGTGACCCCCGAGAACTCGGACGTGCGCCACCTGTCGCCCGCCCAGCTGACCCAACAGCTCATCGACGGGGCGACCGACGCCTCGGTCACCCCGATCGGCGCAGAACCGACGCTGACCAAGTTCATCATCCCCGGGCCGGTCCGCCAGCTTGAGGCGACGGGCAAGAAGATCTGCTACCTCGGCGTGACCAAGGATGACATCAAGACCCTGAACGACAAGTTCAACACCACCTTCCTCTACGTGGAGCTTCCCCCCAACACACTGCCCAGCCAGACCGAGCCGCTGGGCATCGGCGTTGATCGGGGCTTTGCCGCCGTTCACCCCTCCTTCGACGAGGAGAAGGCCTACAAGGTGGTCAAGGCCATCGCGGGGCTTGGCGAGCAGATGACCGAGCTGCACGCCCTGTGGAAGATCTGGTCGCCCGAGCTGATGACCTGTGGCCTGTCCGAGGAGAACACCCACCCCGGTGCCATCCGCGCCTACAAGGAACTGGGCTGGTGGGACAAGACCAAGGACTGCGAGCCGATGTCCTACCCCGACAAGGGCTGATCCGGCACCTTCGGGGCCGCGTTCACGGACTGGGATCGGGGCCCCGCGAGGGGTTCCGGTCGCGGCACGGGGCGGCGGGTGGATAAGACACGCCCGCCCCCCCAATCCATAACAGGCCCGTATCAGGGCAGGGGCACCCGCCCGCGGTGCCACGCTTTTTCCCATTCAGGTGGCTCATGACTTTATGGAACATCACGCGCAGGACCGTGGACATCGCCTTCCTGGCGGTCGGCGGGCTGCTGACGGTCTACATCGCCTTCTCGGCGTTCGGCTTCGTGCGCAACTCGTCGGAGCATTATTCCAACTTCATCCTCGGCGTGGTGGTGATGTCCGGCCTGCTGGCCGTGCGCAACCTGTGCGACGAACGCATCGCCGGTGCGGTGCGGCCCATGTTCTGGCCGCGCCTGGCCTTTGCCGCCGCCTCGCTGATCGTGGCGACGCTGGCGATGGGATACGTGCGCCTCAACGCGGTGGCGCTTGAGACGACACAGCCCTTCTTCTCGGATACCGACATGATCGTCGGCTGGATGATGATGTTCTCGATCCTGGCGCTGACCCTGATCCATTGGGGCCTGCTGCTGACCAGCATCATCGCCATCTCGATCGTCTATTTCTTCTTCGGCTACCAGATCGACAACCCGCTGTTCCAGACCCCGCGCTACGACACCGGGTTCATCATGAACTACATCGGGCTGGGCACGAACCAGGGGTTCTACTATCTGGCGCAGGTGGCCGCCGACTCGGTCTATTTCCTGATCATCTACGCCGCGATCCTGCTGGGGATCGGGATGCTGGACATGGTGCTCGAGGTCGGCAAGCTGACCGGGCGCAAGGTGCCGGGCGGCGCCGCTGGTCCTGCGATCATCGGATCGGGCATCGTGGCCTCAATCATGGGGCAGGCGGTGTCCAACGTGGTGCTGACCGGTCGGCTGACGATCCCGATGATGAAGAAGTTCGGCTATTCCGGCACGATGGCGGGCTCGATCGAGGCGACGGCCTCGACCGCGGGACAGATCATGCCGCCGGTGATGGGGCTTGCGGCCTTCATCATCGCCTCGTTCCTGAACCTGCCCTACATCGACGTGGCGCTGTCGGGGATGTACCCCGGCCTTCTCTACCTGACGGGGGTGACCATCGCGGTCATCGTCTATGCCAACCGCAACCGGCTGCCCAAGCTGGTGGCCAAGGTCGACACCGCGATCATCTACCGGCTGACGCCGACCTTCGTCATTTCCTTCGGCGTGGTGCTGTGGCTGCTGCTTGGCTACCGCTCTCCGGCGATTGCGGGGCTTGCGGGGATCGTGCTGGCGCTGGTCCTGTGCCTCTTCCAGGGCAGGTATCGCCCGACGCTTGCCAAGCTTTACGAGGCGATCGAAGAGGGGCTGACCCTGGTCGCGATCCTGTCGCTGCTGCTGGTGGCGGTGGGGCCGCTGGGCCAGATCATGCTGACCACCAACCTCTCGGGGCGGCTGGGCATCATGCTGATCCAGTATCTGCCCGACAGCCAGATCCTGATGCTGCTGGGCGCGATGGCGGTGTCGCTGGTGCTGGGCATGGGGCTGCCGACGCCGGTGGCCTACATCATCGTCGCACTGGCACTGGTGCCCTTCATGCAGCAGATCGGCATTCCGCCGCTTCAGGCGCATTTCTTCGTCTTTTACTTCGCGGTCTTCTCGACCCTGACGCCGCCGGTGGCGGTCAGCGTCCTGGCGGCGGCCAAGCTGGCGGATGCCTCGTTCCTGGGGACGGCGAAGGATTCCATGAAGATCGCGCTGACCACCTTCGTCATCCCCTTCGCCTTCGTCTACTCGCCCGAGCTGATGACCTTCCCGTCCTTCAGTTGGGCGGTGATCCCCGCGATCGCCGAGGTGCTTTATATCCAGTGGGCGCTGTCGACGGCCTCCTACGGATACCTCTTCCGGCATCTGTCGGGGCTGGAGCGGCTGGGCTTCGCTGTGGCGTCCCTGGCGGCCTTCGTGGGCATGACCGTCGATCCGGTGTGGACCTGGGTCTCGCTGGGCGTCTTCATCCTGCTGGCGGTGCTGGCCTGGGCGACACGCGGCCAGGGCAAGGTCGCGACGTCCTGAGGGGCGTCAGTTGAGCGCAAACCAACGGCGGGGGTCGCGCAGGCGGCCCCCGCTTTTCGTTTCGGCGGCGTGGTCTTGGGTGAGGGGAGGGTCGGGGCGCTACTTGGCCCCCGTCCCGCGCGGGCTGTGCCGGCGGGATGGGTCAGGCGTTCAGTAGACCTTCAGGTAGATCTCAGGCGGCGATCCCGGCCGGGTCGCGGCGCCCGTAGTAGAGGCCCACCACATGCTCGGCCTGGGCGAAGAACAGCCAGCGCAGAACGAACGCCCCCGCCACGTGGGACAGCACAGCCCCCAGCGCGATGAAATGGTTGAATGGCAGCAGCAACAGCACCACCGGCAGGACCGAAAACAGCCCCAGCCCGATCAGCCGAAGCTTGGCCACATGGCGCCGGGCGACGGTGAAGACCATCTCGCGCGTGAGGTAGTTCGAGCCTGTGTGCGGCGGCTCGAAAAGGCGCACGAAGCCGGGGCGGCCAAGACCCGTCGCGCTGGAAACCGTGTGGCCGCGCGCGGCGAAACGGCGGTCGCCCGCGTGCCAGGCCCAGATCTGGAAAAGGCCGGTTGCGATCAGCAGGACGATGGCCAGCGTGACCTGCCCGGCCAACAGGGCGCCACCCGATAGCGCGCTGAGCAGGAAAAGCGCCGGCGTGTGCCAGTGGTTCCACCGCGGCACCGTGCGCAGCTGGGTGTAGATCATCGAGGTGGCGCCGACCGTGATCAGCGACAGAACCGCCCCCAACCAGCCAAGCGGCAGGATGTCGGTGTCGAAGAACACCACCAGCCCGCCCCAGGCGCCCATGACAAGCAGCGTCGCCACCGAGGCCCAGCCCTCGCGGGACAGCCAAGAGCTGCGCCACTGGGTGAAGGATTTCAGCGCCCGCTCGGGGTGGCCCAGGTGAAAGGTCGAGGCCAGAAGCCCCCCGACCGCCAGCACGTAGGCGATCACCAGAAACCAGAAGGCTGTCCAGCCCGAAACCGGCGGCATGTCCAGCCCCAGAAAGAACAGCAGGCCAAAGCCCAGGCCGGACAGGACCGTGAAGAGGATGATTGAAGGTGCGGGATGCATGTCAGAGCCTTTCGAGTGCCTTGTCGAGCCAGCCGAAGAAACCCTTGGGCTCTTCGGCCACCGGGGCCAGGAAGGGGGCCAGCACGTCGATCTGGGTGTCGTCGTCTTCCTCGGCGACCCAGGCGTCGCGGGGGCGGGGGGGCAGGTATTGGTTGACGGGCTTGGTGCCCTGCTCGGGCATCAGGTCAAAGCCGCCACGCTCGGCCACCAGTTTCGACACGTCGCTCTCCGCATCGCCCAGATCGCCGAAATGCCGCGCGCCGGCGGGGCAGGTGCGCACGCAGGCAGGCACTTGATCCACCTCGGGCAGGTTGTCGTTGTAGATCCGGTCGACGCAGAGGGTGCATTTCTTCATCACCTTCTCAACCGGGTCCATCTCGCGCGCGCCATAGGGGCAGGCCCAGGCGCAGAGGCCGCAGCCGATGCAGTCGCTTTCGTTGACCAGCACGATCCCGTCCTCGACCCGCTTGTAGCTGGCCCCGGTGGGACAGACGGTGACGCAGGGCGCGTCCTCACAATGCAGGCAGGACTTGGGGAAATGCACGGTCTGGGCCGGGCCGACCTCGGGTGTCACCTCATAGGAATGGATGCGGTTCAGGAAAGATCCCACCGGCTCGGCGCCATAGGCGTCCTTGTCGGCCAAGGGCGCGCCGTAGTTCTCGGTGTTCCAGCCCTTGCAGGCCACGACGCAGGCATGACAGCCAACACAGGTGTCGAGGTCGATCACCAGACCCATCTTCTTGAGCGAGGGTTGAGAGGGGAGGGAGGTCACATTGCACCTCTTGGGTTCGTATTTCTGACAGGCCCGGCGCCGGGGCGCGGGGCATTTTTCCGGGAAATGCGCATGTCCATCAGTCCTGCCGCACCTTCTGGCGCACCACGTCCGGGCCGCGTCCCACCGGCGAGGCGATGGGCGGCAGCACCGGCTGCGCCTCGGCCGGGGCGGGCACCTTCTCGATGCGCACGCGCAGGTCGAACCACGCGGCCTGACCCGTCACCGGGTCAGAGTTGGCCCAGCGCAGCCCGTCGCCCTTGGGCGGCAGCAGCTCGTGGATGATGTGGTTCAGCAAGAAGCCCTTGGTCGCCTCGGGCGCGTCATTGTCCAGTGCCCATGCGCCCTTGCGCTTGCCGATGGCGTTCCACGTCCAGACCGTGTGGGGGTTGAGGGCCGCCATATGCGCCACAGGCACCGTGATCGCCCCGTGCGGAGAGCTGACCTGCGCCCAGTCGCCTTCGGCAAAGCCGTTGGCCACCCAGATATCGGTTGGCACGTAAAGCGGGTTGCGCCCGTGGATCTGGCGCAGCCATGCGTTCTGCGAGCCCCAGGAATGATACATCGCCATCGGGCGTTGCGACAGGGCGTGGATGGGGTACTCGGCATCCTCGTCGGATTGCGAGGGGCTGAAGTTGCCGGTGCCCATCGCCTCGGGCGGATACCAGATCGGCAGCGGGTCCATCGTCTGTTTCAGACGGTCGCGCAGGTGATCGGGGGGCTGACGTTCGCCCAGCCCTTCGGCGGCACGCTGGAACTTGCGCATCGGCTCGACGTAAAGCTGGAAAAGATAGGGCGCGGGCTTGTCGAAAAAGCCCTTTTCGACGGCCCAGTCCTGATAGGCGGTATTCCAGGGTTTGTAGAACGCGGCTTCCTCGGGGACATGTTCCATCCAGAAGCCGCCGTTCTCGATATAGCGGTCCAGCTGGTCTGGGTTCGGCTCGCCACGCCCTGCACCTTGTTCGTCCTTGCCGCGCCAGCCGGCCAGCGGGCCGACGCCGGGGCGGCGGATGTGGTTGGTGATGTAATCGGCATAATCACGATACTTGGCGCTGCCGTCGTCGTTGACGAAACCGGGCAGGCCAAGACGCGCACCCAGATCCACCAGCACCGACTGGAAACCGCGCACGTCGCGGTCAGGCTCGATCACCGGCCAGCGGATGGCGTCGGCGACGGCGTCGGCCTCGCAGATCGGGCGGTCCAGCAGGCTGATGCAGTCGTGCCGCTCAAGGTAGGTCGTGTCGGGCAGCACCAGATCGGCATAGGCCACCATTTCCGACGAATAGGCATCGGAATAGATGATCCGCGGGATCACGTAATCGCCGTTCTCGTCCTGATCGGTCAGCATGTCATGCACGCCGCGCGTGTTCATGGACGAGTTCCACGACATGTTGGCCATATACATGAACAGCGTGTCGATCTTGTAGGGATCGCCCGCGTGGGCGTTCGAGATCACCATATGCATCAGCCCGTGGGCCGACATCGGGTTTTCCCATGTGAAGGCCTTGTCGATGCGGGCGGGCTGGCCCTGATCGTCCAGCGCCAGATCCTCGGGGCCCTGTACGAAGCCAAGGTGCGGGCCGTCCAGCGCCTGACCGGGCGTGGATTTGCAATGGGGCTTGGGGTGTGCCCACGACGGCTTGGGGTAGGGCGGCTTGAACCGGAACCCGCCCGGCACCTCGACCGAGCCCAGCAGGATCTGCAGCACATGCAGCGCCCGCGCGGTCTGGAAGCCGTTGGAATGGGCCGAGATGCCGCGCATGGCGTGAAAGCTGACGGGGCGTCCGGTCATCTTCTCGTGGCGCTTGCCCCGGAAATCGGTCCAGGGCTGGTCGATGACGATCGCCTCGTCAAAGGCCACGCGGGCCAGCTCGGCGGCGATGCGACGAATGCGGGCGGGTGTCAGGCCACAGCGGGCGGCGACGGCCTCGGGGGCGTAATCCTCGCTGAGATAGCGTTCGGCCATCTGCTGGAAGACGGTGCGATGGGTGACGCCGGCGCGGCGCAACTGCCCGGCCAGATCGGGCTGAACCCCCTCGGCCAGCACGCCGGCGGGCTTGCCGGTGGCGCGGTCGATGACCAGCGGCTCGCCATCCTCGCCGCGCAGGAACATGCCGAATTCGTCCGAGTTCGGATCCTCGTTCACCAGCACGGGGGCGTTGGTGAAGCGGCCCAGATACTCCAGATCGACCTTGCCCGCCTTGATAAGGCAATGGACCAGCGACAGGATGAACAGACCGTCGGTGCCGGGGGTGATGCCGACCCACTCGTCGGCGATGGCGTTATAGCCCGAGCGGACGGGATTGACGCCGATCACCTTTGCCCCGCGTGCCTTCAGCTTGCCCAGACCGATCTTGATCGGATTGCTGTCGTGATCCTCGGCCACGCCGAAGATCATGAAAAGCTTGGTGCGGTCCCAGTCGGGCTGACCGAATTCCCAGAAGGCGCCGCCCATCGTGTAGATGCCGGCCGCCGCCATGTTGACCGAACAGAACCCCCCGTGGGCGGCATAGTTCGGCGTGCCGAACCCCTGCGCCCACATCGAGGTGAAGGATTGCGACTGATCGCGCCCGGTGAAGAACGCCAGCTTCGACGGGTCCTTGGCGCGGACCGGGGCGAGCCAGTCGGTGGCCAGGCTCAGCGCCTCTTCCCACGAGATCTCCTCGAACTCGCCAGAGCCGCGGGGGCCGGTGCGCTTCAGCGGGGCCCGCAGACGCGACGGTGCCAGCGCCTGCATGATCCCGGCCGAGCCCTTGGCGCACAGCACGCCGCGGTTGACCGGGTGGTCACGGTTGCCCTCGATATAGGCCAGCTTGCCGCCTTTCAGGTGCACGTTGATGCCGCAGCGGCAGGCGCACATGTAGCAGGTCGTCTTGCGGATTTCGTCCGAGACCGGGGGCGAGGTATCAAGGGCTGGCTGTGTCATCAGGTCTTTTCCACTTCGGCGTCGGGGCCGGCTGGTGTTTCGGAGGCGGCATCGCGCAGCGCATTGGCCTGCGAGGCGGTGACGGCGATCATGTGCAGCACGTCCGAGGCGCTGCAGCCGCGCGACAGGTCGTTGGCGGGGGCTGCCAGCCCCTGCAGGATGGGGCCGATGGCGGTGGCCCCGCCGATGCGCTGGGCGATCTTGTAGCCGATGTTGCCCGAGTTGAGATCAGGAAAGACAAAGACATTGGCCGCGCCTTGCAGGGGGCTCTCAGGGGCCTTGGCCTGCGCGATCTCGGGGATGATGGCGGCGTCGAACTGAATCTCGCCATCGACGATCAGGTCGGGCCGGGCGGCGCGGACCAGCGCCGTGGCCTCGGCGACCTTGGTGACATCGGCGTGCTTGGCGCTGCCGTGGGTCGAAAAGGACAGCATGGCGACGCGCGGCTCCTGCCCGGTCATGGCCCGGAACGAGTCGGCCGAGGCCAGCGCGATCTGGGCCATCTCGTCGGCATCGGGGTCGATCACCAGCCCGCCGTCGGCAAAGACATGGGCGCCCTTGCGGGGGTGGTGGGGGGCGTCGAACATCATCAGAAAAAAGCTCGAGACCATCTTGCTGCCGGGGGCGCGGCCGATGATCTGCAACGCGTTGCGCACCACCTCGGCGGTGGGCACCACGGCACCGCCAAGAGTGCCGTCGGCCAGCCCCTCGCGCACCAGAAGGGCGGCGTAGATATGCGGATCGCGGGCCTGTTTCGCGGCCTGATCAAGGGTGACGCCCTTGTGCTGGCGCAGCCGGTAATAGGCCTGCGCCATGTCGTCGGCATGGGGCGAACTTGCCGGATCTTGGATGGCGATCCCGTCCCCGTCCTGCCCGTCGTAGCCATGGGCCTTCAGTTGGGCGCGAACCTCGTCGCCGTCGCCCACAAGGATAAGCCGCGCAAGGCCCAGACGACGCGCTTCCAGCGCCGCCTGGACGATGCGGGGATCCGCGCCTTCGCTAAGCGCGATCGTCCGGGACGATCGCGCCGCGCTTTTCATCAGGCGTTCAGGCGGTAACAACCGGTGGGTCCTACTCTGCAGCGGTCGAAGAGGCCTTGCGCATGTCGTCGCGGTTGATGCCGGCCACCGCGACAGGCTTCTTCATCGCGTCACGGCGGAAGGGCTCGCCCAGTTCCTGGTTCAGGATGATCTCGATGAAGGTGGTCTTGTTGTCCTTCATCTGCGCCTCGATCGCCTTGTCGAGTGCGGCGCGCAGATCGTCCATCGAGGTCACGGCCACGCCTTCCAGCCCACAAGCCCGCGCGATACCGGCGTAGGAGACGTCCTGGTCCAGCTCGGTGCCGACGAAATTGTCGTCATACCACAGGGTGGTGTTCCGCTTTTCGGCGCCCCACTGGTAGTTGCGGAAGATGACCATCGTGACCGCGGGCCAGTCGCCGCGACCCACCGCCGTCATCTCGTTCATCGAGATGCCGAAGGCGCCGTCGCCGGCAAAACCCACCACGGGCACGTCGGGCTTGCCGATCTTGGCACCGACGATGGCCGGGAAGCCATAACCGCAGGGGCCGAACAGGCCGGGGGCCAGATATTTGCGGCCCTCGGTGAACGACGGATAGGCGTTGCCGATGGCGCAGTTGTTGCCGATGTCCGAGCTGATGATCGCGTTCTCGGGCAGGGCGGACTGGATCGCGCGCCAGGCCATGCGGGGGCTCATGCGGTCGGGTTCACGGTTGCGGGCCCGCTCGTTCCAGGTGGTGCCGGGATCGTCGTCCTCGTGGTCCATCGACGAAAGCTCCTGCAGCCAGCGGGACTTGGTCTGGGCGATGGTGTCCTCGCGCTCCTTGCGGCCCTGGTCGCCGGCGCCGTCCGCCAGCTTCTTCAGAAGCTGCTCGGCCACTTTCCTGGCGTCGCCGACGATGCCGACGGTGACCTTCTTGGTCAGGCCGATACGGTCGGGGTTGATGTCGACCTGAATGACCTTTGCGTCCTGGGGCCAGTAATCGATGCCATAGCCGGGCAGGGTCGAGAAGGGGTTGAGACGGGTGCCCAGTGCCAGCACCACATCGGCCTTCGAGATCAGCTCCATTCCCGCCTTCGAGCCGTTGTAGCCCAAGGGGCCGGCGAAGAGCGGATGGTTGCCGGGGAAGGCGTCGTTGTGCTGATAGCCACAGCAGACCGGGGCCGACAGCGCCTCGGCCAGCTTGGCCGATGCGTCGATGCCGCCTGCCAGCACCACGCCCGCGCCGTTCAGGATGACGGGGAACTTGGCCTCGGACAGCAGCTTGGCGGCCTGGTCGATCGCCGTCTCACCGCCCGAAGGACGCTCGAACTCGACGATCGCCGGCAGCTCGATGTCGATCACTTGGGTCCAGTAGTCGCGGGGGATGTTGATCTGCGCCGGGGCCGAGGCGCGCTTGGCCTGCTGGATCACGCGGTTCAGAACCTCGGCAAGGCGCGAGGGGTCGCGAACCTCTTCCTGATAGGCGACCATGTCTTCGAAGAGCTTCATCTGCTCGACTTCCTGGAAACCGCCCTGACCGATGGTCTTGTTGGCGGCCTGCGGCGTCACCAGCAGCAGCGGCGTGTGGTTCCAGTAGGCGGTCTTGACGGCGGTGACGAAGTTGGTGATGCCGGGGCCGTTCTGGGCGATCATCATCGACATTTCGCCGGTGGCGCGGGTGAAGCCGTCGGCCATGTAGCCGGCGCTGCACTCATGGGCGCAATCCCAGAAGGTGATGCCGGCCTGGGGGAAAAGGTCCGACACCGGCATCATGGCAGAGCCGATGATGCCGAAGGCATGTTCGATGCCGTGCATCTGGAGGACTTTCACAAAGGCTTCTTCGGTCGTCATTTTCATCGGGATATTCCTTGGTAGCTCGGTTTTAGGGGACGGTTCAGGCGCTTTGGGCGACCTGGGTCATTGAGGCGAGTTTGAGACGTTGTATCTTGCCAGACGGACCTTTGGGAAGGTCATCCATGATGTGAATTTGGTCGGGACATTTGAAGGCGCCCAGACGCGCGCGGCACAGCTCGATCAGCTCTCCGGGGGCGACGGTGGAGCCTTCGCGCAGGCGCACGGCGGCCTCGACCCTTTCGCCGTAGCTTTGGCAGGGACGGGCGAAAGCTGCGGCCTCGACCACGTCGGCATGGGCATAAAGCGCCTCGTCGATCTCGCGCGGGGCGATATTCTCGCCCCCCTTGATTATCAACTCCTTCAGGCGGCCGGTGATGAAGACATAGCCGTCTTCGTCGATGCGGCCCAGGTCGCCGGTGCGCAGCCAGCCGGTCGGCGTCAGGGCCTGGCCGGTGGCCTCCTCGTTCTTGAAATATGTGTGCATCACGTTGGGGCCGCGCACCGCGACCTCTCCCTCGACCCCGGGGCCGATGGGGCGCAGGCGCTCGTCCAGGATGGCGACCTCGTTGCCGTAGGCGATCCCCGGAGAGCCGATCTTGCGGAGGCCGGGGGGCAGGGGGTTCGACAGGATTTGCGCGGCAGTCTCGGTAAGACCCATCGTCTCGACGATCGGCACCCCGAAGCGGGTCTCGAACCCGGTCTGGACCTCGGGCGCCAGCGCCGAGGAGGCCGAGCGGCCAAATCGCAGCCGGGCGCGCGCCTGGCCCGACGGATCGTGGGGCCCGTGCAGCAGGTGCGAGATGATCGTCGGAACCACCGAGAACCAGGTCGCGCCCGTGCGCTCGACATCCTGCCAGAAACGGCTGGCCGAGAAGCGGGCGCACATGGCCACGGATCCGCCGGAAACCAGCGGCCCCATCACCGTCACGCAAAGCCCGTTGATATGATAGATCGGCAGCACGCAAAGCGCCCGGTCGTCGGCATCCAGCCGATGCGCGACCGTGGGCGTCCAGCCCCCGGCCAGCAGGCTGGCCTGGGTGTGGATCACGCCCTTGGGCCGGCCCGTGGTGCCCGAGGTATACATCAAAAGCGCGTGGTCATCGGGGGCAACCGGATGCAGCTTGGCCGCCGTCCCCGCGGGCCAGTCGATTGTGCCTGCGGTGCCGACGGGGATCGCGGTGACCGTGTTGGCATGGGCCCGGCCCGCGTCGGTGAACAGGTCTTCCTGGCCTTCGGCAACGAAGGCGAACCGCGCCTCGGAATGGGAGAGGGCGTATCCCACGGCCTCGGCGCCGGCAACCAGGTTGATCGCCGTCATGCGGAAGCCGCCGTAAAGGGCGCCCATCAGGCACAGGACCGCCGGGCGGCCGTTGGGCATCATCAGGGCCACGCTTTCGCCCCGGGCCACGCCCAGCCCCGTCAGCCGGGCCGCGACGGCGCGGGCGCCCTCGCGCAGCTCGGCCCAGGTCAGGGGGGCCGCGTCGCTGCCGGGGAACAGGTGGCTGATCGCCTCGCCGCTCGTGTCGGCGCGGTAATCGACCCAGTCGCGCACCGTGCCTTCGGGCGGGGTGGCCTCGTCGAATTGGAACTGCATCTCGGGCCCTCCGATCAGCCGCGGGTCTGCGCGAAATAGGTGCCGAAGATGTCCTCCACCGTGGGTTCGACGGGCGGAATTTCACGAACGATCTTGGTGGTCTGGATGAAATGCTTCCAGTGTAGGTTGTCGTCGATCGAGTTGCCGCCCCAGCTTCCGCAACCCATCGAAAGCGAGAAGGGCATGCCGTTGTTGAACGACCCACCCGTCGCGAAGCAATGGGCCTGGTTGACGATGACCCGGCAGGTGGGGACCGTTTCGCCCAAGCGCCGAGCGCGGGCGTCATCGGCGCTGTGCAGACCGATCGAGTGGCCGGCGCCCTGGTGTTCGAGAACGCGGGAGGCGATTTCGGCGGCATCGTCGAAATCCCGGGCCCGGTAGATCGCCGCGATGCGCGACAGCTTCTCGCCCGACAGCGGGTGGCCCGGGCCGATGCCCATGGTCTCGACCAGAAGGAACCGCGTGCCCTGAGGCACCTTGTCGGCCATGTCCAGCGCGCCCAGCATCACGTCGGCGTCCTGGGCCATGACCTGGCGGTTGAGCTTGCCGTCGACCCACAGCCGGTCGGTGACCTCGGAGGCGCGTTCCTCGGGGATGAGGGCGCCGCCCTGGCGGGCGATCTCGGCGATGAAATCATCATAGATAGCATCGACCACGACCAGCGCGTTCTCGGACGAGCAGGAGGTGGCGTTGTCAAATGTCTTGGAGGCCGCGATCTTCTCGGCGGCGGCGGCCAGGTCGGCGGTCTCGTCCACGATCACGGTCACGTTGCCAGCGCCGACGCCGATGGCGGGGGTGCCGCTGGTATAGGCGCGGCGGACGTTGTCCTGGCTCCCGGTCACGATCACCAGGTCCGAAGCCTCGAGCAGGCGCTGGGTCTTTGCTTTGGAGCCGGGGGGCGGCAACATCTGGACCAGGTCGTGGTTGAGGCCGATCTTGTCGAACTCGTCATGGATGTGGCCCAGCAGCGCCTCGCAGCTTGGCACGCCCTTGGGCGAGGGCGACAGGATGATCGCGTTGCCGCCCTTCAGGGCGTTGATGATGTTGTTGGCGGGCGTCGCCACCGGGTTGGTCGAGGGCACGACCGCGCCGATCACGCCGATGGGCCGGGCAATCTCGGTAATGCCCTTCTCGGGGTCCTCGCGCACCACGCCGAAGGTGCGGGCCTCCTGAAGATCGCGCATCAGGCCAAGGGTCTTGCGGTGGTTCTTGGTGATCTTGTCGGCGACGTTGCCGATGCCGGTCGTCTGGACCGCAAGCTCGGCCATCTGGCGGTTGCGCTCGGGCTCCATGATCGCCCAGGCCGCGGCGAGAGCGGCCTTGTCGTAGAGCTCCTGGGAGCCGTGGGCCTCGTAATCGGCCTGGGCCGCGCGGGCTTTGGCAACGATTTCATCGACTAGCAGAATCTCGTCCTGAGCGGTCATTTTTCCATCCATTCGGCTGAGTAGAGGAGGGGGAGAGAGAGGGCCGGGCGACGCGGTGCCGCCCGGCCCCGAAGGGTCGGATCAGAGGCCGGCCAGAAGCTCCTTGAGCGTTTCCTGGCGCTTGGCCCACATGGCCTGAACCTCTTCGCGGTTCATGACTTTCATGGGCGAGCCGCCGTCCTTCATCTTCTTGGCGATGCGGTCGTTCTTGAACATCTCGGGGACCAAGGCGGCCAGCTTGTCGATGGCTTCCTGCGGGGTACCCTTGGGCACCATCACGCCGCGGAAGTTGACCGAGGCGTCGTCCACGTCCAGCCCCTGTTCCTTCATGGTGGGCACGTCGGGCAGGAACTCGCTGCGCTCCAGGTCGGCGACGCCAAGGATCTTGATGTTGCCGGCCTCGGCCGCGCGGAAGGCGTCGGACAGGTTGTTGACGCCGCCCATCACGTCGCCGCCGATCACGGCCTTCATGGCCCCGGCACCGCCCGCGTTGTTGGGAATGTAGGCCATCTTCACGTCAGCGGCCTTCTCGATCTGAAGGGCCGCGATGTGGTGACCGACGAAAAGACCCGCGCCGGAATAGGTGAACTTGCCTGGGTTTTCCTTGGCAAAGTCGATCACGTCCTGCATCGAGTTGAATTCGCTGTCGGCCTTGACCACGAAGACGGCCGGATCGGCGCCCCAGTTGGCGATGGGCTCGAAGCTGTCGGCGTCATATTGGACACCGCCCTGGATCGACTGGGCGATGAAGTGGGGCACGTTGTAGGCGCCAAGGGTGTAGCCGTCGGCCTCGGCCTGGGTGGCCAGCCAGTTCCAGCCCACGCGCCCGCCGGCGCCCGGCTTGTTGATGATGGCAATCGGCACGCCAAGCGCATCATCGTTGCCCGCGGTCATGGTGACGATGCGGGCCTGGAAATCGGTGGCGCCGCCGGCGCCGTAGGACACCATCATCATGATGGGCCGGTCGGGGTAGCCTTCGGCCTGGGCCGCGCCGCCCGCAAGGGTGGCGGTGGTGAGTGCCAGTGCGGCAAGAAGTTTCTTCATTTTCAATCCTCCCTGAATTGATGTGGTCCGGTTCGTTGACCGGGATGTCCGACGCGGCGCGTCAGAACAGGATCTCCCGCGGGGTATAGGCCTTCAGCAGAAGGGCGAAGAGACCATACATGACGGCCATGTACCCGGCCGTGATGATCGCGCGCTTGACCCAGGTCGAGGGCTGCCCGTGGGGGGCCGGGTCGTAAAGCGACAGAAGAACGAAGAAGGTGATCGTGGTGGCGGTGTAGAAACCCAGCGCCTGCGCCGCCCAGAAGATGTAGATGCCGGCGACGATCAGCCCGGGCAACAGGTTGCGCACCAGCTCGGCCGAAAGGCCCGTGCCGACCCGCGACTTGCCCAGGACCGCCTTGCCGAAGGTCCAGGCCGCCAAGGCCACGAATGCGGCCGAGATCAGCCGCGGGAACAGGAAGGCGCCCGCCGGCTCGCGGGTGAAGCTGATCCAGGCCACCCAGATGCCCACGGCCAGGATCAGCCCCGAGGGCAGGATATGCTGTATACGGCTCATGCCAGGGCCTCCGTCTGTTGCATCTGACGCCGGGCGCGCAGTTCCATGAAGGCGGAATAGGCCACCGACAGCACCACGATAGCGATCAGGACAATGTTGAGCGTGCCGGTGAAGAAATAGCCCATGCGCCCGTCGCCTGCGTCGGCGATCATCGTGCCCTGGATGAAGTTGGCCTCGGCGATGGGGCCCAGGATCAGGCCCAGCACCAGCGGCGCCGCCGAATAGCCGAACTTTTCCAGAAAGAACATCATGATGCCCAGCGAGGCCATGACATAGACATCGCCCATCGAGCTTTGCACCGAGTAGGAGCCATAGACCGCAAGGCCCAGCACGATGGCGGCCATCACCGATTGCGGCACCTGCGCCACCCGGGCGGCAAGCCCGGCCACGTAAAGACCGAAGATGCACATCAGGATCTGGCCCACCAGCATCGAGTTGATGAAGGTCCAGGCCACATCGGGATAGTTGTCGAAGAGGTCCGAGCCGGGGAAGATCCCGTGGATCAGAAGGCCCCCCAGCAGAACGGCGGCGGTGGGGCTGCCGGGGATCGACAGGGTCAGCAGCGGCACCAGCGAGGGGCCGACCATGGCGTTGTTGGCGGCCTCGGCGGCGATCACGCCCTCGGAATGGCCGGTGCCGAACTTCTCGGGGGTCGAGGACATCTTGCGGCTTTGGTCATAGGCGACAAGGCCCGCGATCTGGCCGCCGACACCCGGGATCAACCCGATGAACGAGCCGGTGACCGTGCCGATGACCAGCGCGCGCGATTTCGAGAAAAGCTCGACCACCGCCTCGCGCAGGGGGCTTTTCTGGACATGGATCACCTCGACATTGGGATCGTTGCGGCCCTTGGCGAACATGTTCAGGACCTGCGGGATGGCAAAGATGCCGATCAGCGCGGCGATGATGTTGACGCCGCCGCCCAGGGCCGGGTGGAAGATGAAACGCTGGGCGCCCATGATGTCGTCGAAACCGATCGTCGCCAGCCACATCCCGATGCAGCCCGACAGCAATCCCTTCACGACCGAGCGCGATTCCAGCGAGCCGATGATCGTGACACCCAGGATCGCCAGCCAGAACAGGTGCGAGGGGCCGAAGGCCAGCGCCCATTGCGACAGGACCGGCGTCAGGAAGATCAGCAGCAGCACGCCGATCACCCCTCCCACGGCCGAGGCCAGGAACGACAGTTGCAGGGCGCGCGCGCCCTTGCCACGGCGGGCCATCTCGTGGCCGTCGAGGGTGGTGGCGATGTTGGCGGGGGCGCCGGGGATCTTGAGCAGGATCGCACTGACCGCGCCGCCGGCCACGGTCGAGGTATAGGCCGCCCCAAGCAGGATCAGACCCTGCGCGGCCTCAAGCTGGAACGTGAAAGGGATCAGGAGCGCCACCGCCATTGTTGGCGACAGACCCGGGGTCGCGCCAAGGATAAGCCCCCCGACCGTCCCGATCAGCAACAGCATGAAAGACATCGGCGCGAAGACGTCGCCGAAATAATAGATGAACTCCAAGGCGTTCCTCCCTGAGCGCCGGGCGCTCTCCTTGACTTGGACTTGGCCAGAGGCTACGGAATGAAAATAGTTTTGCAAAGGTTTTCATTGTCGCCTTTGTCGCAGCGGGAAAGCCATGCGGAAACAAAGTACTAAGGTTGACATCATTTCCGTGGCGAAGGCGGCGGGCGTTTCGCCGTCGACCGTGTCACGGTCCTTCAACCACCCCGAGCTGGTGCGCCCGGCGACTCGTAAGGCGATCGCCGCGGCGGTCCGCGACCTGGGCTACATCCGCAACCGCGCGGCCCAGACGATGCACGGAAAGCGCAGTGGCACCATCGGCCTGATCGTGCCCAGCGTGAACAACGCCATCTTCTCCGAACTGATCCAATCCTTCTCGGACATCGTCGAGGAGGAGGGGTTTACTATCCTGATCTCCACCCACGGGTTCGACCTGCGCAAGGAATACGAGATTCTGCGCAAGCTGCTGGAACATCGGGTGGACGGGATCGGCATCATCGGCCTGGATCACTTGGACGAGACCTACCAGCTTCTGGAGCAGCAGGAGATCCCCGCGATCGCGATCTGGAACTACGAGGAGGATTCGCGAATCTCGTGCATCGGGGCCGAGAATTTCGATGCCGGCTGGCAGACCGCCAACCATCTGATCGAGCTGGGGCATCGCAAGATCGGGATGATCTTTCCCCAGATCGGTGAAAATGACCGCGCCCGCGCCCGCCTGCGCGGCGCCCAGGGCGCGTTGGACGCGGCAGGGGTTACGGTGCCCAAGGGCTGGTGCACCGAGGCGCCCTATAGCGTGGGCCATGCCAAGCAGGCCTGCATGGACCTGCTTGCGATCTCGCCAAGGCCGACGGCGATCCTGTGCGCCAACGACATCATCGCCCACGGCGCCATCCACGCGGCGAACCGGCTGGGCCTGCGGATCCCGCAAGACATCTCGATCATCGGGATCGGCGACTTTCCAGGCTCGGCCGAGATGGAGCCGGCGCTGACCACCATGCGCATTCCCGCCATGCGGATCGGCGGGCTTGCCGGTAGTCACCTGGTTGCGACCATCGCGGGCGACCGGCCCGACGAGGTGCTGCGCAGCAAGTTCGATGTCGAATTGGTCCTGCGCGCCACCACCGCGCCCCCGCCCGCAGCCTAGGCGTTCGCGCCCCGTCAGGGGGCTTGCGGGGCAGGGGGCAGAGCAATGGGCGAAAGCAGGCTTCGGTCCACGCGGTTATACCCGCTTGATCAACGGCCACCCATCACGGCCAGAGATTACTGGCGGCTGCAGTACAGGTCGTGCAGCAGGCCCAGGACAGCCTTCGCTTCCCGGCCCGACAGGGAATAGTAAATCGTCTGTGCCTCGCGGCGCGAGGTGACAAGCCCCGCCTCGCGCAGGCGGCGCAGTTGCTGGGACATGGCTGGCTGTGCCATGCGGCACTTGCCGCTCAGCTCACCGACGCTGGATTCACCGTCGGTCAGGCAGCACAGGATCTTCAGCCGCGAGGGCGACGCCAGCATCTCCATGAGGCCAGCGGCCTCGACGACATGTTCCGCGAGGGGGTCTGCATCGTCTTTCATGTATTCGCCTTATTGAATATTCGTCATGGCGCATATATCTTCCAATCAGCGCCGTTCAATGGGTGTCCGCCAAATGGATTCGGCGGGAACGACCCGGAGGCGGCGTCGCGGTTGCAGGCCGCAAGAAATAACTCTGCGCGGACCGCACGCGGTTGATACAATTTAGGCAAGCCGGGCATAAGGTCAATCGGGAGATACCCGCCGACCGCCCGGGTGCGACGATGGGAACCCCTGTCCGGCACCGCCGGTTGGGGGCCCGAAGACGGGGTTTTCCCCCGGCACGAAGGAGTTGAGACGATGAACTATCCCGTGAACCTTGCGCAAAAGCCCGAAGTCACACCGTTCTTTGACGAGCAGACGAACACGATCAGCTATGTCGTCAAGGATCCCGACAGCGCCTCCTGCGCGGTGATCGACAGCGTCATGGACATCGACTATGCCGCCGGGCGCATCACCTACGATCACGCCGACCGCATGATCGAGCACATTCGCGACAACAACCTGACGCTGGAATGGATCATCGAGACCCACGTCCACGCCGACCACCTCTCGGCCGCGCCCTACATCCAGGAAAAGCTGGGTGGCAAGATCGGCATCGGCGAGAAGATCATGGTCGTGCAGGAAACTTTCGGAAAGGTCTTCAACGAGGGGACCGAGTTCCAGCGCGACGGCAGCCAGTTCGACGCCCTGTTCAAGGATGGCGACACCTACCGGATCGGCGGGCTTGAGGCTTTTGCCATGTTCACCCCCGGCCACACCCCGGCCTGCATGGTGCATGTGATCGGCGACGCGGCCTTCGTGGGCGATACGCTCTTCATGCCTGACGGCGGTTCGGCCCGGGCGGACTTCCCCGGCGGTGATGCGGGCGTTCTCTACGACTCGATCCAGAAGCTGCTCAGCCTGCCGGACGAGATGCGGCTCTTCATGTGCCACGATTATGGACCGAACGGGCGTGACATCGCCTGGGAAACCACCATCGGCGAGGAACGCGCCAACAACATCCACGTTGGGGCAGGGGCCACCCGCGAACAGTTCATCGCCATGCGGACCGAACGCGACGCCACCCTGGCCATGCCGCGCCTGATCATTCCCTCGCTTCAGGTGAACATGCGCGCCGGCGAGCTGCCGACCGACAAGGACGGCAAACCGATGCTGAAAGTGCCCCTGAACGGGCTTTGAGACAACGCAGGATACCCAAGGAGTAAGTCGATGACCCAGACGCAACAGGATAACGCCGGCGAGGGGCAGAAGCTTTACGTCGCCCCCCAGATCCGCCCAGAGCAGCTGCCCGAGCTGAAGGCCGAAGGCATCCGCGCGATCATCTGCAACCGTCCCGACGGTGAAGAAGCCGGACAGCCCACCTTCGCCGAGATCGAGCAGGCCGCCCGCGAGCAGGGGATCGAGGCCCGCTACATCCCGGTGCACCACGACCGGTCCGAGCCTGACCTGCCCGAGCGTTTCGCCCGCGCGCTGGCCGAGCTGCCGCAGCCGGTCCTGGCCTACTGCCGCTCGGGCGCGCGTTCGAACGCCCTGGCGCAGGCCGCCCAGACCCTCTGAGCGGCTCTGGTGGGTCCCGCCCGGACCACGACAACCCCGGGCGGGGGCGCGGCGCGAAGACGCCATGCCCCCGCCGCGCCCCGGCCCATCGCCGCCGGCCCCTGGGCCCCCGGCACTTGTCCCGCCTGGCACCCTGTCCGGCATTTCCCCGACCTTCGGCCCGGCGCCCCCGCCGGTGCAAGGTCCGTCCTTCGGACCGCCGCCTGGATCCGACCAGTCGACGGCTATGTTCTTAAGGAGAAACCTTTCCCATGAGCCCCAAGGAACTGCCCCGAGAACTGGCGCGCACCCTGCGAAGCTACATGCCGGTCTTCGACTGGGGCCGCCACTACGACCGTGACAACCTGACCGGCGACCTGCTGGCGGCGGTGATCGTGACGATCATGCTGATCCCGCAATCGCTGGCCTATGCATTGCTGGCCGGGCTGCCGCCCGAGGTCGGGATCTACGCCTCGATCGCGCCCATTGTGCTCTACACCATCTTCGGCACCAGCCGGGCGCTGGCCGTGGGCCCGGTGGCGGTCGTCTCGCTGATGACCGCGGCGGCAATCGGGGACATCGCGGCCTCGGGGACCGCGGGCTATGCCGTGGCCGCGCTGACGCTGGCGTTCCTGTCGGGGGCGATGCTGCTTGTGACGGGGCTGTTCCGGCTGGGCTTTCTGGCCAATTTCCTGTCGCACCCGGTGGTCGCGGGTTTCATCACCGCCTCGGGGCTGCTGATCGCGGCCAGCCAGCTGAAACACGTGCTTGGCATCAAGGCCGAGGGGCACAACCTGCTGGAGCTGCTGGGAAGCATCTTTGCCCAGCTGGGCGCCACCAACATCCCGACCCTGCTGATCGGGGTCTCGACCATCGCCTTTCTCTACTGGGTGCGGGGCGGTCTGAAGCCGATGCTGCGCCGCGCCGGCCTCGGCCCTCGCATGGCCGACATCCTGGCCAAGACCGGCCCCGTCGCCGCGATCGCCGCGACCACGCTGGCGACCTGGGGGCTGGACCTGCAATCCCGGGGCGTGGCCATCGTGGGCGAGGTGCCGCAAAGCCTGCCGCCGCTGACCATGCCGTCCTTCGATCCTGCCTTGCTGAGCCAGCTTCTGCTGCCCGCGGCGCTGATCTCGATCATCGGCTTTGTCGAGTCGATCTCGGTGGCGCAGACCCTGGCGGCCAAGAAGCGCCAGCGCATCGACCCCGACCAGGAGCTTATCGGCCTGGGCGCGGCCAACATCGGCGCGGCCTTCACGGGTGGCTTTCCCGTCACCGGCGGATTCTCGCGCTCGGTCGTGAACTATGACGCGGGGGCCGAGACGCCCGCCGCCGGCGCCTATACCGCCGTCGGCCTTGCGCTGGCGGCCCTGCTGCTGACGCCGCTGGTCTACTACCTTCCCAAGGCGACCCTGGCGGCGACCATCATCGTCGCGGTCCTGAGCCTGGTCGATTTCTCGATCCTGCGCCGGGCCTGGACCTATTCGCGGGCCGATTTCACCGCCGTCGCGATCACCATCCTGGCCACCCTTATCTTCGGGGTCGAGATCGGTGTCATGTCGGGCGTGCTTCTGTCGCTGCTCAACCACCTTTACCGCACGTCCCATCCGCACATGGCCGTGGTGGGTGAGGTGCCGGGCACCCGGCATTTCCGGAACATCCGCCGCCACGACGTGCTTGTACACGACAACGTGCTGACCCTGCGCGTGGACGAAAGCCTATATTTCCCGAACGCCCGCTACCTCGAGGATCAGCTTTACGACATGGTTGCCCATCGCACCGAACTGACGGACGTCGTGCTCATGTGCCCGGCGGTGAACGAGATCGACCTGAGCGCGCTTGAATCGCTCGAGGCGATCAACACCCGCCTGGCCGCCAGCGACGTGCGCTTCCACCTGTCCGAGGTGAAGGGCCCCGTGATGGACCGGCTGAAACGCAGCCACCTGCTGGAGGAGCTGACGGGCAAGGTCTTCCTCAGCCAGCATGACGCCATCCGCGAACTTGCCCGGGGGGAGCCGCGCCTGCGCGGCCCCTCGGTGCCCGTCGCCCCCCCGGCCGAGGATGAGCAGGCCGAGACATTCGGCTCCCGCCGCAACCCCGAGCCGACCTGAAATCGAAGACCTGCGGGCGTCTCGCAGAGGCGCCCCGCAAATGGGAGACTGCCATGAGACGTCGCGCATTCCTCGAACTGACCGCCGGTGCCGGCCTTGTCGCCGCCGCGGGCCTGGCCTTCGCGCCCTCGATCATCGGGCGGGCCATTGCGGCCCCGACCGGGGGACAGCCGCTGCCGCTGCCGCCGGTGCTGGACCTCGACCAGGGGGCGGGCGCCACGCTTGAGACGCGCGCGGGCTCTCATGCCTTCTACGAGGGCGCCAGCGCCGCCACGACCCTGGGATACGGCCAGAACTACCTTGGCCCGATCCTGCGGGCCCGTCGCGGCGGTACCGCCCGCGTCTCGCTTGCCAACCGCCTTGATGCGCCGGTTGCCACCCATTGGCACGGGCTGCATATCCCCGGCAGCATGGACGGCGGTCCCCAGATGGCCGTCGCCCCCGGTGCCGGGCTGACCCGCGAGCTGGAAATCGATCAGCCCGCCGGCACCTACTGGTATCACAGCCATACCCACGGGCTGACGGCGGAGCAGGTCTATCAGGGCCTGGCCGGCTTCTTCCTGATCGAGGATCCCGAGGCGCCCGACCCGGGCCTGCCCGACGAGTTGGGGGTCGATGACCTGCCGCTGGCGGTGCAGGACCGCAATTTCAGCCCCGAGGGGCACCTGCGCTATTCCTCCGGCGGCATGATGATGATGAACGGGATGAAGGGCGATGCGATCCTGGTCAACGGTGCCCTGCGCCCGGTGGCCAGCGTGCCCGGCGGGCTTGTGCGCCTGCGGCTTCTGAACGGCTCGAACGCGCGGATCTACCATTTTTTCTTCGAGGACGGGCGCGGGTTCCACCAGGTCGCCAGCGACGGGGGGCTGCTTCAGGCTCCGGTCGCGATGGAACGGCTGACCCTTGCACCCGGCGAACGGGCCGAGATCGTGGTCGATTTCTCGACCGGCGGCACGCGTCTGCTGTCGGCGGATGACAACAACGCGATGATGGGAATGATGGGGGGCATGATGTCCCGGATCATGGGCGGCGGCAGCAGCCCCGACAACATCCGCGGCGCCGACGGCTTCGAGATCATGAGCTTCGAGGTCGATCCCGCCCGCCGCGCCGCCCGCACCAGCCTGCCGGCGACCCTGCCCGGCGCTCCGAACGGAGAGATGGCCGAGCCGGTCGCCCGCCGCCGCATCAGCCTTGAGATGATGCACGGCATGAGGGGGGGCGGCGGCATGATGGGGGGCATGATGGGCGGGCGCGGCGGCGACAGCCCCGGCCCGTTCTCGATCAACGGCAAGCCCTACGACATGGGCCGGATCGACGTTGCGGCCAAGCTGGGCACGACCGAGCTGTGGGAGGTGGTGACCGACGGCATGGCGCACCCGTTCCACGTTCACGGCACCTCGTTCAAGGTGCTGAACGTCGACGGCAGAGCGATGGATTTCGCCACAACCGGCCTGAAGGACGTGGTTCTGGTGCGCGAACGGGCCGAGATCCTGGTGCCTTTCAACCGTCCGGCTGACCGTCAGACACCCTTCATGTTCCATTGTCACATCCTCGAACACGAGGATAACGGCATGATGGGGCAGATGACCGTCTCCTGATTGCGGGAGCGTTCGTTGCGAACGAGAAAGGGCGGCGCCGGTTGGCGCCGCCCTTCTTTCATCCCGTCGCCCGCGATCCCGGCGCGCCCGGGGGCCTAGTTCGTGGCGACCTTGCTGCGCGCGGCCTTCTCGATCGCCTCGAGGACGGCATCTGCCGACAACAGCTCGGGCAGGACCACGCCCTCGGGGGCGCCGGGGCCGTAGACGGCGTTGAAGGGGATGCCGAAGCGGCCAAAGCTTTCCAGGTAGCGCGAGATCGAGGGGTCGGGCCGGGTCCAGTCGGCCTGCATCGGGGTTACCCCGTCCGAGGCCAGGGCCTCGGCGACCGGATTACGCTCGATCACCAGGGCCTTGTTGGCCTTGCAGGTCAGGCACCAGTCGGCGGTCACGTCGACAAACACCACCTCGCCGGAGGAGACGCGGCGGGCGATGTCGCCCCGGTCGAAGGCCACCCACTGGGTCTTTTCGGCGGGCGCGTCGAGGGCGGCGCCCGGTTGCATCACCATCGGCACCGCCAGCGCACCCAGCGCCAGCACCGTCACCGCCCCCCAGCGCAGCGCGCCCAGCTTGCGGATCATCAACAGACCCACCGCCGCCAGAAGAAGCAGGCCCACGATCATCGCGGCCCGCTGCCCGGCAACACCGGCCAGCACCCAGAAGAGCCAGGTCGCCGTCAGCGCCAGCAATCCGCCCAGAGCCACCTTGACCAGCAGCATCCACTTGCCCGGCTTGGGCAGGCGGCGCACCAGCCCCGGTTTTGCCGCCACGGCAAAATAGGGCAGGGCCAGGCCCACCCCCAGCGCCGTGAAGATGACGAAGATGTCCATCGGCCGCCCCGACAGGGCAAAGGCCACGGCCGTTCCCAGGAAGGGGGCCGAGCAGGGGGTCGCCAGCACGGCTGCGAAGGCCCCCGTCGCAAAATCCCCGGCATAGCCCGGCTCACCATCGGCCCGCGCCATGCGCGTCTGCCACGAAGAGGGCAGGTTGATCTCGAACACGCCAAAGAGGTTGGCGGCGAACAGCACCAGCACCACGATCATCACGGTCAGGAACAGCGGGTTCTGGAATTGAAGGCCCCAGCCCACCGACAGGCCGACCGAGCGCGCGATCAGCGTCGCCGTGGCCAGCACCCACATGAAGGCCAGCACGCCCAGGGCCGACATCAGGAACCCGCCACGGATGCGCGATAGGCTTTGCCCCTGGCCCTTCACAGCCGAGCTGAGCTTGATCGACAGCACCGGCAGCACGCAGGGCATGACGTTGAGGATCAGGCCGCCGATCAGCGCGATCAGCGCGATCCAGGCCAGCTCCCCCAGGCCGACTGCGGCCTGCTTCTGCTCGTAGGGCGGGGCGAGGGGGGCATCCGAAAGGCCCGCCTCCAGGGTCGCCGCGCGCTCTCCGTCGACCACGGTCAGTTGCAGCGGTTTTTGCTCGTCGGAGGAGGAAAGAACCGGGAACTGGACCCAGAGGCTGCGCCCCTCGTCATCCAGACGAATGTCAGGCGTGCCGAAGGAGGCAAGATCCCCCATCTCGGGGAAGACATCGGGGTTGGTAAAAGGCGTGTCGGAGCGCAGGCTGGCAGTCAGGGTCTTGGCGTCATTGTCGACATGGGCACCCTCGACCTTGATGCCTGTGCCTTCGCCCTCGGCCGGCACGGTGCGCGCGAAGGTGGCGATGCGGGCGGCAGCGTCGGTGTCGATGCCCGAGCCCGCGGGCAGGACCAGCGACAGGGTGAAGTTCTCGGGCACGCAGACGTCGGAACAGACCAGCATGTTGACCGAGGCATTCAGCCGCACCGGCTCGCCCGGTTCCTTCAGCGTCACGCTGAGGGGAAAGACGACCTCGTGCTTGTAGCCGAAATTCTCGATCCCGAAGGCGCGAAAGCGGTCGGGGGCGGGCCACAGGAACTCGACCCCCTCGACGTTCTCGGACCCTTCCCAGTCGATGGAGGGGGCGATCCCCACCTCGCCGGGAGAGCGCCAATAGGTTTTCCAGCCGTCCTTGAGCTGCACATCAAGCCCGGCGGAAACCGTCTCGCGGCCCGGTGCGACGCCATTTTCCGCAGTAATCAGATGCACTTCGGCGGGGACGCTGCTGTGGGTCTCGGAGGTGGCTGCATCCACGCGCCCGGGCAGGGCCATCCCCGCCAGCGCGACCGCGAAGGCCATCGCCGCCGCTGCTGCCCTGGCTGTCCCGCTTGCCGGTCGCGTGATCCTGATCGTCATGTAAAGCCTCCAGATGGTCCTTGCCGGCGGTGCCGGATCGTCGTTCCCTCTGGTCAAGCACGTCTTCGCGGCCCTGTCACTACACAGGCAATCAAAGCGGGGCGAGAAGATGTTTCAGGACCCCGGCGCGTCGCGCCGCCCGGCCATCGCGGATCCAACGCGGGCCCATTGCCGCCCCGTTGCGGGCGCGCTATCGCAGCCGGGTATCCGTTGGCCCGGAAATGGGGGAAGCCGCATGATCTCGATCGACCGTCTCGACCATCTTGTGCTTACCGTCGCCGATATCGGGCGGACCTGTGCCTTCTACTCCGAGGTGCTCGGCTTCGGGGTGACGACCTTCGGCGCGGGGCGCAAGGCGCTGACCTTCGGCTCCCAGAAATTCAACCTTCATCAACTGGGGCAGGAGTTCGAGCCGAAGGCCGCGCGCCCGACCGCTGGATCCGCCGATCTATGTCTCGTCACCTCGACGCCGATCGCCGAGGTCGTGTCCCACCTGGAACGTCTGCGCGTCGAGATCGAGGAGGGGCCGGTGGCACGCACGGGGGCCACGGGGCCGATCACCTCGGTCTACATCCGTGATCCGGATCGAAATCTGATCGAGATCTCAACCTATATAGAGTGACCCGTTAACCAGCTGCCCGAAACCAGAACGCCCCCGCAGGCAATCTGCGGGGGCGTAAGTCGTGTCCTTGGCTCGGGCGTGGCGCCCCGCGATCAGAAGACGTGGACGCGGGTGCCCAGCGGCACGCGCTCATAAAGGTCCTGCACGTGGGAATTCAGCATCCGGATGCAGCCGTTCGATACCGACCGCCCGATCGAGCTGGGCTGGGTGGTGCCGTGGATGCGGTAATAGGTGTCGATGCCATTCTGGTAGAGGTAGAGCGCGCGCGACCCCAGCGGGTTGGTCGGGCCACCGGGCACGCCGTCCGCGAACTGGGCATACTGGTCGGGGTCCCGTTCGATCATGGCGTCGGTGGGGCGCCAGCTGGGCCACTCGGCCTTGCGCTCGATCACGGCCGAGCCCTTGAACTCCAGCCCCGCCTTGCCGACGCCGACGCCGTAGCGGATCGCCTTGCCCGGCTCGGTCACGAGGTAAAGGAAATGCTCCTGCGGGACGACAAGGATGTCGCCGGGGGCGTAATCGGCCTTCACGCGCACGATCTGGGGCTTGAAACGGTCTTCCAGGACGAAGGGCTTGGACTTGTGGGCGCGGGCGACACCGGCCGAAAAGGGGACGGCCGCGAGGCCTGCGAGAAACTGGCGTTTGGTAATCATCAACTGCTCCATCGTTTGAGTGGCGCGGAGGCCGCCGGGGCGGCTCCGCTCCGGCCCGGTCCGCCGAGCAGTCGCGGTGTTGACCCCGTGTCTGCTCGGCGGTGCCCGGACAGGCATTTGTCAAGACAAGGCGCAAGGGCGGCGCCCGGTTCCAGCAAGTTTCCGCCCGCGACGATTTGTGATCGAACCGCCACGGCAAGGTGGGGGAGCAGACGGCTGATTTTCATTTTGCCGAGGCCACCCGGGCGGATTCACGGGGAAAATTTCCGTTCTTCGGCCCGCCACTCCCCGCGCGGAGGCAACATGTCAGGGTTGTGAAAGGGCCGGGCAGGGGGCCGCCCGCCCGCCGGCGGGGTCGGATTTGGGCGATTTCGGCAAGCAATGGCCGAAACCCGTCGCCTATCGGCCACGCTCACCGCTTTGTGAGTCCGGGCGGTTTGACCCTCCCGCCCCGGAGGGTCCCCATAAACCATGTGATCCAGATCCCACGAGGTCAGACATGAGCGATTCGAACAGATCGACGAAGTTCGGCAGGCGTGCCCTGCTGCGTGCCGGTGCCGCCGGCGGGCTTCTCGCGGCGCAGGCCCCGCTGTTGCGGGCCCAGACGGCGGCAGAGATCGGCACGCAATCCCCGGCGGAACTCGCGGCCCCTGCCGCCAAGCGCAATGTGTCGTCCTTCAGGGTCGAGGCGTGGCAGGATCATTTCGACAGCCGCGCAAACGGCATCATCCTGTCGGACACCACCTCACGCATGTTGCAGTACTGGTCCGAGGACGGCAGCGTCTACAAGGTCTACCCGACCTCGGTCCCGATGACCGACGATCTGACCCGGCGCGGCTATACCAAGGTGATCCGCAAGGTCGAGGGGCCCTCCTGGGCGCCCACGCCCTCGATGAAGGAGCGCAATCCCGAGTGGCCCGATTTCGTCGGCCCCGGCCCCGACAACCCGCTGGGCACCCATGCCCTCTATCTCAGCTGGCAGTATTACCGGATCCACGGGACCAACGACACGCGCAAGATCGGCCGTCGCTCCTCGAACGGGTGCATCGGTCTTTACAACCGCCAGATCGCCGAGCTTTTCGCGCTGGCCAAGGTCGGAACCCAGGTCAAGCTGATCTGACCCGTCGGCGGCAGACGGGGCCTGGGCACGCGTGGCCCGCCCCGGCGCCGCGGTTGTCAAACGCCCGCAAAGGGCCCAACTTACCCAACACAACGCTGATACAGGCATCATACATGAACAAGACGATCTGGATCGCGCTTGGCGCGCTCGCGCTGGGCGGAATTTTCGCCTACCTGCTGACCCCTGCGCCCGTCACCCAGACGGCGGGCCATTCGATGGCGCCGCCCGACACGGCCGGCATCTCGCAGGGCGCGCCCATCGTCAACGTGGCCCTGCCGGCCGAGCTGTCGGCCGATGCCCAGATCGGCAAGCGCGCCTTCGATGCCAAATGCGCCGAGTGCCATAACGACAATGCCGCCGGCCAGAACGGCGTGGCCCCCCCGCTGGTCCACAAGATCTACGAGCCCAGCCACCACGGCGACGGCAGCTTTGTCGCCGCGGCGATGAATGGCGTGACCTCTCATCATTGGAACTTTGGCAACATGCCTCCGGTAAAGGGTGTCACCCAGGCCGATGCGCGCTACATCGCGACCTACGTTCGTGAACTGCAAAGGGCCAACGGCATCGATTGATGGCAAGCGCGCACCGATACGGGACCGCCGCCCTGCGGCTGATGTTCAGGATGCTGCTGAGCATGGCACTGGCCGTGTTCGCCCTGGCACCCGTGTCCGGCGACGCCCACGCGGAGGCCGAGCCGCATGCGCCGGCCGTCATCGCGCCCGGACTTGCCGAGGATCATCGCGCCCACGCCCATCCCGAGCCCCATAACGCCCGCAATTCCGACGAACAATTCGCGTCCTTAGACGTGACCCCGGAGGCAGGGCACTGCCACCCCGGGCTGGATTGCTTCACCCAAGCGGTGGTGCATCACCAGCCGCTGGGCGCCTTCCTCTACGGGCGGCCCGATCCGACGCTGCCCCAGATGCTGCCGGCCCGTGCCGGCACCTTGCTCCTGTCAGATCCGCCGCCTCCGCGAAATCGGGCCTGATCCGAAATACCAAGACGCCCGGGGTTGCGCGAACCGCCCCCGGTACAGGCACGACTGACAAGGATATCCACGATGAAAACGAAGAACCTCTGGGCCGCCGCTGCGGCAACCCTGGCAATCGCGACGGCCGCAGGCGCCCACAACGGCGCCACCGGCATCGTCAAGGAACGCATGGAAGCCATGGGCGCCATGGGCAAGGTGATGAAGACCCTGGCCCCGATGATGCGCGGCGAGGCGAAATACGACGCAGAGCAGGTCCGCGAAGGGGCCCGGACCCTTCGCCAGCATTCGGGCGACGAGGGGCTGACCCGCCTGTTCCCCGACGGCACCACCGGCAAACCTTCCGAGGCCAGCCCCGCGATCTGGGAACGGCCCGAGGATTTCGCGCGCCTGGCCGATCGTCTGGCAGCCTATGCCGACGGGCTTGAGAAGGCGGCGGACAATCCCCCGGCCAAGGGTGCGGGTCACGGCGCCGGCGCCATGATGGGCGGCGCCTCGGCAGGCTCGATGATGGGTGCGGCCCCCGCGGGCAATGCCGGTGCGTCCGGCATGATGGGCGGCACGTCCCCGATGGGCGGCTCGGGCTCTGCGATGATGGGGGGCGGTGCGGCCATGATGGGCAACACCCCGGTCCCCGCGCTTGAGGAACTGGCGGCGATGCCCGTCAACCAGGTCTTCACCGAGGTCAGCAAGACCTGTGCCGCCTGTCACGGTCAATACCGGCTTGAGGCACGCTGACATGCTGCGCAAAGCTGTCGGCCTTGCCGCCGCCGCCGCGCTGACGGGGGGGGCGGCCGTGGCCGCCCTTGTCGTCTGGCCGGTGGGGCGGACGCCTGACCCGATCCCGCCCGAGGGCAATGTCGAGCGTGGCGCCTACCTGGCGCGCGCCAGCGGCTGCATCGCCTGCCATACCGACTTCGAGAAAGGGGGCGCCCCGCTTGCCGGCGGCGCGCCGCTGAAGACCGATTTCGGGGTATTCTATCCACCCAACCTGACCAGCGACAAGGTCCACGGCATCGGCGACTGGAGCCGGGAGGATTTCGCCAAGGCGATCCGCCAGGGCGTCTCCCCCGAGGGGGAACCCTACTACCCGACCTTCACCTATCCGTTCTACGCCAACTTCACGGACCAGGACATCGCCGACCTTTACGCCGCCTTCACCACGGTTCCCCCCGTGGCCGAGGAGACGCCCGAGCATGAGGTTTCCTTTCCCTTCGATCAGCGTTGGGGTCTGAAGCTGTGGCGCGCCTCCTTCCTGGAACGGCCGCTGACCGATCCCGACCCGGGGCGGTCCGAGCTGTGGAACCGCGGCAAGGAGCTGGTGAACGGGGCCGCCCATTGCGGGGCCTGCCACACCGGGCGCAACTTTGCCGGCGCGCGGGTCTCCGAGGCGCGGTTCGAGGGCAGCGACTCGCTGCCCGGCGGGCGCAAGTCGCCCTCGATCCGGGCCCGCGACCTGCGCGAACGGGGCTGGACCGTCTCCAACCTGGCCTATGCGCTTCAGACCGGCCTGACGCCCGAGGGGGACGCCTTCGGCGGGTCGATGGCCGAGGTGGTGCAGAACGGCACCTCCTTCCTGCGCCAAGAGGATCTGACCGCGATGGCCACCTACCTGCTGGAGGCCGAGGCCGTTGATACGGCCATGTCGGGGGCCGCAGATCCCGCGCCCGAGGCGACGGTCGTCGATTGATCCCTGACCTTTCATGATCCGCAGGGGCGCCGGTTTGACCAACCGGCGCCCCCGCACTCCCCCTGCGACGCCGTGTTCCCCGCGTCCCGAAGATGGTCACGCATGCGTGACCGGCGCTTCTCGCCCTTGACCTTCCAGTAACTGGAATACCTAGAGTCGGAACAGCCACACCAATCCGCGGGGCCCCCCATGTCCGATCCCATCAAAGTCAAACTGCCAATCGACGGCATGTCCTGCGCCTCCTGCGTTGGGCGGGTCGAGCGGGCGCTTGCCGCCCTGCCGGGGGTAAGTTCGGCCCAGGCAAACATTGCCGCAGAGGCCGTCAGCGTTGAATATTCAGCCCCCGCCACCGCCGAGCAGATCATCGAGACGCTGGAAACCACCGGCTATCCGGCGCGCACCGCCAGCGTCACGTTCGACGTGGCCAACATGTCCTGCGCCTCCTGCGTGGGCCGGGTGGAGCGGGCGCTTGCAGCCGCCCCCGGCGTGGTCGAGGCGCGTGTGAACCTTGCCTCGGAATCCGCCACGGTCACCTACGTCCAGGGCGCCACAACCCCGCAGGATCTGGCTGCCGTGGCAACCGCTGCGGGCTACCCTGGAACCCTGCGCGATACCGGCGCCCCCATGGGCGAGGCCGCCCAGGAAGCGGGCGACCGCAAGGCCGAGGAAATGCGCCGCCAGGGCCGACTGACCCTGATCGCCGCCATCCTGACCCTGCCGGTCTTCATCCTCGAGATGGGCGGCCACCTGGTCCCCGCCTTCCACATGGCGGTGAGCGAGACAATCGGCCAGCAGGCAAGCTGGCTGATCCAGTTCGTTCTGACCACCATCGTCCTGGCCTGGCCGGGGCAGCAATTCTACACCAAGGGCTATCCCGCACTTCTGCGCGGTGCGCCCGACATGAACAGCCTTGTTGCGCTGGGCACCTCGGCTGCCTACGGCTACTCGGTCGTGGCGACGTTCCTGCCGGGGCTGCTGCCGGCCTTGACCCGCGCGGTCTATTACGAGGCGGCGGCGGTGATCGTCGTGCTGATCCTGCTGGGCCGGTTCCTTGAGGCCCGGGCCAAGGGGCAGACCGGGCAGGCGATCCGCAAGCTTGTGGGCCTGCGCCCCCAAAGCGCCACGGTCGAGCGGGACGGCGCCTTCGTCGAGATGCCCATCGACCAAATCGTCACCGGCGACCTGCTGCGGGTGCGCCCCGGCGAGCGGATCGCCGTCGACGGCGAGGTCACGGGCGGCGAGAGCTATGTCGACGAAAGCATGATCACGGGCGAGCCTGTGCCCGTCCTCAAGGCCACGGGCGCTCCGGTCGTGGGCGGCACCGTCAACGGCACCGGCAGCTTCACCTTCCGCGCCACCAAGGTCGGCGCCGACACCATGCTGGCCCAGATCATCCGCATGGTCGAGGAGGCCCAGGGCGCCAAGCTTCCGATCCAGGGACTGGTGGACCGCATCACCATGTGGTTCGTGCCTGCGGTGATGACCCTTGCCCTGCTGACAGTGGTGGTCTGGTTCTTCTTCGGGCCCGATCCGGCGGTGACCTATGCGCTGGTCGCGGGCGTGGCCGTGCTGATCATCGCCTGCCCCTGCGCCATGGGCCTTGCCACGCCGACCTCGATCATGGTCGGCACCGGGCGGGCCGCCGAGATGGGCGTGCTGTTCAGGCGCGGCGACGCGCTGCAAAGCCTTCAGGACGTGGACGTGGTCGCGGTCGACAAGACCGGCACGCTGACCCTCGGCCGGCCCGAGCTGACCGATTTCCAGGTCGCCCCGGGGTTCGAGCGGGACGACCTGCTGCGCCTTGTCGCCGCGGTCGAGCAGAATTCCGAGCACCCCGTCGCCCAGGCCATCGTCCGCGCCGCCGAGCGGCGCGGCGGCAGCCTGCCCGAGACGACCGAGTTCACCTCGATCACCGGATACGGGGTCGAGGCCCGCGTCGGGGGCCAGCGGGTGCTGGTTGGGGCCGACCGGCTGATGGCGCGCGAAGGGATCGACCTTGGCGAGCTGCTGGTTCGCGGCCAGGCCCTGGGTGAGGCGGGCAAGACCCCCCTTTACGCCGCGGTGGACGGGCGGGCGGCGGCGGTCGTCGCGGTCTCGGACCCGATCAAGCCGGGCAGCCGCGCCGCCATCGACGCGCTGCACGACCTGGGCCTGAAGGTCGCGATGATCACCGGCGACAACGCCGGCACGGCCCGGGCAATCGCCGGCCAGCTTGGCATCGACCACGTCGTCGCCGAGGTCCTGCCCGAGGGTAAGGTCGAGGCGCTCAACAGCCTGCGGGCCGAGGGTGGAACCCTGGCCTTCGTCGGCGACGGCATCAACGACGCGCCCGCCCTGGCCACCGCCGATGTGGGCATCGCCATCGGCACCGGCACCGACGTTGCCATCGAAAGCGCCGACGTGGTGCTGATGTCGGGGGACCTGCGCGGTGTGGTGAACGCCTTCGACATCTCGACCCGGACCATGCGCAACATCCGCCAGAACCTTTTCTGGGCCTTCGGCTACAACGTCGCGCTGATCCCGGTGGCGGCGGGGGTGCTTTACCCTGCCTTCGGCATCCTGTTGTCGCCGGTGCTGGCCGCCGGGGCGATGGCGCTTTCCAGCGTCTTCGTCCTGTCCAACGCCCTGCGCCTGCGCTTTGTCAGCCCCCGCCTGGCCGAGGGGGACGAGGGCCCCGAGACCGACACAACCCTGCATCCCGTGGCGGCCGAGTAGGCCGCCGCGATTCCGGGGGCGGTTCGCGCCCCCGGCCAAGACCATTGAAGGAGACCGCCCCATGAACATCGGTGAAATCGCCCGCCTCTCCGGCCTGCCGGCCAAGACGATCCGCTATTACGAGGAGATCGACCTTGTGCAGCCCCAGCGCGACGCCAATGGCTACCGGCGTTTCCGGCAAAGCGACCTGCACCGGCTCAGCTTTCTGGGGCGCGCCCGTTCTCTCGGCTTCACGATTGAGGATTGCCGCACCCTTATGCAGCTTTACGCCGACAAGGGACGCGCCAGCGCCGACGTAAAGTCCTTGGCCGAGGAGCACCTGTGCAAGATCGAGCAGAAGCTGACCGAGCTTGCCGAGATGCGCGCGACCCTGTCGCACCTGATCGACGCCTGTGCCGGCGACGACCGCCCCGATTGTCCGATCCTGGCCGACCTTGCCGCCGCCGCCGGAGAGGCCCCCGCCACGGCCGCCCCACCGGCGCGCAGCGCGGTTGGCGGGTGACGACGCCTCCCCGCGCAAGCCTGCGCGCCCTCAGAAGGATGTCCGCATGACACCCCCGATCCGACCCCGCAACATGGCGCATCGTTCCGCCCTGATCCTCGCTACCGCGCTGGGCATCACCGCCGGGGCAGGGGGCATGGCCCAAGCTGGCCCCGTCCTCTTCGATGGGGCCTGGAAAGAACAGGGGTTCCCTTTCAAGCGCGCCAACAGCTACCGGCAGGAGGGCGCGCGGCTGCGCGTCTCCTCGGACCGCTCGGTGTCGATCCTTTACCGGCGCCTCGATGGCAGGGAACGGGACGCCATGCGGGCCAACTGGAACTGGTCGGTCAGCGACGGGGTCCCGCCCACCGATCTTGCCCGCAAGGGCGGCGACGACCGGGATCTCGCGCTATATTTCGTCTTCGTCCCCGAGGCAGAGGCCGCCGGGCTGGAAAAGGCGGGGCTGACCCGGCTTCTGGCCAACGGATCCTCGCGCGCGCTGGTCTACGTGCGCGGCGGGGCCCACGGGCGGGGCCGCATCCTGGCCAGCCCCTACATGGGCGAGCGAGGCAAGACCATCGTGCTTCGTGACAGCGGCACCGGCGCGGCGGCCGAGGCCGTGGATCTCGTGGCCGATTACCGGCGCGCCTTCGGGCAGGCGCCTGGCAAGCTGCTGGGGATCGCGGTTTCGGCCGACAGCGACGACACCGGGACAAGCATCCGCGCGACGATCGGCGGTCTGCGCCTGCAATAGGCCGGGACGGGCGGGGCGCTATTCCCGGCCGGCCATCAGCGCCATGCTGGCATCGGCCAGCGGGCGCCCCCGGGTGACGGCCAACATGCCGTTGGCGAACTTGGAAAACCGCCGGCGGGGGATGTCGATCGCGTCCATCAGGTGGTCGGGCGACAGACCCACCGGCGCTTTCAGCTCGCAGACCTCCCAAGGCTCGGCCAGGCCCGGGTCGGCCTGTACGCCCACCTCGGCCTTGGCATAGCGGATCTGACGGTCGAACGTCACCCGGATGCCCCGAAAACTGAAATACCGCCGCAGGTAACGCACCTCGAGCCGGGGTTCGAGCACGCCGTAGGCCTGGTCGAAGATGCCGTCGCGCATCAGCCGCCGCACCTCGGCCTGGTCCAGTTTCCGGGTCAACTTGAACCGGCCCTCGACGGCCGAGATCTTGGTTTCCAAGGCGCCGCCCGCCGTGTCCTCCGCCTCTCCCTCCGGGTAATCGCGAATGCGGATCTTGCGCCGGGGCAGGACCCCTTCCTCCCCATCGGCCAGCATGCGGCAGTCGGGCGTTTCGAAATAGACGCTCCGGATCAGCCGTTCGGGGTAAAGCGTGACCATCCCCCGCGTGCGCATCCGCTCTTCCAGCTCGACCGCCTCGGACGGGGTCAGGGGGATCTTCTCTTCGTGGCGGAAGCTCATTGTCCCGACATCCTTTCCAGCACCGACTCGGCATCCACCGCGATCCGCCCGCCGCCGCATTGCACGTCCCCCACCACCAGGCGGCCGCCGAAGAATTCCTGTTTCTTGCGGTTGGCCTGCAGGCAGGTCGGCGCGGACCCGACCCTTGCTTGGCGCAGGGTCACTGTCGAGCCGTCTTTGGACGAAACCCCGATCGCCGCCCTCTCGACCCGCAGCGCCCCGGCCTCGAGGCGGCTGCCTTCGCCGACCGAGAGGGCCTTGTCGCCACAACCCCGTGCCTCCAGCACGCCCAGCCGGTAATTCCCGGCGCTGACATCCAGGCAATCGTTGCCCGCGTCGCTGATCGCCAGATGCTCGACCCGCAGGGAACTGAAATCCATGTCGATGGCGTCCGCCATGGCGCCACTGCTTTCAAGCGTGTCCATCCACCCGCTGACCGAGACGAGGTTGATCGCATCCTCGCAGCCACCGCCGGTGGCCGCGATGCGGGTGCCGTCCAGCACCGTGTCGTAGACCGTCAGGCAGCCGGTCAGGCCAAGGCTGTTGAACCGCTGGGCCGCCGGATCCTCAGGCTGGCCCTTGGCGGGTGGGAGCCCCTCCAGGATGATCCGCACCGGGCCCAGGCGGCCGCCCGAGATCACGAACCAATCATCGGGCGCGGTCTGGACCAGGCGGATGAGACGCCCGTCCTCAAGCAGATCTACCCGCCCGCCGGGGGCATGGCGCAGCAGGGCGGTGGTACCTGGTAGGGCGACCAGCCCCTCTGCCGGATCCTCGGGCGGGCCTTCCAGCAGCACGGTCGCTACGGATCCCTCCAGCCCCGTGGCACGCGCCAGCGCCAGCACCGGGTCCGCCTCGGACGACCAGCCGACCGCGTCCCGCCCCTTTATGGCCGAACCGGGAAGCCGCCGTTCCAGCCGTCGGGCGAAGGCCGTGTTGGGCGCGGCCTCGCGCAGGGCCAGGTCCTCGGGCGCCCGGCCCGCCGCCGTGGGGGGCAACAGATCATCCCCCAGCGCCGCCAGATTGTCCGACACCTGCGACAGGAATCGCGCGGCCCGGCCAGAGGCGCATCCGGACCCGCAGAGCGCCCGGAACCGGACCTCGAATTCCTCCGCGTCCAGTGCAGCCAGGCGGGCCGAAAGCCGGGCCACGACGCCCGCGTCGATCCCGGTCAGCCACATCCGCGCGTCGCCCGGACGCAGGTATTTGTTGCGCGCAAGCGCGGGGTCCGGGGCGCCGTCGTAATAGATCGGCTCGAACCGCCGGGCGAGGGCGTTCCAGTAGAACTTGCGATTGTGGGGCCGCAGCCCGTGGCTGGCGCGCATGGCCAGCATGATGGCCCCATAATCCCACCAAAGCGCGCGCGCGGCCGCGTCGCTGCCGGGCGGCGGGGGCAGGGCGCTGGACAGGGTTCGCGGGGCCAGCTCCTTGGCGTTGCCGTAACGGGCATAGCTGTGCTGGAGCCGCGCCAGCGCATCCAGCGACATACCGAGGGAGGCATCGCCCTTCGCGGCCCATTTGCCGTTGACCAGCCGCGCCAGCGCCAGGTCCTCGAAGGCAAAGGGCTCGGCCCCCGGCAGGTCGAAGATCAGCGTCTCGTCCCCCTCCAGAACCGGCCCCTCCCGCCGGCCGTTATGCTCCAGCATCTCTTTGGCGGGCACCTCCTGAAGCAGCATCGTCAGCGCGGCGCCGTTCTGAACCACGTCGATGCGGCGGGTGCGGGGGGCCAGCATCCCCAACCGGCGCAACAGCTCGGTCGCCAGGATCTCGTCGGCGCCGCTGCGGGTCTCCTCCAGGAACAGCTTGAAGCGGACGGCGTTGGCGATGTTGCCCTCTTTCAACTTCAGATCCAGGCTTTGCAGAAGCCGTCCCCGGCGAAAGGCGACGTGATCCTTCAAATCCCCGTGCTGGCGGATCCGGGCGCCGTAGGTGCAGCTGCCGAAATCGTATTCCAGCCGAACGTCGGCCTTGAAGGATTTCTTGTAACGCGGGGCGATGTTCTCGCGCCGCGAGGTGACGATGCGAAACCCGTTCTCGACCCATTTGCGGTACTTGCGGGTCTCGATCACGATGCGGCGCAGGCTGGCGATATCGGCCAGCTCGGCGGCATGGGCAGCGGTCGGGAAATCGCAGCCCTCCTGCTTCGCCGCGGCCCCGCCGGGAAGCGCGAGGGCGCCCATGAGCGCGAGTGCGGCGATCCACGCCCCGCGTGCCATGGTCAGGCGGACATGAAGGCCACGCGGCTGACCTGCGGATTGCCGTCCATCTCGCGGCTCAGATCCAGCAGGTCCTCACGCGAGGCGCTTGCGAAGCGATAGATGTTGCCCTCCTGCCCACGGGTGAAGCTGACCAGCTCGGCGCGGCCCATCAGCTCCTCGAAGGCGGCCTCGGAATAGACCTCGAGCGTGTTGAGGGAATTGCCTTCGGTAAAGGACACGTTGTAAAGCGGTCGCCCCCGGAACCGCCAGGACCAGCGGTTCAGCACCTCGGTCCCCACAAGGATCGCGACCGCGCTGCCCACCAGAAGCGCCAGCCAGGCCGGGCTGACGGCGGCGGCGATGCCGGTCGAGATCATCAGGAAATAGACCACCAGCTCCAGCGGCGATTTCACCGGGTTGCGGAAACGCACGATCGACAGGGCGCCCACCATCCCCAGCGACAGCGCGATGTTGCCCGAGATGATCGAGGTCAGCGCATAGGTGATAATCGGCAAGAGGATCAGCGTCAGCGTGTGCGAGTAGGATCGGATCCAGGTCTGACGCGAGAACATCACCGCCTGGCGGATCAGGATCGACGAGACCAGCAGCATTCCCACTTGGAGGATCTTGTCCAGTTCAGCTAGCAATGGGTTCATGAGATGTCCTTCCCAGTTGGCGTGGCCCCCGATGGCGTTGCCCGCATTGTCGCGGGGCGCTGCCCGTGGCCGTCTGGCCCGGGGCAGGGCGGCCGTTGTCGTGATGGCTGTGGCGATGCTGCTGGCAGCCGGCGTGCCCGGCCGGGCGCAGGTGCTGGAGCATGAGCGTTTCAGCGATGCCCGCACCCTTTCCCAGCGTCCCGACCTGGGTGTGCAGCGTCAGGCGGGCGAGGTGCGGCGCGTTCCCGACCCGCTGGGCGGGGGGCGCGAGGTTCATCGTTTTGCCGCCGGGCCGAAAGGCCGCGCGGGCAAGGACCGGGTCGGCAAGGCCGCGCTGATCGTGCCATTCGCCACCCTGCGCCCGGGCGACCATCTGGCCGTGCGGGCCGAGGTGATGATCCCCGAGGGAGCCCCGCGCAACTCGGTCCACCTGATGGATATCGAGTGCAAGCATTGCGGCCAGCGGGGCAACCCGGGGCTGCGCCTTTACCTGCGCGACGGGCGGCTGCGGATCGACCGCAAGAAGATCGGCGGGCGGCACGCCTGGGCCTACGACCGCACCCCGCGCCTTGCCCCCGGCCGCTGGGTCGAGATTGTCTGGTCCCTGCGGCTGGGCCTTGAGGGGGATCCGACCCTGTCGATCGTCACGCTGGACGGGCGCACCGTGCTGCGCAACCGGGGCCGCAACCTGCCGGACCTGCCGCCGGATCGGGCCGGGGTGGACCGGCTTCAGATCGGTGTCACCGCCAACTCGAACCCCGGCGAGGCGGTGGTCTATCTGCGCGGCCTGGAGCTGACGCGCCAGCGGGCGGACCGCTGAGGGGTTTCGCCCACAGGGCAAATAATTATCGAGTGTTATCAGGGCGCTGAATGCCATCACTTCAACCCCGGCCTCAGCGCGCCCAGGGCCGCGAAAAGCGCCGGGCGCAGCACGAAGTTATGCACCCTTGTCAGGCGCACCACCCGCATGGGAAAGCCCAGCTTGAAGCGGTCGCGCCCCTCGGCGCCGGGGTCGGCGCGCGCCACCCTTGGATCGGTCAGCCCGGCCACGTCCAGCCAGCGCGGCCCGTCCTGGCCCGCCATGGCCTCGGCCCCGTAGCGGCGGATCGCGTGCCAGAAGGTGATGTAGCTGCGCGGCAGCTTCGAGTCGGGGTCGGCCCAGGCCAGCCCCACGTTCAGCACCCGCGGCCCGTCGCGCAGGATCGAGAAGGCGCCGAAGGGCGCGCCGTCGATCTCGATCAGGGCAAAGTCGCCCCCCCGGGCCGCGACCCAGCGCTGCTGCGCCCCGAGGTCCGGTTGGCCGCGCAGGTCGAGGCCCCGGTCGGCGGCGAAATGCCCCTGCCAGCGGCGGAAAAGCTCGAGGTCGGCGGCCCCCGACAGGGGCCGGACGTTGATGTCCCGCTTTTCCAGGCCGCGCAGCTTGCGCCGGGTATGCGAGTTGCAGGCCGCCAGGATGGCGTCGGGGCCCAGGGAAAGATCGATCAGCCCGGTGACGCTGTGCAGGTTCTGGCGCCCCGGGCGGGCGACGGTGCCAACCGGGCGGTCCTTGGCGGCACTGGCCATGACGGCCTCCGCCCGGTCGGCATCGTCGTCCTCCCAGCGGGGGTTGGCGGTCACGGCAACGAAGCCCCGGCGCGCAAGCTCGGGCAGAAGCGCGTCCAGCGCCGCGGCCAGCGCCTCGGGGTCGGCGGTGACGGGACCGCGCCGGAACGCGCCCAGGGCATAGCCCCCGGGCAACCGCGTGCGGCGCAGAAGGCCGTAGCCGCGCAACTCCTCGCCCTCAAGCAATTCGACGTGCAGGTAGTCGTGCCGCCCGCCACGCGGGGCCACGTCGATCCAGCCCGGGTCCTGAAGATAGCTGTAGCCGGCGCTCGCCCGGCAGAAGGCCTGCGCCCGCGCCCGGTCCTGCGGGTCCAGCACGGGGGAGAGGCGGGCGCGCATCAGCCCGCCGCCCCGTTGGGCCCGTGTCCGTCAGGCGCACGCGCCCCGAAACGGGTGCCGCGCCGGCCCTTGGTCCAGCCGGTCGCGCGTTTTTGCAGGCGTCGCAGGGCCTGTCCGCCCAGAAACACCAGGATCGCGGGGTCGAAGGGGCGGCTCACGATCACGCGTTCCAGCTCGCGCGTGTCGGTGGCCACGTCGGCGTTCAGCGCGTTGGTGCGCATAAGGTCCAGGGCGCGGACCTCGGGATCCTCGAAGGCCTCTCGCACCCAGTGCATCATCGAGTTGCGGCCCGCGCCGAGGGTGGCGAATGCCTCGTTGAAATCGTTGGCCATGCCGTGGTGCACCCCGTCATGCACCAGCGTGAACCGCCCGGCGACCACCGCATCGCCCTGTCGGCGGACCGAGAAAAGGCAGACCCGGTCGCCCAGGTTCTCCGACAGGCGCTCAAGGAACCGCCGGCCGGGATCGGTCACGCCCAGCCCGGTGCCCGTGGCCGCCTTCCACGAGCGGCAAGATGCCTCGACAAAGCCCAGCCGCGCGGCGGACCCGTCGCGGTCCGAGCGCAGCTCGACCGCGCCGGCCTGCGCCAGCTTGCGCTCGGACCGGTTGAAATTGCTGCGGGTCTTGGGCTTGCACTCGGCCAGGTAGCTGTCGAAATCGCCCCGTGCATCCACCCGGGCCGCCCGCATGGTCATCTTGCGGCGGGCACGCAGGCCGGCGGTGCGGGACGCATGCTCGGCGGCCTCGGCGTCGTGGCTTTCCAATGGCTCCAGCAGCAGAACCGAAAACAGCGGCAGCCGCAGCAGCCGGGACAGCGCGGCGTCGGCGTTGGGATCGACCCCCGGCACGCCAATAGAGGGATGGACGAGCCACTGCGCCAAGCCCGACCGTCCGTGCCCCATCACCGCCCAGGTGCGCGCCCGCCCGGCATGCTCCATCGGCAGCGCCGCCATAAGGCGCGACCCCTGCCACAGCAGGGTGATGCGCAGGCGCCGGCCCCGGCCCAGGCTTTCGCCCCAGGCGCGCAGGTATCCGTGATGCACGAAGATGCCGCCGCCGGCCTCCTGATGCAGCCGTTGCCAGGCGCCCTCGATCTCGCGGAAGCGGGCGGGATCGGTGACGATCTCGGTCTGCATCGCCTCGGCGCAGGGGATCTTGGATTGCAGCATCGGATCTATTTCCCCCGCTTTCGGTTGGTCGCGGGGATGGCAAGGGCCACGGGGACGGCGCGGGCGGGGACATCGCGCACCGGTGTCCACTTGGCCGAACGACGCCCGCTCATGGCGCGCAGGACCCCGGCGGCCATGGCGGCGTGGCCCATCGTGAACAGCACCGCGACTGAGGCCCCGGGCACGCGGCGCAGCGCCGGCAACGCCCAGGCCCCCAGCCCAAGCCCGTGTACCGCCAGTTGCAGGACCAGCGTGCTCCAGGTCAGCCAGCCGGCGTCGCCGCCCGCAACCAGCGCGATGTTGGCCATCAGCAGCACCGGCAGAACAAAGGCCACCAGCCGGCGCAGCGCCTTGTGACAGAAAAGCTGAACGGCATAGAGGCCGCTGCGCGCGGGGTTCATCAGCCCGGCATGGGCCATCAGCCCGCGCCAGCCCCGCTCGGTCGAGCGGACGCGGCGGGCCAGCTCGGCGCCGGTGCGGCCGGTCACGGGCTCCACCGCGACGGCGCCAGGCGCATAGGCCAGCCGGTAGCCGCGCGCCACCACGCCCAGCGAGATCACCAGGTCGTCGGCCATGTCCGGGGGCACCGTCCCCACAAGGAACCGGCGCACCGCGTAAAGCGTGCCCTGGGCCGAGACCGTGCCGCCCAGCCGGTCCTCGGCCCGCTTAAGGGCGTTGTCATAGCGCCAGAACAGCCGGTCGGCCCGGCCCAGAAAGCCGCCCCGCGCCGCGATTTCCAACTGGCCGATGCTTCCGCCGACCGAAGGATCGCCGAAGGGCGCAAGCAGCCGCGCAAGTGCCCCGGGCCGCAGCAGCGCGTTCGCGTCCGAAAAGATGACCACCCGGTCGCCGTCGATGGCGCCCAGCCCCGCGTTCAGCGCGGCGGCCTTGCCCTCGTGCGCGGGGAGTTCAAGCAGCCGGACGCCCGCCACGTCCAGGGCGCGGACCTGCGCCGCTGTATCATCCTCGGACCCGTCCGAGACGACGAGGATCTCAAGCGCGTGCCCGCCCAGATCCTGCGCGAGGACCGAGCGCAGCTTGTCGGCGATGTCGGCGCCCTCGTTGCGGGCGGCGATCAGCATGGTGGCGCGGACCGGGGTGCCGGGGTGCGGACGGCTGCGCCCGAAAAGCCGCGCCAGCACGATCCACAGAAGCCCGTAACCGACCAGCGAGAACAGCACGATGCCGCCCGATATTGTATAAAGCCAGCTCATGTCCGGTCCCCCGGTGCGGGGCGTGCCAACAGGCGTCGCGGGTCCGTCTGGGGGGCCGGTGCGGGCGCGGGCCGTGGCATTGTCTCGCGCCCGGCGGTCAGCGCAAGCTGCCCCGAAAGCGCGGCCAGCAGCCACATGTATTTGGTATCCTCGTTGGGCATGAAGAGGCTCGCCAGCAGAAACGCGCCAAAGCCATAGGCCAGCCCCCGCGCAAGGGCTGCGCGCTGTGGATCACGCTCGGCCCGGGCGGTGCGCACAACGGCGGTGAAGGCGGTCAGCAGCACCGCGAGGAACAGCGCCAGCCCCACCAGCCCGGTTTCGGCGGCCACCTCCATATAGGCGTTGTGAAGCTGTCGGCCGCCCTGTTCGCGCCCCGGATACCAGCGGTATTCATGCCCCGCGTAGACCGTGGGATAGGCGCCGGGCCCGATGCCCGCGACCGGATGGCGGATCACCTGTTCCACCCCGATCAGATTGTAGGACATGCGCCGCAGCAGGGTGCGATCGCTTGTGTTGGCCCCTTGGAACACAGCGGCGAAACGCTGGGTCGTCGTCTCGGGCAGGAACGGCAGGGCAGCCAGCGACAGGCTCAGCCCCAGGGCCACCACCAGCGGAAAGATCCGCCGTCCGCGATAGCGCCAGAGCAGCACGAGGCCAGTCACCGCAAGTGCCAGGATCGCGCTGCGCGCCGCCATCATCGCCAGTGCCACCAGGCACAGGGCGGCAAGACCCGCACAGAGGGCGCGCCGCTGCCGCCCCTCGATCGCAAGCAGGATCCACACGAAGCTGCTGGCCAGGACCATGTGCGCAGCCGTCGTCGGGTTGTAGGCCGACGCCCCGGCCGAGCGGACCTGCCCACGCCAGGCGGCGATGTCGGCGGGGTCGGCATGCGGGATGATGCGGATGCCGGTCAGCGTCTCAAGGATCACCAGCGCCGCCGAGATCGCCCCCGAGACACCGACGACCAGGATCAGCAGCCGCACCCGCGCATGGCTTGTCGCGGTCAGCGCCAGCATCGGCACCAGAAGGATGGTGCTGAGAAAGCCGATCAGATGGTTGCGCCCCGCCGCACGGTAGTCCGACACCAGGTAGCTGACCACCAGCCAGCAGGCAAAGCAGAGCGACAGGGTGACCACCGCGCTGGGCCGGGGGCGGCCGGCCCAGGTCCGGTGGCGGGCGGCCTCGATCACGATGGCGGCAAGGGTCACGGCCGTCAGCAGCTTGAAAGCCGAAAGCGGCAGTGCCTTGCTGAGCATCAGCGCGAAACCGTCGAGCTGTGAGAACGCCGCCAGCGCGGTCATCCCGGCAAAGGGGTTTAGCAGTAGCCACAGCCCGGCCAGCGCCGCCGGCACCGCCGCCACTGCCAACAAAGGCCTCCCCGAGAGCGCCAGCGCAAGCCCGCCGCCCAACAGGGCCAGCAGCGCCGCGCCGGGACCCGACCGCGCCGCGCGCGCCGGACCATGCGGCGCGGCGGGGGCGGAGAACATGGCGGCGGGGGCGGTCATCTCAGCCGTCCACGAAGACAAGGAAGACGGGCGCGCCCAGCCGCCGCGCGACGACGCCTACGACCTCCGAAAGCTCGTCGATGGTGATCTCGTCGCGGCCGAGGGTCACGATGACCTCACCGGCCTGGCGCGGCAGGCGCGACCAGAGCCGGTCGTCGATGAAACTGCCCAAGAAGGTGCGGCCCCGGCTGGGGGCCAGCTGTTCCAGGATGCGACCGGCCAGGGCGGCGCGGCGGTCGCTGGAATAATCGATCACAACCCGAGCCCCGCCTTCGGGGTCGGGTTTCAGCCCTGCCAGCGGCGCCAGGACATGATCGCGCAGTGCCCTGAGGCGCAAAGCGCCAAGGTGACCGCGCAGGGAGGGCCAGCGCCGGGCGGCAAAAGACGACCCCAAGCGCCTGCCACCAAGCCGCTCGCCCAACCCTTCGCCCAGCCCGGCGACCATTCGCCCGGGCGACAGGGGATCCGGGCGCTCGGGCCCGCCCAGCCGCCGGCGGGTCAAGGCCACGTCCGACGGGCGCAGGGCCGGCAGGCTGCGGGTGCCCGGCACCTCGCCCAGGTCGGCCCGGGTGGCGGCGCTGCGCGAGGTCGCGTCGCGCAGCAGAACGGCTATCAGCGCCAGCATCAGCCCCGCAATCGCGGCGGCCATGGTGTTGACCAGGACCTTGGGGCTGTCGGGATAAAGGGCGGGCCGTGCCGGATCGACGATGCGGATCGCGTCCAGCCCCTCGGACCGGGCCAGGTCCAGGGTCAGCAGCCGCTGCGAGATGTCGTTGATCTTCTCCTCGGCCTGGGCGATGCGGTCGGCGATGCGGACCAGCGGCGCCTCCTTGCCCGAAAGCTGGGTCAGGGCGGCCTCGGTCGCGGCCAGGGTCTGTTCGCGGTCGGCGATGCGGCGTTCCAACTCGAGGGTGGCAAGCTCGCTCATGCTCAGCTCAAGCTGCATCTCCGGCGACAGGCCCGAGCGGCGCAGCCCGGTGTCGTTCTGGCTGAGGGCTGCGACCTTGACCCGGCTGGCCGACAGCTCGATCAGGTCGTCCTGAAGCTTGACCTCGGTGCCGTCGCGCCGGGCCAGCAGGGCGGCGCGCTGGGCGGGCAGATCGACGATGCCCAGCTTGCGGCGCAGATCGGCCTCCTGCTGGCGCAGGTCGGCAAGCCCCGCCTCGGCCTCGCGGCGGCGCTGCTCGAGGTAGCTGCTCATCGTGCCCACCTGGTCGACGGCCTCCTCCGAGGCGCGCCTGCGGTATTCCTGGGCCACGACATTGGCGATCTCGGCGGCGATCTCGGGGTCGTCCCAGCGCGCCTCGATCTTCATGATGTATGAGGATTCGACGATGTCGATGCGGATCGCCTTGCGGATCGCGGCGATGCGCTTTTCCTCGGCAGGGACCTCGACGAACCGGCCGGAGTTGATGACCCGCAGCCCGCGCTTCACCGTGCCCTTGATGGCGCGCAGAGCACCAATCAGCCCACCTGACGCAGGCTTGGCCGCGGCCTCGGCGCCGAACTTGGCGTCAAGGCGCCCGGCCACCCGGCTGGCGATCTCGCGGCTGGTCAGATACTCGATATGGGTCTGGGTCACGACATTGGCCGCGTCCGACGACGACGAGCGTACGAAGCGCCGCGAGAAGCTGAGTTCGGCGTCCGACGGCTTGACCGTCACCTTGGTCGAGGCGGTGAAGACAGGCGCGCTCAGCAACAGGTAGAGCGAGACGGCAAAGGCCAGCGCCGCGGCCGCCAGCGGCACGCCGATCAACAGCCTGCGATGCAGGCGGGCCAGTTCAAGATAATGCTGCACGTGGGGCCTGCCTTCCATGGGAGATGAAGGTTTCGGGGCAGGGGGATCTGTGTCCTACCTGACCGAAGAGGCCTGATCGTGGGGATGGCGGTGCCGGGAAGCGGCCCGACGGGTAAGCCGCGGCCACGCCCGTTCCGAAGCCGGTGCCATCCTTCCCTCCCACGCCACGGCACAACGGCCGCAACGCCTCGAGGACGGCGCGCTTCGGGGTCGGTCCCGTGGCGTCACGCTTGCTCACCCTGTCACCCTCATGTTCATCGCCGCCCCCGGATCCAGTCCGGCCGCCATCCGCGCCCCCGCGCAGCTGGCTTGAATGCGGCGAAAATCGGGCCCCTTCCCAGCACGATTGAGACACTGGCCCTGAAATCGCCTCAATTCAAGAAATTAGCCGTGAACAGACTGTTTCGCATTCGGCCATTGGCTGCCATGATCCCGCCACCGATACCGGGGGCGGCGGCCGCCGGATCGCGGTCCGGGAAGGGGCGTTCATGTCACGCACGGTGGCCAATATCCTGCTGCTCACCCTGCTCAAGGGCTCGGGCCTTCTGCTCAGCCTGGTGCTGGTGATGCTGCAGACGGCGGTGCTTGGCACGGGGCCGCTGGCGGATGCCTATTTCATGGTGCGCCGCCTGATCCTGTCGGCGATCAACATGACCGGAGAGGCGACCAACCAGCTTTTGGTGCCCGAGTTCGTGCGCCAGACCGCCCGGCAGGGCGCGGGGCGGGCGCGGCGGGCGATGGCCCGGGGCGGCGCGGTTCTGGTGCTGGGGTCGCTGGTTCTGGCGGGGCTGGTCGCGGGGTTCGCGCCCGCGGTGGTGGCTGCGCTGGCGCCGGGGTTCGACACCCAGCGGGCGGGCGAGGCCGAGCTGCTGTTGCGCATCGCCGCGATCTGTCTGCCGCTGGCGATGATGGGCGGTGTCGCGGGCGCCTTCAACTTCTCGCGCCGCCGCTTCGGCATCACCACCCTGGCGCGGATGGCGCCGCGCCTTGTCCTGGTGCTGGTCCTGCTGGCGATGGGCGCGGCAGCAGGGCCGGTGGTCCTGACCTGGGCGATGGTGGCGGGGGTCGCGATCTCGACCGGGGTCGTGATCTGGAAAAGCCTGCGCGAGGCGGGGCGCGACGCGGGCGAGGAGGACGAGGCGCCGGCCGAGAACGCGTTGGCCGAGAGCGCAGCCGCCGCGACCAACCAGAGCGACGGGGATGCCGGGCGACGACGCCAGCGGGCGGCGGCGATCGCGATCAACGTGGTGGCGCAGATGGCGATGGGATGGCTGGATGCCGGCCTCGCCTCGCTGGCCGGAGCGGGGGCGGTGACGGTGCTGTTCGTGGCGCAGCGGTTGCTGAGCTCGGCCCCCGGGGCGGTCAATTCCTCGGTCACGGCGGTGTTCTACACCGAGTATTCCCACGACGCGGCCAGTGCGGCCGAGGGGCGGGACGCGCGCGGCGGTCAGGTCGCCGCCGCCGTCCGGATCAGCCTGTTCATGGTGGTGCCGCTGGCCTTCCTGATCCTGGTTGCCGCGACACCCCTGGTCCAGGTCCTGTTGGAGCGCGGTGCCTTCACCGCCGCCGATACGGCGGCCACGGCCCAAGTGATGCGTCTGCTGTCGCCGCTCTTGCTTATCAACGCGGTGCTTGCAGCCTTCCTGGCCGCGACCCTGGCCGACGGGCGGCTGCCGCTGGTGCGGATCTTCCTGTGGTTTTCGTTGGCGACGCTGGGGCTGCGGCTGGTGCTGGGGCTGGCGCTGGTGGAGGGGGCCGGGCTTGCGGGCCTGGCACTCGCGATCATCCTGTCATCCTGCGCCGGGGCGCTGGTTCTGGGCCGGGCGCTGGGCCAAAGCCACGGGCGGCTGTTTCTTGGCCACGACCTGCGGGCGCTGGGGGTGATGCTGGTCTCAGGGGCGGTGGCGGCCTTGGGGGCCATGGTGCCGCTGCAACTGGGGGGCGTGGCGGGGCTGCTACTGTCGGGGCTGGTGCTGGCGGGCCTGTTTGTCGCCGGCTGCGCCCTTGGCCGCCTGAAAGAGGTGATGGTGCTGAAGCGTCTGATGCTTGCCCGCTGGCGGCGCGGGCGCACGGGTGCCGATCAGTCCTGAACCGGTCCCGCCTGCCGTCCTGCGGCCTCGGCCTCGGACCAGACCCAGTGGGGGAAGATGGGGCGGCGGCGCGACTGGGCTGCCCGCGCGGCCATGCGGGCGGCCGCCAGCGCCGGACCCGGCGCCGCGTTCACCAGCCCGCCCGCCAGGCGGATCGCCAGCCGGTCGGCCGGGGTCAACGCGCGGCGGCTGCGGTCGGCGCGTTCCTCCCGTCCGGGCGCGAAGCTGGAATTGGCCTCGAAAGCCGAGAGCAGCCTTTCCGGCGCATCAAGCCCCGCCTTGCGGAATACCGGCGACAAAGCGTCGGTCGGATTGAGAGCGAGGTCCGTGAACAGCACCGGCGTCACCCGGTCGGGATAGGTCTGTGCCAGGCGCTGCATCAGACGTCGGTGCCAGTTGTTCGACCCCGCCCCCCGAAGGATCGCGGCCCCCCGGCGAGGCCAGCGCGCGGGCACCCGCCCATAGGCCCAGAGGCGCGAACGCACCAGCCCCAGATCGTCGCGATGCACGCAGACGAAATGGGCATCGGGCATGGCCCGGGCCAGGGCAAAGGCCAGCGGCGTGTGATGGGGCGATTTCTCGACCCAGGCGGCGCGGCCGTCGCGGGCGGCCAGCGTGTCCATCGCTCCCCTGAAAAAGGCCTCGGGGCTGTGGCGTGGAAGCTCTGCGGCGGCCAGTGCGTCGATCCCGGCCAGGCGGCCATAGTCGCTGTCGACGAATTCGGCGATCGCGCGTTTACGCGCGGCGAGGTCCGACCAAGGGCCATAGGCACGGGCAAAATGCGAAAAGAACAGGCTTTCATGCACCCCGCGATGGCGGGCCGCCGTCACCGCCGCGACCCGTGGATCCGAGGCCAGAAGGTTCGCAACCCAGGTCGTGCCAGAACGCTGGATGCCCAGAACGAAGATGGGCCGGGGGGATGTCGCGGATAGGGAGGGCGCGCGATCAGCCAGCATCGGGGATGATCCGTTCGGGCGCAAGGGGCGCGGGCGGGGTGGCAGCCGTGGCCGCCTTCAGCGGACCGGTGCGGGTGAACATCTCAAGCTGGCGGGCGGCGTTGCGGCGCAGGTCGAACTCGGCCGCGACATGGGCCCGCCCCGCCACGGCCAGGGCATGTGCTGCGTCAGGGTCGTCGCGGACCTCAACCAGCGCGCGGCGCAGGGCGTCGATGTCGCCCGGCTCGGTCATCAGCCCGGTCTCGCCATCGCGGATCAGCTCGGGGATGCCCGAGACGCGGGTGGAAATGGCGGGGCGCTGGTGGGCCAGCGCCTCGATCATCACGTTGGGAATGCCTTCGGTCCGGCCCTTCGGCCCGATCACCGACGGGGCGACGCAGACATGCGCCGCCTCGATCAGGCCCGAGATTTCCTCGAACGGGCGCGCGCCCAGGAAGGCCACCCGCGCCTCCAGCCCCAGGTCCCGCGTCAGCGCCTCGAGGCGCGCACGCTCGGGGCCGTCGCCGGCCAGGTCCAGCCGCCAATCGCCATCCAGCCCCGCCAGCGCCGAGAGCAGCACGTCCACACCCTTTCGCTGTTGCAGGGCGCCCACGTAAAGGACGCGGAATGTCCCGTTCCGGGGCGCTGGGGGCAGGGCCGGGATCGCGGCCACGTCGACGCTGGAATGGATGACGTCGATATCGGCCTCGCCCACGCCCGCGACCTTGCGGGCCAGGAAGACGCGGGTGAACTCGCTGACGCTGCGGACCGCCGAGGCGGCGGCGAATTTCTGGGCCAGCAGCCGTTGGCTGCGAAAGATGTCATGGGCCCGGCAGGAGACCGAGTAGGGAACGCCGATGGCCGCGTTGACGATCCAGGCGGCGGTCGCCGGATGACCCGCAAACTCGGCATGGACATGGTCGGCGCCCCATTCGCGAAGCTCTTCGGCGATGCCGAGCGCGGCGGGCAGCAGGGCCAGCGACTTGGCCGCCATCACAGGCTCCGCCCCCTGGTGGCGCAGGATCCGCGCGGCCATCCAGGCGGCCGTGAGGGGATGGCGCAGGACGCCGGCCACCGCCGCGCCCGACCCAAGCCCCAGGTGCCGGGCCCGCCCGGCCAGCGGCGCGGCGAACCCGTGCAGGATCTGATCCTTGCGCCAGGGCGCCAGGTGATAGATCCGCAGGTCCACGCCCGCCTCCAGAAAGACCATCAGGTCGCGCAGGATGAAGGTCTCGGTCGTCTTGGGGAACTCGGTTACGAAAACGGCAAGTTTCACGGCGTCGGTCCAGTCTTGGCAAGGGTTCGGGACGGGGCGGAAGAGGGGGCGGCCATGTCGTGCGGCCGGCTTCTGCGCAGGGGCGCTGTCAGGCGCTGCCCCGCGGTGACGGCGCGGCGGATGCCGCCCAGGGCCAGCAGCACCAGCCCCCAGTAGAGGTTGCCCTGGAAACAGCGCAGGGTGGCGCGAAACCCCAGGTCGTCGGCCAGCGGACAGCGCAGCCCGATCCAGTCCTGCCCGATATGGATGCGGCTGATCCGCTCGGTGGGCTCGTGGGGCGTGTTGCGCTCCCGCGCGCCGGTCGTGGCGACGAAGCCCGCCTTCACCGCTATGTCATGCGCGGCGGCGCTGGCCACGTTCTGCGGCCAGCAGAAGATGCGGGCGGGGCGGCCAAGTTCGGCCCGGAAGACCTGCTGACAGCGGGCAAAGACCTTCGTGACGCGGGCCGCGTATTCCGCCGGTGTCTCAAGGTTTTGCGGGGAGGAGCCGTCGGGCCTCCAGGCGCGGGCCGCCAGGGCAGGCGCGCTGCGGCGTACCGGCGCGCCCAGGGACACGATGGCGGGAGCGGCGGCCAGGTACCAGTCGTGCTTGGGCCCCTGATCGGCGGCCCATTGCTTCCAGGCCAGGCGTTTCCAGTTTCCGGCGGTCAGGGTCTCAAGCACGGCAGCCCCCGTCTCGACCCTTGCGTGGTCGGTCCCATGAGCCTCGATCGTGAAGACGCCCGAGGCTTCCATCTCGCGCAGTTCGTCCCAGCGCAGGTAGCCGTCCCAGCGGGGGGTGGCGCTGTCTTCCATGGTGGGGCGCAGGCCGGGGGCGGGATCGACGAAATCGATCGACACGAAAAGCGTGGCGCGCAACCCGTGGCGGCGCAGGATCGGCCAGGCCGCGACCCGGTTGTCGAGGTAGCCGTCATCGAAATGGAGCACTGCCAGATTGTCCGGTAGGGCCGCCCCGAACCTTCGCATGCGCATCAGCTCGGCATCGTCGATGACGGTCACGCCCATGCGCCCCAGCTGCCCCATCTGGCGGTCCAGCACCTCGGGGCGGATCGAGATCTGTCGCGCCCAGGGCAGCCAGCCAGGCTGACGGCTGACGCTGTGATAGGTCAGCACCGGCACGCCGCCGGGCAGGATCATCGACGGATGCAGGACCAGCGCCGCAAGACCCGCCCAGGCCAGCGCCGGCAGAAGGGCCCAGACCCCCGCGCCAAGGACCCAGCCGAGGGCAACCAGCAAAAGCGGGGCCGCCACCACCCAGCCCAGCCAGCCCAGCACCCGACGACGCCGCAGCGGCGCCCGGTCGGTGGGGTGCCGATCCTCGGGCCGGCAGGCGGCAGGGTCGGGGGCAGCGGATTGCGCGGCCCCGGGCAGGAGGTGAAGGGGATTGCCCATCCGCTCAGCCCGGGATGACGGCGAGATCCAGGAAATACCGCTCGATCCGGTATCGGCCCAGCGGCGAGGGGATCGAGTAGGTCGCAAAATGGGCATAGCCCGACAGGCCGATCCCCATCGGCATCACCGACTTGATATGGGCGGTGATGCGCACCCGGGTGCGGCGGCCGCCCCGGCGCTTGCGCACCAGCTCCATGCTGTAGTCGCCCGGCGCCAGCGGCTGGGTCGTGGCGAATTGCAGGACCTCGTCGGACATGCCCCCAAGGGCGCCCGCGACCGGACCTTCGGGCGTTTCGATGTTGACCGTGGCGTTGCGCGGCTTGGCAAAGCCCGAGTAAAGCCAGCGGTGCGAGCCCACCGGCGAGCCCGCGTCACGCAGGGCGGAGAACAGGGTCAGCACCCCCTTTATCAACACGTTCAGCCCCACGAGGAAGACGAACCCGGCCATGCGCGGGTAGTTGATATGGGTCCGGCAGCACATGGAGTTGAAGCGCGCCCGCACCCGTTTCGGCGTCTGGTGGGTCATCAACGCTTGCGCAAGCCCCGTGAGGCCCGGCCGCACCAGGAAGCGAAGCTCGTTGCCCGGGGCCTCGGCGGCATATTGAGCGGCCAGCTCGGGGCGGGTGGGGCGGGGGCCGAAAAAGACCATCTCGCCGCGCAGGATGTTGATGAGCTGCGGCAGCTCGTCCATGCGCGAGCTGCGCAGGTAGGAGCCGACCGAGGTTTCCAGCTGGGTCCGCTTGGGCAGGGTCCCGTTGCTGGTCGCCTTGGCGGCGCTGGGATCGAGCGTGCGGAATTTGAGGATCTGGAACGGCACCCCGTAACGGCCGATCCGGGTGCCGGAGTAGAAGATCTGGCGCGATCCCGACAGCAGGATGATCGCGGTGATGGTGAGGAACAGGGGCATGGTCGACAGGATCAGAAAGGCCGCCAGCCCCCGGTTCAGAACCTGGTCCAGCATCTCGTTCCGCGGCAGGTAGCCCGAGCGCAATTCGCGCCCGCTGAGCAGCCCGCGCGCCCGGCCGCCGTTGACCAGTCGCAGATGGCGTTTCCATATCGCCGAGCGCAGGGCGCTGTTGTCGCCCGCGCCTCTTGCTGGCGAGGGAATGGCCGACGCCGTTGCGGCGGCAATCCTGGCTGTCATCTTTGAAGGAAGGAACCGGCCGGGCAGGAATTCTCCTGTCACGGGCGGCAGCGTCTCGGCCGGCTTGCTATCCACGGCTGTCTCTTTCCAGTTCCCGTCCGCAACCCGCGCCGAAGAAGCAAAAGCCCCTTCGATCCGCCGCGAAACACGCGCCCGTCTCAATGCCACCCGCTTTCGGTGTTTGCCGGATGAGCCGATGACGCAAGCGAGGTCTTGGAAACAGTCTGTTTTTGGTCTGACGGATGACATGATTTTGCTGCAATTGCGCCTTTGCGCCCCTGTTGTGCCCAGATTGGTGGCGCAGGCCCGATTGTTTCCACGCGGGGGTTCAATCCGTTGACCCGGCGGTGATTGTTTGGGCGGGCGCAAAAGGACCGCGCTTGTGCAGAATCACGGCCCGTGGCAAGCCGTGGGGGTGTTGACGCCCTCCGATAACGCTTCGCTGCGCATCGGTTTCGCCCTGCCGCATCTGCGGGCAGGCGGGATCGAGGTGGGCGTGCTGGCTCTGGCCAACGAGCTGACGCGCCGTGGCCACCAGGTGCATCTGTTCCTGCGCCGGGCCGAGGGCCAGCTTCTGGAAGAGCTTGATCCGCGCGTCCGCCGCCACGACGCCGGGGGGCGCCGCGCCATCGCCCTCTCGGGCTGGCTGGCCCGGGGGCTGACGCGCGAGGGCATCGCGCTTCTCTACAGCGGGACCAACGCGATGAACCTTGGCGCCGCGCTGGCGCTGCGGCGCATGACACCCGACGCACGCCCCGCGCATATGCTGTCAGAGCACAGTACCCCGGCCGCCTACCTGTCCCAGGCCAAATGGCCCATGCTGCGCCGCCTGGCGATGCGCGGGCTTTACCCCCGCGCCGATTGCTTGGTCGCGCCGCTTGAGGGGCTGGCGCGTGACTGGCTGGATCACTTGGGGTTGGACCGTCCACGGCCCGCGACCCTTCCCAACCCCGTCCTTCCCGATGCCCGGGAAGGGGCTGAGAGTGTCACCAAGGCCCCCCGCCAAGGGGTCGTCGCTGTCGGTCGGCTGCACCACGACAAGGGGTTCGACAAGCTGATCGCGGCGATGGCGCTGCTGCGCGACGGCGGGGCGGCCCCCGACCTGACGATCTGGGGCGAGGGCGCTGCCCGCCCCGCGTTGGAGCGGCAACTGGCTGAGTTGGGACTGTCTGAGAATATCCAGCTACCCGGCGTTACCCGCGAGTTGCCGGCGCGGCTGGCGCGGGCGCGGTTGTTGGTCGTGCCCTCCCGCCGCGAGGGGTTCGGAAACGTGGTGGTCGAGGCGCTGGCGGCCGGAACGCCGGTGCTGGCCACCGACTGCGCCGGGCCCGCGCATCTTCTGGCTGCTGCGGGCGGGGCGGGGCGCCTGCTGCCGCGCGACGCGCCGGACCTGCCGGGGCTGATCGCGCAGGCGATGACGGAAATGCTGGCAGGCGATACCGCGCTGGCCGAGGCTGCGCGGCGCGGGACGGCCATCGCGGCACCCTATCGTCTGGGTGCCGCGACCGACGCGTTCGAGGGACTGGCCCGCGCACTGCTGCGCGCCCGCCCCGCCTGGACGAACCCCGGGGACGGCACGTAAGCGCCGCCCCACGGGGATGGATCAATCCTTGGCGATCTCGTCCACCGGCATGTAAAGGTCGCCGCCCTCGCGGTATTTCTCGGCCATCTTCTCCATGCCTTCCTTCTGGGCCTCGGCGCGGATGTCGTGGCTGATCCGCATCGAACAGAACTTGGGGCCGCACATGGAACAGAAATGCGCTGTCTTGTGGGCCTCTTTCGGCAGGGTCTGGTCGTGGAACTCGCGCGCGGTGTCGGGGTCCAGCGACAGGTTGAACTGATCTTCCCAGCGGAACTCGAACCGGGCCCGCGACAGGGCGTCGTCGCGGATCTGGGCCGCCGGGTGGCCTTTGGCCAGATCTGCCGCGTGGGCTGCGATCTTGTAGGTGATGACCCCGGTTTTCACGTCGTCCCGGTCGGGCAGGCCAAGATGTTCCTTGGGTGTGACATAGCAAAGCATCGCCGTGCCATACCAGCCGATCATCGCGGCCCCGATACCGCTGGTGATATGGTCATAGCCAGGCGCGATGTCGGTGGTAAGGGGGCCAAGCGTGTAGAACGGCGCCTCGCCGCAGACCTCAAGCTGCTTGTCCATGTTCTCCTTGATCTTGTGCATGGCGACGTGGCCCGGCCCCTCGATCATCACCTGACAGCCCTTGGCCCATGCGATCTGGGTCAGTTCGCCCAGGGTCTCCAGCTCGGCGAACTGGGCGGCGTCGTTGGCGTCGGCGACCGAACCGGGGCGCAAGCCGTCGCCCAGCGAGAAGCTGACGTCATAGGCGCGGCAGATGTCGCAGATCTCGTCGAAATGCTCGTAAAGAAAGCTTTCGCGGTGATGGTGCAGGCACCACTTTGCCATGATCGAGCCGCCTCGGCTGACGATGCCGGTGACACGCTCGACGGTCAGCGGGATGTAATGCAGCCGCACGCCGGCGTGGATGGTGAAATAGTCGACCCCCTGTTCGGCCTGTTCGATCAGCGTGTCGCGGAAAACCTCCCATGTCAGGTCCTCGGCGATGCCGTTCACCTTCTCAAGTGCCTGATAAAGCGGCACGGTCCCGATGGGCACGGGGCTGTTGCGGATGATCCATTCGCGGGTGTTGTGGATGTTCTTGCCGGTCGACAGGTCCATCACCGTGTCTGCCCCCCAGCGGATCGCCCAGACCATCTTGTCCACCTCTTCCTCCATCGAGGAGGTGACGGCCGAGGTGCCCATGTTTGCGTTGATCTTCACCAGAAAGTTGCGGCCGATGATCATCGGCTCGGCCTCGGGGTGGTTGATGTTGGCGGGGATGATGGCGCGGCCTCGGGCGATCTCGTCGCGGACAAACTCGGGCGTCACGTGATCGGGGATCGCGGCGCCGAAGCTTTCGCCGTCACGCGCGGCCTTCCGCGCGGCATCGCGGCCCAGATTCTCGCGGATGGCGACGAATTCCATCTCGGGGGTGATGATGCCGGCGCGGGCGTATTCCATCTGGGTCACGGCCAGCCCGTCGCGGGCGCGCAGGGGCTTCCGGTTGACCGGGAACTCGGCCGTCAGGCGCTTGCCTTCGACAAAGCCGTTGTCGGCGGGCTTGATGGTGCGGCCCTCGTATTCCTCGACATCACCGCGCGCCCGGATCCAGTCGCGGCGCAGGGGCGACAGGCCCGATGCGATGTCGGTCAGGGTGTCGGGGTCGGTATAGGGGCCCGAGGGATCGTAGACCACGACCGGCGGCTCCCCGGCCGAGGGGTGCAGGTCGATCCGGCGCATCGGCACGCGGATTTCGGGGTGGAGCCGGCCGTTAACGTAGATCTTGGCCGAGGCGGGCAGGGCGCCCGTCGTGATCGTGGGGGTCAGCTTGTTCAATTTGGTTCTCCTCAAGCGTACACTCAAAAAGACCCGAGTTGCGTTTGAGGAAGGATCGATTCCGCCGGGACTCTCCGGGGGAAAAACGGTCCGGGGGCGGATGTTGCCGCGATCCCTTGTCTTCCTACGCCAGCATTAACTGGGTCAGGTTCAAAGGGTCGCTGCGCTGCGCGGGCGGGCCCGCGCCATCAGCCTCTCAGCTCCTTGTCGGAGCCCCCCTGACGTAGGGGAATGGTTAGGCGGTGGCGGGGGCCGGGTCAAGCGTGGCGGTGGCCCTGCGCGCCGGCCCGCCCAAGGAGGTCCCGCTCAGGCTGCCAGGTAGACGTCGAGGAACAGCATCACCACCAGCCCAACGGCCAGGCCGGCGGTGGCGTGGTTCTGGTGGCCGCTTCGGTGGGTTTCGGGAATGATCTCGTGGCTGATGACGTAAAGCATCGCGCCCGCCGCGAAGGCGAGGCCCCAGGGCAGCAGCGGTTGCGAGATGGTGATCACGGCTGCACCCAGGATGCCGCCCAGCGGCTCGACCAGACCGGTCAGAGCCGCGATCCCGAAGGACCGCCGGCGTGAATAGTTCTCCCCCAGCAAGGCCACAGCCACCGCCAGCCCCTCGGGGGCATTCTGCAGGCCGATACCGATGGCCAGTGGCAGGCCGCTCTCGACCCCCTCGGCGCCGAAGCCCACGCCCACGGCCAAGCCTTCGGGGAAATTGTGGATGGTGATCGCCACGATGAACAGCCAGATCCGCCGGAGCGATGCTGCCTCGGGCCCCTCGCGGCCGGTCTTGAAATGCTCATGGGGCAGCAGCTCGTTCATCAGCGCGACGGCGCCCATGCCCAGCAGGATCGAGATGCAGACGATCAGCGCAGGCCAGGCGCCCGCGCCAAGCCGCAGCTCGGCCGCGTCGAGGGCGGGAATGATCAGCGAGAAGAACGAGGCCGCCAGCATCACGCCGGCGGCAAAGCCCAGGGAGGTGTCGCGCATGCTGCGCGAGGGGCGGCGGCCGAATAGCACCGGCAGCGCGCCGACCGAGGTCATCAACCCCGCGGCAAGGCTGCCGAGAAAGCCCAGTTCGATCGGGGAAAGTTCAGGCATGCATGATCCCGGCGGATGCGGGGTTCAGGGGGCGGACAACGGGGCGGGGAATCATGCACATGCTCCTTACTTGCAAATGGGGCTACACCAGAACGCGGCAAAGTTCAGCGGGATCCTTGTCGCACCGCATTGGGCATGAATCGTGCCGGGTGGAGCAGGGCCAGGGGCGGGCGGCGTGGTCACGGGCCCGATTGCGCGGGGAATTGCCGGGCCGGGCGCCCGCGCGGGTCGGGCCGGAACCTCCACCCGCGTCGGGGGTTCAGGAAGTCACGCAAATACCTGTGCCCCCGAAGAAAACCCGGGCCGCCGGTTTGCGGGCAAGGCGGGGGGAGAATGGGCCGTGCAAAACGCGGTCGGTCAGATCCCGCCCATTCCGACGGGGATTGCAACAAAAGCTGAAACCTTTCGTGAGGGGAGGCGTTTTAAAGATAATCAATTCACCCTCAACTGCGAGCAACTCAATGAGAATCTCTCATATAGCGTTGGGTGGTTGCTTTCGTGCGCCTCCTGTAGAATACGGAATCACCGAAGACACCGGTGGGCATATCGCCTACATCATGGACGCGGCCCACGCCCAGGCCCAGCTCTCCCAGATCCGGGGGGTCGAGATCCTGACCCGCCGCTTTTCGGACCCTCGGCTGGGCAGCCGCTATGAACAGATGCACGAGGATCTGGGCCATGGTGTCCGCCTCACCCGTATCTGGTCCGAGGATCACAGATATCTGGAAAAGGACGCCCTGATCCCCCAGCTCCCCTCGTTCACCGAGGGGGTGATTTCCTATCTGGAAAGCCTCGGGGACAAGCGGCCCGACCTGATCCACGCCCATTTCGCCGACGCCGCCGAGGTTGCGATCGCGATCCGCGAGCGGCTGGGCATCCCCTTCATCTACACCGCCCATTCGCTGGCCATCGACAAGCGCGAGGTCACGGGTCAGACGAACCCCTCGCTCGAGGCCCGGATCGAGCGGGAGGGCCGCGCCATCGCCGAAGCCGACGCGATCATCGCCTCCTCGCGCGACGAGGCCGAGCGTCAGTTGATGTGCTACCCCTCCGCCCGCCAGGAGCGGATTCACCGGGTGATGCCGGGGATCGGTCCCTGCGAGAAGGGCTGTGACAGCCGGCGCGCGCGCAAGCTGTTGCAACCCTTCCTGCGCGACATGGACAAGCCCCTGATCCTGACCATCGCCCGCCCGGTGGCCAAGAAGAACCTGCCCGCGCTGGTCGACATCTACGCCGAGACGCCGGGCCTCCGCGAAAAGGCCAACCTTGCCGTCATCGCGGGGCTTCGCGACGAGATCGGGGACGAGACCACTGAATCGGGCCGGGTGCATCGCGGTCTGGTCGAGGCGGTGGACCGTCACAACCTTTACGGCTGCGTCGCCTATCCCAAGAAGCACGAGCCCGAAGACATCGCCTCGCTCTACACTTTGGCCTCGGAGGCCCGGGGCATCTTCGTCAATCCGGCCCTGACCGAGCCCTTCGGCCTGACCCTGCTGGAAGCGGCCTCTTACGGCTTGCCGGTGGTGGCGACGGCCCATGGCGGCCCCGTCGATATCGTCGACCTGCTGCATCACGGTGTCTGCGCCGATCCGGGCGATCACAAGGCCTTCGGCGGCGCCATCCTAGAGCTGATCGACGACGACCAGCGCCGGGCCGAGGCGGCTCAGGCCGCTCGCACCAACAGCGCCCGCTGGAACTGGAAACGCTACGCGCTGGAACATCTGCGGATCGCTAACCGGCTGGTGCGCCGGCCCCGTGTCCTGCGTCTGGCCACGCCCGAAATGGCCCTTTTCAGCGATATCGACAATACGCTCACCGGCAATCTGCGCGCCTCGGCCCGCTTTGCCGACTGGCGCTACGGGCAGCGGGGCTGGCTCTTCGCCGTGGCGACCGGCCGCTCCCTGCCCGAGGCCCGGTTCACCCTGTCCCGCTGGGGCCTGCCGGAGCCTGACCTCTTCATCTCGAGCGTCGGATCCGAGATCTACCGCAGTTCGGAAGAGGGGCTGGTCTTCGATTCCGACTATGCCGATCACCTCTCCCAAGGGTGGGAGCCCGACCGCATTCGCGAGCTGCTGCGCGACTGCCCGGTGATCGTGCCCCAGGCCGATATCGAACAGCGCCGCTTCAAGGTCAGCTACTACACCCTGACCGAGGGCGCGCGGCAGCAGGTCTGCCGTCTGCTTTCGGAGGCCGGGCTGAAGGCGCGGGTGATCCTGTCCCACGGCAATTTCCTGGACATCCTGCCGGAACGCGCGGGCAAGGCCGCCGCAATGCGTTGGGTGGCCGAGCGGCGGACCCTGCAAATGGCCCAATGCGTGGCGGCCGGGGATTCGGGCAACGACAGTGATCTGCTGGAAAGCTGTCACCGCTCCATCATCGTTCGCAACCACAGTGCCGAGCTGGATCACCTTGTCGATCTGCCGAATGTCTACCGTTCCAGCAAACCCTTCGCCGACGGCGTGCTGGAAGGTGTCGAGCGGTGGGCGGGTGCGCGCGCCACCCCCCGACGGATGCCCCAAGCCCCTGCGTCCGAGAAGGCGGCCCCCGGCTCCAAGCTGGAACGCGAGCTGGTCGATGCGCTGTCCGCCGTGGCCGCCGCACCCGAGGCGGGCGCCAAGCCCAAGACGCCGGGCGGCGCGGCCCCCAAGGCAGCCGAGGGGCCGGGCAGGCGCGATCTGCACTGATCTAACAGAAGCCCGGGGGCGGGCCGCCAAGCGCGGCCCGCCCTTTTCCTTGGCGCTTTTCCTGGCGCTGGCATCGCGCGCCGCCCTCTTGGGGCTGGTCCTTGACGCCGGGTCGCGCTACCCCTCCAACAGCTAATTTTCGGATGGGAGGAAGACATGAAACTGGTGCGCTATGGGCAGTCCGGGCAGGAAAAGCCGGGCCTGATCGATGCCGACGGAACCCTGCGGGACCTGTCGGGACAGGTTGCCGACATCGCGGGCGACGTTCTGGGCGACGCGGGGCTGGAGGCGCTGCGCGCGCTGGATCCTGCGGACCTGCCGGTGGTCGAAGGCTCGCCCCGGTTGGGCGCCTGCGTCGGCAATGTCGGCAAGATGCTCTGCATCGGGCTGAACTACCGCGATCATGCCGAGGAGACGGGCCTGCCCATCCCGGACCACCCGATCCTGTTCCTCAAGGCCAACTCGGCCATCGTCGGGCCCGATGACGACGTGATCCTGCCGCGCGGCTCGGAAAAGGGTGACTGGGAGGTCGAGCTTGCCGCCGTCATCGGCAAGACCGCGAAATACGTCACCCCCGAGGAGGCTCTGGACCACGTGGCCGGCTATTGCGTCGCCAATGACGTCAGCGAGCGCGGCTTCCAGATGGACCTGTCGGGCCAGTGGACCAAGGGCAAGTCCTGCGACACATTCGGTCCCATCGGCCCGTGGCTGGTGACCCGCGACGAGGTGCCCGATCCCCAGGATCTGGACATGAGCGTCGACGTCAACGGCAAGCGCATGCAGACCGGCAACAGCGCCACGATGATCTTCACCGTGGCCGAGATCATCGCCCACCTCTCCGAGCTGATGACCCTGCACCCGGGCGACGTGATCCTGACGGGCACCCCGCCGGGCGTCGGCATGGGAATGAAACCGCCGGTCTACCTGAAGGACGGCGATGTCATGGAGATCTGGATCGAGGGACTGGGCCGCCAACGCCAGAAGGTCCGCGCCGACGCCTGAAGGGATTTGCTCGGTGGACGAGCGACAAGGGGGCCTCGGCCCAGGCTTTTGCACTTTGCGTGCAAGTGGCCGCAACGCCCGGAGCGCGATGACCGCTCCGGGCGCCTACCCGACGGCTCTCGAAGGCTCAAAGCAAGGCGCCGAACCCCCAGCCCGCCAGCATCGAGCCGGAGACGGCCAGCGCCATGTAGAGTAGGAATGGCCTGATCCTCAGCACCGGGAAAATCGCCATAGCGCCCCAGACGCTGATTGCGCCTCCCGAGACGAGGAACGCAAGCGCGGCCCCCGGCGCCATACCATGGTCCAGCATCGCCCGGGTCAGCGGCAGGGCCGCAAATCCATCAAGATAGGCAGGGGCGCCAACCAGCACGGCCAAAGGCACCGCCCACCAGCTATCGGTGCCCACGTAGGTGGAGAGTGCGCGGGGACTAAGAGCTTCGTTCAGCCAGAACTCCGCCGCGAAAGCCGGCACAAGGCAGATGACAATCAGTCGCGACGTGGCCACTGCATTGCGCCAGAAACTGCGCCGCCTCACGTCCTCCCTCCAGAAGGCGGGAAGGAACCCGGTCGGGCCGCAACCTGAGCCTTGGCAAGACGCGGGCACGAAACGAGAGCTTCGCAGCGGGCTGGAGGTCCACGCCACAGGTGCGGCCAGTGTGGCCAAGCCGGCGAACAAGCCCAGTCCGAACGCCGCAACGGTCTTGGCCACAGCAAAGTCGAGACCAAGCGTCGCGATTGTGGCCGACAGCATCGCCGGGTCCGTGATCGGCGAGGCGAGCCAGAAGGCCATGACTGGGGCAAGCGGCACACCCGAGGCAAGCAGCCCCACCATCAGGGGCAGAACCGTGATACCGCAGACCGGAGTGATGGCGCCCACCGCCGAGGCCGCAGCGATGGCCTTGTAGCGTCTTCCGTGGAAGACCCGGGCAACATGGGATGACGCTCCGCTCGCGCTTACCCAAGCCGCAAGGAGAATCCCCGGGATCACCAGAGGTGCGACATCCAGCAGACTATCAACCACGAACACCAGCGTGCCGAGGACAGCTTTCGGCGCGAGAATGCACACGACAAGACCGATGAGGAGTGCCGAAGCACCCGCGATGCGGCCAGAGGACGTGGACAGGATGCCTTCGGTCATAACGATGCTCCGATATCTGCATCGGTAAATGTGGAGGAGCGAAGGGCATACGTAAAACGAATAGAATATATATCAGCCATGAGGTAATCTGGTGGCATGAGACAACTCGACAGCGACCTTCTGCGATCATTTCTCGCCGTTACCGATGCCGGAAGCATTACGGGGGGCGCGCAAACCGTTCATCGCTCCCAATCGGCTGTGAGCTTGCAGGTCGGACAACTTGAAGAGCTTCTGGGCAAGCCGGTCTTCGTCCGCCATGGGCGCGGCGTAGGGCTCACCGAGGCCGGCGAGGCGCTTCTGCCCGTGGCCCGCCAGGTGGTTCAGACGCTGGATCGAACGCGTGCAGAGATCGGTGGGACGGGCCTTGGCGGCCGCCTCCGGATCGGCATCCCGGAAGAGCAGGGTGCCGAGCGACTGCCGGATATCATCGGCCGGTTCGCACGCAGCCACCCCGCAGCGGAATTGATTGTCCGATGCGCCAACAGTGCCGATTTCCCGGCCGCTCTCGTAGCCGGCAAGCTCGACATGGCCATCCACGAGGTCGAGACGGTGAAGGAGAACATGACGCTCCTTCGGGAGATTCCGCTTGGATGGGTCGGCAGTCGCGCGCACCCGGTTGCCGAGGACGGGACGTTGCCGGTGGCGCTCTTTGACCGCGCATGTTGGTGGCGCGAGGCGGCGATCAGGTCACTCGAGAACTGTGAACGTGGCTACCGGGTCGTGCTCACCAGCGAGGGCGCAGGGGGCATCGCCGCCGCCATTGAGGCCGGTATCGCCGTCGGCCTTCTGGATTGTTCAAGTCTGCCGAAGGATCTCGTTCCGCTTACGGCCATGCCTGGCCTCGGGGAAATTCCCCCGGCGCAACTGGTGCTTGAGATAGCGGCCACATCCGTGAGCCCGCTCGCCAAGGCGATGGCGGAAGCGGTCGTCCGATCTTACAGCGAGACGATTGCTTGAGCTCTGTGCACCCGCGAGGGAGCCCACTCCGCGAGCTTTGGTCACGCACGGCCTCCGAAGATCTCTGGGGGAACTCCTGTTTGGCATGCCGTCGCGGTTCGATTGTCTCTGTTAGAGGCTGAGCCTCGTCCTCCCTTTCACACCCCGTTCAGCCCGCCGTGCCCTCCTCGTCGATCGAGACGGGGGCCGAGATCGGCCGCGCTCCGGCTGCCGCGATCGCGATCTGGCCGCGCACGGTCAGGTCGCTCAGGAACTGGAACTGGTCGCGCATATCGAAGGGGTAGGCCTTCAGCTTGAAGTGGGTCGCGAAAGGCTTTTCCGTCACGATCACCAGGATCGGCCGGTCGTAATGAAGATAGGCGCTGGTCGCCGCCACCCGCTGCAACCCCGCCCGAAGCCGCGCCGCGTCGTTGCCGGGGGCCACGTAGAAATCCGCCACGCACATCAGCGTGTGGGCCCCGTCGTTGGAATTGACGATATTCTCTTCCCAGATGCGGTCGTGGGGAACGGTGACGATATCGTCCGCCGGTGTCCGCAGCTGCAACGACCGCAATCCGACCGAGACGACCTCGCCGTAATCCTTGTCGATGCGCACCCAGTCGCCGGGCCGGTAGGGCCGCTCGAACACGGCCACCACGCCGGCGATGACGCTGCTGGCCAGGTCCTTGAAGGCAAAGCCGATGGCGACGCTGGCGGCACCCGCGATCACCAGGAAATTCTGCATGGTGATGTTGAAGATGATCGGGATGATCCACAGGATCGCCACGGTCAGGGTCAGCAGGCGGATCACCGGGACCGCGCCGATCAGGTAGAGGCGGAACTGGCTCGGCCCGCGCTCGGCCAGATAGGGCAGCACCCGCCGCGACAGGTGGATCACCAGCCAGGCAATGGCGATGATCAGCAGGATGCTGACGAAATTGATGTCCTGGAAATCGTTGAGCAGCTTCGACGCCCGCTCCTTGCTGATGTCGCCCATCACATCTCTCCCACGGGAAAGCCCGCATTGCGCAGACCATCGTGGACGGTCGGATAGGCCTCGGGCCGGACCGCGATGCGATCCTGCGCGTCCCGGGTCGCCAGCCCCGCCCGCAAAAGCGCGGGCACGGCAACGGAACGCCCGACCACCGGCAGCGTGTGGCGCAGCATCTCGGCCGTCAGCGGCCCATGCAGCATCAGCGCATGCAGCACCAGCAGCGTCTCCTGCCCGCCGCGCGAGGGCAGGGTGCCGTCGTCAAGGGTGGCCACCCAGACGGTCGTCTCATCCTCGGCGCGCAGGTCCTCGACCGCCGGGGGGCGGGTGCCGGACCCGTCGCCCTCGTGGCCATCACCGCCGTTTTCTGCCCGCTCCTCGCTCTCGGCCAGGTCGCGGCCCGTGCGCAGGCCCTGGCGCCAGATGTGCCAGGCCACCCAGGGGATGCCCAGGCTGCGCGCCGCCAGCTTGCGGAAATAGTCGTTCTTGCGGTGGGCCTCGGCCTCGTCGGCGAAAACGTCGCTGCCGGTATCGACCCGGCGGAAGACGATCTGATCGTCGGCCTCCCCCTCGTCGCGGGCAAGATGCATGAACCAGGCCGCCAGGCGCGGCGCGTCGAAGGGCTGGAAGGTCAGCGCCGGCGGCAGCAGGGCATCGGCGCCGAACACCGACGCCAGAAACCGCCAGGCCCAGCTGTTGCAGCCGACCAGAACCAGCCCCGGCGCCTCGTCGATGGCCGCCAGCAGCCGCTCAAGCAGGTCCATGCCGTCGCTGTGGCGCAGGAACCATTCCTCAAGGCGCGGGATCACGATCAGCGGGGCCGACAGGTCCGGCAACTCCAGCCTGCGCGAGTCCAGCAGGCGCGCGCGCTCGGGCGGTTCGGGCACCACGGCGCCGTTGCGCCCGGCCCAGGCCGCCAGCGTGTCGTCGGGGTCGCCCGGCGGCAGAACCACCACGCAGGCCGAGGGTCCTGGCCCCCGGGCCCAGTCCGCCAGCGTCAGCTCCAGATCCTCGCGCAGCGGGCCGGTGGGCGGGTGGGGGGCGATGCGGTCCAGCCGGTCGGCGCCGGCGCGCTCCAGGTTCTCGCCGGGCATCAGCGGGGCCTCGTCGGCCGGGCGCAGACGGTTGCGCAACCGCTCCAGCCAGCGCCGCGCGGATTCCTCGGCCGGAAGGGCGGGCCTGTCATAGGCGCCCAACTGGATGAAGGGCCGCGCGTCCTCCGCCTTCGATGTCATCCGGACTATCCCCTTTTCCCCTCTCTAGCAAATTCCCGCCACCGGGGAATAGTTCCGTATTTTCCGTATTGTGGCCCTTGCAATGGCGTCGCGATTGACCGACGACTGATCCCGTGGACAGGGGAATTTCCGGCCCCGCCGGCCTCGTCCCGCCATACCCCGCACCGCCCCCCGTCACGAAAGGCGCGCCCGATGACCACCTCCGAGGCGAATTTCTCGACCGCCGAATACCAGGACCGTGTCAGCCGCACCCAGGCCGAGATGGCGGCGCGGGGCCTCGATCTGATCGTGGTGTCGGACCCGTCCAACATGTCCTGGCTGACGGGTTATGACGGCTGGTCCTTCTACGTCCACCAATGCGTCCTGCTGGGGGCGGAGGGGCTGCCGATCTGGTGGGGCAGGGCGATGGACGTCTCGGGCGCCCAGCGGACGGTCTTCATGCCCTACGACCACATCCTGGGCTACGACGACAGCTTCGTGCAGAACCCTGAGAAACATCCCATGTCCGACCTTGCCGGCTGGATCGCCTACAACGGCTGGCACCAGGGGCGGATCGGGGTCGAGCTGGACAATTACTACTATTCGGCCAAGGCGCATCTGTCGCTGCTGGACCACCTGCCCGAGGCGCGGTTCCAGGACAGCACCGGCCTCGTCAATTGGCAACGCGCGGTCAAAAGCCCGCAGGAAATCACCTACATGCGCCGCGCCGCCCGCATCGTCGAGCGGATGCACGCCACCATCCTCGAAGAGGCCGAACCGGGGATGCGCAAGAACGACCTCGTGGCGCGCATCTATGCCACCGCGATCGAGGGGGCCGACGGCCACTGGGGCGACTACCCGGCGATCGTGCCGATGGCGCCCTCGGGGCTCGATGCCACCGCCGCCCATCTGACCTGGGACGACCAGCCCCTGCGCCGGGGCGAGAGCACCTTCTTCGAGATCGCGGGCGCCCACCGCCGCTATCAATGCCCGCAATCGCGCACCCTCTTCTTCGGCCAGCCCCCCGCCCATTATCTCGAGGCCGAGGAGGCCGTGCTCGAAGCCACGCTGGCCGGGCTGGCCGTGGCCCGGCCCGGGGCGCTTTGCGAGGACGTGGCGCGGGCCTTCAACACCACCCTCAACGCCCGCGGGTTCGAGAAGGACAGCCGCTGCGGCTACGCCATCGGCATCAGCTACCCCCCGGATTGGGGTGAGCGGACCATGTCCTTTCGGCGCGACGACAAGACCGAACTGAAGCCGGGGATGACTTTCCATTTCATGCCCGCGCTCTGGCTCAACGACGGCGGGCTCGAGATCACCGAGCCGATCCTGATCACCGAGGACGGCTGCGCCTGCCTGACCGAGACCCCGCGCACGCTCTACATCAAGGATTGATGCGCCCCGCGGGCACCCCGCGCGGCGCGCGCCTCTCTCACTGTCGCGAAAATATCCCCGCCGGAGGCGTCAGCTCTCGATCCAGATCGTGACCGGCCCGTCGTTTGTCAGGCTGACGGCCATGTCGGCGCCGAAGCGGCCGCGCGCGACGGCAGGCCCCAGATTGGCCAGCGCATCCGCGAAGACCTCGTAAAGGTGACGGCCCTCCTCGGGCGGCGCGGCGGTGGAAAAGCCCGGCCGGTTGCCCCGGCTGGTGTCGGCCGCCAGGGTGAACTGGCTGATGACCAGCGCGCCACCCCCGGTGTCGGCAAGCGAGCGGTTCATCCGCCCCTCGGCGTCGGCGAAGATGCGCAGCCGGTGGATGCGTTCGGCCAGCTTGCGTGCCCGGGCCTCGTCGTCGCCCTGCATGGCGCAGACCAGGATCAGCAGGCCGGGGCCCGTGCGCCCGATGACCTCGCCATCGACCGCCACCTCGGCATGGCTGACCCGCTGCACCAGCGCCCGCATCAGGCCGCGTCCAGCTCCGTTTGCCAGGGCGGGTTGGCCCCCCGGCGCGAGACCGTGACCGCAGCCGCCGCCGCCCCCAGTTCCAGCGCGGCGCGCAGGTCGGCCTCGTCCAGGCTCTCCAGCCCGGCCTTTGTCAGCTTTCCGCGCCGCGACAGCGCCGCGATCAGGCCCGCATTGAACGTGTCGCCCGCGCCCACCGTGTCGACCACCGTTACCGGCCGGCTGGGCACCTCGGCCACCGCGTCGCGGCTGACGGCCAGCGCCCCGTCGCCGCCCCGGGTCACGAAGACCGCCGCAGGGCCGCGCGCCAGCAGGCTGCGGGCCTGCTCGACCGGGGTGCCGGGGCCCGCCAGCCAGGCCAGGTCCTCGTCCGAAAGCTTCAGGACCTGCCCCAGGGCCAGCAGCCGGTCCAGCCGGGCGCGGAAGGCCTCGGGGTCGCGGATGAACCCGGGGCGGATGTTGGGATCGAGGATCAGCGCCCGGCCGGGCGCGTGCAGGCGCAGCCAGGTCTCGATGGCGCTGCCGCAGGGCTCGGTCGCAAGGCTGATGCCGCCCGCGAAGAGCGCGGGCGTGGCGGCGTCCGGCGCCGGCAGCTCGTCGGGCGACAGGTGGCGCAGCGCCGTCTCCTCGTCCCGGAATTCATAGGTTGCGTGCCCGTCCACCAGCCGCACGAAGGCCAGGGTGCTGGGCCGGTCGAGAAGCGGGGCCGCCGAAAGATCGACGCCGCTCGCCTCGAGGTGCTCGCGCAGCAGGGTTCCGAACATGTCCCGCGACAGCGGCCCGGCAAAGCCCGTGGCGACACCCAGGCGCCCCAGGGCCACGGCCGTGTTCATCACCGCGCCCCCCGCCACAGGCTGGAACGCCGCGGCGCCCTCGGCGGTGGTGGCCGGCAGCATGTCGATCAGCGCCTCGCCCAGGCATAGGATTTCCGACGGCTTCTCGCCCTGCGACGTGCGGTTCATTGAACGACCCCTTCCTGCAACGCGAGGAAGTAGCCAGCTATTCCCGCCAGGATCAAGCCCAGGATGACTGCAATCGCGATCTTGATGGCCGAGTAGGGGCGTTCGCCCTGGACGGCGCCGGTCCGGGCGTTGACCACGAAGCGGTAGGTCTTGCCGTTGTACTTGTAGGCCGCCAGCCAGACCGGCAGCAGCACGTGCTTGAAGGTCACATCCGAAACGCGCGTCCTGACCGAGGCGATCTGCTGGCGGTCACCGCCGATGTCGAAGCGCACGTCGCGGCGAATGGTGGCGTCCATCACCTGTCTTGCTTCGGCAAAACCATCCTCGGGGCCGATGGTGTAACCCTCCGAGACGAAGCCGGCCAGGTATTCGGGCGCGTAGGGTTCCAGCGCCGTCAGATCCCAGGGCGCCAGCGCGTCGGTGAACTTCTTGGGCAGCGAGGTCGAGCCCAGGACCAGCACGTCGTCGAACCAGCGTGCGACCCGCCCCGAGACGGGCTGCCAGTTGATCCGCTGGCGCTGCACCTGGACGGGCTTGCCGTCGCGATAAGCGGTCTCGGTCACGTAATAGATCGTGCCACGCTGCCCGGTGTAACTGGACTGGGTGTCGGCGTCGTAGGTCCAGTAGGGCACGTAGATCCCTGACATCTTGCGCCCCTTGCGGGCATAGGCCCGCAGCCCGTTCGGCGCGAACCACAGGCGGCCCAGCCAATCGGTCATCGCCGCCCGCGCCTGGCGCTCGTTCAGCTCGAACGGCAACAGCGCGCGGGGCTTGATGTGCCGGTGGGTGCCGGTGCCGGCGACCAGCGGCGTGGCACAGAACGGGCATTCCATCGCGTGCACGTCGGTGCCGAACGTGACCTGCGCGCCGCAATTGGGGCAGGGCATGACGATGGTTTCTTCCATCTCGGCCCGCTCGAGGCCCGACAGAACCCGGTCGTAATCCATCTCGGTGACCGCCCGGGCGCGGGCCTCTGGGGTGGTGCCGTCGATGGGGGTGCGATTGCCGCAGAAGTCGCAGACCATCTCGCCCGTGCCGGGGGCATAGCGCATGTCGGCGCCGCAACTGTCGCAGGGAAACCGCGTGGCCGGGGCGTTGCCCGGCGCAGGCTCGACCAGCAGGTCGGGGCTGTCGCCCGCGTCGGGGGTATTGTCGGGGGCATCCTCGGGGGGGCGCGTGCCCCAGGGGGCCGCGGGGCCGGGTGGTGGAGGCGGGGTGTCGGACGGTTTGCGGGCCATGGCGTTACCTGAACTGTGACATCTCGGCCCCCCGGGGCGGGCCGGCAGGCGGGGCGGTTTCTCGTGTGCGGCCCGGCGGGGCCCGGCGTCCTAGGGCTTGGGCGGCGGCGGCGGCATCACGGTGAAAAGCTGTGCCAGTTCGGGCACCTCGTCGGCGGTCTTCCAGCCGTCCTGCCCCTGGGTCCAGACGTGGCTGTCGCGGCCAAGGGCGCCGTCGCGGGCCATCCGGCCCAGACTGGCGCGCGAGAAGGGACCGCGCGTCTCGCCATTCTCGGCGATGTGCCACAGTTTTTCGACCGGCGGCGGCGGGGGCGGCGCGTGCTGTGGAGCCGTGCTTTGGGCCTGCGGGGCGGGGGCGGGCGCCGCGGCGGGGGATTGGCGGGGCGTGCCCCAGGGACCGGCCTGGCCGCCCATCGCCATGCCCATTCCCATCCCCATGCCCGCGCCGATGCCGGCCCCCATGGCGCCGCCCGGCTGGCGGGCGGCCTGGGTCATGGCCTCGGCTGCGGAATACTGGGAGAAGCGCCCCAGGTCGCCCGCCAGCCCCATCGAGGTGCGCTTGTCCAGCGCCTCCTCCACCGCCGGGGGAAGCGAGATGTTCTCGATGTAAAGCTCGGGCATCGCCAGGCCGTAGGCCTCCAGCGTGCCGCTGATCTCGGCCGCGACCAGCCGGCCCAGATCGGCGGTGTTGGCGGCCATGTCCAGGACGGGAATGCCGCTTGAGGCGATGACGCGGCTGAATTCCTGCACGATGATGTTGCGGATCTGGAAACTGATCTCGTCCATCGTGAACTCGCCGTCGGTGCCGACGATCTCGGTCAGGAAACGGGCGGGATCGGTCACGCGGATCGCGTAGGTGCCGAAGGCGCGGATCCGGGTCGGCCCGAACTCGGGGTCGCGCAGCATGATCGGGTTCTTCGTGCCCCATTTGAGGTTGTTGAACCGGGTCGTGCTGACGAAATAGATCTCGGACTTGAACGGCGACTGGAACCCGTGGTCCCAGTGCTGGAGCGTCGTCATCACCGGCATGTTGTTGGTCTCAAGAAGGTAGAGGCCGGGCGTGAACACATCCGCCAGTTGTCCTTCGTGGATGAAGACCGCCGCCTGGCCCTCGCGCACGGTCAGCTTGGCGCCGTACTTGATGGCGTGGCCCTCACGCTCGAACCGCCAGACCATCGTGTCGCGGGTGTCGTCGGTCCAGTGGATGACGTCGATGAACTCACCGGTCAGAAAATCGAAAATGCCCATGCTCAGCGTTCCTTCGTGACGGTCGTTTCATGCCGGGGGCCGCCGCGCGGCCCCGGGGGCGGGTCAGCTTTCGCCGGGCATCAGCTCGGCCGCGATCTGCTCGACGATGGGGCGGGCGGTCTCGGGGGTCATGCCCAGCTTCAGCCGCTTGTCGTAGAGGATTTTCAGCAGCAGCTCATCCTGGCGGGTCAGAAGCGCGAATTCCTCGTCATCGTTGAAGATCGAGGGGCGCGCCGCCGGGCTGTCGTTGGCCAGGCCCAGGCCCTGGGCCAGCTCCTCGTGCAGGCAGGACTGGCGCAGAAGCGGCGGATGCTCGGCCCGGATCACGGCCACGGCCGCCGAGTAGCGGTTGTCGTTGCCCTGTTCGGAGAAGGCGTAGACTGAGCAGAAGGTATAGCGCGGCAGGCGCGCGATCTCGTTCAGGGTGGGGCGGCCGATGCCGGGGACCAGATTCTCCAGGCGCGGGCCCGAGGCGGCAAGCTCGTCGGTGTTCATCACCAGCACGTGGTAGTTCGCCGCGCCCTCGGTCATGCGGATGTCGGCGCCGGTGAGCCGCGCCAGCCGCTGCACGTAGCGCCGGGTCATGTCGCGGTCGCGTTTGCGCTGGGCCTCGTCGACCGAGTCGCCGAAATAGAGCTTGAGGCGCACGGGCTCCTCCCAGCGGCGCAGGGCGCTGGGGGTTTCCTGGGCCACGAAACGGCCGCCGCGCACGGTGTATTCGTCGTAAAGCGCGATGCGGATGAAATTCTCGACCAGCGCGCGCCGGGTGAAGGGGGCATCGGCGCCCCCCTGGTCGGTGCGCAGAAGCCCCTGGCTTTTCAGACGGGCCTCGGAGCGGGCGTAATACTGGCTGAACTCGCGGCTGCGGGCCGAGGGCTGGGGCTTTGCGGGCTTCGCGACGACGGGGGCCTCGGGCTGGGGTGCGGGCACGGGCGCGGTGGCGACGGGTGCCTCGCAGGCCGCCAGCAGGAAAAGCGCAGGGATCGCCGCGCGGGTCAGAAAGGTTGTTCGCGTCATGTCATCCGTTCTTGGGCACGCTGGTGCCCAGGTTGTCGCCCTTGCCATCCTTGCGCGCCGAGGCGGCCGACAGCGTGGTTTTCAATTCGCTCTCCATGCGCTGAAGCTCGACCTCCGCGGCGGCCCGGCGGGCCTTGCCTTCGTCGGCGATGCGCAGGCTTTCCTCGATCGTGGCGATCAGCTCGGCGTTGGCATGGTTGACCGCCTCGATATCGAAGACGCCACGCTCCATCTCCTGCCTGATCTCGCGATTGGCGTCACGCAGGTTCTCGGCGTTCGAGCGCAGCAGTTCGTTGGTCAGGTCATTGGCGCCGCGCACGGCCTCGGCCGCCTCGCGCGAGCGCTGGATCGTGACCGCCTGCGCCAGCTGGGTTTCCCAAAGCGGCACGGTGTTGACCAACGTGGAGTTGATCTTGGTGACAAGGCTCTTGTCGTTCTCCTGCACCAGCCGGATCGAGGGCAGGGACTGCATCGTCACCTGGCGGGTCAGCTTGAGGTCATGCACCCGGCGTTCCAGGTCGTCGCGGGCGGCGCGCAGGTCGCGCAACTCCTGCGCCTTGAGAAGCTGCTGGTCCTCGGCGGCGGCCTCGACCTCGCGCTCCTTCTCGGGGATGGTTTCGGCGTCAAGCCGGGCAAGCTTCTCTTCGCCGGCGGCGATGTAGACGGCCAGCTCGTCATAAAATTCCAGCGTCTTGCCATACAGCAGATCAAGCGACTTGATGTCCTTCAGAAGCTGGTGCTCGTGGCCCAGCAGGTCATCAGTCACCTTGTCGATCTGGTCCTGGACCTTTTCGAACCGGGCGGCGAACTTGGCCATGGGCGCGATCTGCCCGGTCAGTTTTTCCCACCAAGAGCGCTTGCGCCGCACGTCCAGCTCGCTGACCGAAAAGCCGCGGATCGTCGAGACGATGTCGCGCAGGCTGTCGCCCGCGGGGCCCACGTCCTTGTTGCGCACGTCGGCCAGCATCGACTGGCTGATCTGCTGCAACTCGGCCTGCGCGGCCGAGCCGAAGCGCACGATCGAGCCCGTGTCGGTCATGTCCAGCTCATCCATGCGGCGCCGGATCTCGGCCTGAAGCGGGGGCTCGGCGGCCTCCAGCGGCACAAGATCCGTCGAGGGCTCGGGCAGGACGGCCCGGCTGACGGCATCGACTTCGGCAATGGTCGCTTCGGCTTGGCGGCGGGTGGTTTCCGACATGGGGTGTCCTTCCTGATGGCATCTACGGCCCGGTTTCACCGGGCGCGGTCGTTCTCTCGTTCAAGCCGCTCGCGCAGCACGTCGATCTCGATGTCGAGGTCCGAGCGGTCGTCCAGCAGCAGCCGGTCCGAACGGGCGGCGAAATTGCCCGACAGATCCTCCAGCAGCGCGACGTAGCGCACGCGGTCCTCGGGGTCGCGGGTGCGGGCGTAGAGATCGGCGAACTTGACCGTCGCATCGCGCGCGCCCTGCAGGTAGATCCCCAGGTAGCGGCGCGCGGCCCGCAGGTCGCGCGGATCCTCCTCGATGCGGCGGAACATGCGCCGGGCGGTGGCGGCAAAATCGGCGACCCGGCGTTCAAGGTCGCGGTCGCCTGCGCGGCGGATGGCGTCGGCCATGGCGGCCAGATGCCCCTCGGCCCGCTCGACCGCGTCGGCCACGCGGCCGTTGGCCAGCGGATCGACCCCCTCCATGCCCTTGTCGCGCAGCGGGTCGGCGCCGAATGCCGCAACGTGCAGAATGCCGGCAAGACCCGCGTAGACCACCGGCGCCCCGATGCCGCCGCCGGTCGGATCCCATCCCGCCAGACCCGCGCCCAGGCCGGTGAAGACCGCGGCGATCAGCTTGCGGGGCAGGGCCGGACGCCGGGCCACCCGCCGGGCGGCATAAGCCATCTCGGCCCGCAGCCCCTCGCGCAGCAGCCAGAAGCCTGTGACCAGAACCGCGAAGGCCAAAAGGTCCACCGCCATGCCCACCGGGCCTTCGCCGAAGGCCGTGAAAAGCAGCGGCACCGCTGTCAGGAAAAGGAAATTCGGCCGCGCCAGCGAGGTGTCGGGCACCCGCCCGTCGAAAGGGCGCGTGCGGTCCGTCGCGGGGCCGGCTCCGTCGCCGGTGCGGTCGGGCGAAAACTTGCCGCCATACTGCCGGGCCATCACACGACCCCCAGCAGGCCGGTCGTCACCCCGGCCAGCAGAACGACCAGCACCACATAGGAAATCTTGCGCAGGCCGTCACCGCTCATGCGTCGCTACCCAATCCAAGGACTTCGTGGGATCAATATAGGTCAGACCGGGGGCCGGGGCCAGTTTCATGAACGCCGCTGCGACGCCGTGCGCTCCATCGCCAGGCGCCGCTGGTAGCCGGATTGGATTACCTCGACCAGCACCAGCACCACGACCGAGAAATAGAAGGTCGTCTTGGACATGGGTATGATGTCATAGCCGAAGACCTTGATCATCAGCGCGTCATCATGAACGGCATGCGCCGCCGCCGGCCCGGCCTCGCCCAGCAGGACGACACCGACGATCAGCAGGATGAAAAGGCCCAGCACCTCGTACATACGGTTCTTTTGAAGGAAGGCCGTGACCCCGTCGGCCAGAAGCAGCATTGCCAGCCCCGACACCAGGATCGCCGTCGCCAGGACAAAGAAGACATCCGTGATCGCCAGCGCCGAAAGCACCGAGTCGAAGCTGAAGATCAGGTTCATCAGCACGATCAGCATCACCACCTGGAAGGCCGACTTGCCCTGCTTGGCATCGACATCCGTGTCCAGATGCTCGATCGAGAGCATGTGGCTGATCTCTTTCACGGCGGTGTACATGATGAAGACACCGCCGACGACGAAGACCACGGTGGCGAAATTGACCCCGCCCTCCAGGATCCCTTCCCAAGGCATGATGAAGAAGGGCTCCTTGAGCATGTCCAGAAGCTCGATCATCGCGAAAAGCAGCACGATCCGCAGGGCGACCGCCAGGACGATCCCCCAGAAGCGCACCGCCTTCTGCTGGGCCAGCGGCGCGCGCTGGCTTTCGATCGAGATGTAGAGAAGGTTGTCGAACCCCAGAACCGCCTGGAGAAAGAGCAACATCACGAGGTTGCCCATGTTTTCGAGGGTCAGAAGGTCCGCCATTTCACGCTCCGGTCACATGTGTGTCATCCGTATCCTAGCGCCAACGCGGCAAATGCCCAACGGTTCGTGACAAAACGGATTTTTCCGCCCCGTGCGACCGCCCGCCACAGGGCGAAGGGGCGGCGGGGACCGGTCGCGCGCCGCGAACGGGCAGGGGGAGCGCCGCTCGGTGGGGGACCGGGTGCGTTCGCCGGTAGAATGGGGGCACGAGACCGCGGCGACGACGCCGTGGCTTTGCGGGGTCAGCCCCTGCGCGGCCCGCCCGGCTTGCCGGGCTTGCGCGGGGAAGGGCCGCCCGGTCGCTTGCCCGCGCCGCGCTCCGCAAAGCCCCGCTCGCCAAATCCGCGATCATTGGTACCCCGGTTGCCCGGCTTGCTGGCGGCGGGCTTGCTGCCCGTCCGCGCCCTGGGTTTCCCGCCGGGCTTACCCTGGGGTCTTCCCTTCGGCCCCGCGTCGCCGCGCGGCTCCGTGCGCTCCGCGTCCCGCTCGGCGGTCTCGGCCGCGTTGCGGCGCGGGCGTTGCAGGACCTTGCCCTGCATCCGCCCGCCCTGGGCGCCGGTGCCGGCGGGCTTGCGGGCGCCCGGCTTGCGCCCGTCGGGCTTGCCGGGCCGACGGGCCTTGCGGGCGGTGCCGGTGGGCTCCTCCTCGGGCGTCAGGCCCAGTTGGTCGCGCATCACCCGGCCCTTGATCTCCGAGACCTCGCCCGGCTTCAGGTCGCCAAGCTGGAAGGGGCCATAGCTGACCCGGATCAGCCGGTTGACGGTCAGGCCGACGGCCTCCATGGCGCGCCGGATCTCGCGGTTGCGCCCCTCGCGCAGACCCACCGTCAGCCAGGCATTGGCGCCCTGCTGACGGTCGAGCTGCACGATCATGCCCTGGAAACGCTCGCCCTCGACCACCAGCCCCTTGCGCAAGGGCTCCAGGGCGGCGTCCTCGGGAGTGCCCTTGACCCGGACCCGGTACTTGCGCAGCCAGCCGGTGGCCGGCAGCTCAAGCTGCCGCTTGATGGCGCCGTCGTTGGTCAGCAGCAACAGGCCCTCGGAGTTCAGGTCAAGCCGTCCCACCGACATCACCCGGGGCATCTCCTCGGGCAGGCTTTCGAAGACCGTGGTGCGGCCCTTCTCGTCGCGTTCGGTCGTCACCAGGCCCAGGGGCTTGTGATAAAGCCACAGGCGCGGCGGCTCGGGCGGCGCAAGCTCGGTGCCATCGACGGTGATGCGCTCGCGCCCGGTGACGTTCAGCGCCGGGCTGTCGATGCGCTTGCCATCGACCCGGACGCGCCCCTCGAGGATCATCTTCTCGGCATCGCGCCGGCTGGCCACGCCGGCACGCGCCAGCACCTTGGCGATCCGGTCGCCCTGTTTTTCCTGATCTGTCATGGCGCAGGCTTTACAGCGCCCCGGCCCGCAGGGGAAGCGGCTTGCGCAAAACCCTTGCGGCAGGGGCCGATCGGGGGGCAAATGGCGCGATGAGCTTCACGTCCCACATGCACCGCGCCCTTGCCGAGGCCCGCGCCGCCGCCGACCGGGCCGAGGTGCCGGTGGGCGCGGTCGTGGTCGACCCCGCAGGCCGCATCGTCGCCGCCGCTGGCAACCGCACCCGGATGAACAGCGACCCCACCGCCCATGCCGAGATCCTCGCCCTGCGCGCGGCCTGCGCCGCCGCCGGATCGGAGCGCCTGCCGGGCCACGACCTCTACGTCACGCTGGAGCCCTGTCCGATGTGCGCCGCCGCCATCTCCTTCGCGCGGATCCGGCGCCTCTACTACGGCGCGGCCGATCCCAAGTCGGGCGGCGTGGCCCGCGGCCCGCGGATCTTCGAGCATCCCCAGGCTCATCATGTGCCCGAGGTCTACGGCGGCATCGCCGAGGCCGAGGCCGAGGCGCTCCTGACCGACTTCTTCCGTGCCCGCAGGGGCGCGGATGCCTCCGGCGGGGATATTTGAGCAACACTGAAGGGGCATGGCGCGCGCCCCCGGTTCACTGTCGTCAAAATATCCCCGCCGGAGGAATCCGGCAGTAGGGGCCTTTGCTCAGATCTCGATGGTTTCCAGCACCTTGGGCGTGCGCACGTCGACGCCGGGCAGGCCTTCGACAAGGGCGTCTGCGGATTGCTCGAGCAGGGGGAAGGTGCCGTAGTGGCAGGGGATCACGGTGCGGAAATCGAAGTAGCGCTTGGCGGCGTAGGCCGCGCGTTTCATGTCCATGGTGAAATGGCCGCCGGCGCAGAGGATGCCGATGTCGGGGCGGTGCAGGTCGCCCATCCAGTCCATGTCGGCCATGATGTCGGTGTCGCCGCTCAGGTAGATCGTGTGGCCTTCGGCGGCGATCATGTAGCCGGCCTCGGCGCCGGCATAGACCGGCCCGTCGGGGCCCGCGACCGAGGAGGAATGCACCGCGTTCACCATCGTCACCGCGACCTCGCCCAGCCTGACCGTGCCGCCCTTGTTGAACCCGGTGGTGGCGATGCCGTGCCGCTCCTGCCACCAGCTCATCAGGTCGTAGATACCGACGACGGGGATATCCAGCTCGCGCGCCAGCTCGGGCGCGTCGGTGGCGTGGTCGCCATGACCGTGGGTCACGAGGATATGGGTCGCCCCCTTGATGATGTCGTCGCGGTGCCCGTCGGGCAGGCTGGGGTTGCCCTTGAGCCAGGGATCGATCAGCAGGATCTGGTCCGCGATTTCCAGACGGAAGGAGGCGTGGCCGAGCCAGGTGAGTTTCATCGGGATCTCCGTGGTTGTGGTTGCGCGGGGCGCGGTCTGCGGCGGCCGTGGTTGCCGCGCCTGTCAACATAGCAGCCGGGGGCGTCCTGTCATCGCCCGACCCGCGCGCGCCGCATGCGCCCCTGTGCCCTGCTGTCCGCGGCCCGCCCGGGCTTGCGGGCGCGGGGAGGGGGCGCTAAACGGACCTCTGACCAATTGAGGGCCCTTGCCGGGCCGACCGAGGGGATTTCCCGCATGAGCATCGACATCGAAACCGCCCGCCGCGTCGCCAAGCTGGCCCGCATCAAGGTCGAGGACGACCACCTTCCCGACCTGGCGCAGGAGTTCAACAATATCCTGGGCTTCATCGAGCAGTTGAATGAGGTGGATGTGGAGGGCGTGGAGCCCATGACCTCTGTCACGCCCATGCGTCTCAAGCGCCGGACCGACGAGGTCACCGATGGCGGCATGCAGGACCGGATCCTCGCCAACGCCCCCGACGCCCGCGAGGGCTTCTTTGCCGTTCCCAAAGTGGTGGAGTGACCGATGTCCGCTGATACCAAGAGCTCCGATCTGGCCGCGCTGACCATCGCCGGCGCCCGCGACGCCCTGCGCAAGGGCGAGGTGACCTCGGTCGAGCTGACCCAAGCCTGCCTGTCCCGTATCGAAGGGGCCGACGCCCTGGGCGCCTTCGTCCACAAAACCCCCGAGATCGCGCTGGAGCGTGCCCGCGCCGCCGACGACCGGCTGGCCAAGGGCGACGCTCCCGCCATGTGCGGCATTCCCATCGGCATCAAGGATCTTTTCTGCACCGAGGGCGTGCCCAGCCAGGCCGCCTCGCGCATTCTCGAAGGGTTCCTGCCGCAATACGAATCCACCGTCTCGGCCAAGCTGCGCGACGCGGGCTCGGTCATGCTGGGCAAGCTGAACATGGACGAGTTCGCGATGGGCTCGTCGAACGAAACCTCGGTCTACGGCAATGCGGTGAACCCGTGGCGCCGCGACGGGGACGACACCGCGCTGACGCCCGGCGGCTCGTCGGGTGGCTCGGCCAGCGCCGTGGCGGCTGATCTGTGTCTGGGGGCCACGGGCACCGACACCGGCGGCTCCATCCGGCAGCCCGCCGCCTTCACCGGCATCACCGGGCTGAAGCCCACCTACGGTCGCTGCTCGCGCTGGGGCGTGGTGGCCTTCGCCTCGTCGCTGGATCAGGCCGGTCCCATGACCAAGACCGTGCGGGATGCGGCCATCATGTTCGGCGCGATGGCCGGTCATGATCCCAAGGACAGCACCAGTGCCGATCTGGCCGTGCCGGATTTCGAGGCGATGTTGACCGGCGACATCAAGGGCAAGGTCATCGGCCTGCCGCGCGAATACCGCATGGACGGCATGCCCGCCGAGATCGAGAAGCTGTGGGCCGAGGGCGCCGACATGCTGCGCGACGCCGGCGCCGAGATCCGGGACATCAGCCTGCCGCACACCAAATACGCCCTGCCGGCCTATTACGTGATCGCGCCCGCCGAGGCCTCGTCGAATCTGGCGCGCTATGACGGCGTCCGCTACGGCCACCGGGCCACGCTGGCTCAGGGCGACGGCATCACCGAGATGTATGAAAAGACCCGCGCCGAGGGCTTCGGCCCCGAGGTCCAGCGCCGGGTCATGGTCGGCACCTACGTGCTGTCGGCCGGTTTCTACGACGCCTATTACAACCGCGCCCGCAAGGTCCGCGCCCTGATCAAGCGCGACTTCGATCAGGCCTTCGAGGCCGGGGTCGATGCCATCCTGACGCCCACCACCCCCTCGGCCGCCTTCGGTCTGGGCGAGATGACCGAGGCCGACCCCGTCGCGATGTATCTCAACGACGTCTTCACGGTGACGGTCAACCTGGCCGGCCTGCCGGGGATCGCGGTGCCCACGGGCACGGATGCCAAGGGCCTGCCGCTGGGGCTGCAACTGATCGGGCGTCCGTGGGAAGAGGGCGAGTTGCTGAATGCTGCCTATGCGCTTGAATCGGCAGCCGGGTTTGTTTCCAAGCCCGCCAAATGGTGGTAATGAGCCGCAAAACCCTGCCGGGCGGCTGAACCGGCCGGCGCAGGGTCTCACAGCACAGAGGCAGCGGAACACATGCGCAGCATCGCAGGACTGGTCTTCGTCGCGGGGGTGGCCGCCTGTGCCCCCCAGGTGCCCGACTCGGGCGCCGGGGTCGGCTTCGACAATTACAGCGAATACCAGCAGCGTCGCGCCGAGCGTGACCGTCAGCTCTCGGGCGGCGCGGTGCAGACCGCGACCCTGGCTCCGGCCTCGGGCGGCGTCACCGCCGCCCCGGCCGAGCCCGGCACACGCCCCCGCGGCGCCCCCCCGTCCGAGGCCGCGACGGCCGCAGGCGCCCCCGGCACCGGCCGCCGCCAGATCTCGGACGAGCAAAGCTTCGAGGCCGTCGCCTCGCGCGAATCCATCGAGAGCGACCGTCAGCGTATCGAGCAGCAGCGCGAGCAATACCGCGTCATCCAGCCCGAGCCGGTGCCCCAGCGCACGGGCAACACCGGGCCGAACATCGTCCAGTACGCGCTTTCGACCAGCCATCTGCCCGGCACTCAGATGTACCGGCGCTCGCGTTGGGTGACCTCGGGCTCCAACGCCCGCAACTGCGCCAAATACGGCGCCGCCGACATCGCTCAGGAGGCTTTCCTGGCCAATGGCGGGCCCCAGAAGGACCGCGAGAACCTGGATCCCGATGGCGACGGCTTCGCCTGCGGCTGGGATCCCTCGCCTTTCCGCCGGGCCGTGAACCGCTGAGCGGGGCGGCCGGGCGTGCGGGCATTCCCGGCCCGCTCTGGCACCCTTCGCCCAATCGCGGCGCGCGTCGCGGCGGGGCGCTGCCCGATCTCGTGGTGCTTCATTACACCGGCATGACCAGCGGCGCCGCCGCCCTCGCGCGGCTCTGCGATCCGGGAGCCGAGGTGTCCTGCCACTACCTCGTCCACGAGGACGGCGCCGTCCGCCAGCTCGTCGACGAGGAGGAGCGCGCCTGGCACGCCGGGGCCGGCGCCTGGGGCGCGGTGGGTGACGTCAATTCGCGCTCGCTGGGGATCGAGATCGTCAATCGCGGCGACCATCCATTTGCTGCCCACCAGATGGCGGCGCTGATTGCGCTGCTGGGGGGCATCCTTTCGCGCCATTCCATCCCGCCCGAACGGGTGATCGGCCATTCGGACATGGCGCCCGGGCGCAAGGCCGATCCGGGCCGGCGCTTCGACTGGCGCGGCCTTGCCCGCGAAGGCCTCTCGGTCTGGCCGGGGGCAGGGGCCGCAATCGAGGCCCCGGCGCAGGATCTGCCGGCCCTCTTTCGCGCCCGGGCGCGCGCCTTCGGCTACCCCGATGTCGCGGACGCGCCCCTGCTCGAGGCCTTCCGCCAGCGTTTCCGCCCCTGGGATCACGGCCCGCTCTGCGCCGCCGACCTCTCGGCGATCGACGACCTCGCCCGGCGCTTCCCCGTTGACCGCCCCCCGACAAGGGCGTAACGCAGGCCTGCGCGGATGGCCGGATGGCCGCGTGCCGCCCTCGCGGGTGGTGCGAGGAAAGTCCGGACTCCATGAGGCAACGGTGCCGGGTAACGCCCGGCCGGGGCAACCCGAGGGAAAGCGCCACAGAAAACAGACCGCCCCGGGCTTCGGCCGGGGGTAAGGGTGAAACGGTGGGGTAAGAGCCCACCGCGGCCCGGGCAACCGGACCGGCACGGCAAGCCCCACCGGGAGCAATGCCAAATAGGAACCTCGCGGGGCATGTCCCCAGGGCCGTCTCAGCCCGGAGGTTCGGGTTGGCAGCTAGAGCGCCGGGGCAATCCGGCGCCCAGATGAATGGTCATCGAAGGGCCGCAAGGCCCGGAACAGAATCCGGCTTACAGGCCGTCCGCGCGTATTTTTTCCCCGACCACTCACAGGCAGCCGCCCCCCAACCCGCGCACGCGCCCCGACAGGCGCGGATCCTCCCCCTTCATTGTCGTGAAAATATCCAAGTCCCCACCGCGCCACCCGGCGCCCCGCCTTGATGCCCGCGCCGCAACCTGCCAAGCATGCACAAGCGTCGCCCGCCCGGGCCCGCGGGACAGGATCGGACCCCACCCGCCAGGTCCCGGACACCCCTTTTGTATGGACCGCTCCGCCATGCCGCTGCCCCCGTCTCCGGCCGATGCCGCCCATCCCGGCGATGACCCCGCCCGGCCGGTGCCTTATGCCGAGCTGCTGAGCGTCTGGTTCCGGATCGGGCTTCTCTCCTTCGGCGGCCCGGCCGGTCAGATCGCCCTCATGCACCGCGAGATCGTCGATCGCCGCCACTGGCTGAGCGAGGCGCAATATCTCAACGCCGTCAGCTTCTGCATGTTGCTGCCCGGCCCCGAGGCGACGCAGATCGCCACCTATGCCGGCTGGCGCAGCCGCGGCTGGGCCGGGGGGCTGATCGCCGGCGGGCTCTTCGTGCTGCCGGGGGCGGCGATCATCCTGGCGCTGGCCGCGCTCTACGCCGCCCTGGGCTCGGTGCCCTGGTTCCAGGCGGTCTTCCTCGGGGTCAAGGCCGCCGTGGTCGTGGTGGTCGTCGAGGCGCTCCTGCGGGTGGCCCGACGGGCACTCGGTTCGGCCGACCGCTGGCTGGTCGCGGCCCTGGCCTTCGTCGCCATCTATTTCCTGGCCGTGCCCTATCCGCTGATCGTTCTTGCCGCGGCCCTCTACGGGTTTGCGGTCTACGACCGGCAGGCGGGGCCGGGGGGCGGACCTGTCGCCGGCGTGCCGCTCTGGCGCACGCTTGGGACCGTGCTGCTCTGGGGCGGGATCTGGGCCGCGCCGCTGGTGCTGCTGGCGCTCTGGGATCCGGACGGCCTGCTGCTTCAGATCGGGCTGTTCTTTTCGCGGCTGGCGGTCGTCACCTTCGGCGGCGCCTACGCGGTGCTGACCTACATGGCCCAGGACGTGGTTGGCATTCGCGGCTGGCTTGATGCGGCCGAGATGCTGGACGGGCTGGGCCTGGCCGAGACGACGCCGGGCCCGCTGATCCTGGTGACCGAGTTCGTGGGCTATCTTGCCGCCGCCAAGACCGGCGGTCCCGGGCCTGCGCTGGCGGCGGCGGCGCTGACCCTGTGGGTGACTTTCGTGCCCTGCTTCCTGTGGATCTTCACCGGCGCCCCCTACATCCAGTGGATCACCGCCCAGCCCAGGCTGAAGGGTGCCCTGACGGGCATCATGGCCGCCGTGGTGGGGGTGGTGGGCAACCTGTCGCTGTGGTTCGCGCTGCATGTCTTCTTTGCCGACGTGGGCCGGGCCGAGGTGGGGCCGCTGCGCTTTGCCTGGCCCGATCCGGCCTCGCTCCAGCCCGCGCCGCTGCTATTGGCGGTGCTGGCGGGCTGGCTGCTGCTGGTGCGGCGCTGGCCGCTGATCCCGGTCCTGGCCACCACCACGGCGGCCGGGCTGGCGTGGTCATTCGCCACGGGACGGATTTGACCGGCGATTGCGGTTGACTCGGCCCCGCGCATAGGTAAAAGGCGGGCTTCAAGAGATTTATGGGGCGCCATGCGTTTGCGCCCAAGCTGACCGGAGCAAAGCCCATGGCGAAGCCAACCACGATCAAGATCCGCCTGAACTCGTCCGCTGGCACCGGCCACTTCTACGTGACCAAGAAGAACGCCCGCACCATGACCGAGAAGATGGTCGTCAAGAAATACGACCCGGTCGTGCGCAAGCATGTCGAGTACAAGGAAGGCAAGATCAAGTAAGACCTTCCTTCAGGATCTTCGGATTGGGCCGCCTCCGTCATCGGGGGCGGCCTTTTTCATGGCCTGCTGCTGTCGCGCCTGCCCCTGCCGTTCCCCGGATCCAGGCAACAAAAAAGGGCCCCGAGGGGCCCTTTTCCGTATCGTGCTGTTCTGGCGCTTATTCGCGGTTGCCCATGAACTGCAGCAGGAACATGAACATGTTGATGAAGTCCAGGTAGAGCGACAGGGCGCCCATGATCGCCGACTTGTGCAGCCACTCGCTGTCACCATGGGCGGCCATCTGGATGTAGGTGTTCTTGATGTTCTGCGTATCATAGGCGGTCAGGCCGGCGAAGATCAGCACGCCGATCACCGAGATCGCGAAGCTGAGCGCCTCGGACGCCATGAAGATGTTGACGATCGACGCCACGATCAGGCCGATGACGCCCATGATCAGGAATGAACCCCAACCCGAGATGTCGCGCTTGGTCGTGTAGCCGTAAAGGCTGAGACCGGCGAAGGCGATCGAGGTGACCAGGAAGGTCTGTGCGATCGACACGCCCGTGTAGACGGCGAAGATGAAGCTGATCGACAGGCCCATCAGCGCGGCGAAACCGTAGAACACGGCCGTCGCTGCGGCGGCGGACAGCTTGTTGATCGCGGCGCCGAAGGCGAAGACCACGACCAGGGGCGCGAACATCACGACCCATTTCAGGCCGGTGCCGAAGATGGCGGCCAGCAGCTGCTCGTTGGTGCCTACCAGGTAGGCGACAAGCCCGGTCACAGCCATGCCGATCGACATGGTCGCGTAGACCTTGTTCATGTGGGCGCGAAGCCCCTCGTCGATCCGGGCGGCACCGGCTACGCGCCCAGTGCTGCGGATCGTGTCAAATTCGGCCATCTTATCCCTCCAGAAAGGCTGATCTTCTCGGGGCCGGAAGCTTGTCCGGCCTTTGGGTTGAGATATTGGCAGCTTGGAGGGTTTTTTCAAGGCCCGACCGGCGTTTGTCGCGGGTTGCGGCGGCGCATGCGACCGTCGGTCGCCGCGCCTGCCGCCGCCGGCGTCGCGCAATCAGCGGCGCCAGTGCGCGGGGCTGTCCCAGGTGGGGCCGGTGCGACCCGCGCGGCGGGCGGTCCGGCCGGCGTGCCGCTCCAGCCCCATGTCGCGCAGGCGGCTGTCGTCCAGGCGCTCCAGACGGGTGGTTTCGCGGAAGGCCGCATCAAGCTCCAGCAGCCGGGCGAGGGGGGATTTGAAGCGGCGGAAGGGCAGGGCGATAAGGCGGAAGGGGGCGGAAAGCAGGAACATGGTAACGCCTTTCGATATCTTGATGCCGGAGAGCAGTTGTATTTCGATGATTGATGTATCGCCCGGGCTCGCGTATTAGTAAAACGAATGTTCCTTAAGTTCAGCATCACGAAAGTTGATTCATGAGAAACCTCGACGTCGGCATCCTCCGCTCCTTTGTCGCCGTTGCCGAGACCGGCGGCGTCACCCGCGCGGCGGGCTATCTCAACCTGACGCAATCGGCCGTCTCGATGCAGCTCAAGCGACTTGAGGCGATGATGAACCTCGAGCTGATCGACCGCTCGGGCCGCCGCGTGGGCCTGACCCTCGCGGGCGAGCAGCTGCTGACCTATGCCCGGCGCATGGTCGAGATGAACGACGAGGCGTTCCAGCGCATGACCGATCAGGGCTACGAGGGGGAGATCATCCTCGGCGTGCCCAACGACATCGTCTACCCGGTGATCCCGCGCGTCCTGCAAAGGTTCAACGCCGAGTTTCCGCGCATGCGGGTGCAGCTTCTGTCGCTGTTCACCTCGGTGTTGAAACGGATGTTCGCGCGGGGCGAGGTCGACCTGATCCTGACGACCGAACTGGGGCTGGATGCTGGCGGGGAAACCCTGACCGATGTGCCCCTGCGCTGGATAGGCGCGCCTGAGGGGCAGGCGTGGCGCGAACGGCCCCTGCCGCTGGCCCATTGCCGGCACTGCACCTTCCGGGGTGAGGTTCGCAACCGCCTGGACGCGGCGCACCTGCCGTGGGTGATGGCGGTGGAGTCGGATTCCGACCGGACGGTCGAGGCGACGGTCAGCGCCGACCTGGCGGTCACCACCATGCTGGAAGGGACCGAGCCGCGCCACCTGTCGGTGCTGCCCCACAATTGCGGCCTGCCAAACCTGGGCAGCCAGCGCATCAACCTCTATGGCACCAGTTCGGGGCGGGCGGACGTGATCGAACCGCTGCGCGACTTCATCCGCCAGGGCTTTGCCACGATCTGAGACGCGTTTGCGTGCCCGTCAGGCGCCCTTTAGTCGGCCGTTAATCGGCCGCGCCATCCATGGTCACGACAACCTTGCCCGTGGCCTTGCGCTTGCGCAGCAGATCGAACGCCTCCTCGGCCCGTTCCAGCGGCACGGCGTGGCTGACATGGGGGTTCAGTCGGCCTGACGCAGCCCAGTCGAAAAGCTGTGCGAGACTGTCGCGCACCACCTCGGGGCGGAAACTGCGGTAAGCGCCCCAGTAGAGGCCCAGCACGCTGATGTTCTTGACCAGAAGGATGTTGGCGGGGATGGGCGGCACGGTCCCCGAGGCAAAGCCGATCACCAGCATCCGCGCCTCGGGTTTGCAGGCCCGCAGGGCGGCAGTGAACTGGTCGCCACCCACCGGGTCATAGACCACGTCGGCACCACCCAGTGCCTTGACCGCCTCGCGGATGTCCTCGTTCTCGCTGTCGATCAGGTGGTCGGCACCGGCCTGGCGGCAGGCCTCCAGCCGATCGGCGCCGCGGGCGCAGGCGATGACGCGCGCGCCCATCAGGTGGCCCAGCTCGACCGCGGTCAGGCCGACGCCGCCGGCCGCGCCCAGCACCAGCAGCGTCTCGCCGGGTTGCAGATGGGCACGATGATCCAGCGCCACGTGGCTGGTGCCATAGGCGACCTGGAAGGCGGCGGCCTCGGCCAAGCCCAGGCTGTCGGGGATGCGCACGGCCTGAGCCGCCTGGTAGACACCGTATTCGGCCATGCCGGCGCCGCCCCCCGCGACGGCCACCCGCGTGCCGGGGGCGAACCCCTCGACGCCGGGGCCGGCGGCCACGACCTCGCCCGCGACTTCAAGGCCCAGGGTGAAGGGCAGGGGCGGCTTTTCCTGGTAGGTCCCCTCGATCATCAGCAGGTCCGCGAAATTGACCCCGCAGGCGCCGATGCGGACCAGGATCTGGCCCTCGCCGGGTTCGGGTCGGGCGAGAGTCCTCAGCTCGGGCGGGCGCCCATGTTCGGTTACCTGCAACGCACGCATAGATTGCATTCTCCCTGTTGTGCGGATGGGCGGCCCCTGCGATGAAAGAAGCCGCGCGAAAGGAATCGTCTGCAATCATGGCGCGAGAAGCCCGGCGGGGGAAAGAGGGCTTGGCAAATCGAAATTTATTTGCATTCTGCAATTGCAAAATGGTAAATACCTGCTCAAACTTGCATATTTTGCAAGGATTGCGCTTTCGCAATCCCGATATTTCAACTATCACGAAGATATCCTTTGAAAATATTGCGCGCCGTCTGCAACATTTGTCGAAATACACAAGGCAGGGTTGTCCGTTTCAACCACCAGTGTAATTCCAGGACGGCGAGAGGTTAGCATGAAGCACCATGTAGATGTTCATGTCGGCAAGCGTGTCCGGCACCGTCGATGGGTGCTGGGAATGACCCAGCAGAAGCTTGCCGAGAAAGTCGGGATCAAGTTTCAGCAGATCCAGAAATACGAAACCGGGATGAACCGCATCAGCGCCTCGCGCCTGTGGGAAATCGCGGATGCGCTCGGCACCACGATCGCGTTCTTCTTCGAGGGGCTGGAGACCGCGCCCGGCGAGAATACGAATGCCAGCGACATGCCGGCCGACATCCTGGCCGATCGCGAGGCGCTGGAACTGGTGCGCTCCTACTACGCGATCCCCGAGAACCAGCGTCGCCGCCTTTTCGAACTGGCCCGCGTCCTCAGCGACGCGGCCTGAAGGTCCGGCGACCGGCATTCGCCGGCCCCGCCAGACCCGCCGCCCGCACGCGGCCCCCGAACACTGCCGCTGACCACTGCCCCGAACACCGCCCCGGCCGGGCTTGACCCGGCACGCGGCATTCCCTACCGCTCGGCCCACCAGTGCCGGAGCATTCCATGACCCCCGACAAACCCCTTCAGGATGAGCTTGTCGCCGTTGCGCACAGGCTTGCCGATATCGCCCGTCCTGCGACCCTGGGCCCCTTCCGGGGCCAGGCGCTGCAAACCCGCAGCAAGGGCGAGGGCGGGTTCGACCCGGTCACCGTGGCCGACCGCCAGGCCGAGGCCGAGATGCGCGAGCATCTGGCACGCGTCCGCCCGAGAGACGGTATCTTGGGCGAGGAGTTCGGCCCCGTCCCCTCGCAATCCGGACTGACTTGGGTGCTGGACCCGATCGACGGCACCCGGGGCTACATGTCGGGCACGCCGACCTGGGGTGTGCTGATCGCGGTGGCGAACGATGCGGGCCCCCTCTACGGCATCATCGATCAGCCCTACACCGCCGAGCGGTTTCACGGCGGCTTCGGCACGGCCCGGTTCGACGGGCCGCGCGGGCCGGGTGCCCTCGCCACCCGGCAGACCGCGACCCTCGCCGAGGCGACCCTGTTCTCGACCTTCCCCGAGGTGGGAAGCCCCGAGGAGGGGCGCGCCTTCGCCGCCGTCTCGGACCGCTGTCGGCTGACCCGCTACGGGATGGATTGCTATGCCTACGCACTGCTTGCCCTAGGCCAGATCGACCTAGTGATCGAGGCAGGATTGCAGGCCTATGACGTGGCCGCCCCCATCGCGGTGATCGAGGCTGCGGGCGGCGTCGTCTGCGACTGGCAGGGCGGGCCTGCGCACCGAGGCGGGCGCATCCTGGCTGCCGCCAACCCGCACCTGCGCGACGCGGCCCTTGAGATCCTGTCGGCCGCGCCGAGCTGATCCGGGCCTTGCGGCGCCGTGTGAATCGCGCGCGCCAAGCATTTGTTATCTCAGAACGAAAAAAGACCGGCCGCGAGGCCGGTCTTTGAATTTCCGAAGGCGCGGCGACCGGGGTCGCCACGGGATCAAAGCTGCGACAGGACCTCGTCGCTGGCCTCGAAATTGGCGGTGACGTTCTGGATGTCGTCGTCATCCTCCAGCGCGTCGATCAGCTTCATCAGCTTTTGCATGCCGTCCAGATCAAGCTCGGTCGTGGTGGTGGGCATCCAGACCAGCTTGGTCGAATCCGACTCGCCCAGCTCGGCCTCGAGCGCGGTCGACACCTCGTTGAGGTCGGTGTCCGCGCAGATGATGACATGCCCGTCCTCGGAGCTTTCGACATTCTCGGCGCCGGCCTCGATCGCGGCCATCATCACCGTGTCCTCGTCGCCGACCTCGGCGGGGTAGGTGACCTGGCCCTTGCGCTCGAACATGAAGCTGACCGAGCCGGTCTCGCCGAGGTTGCCGCCGTTCTTGGCGAAGGTCGAACGCACGGACGAGGCGGTGCGGTTGCGGTTGTCGGTCATCGCCTCGACGATGACGGCGACGCCGCCGGGGCCGTAGCCCTCATAGCGGATCTCGTCGTAATTCTCGGCGTCACCACCCTGGGATTTCTTGATGGCACGGTCGATCACGTCCTTGGGCACCGACTGGGACTTGGCCTCCTTGACGGCCAGGCGCAGGCGCGGGTTCTTGTCGGGATCGGGGTCGCCCATCTTGGCGGCGACCGTGATCTCTTTGGACAGCTTGGAAAAGAGCTTCGAGCGCAGCTTGTCCTGACGCCCCTTGCGGTGCTGGATGTTCGCCCATTTGGAATGGCCTGCCATGGGTCTTTCCCCGTCCTGTGAATTCCGTCGGCCCGTCTATACGGCAAGCGGTGCGACCCGCGCAATCCCAACCCCCGCGCTATCTTGGCCCGCGCGGGCGGAAAAGCGGCGCCCCGGCCCGCGCGGGCCAATCGGAGGCGTGACCCGGGCGGGGCAAGGAGCTACATCGGGGGGTATGACAACAGACCAGATCATCGTCTTCGGCCTTTTCGGCGCGGTTTTCGCCCTCCTGCTCTGGGGGCGCTGGCGCTATGACCTGGTGGCCTTCGCCGCGCTGATGGCGGGGGTGGTGCTGGGGGTGGTGCCGACCGACCGGGCCTTCAGCGGCTTCGGCCACCCGGCGACACTGGTGGTGGCGCTGGTCCTGATCGTCTCGGCGGGGCTGGTCCGTTCGGGCGCGGTCTACCTGATCACCCGGACCCTTGTGGACAGCACCCGCGCCCTGGGCGGCCATATCGCCATCATGGGCGGGGTGGCGGCGGCCCTGTCGGGCTTCATGAACAATGTGGCGGCACTGGCGCTGCTGATGCCGGTGGATATCCAGACCGCGCGCAAGGCGGGGCGGGCGCCGCGCCTGTCGCTGATGCCGCTGAGCTTCGCCACCATCCTGGGGGGCATGGTGACGCTGATCGGCACGCCGCCCAATATCATCATCGCCTCGATCCGGCAGGAGACGTTGGGCAGCCCCTTCAAGATGTTCGATTTCGCCCCCGTGGGCGGGGTGGCGGCGCTGGCGGGTCTGATATTCGTGGCAACCGTCGGCTGGCGGCTGATCCCCGACCGCACGGACCAGACCGCCGAGGCCATGGCCGAGATCAAGGCCTACGTGGCCGAGCTGACCGTGCCCGAGGGATCGTCCCTGCTGGGCCAGCGGCTGGCCGAGTTGAAGCCAGAGGCCGACAAGGCCGACGTGGCGGTTCTGGGCATCGTGCGCCGGGGAGAGCGGCTTTACGGCACCGCCCGCAACATCGAGCTGGAGCCCGGTGACGCGCTGGTGCTGGAGGCCACGCCCGAGGCGCTGGACGAGTTTCGCGCCACCCTGTCGCTGGATTTCGCCGAGCCCACGCGCCAGGGCTACATCCAGGCCGAGGGGGCGGGGATGGCGCTGGCCGAGGTGGTCGTGACCGAGCAGTCGCGCCTGAACGGGCGCACCGCCCAGCAAGTGGGCCTGGCCTGGCGACGGCGTACGATTTTGCTGGGCATCTCGCGGGCGGGGAAGCGCATCACCCGCCAGGTGCGCAAGACCACGATCCGAAGCGGCGACGTGCTGCTGCTGCTGCTGCCCTCGGACACCCAGACGGATGTAATCGACTGGCTGGGCACGCTGCCGCTGGCCGACCGGGGGCTGGCGGTGACCCAGAACACCAAGACCTGGCTGGCGATCGGCCTGTTCCTGGGGGCGGTGGCGGCGGCCAGTTTCGGGCTGCTTTACCTGCCGGTCGCGCTGGGTCTGGTGGTGGTGGCCTACGTGCTGGCCCAGATCGTGCCGGTGCGCGAGATCTACGACCACGTGGAATGGCCGGTGGTGGTGTTGCTGGGCTCGATGATCCCGCTGGGCGCCGCGCTGGAAAGCACGGGCGGCACCCGCCTGATCGCCGATGCGCTGACGGCGCTGACGGGGGGCATGCCCGCCTGGGTCACGCTGGCGGTTCTGATGGTGGTGACGATGACGCTGAGCGACGTGCTGAACAACACCGCCACGACCATCGTCGCGGCGCCGGTCGGCATCCAGATGGCCCAGAGCCTCGGCGTCAATCCCGACCCCTTCCTGATGGCGGTGGCGATCGCGGCCTCCTCGGCGTTCCTCACGCCCATCGGGCACAAGAACAACACGCTGATCCTGGGGCCGGGGGGCTATGCCTTCGGGGATTACTGGCGGATGGGCCTGCCGCTGGAGATCATCGTGATCGCGGTGTCGATCCCGGCGATCCTGGTGTTTTGGCCGTTGTGACGCCTCCGGCGGGGATATTTTCGCGACACTGAAGGGGCCGCCGCGCGGGGCGGCTCAACGTGCGCTTGCCGGCGCGTAGTCGAGGTTGGACCCGCCGGGCAGGGTGATGCGGACGGGTGGTTGATCGCCGGGAGGGGTATTGATCCGGGCCAGGGTTAGGCGTGGCTGTCGCCGGGGTGCGGCGCCGGGGGCGACGGTGAAGCCTGGCGGGTTCTCGCAGCCGCCCATGGTGCCCGACCAGCCGGCGGCGGGCGCGCGGCGGGCGGGACCGGCGCAGAGGCTGCCGTCGACCCGTGTGACGGTCAGCGTGTCGCGATAGAGCAGCACCTGGCGGGGCGGACTGTCGGCGGCGGTCATGGCCGGGCGCAGGGTGGCCGGGGGCGTGCAGGCCGCCAGCGAAAGGGCCCCGAGCATTGCCAGACCGGCCCGTGCGGCACCCCTCACAGCGGCCACAGCAGGGGGATGAGGGCCGAGGCCAGCAGCCCGACGGAGAGGTTCAGCGGGATCCCCACCTTCATGAAATCCGTGAAACGGTAGCCGCCGGGGCCGTAGACCAGCATGTTGGTCTGGTAGCCGATCGGGGTGGCGAAGCTGGCGGAGGCCGCGATCATCACCGCCACCACCAGGGGGCGGGGATCGAGCCCCAGGGTGTTGGCCAGGCCGATGGCCACCGGCGTGACCACCACCGCCACGGCGTTGTTGGAGACAAGCTCTGTCAGAAGAGAGGTCAGCAGGTAGATCATCCAGACGATCAGGAAGGGGGGCAGGCCGGCAAGGCCTGGCGCCACCGCCTCGACGATCAGGCGCACGGCGCCCGTGGATTCGAGCGCGACGCCGATCGCCAGCATGGCGAAGATCAGAGCCAGCAGCCGGCCGTCGATGAAGGCGAAGGCCTCCTCGGCGTCGATGCAGCGGGTGATCAGCACCACCGCGACCGAGACCGCCGAGAGCAGGAAGATCGGTGCCACGCCGAAGGCGGCCAGCACCACGACCCCCAGCAGGGCGGCGATGGCGATGGGCGCGTGGTTGCGGCGGTAGGCCTGTGCCGAGGGCTTGGAGACATCGAGCAGGCGCATCTCGGCGGCCAGGCGCTGGATATCCTCGGGCGCGCCCTCGAGCAGCAGCGTGTCGCCGACGCGGACATCCAGATCGTCGAGCTGGCGGCCGATGTTCTGGTTCCTGCGGTGCACGGCCAGGGGATAGACCCCGAAGCGGCGGCGCAGGCGCATGGCGCCGAGGTTGCGCCCCACCATGCGGCAGCCGGGGGTGATCAGCACCTCGACCGTGGTGGTCTGGACCGAGGAGAGCTTGTCGACCGGGCGCACCGAGGGGTTCTGTTGCAGGCCCATCAGTTCGGCCATCTCGGTGCGCAGCACGACCCGGTCGCCGGGCTCAAGCTGGACCGAGCCGAGGTCGCGGCGCAGCGAGGCGTCGCCGCGCAGCACGTCGATCAGGCGCACGCCCTCGCGGCGGAAAAGGTCGACCTCCTGCACCATCTGGCCGATCAGGTTGCTGTCCTCGGGGACGGCGACCTCGGTGAAGAACTTCATCTTTGACTTGTCGGAGATGAGTGAGGCGAGGCTCTCGCGTTCGGGCAGAAGGCGGGGGGCGATGAAGCGCAGGTAGACCATGCCCCAGATCACCAGGACGATGCCGAGGGGGGTCACCTCGAATATGCCGAAGGGGGCAAGGCCCTGTTCGCGGGCGACACCATCGACCAGCAGGTTGGTCGAGGTGCCGATCAGGGTCAGCGTGCCGCCCAGGATCGCGGCATAGCTGAGCGGGATCAGGATCTTGGAGCCGGAGACGTTCAGCGTCTTGGCCAGTTGCATGAAGACCGGGATCATCACCACCACGACGGGCGTGTTCGATACGATGGCGGAGGACAGGACCACGAACATCAGCAGGCCCGCCATCGCCAGGGCGGGGCGGCCGCGGGCGGTCCGCTCGGCCGCCTGGGTGAACCAGTCAAGCGCACCGGTCCGCACCAGCGCCCCCATCACGATGAACATCGCGGCGATGGTCCAGGGGGCGGGGTTGGCGAAGACGCGCAGCGCCTCGTCATAGGGCAGCAGGCCGAAGATCAGCATCACGGCGGTGCCGGCGATGGCGACCACCTCGGTCGGGTAGGTCTCGCGCAGAAAGAGGATGAACATCACCACCACCACGGCGATGGTGGCGAAGGCCTGGGCAAGGGGTGGCAGCGCCAGATCTATCATGTCGGGTCCCGGTCCGAGGTCGCGGTCAAGCGCGCATCTTGCGGCCTTGTCCCGCCGGGCACAACGTCGTTTCGCGGGGCCGCGTCATCGGGTGGCATTTGTGGCTCAGGGCGGGGGCGCGGCTGAACCAGGGCCAGGCCGCCCATCATCGCGGCGAGGGCGATCCACACCGGCCCGCTGTAGCTTTCGCCCAGCAGGATCATCGCCCAGAAGACGCCGAAGCCGGTGGCGAGATAGGTGATCTGTGCCGCGAAGACCGCGCCGGAATGGCCGACCAGCCAGATATACCCGACATAGGCCACCACGTTCAGCACCGACGACAGGGTGATGGCGTATTCGGGGGCCGCCCAGACGCGGAGCGGATTGACCAGCTGACCGCTGGCGTAGGCCAGCGGCAGCGCCAGCACCAGCGCCACGAGCGAGGCGCCCAGCAGGACGGTCACCGGACCCAGCCCCTCGGCGCCGCGCCGGCCTAGGTAGACTCCTTCGCCCGCGTAGCAGGCCGAGGCGAAGAGGGCGAGCCAGACGAAGGGCGCGCCGGCGGGATCGGGCAGGCTGGCCTCGGGGGTGGCGATCAGGACGATGCCGACGAGGCCCAGCACCAGCCCGCCCATGCGGGCCCAGGAAAAGCGGTCGATCCCGACGGCGATGGCCAGGGGGAATGTGAACATCGCCACGGTGGAAATGATGATCGACATCACGCCCGAGGGCAGATGAGCGGCGGCCTTGTAGTTGGCGGAATTGGGCAGGACCGTGCCCAGCAGCGCCACCACGACGAAAAGCACCAGCGCGCGCGGCGTCAGCGGCAGCGGTTTGCGGCGCCACAGGTTCCAGCCGCCCAGCAGCAGGACCGAGACCACCAATTGCCAGACCAACAGGCCAAGGGGCGGGTGGCCGGTGCTGACGGCGATGCGGGTCATGGGCTGGGTCATCGCCCAGGTCGCGCCCAGCACGATCAGGACCGTCACGGGCAGCAGGACGGGCAGCAGCATCGCCAGAAGGGATGCCGGAAAATCGGCCCGGACCGATGCCGGCCACGGGCGCCGGTTCACGGGGCCGCGCTTTCGAGGCGGCCGCCGTGGCGGATCATCCGCACCGATTTGGCCAGGCCTGTGCGGTCATCGGTCTCGACCAGAAGCCCGCTCATCGTCGCCTCGCCCATGGCGGGGGTGAAGCGGCCCCGGCCCATGCCGGTGACGAAGCGGCGCATGGGTTCTTCCTTTTCCATCCCGATGACCGAGTTGTAGTCGCCGCACATGCCGGCGTCGGATTGGAAGGCGGTGCCGCGGGGCAGGATCTGCGCGTCGGCGGTGGGTACGTGGGTATGGGTGCCGACCACGACCGAGGCGCGCCCGTCGCACCAATGGCCCATCCCCATCTTCTCGGACGTGGCCTCGCAATGCATGTCGACCAGGATCGCCTGGGCCATGCCGCCGAGAGGGTGGGATTTAAGCACCGGCTCGACCGCCGAGAAGGGATCGTCGAAGGCGCGCTTCATGAAGACATTGCCCAGCACCTGGGTCACCAGGACCTTGCGCCCGCCGGTGGCGGTGAACAGGCGGTGGCCGCGCCCGGGCGCCCCCTTGGCATAGTTCAGCGGCCGCAGGATCCGCGGCTCCTGCTCGATGAAGCTGAGCATGTCGCGCTGATCGAAGGCATGATCGCCCAAGGTCAGGCAATCGGCGCCGGCATCCAGCAGGGTCTTGGCATGGGCCGCGCTGAGACCGGCGCCGCCGGTCGCGTTCTCGCCGTTGACGACGATGAAATCCAGCTTCCACGCCTCGCGCAGGGGTTTCAGATGTTCGGTGATCGCCTTGCGACCGGCGCGTCCCACGACGTCGCCCAGAAACAGAATTCTCATGCCACCGGGCTAGACCGGCGGGGCGCAAAGCGCAAGATGCTGGTGCAGGGGAACGTAGGTTCCGGGCCGCCGGAAGGGCCCGAAACACGGCCCGGCGCGCCTCAGACGGGGCGGATGACGCCGCCCTCGGTCACGATCAGGTCCAGCGGCTGGTCGGTCGCTTCGATCGGGACCTCCTCGACCTCCTGCGCGCCGTAGGCGAGGCCCACGGCAAAGGTCGGGCGGTTGCGACGCAGCCCCTCCAGCGTGCGGTCGTAGAACCCCCCGCCATAGCCCAGCCTGAAGCCGCGCCGGTCGAAGGCCAGCAGCGGCACAATCAGCACCTCGGGCACCATCGGCACCGGGTCGGCGGGGGCGTGGGTGCCGAAGGAGGCCGCGACCAGCGGCATATCGGGCGTCCAGCGTGCGAAGGCCAGCGGCCGGGCCTTGCCCTCGATCAGGGGCACGCCGACGGCGGCGCCGGACCAGGCGGCCATGGTGGGGCGGGGGTCGATCTCGGTCCCCATGGGCAGGAAACCCGACAGGGGCAGGGCGCTCCACTCGGCCAGGGCGTGGGCCAGGTGCCGGTTGGCGTCGCGGTCGGCCAGACGCCCTTCGTCGCGGGCGCGATGTGCTGCGCGCGCGGCAAAGGCGGCGGCGCGGGCCGCGTCCTTGATCCGCTTCATCTCGTCGGGGTCGGTGGTGTCGTTCATGGCGGTCCCTCCCTCAGAGCATCAGGATGACGGCGAGGCCCAGGAAGACGAAGAAGCCGACCACGTCCGTCACCGTTGTCACGAAGGCGCCCGAGGCAAGCGCCGGGTCGATCCCCACCTTTTCCAGCGCCAGCGGCACCAGGATCCCGGCAAGGGCGGCCACCACCAGATTGACCACCATGGAGATGGCAATCACCGCCCCCAGGATCGGCGTGTCGAACCACAGGATTGCGATCACCCCCATGATGAGGGCGAAGGCGGCCCCGTTCAGCAGGCCCGCCACCGCCTCGCGGGTCAGGACCCGCACGGCGTTCGATCCGGTCAGGTCGCGGGTCGCAAGCGCCCGCACCGCCACGGTCAGCGACTGGGTGCCGGCATTGCCGCCCATCGAGGCCACGATCGGCATCAGGACGGCAAGGGCCACCACCTGGGTCAGCGCGGCCTCGAACTGGGAGATGACCAGCGAGGCCAGGATCGCGGTCGCCAGGTTGACGAACAACCAGGGGAAGCGTTGCCGCGCGATCTTCAGGGTGCGGTCCGACACCCGCTCATCGCCGACACCGGCGAGGCGCAGAAGGTCTTCCTCGGCCTCTTCGTCGAGGACCGCCATGGCGTCGTCGATGGTGATGACGCCGACCAGGCGGTCATCCTCGTCGACCACGGGGGCCGAGATCAGGTGATACTGGTTGAAGGCATAGGCCACGTCTTCCTCGGGCTGGGAGACGGGGATCGTGCGGAAGCTTTCCTCGACGATGTCGGACAGCGGCGCCGCGCGCGGCGATCCTAGAAGCTTGCCCAGGGTGACATAGCCGGTCGGGCGCATGCGCGGGTCGACCAGGATCACGTGGTAGAACTGTTCCGGCAGCTGGGTCTCGCGGCGCAGGAAGTCGATGGTCTCGCCCACGGTCCAGTCCTCGGGGACGCGCACGACCTCGCGCTGCATCAGGCGGCCGGCCGATTCCTCGGGGTAGGAGAGCGACAGCTCGACCGCGACCCGGTCGGCGTCCGACAGCGAATCCAGGATCAGGTCCTGCTGGTCCTGTTCCAGGTCCTCGACCAGGTCGACCACATCGTCGCTGTCCAGCTCGCGGACGGCCTCGGCGAGGATGCCGGGTTCGAGATACTCGATCACCTCCTCGCGCAGGCTCTCGTCCAACTCGGACAGGATCTCGCCGGCCATGGAGCCGGACCAGCGCGTCAGAAGCTGCCGCCGCTCGGTGCCGCTGACCTGTTCGAGAAGGTCGGCCACGTCGGCCGGGTGCAAGGGGTCGATCAGGGCGCGCAGGGCCGCGTCGTCATCCGACAGAAGCGCCTCGTGGATGGCATGGACGGTGGCCTTGTCCAGGGCATAGCCCGCGTCCTCGCGCTCCTCCAGATCGGGGCTTTCGTCGGTCATCCACCTGTCCTCCTGCCGTTTCGCGCCACCATAGACAACTCGCCTTACGGGCGACAGGGGCCACGGGCCGATTTACCTCGTCCGACGGGCAGCTTACCCTGCGCGGCGGAGGATCGCCCATGCGTCAGCACACCACCCCGTCAGCCGACCCCGGTCGGAACGCCGCCCCGGCGCCCGCGCCCGCCCGCGCCGCCACCACGGAACCCGTTTCCGGGGCCGGGGCGGCGGGGGAAAGCCGCGCGAATTCGGGGGCCGGGCCGCTGCTGCTTCTTGGCCAGACGCTGGAATTCGACGCTGCGCCCGACCCGTGCCACCCCGAGCGGGCCGCGCGCCACCGCAGCGGGGGCGCGGTGCTGGTGCGCGAGGGCCGGATCGCCGACATCGGAGAGGCCGACGCGCTTTGTACCCGCCACCCCGAGGCCGCCCGCGTCGACCATGGCAATGCGCTGATTTCGGCGGGCTTCGTCGATGCCCATGTCCATTACCCCCAGACCGGCATCATCGCGAGTTGGGGCAAGCGCCTACTGGACTGGTTGGAGCATTACACCTTCCCCGAGGAGATGCGCTTCGGCGACCCGGACCATGCCCGCCAGATCGCCGGCCTCTACTTCGACCTGGTGCTGGCCGAGGGGACAACCTCGGTCGCAAGCTATTGCACCATCCATCCCGAAAGCGTGGACGCCTTCTTCGAAGCCGCGGCGGCACGGGGCATGCGGGTCTGGGCCGGCAAGACCTGCATGGATCAGAACGCCCCCGAGGGCCTGCGCGACACCCCCCGGAGCGCTTATGACGACAGCCGCGCCCTGGCCGACCGCTGGCACGGTCGCGGTCGGGCAAGCTATGTCATCACGCCGCGTTTCGCCCCTACCAGCAGCGCCGCGCAGATGGACGCGCTGGGCGCCCTCTGGGCCGAGCGGCCCGAATGCCTGATGCAGACGCATCTGAGCGAGCAGGCCGAAGAGCTGGACTGGGTCGCGCGGGTGCATCCCGGTGCGCGTGATTACCTCGACATCTACGAACGCCACGGCCTGCTGGGCGCGCGGGGGGTCTATGGCCATGCCATCCACCTGACCCCGCGCGAGGTCGACCGACTGGCCGAGGCGGGGGCCGGGCTGGTCCATTGCCCGACCTCCAATGCCTTCATCGGCTCGGGCCTTTTCCAGGCCGCGAGCCTGCGGCGGCGCGGCCTGCGCCTGGGGCTTGCCACCGATACCGGGGGCGGGTCGTCCTTTTCTATGCTCCGCACCATGGCCGCGGCCTACGAGATCAGTCAGCTTGCCGGCACCCCCCTGCACCCGGCCGAGCTGTGGTGGATGGCGACCGGCGGCGCGGCAGAGGCGCTGCATTGCGAGGCCGTGGGCCACCTGCGTATCGGGGCGGAGGCCGACCTCGTGGTGCTGGATCTGGCTTCGACCCCGGCAATCGCCCAGCGGGCGGCGCGCGCCGACAATTTCTGGGAGGCGCTTTTCCCCACGATCATGATGGGCGACGACCGTGCGGTCCTGGAGACGCGGGTCGCCGGGGTGGTCGCCCGGCCCGCCGCCGGAAGGTTTGCCGAAGCGGTTTCCGGGGATGGGGCAGGGGCCCTGGCAGGGGTCGGGGCGGAACAGGACGTGGACGCAGATGCGTCTTTGCCGGCCCGGGGGGCTTGTTAACGCCGCGCGCGGGGGATCATCATGGCGCACCATGAATGAATTTGACCCACGGGATGGGGGCGATGCGCCCCAGGTTGACCAGGATGCCCATGTCACCGGCAACGGGCAGGGCGCGGCGCAACCCGACCCGGCCTATCCGCCATCGACCGGCGCCCTTCGGGCCGAAGGTGCCGCCCCCGTTGCCCAATCCGACGGCGCCCCCGCGCTGGGCAACCAGGCCCGGGCCCGGGACGATGCGACCGCCCCGCCCGGGGCTGTGCCCGTGGACCGTTCCAACCCGCTGGCGGGCGCGTTGTGGATGATCCTCACGGGCATCCTCTTTGTCTGCGTGACGGCGGTGGTCAAATACGTCGGCAACACGGTTCCGGCGGCGGAATCGGCCTTTCTTCGCTATGCGCTGGGCTTGCTTCTGCTGCTGCCGGCGATCGGTCCGATGTTGCGGGCGCGGATCGGGCGGCGGGGGTTCGGGCTGTTCGCCCTGCGCGGCGCGGCGCACAGCATCGCGGTGATGCTGTGGTTCTTCGCCATGACGCAGATCTCCATCGCCGAGGTCACGGCGATGAACTACCTCTCGCCAGTCTACGTGACCCTGCTGGCGGCCCTGTTCCTGGGGGAGCGTCTGGCCATGCGCCGCATTCTGGCAATCGTCGTGGCCCTGGTCGGTGCCTTCGTCATCCTGCGCCCCGGCATCCGCACGGTCGAGGCGGGGCACATGGCGATGATGGCGGCGGCGGTGCTGTTTGCCTTTTCCTACCTCATCGCCAAGATCATGAGCGACCGGGTCGAGCCATTGGTCGTCGTCACCATGCTGTCGGTGGCGGTCACCATCGGGCTTGCGCCCTTCGCCTGGGCCGTCTGGGTGCCGCCCAGCCTCGAGGTGATCGGCGGCATGTTCCTGGTCGCCTGTTTCGCGACCGCCGGCCACCTGACCATGACGCTGGCCTTCCGGGCGGCGCCCCTGACCGTGACCCAGCCCCTGACGTTCCTTCAGCTCATCTGGGCCGCGATCCTTGGCGCCGTGGTCTTCGGCGAGGCCACGGATTTCTGGGTGCTGACGGGAGGCGGGATGATCCTGGCGTCGGTCAGCTTCATAACCTGGCGGGAGGCCGTTCTGAAGCGCCGCCAGATCACCCCGGACCCGTTGCAGACCAAGGTCTGAGTGCGGCCCGCCCTGGGCTTAGAGGGCAGGTTACGCCGATAATGTAGCGAGGCAGGGGCAGTTGCAGGCCCGGTTCGGGGCGCGGCAAACCTTGCCCGCGCTCCTGCTGCACTTTTTTGCTGCATTTGTGTTAGCGCTAACATACAAGCTGGGGCCAAGACTCGCGACCACCTCGCCCGAGGTGGCCTTCCGGGGGCCGGGAACGGCCCGCGTCCAGACCACGGAGGTTTCCCATGACCCTGAAAATCGCCATCAACGGATTTGGCCGGATCGGCCGCAACGTGCTTCGCGCAGCGATCGAGAACAACGCACGCGACATCGAGGTCGTGGCCATCAACGATCTCGCCCCGCCCGAGACCCTGGCCCACCTGCTGAAATATGACAGCGTCCACGGCCGTCTGCGGGCCGACGTGCGGGTGGAGGGGCACGATTTGCTGGTCGACGGCCGGCGGATCGCCCTGACCGCGATCCGCGATCCGCGCGAACTGCCGTGGCAGGGGGTGGACGTGGCGCTGGAATGCACGGGCCTTTTCACCGCCCGCGACAAGGCCGCCCAGCACCTTGAAAACGGATCGCGGCGGGTGCTGATTTCGGCCCCCGGCAAGGATGCGGACCGCACCGTGGTCTTCGGGGTCAACCACATGGACCTGACCACGCGCGATATCGTCGTCTCGAACGCCTCCTGCACGACCAACTGCCTGGCGCCCGTGGCGATGGTGCTGCACCGCGCCTTCGGCATCAGCACGGGCTACATGACCACGATCCACGCCTACACCGGCGATCAACCCACCCATGACGCGGCCCATTCGGACCTCTACCGGGGTCGGGCGGCGGCGCTGTCGATGGTTCCGACCTCGACCGGGGCGGCGCGGGCGATCTCGCTGGTCCTGCCCGAGCTGGCGGGCCGGCTGGAAGGATCGGCCGTGCGTGTGCCGACGGCCAATGTCTCGATGGTGGATCTGTGCTTCATGCCGACCCGCGAGGCCGACCGCGACGCCGTGAACGAAGCCCTGCGCGACGCCGCCGCGGGGGAGCTGGCCGGCGTGCTGGGCTTTGAGGAGGAGCCGCTGGTCTCGGTCGATTTCAACCACGATCCGCATTCCTCGACCGTGGCCGCGCCCCAGACGGCGGTGACCGAGGGCGGGATGATCCGGGTCGTCAGCTGGTATGACAACGAATGGGGATTCTCGTGCCGCATGCTCGACACCGCCCGGCGGATGGGGGCGTTGCTGGGCGTGGCGGACCGGTTGCCGAAGGTAGACTGAACGGACGGGCCTTGCGGTAACAGCCGGTTTCGGCGGGCATTTTCGGCCGCGCTCTGCGGCCGTTCCCCTTCTCCGGGTCCTCGCCGGGGCGGTCAAAACCCGCCGCCCTGCCCAACCCTGCTTGATCTTCTCGACGTTATCGATAGAAATTCAGATAACAGGGATAAACAAGCAGGATTATCGATAAAATGAGAGATGCCGCCGAAAGATGGTCGCGGGATGAGGCCCAGGCCCTCCACGACCTTCCGCTCTTCGACCTGCTTTATCGGGCCCAGACCATCCACCGGGAGCATTTCGATCCCAATGAGATCCAGACCTCGACCCTGCTGTCGATCAAGACCGGTGGCTGCGCCGAGGATTGCGCCTATTGCTCGCAATCGGCGCGCAACGGCTCCAAGCTGCCCGCCGCCAAGCTGATCGAGGTCGAGCGTGTGCTGGCCGAGGCGCGCCGCGCCCGCGACAGCGGCGCCACCCGTTTCTGCATGGGCGCCGCCTGGCGCGAACCCAAGGCGCGCGACATGCCGGCGCTGGTCGCAATGGTCGAGGGCGTGCGCGAGATGGGAATGGAAACCTGCATGACCCTGGGCATGCTGGACGACACCCAGGTGGCCCAGCTGCGCGAGGCGGGGCTTGATTACTACAACCACAACATCGACACGTCCGAGCGGTATTACCCCGAGGTCATCACCACCCGGACATTCGCCGACCGGCTCGACACGCTGAGCCGCGTCCGCGAGGCGGGGATCAAGGTCTGTTCGGGCGGGATCCTCGGAATGGGGGAGACCGGCGGCGACCGGATCGACATGCTGCTGACCCTGGCCAACCTGCCCGAGCCGCCCGAGTCGGTGCCCATCAACATGCTGATGCCACAGCCCGACACACCGCTGGCCGCGGCAGAGCCGGTCGATCCCATCGCCTTCGTGCGGCTGATCGCGCTGGCGCGGATCCTGATGCCGCGCGCCTATGTGCGGATTTCGGCCGGGCGGACAGACATGAGCGACGAGACCCAGGCGCTGTGCTTCATGGCGGGCGCCAACTCCATCTTCTCGGGGGATCGCCTGCTGACCGCCGACAACCCCGAGGAATCGCGCGACGCGGCCCTTTTCGCCAAGCTGGGTCTGAGGGTGCAGGCCGCGCCCGTCCCCGAGGGGCGGGGCGCGCCCGAAGCCGAAGCTTCAGCCGAGGAGAAGGTCACGCCCGCCTGCTGCGGTGACAGGGCCCCGGCATGAGGGCCGCGGCCCGCATGGAAGAGATGCTGAGCGGGCTGGAACAACGCCACCGCCGGCGCCGTCTTGCCCCCCGGGCGGGCCATGACTTTGCCTCCAACGACTACCTGGGGCTGGCGGGATCGGACCTGCTGCGCGAGGCGGCGGCCGAGGCGCTTGCCCGGGGCGTGCCGCTGGGCTCGGGCGGCTCGCGCCTCTTGCGGGGCAACCACGAGGAGCACGAGGCGCTGGAGCGTGAGGCCGCCGCCTTCTTCGGGGCCGAGGCCGCGCTGTTCTTCGGTGGCGGCTTCCAGGCCAACGTGGCGATCTTCACGGCATTGCCTGGCGCGGGGGACCTGGTCCTGCACGACGCGCTGATCCACGCCAGCGTGCATGACGGCATGCGCCTGGGCCGGGCTACGGTGCGCGCCTTCCGCCATGACGATGCCGCCGACGCCGAACGTCAGATCAGCGAATGGCGTGCGGCCGGGGGTGACGGGCAGGTGTGGATCGCCGTCGAAAGCCTGTATTCGATGGACGGGGATCTCGCCGATCTGGATGCCTTCGCCGCCCTGGCCCGGGCGGAGGATGCGGTGCTGGTGGTGGACGAGGCCCACGCGACGGGCGTGTTCGGCCCGGGCGGCGCGGGCCTGGCCCACGGGCTCGACGCACAGGTTCTCAGCCTGCACACCTGCGGCAAGGGGCTGGGGGTGTCTGGCGGGCTGGTCTGTGGGAGCCGTTCGATCATCGAGATGCTGGTCAACCGTGGCCGCCCCTTCATCTTCGCCACCGCCCCGTCGCCTTTCGACGCGGCACTGGTCCGCGCCTCGCTTGCCGCCCTTCGCACCTGCCCCGAGTTGGTGGCGCAGGCCCGCGCGCGCATGGCCCATGCCCATGCCGAGGCGGCCCGCTGCGGCATGCCCGGTCCCTTCCACAGCCAGATCATCCCCGTGATCCTCGGCTCCGAGGCGCGGGCCCTGGCCTCGGCCGCCGCGCTTCAGGCACAGGGGTTCGACGTGCGCGCCATCCGCCCGCCCACCGTGCCCGAAGGCACCTCGCGCCTGCGGGTGTCGATCACCGGCAACGTCGATCCGGCGGCGATCACCGCCGTTTTCGAGGCAATCGCCCACGAGCTTCGCGCCTGCGAGGGCGCATCCAAGCCGGTGCCGGCATGAGCCTGCACGAGGCAGAGCCGAACGCGATCGTCGTCACGGGCACCGACACCGGCATCGGCAAGACCGTCTTTTCCGCCGGCCTCTGCGCGGCCCTTGGCGCGCGCTACTGGAAACCCGTCCAGGCCGGGCTGGACGGGGCCACCGATGCCCAGGTCGTGGCCGACCTTTCGGGCTGCCCGGTGCTGCCCGAGGCTTATCGGTTGGAAATGCCGGCATCGCCCCACCTGGCGGCCGAGGACATGGGGATCGAGATCGATCCCGACCGCCTGTCGCTTCCCCGGGGGGGCGGGCCGCTGGTGGTCGAAGGGGCGGGCGGTGTCATGGTGCCGCTGACTCGGCGCTTCAGCTACCTGGACCTCTTCGCCCGCTGGGGCGCGCCCGTGGTGCTGGTCGCACGCACCAGCCTTGGCACCATCAACCACACCGCCCTGTCGCTGGCCGCCCTGCGCGGCGCGGGCTGCCGGGTGGCGGGCGTGGCCTTCGTGGGCGCGCCCGAGCCCGCGGTCGAGCAAAGCATCGTCGAGATCTGCGGCGTGCGCCGACTGGGCCGGTTGGACCATCTGCCGGCCCTCTCGCGGGGGGCGCTGGCGCGGGCCTTCGAGGGGTTCGATCTGGACGTGCTTCGGGGCCCGGCATGACGCCGCTGGAATTCGACGCCCGCCACCTGTGGCACCCCTATACCGATGTGGCCGATCCCGGACCCATGCACCTGATTACCGGCGCCGAGGGGGTCTGGCTGACGTGCGCGGACGGAACCCGGATGATCGACGCCATGTCCTCGTGGTGGTGCGCGATCCACGGTCACCGCCATCCCGCGATCACTGGCGCCATGCACGACCAGATCGACCGTCTGCCCCACGTCATGTTCGGCGGGCTGACCCACGAGCCCGCGATTGCCCTGGGCCGCCGGCTGGTGGCGATGCTGCCACGAGGGTTGGACCGGATCTTCTATTGCGACAGCGGCTCGGTCTCGGTCGAGGTGGCGCTGAAGATGGCGGTGCAGTACCAGGTCGCCGCCGGGCGGCCCGGGCGGGTCGAGTTCGCCACCATTCGCGGCGGCTACCACGGCGACACCTGGAAGGCGATGAGCGTCTGCGACCCGGTGAACGGGATGCACGGGCTGTTCCAGGGCGCCCTTTCGGTTCAGCATTTCCTGCCGCAACCGCCGGTCGTTCTGGGCGCCGAATGGCCCGAGGACCCCGAGCTGGCGGGCATCGCCCCGCTGGCGCGGCTTTTGGACGAGGCGGGCGACCGCATCGCTGCCCTGATCCTCGAGCCGGTGGTCCAGGGGGCGGGGGGCATGCGTTTCTACCACCCCGAATGGCTGCGGCGGGCGCGCGCCCTTTGCGATGCCCACGACATCCTGCTGATCTTCGACGAGATCGCGACCGGCTTCGGCCGCACGGGCGAGATGTTCGCGATGGACCTGGCCGGGGTCGTTCCCGACATCCTGTGCCTGGGCAAGGGTCTGACGGGTGGGCATATCTCCTTCGCGGCCACGGTGGCGGGCGACCGGGTCGCGACCCGGATCGGCGACAGCCCGGCGGGGGTGCTGATGCACGGGCCGACCTACATGGGCAATCCGCTGGCCTGTTCGGCGGCGATTGCCAGCCTGGAGCTGCTGGCGGAAGGCACGTGGCGCAGGAACGTCGCCGCCATCGCCCGCCAGATGCACAAGGAACTGGCCCCCGCCGCGGCCCTTCCCGGGGTCGCCGACGTGCGGGTGCTGGGCGCGATCGGGGTGATCGAGATGAAGGCGCCCGTCGATCCGCGCGTGGCCCACGGCCGCGCCCCGGGCTCCGGCGTCTGGCTGCGGCCCTTCGGGCGCAACATCTACTGCATGCCGCCTTACGTGATTACTTCCGAAGATCTGAGCCGCGTCACCGGGGCGATGGTGGCGCTGGCAAGCAATCCGGGCTGAGCCGTCGCGAGGGGGCGGAACGCGCTTCAGCCCTGCCGCGACAGGTGGCGCTTCAGCGTGGCGCTGGCCAGCGCCGCGTCGCGCACCTTGACGGCGGCAAGGATGGCGCGGTGATCGGGGTCGGGGCGGGGCTGCCAGCGGGCGGCGCGCCGGGCCAGAAACTCGCGCGAGTAGAGAAGTTGCAGGTTGCGCACCTCCTCGGTCAGGCGCGGCATCGGGCAGGCGGCGATCAGCGCGTTGTGAAAGCCCCGGTTGGCGGTCTCCCATTCCTCGGCACTGGTGGCGCTGTCGCAAAGCTGGTGGAGGCGGGCAATCTCCTCGACCTGGGCCGCGTCGAGGCGGGGGGCGGAGTGCAGCAGGGCCAGCGGCTCAAGCGCGTGGCGCATGGCGCGGATCTCGACCATGGCATCCTTGTCGAGAGGGGCCACGCACATCCCCCGGCGCGGCAGGCTGACGGCCAGACCGCGCCCGGCCAGGCGCAGCAGCGCCTCGCGCACGGTGACCTGGCTTGCGCCGAATTCGCGGGCGATCAGATCCTGGGTCAGCTTCTCGCCCGGGGCCAGGATGCCCCGCACGATCCGGTCCGCCAGGGTCTCGGCGATGCGATCGGATTTCATCTCGTTCCGCACCGGCGGATCCTTCCGTTGTTGCCCTTTGTCAACGCGGCCCAAAGGGACGCGGATCGGCGGGCAAATGCAACCCCGCGAAGGCCCCGCACGCCCCCTTTGGCAGGGCAGACGTGCCGCCAAAGCCGCGGGCGTTCAGCCGTTGCGCGGATCCAGGATGCGGTTCAGCACCGTGTCCCGGGTGATCTGGCCCAGAAGCCGGCCGTCATCGACCACGCCCACCGGCGCGCCGGTGGCGGTGACCTGTTCCATTACCCGGCGGATATCCTCCTCGGGTGGGACGGTGACCGAGGGGGTGCCGGTCGCGGGCTCCATCACGTCGCGGGCGCAAAGCACGCCCAACGGGTTCATGTGAGCCACGAAATCGGCCACGTAATCGCTGGCTGGGTCCGAGAAGATCTGTTGCGGGGTGCCGCATTGCACGATCCGCCCGCCCTCCATGATGGCGATGCGGTTGCCCAGCTTGAACGCCTCGTCAAGATCGTGGCTGACGAAGATGATGGTGCGGTTCAGCTTTTGCTGAAGTTCCAGCAGCTCGTCCTGCAACCGGGTGCGGATCAGCGGGTCGAGGGCCGAAAACGGCTCGTCCATCAGAAGGATCGGCGCGTCGGTGGCAAAGGCGCGGGCAAGGCCCACGCGCTGCTGCATGCCACCCGAAAGCTCGCCGACCTTGCGGTCGGCCCAGTCCGACAGACCCACCAGATCAAGCTGACGCTCGACCTGCTCGTTGCGGCGGGCGCGCAACATGCCCCCCAGTTCCAGGCCCAGGCCCACGTTCTCGCGGACACTGCGCCAGGGCAGCAGGCCGAATTGCTGGAAGACCATCGCGATATGCGACAGGCGCAGCTCGCGCAGGGTCTTGCGGTCGGCATGGGTGACCGAGGTCATCTCCTCGGCTCCCTCCTCCTGGCCATCGCTGCCGGGGCCCAGACGGCGCACCCGCACCTCGCCCCGGCTGACGGGGTTGAGGCCGTTGACCGCCCGCAAAAGCGTCGACTTGCCCGAACCCGAAAGGCCCATCAGCACCAGGATTTCGCCCTCGGCCACCTGGAGCGAGCAGTCGTGCACGCCCAGAACCTGGCCCGTGCGTTCCTGTATTTCCGAGCGGCTGAGCCCCTGGTCCATCAGCGGCAGGGCGCGCTCGGGGTGCTCGCCGAAGACGATCGAAACGTTGTCGAAGATTACCGCGCTCATGTCCGGCCCACCCGAAGCACGCGATCAAGCATGATCGCGACCACCACAATGATGATCCCACTTTCAAATCCAAGCGCGGTGTTGACCGTGTTCAGCGCCCGCACCACCGGCACGCCCAGCCCGTCGGCGCCCACAAGCGCCGCGATCACCACCATCGACAGCGACAGCATGATGGTCTGGTTCAGCCCGGCCATGATCTGGGGCAGGGCATAGGGAAGCTCGACCTTCCACAGGGTCTGCCAGCGGGTGGCGCCGAAGGCGCGGGCGGCCTCCAGAAGGGGCATTGGCGTTGACGAGACCCCAAGATGCGTCAGCCGGATCGGCGCCGGCAGCACGAAGATCACGGTCGCGATCAGCCCCGGCACCATGCCGATGCCGAAGAAGACGATCGCCGGGATCAGGTAGACGAAGGTCGGCAGGGTCTGCATCAGGTCCAGCACCGGCCGCAGCGCCGCGTAGAGCCGCGGGTTGTGGGCGGTGAAGATGCCGATGGGCACCCCGATCGCCATGCAGACGACACAGGCCGAAAGCACCAGCGTCAGGCTTTCGGTGGTCTCTTCCCAGTAGCCCTGGTTGAGGATGAAGAGAAACCCGAGCACCACGAAGAGGGAGGTCTTCCACGACCGCTGCAGCGCGTAGCTGAGGGCGGCGAAGGCGGCGACGACGATCAGCGGGTGCGGTGTCTGGAAAACCCACAGGATGCCGTCGATCATGGCCTCCATCACCTCGGCCAGCCCGTCGAAGAACCACGCGCCGTTGGTTTGCAACCAGTCGAATATGTTGCGGGCGGTCAGGCCGATTGGGATCTTGTTGTCGGTCAGCCACTCCATGGCGGCGCTCCTGTCGGATGTTCGGGGGCGCCGCCCCCGGGGGCGCGACGGGATCTGCATGAGGGGAAGGGGCCGGCGCGGGCCGGCCCGGGACCCCGGGGCGCAGGTGCCGCGTCAGGCGGCACCCGCAGCGGGATCAGAGACCCAGCGCTTCCTCGACAGCGTCCTTGCCGTCCTCGCCCTCGCGGGTCTTGACGCCGTCAAGCCAGGTGCCCAGCACCTCGGGGTTGGCCTTCAGCCACTCGGTCGCGGCCTTCTCCGGGTCGGCGTTATCGTTCAGGATCGCGCCCATGATCTCGTTCTCCATGGCCAGCGTGAACTCGAGGTTGTTCAGCAGCTTGCCGACGTTGGGGCATTCCTCGGCAAAGCCGGTCCAGGTGTTGGTGTAGACGGTGGCGCCGCCCAGGTCGGGGCCGAAGAAATCATCGCCGCCTTCCAGGTAGGTCATCTCGAAGGCCGCGTTCATCGGGTGCGGCTCCCAGCCCAGGAAGACCACGGGCTCACCCTTGCGGTCGGCGCGGGCGACCTGCGCCAGCATCCCCTGTTCCGAGCTTTCGGCGACCTCGAACCCTTCCAGGTCGAACGCGTTCTCGTCGATCATCGACTGGATCAGGCGGTTGCCGTCGTTGCCGGGCTCGATGCCGTAGATCTTGCCCTCAAGCAGGTCCTTGTGCTTGGCGATGTCGGCAAAGTTGCGGATGCCCATCTCGGCGGCGGCCTTGTTGACGGCCAGGGTGTACTTGGCCCCTTCAAGGTTGGCGCGGACCGAGGTGACGGTGCCGTCGGCCAGGTAGGGGGCGATATCGGCCTCCATCGAGGGCATCCAGTTGCCCAGGAAGACGTCGATGTCCTTCTTGGCAAGCGAGGTGTAGGTGACCGGAACCGACAGGACCTTGGTGTCGGTCTCGTATCCCAGCGCCTCGAGCACGACGGCAGTGGTGGCGGTGGTCGCCGTGATGTCGGTCCAGCCGACATCGGCGAATTTCACGGTCTCGCAGGCGGCGAAGGCGGGCGCGGACAGTGCGACCAGCGCGATGGCCGAAGCGGTTGTCTTGAAGATCATTGGAGGCTCCCCGGGTTTTCTTGATTGACGGCTCAATTAAAAACGATCAAGTTCGGTCTGGCAACCCGGTATAGAGGTCACCTTGCCGAAACTTGGAATGGAACCTATCAGGCGCGCGGCCCTGGTCAACGCAACCATCGAGGAGATCGGACGCGCCGGATCGCTCGATGTCACCGTCGGCCAGATCGCGCGCAGGGCAGGGGTCTCTGCCGCGCTCGCGCACCATTACTTCGGTGGCAAAGAACAGATCCTGCTGGCCGCGATGCGCCACATCCTGACCCAGTACGGCACCACGGTCCGCCAGGCCCTTGAAGGCGCGGTCGAGCCGCGCCAGCGCCTCGAAGCCATCGCCGAGGCCAGCTTCACCACCGGCCAGTTCCGTCCCGAGGTGGTCGGCGCATGGCTGAATTTCTACGTCCAGGCCCAGGGCAACCCCTCGGCCCGGCGGCTCCTGACGGTCTATCAGCGGCGGCTGCGCTCGAACCTGCTGGTGGCGCTGAGGCCGCTGGCGGGCGCCCGCGCCGAGATGATCGCCGAGACCCTGGCCGCGCTGATCGACGGCATCTACATCCGCGCCGCCCTGGCGCCCGAGCGTTTCGCCGCCGCCGCTGGCGGAGAGGGGGCGCCCGCCACCGACGGCGACCCAGAGGGCTCGACCGAACAGGCCGCCCGCATCGCCGCCGCCCGCGTCATCGAGACGGCCGACCTGCTGATCCGGCAGGGGGCATGATGCGCCCTCGATCCAACCATGCGGAACCCGGCGCCTGCCCCGTCCCGCCCCGCCGCCGCGCGCGCGGCGGCCCGCACAGCTGCCCACACGGCTGACCGCGCGGCTGACACCGACACCCCCGTGCGGGCGCCATGCGCCCCCGAACCATCCATGCAAAGGCCCCCCATGTCCGAGACCGCAAAATCCCCGCTTGAACGCCCCCGGACCCAGCCCGAAGGCAGCCACCATATCGATGGCGCCTATGTGGCCGATGCCGGCGGGCGCCCCCTGCCGGTGATCTACCCCGCCGATGGCAGCACCATCGCCACTCTGGAACACGCAGGCCCCGACCTGGTGGAGCAGGCGCTTGCCGCCGCCAGCCGCGCACAACCCGCCTGGGCCGCCATGACCGGGACCGAACGTGGCCGCATCCTGCGCCGCGCCGCCGAGATCATCCGCGAGCGCAACGATGAGCTGAGCCGCCTGGAGACGATGGACACCGGCAAACCCTACCAGGAAACCGTTGTCGCCGACGCCACCAGCGGCGCCGACGCGCTGGAATATTTCGGCGGGCTCGCGGCCTCGATCACCGGCGAGCACGTCCAGCTTGGCGATGATTTCGTCTATTCCGTGCGCCAGCCGCTGGGGGTCTGCGTCGGGATCGGCGCATGGAACTACCCGATGCAAATCGCCTGCTGGAAGGCCGCGCCCGCGCTGGCCTGCGGCAATACGATGGTGTTCAAACCCTCGGAAACCACGCCCTTGTCGGCGCTGAAACTGGCCGAGATCCTGACCGAGGCCGGTTTGCCCGATGGCGTCTTCAATGTGGTCCAGGGCGACGGTGCCGTGGGCTCGGCGCTGGTGGGTGATCCGCGGGTGGCCAAGGTCTCGCTGACAGGCTCCGTGCCCACCGGGCGCAAGGTCTACGCCGCCGCCGCCGAAGGCATCCGCCACGTGACGATGGAGCTGGGCGGCAAGTCCCCGATGCTGATCTTCGACGACGCCGACCTCGACGACGCGGTGGGCGGCGCGATCCTGGGCAATTTCTATTCCTCGGGGCAGATCTGTTCCAACGGCACCCGTGTCTTCGTTCAGAAGGGCATTCTGCCGGCGTTCCTGGATCGGCTGGCAGAGCGTTTGGGCCACGCGGTGATCGGCGATCCGCTGGACCCGACCACCAGCTTCGGCCCCCTTGTCAGCCAGGCACAGTTGGATCAGGTCCTGGGCTTCGTTCAGGCGGGGCGCGACGAGGGCGCGCGCCTGGTCACGGGCGGTGAGCGGCTGGACCGCGAGGGGTTCTACATGTCGCCTGCCGTCTTCGCCGATGTCACCGACGAGATGACCATCGCCCGCGAGGAGATTTTCGGCCCGGTGCTGTCGGTCCTGTCCTTCGAGACCGAGGAAGAGGCGATCGCCCGCGCCAATGCCACCCCCTACGGGCTGGCGGCCGGGGTCTTCACCCGCGATCTGCGGCGCGGGCACCGGGTGATCGGCAAGCTCGACGCAGGCTCGTGCTTCATCAACGCCTACAACCTGACCCCAGTCGAGGCGCCCTTCGGCGGCGTGAAGCTGTCGGGTGTGGGGCGCGAGAATTCCCGCGCCGCGATCGAACATTACACCCAGCTGAAAAGCGTCTACGTCGGCATGGGCCCGGTCGAGGCGCCTTACTGATACCAACGCCCGCCCTGCGGGGCGGCCCGGGTCGAGCGGCGGAACGAGAGGACCAGTCATGGAAGCGGATTATGTGATCGTCGGGGCGGGGTCGGCCGGCTGTGCCATGGCCTACCGGCTGGGCGAGGCCGGTCACAGTGTCGTCGTCATCGAGTATGGCGGCACCGACGCGGGCCCCTTCATCCAGATGCCCGCGGCCCTGTCCTACCCGATGAACATGTCCCGCTATGACTGGGGCTACCGGACCGAGCCCGAGCCCCACCTGGGCAACCGCCGGCTGGCGACGCCGCGCGGCAAGGTGATCGGGGGATCCTCCTCGATCAACGGGATGGTGTACGTGCGCGGCCACGCGCGGGATTTCGACCACTGGGCCGAGATGGGGGCCGACGGCTGGTCCTATGCCGACGTGCTCCCCTACTTCCGCCGGATGGAGCATTGGCACCCCGGCCCCCACGGCGGCGACGACGCGTGGCGGGGCAACGACGGGCCGCTGCATGTGTCACGCGGGCCCCGGCGCAACCCGCTGTTCCACGCCTTCGTCGAGGCGGGGGCGCAGGCCGGTTATCCGATCACGCTCGACTACAACGGCGAGCAGCAGGAAGGCTTCGGCCCGATGGAGCAGACCGTCTGGCGTGGGCGGCGCTGGTCGGCGGCCAACGCCTATCTGCGCCCTGCGCAGAAGCGTTTCGCGGTGACGGTGATGCGCGGGTTGGCGACCCGGGTCGTGTTCGATAGCGAGGGTGAGGGCGGTGGCTCAGACGCCGCCAAGTGTCGCGCCACCGGGGTCGAGATCCGGCGCGGCCGGCGGACAGAGGTGGTGCGCGCCCGGCGCGAGGTGATCCTGACGGCCTCGTCCATCAACTCGCCCAAGCTGCTGATGCTGTCGGGCATCGGCCCGGCCGAGGAGCTGCGCGCGCTGGGCATCGACCCGCTGGCCGACCGTCCCGGCGTCGGGCGCAACCTGCAGGACCATCTGGAGGTCTACATCCAGATGGCCTCGTCGAAGCCGATCACGCTTTACCGGCATTGGAACCTGGTCTCGAAGGCGCTGATCGGGGCGCAGTGGCTGGCCTCGCGCACCGGGCTCGGTGCCTCGAACCAGTTCGAGAGCGCCGCCTTCATCCGCTCGAAGGCGGGGGTGGAATACCCTGATATCCAATATCATTTCCTGCCCATCGCCGTGCGTTACGACGGCAAGGCGGCCGCCGAGGGGCACGGGTTCCAGGCCCATACGGGGCCGATGCGCTCCCCCTCGCGGGGGGCGGTCACCCTGCGCTCCTCCGATCCGGCCGAGCCGCCGCGCATCGCCTTCAACTACATGTCCCATCCCCAGGACTGGGAGGACTTCCGCACCTGTATCCGCCTGACCCGCGAGATCTTCGCCCAGCCCGCCTTCGCCCCCTACATCAAGCATGAGATCCAGCCCGGCGCTGCCCTGCAAAGCGACGAGGAGCTTGACGATTTCATCCGCGAACACGCCGAGAGCGCCTATCACCCCTGCGGCACCTGCCGGATGGGTCGGGCCGACGATCCCGAGGCGGTTGTCGATCCCGAGGGGCGGGTGATCGGGGTTTCGGGCCTGCGGGTGGCCGACAGCTCGGTCTTCCCGCGCATTCCGAACGGCAACCTCAACGCGCCCTCGATCATGGTGGGCGAGAAGATCGCCGACCACGTGCTGGGCCGCGCGCCGCTTGCGGCCGAGAATGCCCGCCCCTGGATCAACCCGGCCTGGCAGACCAGCCAGCGCTGAGCCTCCCTCAGACCAGGGGCCGGGGCGGTGTAAACCCGCCTTCGACAGATCTGTCACTGGCCCGGGTGCCGGGGCTGGGTTAACGATTGATTAACCTTCGTTAATCCGCCCCAGCCACCGAGGTCGACGTGCCCCTTCGCCCCTTTCTTCGCCGCGCGTTCCCCCATCGCGTTCCAGCCTGCCGCCTTTGGGCGCTGGGGCTGGCCGCCATCCTGGCGCTGCCCGCGCCCCTGACGGGGCCGGTCGATGCCGCGGGGCGGGTGATCGTGGGGCCGGCGCGGGTGATCGACGGGGACACGATCCAGATCGGCGCGACCCATATCCGCCTCATCGGCATCGATACCCCCGAAGCGGCCGAGACCTGCAAAAGCCCCTCGGGCGTGGTCTGGCGCTGTGGCTCCTACGCGACCCACTGGTTGCGCCAGCGGCTACAGGGCCTGCGCGTGGAATGCCTGGACGAGGGGCGCGACCGCTATGCCCGCACGCTGGCCCATTGCCGGGTGGACGGGCGCGATCTGGGCGCGGACCTGACCCGGGCCGGGGTGGCGCGGGCCTATCGCCGCTATTCGACCGAATATGTCCCCGCCGAGGAGGCCGCGCGCCGCGCGGGCCTGGGCCTTTGGGCGGACCGGCCGCAGGTGCCGGCGCAATTTCTGGCCCGCGCCGTGGATGCCGGGCCCAAGGATTGCCAGATCAAGGGCAACATCTCGAAGAACGGGATGATCTACCATGTTCCGGGCTCGCGCAGCTACAACCGCACCCGCATCGACACGTCGCGTGGGGAACGGTGGTTCTGTTCAGAAGGCGAGGCCCGCACGGCGGGTTGGCGCGCCCCGCGCGGCTAGGCGCGATCCGCGTTCACCCTTGACGCCGGGCGCAGGGCCCGGCGCAAGGCGGGCCGATCAGGTCCCCAGATCGTAGGGCAGCACGCCCCGCCGGTCGTGATCGACCAGCAGCGGGTTGCCAAGGGGCGGCACCGAACGCTGGTGGCAGTCGCGCCGCTGGCAGATGCGGCACGAAATCCCGATCGGTTCGAATGCCTGGGCCTTCGAGGTGTCCAGATCGTCAGCATAGACCAGCTTGTCGGCGTGGCGCACCTCGCATCCCAACCCGATGGCATAGCGGCGCACAGGCGCCCGGAACGAGCCTCCCGGCTTGCTGACATCCCGCGCCAGGCAGAAATAGCGTACCCCGTCCGGCGTCTCGGCCAGTTGGCGCAGGAACCGGCCCGGCATCTCGAAGGCGCGGTGCACGTTCCACAAGGGGCAGGCGCCGCCGTAGCGGGCGAACTGCAGCCGCGTAGCCGAGTGTCGCTTGGTGATGGTGCCGGCCTGATCGACCCGCACGAAGAAGAAGGGCACGCCCTTGGCGCCGGTCCTCTGCAGGGTGGAAAGCCGGTGCGCCACCTGCTCGATCGAGGCGCCGAACCTGTCTGCCATCTGTTCGAGGTCATGGCGGGTTTCCAGAGCCGCGCGCTGGAACGGGCTGTAGGGCATCAGTGCTGCGCCAGCGAAATAGTTGGCCATGCCGATGCGCGCGATCTGACGGGCCTGACCGGTCTGGAACCGCGCCAGATCCAGGGTCGCGTCCAGCAGGTCGTCCTGGGTCAGAAGCGCCATCTGATGATAAAGCTGGAAAAGGCGGGTTGGCGGCTCGGCCCGGGCCGACAGGGTCAGAAGCCCCCGCTCGGCATCGTAATGGCGCATTGGGCCATCGCCCGTGACCTGCACGTCGTAGCCCAGGTCGCGAAAGAGGCTTGCGGCGGCGGCGAAACGGTCGGGCTGGCTGGTCACCTCGGTCCCCAGCCGCTCGGCGGCCCGATCGACGGCGTCGAAATAGTTGTCGCAGTAATGGAAGAAATCGCGCACCTCCTCCCAGGGGCTGGCGGCGATCCGGGCCTCCTCGCGGCCCAAGGCCTCGTCTAGCGATGCCAGCCGCTCATGGGCCTGCCGGTAGGCGCGGTGCAGCTGGAGGAAGGCGCGCGCCAGCGCCGGCGCGTTGGAGGCGGTCAGCCGCAGGTCGGCCAGCGACGGTTCCAGATCGCCGAAAGCCGGGTCGGCCAACGCCTCGCGCATGTCGGTGACCATGCGCTCGGCCTCTCCGACGTTAAGCTCGGTCACGTCGAAGCCGAACTCGCCCGCCAGGGCCAGCACGACGCCGGTGCTGACGGGGCGGTTGTTGTTTTCCATCTGGTTGAGATAGGGCAGCGAGACGCCCAGCTTCTCGGCAAAGGCCTTCTGGGTCAGGCCCAGTTTCTGGCGGATCTCGCGCAGCTTGACGCCGACATAAAGCTTCTGGGTGGCCATGGCATCCTCGGCACGCGGGGTTTGCGGGTTTTCCGCAATTAGCCATAACTTTGCAAATTCACCCCGGCAAGGGGCCGGGCGGCCTGGGTCAGGCGCCCTGAAGCATGCCGTTGTTGCGGCGCATCACGTACAGGATCGCCAGGATCGAGGCCGCCGAGGTGGCGAACATGATCCACTGCAGCGGAAGGCTGTCGGTCGATCCGGCCAGCGCCGTGCCCGCCACCGACGACAGCGCCGCGCCGCCGCCGATCATGATCGCGCTGCCCAGACCGCTGGCCGAGCCTGCAAGGTCGGGGCGCACTGACAGCATCCCCGAGGCGCTGTTGGGCATGACCAGCCCGTTGCCAAGGCCGATGAAGGTGCAGAAGCCGAAGAAGGCATAGGCGTTGCCCAGCCCGGAATAGGTGACCATCAGCGACAGCACCATCCCGGTGGTCGAGATCAGCGTCCCCCACAGGACCATCTGGTCGATTCCGAAGCGGACCGAGTAGCGCCCCGTCAGGAAATTGCCGGCCGCATAGCCAAGCGCCGGCAGGCCCAGCATTACGCCGGTCATGCCCGGCGCCATGTGAAAGACCTGCGTCGCGACGTAGGGCGCGCCGCCCAGGTAGGCGAAGAAGGCGCCCGAGGCGAAGGCCGACGCGAAGACGTAGCCCCAGAACCGGGGGGAGCACAGAAGCTCGGGATAGTCGCGCAGCTGCTGGCCAAAGCTCTTGCCGCCCTGTCGCAAGGTCTCGCCCTGGTCGGCCCAGACGAGCCCGAGGACGGCCGCGCCGAAGACGACGAGGAAGATGAAGGTCGCGCGCCAGCCCCAGATCTCGTCCAGCGCGCCCCCGATCATGGGGGCGAACATCGGCACCAAGGCCATGCCCATGGTGACATAGCCGATCATCGAGGCGGCCTCGCGCGCCGAGACCATGTCGCGCACTGTGGCCCGGCTCAGCACCAGGCCCGTGGCGATGGCGCCCTGAATCATCCGGAAGACGAGGAACATCTCGACCGAGGTCGACAGCGCACAACCCGCCGAGGCCAGGATGAAGATCGCGATCGACCCCAGGATCACCGGGCGCCGCCCGAACCGGTCCGAGATCGGCCCGACCAGCAATTGCAGCAAGGCCGTCGTCGCAAGGTATCCCGACACGGCGAATTGCATCACCGCGTAATCCGTCTGGAAATACCGGGTCATCCCGGGCAGGGAGGGAAGGAATACCGACATGCTCATCGCCGAAAGACCGGCGACAAGGACAAGCGTCAGGATGTGGGGAGGGGTGGTCCGGTCGAGAAAACGAACGGCGATACCCGCGTGTCGGTTGTGATCCATGCCGGGCAATTAGGCTCATTGCGGCGTTCTGTCATCCCCGGATAAGCCGCTTTTCTGCAAAGGCACCATTGCAGACGTTGCAGGTTTCGAAGGTGCACATGCGGCTTTGCGCTGGCCGCCGAGAGGGGGCCTTAAGCGCTGGAATCCTTAAACCGAGGCCGGTTCGGCGGTGGCGACTTCGCAAATTTGCAATTCGCAGATTACCGCTCGCCAAAGGTTTTCAAATTCGCCCGTTTGTCCTTCTCAGCCGCGAGCGCGGTCGATAGGATGGCCGCCACCACAGGTTTTGGGAGAGCTGCCGTGAAAGATATCCTGCAAGAACTCGAAAATCGCCGCGAAACCGCCCGCATGGGAGGGGGCGAGCGCAGGATTGCGGCACAGCATGCCAAGGGCAAGTTGACCGCGCGCGAGCGGATCGAGCTTTTGCTGGACGAGGGCAGCTTTGAAGAGTTCGACATGTTCGTCGCCCACCGCTGCACCGACTTCGGGATGGAGCAGGACCGCCCCGCCGGCGACGGCGTGGTGACGGGCTGGGGCACGATCAATGGCCGCCAGGTCTATGTCTTCTCCCAGGATTTCACCGTCTTCGGCGGCTCGCTTTCCGAAACCCACGCCCAGAAGCTCTGCAAGATCATGGATATGGCGATGCAGAACGGCGCGCCGGTGATCGGGCTGAACGACTCGGGCGGGGCGCGGATTCAGGAAGGGGTGGCCAGCCTCGCGGGCTATGCCGATGTCTTCCAGCGCAACATCATGGCCTCGGGCGTGGTGCCGCAGATCAGCGTCATCATGGGCCCCTGCGCGGGCGGCGCGGTCTATTCGCCCGCCATGACCGATTTCATCTTCATGGTGAAGGACAGCTCTTACATGTTCGTGACCGGCCCCGACGTGGTCAAGACCGTCACCAACGAGGTCGTCACCGCCGAGGAACTGGGCGGCGCCAGCACCCACACCCGCAAGTCCAGCGTCGCCGACGGTGCCTTCGAGAACGATGTCGAGGCCCTGGCCGAGGTGCGCCGCCTGGTGGATTTCCTGCCCCAGAACAACCGCTCCAAGCCGCCCGTGCGGCCCTTCTTCGATGACGTGAACCGGATCGAGGACAGCCTTGATACCCTGATCCCCGACAACCCCAACGCGCCCTACGACATGAAGGAGCTGATCACCAAGCTGGGGGACGAGGGCGATTTCTACGAGATTCAGGAAGAGTTCGCCAAGAACATCCTGACCGGCTTCATCCGGCTGGAAGGCTCGACCGTGGGGGTGGTGGCGAACCAGCCGATGGTGCTGGCGGGCTGTCTGGATATCGACAGCTCTCGCAAGGCCGCCCGCTTCGTGCGCTTCTGCGATGCCTTCGAGATCCCGATCCTGACCCTTGTGGACGTGCCGGGCTTCCTGCCGGGAACGGGTCAGGAATACGGCGGTGTCATCAAGCATGGTGCCAAGCTGCTCTTTGCCTATGGCGAAGCGACGGTGCCGAAGGTCACGGTCATCACCCGCAAGGCCTATGGCGGGGCCTATGACGTGATGGCCTCAAAGCACCTGCGGGGTGATTTCAACTATGCCTGGCCCACCGCCGAGATCGCGGTGATGGGGGCCAAGGGCGCGACCGAGATCCTTTACCGCTCGGAACTGGGCGATGCCGAGAAGATCGCGGCCCGCACCAAGGATTACGAGGACCGTTTCGCTAACCCCTTCGTGGCCGCCGAAAAAGGCTTCATCGACGAGGTGATCATGCCCCACTCGACCCGCCGCCGGGTCTGCCGGGCCTTCGCTTCGCTGCGCAACAAGAGCCTGGCGAACCCCTGGAAGAAACACGACAACATTCCGCTCTGACCGCTGGCCGGTCGGACGCCCGAGGCGATGATGCAGAACCCTTTCGGAAACCAGAACACGCCCCGTCGCGGCCGGCACATCGTCGGCGCGACCGTTCTCGTGCTGGCCGGGGGCGCGGCTTTGCTGGCCTGGGGCTGGCGGGGGGATGAGGGCGGGGCCTTGTCCCCGGAGAGGTCCGCCGAGACGGGTGCCGCGAGTGAACCCGCGCGGAAGTCCGAGGCGGACGCGCGCCAGAGCACGGCGACGACAGCCGGGGCAGGGGAAGCCACAGAGGCCGCCCCAACCGCCCCGGTCACCACCGCCGGCGAGGAAAGTGAGATGGGCAACCTGGGCGGAACGCCCGTGCAGGAGGCCGCCGACATCACCCCGCGCGCCGGGCTGGATCCGCGCCCGCAGGTGCCCTCGGGCCAGGCGCTGACGCTGCTTGACGTGCTGCTGGAACCCCATGGCGACGAGCGCTGGCTGATCCTGCGCTACGTCGCCCCCGCTATCGCCCGCGACAACCGGAGTGTCGATTTCGCCATAGCCGAACCCGACATGGACCAGCTGTGCGGGACCGCCGGATTCGAGGCGATCGAAAACGCGGGCCTGGATGAGCAGGGGGGCGTGAATCAGATCCTCGTCAGCCTGCTGGACCGGCCGCTGAAACGCGGGGCGCCGGACCCCTCGGTCACACAGTTCAACAACGCATATCGGCCCGTGGACGGCCGCTGCATCTGGGAGGCATTCTAACGATGTCACAACATCTTGCGTCCATCGAGCCGCGCGCCCACGCGTTTGATGCAACCGCGACACAGGGCTCACGGGGGCGTGCATTTCCGTGTATTTCGGGCCCTTTCTCGGCTACTCTCCGCGTGGATTGCGACAAAGCGGTCTTTAATCAAAACCCGGCTCCGGGCGCCGATGAATTGACGGCGGTCGGCACCGGATCAACCAGGAGAGCAGGATGTTCCGGACTATCAAGATTGCCAGCATGCTGGGCCTCGCGGCCTTCGCAGCGGCGTGCACCACCGCCCGTCAGGACGAAGTCGTCTTCGTCGAGCCCGAGCCCGTCGCGGCCGAGCCTGTCTACACCGGCAAGTACAAGTAATTCCCCTCGGGGGCGGCGCCTGTCCGCCCCCCTGGACCCTTCCCGGATCGCCTTGATCCTCGCCCGCCACGCGGGACGGGGCACCACCAGCCCGGCCTTCGCCCGGGTGCGGGGGGTGCGGGCATGATCAAGCATCGCGGCTTTCCCGGGCGCCTTCCCGGCACCGATTTCCAATTCGTCATCCGCCGCCCCAACAAGGCGGGCGCGACGCCGCTGATCCGGCGCGAGCGTTATGCCGACCGCCGGCCCGCCGACCGCCGGGCGGACGCCTATTTCATGGCCTGCCTGTGGGATCACTTCGGCGATGAGCCGTTCGAGCGCGGGAACCTTGACGCCGGACGGCTGAGCTGGCTGTTCGGCCGCGAGGTGGTGCCCGCGACCGACCCCTTCGATCCGACCGATTACGAGGCGCTGTTGCGCATCGACGAGGCCCGCGCCCGCGCCGCCTTCCCCGACGCCTTCGGCGAGGGCGCCGTCGCCATGTACGACCCCGACGAGGATTGAGCATGAACTTGCCGGCCCGATCCGTCTTTGAGCAGCTTTCGGCCCAGATTTCCCCGGTCGACGATTGGGGATTTTGCCGCTGCGAACATTACGGCACGGTAATCTCCGAGGGCGCTGATGCCCCGGCATCGGCAGTCTTCTTTGTTCAAAACCGTTACCCTTCCCCTTCTCTGAGGTCCGCGCCGACGCGGTGCGGACCTCGTCTTTTTCCTGCAAATGGCAACGTGTCGACCCTTCCGGGCGAAGGCGCCGGAACCACTGCGGCAATGAGAGAGTTGGGAAAGTGTATCGGGTCCGGAGTCGCGTCGCGCTCCGCTCAATCGAAAAGTAAAAAAGCTTCAGGAGCTACACAATGTTTACCAAGAACCTCGTCCTCTCCGGTCTTCTCCTCGCTGGCCTGTCGGCCTGTGACACGATCAACAACGACCTGGAGCGGGGCGTCGTCGGCGCCGCAGCCGGTGCCGCAATCGCTGACGCGACCGGCAACGACGGCACCAAGGGCGCGATCATCGGCGGCGCAGCAGGCGTGTTCTGCGACGACGCTGGCATCTGCCGCCGCTAATCCCGGTGCGCTGACCGCCCGGACCGGCATCTCCCTTGGGGGGCGCCCGGCGCCGGATCACGGTTCTGCATCTGTCAAAAGGCCCCGTTCCCGCCATTGTGCGGGGGCGGGGTTTTTTCGTTCGCGCCACCCGCGCACGTCCCCGCCCGAAGATCTGCCAAGGCGCCCGGCCCAGCACGGCCGATCCCACGCCCGGCCCCAAGCCTGGCCCCAAGGGACCCTGACCCCAGGCCCAGCCCACGCAGCCAAGACCACGCGAACCACGAAGGAAGCCCAATGTTCGACAAGATCCTGATCGCCAACCGCGGAGAAATCGCCTGCCGGGTCATCAAGACCGCGCGGCGCATGGGCATCAAGACGGTGGCGATCTACTCGGACGCGGACCGCAACGCGCTGCATGTGCGGATGGCCGACGAGGCGGTGCACATCGGCCCGGCGCCCGCCAATCAGTCCTACATCGTCATCGACAAGGTGATGGACGCGATCCGCCAGACCGGGGCGCAGGCGGTGCATCCGGGCTATGGCTTCCTGTCCGAGAATGCCAGGTTCGCCGAGGCGCTCGAGGCCGAGGGCGTCGCTTTCATCGGCCCCCCCAAGGGCGCGATCGAGGCGATGGGCGACAAGATCACCTCGAAGAAGATCGCGCAGGAGGCGGGGGTGTCCACGGTCCCCGGCCACATGGGTCTGATCGCTGACGCCGAAGAGGCCGTGCGCATCGCGTCCCAGATCGGCTATCCGGTGATGATCAAGGCCAGCGCCGGCGGCGGCGGCAAGGGCATGCGCATCGCCTGGAACGACGATGAGGCCCGCGAGGGGTTCCAATCCTCGAAAAACGAGGCCGCAAACAGCTTTGGCGACGACCGCATCTTCATCGAGAAATTCGTCACCCAGCCGCGCCACATCGAAATTCAGGTTCTGTCCGACGCCCACGGCAACGCGCTGTATCTGGGCGAGCGCGAATGCTCGATCCAGCGCCGCAACCAGAAGGTCATTGAAGAGGCCCCCAGCCCCTTTCTGGACGAAGAAACCCGCCGCGCGATGGGCGAGCAGGCCGTCGCCTTGGCTCAGGCCGTGGGCTACACCAGCGCGGGCACGGTGGAATTCATCGTCGATGGCGACCGCAACTTCTATTTCCTCGAGATGAATACCCGCCTTCAGGTCGAACACCCTGTGACCGAGCTGATCACCGGCATCGATCTGGTCGAACAGATGATCCGTGTGGCCGATGGTCAGGCGCTGACGCTGAAGCAATCCGACATCAAGCTGAACGGCTGGGCGATGGAAAGCCGGCTTTACGCCGAGGATCCCTATCGCAACTTCCTGCCCTCGATCGGGCGTATGACCCGCTATCGCCCGCCAGAGGAAGTCGTCCGCGACACCCTTGTCGTGCGCAACGACACCGGCGTCTTCGAGGGTGGCGAAATCTCGATGTATTACGACCCGATGATCGCCAAGCTCTGCACCTGGGCCCCCTCGCGCCTTGAGGCGATCGAGGCGATGCGCGTGGCGCTCGACAGTTTCGAGGTCGAGGGGATCGGCAACAACCTTCCCTTCCTCAGCGCCGTGATGGATCACCCGCGCTTCGTGTCGGGCAACATCACCACCGCCTTCATCGAAGAGGAATACCCCGAAGGCTTCGAGGGCGCGACCCTGCCCGAAGACGAGCTGCGCCGCATCGCCGCCGCCACGGCGGCCATGAACCGGGTGGCCGAGATCCGGCGCACCCGCGTCTCGGGCCGGATGGACAACCACGAACGCCATGTGGGCCGCGACTGGGTCGTCACCCTTCAGGGTCAGGAATACGCCGTGGAGATCGAGGCCGACCGCGAGGGCGCCACCATCCGGTTCGACGATGGCGAAAGCCTGCGCGTGACCTCGGACTGGCAGCCCGGTCAGCCGCTGGCGATGCTGCAGGTCGGCGAGGCGCCCTTGGTGCTGAAGGTCGGCAAGATCTCGGGCGGGTTCCGGGTGCGGTCCCGCGGGGCGGACCTGAAGGTCCATGTCCGCACGCCCCGTCAGGCGGAACTGGCGCGTCTGATGCCCGAGAAGCAGGCGCCCGACACCTCCAAGCTGCTGCTCTGCCCGATGCCGGGTCTGGTGGTGAAGATCGACGTCGAGGAGGGTCAGGAGGTGCAGGAGGGTCAGGCCCTTTGCACCATCGAGGCGATGAAGATGGAAAATATCCTGCGCGCCGAGCGCAAGGGCACCGTGTCCAAGATCAACGCCGAGGCTGGCGACAGCCTGGCCGTGGACGAAATCATCATGGAGTTCGATTGATCCGATGACAGGCCGCGCGACCCAACGTGACACGGCAGGGGCCCCGAAGGGCGGGGCGCCCGGGGCCTATTGTGCCAGGTTGCGACGGTCGCGCACTTCCTGCTGGCGCACGGGGGATTTGTCGATCACCCGCGTCAGCTCGCGCACATCCCATGGAAAGGGTTTGCGCAGCTTGACGTTGCCGTCCTTGCCGATCAGCACCAGCATGAAGCCCCGCGGCCGCAGCTTCTGGCGCAGGGGGCTTTTCGCCTCGGGGTTGGTGTCGACGATGACGACCACGTCGCGCTCGGCCAGCTCGTCCTTGCGGTCGGCCAGAAGCTGTAGCTGCTGCTGCAACGAGGGGTCTGCCGGGGTCTCGGCAAAGATCACCACGGGACGCGCGATCCAGAGAAAGTCGTCCAGATTCAATTCAACTGCGTCGAATTCCAGGCTGCGGTCCCCCTCCCACATCTCGGCGGGAGTAAGGGGTGGTTCTTCCTTGCCGCTGTCTTCGGCGGCCGTGACGCCCATGGCCGCAAAGCCGAAAAGCGCAGCGAATACAACGCGAAGCGTCTGGTTCATTCTGTCTCCTTTTCAGCTTCATATAATGCACAATGCGCCGATTTCGACCTCGGGCGGAAGGGGGCATCTGACTTGTCCTTCAGGCGCCCCTCGGGACCCTGCGCGCGCGGCCTCGGTTAAGATCCGCCAAAGGAGGCTTTCCTAATGTCCGTGTCCGCAGGAAGGTCGGACGGCAGGCGTCCGCCCCGCAGTATCGAGGCAGAGCGCAATGGACGTGATCTTGCATGTCGGTGCCCATCGCACCGCGACCACCACCTTTCAACGGGCCATCGCCCGGCACGGACCGGCGCTTGGGGCGCAGGGGACGGAATTCTGGGGACCCGGGCGCACGCGCTCTGGCCTCTTCGCCGGCCTGATCCGGCGCAAGGAGGATGTGACCGACGAGATCCGGCGCCAGGGCGCGCGATCCGCGGGCCGCATCGCGATCGAGATGCAGCGCCTGGCCCATCGCGGCATCCGGCGCCTGCTGGTCAGCGAGGAGAACATGGCCGGCGCGATGCCGCACATGCTGTCCCGCGCCAGCCTCTACCCGGACGCGGAATTCCGGCTGACCCGCTTTGCAGAGGTGTTCGGCACCTCGCCCACGATCCTGCTGTCGGTGCGCGACTATCGCGGCTGGTGGCCCTCGGTTCTGGCCCACGCTGTGGCGCAAGGGCGCCCGGCGCCCGGTCCCGATCTGGTGGAACGGCTGGTGCGACAGCCCCGGCGGTGGCGGCACCTGGTGCAGGACGTGGCCCGTGCCTTTCCGGGTGCGGTGATCGACGTGACGAGTTTCGAGGGCTATGGCCACAGGCCCGGCGCGCGACTGGCGCTGCTGGGGTCCCGAACCTGGCCACCGGGGCTGGGGGAGAGGCCCGGCCAACACAACCGCTCGGGCGACCTGGCGGCACTGCGCACGGCCCTGGCTCGTGCCGGGCACGCCTCCGACAGTCTTGTGCAGAAGGCCCCGAGCGCAGGCACCCTCTGGCAGCCCTTCACCCCCGCCCAACTGGACGGTCTGGGCGCCAGCTACCTGGAGGATCTGCGGTGGCTGCGCAATGGCGCCGACGGGTTGGCAAGATTTCACGAAGCACCGGCCACGGACCGGCGCGGCCCCTTGCGGGCGGCGGCCGGGTCCCGGGCCGGGCAGACAGGAGAACACCGCGATGACGGAACGAAAGAAGGCCTGGCGCAAGCTGGCCGAGGATGAACTGCGCGGTCGCTCGCCCGAGGACCTGACCTGGAAGACGCTGGAGGGCATCGATGTCGCCCCCGTCTACTTCCCCGAGGATATCGAGGGGCTGGATCACCTGGGCGGGGTCCCGGGTGCCGCCCCCTTCACCCGTGGCGTGAAGGGCACGATGTACGCGGGCCGGCCCTGGACCATCCGCCAGTATGCCGGCTTCTCGACGGCGGAGGAATCGAACCGCTTCTACCGCCAGGCCCTCGACGCGGGCCAGCAGGGCGTCTCGGTCGCCTTCGACCTGGCCACCCATCGCGGGTATGACAGTGACCACCCCCGCGTGGTGGGCGATGTGGGCAAGGCCGGCGTGGCCATCGACTCGGTCGAGGACATGAAGATCCTGTTCGACGGCATCCCGCTGGACAAGGTCTCGGTCTCGATGACGATGAACGGCGCGGTGATCCCGGTGCTAGCCGCCTTCATCGTCACCGGTGAGGAGCAGGGCGTCGACCGCGCGCAACTGTCGGGCACGATCCAGAACGACATCCTCAAGGAGTTCATGGTCCGCAACACCTATGTCTACCCGCCCGAACCCTCGATGCGGATCGTTGCCGATATCATCGAGTACACGGCCAACGAGATGCCGCGCTTCAACTCGATCTCGATCTCGGGCTACCACATGCAGGAGGCCGGCGCGAACCTGGTGCAGGAGCTGGCCTTCACCCTGGCCGACGGGCGCGAATACGTGCGCACCGCCATCGCACGCGGCATGGATGTGGACCGCTTCGCCGGGCGGCTGTCGTTCTTCTTCGCCATCGGCATGAACTTTTTCATGGAGGCCGCCAAGCTGCGCGCCGCGCGCCTGCTCTGGCACCGCATCATGGCCGAGTTCGAACCCAAGAACCCCAAATCCTCGATGTTGCGGACCCATTGCCAGACCTCGGGCGTGTCGCTGCAGGAACAGGATCCCTACAACAACGTCGTGCGCACGGCGTTCGAGGCGATGAGCGCGGTGCTGGGCGGCACCCAGTCGCTGCACACGAACTCTTTCGACGAAGCCATTGCACTGCCTACGGAATTTTCGTCCCGCATCGCCCGCAACACCCAGCTGATCCTGCAAGAGGAAACGGGTGTGACCAACGTCGTCGACCCGCTTGCCGGCAGCTACTACGTCGAGAAGCTGACCGCCGACCTGGCCGAGCAGGCCTGGGCCCTGATCGAGGAGGTCGAAGAGCTGGGCGGCATGACCCGCGCCGTGGAATCGGGCATGCCGAAACTGCGGATCGAGGAGAGCGCCGCACGTCGGCAGGCCGCCATCGACCGGGGCGACGAGGTGATCGTGGGGGTGAACAAGTACCGCCGTTCCAAGGAAGACCCGATCGACATCCTCGACATCGACAACGACAAGGTCCGCGAGGCCCAAGTGGCCCGGCTGGAGCGTATCCGCGCCAGCCGCGACGAGGCCGCCTGCACGGCGGCCCTGGACGAGCTGACCCGCCGCACCTCCGAGGGCGGCAACCTTCTGGAAGCGGCCGTCGAGGCCGCCCGCGCGCGCGCCACCGTGGGAGAGATCAGCATGGCGATGGAAAAGACATTCGGCCGCCACCGCGCCGAGGTGAAGACTCTGGCCGGGGTCTACGGCGCGGCCTACGAGGGTGACGAGGGTTTCGCCGCCATCCAGCAAAGCGTCGAGGAGTTTGCCCGCGACGAGGGGCGCCGCCCGCGGATGCTGGTGGTCAAGATGGGGCAGGACGGCCACGACCGGGGCGCCAAGGTGATCGCCACCGCCTTCGCCGACATCGGCTTCGACGTGGATGTGGGCCCCCTGTTCCAGACCCCGGAAGAGGCCGCGCAGGACGCCATCGACAACGATGTCCATGTGATCGGCATCTCGTCCCAGGCGGCGGGTCACAAGACCCTGGCACCCAAGCTGGTGCAGGCCCTGCGCGACCAGGGCGCGGGGGAAATCCTGGTCATCTGTGGCGGGGTCATCCCCCAGCAGGATTACCAGTATCTTTACGACCACGGGGTGCAGGCCATCTTCGGGCCCGGCACCAACATCCCCGAGGCGGCCCAAAAGATCCTCAAGCTGGTCCGCGAGGCGCGCGCCGAATAGGGGCGGCCGCCGGCCTGTCCCACCGGGGACGGGCGCGGCCAGCAGGCGAGAGGGGTGGCGCGCCGGCACTGGCGCGCGCCGTCCCGCCGTGGCAGAACCGCTGCATGAGCCAGGCCATACCGATCCACGTCATCAACCTTGCCCGCCGTCCCGACCGGATGGAGCGTCTTGCCGCCCACCTGCAAGAGCGCGGCCTTGAATGGCAGCGCCAGGATGCGGTCGACGCGGCCTCGGCCCCGCCCGAGGCGCTTGATGAAGTGATCGCCGCCAGCGGCCCGCTGGGCGCGCTTGGCAATGGCGACCGGGCGTGCACCGCCTCGCATTTCGCGGCTTGGCAAAGCTTTCTCGACGGGCCGGCCGGCCACGCGATGTTCATGGAGGATGACGTGTTCCTGGCCGAGGACACCGCCGGGCTTCTGGCCGATACCGGATGGATCCCCGAGGGGGCGGATGTGATCAAGCTGGAGAAATTCGGCGACGGGTCCTCGCGCCTGCTGCTGGGCGGGCCGGTGGCGGACCTGCCGGGCGGGCGCGCGCTTTACCGGCTGATGTCGCGCCATGTCGGCGGCGGGGCCTATATCCTGTCGCGGCGGGGCGCGGAGGCGGCGTTAGGGATGCGCGGCCGGACACGGGTGCCGATCGACCACATGCTGTTCAATGCAAACCTGTCGGTCTTTGCCCGGCGCCACGCGGCGTTGCTGGTGGTGCCGGCCATGGCGACACAGCGCAACTGGGCCTACAACTCGGACATCGCGGCCCTCGGCAAGGCGGCGCGGCCCAAGGGCTGGGCCCTGCGCTGGCGCAAGCTGCGCCGCGGCTGGTTCGAGGTGAACCGCCTGCCGCGACAGCTTTACTGGCTGGCGGCGGGGCGGGGGAAACTGGTGGATTACCGTTTCGCCGAAACACCGCCCGAGGGCGGGAAGGGCTAGCGCGGCGCGCGTGCGGCCTGTGTGCAGCGGAAGGGGCGGCCCGGCTGTTGCCGCGCCGCCCCCTGTGCTCAGCCGAGGTGGTCGGCCTTGCCTTCCGCAATGTCTTCCAGCGCGGGCTGTTTTTCCGGGGCGCCGTGTGCCTGGGCCTCGTTCCGGCTGCCGGCCAGCATCAGCACGCCGTAACCCATGACCGCCGAGGCGAGGGAGCCCGCAAGCACGCCCAGCCGCACGTCATTCATCATCGCGCCGTCGCTGAAGCTGAGCCCGCCGATGAAGAGCGACATGGTAAAGCCGATCCCCGCAAGGCAGGCGATGCCGTAGATCTGCCACCAGTTGGCGCCATGGGGCAGGCGCCCCTTGCCCATGCGCACAAGCGCCCAGGTGACGCCCATCACACCGATCTGCTTGCCCACGAAAAGGCCCGCGGCCACGCCCAGCGGCACCGGCGCTAACAGGTCGGCCAGCGACAGGCCGGTCAGCACCACGCCCGCGTTGGCAAAGGCGAAGAGCGGGATGATGAGATAGAGCACGTAAGGCGTCAGCCCGTTCTCAAGCGAGTGGAGGGGGGACTTGCCCCAACGGTCCTTGAGCGGCAGACAGAAGGCGGTGATCACGCCCGCCAGGGTCGCGTGGACTCCCGACTTCAGGATCAGCACCCAAAGCACCGTGCCCAGGATCAGGGTCGGGGCGATCCGGTGGGCGCCGCGACGGTTCAAAAGCACCATCAGTCCCAGCGGCACCACGGCCATGATGAGATAGTCGATCTTCATCTCGCTGGTGTAGAAAAGTGCGATGATAAGGATCGCGCCCAGGTCGTCCAGAATCGCCAGCGTCAGCAGGAAAATCTTTAGCGAGGTGGGGGCGCGGCTGCCGACGAGGGCAAGGATGCCCAGGGCGAAGGCGATGTCGGTCGCCGCTGGGATGGCCCAGCCGCGGATGGTCTCGGGATTGCCCATGTTGATGCCGGCATAGATCAGCGCGGGCACGATCATGCCGCCCACCGCCGCCGCGCCGGGCAACAGCACGTCCGAAGGGCGCGAGAGCTTGCCCTCCAGAAGCTCGCGCTTCAGCTCAAGACCCACCAGCAGGAAGAAGACCGCCATCAGGCCGTCGTTGATCCAGAGGATCAGCGGCTTGGTCAGGCCTTCGTCATTGAGGGTGATGGACAGGTCGGCTTCCAGGAAGTCCTGGTAGAGGGGGGCCAGCGACGAGTTGGCGATCATCATCGCGAGGGCGGCGGCCAGCATCAGAAAGATGCCGCCAGCCGCGTCGCTGTCGAAGAATTTGTCGATTTTCCGGCGCAAGGACATCGGCGGCGGACTCCTGTTCGCGTATACGTTGTGTTGAAGATGGGTCTCGGGCGCCGGAAGGCAATGCGCAAGCCGGCCGCGCGCCCGATTTGCCGCAGTCAGCGACCCCGGGGCCGCAGATGCGGTGGCGGGCCCCCGAAGGGGCCGCGCCGGGCGGGGTCAGCCCGCCTGATCCATGAAGTTGCGGGTCAGAAACTCGGGCATGTGATCGCCCATGCCGACAACGCCCTTGCGGTCGCCATTGTCACGTCCCCGATTGCCGTCGCGGTTGCGGACCTGGTTCTGGTCACGCTCGGCGCGCGGGGCGGAGCGGGCTTCGGAACGCGGCTCGGACCGGGGTGCGCTCCGGCTTTCGGCGCGGGCGTCGGTGGATGCCTCCTCGGCGGCCTTCTCGACCTTCTCGGCCTTGGGGGCCTCGCTGACCTCGGCGGCGTCGGCCTTCTCGTCGGACTTGGCGGCCTGCACGGCCTCGGCGCCTTCGACGGCGTCCGAACGGCGGCTGCGGCGGCGGCGCTTGGGCTTCTCGCCGGCGTTGTCCTCGGCCACGGCGACGGGGGCCTCGGCCTCTTCGGAACGGGTCTCGGCCTCGGGCTTGGCGTCGGGCTTGGCGTCGGCCTTAGTGTCGGACTTGCCCCGGCGACGGCTGCGCTTGCGATCGGTCGTGGGCTTTTCATCACCGCTCTCGGCGGCCGGGCCAGCGTCGGAGGCGGGGGCGCCACCGCCTAGCGGGCTGTCGAGGCGCGGGATCGTCATCTTCACCAGGCTTTCGACCGCTGCCAGCAGCTTGTCGTCATGGGGCGTGGCGATGGTGTAGGCCTTGCCCTTGCGCCCGGCGCGGCCGGTGCGGCCGATGCGGTGGACGTAATCCTCGGCATGGCTGGGCACGTCGAAGTTGAAGACATGGCTGACCATCGGAATATCGAGGCCGCGCGCGGCCACATCCGAGGCGACGAGAAAGCGGATCTTGCCCTCGCGGAAGCCGGTCAGCGTCCGGGTGCGGTGCGACTGATCCAGGTCGCCATGAATCGGCTCGGCGTCATAGCCGTGCTTTTTCAGCGACTTGGCGACCACATCCACGTCCGTCTTGCGGTTGCAGAAGATGATCGCGTTGCTGCAACCCTCGCCCTCGCTGTCGATGATGGAGCGCAGGATCGCACGCTTGTCCTTGGCGGTCATGTCGCGCCGCTTGGGCGTGTGCATGATCAGCGCCTGTTCGATCGTCTCCGAGGTCGTGGCGGCGCGGGCCACCTCGATCTTGGCGGGGTTCGACAGGAAGGTGTTGGTGATCCGCTCGATCTCGGGCGCCATCGTGGCGCTGAAGAACAGGGTCTGGCGGGTGAAGGGGGTCAGGCCGAAGATGCGTTCGATATCGGGGATGAACCCCATGTCGAGCATCCGGTCCGCTTCGTCCACCACCATGATCTGCACGCCGGTCAGCAGCAGCTTGCCGCGCTCGAAATGGTCCAGCAGGCGGCCGGGGGTGGCGATCAGAACGTCGACGCCCTTGTCGATCAGCTGGTCCTGTTCCTTGAACGAGACGCCGCCGATCAGCAGCGCCTTGGTCAGCTTGGTGTTCTTTGCATAAATGTCGAAGTTGGCGGCGACCTGTGCGGCCAGCTCGCGCGTCGGCGCCAGCACGAGGCTGCGCGGCATCCGGGCACGGGCGCGCCCGCGGCGCAGCATCGAGATCATCGGCAGGGTGAAGGATGCCGTCTTTCCCGTACCTGTCTGGGCGATGCCCAGCACGTCGCGCCCTTCGAGGGCGGGGGGAATGGCACCAGCCTGGATCGGCGTGGGGGTTTCATAGCCGGCTTCTTCGACGGCTTTCAGGACCTTGGGGTCCAGCTTCAGATCAGAGAATTTTGTCATTCGCGTCCATATGGGCGGCATCGGGCCGCCGGGTTATGGGACGCCAAGTTCAACGCGCCCCGCGTCGTCCTGCAAGATGCAGGTCAGGGAGCACCTAGCGCAAATCCCCGCATGGGTCAACGCGACAAGCACCTGACGGGGCGACAGGGCCCCTGTGCGGGGCTTTGACGGGCATGTGCGCCCCTTTTCGGCGAGTGCGCGGACCCGCAAGGCACAGGTGCCAGGGCGGCTGGCCCGGGATTGCCGCCGCGCCGCCGCGCCCTAGCTGGTGCGCAACCGGGGCCAGAAGCCCCGCCGGGCCGCGCGCCGACTGCGCGGCCCAGACCAGACAGGAGTTCTGTGACATGAAGAAATACGGATCGGCTAAGTGGAGCGGCGGCCTCAAGGATGGCAAGGGCCAGGTCTCGACCGAAAGCGGTGCGCTGAAGGATCAGCCCTACGGGTTCAACACCCGGTTCGAGGGCGCGCCCGGCACCAACCCCGAGGAACTGATCGGCGCGGCCCACGCGGGCTGTTTCTCGATGGCGCTGTCGAACATCCTTGGCGAGGACGGCCTGACCGCCGACGAGATCAGCACCCGCGCCACCGTGACCCTCGAACAGAAGGATGGCGGTTTTGCCATCACCGCGGTGCACCTCGATCTTGAGGCCAGCATCCCCGGCGCCGACGAGGCCCGGTTCAAGAAGGCGGCCGAGACGGCAAAGGAAAACTGCCCCGTTTCCAAGCTGCTGAACGCGCGGATCACGATGGACGCCAAGCTGAAGGGCTGATCCATTTGACGACAACGCCCGGCAACTGGCCCCTTGGCCTGTTGCCGGGCGCATGCCCCCGGGGTTCAGGATCCGCCCAGGTTCATCACCGCCAGGATCAGGCCGCCGAGGCTGACCAGATAGCCCAGAAGTGCGGCCAGCCCGTCGCGTGCCACCAGCGCCATTCCCAGAAGCATCAGGTTGAACCCAAAGACCATCGGCAGCAGCGGCACGAAGCCAAGGGCGATGACGATGGCCGACGACAGCAACGACACCACCGCGATGACCTTTTCCTGTGCGAGAAAGCGCATGCGGGGGGACAGGATGCGGCCCAGCCGGCGGCCCCAGGGGCGGGCCGTGCGGCCCGATTTGCGCAGGGTTTCGGCATCAATCCGGAAATTGGCCAGCCATTTCGGGATCCAGGGGCTGCGCCGGCCCAGGATCAGCTGACCCATCAGCAGCAGCAGCGCCAGCCCGACCACCGCCGGGATGCCCGGGATGGCGCCCGTCGGCAGCACCAGGAACGCCGAGAGCGCCAGCAGAAGCGGGCCGAAACCCCGCTCTCCAAGGGCTTCGACGATCTCGCCGAAGCGGACCTTCTCGCCCTCGGCGGCCTCGATCAGTTTTTCGATCACGTCGCTCAGCGCCCCGCCGTCGGACATGGTTCATCTTCCTTGTGTGAACACTTGTCCTGCAACGATAGGGCTGCCGGATGCGGCGGCAAGCGCCGCGCATCCGGCTTTTCACAGATGGATCAGACCATCAGTTCCTTGGTGGCCGACAGCGTCAGCTCGGGGTAGTCGCGCACCACCCGGTCGATGTCCCATTGCAGGCGGGTCAGGAAGACCACCGCGCCATCGTTGTCATGGGCGATATGGCCCTTGTTGACGTTGATGAAGCGGTCCATTTCCTTGTCCGGCCCCGTGACCCAGCGGGCCGAGGTGAACTGCGACGGCTCGAACCGGACGGGCAGGCCGTATTCCAGCTCGATCCGGCTGGCCAGAACCTCGAATTGCAACGCACCGACGACGCCGACGATGAAGCCCGAGCCGATGGCCGGCTTGAAGACCTTGGCGGCCCCTTCCTCGGCGAATTGCATCAGCGCCTTTTCAAGGTGCTTGGCCTTCATCGGATCGCCCGCGCGCACGGTCTGCAAAAGTTCGGGCGCAAAGGACGGGATGCCGGTGAAGCGCAGGGTCTCGCCCTCGGTCAGCGCGTCGCCGATGCGAAGCTGACCGTGGTTGGGAATGCCGATAATGTCGCCGGCCCAGGCCTCTTCGGCCAGTTCGCGGTCGGATGCCAGGAACAGCACCGGGTTCGACACCGCCATGGGTTTCTTGGACCGCACATGGGTCAGCTTCATGCCGCGCTTGAAATGGCCCGAGCACATGCGCACGAAGGCCACCCGGTCGCGGTGCTTGGGGTCCATGTTGGCCTGTACCTTGAAGACAAAGCCCGTGACCTTGGGCTCCTCGGGGGCGATCTTGCGCGGCTCGGCGTTCTGGATCTGGGGTTCGGGGCCGAAGCCTGCGATGCCTTCCATCAGCTCCTTGACACCAAAGCTGTTGATGGCCGAGCCGAACCAGATCGGGGTCAGCGTGCCGTCTCGCAGGGCCTGCGGGTCCATCGGTGGCAGCAGCTCGCGCGCCATCTCCAGCTCTTCGCGGAACTTCTCCAGCAGGTTGGCGGGGACGTGCTGTTCCAGCTTGGGATCGTCCAGCCCCGAGATCTCGATCGAGGCCGCGACCTTGTTGCGATCGGCCCGGTCCATCAGTTCCAGCCGGTCGCGCAGCAGATCATAGCATCCGATGAATTCGCGTCCCATGCCGATGGGCCAAGAGGCGGGGGTGACGTCGATGGCCAGATTTTCCTGAATCTCGTCGATGATCTCGAAGACGTCGCGGCTTTCGCGGTCCATCTTGTTGCAGAAGGTCAGGATCGGCAGGTCGCGCAGGCGGCAGACCTCGAACAGTTTCTGGGTCTGGCTTTCGACGCCCTTGGCGCCGTCGATCACCATCACCGCCGCATCCACCGCCGTAAGGGTGCGATAGGTATCCTCGGAAAAGTCCGAGTGGCCGGGTGTGTCCACCAGATTGTAGCGGTAGCCCGAATAGTCGAACGACATGGCCGAGGCCGAGACCGAGATGCCCCGGTCCTTTTCCATCTGCATGAAGTCCGAGCGTGTGCGCCGGGCCTCGCCCTTGGCGCGGACCTGACCGGCCATCTGGATGGCGCCACCATACAGCAGGAATTTTTCGGTCAGCGTCGTCTTGCCCGCATCGGGATGCGAGATGATCGCGAAGGTGCGGCGGCGCGCAATCTCTTCGGGCAGGTCGGGGCGGTTTGTGGGGCGATCCAGCATGGGCGCGATATAGCGAGGCGCCGGGGCAAGGGCAATCTGTCTTGAACGTCTGCGGGCACGGGCCGCGCGGGCGCATTCTCAGATGGAGTGGTGGGAAGGGCGGCCCGCGATGGGCGCCTGTTTACTGCACCAGGCTGTTGTCGCCGTGGATCGAGTCGAAGACGTTCGAGACCAGCGCGTCGGGGCAGCCACCGAAGCTCAGGTTACTGTTGAAGTCGGCGTTGCCGCCGGTTTCGATGACGATGCCATCGGTCACCACTGCGTTGGAATTGATGACGAAATCCTTTTTCGAGGCGATCTGCACCCCGCGCAGCACGTCGTTGGAATTCAGCTCTACCCTGTCCTTGGAGACGATGTAGCTGTCATAGGCGCCTTCGCTGCAATAGCTGCTGGAGCCGATGTCGACGTTCGAGTTGATGTCGACCAGGCCCCCGGCGGCCAACACGACCTTGGACATGGTGGTGTTGGAGTTGACGGTGATCTTGCCGCTGGTGACGATAGCGATCTCTTCCAGGGCGGTGCCGTCGTTGATGACGACGTTGCCGCTGACGACGTAGATCGTGCCACGGGTCGGGTAGGCCGGCAGGTTGGGCACATGCACGGGGCCGTTGGTGATCCAGGAGGGCAGGTGGTCGGTGCCGTTGCGCACCCCGTTGTAGACAGAGTCGATCTCGTCCACCAACTTGAGTTCCTTGGACTTTTCGACCCGGGCAAGCTCGATCCCGGGGTTCTTGTTGCCCGTCCGGAAGGTCGAGCCGACGCCGTTCGAAATCTCGGTCCCGGCCTCGAAGACATTGTTGTTGTTGATGTGGACACCACCCTCGCCATGCAGGCAGAACCCGTCGGAGACGGAGCTGTTGCTGTTGCCCTTGAGAAGGGACTTGGCGAAGATCCGTCCACCCAGACAGCGGGGACGGATCGCGGCGATGGCTGCGGCGCTCACGTCGAAACTGTCGACACCGGCCAGGCGCATCAGGAAGGATTTGACCTGGGTGGCGTCGCTGCCGCTGCGGGTCAGCACGACCTTGACCGCGTTGGTGGGGTGACCGTTGGGCACGAAGGTGCGCGTGCTGTTCAGCCAGCGCCCGGTGGTGACGTTGGTCTCTGCAACGTTGACGGTCTTCTTGGGGTCGTTTTTCTTGGCGTAGGAAATGGCGCTCTGCACGGCCGCCGTGGCGTTGGGCAGGTCCTGAAGCGCCGCCAGGGCGGCCGCGTCAGTGGCGTTCTGCAAGTCGGCCTTGACCAGGTGGCCGAAGGAATAGTCGGTCGCGACACCACCGATCAGGATGAAGACCGCGGCCATGAACAGCCCCCAGGCCGAGCCTGCGCCGCCTGCTTCGTCGCGAAGGAACGGGGCGCGGGTCCGCCGGGTCTGGCGTGCGGCGGGCGAACGAAGTTCGGGGGAGATGTTCATCATCGGATTACAGCTCGTCGCGCTGGACGGCCTCCACTGTCAGGTCGGTGAACCCCAGCCGGGAATAAAGGCCCGCGGCCTCGAGGGCGGCGACCTTGATGTCGATCTTGAGCTTCACCTCGGACCCGGGGCGGGCCACGGTCGCGGTGAAATCATTGGTGCTATAGCCTTGGTCAACGATGTATTGCGTGACCTCGGCGTCGGTCATGGCGCCCACCGAAAGCTGGCGCGTGACGTAGCTGGTCAGCCGCATCAGCGATGTGTGCTTGGCAAACAGGATCGAGGTGTCCAGCACCAGCACGATGATGGCCAGAAAGACGGGCATCCACAGGCAGAACTCGATCGTTAGCGATCCGCTTTCGTCGCGGCGCCAGCGGCGCATGTGACGCGTCAGGCCCGAAAGCCGCCCTTCGGCGCGCCTGGCGCGCCCATATGCCGAGGTATTGTCCATCCCATGCTTTTGCTGACTCAAAACGGCGAAGTTGCGGCGTGATCGTGTTGGTCAGGTGGTGAAATCCGGCATTAATGCGGCCTGAAGGCAGGATTGTGGCCATCGCGCGGGGCGGTGGGGGCCTTGGGGCCCGGACGGCGGGGGCTGCCCCTGCGGCGGCGCGCTCAGCCCTCGGCCAGGCGGTCGGCCTTCTTGCGCGCCAACATGCTGCGCAGGTCGTGCATGGCCAGCAGCAGGCTGTCGGTCACGGCTTCCAGGTCCTCGTCCGAGGCGCGGGACTGGGCCCAGTGGGTGGTCAGGTTCAGATGATCGATGGTGCGGAAGATGTCGTCGATGTCCCGGCGGGCCAGCAATTGTGCCCGCTCGGCCATCCAGTCGCGGATGACTTCCATCTCCTCGGCCGAAAGCCGGTGGTCTCCGTGGGGCTTCACCTCGCCGTTCTTCATGTTGACGACGGCGATCTGGTTCATGTCGATGCGCCGCTGACGGTTCTGGGCGTCGACGCGGAAGACGAAGGCGCCGTTCTCACGCACGCGGAAATAGAACTCGGGCAGGGTTACCGACATGGAACCTCTCAACTCAGGCCAGAACAGAACCGGCGGATGCGTGCGCAAGCCTCGGTCAGCGTGTCATCCGAGGTAGCGTAGCTGACGCGAAAGCACGGCGAAAGACCGAAGGCCGCGCCGAAGACGACGGCGACGCCGGTCTCTTCCAGCAGGGCGCGGGCAAAGGCCTCGTCATCCGCGATCAGGGTGCCGGCCGCGCTGCGCCGGCCGATCAACCCGGCGATGGAGGGATAGACATAGAACGCGCCCTGGGGCACCGGGCAGTCGATGCCCGGAATGGCATCCAGGGCCGAGACGACAAGGTCGCGCCGGCGCACGAAGATGGCGCGGTTCTCCTCCAGGAAATCCTGTTTGCCGTTCAGCGCCTCGACCGCGGCCCATTGGGAGATGGTGCTGGGGTTGGTGGTGGACTGGGACTGGATCTTGCGCATGGCGGCGATCAGGTCGACCGGCCCGCCGGCATAGCCGATGCGCCACCCGGTCATCGCGTAGGTCTTGGAAACACCGTTCAGCGTCAGCGTGCGGTCCATCAGTGCCGGCTCCACCTGGGCGGGGGTGGCAAAGCGGAACCCGTCGTAGGTGAGATGCTCGTAAATGTCGTCGCTGAGCACGTGCACATGGGGGTGGCGCAGAAGCACCTGGGTCAGTGCCCGGATCTCGTCATGGGTATAGGCCGCGCCCGTGGGGTTCGAGGGAGAGTTGAAGATGAACCACTTGGTGGCCGGCGTGATCGCGGCCTCCAGCGCCTCGGCGCTCAGCTTGAAACCGTCGGCCATTGTGGTGGGTACGATCACCGCCTCGCCGCCGCACAGGCGCACGATGTCGGGGTAGCTGACCCAAAAGGGGGCGGGGATCACCACCTCGTCGCCGGGGTTCAGGGTGGCCAGCAGCGCGTTGAAAAGCACCTGCTTGCCGCCCGTCCCGACGCTGATCTGCTCGGGGGTGTACACAAGGTCGTTGTCGCGCCGGAACTTGGCGCAGACGGCCTCCTTCAGCTCGGGCATGCCGTCGGGGGCGGTGTATTTCGTGCGCCCCTCGTCGATCGCGCGCACGGCTGCCTGGCGGATATGTTCGGGCGTGTCGAAGTCGGGTTCGCCCGCGCCAAGGCCGATGACATCCCGGCCGGCGGCCTTCAGCTGCTGGGCCAGCGTCGTCACCGCCACGGTGGGCGAGGGTTTGACGCGGGCAAGCCGGTCGGAAAGGAAAGCCATGCGCAAACTCGGGTTTGAATGTGATGGAGCCTTGTCATAGGCTGCGTCTCTACGTCGATCAAGCCATTGAGGGGGAACAGCATGCAGGACCGGACGGCTGAGGGAGAAGGCGCGAACGGCGACGAGGGCGGCTGGTTCTCCGAGGATACGGCGACCTTTGGCGACCGGCTTGCCGCCGCGCGCGAACAGCTGGGCCTGACCCAGGAGGGGCTGGCCCGCCGGCTTGGGGTCAAGCACAAGACCGTCCGCGCCTGGGAGGATGACATGTCCGAGCCCCGCGCCAACAAGCTTCAGATGATGGCCGGGGTCCTGAACGTGTCGATCGTCTGGCTGCTGACGGGGCAGGGGATGGGCGTCGACGCGCCCGGTACCGCGACCGAGGATCTGCCCGGCGGACCCCAGGACGTGGCCGCGATCCTGACCGAGATGCGCAAGCTGCGTGCCGACATGGTGCGCGCCGCCGACCGGCTGGGCGTGCTGGAAAAGCGCCTGCGCACCGGGGGCGCGCAATGAGCGGACAGGCGGAAGACCCGGCGGTCCGCCTGCGCCGTCTGCGCATGCGAGCCTGGCGCCGCGGCATCAAGGAGATGGACCTGATCCTGGGCCCCTATGCCGACAGTCGCCTTGCCGATCTGTCCCCTGCCGAGCTGGACCTGTTCGAGGAGATCCTTGATTGCAACGATCAGGACCTGCTGGCCTGGTCGACGGGCGCGGGCACCGCGCCTGCGCAGCTTGCCCCCCTTCTGGAACGGATGGTCGCGCATGCCCGCGCCAACATCCCCGGCAAGGCCGCGCAAGGGGCCTGAAGGGCCTGTGATCCTGCCCCTGCCACGGCCACGCCACTTAACCGGTTGTTCGGAATTGACCGCTAGACCCGGGGCAGGCCAGAGGCAGGTGGACAGGAAAGATGACCGCGCAAACCATGAAAATCTCCGCCCCCGGGACAGCAGCATCGGGTGCAGATCACGCGATGATAATGACCGGCTACCTCGAAAGCCTGGCGCTGGTCGAACGGCTTCACCGGCTGTTGCTGGACGTGATCAAGGACGAGTTTGAGCGGGTGGGCGTGCTGGACATCAACGCGGTGCAGGCGCTTTTGATCTTCAACATCGGCGACAACGAGGTGACGGCGGGCGAGCTGAAATCGCGCGGCTATTACCAGGGCTCCAACGTCAGCTACAATCTCAAGCGGCTGGTCGAGATGGGGTACATGCACCACCAGCGCTGCGAGATCGATCGCCGCTCGGTCCGGGTCCGGCTGACCGAGAAGGGGCGCCGCGTGCGCAGCCTGGTCGCCGACCTGTTCGGAAGTCACGCCAGCGCCCTGGCCGAACGGGGCATCCTCGACGCGGGCGAGATCGACGAGATCAATACGGCCCTGCGCCGGGTCGAAAGATATTGGAGTGACCAGATCCGCTATATCTACTGAGCGGACAGCGGCCAGCGCCTCGCCCTTTGGTTAGTGGGCGCGCACCGGCAGGTCCGTGGTTGCGTCTCCCACGGCAAGCGTCCGTATTTCACGCAACAGCTTGCGCACCATCGCGTCGCGATAGTCGCCGTATCCCAAAGCAGGCTCGGCAAAGGCTCCGGGGCCTTCGATCACCTCGGCCCGGAAGTAGGTCAGCAGGTCGTCGACCGGGCGGGCGCCGCTCGTGCCCGCGAGGGTGCCGCCCCCGGCTGCCGGGCCGCCTGTCCCTGCGCCCGGTGCGGGGCCGCTGTCGGGCCCGCCTTCGCCAATGACCAGGGCGTTGACGGTCACCATGGGGCCCGCGCCGGTGCCCAGCAGGTCGCGGGGGCGCGGCCCCTCGTTCGAGCGGCCGTCGCCCGAGATGTCCAGCGTGTGCCGCCAGCAGTCGCCGCGCTGGGCCAGCATGGCGCGGCCCACCGCGATCGCCGTGCCAAGCGCCGTGGTCGAGGGGGCGGCAACCCGTCGGCTGGCCCGCAACTGCCCCACGACCGAGGCAAGTGCCGGCAGGTCGGAAAGCGCGGTCCAGGGCACCAGGACGCGCTGAAACTCGGACCCGCTCCATTCGAAGATCGACAGGGATATCGCGGCGCGGGGCATTGCCAGCAGGGCCTGGGCCACGCGGGGATCCTCCAGTGCCGAGGCCAGGCCGTCGCGTTGCATGGCGTATTCCTCGGCATCGACCGAGCCCGAGACATCCAGCCCCAGCGTCAGCGCCTGGCGGCAGGCCGCCCCGGCGGGGGTGGCAGCGCCAAGGACGGCAAGTGCGAGGAACAGCGCGGACAGCGCGGCGCGCAGGCCGATCAACCTCCGCCGGGGGCGAAGGCCGTCTTGGCAGGTCTGCACCCCGGCGCGGATCACGGCCACGCTCCTTTCCAGCAATCAGAACAACGAGCGGAACCCCAGCGAGACGCCCAGCTGCCGCGTGTCGAACCGCGAGATGTTCGAGCTGCCGCGCGCGGCCGTCAGCGTCAGCGTCGGCGCGAAACCCCAGGCGTCCAGCTTGGGGAACAGCAGCTCCAGCTCGGCCGACAGCCTTGTATCCTGACGCCCGTCCGGCACGCTGGCAAGCCCGAGCACATAGTCGGGAAAGTCGCGCAGGCTGGCGCCCAGGGTCAGTCCGGGCTGCACCGGGCCCCATGGACGATCCGGCACGATGTTGACGCCAAGGCTGAGGGTGTTCTGGCGTGCGTTGCGCATCTCGCCCGCCACGTGCATCAGGCCCAACCGCAGCCCGCCGGTGAAGCCGGCGGCGAAATGGCGCTGTAGCTGGCCGCCCAGGGCCAGCGTGTCGGTGTCGCCACCGTCGCCGACCGCGCGCCACTGCCGCTCGACCAGAAGGGTCAGGGCGCCGTTCACCCCGGGCGCCAAGGTGGCGCCGCGTCCCGCACGCAGTTGCAGGTACTGCCCCAGATCGCGTCCGCCGTAGAAGCTTTGCCCGACCGTCGCGCCGAACGAAAGCGGCCCCGTCGATCCCGGGCGGCGCAGGTGCCGGTTCACCGACAGCTCGACCGAGCCATAGCGAAAATCGGCGCCGCGTGCCCCGGGCGCCCGTGCCTTGGCGCTGTCCGATAGCAGGTAGCTGCGGTTCTCGAGGCGCAGGCCGAATTCGGTCATCTGCCCCGCGTCCCCCGCCAGCCGGTAGCCAAGCTGCGCGACGGCGCGGCTTTCCATGCCCGACAGCGCCTGGGCGTCGCCCGACAGGGTCGCTTGGGTATTCTCGCCGTTGACGATCAGCCGGTCGGTCGAGGCGCCGTTGTTGATGTTGGAGGTGGGCGCCAGCGAGAAGCTTAGCTGCGTGCGCCATGGATTGCGCGCGCGAACGGCGCGGTAATCCTGCGCGGTCTGGCGCATTCTGGCGTCGTCATCCGCGTCCTGCGCGGCCGCCCTCAGCCAGATCTGCGCCAGGCTTTCGCGCCCTTGCAGGAACGCGGCCTCGGCCGCGACATGGGCGGCCTCGTAGCGCAGGGCGCGGTTGTCGGTCTGGCCGTGGACCCGCAGGGCCTCGGCATAGGCCAGGGCCGGCTCTCCAAGTTGCGCGGCAGAGGCGGCAAGGATCAGCCGCGCCTCGGCATCGGCCGGATCGGCGCGCAGCAGGGCGCTGGCCAGCCGGTGGGCCAGGCCCGCGTTGCCCTGCCGCAGGGCGCCGCGCGCCAGGGCGCGGGACTGGTCAAGATCAAGGGTGACGGCGCCGCTGGCGTCGGGCGCGGGGGCTGTGACAGCGTCCCCATCGACCGACTGGGATGCGCCGGGCGCGGTCCATCCCAGGGTCAGCAGAAGCGCGATCGCGGCGGTTGTCCGGGGACGCTTCCGCAGGACGGGGATCATGGGCAGGTGGCGGCGTCGCCGGCGGTGCCACAGCGCGGCAGCACGAAGGCGCCATGCTCCCACACGGTTCCGTCGCCGCCAATCGGATTGACCACCAGAACGCCGGCCACGTCGCTGGCATCGGTGCCCCCGAAAAGGCCGCCGTAATCGCCGACGCCGGTCAGATCCTCGAACTCGACCTTGCCCAGAAATGTGCCCGTCTCGTCGATGCTGGTCGCGGTCAGCACCAGCGTGTCCAGCGCCTGGCCGCCCGTGGTCGAGCGGTTGGTGACGGCGCCGTTGACCAGGCTGTTGGTGAAGTCGGCGTTAAGCGTGACCGTGCCCTGGGTCCGCTGGGGCCCGCCCGAGCCGTCGTTCAGGGTGATCACCCCGGCGTAGCTGCCGATATAGGTGGCCAGGCCCGAGGTCGGGATCGTGTAGGCGTCGATGCGGCTGTAGTAGCCGCCGCCGAAATAGCGGTTGAACTGGCCACCGTCCGCCACGACCGAGGCCATGACCGTGCCGCGCGCGGATTCCTTGACCAGCGCCACGAAGCGCCGCTGGGCCGAGCTTTCCTGGATGTCGTAGGCAAGATAGCCGTTCAGATCGAGGGCGGCGTTGCGGTTGTAGGTAGCTTCCTTGTCCGACGCATCGAGGCCCGACAGGGTGACTTTCAGCGTCTGGGCGGTGGAATCGTAGGTGATCTTCTCGACATTCTTGGCCAGCACCGTGGGAATGCCCTCGGCATTGGTGGTGCCGCCAGAGGTGCCGCCCGTGCCGCTGCCGGTGCCACCGCCGCCGGCGCCGCCGAAGCCGTCCGCGATGATGTTGCTGCCCGAACCGCCGCAGGCGGTCAGCAGGCCGGCCATCAGAAGCACAGATGTCATACGGATCATGGGATCGCCCGGGTTGTTTCGCCTGCAAGGATGGGTCGTGGTCTTACGCCGCTTGCGGGCCACGGTCCGTTCAGCGGGGGTCAAAGTCAATCGCGCCCCGAGCGGTTTGCGGCAAGGGTGTTTTATCTGCCACGTCGCGCGCCGAAAACGCGCCGCGCACCGGATGGGTGGGACACATTATCTGGTGGATGACCGGGCCTCTCATGCTAGACATGGGTTTCCAGCGATTCCACCGAAGCGAGGTTGCCGATGCCCCTGACACCAGAGCAGACACAGGAAATCGAGGCGGCCCGCGCCAATCCGCGCCCGACGCTCCGTGCCGTCTCGGAAGGGATGGAGGCACATCTCTACCGCGCCCACGAGGTGCTGGACCACGGGTTCGTGCGGGTTGTCGACTACATGGGCGACGACTCGGCCATCGTGCAGGCCGCGCGGGTCAGCTATGGCGCCGGAACCAAGCATGTCAGCAATGACGAGGGGCTGATCCGCTATCTCATGCGGCACTGGCACTCGACCCCGTTCGAGATGTGCGAGATCAAGCTGCACGTGAAACTGCCGGTTTTCGTGGCCCGCCAGTGGATCCGTCACCGGACCGCCAACGTCAACGAATACTCGGCCCGCTATTCGATCCTGGACCGCGAATTCTACATTCCGGCCCCCGAGCAGCTTGCCGCCCAGTCCACCATCAACAACCAGGGCCGGGGCGAGACATTGCAAGGCGAAGAGGCCGCGCGTGTGCTGGAGATCCTGAAATCCGACGCCGGGCGCGCCTATGACCATTATGAGCAGATGCTGAGCCAGGAGGGCCAGTCGGGCCTTGCGCGCGAGCTTGCTCGCATGAACCTGCCGGCCAACATCTATACCCAATGGTACTGGAAGGTGGACCTGCACAATCTGTTCCACTTCCTGCGCCTGCGCGCCGATTCCCACGCCCAGTACGAGATCCGGGTCTATGCCGACGCGATCTGCAAGGTGGTGGCCGACTGGGTGCCCGCCGCCTATGCCGCGTTCGAGGATTACCGCATGGGCGGCGCAACCCTGTCGGGCAAGGCGCTGGATTGCGTGCGCCGGATGCTGGCGGGCGAGGCCGTGGATCAGGAGAACTCCGGCATGTCCAAGGGCGAGTGGCGGGAGTTTCGCGCCCTGCTGGACGAGGGCTGAGCCCGGGTCCGCACGGCCCTCGGGCAACCAGGCCGGGCGGATGATCCTGAAAATTCAATCCACGCGGGAATTCCGCGCGTAACCCCTTCGTCAAACCCGAGGAGGGGCCACAATGCAGATCGTCATCCTGTATCTCACTACCGCCACCGTGTTCCTGGTCGCGGACGCCATCATGCTGAAAACCGTGATGAAACCGCTGTTCGTAAAACACCTGGGCGACGCGGTGCTCGACTCGCCCCGGATGGGGGCGGCGGTCGTCTTCTACATGTTCTACGTGGCGGGATTGCTGTGGCTGGTGTCCTGGCCCGCGTTACGGGACGGCGTTCCGGCGCAGTCCCTCGTGAACGGGGCGCTTCTGGGCGCCATCGCCTATGGCACCTACGAGTTCACCAGCTACGCAGTAATGCGCGACTGGTCGCTACAGCAGGTGGTGATCGACGGGCTGTGGGGAACCGCGCTGACCGGCGGAGCCGCATTTGCAGGCGTCCTTGTGACAAGGGCCATGACCAGCTGAACCAACGGGAATTCTGGACCTGGGGCGCGGGGGCGAGGGTGGCCCTGCCGCCGCCGGAAGAAGGGCGGCGTCAGGCATGGCTACCGCGGTGACCTGTCCTTGGTGCCCGATCATCGCGGCGATGGTGCGCGAGTTCGCGCAGCGATGCCCGGACGACACCAGGACCTAGATCCGGCGATCTAGAGGGTCTTCAGATCCGCCGCCAGTTGCCGGCCGTCGCGACCCTCTTCCAGCTCGTAGCTGATCTTCTGGTCATCGGCCAGGCCGGACAGGCCCGAACGCTCCACCGCGGAGATATGCACGAATACGTCCTTGCCGCCGTCGTCGGGGGCGATGAAGCCGTATCCTTTCGTTGTGTTGAACCATTTCACGGTGCCAGTGGGCATCGCGTCACTCCTTCTTAGACTTGTTACTTCCCAACCGCCAAACCGGCCATTCGGATCCCGCGTTCGACGAGAATTTTTGCTTGGGCGCCGCTCCCGGGTGGGGTCGGGGACCCCGCGTGCCCTCTGGGGAAAAAACTGGGTCGTGTCCTGGGAAAAGCAAGTTTAATCTTCGCACTAGATGATTTGGCACCAAGAAACCGAAAGGCTTTTCCCAATGCGGATGCTCGGACTGAAGACCTGTGACACCTGCCGCAAGGCCCTGCGCGCGCTGGCAGCGGATGGGCATGAAATCACCCTGCGCGACGTCCGGCAGGAGCCGCTTTCGCCCGATGAAATCGCCCGTTTCGAAGGGCGTTTCGGCGAGGCGCTGGTCAACCGGAAATCGACCACCTGGCGGGCGCTTTCCGATGAGGAACGGGCGCGCCCCGCGACCGAGCTTCTGGCCGATCACCCGGCGTTGATGAAGCGTCCGGTGATCACCGACGGCGACCGCATGACCCTAGGCTGGACCGGGGATGTCCGCGAGGTTTGGCTGGGCTAGCGCAGGCAATCGCTCGCGTGGTTGGCCGCACCCGTCAGCGCAGTACGCCACCCGCCCGCGCCAGACACAGGGCCGACAGGGTGAACCCGTCCTCGATCCCGCCCGCGCGGATCAGCGCGTCAAGATCCGCCGTGGCATGATCGGTCACCGCGCCGGCTTCGGCGTCGCGGGGGCCGGGGCGGGCATCGGGCGCCAACGTCACCGCGAAGACGGCCACCCGCGAGGACAGCATCGCGGTGTTGGGGCGCACAAAGCCCAAGGGTTGGAACGACGCCAGCGGCGCGTCATACCCCGTCTCTTCGCACAGCTCGCGGCGGGCGGCCTGCCGGGCGGTCTCGCCCTCTGCGCCATAGCCGCGCGGGATCTCAAGGGTCCGGGCCCCGCCCTGGGCGGGCCGGTGCATTTCCAGCAGGATCAGACGGTCGCCGCGCATGGCGATGACGGCGGCGCCGTTACGGGCGTCGGGTTCTTCGACCCAATGCTGCCGGCCCTCGCGGATCACACGGAACCAGGGGTTTTCATATTCGATCACCGGATTTCCACCCCGATCTTGCGTATCAGTGCCGGATAAAGCCCGAACCAGTTGCGCCGCGAGGCCCAACCCATGCCCTTATCCTGCATCTTGTCCTCGACGAAACCAATGGCCTCGTCGGTCAGATGAGCCAGAAGCTGGTTGGTGCCCGCCGCCGAGACCAGATTGAACAGGCTGATGGCGTGGTCAATGAACTCGGTCTTGCGGCGCAGCAACCGGAACGAGGTCGTCGCGTCCAGCAGTTGCGGGGGCAGGGCGTCGATGACGGCGATGCGGTCCATCGCAAAGGCCTCGCCCTTGCGAACGAACAGCCCGTGATAGGCGGGGTCGATCACCTCGGCCTGAAACCGCGCGGCGGTGGCGGGGTCGAACGCGTCGCCGGCCGCCTTGTACCAGGCCGAGCGCGAGTTGAGAGTATCCGTCCCCTTCAGCATCGTACTCAGCGCATCTGACGAGGTTTCCCGCCACTGGGCAAGCGAGGATCCCTGCTGGATCGCCTCGGTCAGCGACGAGGGGCGAAGCGCCACCGGTTCGGGCGGCCTGGCCACCCGCGCCAGGATCAGGTCCAGACGCTTCAGATCGTCCTCGATGTCCCGGCGTTCCAGAAAACTCAGCTGTTGCTTGGTGCGCCCGCCGCATCTGCTTAGGATATAGTCCGGCGGCAGGGCGTCGAAATAGTCGCGCAGGCGCATGCCCACATGCCCGGCAGGGCCGCGCAGGACCAGCCCGCCGCCTTGAGACCCGGCCAGCCAGTCTTGCAGGTTGCGCCGATCCAGCACCATCAGCATGTGCGGATTGTCCAGCAGCAGGCTGGGCGTGGCGATCACGCCACGGGCGAACATGGCCCCGATCAGCACCCGCTTGGTCAGCTCTTCTACGCCAAGCCTGCGCACGGAATCGCAGTTCGACAGGAACATTGCCTCTTTCAGAAGCATCGGGGCAGAAGCATTGGGGACGGGGACCTTCGGGCGCTTTCGTCAGCAGGGTTGGATGCCCCCGGCAAGCCTGTCGGCGCACCGGGGAGCAGCGGGATCAGCCGCGCAGATCTGGCGGTGTCGCCTCAAGCGCAAGCTCGTCGCGGATCTCGTCGAGGGTGCGGACCTGGGTTTGCTTCTGACCCAGACGGCGGACCGAGACGGTTTTGTCGGCCACCTCGGACATACCGACGGCAAGGATCGCGGGCACCTTGGCGACCGAATGTTCGCGCACCTTGTAGTTGATCTTTTCGTTGCGGGTATCGGCCTCGGCGCGGATGCCGGCGGCGCGCAGGGTGGCGACGACCTCGTGCACATATGCGTCGGCGTCCGACACGATGGCGGCCACGACCACCTGTCGCGGGGCAAGCCAGAAGGGCAGCTTGCCGGCGTGTTCCTCGATCAGGATGCCGATGAACCGCTCGAAGCTGCCCAGCGTGGCGCGGTGCAGCATGACGGGGCGGTGCTTTTCGCCGTCGCGGCCGATGTAATTGGCGTCCAGCCGTTCGGGCAGCACGAAATCGACCTGATGGGTGCCGCACTGCCAGTCACGGCCGATGGCGTCGGTCAGCACAAACTCCAGCTTGGGACCGTAGAAGGCGCCTTCGCCGGGGTTCAGCTCGGGCTCGATCCCGGCGGCGCGGGTGGCGTTCAAAAGCGCGGCCTCGGCCTTGTCCCACACCTCGTCCGAGCCTGCGCGGGTCTCGGGCCGGTCCGAGAATTTCACCTTGAAGCTTTCGAAACCCAGATCGCGGTACACTTCGGAGAGGAAGTTGATAAAGGTCGCGGTTTCGGCCTCGATCTGGTCTTCCTCGCAGAAGATGTGCCCGTCATCCTGGGTGAACCCGCGCACCCGCATGATGCCGTGCAGCGCGCCCGACGGCTCGTAGCGGTTGCACGATCCGAACTCGGCCATGCGCAGCGGCAGCTCGCGATAGCTTTTCAGGCCCTGATTGAAGATCTGCACATGGCAGGGACAGTTCATGGGCTTGAGAGCGTTGACCGATTTCTCGCGGGCGTGTTCCTCGTCGACCTCGACGATGAACATGTGGTCCTGATATTTCTCCCAGTGGCCCGAGGCTTCCCACAGCTTGCGGTCCACGACCTGCGGGGTGTTGACCTCGACATAGCCGCCGGCGCGCTGCTTGCGGCGCATGTAGTCCTGAAGCGTGGTGTAGACGGTCCAGCCGCCCGGATGCCAGAAGACCTGACCGGGGGCTTCTTCCTGCATGTGGAACAGGTCCATCTCGCGGCCCAGCTTGCGGTGGTCGCGCTTGGCGGCCTCTTCCAGCATGTGCAGATGGGCTTTCAGCTGTTCCTTGTTCTGGAAGGCCACGCCGTAGATCCGTTGCAGCATCTGGCGCGAGCTGTCGCCGCGCCAGTAGGCGCCGGCCACGCTCATCAGCTTGAAGGCGTCGGCGGGGACCTGCCCGGTGTGGGCCAGATGCGGGCCGCGGCACAGGTCCTGCCAGTCGCCGTGCCAATACATGCGCAGCGGCTCGTCGCCGGGAATGGCCTCGATCAGCTCGACCTTGTAGGGCTCGCCCAGGCTTTCGTAATGGGCGATGGCGCGGGGGCGGTCCCAGACCTCGGTGCGGACGGGGTCGCGGCTGTTGATGATCTCTTTCATCTTCTTCTCGATCGCGCCCAGATCCTCGGGGGTGAAGGGCTCTTCGCGGTCGAAATCGTAATACCAGCCGTCCTTGATGACCGGGCCGATGGTGACCTTGACGTCGGGCCACAGCTCTTGCACCGCTCGGGCCATGATGTGGGCCAGATCGTGGCGGATCAGCTCAAGCGCGGGCTCGGCCTCTTTCATGGTGTTGATGGCGATGGCGGCGTCGCCCTCGATGGGCCATTGCAGATCCCAGTGGCGGCCATCGACGGTGGCGCTGATGGCCTTCTTGGCCAGCGAGGTCGAGATGTCGGCGGCCACCTCGGCCGCGGTCACGCCGGCGGGAAAGCTGCGCGAATTGCCATCGGGAAATGTCAGGGAGATCTGCGTCATGCGACTGGATCCTCGTCGGTTTGGCGCCCACGGAACGCCCGGTTGCGGGTAAGATGTCCGCGCTTTCTGGCCAGCGGCGGGCGGGGTGTCAACACCAAGCGGGGCCTTGGCGACGCGATGGCACGCCCGCGCCGGCGGGATCGGGTGCCGAAGGGGGCTGGACGGGGCGGCGGATCTGCCGAAGACTGCGCCGCACCACCCTTGCAGATCCCGGAGGATCCATGACCGACATCGCCCATCTCGACACGCCCCAAGGCCGCCGCATCGCCTATCGCCAGACCGCGGCCCAGGGGGCGGGGACCGCGCCCGGCGTGGTCTTCCTGGGCGGGTTCAAGTCCGACATGGAGGGCAGCAAGGCCGCGCATCTCGAAGACTGGGCGCGGCGCACGGGCCACGCCTTCCTGCGCTTCGACTATTCTGGGCACGGGGTGTCGTCGGGCACGTTCGAGGAGGGGGCGATCGGCGACTGGGCCGAGGATGCGATGGCCGTTCTCGACAAGCTGACCGAGGGGCCGCAGGTGCTTGTCGGCTCGTCCATGGGGGGATGGATCTCGCTGCTGCTCTGCCGGGCGCGGCGGTCGCGCATCGCGGGGCTGGTGACCATCGCCGCCGCCCCCGATTTCACCGAGGACAGCATGTGGGCCAATTTCGACGAACCCCACCGCCAGGCGCTGGAGCGGGACGGTCGCGTGGCCCTGCCTTCGGACTATGGCGAGCCCTACGTCATCACCCGACGCCTGATCGAGGAGGGGCGCGGCAACCTCGTCCTGCGCACGCCGCTGGAGTTGCCGTTTCCGGTGCGCTTCCTCCAGGGCACGGCGGATGAGGACGTGGACATGTCCGTGGCCCTGCGCCTCTTGGACCATGCCAGCGGGCCGGACATGCGCCTGACCTGCGTGAAGGGGGCCGATCACCGTTTTTCGGACGCCGAGTGTCTGGAGCTGATCGAAACCACCATCGAGGAGGTGCTGACCCGGCACGCCTGATCCGCCCCGTCGCCCCAGCCGCGCAACTCGGCGATTTCCGGCCGTGGCGGGTGGGGCGGCAGCGGAAAACTGCCCGCCCCCTCGACCCGTCGCCGCTTCACGGGCATAAGCGGTTCAACGCCAGTGCTTACACGAAGTGGACCCCATGTCGGAACCTCTTGTCCTGCTGCCCGGGCTGATGTGCGACGCGCGGCTTTTCGCGCCCCAGATCGCGGCATTGTCCGGCGGGCGAACCCTTCACCTGGCCAACCTCACCCGGGGCGATACCATCGCCGAGATGGCAACCCATGTGCTGGCCGATGCGCCGGCGCGCTTTGCCCTCGCGGGCCATTACCTGGGCGGCATGGTGGCGATGGAGATCCTGCGCCAGGCCCCCGACCGGGTGTCGCGCCTGTGCGTCATGGACACGAGCTGCCTGAGCGAGACGCCGGCCATCGCAGCCTCGCGCGAGCCGCGCCTGATCCGCGCCCGGTCGGGCCGTTTGGCGGATGCATTGCGCGAGGATCTGGGCCCCGACCAGCTGGCGGCCGGGCCGTCGCGGATGGATGTGCTGGCAAAGTTCATGGCCATGGCGATGGATCTTGGCCCGCAGGTCTACGAGCGGCAGATCAAGGCGATCCAGCGCCGCCCCGATCAGCAGCCGACCCTGCGCAAGCTGCGCAACCTGCCGGTGCTGATCGTCTGCGGGGCCGAGGATAGCCTGAGCCCGCCGCGCCGCCACGAATTCATGAGCGCGCTGATCCCCGGCGCCAAGCTGGCCCTGATCGAGCGGGCGGGCCATCTGCCGACCCTGGAGCAGCCCGAGGCGGTCAGCCACGTCCTGGCCGACTGGCTTGGCTGGCCCGAGCCTGTGCGCCGGGTGCCCGGCGGGCTGGCCACGCGGCCGGCCGCGCCGCCGCCGCCGCGCAGCCCGCGCTAGGGCCATTGCGGGGGGGGCGTGGCCCCCCGACTACGTCAGGATTTCTTGCGAGACTTCGAGCCTTTGCCGGGTTTCCTGGCCTTGGTTGCCGGTCGTGCGGCGGCTTGGGCCCCAGGCTTGGGATCGGTGGCCTTTGCGCTTGTCGCCTTCACCTCAGCGGGCTTCGGATCGGCGGGCTTTTTCGCCTCGGGGGCGGTCTTTGCCGGGGCGGGTGTCTTGTCCTGCGTCGCGCTCTCGCCGGCCTCGTCCGACACCTTTTCGGCACCCTTGTCAGCACCTTTGGCGGTCTGGGCCTTCTTCGTGGCCTCGCGGATCGCCCGGTCCAGAAGGTCCGCCGTGTCGTCCAGCAGGGTCCGCACCTCGGCCGCCTTGTCGCCGCCATCGACCGCGTCGGCGCCGGTCTTGCGGGCCGAGGGTCCGCGCGCCGGGGTGGTGGTGGCGCGCGCGGGCGCATCCTCCATGCTGGCGTCGATGAAATCCAGCACCAGCGGGCGAATGTTGTTGCGCCACGAGCGGCCCGCGAAAATCCCGTAATGGCCCGCGCCCTCTTCAAGGTGGCTGGCCTTCTTGTCGTCGGGCAGGCCGGTCAGAAGATCCAGCGCGGCGACGCATTGGCCGGGGGCCGAGATGTCGTCCTTGGTCCCTTCGACCGTCTTGACGGCAACGGTGGTGATCTTGCCGATGTCCACCGGGCGGCCGCCGACGGTGAAGACGTTGTCGGCAACCTCGCGGCCCTTGAAGATCCGCTCGACCGTGGAAAGGTAGAACTCGGCCGTCATGTCCATCACGGCCAGGTATTCGTCATAGAAGCGATTGTGCTTGTCGTGATCCGAAGCGGTGCCCTTGGCGACGGCCAGGATCTGGTCCTGGAAGGCCTTGGCGTGAGTTTCGGCGTTCATCGACACGAAGGACAGAAGTTGCAAAAGCCCGGGGTAGACCTTGCGCCCGGCGCCGGCGTGGTTGAAGCCGACGCGCTGGATCGCGCTGTGCTCCAGCTGACCCATGGTGATGCGGCGGCCGAAATCGGTGACATCGGTCGGGGTGGCGTCGGGGTCGATCGGCCCGCCGATCAGGGTCAGGCTGCGCGGCTGCGCCTCGGGCGCCTCGTCGGCAAGGCACGCGGTCGCGGCCAAGGCCAGCGGGGCGGGCTGACAGACGGCGATGACGTGGATGTCGGGCCCAAGCTCGCGCATGAAATCCACGAGGTAAAGGGTATAATCCTCGATATCGAACTTGCCTTCCGACACGGGGATGTCGCGGGCGTTGTGCCAGTCGGTGATGTAGACATCGGCATCAGGCAGCAGCGAGCGCACGGTCGAGCGCAGTAGCGTCGCGTAATGGCCCGACATGGGCGCGACCAGCAGAATGCGGCGGGCCATCGGGGCACGGCCCTGAACGCGGAATCCGATCAGGTCGCCGAAGGGACGGGTGAGGATCTGTTCCACCTCGACCGGGTGATCGCGCCCGTCATCGCCCAGCACGCTGTCGATGCCCCAGTCGGGTTTGGCCACCATCCGGTTGAAACTGTGCTCTGTCACCTCGCCCCAGGCGGCCATCCACTGCACCCAGGGGTTCGCCGTCAGGCCCCAGACGGGGTAGGATGCAAAGGTGCGCGCGGTGGAACCCAGCCACTGGTTCGTGTTCCGGGCGGTTTCCATCATATCGTAGGTCAGAAGGTAGTTCATCGTTCATCCTTTTCCCGGAATCGGGTATGACCAGTAAAGATTGCCGTTTCGCGAAGTCCCCGCGAACGCCCGTCGCCAGATGCTTATGCTGCACAGCAGCAAGATAGGAGCAACAGGACCTTATGGCAACTGAAGAGCCCGCCGATCTACGCGACGTCGAGACGCTGAACGCCAACCTGGCCAAGGTCGAGGAGCTTTCGCAGCGCCTTGTCGCGGCCATGGCGGCGCGCAAGCCGTCGGACAAGGGGCTGGAGGGGCCGGGCCAGGACCTCTATGCCAAGGCGGCCTCTGCCTACATGTCCGAGATGATGGCCAACCCGGCCCGGATCATCGAGCATCAGGTGGGTTACTGGGGAAAGGCGCTGAAGCATTTCGTCGAGGCCAACCACGCCCTTGCGTCCATGACCCCCGGCGCCTTTCCCGGGGCGATCCCGGGGGCGGAGGCCGGTGCGGCGGGCCCCTCGGGCGCGCCTGCCGATCCCGGCCCCAAGGACCGGCGCTTTTCCAATCCCCTCTGGGATACCCACCCCTATTTCAACTTCATAAAGCAGCAATACCAGCTGAGCGCCGAGGCGATCGAGACCAGCGTGCGCGAGCTTGAGGTCGAGGGGCGCGACAAGCAGCGGCTGGAATTCTTTGCCCGCCAGATTATCGACATGATGTCGCCGGCCAACTTCCTGGCCACCAACCCCGAGGCGCTGGAGAAGGCCGTTGCCACCAACGGCCAGTCGCTGGTGCAGGGTCTTGAGAACCTTGTGCGCGATATCGAGGCCAACGACGGCGAGCTGCTGGTTTCGCTATCCGACCGCGATGCCTTCACCGTGGGCGAGAACCTGGCGGCGACCGAAGGCTCGGTCGTCTACCGCAATTCCATGTTCGAGCTGATCCAGTATGCCCCCGCGACCGAGAAGGTGCGGGCGCGGCCTCTGATCCTGTTTCCGCCCTGGATCAACAAGTTCTACGTGCTGGACCTGAAGCCCCGCAACAGCCTGATCCGCTGGATCGTGGAGCAGGGCTACACGCTGTTCGTGGTCAGCTGGGTCAACCCTGATCCCAGCTATCGCGACGTGGGGCTGGAAACCTATGTCGAGGACGGGTTCCTGGAGGCGATCCGCGTCGTTCGCGAGATCACGGGCGAAGAGCAGGTCAACGCCACCGGCTACTGTATCGCGGGCACCACGCTGGCGCTGTCGCTGGCCTTGCTGAAGCAGCGCGGCGAGGCGCCCGTCGCCTCGGCCACCTTCTTCACCACGCTGACCGATTTCAGCGACAAGGGCGAGGTGGGGGTCTTTCTAACCGACGATTTCGTCGACGCGATCGAGCGCGAGGTCACCGAAAAGGGGATCCTGCAATCCTTCTTCATGTCGCGCACCTTCTCCTACCTGCGGTCCAACGACCTGATCTACCAGCCCGCGATCCGCAGCTACATGCTGGGCGAGGCGCCGCCGGCCTTCGACCTGCTGTACTGGAACGGGGATTCGACCAACCTTCCGGCCCGGATGGCGGTGCAGTACCTGCGCGGCCTTTGCCAGGGTAACCGCTTTGCCGAGGGCGGGTTCGACCTGGCGGGTACATCGCTGGCGCTGGGGGACGTGGACCTGCCGGTCTTCGCCGTTGCCTGCGAGACGGACCATATCGCGGCTTGGCCCTCGTCCTATGTAGGTGTCGCGACGATGGGCAGCAAGGACAAGACATTCGTGCTGTCCCAGTCGGGCCATATCGCCGGCATCGTCAATCCGCCCAGCAAGAACAAGTACGGCCATTACACGGGCGATGCGCCCGGCGGGTCGCGCAAGGGGCGTGCAGGGCAGGGCGGTGGCCTTACCCCCGAGGAATGGAAGGCGGGCGCCGAGTTCCACGAAGGATCCTGGTGGGGCCGGTGGGAGGAATGGCTGCGCGCGCGGTCGGGCGACGAGGTGCCGGCACGCCAGCCAGGTTCGGCGGATTACCCGGTGCTTTGTCCCGCGCCCGGGACCTATGTTGTGGCCAAGCCCCGCAAGGAGGCCCCGTAGGGGCCGAAACCCTCATTCCGAAATTTTTGCTGCAGTGCGGCACAAAGATCTTGCAATGCTGCGACGCGGCATCTATATCCTTTTCACAGAATAGAGGGCCTTCCCCCACGAAGGCAGCTGAAAGGAAGTTTTCAAATGGCTACCGCACAAGATTACACCAAAGCGTTCAACGACATGATGAGCGCCTTCCCGATCGACACCTCGGCCTTCACCGAGGCTTTCCGCGCACAGGCCGAACTGGGCGAGCGTATGTCCAACGTCGCGCTGCAGGCTGCCGAGAAGTCCACCGAGATCTCCTCGAACTGGACCAAGACCACCCTGTCGCGCATGGGCAATGTGACCCGCGTCAAGGAAGATCCCGCCGATTATTCCAAGGCGATGTCCGAGTTTGCCTCGGCTTCGGCCGAGACCGCGTCCGAGAACCTGGCCGCCTTCGCCGAAGTCGCCAAGAAGGTCCAGATGGACACGGTCGAGATCATGATGGCCGCCGGCAAGACCTTCTCGGAAGAGGTCAACACCGCGACCCGCAAGGCCACCGACCAGGCCGCTTCGGCTGCCAAGAAGCCGGTCAACGCGACCGCAAAGTAAGCGCGCCGCGCGGCCCCCGGGCCCGGCACGAAAGACTTCCGCCAAGACGCCTCCCTGTCGGCGCGGAACCCAAGGGCAGCCCCGCGGCTGCCCTTTCTTTTTCCGCCGCACTGAAATAGCATGGTTTCTGCGCTGCAAACCTTGGGAGGATGAACGTGGCCGAGTCGGACAAGCCCCTGCTTATCAAGCGTTATGCGAGCCGTCGTCTCTACAACACCGAGACCAGCGACTACGTCACGCTTGAAGACATCGCCCGCTTCATCCGTGACGGGCGCGAGGTGAAGATCGTCGACCTGAAATCGGGCGACGACCTGACCCGCCAATATCTTCTTCAGATCATCGCCGAGCATGAAAGCCGCGGCGAAAGCGTGCTGCCGCTGGGCGTGCTGACCGATCTGGTCCGCAGCTACACGACGCAGGCCCAATCGGTCGTGCCCCAGTTCCTTGCCGTCAGCTTCGACATGCTGCGCGACAGCCAGTCGCGGATGATGGAGAACATGGGAACGATCAATCCGCTGGCCTCGATCCCGGGGATGGAGGCGATGCAGGCGCAGCAGCGCGCCTTCCTCAAGGCCATGAGCGGCGGCTGGGCCGGTAGCACCATGCCCGGCGGCGAAACCGAGGCCGAGGCCGGCAAGGCCGGTGTCCAGGGCGCCCGCGCCGCGGGATCGGCCGACGACCTTGACGAGATCAAGAAGCAGCTGGCCGAATTGCAGTCCCGCCTGTCCCGTATGGGCAGCTGAGGGCAGGGCCAGGCGCCCTCCAGGGCTGTTGCGCTACGGTCACATTTCGTCCTGTCAAAAGGGGCGCCCTGCGCGTCCCGAAGCCGCATGCCGCTGCGTCAGCGCCGACTTTTCGAGGGCGAACTCCGGGTCCCTGAAGACGTGATGCGGCGCGGGTCGTGACGGGCCCGATCCATAGGCGAGCTGCTAACATTTTGCGCTATTTGCGGTTTTTGCCGCGGGCCGGTCGCACCGGCCCCGCGATTCCGTCCGCGCGGCCCCCTCGGGGGGCCCGCGCAAAGGGTTCCGGAAAACCGCGCGAAGATGGGCGAAAAACCGCCCCGGGAAAAATCGTGGAGGCCCTTGAATACGTGGGCCAAAACGCCATTTTTTGATCAGTGCGAACAGCAGGCTTGCACGGAATCAAATTGGCGGCTAAGGGCCGGTAAATTACGGACCCGACCCCACCTTCACCCCATCTTCTGAACCCTTGCGTCGCTACGCCATATAAGGTTGCGCTCACATGGATCTGTCTCATCCGATCTGCCTCGATCCTATCGACCATCTCCGGTCGGCCCAACCGGATCTTCCGGTTCTGTATTTCTGCCCCGAGGCCCTGCGGGCCACGGCACGGCGGTTTCTGGATACGTTCCCCGGCGTGGTGAGCTATGCCATCAAGTGCAACGACCGCGACGAGGTGCTTGCCACCATCGCGGCCGAGGGCGTGCAGGTCTTTGACGTGGCCTCCCCCCCCGAGATGCGCGCAGTGCGCGCCGTCGCACCCCAGGCCGTGCTGCACTACAACAACCCGGTCCGCTCGCGCCTCGAGATTGCCGAGGCCGTGCGCCTGAACGTGCGCAGCTATTCGGTCGATTCCGTCTCGGAACTGGAAAAGCTGATCGAACTGGTCCCCGCCGAGGGCACCGAGATCGCCGTGCGCTTCAAGCTTCAGGTTGAGGGCGCAGCCTATGACTTCGGTGCCAAGTTCGGCGCCGAGCCCAAGATGGCCGTCGCCCTGCTGCGCCGCGTCGTCGAGGCCGGGTTCGAGCCTGCGATGACCTTCCACCCGGGCACCCAGTGCACCGACCCCGAGGCTTGGCGCGAGTATATCTCGGTCGCGGCCCGCGTCGCCGAAGACGCCGGCGTCACCCTTGCCCGCCTGAACGTCGGCGGCGGCTTCCCGGCCGACCGTGGCACCGGCGAGCATGTGCCCCAGTTGGAGCAGACGATCGCCGTGATCGAGGATGCCGTGGCCACCAACTTCGCCACCGCCCCCGTCCTGGTCTGCGAGCCGGGTCGCGCCATGGTCGCCGAATCCTACGCGCTGGCCCTGCGCGTGAAGGCCATGCGCTCGGACGGTGCCGTCTTCCTGAACGACGGCATCTACGGCACGCTGGCCGAGGCGCTGCTGCTGGGCACGCTGAAGCGGATCACCTACCTGGGCGCCGACGGCACCCCCCTGGTGGGCGAGCGGGTCAACCGCACCGTCTTCGGCCCCACCTGCGACAGCGTCGACATGCTGCCAGGCGGGCTGGACGTGCCGGCCGACCTTGCCGAGGGCGACCACCTGCTGTTCCACGGGACCGGCGCCTACACCGTGGTCACCGCCTGCCGCTTCAACGGCTACGGCGACCCCCAGAACGTGACCGTCGCCCAGCTTTACCGCTAGGCGGCTTCGCCTCTGGACAGTGCCGGTCCCGACGCTAGTGTCGCCCTGAAGACAAATCTCAGGGGGATCGATGCGGAAATTCGGGACTAGCCAGTCGGTTCGACGGATCGAGGACGTCCGGTTCCTGACGGGGACCGGACGTTATCTTGAGGACACCGCCCCGGCCGACACTCTGCACGCCGTCGTCTTCCGTTCGCCGGTGGCCCATGGCCGGATCACCGCGCTCGATGTCTCGGCCGCCGAGGAGGCCCCGGGCGTCCACTTGGTGCTGACGGCCGAAAAGCTGGAAGCCGCCGGCGTCTGCCTGGCCATGAAATCCACCGTTCTTGAAAATCGCGACGGCACCCCCGGCGCGGCGCCCGAACGGCCCATCCTGGCCCGCGACCGCGTCCGCTTCGTGGGTGAGGCCGTGGCGGTGATCGTGGCCGACAGCGCCATTGCCGCCCGCGACGCGGCCGAGCTGGTCGAGTTCGATTACGAGGATCTGCCGGTCCATGTCACCCCGCGCCCCGGCGGCCCCGCCATCCACCCCGAGGCGCCCGACAACGTCGCCCTCGACTGGGGCTGGGGTGATGCCGAGGCGACCGACGCTGCCTTCGCAGCCGCCGCCCATACCGTCAGCCTCGAGGTCGAGGACAACCGCATCATCTCGAACCCGATGGAGCCGCGCGGCTACTGGGCCGAGATGCGCGACGACCGGCTGCACGTCACCATCAGCCACCAGAACGCCTGGGCGCCAAAGGAACGCATGGCCGAACTGCTGGGCATGCCGGCAGCCGACATCCACGTTACCATCCCCGACGTGGGCGGCGGTTTCGGCACCAAGGCCATGGATTACCCCGAGATGTATTGCGTGGCCCAGGCCGCGCGCATGCTGGACAGGCCGGTCCTCTTCATGGCCGACCGCACCGAGACCATGCTGTCCGACAATGGCGGGCGGGACCTGGCGTCGAGCGTGGATCTGGCCTTCGATGCCGACCTGCGCATCACCGCCTACCGGGTCGAGACGATATTCAACCTCGGCGCCTACAACGGCCAGCACGCCCAGGCCATCCAGACCGAGCTGGCGCTCAAGGTGCTGACCGGCACCTACGACGTGCAGACGGTCTGGTTCGGGGCGCGGGCGGTCTACACCAACACCAACCAGGTGGACGCCTATCGCGGCGCGGGCCGGCCCGAGGCGATCTACGTGCTGGAACGCGCCATCGACAACGCCGCGCGCCAGCTCGGGGTGGATCCGTGGGAGCTGCGCCGCCGCAACTTCATCGCCGCCGACGCCTTCCCCTACACCTCGGCCACGGGCGAGATCTACGACGTGGGCGATTTCCACGGGCTGCTGGACGAGGCCGCGATCCGCGCCGACCGGGCGGGGTTCGCCGAAAGGCGCGCGGCCTCCGAGGCGCGGGGCCTGCTGCGCGGCCAGGGGCTTTGCTATTACATCGAGGCTATCCTGGGCGATCCGACCGAGAACTCGGCCATCAGCTTTGATGCGGACGGCGGCGTGACTCTCTATGTCGGGACCATCTCGAACGGGCAGGGGCACGAGACGGTCTATCGCCAGATCTTGGAGCAATATTCGGGCATTCCCCATGACCGGGTGCGGGTGGTGCAGGGCGACAGCGACCGCATCGCATCGGGCGGCGGCACCGGCGGGTCGCGCTCGGTCACGACCCAGGGCACGGCGACCCGCGCCAATGTCGAGGCCATGGTCGAGGGGTTCGCCGGCTTCCTGCGCGAGCTGTGGGAGGTGGACGAGGTCCTTTTCGACGCGCAGGACCACCGCTTCCGCGCCCCCGGCACGAACCGCTCGGTCGATATGATGGGGGCCGCGGGCCTCGCGCGGGAGGAGGGGCGCGACGAGCTGCTCCGCCACGATCACACGGCAACCCTACCGGGGCGCAGCTATCCCAACGGTGCCCATGTCTGCGAGGTCGAGATCGACCCCGAAACCGGGGTTGTCACCGTCGATCGCTACACGGTGGTGGACGACTTCGGCGTGCTGATGAACCCGATGCTGACCGAGGGGCAGATCCACGGCGGCGTGGCCCAGGGGATCGGCCAGGCCCTCAGCGAGCACGTGGTCCACGACGCCGACGGCCAGCTTCTGACCGCAAGCTTCATGGATTACGCCGTGCCCCGGGCCCGCGATCTGCCGATGATGGGATTTGCCCACCGGCCCGTGCCCTCGACCGCCAACCCGCTGGGCATGAAGGGCTGTGGTGAGGCGGGCACCGTCGGCGCGCTGGCGGCCGTGGCCAACGCGGTTCTGGACGCGGTCTGGGAACGCGGCGTGCGCCGGGTCGATATGCCCTTCACTCCGCTGCGCACATGGTCGATGCTGAATGCGGATGCTGACAGGATTTAGGGATTGGGCAGGAGGGTTCGTCGGCCGTCTCAAGGGGGATATCCTTGGCCGGCGCGAAACCGTCCGCACCGTGCGGGGGACCACCTCCGCGCGCCCGCGCAACCATGTCGTCATCCTCGACGGCACCATGTCCAGCCTTGACCCCGGGCTCGAGACCAACGCCGGCCTGACCTATCGCCTGCTGCGCGAGATGCCGGCCAGCGCGGGCCTGTCGCTGAAATATGAACCGGGCCTGCAATGGACCGGGCTGCGGCGGATCCGCGACATCATCGTCGGCGTCGGCTTCAACCGCCAGATCCGCCGCTCCTACGGGTTCATCGCCTCGCGCTACAGGCCGGGCGACCGGATCTACCTCTTCGGCTTCTCGCGCGGGGCCTACGCCGTGCGCTCACTGGCGGGCATGATCGACCGGATGGGGCTCTTGAAGGCCGAGCACGCGACCGAGCGGATGATCCGCGAAGCCTATCGCCACTACCAGTCCGATCCCGACAGCCGGGCCGCGGGGATCTTCCGCCGCCGCTACTGCCACATCCACGCCCCGGTGCAGATGGTCGGCGTCTGGGACACGGTGAAGTCGCTGGGCATCCGCCTGCCGGTGCTGTGGCGTGTGGCGCAGGCGCTCGACACCTCGCCCCACGAGTTCCACAACCACCGATTGGGCCCCTCGATCCTGCACGGCTACCACGCGCTGGCACTCGACGAGACCCGGCTCGCCTTCGACCCGGTTCTATGGGACTGCCCCCCCGACTTCACCGGCCATGTGGAGCAGATGTGGTTTCGCGGCACCCACGGGGACATCGGCGGCCACCTGTCGGAGTTCTCGGCGGCCCGGCCCCTGTCGAACATCCCCCTGGTTTGGATGCTGGACAAGGCCGAGGCCTGCGGCCTCGAGCTGCCCGAGGGTTGGCGCGCGCGGTTTCCCCAGGATCCCTCGGCCAAGTCGGTGGGGACCCTGCGCGGCTGGGGCAAGCTTTTCGTGATCCGCCGCCGCCGCCGGGTCGGCCGCGACCGCAGCGAGGCCGTCCACCCCAGTGTCGGCCGCCATCCGTTGCTGGGCGCAGGCCCGCGCACCTCCCCGCCCGCGGCCGAGGCGATGCCTGCCTCGATCGGCGAAAGCGCCCAAGGTGAGGCGCCGCACGGGCCCTGAGCTGCTCCTCCGGCGGGGATATTTGGACGACAATGAAGGAAAAGGGCGCCCCCTGCCTGAAGCCGGGACGCCCTTGTTCAACGCATGGTTTTCATTGTCGGGGAAATATCCCCGCCGGAGGCTCCGCCTCAGGCCACCTTTTCCAAACCTTGGGTGGAATGCACACCCAGCGCGTTGCAGACTTGGCGGGTCAGGTAGGGACGGTTGAGCGTGTAGAAATGCAGGGTGTCGACGCCCTCGTCGATCAGGTCGCTGCAGAGTTCGGTGCACATGGCGGTCGCGAAAAGCTCCGAGCGGTCGTCGCGATCGGCCTTGTCGAAGGCCTCGTCGACCCAGTCGGGGATGAAGGCGCCGCAGCGCGCGGCGAAGTTGCGCACCCGCTTCCAGTTGTCGATGGGCAGGATGCCCGGAACGATCGGTGCGTCGATGCCCGCCGCCACGCAGCGGTCGCGGAAGCGCAGGAAGGTTTCCTTCTCGAAGAAGAACTGGGTGATGGCGGTCGAGGCGCCGGCGTCGATCTTGCGCTTGAGGTATTCGACATCGGCCACCGGGTTGGTCGCCTCGGGGTGGGGGTCGGGATAGGCGCCCACGTGCAGTGTCAGGCCGCCCTCGGCCGCCAGGGCCTCGATCAGCTCGACCGAGCTTGCGAACCCCTCGGGGTGGGGGGTGAAGCGGGCCGCGCCCTTCGGAGGATCGCCGCGCAGGGCCACGATGTCGGTGACACCGGCCTCCTTGTAGCCGCGCACGATCTCCATCGTCTCCTCGCGGGTGGCGTCGACGCAAGTCAGGTGCGCCGCGACCCGCAGGCCGTAGTTCTTGTGGATGGTCTCGACCGCTTCGTGGGTCAGCTTGCGGGTGGTGCCGCCCGCGCCGTAGGTCACCGAGACGAATTCCGGCGACAGGGGGGCCAGGGCCTGCACGGTCTCCCACAGGCGGAAGCTGGCATCCAGCGACTGGGGCGGGAAGAATTCGAACGAAACGCTGGGCGCGGAGGGCATCGGGGGCATCCTTGGCAAATAATTCTGTCCGCCCTTGTCGCACGGGGCGTCATGTGAAACAAATTCATAATACTCAAGATGAACATGAGTTCCATATGCATATCGAGTTTCGCCACCTGCGCACGGTGAAGGCGATCCATGAGGCCGGCGGGCTGGCCCGGGCGGCCGATCTTCTGCACATCACCCAGTCGGCCCTGTCCCATCAGGTCAAGGCGCTGGAGGAGCAAGCGGGGGTGGAGCTGTTCATCCGCCGCTCGAAGCCGATGAAGCTGACGCCCGCGGGTATACGGCTTTTGCGCCTGGCCGAGCGGATCCTGCCCGAGATCGCGGCGCTGGAGGAGGATTTCAAATCCCTTCGCTCGGGCCGCTCGGGGCGGCTGCATATCGCGATCGAGTGCCACGCCTGCTACGAGTGGCTGTTCCCGGTGCTGGAGCAGTTCCGCAAGGCCTGGCCCGAGATCGACGTCGATATCCGCCCTGGCCTTTCATTCGATGCGCTGCCGGCGCTGGGGCGCGAGGAGGTCGACCTTGTCGTCTCGTCGGACCCCGAGCAGATCCAGGATGTGGAGTTCACGCCCCTGTTCGATTACGAGCCGGTCTTCGTTGCCGCCGCCAGCCATCCGCTGGCGCAGCGCCCCTATATCGAGGCCCAGGATTTCGCGGGCGAGACGCTGATCACCTATCCGGTGGAGCGGACGCGGCTCGACATCTTCAGCCAGCTTCTGATCCCCGCCAAGGTCGAGCCGCGCAGCGTCCGGCAGGTCGAGCTGACGGCGATGATCCTGATGCTGGTGGCGTCGAACCGCGGGGTGTCGGTGTTGCCCGACTGGGTGGTGCGGCAGGTCAAATACAGCTCGGATTACGTCACCCGGCCGCTGACCAGGGGCGGGCTGACCCGGCGCCTTTATGCTGCGACCCGAAGCGAGGACGTGCAAAAGCCCTTCATGTCCCATTTCATCCGGCTGGCCCGCAGCGAGGCGGTCAAGCTGCAGCGGGTGCCAGCGCCCGCCTGATCGGCGGTATATGTCCCGGGTCGTGCCGGGCCTGCGCACGCGTGAGCACTTGGCAAAGCCCCCGGCGTCCCTTATACGCGCGGCCTTGTCCAAAGGAGCCCCGCGATGCAAGGCAGTGCCAATCTCAATCTCATGATCAAGGCCGCCCGCCGGGCCGGCCGCTCGCTGGTCAAGGACTTCCGCGAGGTCGAGAACCTTCAGGTGTCGATGAAGGGGGCGGGCGATTTCGTCAGCCGTGCCGACCTGGCCGCCGAGAAGATCCTCAAGGAGGATCTGATGGACGGGCGTCCCAACTATGGCTGGCTGGCCGAGGAAAGCGCCGAGGAGATCCAGGGCAAGGATCCGACCCGGCGCTGGATCGTCGACCCGCTGGACGGCACCACCAACTTCCTGCACGGGCTGCCGCACTGGGCGGTCTCGATCGGGCTTGAGCACAAGGGCGAGATCGTCGCCGCCGTGGTCTTCGATCCAGCCAAGGACGAGATGTTCGTGGCCGAGAAGGGCTTTGGCGCCTTCATGAACGAATCCCGCCTGCGGGTTTCGGGGCGCCGCTCGATGATCGAGGCGATCTTCGCCACCGGTCTTCCGTTCGGCGGCCGCGTCGACCTGCCCGACACCCTGCGCGATCTGGGCCGGCTTCTGCCCCAATGCGCCGGCGTGCGGCGCTGGGGTGCGGCGGCGCTGGATCTGGCCTATGTCTCGGCCGGTCGTTTCGACGGGTTCTGGGAACGGGATCTGAAGCCCTGGGACATGGCCGCCGGCATCCTGCTGGTGCGCGAGGCGGGCGGCTTCGTGCAGTCGATCGACCCCGAGGCCGGGATGCTGGAAAGCGGCGAGGTGATCGCCGGCAACGAGCAGATCTTCGACAAGTTCGCCAAGGCAATCCGCGGCGCCTGACGCCATGATCTGACCGCGACTTTGCCGTCTTTGCGGTGAAATCGCGTCACGAAAAGGTCACATCGCCCTTCTAGGGTGGCCGCCATGAAGAACTGGCGATCCCTCTCGGCTCTGGTCGATTTCTGCAAGCGGCGCGATGGCGCCGTGACCGTGGATTTTATCGTGCTGACAGCAGCTTGCGTGCTGCTTGCGGTTTTCGCCGCAAGCTCAATCGTGACCGGCGGGGATTTCCTTGCGACCAAGATCGCGAACACGATGAACAAGTGATCCGGGCGACTTGAGCCCCGGGCGGCCGATCGATCTTTTCCCGACAAGCGCCCTTTTCGTGACACAGCCTTCCAGCCGACTTTTCAGCCCAGCTTTCAGCTCTCGTCGGGATCCTCGCGGTCGCTGACGTGGTTTACCCCGTCCGACCAGGGCAGGGGTTCCAGGGTCGAAGGATTGACGCCTTCGATCGCGCCCAGGTTCACCCCGTATTCCGAAGGATCGCTGCGCCGCTGATGATGGGTGTATATCCCGCAATGGCGACAGAAATGGTGCTTCGCTGTGCCGGTGTTGAAGGTGTAGAGGCTGAGCGCGTCCTGTCCCTTGAGCACGGTCAGGTCCGGCAGCTTTACCGACAAGGTCGCGGCCGCGCGGCGGCGGCAGTAGGAACAGTTGCAATGGCCTGCCGTGGCAAGCGGCGGCACATTGCGCAGCTCCAGCTCGACCGCGCCGCAGTGGCAGCGCAGGCGGCGGGTGGTGCCCGCTACCACCTGCGCCCCCGGCGCCGCGTCACGCGCGGGATGGGGCTGGTGCGTTCGCCGTATTTTGCCTCGGGGTGGGGCGGGCGCCCGTGGGTGCGATTCCAGAAGCGGGGACCGCCCAGGCGCAGCCACAGGGGCAGGGTCATGCCCAGCCCCGCCAGGAAGCCGCCCGCGTGGGCCCAGTAGGCGACGCCGCCCTGGGTCGCGTCGGCACCAAAACCGCTGAAGACCTGCAAGCCGAACCAGAACCCGAGCATCGCCCAGGCGGGCAGGGGGAAGACCTTGAAGAAGATGACGAAGATGATCAGCACATCCACACGTGCCCGGGGAAAGAGCAGGATGTAACCGCCCATCACCCCCGCGATCGCTCCGGATGCACCCACCGTCGGCACCGGCGACGCCGGGGCGGCCAGCCATTGCGCCAACCCCGCCAGCACGCCCGCGCTGAGGTAGAAGCCGAGAAAGCCCATATGGCCCATCTCGTCCTCGAGGTTGTCGCCGAAGATCCACAGGAACAGCATGTTGCCGCCGATATGCATCAACCCGCCATGCAGGAACATCGAGGTGAGCAGCGTGTGCAGCTCGCGTCCCTGCGAGATTTCGCGCGGGACCATGGCCCAGACATCGAAGAAGCCCGACAGAGCCCTTTCGTCCGAGAACAGCGGCCAGTAGCCGATGAAGACGATCACATTCGCCGCGATCAGGGCGTATGTGACGAAAGGGGTCCGGTTGGACGGGTTGTGATCGCGGATCGGGAACATGTCATGGACTTATCCCAACGGTGGCTTGCGTCAACTGTGCCGCGCGCTCTCCGGGCTGTGAGTTGACAGGGCCGCGCCGCGCCGGGCCTGATGGGGGGATCCCCGGTCCGGTCTGAGGAGGGTTTGTCCATGTCCCATATCGTCTTGTCAAAGCTTGCTGCGGCGGTGCTGCTTCTGTCGGTTGGCACGGCGCAGGCGCAGGCGCCCCAGGGTGCGGCTCGCTCCGGGGAGGGCGAAGGAGGTCGTGCCGAGGCACCCGGCGTCTGCCCCCAGCAGCGCGACACCACCGCGCGTCAGCGCGCGATCCTGGCCGACATTCGCGGCGCCACCAACGAGATGGAAGCCCGGCGTCTGACCAACGGCCTGTGGGAGATCTGGGCCAGCGCGCCCGACGCCCGCGCCCAGCGGCTGCTGGACGAGGGGATGGAGCGGCGGGCGATGGCGGATCTGGATGCGGCCACCTCGGCCTTTGACCGGCTGGTGGCCTATTGTCCGGACTATGCCGAGGGCTACAACCAGCGCGCCTTCGTGGCCTTCATCCGGGGCGACTACGCCACCGCGCTCGAGGATCTGGAACGGGCGGTCGCGCGGGCGCCGTTGCACGTGGCGGCCCGGTCGGGCATGGCGCTGTCGTTGATGGGGCTGGGGCGGATCCTGGCGGCGCGCGGGGTCATGCGCGAGGCGCTTGATCTGCACCCGTGGCTGCCCGAAAGGCACCTGCTTCCGGTCGAGGGATCGGCCAATCCCGAGATCGAGCTGTAGGGCCAGATCCTGGGTCGCGGGCCTCTGCCCAGGCGTCATTCCACCCTGCCGGCTGCTTTCAGTAAGCGATTGTATCGCAAAGATTTAGGCCTTCTATCCGCGGGCCGAAAATCGCCCCGAAACCGGCCCGGACAGCCCTGATTTCCCTTTCCCTCAACAGGGGGCTTGTCTATCGTCCGCCCCACTGGGCCCGCGTGGTGGAATGGTAGACACAGAGGACTTAAAATCCTCAGGCGCAAGCCGTGCCGGTTCGAGTCCGGCCGCGGGTACCAGCCGGGACCGCGCGGCTCCGGGGGACAGCAAGGGAGGCATCGTCCATGTCCGTGAACGACAGGATCGTCGCAGATCTAATCAAGAACCGAATTGAATTCGTAACATCCGTGCCCTGCAAGCAGCTGGCCGGGGTGATCGACAAGATCGACAAGGCGCCCGAGATCCATCACGTGCCCTGCAACAAGGAAGACGAGGGGATGGGCCTGTGCGCCGGCGCCTACATGGGCGGCAAGCGCGCGGCGATCGTCATGCAGAACACCGCGCTGGGGGTGACGCTGAACACGCTGGCGACCCTGACCCAGTTCTACCGGATGCCGCTGCCGATGCTGATCAGCTACCGCGGCGAGATCGGCGAGCCGGTCGCCTGCCAGGTCGAGATGGCGGTGCACACCAAGGCGCTTCTCGATCAGATGCTGATCCCCACCTACCACTTCCACCGCGAGGAAGACGCCGACGAGCTGGACGCCATCCTCAACCACAGCTTCATGGCCCGCAAGCCGGTCGCGATCCTGACCGATGCCGCTTTCTGGAAAGGCTACTGACATGATCCGTTCCGAAGTAATCAAAAGCCTGATCCCCGTCATCTCGGACCAGCTTGTGGTGTGCAACATCGGCCTGCCCAGCCAAGAGCTGCACATGATGGATGACCAGCCCAGCAACTTCTACATGCTGGGGACCATGGGCCTGTCTTCGTCCATCGGGCTGGGGCTGGCGCTGGCGCAGAAGGAGAAGGTGATCGCCATCGATGGCGACGGCTCGGTGCTGACCAACCTGGGCACGCTGCCCACGATCGGCAACAACGAGGCCCCGAACTTCATCCTGCTGATCATCGACAACGGCAGCTACGGCTCGACCGGGGACCAGCCGACTTATGCCGGCAAGAAGACCAAGCTGGCCGACGTGGCCCGTGCCTGCGGCTGCGACAATGTCGTGGAATGCAAGGCCGAGGAGGCGCCCGAGACCATGCGCAAGGCGCTGGAATCGGACCAGGGGACGGTGATCGTCTGCTCGTGCGAGTCGGGCAACATCAAGGTCCCGGTGATCGAGCTGGACCCCGTGGTGATCCGCCACCGTTTCATGACCGAGGTCGAAAAGCGCAACGCCGCCCGGGGCCAGGCCTGAGCCGGGATGGAAGCCGGACGCCGGAGGAATTTCCGGGGTCCGGCCCTGCCTGAAGCGCCCGGGCGGGGCGCGCGTCGGCCGGCACGCAGGGAGGGGGCGCGCCGCCGTCGCTATGGGAAGCCGGGCCGCCTAGCGAATGCTTTCGTAAAACCGTCGCGCCGCGCGTCCTGCCGGGCCCTTCTCGAGCCGGGCCATGTGGTGCAGCGCCTCTTTCCACACCTCTTCGCCTGTCCGGTTGAACAGCCGCGCGTTGCTGAAATACTGCTGCAGCCTGAAATCCACGTTCATCTCACCCGTTCCTTTCCAAGGCCCGTCTACGGGGCAAGGTTTGAAATTCGGTCGATCCGCGTTGCCGGCCGGGACGAGAATGGACGTCCAGACACAGGCGCCGCATACCAAGGATAACACGGCCGGACCGGTGTCAGAGCGTGATTTGGCGCGGGCACTGCATGTTTTGCGCCCCCTGTGTCCAAATTCATGCAGTGGCATATGGGAGGGTGTTGTTTGAAGGGGCGGCGTTTCGGGAATGGGCGCCTCAGCCGTTGCGGCGCCCGGCAACCGGCGGGCGCGGCTGGATGCGGTCAAGGAAAGCTTCCAGCGTCGCGGTGTCGATGGGCTTGTTCAACAGCTCGACCCCGCCTTCGTGGCATCGCTGGCGCAGTTCGGCCGAACGTTCGGCCGAGATGAGCCGGCAGGGCAGGCCGCCGAAACGTTGGCCCAGCAGCGCGATCAATTCCAGACCGTCGCGCTCTCCGTCGAGGCGGTAGTCGACTAGGGCGGCGTCGGGTTCGATCCCGATCTCGTCCAGCAGGGTCAGCGCTTCCTCGGCGTCCGAGGCCGACAGAACCTCGATCCGCCAGCGTTCCAGCAACATGGTCATGGCGCGGCTGAGTTCCTGGTCGTTTTCGACCAGCAGGACGATCAGGCCCCGGTCCTGGAAGGGGCGCACGGCCTGGTCGCGGGGCGGGCTGGCGGGGCCGGCGACGTCGGGCGCGGTCAGGGGCACGGTGACCGAAAAGACCGTGCCGCGCCCCGGCTCGGAGCGCAGTTCCAGCGGGTGGCCCAAGCGGGAGCAGGCCCGCTCGACGATGGCAAGGCCCAGGCCCATCCCCTCCGAGGCCGAGGCACGGCGGTGCAGGCGCTGGAACTCGCGGAAGATGGTCTCGCGGTCCTCCTCGGCGATGCCGGGGCCGGTGTCCCACACCTCCAGCCGCGCGGTCTCGCCGCGCAGGCGCACGCCCATCAACACCTTGCCGCTTTCGGTGTAGCGCACGGCGTTGGCCACGAGGTTCTGCATGATCCGACGCAGGTAGCCCGGGTCCGACAGCACCGAGACGGCGGGCGCCACGACCCGGAACCGCAGGCCCTTGAGGGCGGCGGCGGGGGCAAACTCGTCCCGCAGGCCGGTCATCAGCTCGCCGAGGTCGACGCTGGCGATGTCGAGGCTGGTGCGCCCGGCTTCAAGCTTGGAGATGTCGAGAAGCGCATCGAGGATCCCCTCGACACTGGCCAGGGCGCTCTGGGCCTTTTCGATGATGGTGCGATCCTGCGGGGGCCGGTCGTCGGCGTTGAGCGAAGCCATGTAGAGCTTGGCCGCCGACAGCGGTTGCAGCAGGTCGTGGGAGGCCGCGGCCACGAAGCGCGACTTTGAGGCATTGGCCCGCTCGGCCACCGACAGCGCCTCCTCCAGTTCGATCGTTCGCTCGGTCACCCGGTGTTCCAGCAGCTCGTTGGCCTCGAAAAGGGCGCGCGCGCTGCGGCGTTCGGCGGTGACATCGGTGAAGCTGATGACGAAGCCGCCGTCGGGCATCTCCTGGGCGAAGACATCGAGGACGACGCCCCCACGGCGTCTGATCTCGAACCGTTTGGGGGGGCGGTTGTTCTTCTTGCGCACCCAGTCCAGCACCTGGTCGGGCAGGTCCTGATCGGGAAAGATCAGTTCGGCGCGCAGGCGCTCGAACATCACGTCGAACCCCGATCCCAGCCGGATCTGGCTGAGCGGCAGGGTCAGCAGTTCGGACAGCCGCCCGTTCCAGCCGATCAGCCGGGCGTTGCTGTCGAAGATGCAGACGCCCTGGTTGATATGTTCCAGCGTCGCCCGGATCAGCCGCGCCTGGTTGTCGAGCAGCTTGTCGCGCTCTTCGCGCTCAAGGCGCATGATGTCGGTGACATCGGTCTGAAGGATCACCGTCCCGCCGTTGGGGGTGCGGTGTTCGCTGATCTGAAGCCAGCGGTCCTGGCGCAGACGGACGTTGAACATCGAATGGCTGCGCGCGTGCTGCTTGCGCCGGTTGCGCGTCCAGGCGCCCGGCGTCACCCCCTCGGGCAGGGAAAGGTGACGGCTGGTGCTGACCATCGCGGTATAGGCGGCAAAGCTGAGGCCGGGGACAAGCTGTGGCTTGATGTCCTTGAGGTGCATGCCGAAACGGCTGTTGCACATGACCATGCGGTCGTCGGGGGCGAAGAGGGCGAAGCCTTCCTGGATGGCCTCGATCGCGTTGGCCAGGTCGACCCTGGCGGCCTCGGTCTCCTGGTTGGCGTCGGCCAGGCGGGCGTTGGACTGGTTGAGCAGGTCCAGCGCCTCCTCAAGGTCGCGGGTGCGGTCCTTGACCTGGCCTTCCAGAACCGCCGCACGCTCGAACTGGGCGTAGGCCGCGCCGTATTGGTCGGTGTCCATCTCGGCCCGGCGCATCAGCGCCTCGGCGATGACGAGCAGCTTCTGGTTCTGCCGCTCGAGGCTGTCGGCGGGGTTGATGAGAGAGTCGGTCATCAGCGCCTCCGCGACGGGACGGGCCCACTGCCGGCATCGGAATCGTCATCGCCGTCGTCGGCAGGGGGGGCGAAGATCGCCACCCCGGTCATGGTCTGGTTCACGTGCATGGCGCCCAGTTGCTCGCCGTAGGTCGAGAAGCCGACGACGTTGTGCCGGCGAAGGATTTCCGAGATCGCGCGGCCCATCTGCTTCTCGCTGGCCTCCAGGCGCCGCAACATGCAGTCGCAGGCCAGGATCGAATCGGGCGGGGTGAAGGCGGGGCCGGCCCTGCCGTGTTCCATTCCCAGCGCGGTCAGCCCGGCGTCGAGATGATCGGTCATCGGCTCGGCGTCCGCCAGGTTCAGCACCAGCCCCTCATCGATGGCCGAGAAGAACACAAGCTCGCCCGCGTCGGTCACGCTCTGGATCGAGCGGACGTGGTGCGTCGCGCCGATGCGCACCACCACCGGGTGGGCGGCAAAGGTGGTCGGCGACAGCTTCTCGGGATCCTTGCCCAGGATGCGGGCGTATTCGCGGGCGGCGGGTTCGCCGTTGATACCATGGACGATGCGGCGGGCCGGATCGGCGCGGGTCACGACCATCCGCCGCTTGGTCGGGCGCAGGTGATCCAGCGAGAAGACGCGCACCGGGCAGGCGGTGCGCACGACTGTCAGCACGGCGGCGTTGTCGTGGCTTTGCCCGTCGAGGGCGATGCGCGTCGTCTCGAACCGGGTGCCATCGCCGGAAGATCCGCCGAACATCGGCAGCGGTCCCAGGCCGGGCGCAAGGGCCGCCGTCAGCTCATCCTCCTTCAGCGACAGGCCGTCCACGATGAGAAAGGCGAATTCATGGGGCCAGAGGGGCGCCTCGCGGGCCAGGGCCGAGCGGGTGCGGATCAACTCTCCGATCAGTTCCTGCTGTTCGATCCGGTCCAGATCGACAAGCATGGTGTCGACGGCAAACAGCGTTGCGGGCAGGCCTACGGCGACGATCGTGTCCTCGCCATACCCCTCGCTGGAAATCTCGCCGGCGGTCGTGCAGGCGATCACCCGGGCGGGGGCGAGGGCTGCCTGCGCCGAGGCGACGACCCCGTCGAAGGGGGCGGCGGGGCTGACGAACAGGAACACCGCCGCCATCGGCTCGGGGCCGAGGCCGCGCACCAGCTCGGCCACCGGGTCGGCGGCGTCGGCCATGGCATGGGCGGAGCGCAGGACGGGGGTGGGCGGGGCTTGGCGGGACGGATCCCGCGCGGTGCCGGGAACGTTGCGTGCGTCGGTCCTGGACGCCGGCCCCTCGTCGGGTCCGGCGCTCATGGCGCGGCCCCGTTGCGGACGGACGGTGCCGGACGGTCGGGTCGGGGGCCGGGGGGCAGGGCGCGCGCCACCCTAGGCGATCCCGTCGGAATCGGGTTGGAAGTTGGCGAAATTAGCCTCCTGCGCCACCAGCACCGCCTGGGTGCGGCTTTGCACCCCCAGCTTGCGCATGATGGCGGTCACGTGGGCCTTCACCGTCGTCTCGGCAATGGTCAGGTCATAGGCGATCTGCTTGTTGAGCTTCCCTTCGCAGATGAGCTGAAGGATGCGCCCCTGTTGGGTGGTCAGCGTCGCCAGCCGCGCGATCGCGTCCTCGCGGCTGGTGGCGGCGGCATTGCCGGCGGTCACGTCGACATAACCCTCGGGCACGAATGTCTCGCCCCGCGCCAGGGCGTCGAAGGCACGCTGGAAGATCGCGCGCTGGCTGTGCTTGGGCACGAAACCCGCCGCGCCGGCCCGCAAGGCTGATCCGATGACCCGGTTGTCGGCCATGGACGAGACCACGACCACCGGCGTCTGGGGGACCAGCGACTTCAGCCGGATCAGCCCGTCGAGGCCGTTCACGTCCGGCAGGTGCAGGTCCAGGATGATGACATCGAAACGCCCGCCCTCGCGCAGCTTGTCCAGCGCCGTCTCCAGCAGGTCGGCTGTTTCGACCTCGGTGATACCGGCGACGGCCTCCAGGGTCATGGAAAGCGCATCACAGAACAGCGGGTGGTCGTCGATCAGAAGGGCACGTTGCAGCGGGCGGTCGGTCTGCTGGGGCGCGTGGCTTTGCATCTGGTCTTGCTCCGTTCCTGTTGGGCGCGCGGTTGCTTCTTTCGGGGCCGGTTTGGTGGCGTCGCGGGTTCATAGTGCCGCCCGGGACGGGGCGCGGCAAGTCCCCCGGGCATGCACCTTGCGGCCGGCCCCGACAGGCTGCACCATGGTCGCATAGGAGTGCGACCGGAGCGCGGCTAGCCTTCGCTCAGACAACGAGGACTTTCCATGCAACTGAACGATCACAGAGACATCGCCGCAGACCGGGCCACGGTCTGGGCGGCGCTTTTCGATCCTGCGATCCTGTGCCGATGCGTGCCCGGCTGCCAGGAGATGACCGGCTCGGCCGAGGAGGGGTTCGAGGCGGTGGTCACCCAGAAGGTGGGCCCGGTCAAGGCGACCTTCCGGGGGCAAGTCAGCCTCAGCGATATCGAGGCGCCCGAAAGCTGCACCATCTCGGGCGAGGGCAAGGGCGGCGCGGCCGGCTTTGCCAAGGGCGGCGCCAAGGTGCGCCTGTCGGAAATCGACGGCGGCGCGGGCACGCGGCTGGAATACGAGGTCGAGGCCAAGGTCGGCGGCAAGCTGGCGCAGCTTGGCTCGCGGCTGATCGACGGTTTCGCCAAGAAGATGGCCGACCAGTTCTTCGCCAATTTCCAGGACGTCGTCGAAGGCGGCCAGGACGGTGCCGGGGAGGGCACCGGAGAGAATGCCGGCGGCGAGAAGGACGAACCGGCCGCGGCCGGAAGCTAGACCACGGGGGGCGGGCGGCATTGCTGCCCGCGCCAAGGGAGCGCGACCTGGCAACCGGCGCGGCGGACCCATGTGGTTCGCGGAATTCAAGGGAGGTAACGATGACCACTGTAACTATGACGGTGAACGGGCGCGAGGTCTCGGGAGAGGCCGAACCCCGCATGCTGCTGGCGCATTTCCTGCGCGAGGGCCAGAGGCTGACGGGCACGCACCTGGGCTGTGACACCAGCCAGTGCGGCGCCTGCGTCGTCCACGTGGACGGCCGCGCGGTCAAAAGCTGCACCATGCTGGCAGTCGAGGCCGAGGGCGCCGAGGTGCGCACCATCGAGGGCATGGCCAACCAGGACGGCTCTCTTTCGGTGATCCAGCAGGCGTTCCAGGATCATCACGGTCTGCAATGCGGCTTCTGCACCGCCGGCATGGTGATGTCGGCCGCGGCCCTGCTGGCCGACAATCCCAAGCCCGACGAGCGTGAGATCCGCGAATACCTCGAGGGAAACATCTGCCGTTGCACCGGCTACCACAACATCGTCAAGGCGATCATGGCGGCCTCGGGGCAGGATGTTTCGGCCATGGCGGCCGAATAGGCCCTTACGACCAAACCCCCCGCATCCGCCCGAGGGGCGGGCGCGCACCGCGGGTTGCCGCGGGCAACAGGATCATGCGCCCCCGGGCGCACGCATTTCAGGGAGGACTGACATGCCCAAGGACACTGGCCCCGAAAAGACCACCGGCATCGGTGCAAGCCCCAAGCGACGGGAAGACATACGCTTCCTGACCGGGCGCGGCCGCTATACCGACGACATCACCCTGCACGGCGCGTTGCATGTGCATTTCCTGCGCTCGGACGTGGCGCACGGGCGGATCAACGGCATCGACACCAAGGCCGCCGAGGCGATGCCCGGCGTGCACCGGATCTTTACCGGCGCCGATTTCGAAGGCGTGGGCGGCATTCCCTGCGGCTGGCAGATCACCGACCGGCATGGCGAGGTGATGCAGGAACCCGCGCATCCCGTTCTGGCCCAGGGCAAGGTGCGCCATGTGGGCGATCCGATCTGCGCCGTGGTGGCCGACACCCTGGCCCAGGCCCGCGACGCCGCCGAGGCGATCGTGCTGGACATCGAGGAACTGCCCGCAGTCATCGACATGAAACAGGCGGTGCAGGACGGGGCCACCAAGGTTCACGACGATCTGACCTCGAACCTCTGCTACGACTGGGGCTTCGTCGAGGAAAACCGCGATGCCGTCGACGAGGCCATCCGCAACGCCGATCACGTCACCACGTTGGAGCTGGTCAACAACCGGCTGATCGCCAACCCGATGGAGCCGCGCGTCGCGGTGGGCGACTACAACCCCGCCACCGACGAAAGCACGCTTTACACCACCAGCCAGAACCCCCACGTCATCCGTCTGCTGATGGGCGCCTTCGTGCTAGGGATCCCCGAGCACAAGCTGCGCGTCGTCGCCCCCGATGTGGGCGGCGGTTTCGGCACAAAGATCTTCCACTACGCCGAAGAGGCGTTCTGCACCTTCGCCGCGCGGCAGCTGAAGATGCCGGTCAAGTGGTGCTCGACCCGGTCCGAGGCTTTCATGTCCGACGCCCACGGGCGCGACCACGTGACCAAGATCGAACTGGCGGTGTCCAAGGACGGGGAATTCCAAGCCCTGCGCACCGAGACCTATGCCAACATGGGCGCTTATCTTTCGACCTTCGCGCCCTCGGTCCCCACATGGCTGCACGGCACGCTGATGGCGGGCAATTACCGCACGCCGCTGATCTACGTGAACGTCAAGGCTGTCTTCACCAACACGGTGCCCGTCGATGCCTATCGCGGTGCCGGCCGGCCCGAGGCGACGTTCCAGCTGGAACGGGTGATCGACAAGGCCGCCCGCGAGCTGGGGATGGATCCCATCGCCCTGCGCCGCAAGAACTTCATCACCGAGTTTCCCTATGCCACCCCGGTCGCCGTCGAATACGACACCGGCGACTACAACGCGACGATGGACAAGCTGGAGGAGATCGCTGACCTGTCGGGGTTCGAGGCGCGGCTGGCCGAAAGCAAGAAGCGCGGCAAGCTGCGCGGGCTGGGCGTGAACTGCTATATCGAGGCTTGCGGCATCGCGCCGTCGAACCTGGTGGGGCAGCTGGGCGCGCGGGCGGGTCTTTACGAATCCGCCACCGTCCGGGTCAACGCCACTGGCGGCATCGTGGTGATGACCGGCAGCCACAGCCACGGGCAGGGGCATGAGACCTCGTTCCCGCAGGTCATCGCCGACATGATCGGCATCGACGAGTCGATGGTCGAGATCGTCCACGGCGACACCGCCAACACGCCGATGGGCATGGGCACCTATGGCTCGCGCTCGATCGCGGTCGGCGGCTCGGCCATGGTGCGGGCGGCCGAGAAGATCATCAACAAGGCCAAGAAGATCGCGGCCCACCTGATGGAAGCCTCGGAGCAGGACATCGAGCTGAAGGACGGCAAGTTCAGCGTTGCGGGCACCGACAAGTCGGTCGCCTGGGGCGATGTCACCCTGGCGGCTTATGTCCCCCACAACTACCCGCTGGAGGATATCGAACCGGGGCTCGAGGAAACCTCGTTCTACGATCCCAACAACTTCACCTACCCATCGGGCGCCTATGCCTGCGAAGTGGAGCTGGACCCCGACACTGGCCGCGTCACAATCGAACGTTTTGCCGCCGCCGACGATTTCGGCAACATCATCAACCCGATGATCGTCTCGGGCCAGGTGCACGGCGGCATTGCCCAAGGGGTCGGTCAGGCCCTTATGGAGGCCTGTGTCTACGACGAGAACGGACAGCTACTCACGGGCTCTTACATGGATTACGCCATGCCGCGTGCCGACGACCTGCCGTTCTTCTCGGTGGATCATTCGTGCCAGACGCCCTGCACCCACAACCCATTGGGCGTGAAGGGCTGCGGCGAGGCCGGGGCCATCGGCTCTCCTCCGGCGGTCGTCAACGCGGTCTGCGACGCCTTGCAGCGCGCGGGCCACAACATCACCCATATCGACATGCCGCTGACGCCCTCGCGCGTCTGGACGGCGATGCAGCAAAGCGGAGGGCAGTGACATGTATGCCTTTGAATTCCAGAAACCCACGTCCATCCAGGCCGCGGTCGAGGCCCTGAAGGACGACGAAGCCCAAGCCCTGGGCGGCGGGCAGACCCTTCTGCCCACCATGCGCCAGCGGCTGGCCAGCCCCGGCACACTGGTGTCGCTGAGCGGCATCGCCGAGATGCGCGGCGTCTGCCGGGCCGATGACGGGGCGCTCTGCATCGGGGGCGGCACGTCCCATGCGGTGGTGGCGCAGGAGGCCGCCGGCATCTACCCGGGGCTCGCCGGCCTGGCCGCGCGGATCGGTGATCCGGCGGTGCGCAACCGGGGCACCATTGGTGGCAGCCTTGCCAACAACGACCCCTCGGCCTGCTACCCTTGTGCGGTGCTGGCCTCGGGGGCGCGGATCATCACCGACCGGCGCGAGATCGCGGCGGACGATTTCTTCGAGGGGATGTTTACCACCGCCCTCGAGCAGGGCGAGATCATCACCGAGGTGCGTTTCCCGGTGCCCGAGGCCTCGAACTATCAGAAATTCATCCAGCCCGCCTCGCGCTTCGCGCTGGTGGGGGTGATGGTCGCGAAATACGCCGGCGGCGTGCGCGTGGCCGTGACCGGCGCCTCCGAGGAAGGGGTCTTCAGATGGACCGAGGCCGAGAAGGCCCTGTCGGACAATTTCGCGGCCTCGGCGCTGAAGGACCTGACGGTTTCTGCCGACGGGATGATCGCGGACATGCACGGATCGGCCGCCTACCGGGCGCATCTGATCAAGGTCCTGGCCGGGCGCGCGGTCGAGGCCGCCGCCTGATCGCCGGACGGGGGCCGCGCGGCCTTTGCCGCGCCCACCCGGTAACCACCACCCGGCAACCACAACCCGTCGGGCGCCCCCGGGGCGCCCGGCCGCTCCGCTCCGCTTGCGACGGGTTCATGCGGCCCGGCCACGCTGGCCCGAATGGGCTGCGCTTCGGCATGGAAACCCCCGGCCTTTGTGCTATCACGTGACCAAGCCGACTTCCTCAACCGAGCGAGCCCGATGACCACTCAACCCACCGCGCCGACATCCGGTCACGTTGCCGGGGATACTGTCGGGCATGCCCCCGTCGATGACACCGTCACCCCCTACGACATGATCACCGTGATCTCGCCCATGAAGAACGAGGCGGGCAATGTCGAACGGCTGGTGCGCGAAGTGGGGGCGGCCTGCACGCCGCTGGGCGCGTTCGAGTTGATCCTGGTCGACGACGGCTCGACCGACGGCACCGCCGATGTCATCGCCGGCCTGCAGGCCGAGCTGCCTTGGCTGCGCCTTTTGCGGCACGAACAGTCGGGCGGGCAGTCGGCGGCCGTGCATTCGGGTGTCATTCACGCGCGCGGAGCGATCTGCGCCACGCTGGACGGCGACGGGCAGAACCCGCCCGACCAGATTCCGGTGCTGGTCGCACCGTTCCGCGCCGCCGGTGCGCCCGCCGACCTCGGCCTCGTCGCCGGTCAGCGGGTGGGGCGGCGCGACACGGTATCCAAGCGGCTGGCTTCGCGCGGGGCCAATGCCTTGCGGGCGCGGCTTTTGCGCGACGACACCCGCGACACCGGCTGCGGGCTGAAGGCCTTTCGCCGCGACGCCTTTCTGGGGCTGCCCTTCTTCAACCACATGCACCGGTATCTGCCGGCCCTTTTCCGGCGCGACGGCTGGTCGGTGGCCCATGTCGATGTCACCCACCGGGAACGCGGGGCGGGGGTATCGAATTATACCAATGTCGGGCGTGCCATGGTCGGGGTCTATGACCTTGTCGGGGTGGCCTGGCTGATCCGCCGGCGCAAGACTGCCCGGCCGGCCGAACTGTCCGAAACCGGGCCTGCCCTTTGGCAGGGCGGTGAGGGGGCCGCCCGGTCGGATAGCGCAGGCGCCGACCCCGCCGCAGCCCCGACCACCGGGACTGTCAAGATAGACACCACGGGGCCCGGCAGGGCCGCAGTCATGAAGGACTGAGCCTTGCTCGAAACATTGCAACACATCTTCAAGGTCGAGACCCTGTCCGAGCTGATCTGGGTGCTGATCGGCCTTTCGGGACAGCTTATGTTCTCGATGCGGTTCATCCTTCAGTGGCTGGCCTCGGAGAAAGAGCATAAATCCGTGGTGCCGGTCGCCTTCTGGTATTTCTCGATCATCGGCGGGGTGATCCTGCTGGCCTATGCGCTTTATCGTCAGGATCCGGTCTTCGTTCTGGGCCAGGCGCTGGGCATCTTCGTCTACGCGCGCAACCTTTACCTGTTGCACGCCGAACGCCACAACGCGGCCTGAGCGGTGCTGCCGGCCGCCCCGAAGGTCACGGGCGATGATGACCGGATCCGCCGCGCCGGGCTTTGGGCCATCGGCGCCATTACCCTTTACCGCGTGCTGCTTCTGGCCCTGAGCGAGGCCGAGCTGTTCGTCGACGAGGCGCAATACTGGCTTTGGGGCCAAAGCCTTGAGTTCGGGTACTATTCCAAGCCGCCGCTGATCGGCTGGGTGATCCGCGCGGTCACGGATCTTGCGGGCAGCGACGCGGCCTTCTGGGTGCGACTGCCCGCGCCGCTGTTGCACGGGGCGACGGCGCTGGTCCTGATGGCGATCGCCCGGCGGTTCTGGGCCGGCTGGGTGCCGGTGCTGGTGGCGCTGGCCTATCTGACCATGCCCGGTATCGTGGTCGGATCGCTTCTGTTCTCGACCGACACGGTGATGCTGCCGTTCTACGCGCTGGCGTTGCTGTTCTACCTGGATCTCAGCGGCCGGTCGTCGGCCCGGCGGGCGTTGGCGATGGGGGCCGCGCTGGGGCTGGGAGCGATGGCGAAATACGCGGCCCTCTATTTCGTGCTGGGGGCGGGTCTGACCGCGCTTCTGGTGCCGATGATGCGGATTGCCTGGCGCGACGCGGGGCTGGCGGCGCTGACCTTTGCGTTGGTCGTGGCGCCCAACGCTTGGTGGAACCTGCAAAACGGGCTGACTACGGTCGAGCATACCTTGGACAACGTCGACTGGGCCCGGGAGGTCGGGCAGGCGCCCTTCCGCCCCAACTGGTCCGGTCTGGGAGAGTTCGTCGGCGGGCAGTTCGGCTTTTTCGGCCCCGTTCTTTTTGCCACCTGGCTGGTGCTGCTGGTACCGGTGCTGCGCCGGGGCGATCCGTTGCAGAGGCTGCTGCTGTGGTTCTCTTTGCCGGTGGTGCTGCTGGTCTGTGGCCAGGCGCTGGCCTCGCGCGCCTATGCCAACTGGGCCGCGGCGGCCTATGTGGCGGCGGCGCTGCTGGTGGTGCCCGCGCTGATGCAGGGCGGGCGCTGGCGGCGCTGGGTCCTGGCGCTGTCTTTCGTGGTGAACGGGGTTATCGCGGCGGCGCTGCCGCTGGCCACCACCCGGGCGGACAGCCTGTCGCTGGACGGCAACCGGTTGTTGCTGGCCCGCTACCAGGGGCGCGCGGCATTGAGCATTGAGATCTTCGACGCGGCCCGGCGCGCTGATCTGCCGATGATCGTGGCCGAGAACCGCGACGTGCTGGCCGACCTGATGTATCGTCTTGAGGGGCAGCCCGTCGAGGTTCGTTCAACCCCACCAAGGGGACGGGCGATGAACCATTACGCCCGTAGCTATCCGTTGCCCGAGGGCACCCGCGGCCCGGTGCTTTATGTGGGTGAGGCCGAGGTGCCGCCCCAAGGGTGCCCCGCCGGGGACCCGCCGCTGGCGCGGATCGAGCCCGGGAAAGGCGCCTACCGGGGGCGGCTGTTCACCCTGTGGCGCCTGCCGGCGGAGTGTCTTCTACCCTGAGCGGCCGGGCCACCCCGGTGAACGGGGGCCGCCTCAGTCCCGGGTGCCGGAGAAGCGGGCCTTCCATTCCTCGCGCTCGTCGTCGGTGATCTTGCGGAAGGTCACGTCGGGCACGGTGAAGGCATGGCCGGCGGGCAGGGTGGTGAGTGCCGCGCCGATATCCTCGGGCCAGGTCCAGTCGTCGCAATTCATCGCACGCATCAGTTCCTGGGCCGCGTCGGGGATGAAGGGTCGCGACAGCACCGCGTAAAGACGGATCAGGTTCAGCGACAGGCGCACCACGGCGGCGGCGGCCTCGGGGTCGGTCTTGAACAGGGTCCAGGGCGCGGCCGATTGCAGGTATTCGTTGCCCGCAACCCAGATCGCGCGAAGCTCGGCGGCGGCCTTGCGGATCTCGATCGCCTCCATGTGGTCCTGATAGGCGGCCAGACGGCGGGTCAGTTCGGCGACCAGCGCCTCTTCCGCCGGGCCAGTGGTGCCGCCCTCGGGCACCACCTCGCCGAATTTCGAGCGGCAGAACTTGGTCACCCGGCTGACGAAATTGCCCAGCACGTCGGCCAGGTCCTTGTTCACGCCGGCCTGGAAATTCTCCCAAGTAAACTCACTGTCCGAGCTTTCGGGCGCGTGGGACAGAAGCCACCAGCGCCAGTAGTCGGCGGGCAGGATCTCCAGCGCCTGATCCTGAAAGACGCCGCGCCCTTGACTGGTCGAGAACTGGCCGCCGTCATAATTCAGGTAGTTGAAGGACTTGATGTAGTCGACCAGCTTCCACGGCTCGCCCGACCCCATGATCGTGGCCGGGAAGCTCAGGGTGTGGAAAGGCACGTTGTCCTTTCCCATGAACTGGACATAGCGGACATCCTCGGCGCCCTTGTCGGTGCGCCACCAGCGTTCCCAGTCGGCGTCGGGCCGGCCATCGGCATCGGTCCATTCCTTGGCGCTGGCGATATATTCGATGGGGGCATCGAACCAGACGTAGAAGACCTTGCCCTCCATGCCCGGCCAGTCTTGCGTGCCCTTCTTGACCGGCACACCCCAGTCCAGATCGCGGGTGATGCCCCGGTCGCGCAGCCCGTCGCCGTCATCCAGCCATTTGCGCGCGATCGAGGTCGTCAGGATCGGCCAGTCGCTTTGCCCGTCGATCCAGTCACGCAGCCGGTCGCGTATCTGGCTCTGGCGCAGGTAAAGGTGCTTGGTCTCGCGCACCTCCAGGTCGGTCGAGCCGGAGATGGCGCTGCGCGGCTCGATCAGGTCGGTGGGATCAAGCTGCTTGGTGCAATTCTCGCACTGGTCGCCGCGGGCCTTGTCGTAGCCGCAGTTGGGGCAGGTGCCCTCGATATAACGGTCGGGCAGGAAGCGGCCGTCGGCGTGGGAATAGACCTGACGCTCGCTGACCTCCTCGATCAGGCCGGCCTCGGCCAGCTTGCCCGCGAAATGCTGGGTCAGCGCGTGGTTCTGGGGGCTGGAAGAGCGCCCGAAGTGATCGAACGACAGGCGGAAACCCTCGCCCAGCTTGGCCTGAACCGCGTGCATTTCGGCGCAGAACTCGGCCACGGGCTTGCCGGCCTTGGCGGCGGCCAGCTCGGCGGGGGTGCCGTGTTCATCGGTGGCGCAAAGGAACAGGACCTCGTGGCCGCGCTGACGCATGTAGCGGGCATAGAGGTCGGCGGGCAGCTGGCTGCCGACCAGATTGCCCAGGTGCTTGATGCCGTTGATGTAGGGGATGGCCGAAGTGATCAATACGCGCGCCATTGGGGCCTCTCTGTCTGCTTGGCGCCTCCCTTATCGCATGGGCAGGAGCGTTGCCACAGGGTTTCGCGGGCCGGCACGCGTGTTGCCGCCTCCGGCGGGGATACTTGGACGACAATGAAGTGGGGCGGGGCACGCCGGGAGGAGAGGGGGCCTGCGCAAAGGTCGCACGAAAACGCATTCGTGAAAACATTCTGGTGGTTTCCGCGCCGAGGCTCAGGCTAAGCTCCGGCCACATTCCAACGGGAGGGAACACCCATGAAAAAAATCTTTGCTGCTGCCCTGATCGCCATTACCGCGGCCTTTGCGCTGACCGGGGGCGCCATGGCCGAAGGCCAGCCCCACCGCCTGGCCATCCATGTCGATCAGAACGACCCCCAGGTGATGAACATGGCGCTGAACAACGCCGCCAACGTCGCCAGCTACTACAAGGAGAAGGGCGAGGAGGTGATCATCGAACTGGTCGCCTACGGTCCCGGCCTGAACATGCTGGTCAAGGACAAGAGCCCGGTTGCCGACCGCATCGCGTCGATGTCCCTCGAGATGGACAACCTCAGCTTCGCGGCCTGTGGCAACACCCTCGAAGGAATGAAGAAGAAGGCCGGCCACGACGTGCCGCTGATGTCGGAAGCCACGGTCGTGCCCTCGGGTGTCGTGCGCCTGATGGAGCTGCAGGAAGAGGGCTATTCCTACGTTCGCCCGTAAAGGGTGCGGGGATTCCATCCCCGCCGAGCCGCCCCGCCGCCGCCTTTGACGCGCAAAGCGCTTGGCTGCGGGGCGCGCAAACTCTAAGTCTGCTCCCGATAACATGAGGGGGCAGACTATTGCGCATGAACCGACTGGGTCGCACCGACCTTGAGATTTCCGAACTGTGCCTGGGCTCGATGACCTGGGGGACGCAGAACAGCGAGGCTGAAGGCCACGCCCAGATCGACCGGGCGCTGGAGCGCGGGGTCAATTTCATCGACACCGCCGAGATGTATCCCACGACGCCGATCTCCGCCGAGACCACCGGCCGGACCGAGGAGATCATCGGCACCTGGGTCGCCGCCAACCGGGCCCGTCGCGACCAGGTCGTTCTGGCCACCAAGATCACCGGCAAGGGGCAGAAATCCGTCCGCGACGGGGCGCCAATCTCGGCCGCGACGATCCGCGAGGCGATCGAGGGATCGCTGCGCCGGCTTCAGAGCGACGTCATCGACCTCTATCAGCTTCACTGGCCCAACCGCGGCAGCTACATGTTCCGCCAGAACTGGCGCTACGACCCCAGCCGGCAGGACAGCGCGCAGGTCTTCGACCACATGAACGAGGTGCTCGACGAGATGCAGGCCCAGGTCAGGGCCGGCCGGGTCCGCCATTTCGGCCTGTCCAACGAGACGGCCTGGGGGCTTGGCCAGTGGCTGCGCCTGGCCGGGGAGGGGGACCGTCCCCGCCCCGTCTCGGTGCAGAACGAATATTCGCTGCTCTGCCGCCTGTACGACACCGACCTGGCAGAGCTGAGCACCCACGAGGATGTGGGCCTGCTGGCGTTCTCGCCGCTGGGCGCGGGCTACCTGACCGGCAAATACGCCGATGGCGCCGTCCCGGAGGGGTCCCGCAAAAGCATCCGCGACGACATGGGCGGGCGCGAGGGGGAACGGGTCCACGAGGCGGTTGCCGCCTACCTGGAGGTGGCACGCCGGCATGGGGTCGACATGGTGCAGATGGCCCTGGCCTGGGCCGCGCGCCGTCCTTTCACGGCCTCGGCCATCTTCGGGGCGACCAGCATGGAGCAGCTTGACCTGGCGCTGGGCGCGGCCGAACTTGAGCTGAGCGAGGAGCTGTGCCGCGATCTCGACGCGGTCCACAAGCAGCACCCGATGCCCTATTGAGAAAGCCGGGAGGCGCGGATGATTGGCAACACAACTGACGCCGACACCACGCCCCCCGGTCCCTGGCAGGCCTCGGCCAGGGTGGTGCCCCCGTCCTGGACCGATTTCAACGGCCACATGAACGAGGCCCGCTATCTCCAGGCCTTCAGCCAGGCCACGGACGAGTTGATGGCCTTTCTCGGCTGCGATGCGGATTACATCGCGGCCGGGCAAAGCTTCTTTACCGCCGAGACCCACCTGCGCCACCTTGACGAGGTGATGGCCGGCGCAACAATCCGCATCGCGATCCTCGTGCTGGCCGGCGAGGGCCGGCGCATGCACCTCTTTTCACAGATGTTCGAGGGGGATCGCCCCGTCGCCACGGCCGAGCAAATGCTGATCCACATGGACCTGGCTGCCCGGCGCGCCACGCCCCCGGGGTCGACGGTGGCGCGCGCCCTGGCCCGGCTCACCGCGGCCCATGCCGCCCTGCCGCGCCCGGCAGGCATCGGCCGTCACGTCGGGCAACCCCGCGACCCCTGAGCGCTGACAGGCCACCCATGCCCACCCGCAAGGGCGGCGCGGGACCCCTGCCTTCATTGTCGTGAAAATATCCGGTCGCGGCTCAGGTCAGGTGGCGGAAGGCCGGGGTGTCGCTCACGTTGTTGAAAAAGGGCACGCTGGCGGGGCGGACGCGCGGGGCCTTCAGCAGGTGCGCCACCTCGGCCACCACGACCTCGGTGATATAGGGCAGGTCGAACCGGCGCACCTCGTCCAGCGGCACCCATTGAAGGTGGGAAAGCTCGTCGCAGGCCTCGGAGAAATCGTCGAGGTCGCCATGGGCCTGGTCGGCCGAGACCAGGAAGAAGCGCGCGTCGAAGCGGCGCGGCCGGCCCGGGGGCGTGATCGCGCGGAAGACGAAGGAAAACCCCTGGGCCGAGGGGCGCAAGCCCTCGCGCTGGAACGCCTCCCAGCCCGGCGTAGGGGTCTCGCCAGCCTCGTCCCGGACAGCCAGTTTCAGGCCCGTCTCCTCCCAGACCTCGCGGATCGCGGCAGTGACGATGGCGGGGGCAAGGGCTGGATCACTCTGTTGGCGCAGGCGGGTCAGGCAGGCCCGGTCAAGATCGCCGGTCAGGTCCAGCGCGCCGTCCTCGGGATCGACCGCGCCGCCGGGAAAGACGAATTTCGACGGCATGAAGGCCGCGGTCTTGCCGCGCTGGCCCAGCAGCAGGTGGGGCCGGTCGCCCCGGTGGCGGACCATGATGACCGTCGCCGCGTCGCGGATAGCGCTTCTGTCCATTCGTTGCCCTGTTGCCTTTTACCCGGCCGGGGTGCGGGCGACCTGCTCGGCGCGGCCGAAGCCGTGCATGCGTTTCGCCCACTGGATACCCACGATCATCCCCTTGAGCCTGGGCAGAAGATAGAGCGAGAGCGCCACGCAGCCAACCGAGAAAACGCTGGCCATCACCAGGGGATCGGGGCGGAAGGTGGTGAAGAACCACAGGATCAGCGGCGCCATCACATGGCCGACGATCAGGATGGTCAGGTAGGCCGGGCCGTCGTCAGCCCGGTGGTGGTGCAGCTCCTCGTTGCACACCGGGCAGTCGTCGCGCACCGTCAGATACCCTGTCAGCAGCGGACCCGAGCCACAGTTGGGACAGCGCCGGCGCCAGCCGCGCAGCATGGCCGGGCGCATGGGCCGGTCGGCGTCGCCGGGACAGGAATGCTTGGGCGGAATGGGATCCGGGTTATGGGGGAAGGGCGCGGTTTGGTCCGCCTCCGACAGATCCGCCTGGGCGATCTCTCGCTGCTCTGCCGCATTGTTCCGAGCCTGCATGCCGGTCCCCGATATCCGAATGATTATGCCCCCTACATAAGCAACGCCCGCCCCGCGCACACCCTGACAGGATGTCTTGCGGCGGGATGTCGCAAAACGCCTGCCGCGGCGCAGCGTTTACAGGGGGATGCCGGCCCTTGGGTCAACTTGGCGGGGTGCGGCGGCTGACCTGACGCCAAAGAAAAGCCGGAGGTGGCAAGGGCAGGGGGCCAAGCCCTGCGCCACGCGACTCGGGGTCGGAGCGCGTCGCCGTGGGCGCGATCTCAGGCGGCGGAGCGGTTGACCGTGACCAGGTTACGCCCTGCCGTCTTCGAGGAATAGAGCGCGGTATCCGCCCGGTCGAGCAGCGCGTCGTTGGTGTCGTGGTGGTCGATGCTCATGGCAAGGCCGATGCTGGCGGTGACGGGAATCGCATCCGGTCCGCCGGGCAGCGCGAAGGGCTGGGCCGCGATGCGTTCACGCAGCCGCTCGGCCGCCGTCAGCGCGTTATCCAGAGAGGTGTCGGGCAGGGCGATCAGGAATTCCTCGCCCCCGTATCGCGCCACCAGATCCACCCGCCTCAGATTGTCGCTGAGCCGGCGGGCGATTTCGACCAGCACGGCGTCGCCGGCCCGGTGCCCATGCTCGTCGTTGATGCGCTTGAAACGATCCACATCCAGGATCATCAGCGCGAAGGGCCGGGAGCTTCGGCGCGAGCGTTCGCGAAGCTGGGTCAGGTGATGCTGCGCGTAGCGGCGGTTGTAGAGGCCGGTCAGCGGGTCCACCGCCGCCATCTCGAGGCCGCGATCCACCATCGCGCGCAACCGGTCGGCGACCTTCTTGCGCTTGAACACCAGTTCCAGCCGCAGGGCGATTTCCTCGGGCTCGGCGGGCAGGCGGATCATGTCGTTGGCGCCCAGGTCGAGGGCCGTGGCCGGAAGCCCCTCGTCCAAGTCATCCGACAGCAGGATGATCGCGGCATTGTGGCTTTGGTCCCGGCTGCGCAGGTCGGTGAGCAGGCTGATCGCCTTCATGGACCCGCCCGTCGCCGCCATCAGCACGAAGACATCGGGGCGCGTGCCCCGGGACCGGCGGCTCAGCGCGTCCTGCGCCGACATCAGCGAAATATTGTGGGGCAGCATTTGGGACAGCGTGTCGCAAAGCTGTCGCCCCGCCAGGCCATCGCCCCCCACCACGACCATCTGCCCCGGCACCTGCATCGGCGCCATCGCCTCGGCGAAGCCCAGCGAGCGGCAGGTCTGGTCGCGCGCCATCAGCTCGGCCTGGGCGTTGCGCACCCGCAGGAGCGAGCGGACCCGCGCGAGCAGGGTGCGCTCGTCCACCGGCTTGGTCAGGAAATCCTCTGCCCCCGCGCGCAGGCCCTCAAGCTTGCTTGCCGGATCGTCTGCGCCCGTTACCAGAATGACGGGAATGTCCTGGGTGGCGGAATCCTTCTTGAGCAGGCGACAGACCTCGATCCCCGACAGATCGGGCATGCGCAGATCCAGCAGGATGAGGTCGGGCTGTTCGGCGCGGGCGATGCGCAAGGCTTCCTGCCCGTTGCGGGCCTGGAGCACCTCGTAGTAGGACGCGGCAAGCTTGACCTTCAGGACGATCCTGTTGGTCGAGATGTCATCCACGATAAGGATGCGTCCCGTCATCGCCTACCTCCGATTTGCTGTCATGTTTCCCACGACCGTCGGTTGCCCAGTCCACGCTATCAGTGTTTATGAATATTGGTTAAGAAATCGTTGAAGGGGCCCGTCATGCGCGCCGAGACTGCCGAAGCTTTCGCCCTGACCGCCCTTGGCTGGCTGATCTCGGACGAGGACCTTCTGGGCACGTTCATGGGCTCCACCGGCTGCGATGCGGAGGCGCTGCGGCAGGGGGCAGCAAACCCCGAATTCCTGGCCTCCGTCCTTGATTTCCTGTCGATGGACGACGCCTGGGTGCTGCGCTGTTCCGAAGCCACGGGTCTTGCGCCCGAGGATTTCCTGGTCGCCCGCCACGCGCTTCCGGGCGGGGCGCAGACGCAATGGACCTGAACCTTCGCGGCGCTTTGGGCAGGGTGCGGGTATCGTTAACGAGCCGGCGCGGAAATCTTAACCCTGGCCGGCGGCGCGGGGCGGGGTGCTTGCCTTCGGCGCCCGCAGCCCGCAGGAATGGCGCGTCAGAGGGCGGAGGCGGGATGCGACGACAGCACAAGGCGGCGGAATGCGTGTCGGAGGGGCGGTGGCCCCCGGTCCGGGGCCTTTTGCTGGACAAGGACGGCACGCTCTTCGATTTCGCCGCAAGCTGGAACGCCTGGACGGCCGGCATCATCACCGAGCTGGCAGAGGGCGATCCCGAACGCGTCGCGCGGATCGCCAAGGTGTTGGAATTCGACATGGCGGCCTGTTGCTTTTATCCCGAAAGCCCCGTCATCGCCGGCACGCTGGCCGAGATCGCCCAGTTGCTGGCCACGGTCATCCGCGAGCCGGACGCGGCCACACTTGAGACATTCCTGGAAAGACGCGCCGCGCGGGCCGAGATGGTGCCCGCCGTAGATCTGACCCACTTCTGCGCCGAGATGGCGGGGCGGGGCATTGCGCTGGGCCTTGTGACCAACGACGGGGAAGGGGCGGCCCGCGCCCATCTGGAACGGGCGGGCGTCATCGGTGCCTTCGCCTTCGTTGCAGGTTACGACAGCGGCCACGGCGCCAAGCCGGAGGCGGGTCCGTTGCTGGCCGGCGCGCGGGCGCTGGGGCTGGCCCCCGAGGAAGTGGTGATGGTGGGCGACAGCCTGCACGATCTGGCGGCGGGGCAGGCGGCGGGTATGCGGCGGCTGGCGGTGCTGACCGGGCCCGCCCCGGCGCAGGAGCTGGCGCCACACGCCGAAGCCGTCCTGCGCGATATCGGTGAGATTGCCGCCTGGATCGATGCGCAGGAAGGCGGCGAAACCCCTCGTTAACGGGGCAGGTCCTAGCATGCGTCCGGTAATGCGGGCGGAGGCATGATGCATGGACTTGTCCCCTATTCGATCCAGTCCTTCGTGATCGACAGCTACGGCGCCGACGCCTGGGGGCGGATCGGGCGCGCCGCCGATCCCCGGTTCGGGCGGTTCGAGGCGATGCAAACCTACGACGATGCCGTGGTCGAGGGGGTGCTTGCCGCCGCCTGCCGGGAATTCAACAAGCGGCGCAGCGACCTGCTGGAGGATCTTGGCACCTACCTGATCAGCAACCCGCGCCAGCGGATCACCCGCCGCCTGCTGAGGTTCAGCGGCGACAGTTTCGCCGATTTTCTTCTGTCGCTCGAGGATCTGAGCGACCGGGTTGCCCTCGCCATCCCCGAGCTTCGCCTGCCGGTAGTTATCGTGCGGCAGAAATCCTCCAGCTGTTTCGATCTGCGGGTCGAGCCGGGGATGCGCGGCTATGGGCTAGTGCTGATGGGGGTGCTGCGGGCGATGGCGGATGATTACGGCGCGCTGGTCCTGTCGGATTGCATCGAGGGGCCGGACGGTGCCGCCACATTGCGCCTGGAATTGCTGGATCCCCGTTTCGCCCGACCGCGGGATTTCGAGTTGAGCGATCGGCCGTGACGGGGGCGGCCGGAAACCAGGGCCGGATCGTCGCCCCCGGCCCTGACGCAGGGGGGGCCGTGTTGCCCGCCGACGGGACGCCCGCCGCCCTTGGGGCCGAGGCGCTGGATCTGGTTATGCCCATGCACCTGCGCATCGGGGCGGACGGGCTGGTGGTTTCCTGCGGCCCGACGCTGCGCAAGCTGCTGCATCCGACGGATCCCCTGGGGCGGGCGTTTCATCAGGTGATCGACCTGCGCCGGTCGCGCCGCATCCGCAGCCCGGCGCGCCTGGCGGAACTGGCCGGCACCCGGCTTGCTGCCGTTCTGTGCGAACGACCGGGGGTCGACCTGCGCGGGACGGTGGTGCCGCTTGCGGGCGGCGGGCTTCTGGTGGACCTGGCGCTGGGGATCGGGGCCGTTGCGGCGGTGGGAGAGCTGGACCTGACGGTCACCGATTTCTCCGCCACCGATCAGACCTCGGACATCCTTTACCTGGTCGAGGCGAACCGCGCCGTGACCGCGGCCTGGCAAAGGCTGAACCGCCGGTTGGAAGGCGACCGCCGTGCCGCCGAGACCCGAGCCGTGACCGACCCGCTGACCGGGTTGAAGAACCGCCGCGCCCTGCGCGATGCCCTGTCCCGGGTCACCGGGGAAGATCTGTCGAGGTCGGTGGCGCTGATGCAGATCGACCTGGACCATTTCAAGCGGGTCAACGACTCGCTGGGCCATGCCGCCGGCGACCGGGTGCTGGGGCGGGTGGCGCGGGTGCTGCGGGCCGAGACCCGCGCCTCGGACATGGCGGCACGGCTGGGCGGGGATGAGTTCACCCTGCTTCTGCGCGACAGCCCGCCCATCGAGCAGCTTCGCGTCATCGCCCGGCGCATCATCGCCGCGCTGGAACGACCAATGGAGTACGAGGGCAGACCTATAAGGATATCGGCCTCGGTCGGGATTGCGCTGTCGCTGCTTTACCCGGATCCCGACCCCGACCGGATGCTGGCCGATGCCGACAAGGCCCTATACGCGGCCAAACGGGCGGGGCGGGGGCGGTTCCATATCTTCGACCCCGGGGTGGATGGTGAAGGGACGAAACACGGGAGGGAGGAGGACGGCTAACCCGGTTAGGCCATCACATCCGTGCGCAGCACCGGAACGCCGGGCAGGTGCGGCGCGCCCTGCATCTCGTTGGCGACGATCACTAGATCCCATTCGCCCGCCTCGGCCTCGGCCCGGTCGATCATCAGCGCGTCGATCCGGGGCAGGGCGGCGTAGAGGAAGCCGAGGTTGTGCCCGACCAGTTTCGTGGGCGAAACATGGGGATCGTAGACCCGCAGGAGATGCCCGGCATTGGCCAGCTTTCGCAGCAGGTCGATATGGGGGCTTTCGCGCAGATCGTCGGTGCCGGGCTTGAAGGCCAGGCCCAGCATCAGCACCCGCGCGCCTTTCCCGAGGCTGCGGATCGCGCATTCGAACTGGTGGTTCTTGTGGGCGTCGTTCGAGCGCAGGAGGCTGTCGACCAGATGGGTGTGGGCGCCCACGTCGGCCGCGATATGCTGGAGCGCGCGTACGTCCTTGGGCAGGCAGGAGCCCCCGAAGGCGCCCCCCGGCCGGGTGTAATGGGCCGATATGTTCAGCTTGGTGTCCGAGACGAAGATCCGGTGGACATCGGCGGCGGGGATGGAAAGCCGCTCGCAGATGCGCCCGATCTCGTTGGCGAAGGCGACCTTGACCGCATGCCACGAGTTGTCGACGAACTTCGTCAGCTCCGCCACCTCGTAGAAGGTGTTGAAGGCGGGGGCGTCCATCTCTTCGTTGAGCGTGTCGAGCAGGGCGCAACCCCCGCCATCGGCGGTCCCGACCACGACCTTGGGCGGGTGGAAATAATCCTCGATGGCACTGCCTTCACGCAGGAACTCGGGGTTGTAGACGACGCGGGCATGATCCTCCCATCCGGGGCCGAGGTGGGCGCGCAGGATAGGGATGATGAGGCCCCGCACCGACCCCGGACGCATGGTCGAGCGGTAGACCAGGGTCAGGGGCGCGCCGTCATGCGGCGCGGCCTGGCGCGCAAGCTGGGCGGCGATCTGGCGGGTGACCTCGGCCACGAAACGCATGTCATGGGCACCGTCGGCGCCGCTGGGCGTGCCGACGCAGACCAAGGCCATCTGGGCGCGTGGAATCGCCTCGGCAGGGTCGGCGGTTGCGCGCAGCCGTCCCGCCGCGACCGAGGGGGCCATGAGATCGGCAAGGCCGGGTTCGTGGAAGGGCGCGCGGCCGGCATTGACGTCGGCGACCTTGGTGCGGCTGACATCGACGCCGACAACCTCGTGCCCCTGGCTTGCGATGCAGCAGGCAGCGGTAAAGCCTACATAGCCCAGTCCGAATACAGCAACTCTCACGCCAGCGCCTCCGCCCATCACCCGCATTGCCGCCAGAGTTTCCCAAATTGGCAAACGAAGTCTTAATCGCGCCGGTCGCAGCATCCGGTCGTTGCTGCAACGGCGCGCGCGGCGTGCGCCGGTTTGACCGGCTGGCAAGCAATCGGTGCGACATGGTCGGATTTCCGTACCTATCGCAGGAGGCCATGATGCCCGACCGCTACAGCTCGACTTTCGCAAACCTAAGCAGCCCTGCCATCGACGCGTTCGCGATCACCCCCGACGATGCCACCGACCTGCCCGAGATCACCCGCGCCCTTTATATCGGGATCGGCGGGGACCTGTCGGTGGTCACGAAAGAGGGGGGAAGTGTGACCCTGGTCAACCTGCTGGCCGGGACGGTTCTGCCGATCCGGGTGCGGGCGGTGCGCGCGACCGGCTCGACCGCGCAGTCGGTCGTGGGGCTGGTATGAGGATCGGGCCCTCGACCGGGCTGGCGCCCGTCACCTCCGGCCCGGGCGGCGGGGCGTTCCGCCTCGAACTGGACTTCATCCGGGGCGAGGCGCGGCAGGAGGGGGTGGTGCAGCGTCTGGACGATATCGTCCAGACGGTCCGCGCGACGCCGGGGCGGCTGTTCGACGGTCGGGCCTTCGGCCCCGGCGAGATGCGGCGTGGCCCCAGGGGCATGCTGATCGAGGAGGGGCGAGACAATCTGGTGGCCGACGCCTTCGCGCCCGCCGACCAGGTGATCGCCGTGGCGGCGGCGCCCCACGTGCTGTCGGTAGGGCCCGGGGGCGGCGCGACCATCTCGGGGGCGGCCAGCGGCAGCGCCACGCCGGGGGCGCCGCTGGCCTTTACCCCGGCGGCCGCGGGCGACCTGTCGCTCAGCATCACCGGCACTCCCGACTGGGTGCAAATCGAGCCTGGCGCCTTCGCAACCTCTCCCATCGAAACGCCAGCGGGGGCCGGGGGCGCGCGGGCGGGTGACGTGATCAGCCTTCCGGACACCTCATGGCTGGACCCCTCGGCCTGTAAGCTCGAGGTGGAGTGGGAACAGCTTCAGCCGGGCGGCCTGGCCGAAAACGGGGTCGCCACGCTGATCCGCTGGACGGGCGCGCTGGGCTATTCGCGCCTGCGTGCCGGCAGCGTCAGTTTTGCCCAGATCCGGGGGGCGGGCGGTGGGCTGGCGGTCAACGCGGGCGCGGGGCAGGCGACCCCCGCGGGCATCCACCGCCTGAGCTGGGAGGCGGCGGGCGCCGCCCACCAGGTCGCCTGGTCCGAGGGGCTGTCGACAGCCGCCGGTAGCAGCAGCGTTACCTCCGAACCGGCGGCGACGGGGATCGATGCGTTGACCCTTGGCAGCAACGGCGGCGCCGAGTTCCTCAACGGATGGCTGCGCCGGATCACGGTCCTCTGAGCGCGGGGGCGGCTCAGACCGGTCTGAAGCGGCAAAGGATCCCCCGGCCCGCGAATTCCGCCGCGGGCCGGCGCAGGCGGATGGCCACGGTTTGCCGCAGCGTGCCGAAGGCGGGGGAATAGGGGGCGGATCCTGTCGCAAGGGGAACCGACTGATCCCCCAGCGTGGCCGAGACGGTTGTGAGGGCGCCGCCCGCACCTGACAGCAATAACCCGGTGGCGACCCGCTCGACCGTCAGGTCGGGATGCAGCAGGAAGGTCAGTTCGGCGTCGGGAAGGGGGGGCAGTGGCCCGGCTCGACGCGGCACCAACCAGTCGCGAAGCGCAAAGCCACCGTCGGCCACCTGTGTCAGCCGGCGGTGGTGCCAGACGCCGTGCCGGCGCAGGTAGCCATCATGCCGGGCGTGGATGCCATCGCGGCTTGGCAGCCGCTCGGCCCGGGCCTTTCGGGACCAGTTGAAGGGCCCCGCGATCCGGCTTTGATCCTGCCCCCCGAGGGTCAGCGTGTTATGCACCGCCGTGCCGCGCAACCGGTTCCGCATGGCGCCGCCCGAATGGTAAAGATAGGTGCCCGCATCGACCAGAACGGGCCGCCCGCCCAGGTGCCACCAGACCGACAGCGCGTCGGCGTGACCGTGGGCGGCGATCGACAGGTAGCCCAGCGGCCCATGATCCATCACCACCAGGCTTTCGGTTTCCCCAGCCCCCGCGCGCAGCACGCTATAGCCACCCTTATCGAAATGGCTCAGCCCGGCTGTCGTGGGTGAGGCGGGGGGAGCGACTGATGGTGCTTCGCCGCCCAGCCAAAGCTGGCGCAGGTGCGGGCGGCGGAGGGGTGGAGCAAGCCCGGGCAGGGCGAGGTTGTCCGACAGCGCCTCGAGGACGCGGGCAGGATAGTCGGCCTCTCGCGCAGGTCCCGAAAGGAAGACCCGCCCCTCGTCATCGTCGCCGATGCGCGGCACGACACCCCGGCAATCCATGATGCAGCGCAGGTGCCGCCCGGAGGCCGCCAATCGGTCAAGGGCTTCGGGTGGCAGGCTATCGCCCTGGCCCCGGGCCAGGTTCTGGACCAGCAGCAACCATTCGAGGGTAAAGGCGGTGTAGCTTGGTGACTGCTCGGCACCGACCCCGTCGGGATGGATCTGGCGCAGGGCCTCGGCGCCCAGCTCTGCCAAGGCGCGGCTGGCGATGTCGCCGCCGGGGTCCAGCCCCGGCACCTGTCGGCCCAGCACGTAGAGCGCGCCCAGCTCGGCGATGCGGTGATTGTTGGCCGAGGAGAAGCGCGAGGGGTATCTGCGCAGCCAGGCGAAATGAGCGCCGAGGCTGCGGCGCAGCCCGCGCGCCAAGCCCTCCGGCAATTGCCCCAGAAGGCCCGCCGCCGCCAGCATGTTGACCGACCGCAGCGCGATCTCGATCCCCGAGCACCAGTTGATTCCCTGCCACGGCGGGTTCCTCCTCAGCCAGCTTTCCAGCAGGTCGAGGCAGAGGGCCCGATCCTGTTCCCGCCCCTCGGCCCGCCACAGGGCGGCCATGACAGGAACAAGCTGAAGCCGATTGATTTCCCATACGTATTTGACATCCCCCATGTCCGTCCTGTGGCGGTAGGGGATGTCGAAACAGAAGCGGTCCGCCTCCCACTCTTCGCCTGTCACGGGATCCAGGTGCCACAGGCGATCGGGGGGCACAACGGGCCAGTCCTGGCCCAGGAAGTGCCAGCCTTCTTGGCGGATGCGATCGACCTCCGCCCGCCATTCGGTGCGGCAGCGGTCGGCGATCCGGTCGAAGGCCGCGGGCTCCACGGGAAGCCCGAAAGATGCGTCGGGGCCCGCCAAGTCTGGCGGCAATCCCGCCGGGCGTCCGCGCCTGCGGAACCCGGCCCGGTCGCGGCCGCTTCGGGCGCTTTCGGCGATGCGGTGGGCGATTTCGGGCGCGGACATCCCCGCCGCCCGCCGAAGCATCCATTGCAGTGATGCCTTGTCCATCGAGCCCCCCTTTGCCGCCGCCCCGTCGATCTGGCCAAAGCTTGGTTAGCAAATCCTGAATTTGGAAATTTTTAAGATTTGCGGGGCGTAAGATCGCTGGCCTGAATACGCGCGGAGGTTGAGTGATATGTCAAAAGTCCCACTTCATGATATTGATTTTGATAAGGTTTATTCGGAATGAGCGCGGAGCGTCCCCGCGCGGGGATGAAGGCCGGCCAAGGGCGCGACATGCTGCTCGATCCCGATCCGCAGGCCCATTCCAGCGGCGCGCAGCGTGCCCTTGCCCTGCCGGAAACCGGCATCCCCGATCCTTTCGCCCCGGTGTCAACGCCGGGGTTTCTGGCTGGCCGCGGGGTGCTCATCATCGTCGAGAACCTGCCCGTTCCCTTCGACCGCCGAGTCTGGCAGGAGGCGCTGGCCCTGCGCGACGGTGGGGCGGAGGTTTCGGTCATCTGCCCTGCCGGGGATGGCGCGCCCGCCGGCGAGCATCTGGTAGAGGGGATCCATATTCATCGCCACCCGCTGCCGCCCGATGCCCGGGGCGCGGCGGGTTACCTGCGCGAATACGCGGCCGCCCTGTGGCAGCAGTCGCGCCTTGCCTGGCGGATCTGGCGGCGGCGCCGCTTTGACGTGATCCACGGCTGCAACCCGCCCGACCTGATCTTCCTGGTGGCGCTTCAGTTCCGGCTGGCAGGCTGTCGTTTCGTCTTCGATCACCACGACATATCACCTGAGCTTTTCGAAGCAAAATTCGGAAAACGTGGGGTTTTATGGTGGCTCTTACGCGGGGTTGAACGGCTGACCTTCGCGGTGGCCGATGTCTCCATCGCGACCAACGAAAGCTATCGCAAGATCGCCTGCGGGCGCGGCGCGATGGCGCCCGAGAGGGTGTTCGTGGTGCGCTCCGGTCCCGACCAAGGGCGACTGCGCCGGGTTCCGGCCAACCCCCGCTGGAAGTCAGGCCGGCGTTTCCTGGTGGGCTATGTCGGGGTGATGGGCGCGCAGGAGGGGATCGACCTTTTGCTGCGCAGCGCCGAGATCCTGTGCCGCGAGCGGGGCCGGCGCGACCTGCAATTCGTGCTGGTGGGCGGCGGGCCGGAGCTTGAGGCCCTTCGCGCCCTCAGCCGCCGAATGGGGCTGGAGGATGTGGTGAGCTTTCCCGGACGGCTGCCCGATGCGGATCTGTTCGAGATGCTGTCGACGGCGGACATCTGCGTGAACCCCGACCGGGTCACGCCGATGAACGATCTGTCGACCATGAACAAGATCCTGGAGTACATGGTCTTCGCCAAGCCCATCGTGCAGTTCGACGTGACCGAAGGGCGGGTCTCGGCGGGGCCGGCCTCCCTCTACGCCCGCGCCAACGACCCCGAGGATTTCGCCGACCGGATCGAGGCGTTGCTGGCCGATCCCGAGATGCGCCATGTCATGGGCCAAGCCGGGCTGAAGCGCCTGCGCGAAGGGCTTTGCTGGCCGCAGCAGGTGCCGGCCCTGCATGCCGCCTATCGCCGGGTGCTGGGGTTGTGAGCATGGGGGCCGACCCCCATACGGACCCCTTCGCCCCGGTGGGCCGGGGCCTCGCCGGGCCCCATCCAATCAACGTCCTGCTGATCGCTCACGGCGCCCTGTTCCTGGGGTTCGATTACCTGCCCGGGGCGTTGCGGACGGCGGCGGCGGGCGGATTGCTGGTGGCCTATCTGGGCGTGATCCTGGCGGGGCTTCGCGTGAGCGCGGATCCCGAGGGCTTGGGGGCGGGCGGCGGCATCCTACCTCTCGCGGTCCTGATGGGATGCTGGGCGCTGGCGGTGGCGTGGCGCCCGGAGGGGCACCCCCCGGCGCTGGAGCCTGCCCTGCGCCAGGTCGCGACCTACGGGGCGCTGCTGGCCTGCCTGGTGATGCGATCGCGGATCGCGCCCGGTGTGCTGTTGACGCTGGCCGTGGGGGTGGCGATCTCGGCCCTGATGCACGCGCTGTTGTTGCCGGCGGAATATCTCAACGGGCGGGCGCGGCTGGCGCCATATTCGGCCAACCTTCACAGCTCGGGCTATGGGCTGGTGGCGGCGATGCTGATCGTGGCGCATCTGAGTGAACGCGGTTGGCCGGGCAGACCGCTTCGACTGACCCTGATGGCCGGGTTGGCGATACTGCTTCTGGGCAACGGGGTGCGCACGCCCTTGGTCTTCCTGGCCTGCTACATTCTTCTGGTTTGGGTCAGCGGTGGGCGCCGCCCGGTGCTGCCGTCGCCGCTTTCCGTACTGGCCTTGGCTCATGTGGTGATCCTGGTGCTTTTGTTGCTGCTTCTGCCGGGCTGGGAAAGGCTGGACATTCTGGCCAGTGGCCGGCTTGCCAATTACGCCGAGCGGTTCGCGCTTCTGTGGCAGCGGGGCGGCGGCATCTTCCTGGTCGGCACCGGTCCGGGCAGCGACCTTCTGCGCACCGGCGTCTGGTGGTGGGAGGAGAAGGATTCCCACAGCGATCTGCTCAAGATCCTGTGGGAGGGGGGGCTGGTCGGGTTCCTGGCGATGCTGTGGTTCTGGGTATCGCTGGCCATGCGCCACGGGGGCACGATGATGGCGCTGTCGGGCGCGGTGCTGTTGTCCTCGGCCATCTCGAACGGCTATTTGGCGCGACCGAACCCGGCCTTTCTGCTTTTTGCCTGTGCCGCCGCGCGGCTGGCCTGGCAGGAGGGGCGCGGCGCGTCCCGGCCTGCGGCATGAGTGGGCGTGCGCTCCCCGAGGCGGTCGCGATCCTCGCGCCAGAGCGAAAGGGCCATGCCGCCGTCGGCCAGGACCCCGCCCGCGGCCACGGCCATGGCGACCCCCGCCGCCCCCCATTCGGGCGCCAGCAGCAGGGCAACCAGGGTCAGCACGGCCAGCCGCAGAAGCCCGTAGCGGCGCACCACCTCGGCCCGGTCCGACATCAGAAGCTGGTAGGAGGCGCCGGCCCAGACCGCGTTGGCCGCAGCCGCCAGGGCGATGAACCCCAGGGGCAAGGCAGCCGCGCGGTAGGCTGGCGGCAGCACCCCCTCCAGCACCGGTCCGGCCAGCAGGATAGAGAGGGCCAAATAGGCCAGGGCCGGCACCCCGGCCATCAGGCCGATCGCGCGGCGGCTGCGGGCAAGGCCGGGCCGGTCGCCGGCGCGGGCCTGTCGGGCCAATCGCGGGCAGAAAGTTGCCCCGACCGAGCCTGTCAGCAGGCTGGGCAGGTTCCCGAGCCGCAGCGCCACCTCAAGCTGGGCGACGGCGGCGGCCGCGACGCCGGGGGAGCTGGTGGCGGCGGCCAGGAACAGCGGCGCGCGAACCGACAGGGCGTTCAGCCCCTGGGCCTGCAGGACGGGCCAGCCGCTGCGCAGAAGGGCCAGGCATTCGGCCCGGCCGAAACGGGCCGGCAAGCGGCTTTCGCGGCGGCGTCTCAGTGCCAGGTGGCGCAGGAAAAGCTGAACGATGACAACGGCCCAACTGGCCAAGGCCAGTGCCGGAACCGCCCATTGGGCGCCAGCCAACCCCACCAGCCCCAGCGTCCCCAGTTGCAGCACCAGCGCCTCGGGCGCCTGGGCGGCCAGGTTATGGCCCAGACCGCGCAGCTGCCCGACCAGAAGCCCGATGAGCACATGGGCCGGAAGCGCCGCGACCATGGCCCATCCCGTGACCGGGTCCAGCCCGCCCGAGAACCCGGGAAGCCACCCAGCCAGCAGCAGGATCGCGGCCAGCATCGCCACCAACACGCCGGTCAGGGCACTCATCGCCAGGCCCGCGGCGGCCAGCCGTGCGCCCGGATCGCTGCCGGTCCCGCCCGCTTGGCGAGTAAGCGCCAGCAGGCGGAGCGAGGCTTGGTCCATACCCAGGGGGCCCAGCACCCGCACCAGCCCCAGCGCGGCGTAGCAGAGGGCGAAGACCGCCATCTGCGCCATGCTCAGCCGGTTGGCGAGATAGGCCAGAAGGATCAGCTGTCCCCCAACCCCCAGCAGCCGCAGCCCGAGCAGCAGCAGGGCCGAACGGCCCAGCCCGGCCGTGCCTGGCCCAACTGTGCTTGGCCCGGCCGAGGCCCGACCGCTCCGCGCCCTTCGTAGAAAGGAAAGTTCCATGCCCCTGTCGACCCTCAAGGCTGCTGCGTCCGGGCCCGTGTCCCCCAGGGTGGCGGCCACGTCCGACCCCAGCGTTACACCCGGGCCGGTTAACGGATCGGTAACTCTGACCCCGGACCTGGCGGGGCGGCGGATCCTGATCTGTGGCCCGGTGGCCCCGGCCCGTGGGGCGGCGCGGGGCGGGTATGAAAGCGCCAACCTGCGCCTGTCGCTCCTGCTGCGGTCTTGCGGCGCGGAGGTGTTGCCGCTGGCCTATCCGCCCACACTCGGACTTGGCGCGGTCGCGAAATTGCTGCGCTACCGCAAGGGGTTCGCGGGATTGCGCAGGGATCTGGCAGCCGAAGCAGGGCGCGGCGATGAAGGGGCGGCCAGTCCTCGATTGGTCCATTTCACCCCGCTTTTCCGGCAGTTCGCCTTGCAGGAGTTGCGCCTTCTGCGACAGGCGCGGGCGGCGGGCTTCGGGGTGGTCCTGGACCTGCGCGCGGGCAACAAGCTGCGCGATCACGACCGCTTCGGCCCGGCTTACCGGGCACTGCTGGCGGCCTGCCTGCGCCAGGCCCACGTCATCGCCCACGAGGGGCAGGAGCAGGCCGCCGCCTGGCAGCGGCTGGCGCCGGGCAAGCCCCTGGCGTGGCTTCCGAACTTCGTCAGCACGGCCGAGCGAGAGGGCGCCCGGCCCGAGCGTGACGCCGGGGTGGTTCGGCTGGTGCATCTAGGCACGGTGTCGCCGGCCAAGGGCGTGGACGACGCAATTGCGGTGGCGGATGCATTGGTGGGGTTGGGTTTGCGGGTGCGATTCGACGTGATCGGGCGGGCCGCGCCGGGATATGGTGCGGAACTTCAGACCCGCTGTCGCACGCGCCCCTGGGTGCGGTTGCACGGGCCCATGTCGCCCCAGGCGGCGCGGCCCCTTCTGGACCGGGCGCAGGTCTTCCTGTTCCTGACCCGATGGCGGGGCGAAGGGCAGTCGAACGCGCTGACCGAGGCCATGGCGCGGGGTTGCGTGCCGGTGGTGACGCGCCACGGGTTCAACGCCTCGGTCGTGGGGGATTGCGGAGTCCTGGTCGGGAATCGGGGCGACCATGGCCCGATCGCGGCGCGGATCGCGCGGCTGATTCACCAAGACGGGGGCCGCGCCCGCGCGGTCATGGCCCGCCGCGCCATCGCGCGTGTCGAGGCCCGGTTCACCGAGGCGGCGGTGCTGCCGATCCTGCTGGATCTTTACCGGCAATCCACCCGCGCAGCGGAAAAAGACCGTTGAGAGGGCGGATCACCCACGCCCCGCAATAGATTGGGAAAAAAGGAAATAGCGCCAGTCGCGCGGGCAGCGCGCCGGGTATTCTCAGGTCATCTTGGGGAGGGCGAGAATGGCAGTCCCTAGGGGAATCGAACCCCTCTTTCCAGGTTGAAAACCTGGCGTCCTAACCGATAGACGAAGGGACCGCGTTTCTCGTAGGGCGGTGTTTATGAAATGGCTCCGGCGGGATCAAGAGGAAAATTCATCCTTTTGCCCGCAAATTTCATTTCACCTCCGCGACGTCTTCCAGACGAAGCTGCGGACGCTGACGACCGCCCCAGTTGTTGACCTCCAGGCGGCCTGCGACATGGAAACGGCGGTGGCCGGCGTTGGTCAGCAGCGGGCCCATCGGGCCGCTCCAGCCCCCGAAACAGATCGCTTCGAGCGTGCCGGTGTCGGTGCTTCCGAACGTGACCTTGAGATGATTCTCGCCCACCTGCTTTGCAAAGCGGATCGCCTGGTCGGGAAAGACGAAGCGGGGCGCGGGGGCACCGGCGCCGAAGGGACCGGCGGCCTCGATCTGTTCGATCATCTCGACGGTGGCGGCGCGGGGCATCAGGGCCGCATCGAGGGCCAGGTCGGCGGGGCCGGCATCACCGGCGCCCTGACGGGCCAGAAGCTCGGCCAGCCGCTCCATCGCCGGTTCCAGCCTGTCGCGCGCGAGCGACAGGCCCGCCGCCATCTTGTGTCCGCCGCCCTTTGTCAGCAGCCCCTCGGCCGCCAGTCTCTGGATCGAGGCGCCCAGATCGACGCCACTGATCGAGCGGCCCGATCCCTTGCCCTCGTCCCCGTCAAAGCCGATCACCACGGCGGGGCGGTTGGTGGCCTCCTTCAGGCGCGAGGCGACGATGCCGACAACGCCAGGGTGCCAGCCTTCGCCCGCGGCCCAAACCAGCGGGCCGTCCAGCCCCCGCTCCTCGGCCTGGGCGAGGGCGGCGTCGGTGACGCGGGCCTCGATCTCGCGGCGTTCGGCGTTCAACTCGTCAAGCTTGTCGGCGATGGCGCGGGCCTCGGCCGGATCGGTCGTGGAAAGCAGTCGCGCCCCCAGGTCGGCCGCGCCGATGCGCCCGCCCGCGTTGACCCGCGGACCCAAAAGGAACCCTAGGTGGTAGGAGCTTGGCGGCCCGTCCATCCGCGCCACATCGGCCAGTGCGACCATGCCCGGCCGCCGCCGCTGCGCCGCGACCTTCAGCCCCTGGCGCACCAAGGCCCTGTTCAGCCCCACCAGCGGCGCCACGTCGGCCACGGTCGCAAGCGCCACCAGATCCAGCATCGACAGCAGGTCCGGCCCCTTGGTGCCGGCCTCGCGCAGGCGGCGATTGACCTCGACCAGCAGCAGAAAGACGACCCCGGCGGCACACAGATGGGCAAGGGTGCCATCCTCGTCCTGGCGGTTGGGGTTCACGACGGCATGGGCGGGGGGCAGGGTCTCGCCGCCCAGATGGTGATCCAGCACGACCACCTCGCAGCGCGCGCGGCGCATGGCGGCCGCGATCGGCTCGTGGCTGAGGGTGCCGCAATCGACGCAGACGATCAGGTCGTGGGCATCGGCAAGCTGTTCCATCGCCGGCACGTTGGGGCCGTAACCCTCGTCGATGCGGTCGGGAATGTAGAGGGTGGCGCCGTGGCCCATCTGGCGCAGCCAGTCCAGCAGCAGCGCCGCAGAGGCGCCGCCATCCACGTCGTAGTCAGCGAAGATGGCGATGCGCTGACGCTCGCGCAGGGCGTCGAGCAGACGCGCCGCCGCCTTTTCCATGTCCCGCAGGCTGCGCGGGTCGGGCATCAGGTCCCGCAGGGCGGGTGTCAGGAACCCGGCCGCCGCCTCGGGCAGGACGCCGCGCCGGACCAGCACCCGCGCCACGGCGTCGGGAAGGCCCGTCGTCTGGCACATGGCCTCGGACAGGCGCACCTGCTCGGGGTCCAGCCCGACCCAGCGGCGGCCGGTGGCCGAGGCCTCGACATCCAGGAAGGCGCGGGGCGGGGCCAAGTCCGCCTCAGCCGATGGGATGGCGGTAGGTCATGCGCCGCACCGACCCGGTCATCGAGCGCATCAGCACCGTCTCGCAGGTCAGGGCGCCGGGCTCGCGCTGAACCCCGGCCAGAAGCGAGCCGTCGGTGACGCCGGTGGCGGCGAAAATGACGTCGGCCGTGACCATGTCGTCGCGGGTGTAGACCCGGTCAAGATCGGTGATGCCGGCTTTGGCGGCGCGGCCACGCTCGTCATCATTACGGAACAGCAGCCGGCCGAAGATCTGCCCGCCCATGCATTTCAGGGCGGCGGCGGCAAGCACCCCCTCGGGCGCGCCGCCCGAACCCATGTACATGTCGATGCCGGTCTTGGCGCTTTCGGCACAGTGGATGACACCGGCGACGTCGCCATCGGTGATCAGGCGGATCGCAGCACCCGTGCCGCGCACCTCGGCGATCAGGTCCTGGTGGCGGGGACGCTCGAGGATGCAGACGGTGATGTCCTCGCACGAGACGCCCTTGGCGGCGGCCAGCGCCTCGACCCGCTGGGCGGGGGTCATGTCCAGGCTGACCACGTCCGCAGCAAAGCCCGGGCCGATCGCCAGCTTGTCCATGTACACGTCGGGCGCGTGTAGCATCGATCCACGGGGCCCCATGGCGATGACGGCCAGCGCGTTGGGCATGTCCTTGGCGGTCAGGGTTGTGCCTTCCAGCGGATCAAGGGCGATGTCGACCTCGGGGCCCGAGCCGGTGGCAGTGCCGCGGCCGACCTCTTCGCCGATGTAGAGCATCGGGGCCTCGTCGCGCTCTCCCTCGCCGATGACGACCACGCCGCGGATGTCCAGCAGGTTGAGCTGGGTGCGCATGGCGTCGACGGCGGCCTGGTCGGCGGCCTCCTCGTTGCCGCGCCCGATCAGCTTGGCCGAGGCCAGCGCCGCGGCTTCGCTGACGCGGGCCAGCCCGAGCGAGAGCATGCGGTCGTCGAAGGGGATGTCTTGGTTTGGCATATCGGATCCTTGGGAAAGCGGTCGGTTATCTAATGGCGGCCTGGTCTCAGGCGTATGACGGGCGGGCGGCGGTCAAAGCGGTCCGAAAGGCCGGGGCCGGGCCCGCCGGGGTTCCCCCAGCAATAGCCCGGCCCATGGGCCCGGAACAAGCGTCAGACGTCCTCGATCCTGAGCGCGACGGGTTCTCCCACCACGACGCCGGTGGCGGCAAAGCCCTCCAGCGCGCGGGCAAGGGCGTCGCGGGCGGTCTTGTGGGTGACGATCAGGACCGGCGCGTCCGAGGCCGCGTGGCGATACTGGCGCATGCGGTCGATCGAGATTCCGGCCTCGCCCAGGACGGTGGCGACCTTGGCAAGCGCGCCGGGACGGTCCAGCAGCGACATCCGCAGGTAGTAGGGGGCCGGGGCGCTGGCGCCCGCGGGCTTGGCCTGTATCAGGCCCGCCGCCGGCCGGCCGAAAGTCGACACCCGCGTGCCGCGCGACAGGTCGATCACGTCGGACATCACCGCGCTGGCCGTCGGCCCTTCGCCGGCACCGGCACCGCGCAGGACGATCTGACCGACGCTGTCGCCTTCGAGGACGGCCATGTTCATGGCATTCTCAAGCTGTCCCAAGGGGCTGGTGTCGGGCACGAGGCAGGGCGACATGCGCTGTTCCAGCCCGCGCCCGGTCATCTGGGCCACGCCCAGCAGCTTGACCTTGTAGCCCATGTCGGCGGCGTGCTCGATATCCTCGATCGTGACGCGCTCGATCCCCTCGATCTCGATGGCGTCGAAATCAACCTTGGTGCCAAAGGCGATGGAGGCCAGCAGCGCCAGCTTGTGGCCCGCGTCGATCCCGCCCACGTCCAGGGTGGGGTCGGCTTCGAGATAGCCCAGCTTGCGCGCCTCGTCGAAGACCTCGGCGTAAGGCAGGCCCGCGCTTTCCATGCGCGTCAGGATATAGTTGCAGGTGCCGTTCATCACGCCCATGACGCGGGTGACCTCGTTGCCGGCCAGCCCTTCGGTCAGGGCCTTGACGACGGGGATGCCGCCGGCGACAGCGGCCTCGAAACGGATGACGCAGCCGGCCTTCTCGGCGGCCTCGGCCAGGTCTTGGCCATGCAGGGCCATCATGGCCTTGTTTGCGGTGATGACATCCTTGCCTGCGGCGATCGCGGCGCGGGTGGCGGCCAGGGCGGGGCCGTCCTCGCCGCCGATCAGCTCGACGAAAACGTCGATGTCGTCGCGCACCGCCAGGACCGAGGCGTCGTCTTCCCAGGCGTAGTCATCCAGGCGCACGCCACGATCCTTGCCCCGCGACCGGGCCGAGACGGCGCTGATGCTGACCGGACGGCCACCGCGTTCTTCCAACAGGCGCGCATGCCGCTGGACGATCTTGATGACGCCCGCGCCAACGGTTCCCAGTCCGGCGATACCAAGACGCAGCGGGGTGGACATTGCAAACTCTCCTGTCGGTATTCGGGTGGCGCCCTGTTAGCGGCTCTGCCGTCCCGGCGCAATCGCCTCGGGGGGCGGGGCATGCCGCCGGTGCAGGGGTGGGGCATCCGGCCGCCACGGCCGACGGGGCCGGGGGGATGGATCGGGGCGGAAATGCGGATGGAATTTGCGCGATGCGAGGGGCTGGTTTGCCCGGCCTTGTCGTGGCCTCAGGCCTGACCCGCCCGTTCGATCGCGGCACGCAGGCGTGCGCGTTCCTCGTCGTTCATCAGCATCTGGCGGCGCAGGTCATCGGCCCGCCGGCGCAGGGCGTCGATGCGGGCGTCGACGCGGGCGGCCTCGATGCTGGCCGGTTGCAGCCGCGCCGCGCGCTGGCGCAGGCGGTCACGTTCGGCCCGGGTCAGCACCATCTGGCGGCGCAGGATGTCGGCCTTGCGCTGAAGGCGGCCGATCTCGGCCTCGAACCGGGCAACCTCGGCGGCGTCGAGGCGCCCTCGCGCGGCCTCGGCCAGCAGCGCGTCGATGGGGATCAGGTCAGGATAGGGGGCGGCCCGGGCCGCGGGCGAGGCTTGCCCGCGCAGGTCCGGCGGCGCGTCGCATCCCGCCGCCAGCAGGGGCAGGGCGAGGAGCAGCGCCAGGGTCGGGCGCGGTAAGGAATGGGGGCGGTGGGCCGGCATGTGCGGAACATAGCACCGGCGCGGGCCGACACAAGCGGGCGCGGCGCGGGGTGGCCCCATTCCCGACTTGGAACTGAACACCTGTTCAGATAGCCTTTCGCGATGGCACGAAGACAGGGCTCCCACTCCGACATCACCGGCCCCCGGGTCAGGGCCGCCGCGCTGCGGCTTTTCGCGCGCCACGGCTATGCCGCCGTCTCCATGCGCCAGATCGCGGGCGAGGTGGGGCTGGGCGCCGGCGCGCTCTATCTCTACACGCCCGACAAGCAGACGCTTCTGTTCAGTCTGATGCACGATCACATGCAGGAGTTGCTGGAGAAGCTGCCGGCCGCAGCCCCGGATCAGGACCCGCGCGCCCGGCTGGAGGCTTTCGCCCGCTTTCACATCCGCTTTCACCTCGACCGGCCCGATCTCGTATTCATCGCCTACATGGAGCTGCGCAACCTGACGCCCGAGAACTTCGCCGTGATCGAGGCGATGCGCCGCCGCTACGAGGCGCGGCTTGAGGAGATCCTGTGCGCGGGCGAGCTGGCCGGAGAGTTCCGCATCCGCGACGTCAAGCTGACCACCATGGCCCTGATCGCGATGCTGACTGGGGTCAACACCTGGTTCCGCGAGGGCGGCCGCCTGGATCGCGAGGGGGTCGAGGCGATCTATCGCGATCTTGTCCTGAAGGCCGTCGGCGCCGAATAGGGGCCGGTGGTTGGCCAAGCGATACCCTCGCCGGATGATCTTTCAACGCTATCTTTGGGGGGACGGGCCGGCGCGCGCGGGCGGCGACGGCCATCTGCCCCAAAGTCCCGCCAGCATAGGAGGTTGCAATGAATAGGATCGCCCTGACCATCGCCCTGACCCTTCTGGCCGGCGCCGGCCAGGCCCAGACAGACGCCGGTGCCGCTGCCGCGCCGAAGCCCGACGCCGGGATCCAGGTCGGCATCACCAAGGATATGCCCACCGTCACGGTCGAGACCGCCGACGGCCCGGTCGAGATCCGCCGCATCCAGGATACCGATCACAAGATCACCGGCGACTGGGCCCGCACCTCGCGCCCCTGTCCCGATTTCTGCATCCAGCCCGTGACCCCGGCCGAGGGGGTCACCACGATCGGCGAACTGGAGCTGATCGAGATGCTGCAGGACCCGGAGGCCGTGGTGATCGACAGCCGGACCGTCGACTGGTTTCAGGGCGGCACCATCCCCGGGGCCATCAACATCCCCTATGACCAGATCCTGGATCAGCTGGACAAGCTGGGCTGCGAGGCCGATTTCGACGGCTGGAATTGCGAGGAGGCCAAGCGCGTGGCGCTTTTCTGCAATGGCATCTGGTGTGGCCAGTCCCCGACGGCCATCCGCCACATGGTCGAACAGGGCTACCCGGTCGACCGCATCCACTACTACCGGGGCGGCATGCAGATCTGGCGGGTGCTGGGGCTGACGGTGACCGGCGGCTCCTGACCCGGGACCCCGGTGAGGACCGGGCGGGAGAAGGCCGGGGCGGGCGCACCGCCCCGGCCAAAGCGCGGATCGTCCCGGGCGGTCAGTGCGCCGGCTGGATGAAGCGGTCGTTGCGCAGGTCGCTCATCGCCTGCCGGATCTCGGCCTGGGTGTTCATCACGATGGGCCCGTGCCAGGCGATCGGCTCCTGGATGGGGGCACCCGAAACCAGCAGAAAGCGGATGCCCTCGGGCCCGGCCTGGACCGTGACCTCGTCGCCGGTGCCGAAACGCACCAGGGTGCGGTCGCCCGAGAGGTCGCGGATGTTGACCTCCTGGCCCATCACTTCCTTTTCCAGCAGGACGCCGCCCGGCTGGCTGGCATCGGCGAACCGGCCGGCCCCCTCGAACACATAGGCAAAGGCACGGCGGTAGGTGTCGACCGGAAAGGTCTTGGTGACCCCGGGGGGTACGTAGATATCCAGGTATTGGGGATCGGCGGCGATGCCGTCGACCGGGCCGCGCTTGCCCCAGAATTCGCCCACAATCACCTTCACCCGGGTGCCGTCATCGTCGATCACCTCGGGGATGTCGCCGCCGCCCACGTCCTGATAGCGCGGCGCGGTCATCTTCAGCGACGAAGGCAGGTTGGCCCAAAGCTGGAACCCGTGCATCTGCCCGCGCGCGTTCCCCTTGGGCATCTCCTGGTGCAGGATGCCCGATCCCGCGGTCATCCATTGCACGTCGCCCGCCCCCAGGGTGCCGCTGTTGCCCAGCGAGTCGCCATGCTCGACGCTGCCGTTCAGAACATAGGTGATGGTCTCGATCCCGCGGTGGGGATGCCAGGGAAAGCCGCGCTGGAAATGCTCGGGCCGCTCGTTGCGGAAATCGTCGAACAGCAGAAACGGGTCCAGCGCCTCGGGCTCGTGGAAGCCGAAGGCGCGGTGCAGGTGCACGCCGGCCCCCTCGAGCGTGGGCTGGGCCTTGCTGAGCGCGGTGACGGGTCTGATGGACATGGGCTTTCTCCTGTCTCGTGATGGCCCGCCTTGCGGTCAGCCCATCGCATCCTGACATTGAAATATGCCCGCCAAGCGTCGCGCACAACGCCGGCCCCGGCGCAGGGGCGCAGGGGGGCTGTGCAGCAGGGCACAGAGCGGGCGCGCGCCCCTGGCGGCTTGTGGCCCCGGCCGGGGCCGGTTATTGGCGGGGCGCAGCCGAAGGGGACACCATGCAAGAGCCGGATTACATCATCACCACCTCGGGCCCGCGCCGGGTCATTGCCCTTATCGTGCTGCTGGGGTTGGGGGGGCTGCTGCTCTACCTCGCCATGGCCCGCCCGCCCGAGGCGCTGGGCTGGCAGGTCTTCCTGCTGGGCACCGGCCTGCTGGTGCTGATCCAGGCCGAACGCTTCCGCCGGTCCAGCGCGCTCAGCCTGCTGCTCTGGCCCGACCGGCTGGAAGACAGCACCGGCCGGCTGCTCTGCCGGATGGACGAGATCACCAAGGTCGAACGCGGCACCTTCGCCTTCAAGCCCTCCAACGGCTTCGTGCTGCTGATCGACGGGCGCCACGGCCTGGCCTGGGCGCCGGGCCTGTGGTGGCGCATCGGCCGCCGCGTCGGCGTCGGCGGCGTGACGCCCGTGCCCCAGACCAAGGCCATGGCCGACATGCTCTCCATGCGCGTGGCCGAGCGGCTGGGCACCCGCCGCTTCACCTTCCTGGACGAACTCAAGCCCGACGCCGACGACGACAAGTAGGCGACAATCAGGCGCTTGCGCATTTCGGGGGTGTGCGACTCGGCCCCGACCCCTAGGTTGAAAACGGGCGCGCCCCGGGGGCGCCCGTTTCGACCTCAGAATTCAGGGGGTGCCATGAGCATTCAGTCCGAGCCGAGTTTCCGCGATTCCGTCGACCTCATGTTCAACCGCGCCGTGGCGCTGATGGACCTGCCCCGGGGCATGGAAGAGAAGATCCGCGTCTGCAACGCCACCTATACCGTGCGCTTCGGCGTCCGCCTGCGCGGCCATGTCCACACCTTCACCGGCTACCGCTCGGTCCATTCCGAGCATATGGAGCCCGTCAAGGGCGGCATCCGCTACTCGCCGGCCGTAAACCAGAACGAGGTCGAGGCGCTGGCCGCGCTGATGACCTACAAATGCGCCCTGGTCGAAGCGCCCTTCGGCGGCTCGAAGGGCGGGCTCTGCATCGATCCGCGCGACTATGAAGAGGACGAACTGGAGCGGATCACCCGCCGCTTCGCCTATGAGCTGGCCAAGCGCGACCTGATCCACCCCAGCCAGAACGTCCCCGCGCCCGACATGGGCACCGGAGAGCGTGAGATGGCCTGGATCGCCGACCAATACGCCCGCATGAACACCACCGACATCAACGCCCGCGCCTGTGTGACCGGCAAGCCGATCCACGCCGGCGGCATCCAGGGCCGGGTCGAGGCCACGGGCCGCGGCGTGCAATACGCCTTGCAGGAATTCTTCCGCCACCCCGAGGATATCGCCGCCGCCGGCCTCTCCGGCAGCCTCGATGGCAAGCGCATCGTGGTCCAGGGCTTGGGCAACGTGGGCTACCACGCCGCTCTCTTCCTCAGCCAGGAAGACGGCGCCCGCATCACCGGCATCGCCGAGCGCGACGGCGGTCTTTTCGACCCCGAGGGGCTGGACGTGCAGGCGGTCCATGACTGGATGCAGAACCACGGCACCGTGCGCGGCTGCCCGGTGGGCGAGCTGGTCGAGGATCCCAACCTCCTGCTCGAGGAGGAATGCGACATCCTCATCCCCGCCGCCCTCGAAGGGGTGATCAACCTGGGTAACGCGGGCCGCGTGCAGGCCCCCCTCATCATCGAGGCCGCCAACGGTCCGATCACCGCCGGCGCCGACGAGGTGCTGCGCAAGAAAGGCTGCGTCATCATCCCGGACATGTACGCCAACGCCGGCGGCGTCACCGTTTCCTATTTCGAATGGGTCAAGAACCTCTCGCACATCCGCTTCGGCCGCATGCAGCGCCGCCAGGAGGAGGCCCGCCACCAGCTCCTGATGAACGAGCTCGAGCGGCTCGACCGCTACATGGGCGACGCCTGGTCGATGACCCCGGACTTCAAGCAGAAATACCTGCGTGGCGCCGATGAGCTGGAGCTGGTGCGCTCGGGCCTCGACGACACGATGCGCACGGCCTACCAGTCCATGCGGGCGGTCTGGCATGGCCGCGCCGATGTCCACGACCTGCGCACCGCCGCCTACCTGGTCGCCATCGAGCGGGTTGCCCGCAGCTACCACGCCAAGGGTCTCTGAACCCGTCCACCCGCCCGAAAGGGGGCTCGCTCCCCTTCATTGTCGCAAAAATATCCCCGCCGGAGGCGTCCCCGCCCGCACCCCGCGCCCCGGCGGGATATCGCCGCGCCCCGGCCAGCCGGTGCAACTCTGCCGGCTGGACTCTGGCGCCGCCCGGATCAATATGGATGCCATGAGTCTGCCCCCCGGTTTCATCGACGAGCTGCGCACGCGGCTCAGCCTCTCCCAGGTCGTCGGGCGCAAGGTCATGTGGGACCCGCGCAAGTCGAACCAGGGCAAGGGCGATTTCTGGGCGCCCTGTCCCTTCCACCAGGAAAAGAGCGCCTCGTTCCACGTCGATGATCGCAAGGGCTTCTATTACTGCTTCGGCTGCCAGGCCAAGGGCGACGCCATCTCCTTCGTGCGCGAGACCGAGAACGTGGGCTTCATGGAGGCGATCCGCATCCTGGCGCAGGAAGCCGGCCTGCCGGTTCCCCAAAGCGACCCGCGTGCCCAGGCCCGTACCGACCGGCGCTCGGCTCTGGCCGAGGTCATGGAACAGGCGGTGCGCTTCTTCACGATGCAGCTTGGCACCGCGGCGGGAGGGGCGGCGCGGCAATATCTTGATGGGCGCGGCCTCGACGAGGGGGCGCGCAAGCGCTTTGCCATCGGCTACGCCCCCGACGCGCGCCAGGCGCTCTGGTCGCACCTGACCGGAGCGGGGGTGGCGCCCGACATGATCGTCGACGCGGGCCTCGCGGCGCGGCCCGACGATGGTGGCGCCCCCTACGACCGCTTCCGCGGGCGCATCATCTTCCCCATCCGCGACGGGCGCGGGCGGACCATCGCGCTGGGCGGGCGCGCCATGAGCGCCAATGCCCGCGCCAAGTATCTCAACTCCCCCGAGACCGAGCTTTTCGACAAGGGGCGCAGCCTCTACAACCTCGGCCCTGCCCGGGAGGCCGCCGGAAAGCGTGGCACCCTGATCGTGGCCGAGGGCTATATGGACGTGATTGCCCTTGTTCAGGCCGGGTTCGAGGCCACCGTCGCCCCCCTGGGCACCGCGATCACCGAGAACCAGCTTCGGATGCTGTGGCAGATCTCGCCCGAGCCGGTGATCGCCCTCGACGGCGATGCCGCCGGCCTGCGCGCGGCCCAACGACTGATCGACCTGGCGCTGCCCCTGCAGGAGGCTGGCCAATCCCTGCGCTTTGCCATCCTGCCCGAGGGCAAGGACCCTGACGATCTGATCCGTGCCGAGGGGGCGCAGGCCATGCAGCGCGTGGTCGATGGCGCGGTGCCCATGGTGCGCCTGCTCTGGCAGCGCGAGACCGAGGGCCGCGTCTTCGACAGCCCCGAGCGCAAGGCCGCTCTCGACAAGTCCCTGCGCGACATCCTGCGCCGGATCCGCGACCGCTCGATCCGCGGCCATTACGCCGACGAGATCAAGCGCCTGCGCTGGGATCTTTTCGGCACCGGCCCCGAAAGCGGCCTGGGTGGTGAATTGGGCGGCGACCTCGTGGGGCCCGACGGCGCGGGCCGGGGCGGGCAGGACATGCGCTACGACAGCGCACCCCCCTACGATCCGGGCCCATATCCCGACCCCTATGCAGGCGCCGGGCCCGGCTACGAACCCGATGACCGGGGCCCCTATGACGATCCGCGCGATGGCGGGGGCTACCCTGACCGGGACATGGGGCAGGGGCAGGACTACGGACGGGAGACGGGGCGCGAGGCCGACCGCGATCCCAACCGCGGCTCGGGCCGTGGGACGGGCTATGGATCGGGCCAGGGTTTGGGCCAGGGCGGGGGGCGCGGAGGTGGCTTCGGCAAGGGCCGCAAGGACCGGGGCGGCAACCGCCGGGGCTGGGGCGACGCGCCTGCCCAGCCCCTTGATTCCACCCGCCGATCGCTTCTCGCCATGGCCGAGCCGGGGGTCGAGGAGCACCTTCGCGAGGCGGTGATCCTGGCCGCGCTGGTCGTGCATCCCGCCATCCTGCGCGATTTCGAGGCCGAGCTGGAAACGCTGGAACTGGCCCCCGCCCACGAGCCCGTGCGCGCGGCGCTGCTGCGTCACGGCTTTGCCGGCGATCTTGCCGAGCTGCCCGAGCGGATCGCCACCGACGCCGGCGGCGCCCTTGAAAAGCTGTTCGCCCTGAGCCATGTCCAGATCTCCCCCCCGTTCAGGCACCGGGACGACGCCGAGCTCGCGGCGCAGACCGTGCGCCAGGAACTGTCGAAACTGGCCTCGCGCCGGGGGGTGCAAAGGGAGATAGACGAGGCGTCGCAGGACCTCGAGGGGCTGGCCGACGAGGGGCTGACATGGCGCCTCGGACAGGCCGCCGAGGCCCGCGACAGGGCCGAAAGATGGGGCGTGGACGACAGTCCTGATATGGGCGAAGATCGCGACGCCCTGTCGAAGATGCTGCAAGACCTCATCGACGGTGAGGTTTGGGTAAAGAAAACAAGGTAAACGGGTGTGCGAATCATTGATTCGCGTTTAATGATTCGCAAAAGCACGCGCGACCGAATCACCCCCGCTGTAGGAGAGCTGCATGGCTGCCAAGGACACCGAAGACCGGAAGCAGGACGATCAGGACAACGAGGCGATGCTGGACATGAGCCAGGCCGCCGTCAAGAAAATGATCTCCGAGGCGCGGGCCCGGGGTTACATCACCTATGATCAGCTCAACCAGGTGCTGCCCCCCGAACAGGTGTCCTCGGAGCAGATCGAGGATGTGATGTCGATGCTCTCCGAGATGGGCATCAACATCATCGAGGATGATGAGGCAGAGGACGGCGAGCAGAAGTCGACCGAGCTTACGACCACCTCGGACAGCAAGGAAATCACCGTCGCGACCACCAGCTCCGAGACGCTGGACCGGACCGACGACCCGGTGCGGATGTACCTGCGCGAGATGGGCTCGGTCGAGCTGCTGAGCCGTGAGGGCGAGATCGCCATCGCCAAGCGGATCGAGGCCGGGCGCAACACCATGATCGCGGGCCTGTGCAAAAGCCCGCTGACCTTCCAGGCCATCACCATCTGGCGGGACGAACTTCTGTCCGAGGATATCCTGCTGCGCGACGTGATCGACCTCGAGACGACCTTCGGCCGCTCGATGGGCGAGGATGGCGAGGCGGGCGAGGAGAATGTCGTCGCTGGCCTCGACGTGGGCGCCGCGACGACCACCACCCCCAAGCCCGAGAAGAAAAGCGCCGAGCCCGAGCTTGATGCCGACGGCAATCCCATCCGCTCGACCGACGACGATGACGACGAGGACGAGCAGGCGAACATGTCGCTTGCCGCCATGGAAGCCGCGCTGAAGCCCCGTGTGCTTGAGACGCTGGACCGTATCGCCGCCGACTATGCCCGCCTGTCGGACATGCAGGATGTGCGCATCTCGGCCACGCTGAACGAGGACGAAAGCTTCTCGGCCGGCGAGGAAGAGGCCTACCAGTCCCTGCGCGGCGAGATCGTCGAGCTGGTGAACGAGCTTCACCTGCACAACAACCGTATCGAGGCGCTGATCGACCAGCTTTACGGCATCAACCGCCGGATCATGGCGATCGACTCGAACATGGTGAAGCTGGCCGACCAGGCCCGCATCAACCGGCGCGAATTCATCGACACCTACCGCGACCACGAGCTTGACCCGACCTGGCTTGACCAGATCGCCGCCAAGCCCGGCCGAGGCTGGTCCGCCTTCCTTGAGCGGTCGCGCGACAAGATCGAGGAACTGCGCGGCGAGATGGCTCAGGTTGGCCAGTATGTCGGCCTCGACATCAGCGAATTCCGCCGCATCGTCCAGCAGGTCCAGAAGGGCGAGAAAGAGGCCCGTCAGGCCAAGAAGGAAATGGTCGAGGCTAACCTGCGCCTCGTGATCTCGATCGCCAAGAAATACACCAACCGCGGGTTGCAGTTCCTTGATCTTATTCAGGAAGGCAACATCGGCCTGATGAAGGCCGTCGACAAGTTCGAGTATCGCCGAGGCTACAAGTTCTCGACCTACGCGACCTGGTGGATCCGCCAGGCGATCACCCGTTCGATTGCCGATCAGGCCCGCACCATCCGCATCCCGGTCCACATGATCGAGACGATCAACAAGCTGGTCCGCACGGGTCGCCAGATGCTGCACGAGATCGGCCGCGAACCCACGCCTGAGGAACTGGCCGAAAAGCTGCAAATGCCGCTGGAGAAGGTTCGCAAGGTGATGAAGATCGCCAAGGAGCCGATCAGCCTCGAGACGCCCATCGGCGACGAGGAAGACAGCCAGCTTGGCGATTTCATCGAGGACAAGAACGCGATCCTGCCGCTGGACAGCGCCATTCAGGAAAACCTGAAGGAAACCACGACCCGCGTCCTCGCCAGCCTCACCCCGCGCGAGGAACGTGTGCTGCGCATGCGTTTCGGCATCGGCATGAACACTGACCACACCCTCGAAGAGGTTGGTCAGCAGTTCAGCGTCACCCGCGAACGGATCCGTCAGATCGAGGCGAAGGCGCTGCGCAAGCTCAAGCACCCCAGCCGGTCGCGCAAGCTTCGGTCCTTCCTGGACCAGTAGGGTTATTCGAGAACGGTGAAGGGGCGCTCCGGTCGGGGCGCCCTTTTTCGTTTTGGCGCGGGCCGCTGCCGACGATAGGCTGCGGTCAAACGCCGGACCGTCCGGACAAGCAAGAGGCAAGCAATGCAGGGCACGATCACCCTATCCACGAATGGCAGCGGGCTTTACGAGTTTACCGATCAGGTGGCGCATTGGCTGAACGGGCAGGGCGCCGGTGACGGCCTGCTGACGCTCTTCGTGCGGCATACGTCCTGCTCGCTGCTGATACAGGAAAACGCAGACCCGGACGTGCAGCGCGATCTACGGGCATTCTTCGACCGGCTGGTGCCGCCCTCGGACGATCCGGCGATGTCCTATCTGCGCCACACGTCGGAAGGCCCCGACGACATGCCCGCCCATATCAAGGCGGCGATGATGCCGGTCAGCCTGCAGATCCCGGTGCAGGCGGGGCGGATGCGGCTGGGCACCTGGCAGGGGATCTACCTTTTCGAGCACCGCCGCGCCCCCCATCGGCGCGAGGTCGCGCTGAGCCTGCTCGGATAATCCGCCCGGCCATCCTGCACGGCTCGCCCGCTCAGTTCTGGGGCATAAGGTAGATCTCGCGCACGCAATTGCGCGGATCCGCGTTCAGCGCGTGCAGCACGGCGTCGGCCACGTCGCGCGGCTGAAGCTTGTCGGGGGCGCCGTCATCGAAGAAGGGGGTGTCGACCATCCCCGGCGCGACGACGGTGCAGCGCCCGCCCCAGTCGCGCATTTCCTCGGCCATGTTGCCGGCATAGCCGTGCACGAACCACTTGGTCGCCCCGTAGATCGAGCCCTTGATGTGCCGCCGCCCGGCCGCCGATCCGGTCAGCACCAAATGCCCCCGGCTTTTGCGCAGGTGGGGCAGGGCCGCCCGTGCGGTGTAGAGAAGCCCCATGATGTTCACGTCGACCATGGCGCGCCACTCGTCGATCGCGCCGGCCTCGGTCCCGGGGGTGGAAAGGCCGGTCCCCGCATTGGCGAAGACCGCGTCGAGCGAGCCGAAATGCCCGGCGGCGCGTTCCATCGCCGTCACGAGGGCCTCGGGGTCGGTGACATCGCCGGGCAGGGACATGGCAGCGCGGCCCAGGTCGCCCGCGACCTCCTCCAGCGTTTCGGCCGAGCGGGCGAAGAGCGCCACGTTCCAACCGTGGTCCACGGCGACCCGTGCGGTTTCCGCGCCGATGCCCGTCGAGGCCCCGGTAATGAAGAGGGTCTTTGCCATGATCGCTGTCCTTGGTTGGGAAGGTGTTCGCAGGGCCAACACGAAGGCCGGCCCGGCTGTTCCGCCGGGCCCCTTTGGCGGGTGGGTGTTTCTCAGCGACAACAGGATGTTGTGGGCGGAAATGGGCACTACCCAAGCCGTCGCGGGTTTCCTATAGTGCCTGTGGGCACCCGAGCCCGAAGATCAAGGAGGCGGTCCGATGCGCTGTCCGTTTTGCGGAAATGTAGATACGCAGGTCAAAGATTCCCGGCCCGCCGAGGATCATGTCGCTATCCGCCGCCGCCGCTTCTGCCCGGCCTGCAGCGGCAGGTTCACCACCTACGAGCGTGTTCAGCTACGCGACCTGGTGGTCATCAAGACCAATGGCAAGCGCGAGAATTTCGACCGCGACAAGCTGGAGCGTTCGATCCGCATCGCCCTTCAGAAACGCCCCGTCGAGCCCGAGCGCATGGATCAGATGATCTCGGGGATCGTGCGGCGGCTTGAGAGCATGGGCGATACCGACATCAGCTCCAAGCTGATCGGCGAGATCGTGATGGAGGCCCTGGCCCGCATCGACACAGTCGCCTACGTCCGCTTCGCCAGCGTCTACAAGAACTTCCAGGCGGCCGACGATTTCGAGGATTTCGTCGCCGAGCTGCGCCCGCCCAGCACGCCAGAGGGCTGAGCCCATGGCGCAGATGGGCGCCGCCCCGCGCAAGCCGCACCCCCCCTCCGCGCCGACGGATGCGGACATTCGCTGGATGCGAATGGCCCTGTCGCTGGCCGCGCGGGGGCTGGGCAATGTCTGGCCCAACCCCGCCGTCGGCTGTGTCATCGAACAGGAGGGCAGGGTGCTGGGCCGGGGCTGGACCCAGCCCGGGGGCCGTCCTCATGCAGAGCGCATGGCGCTGGACCAGGCCGGGGACGCGGCCCGGGGTGCCACCGCCCATGTCACCCTTGAACCCTGTGCCCATCATGGCAAAACGCCCCCCTGCGCCGATGCGCTGAAGGCGGCGGGCGTGGCGCGGGTCAACATCGCCATCGGCGACCCGGATCCGCGGGTCGCGGGGCGCGGCATTGCCGGGCTGCGGGCCGCCGGGATCGCGGTTGCGACCGGTATCATGGCCGAGGAGGCCCACCGCCAGCAGCGCGGTTTCCTGACCCGCGTGCTGTTGGGCCGGCCCATGGTCACCCTGAAGCTGGCAAGCTCTCTCGACGGGCGGATCGCGACGGCGGGGGGCGAGAGCCAGTGGATCACCGGGCCCGAGGCGCGCCGCCGGGTGCATGCCCTGCGCCTGTCCCATGATGCGGTGCTGGTGGGCGGCGGAACGGCGCGCGACGACGACCCACTTCTGACCGTGCGCGGCCTGGGCGAGGTGGCGCAGCCCGTGCGGGTTGTGGCCTCCGCCCTGCTGGACCTGCCGCCCGAGGGGGCGCTTGCGGCCTCGGCCCGCCAGGTGCCCCTGTGGCTGTGCCACGGCCCCCGCGCAGACAAGGCGCGTATCAAGGCATTTACCGATCGCGGCGCGGTCTGCGTCGCCGTGCCCGAGACGGGTGGACGGCTTGAGCTTGCGGGGCTTATGCGTGCCCTCGGGGCGCGGGGCCTGACCCGCGTCTTCTGCGAGGGGGGCGGACAGTTTGCCGGCAGCCTTCTACGGGCCGGCCTGGTCGACGAGCTGCACGGCTTTGGCGCAGGTATCGCCATCGGCGCCGAGGGGCGCCCCGCCTTGGGCGAGTTGGGGTTGGAACGCCTGTCCGACGCGCCCCGCTTCCGCTTGCGACGGTTGGAGCAGGTCGGGGGCGACGTTCACGCCACCTGGGAACGCCCCGACGGCTTGCGCAGCAAATAGCCCAGCAGACGAGGTCCTAGCGCCACAGCCAGGCGTAGGAGGATAGCGCCCCCTGCGCCTTGGCGGTCAGCCGGTTCAGCGGGCCGGGCCGGGGCAAATTGCCGCCGGCCAGCCGGTCGACCGCAACCTCGGGCGGGCAGGCCGTGCCGGTCACCGGATCGAAATAGCGCGGATAATCGATCAGGGCCGCGTGGATCAGCCCTTCCAGCGAGACTTCGCGCCGGCGGCGGTCGGGCACGGGGCCCAGATCCCGCGTCAGGCCCCAGCCCGCGTAGAAGGGCGTGCCGAGGCAGGTGACCCGCAGGCCCCGCAACAGCGCCTCGAACCCCAGCAGGGATGTCATGGTCCAGACCTCGGTCCCCTCGGTCAGAAGGGCGGCGGCATCGACCCCCTCGACAAGCTCGTCGGCGTGGCGCAGCACCTCGTCGGGGGCCACGTGGCCCATCCGCAGGCCGCCCGCGACATCGGGGTGGGGCTTGTAGAGGATCAGTGCCCCGGGATTGGCCTGTCGCGTGGCGCGCAGAAGGTCGAGGTTGGTGCGCACCGTCCCGGCCCCCGTCAGGATCGAGGCGTCATCCTCCACCTGTCCCGGCACCAGGATGCGGGGCGCGTGGGGACGCCCGGCGGAGGCGGCCCGGTCCGGCCCGGGGCCAAGGTTGTATTTCGTCAGTCCGGCCCGCAGGATCCGGTCATGCAGGGCGCGGGCGCGGTTGCGGCGCGCGTCGCTCAGGCTGGCGGCGTCGCGGATCAGCGTCTCAAGCCGGCTGGGCCCTGAGGGATCGTAGTAGATGCCAAGATCGTCCAGCACCAGCGACAGCGGCGGCACCAGTTCGGCCCCCAGACCGCGCGACCGCAGGAACCCGTCCTCCACCCGCACCAGCGGGACCTTGGACGCGCGGGCGGCCTCCGTCAGCTCGGGCGTGGCCTTGCCGGCCCAGACCATGGCCGGGCGCCCCTCGCGGCGGGCCGTGCGCACAAGGGCGGGACCCTCGGCAAAGCGCAGGCGCCGGTACTGGCCGAATATGCGTTGCAGGGGGCGGCGTTTCCACAGGCGCATGCCGCCGGCGACATGGCCGAAGCGGTCCTGGCGCCAGGCGCGGGCGGCGGCCTCCATCGCGGCAAGGCTCGTTTCGAACTCGCACAGCCGGTCGCGGTGGGGATCGTACCAGGTGGGATAGAGCAGCATCGCCCCCGCGAAAAGCTGGGCGCGGGTCAGGGTGCGGCCGCGCCGCTGCTGGGGCAGCAGGTCCTGGGTCAGGCCCCAACCGGCATAGAAGGGCTGTCCGAAGACGTGGGGGCGGTGGCCGGCCATGATCGCCTCGAACCCCATCTGCGACGTGACGACATAGACCGCCACCGCGCCGCGCAGCAAAAGCCAGGGCGAGACCGGGTCGGAGAGCAGGGTGGTGCTGTTATCGACATCCTCGGGGCCGAAATGGCCGGGGCGGTGGCCGGCAGCGGTCTCGGGGTGGGTCTTGATGACGATGCGCGCGCCCGGATGCTCGTCCCGGGCGGTGAAGAGCATTTCGCGGAAATGGCTGGCGTTTGCCCCGCCCAGCCGGATCGAGGCGTCGTCGCGGGTCTGGTCGATTACCAGAACGTATCCGGGCCGGGGAAGCGGGTGGTGGGGGTCGTAGGCGCTGTACTTGCTGACCTCGGCGGCCTGAAGCCTCTCGATCCCGTCGCGGGCGCGTCCAAGCAGGGCCGCGTCGTCGAACGGGGTCTCGCGCAGCAGGTGCTCAAGATCGCTGGTCCGGCCCGCGTCGAGGTAGAGGCCGCGCCGGTCGATCACCAGGCCCAGGGGCGGCTCTCCGCTGCGGCCGGGGTGGAGGGAACGGATGAAGGCATCCTCGATCCGCACCAAGGGCGCGCCGGTCAACCGCGCCGCCCGCTCGCCCCGCGCGGCGTAGGGCGAATGCCCCCAGACACCGATCGCGTCGTCGGGGCCCGGCAGGGGGAAGGGAGAGCCTTTGAAGGGCGGCACCGCGGGCGTGATCTGCCAGCCGGCAAGCGACAGGATGCGGCGCAGGCGGGGCTGGCGCAGGAAACCGGCGGAATAGACGAAAAGGCGGCGCGCCCCCGGGCCGGCATTGCCGTCCCCGGCAGGGCCGGGATCGGGTGTCTGGCTTGCCGGGGGCACGGGGCTGCGCCCGTTACTGGGCGATGCCCGCCAGGTTGTTGGCCTGGTTGAGCGTGCCCGTCAGCGAGGAGATGGTCTTGTTCCACTGCACGAAGGGCGCTTCGGTCACGTAGACCGTGTCGCCGTCGCGGATAGCAAAATCGCGGGCCTCGAACATGCCGTTGGGCTCGGTCAGGTCCAGCACGTAGACGAAGCGCTGGGTGCCTTGCAGGTCGGTGCGGCCCAGCACGTTGTTGGCGATCTCGGCCGGCTCGTTGCGGAAAACGAAGACGCCGGTGGGATCGGCCAGCGAGGACGATAGGCCGCCGACCTGGGCGATCGCCTCGAGCGCGGAGATATTGGGGGTGGGGAAGTTCAGGCGGCTCTGGGTGCCGGTCGCGCCCAGCGCGGTGAAGGCGCGGGTGTCCTCGTCGACGATGATGCGGTCATTGGCCCGCAGCGCGATATCGAGGGCGGGATTGGTGTAGAGGTCGGAGAGCCATACGGTCTCACGGCGGCTGCCGCGGATCAGGGTGACGCGGGTCACCTCGGGGTCGCTGGAAATGCCGCCGGCCTGGGCCAGCATCGACAGAAGGGTCCGGGTCGGACGCTCGATCGGGTAGACGCCCTGGCCGCCGACACCGCCGACGATGGAGATGGTCGCGCCGTTGCCGGCCAGACGCCGCACGATCACCTGGGGATCGGGTGTCTGGGTGTCCAGCTTGCGGGTGATGACGCCGCGAAGGGCCTCGGGGGTGTTGCCGGCGGCACGGATGCGCCCGGCGTAGGGCACGAAGATGAAGCCCGCGCCGTCGACCTGGACCTCGTCCAGCTGCGACAGGCCGCCCTTGGCCAGCAGCCCGTCCTCGACGTTCTCGTAGATGGTCAGGCCCAGGCTGTCGCCCGGGCGGATGATGTCGGAACCGATGACGCCGGCGTTGCGGAAGGCGCTGGAGAAGCCAAGCGCCGGGGTGACGGCGGTGGCGCGGGTGACCCGGGGGTTCACGGAGACGATAAAGGCATCGCCCTGGCGCATCACCGATCCGGCGAAAATCTCGCTCTTGGTCGGGCCCGATCGCGGCAGGCCGCAGGAGGAGACAACCGCGACGCCCGCCAGGAGCGCGGCGACGCGCGCTCCGTTCGATGCCATGAATTTCATGGGAACTGCCCTCATTCTGCTGCTCTGCCCGTGCTTTTTTTGCGACATTACGGAAGCATGCATGAAAAAGCCAGTGTCCCGGCGGCGGCTCAGTTCACCAGGCGCAAGTGTTGCCGGGGTGCCGCGTTGCCCAGTTTGAGCGAGTCGTAGGGATCCTGCTTGGCCAGGATCAGGTCCGCGACCTGGCGCAGCAGCTCCTGCCGCCCCTTCTGCGAATAGTAGCCGCCCGTAAGCTGGCTGGTCTCCAGAAGGTAGTGACGGAAGTCGCGGTAGGCGCGGCTGTCGGGCCGCATGGGGCGGGCAAAGAACTCGGGCAGGGGCTGTTCCGAGACGAACTCGGGCTTGGCATAGACCGCCGAGCCGAAGACCTTCAGCGGCAGGCCGCGCCACAGGGCCTGCTGGCCGGCGGTGGAATTGACGGTGACGGCGGTGCGCGCGTGGTTCATCAGCGCCGCCAGCTTGCCGCCCGGCACGTAGCGCACGCGCCCCTCGACGCCGAACTCGCGGGCGATGGCGGCAATGGTGGCGCGCATCGGACGGCGGCCATCCTCCAGCGGGTGCCCCTTGAAGATCAGCTGGTGATGGGGCGGTGCGCCCTCGGCAAACCCCTCGATGCAGACGCGCAGGAACTCTTCCATGCACTTGAAGGGGCTGTGTTTCACGAAGGAGCTGTCGTGCTCAAGCTGGAGCAGAACCAGGTGGTAGGGAAAGCCGCCCCGGGTGATCCGCCGGGTCGCCAGCGCCCGCTCGGCCGAGCGGAAGGGCATGGTCAGCAGACGCTTGGCGTAAAGCTGGAATTCCTTGTCGACCGTCATGTCCCGGTGGGGCCGGAAATTGGCATAGCGGCGATTTCTCAGCATGACGAAGCCGTGGTAGAGCGCGCCGTAGAAGATGTGATGGCGCATGTCGCCCCAGCGGGCGGGCGCGTCGGGCAGGTCGGCGTCCAGCTCGGCCAGCTCGTGGCGCATGTCGGCGACGGATTTTTCCATCAGCTTGGAATTGCCGTTCGATCCGTCCCGCTCGTAGGTCACCCAATAGGGGCGCAGGTAGCCCTCTTCGAAGACGTGGACGCGGATATGGGATTTCTGGGCGGCGCGGATCGCCTCGGCGTGGACGAAGCGCACGTCACCGTAAAGCACGATGTCGGTGATCCCGAGACGACGGTAGAGCTTGCCGATCTCGCTGGGCCAGGCCTGCTGTTTCTCGATGAAGGGAATGTAGGTGGCACCGTCGGACCAGAAGGCTTCGTCGCCGCGGTTGAAGCCGACGCGCCAGACCTGGGCCCCCGCCGAACGCAGCATCGCGGCCAGCGTATCGAAGAAGGGGCCGTGCGGTCCCTGGAGAAAAAGGAATTTCTTGCCCACGCCAAGCGCCTTGACCATGTCACCACCTACTCAACTATGCCGGCCTGTCGCTGCCGGACAACCGGGAAAATCCGCATTTGAAACGATCTTTTTTCGGGATTACCCCCCGCTCGTGTCACCAATGGGGCGGAAGGGGGCCGCTTTCGCGCTGATTTGGGGACAATCGCGTTTGCCCGGCGGCGGGCGGAACGCAGTGTCGAGGCGGGGCGCCCCGTAACCGCCCCACGGCGCGCGCGGCTTGTCTTGGCTGGGCAGGGCGGCTAGATGCGGGAAGGGTTTCGCGGCAGGAGGCACGCCATGTTCACGGGGATCGTCACGGATATCGGCAGGCTGATCGCGGTCGAGCGGCGCGGCGACATGCGAGCGCGTATCGCCACGGCCTATGACGCCGCCGGCATCGACATCGGCGCCTCGATCGCCTGCGACGGCGTCTGCCTGACCGTGGTCGACAAGGGCCGCGTCGATGGGGCGGGCGTTGGACCGGAAAACTGGTTCGACGTGGACATCTCGGCCGAGACGCTTTCGGCCACCAACCTCGGCGCCTGGCAGGACGGCCGGCACATCAACCTTGAACGCGCCCTGCGCGTCGGCGACGAGCTGGGCGGTCACATCGTCTCGGGCCACGTGGATGGCACTGCGACGCTTGAGGAGTTGCGCCCCGAGGGGGACAGCACGCGGCTGACCTTCCGCGCGCCCGCCGCCCTGACCCGGTTCATCGCGCCCAAGGGCTCGGTCGCACTGAACGGCACCTCGCTGACCGTCAACGAGGTCGAGGGCGAGCGGTTCGGCGTCAACCTGATCCCCCACACGATGGCCGCGACCAACTGGTCCGAGGCCCGCGCGGGCGACGCCATCAACCTCGAGATCGACACGCTGGCCCGCTACGTCGCCCGCCTGGCCGAGGCCGGCTGAGGAGGGGGTTTCCGGTCCCCTTGGGGCCCGGATCTTGCGTCTGCCGGTCGAAGGCTGGGGGCGCGGCCCCGCCTGTCATCGGGGGCGTCGCGGCGTCATCGCAGAGCGGGCGGCGCAACATGCTCTGGATTCCCCCGGCGCGACGGGCTATCAGCCCCCCGGACCGACCGGCGCGCGCCGGGCCGGCCCATGATCCGCCAGCCCATGCAGGCCACCGCGCCCGCAAGACGTTCACCGCCCGGAGCCACGCCCCATGTCAGACCACGACAGCTACAGCGACGCGATCTCGCCCATCGAAGAGATCCTGGATGACGCGCGCAACGGACGGATGTTCATCCTGGTCGATCACGAGGATCGCGAGAATGAGGGCGACCTGGTCATCCCCGCCCAGATGGCGACGCCCGAGGCGATCAACTTCATGGCCACCCACGGGCGCGGCCTGATCTGTCTGTCGCTGCCCGGAGAGCGGATCGACGCCCTGGGCCTGCCGCTGATGGCCTCCTACAACTCGTCGCGCCACGAGACCGCCTTCACCATCTCGATCGAGGCTCGTGAAGGGGTGACGACGGGCATCTCGGCCTATGACCGCGCCCGCACCGTCGCCGTGGCCATCGACCCGGCAAAGGCCGCCGCCGACATCGCCACCCCCGGCCACATCTTTCCCCTGCGCGCCCGCGACGGCGGCGTGCTGGTCCGCGCGGGCCACACCGAAGCCGCGGTGGACGTGGCGCGTCTGGCCGGGCTGAACCCCTCGGGCGTCATCTGCGAGATCATGAACGACGACGGCTCGATGGCGCGGCTGCCCGATCTGGTGTCCTTCGCCCAGCTGCACAACCTGAAGATCGGCACCATCAGCGACCTGATTGCCTACCGGCGGCGCAACGACAACCTGGTCAAGGTCTCGACCGAGCGAACCGTCACCTCGGAGTTCGGCGGCGAGTGGCAGATGCGCGTCTTCACCGACGAGACCCACGGTGACGAGCATATCGCCCTGGTCAAGGGCGACCTGTCGGGGGACGATCCCGTGCTGGTGCGCATGCACGCGCTGGACGCCATGCATGATGTGATCGGCGTCGGCCCGGCGGGCCGGTCGCAGGAATTCGGTCGCGCGATGGAGATCATCGCCCAGGAGGGGCGCGGCGCGCTGGTCCTGCTGCGCGACACGACGTTGAAGCTGACGACCGACGGCGCGGCCTCGCCCCAGACCCTGCGGCAATACGGGCTGGGCGCGCAGATCCTGTCCAACCTGGGTCTGTCGCGCCTGGTGCTGCTGACCAATTCACCGACACCCCGCGTCGTCGGGCTGGATGCCTATGGCCTGTCCATCGAAGGCACCCGTCCGATCCCGCTGGATCCCGCTGCAACGAAGGACTGACCGATGGCCGGAACCGAGACCCATCACGTGCTGCCGCTGCCCGGCTTTGACCGGCCGCTGCGGCTGCTGATCGTCGTGGCGCCCTATTACAAGGACATCGCGGACGACCTGCTGGCCGGCGCAATCGCCACGCTGGACAAGGCCGGCGCCACCCACGAGGTGGTCGAAGTGCCCGGCGCGCTGGAAGTGCCCGGTGCCATCGCCATCGCCCGGCGCGGCGCCAATTTCGACGGTTTTGTCGCCCTGGGCTGCGTCATCCGTGGCGAGACCACCCATTACGAGACCGTCTGCAACGACAGCAGCCGCGCCCTGACCCTCATGGGGCTGGACGGGGCCTGCATCGGCAACGGCATCCTGACGGTCGAGACCCGCAATCAGGCCGAGGTTCGCGCCGACCCGGAAGGCCAGAACAAGGGCGGCGGCGCGGCCGCGGCGGCCCTGCACCTGGTCGCCCTGTCGCGGCGCTGGCCCGCGGGCGGGTCCGAGACAGACGGGGCATCCGGCACGACCGGCACGCAACAGGCGCCCTTCCGCATGGCGGGGCAGGACAAGGGGACGGACATCGCATGAGCGACACCCGCGAGAGCAAACGCCAGATGCGCTCGGCCGCGCGGCTTTACGCCGTGCAGGCCCTGTTTCAGATGGAGGCCTCGGGCAGCACGGTCGAGAAGGTCACCGTCGAGTTCGAGGATCACCGCTTCGGCGCCACCTACGAGGGCGACGAGATGGCCGAGGGCGATCCGGTCCTTTTCCGGCGGCTGGTCAACGACGCGGTCGAACGGCAGGCGCTGATCGACCAGATGGCAGACCGTGCTCTGGTCGCCAAGTGGCCCATCGCCCGCATCGACCCCACCCTGCGTGCCGTCTTCCGTGCCGCCGGCGCCGAGCTGACGGCCGGTGACACCCCCCCCAAGGTCGTCATCAACGAGTTCGTCGATGTCGCCCGCGCCTTCTTCCCCGAGGGCAAGGAAGCGCAGTTCGTCAACGGCGTCCTGGACCACATGGCCCGCGAGGCCCGGCCGGAGGCATTCTGAGCCACCGCTGACCACCACGCGCGCGCCCCTTCGGGCGGCGCGAATCCCCATCCCCAAATCCGCTGTCACGGCCGGGGCGCGGCGTCGCCGCCCCTCGTTTCCGAGGGGCGCGGCCCGGCCCGGCTGGCTGTCCTTCGGGGGCAGTTGTCCACAATCGCCGGGGCCGCAGCCTCCCGCGCCGCGTCGGGTGCCCTTCGGCTATCTCCTTTGCTGGTAGGGAAAATCCGGACCGGAGCCGCCCATGCCCCGCAAAACAAGGGGCGCGGGGTTCGGCAGAACCTCGCCGAACGGGGCGGGGCGGGGCTGGTGGCGGAGATTATCCCTCCAAGATGCGCTATGCCTTTTGGTGCAACTTGTGAGGAACTTCGATGACAAAGCTCTATCGCTCACTGCTGGCCCATGGCCTCTATGGCTTCATGATGGCGGCAGGTTTCGTCTCGGTGCTGCTTGTTCTCAACGTGGCAAACCTCTGGGAGGTGGTGACCAGCTCGGACGAAGGGTTGGTCGCGGCGGGCATGCTGCTGCTCTTCAACGCCATCGCCTTCACCAGCATCCGTTTCCTGATCCATTCCGCACGCGACCGCATGGACCGGCGCCCCTCGGGCAGCCGCAGCGCCCTGCCGGCCCGCGCCGCGATCCCGGTCTACGCCCCCGCGCGTCGCTGACGCCCGGGTGGTGACGGGCGGCATCGCCGCCCCGGCCATTCCCCCATGAAACCGTGCCGCCCGGCGGCACAACCCTTCGAGCAGAGCGCACCCCTTCGCCCCAGCGGGCGGAGGGGTGCGCCGCTTTTGGGGAGGGCAAAGCCCACGCCGCGCGCGGCCCCGAAGGGGAGGTTCTGAAAATGTCGAAGGGGGAATTGCGTGGCGGGCCCGTACGCGACCGTTGAGGTGATGAATTCCCGAGGACCTGTGTATACAGGTGGGCACCAGGTAGCAGAACCAGGATCCTGCCAGAGCCAGCTCCCTCGGAGTTGCTTAAGGCCACCGGAATTTAACCTCGTCACGGGAAGGACAGCACCCGCCACAGGGCCTAGGTAAGCCGCCGCCGCCCTTGCGGCAACCCCCCGGGTCGCTTGATTTTTGTTCACCTAACGTTCATATCCTTGCCCATGCAGGATAACGACAGCCAGAGCGGACAGCCCACGGGCGGCGATGACAGCTGGGAGGAGGGACCCCTTTACCGCCGTCCCGACCCCGTGGCGGCGGAGGCGCCCCAGCCCGAAGCATCGCGCGCCGATCCTTTGGCGCCACGCTCGCCCGTGCCCGCCCGAGACCGGCCCGGCGAGATGCTGGCGCGCGGCGTCTGCCGCCACCTGCGGGCCCATGACTTCGTCACCGTCGAGGAATTCGTCCCCGCCCGTGGCCTGCGGGTCGACGTGATGGGGCTGGGCCCCCGGGACGAAATCTGGGTGATCGAGTGCAAGTCCTGCCGCGCGGATTTCACCGGCGACCGGAAATGGCAGGGCTACCTGGAATGGTGTGATCGCTATTTCTGGGCGGTCGATCGCGACTTTCCCGCCGAGTTGCTGCCCGAGGGCACCGGCCTGCTGCTGGCGGATGGCTACGACGCCGAGATCCTGCGCATGGGCGAGGAACGGCGCCTGCCGGCAGCCCGTCGCAAGGTGCTGATGCGCAAGTTTGCCCGCCACGCGGCCCTGCGGTTGCAGGGTCTGCGCGATCCGGGGATGCTCAGCGCTTACCGCCCTTAGGCTTGCCGCGCCCGGCGGGCTTGGCGGTCATGTGCCGCGCCTGCTCGGCGGCGGCCTTCAGCTCCTCGGCGATCTCGAGCGCTTCTTCGGGGTCGAAGTCGAAAGGAAGGTCGACGCCCTCGGCCTCGACATAGATTCGCACCATGCCCTCGGTGGTGGGACCGATTTGCAGATTGGCCGCGATATCGCTTTCTGAATTGATGCCCATGATGGCCTCCTGATGACCAAGGCTTGTTAAGCGGGCGGGCACGGATTCACAAGGCCAAGCATAGGGCCCGCGGGGGCCGATAGGGGGCTTTGGGGCCTTGGTGGCCACGTTCCGCACGCCCCGGGCCAGCGCCGCGCCGGCGTGCCGGGATCGGGGGATAAAGGAAAGCCGAAAGGGGGCAGGAAAAAACGCCGGTCGCTCTTGCAAACTTTCCGGGCCGGGGGTAAACGCCACAGCCAGTGCCGCCTTAGCTCAGTTGGTTAGAGCGCCGGATTGTGGATCCGGAGGTCCCCCGTTCAAGCCGGGGAGGCGGTACCATCCCAACCATCCTTCGGATCGACCACTAAAAGCGGGCACAAGACGCTGTTTTCGCGTGGTTTCTGTCGTTCGCGGGCTTACTGGGCGGGGTCCAGCGCCACGTTCTGGCGCAGGGCGCCGGTGGTGCGGTCCAGAACCAGCAGGCGCGCGTCCTCGGTCACCACGATGACAAGATCGTCCACGACCGAGATCGACCGAAGCGCCGCGCCGGCCGGCAGGTCCAGCCCGGCGGCCAGTTCGGCCAGCCCCGGCAGACCGGCCGCAGCGGGCCCGGTGGGGGCAGATGCCGCGCTCTTTTCCGTGTCTGCACTGAATCGCATGACAAGCAGGCCGACAATGGTTAGAAGCCCCGCGATCATCGTCACCGCCAGCGCCGTCACAAGGACCCGCAGGAACCTGATATTTGCCGGCAGGTCAGCCGGCTGAGGAGCATCATCCATGAACGGTTCCCCTACCGAGAAGGTCGAGACAGTCGAGTTCCGGATCGCAGCCGATCCGCCCGCCCGTCTTGATAAGGCCCTTTCCCGCGATGTGCCAGAGCAGGCGGCCCTGAGCCGCACGCGCCTGGCCCGGCTGATCGCCGAGGGTGGTGTCGCCTGCAACGGGATCACCGTCACCGACCCAAAGGGTCGGGTTGCCGAGGGGGATCTGGTGCGCATCGCCGTTCCCGTCGCCATCGACAGCCATATCCTTGCCGAGGAAATCCCGCTGGAGATCCTGCACGAGGACGACGACCTGATCGTGCTGAACAAGCCGGCGGGGATGGTCGTGCACCCGGCGCCGGGTTCCCCCTCGGGCACTCTGGTCAACGCCTTGCTGCACCATTTCGACGGGCGCCTGTCGGGCGTGGGCGGAGAGAAGCGCCCGGGCGTGGTTCATCGCATCGACAAGGACACCTCGGGCCTGCTGGTCGTGGCCAAGAGCGACGCGGCCCACCACGGCCTTGCCGCCCAGTTCGAGGCCCATAGCGTCGAGCGGCGCTACCTGGCGCTGTGCCACGGCGTCCCCGATCCGGGCGATCCGCGGGTGCGCGGCATGCGCGGCGTTTCGTTCGAGGCGGGCGATTTGCTGAAGATCACCACCCAGCTTGCCCGCCACAAGACCGACCGGCAGCGCCAGGCGGTGCTGTTCCAGGGCGGTCGCCACGCGGTGACGCGGGTGCGGCTTCTGGAGCGGTTCGGCAACCCGGGCGCGGTGGCGCTGGCCGAATGCCGGCTGGAGACGGGCCGCACCCACCAGATCCGGGTTCACATGGCCCATATCGGCCACGGGCTGATCGGGGATGCGACCTATGGCGGTCGGCGCAAAAGCTCGGCCAAGGCGCTTGGCGAGGGGCTGGCGGCCCAGGTGATGGCCTTTCCGCGCCAGGCCCTCCACGCCGCCACATTGGGGTTCGAGCATCCGGTAACGGGCGAGACCCTGCGGTTCGAGGCGGCACCGCCCGAGGACATGGCGCGCCTGATCGCCGCCCTGCGGGAAGGGGCCGGGCGCTGACCCTAGGGGCCTTTCCGGGCCCGCGCCGCCTGTCGCGCCCTTTTCAACACCGTGTGAGCCACGCCGATTTGTGACGACGCATCGCGCCGCAGGGGTCATTCTGGACCCGCTGCTGGCGGACTGCCGCTTGCGCTTCAGGCCCGACGGAACCCTGCATGTTGTTGAAATGTTAATGGCACATACATAGGTTCGTTTGGCAGAATGGGACAGGATCAGATGAGTTACGCAAATCTACCGGCACCGTCGCCCGAACAGGGCCTCAACCGCTACCTGCAGGAAATCCGCAAGTTTCCGATGCTGGAGCCGGAAGAGGAATATATGCTTGCCAAGCGCTGGGTCGAGGATCAGGACACCGAGGCCGCGCACAAGATGGTCACAAGCCACCTGCGCCTGGCCGCCAAGATCGCCATGGGCTATCGCGGCTACGGCTTGCCGCAGGCCGAGGTCGTGTCCGAGGCCAACGTCGGTCTGATGCAGGCGGTCAAGCGTTTCGATCCGGAAAAAGGTTTCAGGCTGGCCACTTACGCGATGTGGTGGATCCGGGCTTCGATCCAGGAATACATTCTGCGCAGTTGGTCGCTGGTCAAGATGGGCACCACTTCGGGTCAGAAGAAACTGTTCTTCAACCTGCGGAAGGCCAAGGCGCGCATCGGCGCGCTGGAGGATGGCGACCTGCATCCCGATACGGTCAAGAAGATCGCCACCGACCTCAGCGTGACCGAGGACGAGGTCATCTCGATGAACCGCCGGATGTCGGGGGGCGATGCCTCGCTCAACGCGCTGGTTGGCTCGGATGGCGAGGGGGCGACCCAGTGGCAGGATTGGCTTGAGGATACCGACGCCGACCAGGCCGAGGACTACGCCGAGCGCGATGAGCTGGAGGCCCGGCGTGAGTTGATGGCCGAAGCGATGTCGGTGCTGAACGACCGCGAGAAGGATATCCTGATGCAGCGCCGTCTCAAGGACCGGCCCGTCACGCTGGAGGAGCTTTCTGGCCAGTATGACGTCAGCCGTGAGCGGATCCGCCAGATCGAGGTGCGCGCCTTCGAGAAGTTGCAGGACCGCATGCGCAGCCTGGCCAAGGAAAAGGGCCTGCTGACCCCGGCGTGACCGGGTCAAGCCCCGCCTGTTTTGCGGGCGGATCAGAAGATGTGAGAACGGCGGCGCGCCAATCGGACGTGCCGCCGTTATTCGTTTGGTAACAAGAGGTTATCTGGGGTCATCTAGGGCGCTCCCGCTCGTCTGCCCTGTCCTACTGCCAGCCCTCGGTGCGGGGTATGCCGGTGCCGCGCACGCCGGCACGGTTCAGCATCTCGGGAAAGGCGCGGCGGAATTGCAGCAGGCTGGCATGCCCTTGGGCGAACGTCTCTACATCGATCCGTCGGGGCAGGCGGCGCAGGGGTATGCGGTGGATGCGAAGCCTCGCCTCCAGGTCCGCCAGTTTCTCGGCGGCTGGCCCGACCTGCGCGTGGGCCGTCACCACCTGCCGCAGACCCCGGTCCAGCACCCATTCCAGCGTCGCCTCGACCGTGCCCCACGGCGCCAGGGGGCGCACCGGCTTCTCGCTGGGTCCCAGACGGCGGCGGGCATCGGCCATGCCGACCTGGGCAAAACCCAGCACCGCCGAGGCGGGGGGCATGACCGCCCGCTCCTCGGTCGAGGAGAGGAACCGGATCTCGGCAATGTCGAGGTCGTGGGGCAGCAGCTTCTCGGGGCTCAGGTCGTCCTCGTGCACCACCAGCCCGGTGGCGCCGATGCGGTCTGCGCGCTCCCAATTGATCGGGGCGGGAAGGGGCGGGGCCTCGCCCCCGATTGCGCGGGCGGCCCGGGTCAGGGCGCTGTGACACAGCCCATGGCCGGGGGGAGAGCCCTCGGCGATCTCTTCGACGGTGACCAGGTAGGGGTGGCCGTCCTGAAGGCCCGCCACCTCGCGCCAGAGCACGGTGTTGAGGGACGGGTCCCCGTCCAGCAGGTGGCGCATGAAGAAATCGGCCCCCAGCTCCCAGGGCAGGCGCAGGGTGAAGATCCAGACCGAGGCAAACCAGCGCCGCTTGCGGTGGGCAAGGGTGCCGGTGTCCACCAGCTCGCGCGCCCAGGCGTTGAAGGGCTCGATCCCCGTCTGCCCGTCGCAGGCGTCCTGCCAGGCCTGGTGCAGGCCCTCGTCGCGCTGCATCTTGTCGGCGGCGGTCGCAACCCCCTGGCGATACCCGTACCAGACCGAGGGGCGGGCCTGGATCCAGGCGCGGGCATGCAGGCGGCGCGACATCAGCCGCATCAGCCCCGGAAGGTTGGCGGCGCCGTGGCGGGCCAGCGCAGCCTCCAGAAGCTCGGCCTCCGACAACAGGCGGTGGCGCAGGTAGGGGGCAAGCGCGGCGATATCGGCGTGCTCGCCCGCGGCGTCGGGCAGGAAGGCGTTGAGGATGTTGAGCGCGGTCTCGCGCGTCGGCATCCGCCGCGCGGCAAGGCTGGCGGGATGGTTGTCGAGGGTCACGACGCTGGCGGTCGGTTTTTCGCCGCCGCCCGAGCCGTTGCCCGAGCCGTTGCCGGCGCCTCCTCCGACACCTCCCCCGGTACCACCGGATGTGGTCTCGACAGAGCTCATCGCCCAGGCCCCGGCCGGGCGCGGCCACCCGGCGCAGGGGCGCGCACGGGGCGGGCGAGGGGGTGGGTCACGGGGTCACGCTCGGGGCTTGGGCGGTTCAATTCGTCGTGTTCCCTGTCCTGTGGCGAAGGGGGCACCGGCCGGGACCGGCACCCCTCCTAGCCGTTGTAGGCCGGGCGCCGGGGCAATCAACCCGTTCCAGCGGCGCAAGCTTTGGCCGCCGGGCGGCCATTCCGCACGCGCCCCCGGCGGCCGGCCCGTCGCAGGGTCATTGCGCGCCGGCAAGAAAACTGGGGCGCTGGCCCTTGCAGCCCACCGGGCCCGCAACTAACATTTTGAAAGCTTTGGCCCGTTACAAGGCCCCAACCCAGCAGAGGCTCGATAATGTTCAACCCCACCCAGCAGGTCCAGAATTTCATCATCCCGACGGTGGAGGAAACGACGTCCCGCGGTTCGCTGCGCTACGACATCTTCTCGCGGCTGCTGAAAGAGCGGATCGTTTTCGTCTCCGGCCCCGTCCACGACGAGATGGCGACCGTGATTGTCGCCCAGCTTCTGTTCCTCGAGGCCGACAACCCCTCGAAGGAAATCTCGATGTACATCAACTCGCCCGGTGGCGTCGTCACCTCGGGCCTGTCGATCTACGACACGATGCAGTACATCAAGCCCAAGGTCTCGACCGTGTGCATCGGTCAGGCGGCCTCGATGGGCTCGCTCCTGCTTGCCGCGGGTGAGCCGGGCATGCGCTACTCGCTGCCCAACAGCCGCATCATGGTTCACCAGCCCTCGGGCGGGTACCAGGGCCAGGCGACGGACATCATGATCCACGCCCAGGAGACCCAGAAGCTGAAGGACCGGCTGAACCAGATCTATGTCAAGCACACCGGCCGCAAGCTGGAAGAGGTTGAAAAAGCCCTCGAGCGGGACAATTTCATGGAGGCGCAGGCTGCCAAGGACTGGGGCCTCATCGACGAGATCGTGGAAAGCCGTCCCCGCGGCGACGATCCCAAAAGCTGATCTGACGGGGCGGCGGGACGGGGCCTGTGGCACATTTTGCCATTGTGCCCCCATACCGCCTGCCTTAGTCTTTTCGGACAGGCGAAAGGCCGATGTTTCCACCGGAGCATTTGCCAACAGAAGGGAACCTTCGAGGTAAGCGATGGCAACGAACTCAGGCACCGATTCCAAGAACACCCTCTACTGCAGCTTCTGTGGAAAGAGTCAGCATGAGGTGCGAAAACTCATTGCCGGCCCCACGGTGTTCATCTGTGATGAATGTGTCGAGCTTTGCATGGACATCATCCGCGAGGAGACCAAGACCTCGGGTCTGAAGTCCCACGACGGCGTGCCCACGCCCAAGGAAATCTGTGAGGTTCTGGACGACTACGTGATCGGGCAGATGCACGCCAAGCGTGTGCTCTCGGTTGCCGTGCACAACCACTACAAGCGCCTCAATCAGGCCGGCAAGACCGGCGATATCGAGCTTGCGAAATCCAACATCCTGCTGATCGGCCCCACCGGCTGCGGCAAGACGCTGCTGGCCCAGACGCTGGCGCGCATTCTGGATGTGCCCTTCACGATGGCCGACGCCACCACGCTGACCGAAGCCGGTTACGTCGGTGAGGATGTCGAGAACATCATCCTCAAGCTGCTTCAGGCCAGCGAATACAACGTCGAGCGGGCGCAGCGCGGCATCGTCTACATCGACGAGGTCGACAAGATCACTCGCAAGTCCGACAACCCCAGCATCACCCGCGACGTGTCGGGCGAGGGCGTGCAGCAGGCGCTTCTGAAGATCATGGAAGGCACCGTCGCCTCGGTGCCGCCGCAAGGCGGGCGCAAGCATCCCCAGCAGGAATTCCTGCAGGTGGACACGACCAACATCCTGTTCATCTGTGGCGGCGCCTTCGCGGGTCTGGAAAAGATCATCGCGCAGCGCGGCAAGGGGTCCGCAATGGGCTTCGGCGCGGATGTCCGCGAAGAGGAAAAGCAGGGCATCGGCGAGACCTTCAAGTCGCTTGAGCCCGAGGATCTGCTGAAGTTCGGCCTGATCCCGGAATTCGTCGGCCGTCTGCCCGTGATCGCCACGCTCGAGGATCTGGACGCCGAGGCGCTGGTCACCATCCTGACCGCGCCGAAGAACGCCCTGGTCAAGCAGTACCAGCGCCTGTTCGAGCTGGAGGATGCCGAGCTGACCTTCACCGAGGATGCCCTGAAGGCCATCGCCAGCCGCGCCATCGAGCGCAAGACCGGCGCCCGTGGCCTGCGCTCGATCATGGAGGACATCCTGCTCGACACCATGTTCGACCTTCCGGGCATGGACGATGTCGAGGAAGTCGTGGTCAACGAAGAGGCCGTGCTGGCAGAGGCCAAGCCGCTGCTGATCTACGCCGACCGCGCCAAGGAAGAGCCCGCGACAGCCGGATGAGCAGAATGCGCAGAATTTCCTCGGGTAGCCCCTTCGAAGACAAGATCGGCTATTGCCGCGCTGTGGTCGCGGGTGGCTTTGTCCACGTGGCGGGCACCGTCGCCGCCGGGCCCGACGTGCCCGAGGGCGTGGTGGATCAGTGCCGCTCGGCCTTCAAGGTCATCGAGGGTGCTCTGAAGGAAGCCGGTTGCGGCTTCGCGGACGTGGTGCGCGTGACCTACATGCTGCAGGACCGGACCGAGTTCGAGGCCTGCTGGCCCGTGCTGGCCGAGACCTTCGGCGACGCCCGCCCCGCCGCGACGATGATCGAATGCGGTCTGATCGACCCGAAATACCGGATCGAGATCGAGGTGACGGCGCTGGCACCCGCGCAGGGCTGAGCCGCGCGAATGTATTTCGGCGGGCCGGACGGAATGCCGGTCGACCCGCTCCGCGACAGAAGAAACCGAATGACGTGCGGAGACATTTCGATGGGGATCAAGACTGTATTGCTGCGCGCCGTGACCTGGTGGAACGGCCAGACCCTCGGCACCCAGCTTTTCACCAAGCGCAACGGCCTCAAGGTCGGTGAGGACGCACAGGGCAACATCTTCTACCAGACCGAAGGTGGCAAGCGCCGCTGGGTCATCTTCAACGGCGAGGCCGAGGCAAGCCGCGTCAGCCCCGAGTGGCACGGCTGGCTGCACCATACCTGGAACGAGCCGCCGACCGAGGTGCCGCTGGTCCACAAGCCCTGGGAAAAAGAGCATGTGGAGAACCTGACCGGCACGGACATGGCCTATGCACCCCCGGGATCGATCCGCCGGGCGGCCCCGGCGCCGCGCATGGACTACGAGGCCTGGCAGCCCGAGTGATGGCCGAAAACACAACAGAAGTGATCGTCGGCGGCGTTGTGCTTGCCGCGGCGGCGGGTTTCCTGATCCATCTGGCCAGTGCCGCCGGCATCAGCCGCGAGGCGGGCTCCTACGAGCTGACGGCGAGTTTTCGCTCGGTCGAGGGGGTGACGCCCGGAACCGATGTGCGTCTGGGCGGCGTCAAGGTAGGAACGGTCACGGCGCTGGATCTCAACCCCAAGACCTTCCGCGCCGACGCCCGTTTCACCGTCCGCGAGGGGATCGACTTGCCCGACGATACATCCGCCGTCATCGCCTCAGAGGGGCTTCTGGGCGGCAACTTCCTGGAGCTTGTTCCCGGCGGCTCGCCCTTCAACCTGGAGCCCGGCGCCGAGGTCGAAAATACCCAGGGCGCCGTGTCGCTGATCACGCTGTTGCTGAAATTCGTCTCGGGGAGTGGGGGGCAATGAGCCGTCTGTCCTTTCGCGCGTCCGGCACCCGCAACGCCCCGCGCCGCCCGCTCATCGGCCTTGCCGCCACGGCCGGCGTCTGCGCGCTGCTGTCGGCGGCGCCGGTGCTGGCGCAGAACAGCGACGACATAGCCAACCAGATCCTGAACGACCTGGCCAACAGCCTCAACGACAACCCCGCCGAGGGGTCTGTCGTCACCGAGAACCCCGACGGCATCGACAACGGTCTGGAGACCGAGCCGGGCCTCTTCGAGGAGCCTTCGGGGCCCGATGACGCCCTGACCACGACCCAGAGCGACCCCGACGCCGAGATGATCCAGGAGGGGGTAACCTCGGAAACCGTGGTGGTGGAGGCCGATGGCGCCATTCTTCGCGGTCTCGACAAGGTGTCGGGCGAGACGACGGACATTCCTTTCGCCGTGGGAGAGACCCGCGCCTTTGGGTATCTGACCGTCACCCTGGACGAATGCCGATATCCCCAGGACGATCCGTCGTCGAACGCCTATGCCTTCCTGACGGTCAGCGAGGAAAGCGACGACAACAAGCAGTGGTTCCGGGGCTGGATGATCGCCAACGCGCCGGCGCTGAACCCGCTGGATCACCCGCGCTACGACGTGTGGGTGCTGCGTTGCAGGACCGAGGCGACGTCGGGTTCCGGCGGCTGAGCCATGAAGTCGGCGGGGCGTTCCAGCGCCGCCGCCAGCGCCCTGCGATATTCGGCGCGGGTGATTTCCTGCCCGCCAAGCGACGCCAGGTGTTCGGTCAGGAACTGGGTATCCAGCAGGGTGAACCCCCCTTCGCGCAGGCGCGACACCAGGTAGGCCAGCGCCACCTTTGACGCGTCGGTCCGGCGCGAGAACATGCTTTCCCCGAAAAAGGCGCCGCCGATCGCCACGCCATAGACCCCACCGACCAATTCCTCGCCTTCCCAGACCTCGACGGAATGGGCATGGCCGGCCTCGTGAAGCTCGGTGTAGAGGCGGAAGATCTGGTCGCTGATCCAGGTGGTATCGCGGTCGGCGCAGCCCCTGACCACATCCTCGAAGGCGCGGTCGACGGTGACGCGGAAATCGCCGCGGCGGATGCGCCGCGCAAGCCGGCGCGAGATGTGGAACGCCTCCAGCGGCAGCACCCCGCGCAGGTGCGGATCCACCCAGAACACCGCGTCGTCGTCGCGGGATTCGGCCATGGGGAAGATGCCCCTGGCATAGGCCTGCAGTAACAGCGTTGAAGTAAGTGCCCGGTCGGTCATGGCAGGACGCGCCCGAAAGGTGTCTGCGGCGCCCGCAGGGCGGCGTCAGGGGCCCGGAAAGGGACCGGGCAGGATGTTCCGCCCGATCGTTCCATCAGCTTCCCAGGTTGGTCTCCAGCCATTTTTCCAGCCAGTGGATGTTGTAGTCGCCCTTCTGGATGTCGGGCTCCTGCAGCAGGGCGTGGAACAGCGGGACGGTGGTGTCGACCCCGTCGACAATCAGTTCGGCCAGCGCCCGGTGCAAACGCGCCAGCGCCTCGTTGCGGTCGCGACCGTGCACGATCAGCTTGCCGATCAGGCTGTCGTAATAGGGCGGGATCCGGTAGCCGTCGTAAAGCGCCGAGTCGATCCGAACGCCCAGGCCGCCGGGGGCATGGTACTGGGTGATCTTGCCGGGGCAAGGCGCGAAATTCGGCAGCTTCTCGGCGTTGATCCGCACCTCGATGGCGTGTCCGTTGATCTCAAGATCGTCCTGGGTGAAGGACATCGGCAGCCCCTCGGCCACGCGGATCTGCTCGCGCACCAGGTCGACGCCGAAGATGGCCTCGGTCACCGGGTGCTCGACCTGAAGGCGGGTGTTCATCTCGATGAAGTAGAACTCGCCGTTCTCGTAGAGAAACTCGATCGTGCCGGCGCCGGCATAGTTGATCGCGGCCACGGCGTCGGCGCAGGTCTTGCCGATGCGGGCGCGGGTCTCGGCGTCGATGCTGGGGCCGGGGGCCTCTTCGAAGACCTTCTGGTGACGCCGCTGAAGCGAGCAGTCCCGCTCGCCCAGATGTACGGCGTTGCCCTTGCCGTCACCGAAGACCTGGATCTCGATGTGGCGCGGCGTGCCAAGGTATTTCTCGATATAGACCTCGGGGTTGCCGAAGTTCGACTTGCCCTCGGCGCGCGCGGTGCGGAAGGCGTCGGGCAGCTCCTCGGCGGTGCGGGCCAGCTTCATGCCGCGTCCGCCGCCGCCGGCAGTGGCCTTGATGATGACCGGGTAGCCGATCTCCTCGGCGACGGTCTGGGCAGTGGCCAGATCGGGCACGCCGCCCTCGGAGCCGGGCACGCAGGGCACGCCCAGCTTGCGCATGGTTTCCTTGGCGGTGATCTTGTCGCCCATCACCCGGATATGCTCGGACGTGGGGCCGATGAAGGTGATGTCGTGATCTTCCAGGATCTGCACGAAGTTCTGGTTCTCGGACAGAAAGCCGTAACCGGGGTGCACGGCCTGGGCGCCGGTGATCTCGCAGGCCGAGATGATGGCCGGAATCGACAGGTAGCTGTCGGTCGAGGAGGGCGGGCCGATGCAGACGGTCTCGTCGGCCATGCGCACATGCATCGCGTCGGCGTCGGCGGTGGAATGCACCGCGACCGAACGGATGCCCATTTCGCGGCAGGCGCGGATCACGCGAAGCGCGATCTCGCCGCGGTTGGCGATCAGGATCTTTTCAAACATCGGCCGACCCGCGCTTATTCGATGATCATCAGCGGCGCGCCGAATTCGACGGCGGCGCCGTCTTCGACAACGATGCGCTTGACGGTGCCCGCACGGGGGGCGGGAATCTGGTTCATGGTCTTCATCGCCTCGATGATGAGAAGGGTCTGACCCTCGGAGACCTTGTCACCCACCGACACGAAGGCCGGCGCGCCGGGCTCGCCCTGCAGGTAGACGGTGCCCACCATGGGCGAGGTGACGGCGCCCGGGTGCTGGGCGGGATCATCCGAGGCGGCGGGTGCTGCAGGTGCCGCAGCGGGGGCGGCGGCCGGTGCGGGCGCGGCGGCGGGGGCCTGGGCAGGGGCCGGTGCGGCCTGAACGTGGCTTACCACTTCCTTGCGGCGCGACACGCGCACCTTGAGGCTGTCGTCCTCGCCGTAATCGCGGCGGACCTCCAGCTCGGTCAGGTCGTTTTCGCGCAGAAGCTCGGCCAAAGCCTGAATGAAGGCCACATCGGCGTCATGAGGTTTGTCTGTCATCCCATCCTCGGTCTTTATTGCCCGCAAGCACGGGGGTTTCCCGTAATTTCAGGGCCGTAATTTTTCGGGTGTATACGTCAGCAGGCACGGGTTGGAAAGCGGTGTCAACGAATTCTGTCCCCTGCCTCGCGCAAACGCGACCCTGCGGCAAGTGTCGCGAAGGGGCGGGCGGGCCGCCGGGCCATGCGGGCGCGGATGCCCGCCGGCGACGACGCGGGCCGCTCAGGGGGTCAGCAGCTTGATGTAAAGCGTCTCCAGGAAGGCCTCGGCCTCGTCGAAATGGGAATCGTCCTGACGGTTCAGCACCATGCGCACCTGGGCGTCGAAATCGGCGTAATGCTGGGTCAGCGCCCAGATCGAGAAGATCAGGTGATGCGGATCGACGGGCGCGATCTTGCCGGCCTCGATCCAGCCTGCGATCACCTCGGCCTTCCGGTCGACAAGGGCGCGCAGATCGGTCGCAAGGTGCCCCTCGAACCGGGGGGCGCCCTGAAGGATCTCGTTGGCGAAAAGGCGGCTTTCGCGGGGCATGTCGCGGCTCATCTGAAGTTTGCGCCGGACGTAGTCCAGGATCTCCTCCTGCGGGTCGCCGTCGGGGTCCAGCGCATGGAGCGGCGCCAGCCACGTGTCCATCAGCCCCGAAAGAAGGGCAATGTGGATGGCCTCCTTCGAGGGGAAGTAATAAAGCAGGTTGGGCTTGGACAGCCCCGCCGCCGAGGCGATCTGATCCAGCGTCGCCCCCCGGAACCCGAACATGGAAAAGACGCCCAGGGCGGCGTCGAGGATGATCTGTGTCTTGCGCTGCTGGGTCGGGGTGGGGGGGCGGCTGTCTGCGTCGGTCATGGCGGCTCCGATGGTGGCCGGACCGGGGGCAGGCAGTCGTGACGGGCCGGGGACAGGGCGCGGATCGGATGCGCCGGTAAGGACGGGCCGGGGAAGTTCCCGGCCCGATGGGTCACTTGCGGTTCATGCGGTTGGCGATCAGGTCGTCCACGACCTCGGGCTCGGCCAGGGTCGAGGTGTCGCCAAGGCTGCCGAAATCATCCTCGGCCACCTTGCGCAGGATGCGGCGCATGATCTTGCCCGAGCGGGTCTTGGGCAGGCCCGGCGCGAACTGGATCAGGTCGGGCTTGGCGATGGGGCCGATTTCCTTGCGGACCCATGTCTCAAGCTCTTTGCGCAGATCTTCGTCGGCGGCCTCGCCGGCCATCAGGGTGACATAGGCGTAGATGCCCTGGCCCTTGATGTCATGGGGGTAGCCCACGACGGCGGCCTCGGCCACTTTGGGGTGGGCGACCAGCGCGCTTTCGACCTCGGCGGTGCCCATGCGGTGGCCCGAGACGTTGATGACGTCATCGACCCGGCCGGTGATCCAGTAATAGCCGTCCGCGTCGCGGCGGCAGCCGTCGCCGGTGAAGTAATAGCCCTTGTACTGCTCGAAATAGGTCGAGACGAACCGCTTGTGATCGCCCCAGACCGTGCGCATCTGGCCGGGCCAGCTGTCGCGGATGCACAGGACGCCTTCGGCCTCGGTGCTGGAGATCTCGGCCCCGCTTTCGGCTTCAAGGATCACAGGCTCGATCCCGAAGAAGGGCAGGGTGGCCGATCCGGGCTTGGTGGTGGTGGCACCCGGCAGCGGGGTCAGCAGGTGGCCGCCGGTTTCGGTCTGCCACCAGGTGTCGACGATGGGCGCACGGCCCTTGCCCACAACGTCGTTATACCAGTTCCAGGCTTCGGGGTTGATCGGCTCACCGACCGTGCCCAGCACCTTCAGCGAGGACAGATCGTAAGGCTCGACGAACTCGGGGCCCTTGCCCATCAGCGCGCGGATGGCGGTGGGGGCGGTGTAGAACTGGTTGACCTTGTGCTTCTCGCAGACGGCCCAGAACCGGCCCGCGTCGGGGTAGGTGGGCACGCCCTCGAACATCAGGGTCGTGGCACCGTTGGCCAGCGGCCCGTAGACGATATAGCTGTGGCCCGTGACCCAGCCCACGTCGGCGGTGCACCAGTAGACGTCGCCGTCGTGGTAATCGAATGTGTATTGGTGGGTCATCGCGGCATAGACCAGATAACCGCCGCTGGTGTGCACGACGCCCTTGGGCATGCCGGTCGAGCCCGAGGTGTAGAGGATGAACAGCGGATCTTCGGCGTTCATCTCCTCGGGGGGGCAGTCGTCGCTGACGTCGCCTTCGACCTCGTGCAGCCAGAAATCACGCTCGTTCTCCATCGCGACATCGGCGCCGGTGCGCTGGACGACCAGCATCTTGCACTTGTGCTCGACCGTCTCGAAGGCCTTGTCGGCGTTGACCTTGAGGGCCGTGTTGCGGCCGCCGCGCGGGGCTTCGTCGGCGGTGATCAGCACCTTGGCTTCCGATCCGTTGATCCGGGCGGCCAGCGCGTCGGGCGAGAAGCCGGCGAAGACGATCGAGTGGATGGCACCGATCCGCGCACAGGCCAGCATGGCATAGGCGGCCTCGGGGATCATCGGCATGTAAAGCACGACCCGGTCGCCCTTTTCGACGCCCAGTTCCTTCAGCACATTGGCAAAGCGGCAGACCGAGCGGTGCAGCTGCTTGTAGGTAATGTGCTTGGCTTCATCCTCGGGGCTGTCGGGTTCCCAGATGATGGCGGTCTGGTCGCCGCGCTCTTCCAGATGGCGGTCGATGCAGTTGGCGGCGACGTTCAGGGTGCCGTCCTCGTACCATTTGATCGAGACATCGGGATATTCGTAGGTGACGTTCTTGACCTTGGAATAGGGCTTCATCCACTGCAGGCGCTTGCCCTGCTCGCCCCAGAAGGCTGCCGGATCCTTGACCGAGTCGGCATACATCTGGTCATAGGTCGCCTTGTCGGCATGGGCGGCGGCAGCCATTTCGGCGCTTGGCGGATAGGTTTTGGCGGTGTCGGTCATTGTCCCCCCATTGGATTATGTGGCGTGTTTTGCCTGTCCCTTGCGTCAAGCAATACCCGAAGGCCGCGCGGCTTCAAGGGGGCAGGGTCGCGGCGGCGTCCCCGGGGCGCCCGTCCGCACCCCGCGAACGGGGGCCGGGCGGGCGGTGTCGGGGGCGTCCCGGTGTCAGATGGCCAGGTATTCGTGGCGCAGTTTCTCGTCGGCCAGTACCTCGGCGGCCGAGCCGTCGTAGACCACCGAACCGGTGTCCAGGATCACCGCCCGGTCGGCCAGTTTCAGGGCCGCGACGGCGTTCTGCTCGACGATGATCGTGGTGATGCCCTGTTCGCGGATCAGGCCAAGGGTCTTGGCGATCTCCTGTACGATGACGGGGGCCAGACCCTCGTAGGGTTCGTCCAGCAGCAGGACCTTGACGTCCCGGGCCAGTGCGCGGGCGATGGCCAGCATCTGCTGCTCGCCGCCCGAAAGGGTCACGCCCTCCTGCTTGCGGCGCTCGCCCAGACGCGGGAAGAGGCCGTAGAGACGCTCGATCGACCAGCCGACGGGCTCGACGATCTGGGCCAGTTCCAGGTTCTCCTCGACCGTCAGGCCGGGGATGATGCGCCGGTCCTCGGGCACCAGGCCGATGCCTGCGACCGCGGCCTCGTGGCTGCGCATCTTGTGGAGGGCCTGGTGGTCCAGCCAGATCTCGCCGGTGCGCACCTCGGGGCTGTCCAGCCGCGCGATGGCCCGCAGGGTCGAGGTCTTGCCCGCACCGTTACGCCCCAGCAGGGCCAGGATCTCACCCTCGTGGATGGTGAAGCTGACGCCCTGCACGATGTAGCTTTCGCCGTAATAGGCGTGCAGATCGTGGACCGAGAAATAGGCCGGGGCCGTCGCCGCGTTGTTGGCGAATTTGTCGAAAGGAACGTTCATTTCGCGGTCCTCATGCCTGGGTTTCGCCAAGGTAGGCTTCCTTGACCTTGGGGTGGCCCTTGATGTTCTCGGGCGTGTCCTCGACCAGGGGCGTGCCCTGGGCCAGAACTGTGATCCGCTCGGCCAGGCTGAACACGACGTGCATGTCATGTTCGATGATCGCCATGGTGATGTCGCGGGTGGCCTTGATATGCTTGAGCAGGTCGATCGTGTTGTTGGTATCGGCCCGCGCCATGCCGGCGGTGGGCTCGTCCAGCAGCAGCAGCTTGGGCTCCTGCACCAGGCACATCGCCATCTCCAGCCGCCGCTTGTCGCCGCGCGACAGGGAGGCCGCGATCATGTCCCGCTTTTCCAGCATGTTCACGTCATCCAGGATCAGGCGGGCCTTTTCGCGGATTTCCACCTCGTCCTTGACCGACTCATAGGCGTGCATGCGGAACGCCCCGTCGCGCTTGGCGAAACAGGGGATCATCACATTCTCGAACACGGTCAGATCGCCGAAGATCTCGGGGGTCTGGAAGACCCGGCTGATCCCCATCTGATTGATCTCGTGCGGCTTGCGCCCCAGCACCGATTCACCTTGGAAGGTGACCGAACCGGTGTCGGGGATGAGCTTGCCCACCAGGCAGTTGAGAAGGGTGGATTTGCCGGCCCCGTTCGGGCCGATGATGGCGTGCACGGTGTTTTCAGCCACGCTGAGGTTGACGTTTCCCAGCGCCTGAAGACCTCCAAAACGTTTTCCGACGCCTTTTACTTCCAGGATACCCATAATGTGCGCTCCTTATTCGGCGGGTTGCTTGGCTTTGGCGTCGGGCTCAAGCCCGCCACCCTTGCGATTGTTGCGCCGGAAGACAAAGCGTCCGATCCGCTGTCCGCCCTCGACCAGCCCGCCGGGCAGGAAGATGACGACCAGCATGAACAAGATGCCCAGGGTCAGGTGCCAGCCCTTGCCGACGAAGGGGTGGACAATGGCGACGAGGAAATCCTCGGCCCCGTCCGGCATGAACGAAAACCACTGGTGAAGCACATTGTCGTTGATCTTGGAGAAGATGTTTTCGAAATACTTGATGAAACCGGCGCCCAGGATCGGGCCGATCAGCGTGCCGGCACCGCCAAGGATCGTCATCAGAACGACCTCACCCGAGGCGGTCCATTGCATGCGCTCGGCGCCCGCAAGCGGGTCCATCGCGGCCAGCAGGCCACCGGCCAGACCGGCATACATGCCCGAGATGACGAAAGCCGCCAGCGTGTAGGGGCGCGAGTTCAGGCCGGTGTAGTTCAGCCGCTGCTGGTTGGATTTGATTGCCCGAAGCATGATGCCGAAGGGCGAATTGAAAATCCGGATCGACATGTAGAAGGCCACAAGCAGGATGATCGCACACAGGTAGTAGCCCGCGTTGAAGTCAAAGGACCAACCGCCCATGTCCACGGTATAGGTGGAGCGCATCGACAGGCCGAAGAAATGCGGCAGGTCGGGCAGGCCGGCGCGGTGGAAGATCTGCGGATCGTCGGTGTAGACCTGAAGGCCCGTCTCGCCGTTGGTCAGGTTGAACTTCGGGTTCGACAGCACCGAATAGGCCAGCGCAAAGGACATCTGCGCGAAGGCCAGCGTCAGGATCGAGAAGTAGATCCCCGACCGCCGCAGCGAGATGTAGCCGATCAGCACCGAGAACAGCCCCGCGACGACCACGCTCAGCAGGATGGCGGGCACGACGTTGTAGCTGAGCAGTTTGAACATCCACACCGCCGCGTAGGAACCCACACCCAGAAAGGCGGCGTGACCGAAGGACAGGTAGCCGGTCAGACCGAACAGGATGTTGAACCCGATCGCGAAGATCCCGTAGATCACGAACCGCTGCATCAGGTCAGGATAGCCCGCGTTGAACTGCGCCATCGCCGAGGCTTCGGGGAAGGGGTTGAGAAGCACCGGCGCCAGCAGGGCCAGCAGCGCGACGATGATGAGTAGAGCGGTGTCCTTGGACGACAGACCCAGCATTGATTATTCCTCCATCACGCCTTTGCGGCCCATCAGGCCACGCGGACGGGTGAGCAGCACGATGATCGCGACAAGGTAGATGATGATCTGGTTGATCCCCGGCAGGGCCGAAGTCGCCCAGGAGGTCGAGGCAAAGCTTTCAAGGATCCCCAGAAGGAACCCCGCCAGCACGGCGCCGGGAAGCGAACCCATGCCGCCGACAACGACCACCACGAAGCTGAGGACCAGAAAGTCCATGCCCATGTGATAGTTGGGCGGGTTGATGGGCGTGTACATCACGCCCGCAAGCCCGGCGACGGCGGCCGCGATGCCGAACATCAGTGTGAAGCGGCGGTCGATGTCGATGCCCAGCATGCCCACCGTCTCGCGGTCGGCCATGCCGGCGCGCACCACCATGCCGAAGGTCGTGTAGCGCAGGAAGCCGAAGACGCCGCCGATGATGATAAGCGAGAAGGCAAAGTAGATCATCCGCCAGTAGGGATAGATGATCGTGTTGGCGTCGAACCCGATGACCGTGCCGATGTCGAAGGCACCGGCAAGCGCGCGGGGCGCGGGGGTGGGGATGGGGTTGGCGCCATAGAAATACTTGATGATTTCCTGCAGCACGATGGCCAGACCGAAGGTGACCAGGATCTGATCGGCGTGGGGCCGCTTGTAGAAATGCTTGATCAGGCCCCGCTCCATCACGAAGCCGACGAAGACCATGACCGGGATCGCGAACAGGATGGCCAGCGGCACCGACCAGTCGATGATCGCATTGCCCAGCTCGGGTCCGAACCAGTCCACGACATAGGGGGTTTCGACCTTCATGGGGTTGCCCAGAAAGTCGGTCCGCGTCTCATCCACTGTCAGGAAGCTGAGGCTGAGGATCCGCTGGAGAAAGACCGCGCAGAATGCGCCGATCATGAAGAGCGCCCCGTGGGCGAAGTTCACGACCCCCAGGGTGCCGAAGATCAGCGTCAGCCCGAGGGCGATCAGCGCATAGGCCGAGCCCTTGTCCAGGCCGTTGAGAATTTGAAGGATGAAAGCGTCCATCTCCCCACCTCGATGATGTTTGCTGCTGTCGGTCCGCCGCGTCGGGCGCTCGGGACCGAATAGGGGAAAGGCCGCACCGCGGCACGGCCTTTCCTATGAGTCGTGTCGGGCTCAGGCGCCGGGGTTGCACTCGCCCAGCTTGGCCTCGGCACCGCCGAACATGGGGTGGTCGGGGGCGTACATGACCTGATCCACGGGCGTGATCTCGACAATCTCCAGCGTGTCGTAGGCGCTGGTGGGATTTTCGGCGCCACGCACCACAAGGACGTCCTTGAAGCACTGGTGATCTTCGGCGCGGTAAAGCGTCTTGCCGTTGCCCAGACCGTCGAATTCGAACCCTTCCAGAGCCTCGGCCACGCCGCAGGGGTTGAAGGTGCCGGCACGTTCGCAGGCGTCGGCATAAAGCAGAACCTGTGCATAGCAGGTCTGAGCCGAGTTCGAGGGCGGCTTGCCGTATTTCTCGCCGAACGACTTGACGAACTGCTTGGAGCCTTCGTTGTCGAGCTGCCAGTTGTAGTTCATCGAGCCCAGAACGCCCTTGATGTTCTCACCGGCACCGGCGGCCATCAGTTCCGAGTAGAGCGGCACGACGATCTTGAAGTCCTTGCCGTTCACCTGCTTGCTGAGCAGGTCGAACTGGATGGCGTTGGACAGCGAGTTGACCATGTTTCCGCCGTAGTGGTTCAGGACCAGCACGTCGGCGCCCGAGTTCAGGACCGGCGTGATGTAGGACGAGAAGTCGGTCGAGGCGAGGGGCGTCTTGACGGTGTTGACCGTCTCCCAGCCCAGAGCCTCGGTCGAGGCGACGATCGACTCTTCCTGGGTCCAGCCCCAGTTGTAGTCCGCCGTCAGGTGGTAGGCGCGGCGATCCGAACCCATTTCCTTGGCCAGCACCGGCGCAAGTGCTGCACCCGACATGTAGGCGTTGAAGAAATGGCGGAAGCCGTTGGCCTTGCGGTCCTTGCCGGTGGTGTCGTTGGCATGGGTCAGACCGGCCATGAAGATCACGCCGGCTTCCTGGCACAGGCCCTGAACGGCCACGGCCACGCCCGAGGACGAGCCGCCGTTGATCATGATGGCGCCGTCTTTTTCGATCATCGACTTGGCCGATGCACGGGCGGCGTCGGATTTGGTCTGGGTGTCGCCGGTCACATACTGGACCTTCTTGCCCAGAATGCCGTTGCCCTTCAGCGCCTTGGAGCTGAAGGTGTTCAGGCAGCCGCCGTCGCCTTCGCCGTTCAGATGCTCGACCGCCAGCTGCTGCGCCAGAAGCTCGTCCGCGCCTTCATCGGCGTAGGGGCCGGTCTGGGGCACGTTGAAACCCAGCGTGACCGTGCTGCCCTGCGGCGCGTTGGTATAGCCGGAATGGGCCGCGGACCACACCTGGCCGGTGAAGATGGTCGGCATCGCAAGGCCGGCACCGGCGGCAGCGCCGGTGCGCATAAGGCCACGGCGGGTCAGAATGTTCTTGGACATCAATTTCCTCCCTTGAGTGTCAGCCGACAGTCAGGTGTCTCCTCAAACACGTCCGCCGGCACTCCTTTTACAGAGTGAGGGCATTATCGCTTCACAATCGAAAATTTCGCAACAACTCCTTTTTTCGCAACGTTTTTTTTGTAAATAATTCCACATAGGATTAAGCCAGCTTGTAAATTGTTTGACGTTTGCCGTCCCGTCGCGCCCCGTTTCGGAAAGGAAAATCCCGATGTCCACAAGCTTTACCGGCGACCGGATCCGCGAACGCCGCATGCAGCGGGGCATCAAGCAGACCGAGCTGTCGCGCCGGGTCGGGATCTCGGCCTCCTACCTCAACCTGATCGAGCATAATCGCCGAAACATCGGCGGCAAGCTTCTGCTGTCGCTGGCGGATGCGCTGGGGGTTGCGGCATCCAGCCTCTCGGAGGGCGCCGACGAGGAGCTGCTGGACACCCTGCGCGACGCGGCGGGGCCGGCCTTGGACACGGATCGCGCCCCGGCGTCGGGCGGCGCCGCCGCGCGGCCCGAGCGTGAGGCAGGGGTGGAAGATCCGGGTTCTCTGGTGGCCCGCTTCCCGGGCTGGGCCCGCGTCGTGGCCGCCCAGCACCGCCGCATCGCCGCGCTGGAGCGCACGGTCGAAGGGCTGTCGGACCGCCTGGCCCATGACCCGGTTCTGGCCGAGAACCTGCATGACATCCTGTCAGCGGTCACCTCGGTCCGCTCGACCGCCTCGATCCTCAACCAGACACCGGACATCGACCCGAACTGGCGCGCGCGCTTTCACGCAAACCTGCACGAGGACAGCGCCCGCCTGGCCCGCACTGCCCAGTCGCTGGTCTCGTATTTCGACGCGATGGCCCGGGAGGAGACGGGGTTCGCCGCGCCCACCGAGCGCGTGGAATCCTACCTGGCCGCAGCCCGGCACCACCTGCCCGAGCTGGAGAGCGACGGGACGGAGGAGGACGGGGAGGCCCGGATCGAAGGGCTGGCCCGCCGCATGGCCCGCGACGGCGGCGCCGAGGAGCTTGCCGTCGCCCGCCGAGTGGCGCGCCGCTATGCCTCGGACGCGGCGGCGGTCGCCCCGGACCGGTTGTTGCAGGCGTTGGACCGGCACGGGCTGGAGCCCGCCGCGATCGCGGGGGAGCTTGGCCAACCCCTGTCGCTGATCCTGAGGCGGCTGGCCTGCCTGCCGCCCGAGGGGCCGTTGCAGCGCGTGGGGCTGGTGTTGTGCGACGGGGCGGGGGCGTTGCTGTTCCGCCGCCGGCTTGAGGGATTTCCGATGCCGCAATTCGGCGCGGCCTGTCCGCTCTGGCCGCTATACCAGGCGTTGTCGCGCCCCCACCTGCCGTTGCGCCAGCTGCTGGAGACGCCGGGCGGTCAGCGCGTGCTGGCCTTCGCTGTGGCCGAGCCTCGGGGTCCGGCACAGTTCGACGCGCCCCCCGTCCTCGAGGCGACGATGCTTGTGGTGCCGATGGACCTGGCCCACGCGCCGGATGCAATGGGACAGGACGGCGTGCCCCCGATGGGACTGGAGGGGGCCGCGCTTGGCGTCGGTTCCTCCTGCCGGACCTGTCCGCGCCCCCGCTGCCCCGCCCGGCGCGAAGGGTTCGCAGGCGCCGCCGAGGCCTGAGCCGCGTTGCCTCTTGGGGGAAAACGGCACGCGCGCGCGTCCTCGAGGCCCCTTGCTGCGGCATCACGGACCCCGCCCGCAACCCTTTCGCGACGCTTGGGTTTTGACTCGTCTCCAGGAACCGGCAATATACCGCACAGTCGGCGGTCCCACGGCGGGCCCCGCGACCGGCCCTGGGCGGGCGACGCACGAACTCGACGCAGGGGAGGGCGGGGAGTGGCCAAGACCGTTCTTCTGATCGAAGACGAACCCAACATCACCGAGGCCATGCGCTTCATTCTGCAACGCGACGGCTGGAGCGTGTCGATCCACGCCGATGGCGCGACCGCGCTGGATGCGGTCGACCGGGTGCGGCCCGATGTGGTGGTTCTGGACGTGATGCTGCCCAACCGCAGCGGGTTCCTGATCCTGCGCGACATCCGTGCCGCCCGGCAGACCCGCGACCTGCCGGTGCTGATGTTGACCGCCAAGGGCCAGGAGAAGGACCGCGCCCTGGCCGAAAGCTACGGGGTCAGCCATTTCATGACCAAGCCCTTCTCGAACCAGGAGATCCTGGCACGCCTCCAGGAGCTGACGCAGCCATGAGCGGGCGGCCCGCCAGGCAGGGGCGCGCCCCGCGATGAGCGACCAGGGCACACCACTGTTCCTTGAGCATCGCAACTACCGCCGGCGGCGCATGTTGGACGCGGTGCGGCTGCTGCCCTTCGTGGGCGTGATCCTGTTCTTGGCACCCGCGCTGATGCCCCGCGTCACCGAGATGAGCCTGTCGGGCCGCGTCATCTACCTTTTCGTCGCCTGGTCCGGCCTGATCCTCGCCATCGCGCTGACCACCCGCACCATCACCGGCGCCGAGGCCGAGCCGCGATCGCCCGGCGCGCCGGGGGGTGCCGGCGGGACCGGCGCGCGCGGGACCGTTGACACGCCGGCGATGCCTTCGCCGCCGCGCGATGGCGGATCGCCGGGGCGATGATCGGCTTCAACCTCCTGCTCGGGGTGGCGCTGGTCTATGTCGCCTGTCTGTTCGCCGTCGCCTTCTGGGCCGAGCGGCGGGCGCGGCAGGGTCAGGAAAGCTGGCTCCGCTCGCCGCTGATCTATACCTTGTCCCTGTCGATCTACTGCACCGCCTGGACGTTCTATGGCGCCGTCGGCTACGCCGCGCGATCGGGCCTCGAATACCTGACGATCTACCTGGGCCCGACGCTGGTTTTCGTCGGCTGGTGGTGGATCCTGCGCAAGCTGGTGCGGATCGGGCGGTTGCAGCGGATCACCTCGGTCGCCGACCTGATCTCGTCGCGCTTCGGCAAGTCGAACGCGCTGGCAGTGATCGTGACCCTGCTGGCCGTGGTCGGCACCACGCCCTATATCGCCCTGCAACTTCAATCTGTTACCTTGTCCTTCGCGGCCTTCGCCGCCGCCAACCCCTCCGGCTGGGACCTGAGCGACCTGGACCAGACGGCGTTCTGGGTGGCGGCGGGGCTGGCGCTGTTCACCATCCTCTTCGGCACCCGCAACCTCGATGCGAACGAGCGGCACCACGGGGTCGTCATGGCCATCGCCGTCGAGGCTGTGGTCAAGCTGATCGCGCTGCTGGCCGTCGGCATATTCGTGGTCTGGGGCGTGGCCGACGGCATGGGCGACATGCTGGCGCGGATCGATGCCTCGACCCTGGTGCAAAGCCCGGTCGCGCCCGATCGCTGGGTCGCGCTGACCTTCCTGGCGGGGGCTGCCGTGATCTGCCTGCCGCGGATGTTCCAAGTGATCGTCGTCGAGAACTCGGACGAGCGCCACCTGAGCACAGCCGCCTGGGCCTTTCCGCTCTACCTGATGCTGATGAGCCTGTTCGTCGTCCCGATCGCCGTCATCGGCCTGGCCGAACTGCCCGCCGGCTCAAACCCGGACCTCTTTGTTCTTTCCCTGCCACTCAGCCACGGTCAGGGAGAGGTGGCGACGCTGGCATTTCTGGGCGGCTTCAGCTCGGCCACCTCGATGGTGATCGTGGCAGCGATCGCGCTGTCGACCATGGTGTCGAACCACGTGGTCATGCCCCTGTGGCTGACCCTGCGCCGCGAGGGCGCAACCGTTTCGGGTGACGTGCGCAAGGTCGTGCTGCTGTCACGCCGCATCAGCATCGGCGGCGTTCTCCTTCTGGGATACGGATATTTTCGATTTTCCGGGGGCGGTGCGGCGTTGGCGTCCATCGGGTTGATCTCGTTTGCGGGGGTGGCGCAGGTGCTGCCGGCGCTGCTGGGCGGGATCTTCTGGCGCGGGGCCACGCGGTATGGCGCGGGGGCCGGCCTGATCGCGGGCTTCCTGATCTGGGCCTACAGCTTCTTCCTGCCCAGTTTCGGCGCCAGCCCGATGATGCCCGCGACCCTGCTGGCCGAGGGACCCTTCGGCCTTGGCTGGTTGCGCCCGACCGCCCTTTTCGGGATCGAGGGGATGGACCCGCTGGTGCATGCGATGTTCTGGTCGATGCTGTTCAACGCGGGCTTTTTCATCGCCATCTCGCTGGTCACCTTCCCGACGCCGCTGGAGCGGTTGCAAGGCGCGCAGATCGTCAATGTCTTCGATCACTCGGGTCGGGCGCGGGGGTGGCTGGGCACCAAGGCCGAGACCGAGGACCTGCTGGTCATGGCCCAGCGGATCCTTGGCCCCGGCGATGCGCAGGCGCTATTCCAGCAGGCGGCCGCCCGGCAGGGAAGCACCGGATACCTGCCCGAACCCACGCCCGAGTTTGTCGAACTGCTGGAGCGCGAGCTGGCGGGATCGGTGGGTGCGGCGACGGCCCATGCCATGGTGGCCCAGATCACGGGCGGGGCCGCGGTCTCGGTCCAGGACCTGCTGGCGGTGGCCGACGAGACAGCTCAGATGCGCGAATACTCCACCCAGCTTGAACTCAAGTCGCGCGAGCTGACCCAGACCGCCCGCCAGCTTCGCGATGCCAATGCCAAGCTGACCGATATCTCCATCCAGAAGGACGCTTTCCTCAGCCAGATCAGCCACGAGCTGCGCACGCCGATGACCTCGATCCGGTCATTTTCCGAGATCCTGCTGGACGGTGACGGGCTGAACGAGGAGGCGACGCGCCGCTATTCCGGTATCATCCACGAGGAGAGCATCCGCCTGACCCGCCTGCTTGATGACCTGCTGGACCTCAGCGTGCTGGAGAACGGGCAGGTGGTGCTGCACCGGCAGGACGTGCTGTTGCGCGACGTCCTGGATCGCGCCCAAAGCTCGGCCGGCGGGTCGGCTTTGGTCGGTCGTGCCCCGGGTCCCGATGCGCCCCCCGGTGCGGCGCGCGCGCCCCTGCGGATCGAGCGGCAGCCGCTGGCGGAATCGGTGCGCCTTGTCACCGACGGCGACCGGCTGGCGCAGGTTTTCATCAACCTGATCTCCAACGCCCGCAAGTATTGCCAGCGCGACCACCCAGTCCTGCGCATCGTCCCCCGGGTCGAGGGGAACCTGCTGACGGTGGATTTCATCGACAACGGCCGGGGCATTCCCGAGAAGAGCCAGCAGATCATTTTCGAGAAATTCGCGCGCCTGTCGGACGAAAGCGCCGCCGGCAGTGCCGGGCTGGGCCTGGCCATCTGCCGCGAGATCATGCTGAAGCTGGGCGGCGGGATCGATTACCTGCCGGGGCAGGGCGGCGCGGCGTTCCGGGTGACATTGCCGCTTTGAGCGTGGGGTGCGGGGCTGACGCCCTGCGCAAACGAAAACGACGGCAGGGGGCCTGCCGTCGTCTCCAGTCTTTCTAGTCGGGTCGGGTCCCGATCACATCGCGGGCTCCAGCCGGCGGGCCACCGGCGGGGCGGCGAACATGCCGGTCGCCATGGCCGCCAGGAAGACCAGGCCGCCAATGCCGCCATAGCTCAGCGAGGCAAGCGCCGGTCCGGGGCAGAGGCCGGCCAGGCCCCAGCCCATGCCGAACATCACCGAGCCTACGACCAAGCGACGGCCCAGGTCATCGGTCGAGGGGGGCGGGAAGGCGCCGCCGAGGGCGGGCATGCGCCGCATGGCAGCGATCCGCCAGGCGATGAACATCGGCACGATGGCCCCGCCCATCACGAAGATCAGCGTCGGATCCCAGGCGCCAAGCACATCAAGGAAGCCTTGGACCTTGGCGGTGTCGGTCATCCCCGACAGCATCAGACCGGCGCCGAAAAGGCCGCCCGCGATTACCGCGGCAAGATTGCGCAAGTTCATCAGATCACCCCCAGTGCGTGACGGAAGAGGGCGACGGTCAGGACGCCGGCGCCAATGTAGATGAGGGTCGCGACGATCCCCCGGATGGACAGCCGCGAGATGCCGCAGACGCCATGGCCGGAGGTGCAGCCGTTGGCCAGGCGCGTGCCCAGGCCGACCAGCAGACCGGCGGCGATCACGACGACCCAGTTGCCGGTGAGGTTGGTGTCGGGGGCGCCCCCGGTGACCAGCATCAGCACCGCCGGCACACCGATCACCCCGGCCAGGAACCAGAGGCGCTCGGAGCGCGTCTCGCGGGCCGAGCCGTCGACGACGGCACCAAGAATGCCGCTGGCTCCCATGATCCGCCCGTTGACCAGAAGGTAGAAGGCCGCGCCCAGGCCGATCAGCCCGCCGCCGACGAGACCCCAGATCCAGTCTTGTTCCATGCAATTCGCTCCTGCGTGGGTGGGGGGCATCGGCCCCCCGTTTGATGTCGGCCCCTCGCCGCGGCCCCGGGGGCGGGCGACAGGGCAGTTCGGCCGCTTATATATGCGTATTCGCGCATATTGCAACGTCTAGCTGCTGTCGATGACGTCCGGTCGCCGGATCGTCACCGGATCGTCACCGGGTTTTCGGCCCGGGTCGGGGACGTCAACTCAGCAGCACGCCCACGATGACCATGCCCAGCCCCAGGCCCGACAGCGACAGCGCCGCGAGGTTGAGGGCCACGACCTTCTGCATGCGCTGCTGTATCTCGGCATGCGGGGCGCCCGAGGTGCGCGCCCGCGCCGCCAGCACGATGCAATAGAGAAGGCCGCAAAGGCCGATCACCGACAGCGCCGCCCCGATCCAGACCAGAATTTCCATATCGCCTTGCCCCGCTTCGTCCGATGTCACTTCAGATTGTCACAGTCGCCTAATCCATGCACCGCCCCCGGGCAAGGTTCTTGAAGCCCGGCGGGGGGGGCGATACGGAAGGGGTCTTTGACACCCTCCAGCAGACCGAGGCCCCGATGAGCGATTCCGAATCCGACATGAGCTACCGCGTCACCGCGGACGAACTGCGCCAGTTCATCGAGCGCTTCGAGCGGCTCGAGCAAGAGAAGAAGGACGTGGCCGAGCAGCAGAAGGAGGTCATGGCCGAGGCCAAGGCCCGCGGCTACGACACCAAGGTCATGCGCAAGGTCATCGCCCTGCGCAAGCGCGACAAGGATGACATCGCCGAGGAAGAGGCGGTGCTGGAGATGTACAAGGAAGCCCTCGGCATGAGCTGAGCGCCCGGGCGGGAACGCGCGGGGGAGGTCATTCCCCGCCGTGCCGCCCGACCACGGGCCCCAACGGGCCCCACGCCCCGTTTCAGGGCAGGCATTCCAGCAGCGCGGTCGCGGCGTCCAGCGCGGCCGCGGCTTCGGCCCGGGTCTGGGCCACGGCGCTGGACTGGCGCCGGAAGGGGATGCCGTTGGCCTCGAGAAAGCTGCGCGCCAGCGCCCCCCGGATCGCGAAGTTCACGTTCTGGGGCATGTCGCCCAGGGCATCGACCACCTTGCGCGCATCCAGCTTGGCCACCACCACACCGACCACGGCGCCGTCGTTGTCGATCACCGGACCGCCCGAATTGCCGGCCTGCACCGGGGCCGAGATCTGGATCAGCCGGTCATCGCCTCCCGGCCCCCTCAACCCCGCGACCGAGCCGCGTTGAACGTTCAACCCGCCCAGCAGCCCATGCAACGGATAGCCGGCGATCGTGACATCGCTGTTCAACCCGGCGGGCCGGTCGGCGATCGGCAGCGGGCGGGCACCCGCGATCGGCATGATCGCCTCGACCGCGGCCAGGTCGAAGCCTGCGCTTTCGGCCATCAGCCGGGCCGGGATGCCGTTGACCGACAGCGCCCGGCAACCTTCGACCACGTGGGCATTTGTCAGGTAGACCCCCGATGAGTTGATCAGAAAACCGGTGCCCGTGCCGCCCGTGTTGCGGGGGGCGGGGGCAGGTTCGGGCATCCGTGGCGACACGATGGGCGCGGGATCGCGCGGTGCGGCCCCGTTCCAGCGGTCGATCAACAGGTCGAGCGGGCCACCGGGGTCGGGCTCCAGCGCGACGGGCCCGCCTTCGCGGATGGACGAGGCGACAAGCCCGATCTCGGGCTTGGCCGAGGAGGGGCCGTAGACCACCACCGTACCCCAGCCGCCCGCCCGCCGGTCCGAGCGCAGGTAGAACAGCCCCCGGCCCAAGGTGCCGCTGGAGACCCAGCGGTCCGCGCGGCGCAGCATGTAGGGCGGATCGTTGCGCCGGCCGCCTGCGGCAGCCTCGGCAAAACGTGCGTGGATGCGGCGCAGGGCGGCGTCGCCGACGGTTCCGAACTGGAACGACAGACCCGTCTCGGGATCTTCCCAGCTTTCGCCTAGACCGTCGCCGTCGCGTTTGCCGGGGCGCAGGCGCGCCGTCGGCAGGGCAAGCGACAGGCCCGTGTCGGCGGCCCGGCGCATCCGCCAACCGCCGTCGCGCAGGATGGTGCGCGCCTCGGCGCCCAGGCGCATGACGTCGCCCATGCGGGCATCGCGCCCCATCCGGCGTTGCGACCAGGTGTTCAGCGCCGCCTGGCTGCCGCGCCCCCATTGGCCGTCCAGCAGCCCGGTGTAGTCGCCCGAAAGCGCCAGCGCGGCCTGCAGGGCACGCTTGTCGTCCCGCGATAGGGGCCGCGCGTCGAACATCCGGCGCGGATCAAGCGTGGCCGCATCGCGGGTCGCTGGAACCTCCTCGACCAGTGAATCGGGGGGCAGTTCGACCGGGTTGCGGCTTGTCGCCTGCAGGGGGATCCGGCTGGTATAGACGCGCCCGGTCGAGCAATAGGCGTCGCGCGGGATCAGACCGTTGCGCTTGGCCCGGTCGAGCACCCCGTCGGCGCCCCGCTGGCGAAGCAGCCCGCGCGAGATGGCGTGCCAGCCATTGCGCGAAAGATAGACCGAAGGCGTCTCGCCGGCGGCGTCGGGATTGGCGCGGATGAAGTCGCGCACCTCGGCCATGCTGCGGCGCGAGGCGACGATCACGGCGCATTCGCCGTCGGGGATGTCCACGGGCTCGGCCCGGGCGGGGCTGGTGGCGGCCAGCAGGCAAAGGCCCAGCGCCGCGATGCGGGCAAGGCGCCCCGGTGGCGGCAGGACGGCGATCGGCGTGGAAAGGCGGGGGCGGGACATTGGCGGCTCCTGTGCGGTCGCATCGGCGATCCTGCACAGAAGGATAGACCGACGCGCGGGCCGTTCAATCCGCCTCGATCCGCATGCGTGCAACGCGTTCCCGGAAAAAGCGCGCCTCCCGCGCCTCAGGGCATCAGGACGGTGACGCCCGGGATGCGCTGGATCTGGTAGATGTCTTCCTCGTATTGCGCGGTCAGCGCATCGACGTATTCCTCGGTCCAGCCGGGCATGTCGAGTTCTTCCTCCAGCGCGTCATCTATGCCGAACTTCTCGACGAAGGCGGCGACGATGCGGCGTCGCTGGGCCTCGTTCGCGGGCGGCTTGGCCTCCATGAAGGCGGCCATGCGGGTGGCGCCTTCCTCGGTCATCAGCCCGTCGAGGATGTCGTCGACCCCGGTCAGTTTCAGGAAGGGGTCGTGATCGGCCACAGCGCGCAGGATCTCGGGCCAGAGCAGGGGCGAATCCTCGTTGCACCAGACGGTGATCGGCGTTCCGGGGTTGGTCGAGCGGATGCGCTCGACCACGTCGGACCAACGCTGTGCCATCGGGTCGAAATGGGCCAGGAAATCGGCCGCGTCCATGTCCCGGTGACGGCGCAGGTTGGCGGGGATGAAGGTGGCGGGGTCGCGCAAAGCCAGGAAAAACTCGACGTCATGGCGGGGAAATACGTTGCGCAGCCACATCGTCTTCTCGGCCGCGTTGGGGTAAAGCACGCCCTCGGTCAGCACCCGCTGGGGCACGCAGATGAAATTCTCGGAGGACAGCACCAGCCGCTCGGCACGATCGACATCCATCGCACTGTCCAGGACGACCTCTTCGATTTCGGGTGTCGCGACGGCGCCGCGCAGGGCCTTCAGCGTCTCTCGCATGATGGGACGGTAGCGACCGGGACCGGGGACCACGATCCCCTCTTCGGCCAGCACGCCCTTGTTGCGCAGAAGGGTCTTCAGTATCTGGTCGTCATCGGTGTCATGCGCGCCCAGATGTATCGAAATGTCCATGCTGTCCTGTCTGTCGTCCCAATCGTGCCCGCGCCGGCAATATATAGGGATTTCTGGACAGTTAAACCTGATTTAGATAAGCCGTCCCCGATGACCAAGCAAAACACTCGACTACACCCGGTCGCACGGGCGCCCATGCTGCCGGACCGCTGGTCGATCCTGGCGTTGCTGATCGCCGCCATCGTGCTGCTGCCGCTAGCGTCTGTCCTGTGGATCGCGCTGAACCCGACCGACAACATCTGGCCCCACCTGGTGGCGACGGTCCTGCCGCGTTACATGCTCAACACGCTGATCCTGATGGTGGCGGTGGGGGCGCTGGCGGGGGTCACGGGCACGGTCTGCGCCTGGCTGATCGTGATGTACCGCTTTCCACTGTCGCGCGTCATGGAGTGGGCATTGCTGCTGCCACTGGCGATCCCGGCCTATGTCGGAGCCTACGCGCTGGTCGATTTCCTGGAATACGCGGGCCCCGTGCAAAGCGGCCTGCGCGGGCTGATGGGCTGGAGCTCGGCCCAGGATTACGCCTTCCCAGAGGTGCGGTCGCGCGGCGCGGCGATCCTGGTGCTGGCGGCCTCGCTTTTCCCTTATGTCTACCTGCTGGTGCGGGCGGCGCTGCGCGAACAGTCGGCTTCGTCCTACGAGGTGGCGCGGGCGCTTGGCGCGGGCCCGCTGCGCCGGTTCTGGAGCGTCGGCCTGCCGCTCAGCCGCCCCGCCATCGCGGCGGGCGCGGCCATCGTGATGATGGAGACGGTGAATGATTTCGGCACGGTCGAGTATTTCGCCGTCCAGACCCTGACCACCGGCATCTTCTCGGTCTGGCTGGAAAGTTACAACGCCGGCGGCGCGGCCCAGATCGCCATGGTGATCCTGACGCTTGTGCTGTTGCTGGTGACGCTTGAGAAGATCAGCCGGCGCAACGCCCGCTTCCACCGGATGTCGCGCCACCAGCGCCCGGTCGAGCGGATCGTGCTCACCGGGCCGGGCCGTTGGCTGGCAAGTGTCGCCTGCCTTCTGCCCTTCGCGGTGGGTTTCGCGCTGCCTGCCGGCGTGATCCTGTCCCACGCTTTTGCCAATGCCGAACGCTGGGCCGATCCCGAGCTGGTGGCGGCGACCCTGAACACCGTCGGCGTCGGCGGGGCGGCGGCGCTGGTCACCGTCGGCGGCGCCTTGCTGCTGGTCTATGGCGTGCGGCTGAGCGGTCGGCGCCTGCCGCGGACGCTGCTGCCGGTCACGACGATCGGTTATGCCGCGCCCGGCGCGGTGCTGGGCATCGGACTGCTGCTGCCGCTCAGCGGGCTGGACCACCGGATCGCGGACCTTGCGCTGGCGCTGACGGGGCGTGACCCGGGTCTCTTGCTGTCGGGCACGGCGGCGGCGATCGTGCTGGCCTACACGGTGCGCTTCTTCGCCATCGCTGTGGGGGCGGCCGATGCGGCGATGGGGCGGATCTCGCCCTCGATCCCGATGGCCGCACGCTCGTTGGGCAAGGGACCGGCGGCCACCCTGCGCAGCGTCCACCTGCCGCTGATCCGCGGCTCGGTCGGAACCGCGCTGCTCTTGGTCTTCGTCGATTGCGTCAAGGAGCTGCCGGCGACGCTGCTGCTGCGGCCCTTCAACTTCTCGACCCTGGCGACACGGGTTTACGACCAGGCCTCGCTGGAGAACATCGGCGACGCGGCCCCGGCCGCGGTGCTGGTGATCCTGGTGGGTCTGGCCGCCGTCATCGCCCTGGCCCGCGCCAACCGCTGACGGGGCGGCCCCGGGGCTGCAAAAGCCCTGCGAACGGGGCTTGCACCGGGGCGGAGGGACCGCTAAATCGGCCCGAGTGCCCCTATAGCTCAGCTGGTAGAGCAACTGATTTGTAATCAGTAGGTCCGCGGTTCGAGTCCGTGTGGGGGCACCATTCAATCCAGAGTTGGTCGCGGCGCATGGCTTGATGCTCTTAAAATCCCTGAGGAGGGACGACAGGACATCCTTGGTGGTGTGCGGATTGAGTGGTTGCTCGGGGCAACCGTCACGGTCGCCGCCTAAGTCCTCTCGCTCCACACAAGGCTCTCAGCTGCCCTGCCTTCGACCCTATCCTACCGCGCCATGCGCAGCCAGACTACAACCGTGACTGCGATTGCAGAGCACTCCCAACCGAGGTCGGGTTGATGCTTGAGGCCACATCCCAAGCTTCCCCACAAGAGAGCCTCTGCAAGCCAGTCAACTCACAGCCCCAAGTCCGGGGAGTTCAAAAAAGCTTCCAAGTGAAGCCTTCCTTTCTCCCTGCACTTGTGAGGGTGTCGAAAAGGTAGGGATTAGGTGGGCATTCTGCAAGAGCCCCGAGAATACCCGTACGGGGGCCCCGGCCGGAGTCGCGGCCCCGGGTGGGGGCGCTAAGCCCAGGTGCAGCCTGCGGCCTCGGCGGCGTCGCGGATGGCCTTGATGTTCTGGCCATAGACCTCGGGCGCCTTGACCGAGCCACCCCGGAAGACGGCCGAGCCCGCGACCAGCACGTCGGCACCGGCGGCGGCGACCAGGGGGGCGGTCTTGGGGTCGACCCCGCCGTCGATCTCGATATGGACGGGGCGGTCGCCGATCATGGCGCGCAGCTCGCGCACCTTCTCGATCTGGCTGTGGATGAAGGACTGGCCGCCGAAGCCGGGGTTGACCGTCATCACGCAGACCAGGTCGATGTCGTCCAGCAGGTGACGAAGATGCTCGGCCGGGGTGCCGGGGTTGAGGGCGATGCCCGCCTTGCAGCCCGCGCCACGGATCGCCTGAAGGGTGCGGTGGATGTGGGGGCCTGCCTCGAGATGGGCGGTCAGAACGTCGGCACCGGCGGCGGCGAAGGCCTCGATATAGGGATCGACCGGCGCGATCATCAGGTGCACGTCCATCACCCCCTTGATGTGGGGGCGGATGGCGGCGCAGGTCGCCGGGCCAAAGGTGATGTTGGGCACGAAATGCCCGTCCATCACGTCCACGTGGACCCAATCGCAGCCCTGGGCCTCGATCGCTTCGCATTCAGCGCCGAAATTGGCGAAATCCGCCGATAGGATAGAAGGGGCGATCTTGATCGAGCGGTCGAAAGATTTGGCGGTCATGGGGATGGTCCTTGCGCTGGCGGGATATGGGCGGGGTAACGCGCCGGCCGCCGGCTGGCAACACCGCGATGTGCCACAGAGGCGTGGACGGGACGGCGCAGGTCCGGGGCAGGGTGGCTCAGTCGGTGGACGGGGCGGCCTTGGCGGCGGGCGTCGTGCCTTGGGTGGCCCGGGTGGCATCCGCCGGGGCAAAGCCGCCATAGCGACCTTGGGCAAAGAGCAGCGGCGCGCCGGCGCCGATACAGGCCCTCAGGACCCGGCCCACCAGGATCATGTGATCGCCGCCCTCGTGGGCGGCCTCCTGACGGCATTCGAACCGTGCGAGGCACCCCTCGATCAGCGGCAGGTCATGCTCGCCCTTGTGCCAGTCCAGCCCCTCGAACGCATGGGCGTCGCGGGCGAAGCGGCGGGCCAGCCCGGCCTGATCGTCGCGCAGCACGTGGATCGCATAGTGGCTTGCGGCCTCGAAATGGGCGTAGCGAAGCGAGGCCAGCGCAGGCGACCACAGCACCAGCGGCGGGTCCAGCGAAACGCTGGCAAAACTGTTGGCTGTCATGCCGACCGGCCCCTCGGGGCACTGGGCCGTGACCACGGTCACCCCGGTGCCGAACTGGCCCAGCGCATCGCGAAACTCGCGCATGGTGTCAGCACAGGGTTCAAAAGAGGTCATCGTGTCGGTCCTTGCGGCCGGTGGTCCGGCAGTATTCTGGGCGGGGCCATCCCCGGCTGTGTGCGCGCGCGCCCCAAGCGTTACCGCGCGGGACCCCGGTTTGGCGATCCCCGGCGATGCCGAGGGGGGCAGGGTGTTGCACCGGACCCTCGCCGCGCGGGACCCGGCCCCGGCAGATGGGGCGGCCCCGCAAGCAAAGGTAAGCGCTTGTCCGCGTCTTTCCAGCGGTCGGCCGGGCGAAAGGGGGGAACGCACCCCTGAAAGCGAAAAGGGGGCCACGGGGGCCCCCTTCGTCAGATGTTGCAGGCGCGGGATCAGCCGGCGCGGCTTTGACGCTTGCGCTCGTGCGGGTCGAGGAAACGCTTGCGCAGGCGGATGGCGTTGGGGGTGACCTCGACCAGTTCGTCATCGTCGATATAGGCGATGGCCTGCTCCAGCGTCAGGGTGACGGGGGTGGTCAGGCGCACGGCCTCGTCGGTGCCCGAGGCCCGCACGTTGGTCAGCTGCTTGCCCTTGAGGGGGTTTACCTCAAGGTCGTTGTCGCGGCTGTGCTCGCCCAGGATCATGCCCTGATAGACGGGTTCCTGCGCGCCGATGAAGAACTTGCCGCGATCTTCGAGCTTCCACAGGGCATAGGCGACCGAGGTGCCGTTCTCCATCGAGATCAGCACGCCCTGGCGACGGCCAGGGATGGCACCCTTGTGCGGCGCCCAGGAGTGGAAGACCCGGTTCAGCACGCCGGTGCCGCGGGTGTCGGTCAGGAACTCGCCGTGGTAGCCGATCAGGCCGCGCGAGGGGACGTGGGCGATGATGCGGGTCTTGCCGGCACCGGCCTGGCGCATCTCGATCAGGTCGCCCTTGCGCGAACCGGTGATCTTTTCGATCACGGCGCCGGAATACTCGTCATCCACGTCGATGGTGACTTCCTCGATCGGCTCCATCTGCTGGCCGTCCAGCTCGCGGAACACGACCTGGGGGCGCGAGATCGACAGCTCGAATCCCTCGCGGCGCATGTTCTCGATCAGGACGCCCATCTGAAGTTCGCCGCGACCGGCAACCTCGAAGGCCTCGCCGCCGGGGGTGTCGGTCACCTTGATGGCGACGTTGGACTCGGCTTCCTTCATCAGCCGCTCGCGGATGACGCGGGACTGGACCTTCTTGCCGTCGCGGCCGGCAAGCGGGCTGTCGTTGATGCCGAAGGTCACGGTGATGGTGGGCGGATCGATCGGCTGTGCGGGCAGGGGATCCTCGACCGCAAGGGCGCAGATCGTGTCGGCCACGGTCGCCTTGGTCATGCCCGCGATCGAGACGATGTCGCCGGCCTGTGCCTCTTCGATATCCTGCTGGGCCAGACCGCGGAAGGCCTGGATCTTGGTGACGCGGAACTGCTCAATCTTCTCGCCGATGCGCGACAGGGCCTGGACGGTGGCACCGACCTTCAGCTTGCCCGATTCGACGCGGCCCGTCAGAACGCGGCCCATGAAGGGGTCGGCGCCCAGGGTAGTGGCCAGCATGCGGAACGGCTCATCCTGGTGCTTCTGCTGGCGCGGGGGCGGCACGTGGCGGACAACAAGGTTGAACAGCGCCGCGAGATCCTTGCGCGGACCGTCCAGCTCGGCATCGGCCCAGCCCGAGCGGCCCGAGGCGTAGAGATGCGGGAAATCAAGCTGGTCGTCATCGGCGTCGAGGCTGGCGAAAAGGTCGAAGACTTCGTTCAGCGCGCGGTCGGGTTCGGCGTCGGGCTTGTCGACCTTGTTCAGCACCACGATCGGGCGCAGGCCCAGGGCAAGTGCCTTGGAGGTCACGAATTTCGTCTGGGGCATGGGGCCTTCGGCGGCATCGACCAGCAGCACGACGCCATCGACCATCGACAGGATCCGCTCGACCTCGCCGCCGAAGTCGGCGTGGCCGGGAGTGTCGACGATGTTGATCCGCGTGCCCTTCCACTCGACCGAGGTCGGCTTGGCGAAGATCGTGATCCCGCGCTCGCGTTCCAGGTCGTTGCTGTCCATGGCGCGTTCGGTCGTCGCCTGGTTCTCACGATACGTGCCAGACTGTTTCAGAAGCTCGTCAACCAGGGTGGTCTTCCCATGGTCGACGTGGGCGATGATCGCGATATTGCGCAGGTCCATTTCCGGCCTCGGTTGTTGGGGTGGCCGGTGCGTTACCGCAGCTTGGGCGAAAAGACCAGCGACAAAGGGCGACAACGGCGGGTCACGGCGCATCCGCCGCATCGCCCGGTCCCGAAAGTCGGGCAGTCCGCGCGGCGCAAGACGCGGCACGGGCGCTGGACCATCGCCCGCGGATGACGCAGGTTGTCGCCGCGAACAGGCGGAAGGAACGACGACGATGACAGGCAGCGCGGGCAACACGGGCAACAGCCAGATGGCGGCGGACACAGCCAAGTCGGCGGGTGCGACTCACGGCGGCGACGTCCTGGTCAGGTCGCTGGTGAACCTGGGCGCGACCCGCGCCTTCGGGGTGCCGGGGGAATCCTTCCTGGCGGTGCTGGACGGGCTGCACGACAGCCGGGGCACGCTGGATTTCACCCTGTGCCGGAACGAAGGCGGCGCCGCCTTCATGGCCGAGGCCTGGGGCAAGCTGACCGGCGCGCCCGGCATCTGTTTCGTCACCCGCGGACCGGGGGCGACCAATGCCTCGATCGGGGTGCACACGGCCATGCAGGACAGCACGCCGATGATCCTGTTCGTGGGCCAGATCGGCACCCGCGACCGGGACCGCGAGGCGTTCCAGGAGGTCGATTACCGCGCCATGTTCGGCCCGCTGGCCAAATGGGTGACCGAGATCGACGAGCCCGGCCGCATTCCCGAACTGGTCAGCCGCGCCTGGGCCACAGCCCTCTCGGGCCGGCCCGGCCCCGTGGTCGTAGCCCTGCCCGAGGACATGCTGTCCGCGCCCAGCGATGTCGCGCCCTGCGGTCCCCTGCGCCGGCCCGAGGCGGCGCCCCACGCCTCCGACCTTGAAGAGCTGTGCCAGCTTCTGTCCCGGGCGCAGCGGCCGCTGGTGATCGCTGGCGGCGGCGGCTGGACGGGGCAGGGCCGGGACGACCTGGCCCGGTTCCTGGAGGTGCAAGGGCTGCCGGTGCTCTCGGCCTTCCGCTACCACGATCTGGTGGACAACCGGGGCGATTTCTATGCGGGCGATGCCGGGGTCGGGATGACGCCGCGGGTGCGCGCCCTGATCTCGGGGGCCGACCTGGTGCTTGCCCTCAACATCCGGTTCGGCGAGATGGTGATGGATGACTGGACCATTCACACCCCGCCGCGCATGGCGCCGGTGCTGATCCATGCCCACGGCTCGGACCGGGAGTTGAACAAGATCTACAGCGCGGACCTGCCGATCCACGCCGGTCCCAACCGAATGGCCGAGGCATTGGCGCGGCTGGACCGCGCGACCCGGCCCGAGGTCGAGGATTGTCGCGCCGAGGCGCGCGCGGGCTATGAACGGGCAATCTCCGCGCCCGCCCAGCCCGCGCCGGTCGACATGTCCCAAGTCATGGCGCATTTGCACGAAACCCTGCCCGATGACGCGATCCTGACCAATGGGGCGGGCAATTTCGCAATATGGCCCAACAAGCATTTCATGCTCTCGGCCGGTCAACGCCTTCTGGCGCCCCAGTCGGGGGCCATGGGCTACGGCGTGCCCGCCGCCATCGCCGCGCGCATCGCCTATCCCGGGCGCACCGTGCTGTGCTTTGCGGGTGACGGGGATTTCCAGATGACCTGCTCAGAGCTGGGAACCGCCATGCAGGCCGATGCCCGGCCGGTGATCCTTGTCCTCAACAACGGCACCTACGGCACGATCCGCATGCACCAGGAACGGCACTATCCAGACCGGGTCTCGGGCACGGACCTGGTGAACCCGGACTTTCCGGCGCTGGCCCGCGCCTATGGCTTTCACGCCGAGCGGGTCGAACGTACCGAGGATTTCGCGGCCGCCTTCGACCGTGCGCTGAAGTCGACGACCGGCGCGGTGCTGGAACTGATGGTGGGCGCCGAGGCGTTGACCCCCGGACAGACGCTGACCCAGATCCGCGAGGCCGGGCGCAAGGCCACAAGCGGGTAAGGCCGGGCTGTCGCCCCCTAGGTGGGGAAGAAAGCCCGGCGCGGTCATGGCCGCCGTGTCTTCCGACTTATCGCCTATAGAGCGACCGATTGTCAGATGACATCTACCGGAGGTTGATTGTCTTCGCGAAACGCTATGATCTGCTGGGAAACTAGCAGGGAAAGGGCTGTCCGGCACCTTTTTGCCCGACCATGATAGGTTATTGCACAAGGGGACGCGCTGCGCGATTATCGCCACAATCTCTGGTTCATTGATGCGGTTGCCTGATGCCCGGGCCCGTCCGCGCGTGCCAGTGAAGATGCATGCCAGTAAGACCGGACAACCGACCGACCCGAAGGGATGACGACCTGCTACAGGATTCCAGAGACCAGCGGCTCGCGCTCGACAATTGCGATCGTGAACCCATCCACACGCCCGGGGTCATCCAGCCCTTCGGCGCCGTACTTGCCTGCGACCTGCGCCTGGGCGAGGTGCTCTATGCCTCGGCGAACCTTGCGGATATCACCGGCATCGACCACCAAAAGGCGCTTGGCACCAGCACGGCCGACCTGCTGGGGCCCGAGCTGGCCCACGCGGTCCGCAATGCCCTCTCGGCCAGCACCTCGGCCGTCCAGCGTGAGCGTGTGGGCGTCTACGAGATGTCCGACCGGCAGCTTGATTTCTATTGTCACCGCAACGCTCAGGGCCTTGTCGTCATCGAGATCGAGACTGTCCCCGCCCTGAGCGAAAGCCACACCGTTGCCATCGACCGGGTGCGGGCGCTGCTGGCGCAGATCACGGCCCGCTCGAACCTGGCGGACATGCTGAAATTCGCGGTAACGGGCCTGCACCAGATCACCGGCTACGACCGGGTGAAGGCCTATCGCTACATGGCCAACGGCGACGGCGAGGTCGTGGCCGAATTCTGCGTGCCCGGCGTCGAAAGCTTCCTTGGCCTGCGCTATCCCGCGTGGGACGTGCCGACCCAGGCGCGCGCGCTTCAGATCAAGAGCCCGCTGCGTATCCTGCCGGATGTCGAGCATACGCCTGCGCCCATCGTCGCCAACGCCCCCCAGGCCGAGCCGCTGGACCTGAGCCTGGCCCATGTGCGCGGCGTCTCGCCCATCCACCTGGAATATCTGCGCAACATGGGGGTGACCGGCACGCTGTCGCTGGGCATCGTCGTGGATGGCAAGCTTTGGGGCATGTTCGCCGGCCATCACATGGAGGCGCTGGAGCTGTCGCCCGAAACGCGGATGGCGTGCGAGCTTTTCACCCAGATGTTCTCGCTCATCGTGCACAAGGCGATCGAGCTGAAGAAATCCGAGGCCCGCGAGGCCGCCGCGATGGCGCGCCATGCCATCATCTCGGCCACCGACCGCGAAACCGATCTGCTGGACGGGTTCGAGAACCTGGCGCCGATCCTCAAGCAGGTGATCGACTGTGACGGGCTGGCTGTTCTGCGCGAGCGGGACGTGCGGGTCATCGGCTCGACCCCGTCCAAGGCGGCCCTGCTGTCGCTGGCCCATGTCCAGTCGGACGAGGACGACCTGATCGAGACATGCGAGCATCTGCTGGCCTCGCCCGAGTTGGGCGGCAAGCAGCTTGGCAACAGCGCCGGCATGCTGCTGGTGCGCGCCACCGCCGCCTATCCGCTGCAACTGGCGTTCTTCCGCGACGAGACCCTGCGCAAGCTGACCTGGGCGGGAAAGCCCGACAAGGCGGTCACGGTCGGCAAGTTCGGCCCGCGCCTCAGCCCGCGCGGATCGTTCGAGGCCTACGCCGAGGAGCGGCGCGATCATTCGGATCCCTGGACCGACGAGGATGTCGCCGCCGCGCGCGAGTTGCAGGTTCTCTTGACCCAGATCGCCGCCCGGGGCGAGCGCAGCCAGGCCGAGCAGAACAAGTCGATCCGCGCCCATCAGCGCCAACAGGACATTCTGATCGCCGAGCTGAACCACCGGGTGAAGAACATTCTGGGGCTCATCAAGTCCGTGGTCAGCCAGGCCCGCCACAGCGCAAGCTCGGTCGAGGCCTATGCCGAGGCGGTCGAGATGCGGATCAACGCCCTGGCCAACGCCCATGACCTGGCCACCACCAACACGTTGCAGGGCGTGCCCCTGCGCCGGCTGCTGGAAACGGAAATGGCGCCCTACCTTGTCGACCAGCGCGGCCGCGTCCTGCTGGACGGCCCCGCTGTCGGGCTGAAGGCGGGCGTTGCGCCCATGCTGTCGATGGTCTTCCACGAGCTTGCGACCAACGCTTCCAAATACGGCGCCCTGTCGGTCGACGACGGGCTTGTGCGCGTGGTCTGGTCGCGCAGCGACGAGGGGCTGGAGATCCGCTGGTCCGAGATGAACGGCCCGCCCGTCTCCGCCCCCGACCCGGATCGGCCCGGCTTCGGTCGCTCGCTGATCGAGCAGGCGGTCCCGTTCGAGTTCGACGGCACGGCCAAGCTGGAATTCGGCCCGGGTGGCGTCAGCTTCCGCTGTTTCCTGCCCGAGGACACGCTGGCCGACATCACCGACCTGGTCGAGCCCGAGCGCGTCGCCCCGGTGATCGAAATCCGCCAGGTTGCCGCCGGGCGCCGCGCCCTGCTGGTCGAGGACAACGTCGTTCTGGCCATGGATACCGCCGAGACCCTGCGCCGTCTTGGCTGCGAGAAGGTGACGACCGTCGGCTCCTCAAGCGCTGCCGAGGCGCTGCTGGACAAGGGCGACTATGACCTTGCGGTGCTGGACATGAACCTGCGCGGCTCGACCTCCTACGCATTGGGCAGCCGCCTGCGCGGCGGCGACGTGCCCATCGTCTTCGTCACCGGCTACGGCACCGAAGTGCGCTTGCCCGACGACCTGGCGGGCGTCCCGGTCCTGGCCAAGCCGCTGAGCCAGGCGCGGCTGTCACATGCGTTGCACGCGGTGCTGAACGAGGACTGACATCATGGGCCGGGCAGGGGGCGCGGTGGGCTGAGCCCGTGCCCGCGGCCCGGTTTGGTGGTTTAGGGCAAATCCCCGGTTCTGTCCCCTGTCGACGCAAGCCTCAGGCGCGGCGGCGGCTTCCGCCCTCGGGGCGTTCGGCGCGGGCCTTCTCGGGCGCGCTGCCGCGATCCTCGAACGAATTCATCAGGTGGTGGAACTTCTCGTTCTGCACGGCGACGTGGTCACGAAGGGCGTTGCCCGCCCCCTCCGGATCGCTGTCGGTCAGGGCCTGGACCACCGCCAGGTGCTCGTCCAGCGACTGGCGCATCCGCCCGCGCAGGCGCAGCTGGATCCGGCGGAACGGGCGCAGCCGGCGCGACAGGCGCCGCGCCTCCTGTTCCAGGAAGCGGTTGCCCGACTGGCTGTAGATGATGCGGTGGAAATCCTCGTTGTGAAAATAATAGCCGTCGGTGTCGCCCTCGTCGACGGCCTGCTGGCAAAGCTGGTTGGCGTGGCGCAGTTGGTCCAGGGCCTCGTCGGTGATGCGGATCGCGGCGAAACGGCCGCAGACGGCCTCAAGCTCGGCCATGACCTCGAACATCTCCATCAGCTCGACCGGCCCGGGCTGCTGCACGAAGACGCCGCGCTGGGGGATCTGGGCCACCAGCCCCGAGACGGAAAGCTTCTGCAGCGCCTCGCGCACCGGGGTTCGGGATGTCCCGAACCGCTCGGCCAGGCGCTGTTCGTCCAGCCGGTCGCCGTCGGCAAACTCTCCCTGAAAGATCATGTCTTCCAGCGACTTGGCGATCTGGTCGGCGCGTTTGGGCGGGTTGGGCTTGGGGGTGTTCATGGTCATAATGAATGCACATCCGGTGCAGATTGTATACAATCTAATTGACAGCCCCCCCGAAAAAGGGGGAAGGATTACGGATCGCAACCGGACCCTACCGGAATCGATGCCAAAGGGAGGAATACATGAAAAAGACGCTTTACGCGGCTGTCGCCGGGCTTGCGCTCATCGCATCCGGGGCAACGGCCCAGGCCGAGGAACTTCGGCTTTCGCACCAGTGGTCCACAAAGGACGTTCGCCACAAGGTCGCCCAGATGGTCGCCGACGAGGTGGCCGCCGCCGACGTGGATCTGGAAATCAAGATCTTTCCGTCCAAGTCGCTGTTCAAGCCGCGCGAGCAGTACAAGCCGCTCAGCCGGGGTCAGCTGGACATGACGGTCCTGCCGCTCAGCTATGCCGGCGGCCAGCAGCCCGCTTACAACCTGACGCTGATGCCCGGTCTGGTGAAGAACCACGACCACGCCGCGCGCCTGTCTGAAAGCCCCTTCATGGACGCCATCGAAGAGAAGATGGCCGATGATGACGTGATGGTGCTGGTGCACGGCTACCTGGCGGGCGGTTTCGCCGGCAAGGACAAGTGCATCACCAAGCCCGAGGACGTGAAGGGCCTGCAGACCCGCGCCGCCGGCAAGGCGTTCGAGCAGATGCTGGCAGGTGCCGGCGCCTCGATCGCGTCGATGGCCAGCTCGGAAATCTACAACGCCATGCAGACAGGCGTTCTGAACGCGGCCAACACCTCGTCCTCGTCCTTCGTCAGCTACCGCATCTTCGAGCAGGTCGCCTGCTACACGCCCGCGGGCGACGTGGCGCTGTGGTTCATGTATCAGCCCATGCTGATCAACAAGAGCCGCTTCGAGGGTCTGACCGAAGAGCAGCAGCAGGCGCTGCTGGATGCCTCGGCCAAGGCACAGGCCTTCTACCTCGAAGAGGCCAAGAAGGAAGACGAAGCCTCGCGCAAGGTCTTCGCCGACAACGGTGTCGAGATTGCCGACATGACCGAGGAAGAGTTCCAGCAGTGGCGCGAGCTTGCCAAGGAAACTTCCTACAAGGCGTTCGTCGAGGAAGTACCCGAGGGCCAGGAACTGCTCGACCTGGCGCTGGCGGTCGAGTGATCGCCGGCTGAGCCGGCCCGCCCCGTCACCCGATGCCGCAACGGCGCGGGGGCAGGGCGGGCCGATCACCTGAAGAAGGGGCGGGGCCGTGCGCGGCCCGCCCGACCGGGGCCTGGCAAAGATCCCTTCGCGCCCCCGATGACCCATTGAACAACAAGGAAACGCGATGTCCGGACACGGAACACAGATCGCGGTCGCCCGCACCGGGGGCAACCCGTTCCTGAAGGCTGTAGCGGCGCTTTCGACCCTGGCGGGCTGGACCTCGGCCGCCATGATCGTGGCCGCGGTGGCCATCACCTGCCAGATGATTTTCGTGCGCTTCGTGCTGAACGGCTCGACCGTGTGGCAGACCGAGGCGGTCATCTACCTGGTCATCGCGGCGACGCTGATCGGGCTGCCTTACGTCCAGCGCCTGCGCGGCCACGTCAACGTGGACCTGGTGCCCCTGGCGCTGGCGCCTCGGGCCCGCTTCGTGATGTGCATGGTGACGCTGTCGCTGTCGATCCTGACCATCGCCATGATGCTCTGGTACGGCTTTGAATACTGGCATTTCGCCTACGAGCGGAACTGGAAATCCGACACCGTCTGGGGTGTCCGTCTGTGGATCCCCTACCTGTCGATCCCCGTCGGCTTCGGCCTCCTGCTTCTGCAACTGATCGCGGACCTTGTTGCTGTGGTCCTGCGCATCGAGACACCTTTCGGACTTGAGACAGGCGAGGCGGTCGTGGCCGCTGGCGCCGAAGGAGAACGTTTCTGATGGATCCCCTGCTGCTTGGCGGATTGGTGGCCTTTGCCACGATCCTGGTACTGTTTTCCGGCGTCTCGGTCGCCATCGGTCTGCTGGTCGTCTCGGCCGGCTTCCTCATCGCCTTCGACGGCGTCCGCTCGCTTGAGCTGATGCCCGAGATCCTGTTCGGCAAGCTGGACAATTTCGCGCTTCTGTCGATCCCGATGTTCATCATCATGGGGGCGTCCATTGCCTCGACCCGCGCGGGCGCCGACCTTTACGAGGCGCTGGAACGCTGGCTGACCCGTGTTCCGGGCGGTCTGGTGGTGTCGAACCTTGGGGCCTGCGCCCTCTTCGCCGCCATGTCGGGCTCCAGCCCCGCGACCTGTGCCGCAATCGGCAAGATGGGCATCCCCGAGATGCGCAAGCGCGGCTATCCCGACGGCGTGGCCGCAGGCTCGATCGCCGCCGGCGGCACGCTGGGCATCCTGATCCCGCCCTCGGTCACCATGATCGTCTATGGCATCGCCACCGAAACCTCGATCGGGCGGCTTTTCCTGGCCGGCGTGCTGCCGGGGCTGATGCTTGTGGGGCTGTTCATGGCCTGGTCGATCTTTGCCACATGGCGGTCGGGCGATGTCCGCGTGCTGACGCGCGGCAGCTATACGTGGCGCGAAAAGTTCGAGATTCTGCCCCGCGTCCTGCCGTTCCTGGCCATCATTCTGGGCGTGCTCTACGCCATGTATGGTGGTGTCGCGACCCCGTCCGAGACGGCCGCCGTGGGCGCGTTGCTGACGCTGCTCATCGCGGTGATCATCTACAAGCTGTGGTCGCCCCGCGCGATCTGGACCGTGCTGCGCGATTCCACCAAGGAGTCGGTGATGATCCTGTTCATCATCGCCGCCGCCGGCGTCTTTTCCTACATGCTCAGCTCGCTCTTCATCACCCAGGCGATCGCCGAATGGATCGGCACGCTGGATGTGAACCGCTGGGTGCTGATGGGGGCGATCAACGTCTTCCTGCTGGTCGCCGGTTTCTTCCTGCCGCCCGTCGCCGTTATCCTGATGGCCGCCCCGATCCTGCTGCCGATCATCACCACCGCCGGGTTCGATCCGATCTGGTTCGCGGTGGTGCTGACCATCAACATGGAAATCGGCCTGATCTCGCCGCCCGTCGGCCTGAACCTCTATGTCATCAACGGCATCGCGCCCGACATCTCGTTGCGCACGATCCTGACGGGTTCGATGCCCTTCGTCCTGGCGATGGTGCTGGCAATCGTGCTGCTGTCGATCTTCCCGTCGATCGCGACCTGGCTGCCCGATGTCGTCATGGGAGCCGAGATATGACAATGCTGGCCGAACTTCTGTCGACCGTGTTCGAGCGGCGCTACCGCTCGGGCACGCGGCCGGACCGGGACAACCGCGACATCGAGACCCTGTGCGCCGATCTACTCAGCGATCAGGGCGAGGTCGCGGGCCTTAGCCTCGCGCGGCGGATACTCGATCGGTTCGCGGCCATGGACGACGCGGCCAAGACGGCCTTCTTCACCCACATGGCCGAGCAACTGGATATCGACCCCGAGGCGGTGCGCACCACGCTTGCCGCCTACGAGGCCGCGCCCGACCGGGCCAGCTACAGCGCCTACATGAAGGCCGCCGAGCCGCCGCGCCAGGAACTGATCCGGCGGCTCAACCAGGCCCCCGGCGCAACCGGGCGGCTGGTGGCCATGCGCTCGGACCTGCGCCGGCTGGCCAAGGGCGGCGAGGGCGGGCAGGAGCGGCCCGGTTTTGCCGCGCTCGACCAGGATTTCCGCCATCTTTTCACCTCGTGGTTCAACCGCGGCTTTCTTGTTCTGCGCCCGATCAACTGGGACAGCCCGGCCGCGATCCTCGAGAAGATCATCGCCTATGAGGCGGTGCATGCCATCGACACCTGGGAAGGGCTGCGCCTTCGCCTGGCGCCGCCCGACCGGCGCTGTTTTGCCTTCTTCCACCCCGCGATGCCCGACGAGCCGCTGATCTTCGTCGAGGTGGCGCTGACCCGCGGTGCCGCAAGTTCGATCCAGGCGGTGCTGGCCGAGAACCGCGAGGCGATCGCGCCCGAGGAGGCCGACACGGCCGTCTTCTATTCGATCTCCAACTGCCAGCCGGGGCTGGCGGGCGTGTCTTTCGGAAATTCGCTGATCAAGCAGGTGGCCCAGGACCTGGGCCGCGAGCTGCCGAACCTGAAGACCTATGTCACCCTGTCGCCCATTCCGGGCCTCGCGCGCTGGCTTGAGCAGCTGGGCAAGCCGCTTGATCCCGCCGCCCCGCCCGAGCCCGCGACCCTGCGCGCGCTGGCGGCCCATTACTTGACCGAGGCCCGGCGCAGCGACAAGCTGCCGGTCGATCCGGTCGCCCGCTTCCATCTGGGCAACGGGGCATTGGTCCACGCCGTCCACGCCGAGGCGGATCTGTCCCCCAAGGGCCTGGCCCAGTCGGGAGGGGCGATGGTGAACTATCTCTACGACCTGTCCCGCATCACCCAGAACTCCGAGGCCTTCGTCGGCCGCCACCAGATCGCCGCCTCGCCGCAGGTGCGCACGATGGCGCGCTCGGCGGAAACGACCGACGCATAAGGAAAACGCCGTGGCCAATCCGCTTTTCGACCGTCTTTTCGCCCCGCACCAGAACCGCCAGTCACCGTTCCTGCACTTGGCCGACGGCACGACCGTCACCCATGACGCCTTCCTGCGGACCTCGGCCCGTTTCGCCAACACGCTGACCGCCCTGGGCCTGGCGCCGGGGGACCGGGTCGCGGTCCAGGTCGCCAAGTCGCCCGAAGCGCTTGCCGTCTACGCCGCCTGCGTGCGGGCGGGCGTGGTCTTCCTGCCGCTCAACACGGCCTATACCCCGGCCGAGGTTTCGTATTTCGTCGAGAACAGCGGCGCGCGGCTGCTGCTGTGTGACGGTGGTGCGCGCGACGCGCTGCAACCCGTGGCCGATGCGGCGGGCGCCATCCTGCACAGCCTGGATGCCGATGGCGGCGGCAGCTTCGCGCAGCTGGCGGCGGATCAGGGTGACAGCCACAAGCCTGTTGCGCGCGAGGCCGACGACCTGGCGGCCTTCCTTTATACGTCGGGCACGACCGGGCGCTCGAAGGGGGCGATGCTGACCCAGCAGAACCTTCTGTCGAATGCCGAGGTGCTGGTCGACTACTGGCGGTTCACCGACCGCGACGTGCTGCTCCACGCGCTGCCAATCTTTCACACCCACGGGCTTTTCGTGGCGACCAACGTGATCCTGGCCTCGGGCGGGTCGATGATCTTCCTGCCGAAGTTCGACCTGGATGAGATGCTGCGCCTGATGCCCCGGGCCACGGCGATGATGGGCGTGCCGACGTTCTATACGCGCCTGCTGGACGATGCGCGTTTCACCGGCGATCTGGCCCGCCACATGCGCCTGTTCGTATCCGGCAGCGCGCCCCTGCTCGCCGAGACCCACGAGCGGTTTGAGCAGCGCACCGGCCACCGGATCCTCGAACGCTACGGCATGACCGAGACCAACATGAACACCTCGAACCCCTACGAGGGCGAGCGCCGCGCCGGCACCGTCGGCTTCGCGCTGCCGGGGACCGAGGTGATCGTCACCGACCCCGCCACCGGCAATCCCCTGCCGCAGGGCGAGATCGGCCAGATCGAGGTGCGCGGGCCCAACGTTTTCAAGGGCTATTGGCAGATGCCCGAGAAGACGGCAGAGGAGCTGCGCGAGAACGGCTTCTTCATCACCGGTGACCTCGGCCAATTCGATGAGAAGGGGTATCTGAGCATCGTCGGCCGCAACAAGGATCTGATCATCTCGGGGGGCTACAACATCTATCCCAAGGAAATCGAGCTGATCCTGGACGAGCAGCCGGGCGTGCTGGAAAGCGCCGTCATCGGCGTCCCCCATCCCGATTTCGGCGAGAGCGTCGTGGGTGTGCTGGTGGCCGAGCCGGGGGCAACCCCGGACACCGACGCCATCGCCGGCGCCCTTGGCGGAGAGCTTGCGCGCTTCAAGCAGCCGCGCCGCCTCGTCGTGGTGGACGAGCTGCCGCGGAACACCATGGGCAAGGTCCAGAAGAACCTGCTGCGCGATCGCTTCGCCGACAGCTTCGCCCCGGCGAACTGACCCCTTGCCCGCCGGGCGCCCTTACTGGCCGCCGGCGGGCCCGCTCTCTATCCTTGCAAATCCTCTCCGGCCGCGGGCCGGGGCGTGCTATGGTTGATACCGGCCACTGGCGGCATGAGCATTTCCACGCGCCCCGGCCGGCCTATTTCAGCGTCTAGAGCCATTGCAGGGAGTCCCATGATGAAATCCGTTAAACCCTTTTCCGCCACCGCCTTTGCCACGTCCATCCTGTCCGGTGCAGTGCTGGCCGCGCTGGCGCTGCCGGCCGCCGCCGGTGAGGCTGTCACCTACGAGTCCGATGGCATGACCCTCGAGGGCTATCAGGCCAGCGCCGAGGGCGCCAAGGGCACCATCCTTGTCATCCACGACTGGGACGGGCTGACCGACTATGAGAAAAAGCGCGTCGATATGCTGGCCGAGGCCGGCTACAACGCCTTCGCGGTCGATCTTTACGGCCAAGGCAACCTTCCCCAGAGCATCGAAGAGAACAAGGCCAAGACCGGCGAGCTTTACAAGGACCGCGAGAAGATGCGCAGCCTGATCCTTGCAGGTGCCCGGAAGGCCGGCGAGATGGGGTCCGACAAGATGGTGGTCATGGGCTACTGCTTTGGCGGCGCGGCGGTGCTGGAACTGGCCCGCTCGGGGCAGGGGGCCGAGGTCGGCACCACGGGCTACGCCACTTTCCACGGCGGCCTTTCGACCCCCGATGGTCAAAGCTACGCCGCCGACACCGCGCCCATCCTCGTGGCCCACGGCGGCGCCGACAGCTCGATCAGCATGGACGACGTGGCCGATCTGTCGAAACGTCTGGAAGAGGCCGGCGTGCAATACGAGATCGAGGTCTATTCCGGCGCGCCCCACGGCTTCACTGTCATGGGCAGCGAACGGTACCAGGAAACAGCCGACAAGAAATCCTGGGACGCCTTCATGGAATTCGTGGGCGATCAGCTGGGCTGACGCAGCGCCAAGAAGTTTGAGTGTGGAGGGGGCCGGTCCGAAGGGATCGGCCCTTTTTGTTGGGGAAAGATCGGGTGAGTTGCAGGGCGGGGTTGTCTGGAGGAAAGGGCGGGAAGCGGTCGTTCACCGCTGGCGCGTAGAGAACTTCCCAGACTAGCGGAAGCTGACATTCAGAGATCTTGGGGCAGGTTGGGTTGCTATTCCGCCGCATGGCCGCTCGGAGCCCCATGACGGAGAGGCGGGACTTGATTGCAACGGCGAGATAAAGGAAGGTTGAGCTCATTAGACTTTTTGGATTGGGAAGCAGAATGGCAAATTCGTCTGTCTTGAAAGAGATATCACAATGGTCAATTGAAGCAAAAGACGAAGATAATTCTCTCTACTTTTTTCATTTCGACGACGTATCAGATATTGAGGCAGGGCGAAAGAACTATGTAATCGGGAGAAAAGGAACTGGCAAAACGGCCATCGCGGAGTATCTCCATAACGAAAAAAATTATAATCAGTTCTCTAGGCTGCTTTCATTTAAAAATTTTCCGTTCAACTCACTCTATAGCCACGCGGATGATGCCTATAATCGCCCCAACCAGTACATAACCCTTTGGCTTTATGTTATTTACCATTACATCTGCTCGATGCTTGCGGAAAACGAGGAAGTTTGCAGTAAATGCGACTTCGACCTCAAGAAGTCGTTCGCTTTCGACATGAAAGGCACGCTCGCTCGTTCCGTAAAAACAATTACGAGCAAAGGATATAGCTTAAACCTAGCGGGTTTTGGCGGCGGCTTTCAGGAGAATGGCGAAACCGCCGAGTTCGATTACGTTAAAGCTAACGATGCTATGCGGGAATTCATTTGGAAAGTTATCGACGATAGCGAATATTATATAATTTTTGATGAGCTGGACGAAGATTATCGCGATGTGCTAAATCCAGACCGCCGTGATTCCTACTTCGAATTGTTGATAAGTCTCTTCAAAGCAGTTCAAGTAATCAGATCTGAATTTTCTCACTCGGGCACCAACATTAGGCCGATAATTTTTCTGCGGGATGACATCTTTGATTTGTGTCGGGACGTCGATAAGAACAAGTGGTTGGATCGCGCAGTTACATTGGCTTGGGATGAGGCACAGCTTCGTGAATTGGTGCAGTTTAGACTTTCCAAAGCAATTCAGCTCAAAACAGGTGTGAACGCTGATAGCTCGACGGCGTGGGACGAGGTGTTCGCAGTCCGAAAAACAAACATTGGAGCCAATCGACGTGGTGCAATTGATACCTTTAAATATCTGACCAGCCGCACATTCCTCCGACCAAGAGATATCATCAGTCATGTAAGGGAGTGCGCCAAGATAGCCCTGTCAAATGATCATAAGAGAATAGATAATTCTGACATCAAAGATGCCGCATCAGGGCAATCTGCGTATATGCGAAGGGAAATCGTAGACGAACTGTTCCCCGTTTTGGATGATGTCGCCGAGATCCTCGGCGTTTTATCAAAAATCAGGAAGCCTATATTCACGAGAAAAGAGTTCAATGACAGGTATCGTGAATTCGTGAATCAAAATCCTTCCATAAAAAAGCCGCTGACAGAGAGCCAGGTCCTTAAGCTGCTCTTTCATTTTAATGTAATTGGGAACATCACAACTGGGAACCATAGAGTGTTTGCCTACAATAGCGACACTAAAGTAATGAACATGGATGAAAATATTTGCATCCATAATGGCTTAATACACAGCCTGGATATCTTGTGACCCTGCAAACCTTTGATCAGCCTTGATTCATCTACAATTCAGTCTTTTTCTGCTTGGTTGCGCGTACCGGGATGGAGCGGACAAGGATTCCGATCAAACACGGACAGCCAATCCGCTTTAACGTGGAAAAGGCCCAGGGCTCGGGGACAAGCTTTTTGCGGCTGTACCGAATGGCGGCTATTCGCGCTGCGGTTGCAGCATTCGGGGGAAGGTTGGCTGTCCGCTTAGGGCCGGTAGCACCAAACCACCTTAATGCCCCCCCGGCGATCCCCTGCCGACACCCCCGTCCCCCGACACAAGCCACGAAACCGGAGCCCCTCGGCGGCGTTGGGTCTGGACCACCGACCCGAGTGGCGTGGCTCGGGCCCGCCGCTTTGCCTGAAGGAACCAAACGCAGGAGCCCCGCCATGACCCAGCATTCCGACGACCGCGTGCAGGACCGGCAGCCCGGTATCGAGTCCCGCATGGATCCCGCCCCCGACTACAGCCCCCGCTACCCCGGTTCGGGGCGGCTGAAGGGCAAGGTCGCGCTGATCACGGGGGGGGATTCTGGCATCGGGCGGGCGACGGCGGTGCTGTTCGCCCGCGAGGGCGCGAAGGTTGCCGTGGTTTACCTCGACGAGGATACCGACGCCGAGACCACCGCCGCCGCCATCCGCGACGAGGGCAGCGAGGCGTTTCTTCTGCGCGGCGACGTCGGCGACAAGGCCTTCTGCGAGGACGCTGTTGCTCAGACGGTCGAGAAATTCGGCGGGCTGGACGTGCTGGTCAACAACGCCGCCGAGCAGCACGCGCAGGACGATTTCACCGATGTCTCGGAAGAGCAGATCACCCGCACCTTCCGCACCAACATTTTCGGCCACATGTTCATGGTGCAGGCGGCGCTGCCGCACTTGAAGAAGGGGGCCTCGATCATCGGGGTGACCTCGGTCACGGCCTACCGGGGGCAGGATCTGCTGATTGATTATGCCTCGACCAAGGGCGCGATCCTGTCTTTCGTGCGGGCGCTGTCGTCCAGGCTGGCGGGCAAGGGGATCCGGGTGAACGGTGTCGCGCCCGGCCCGATCTGGACGCCGCTGATCCCCGCGTCCTTCCCGCCCGAGAAGGTGAAGGATTTTGGCAAGTCCTCGCCCCTCGGCCGTCCGGGCCAACCCAATGAGGTGGCGCCCAGCCTGCTGTTTCTGGCCTGCGAGGATGCCTCGTTCATGACCGGGCAGGTGCTGCATCCGAACGGCGGTGATCTGATCGGCGGCTGAGCCCGCCTTTCCCCGCTTCCATCCCCGAAACGATCCTGACCGAAAGGCCGCAAGCCCGTGCAGACACCATTGAAAACCACGCTCAGCATCAACGGAACCCGACATGAGATAGAGGGCGATGCCCGCCTCACCCTGTTGGACGCCCTGCGCGACCACCTGGGGCTGACCGGCTCGAAGAAGGGGTGCGATCACGGGCAATGCGGCGCCTGCACCGTCTTGCTGAACGGTCGCCGGGTGAATTCCTGCCTGACGCTGCTGTGCATGCATGACGGCGACGAGGTGACCACCATCGAGGGGCTGGGCACGCCAGACACCCCCTCGGACCTGCAGCGCGCCTTTGTCGACCGGGACGGGATGCAATGCGGCTACTGCACCCCGGGGCAGATCTGCTCGGCCACGGCGATGATCGAGGAGATCCGTCAGGGCTGGCCCAGCCACGCCAGCGAGGGTCTGGAGGGAGAGGTGGCCCCGACCCCGGCCGAGATTGCCGAACGGATGAGTGGCAACCTCTGCCGCTGTGGCTGTTATCCCAACATTGTCGACGCCATCGCGGACGTGATCGCGGAGGAAGGCCCATGAACCCGTTCGCGTATCACCGCGCCCGTGACGAGCAGGACGCAACCGCCACCGCCGCCGATGACGGAACCAGCTTTGTCGCCGGGGCCACCAATCTGGTGGATCTGATGAAACTGGGGGTGAAGACGCCCGGCCGGCTGGTCGACATAACCCGGATCGAAGGGCTGGACCGGATCGAGCGGACCGACGACGGCGGCCTGCGGATCGGTACGCTTGTCACCAACAGCGACCTGGCCGCCGATCCCGTGGTGCGCCGCGACTACCCGGTGCTGAGCCGCGCGATCCTTGCGGGCGCCAGCGGGCAGTTACGCAACAAGGCCACCACCGGCGGCAACCTGCTGCAACATCCGCGCTGTCCCTATTTCCAGGATCTCGCCATGCCCTGCAACATGCGCGAACCCGGCTCGGGCTGCGCCGCCCAAGGCGGGCCGATGCGCCTGCACGCCATTCTGGGGACCAGCGCCGCCTGTATCGCGGCCCATCCCGGCGACATGGGCGTCGCCATGGGGGTCCTTGACGCGGCGGTCGAAACTGCGCGTCCGGGGCAAGAGGGGCGCAGTCTGTCCTTGGAGGAGCTTTACCGCCTGCCCGGCGAGCGGCCCGACATCCGCACCGTGCTGGAGCCGGGCGAGATGATCCGCGCCGTCGTGCTGCCACCCCCGCCGGGGGGCACCCATGTCTATCGCAAGGTGCGCGACCGGGCCTCCTATGCCTTCGCGCTGGTCTCGACCGCCGTGGTCCTGCGGCTGGAGGACGGGTACATCCAGGCCGGGCGCATCGCCTTGGGCGGTGTCGCCCCGCGCCCCTGGCGCAACCCCCACGCCGAGGAGGCGATGACCGGCGAGCCCCCCTCGGAAGCGCTCTTCGACCGGGTAGCCAACATCCTTCTGGCCGAGGCGGTCGACCGATCGGCCCTGGGGCGCGACGGCGCGCCGGGGTTCAAGATCGACCTGGCCCGCCGCACCATCCGCGCGGCCCTGTGGCAGGCGGTGGAGCGATCCGAAGGCGGCGCAGGCAAGACGGCGGGAGAGGCAGCATGAACCGGCATCACAAGATGGACAGCGCCGACAGGCAGAACCGCCTGGACGGTATGGCCCAGGGTCTGATCGGAACCGACGTGCCGCGGCCCGACGGCATGGCAAAGGCCACCGGCACGGCCACCTATGCCGCCGAAGAGCGGCGCGAGGGCATGCTGCACGGCGTCCTGGTGCGCGCCACGGTCCCGGGCGGGCGTGTCGCCGATGTCGACACGGACGCCCTGGCGAAGGCCCTGGGCGACGATGTCACGGTCATCACCGACGCGCGCCTTTTGCAGGTGCCGGCACAGGGCACGGATGGCAAGGCGCCGCCCCAGGGTCCCGATCTGGTTCATTACGTGGGCCAGCCGCTGGCCTTGGTGGTGGCCCCCAGTTTCGAGGTGGCCCGCCACGGTGCCCGCCTTCTGGGCATCCGCTACGAGGGCGGGGAGGAGGGGCATTTCGACCCCGAAGATGACGCCACCCCGACCGAATTGCGCGACAAGAAGACCGTGGACATAGGCGACCTCGATGCCGCCATGGCCAAGGCTGCCCACAGCGTCGACGCCGTCTGGCGCACCCCCGGCCATGTCAGCGCCGCGATGGAGCCCCACGCAGCCGTCGCCTGGTGGGAGGGTGAGCACCTCACCGTTCGCAGCGCCCTGCAGATGCTGAAGTTCAACCGCGACGAGCTCGCCGACGCGCTGGGCATTCCCGCGGAAAACGTGCGCCTTCTGGCCCCGTTCGTTGGGGGCGGTTTCGGCTCCAAACTGGGGATCAGCCACGAGGCGGTGGGCGCCGCCATCGCCGCCCGCCAACTTGGCCGCCCGGTGCGCGTCGTGCTGTCGCGCCAGCAGGTGTTCGAGGCGGTGATGCGCCGCTCGGAAACCCGCCAGCACCTGCGTCTTTGTGCCGATGAAGAGGGGCGGCTGACCGGCATCGGGCACGACTGCCTGGTTTCGAACCTGCCGGGCCAGGACTTTGCCGAGCCTGTGATCCAGGGCAGCCGCTTTGCCTATGCCGCGCCCAACAGGCACCTCAGCCTCAGGCTGGCGCGGGTGAACCGGACCTGCGCGGGATCGGTCCGCGCCCCGGGCGAGGCGGTTGGCCTGACCGCGCTGGAGAACGCCATGGACGAGCTGGCCGAGGCCATCGGCATCGACCCGGTGGAGCTGCGCCTGCGCAATGTCCCCGAAGAGGACCCGACCGACGGCAAGCCCTTTTCCAGCATGATGATGGCCGAGGTGCTGCGCGAAGGGGCGCGCCGTTTCGACTGGCAGAGGCGAAACCCGATCCCCGCCCTGCGGCGGGAAGGCGATCCGCGCCGCGAATGGTTGCGCGGCATGGGCATGTCGTTGCTGGTGCGGGGCAATATCCTGGACGAGGCCGAGGCCCGCGTGCGGCTTCTGCCCGCTGAGGACGGCGCGCCCGTTCGCGCCGAGGTCGAGACTGACATGACCGATATCGGCACCGGCAGCTACGCGGTCCTCAGCCAGATCGCGGCCGAGATGCTGGGCCTGCCGATGGAGCGGGTGACGACGCGGCTGGGCGACAGCGCGCTGCCACCCTCGCCGGGATCGGGGGGATCCTGGGGGGCGGGCTCTTCCGGGTCCTCCGTCTACCTCGCCTGTCTGGAGCTTCGGACCCGGCTGGCCCGCGCGCTGGGCTGTGACGAGGGGGAATTGACCCTTCGCGACGGCCAGGCCACGGGCGGCAACCACAGCCGTCCTCTTGCCGAGTTGCTGGACGGGGGCACCATCGAAGCGGTGGGCCATATCGAGCCGGGCAAGACCGCGAAGGAACGGCGGCAGGCCACCTATGGCGCCCAGTTTGCCGAAGTGGAGGTCAGCCGCCACACGGGCGAGGTCCGCGTTCGGCGAATGCTGGGGGTCTTTGCTGCCGGTCGCATCCTCAACAGCCGCACCGCCCGCAGCCAGTGCCTGGGCGGCATGACCTTCGGCATCGGCATGGCCCTCAGCGAGGAGTTGGAGCACGACCCCCGCGACGGCCATCTGGTGAACCGCGATTTCGCGGGCTACCACATCCCCGTCAACGCCGACGTGCCCCAGCTGGAGGTGCACCTGATGGAAGAGCGTGACCCCTGGGCCAACCCGATGCAGTCCAAGGGCATCGGGGAGCTGGGGATCTGTGGTGCCGCGGCGGCGATCACCAATGCCATCCACAATGCCACCGGTGCGCGGGTGCGCGACTACCCGGCCACGCCCGACCGGGTGCTGGCGGCGATGGCTGTGGCGAACTGACGGGCAGGGCCGGGGCGGGGCGGGGCCTACGCCGGCCCCGACCCGCCGCCGTCGGGTTCGATCGTCAGGCTGGTGCCGCCCAGGGCGCGGAAGGCCCGCTGACGGCAGCTGAGCACCAGGATCTGGATGTCGCCGGCCTGCCGGTGAAGGGCGTCGAACATCGCCTCGATCCGGTCGTCATCGGTGAAGATCAGCGCGTCATCCAGGATGACCGGCGCGTGCCTCCCCGAGCCCGCCAGCAGCCGCGCGAAGGCCAGCCGCACCAGGAAGGCGATCTGTTCGCGTGTGCCCCCCGACAGCAGGTCGATTTCTTCCTGCTGGCCGTTGCGGCTCAGGTGGGTGGGCAGGATGCGGTCGTCGAAATGGATTTCGGCATCGGGCCAGAGCAGCCGCAGCAGCGGGCGCAGTTCCTTCAGCACCGGGGCCATCGTCCGGTCGCGGGCATCGGCCCGGGCCTGGCGCAGCGCGTCGCGCAGCCGGGTCAGCATCGCCACCTCGAAGCGGATATGCTCCAGGTCGGTGCGGGCCGCCTCAAGGCGCTCGGCCACATCGGCCAGGTCCTCCTCCACCCCTTCGCCCGACCGCAGGTCGATGGTGCTGTCGAGGGCGGCCTGCGCCGTGCGCTTGGCGGCGATATCCCGCTCCGCCCCCTCGCAGACCGAGCGGGCGCGGGTCAGGGTGATCCGCGCGGCCTCAAGGTCAGGGGCGTCCTGTTTCAGGGCGTCATGGGCCTGTTGCAGGCGGTCCCTCTCGGCCACCAGACCCGTGAGGCGCGATGCCAGCGCGCCTTCGGCCCGGGCGACGCGGTCATTCACGGCGTCTTCGTCCTCCCCGGCGGCCGCCTCGCCGCCCTCTCTGCTGTCCGTGTCCGGAGGCAGGGCGCGCAGCACTTCGGCCCTGGCGCGGGCCAGCCGGGCGGCGGCCCCTTCGGCGGCGGCCTCGGCCTTGATGCGGGCCTCACGGCGCATCCCGGCGGCGGCGCGGGCGGCTTCCAGCGCCTGGGCGGCCTTGGTGCGGGCTTGGGCGGCTATCTCGGCCTCCTGCTGGGCGCGGGCGACATCGGCGGGGTCGTCGCCGTCCTGCGCCGCCTCCTCAGGGGCCGGCAGGGCGGCGATTTCCGCGCGCTGCGCGTCGAGGCCCCGGGGCGCCTCGGCGGCAAGTTCCAGGCGCAGCTCTGACAGGTCGGCCGCCGCGCGCTCGCGGTCGGCGGCGGCCTTGGCGGCACCTGCCATGTCGGCATGGCCCAGCTCGGCCAGCGCCCGGGCAAAGGCAGCCTCGGCCTGGCGCAGGGCGCTGCCGTCGTCCTGGCCCTGTCCGGGGGTGATCGTCAGCCGGCCGAGTCCTTCAAGGTCCAGCACGGCACCGCCCGGGATCGGGGTCGCGCGCCCCTCCCGCAGGGGGGTGCCGTCAAGGCGCACCGCGTCCCGCACCCCCGGCGCATGTTCCATGGTGATGGCGGGCGCCGCCCCCTCGAAGCTGCGGCGCAGGTGGGTCAGGCGGTCGGCCTCGGCCTCCAGCCGCCGCAGGGCCTTGGCGTCGGGGCCCGTGGCGGCGGCGCGGGTCGCGGCCTCGATCCGGGGCGTCAGCTTTTCGGCGCGGGCGAGGCTGGCCAGCAGGTCTGCGCGGCGTTGGGATTGTGCGGCAGCGGCCTCGGCCCGCATGGCGCGTTGCACCTGTGCGGCGGCGACGCGGGCGGCCTCTTCGGCGGCTTGGTCGGCCGTGCGGGCGGCCTGGAGTGTGGCATCAGCAGCTTCGCTCTCCTGGCGCAGCCCTTCCAGTGCCACGGCGCTCTCGCTGGCGGCGCGGGCGGCCTGATCCAGTTCCTGCCGGGCCTGGACCAAGGTCCGCTGGCGGTCAGCCACCTGGTCGCATTTCATGGCCGCCAGACCCACCGCGTCCCTTGCCCGCTCCAACTTGCCGGCGTGCAGCTCTGCTGCCTGAAATTCGGCCTCGGCGCGCTCAAGAAGGTTCTTGCGTTCGGCCTGGGCCTCGGCGCCCAGGAGTTCGGCCAGGTCCTTCTTGATCCGCCGCCGGGCTTCCAGGTCGTCGCGCAGCAGGGTCGAGCGGCGGGTCAGATCCGCGTGCCTGGCCTCCAGCTCCTCGACCTCGGCCATGGCCAGCGCCAGCGGCCCGCCGGCCTTGGGGCGGCCGGTGCCGCTGTGATAGCGGGCCAGATCCTCTTCGCATCGCTGCAACACCCGGTCGAGGCGGCGGCCACTGGTGACCATGTCCACCTCGGCGGCGATGGGGTCCAGCAGGTCGCGGCGGGCCAGTTCGGCGCTTTGGGCGTTGCGGATGTTCTGATCCAGTTCGGTCGCGCCCTGCCGCACCCACAGAAGGCCCGCCGGACCCGCATCGGCCCCGCCGCCTCCGCCATGGTGCAGGGCCGCGATCCACGCTTCGGCCTCGTCGGCCTTGGCGATGACTCGGCCGCCGCTGCGGATCTCGGCCACGGGCTTTTTCAGCCACCGCTTGAAGATCTCGAACCGGCCTTCCGGGGTCTCGACCTCAACCGTGACGCTGGGGGCGCCGCCGGCATGGGGCGTCAGCGCCGCGATCGCGGCCCCCTTGGAGCGGTAGAGCTGAAAGAAACAGGCCTGGAGCGCATCGAACAGGGTGGATTTGCCGCTTTCGTTGGGCGCGCAAAGCACGTTCAGCCCCGGCTGCAACCCGTCGACCCGCACCGGCGAGGAGAAGCGGCGGATATCCTCAAGCCGGATGGAGATCAGCCTCAAGACGCATCCTCCTGCAGATAGGCGTAGAGCCTGTTCAGGGCGGCGCCCGCCAGGCGGCGGTCTTCCTCGGGGGCGGTTTCGTCGGCCAGCGGACGCCCCAGTTCCTCGGCGGCGGCCTGAAGGGCACCACCCTGGATGACGGCGCTGAGGTCGGCCTCGTCATACTCGGTGGCCAGACCTGCCGCCAGCAGCTCGAAAAAGCCGAATTCGGGCGCGGCGTCTTCGGCCGCCCGGTGCAAGGCGGCCTGCTCGGGCAGGCTGGCGCGGCCGGTGGCGCGGATGCGCAGAAGGGTTTGGCGACGCTCGGCGGCGGGGGGCAGCAGGGCTTGCAGCGCTTGGGCCGCATCCTGACCCGGCAGCAGCGGCAAGGGCGCCTCGGCCCAGTGCAGCGTGCCGGTGGGCACGCCGTCGACCACCGGCTCGGCGCCGGGGCCGTCCAGCGTTACCGCAAGGCAGGCGCCGCGCCCGGCGTGGCGGAACCCGTCTCGCTCGGGCGCGCCCGAGAACCAGGTCCGCGCCCCGATCCGCATCTGCCCGTGCCAGTCGCCCAGCGCCAGGTAATCGAGCCCGGCACTCTGCGCCCGGTCGGGGGGAATGATCTCTTCGGCGCGCACCCCATCCTCGTCAAAGCCCTGGATCGCGCCATGGGCCAGGCCGATCCGAAGGGCGCCAGCGGGCGTCGCGGCGGCCGGCATGTAGTCGGTCAGGTCGCGGCCCGGGAACTTGCGGCTGAGCGGGGCGGGCAGCAGCATGACGCCCGGCGCGATCTCCAGCGGCGCGGCCTCGGTCAGCACGTGGACATTGGCCGGGGCCTGGGCCGCGACCCGCTGCCAGAGGCTTTCGGCCGCCAGGCTGTCGTGGTTGCCCGGCAACAGCCACCAGTCGATGCCCTCGGCGCCGGCCATGGCGGTCAGGGCCTGGCGCCAGACCTGTTCGGTCGGGGTTTCGGTGTCGAAGACGTCGCCTGCCACCAGTATGTGACCGGCCTCGTGATCCCGCGCCGCCCGGGCCAGGGCGTGCAGCGCGTTGTGGCGTGCCTCGCTCGCCTGGCCGCGGATGGCCTCGGGCAGGGTGCCGAACCGCTTGCCAAGGTGCAGGTCCGAGCTGTGGATGAAGCGGAAGGGCGGCAAGGGGGCCTCCATCGGGCGGGTCGGGGCAGGGCGGGGGCATCATTGGGCGCGGCGGCCCGCCAGTGGGACCCTGTCCCGGACGGGCGGAAACCGCAACAGGGGGCGCGCGGATTTCGCGCCGCGAGGGTCCCCGCTCAGCCCGCCTTGCCGGCGGTGGGCAGGCTGGCCTTGGCACCCAGCGAGGCCGAGACTTCCTCGGCCGCCTCGCGCACGCTCAGCGCCAGCGCCTCGACCTGGTCGGGACCGACCCGGCTGGTCGGGCCCGAGACCGAGATCCCCGCGATCGTCTCGCCGTAGGTGTTGCGGATCGGGGCCGCGATGCAGCGCATGCCCTCGTTGCGCTCTTCGTTGTCGACGGAATAGCCGCGGGCGCGGATCGCCTCCAGATCGCTCAGAAGCGCCTCGGGACGGGTCAGCGTGTGGGGGGTGAACCCCTGCAACTCGCGGCTCAGAACCCGGTCCAGCCGATCCTTGGGGAAATGCGCCAGCAGCGCCTTGCCGATCCCCGAGGCATGGGCCGGCGACTTGGTCCCCGGCGGAAAGAAGGCGCGGATCGAGGCATGGGTCTCGACCTGGCTGACGAAGAGCACCTCGCCATCGTTCTCGATGCCCAGGTTCGCGGTCTCGCCGGTGGCCTCCATCAACTTGCGCAGCACGGGGCGCGACCGTTCGATCAGGCTGGTCCGGCGCAGGAAGCCCGAGCCGATGAGAAAGGCGTTGGGTCCCACGTGCCATGTCTGCGCCGCCTCGTCGATGTCGACGATGCCGTGCCCCTGGAAGGTGGTCAGCACCCGGTAGACGGTGGCCGGGCTTTCCGACAGTTCCTGCGCCAGCCCGGTCAGGGTGGCGTTTTCCATCCGCGCAAGCTCGGCCAGGACATGCAGGGCGCGGTCCAGCGACTTGATGGTGTTCTGGGGGGTGGCGTCGTTGAACGCCTTGGGGCGGCCCCGGGGCCGGGCGGCGTCGCGTGTATGCTCGTTGGCCATGGCGGGTGGTCCCCCTGGTGGGGCGGGCCCGGATGACGGACCCGCGATGAAAAATCCAAACCCCCGATATCGCCGGGGTTTATCCGACCATAGGATATTTGAAACCGGATTTCAAAAAAATTGAACACGCCAGGATGTCGCGCTATGGGCGGGGGTGGCGGAACGCGGGGTATGCCCCCGGGCGCGGCTGGTCATTGCCCCGCGCCTCGCCTATGGAAAAGGGGCCCGAGGGGACCCGCGTGCAGTCAGGAAGGTCGCAATGGACAGAATTCGCGTCGTCATCAATGGTTTCGGCCGGATCGGGCGGACCATCCTGCGCCAGCTTGTGTCCAGCCGGACCGATCTGCCGATCGACGTGGTTCTCATCAACGATGTCGCCCCGCTGGAGACCTGCGCCTACCTGTTCGAGTTCGACAGCGTCTTCGGACCGGCCCCTTGCGGTGTCGACACGGTCGAGGGGGGGCTGGTGCTGGATTGTTCGGGTCGGGGCGGGGCCGGGCGGCGGGTCATTCCCTTCCATCGGCAGCCCGACCTGACCCTGCTGGACCTGAGCGGGGTGGACGTGGTGCTGGACTGCACCGGCAAGGCCGACAGCACGGGCATGGCCCGGCGTGGTATCGTCGCGGGCGCCCGGCGCGTCCTGATCTCTGGCCCGTCCGAGGCGGCGCAGGTGACGATCGTGCCCGGCGCGAATGACCACGAACTTGGCGCACAGGAGCTGGTTTCGGCCGCATCCTGCACCACCAACGCGGTGGCGCCCCTGCTGGCGCTTCTGGATCGCGAATGGGGGGTGCGGGGCGGGCACATGAACACCATTCACTGCTATACCGGTAGCCAGCCCACGGTCGACGCGCCGCGCGGCGACCTGGCCCGCAGCCGCGCCGCCGCCCTGTCGATGGTGCCCACCACCACCAGCGCCACCCACCAGATCGAGAAGGTTCTGCCCCACCTGGCGGGCCGGGTGACCGGCAGCGCCGTGCGGGTCCCGGTCGCCAGCGTCTCTGCTGTGGACATGACCCTGCGGCTGGAGCGGCCGACCGAAGGGATCGCCGGCGCTCTGCGGGAATTGTGCGCGGCCTCTCGGGTCCTTGGCTGGACCGACCGGCCGCTGGTATCGAGCGATCTGCGCGCGCGGCCCGAGTCCCTGATCCTTGCCGGGCCCGAGCTGATCCGGGGGCCCGATCATTGCCGGTTCTTCGGCTGGTACGACAACGAATGGGGCTTTTCGGCGCGAATGCTCGATCTGTGCCTGCGGATGAAGCCCACCGCTTGAGCCGGTCCCTGTCCTGGCACAAGTACGATGCTTTCGGCCCCGGCCAATCCTTGACCCAGTCTTTGGCCTGGATCTTGAGGGTTTTGCCTTTCCCCCGATCTTTCCAAGGTGTCGTCCGCCCGGATGTCGCGCTTGATTCGGCGCGAATCCGGCCCGTCGACCGGGGTGCGGCCCCGCTTGAGGGTGCGGTTGCCCCGCACGGGTCACAATCCGGCCCCGATCACGCCCCGGCATCCGACGTGCGCCCCTAACCGCTTGGTCGGAGCGCCCCACCCGGTTTGAGAGCTTCCAGATCAAAAGAGAGCGGCCGTCCAATCCTTTCGGGTAGCGGGCGACCGATATGGTCCGTCGCCTAACCTTCCGGGGGAATGGTTTGGGGACCCACTCCGTCCAGACTGGTTCCATCGTTCGTGTCCCGCTTCGGCGGTGCGGGCGCAAGTGTAACCATCAAGTCGGTATCGGTGACGGAGCGCTGCTGCCGGAGGAGTTCTCAATGTTCCATAATCTCAAAATGCAGCGTGCGGGTTGGGGGGCGGCAGCCTTCCTTGTCCTGCTCGCGCCCCAGGTCCAGGCCCAGGATCTTACCAGTCTGTTCGAGTATCGCGTCGTCGAAAAGGACGATGCGGGTGAAGAAATCCTGGTCGAGCGCAACAAGGTGCGTCCCGGCGAAACCATCCATTACATCATCAGCCACGAGAACGTCGCCGAGACCGACCTTTCGGACGTGGTGATCGTGGCGCCGGTGCCCCAGGGCGTGACACTCAGCGTCGGGTCCGAGTCCAGTTCCATCCCCGCCAATTTCGAGATCCAGGCCGAACTTGAACCCGAGATGCCCGGGCTGGAATGGTCCTCGCTGCCCGCCTTCCGCAAGGTGATCGCGGAGGATGGAAGCGAAAGCCTGGAACCGGTGCCCGCATCGGCGATCGAGGCTGTCCGCTGGAGTCTGCAAGACGCGATTCCCAGCGGCGACAAGGCGATGAACACCTATCGCGTGATCGTCAACTGAGGGCGCCTGTCCTCTGACGGGTTGAGACAACCCCTCCCTCCAACTCCCAAACAAAAGGTATTTACCAGTGAGATTCAACTCGCTCTATCTGCGCGGATGCAGCGCAGTGGCCGTACTCTCCGTCCTTGGCGCCGCAGCCTATGCTGCCGCCCCCGAGGCGGGCTCGGTCATCGGCAACCAGGCTGTTGCCACCTACACCAACAACGCCGGTGACGAGATCACCGTGACCTCGAACAAGGTCGAGACGGTCGTCCAGCAGGTCGCCGGTGTCACGCTGACCTCGGACAACACCGAGTCCATCGCGCCGGGCGGCAAGGCCTTCCTGCCGCATATCGTGACCAACGACGGTAACGGGCCGGACTTCTTCGCCCTCTCCGCGACCGAGGACAATTCCGGCACGCTCGATACCGCGTCGCTGGTCTTCTACCCGGATGCCGACATGGATGGCGTGGCCGATTCCGCGACGCCCATCACCAGCACCCCGACCCTGGCCCCCGGCGAGCAGTTCGGCTTCATCATCGAAGCGACCGCCCCCTCGGACGGCACCGGTTCGGACAGCATCACCGTCACCTCGGTCTCGAACCTCGACGGCACCATCGTCGACACCAACACCGACACGCTGACCATCTCGAACGCCGCGATCATGGAACTGGTCAAGTCGATGACCGTCGATCCCACCAGCGGCCCGGGCAACGACAACCTGGTTGATGCCGGTGACACGGTTGTCATCAAGCTGACCTACTCCAGCACCGGTCTCGCAGCGGCCAACAACTATGCGGTTCAGGATATTCTGAACAACTATCTGACCTACGATCCCAACACCGCCGTATGGTCGGACGCCGCCGGTACCCTGGACGAGACCAACGGCAACGGCGTCGATGCCTCCAACGGCAGCGGCGACACCATCGCCTGGACGGAAAGCGGACAGACCGTCGGCTTTACCCTCAGCAGCGTGCCCTCGGGCCGCAGCGGCAGCGTTACCTTCACGGCCACGATCAACGACGCCGTTCCCGCCGGGATCATCCCCAACACCGCGACCCAGTCGATCGACGGCACGGCCTCGGCCCCGTCGAACACGGCTTCGATCGTGGTTGATGCCAACTACAACGTCGAGATCTCGGACACCGCCACCAACCCGGACGGTTCCCCGAACACGGCCATCGCCTCGGCGAATGACCAGGACGGGCTGTCCAACGACGTGGTCAACAACCAAACCGATGCCTACCAGGGCGCGACGATCCCGTTCGAGTTCGTCATCACCAACCTGTCGAACGAGACCGACAGCTTCACCCTGGACGTGTCCAACGTCGACTTCCCCGCCGGAACCTCGTTCCGCATGGTCCAGTCGGACGGCATCACGCCGGTCGTGGGATCGGTCGGGCCGCTGGCGACCAACGACTCGGTCAAGGTGATCCTGCTGGCCACCCTGCCGACGGATGTGACCCCGGTTCCGACCTCGGAATACACCGCCAACGTGACCACCACCTCTGAAGGCAGCGGGCTGAGCGACAGCTCCACCGCCGAGTTCACGGGTCAGGTGCTTGCCGCCGCGGTCGACCTTGAGAACAAGGTCGTGGGTTCCGAAGGCGATGGCGCCGCGCCGACCGATGGCGGCAACCCCTGGATCACCAAGACCACCGATCCGGGTCAGACCACCTCCTTCGTCATGAACGTCGAGAACGGCGGCCCCACCTCCGACAGCTACAACCTGTCGCTGGCCCAGGCGCTGCCCGATGGCTGGACGGTCGAGTTCCGCCTTGCCGACGGCACGGTCGTGACCAACACCGGGACCATTCCCTCCGGTGGCAACAAGGACTTCTACGTCTACGTGACGCCGCCCGAGGGCACCCCTCCCGGTGACACGCTGGTCGACATCAAGGTTCTCTCGGCCGTCTCCGGCCAGTCGGACCGCATCGTCAACCAGGTGACCGTCAACAAGGTCATCGACGTCGAAATCGTGGCCGACCAGGCAACCCAGGCCTCGCCCGGCGGTATCGTCGACATGGTCCACACCGTGACCAACAACTCGAACATCGCCATCACCGAAGGTGACATCCTGCAGACCGGCCTGACCAACTTCTCGGGTGCGATCTACTACGATGCCAACGGCAACGGTGTGATCGACGCGAGCGAACTGGTCATCGACAACTTCGACGACCTGACCGACGGTCTGGGCGTGGGTGTCAACGGCCTTGCCGCAGGTGACAGCGTCTCGCTGATCTACCGGGTGCAGACCCCCTCGACCGCCACTCCTGGCGTTACCGAGATCGGCACCGTCAGCCTCGACACCTCGCTCAACGGCGCCGATGCCGAGGCCGACTCCGACACCGCCAACAACGCGGTCGAGGACCGGATCACCATCATCTCGGGCGATGTCACCCTGACCAAGTACCAGTATGTCGATCCGCTTTGCGACGGCACGGTCGGGACCTGGACGAAGGTGCGCCAGGACGTCAACCCGGGCCAGTGTGTCCGCTACCTGATCGAGGCCGAGAACACCGGTACGAGCAACGCCAGCAACGTCAAGATCAGCGACGTGGCACCGGCGTACACCTTGATCCACAACTGCGGCGGGGCCTGTAGCCCGACCACTTATCCCGCAGCGCCCAACAGCTCCTACACGGCGACGGGCACCACGATCGACAGCTCGCACAACACGGTCATTCCGGGCGAATTCGCCAAGCTCGAGTTCACCGTGAAGGTCGACCAATAAACCGATCGGCGCACCCGGTCCGCCGGGTGCGCCACCCCCAAGTGCAGTAACTGGTCCCATGGTAATCTAGGTTTATTCCAATGCGTTGTCCCGCCCGCCGTTCCCAGGTCAAGGTCTTGTGTCGCGCTCTTCTTTCCGCTTCCCTGATCCTGCTCATGATGATGAGCCCGCTTCTCCAAGCCGCTCCTGCGCCCGCGGGATCCATCTACAGCACCGCCTCTGTCAGCTACTTCAACGACCGGCTTGGCCTGGTGGAAGTCGTCGACACCAACACGGTCGAGGTCATCATCGACGAAGTGCCGGCGGTCGAGGTTCTTGGAAACTCCGACCTGCGCCTGTCCCGGGGCGCCTACGGCGAGCACATGTTCGAGATCCGCAACACCGGCAATGTCGACCTGACGGTCTCGCCCTACATGGACATCTCCGGCGAGGACAATCTTTTCGACCAGGCGACCCTTTACTGGGACGAGAACGCCAACGGCCGGATCGACGGCAACGAAACCGCCCTCAGCATGGACAGCACCATCGACATTCCGATGGGCGAGTCCGTCTACCTGATCTATTCCTTCCACGTCTCCAGCGATGCCCAGCTTGACGACGCCGCCACATCCGTCCTCTTCGTCGAGGCCTGGACCGAGAACCAGGTCCTTGAGGTCAGCAGCAGCGAGTCCGCCACCGGCCAGGTCATCATCATGAGCGCGACGCTGGAGCTGGCGAAATCCGCCACCTGGTCCCAGTCCGAGGACGGCGACACGCTGACCTACATGCTGGAGCTGCGCAACAATTCCGAGGGCGAGGTCGCCGGCTATTCCGAGATTGCGGGCAACGCCCTTTCGATCGACGGCGCCGCCGCCGAGGGGGTCATCGTTCGCGACGAGATCCCGCTCAACACCGTCTTCCGCTCGGTCGGTTCCAGCGGGCAGCTTCAGCCGCTCTACCACATCCGCGGTGAGGGCGAGCAGAGCTACTCCTCGACCGCGCCGGGCGATCCGGCCGATGTCGACGCCCTGGCGTGGTTCAGCCCCGAGGGCTATCCCGTCGGCCGCTCGACCGATATCTTCTTCTCGGTCTTCGTGCCGGTCGAGATGGGCACCGTCACCGTGCGCAACACCGCCGAAACCTTCATTCCCACCGACAGCGGTCCCACCCGCATTCTGTCCAACGAGATCGTTCACCGCCGCCAGGTCGATGCGGCCGCGCGCCTGACCTTCATCGACCCGGCCAATGGCCAGGCCGCCGCGATCGGTGACCTCGATGCCGACACGATGCTGGAACTGGTGGCAGGTGCGTGCAACACCACCGACAGCGAAGACACGGTTCAGATCGACGTTTCCAGCCGCATCACCGGCGACATGGAAACGATTTCCGGCCGCGAGACGGGCGACAACACCGCGACCTTCCGCTCGGCCCGGCTGCCGGTGGCCTTCATGAACAATCCCGTCGCCCAGGACGGTGTCCTGGCCAGCGCCGAGGGCGACACGCTGACCGCGACCGCCAGCTGCGACGGCACCACCGTCACCACGACCCTCTCGGTCCGTCCCGGCAGCTTCGCCTTCGACAGCATCACCAACAACCCGGTCGCCGATGTGCGCGTGAACCTTGTCGATGCGCTGGGCAACCGCGTCGCGACCGCGCTCAGCGATGCCCGCGGCTACTTCGCGCTGGGCGATGTCTCGGCCGGCAGCTACCGGATCGAGGCCGAGCCGCCCGCCGAGTACAGCTTTCCTTCCGTGCGCCCCAGCTTCAGCGGCTATCAGCGCAACGCCGACACCCGCGCCTCCTACGGCGAGGAGTTCCAGCACGCCGGCGGCCATGTGGAGCTGATCGACCTGCCGCTCGACCCCTATTACGGCGTGCCCCTGGCCCTTGAGAAATCCGCCGACAAGACCCGCATCGGCAGCGGTGAGCTGGTCAGCTATACCATCCGCGCCCAGAACAACATGAACCAGGCCCTGGTCGGGGCCGAGATCATGGACCGGTTCCCGCAAGGCACCCAGCTTGTCGCCGGCACCGTCCGCGTCGATGGCGAGATGCACGACGATCCCGCCGTCGACGAGGGGATGGACCACATTTTCGAGCTGGGCGACATCGGTCCGCTGGAATCCCGTGAGCTGACCTACGTGCTGCGCTTTGCCGCCACCGCGCGCCAGGGCCGCCACGACAATGCCGCCATCCTCTACGGCAACCAGGCCGGCACCGGCGAGCAGCGCAGCTCGGCCGTGGCCGAAGCCTCGGTCGTGCTGGACGATCGCGGCGGCGTCTTCTCCCGCGAGGGAACAGTGATCGGCTCGGTCTTCATGGATTGCAATGCCAACGGCATCCGCGACGACCGCAGCGAGCCGGGCGTTCCCGGTGTCCAGATCCTGACCCAGGAGGGGCTGAGCGTCGTTACCGACGAACGCGGGCGCTACTCGCTCTTCGGTCTGCGGCCCGTCTCCCACGTGCTGGCGCTTCAGGACCGCACCCTGCCCGAAGGGGCGCGCCCCACAGTGCAACGCGCCGCCGACATGGGCCGCGCAGGCTCGCGCATGGTCGCCATGAAGCGCGGCGAACTGCGGGCCGAGCATTTCCCCCTTGAAGGCTGCACGCCCGAGGTCCTTTCCAGCATCGCGGACCGCAAGGTCGCCTTCCTGGACGGGCGCAGCGCCAACAACGCCATCCTGTCCGACCTGCCCATCGACGCCGCCCGCAGCGACAGCCGCAGCGTCCGCGACGAGGCGGGCCTGGCCACCCAGAGCCAGATCTACGGTGCTGGCGAGGCCGCCTCCGACGACCGCGCCTCGACCCGGGGCGAGTTGCAGCGCAAGGTTTCGGAAGCACAGGCAGAGCGTCAGACCCTGGATGCGATCATCAAGACCCTGAACGCCGATTTCGCGTTCATGGATCTGCGCGACGGCGACAGCGTGCGCCGCCAAACCATCACCGTGCGCCTGAAAGGCCCGGCCGATCTGGCCATCCGCCTGATGGTCAACGGGGTCGAGCAGCCCGGCTCGCGCATCGGCGAGCGGACGTCCTGGGCCGGCGGCAATGTGCAGGCGATGGAATACGTCGCCATCAAGCTCAAGCCCGGGCAGAACACGCTGGAGATGGTGGGCAAGGGACCTTTCGGCAACGACCGTGCCCGCGAAACCGTCACCATCACCGCCCCCGGAGAGCCCGAGCGGATCGAGATCGTGGCGCCCGCCGAGGCCCCCGCGACCCCCGGCACCGTCGTGCCCGTTGTGGTGCGGATCCTCGACCGCGACGGTGTGCCGGTCCAGGCCTCGGGCACCGTCACCCTGTCGGCGCGGCTGGGCCGCTGGGATGTCACGGACATCCGCCCCCAGCAGATCGGCGTGCAGGCCTTCATCGACAATGGCGAGGCGACATTCGGCCTGCTGGCGCCCCAGGCCTCGGGCGAGGACGTGATCTCGGTACGCGGTGGCTTCGGCAAGGCCGAGGCGCGGATCACTTTCCTGCCTGACCTGACGGAGCGGGTTCTGGTCGGCGTGCTGGAGGGGGCGGTCGCCCTGAACGGCTCGGCCGACCTGATCGAGACCGACCGGCTGAGCGCCTTCGAGGACACGGCCACCGGCCTGCGGGGGGAGCTTTACCTCAAGGGCCGGATCCGGGGCGACGCGCTGCTGACCTTGCGCTACACCAGCGACCGCGACACCAGCGACCGGCTGTTCCGCGATATCCGCGCCGACGAATACTATCCCGTCTACGGCGACAATTCCGAGCGCGGCTTCGACGCCCAATCCTCAACCAACCTCTTCATCAAGGTCGAGCGGGGGGGCAGCTACTTCCTTTACGGCGACATCACCGTGCAGCCCGAGTCCGATGCCTTCCGCCTGGGCGGCTATCAGACCGTCACCACCGGCGCCAAGGCCCATTGGCAGGACGAGCACGTCCAGATCACCGTCTTCGCCGCCCGCACCGGGCAGAAGAACCGGGTCGTGGAATTTGCCGGGCGCGGCATCTCGGGGCCCTATGACATCGACCTGACCGATTTCCGCGAAGGCTCGGACCGGGTCGATCTGCTGGTGCGCGACAAGGACAGCGGCGAGATCCTCAGCGAAGAGCGTCTGGACCGCCTGTCGGATTACGTCCTGGACTATTTCCTGGACACGGTCATTTTCGACCGCCCCGTGCCCCAGACCGATGAGGACGGCAACCCCGTCTCGGTCCGCTTCGCCTATCAGCTCGAGACCGGCACCGACCGCCGCTACTGGCTTTACGGGGCCGAGGCGCGGGTGCAGCTTGGCGAGAATGCCAGCGCGGGGGCCCGGGTCATCCGTTCCGACGCCCCCCGGGGCACGGCCGAGCGCGAAGCGGTCTATGCCGTCTTCATCGAGACCGCCTTCACCCGCAATGGCATGCTTCAGTTCGAGCTGGCCCAGGCGGTGAACCCCGAGGGAGATGCCGGCAACGCCGCGCGCCTTTCCTTCGAGAAGAAGGGCGATCGCGCCGCGCTGAAGATCGAGGCGACCCACACGGATGCCAATTTCGCACCCACCGGCTCCAGCGCACAGCGCGGCACCGACAAGGTGCGGCTGGAATTCGATGCGGCCCTGACCGAGCAGATGCGCCTGAAGCTGTCCTCCAGCTGGGTCGCCGACCGGGTGGCCGGGACCGAGATGCTGGACGGCGCGATCTCGGGTGAGCGCAAGGTCTCGGACAACCTGAGCCTGCGCAGCGGCCTGCGCTTTGACCATGATCTCAAGGCCGATGGCGACGCCACCGATCTTGCCCTGACCGTGGGCGGCGACTGGACACCGGAATTCGCCCCGGACCTCACGCTCAAGGCCGACCTGGAACAGCCTTTCCTGGGCCACGGCACCGGCCTGCTGCGACTGGGCGCGGAATACCGGGTGCGCGACGGCTTCCTGGTGAAGGGCTCGACCGAGCTGGCCTTCGCCCGGGACGATCGCGGCCCCGAGGTCACCAACAGCCGCCTGGATGTGGAATACACCCTGCGGCCCTGGCTGCGCGGCCGATCCTCGCTCGAGGCATCGGGCGGTGGCGCGGGCCAGGCCCGTTTCGTGCAGGGGTTCAACGGCACGACTCAGCTGACCGAGCAGCTGAGCCTGAGCTACTCGCTTGAGCATACCGAGCCCCTGAGCGACGCGGCCGAGCGGCTGACAAGCCTTGCCATCGGCGGCAAGTGGGAGGCCGCGGACGGCGCCTGGATCATGGACGCCGACATCGACCAGACCTTCGAGGAGGATGGCCGCACCTTCTTCGCCAGCCTGGGCGTCGCCGGACGGCTCACCCCCGACTGGACGCTGCTGGGCCGCAGCCGGCTTGCCGCCGATCAGCGCGGCGATACCGACAGCCTGCGCCACCGCCTGCGCTTCGGCGCGGCCTACCGCCCGATCGAGGATCCGCGTTTCGAGTTCCTGGGCTGGTACGAGCATCAGCTGGAGGAAAACGGCCAGCGCAGCGAACAGCACCTGTGGTCGCTGGCCGGCACCTGGGAGGTGAACCGCAACCTGCGCCTGAACGGCAAATACGCCGGCCGCTACTCCGAGCTGGAACTGCCGGGCAGCGCGAACAGCGTCGAGGCCGTGGGCCTGATGCAACTGGCCCAGGCCGGCGCCAGTTTCGACATCCTGCCCGAGAAGCTGGAGGCCACGGTCAACGCCTTCCGCATCTGGGACGACCAGGACTTCTCGACCTTTGGCCTGGGGGCCGAGCTGGGATTTGTGGTGGGCGAGGGCACGATGCTCTCGGTCGGCTACAACGCCACGCGAGACCGGGCACCGAACGCGCCGTCGCTCTACCAGGACGGCGCCTATGTCAGGATCCGGCTGAAGCTGGACAGCTCGCTCTGGGACCGACTGGATAACTTCCTGGGGGGCTGACCCCCGCCAGCCGGACCGGAGACACCTGGAACGCGCCCCTCGGGGCGCGTTTTTTTCCGTCGGCTTGTGGTTGGCATTTCATGGCAGGTCGTCAGGACCGGGGGCTGCGCCGTGTGAGCCTAAGGCCGCCGGGCGCGAGGCCGTGGCCAGCCCCCCAGCGAAGGGAGGGCGCGGGTCCAAGACTCCAAGAGCGTGCCCTCTGGTGTCACTGGCGGAGCCAAGTGGAACTTGGAATGATGAGAGCGACAGCCGCGTCCGCACCCGCTGGGCTGGCGGGTCTTCGAGGTTGGATCGGGGGGCGGGCGCCGTCAGGATCAGTCCCTAAGGCGGGGAGAGATCGGTGGAATAAGCTGCCTTATCTCGGGGCGCTGTCCAAGGGGGGCGGCACGATGCTGGGTATCTAGAGGTGCTGTCGTCCGGTCGGATCGCGCGAAGGGTGGGCCGCGCGTTTCGGATCCTAGGACACCAGCGTCATCAGAGAAGAGTTCGTGCACCCTCCGGACGCCTGCACCTACTTCTCGGTGGCCGTCCGATTGCTTGGAAAGGGTAGGGGGCCCTGGATCGCCGCTCGGCCATCTCGTCACAAAGGCGCACGCGCCGCACGGTCCGGCACGGGTCAGGCGGCATCACCGCAAAACGCCCCTTCACGCAAAAAGAACAGGCCCGCCCCAATACACGGGACGGGCCTGAACAACGGGTGTGGCGGTGTCGGCGGAGTCCCGGCCGCCAGGTCCGACTTCACACCCGATCCCGTTGGATCATCCCCCGGGTCAGGGGCTGATCTGCACGCGGAAACTCACCGACCCGACGGATCCGGGTGGATAGCTTCCACTGCAATCCCAGCGCAGCGATCCCGAGTAGCCCGCCACGTTGCTGGTGGGCGCGCCCACCGTGCAGGACAGGGTTCCGTCCAGGGTCACGGGGCTGGGAATGGGTTCGGCAAGCGCGGTGTAGGAGGGCGTCCGGTCATAGATGACGACATCGGTCGCCGATGAGCTGGAGGGGTTCGAAAGCTCGATCCTGTACTCCAGGATGTCGCCCACCGCGCCCTCGTTCGAGGTGCCCTCGGGCGTGCCCTGGGTCTCGTTGCGGACATATTTGCGCAGGCTGAGCTGACCGCGCCCGTCCCCCGTCTCGACCCGGTCGGAGTTGAGGCTGCTGTAGGTGACGGTGGTGTCGCTGTAGCTTGTGTCCGCGACCAGGTCGTAGGTGAAGCTCGCCCCAGGGCCGACGCCGCCACCGACCGAGACGCGCGAGACAAGGCACAGCTCCTGCCCGGCGGTGACGGCGACCGGTGCCGTGATGGCGCTTTCGGGCGCACCATCGCAATCGGCATCGGTGAACAGGCCGACCGAGTAGGAGGCGTCGGGCTTCTGTACCAAGTTGGTGAAGCTGAAGCTGACCTCGCCTGCCGATCCGGCCTTGTAGAGGTGGGGCAGGCCGATCACCTGGCCAGGCTCGACCGACATGGTCTGGTCCTGGGTCAGCTCGGGCTTGGGGGCAAGGCCGAAATCCAGGCCGGGATGATCGGTCTCGGCGGTGGGGGTGAAGGTGAAGCTGCCGTCGTGGGGATCGGCATTGGTAACGCCGGGATGGCTGGCGCTGGCCTCCGATACGGTCAGCCACCCCTCGTCGGGCGCGACGCTGAGGGTAATGGTGCCGGCATAGTCGCCCGCCAGCCCATAGGACCAGTTGCCCGCACCGTCGAGTTCGGGGCGCGCCAGCAGCGTGCCGGCGTCGTCCAGGATCGACAGGACCCCCTGGGCGCCGCCCACCTCGTCCCCGTTGCGCAGGGCATCGTGGGCCGTCCCTCCACCCACGCCGGTGTCGACGAAGAGCTGCCCCGAAATGGTCCGGGCCGAGACGGCCGCGTTCAGCACATAGCGCGCCTCGTCATCGTCGGCGATGCCGTCGCCCAGGTCGTCGACCAGGAAGCCCGCGTTGAAATCGCTGTCGAAATCGGGAAGCGAGCTTGCGACGATCTCGGCCTCGTTGGTGTAGGTGCCGCTGCCAAGGGCGCGGGCGCGGATGGTCAGGGTTTCGGTCTGGCCCGACAGGATCTCGTCCACGAACCACAGGCCGGTCGAGCGGTCGTAGAAATCCCCCGTCGCGGGTGCCGAGTCCGAGATATAGGCAAAGCCGTCGGGAAGCTGCTCGATCACGCGGACATTGGAGGGGGAGCCGGGCCCGCTGTTGGAGACCGAGACCACCCAATCGATCACGTCGCCCTCGGCCACCTGGGTAACGGGGGTGGTGGTGCCCGCCTGATAGGCGATCTTGGTGATCTCCAGGTCGCTGCCTTGGGGGTCGAAACCGAAATCCTGGTCCGGGGTGAAGCCGTTCTGGGTCGCCGCCACCCCGACCAGCGGGTTCGAGGTGCCGATCGTCGCCGATGCGGGCAGGTCCGCGTCGGCCTCGTCCAGTTGGATGCGGTAGGAGGCATGGGCCGCGAGCCCGTCAAAAGCATAGGTGCCGTCGGAGAGGGTCTCGGTCGATGCCACCAGCAGGTCGTCCGACGGGTCGTTGGGCGTGCCTTCGTCGTCGTAGACATCGATGGCGATGCCACCGCCGAGGTTGGTTTCCGCCCCGTCCTTGATGTCGGAGGCGTTGGTGTCGGTGAAGACGTTGCCCGCGATGCCGGCCAGCGCAAGCGGCGCGGGCCCGCGGCAGGAGGTGCCGTCATTGTCGTTGCCCGAGGCATCGGCGCTGGTGACCAGAAGCTGTTTCAGACCGGTCTGTGTGTTGACCAGGTAAAGGCCGTCGTCGCCATTGTCCCACAGGTAGAGGCGCCCGTCCTCGTCGAACCACGCGGATTCGTAGGCGCCGTCGTGGATGGCCGGGCCGATGAAGGTGACGGTGCTGGCGCCGGCCACGCCGTTATTTGCATCCGCACTGAAAAGGCGCCGTGTGGAGTCGTCGATGCCGTAGATCCTGCCGTCGACCGGATTGTAGGCCATGTCGAACGGCGTGACCGGCTGGCTCAGTGTCAGCTGCCCGGCATCGGAGGGGTTGGCGGGATCGGCCAGGTCGATGAGCTGGAAGGCGCTGTCGCCGTTGGGATAGACCATGATCCCGTTGGGCAGGATGTCACCCGCGACATCGCCCTGCGCGGCCGAGTTCGGCACCGCCCCGAGGAGGGTAAAGCCACCCGCGCCGTCGACGCGGAACAGCTGCCGGTTGTTGGACTGGACCCCGTAGATGTAGCCGTCCAACTCGTTGAAGCCCCAGCCGGCCTCGACCTTGTTGTTGAACTCGGGAGAGAAGGTCAGGCCGAGAGAATAGGCGCTGCCGCTGTCCGAGAAGGTAAGCCGCTGGAGGGCGGATTTCTTGCCGCCGATCTGGTAGAGCGTGCCGTCGCAGACCAAGGGCGGCGGGTCGTTGGAGAAGGTAAGCTGGTAATCCTCGATCTCGCCGTCGACGGCCATCGCGACCACGCCCGCGGTGGTGGACCAGCGAAAGCGCGCGAAGGTCGGCAGGGCGGTTGCCGTGGCCGGCACATCGACGTCGAAGACGATCTGCCCGTTGACGGTCCCGTCCTTGTCGCCAGCGCTGCCGTCCTGGAGGTCGGCGGTGATCATGTCGGCGGCGTCAAAGCTGCCGTCACCGTCGAAATCGATCCAGGACTGGAGGTAGGCAACGGGGCCCAACCCGCCCGTGACCTCGTTGACCAGCACGGTGATCTCGCCCCGGGCGCCGATGTAGAGGGTGGGAAGGATGACGCCGTCCTCGTCGTCGTTGCCGTCCAGATCGTCACCGGTGGCGTCGGCCGAATGCTGCGGCGCCGCCTCGGGGTCGGGCGAGACGGGGCCCAGGTAGGTGCCGGCAACGCCGCCGTCGGCGATCACGTGGGTGGGATCGCCGTAGCTGGCCGGCGCATCGCCCCGGTCGACCAGAGGGGCGGCCGCGATGTTGACCGCGTAATCCTCGACCTCGCCGTCGACGGCGTTCTGGGCGGGGGCGATCGTGGTCTCGGTCGACCAGCGGAAGCGGGCGAAAGTCTGGCTGAGCACGGCGTCGCCGGGCACGACCAGGTCCACCTCGATCTTGCCATCCTCGGCCGCCAGGTCGCTGCCGGTGCCGTCGTCGCGCAGATCAAGGGCAATCTCCTCGGCGGTGCCGACGGCGAAGACACCGTCGCCATCATAGTCGATCCAGCCCTGCAAATAGCCAGAGCCCGAGACCGTGGCCACGACGGTGGCCGCCAGGCCCTGGGTCAGGACCGGAATCTCGACCCCTTCGTCGGTGTCGGAACTGGCGTCGGCCGAGTTGCCGGGCCCGGCATCGCCGGTCACGGTTGTTCCGAGGTAGAGGCCCTGGCTTTCCAGCACGCCGTGGAAGGCATCGCCCAGGGCGCTGGGCGCGTCGGTGAAGTCCGCGCAGGTCTGGATGTCGGTGATCTGGGCGCTATCGGCAAAGCTGGCCGAATTGAACTGGCGGGTCGAAAGGCGGATCACCACCCGGTCAATGGGCAGGCTGAACCCGACCTGGACGGCAAAGTTCTCCTCCAGCGCCGAGGTCGAGAAGGCGTTGTTGCGTTCGCCCAGGACCGACCCGTCGGGAAGCGCCACCCGGCGCATCGCCGCCGAGATGGGGCCGTCGGCCATGGCCGGCGAGACGCGTTCGGTCCCGCGCTCACCCCAGACGGTGACGGACTCGTCGAGGTCCAGGCTGGTGACATAGAAGCTGATGCCATTCATCGGGCTGTCGAATTCGGTCGTGATGTCGACATAGCCGGCCTGCGCCACCGACCCGCCGCCATAGCCCGAGGCATAAAGCGGCGCGGCCGTGGTGAAGGTGGCCGGGCGGAAGGGCTGGCTGTTGTCGGATACGGTAATCGTCGATTGCACGCCGGCATGGGTCACGACGTTCGAGGTGCCGACGCCCAGCGGCGCGTCGGTCGACCAGTCCACGAGCGAGAAGCGCGTGCCCGAGCAGCTGGGAAGCGCATCGACCGGGGCCTCGTCCACGTTGGTGGTGACGCTGTCGAAGGCGGGGCCGGACTCGGTGCTGTTGGCGTCGGTGGTGGCGGTGACGACATCGCCGCTGACGGCGTTGGTCGTGACGTCGAACTCCATCGAGCCGCTGGCCAGGCCCGCCAGGGTCGGCAGGGTCTGGAAGGCGAAGGTGCCGCCCGTGGGCGCGGTCGCCGGGCTGAGATCCTCGCCGCGCGAGGGTGCGAAATTGGCCGTGCCCGTGGTCTGGGTGGGCAGGTCGACCGTGATTGCCACGTTGCTCAGCGCCTGCATGGACGAGTTGCCGTAGGTCACGCGGTAGCGCAGGGTCGCGCCCTGGGGGATGGTGCCGCCGGTATAGGGCGCGCCGTTTACCTGCACGATCGAAATCGAGACGCGCAGATCCTCGGCCGAGGGCGGCGCCAGCGCGGAGGAGCCCGCGACCCAGTAGCGCCAGGGGTTGTCGTTGCCCGCCGACGCGCCTTCGGCCGAGTCGCCGCCATGGCCTTCGGCATTGATTGGCGCGACGCTGTCCAGGTCGGTGACGCGCAGGCGCACCACGGCATAGAAGATCTCGTTCTCGGCAATGCCGCCGAAGGCGAAGCGCAGGGCGTTGGTCCCGGTGGGCAGCGAGGTCAGGTCAGAGCTGTTGAGGTCGAACCCCTCGGCGGTCACGGTGCAGACGTCGACCGAGTTGACGCCCGGGTCGGTGGTTTCGGGAAAGACCGAGCCTGCGCCGGTCGCCGGCCCCTCGGGCCCCACGACCGCCGGATCGTCCGCACGGCACGACCCGTCATAGGAGATGCGGTTCCACGGTCCCGTCACGCCATAGCGGTCCCAGTCGGCGCCCGAGTTGGGGCCCGCCACGGGGCTGCCGGCGCGGAACGGGGTGGTGCCGCGCCCGCCGTTCAGGGCGGTCTCCTCGTTGGTGGCAAATCCGTTGGGCTGGATCGATCCCGCGCCAAAGGCATTGATATGCACCGCGTCCCATTTGTTGTGGACCCGCGCCGTGCCGGTGCCCCCGACCGTGGTCCAGGGCGTGCCGTTCGAGGGATCGACCAGATAGCCATTCTCAAGCGTGGCGGTGTCCGAGCCGTTGGCGAACATCGCGGTGTCCGCCCGGGTGGAATAGAAAATGCCTGTATCGCCATAGACATAAGCCAGGCCCGCGTTGCAGTCGGCGGGGGTGTAGCCCGCCAGGCTGCACTGGTCGTTGGACGAGGGGTTCCAGCCGTTGGCCGTGGTGTCGAAGATCAACTGGCCCTTGGGCCCCCAGCCCCGCGAGACGCCGCTGCCGGTCGAGGCGCGGGCGGGGCGGGCGGCGACGGGGCTGCCGTTCACATCGGTGATATAGGCGCCGACCACCTCGAACCCGTCGGGAACGTAGATGGTCGCATATCCACCGGGGCCGTCCAGCGTGCCGTCGGTGATGACCGGGAAATCGGCGATCACCTCGATCACGTCGCCATTGCCAAGGGCGGGCGCCCTCGCCTGGATGTTGTCCGAGATGGTCTGCTTGGACGCGGCCGTCAGGTCGATGCCGCCGCCGCCCAGCCAGGCGCCGTGGGCCAGCACCGCAAGGCTCAGCCCCGCCCACGCCAGCGTGGCCGCGCCCAGGACCCGGCCCGCACGCCGCGGGGCACGGCTCGGGGCCCGGGTACGGGTCGCGAAGGAAGCGGAAAGGCGGGATGCAAGACGCGACACAGAGCCGGCCCCGGTGCGGGGGCTCGCAGTGTCGTTGCCAGGAATGCGCGGGGCCGTGGGGCGCGATCTGTTTTGCATGAAACTACCTTTTGGGACTGGGACTACGGTGGCTGGGACTGGTCGTGCAGGGACTGGTGGGGATGGCACAGCCTGTGCCGAAAGGCAGGGTCGCCGGATGGGCGGGACGATGCCGCGAAGGGCAGGGTCGGGACCGAGCGTCAGGCGCCGCGTCGGGACGGGCGATGCCTTGCACCCGGCACCACCCGCCCTTTCCCGCGCCTGAAGAACCGCCACCGGGGGCGGGCTGTCGGGCCTGGATCCTGCCCGGCCGGATCACCAGCAGAGATCCGCGAGGCGATCCCCGTCGCGGTCGGGGCCGGGCCGCAGGCCGCGCGCCATGGTCAGCACGCTCAGCAGCGGGATCGCGATGCCGCCCAGCACCAGCAGGGGCGCGTCGCCTCCCAGCAGCAGGGCAAGCAGTGCCAGAAGTGCGGGCACAGCTGAAAGCAGCCGCAGGTCGGCAGGGATCGGGGGGGTCGCGGAAAGACGGTCGCGGTGCAGCCCGCGACCGCGAGGCAGGGTCGGCCCCATTCCTTGCGCGGCAGCGCGCAAGGTTTCCGGGTGCACGTCGAGCGGTCCGCGACCGGGCTTGCGGAAAAAGCGCCGGTCTGGCGGATGGCGAAGACGCGCGGGGCGGCTGGCAACTTGGGACATCGGAACACTCACATCAAAACACGGGCTACAGGCCAGGCCGGTCCCGGGATCCAGAGGGCGGATCCGGGTCGACCCTGCTGTCTCAGGTTAGACCAGGGACGGGACTGGGAGCGGGGTTCGGGTGAGTAGGCGGAGTGCCCATAGGGATAGGCGACCCTCCGAAATGGGAGGGAACTATCCTTTCGTGCGTGCAGAAGACCGGCGTGACCGGTTCAGGTCGGCAGCCTCTGGCACGGCGCGGCGGGCGGCAGGTGGCCGCGATCATGGGCGGCGGAAGGCGGTAAGAGGTGGCGGTGACCGCCCGGAAGACGGGGGCCAAAGCAAATCAAAAGGCGGAAAATTAGGTTTCTCGGCCCCGGAAACGACTAACGGCGGCCCCGGGCAGGGACCGCCGCCAACTTCGTCGGGGCTGAAGGGGTCAGCCGTCGAAGTCAACCCGTTCGACGATGCGAAGGGCGTCAGGGCGCAGACGGGCCAGGTCCATAAGGTTGACCTCGTCGGCGGTGAAGGTGCCCCATCCGGCGACCAGCTCGTCAGGCTGGGTATCGGGGGCGATGGGGTATTCGAAATTGTCGGTTGCGTAGATCTTCTGCGCCTCGGGCGAGGCGAGATATTCCATCAGCTTCTGGGCGTTCTCGCGGTTCGGGGCGGATTTGGTCATGGCAACGCCCGAGACGTTGACATGGGTGCCGCCACCCTCGAACACCGGGAAGTCCAGACGCACTGCCTCGGCCCATTCTTTCTGCTCGGGGTCCGAGAGCATCTTGCCCATGTAATAGGTGTTGCCCAGCGAGATGTCGCATTCGCCGGCCCAGATCGCCTTGACCTGTGCGCGGTCGTTGCCCTGGGGCTTGCGGGCCAGATTGGCCTTGATGCCCTCGATCCACTCCTGCGCCTTCTCTTCGCCCATGTGCTCGATGCCGGCGGCGAAAAGGGCGACGTTGTAGGCGTGGGTGCCCGAGCGGCTGCAGATGCGGCCTTTCCACTTGGGATCGGCGAGATCCTCGTAGGTGGTGATCTCACCCTCTTTCACGCGCTCTTTCGAGGCATAGACGATCCGGGCGCGGGTGGTCAGGCCGAACCACTGGTTGCCGGGGTCGCGGAACTCGGCGGGGACGTTCTTTTCCAGGATCTCGGATTCGACGGGCTGGGTGACGCCGGCGTCGACCAGGGCGGCCAGGCGCGAGATGTCGACGGTCAGGACCACGTCGGCGGGGCTGCGGGCGCCCTCGGCTTCAAGACGCTCGACCAGGCCCTTGTTGAGGAAGGCGACATTGACGTCGATACCGGTCTGCTTGGTGAAGCCGTCCAGCAGCGGCTGGATCAGCTCGGGCTGACGGTAGGAATAGACGTTGACCTCTTCCGCCTGAAGGGCGTTTGCGGTCATGCCGGCGGCAAGGGTCAGTGCCGCGAAGGGCAGGGTGCGGACCATCATCGGGGTCTCCAATCAAGTGTTCTTTTGCGGGACGGACATGCACCGTTCGGGGCTGCCCTGTCATGGCGACCTTAAACCTTACAAATTTTGTCGGGTCAATACCTGATCGAATTAATCGGATATATCTCGCTCGGCCCGTTTCGCCGCATCCCACAGGGCGTCCATCTCCTCGAGGGTGGACTGTTCGGGGCGCTTGCCAAGCTGCTGAAGCCGGTCTTCTACCGCATTGAAACGGCGTACGAACTTTGCATTGGCGGCCCGTAGGGCGGCCTCGGGATCCAGGCCCAGGTGCCGGCCAAGGTTGGCCATAACGAACAGCAGGTCGCCGTATTCCTCGGCGATATGGTCGGTGTCCTTGCTGTCGATTGCCTCGGCAAGCTCGCGCGATTCCTCGACGATCTTGTCCATCACGCCGCCGGTATCGGGCCAGTCGAATCCCACCCGCGCCGCGCGCTTCTGAAGCTTGAGCGCGCGCAGCAGCGCGGGCAGGCCCAGGGCCACCCCGTCAAGTGTGCGCGTCTCGGCCTTGCCGGCGCGTTCGGCGGCCTTGACAGCCTCCCAGTCGGCGGTCTGCTGCTCGGCCGTCTTGGGGGTGGTGTCGGAGCCGAAGACATGGGGGTGGCGGGCGACCATCTTGTCGCCGATCTCGCGCGCGACATCCTCGAAATCGAAAAGCCCGGCCTCGTCGGCCATCTGGGCGTGGTAGATCGACTGGAGCAGCAGGTCGCCCAGCTCGCCGCGCAGCTCGTCCCAGGACTGCCGCTCGATCGCGTCGGCCACCTCGTAGGCTTCCTCGATCGTGTAGGGCGCGATCGAGGCGAAGTCCTGTTCGATGTCCCAGGGACAGCCCGTCTGCGGGTCGCGCAGGCGGCGCATGATCTCGACCAGCCGGGGAAGATTGCCGCCAAGCGCCGCGGCCTCGGGGGCGGCGCGGCTGTCGGGTGTGGGCTCAGCGCGGTTGGCGGGGCGGGCGGGGCGGGGCGCGTCTGTCACTGGCGGCGTCTCCTTGCAGGATCAGGCGGTGTCGGTCAGCCGGGCGTTCAGGATCTCCAGCGCGGCGTCGCAATCCGATACCACATGGTAAAGATCCCTCAGATCCTCGCCGGCGAACCCCTCGGCGATGACGTGGTCCATCAGCGCGATCAGCGGATCCCAGAAACCATCGGTGTTCAGGATGACGATGGGTTTGTCGTGCAGGCCAAGCTGGCGCCAGGTCAGAACCTCGAAGAACTCGTCAAGCGATCCCGCGCCCCCCGGCAGCACCACCACCGCGTCGGCGTTCATGAACATGACCTTCTTGCGCTCGTGCATGGTCTCGGTGACGATGAAGGACGACAGGTCGCGCTTGCCGACCTCGCGGTCGAGCAGGTGAACCGGGATCACGCCGAAGGTTTCGCCGCCGGCGCCCTGCGCGGCACAGGCCACGTCGCCCATCAGGCCGACATCGCCCGCCCCGTAGACCAGCCGCCAGCCCGCCCCGGCGATGGCGCGGCCCAATTGGCCCGCCACCTCGGAATAGACGGGCCGGACCCCGTGGCGCGAGCCGCAATAGACACAGATAGACCGTTGCGCGTGTGCCATGCCGTCCCCTTTCCGGTTTTCGCTGCTTTGACCGTCGTTAATGCTGTTGCTATCGTTTCACAAGCAAGGCGCAAAAGGGTTGAAGCCCATGGTCCTTGCTGCCGGTGCCGTTCCGGCACCCGAAGGGGAGATACATGGCGCAATGGTCCGCCTCCCGCCTGAGTGGCGGTGCAATCGTCGGCCTGGTGCTGGCGGCGGGGGCCGTCACGGCGGCGATCTGGTTCTATCCCTATGGCAGGCCCATGCGCCTTGATCCTGATGCGACAGGCGGTCCTGCGACGCTTGCGGGCGGCGAGGGGGCGGTCGATGCCGCCGACGACGCGCCCCGCGCCCTGAGCTCCGTCACCGAACCCCCTGCGCCTTCGGGCACGGCGAAGGACACGGCACCCGAGCCGCCGCGCATCGCGCTGGCCGCCGAGCCCGGAACACCCCAGCCGCCCGCGCCGCTTCGGCCCCTTGGGGCCAGCGATGGGCCGGCGGGTGCGCCCGGGTCAGTTGCAGGCGCGGCGGGCATCGTTCCGGGGACCGCACCCACAAATGAGGATGGCCCGGACCTGTCGCGCATGGCCGCGCTGAGCGACGAACCCGCGCCGCGCCTGCCCCTGCGCGACGGCGCGCTGACGCCGGATGGCGGGACCGCGCCGGACGCCCCGACGGCCATCGCGCGCGAAAGCGCCGGGGATGACAGCCGTTTCGACATCTTCCGCGTCGATCCCAAGGGCGACGGTATCGTTGCAGGCACCGCCCGGCCCGGCAGTCGCATCAACCTTTTCGTCGATGGTCGCCAGGTGGCCGAGACCCAAGCCGACAAGGCCGGGAATTTCGTGGCCTTCCTCAAGGTCGAACCCTCGGACCGTCCGCAACTGGTGGAACTGACCGCGACGCCGCCCGGGGGCGAAAGCCGCACCGCGTCCCAAAGCCTGATCGTCGCGCCCTTCGCGGCCCCCGCGCCGGAGGCGGTGGCCTCCCTGGGCGACATGAAGCAAGAAACCGGTTCTGCAGGCGGTGAAAGCACCGTGATGCAGGCGGACGGCGAGACTGACGCTGAAAGACCCGGCGCGCCCGGCGTCGAGACGGCCAAGGCCACGGAAACGGCCGCTGAAGGCGCCGCGGACACGGGCACGGACACGGGCACCGCGACCGGGACGGATCCCGAACCCGGCAAGGCCCCCGTCCTGCTTCTGGCCGATGACGAGGGGGTGCGGCTGATGCAGCCCGCGGATCCCGGCCCGTCGCCCGAGGCGATGACCAATGTCGTCATCGACACCATCAGCTATGACGAGACGGGCGACCTGCGGCTGGCGGGGCGGGGCAAGCCCGACCGCGCCGTGCGTTTCTACGTCAACAACCGGCCTGTCCTGACCTCGAAAATCGGGGCCGACGGGACCTGGCGTTCGCCCTTGCCGGATATCGACACCGGCGTGCACACCCTGCGCGTCGATGAGATCGACGAGGCGGGCAAGGTCGCCTCGCGCTTCGAGACGCCGTTCCAGCGCGAGGATCCCGAGACCGTCCGTACCGCCATGGCCGGGGCCGGTGCCGCTTCGGGCGATCCGGCGGCCCCCGCTGCGGGTGCGGATGGCATGCTTGCCACCGATGCCGGTGACGGAGGGGCGGCGGGCGTGGCCAGCGGCGTCGGCGTCGTGACGGTTCAGCCGGGCTTCACCCTTTGGGGCATCGCCCGGCGCAACTATGGCGAGGGGATGCTTTATGTCCGCGTCTACGAGGCCAACAAGAGCCAGATCCGCGATCCGGACCTGATCTACCCGGGCCAGATCTTCACGGTTCCGCAGTAGGCCAAAGGCGCGGTCCCAGGCTGTTGTCGCGCCCGGTTCGGCGCCGGGTGCCCTCTATGGCCATCGGCGACGGCGCCCCTTAAGGTGCTTCGGCAACAGATCGGACGGACTTCCCCCCATGGCCAGAAAACCCACCCCCGGCACATCGGGCCGCAGCAGCGGTCTGCGGACCATCCGCCGGGTCGCCCCCTACCTCTGGCCTTCGGACAATCACGAGATCCGGGTCCGGGTGGTGCTGGCGATGGTGGCGCTGGTCGTTTCCAAAGTTGTGTCGGTGGTGATCCCCTTCTTCTACAAGGGGGCGGTCGATGCCCTGTCGGGCGAGGGGACCTCGGCCGCCTGGATGCTGGGGGCGGGCGCGATCGGGCTGACCCTGGCCTACGGGGTGGCGCGGGTGCTCAACGTCGGGCTGCAACAGCTGCGCGACGCGATCTTCGCCAAGGTCGGGCAGCGTGCGCTGCGGATGCTGGCGCTCGAGACCTTCCGCCACATCCATGCGCTGTCGCTTCGGTATCATATCACCCGCAAGACCGGCGGTCTCAGCCGCATTATCGAGCGGGGGGTGAAGGGTGTCGATTTTCTCCTGCGCTTCTTGCTCTTCTCGATCGGGCCGCTGGCGCTGGAGCTGGTCTTCATCGCGATCATCTTCTTCGTGCTCTTCGACGTCTGGTACCTGGTGACGGTGGTGCTGACGATCGCAGCCTATGTCTGGTTCACCTTCGCCATCACCGAGTGGCGGGTGCGCATCCGCAAGGAGATGAACGACCAGGACACCGATGCGAACCAGAAGGCCATCGACAGCCTTCTGAACTTCGAGACGGTGAAGTATTTCGGCGCCGAGGACCGCGAGGCCGCGCGCTATGACAAGGCGATGGAAGGCTATGAGAAGGCCGCGCTCAAGACCAACTACTCGCTGGCGATCCTGAACTTCGGCCAGTCGCTCCTGATTACGCTGGGCCTCGTTGCCGTGATGGTGATGGCCGCGATCGGCGTGCAACAGGGCAAGCTGACGGTGGGTGATTTCGTCATGGTCAACGCCTACATGATCCAGATCACCATGCCGCTGAACTTCCTGGGCACGGTCTACCGCGAGATCCGCCAGGCCCTGATCGACATGGCCGAGATGTTCGACCTGCTGGAACAGCCCGCCGAGATTGAGGACAAACCCGGCGCGGGGGCCCTTGGTGTGCCGCGCGGCGAGATTGCTTTTGACAATGTTCGCTTCGGCTACGACGCGGCGCGTCCCATCCTGAAGGGCATCAGCTTCACCGCCGAGGCCGGGAAGACTGTCGCCATCGTCGGGCCCTCGGGGTCAGGCAAGTCGACGATCGGGCGGCTGCTGTTTCGCTTCTACGACGTCGATGGCGGCGCCCTGCGGATCGACGGGCAGGACCTGCGCGACGTGACCCAGAAAAGCGTGCACGCCCAGATCGGGGTGGTGCCGCAGGACACGGTGCTTTTCAACGATACGATCTACTACAACATCGCCTATGGCCGACCCGACGCCACCCGCGCCGAGATCGAGGATGCCGCCCGCGCAGCCCGGATCCACGAGTTCGTCAAAAGCCTTCCCGAGGGCTACGAGACGGCCGTGGGCGAACGGGGGCTGAAGCTGTCGGGCGGCGAGAAGCAGCGCGTTGGCATCGCCCGCACCCTGCTGAAGAACCCGCCGATCCTGCTGCTGGACGAGGCGACATCCGCCCTCGACACCCAGACCGAGCGGGACATCCAGGTTTCCTTGCGCGAAATGAGCCGGGGGCGCACGGTGCTGACCATCGCGCACCGGCTGTCGACCGTGGCCGATGCCGATCTGATCATCGTGCTGGAAGCCGGGGTGATCGTCGAGCGGGGCACCCACGAGGAGCTTCTGGCCGCGCGCGGGCGCTACCACGCCATGTGGCACCGCCAGGCGGCCGAGCGGGAGAAGGAAGAACTGGTCGAAAGCGAGATCTGAGGCCGGGCGACGGTCCCGGCAGCTTCAGGGCCTACTCGGCGACCTGCAACCCCGTGCCGGGGCGCTTCTTGTCCTGATCTTCGGCTTGCGCGTCTTGGGCAGTCGGTGCTGTGCGCTCGGTGCCCTCGTCCCAGATGATCTCGGGCGCGTTAATGGCGCGGGCCTTGCGTCGCTGGCGCAGATCCTCGCGCATCCTCCGAGCGCGCTTGCCAAAGCCGAAGGCGCGCGCCCTTAGCAGCGCCCCGTAGGAGCCGCGCGTCGCCCAGACCCGCAGCGCCAGCATCGACGGCGTGAAGATCAGCGTCAGCACGGTTGCGATGCCCAGCCCGAACACCACCGCCGTCGCCAGCTGTTTCCACCAGAGGGCGGTCGGGCTGTCGAGCGACGAGGTCCCCCCGATGAAGTCGAGGCTGAGGCCGAACATCATCGGCGTCAGGCCCGCCATGGTGGTGATGGTGGTCAGAAGCACGGGGCGGATGCGCGTCTCGGCGGTGCGCGAGATGGCCTCGATCCGGGGCATGTAACGCGAATATTCCTGGTAGGTGTCGATCAGCACGATGTTGTTGTTCACCACGATGCCCGCAAGCGCCACGATGCCCGTGCCCGTCATGATGATCGAGAAGGGCTGGTTCATCACCAGCATCCCGATCAGCACCCCCGTCGTCGACAGGACCACCGCAAGAAGCACCAGCACCGCGTTGTAAAAGCTGTTGAACTGCGCAAGCAGGATCACGAACATCAGCCCCAGCGCGCCGGCGAAGGCGCTCATCAGGAAGGCCTGGCTTTCGGCCTGTTCCTCCTGGTCGCCGGTCCATTCCCAGCTGACGCCGTGGGGCAAACCCGCGTCCTGCTCCAGCCAGTCGCTCAGCATCGCGATCCGCTCGGAGGCGGTGATCGGCTGGCCGGCGGCGTTGGTCAGGCCCGCAGTGATATCGGCCTTCACGTCGTAATAGCGGGTCTGGTCGACCCGGTCGATCTGGCCCAGCTTGGCCACCGGGCGGCGGGTGATGAAATTGGAAAGCGGCACCAGCCCGCCGGCGGTGCGGACCTTCAGCGTGTCCAGGGTCGAGAGCAGGCGGTCTGCCTCGGGCAGGCGGACGCGGATTTCGATCTCTTCGTCCGAGGATTCGATGCGCATCGTGTCCAGCAGCAGGCCGCGGGTGACAAGCTGCACCATCGCGCCGACCGCTGCCACGTCGGCGCCGAAGCGGCCGGCCTTTTCCACGTCCACGTCGATCTGCCAGTCGATGCCGGGCAGGGGGCGCGTATCCTCGACGTCGCGCAGGCCGGGGGTGGCGGCGAAATGCGCGGCCACGCGACCGGCGGTGCGCGCCAGAAGTTCGCGATCGTCCCCCTTCAGCCGCAGGTGCAGCGGCTTGCCGGACGAGGGGCCACGGTCGGCCGCGAGGATCTCGACCTCGACCCCGGGCATGCGGCGCAGGCGCCGCTCCAGCCGGTCGAGGACCAGGTCGCCGTCGAACTCGGCCGCGGCGGTCGAAAGTCCCAGGTCATTGGCCTGGCGCGGCCGCTCCTCCCAGGGGATCAGCTCGATCTGCATCTGGCCGATGGTGTCGAGGGGCGCCTGGGCGCCGCCGGTGTTCTGGTCCAGCCCGCCTTCGCCCGCAAAGGCAAAGACCGTGCGCACCGCCGGGTCGGCCAGGGTCACGGCCTCGGCCCGGGACAGGATCGCGTCCTTCTCGCTCAGGCTCAGGTTGCCCCGGGCGCGGACATAGACGATCGCCTGCTCCGGCTCGGATTCAACGAAGAACTCCACCCCGTTGTTGTTGGCCCCGAAATAGCCGAAGACCGCGATCACCAGCGCGACGACGCCGCCAATGGCGACAAGCGGCATCACCGGGTTGGCGACGATCAGATAGATGAACCAGCCGAAGGGGCTGCGGCGGGTGCCGCTGCGCAGACGCCGGGCGCGAGGCCGGGGCCGGGCGGCCCCCATGGTGATCGAAACAAGCACCGCCGCCAGAACGAACAGCAAAAGGCCCGGCAAGGCCCCGGCAAACCCGTCCGGCAGCGCCCCCTCGGGCAGCAGGTAGGCCGGGTTCAGCGCCTGCATCGCGGCAGCAAAGAGCAGCCAGAGCGCACCCAGCGCCAGCAGGGCGCGGACGATCCACGGCAGGGGCATCAACCCCTCGGAGCCGTGTTCCAGAACCCGGCTCATGCGGCCCGCGACCCCGCCCATCACCGGCAGGTAGACCAGCGCCACCACCAGCGAGGCCGACAGCACGAAGATCAGGGTGACGGGCAGCATCCCCATGAACTCACCGGGCACGCCGGGCCAGAACAGCATGGGCAGAAAGGCGCAAAGCGTCGTCGCGGTGGAGCTGACGATGGGCCAGAACATGCGCTTGGCGGCCTCGACATAGGCGCGCATGGGGCCTGAGCCTTCGCTGATGCGGCGGTCGGCGTATTCCACGACGACGATGGCGCCATCGACCAGCATGCCGACGGCAAGGATCAGGCCGAACATGACGATGTTCGAGATCGAGACGCCCATCACCGCCAGCAGGGCAAAACACAGCAGGAACGAGGTCGGGATGGCAAACCCCACCAGGAGGGCCGAGCGCGTCCCAAGGGCCGCCAGCACCACGATCATCACCAGCGCGATCGCCGTCAGCACCGAGCTTTCAAGCTGTCGCACCATCGAATCCACGATCCGCGACTGGTCGAGCGATGTGCCCACCCGGACCGCCTCGCGCAGCTCGACGGGCCATTCGTCGCGAATGCTCGCGACGCTGGTCTTCACAAGCTGGGCCGTGTCGATCAGGTTGAAGCCCTTGCGCTTGACCACCTGCAGCGCGACCGTCGGCTCGCCGTTGAAACGCGCGGTGCCGCGCCGGTCCTCGAAGGTCAGGCGAATGTCGGCCAGATCGCCCAGGGTGATGACCCGGTCGCCGCTGGTCTTGACCGGCAGGTCGTAGACATCCGATGCCTCCTCGAAGGACGAGGGGATCTTGACCGCGAAGCTGCCGGTCGCGGTCTCGATCTCGCCGGCGGGGATCAGAAGGTTGTTGCGGGTCACCACCTCGATCAGCTCGCCCGCTGTGACGTTGTAGGCCTCCAGGCGCAGCGGGTCGATCGTGACCTCCAGCATCTCGTCACGGTGGCCGGCGAGGCCGGCCTCCAGCACCGGCTCAAGCGCCTCAAGTCGGTCCTGCATGTCCTTGGCGATACGCAGCAATGTGCGCTCGGGCAGGTCCCCGGTCAGGTTGACGACGATGATCGGAAACTCCGAGAAGTTGATCTCGTTGATCGAGTATTTCTCGAACCCGTCGGGAAAGCGGCCCTCGGCCGTGTTCATCCGGTCGCGCACATCGGCGATGATCTTGCTCTTGTCCCAGCCAAATCCGAATTCCAGCGCAACGCCGGCATAGCCCTCGCTGGCGGTGCCGGTCAGCTTCTCCAGCCCGTCGAGGTCCGACAGCTCGGTCTCCATCGGTTTGACAAGAAGCTTCTCGCTGTCGGCGGCCGAGATGCCGGGAAAGGGGACCGAGACGAAAAGCGCCGGGATCTCGATGTCCGGCTCGCCCTCCTTGGGCAGGGTGCCGTAGGCATAGCCGCCGGCCAGGATCGACAGGGCGATGAAAGCGATCACCATCCGCGCGCGTTCGGCGGCCCAGTCGACGATGCGTGTCATCGGACGGGCCCCGTGGCGGGGGCGGCAGGGGGCACCTGGGCTGGCAGAACACCGGCCTCGGGATCAAGCCCCTCGCGGTAGGTGGGGGTGACGGGGCTGCCCTCGGTCACGTATTCCTGGCCCAGCACAATCACGTCTGCACTCTCGGGCAGGCCCGACAGCCAGATGCCGCGGGCGGTGTCGCGCTGAACGCTGACGGGCTGGAAATGGGCAAGGCTGTCCTTGCCCACCACGCGCACGCCCAGGTCGCCGTGATCGTTCAGGGTCAGGGCCGACTGGGGCAGGAAATGCGCGGTGACGCCGGGGGCTGCGATCAGGATCTCGGCGGTCTGGCCGTCGCTGAGGGTCAGGTCCGCATTGGGCACCGTCACCTCGACACGGAAGGTGCGGGTCGCCTCGTCGGCGGCGCGCGACAGGAAGGACACGTCGCCCGTCAGCTCGGTCCCGTCCACCAGCCGCGCGGTCGCCGGGGCGCCGACGGTGATCCGGCCGACTTCCAGCTCGGGCACGAAGCCAACCAGCAGGATCGGGTCCAGCCGCAGCAGTGTCGCGCAAAGGGCCCCGGGTTGCAGCAGGCTGCCCAGCTCGGCCGTGTCGGATTCCAGCAGCCCGTCAAAGGGCGCGGTGATGTTCAGCCGCTCCAGCTCCTTCTCGGCGGCGGCGACACCGGCTTGGGCCGACTGGATGCCAGCGGTCGCGGCCTCGATCCCGGCAAGGGCGGACTCGATGCCCGAGCGGGCCGATTCCAAGGACGAATTGGCGGTCTCGACCCCGGCGCGGGCGGCTTCCAGCGCGGCCTGCGCGGTGACGACGCGGATTTCTGAGGCGAAACCGCCTTGGCCCAGCCGGCTTGCGGCGCGCTGGTTGATCTCGGCCTCGGCCAGTCTTGCCTCGGCCTCCTTCACCCGGGCGCGGGCTTCAGACAGCCGGGCCTCGGCCTCGGGGACGCGGGCGCGGGCCTCAGGCAGGCGCGACTGGGCCTCGCGAAGCTGCGACTGGGCCGAGGCGAGCGAGATCTCGCGCGTGCCGGGGGCGACCTCGCACAGGACCTGTCCGGCGGTGACCTTGCTGCCCTTGGGCAGGGGCGCCGAGCGGATCAGCCCCGATGTCTCGGAGCGCACGTCGACCTGGCGCGAGGCCTCGGTCCGGCCGCGCAGGGTGACCGCGCTGTCGACCATCGCCGCGTGCGAGCGCAGCGCCACGACCGAAACCCGCCGGACCCCGTCGTCCGCGCCCTGGTGCTCTCCTTGCGCTTCGGGGGCGGGGGCGGTGTCGGGATCTGCCGTGCCTTCTGTCGGGGAGCTGTCGGCGGTGACAGTTTCTTCCTGCTGGCTGCCAAAGCCGGTGGAGCGGGCAAACTCGAGCACCCGGTCGCGTTCAAAGACCGAAACATATAACGCGAACACGACAAGAGCCGCGGTTATCAGTGGCAGGAGTTTCATGAGCGGCCTTCTGGTATTCTGCTTGCTCCCGCGGGCATCAAAGCCATGGGCGGGCGGAGGGCGCGGCGCCGCGTCCCTAGGGGTGATAAAATCCTTATCTTGGCCCGAGGTCCAGTGTTGCCGCGCGGGAGGCTTGCGTTGACCTTAGGTAAAGACCTGCGGGGTGGGCCGCCGGACCCGTGCGTCGCGGCCCGCCGGGGACTTGGCAAGCCGACCATGAACGCGTTAAGACCGTGGCCAAATCCGGCGAAAGGGTCTCTGCGTGAGCAATACCGACAGTTTTATCGACGAAGTCACCGAAGAGGTCCGCCGCGACCGGCTGTTTGCTGTCATGAAACGCTGGGGCTGGGTTGCCGCCGTAGCGGTCGTCGTGCTGGTGGGCGGTGCCGCAGTGAACGAATACCGCAAGGCCAGCGCCGAGGCAGAGGCCCAGGCCACCGGCGACGCGATCCGCGCCGCGATCGAGGCCGAGAGCCCGAGCGCAAGCGTCGATGCGCTGAATGCCATCGAGGCCGAGGGCGAGACCCGCGCCATGGTCCGCCTGATCGAGGTCAGCCCGCTTCTGGAAACCGACCGTCCCGCCGCCCTCAAGACCCTTGAGGAGCTGAGCACCGATGCCGACGCCAGCGAAACGCTGCGCCAGCTTGCATCGCTGAAACTGGTGATCGCGCAAGGCAAGGACGCCCCGGCCGAGGCGCGGCTTGAGCGGCTGACGACCCTGTCGTCGGCGGGCATGCCCTTCCGCACCCTGGCGCTGGAGCAGACCGCCCTGGTGCTGGTCGAGATGGGCCAGGCCGAGAAGGCCATCGGTATCCTGAAAAGCCTTGTGAACGATCAGGAATCCACTGCGGGCTTGCGTCGGCGGGCCGCACAGTTGATTGTGGCGCTTGGCGGAAGTCTGGACGAGGGCTAAGCCCGTCAGGCTTGCGGCGGAACACGGCCGGAACGACGGATGTGCGGATGCGAAGGCCCCCGGGGCCACGCGGCGGCATCCGCGCAGCGCCGGCAGACAGAACAGGCGCGTTGCCCCTGGGCAGGCGCGGACGGAAACGAGAAGAGGTTCCTGGCGGTGAAGTTCAATCTGTGCGTGGGAAGCCTGGTCGCCCTCTCGACCTTGGCCGGCTGTGGCGAGCGTGAAGTCCTGCTGACCGGCGAGCGGTTCGACGTGACCAGCCCGCTGGAGGCGTCGATCGGAACCGAATCCGTGCACGGGCAGGGCGGTGTCGACCGTCCCGAGCCGGGAACAGACCAGCGTGGCGCCGCCACGAACAAGGCCGTGCCCATCGCATTGCCGGCCCAGCAGAATATCGCCGCCTGGACCCATCAGAACGGCTCGGTTCGTCACCGGGTGCAGCATCCGGCCCTTTCGACCGCGCCCCGGCTCGTCTGGTCCGGCAAGGTCGGCGAAGGCAACGACCGCCGCCATCGCATCACCGCCGATCCCATCGTCGCCGACGGCCGCGTCATCGCGATGGATTCGCGGGCGCGTGTTACGGCGCATTCGACCTCGGGTGCTGCCCTTTGGTCGGTGGACATGACCCCGCCCAGCGACAGCGCCGACGACGCCTCTGGCGGCGGTCTGGCCTATGCCGACGGGCGCGTCTTCGCGACCACCGCCTTCGGCGCATTGGTGGCCCTGGACGCGCGTACTGGCGGCGAGATCTGGCGCCAGCGCATCGGCGCGGCCGTTACCGGCACGCCCACGGTCGAGGGCGGTGTCGTCTACGTCGTCTCGCGCGACGGGGTGGCCTGGGCGATCGAGGCTTCGAACGGGCGCGTGCGCTGGCAGCTTCCCAGCGTCGAGGCCGCGCTGGTCCGCGTCGGCGGCGCGGGTCCCGCGATCAACGGCGATACGGTGATCTTTCCCTTCGGCACCGGCGAAATGGTGGCGACCCTGAAAAAAGGCGGCCTGCGCCTGTGGTCGGCCCGGGTAGCCGGGTTCCGCAAGGGCCGGGCCTATGCCGCGGTTGCCGATATTTCGGCCGATCCGGTCGTGGATGGCGGCGTGGTCTACGCCGGCAACCCCTCGGGCCGGGTCGTGGCGCTGGAAGCGGCGGGCGGCAAGACCATCTGGACGGCCAACGAAGGCGCTGTCAGCCCGGTCTGGCCGGTCGGCAACTCGGTCTTCCTGATCTCGGACCAGTCCGAGCTGGTGCGCCTGGACGCGGCCACCGGCAAGGTGATCTGGGCCACGCCCATGCCCTGGTACACGAAGACGAACCCGCGCCGGCGCCTGGCCCTCTATGCCCATTTCGGCCCCGTGCTGGCCGGCGGACGGCTTTGGGTCGCCTCGGGCGACGGACAGTTGCGGGCCTTCGATCCGGCCAGCGGGCAGCTTGCGGGCGCCGTGGCGCTGCCCGGCGGGGCGGCCTCGAACCCGGTCGTGGTGAACCGCACCCTCTACGTGGTCTCGCAGGATGGCCAACTCCTTGCTTTCCGCTGAGGCCAAGTCCGTGTAAGGGGGCGCATTGTCGCCCGAGCCGGAGTATCAAAAGGCCATGAGTTTCACGCTCGCCATCGTGGGGCGCCCCAACGTGGGCAAGTCCACCCTGTTCAACCGCCTCGTGGGGCGGCGCCTTGCGCTGGTCGACGATCAGCCCGGCGTCACCCGCGACCTGCGCGAGGGCGAGGCCCGGCTTGGCGACCTGCGTTTCACCGTCGTCGACACCGCCGGCCTTGAAGAGGCCACGGACCAGAGCCTTCAGGGCCGCATGCGCCGGCTGACCGAGCGCGCGGTCGACATGGCCGACATCTGCCTGTTCATGATCGACGCGCGCGTGGGCATTACCCCGACCGACCAGGTCTTCGCCGAGATCCTGCGCAAGCGGTCGGCCCACGTGATCGTGGCCGCCAACAAAGCCGAGGGGCGGGCCGGCGAGGCCGGGATGCTGGAGGCCTACTCGCTGGGTCTTGGCGAGCCCCTGCGCCTGTCGGCCGAACATGGCGAGGGGATGGAGGACCTGTTGGCCGTCCTGACCCCGCTGGCCGACGAGTTCGCCCTTAAGGCCCAGGACAGCGCCCCCGAGACCGACGTGGAACTGGACGAGGAAGGCGCGCTGCCGGGCGAGGAGGATGCCGACGAGGACGGCGTTCTGCCCAGCCCCCGGCCCAGCCGCGCGAAACCGCTCCAGGTTGCCGTGGTTGGCCGGCCCAATGCCGGCAAATCGACCCTGATCAACGCCATCCTGGGCGAGGACCGCCTGTTGACCGGACCCGAGGCCGGGATCACCCGCGACGCCATCTCGGTCACGACCGAATGGGACGGCGCCCCGGTGCGCATCTTCGACACCGCCGGCATGCGCAAGCGCGCCAAGGTGCAGGACAAGCTTGAGAAGCTGTCGGTCTCGGACGGGCTGCGCGCCGTGCGCTTCGCCGAGGTAGTCGTGGTGCTGCTGGACGTGGAGATCCCCTTCGAGCAGCAAGACCTGCGCATCGCCGACCTGGCCGAGCGCGAGGGCCGCGCCGTGGTGATCGCGGTCAACAAGTGGGATATCGAGACCGACCGCCAAAACAAGCTCAAGGAGCTGAAGGAAGAGTTCACGCGTCTGCTGCCCCAGCTTCGCGGCGCGCCGCTGATCACCGTCTCGGCCAAGACCGGGCGGGGACTCGACCGGTTGCAGGAAGCGATCCTGAAGGCACATGAGGTCTGGAACCGGCGGGTGACAACGGCGACGCTGAACCGCTGGCTGATCGGGATGCTGGAGGCGCACCCGCCCCCCGCGCCGGGCGGGCGGCGGATCAAGCTGCGCTACATGACCCAGGCCAAGACCCGGCCGCCGGGTTTCGTGGTCATGTGCTCGCACCCCGAGAAACTGCCGGAAAGCTATTCGCGGTATCTTGTCAACGGGTTGCGTGACAGCTTTGACATGCCGGGGACGCCGATCCGCCTGACCTTCCGCAGCCAGGCCGACAAGAACCCCTACAAGGACCGCAAGAAATCCACACCCTCGCGCCTGCGCAAGCACCTGGGCAAGGGCCGCGCAGACGAGTAGTGCGCCTTGGGCGGCAGGTCGGTCATTCAACCCCGCCCCGGCCCTCTGAAAAGGCAAAAGGCCCCGCGATCGCGGGGCCTTTTTTCGTGACGCTTCGGTGGATGAACCGAGGCGGCGCCGATCTCAGGCGTCAGTCGTCGTCGCCGTCATCGTCATCGCTGTCGTCGTCATCATCGTCGTCGTCGTCGTCGTCGTCGTCGCTGTCGTCATCATCATCGTCGTCGTCGTCGTCGTCTTCATCCTCGTCGTCTTCGTCTTCGTCGTCCTCGTCTTCTTCCTCGTCGTCATCATCGTCGGCCGAGGCCATCCGCACCTCCTCGGAGGTGATCGCGCCGTCGTCGTCGGCATCCATGCGCATCAGGCGGGCGCCGTCGGGACCGAAAGCGGCGACAAGCTCGGACTCGGTCAGCTTACGGTCACCGTTGGTGTCGATGTCGCCGAAACCGGTGCCGGCCCAGGCAGTGCTGGCGAGAAGCGCGGCAAGGCCGCTCATGGTCAGGAGTTTGCGGTTGAGAGGCATCTATTCATTCCTTTTTCGTTCTGGATCCTGCTGCATCCACGTAAAGCTATGGAGTAAATTTGTTAACTTTTAGACTCCGACAACAAAACTTGCGGATTGCGGTGGAAATCCGCCGCAATCTGCAAATGGTGTCGGCGGAAATCCCGCGGATTGAGGCCGTGGCATGGCAGGGCCTCTCGAAAGCGAAAGGCCCGCCGGGGATGCCGGCGGGCCTTGTCGTCGCAAATCGGGAAGAGAGGGCTCAGCCGTTGGCTTCGCGGATCTTGTCGGCGGCGTCCTTGTCGAAGGTGACGCCGCTTTTCTCGAACATCTGGTCCAGCTCACCCGAAAGGGTCATCTCGGTGATGATGTCGCAACCGCCGACGAACTCACCCTTGACGTAGAGCTGGGGGATGGTCGGCCAGTCGGAGAAATCCTTGATGCCCTGGCGGATGCCGTCATCCTCGAGCACGTTCACGTCGGCATAATCGACGCCCATGTAGTTCAGCACACCCGCCACGCGGCTCGAAAAGCCGCATTGCGGCATGGCCTTGGTGCCCTTCATGAAGAGCACCACGTCATTGGCGGTGATGGTCTGCTTGATCCGGGATTCTGCGTCGCTCATGGGGCGGCCTTTCCTGTTTCCGGCCTCGGGGCCGGTGTCATCGGGGGGGCGGGGCAGTGCCGCCGCCCGGTCATTTCCGGGTCCCTAGTCGGGGGCCTTCGTGGTCAGGGCGAGGGCGTGAAGCTCGCCATTGTTTCCGTCCATCTTGCCCTTCAGCGCGGCGTAGACGGCGCGCTGCTGCTGCACGCGGTTCTGGCCCTTGAAGGAGGCGTCGATCACCTCGGCGGCGTAATGGTTGCCGTCGCCGGCCAGGTCGGTGACGGTGATGCGCGCATCGGGGAAGCTGGCGCGGATCAGCGCCTCGATCTCGCGGGCTTGCATGGGCATGGGCGTGTCCTTCGTGTCTTGCGTTTCCGATGTAAAGGGCGCGTGGCGCTGCTGCAAGGGGCAGGCCGGATTTGGCGGGCAGGGGCGGCTGCCCTGAGGGGGCGCGGCGTGGGGGCGTCGAGCCGGGATATTTTCACGACAATGAAGCGGGAGGGCGCGCGCGGGGGCCTTGGGACTTTGGCGGGGCGCCCGGCGGGGGCACCCCATTGGTCAGATCGTCAGGCGACGGCTGCGGCGAAGGAGGTGCGGTAGATCTGCGCAAGCTCGGCCAGCTCGGCCTGGGAGGCGCCGATGCGGACCCGGTCACCGCCGAAACGGCCGACGGTTGCGACCGGCACCTCGGCGCGGGCGGCGGCGACCATCAGCGCCTCGGCCTGGTCGAAGGAACAGGCCAGCAGGTAGCGGCCCTGGTCCTCGCCGAAGGCATGGGCAGTGGCGCCGTCATCGAGAGTGACGCCGACGCCGGCGGCCTCGGCCATCTCGAAGGCCGCAAGAGCGAGGCCGCCGTCCGACAGATCGGTCGCGGCCTGCACCAGCGTGCGGTTGTCGCGCAGGAACTCGCCGTGGCGACGCTCTGCCTCGAGGTCGACGGGGGGCGCGTCGCCCTCGTGCCGGTTGAAGACCTCGGCCAGCAGGGCCGACTGCCCCAGATGGCCCACGGTCTCGCCCAGCAGGATGGCGAGGTCGCCCTCGCGGGCGGTGCCGGCGATCAGGTGGTCGACATGGTCGACAAGGCCCACGGCGCCGATGGTGGGGGTGGGGAGGATCGGCTCTCCATCGGTCTCGTTGTAGAGCGAGACGTTGCCGGAGACGATGGGCATGTCGAGGGCCGTGCAGGCGGCACCGATGCCCTGGATCGCGCCCACGAGCTGGCCCATGATCTCGGGCTTTTCGGGGTTGCCGAAGTTGAGGTTGTCGGTGGTCGCGAGCGGCCGCGCACCCACGGCGCAGAGGTTGCGGAATGCCTCGGCCACGGCCTGTTTGCCGCCCTCGACCGGATTGGCGCGCACGTAGCGCGGGGTCACGTCCGAGGTGAAGGCCAAGGCCTTGTCGGTGCCGTGGACCCGGACGACGCCGGCGCCGAGGCCGGGGGCGACGATCGTGTCGGCCATGACCATGTGGTCATACTGTTCCCAGACCCATTGCTTGGAGGCGTAGTTGGGCGAGGAAACCAGCGCGCGCAGGGCGTCGATGGGATCGACCTCGGGGACGTCGGCGAGCGGCGTCGCGGCGGGGGTCGGCACCCAGGGGCGCTGATACTCGGGCGCGGTGCCCGACAGGGCCTTCAGCGGCAGGTCTGCCTTCACCTCGTTGCCGTGCAGGATCAGGAAACGGTCCTCGGCGATGGTCTCGCCGACGATGGCGAAATCCAGGTCCCACTTGTCGAAGATCGCCTTGGCCTCGGCCTCAAGCTCGGGGTTGAGGACCATGAGCATCCGCTCTTGGCTTTCCGACAGCATCATCTCGTAGGCGGTCATGTGGTCTTCGCGGACGGGGACGCGGTCAAGCTCCAGCTTGACGCCCAGATCGCCCTTGTCGCCCATTTCCACGGCCGAACAGGTCAGACCCGCGGCCCCCATGTCCTGGATGGAGATGACGGCGCCGGTCTGCATCAGCTCGAGGCAGGCCTCGAGCAGGCGCTTTTCGGTGAAGGGGTCGCCGACCTGGACGGTGGGGCGCTTTTCCTCGATCGTGTCGTCGAACTCGGCCGAGGCCATGGTGGCGCCGCCGACGCCGTCGCGTCCGGTTTTGGCCCCAAGATATACCACGGGCATGCCGACGCCCGAGGCGGCGGAGTAGAAGATCTTGTCGGTGTCGGCGATGCCGGCGGCGAAGGCGTTCACCAGGCAGTTGCCGTTGTAGGCGGGATCGAAACGGACCTCGCCGCCGACGTTGGGCACGCCGAAGCAGTTGCCGTAGCCGCCGATGCCGGCCACCACGCCGTTGACCAGAGTGCGGGTGCGCGGATGATCGGGCGCGCCAAAGCTGAGCGAGTTCATCGCCGCCACCGGGCGCGCGCCCATGGTGAAGACGTCGCGCAGGATGCCGCCAACGCCCGTCGCGGCCCCCTGATAGGGTTCGATGTAGGAGGGGTGGTTGTGGCTTTCCATCTTGAAGACCACCGCCTGGCCGTCGCCGATATCGACGATGCCGGCGTTCTCGCCGGGACCGCAGATCACCTGCGGGCCGTCGGTGGGCAGGGTGCGCAGCCAGTGCTTGGAGGACTTGTAGGAACAATGCTCGTTCCACATGGCCGAGAAGATCCCCAGCTCGGTGAAGCTCGGCTCGCGGCCGATGATCTCGAGGATGCGCTGATATTCGTCAGGCTTGAGGCCGTGGGCGGCAATCAGGTCTTCGGTGATCTGCGGCTCGTCCATAGGTAGATTTTCCCGGGTTTTGTCGATCTGGCGTCCTCTTATTGCATCGGGACGGCGGGTGAAAGTGGTCCTGAGCGTCACAGGGGGGGATTCCGACCCGGTTCGGGACCCTTTGGAGCGCCGTCGCGCGGGGGCGGGCAACGGAAGGGTGCCCGGGGCGGGCCCGGTGGTCTATGATGGCAGTATCCTTTTTCCGATTCATAGGTGGGTTCGATGCAGCAGCAGATCGCGGTCATTGCGCTGGGGGTCACGTCGCTGTCGGCATCGCGCCCCTTCTACGACGACGGGTTCGGCTGGAAGGCCGTCTTCGCCAACGATGAAATCATCTTCTACCAGATGAACGGTCTGATGCTGGGCCTTTACCTGCGCGAGGAGATGGAGGCCGACGTGACCCGCCCGCTGGGAACGGGGACGGGCGCGGTGGCGCTGGCCCATAATGTCCCGCAGCAGGAGGACGTGGCCCCGCTGATCGAGCGGCTGGTGGCCGCGGGGGGAGAGGTGATGCGCCCGGCCGATCCGTCGCCCTACGGCGGGTTCCGGGGCTACGTGGCCGATCCCGACGGCCACTTGTGGGAGATCGCGTGGAATCCCTATTGGACGATCGACGAGGCGGGGCACGTGACCTTCGGGGCTTGACCGGGGGGCGGGCGATACCGGCAGATCCGGCGCCTTTTCTTCGTCTGAAATGGAGCCCCAGGGGCGAATTCCGTGCGGGCAAAAAAAAAGGCCGAGACAAAGCTCGGCCAAAGTCCAACAGGGAGGTAGAAGGCAGCGCCGTGAGGCGCCTGTTGCCTTCGAGAGGGGATTTAGGGGGGCGTCGGAGGCATCGCAAGAGAATTTGCACTCCGATGTATGCAAAGCCGATATGCGTCATGTGCATAGCTTGCCGGGTCCGCCTGTCCAGCATTGCCCACGCGATAGGCGAAAACCCTGATCGCCGCCCGTGAAAGAGGCTGTGTGTAAAGGCAGTCAGGGGGTTTTCGCCGTGACCTGGTGGGTCAGGAGTCGGTCTCCAGTTCGGACATGCGGCGACGGTATGCGATGATCTCCTCCTGCACGAAATCGCGGAAGACATGTACGCGCTTCGAATGGCGCAGCTCTTCTGGGTAGGCGAGGAAGACCGGCACCTCCTTGGATTCGATATCGGGCAGCACGCGGACCAGGTCGGGCATGTCCTCGGTGATGTAATTGGGCAGGACGCCGATGCCGAGGTTGTTGATCACCGCCTGCAGCACGCCGAAATAGTTGTTCACGTAAAGGAACGAGGTGATGTCGTAGGACATCAGCATCTGGACCAGCGTGGCGCTGGCGCCGACCTGGTGGCTGTCGATGTTCTGGCAGATCAGCCGGTGGTTGGCGAGATCCTCGATCGTTTCGGGGGTGCCGTATTTCTCAAGATAGGCGGGCGAGGCGTAGAGGCGCATGCGCACCGACATCAGCTTCTTGCGAATCAGGTCGGCCTGGCTGGGCTCCTTCATGCGGATGGCGACATCGGCTTCGCGCATGGGCAAGTCGAGCACCCGCTCTTCCAGCATCAGGTCGATCTTGAGGTCGGGATATTTCTCGTAAAGCTTGGTCAGGCGCGGCGCCAGCCACAGGGATCCGAAGCCGATGGTGGTTGTCACGCGCAGCTCGCCGAAGACCTCCTCCTCGCTGTCGCGGATGCGGGCGGAAGCGGCGTCGAGGCGCTTGTTCATCGCGGTTGTGGCGTCGAACAGCAGCTCTCCCTGCTCGGTGAGAATCAGTCCCCGGGCGTGGCGATGGAAAAGGGTGGTGTTCAGGCTCTCCTCCAGGGCACGGATCTGGCGGCTGACGGCCGACTGGCTGAGATGCAGCGTCTCGCCGGCATGGGTGAGGCTGCCGGCATCGGCAACGGCGTGAAATACTCTGAGCTTGTCCCAGTCCATCTTTTGCGATCCTGTCCTGTTCCACCGTGAAGTTTTAACGCTGTTACTGTTACGGGCGCGGTGGCGTCAAACGAAGAAAAAATCGAAAATTTGATTTGATAGGTCAGAAGTTTTGACCGAAAATGGTCACAAATGTCGCACCCAGGGGAGGGGAGTTCGATGACCATGCAAGACATCAGCCTCAGCGATCGCTACGACCTTGAGAAATCGCCCGTTCTGCTGAACGGAACCCAGGCGCTTGTGCGCCTGATGCTGATGCAGAAGGCCCGGGACCGGCAGGCAGGGCTGAACACCGCCGGGTATGTCACCGGATATCGCGGCTCGCCGCTGGGTGCGGTGGACTTGCAGATGGCGCGTGCGGGCAAGCTGCTTGAGGCCGCCGACGTGCGCTTCCAGCCCGGATTGAACGAAGACCTGGCCGCGACCGCCCTCTGGGGCAGCCAGCAGGCCGAGTTGCGCGGCGAGGGGCGCTACGACGGCGTGTTCGGCCTGTGGTACGGCAAGGGGCCGGGAGTGGACCGTTCCGGCGACGTGATGCGCCACGCCAACATGGCCGGCACCTCGCCCAACGGCGGCGTTCTGATGGCGATGGGCGACGATCACACCGGCGAAAGCTCGACCACGTTGCACCAATCCGAATGGGCGCTGGTCGATGCCTACATGCCGATCATGAACCCCGCCGGCGTGCAGGAGATCCTGGATTATGGCCTGTTCGGCTATGCGCTGTCGCGCTTCTCGGGGATGTGGGTCGGGCTGAAATGCATGAAGGACACGGTCGAGGCCACCTCGGTCGTGGATGGCGATCCCTTCCGCCTGCAATTCCGCACGCCCCAGTTCACCATGCCCGAAGGCGGGCTGAACATCCGCCTTGCCGACACGCCCGTCGCCCAGGAAGCGCGGATCATCGATTACAAGCGTTTCGCGGCCGAGGCTTTCGCCCGCGCCAACCGGATCGACAAGCGGGTTCTGGGCAAGCCCGGCGCCAAGATCGGCTTTGCCGCGGCCGGCAAGAACTGGCTGGATCTGGTGCATGCGCTGCAACTTCTGGGTATCGGCGAGGCCGAGGCCGAACGGCTGGGCGTGACCACCTACAAGATCGGCATGACCTGGCCGCTGGACGAGCAAAGCTTCAACGCCTGGGCCGACGGGCTGGACCTGATCGTGGTGGTCGAGGAGAAGCGCAAGCTGATCGAGGTTCAGGTCAAGGAGGCGATCTTCAACGACCGTCGCGGCCGCCGCGTTTACGGGTGGCGCAACGAGCGGGGCGAGGAGCTGTTTCCGGCCCGCTTCGCGCTGGACCCGGTGATGATTGCCGAGAAGATCGGCGCCATCCTGATCGAGGAGGGCAGGGCGACCGACCGGATGCGCGGCGCCCTCGCCAAGCTGGCAGAGGCGCGCAAGGCCGACAACGCCCCCGACGTGGCGGCGCGGCTGCCCTATTTCTGCTCGGGCTGCCCGCACAACAGCTCGACCCGGCTGCCCGAGGGGGCACGGGCCTACGCCGGGATCGGCTGTCACTACATGGTGCAGTGGATGGACCGCGAGACGGTCGGTTTCACCCAGATGGGCGGCGAGGGCGCGAATTGGATCGGCGAGGCGCCGTTCTCGACCCGCGAGCACGTTTTCCAGAACCTTGGTGACGGGACCTACAACCACTCGGGCCTGCAGGCGGTGCGGGCGGCGGTGGCCGCGGGCACGAACATCACCTTCAAGCTGCTCTACAACGACGCCGTTGCGATGACCGGCGGCCAGACCAACGACGGTGGCCTCGACGCCCACCGCATCATTGCCGAGTTGCGCGCCATGGGCGTCAGCCCCGTGGTCGTGGTCCATGACGAGAAAGAAGGCTTCGACACCTCGCGCCTGCCCTCGGATGTCACCGCCCGCCCGCGCGACGAGCTGATGACCGTGCAGGAAGAGTTGGGCCAGACCAAGGGCGTCTCGGCCTTGGTCTATGTCCAGACCTGCGCCGCCGAGAAGCGCCGCCGCCGCAAGCGCGGCACCTTCCCCGATCCCGACACCCGCGTCTTCATCAATCCCGAGGTTTGCGAGGGCTGTGGCGATTGCGGGGTGCAGTCGAACTGTGTCTCCATCGTCCCCGAGGAGACCGAGCTTGGCCGCAAGCGGGCCATCGACCAGAACTCGTGCAACAAGGATTACAGCTGTCTCAAGGGGTTCTGCCCCTCCTTCGTGACGGTCGAGGGAGCCAAGCTGAAGAAATCCGCCACCCGCAAGATCACCCGGCCCCACATGGACGAACCCGCGCTGCCGGCAATCGACGGCACCTGCAACGTGGTTATCACCGGCATCGGCGGCACCGGGGTCGTCACCGTCGGCGCGGTGCTGGCGATGGCCGCCCATCTAGACGGCAAGGGTGCGGGCATGATGGAAATGGCGGGTCTGGCCCAGAAGGGCGGTGCCGTGCACATCCACTGCCGCCTTGCGGAGAAGCCCCAGGACATCTCTGCCATCCGCGTCGCCATCGGCGAGGCCGACGTGCTGCTGGGCGGCGACCTGGTGGTCAGTGCCGGGTCCAAGACCCTGGGGCTGATGACCAAGGATCGCACGGCAGCGGTGGTCAACAGCCACGAGGTGATGACCGGCGATTTCGCCCGCAACCGCGAATTCCGCATTCCTTTCGAGCGGCTTGAGATGACGCTGGGCGCGCGGCTGGGCGACGGGCTGTCGATGTTCGACGCGACCGTGCTGGCGCGGGCGCTGCTGGGCGACTCGATCTATTCCAACATGCTGCTGCTGGGCGCGGCGTGGCAGCGGGGTCTGATCCCGCTCAGCCACGCGGCGATCACCCGGGCGATCACCCTCAACGGCACCGCCGTCGAGGGCAATGTCGAGGCGTTCGAATACGGCCGCTGGTGCGCGGTCGATCCCCAGGGCGCGGCCGGGTTGGCCGCCGACGCCTCGGGCCAGGCCGGCCCGCATCCCGTGCGCCGAAGCGGGGAGGAGGCGATCGCCTTCCGTGCCGGCCACCTGCGCGATTACCAATCGGCGCGTCTGGCCCGCCGCTACCGGGCGTTGGTGGCGCGTTTCGACGACCCCGATCTGCGCGATGCAGTGGCGCGGGGGTATCACAAGCTGCTGTCCTACAAGGATGAATACGAGGTGGCACGGCTGCATCTGGACACCGGGGCGCGCCTGCGGCGTGAATTCGACGGGGATCTGAAGCTGCGCTATCACCTGGCGCCGCCGCTGCTGTCGCGCCCCGGACCGGACGGGCGCCCGCGCAAGCGCGCTTTCGGGTCGTGGATGGGCACGGCATTCCGCCTGCTGGCCCCGTTCAAGCGCCTGCGCGGCACGCCCTTCGATCCCTTCGGCTACAGCGCAGAGCGGCGGATGGAACGCCAGCTGATCCGGCAGTACGAGCAGGACATGGACGAGGTCCTGTCCGGGCTGAGCCCCGAGAACCGCGACGCCGCCATCGCCCTGGCCGAACTGCCCCTGTCGATCCGGGGCTTCGGACCGGTCAAGGAAGAGGCCGCGCGGGTCGCCGCGCGCCGGCGTGACGAGATCCTCAAGGCCTTCCGCGATCCGGCGGCGCCGATGCGGGCCGCGGCCGAATAGGCCGCGCCCCGCGCACGGCCTCCCGGTGCCGGAGGGTGATGGACATCGGCCCCGGCTGCACTTATTCCGTTCAGGGAACCCCGCCCGTAACCCGCCCGTCGCGTGGCAGAAAATCCGAGTGAGCACATGGCCGTAGGTATCTTCGATTCGGGACTGGGCGGTCTGACCGTCCTCGACGCCGTCAGCCGGCGCCTGCCAGAGGTTCCTCTGGTCTACCTCGGCGACAGCGCCCACGCCCCCTACGGCGTGCGCGACGCCGATGATGTCTACAAGCTGACCTGCGACGCGACACAGAAGCTGTGGGACCGGGGGTGCGATCTGGTGATCCTGGCCTGCAACACTGCCTCGGCAGCCGCGCTGCGTCGGATGCAGGAAAGCTTCATTCCGCCGAACAAGCGCGTGCTGGGCGTCTTCGTGCCCCTGATCGAGGCTTTGACCGAGCGTCAGTGGGGCGACAATTCGCCCCCGCGCGAGGTGGGCGTGAAGCATGTCGCCCTCTTCGCCACCCCGGCCACCGTCTCTAGCCGCGCCTTCCAGCGGGAACTGGCCTTCCGCGCCATCGGCGTCGATGTCGAGGCTCAGCCCTGCGGCGGTCTGGTCGACGCGATCGAGGCCGGCGACCTGATGCTGGCCGAGGCGCTCGTGCGCTCCCACGTCGATGCGCTGAAACGCCGGATGCCCCATCCCGAGGCCGCGATCCTGGGCTGCACCCATTACCCGCTGATGGAACAGGTCTTCCAGGATGCGCTGGGGCCGGACGTGCGGGTCTTCAGCCAGGCCAACCTGGTCGCCGAAAGCCTGTCGGACTACCTTGAGCGGCACCCCCACCTACTGGGAAAAGGGGACGAGTCGGTCTTTCTGACAACCGGCGATCCGCGCCGCGTCAGCGATGGCGCGACCCAGTTCCTGCGCCGACAGATCACCTTCCAGCAGGCCTAGCCGCAGCGCCGGGGACCACAGGGGCCGCCGGGCGCGACCCGGCGTTCCGCCCGCAACCTTGCGGCATCGTGACCCGTCCCGCGCGGTGCAACGGTTGCGCGGGGGGCGGAACATGCTTAAATCCCCCACCGAAAGACAAAAGGGCTATTCATGAGTCACAAGATCGCCATTTTGGGTGCCAGCGGATACACCGGGGCCGAGCTTGTCCGCCTGATCGCGACCCACCCGGGAATGCAGATCGTGGCCCTCAGTGCCGACCGCAAGGCCGGCCAGAGCATGGGCGCCGTCTTCCCCCACCTGCGCCACCTGGACCTGCTCGAGCTTGTCACCATCGACCAGATCGATTTCGGCGGCGTGGACCTGGTATTCTGCGCCCTGCCGCACGCCACCAGCCAGGAGGTCATCCGCGAGCTGCCCAAGACGGTCAAGATCGTCGATCTGTCGGCCGACTTCCGTCTGCGTGACGCCGCCGCCTACGAGAAATGGTACGGCAAGCCCCACGCCGCCCCCGAGCAGCAGGCCGAGGCAGTCTATGGCCTGACCGAGTTCTACCGCGACGAGATCCGCGCCGCCCGCCTTGTGGCCGGCACCGGATGCAACGCGGCGACGGGGCAGTTTGCCCTGCGCCCGCTGATCGCCGCCGGGGTTATCGACCTGGACGAGATCGTCATCGACCTCAAGACCGGGGTGTCGGGTGCTGGTCGCTCGCTCAAGGAAAACCTGCTTCACGCCGAGTTGTCGGAAGGCACCCATGCCTATTCCGCCGGCGGCACCCATCGCCACCTGGCCGAGTTCGATCAGGAATTCTCGGCCGTGGCGGGGCGGCCCGTTCAGGTGCAGTTCACGCCGCATCTGCTGCCGGCCAACCGGGGGATCCTGGCCACGGTCTACGTGCGCGGATCTGCCGAGACGGTGCACGAGACCCTGCGCGCGGCCTATGCGGACGAGCCGTTCCTCGAGGTGCTTCCCTTTGGCGAACTGCCCTCGACCCGTCACGTGCGCGGCTCGAACTTCTGCCATTTGGGCGTGGTGGGGGACCGGATCGCCGGGCGCGCGGTTGTCGTCGCCGCCCTCGACAACCTGACCAAAGGCTCCTCGGGGCAGGCGTTGCAGAACGCCAACCTGATGCTGGGCAATGCCGAAACCGAGGGGCTGATGCTGGCCCCGGTGTTCCCGTAGGAGGACGTCATGCGTGGATTGAAAAAGAAGCGGCGGATCCAGATCATCGTGGTGGCCTTCGTGGCGCTGGCGATCTCGACCGCGCTGATCGGATACGCGATGCGCGACGGCATCAACTTCTTCCGCAGCCCCAGCCAGATCGCGGCCGAGCCGCCGACCGAGCGCGAGGTCTTCCGCATGGGCGGCCTGGTCGAGGAAGGCAGCCTGCGGCGCGGCGAAGGCAAGACCATCAGCTTCAGCGTCACCGACGGCGGCGCCACGATCCCTGTCACCTTCACCGGCGTCCTGCCCGACCTGTTTGGCGAGGGTGAGGGCATGATCGGCACCGGCCGTTACGTCAACGGCGTCTTCGAAGCCTCTGAGATTCTTGCCAAACATGACGAGACCTACATGCCGAAAGAGGTCGTGGACGCGCTGAAGGAACAGGGCGTCTACCAGGAGCCGGACGCCAAGGACTCCCGATCTTAACCGGCATTCCCCAGCCTGCGTCGCGGGATTGACGCGGGCGGGCGGCATGCGCGCGCCCCGCAAGAAGGGGGTGGCGAATGCAGACGGTTCGGCAGATCGCGGAAGAGATCGTGGCGCGGGAGGGTGGCTGGTCCGACGATCCGGATGATCCGGGCGGTGCCACCAACCACGGTGTGACCATCGGCACGCTTCGTGGACTTGGCCGGGACATCGACGGCAACGGGGTTGTCGACCGGGCCGACCTGCGCCGTCTCAGCCGGGCAGACGCGGTTGCGATCTTCATCGACCATTACTATCGCAAGCCGGGCATCGCGGGCCTTCCCGAACCGCTGCGCGCCAGTGTCTTCGACATGCAGGTCAACGCCGGTCGTCAGGCCGTGCGCCTGTTGCAGCGCCTATTGGACCGCATGGGTTTTGCCTGTGCCGTTGACGGGCGCATCGGCCCCCGGACCCGCGCGGCCGCCGCCGCTGCGATGCGCGCCGCCCCCGATCACCTGGCCGATGCCTACGGGATTGAGCGGCGCAACTACTATTACCGCCTGGGCGACCGGCGCCCCGCCTTGCGCAAGTTCGCCCGCAGGCGCGATGGCGGCAAGGGGGGCTGGATCCGCCGGGCAGAGGCGTTCATCGCCCCGCGCTATCACCTTGATGCCGCAGAACACGCACGGAGGGTGGCGGCATGGGCATGATCCAGACGGTCCTGGCGACGCTTTTCGGAAATGGCGGCAACGTGCTGCGCGAGACGGCCGAGGTTTTCCGCGAGAACGCGGAGGCCGGGGCAGGGCGCGCCTCTGCCCGGCACGGGCGGGCGCTGGAGGAGTTCGCGGCCGAGTTTGCGACCCGCGGCGGGGACGGGCGCGGGGGCTTTGACCGGTTCATGGACGGGCTGAACCGTCTGCCCCGCCCGGCGCTGGCGCTGGGGACGCTGGGCCTTCTGGTGGCCGCGATGGTCGACCCCGTGTGGTTCGCCGCAAGAATGCAGGGGCTGGCGCTGGTGCCCGAACCCATGTGGTGGCTTCTGGGGGCGATCGTCAGTTTCTACTTCGGTGCCCGCTATCAGTTGAAGGGGCAGGATTTCCAACGCTCGGTCGCGCGCACGCTGGCACTGACACCCCTGGTTCAGGCCAATCTGGCCCAGCTTCGGGATCAGGCGGACGCCGCGCCAGTTGCCCCCGCCCCGGTGCCCCTGAACGCGCCCAATGGGCAATCCAACAAGGGACAGGCAGCCCCGGCATCGGGAGCGGCATTCCATGACCGCAACGCGGCGCTGGAAGAGTGGCTGGCTGACCGAAATTGAGCCGCGTGGCGGGTTTTCCGGGGCGGTTCATCGAAACGTGATGAACCCTCCAGCGGGGGTGCGACCGATCAGGCATTGGCAGACATGCCAAAAACCGAATATCATCCCGCCATGATAGCAGAACTTGGACATTTCGCGCTCATTCTCGCCTTGATGGTGGCCGTGGCGCAGACAATCATCCCGCTGGTCGGGGCGCATAAGGGTTGGTCGGGCTGGATGGCGGTTGCCGAACCGGCGGCCACCCTTCAATTCCTGTTGACGGGGGGCGCCTTCGCGGCGCTGACCTATGCGTTCGTGACATCGGATTTCTCGCTGGCGCTCGTGACCGCCAACTCCCACACCGCCAAGCCGATGCTTTACAAGGTGACCGGCGTCTGGGGGAACCACGAAGGCTCCTTGCTGATGTGGGTGATGATCCTGTCGCTCTTCGGCGCGTCGGCGGCCTGGTTCGGACAGAACCTGCCGGCGACCCTGCGGGCGCGGGTGCTGGGGGTGCAGGCCTCGATCGGGGTGGCGTTCCTGGCGTTCATTCTGTTCACCTCGAACCCCTTTGCGCGGCTGGCCGTGCCCCCCCTGAACGGCGAGGATCTGAACCCGCTGCTCCAGGACCCGGGCCTCGCCTTCCACCCGCCGTTCCTTTACCTCGGCTACGTCGGGCTTTCGATGTCCTTTTCGTTCGCCGTCGCCGCCCTGATCGAAGGGCGCGTCGATGCGGCCTGGGCCCGCTGGGTGCGTCCCTGGACCCTTGCGGCATGGCTGTTCCTGACCATCGGCATCGCCCTCGGGTCCTGGTGGGCCTATTACGAGCTTGGCTGGGGCGGCTTCTGGTTCTGGGACCCGGTCGAGAATGCCAGCTTCATGCCCTGGCTGCTGGCCGCCGCGTTGCTGCACTCGGCCATCGTGGTCGAAAAGCGCGAGGCGCTGAAAAGCTGGACCATCCTGCTGGCGATCCTGGCCTTCGGCTTCTCGCTGATCGGCACCTTCATCGTGCGTTCGGGCGTTCTGACCTCGGTCCACGCCTTTGCGACCGACCCCGAGCGTGGCCTGTTCATCCTGATGATCCTGGGCGTCTTCATGATCGGGGCGCTGGTCCTTTACGCCATGCGCGCCAGCGCCATGGAGGCGCGCGGCGTCTTCTCGGTGGTCAGTCGCGAATCGATGCTGGTCCTCAATAACGTCCTGCTGGCCGTGGCGGCGCTGATCGTCTTTGTCGGCACCATCTGGCCGCTGGTCGCCGAGGCCTTCTTCGAGCGTAAGCTCAGCGTCGGCCCGCCGTTCTTCAACGCGTCGTTCACGCCCTTCATGGTGCTGCTGGCGATCGTCCTGCCGATCGGGGCGATCCTGCCCTGGAAACGCGGGCGGATCGGCAAGGCGCTGAAATCCCTGCGCTGGCCGCTGGCGCTGGCCGTGCTGGCCGGGGCGCTTCTGTGGGCCATGCAGACCGGCCGCTCGGCCTTCGGCCCCATCGGCATCTTCCTGGCGGTCTGGCTGATCACGGGGTCGGTCGTGGATCTTGGCCTGCGCTCGGGTCGCGGGGGGCTGGGCGACCGGTTCCAGCGGGTCCTGCGCCTGCCGCGCGCGGACTGGGGCAAGGCCGTGGCCCACGCAGGCCTGGGCCTGACCATCCTCGGCATCTCGGCCATGATGGCCTACGAGGTCGAGGATATCCGCGTCGCCCATGTCGGCGAGGGCTATGAGGTCAGCGGTTATACCATCACCCTCAACGGGGTGGAGGAGCTGCGCGGACCCAACTACCTGGCGACCCGTGCCGACCTGACCATCGAGCGGAACGGGGCCGAGGTTGCCCGGCTTTTCCCAGAAAAGCGCGTCTATCCGGTGGCGGGCATGCCTACCACCGAGGCGGCGATCGACCTGGGCGTGACCCGTGACCTCTATCTGGTCATCGGCGATGCGCAGGCCAACGGTGGCTGGGCGGTCCGGACCTACATCAAACCCTTCGCCAACTGGATCTGGCTGGGCGCGATCATCATGGGGCTGGGCGGCGTGCTGTCGCTGACCGACCGCCGCTATCGCATCGCGGCCGGCGCGCGCAAGACCCGCGCGACCCCTGTTCCCATGCCGGCGGAGTAGGCCCATGCTGAAGCGATTGATCCTGACCGTGATGCTGGTCCTCTTCACCCTGCCGCTGGCCGCGGTGGAGCCCGAGGAGGTCCTGTCGGACCCGGTACTGGAATCCCGCGCGCGGGAGCTTTCCAAGGGCCTGCGCTGCCTGGTCTGCCGCAACGAGTCGATTGACGAGTCGAACGCGGATCTGGCGCGGGACCTGCGCATCCTGGTGCGCGAGCGTCTGGTCGCCGGCGACAGCGACGAGGAGGTGATCGCCTACCTCGTGGATCGCTACGGGGAATACGTGCTGTTGAACCCGACCACCAAGGGCGCCAACCTGCTTTTGTGGATCGCGGCGCCCCTGGCGCTGTTTCTTGCATTGGCGGGCGCGCTTTACTACGTGATCCGGCGCAGCCGAGCCCCCACGGTCGATCAGACCCTCTCGGACGGGGAGAAGGCGCGGCTGGATCAGATCCTGAACGGATGATCCTCGGGGGCGCCACGCGCCCCTGACTTCGCGTCGCCCGGCCCCGGGGACGGCTTTGCGGCCTTCCCTCCGGCCGGGCTTTCGCTATCCTCGGGTGCGAAATCCAGTTTCGCCGGAGGGCCCCAGCTTGAATTATTCCACAATCCGCCTGAGCGACCGTGACGGTATCGCGGTCATCACCCTCAACCGTCCCGAGGTGATGAACGCCCTCAATGCCCAGATGCGCCTGGAGATCACCCATGCCGTGACCGAGGCGGGGCGTTCGGCGCGGGTGGTGGTGCTGACCGGCAAGGGCGATCGCGCTTTCTGCTCGGGCCAGGACCTGGCAGACCGGCGCGATGTCACCGACATCAACATGGAACGGACCCTGCGCGACGAATACGAGCCGATGCTGAAGGCGATCTACGATTGCCCGGTGCCGACGATCAGCGCCGTCAACGGCGTGGCGGCAGGGGCGGGGGCGAACCTGGCCCTGGCCGCCGACGTAGTGATCGCGACCGAAAGCGCCAGCTTCATCCAGGCCTTCACCCGCATCGGCTTGATCCCCGACGCGGGCGGCACCTATTGGCTGCCGCGCCAGATCGGGTTTGCCAAGGCCATGGGTGCCGCCCTGTTTGCCGACAAGATCAGCGCCCGGCAGGCCAGCGACTGGGGCATGATCTGGGAAGTGGTGGCCGATGCCGAGTTTGCCGACCACTGGTTCGGCCGTGCCGCCCATCTGGCCAATGGCCCGACCAAGGCCTATGGCGCGGTCAAGCAGGCCCTGCGCGCCAGCTACAACAACGACCTCGACACCCAGCTTGCGCTGGAGGCACAGCTTCAGGGCGAATGCGGCAAGTCCCGCGACTTCCGCGAAGGGGTGATCGCCTTCCTCGAGAAGCGTCCGCCCGCCTACGAAGGGCGCTGAGGCGCATTTCCCCGGGGCTATAGCGCGATCAGAAGCGCGCCGTAGCCCGCGACACCCAGCAGGAAGGGCGCAAGGCTGCTCTTGCGCTCTTCCGGCAGCTCCTCTTTCAGCACGTTCAGCACGACGCCCCCCGCCAAGAAGGCGAAAAGGCCGATCAGGGCCTCCTCGGGCAGATCGACGGCGACGCCCAGCAGCCAGCCGCCAAGCACCCCCAGCGACAGAACCCAGCGCCCCCGCGAACGGTAAAGCGCGGGGTAATCCTGGTTGAGGCCGAAATCGCTGGTCAGGAAATGCAGGCCCATCGCAACGAAGTAGAAACCCAGCGACAGCCAACCCCCTTCCTCCCGGTGCAGGAGAAGATAGCCGATCAGCAGGTTGTAGAGGGCGAAGGAGGTGATGTGGATCCAAAAGATCCGGTCGTCGCCGTGCTCCTCGCCATGCACGGAGCGGTCCCCGTTAGCGGACGCCTCGCCGGTTGCAGGGGCGGCCCGGCCCAGCTTGACCATCCGCTCCAGCGCGTAGAAGGCCGCAAGCCCCGCCAGCGCCAGCGCATAGACCACGATGCCCCGCCCGTCGCCACCCTCGGCGAGGGTCGCCTCATGCTCGGAGAGTTCGGGCAGAAGGTGCAGGAAGACATAGGCCACCGCCACCCCGCCCGCGAAGGACAGCCAGCGGCTTCGGGGCATGGCCTTGAAGAAGGTCAGGTAGGGGGTGGCGAGGTGCACGGCGGCGAAGGCCAGCGCGCAGACAAGGGCAGGGAGGGCGAGGGGTTCCATGCAGGCCCAATACCTGGGCGCGGGGCTGGTTCCCCGGACCCCGCCTCATTGAAACGGTCTGACGGCCGAGGTCATGCCCGGAAACACGACGGGCCGCCCCCTTGGCAGGGGCGGCCCGGTATCACTGTCCGAATGGGTCCCGAGGGGCCCACGGATGTCAGCGGTTTTCGATATCCACGTAGTCGCGGCGGGGCGCGCCGGTGTAAAGCTGGCGCGGGCGACCGATACGCTGCACCGGATCGTCGATCATCTCTTTCCACTGGGAAATCCAGCCGACGGTGCGGCTGAGCGCGAAGATCGGCGTGAACATCGAGGTCGGGAAACCCATCGCCTCGAGGATGATGCCCGAGTAGAAATCCACGTTCGGGAACAGCTTCTTGTCGGTGAAGTAGGGGTCCTGAAGCGCCTGTGCTTCCAGCTCCTTGGCGACCTGGAGGGTCGGGTTGTTCTCGAAGCCCAGCAGGTCCAGCACCTCGTCGGCGGACTGCTTCATCACCTTCGCGCGCGGGTCGAAGTTCTTGTAGACCCGGTGGCCGAAGCCCATCAGCCGGAAGGGATCGCTCTTGTCCTTGGCGCGGGCGATATACTCGGGGATGCGGTCAACTGTGCCGATCTCGCGCAGCATCTCGAGGCAGGCCTGGTTGGCGCCGCCGTGGGCGGGGCCCCAAAGACAGGCGATACCGGCCGCGATACAGGCGAAGGGGTTCGCCCCCGAGGAGCCGGCAAGCCGCACGGTCGAGGTCGAGGCGTTCTGCTCGTGGTCGGCGTGCAGGGTGAAGATCCGGTCCATGGCGCGGCTGAGGATCGGGTCGACGACGTAATCCTCGGCCGGCACGGCAAAGCACATGCGCAGGAAGTTCGACGCATAATCGAGGTCGTTGCGCGGGTAGACGAAGGGCTGACCGACCGAATACTTGAAGGCCATTGCGGCGATCGTCGGCAGCTTGGCGATCATGCGGATCGAAGCCACTTCGCGCTGCCACGGATCGCTGATGTCGGTGCTGTCATGGTAGAAGGCGGACATGGCGCCAACCACGCCGGTCATGATCGCCATAGGATGAGCATCGCGGCGGAAGCCACGGAAAAAGTTCATCATCTGCTCATGCAGCATGGTGTGGCGGTTCACGCGCGCTTCGAAATCCTCCAGCATCTCGACCGAGGGGAGTTCGCCGTAGAGCAGCAGATAGCAGACCTCGAGATAGTGGGACTTCTCGGCCAGCTGGTCGATGGGATAGCCCCGGTGGAGCAGCTCGCCCTTCTCGCCATCGATGAAGGTGATCGTCGACTCGCAGGAGGCGGTCGAGGTGAAGCCGGGATCGTAGGTGAAGACGTCGCCCTCGGCGTAGAGCTTGCGGATGTCGATGACATCGGGGCCCAGAGTGGGCGACATCATCGGCAACTCAAGGCGCGTGTCACCAAATTCAAGCGTCGCGTGTTTCTTCTGGTCTGCCATATCCGTCCCTTCCATGGTCGCCGGACCCCATGGGTCGCGGCGAGTGTGCGAGGGGCTTTGCGCCCCAACCTTTGGCTGAATGGCGTCGGCGGACCCTTGTCAGTCCACCGCGCCTCCAGCGGCCTCGTCGAGCCGAGCGACGGTTTCGTCGCGGCCCAGGACGAGCATCATGTCAAATACGCTCGGCGTGGCCGAGCGACCGGCAAGCGCGGCCCGCAGGGGCTGAGCGAGCTTTCCGAATTTGAGATCTCTGGCCTCTGCGAAGGCATTCAGATCTGCCTCGAGCGCCTCTCGCGTCCAATTAGCATTCTGCAGGTGCGGCGTCAATTCCGCCAGTATACTACGGGATACATCATCCAGCGCAGCGGCCGATTTCTCGTCCCGATCCAAAGGGCGTCTGGTCAGGATAAAATGAGCTTTCTCAAGTAGATCTGGAATTGTCTTCGCACGGGACTTCACGAAGTCCAGGGCGCGGAAAAGACCGTCGCGGCGCGGCTCGTCCAGGGACGGCGCGCCGGTTGCCGCAAGGAACTCCTCGATCTCTCTCAGCAGCGCAGCATTCTCCGTCGCCGCGATATGCTGACCGGACAGGTTTTCCAGCTTCTTGAAATCAAGCCGCGCGGGCGATTTGCCGATCCCGTCCAGCGAGAACCATTCGATCGCCTGCTCGGTGGTGAAGAATTCGTCGTCGCCATGGCTCCAGCCCAGCCGCGCGAGGTAGTTGCGCATCGCACTCGCCGGGTAGCCCATGTCGCGATACTCGGTCACCCCCAAGGCGCCGTGACGCTTGCTGAGCTTCTTGCCATCGGCCCCGTGGATCAGCGGGATATGCGCATAGACCGGCAGGTCCCAGCCCATGGCGTCGTAGATCAGCCGCTGGCGGGCGGCGTTGTTGAGGTGGTCGTCACCGCGGATCACGTGGGTCACGCCCATGTCCACGTCGTCGACCACCACGGCGAGCATGTAGGTCGGGCTGCCGTCCGAGCGCAGCAGGATCATGTCGTCCAGCGTATCGGCCTGCCACGTCACATTGCCCTGCACCTGATCGTCGATGCTGATCGTCCCTTCGCGGGGCGCGCGCAGACGCACCGAGTAGGGCGCGTCGGGGTGGCTTTCGGGCCCGGCGTCCCGCCAGGGGGAGCGGTAGAGGGTCGAGCGGCCCTCGGCGCGGGCTTCCTCGCGGAAGGCCTCGATCTCGTCCTGGGTGGCGAAGCACTTGTAGGCCGCGCCGCGTTCCAGCATCTGGCGCGCCACTTCGGCATGGCGGTCCCGGCGGGCCCATTGGCTGACCGCGTCATCGTCCCAGTCCAGCCCCAGCCAGCGTAGCCCTTCGAAGATCGCCTCGCTTGCCGCCTCGGTGGAGCGGGCCCTGTCCGTGTCCTCGATCCGCAGCAGAAACTGCCCCCCGTTGGCCCGGGCAAAGAGCCAGTTGAACAGCGCCGTGCGCGCCCCGCCGATGTGCAGGTAACCTGTGGGAGACGGGGCGAAGCGGGTGACGACCATGTAGGGTTAACTCTCCGGTAATGCAGCGGGGAATAGCGTTGAGCGATGTCTATTCAATGCGCTGTCGAAGGACAAGAGCGGTGCCGGTTCTCGCCACGATCAACGCGCTTGAGAAACAGCGCGGCCAGCTGTTCGCCTGGGCGCCTGTCTGGGTCGGCGCGGGTATCCTGACCTTCCTGTCTCTGGGGTGGGAACCCTCGGTCAAGGCGCTGATTCTGAATGCGTTGCTGGGGGTCGTGCTGTTGGCGGTCGGCCTGCGCCTTCTGCGGCACAGCCTGGTGGGGGTCCTTCCCGTCGCCCTGGCCTTGCTGGCCCTCGGCGGGTCACTGGCGGGGGCGCGGCTGCACCTGGTGGCGGGGCCTGTCCTGTCCTTTCGCTACTACGGGCCGGTCCAGGGGCGGGTGATCGCCATCGACCGCTCGGCCAGTGACAAGACGCGCCTTACCCTCGACCGGGTGATCCTGTCGCGGGTGGACCCCGGGCACACGCCGCGCCGGGTGCGGATCAGCCTGCACGGGGATCAGCGTTATCTGACGCCGTTACCGGGGCAGGTGGTGGCGATGACGGCCCACCTGTCGGCCCCCCAGGGCCCGACCGAACCCGGGGGCTTCGACTTCCGTCGCCACGCCTTCTTCCAGGGGTTGGGCGCGGTCGGCTATACCCGGGTGCCGGCCCTGCTGCTGGCCCGACCGCCGCCGGGACCGGCCCTGTGGCTGCACCGAACCCGCCACGCTTTGGCCGACCGCATCCGCGCGGCCCTGCCGGGACGGGTGGGCGGGTTCTCGGCCGCCATCGCCACGGGCGACCGCTCAAGCCTGGATGCCGACACGCTGACCGATCTGCGGCGCACCAACCTGGCGCATCTGTTGGCGATTTCGGGGTTGCACATGGGGCTGGTGACGGGGCTGGTGCTGGGCGCAGTGCGGCTGGCGCTGGCGCTGGTGCCGCGAATCGCCCTCTACCACCCGGCGCGCAAGATCGCGGCGGTGGCGGCCCTGTTGGTGGCGGCGGGCTATTTGGCGCTGTCGGGGGCCAATGTGGCGACACAGCGGGCCTTCGTGATGGTGGCCGTGATGCTTGTGGCGCTGATCCTGGACCGGCGCGCGATCAGCCTGCGGGCGGTCGCGCTGGCAGCGCTCATCGTGATGGTTTTGCGCCCCGAAAGTGTCGCGGGCCCGGGTTTCCAGATGTCCTTCGCGGCGACGACGGCGCTGGTCACGGTCTTTGCCTGGCTCAGGGACCGGCGGCGCGGGATGCCGCCCGGCGGGCGAGTGCCCCGGTTCTTGGCCCCGGTCGCGGCGCTGGCGCTGTCATCGCTGATCGCGGGGCTGGCGACCGCGCCTATCGCGGCGGCGCATTTCAACATGGTGTCGCGCTTCGGCTACCCGGCCAACCTGGTGTCGGTCCCGGTGATGGGGATCCTGGTGATGCCCGGCGGCATCCTGGCGGTGCTGGGAATGCCGCTGGGGCTGGAGGGGGCGGGCCTGGCGTTGATGCGGCTGGGCGTGGGCTGGATCCTGCGGGTGGCCGGGACGGTCTCGGCCTGGCCTGATGCGGTCAGCCACCTGCCCACGCCGCCCGCCGCGACACTGGGCGTCGTGGTGGTGGGCGGTCTGCTGCTGTGCCTGCTGCGCGGCGGGCTGCGGCTTGTTGGGCTGCCGGTTCTGCTGGCCGGAGGGCTTTCCTGGGCAGGGGAGGAGAGGCCCGCGCTGCTGATCTCGGAAAGCGGGGGGCTCGTGGGGGTGATGGCTGAGGGAGGGCGCGTCCTCAGCCGCGCGCGCGGCGAAGGGTTCGTGGCCCGCACGTGGCTGGAGAATGACGGCGACGGACGGGTTCAGGCCGCCGCCGTGGCCGACCCGCCGGGGCGCGTGCCTCGGTTGGGTGGCGATGGCCCGCGGGTGGTTCACCTGCGCGGCAAGAAGGGCGAGGCGCGGCTGGACGAGGCCTGTCGCACGGCCGATCTGGTCATCTGGGACGGGTTCCTTGGAAGGCAGGAGGCGCCGGCCCGGCCGCCGGGATGCCGGTTGCTGGCGGCAGGGGACTTGCGCCGGCTGGGGGCAGTGGCGGGGCACATCAAGGACGGCCGCCTTCAGCTGACCGGGGCGCGGGAGGTCACGGGCCCGCGGCTTTGGACCCGGGATGGCATAGCGAGGGGGCGAAGCAAGGCGCAGCTGGGAAGGACGTCAGAAGGGCGGTAGCTCGGAAGGTGCAGAAGGGGCAAGGGCCGTGCGGCGCCCTCCAAACAAGGGGCACTGAAGGGCGATGCCAAACGGGGCGCCCAGCAGGGCGCCCTTCCGGCGTTCAGTTCAGTAGGAGCGGATCAGGCCCACCAGCCGGCCCTGAACCTTGACGCGATCCGCCGGCAGGACCCGGGTCTCGTAGGCCGGGTTCGCGGCCTCCAGCGCGATCATCCCGCCCTTGCGTCGCAGGCGCTTCAGCGTCGCTTCCTGGCCGTCGACCAGCGCCACCACGATGTCGCCGTTGTCGGCGGAGTTCTGGTCGCGGATCACGACGATGTCGCCATCGTTGATCCCGGCCTCGATCATCGAGTCGCCCTTGACCTCAAGCGCGTAATGGTTGCCCGCGTTCGACACCATCGAGCCGGGAACGGCGACGTTGTGGGACACCTCCGAAATGGCCTCGATCGGGGTGCCGGCGGCGATGCGGCCCATCACCGGCAGCTCCATCGCGTGGATGCTGCTGATGGCCATGGCGCCAGCGGGGGGATCGCGGCGGTCGCCCTCGATCACCCGTGGCTCGAACCCGGCGGGCTGGCCGCCGATGGCATCGGGAAGCTTGACGATCTCGATCGCGCGGGCGCGGTGGGCGAGGCGGCGGATGAAGCCACGCTCTTCCAGCGCGGTGATCAGACGGTGGATCCCCGACTTGGAGCGCAGGTCGAGCGCCTCCTTCATCTCGTCAAACGACGGGGGCACCCCGTCACTGTTCAACCTGTCGTTGATGAAACTCAGCAATTCCAGCTGTTTGCGCGTCAGCATCGCCACCTCCGTCAGCGGGGACATTCCGGGCACGCGGGCCGCGACCGTTCATCCCGTTGCCGCCCGTCGATGCGGGCGTTCCGACGAAGTTCTACTCCTGTTCCTGTTTTGTGTCAACGCCTAGGGGGGCAAAGCCCGCCTCAGTCGTGAAGGCGCTGCACGATCACGGGCACCCGCTCGCCGATCCCTCGTGCCGTGTCGCCGACGGGCCGCACGATCAGCGCGTCCGAGGCTGCCAGCACCGACAGAAGGCTGCTGTCCTGCCGGTCCAGCGCCGCCACCCCGCTGCCATCCTCGTCCAGGCGGGCGCGCATGTAATGCGCGCGCCGGCCATTGGCCTCCAGCGGGGCCGAGAGGGGGACCATCCGCGTCGGCATGGGCCCGGCCGGCAGGCCCTGCATCGCGCGGACCATGGGCACCAGAAAGACCAGGCCGCAGACCATGGACGAGACGGGATTGCCGGGCAGGCCGATCATCGCAGCGCCGTCCAGACGGCCCGCCATCAGCGGTTTGCCCGGGCGCATGGCGACCTTGTAGAAGGCCTGGTCGAGGCCGCGTTCCCCCGCGACCCCGGCCACCAGATCGTGGTCGCCGACCGAGGCGCCGCCGATGGTGACCACCAGATCGGCCCCGCGCGCCAGCTCGAACGCCTGTTCCAGCGAGGCGCGGTCATCGCGGGCGATGGGAAGCATCCGGGCGCGCGCGCCTTGGGCTTCCAGCATGGCCTTGAGGCCGAAACTGTTGGAGGCGATAATCTGGTCAGGCGAAGGATCCTCGCCGGGCATCACCAGCTCGTCGCCGGTGGCGATCAGGGCCACGTCGGGGCGGCGGAACACCTCGACCCGGGGCTGGTTCATGGCCGCGATCAGGGCCAGGTCGGCCGGGCGCAGGCGCCGGGGCGCGGGGATCGTGGCGCCGATGTCGAAGTCACCCCCGGCAGGGCGCACATAACGGGCGGTGTCGAACCCGTCGCGCAGGGTGATGGAGACGGTCGCATCATCCCCGCGGCCACCCTCGGTGCGATCCACATCCTCCTGGATCAGCACCCGGTCGGCGCCACGGGGCAGGGGCGCGCCGGTGAAGATGCGCACCGCCTGACCGGGCTCCAAGGCGCCGTCGAACCCGTGGCCCGCGGCGGCCTCTCCGATCACCCGGAACCGGGCGCCGGCGGCAACCTCGTCCTGGCGCACGGCGTATCCGTCCATGGCCGAGGCGGCAAAAGGGGGCTGGGCCCGGCGGGCGACCACGGGGGAGGCCAGCACGCGGCCGGCGGCCTCTGCCAGATCGACGGTTTCGGTGGGCAGGGGGGCGGCAAGGGCCAGGACGGCGGCCAGCGCCTCGTCGACCGAGATCATTCGGCGTCGGGGGCCGCGAAGCCGGAGGCGGTGAAACGGCCCGACTTGCCGCCATCCTTGCTGAGCAGGCGGACGTTCTCGATCACCATGGTCTTCTCGACGGCCTTGACCATGTCGTAAAGGGTCAGCCCCGCGACCGAGACCGCCGTCAGCGCCTCCATCTCCACGCCGGTCTGGCCGGTGGTGCGGACAGTAGCGGTGATGCGGACGCCCGGCAGGTCGCTGTCGGGAACCAGCTCGACCGCGACCTTCGTGATTGCCAGAGGGTGGCAGAGGGGGATGAGGTCGCTGGTGCGCTTGGCCCCCATGATCCCGGCCAGCCGGGCCACCGCCAGGACATCGCCCTTCTTGGCGCGGCCCTCGGTGATGATGGCGAGTGTCTCGGGGCTCATGCGGACGGCCCCCTCGGCAACGGCGGTGCGGTCGGTGGCCTCCTTGTCCGAGACATCGACCATGTGGGCATCGCCCTTGGTGTCGAAATGCGTCAGCCCCGACATCACATGCCCCCCATCGCCGAGGTGGCGGGGCGCAGGATCTCGCGGGTGGCGGCGGCGACGTCGGCCTTGCGCATCAGCGCCTCGCCGATCAGGAAGATGCGCGCGCCGTTCATCGCCATGTCGGCCAGGTCGTCACTGGTCGACATGCCGCTTTCGGAAACGATCAGGCGATCCTCGGGCACCAGCTTGGCCAGGCGGCGGGTGACATCGAGGTCGGTGACGAAGCTGCGCAGGTCGCGGTTGTTGATGCCGATCAGGGGGGATTTCAGCAGCGCCGCGCGCTCCAGCTCCTCGGCGTCGTGAACCTCGATCAGCACGTCCATGCCCCAGGTGGTTGCGGTCTCTTCCAGGGCCGCAGCCTCGGCGTCGGTGACGGCGGCCATGATGATCAGGATGCAATCGGCGCCCATGGCGCGGGATTCGACCACCTGGTAGGGATCGAATAGAAAATCCTTGCGCAGAACCGGAAGCGAGACGGCGGCGCGCGCCTCAACCAGGTATTCGGGCGCGCCCTGGAACGAGGGGCCGTCGGTCAGCACCGAAAGGCAGGTGGCGCCGCCTTCCTCGTAGGCCTTTGCCAGCAGCGCGGGATCGAAATCGGCGCGGATCAGGCCCTTCGAGGGGCTCGCCTTCTTGATCTCGGCGATCAGACCGTAGCCCGTGCGCGAGGCGGCCTGAAGCGCCTCGGTGAAGGGGCGGACGGTGTCGGCCTCGCGGGCGCGCTGCTCCATGCCGGAAAGGTCGCATTCGGCCTTGGCCTCGGCGACCTCCCGCAGCTTGTAGGACTTGATCTGGCTCAGGATGTTGTCGCTCATTGCGTCCCCTTGGTGATTGATGCCAGCGCCGCGACCTTGTCCCGGGCCGCGCCGCTGTCGATGCTTTCGGCGGCCATGGCGGCGCCCTCGGGCAATGTATCGGTCTTGCCGGCCACGACCAGCGCGGCCGCTGCGTTCAGCAGCACCGCGTCGCGATAGGCCGAGGGTTCGCCGCCCAGAAGCGCGCGGAAGGCGCGGGCGTTGTCGGCCGGCGCGCCACCCAGGATATCCTCGAACGGATGGCGCGGCAGGCCGGCGTCCTCGGGGGCGACCTCGAATTCGGATATGGCGCCATCTTCCAGCGCGGCAACCCGCGACGGGGCCGAGATCGCCAGCTCGTCGGTACCGTCGCCGCCGTGGACCAGCCAGGCGCGGGTGCTTCCCAGCTCGCGCAGGGTCTCGGCCATGGGCCGGATCAGCGCGGGCGAAAAGGCCCCCGTAAGCTGCCGGTCGACCCCGGCCGGGTTGGTCAGCGGCCCGAGGATGTTGAAGATCGTGCGCGTGCCCAGCTCGGTCCGGGTCGGCATGACATGGCGGATCGCCGGGTGGTGCATCGGCGCCATCATGAAGCCGATGCCACATTCCTTCAGCGCCCGCTCCACGACCTCGGGGCCGACCATCACGTCGATGCCCATTTCGGTCAGCGCGTCGGCAGCGCCCGATTTCGACGACAGGTTTCGGTTGCCGTGCTTGGCCACCGGAACCCCGGCGCCGGCCACCACGAAGGCGGTCGCGGTCGAGATGTTCAGCGTGCCCTTGCCGTCGCCCCCGGTGCCGACGATATCCATCGCCCCCTCGGGGGCGCGGACCTTGTTGCACTTGGCGCGCATCACGGCGGCGGCGGCGGCGTATTCTTCCACCGTCTCGCCCCGGGTGCGCAGCGCCATCAGGAAGCCGCCGATCTGGCTGGGCGTGGCCTCACCCTCAAACAGCGCCTCGAAGGCGGCCTCGGCCTGCTGACGGCTCAGCGGCCCGTCAGCGGCCGCGCCGATCAGCTCTCGCATGATGTCGCTCATGCCGCCACCTTCGCCATCCGCAGGAAGTTCCGCAAAAGCTCATGCCCTGCGTCCGAGGCGATGCTTTCGGGGTGGAACTGCACGCCGTGGATCGGATGCTCGCGGTGCTGCAGGCCCATGATCGTGCCGTCCTCCAGCCAGGCGGTGACCTCCAGCGCGTCGGGCAGGGTGTCGCGATCCACCACCAGCGAGTGGTAGCGGGTGGATTCCAGCGGATCGGGCAGGCCGGCAAAGACGCTCTTGCCTGCGTGACGGACCTGGGCCGTCTTGCCGTGGACGATCTCGTGATGGCGCGAAACGGTGCCGCCGAAAGCCTCTCCGATGGTCTGGTGCCCCAGGCATACGCCCAGCAGTGGCACCCCCTCGCGGGCCGCGGCGCGGGTCAGATCCAGGCAGATCCCGGCGCGGGCGGGATCGCAGGGACCGGGCGACAGAACGATGGCCGAAGGCGCCAGCGCAAGGGCCTCCTCGGCGCTCAGCGCATCGTTGCGGCGCACATCCACCTCGGCTCCCAACTCGCCCAGATAATGGACGAGATTGTAGGTGAAGCTGTCGTAATTGTCGATCAGTAGGAGCATGTTGGATAGTGTCCGACAGGGGGTGTAACGGGGCTGATTGTCGGGCTATACATGCTCAGAGCGGCGCGTCGGGGTCAAGGCCGGGCTGACGCGCCTTTCGGGCAAATACACAAAGTCATTGCAGGGCGAGCGATCATGGGCAGAGGGTTTCTTTCCGGTGTGTTCTGGAGCGGGCTGCTTCTGATCGCAGGGCTCGGCACCGCATCGCTGCTGGGCCCGCCGCCGCGCGGCCCCCAGCCCATTGTCGACAGCGCCGCCCCGCAGGCCGCCCCACAGGCCGCCCGCCCCGGCGATGTGGCAGCCGCCCGTCCCGGCGCCCAGGGCACCCCCGACAGCCCCGCGCGCCAGGGTGCCGGCCGCGTGCCCGGCACCGCCCCCCGCAACGAACCGCCCCTTCCCGGCGATCTGGGCCGGCTGCAGGACAGCGCCGCGGCTCCCGCCCGCCCCGGCGCGGTGACGGAGGCGCCTGCCGGCACCATCGCCACCGGACAGGAGCCCGCGACCGGCACCGGCCTTGCCCGCCTTGGAAGCGACGCGCCCGCGCTGCCCGACGATGCGGCCCAGCCCCCCGCGACCCCCGGCGCCGACAGCTTGCCCCAGGTCGAAAAGACCTTGGGCCGCCCCGTCACCGCCGAGGTCGACGCCGAGGGGCCGGGGCAACTGGCCATCAGCGAAGGCGCCGGGGCAGGTGCCCCCGCCACACCCCTGGCAGGGCGCGGTGAAGGCGCGGGCACGGACGCGCCCGACCTGCCGCGCGGCCCCGATACGCTGGCGGCCGCCCCCGCGTCGCCCGCAGGTCCCGTGGTCGAAGGCAGCGCCGCCGCGCCCCGCACCGCCCAAGGCGCGCAAGCCCTTGATGCGGCGGGCCTTGGCGATGCCGACCGCCCCGCGACCCCGCGCCGGGCCGATCCCACCGCGCCCGTCGTCGCAGGGGCAGGGGCCGAGTCTATGGCCCAACCGCCCCGCGATAGCGCCCCCGGCCCGGTTCCGTCGCCCGGCCGACCGGAAAGCGCGCCCGCCGATGACAGCACCGATCCCGAGGGTCTCACCACCCCGGACCGCCTCGCCGCCGCTCGGCCGGCCCCGCCCGCCGGCGTGACGGCGGAATACGCGCCCCTCGAAGGGCCTCGACCCCTGGCTCGCCCCGAAACCGTTCCCGACACGGCCGCTGACGATCTGGACGTCACCGCCCGGCTCGACCCCGATGCGGCGGCAACCGAAGACCTGAACCAGGAAGACACCCGGATCCCTGCGGCACCCGCCGAGGCCACGACCGATACCCCCCGGTCCGAGCGTGCCGTCACCCCCCGCGCCACCACACCGCGCATCATCCGGCCACGCGGCGAGAACCGCCCGCTCCTCCAGGGCGAGGCCCGCGCTGCCGCCGAGGCCGCAAGCACCCCCGACGACGCTGCGTCCGAGAAGGCCGCCCGAAGTGCCGCGCTCAACGCCGACCGGGCGCGCGAACTGCCGGGGCTTGCCGTGCCCACCCCCGACGACAGCCGCTCCCAGGATCTGCCCCCCGTGGAACGTTTCGCGGTCCGGCACAGCGACACGGCCGGTCGGCCGCTGATGTCCGTGGTTCTCATCGACCTGCCGGGCCAAGGGCTGACACCGGCTCAGCTCTCGGCGCTGACCTTCCCGGTCACCTTCGCCATCGATCCGTCGCGCGAGGATGCCGCCCGCGTCGCCGCCGCCTACCGCGCCGCCGGGCACGAGGTGCTGATGCTGGCCCAGGGCCTGGCCCGCGCCGGCGGCCCCGACGCGGCGCCCGGACTTATCGACAAATATGCCAGCCGCCTCCCCGAGGCCGTGGGCCTCATGGATGTCCAGGCCGGCGGCATCCAGGCCGACCGCGCCCTCCAAGCGCGCGTCATCGACGAACTGGCGCGCCGCGGCTACGGCTTCCTGCTCTACGACCGGGGCCTCAACAGCGCCGCCGCCGCCGCCCGCCGCGAGGGCGTGCCCACCGGGTTGATCTTCCGCATGCTCGACGGCGGGCAGGAGCGGGCCGAGGTCATCCGCCGCTACCTCGATCGGGCCGCCTTCAAGGCCGGCAAGGACGGCAGCGTCGTGATGGTGGGCCACACCTATCCCGAGACGGTTCAGGGGCTGGTGTCCTGGGCGCTTGACGGGCGCGCCGCCGCGCTGTCCCTGGCCCCCGTGACCGCGATCATGTTCCAGGGCGACGGCGAACGGGGCTGAGCCACCAGCCCGCCCCACGAAAAAGGGCCGGACCACACCCGGCCCGGCCCCTTCCATTCATTGTCGCGAAAATATCCCCGCCGGAGGCGTCCCGCCCCCGGCAACGGGCCTATCCTTTGGTGCTGCGCGCAAAAAGCCCCGCGTCGCGCGCCGCGCGTCTCAGGGCGCGGGACTTGTTGACCGTCTCCTCGAACTCGGCGTCAGGGTCGCTGTCGAAAACGACTCCGCCGCCGGCCTGGATGTAAAGCTTCTCGTCCTTCAGCACGGCCGTGCGCAGGGCGATGCACATGTCCATGTCGCCATTGGCCGCGAAATACCCGCAGCCACCGCCGTAGACGCCGCGCTTCTCGGGCTCCAGCTCGTCGATGATCTCCATCGCGCGGACCTTGGGCGCGCCCGAGACGGTCCCGGCCGGAAGCCCGGCCAGCAGGGCCGACAGGGCATCATGCTCGGGGGCGATCTCGCCCACCACGTTCGAAACGATGTGCATCACATGCGAATAGCGCTCGATCACGAATTTCTCGGTCGGGCGCACGGTGCCGATCTGGCTGACCCGGCCGGTGTCGTTGCGCCCCAGGTCCAGCAGCATCAGGTGCTCGGCCAACTCCTTGGGGTCACTCAGAAGGTCCTTCTCAAGCGCCAGGTCTTCCTCGGGGGTGGCGCCGCGGGGGCGGGTGCCGGCGATGGGCCTGATCGTCACCTCGGTGCCGCGCAGGCGGACCAGGATCTCGGGGCTGGCTCCGACGATCTGGAAGCCGCCGAAGTTGAAGAAGAACATGAAGGGCGAGGGGTTCGTGCGCCGAAGCGAGCGGTATAGCGCGAAGGGCGGCAGGCTGAAGTCCTGGGTCCAGCGCTGTGCCGGCACGACCTGGAAGATGTCGCCCGCACGGATGTATTCCTTGGCCTTCTCGACGGCCGCCACATAGCCCTCGCGCGTGAAATTCGATACCGGCTCGGCCACCTCGGCCGCGTCGCCCAGGACGTGACCTTGGTCAGGGATGCCACCGTCGAGGTCGGCCACCGCGGCATCGATCCGCGCGACGGCGCGATCATAGGCCGCGCGCGCATCCAGATCCCCCCCGGCCCAGACCGGAGAAACGAGGATGATCTCGCCCTTCACCCCGTCCAGGACCGCCACGACCGAGGGCCGCACCAGCACCGCGTCGGGCAGGCCCAGCGGGTCGGGGTTGACGTTGGGCAGGCGCTCGACCAGCCGGATCATGTCGTACCCCAGGTAGCCGAAAAGCCCCGCCGCGATGGGGGGCAGGTCCTCGGGCATGTCGATCCGGCTTTCGGCGATCAGGGCCCGCAGATTATCGAGTGGGCCGCCTTCCTGGTCCTCGAACGCATCGGCGCGTGTCTCTGCATGGCGGTTGATGCGCGAGGCCGTGCCCCGGCATTCCCAGATCAGGTCGGGGTTCATCCCCACCACCGAGTAGCGGCCGCGCACCTCGCCGCCGGTGACGGATTCCAGGATGAACGTGTCCTTGCGCGCATGCGCCAGCTTCAGCATCACCGATACGGGCGTGTCGAGATCCGCCGCCAGCCGCATCGCAACCACCTGGTTGCGGCCCGCGTCGAAGGTGGCCTTGAAGCCGTCGAAGCCGGGGGTCAGGGTCATTCCGGGCTCCGATCAGGGAAACTGGGCGTGGACGGCGTTGATCGACGCCTGGTTCAGCGCGACTTCGGCCCGGGCCAGGACGGCCTGGGTGTAAAGCTGCAGCAGGTCCTGCGACATGCCCTGGCTCGCCTGGGCCTGCACGCTTTCGCGCAGGGCGGCGATGTCGGGATTGGCTTCATCGGGCGCGGCGGCACCGGTCACCACGACCAGGTAAACCTGTTGCCCGGCCTCGATCAGGTCACTCTCGCCCGGCGCCAGCCGGAAGGCCGTCTCGACCAGCGCAGGGGGCGTGCCCTCGATGAAGGCGTCGCGGCGGATCCCTTCCTCGGCGTAGGCGGTGACACCCAGCGAGGCCAGGGTCGTCCGCCCCGCCGCGGGGGCGTCGCTGCCGGTCACGGCCTGGTCGTCGGACCCTGCGCTATCCGCGCTGTCCGCATCGGCCTCGGCGGCTGCCGCGTCCGATGCCGCGTCCGCTGTCTCGGTGGCGTCCTGATCGACGCCCTCGGCGGTCACGGGCTCCCCCTCCTCGGCGGCGGGGGTTGCATCCACCTTGCCCTGGCGCAGTTGCGCCAGCAGCGCCTCGCCCTTCTTGCGCAGCGCGTCCAGCGTGGCGCGCGCGGTCCAGGCGGCGACCACCTCGTCGCGCACCTCGTCCAGCGGGCGCAGGGCAGAGGGGACCGTCTCGTCAAGCCGCAGGGCGAAGATGCCGCCATCCGACAGGCGCGTCACTTCCGGGAAATCGCCCGCCTCGACGGCGGCGGCCGCAGCGCGAAACTCGTCGTAGCCGGCGATCGCCTCATCGCTGTCGTCGCGCAGGTCGATCTTGCCCAGCTCCATCGCCGTCTCCTTGGCCAGCTCCTCCAGGGTCGCTCCCCCGGCCAGCAGGTCTTCCAGCTCCAGCTCCAGGTCGGCGATGCGACGTCGGGCACGGTCCTCGGCATATTCGGCCAGAAGCTCGTCGCGCACGTCCTCATAGGCGGTGTTCTGGGCCTCGAGGATGCCGTTGACGCGGAAGATTGCGGGGCCAAGATCGCTTTCGACCGGGCCGGTCACGCCGGGCTCGTCCATCGCGAACAGGACCTTCGCCACGCTGTCCGACAGGTCCTCGGCCGCCACTTCGCCCAAGTCGATATCCTCAAGGGTCAGGCCGCGCTCGGCCACCAGCTCCTCGAAGGTGATCTCGCCCGCCTGAAGCCGGGCAGAGGCCGCCTCTGCCTCCTCGGTGGTGCCGAAGATCAGCCGCTCGGCCAGGCGCCGCTCGGGGCGCTGGTATTCGTCGATCCGCGCCTCGTAGAGGGATTTCAGCTCCGCCTCGTCGGTCTCGACCGTGTCGACGATCATGTTGGGCGTGACCCAGGCGTAGGTCAGGCGCTTGGCCTCGGCCAGGGTGAAGGCCTCGGGGTGCGCGTCGTAATAGGTTTGGATCTCTTCGTCGGTCGGGGCCGGGACGGGGCTCTCAAGGGCGCCCGCGTCCAGTCTCGCCCATTCGAAATCGCGCTGCGCGCCCATGAACTCGACCATCGTGTCGGCATAGGTGGCAGGCGCCTCGACGGCATTTGCAACGGCGGTCTGGATCAGGCCGCGGGCAGTGTCGCGGCGCACCAGCTCCTCGTATTCAGCAGGCTCCAGCCCGGCTTGGGACAGCACGAACTTGTAGGTTTCGCGGTCGAAACTGCCGCCGGCGCTCTGGAAACTGGGGCTGGTCACGATCTGCTCGCCCACGGCCTCGTCCCCGACCGAGATGCCCAGGGCATCGGCGTGATCGTCCAGCGCGGCCTGCGCCACCAGCCCCTGCAGCACCGAGCGGTCGATGCCCAGCGACCGGGCCTGCGCCATGGTGAAGCTCTGGCCGGTCTGCTGCTGCAGGCGCCGAAGCTCCTGCTCCAGCCGGCGGGCATATTCCTGGGTGCCGATCTCCACCTCGCCGACGGTGCCGATGGCGCGCACGTTGCCGCCGAAATTGCCAACGCCGAACCCGGCGAGCCCCAGGACCAGAAGGCCCAGGAGGACGTAGACGAAGATGTTTGCGCCTTTGGAGCGGATACCGGCCATGAGGGAACTTTCCTGCCTGAACTATACGGGGTTTCCTAGACGCTCTGCCCATGGGGGGCAAGCGTGGCGGAGCGGAAGGGCGGGGTGGTCAGAAGGCGGGGCCATCGAAGGGTGCGCCATGGTTCGGAAATCTCCGCTCCCGCAACGAAGCCCGGGCCACCCGGGCGCCACGCGCCCCTTCAGTGTCGCGAAAATATCCCCGCCGGAGGCCGGCGCGCCCGCTTCAGTCGCGCCCGCGGTAGGGTTTGACGTATTGCAGCGCCATGTCCCAGGGCAGGAAGATCCAGGTGTCCTGGCTGACCTCGGTCACGAAGGTGTCGACCTGGGGCCGTCCCTCGGGCTTGGCGTAGACGGTTGCGAAATGGGCCTTGGGATAAAGCACCCGCACCAGTTCCAGCGTCTTGCCGCTGTCAACCAGATCATCGACGATCAGAACGCCGGTACCGTCGCCCATCAGATCGGCGTCGGGCGATTTCAGCACCTTTGCCTCCTTGCGGGTCTGCTGGTCGTAGGACTTGATCGAGATCGTGTCGACGGTGCGGATGTCCAGCTCGCGGGCGACGATCATCGCGGGGGCCATGCCGCCACGGGTGATGGCGACAACCGCCTTCCACTCGCCGCCGTCGGGGCCGTGCCCGTCCAGGCGCCAAGCCAGCGCGCGGGAGTCGCGGTGCAACTGGTCCCAGCTGATGTGAAAGCCTTTTTCGTGGGGCAGTCTGTCGTTCATCGCAAATTCTCGGTCATTGGGTCCGCGGCGGGAAGGGGCGGGGGGCGGTCGCGGCACCGATCCCCCGCACGTGGGTCACGGGGGTCAGGTCTTGGAGATGTCGGGCGCATCCACGGCCTTCATGCCGACGACATGATAGCCCGCATCGACGTGATGCACCTCGCCGGTGACGCCCGATGAAAGATCGCTCAGCAGGTAAAGCGCGGATTTGCCAACCTCGCTCTGGTCCACCGTGCGGCGCAGGGGCGAGTTGTACTGGTTCCACTTCATGATGTAGCGGAAGTCGCCGATGCCGCTGGCGGCCAGCGTCTTGATCGTGCCGGCGCTGATGGCGTTGACGCGGATGCCGTCCTTGCCCAGATCCTCGGCCAGATAGCGCACGCTGGCTTCCAGCGCGGCCTTAGCGACACCCATCACGTTGTAATGGGGCATGACCTTCTCGGCGCCGTAATAGGTCAGGGTCAGCATAGAGCCGCCGTTGTTCATCATCTTCTCGGCCCGCTGGGCGATTGCCGTGAAGGAATAGACCGAGATGTCCATGGACATGGCGAAATTGGCACGGCTGGTGTCGACGTAGCGGCCGCGCAGCTCGCTCTTGTCGGAAAAGCCGATGGCATGGACCACGAAATCAAGGTTGTCCCAGCGTTCGGCCAGGGTCGCGAACAGCGCGTCCATCGAGGCCTCGTCGCCCACGTCGCATTCGACGATGAAATCGCTGCCCAGCTCATTGGCCAGCGGGCCCACGCGCTTTTTCAGCGCCTCGCCCTGGTAAGAGAACGCCAGTTCCGCGCCCTCGGCCGCCAGCGCCTGGGCGATGCCCCATGCGATGGACTTGTCGTTGGCAAGGCCCATGATCAGCCCGCGTTTGCCCTGCATTAATCCGCTCGCCATTCGCCGCCCTCTGCATCTGCTCCGGAAAAGTCTTGATCCCTTATGCCATCCCGGGGGTTGCATCAAGGGCGCAGCGTCGCCACTGATTGCAACCGTGCCCCTGCCAAGGACGCCAAGAACGCAGGCGGGGCCGCATGGGTGGGGCCATTCGAGGAGCAGGATCACCATGACCCAGCGCAAGGGCATCTTTTCGGGCAGCGATCCCTTCGCCATCGCCCGCGGTTGGCTGCAGGAGGCGACCCGGACCGAGCCCAACGATCCGAACGCCATGGCGCTGGCCACAGTGGACGCCGACGGGCTGCCAAACGTACGGATGGTCCTTTTGAAGGAGATCGAGGCAGAAGCGTTCGTCTTCTATACGAATTATCAAAGCGCGAAGGGCGAGGAACTGGCCCTGAACCCGAAAGCGGCCTTCGTTCTGCACTGGAAGACCCTGCGCCGTCAGATTCGCGTTCGTGGCATCGTCAGTCGGGAAGATGGCAAGGACGCAGACGCATATTTCGCCTCTCGATCGGTCAAGAGCCGCCTAGGCGCATGGGCTTCGGCACAGTCCCGGCCCCTGTCAGGACGGGCGGAAATGCTTGCGAAAGTCGCTCAATATGCGGCAAAGTACGGGACAAGCCCACCCCGGCCTCCTTACTGGGGTGGTTTTCGCATCAGGCCGGTGGAGATCGAATTCTGGGCCGACGGGGAGTTTCGGCTTCACGACAGGTTCCGCTGGCGCCGCAATCCCGACGCTACCGGACAATGGAAGATCGAGCGTCTCAATCCATGAGGTGTTCTTGCATATTGAAAACGTAATTCGCGGTTTGCGTTTTTAAAGCTTGCTACAGCCGCGAAGTGAATGGCAGGATATATATGCCCGTTAAAGAGTGCAGGATATGCAACTAGAACAAAAACAACTCGTGGCGCCCACCCCGCACCCCGTGCGCGGGACTGTGAAATGGTTTGATCAGACAAAAGGGTTCGGCTTCGTCGTCGCGGACGACGGCGGACCAGATATTTTGTTGCATGCCAATGTCTTGCGGAACTTCGGGCAGAATTCCATCGCCGACACGACCGAGATCGAGATCCTGGTCCAGGAAACCGCGCGCGGCATGCAGGCCACCCAGGTTCTCAGCATCGGCGAGGCCGATTGCGCCACGCTTTCCGAGATGCCCTCGGTCCCCGGTTTCGAGGGGGATCTGGAGGATCTGGAGATTTGCGCCGCCCGGGTTAAATGGTTCGACAAGGCAAAAGGTTTCGGTTTTGCAAATATCTTCGGTCGGACCGAGGATGTTTTCATTCATATCGAAACGCTTCGCCGCTATGGCTTTGCCGACCTGCAACCCGGTGAGGCGATCTGCATCCGCGTCGCCGAGGGCGAGCGCGGCCTGATGGCCGTCGAGGTGCGCAGTTGGGACATGGCGACTCGGTCGTGACATCCCACTCCACAGCGGCCCTTACGGGTCTTCTGACCGCAATCTTCCTGTCTTTCGGTACCGCTCCGGCGCTCATGGGCCAGACTCCGCCTGCGGGCGCGAGCAGTGCTGCGGAGCCCGGTGTCGTAGCGGTCGAGCCGGCGGCGGCGCGCAAGCGCACGCCCGAAACCTCGGCCGATGCCTGCCGGCCCGATCGCGTCAGCCTGCGCGGGGGCTGGGGCCGGACCCGCTTCATCGTAGAGCTGGCCGACAGCGACGCCTCCCGCGCCCAGGGCCTGATGAACCGCACCAGGATGGAGCGGACCCATGGCATGCTTTTCGTCTATCCGCGGCCGCAACGGGCGGCCTTCTGGATGCGCAACACGCTGATCCCCCTCGACATGATCTTCGCGGACGCACAGGGGGTGGTGACGCGGGTTCACTCCAATGCCAATCCCCTGGACGAGACGGTGATCGATGGCGGGCGCGGGGTTCAATACGTGCTTGAGATCAACGGCGGCCTCGCACGGCGCTACGGCATCGCGCCGGGCACGCAGCTTCGCCATCCCGCGATCGGGCCCGAGCCTGCCTGGCCCTGCCGCTGAGTCCGCCGGGGCACGCGACACCCGATTTGCGCTTTTCATCGTCGGTGGCTGCCGCTATGGACGGGCTCGGATCGGGGCGTAGCGCAGCCTGGTAGCGCGACGGTTTTGGGTACCGTAGGTCGCAAGTTCGAATCTTGCCGTCCCGACCACTTCTTCCCTCAGACCTTGGATGACCTTGTGGGCCTTTGGCGGGGACCAGGGTTCGCGCAGCGCCTGTGGGCGAATCCGGGCGGGCTTTCCGGGGGCGATTCCCTTTCTTTCATGCAAAACCGCATTTGCAGTGCGACACTACATGTAGTGGGTGCACGCTAATTGGGCGCAGTTGGGACGCATCTTGTAGCATCGGCGCATCACCGGCCATTACCGGGCGGGGCGTGGGCGAAAAAAAATCCAGCCACTCCGACAGCGCGATCCGCCCGATCCGCCCGAGTGAGTCGCGTGTGGATAAGACGGTGCAGAATGCGGGGACGGAATTGTTATCCTTTTGTGCCGTTGGTCTTTCGCCGCGGACAGTCCTGCACCGTCCCGTGTGCATGATCCGGCGCACGCCGGGGCAGGGGCACAGCCCCCGGCTTTCGCCAAGAGTTTTTTGGCCCCCACCATGGAAAAAATTTCGTTGACCCGAGGCCGATGATCGGGCCAATTTGTGTGCGTCGAAAGAGGCGCCACCATATCTAGTGGCTTCCGGCGGCGAAAACCGAGAACCGGCCACCAGGCCGCCACACCCCGGGCCACCGGGGCACCCCCCGATGCCATTCGGGAGGCAAGGAGTTCTCGTTCTTTCGCCAGGGCCGCTTTCGCACCGACATTCGGGACAGGGTGTCGAGAAGAAACGTTGGAAATCCGCTGTTGACGGGGCAGACATGAAAATTGACAGAAATCTCACCAAAGCCGGACAGGACGCCTATTCGGCACTGGAGTTCACCTTCACGTCTTCCGAGATCCGCAACCCGGATGGCACGGTCGTCTTCCGCCTGGACAAGGTCGAGGTTCCTGTCGGCTACAGCCAGGTCGCCTCGGACGTGCTGGCGCAGAAGTATTTCCGCAAGGCCGGTGTCGCCGCCCGCCTGAAGAAGGTCCGTGAGAAGGACGTCCCCGAGTTCCTGTGGCGCAGCGTCCCCGATGAGGATGCGCTGGCCAAGCTGCCCGAGGCCGAGCGCTTCGGCGGCGAAACTTCGGCCCGTCAGGTCTTCGACCGTCTTGCCGGCGCATGGACCTACTGGGGCTGGAAGGGCGGCTATTTCACCACCGAGGAAGACGCACGCAGCTATTTCGACGAGATGCGCGTCATTCTGGCCCGCCAGATGGGCGCGCCCAACAGCCCCCAGTGGTTCAACACCGGCCTGCACTGGGCCTATGGCATCGACGGCCCCGGTCAGGGCCACTTCTATGTGGATTACAAGACAGGCAAGCTGACCAGTTCGAAGTCAGCCTACGAGCACCCGCAGCCTCACGCATGCTTCATCCAGTCCGTGTCCGACGATCTTGTCAAAGATGGCGGCATCATGGACTTGTGGGTGCGTGAGGCGCGGCTTTTCAAATACGGCTCGGGCACCGGCACCAACTTCTCGTCCCTGCGTGCCGAGGGCGAGAAACTGTCGGGTGGCGGCCAGTCCAGCGGCCTGATGGGCTTTCTGAAGATCGGCGACCGCGCTGCCGGCGCCATCAAGTCGGGCGGCACCACCCGCCGCGCCGCCAAGATGGTGATCTGCGACGCCGATCACCCCGATATCGAGCAATTCATCAACTGGAAGGTGCTGGAAGAGCAGAAGGTCGCCTCGATCGTCGCAGGCTCCAAGATGCACGAGCAGCACCTGAACGAGATCTTCACCGCCATCCGCGGCTGGGACGGCACCATCGAGGATGCCACCGACCCCAAGACCAACGAGGCGCTGAAGACCGCCATTCGCGGCGCCAAGAAACTGGCGATCCCCGAGACCTACATCAACCGCGTGCTGCAATACGCCCGCCAGGGTTACACCTCGATCGAGTTTCCCACCTATGACACGGACTGGGATTCCGAAGCCTACAACTCGGTCTCGGGCCAGAACTCCAACAACTCGGTCCGCGTCACCGACGCCTTCCTGCGCGCCGTCAAGGCCGACGGCGACTGGGACCTGATCAACCGCACCGACGGCGAGGTCGCCCGCACCATCAAGGCGCGCGAGCTGTGGGAACAGATCGGCCACGCCGCATGGGCCTGCGCCGATCCGGGAATCCAGTATCACGACACGGTCAATTCCTGGCACACCTGTCCCGAAGACGGGGCGATCCGCGGCTCGAACCCCTGCTCGGAATACATGTTCCTGGACGACACGGCCTGCAACCTGGCCTCGATGAACCTGCTGACCTTCTATGATGGCCAGAACTTCGACGTCGACAGCTACATCCACGCCTCGCGGCTCTGGACCGTCACGCTGGAGATCAGCGTGATGATGGCGCAGTTCCCCTCGAAAGAGATCGCGCAGCGCAGCTTTGATTTCCGCACGCTGGGCCTTGGCTATGCCAACATCGGCGGGCTGCTGATGAACATGGGCTACGGCTATGACAGCGACGAGGGTCGGGCCATCGGCGGCGCGCTCTCGGCGATCATGACCGGCACCAGCTATGCCACCTCGGCCGAGATCGCGGCCGAGCTGGGCACGTTTGCCGGCTACGAGCGTAACGCGCAGCACATGCTGCGGGTGATCCGCAACCACCGCAACGCGGCCCTCGGCAACGCCGACGGCTACGAGGATCTGGCCGTCAAGCCGGTCCCGCTGGATCACGCCCGCTGCCCGGACCGCCGCCTGCTCGAGGCCGCCGTCTCGGCCTGGGACGAGGCGCTGAGCCTTGGCGAGGCCCACGGCTATCGCAACGCCCAGACCACCGTGATCGCCCCCACCGGCACCATCGGTCTGGTGATGGATTGCGACACCACCGGGATCGAGCCCGATTTCGCCCTGGTGAAGTTCAAGAAGCTGGCCGGCGGCGGGTACTTCAAGATCATCAACCAGTCGGTGCCCGGTGCGCTCGAAAAGCTGGGCTACCCCTCGGCCCAGATCGAAGAGATCGTCGGCCACGCCGTCGGTCACGGCACCATCGGCAACGCCCCGGCCATCAACCACACCACCCTGCTGGGTCACGGCTTCAGCCAGGTCGAGATCGACAAGATCGAGGCGGCTCTGCCTTCGGCCTTCGACATCCGTTTTGTCTTCAACCAGTGGACCCTGGGCGAGGCTTTCTGCAAGGAAACCCTTGGTATTCCTGATGAAAAGCTGAACGATCCGTCCTTCGACCTGCTGCGCCATCTGGGCTTCACCCGCGCCCAGATCGATGCCGCCAACGACCATGTCTGCGGCACCATGACCCTTGAGGGCGCGCCGCACCTCAAGGACGAGCATCTCAGCATCTTCGATTGCGCCAACCCCTGCGGCAAGACCGGCAAGCGCTATCTCAGCGTCGACAGCCACATCCACATGATGGCCGCCGCGCAAAGCTTCATCTCGGGTGCGATCTCGAAGACGATCAACATGCCCAACGACGCCACGATCGAGGATTGTCAGGCCGCCTACGAGCTGTCGTGGTCCCTTGGCGTCAAGGCCAACGCGCTTTACCGCGACGGCTCCAAGCTCAGCCAGCCGCTGGCGGCGTCGTTGGTCGAGGATGACGACGAGGCCCAGGAGGTGCTGGAAAGCGGCTCAATCCCCGAAAAGGCTCAGGTCCTGGCCGAGAAGATCGTCGAGAAGATCATCTACAAGGAAGTCATCCGCACCGAGCGCGAGAAGATGCCCGAGCGGCGGCGCGGCTATACCCAGAAGGCCATTGTCGGCGGTCACAAGGTCTACCTGCGCACCGGCGAATACCACGACGGCAAGCTGGGCGAGATCTTCATCGACATGCACAAGGAAGGTGCGGGCTTCCGCGCCATGATGAACAACTTCGCCATCGCCGTCTCGGTGGGCCTGCAATACGGCGTGCCGCTGGAGGAGTTCGTCGACGCCTTCACCTTCACCAAGTTCGAGCCCGCCGGCATGGTCCAGGGCAACGAGACCATCAAGAACGCGACCTCGATCCTGGATTACATCTTCCGCGAGCTGGCCGTCAGCTATCTGGACCGCACGGATCTGGCCCATGTCCAGCCCGCCGGCGCCAGCTTCGACGACATCGGCGGTGGCCAGGACGACCGCAACGTGGCCGACGTGCCCGACAGCCGCGGCTCCTCGCCCCTGGAGGTGCTGAAACAGGTGGCCTCGACCGGTTATCTGCGCAACCGGGTGCCCCAGGAACTCGTGGTGCTCCAGGGCGGCGCCGGCGGCTTCCGCACCGCAGCCTCCGCCGTCTCGGCGGCCGAGGTTGACACCGTGGCCGCGCTCCAGACGCTGGTCCCGGAAACCGCGCGCCAGGCCGCGGGCGGCAGCACCGCCGTCGCCTCGGGCAGCGTCTCGATGGACGCACGCACCAAGGCCAAGATGCAGGGCTACGAAGGCGATCCCTGCGGTGAATGCGGCAACTACACGCTGGTGCGCAACGGCACCTGCATGAAGTGCAACACCTGCGGCGGCACCTCGGGCTGCAGCTGAGCGAAGGGCAGGGCGGGCACGAACGCCCGCCCGACGCCCATGACAAGTTCCGGGGCGGGTGCGCTCGCCCTCGACGCCGGTCAGGCCACAGGCAGAAATGATACCGGGCGGTACCAATGATGAGCCTGACCTGCGAAACTGGGGCGCCCGACGGGCGCCCCTTTCTCGTCCAGCAAGAAGGCAGGCCCGGCCCCGCCATGAAACCCGCGCTCTACATCTGCTTTGGAATGGCCAAGTCGGGCTCGACCCTGGCGTTCGAGCTGACGTCGGCCATCCTCCAGGCCGGCGGCGTGCCCCAGCCGCGCCTGGGCGACGGCGCCGTAGCCCCCGGCGCGCGGATCAACTTCCGCCAGGCGATCACCAACGCCCACCTGCGCCAGATGCTGCATGAGGCCGACCTGCTGGGCGCGCGCCCCCTCGCCATCAAGACCCACGGCGGCGTCTGGGGCGACATGGAGCGGGCCGCGCGCGACGGGCGGATCACCGGTCAGGTCGTGGTCCGCGATCCCCGCGACATCGCCTGTTCCATGCTGGATGCGGGGCGTGAGGGGCGGGCCTGGGGCATGCGCGACGGCGTGCCCATCACCAGCTACGAACAGGCCATGGCCCATGTGCGCGGCCAGCTTGCCCATGTCGCGAACTGGCGCCGGATCCTGCCCGATGCCCCGGTGATCGGATATGAGGATCTGGCCTTCCGCACCCGCGACAGCGCCGCCCTCATCGCGCGGCAACTGGGTTTTGATGTCGACCTCGACGCCGCGATCGCCCTTGCGACCAGCCGCTTCACCCAGTTCAACAAGGGCATCGCCCATCGCTGGCGGCACGAGATGCCCGCCGAAGACGCCGCCCGCTACGCCGAGGAGTTCGCCGATTTCATCCGCGAACACGACCTCGCCCCCCCGAACGCCTGACAGGCGCGGGCTCCCCCAGTTTCATTGTCGCGAAAATATCCCCGCCGGAGGCTCCGACCGCCCCCAAACCGTGCCCCCCGCGGCAAAGAAAATCCCGGGTGCCCACAAGCGCCCGGACCTCCTCCGCCCCGAAATAGAAATCAGGCGTTGGCGCCGCCCGTTACGTCGGCCGTCACCTTGTCCGAGGCGACGCCCAGCGATCCGCTGCCGCCGCGCGACAGGGCCGCGACGCCGGTGCGCGCCACTTCCTCAAGACCCAGCGGCCGCATCAGCTCGGCGAAGGCGTCGATCTTCTCGGGCGGGCCGGTGATCTCGAAGACGAAGGATTCAAGCGTGCTGTCGACCACATTGGCGCGGAAAATGTCGGCCAGGCGCAGGGCCTCGACCCGCTTCTCGCCTTCGCCCACCACTTTCAGCAGCGCCAGCTCGCGCTCGACCGAGGGGCCCTCGACCGTCAGGTCGTGGACCTCGTAGACCGGTACCATGCGCGACAGCTGCGACTTGATCTGCTCGATCACCTGGGGGGTGCCGGTGGTCACCACCGTGATGCGCGAGCGGTGGCCCTGGTGGTCGATCTCGGCCACGGTCAGGCTGTCTATGTTGTAGCCGCGTCCCGAAAAAAGGCCGATGACGCGGGCCAGCACCCCGGCCTCGTTGTCGACGATCACGGCAAGCGTGTGGGTCTCCTGGGTGTCGGCGTAGTTCGAGCGCAGGTCATAGGCCGAATGCTTCGACGTGCCCTTCTTGATCTTCAGTGGGGACATGAGGGGTGGGCCCTTCTGTGGTCTGTCATCATCAGTCGCCCGGGGGGCGGCAATCGCGGGAAAAGGGAAGGGGGCCGGATCAGACCAGCACCGCCCCCTTGGAGCCGATGGCGTCCTTGGTCGAGGCATTGCCAAGCAGCATCTCGTTGTGGGGCGCCCCCGAGGGGATCATCGGGAAGCAATTTTCGTGCTTTTCGACCAGACAGTCGAAGATCACCGGCCCGTCATGGTCCAGCATCTCGCGGATGGCGTCATCAAGATCCGCCGGATCGCTGACGGTGAGGCCCTTGATGCCGAAGCTTTCGGCCAGCTTGACGAAATCGGGTAGCGATTCGGACCAGCTGTGGGAATAGCGCTCGCCATGCAGCAGCTCCTGCCACTGGCGAACCATACCCAGCCGTTCGTTGTTCAGGATGAACTGTTTCACCGGCAGGCGATACTGGGCGACGGTGCCCATCTCCTGCATGTTCATCAGCCAGCTCGCCTCACCGGCGACATTGATGACCAGCGCGTCGGGGTGCGCCATCTGCACGCCGACCGAAGCGGGAAAGCCATAGCCCATGGTGCCCAGCCCGCCCGAGGTCATCCAGCGGTTCGGCTCGTTGAAGTGCAGGTACTGGGCGGCCCACATCTGGTGCTGGCCGACCTCGGTGGTGATGTAGCGCTTGGGATGGTCGCGGGTCAGCGCCTCCAGCCGCTCGACGGCGTGCTGCGGCTTGATCGTCTCCTTGGAGGGGGCGTAATCGAGGCAGCGCGTCTTCTTCCATTCCGAGATCTGCGACCACCAGCGGGCGATGCCCTCTTCGTTGGTCTTTGCGCCGCGTTCCTTCCAGACCTCCAGCAGGTCGCCCAGGACCGAAGCCACGTCGCCGATGATCGGCACGTCAACATGGATCACCTTGTTGATGGACGACGGATCGATGTCGATATGGGCCTTCTTGGAATTGGGCGAGAAGGCGTCGACCCGGCCGGTGATGCGGTCGTCGAAGCGGGCGCCGACGCAGATCATCAGGTCACAGCCGTGCATGGCCATGTTGGCCTCGTAAAGCCCGTGCATCCCCAGCATGCCCAGCCAGTTGTCGCCCGAGGCCGGGTAGGCGCCCAGGCCCATCAGGGTCGAGGTGACGGGGAAGTTGGTGGCGCCGGCCAGCTCGCGCAGAAGGCGCGTCGCCTCGTCGCCCGAGTTGATGACGCCGCCACCGGTATAGAGGATCGGACGCTCGGCGGTCTCCATCATCCGGGCCAGCTCGGCGATGGCCGTGGCGTCGCCCTTGGTGCGCGGCTGGTAGTGACCCACCGGCGCCTTCTCGGGCGAGGTGTAGCGCGCCGAGGCGAACTGCACGTCCTTGGGGATATCGACCAGCACCGGACCGGGGCGGCCCTTGGTGGCGACGTGGAAGGCCTGGTGGATCACGCCGGGCAGCTTCTCGGTCTCCTTGACCAGCCAGTTGTGCTTGGTGCAGGGGCGGGTGATGCCGACGGTGTCGGCCTCCTGGAAGGCATCGTTGCCGATCATGAAGGTGGGGACCTGGCCCGTCAGCACGACGATCGGGATGGAATCCATCAGCGCGTCGGTCAGGCCGGTGACGGCGTTGGTCGCACCGGGGCCGGAAGTGACCAGCGCCACGCCCGGCTTGCCGGTCGAGCGGGCGTAGCCCTCGGCGGCGTGGACGGCGGCCTGTTCGTGGCGCACCAGGACGTGACGGATGTCGTTTTGCTGGAAGATCTCGTCATAGATCGGCAGCACGGCGCCGCCAGGATATCCGAAGATCGTGTCGACCCCCTGATCCTTGAGCGCCTTAACCACCATCTGGGCACCGGTCATCTGACGTGACATCGCCTATGCATCCTTCTCTACGTTCCGTGGTCGCCGCCCCGGGATCGGACGCCCTTTCGGGACGATGCCTGATCCGGTGGCGCGGACCCGGTTTCATTACCGGGAACCGCACAGCGCCGCCACACCCAATGCACCCGCCGGGCGGGTGCCGTGCCGGCGGACCTTATGGCCGTGAAAAAGGGGGGTCAACCGATATGCGGGCATAAAATGTCGCGTTGTGGCGGTTATTTTTCCATTCATTTCGCGACCTCCGTGTTTCGGGAAACAATTCTCGGCACCCCGGGGCTATGGGCAGGCGTGCCGACCCATGGGATGGCCCGGACCCACCCCGGGCGTCGGGCGAAAGCGCCGCACCGGGCGGATGGAATTGCGACCGCACAGGACGGTGATAAAAAAACGCAGAAAAACGGTTTGCACGGCTAACGGTGATGGTTAGTGTATCTACACTTTCGATAAACCGCCTTTGCGCGGGTTGAAAAGAACACCAACAAATCCAACGGGAGGAGACGAAATGAATCGTCGTTCATTTCTGAGAACATCGGCCTTGGGCGGGACCGCCGCAGCCACCGGACTGGCCGCGCCGGCCTATGCGCAGGGCAAGCGCACGCTGACCCTCGTGACCACCTGGGGCCGCGGCCTTGCCGGTGTGCACGACAGCGCCCAGCGTGTCGCCGACTCGATCACCGCGATGACCGATGGCGAACTGACCGTTGACCTCAAGGCCGCCGGTGAACTCGTCGGCGCCTTCGAGGTGTTCGACGCCGTGACCGCCGGCCAGGCCGACATGTACCATGGCGCCGACTACTACTTCGTTGGCCAGCACCCGGGCTATGCCTTCTTCACCGCCGTGCCTTTCGGCATGACGGCGCAGGAACTGGTCAACTGGTACTACCACGACGGCGGCCACGAGCTGCACGACGAGCTGGGCCAGATCTTCGGCCTGAAATCCTTCCTCGCCGGCAACACCGGCGCCCAAGCCGGCGGTTGGTTCCGCAACGAGATCAAGGGCCCCGAGGATTTCAACGGCCTCAAGTTCCGCATGCCCGGCCTTGGCGGCAAGGCCCTCGGCAAGCTGGGCGCATCGGTGCAGAACCTGCCCGGCGCCGAGGTTTACCAGTCGCTCTCCTCGGGTGCGATCGACGGGACCGAGTGGATCGGCCCCTGGGCCGACGAGAAGGCCGGCTTCCAGGAGATCACCAAGATCTACTACACCGCCGGTTTCCACGAGCCGGGTGCAGGCCTGTCGCTGGCCATGAACCGCGAGGTCTTCGACTCGCTGAGCCCCGCCCACCAGAAGATCGTCGAGATCGCCTCGGGCGAGTCGCACCAGTGGAACCTGTCGCAATTCCTCACCAACAACGGTGCGGCGCTTCAGCGTCTTCAGTCGGGTGGCGTGAAGATCATGGAATTCCCCGACAGCGTCTGGGATGCCTTCGGCAAGGCCTCGCAGGAGGTCCACGACGAGAACATGGGCGACGAGCTCTACAAGAAGATCTACGACAGCGCGATGGCGTCGATGCGGTCTTCTTCGGGGTGGCTGGTCAAGTCCGAAGGTGTATACCGGGCGCAACGCGACCGGGTCCTCGGCTGATCCGCGTCTGAACCGAACCGGGCGGCGGCCCCTGTGCCGCGCCCTGCCTGACGGGCGGGGCGCGGCGGGGGCCGCCGTTCCTGAATGAACGTCGAGGGGCCGCTTCCGGGACGAGGCCAACCTTTCGCGAAACTGGGGAAATTGGATGCTGGACGCTCTGATCTGGGTCTTCCGCAACATCGCCATGGCCTTCTACAACCTGGGCTATGCGATCACCCACCCGCAAAGCTGGCTGGACTGGTCAGACAGCGAGTCGCTGATCCGCTTCATCTATTACGGGGCCTCGGTCGAGCTTCTCTTCGTGGTGATGACGGCCTTCCTGTTGCTGACCATCGTCGGCATGTGGCGCAACTCGATCATGTGGGGCACCGTGCGGGTGCTGGAAGGCTTTGCCAACGCGGTCGGACGCGTCGCCGCCTGGGCCGGCCTGATCATGGTGCTGCAGCAAATCATCATCATCTTCCTCCAGCGGATCTTCCGGGTCTCCGAGATTTCGGTCGGCCCGTTCGGGGTGATTTTCACCAAGGATCTCAGCTGGTTCTCCGAGGAGCTTAAGCTTTACAACGCCCTCGTCGTCACCCTGTGCGTCAGCTACACCTTCGTGCAGCGCGGTCATGTGCGGGTCGACCTGGTCTATTCCGCCGTCAGCTTCCGCGCCCGGCGCGTGATCGACATGTTCGGCGCGCTGTTCTTCATGATCCCCGCGACGGTGCTGATCTGGCTCTATTCCTGGTTCTTCATGTGGCGTCACCTGGTGACGCCCAAGGTCAGCGCCTCGGACAAGATCGAGCTGTTGCTGCGCAAGGCGCGGATCCTCAAGTGGAACGTCGAGACGATCGGCTTCTCGCCCAACGGCTTCAATGGCTACTTCCTGTTCAAGATCCTGCTGGTGGCCTTCACCGCGCTGGTCTTCCTGCAGGCGATCGCCTTCTTCTTCCGCTCCTACCTGGAGTGGAAGGAAGGCCCCGAGAGCGACGGTAAATATTTGGACGTGGACCCGCTGGACGATGCGGAAGTCCCGATGACGGCCGAAGAACGGCCGGCAAACTAAGACGGGACACAACAGCATGGTTTTCGGACTCGACGGCGTCGAAATCGGCCTCATCATCGTATTTCTCTGCCTGTTCGCGGGGATCATGTCCGGCTTTCCGGTGGCCTTCGCCATCGGCGGGGCGGCGGTGATCTCCTTCGGCATCCTGGCCGCGCTGGACAGCGCGGGCATTCTTTTCCACCAGGCAATCGACACGGGGTCAGCGGAATACGCCGCCCTTCTGGCCGAGGGGGTGGCGCGAGAGACAATCTCGATCTTCCGCTATCCCGAGCTGCCGCGCGTGGCGCAGGACCTGCTGCCCGGCGGTTGGGAAACGGCCATGGACCGCAACCTCAGCTTCATCGTCAACCGCATGAACGAGCGGGTGATCGCGGGCCAGTCGATCGAGACGCTGCTGGCGGTGCTGATGTTCGTCATGATGGGCATCACGTTGGAGCGTTCCAAGATCGCCAACGACCTGCTGACCACCATGGCGCGGGTCTTCGGCCCGCTGCCGGGCGGTCTGGCCGTATCGGTCGTCGTCGTCGGCGCCTTCCTGGCCGCCTCGACCGGCATCGTCGGCGCGACCGTCGTCACCATGGGCCTGCTGTCGCTGCCGACCATGCTGCGCAACGGCTATTCGCCCGAGCTTTCCACCGGCGTCATCGCGGCTTCGGGCACGCTGGGGCAGATCATTCCGCCCTCGATCGTGATCGTGCTTCTGGGCACGTTGGCGGGGGACCTTTATTCGACGGCGCAAGAGGCCCGCGCGGCCTCGGTCGGCTGTTCCGACGCGCTGACCTATCTGGGTGAAGCCGCCGTCGTGTCAGTCGGCACCCTGTTCCAGGCGGCGATCCTGCCTGGTGTCCTGCTGGCCTTCCTCTATGGCGCCTATGCCTTCGGCTACGCGGTCATCAACCCGACCAAGGCGCCGCCCGTGCAAACCGGCGGTCCGCGCGCCCCCGGCGCCCGCGGCCACGGCCTGATCTGGTTCCTGGCGGTTCCGGGCGCGCTGATCGGCGCGCTGCTGCTGGCCCTCAGCCTGGGCGCCGTCGGCGATCAGGGCACCCGGGTCGACAGCTTCTCGGACGCGGGCACTTCGGCGTCGCTGCGCACCAACGTCGGCCCGGCCTGTGCCGCCGCCATGATCGACCTGCACGGGCAGGAGGCATGGGACAGCGCCGTCGCCGAGCAGGCCGAGATCGACGCCGCCGGCGGTGTCGCGACCTCGACCCGCCTCAGCCCCGAGCAGATCGCCGAGGCCCGCGCCGCTAAGGTCGCCAACGCCGCGCCCATCGGGACCGGCATCGCGACCATCGTGCTGATCCTGGCGCTGGTCATGGTCGTGGCGCGTGGCACAGCACCCGCGGCCCCGGCCATGCCCCTGCTGATCGGCGGCGCCGGCGCGGTGCTGGCGCTGATCGTGGACATCGCCCTGATCGGTCCGCGAAGCGGGCCGGGCATGACCTTCCTGCTGATGGCCATCCCGATGATCCTGATGCTTTACGGGGCGCGTGAGGCCGCGCGCCGACTGGGCCAGAACGAGTTGATCCGCGTGGTCTTCCCGCCGCTGGTCCTGATCGTGGCGGTGCTCGGCTCGATCCTGGGCGGCATCACCAACCCGACGCCCGCGGCCGCCCTGGGCGCTGGCGGCGCGATCATGCTGGCCGCCTACCGCAAGCTTCAGGAAGAGCATCGCAGCGGCAAGCTGATCCTGTGGGCCAGCTTTGCCGTGGTGGTGATGATCCTGGTCGGTGTGAACTTCGACCTGCGCCTCAACCGCACCGACATCTCCTTTGCCGACTGGGTGGCGATCCTGGTGTCGCTGGCCGCCTATCACCTGGCGATCTTCGGTATCCTCTATGCCTGCTGGGTGCTGTTCCGCAAAGGTGTGCTGGGACCCGTCGTCCGCGAGACGGCCAAGGTCACCTCGATGGTCTTCACCATCCTCATCGGCTCGCAGCTGCTGAACCTGGTGGTGATCTCCTTCGGTGGCGAGGAATACATCCAGCAGTTCCTGCGCAGCTTTGAGAACGAGATGGTCGTCTTCCTGATCGTGATGATGGTGCTGTTCTTCCTGGGCTTCGTTCTGGACTTCCTCGAGATCATCTACATCGTCATCCCGATCGTCGGCCCCGTCATCTACGGCGGCACGATGGATCCCAAATGGGTGACGATCATGATCGCGGTGAACCTTCAGACCTCGTTCCTGACGCCGCCCTTCGGCTTTGCACTGTTCTATCTGCGCGGTGTGGCGCCGCCCTCGGTGACCACGGGCCACATCTATCGGGGGGTCATTCCCTTCGTGCTGATCCAGGTGCTGGGACTGGGCCTGCTGTGGTTCTTCCCCGAGGTGGTGACGATCGTACCGAACCTGCTGCCGAACTGATCCGGGGCAGGGGGCCGGGCCGCAAGGTCCGGTCCTTTCGCTTTTTATTCCGGGATGTTGCGCGCGGTGGCGTGTGTCGGGCGGTCCCCGGTCGGGCCCCGGGCGCGGGCGGACGGGCGCGGGTGCGAACGGGGCCGCCTGCCGGCCCGAAGGCCGCGCCCGGCCCTGCGACAATCGATGCATCCGCGCGCAAATAGGCCATTGTCATTTGGCGCAATCCCCCGGTATGGTCGCAGGGCGGGAGGCCGTTCTTGCGACGGCCCGCATATAGTTTACCTGTCCAGGTCACGAAGGACGCAGACGCGCGCCCGTCACGGCGGACAGACCGATTGACCCGAGTGGTCAGAGAGATTGCCCGATATCTTCGAGAAGGTGTCGGGCCATGCAACGGACACCCGGAACCGGGTGTCGGAGAAGAACCGCGATGCGCCGCGCCGAGCTAACCAAGGACATGCAGACAGGCCCAGTTGCCGTGAATGTATTCCTCCGCGCCAGCGCCTTCGCCTCAGCAAACCTCCCACGTCTGACAATCGGTCCGCCCCGAGGGGCTGGGCCTTGCACGTGGCTGAAAGAGAATAAATGGCCAAGAAAATGCTTATCGACGCCACCCACGCCGAGGAGACTCGGGTTGTGGTGGTGGACGGAAACAAGGTTGAGGAATTTGACTTTGAATCCGTAAACAAGCGCCAGCTTGCAGGAAACATCTACCTTGCCAAGGTGACACGGGTCGAGCCGTCGCTTCAGGCGGCCTTCGTGGATTACGGCGGGAATCGCCACGGCTTCCTCGCCTTTTCCGAGATCCATCCCGATTACTACCAGATCCCCGTCGCGGACCGTCAGGCCCTGCTGGCCGAAGAGCGTGCCTATGCGGCATCGCTTGAGGATGGCGACGAGGAGGGGCAGCCGCGCAAGCGGTCCCGTTCGCGTTCGCGCACCAAGGCGGCGGACGCATCGGGTGGGGATCCCACGACCACGGCAGAGCTGACCGACGATTTGACCGCCGAGGGCGGCGAGGGCGGTGACGAGTCCGCCACCGAGGACGCGGCCCGTGACGAGGGGCGCAAGCCCCGCTCGCGCTCGCGTTCGCGCCGGGGTGCCAAGAAGGACACCGGCACCACCGAGGCAACCGGCACCGACATTCCCGGCATGGGCGTTGTCGATCTGGACGAGACCGATGGCGACCCGCTGGTCGCAGACGAAAACTCCGACACCGACGCGTCCCCCGATGCCGGCGACAGCCCGTCGCGCAAGACCCGCGGTCGCGCCCCGTCCGAGGACGACGGCGGCGAGGATGACGGCAACGGCGCCCTCGACGCGGCGGACAAGGATTCCGAGATCGAATCCATTGCCGACGAAGACGTGGCCGACGAGATCCGTCAGCCCCGCAAGGCACGCCCCCGGAAATACAAGATCCAGGAAGTCATCAAGGTCCGCCAGATCCTGCTGGTGCAAGTCGTCAAGGAAGAGCGTGGCAACAAGGGCGCCGCGCTGACCACCTATCTGTCACTGGCCGGCCGCTACTGCGTGCTGATGCCCAACACCGCCCGTGGCGGCGGCATCAGCCGCAAGATCACCAACGTCGCCGACCGCAAGAAGCTCAAGGAAATCGCCCAGGACATCACCGTCCCCGAGGGCGCGGGCCTGATCATCCGCACCGCTGGCGCCAAGCGCACCAAGTCCGAGGTCAAGCGCGACTATGAATACCTGTTGCGCCTGTGGGAGCAGATCCGCGAGCTGACGCTGAAATCCATCGCGCCCGCGCCGATCTACGAAGAGGGCAACCTGATCAAGCGCTCGATCCGCGACCTCTACAACCGCGAGATCGACGAGGTCTTCGTCGAGGGCGAGGCCGGCTACCGGGTGGCCAAGGACTTCATGAAGATGCTCATGCCGTCCCACGCCAAGAACGTGAAACTCTACAACGAGCCGCTGCCGCTTTTCGCCCGCTACCAGGTCGAAAGCTATCTGGCGGCCATGTTCAACCCGACCGTTCAGCTGAAGTCCGGCGGCTACATCGTCATCGGCGTGACCGAGGCGCTGGTCGCCATCGACGTCAACTCGGGCCGGGCCACCAAGGAAGGCTCCATCGAGGAGACCGCGCTCAAGACCAACCTGGAGGCCGCCGAGGAAGTGGCCCGCCAGCTGCGTCTGCGCGACCTTGCCGGCCTGATCGTGATCGACTTCATCGACATGGACGAGCGCAAGAACAACGCCGCCGTCGAGAAGCGCTTCAAGGACAAGCTGAAAACCGACCGGGCCCGCATTCAGGTCGGCCGCATCTCGGGCTTTGGCCTGATGGAGATGTCGCGCCAGCGTCTGCGCCCCGGCATGATCGAGGCCACGACACAGCCCTGTCCCTCGTGCCACGGCACCGGCCTGATCCGCTCGGACGACAGCCTTGCGTTGTCGATCCTGCGCCAGCTTGAGGAAGAGGGCGTGCGCCGCCGCTCGCGCGAGGTGCTGCTGAAGGCGCCGATCGGTATCGTCAACTTCCTGATGAACCAGAAGCGCGAGCACGTCGCCAGCATCGAAGGGCGCTACGGCCTGTCGATCCGGGTCGAGGCCGATCCTTTCCTGATCAGCCCCGATTTCTCGATCGAGAAGTTCAAGACCGCGACCCGCGTCGTGGCCGAGGTGCCCTCGCCGGTGGTGTCGATCGACATGTCCGACATGCCCGACGCCATCGAGGAGGACGAGATCGAGGAGGACGCCGCCGAGGCCGCGACCGAGAGCTCCGAGGCCGAGAACCGTGGCGCCGAGTCTGGTGATGACGAGGGTCAGCCCAAGAAGCGCCGGCGTCGCCGTCGGCGTCGTCGGGGTGGCCGCAGCGACGAGCAGGGCTTCGAGAATGGCGATCAGTCCGGTGAGGAGCGCAGCCGCGAGAGCGACGACTCAGACGGGGCAGAGGGCGACGCGCCCCTGGCCGCCACCACCGACGCCGACCCCGAGCAGTCCCGCGCCGGTGAGGCCGTGACCGCCGAGGCCCGCGAGGGGCAGGACGCCGAGGCCACGGCCGAGGCAGCCGACGCCGAAGAGGCCCCGCGCAAGAAGCGCACCCGCGCCCCGCGCCGCCGCAAGTCCGAGACCGAGGGCACCGAAGCCGCCGAGGCCGAAGCCGCCCAGGGCGACAGCGCCAAGGCCGACGCAGAAGCCCCCGAGGCCGCTGCGGATGAGGCCGAGAAGCCCAAGCGCGCCCCGCGCAAGCGGGCACCCCGCAAGAAGAAGACGGATGCCGAAGGTGCCGCCGAACTTCCCGAGGTGGTCGAGAAAGTGGTAGAGGATGCGGCCGAGAAGCCCGCGCCCAAGCCGCGGACCCGCCGCAGCCGCGCCAAGCCCAAGGCCGATGCTGTCGAACCCGCGACCCCGGTCGACACGCCCGAACCCGTGCCCGCAGAGGCCGCGGCACCCATGACCCCGGGCACCGAGCCTGCGGCAGCCGCCATGGCCTCGGCCGAGGCGGTGACAGGCGAGGACACGCGGGCCGAGCCCGAGATCTCGCACGAGGACGCGACCGAGACCGGCGCCGTCGCCGTGGCCGACGAGAAGGTCGAAGAAACGGCCGAGCCCGCCTCCGACCGTCCCAAACGGCGCGGCTGGTGGTCGCTGGGTCGCTGATCCGGCCCACGGACAGAAATCGAAATGGCGCCGGAGCGATCCGGCGCCATTTTTCGTTTCGGTGACGGGAAGCGGTCGCACGGGCAAGGCCCGAAGGACAGGGCACAATCACGCCCCGCGTCGAAATGCGAAAATTTGGGAAGTCGGGGCCTCAGCCGCCCTTGCGGATCAGGTAGGCGCGGGCGGCGCCCTCCTCCTCGGTCGCGACCAGCTCATGGCCGGCCTCGGCGCAGAAATGGGGCACGTCGACGATGGCGGCGGGATCGTCTGCGACCATCTTCAGCACGTCGCCGGGGGCCAGCGCGCCCAGGCGCTTGCGCGCCTTGAGCACGGGAAGCGGGCAGAGCAGCCCGCGCGCGTCCAGTTCCTGCGTCCATTCCATGCCTATTGAGCTATTCCGAAGCGGCCGGCTTGTCCATAGAATGCCAGCCCGTGGGGCGGATTGTCCGCAGCTGGCGATAATCCGGGTTGGGGCCGAAAATCCCCATGGGAATGTCGCATTGCGCCGTTATCCTGTCCCCGAATTCAGCGGCGCCCGTGGGGCCCGCGCCACAAGGACCCGAGAATGGACGACAAAGGCCCGGTCCGGCGCCGGCGGGTGTTCTACATCCCCGGCTACGACCCGTTCCATCCCCGCCGCTACCGCGAGCTGTACCGCAAGGAATCCGCGCGCCAGACGGCGATCTCGGGCCACGAGATCGCGCTCAGCCCCGGCGGGCGTGAGGGGCGCTATGGCTGGCGGGTCGAAGCCGTAATCGAGGGGGAGAAGACCCGTTCGGATTTCGAGGTGCTGGTCTGGTCCGATCTGGTGCGCGAGTCGATGGACCCCGGCATCCTGCGCACCTATCTGCTGATGCTGCGGACCGCGTGGCTTTACATCGGCAGTGGCGCGCTCTGGCGGCTCTTCCGCATGCGCAAGGGGCCGGTGATCGCCGCCCTTTACCCGGTCCTTTTCCTGGTGGTGCAACTGCTGGTGGCGCTGGCCGTCGCGGCGGGTCTGGGATTGCTTTTGGCGCGGTTTTTGCCCGAGGGGTTGGGCTGGCTTGGCTGGGCCGCGCTGGTCGTGGTGCCGCCGATCCTTGGCTGGTTCAAACGCCACGACAACAAGGTCTTCGCCTATTACCTGATGCATGACTATGCCTATTCGGCGGCCCACCGGGGCGCCAACCCGCCACTTCTCGAGGGGCGGATGACCGAGTTCACGGCCGTGATCCGCGCCGCCCTTGACGAGGATCTCGACGAGGTGCTGGTTGTGGGCCATTCCTCGGGCGCGCATCTGGGCGTGTCGATCCTGGCCGACCTCTTGCGGGACGGGCCGCTTCCCGAGGGGGCGCCGGCGCTCTCTTTCCTGTCGTTGGGGCAGGTGGTGCCGATGGTCAGCTTTCTGCCGGCGGCCGACCGGCTGCGCGCCGACCTGCGCTACCTGTCCGAGCAGGACCAGGTGCCTTGGGTCGATGTCACGGCACCGGGCGACGGCTGTGCCTTTGCCCTTTGCGATCCCGTGGCGGTCAGTGGCGTGGCCACCCCGCGCCAGCGCTGGCCGCTGGTGCTGACGGCGGCCTTCACCCTGACCCTCTCGCCCGAGCGGTGGAAGGCCCTGCGCTGGCGCTTCTTCCGGCTGCATTTCCAGTATCTTTGCGCCTTCGACCGGGTGCGCGATTATGATTACTTCGCGATAACGGCAGGACCGCGCACCCTGGGCGCGCGTTTCGCAGGGCGGGCGGCCACACCGAGCCGCATCGCCCGCCCGCTCTCCCCCTACCGCAGCGTTGCGGCATGAGCGGTCCCGCCGCCGGCCCCGGGAAGGACGATCGGCCACTGCCGCCGAAGCCGCCGGCGCGCAAGGACCGTGTGGGCCTGCTGACCTATGCGCGGCTCTTTCGTCGGGACATCCTGTCGGCCCAGCCCGCCCGCCTTTACGGCGCCTGGATGGCCGCGTTCCGCACGCCCTTCTTCCGCTCTTACCTTGTGAACGAGCCCGAGCTGGTGGCCCGCGTCCTGAAGGAGCGCCCCGATGACTTCCCGAAATCCGACCGGGTGGGCGAGGGGTTGCGTCCGCTTCTGGGCCGCTCGGTCTTCCTGACCAACGGGGAGGAATGGAAACGCCAGCGCCGGATCATCGACCCGGCCTTCGAGGGGGGGCGCCTGCGCGAGGTGTTTCCCGCCATGCTGGCCGCGACCGAGGCGGCGGTGACGCGCCTGGGTCAGGCGGCAGGCGAGGCCGAGACGGCGAACGGGGAGCTGGAGATCGAGGAGATCACCAGCTTTGCCGCCGCCGACGTCATCTTTCGCACCCTTTTCTCAATCCCGATTGAGGATGAGGTCGCGCGCCGAGTCTTTCATGAATTCCGCGCCTACCAGCGGACCCAGCCAATCTTGAACCTGGCAGCCTTCGTGCCGCTGCCGCGCTGGATGCCGCGTCTCTTTCGCCGCGACACCCGGCGCACCGCGCGTTCGATCCGGCAGCTTATCACGGGGCTGACCCGCGACCGCATGCAGGCGATCGAGGCGGGCACGGCGCCCGATGACCTGGCGACCAAGATCATGACGACCGAAGACCCCCTGACCGGGGAGCGGTTCACCCCCGCCGAGATGGTCGACCAGGTCGCGATCTTCTTCCTGGCCGGGCACGAGACAAGCGCCTCGGCGCTGGCCTGGGCGCTTTACCTGCTAGCCATGGATCAGGGGGCGCAGGCCCGCGTGCGGGCGGAGTCTGATGCGCTTTGGGGCGACGATACCCCTGACTTCTCAGATATTTCCAAGGCGAAGTTCACCCGCGATGTCTTCCGCGAGGCGCTGCGTCTTTATCCCCCGGTGCCGATGATGGTGCGCGAGACTCGCTGCCCTGAACGGTTCCGGGACCGGCGGATCGACCCCGGCAGTCAGATCGTCCTGTCGCCCTGGCACCTGCATCGACACACCCGCCTGTGGGACCGGCCCGATGTCTTCGACCCCGACCGCTGGCACACCGAAAACGGCCGTGCCTGCCAGCGGGATGCGTTCATCCCGTTCTCGACGGGCGCGCGGGTTTGCACGGGTGCGGGTTTCGCGATGATCGAGGGGGTGCTGATTCTGGCACGCCTGGTGCAGGCCTATCACTTCGAGCTGGTGGAGGGGCGCCCGGCGATGCCCGTGGCGCACCTGACCGTGCGGGGCCGGGACGGGATCTGGTTGCGGGTGCGGGCGCGGGATCACTCGTCGGAGGGTTGAGCATCCTCGGGGCCGTCGGGGGCCGCGCCTTCTTCGGCCGCGCGCGCGGCTTCGGTCAATTCGCGCAGGATGAAAAGCCGGATCGCCGTCGCGAGGCCGCAATCGGTGCCCCGCTCCTCGTCGATGCGGGCGGCAAGTTCGTTGATGGCCATGTCCCGCCTTGCGGCGGCGGCGCGGAAGGCGTCCCAGAACTCCTTCTCCAGGGTGACCGACGTGCGGTGGCCCCGGAGCGTCAGAGAGTGTTTCCGGGGCCGCGCGTTCATTCTTCTTCCATTCCCGTCAGCTTGTGCTCGTCCAGCTTGCGCCGGGCCACATCCGAGCGGCTGGCGGCCAGGATCCGCTGGGCCTTGGACAGACCGCTGTTGATGGCGTTCTGTGCCGCGACCTGGCGGTGTTCTTCCCGGGTCTTCTGTTTGCGGACGGTGCGCAGGTTCACCACGTCGTTCATTTGGATTTGGGTCCGATCATCTGTTCCGGGCGCACCACGCGGTCGAAAGTCTCACCATCGACGAAGCCGAGGTTGATCGCCTCTTCACGCAGGGTGGTGCCGTTCTTGTGGGCGGTCTTGGCGACCGTGGTGGCGTTGTCATAGCCGATCTGGGGGGCAAGGGCCGTCACCAGCATCAGCGACTCGCGCATCAGCTTGTCGATCCGTTCGCGGTTGGCCTCGATCCCCGAGACGCAATTGTCGGTGAACGCCACCGCCGCATCGCCAAGAAGTTGCATTGATTGCAGGACGTTATAGGCCATCATTGGCTTATATACATTAAGTTCGAAATGGCCCTGGCTGCCGGCGAAACCGACCGCGGCGTCGTTGCCGAAGACATGGGCACAGACCTGGGTCAGGGCCTCGGCCTGGGTGGGGTTCACCTTGCCCGGCATGATCGACGAGCCGGGCTCGTTCTCGGGCAGCATCAGCTCGCCCAGACCGCAACGCGGGCCCGAGCCCAGCAGCCGGATGTCGTTGGCGATTTTGAAAAGGCTGGCGGCCACGGTCTTCAGCGCGCCCGACATCTCGACCATCGCGTCATGGGCGGCCAGCGCCTCGAACTTGTTGGGGGCGGTGACGAAGGGCAGGCCGGTGATCTCGGCCATGTTGGCGGCGACGGTCACGTCCCAGCCCTCGACCGTGTTGAGGCCGGTGCCGACGGCGGTGCCGCCCTGGGCCAGTTCGTTGATGCGGGGCAGCGCGCCCTTGATCCGCTCGATCCCCATGGCGACCTGGTGGGTATAGCCCGAAAATTCCTGACCCAAGGTCAGAGGGGTCGCATCCATCGTGTGGGTTCGGCCGATCTTGATGATGTCCTGGAAGGCAGTGGCCTTGGCCTGAAGGGCTGCGTGCAGCTTCTCAAGGCCCGGCAACAGCACGTCGCGGGCGGTCATGGCGGTGGCTACATGCATCGCCGTGGGGAAGGTGTCGTTGGACGATTGGCCCATGTTGACGTGGTCGTTGGGGTGCACCGGGTCCTTGGATCCGATGGTGCCGCCCAGCATCTCGATGGCGCGGTTGGCGATGACCTCGTTGGCGTTCATGTTCGACTGGGTGCCCGAGCCGGTTTGCCACACGACCAGGGGGAAGTTGTCGTCCAGCTTGCCGTCGACCACCTCCTGGGCGGCGTCGGCGATGGCCTGGCCCAGTTCGGCCGGCAGCTTGCCGCTTGCGGCGTTGGCCTGGGCGCAGGCCTTCTTGATGACGCCGAGGGCCCGCACGATGGCGATCGGCTGACGCTCCCAGCCGATGGGAAAGTTCATCAGCGACCGCTGGGTCTGGGCGCCCCAGTACTTGTCCGAGGGAACCTCCAACGGGCCGAAGCTGTCGGTTTCTGTGCGGGTGTTCATGGGGCTCTCCTTCGCGCGATGTGAGGGAGTCATACGCCATGGCCGGGGCGAAGGGCAATCTTGCCCGTGCGCGGGAAGTGATTAATTCACCATCGTTGCAACGCTGCGCAACGTTCTGATATTATTTGCGGAAACTGTCCAGGCTGACCACTTCGGCGTCACGCTTCGCCGGCGCGGCCGCAGCTTTTTCCTCGGCCGGTTTGCCCTTGCCGCCGGAAGCCGACTCGCCGGCCTGCGCGGCGGGCGCATCGGCGTCGGAATCGGAGGGCTCCTCGTCGTCGAGATCGTCGACGATATGGATGGGCGAGCTGTGCTCATCCTCGTCGCTGTCCTGGGATTCGAAGCGCAGCCCGAATTCGACGGAGGGATCGACAAAGGTTTGAAGCGCGTCGAACGGGACGTAAAGTGGCACCGGCGCGTCGCCGAAGTTCAGCGTGATCTGAAACCCGTTCTCGTCGACGATCAGGTCTTCGAACCAGTGCTGGATCACGATCATGATCTGCTCGGGGTAGCGGGCCTTGAGCCAGTCGGGCATTCCCACGTCGGGATGCGTCGTCTCGTAGGTGATGAAGAAATGGTGATCCCCGGGAAGACCATTCTCGGACACATCCTCAAGGACGTCCGAAATGAGCCGGCGCATGGCGCGGTGCATGAGGTTGCCGTATTCGATGCTGCCAGACATGCCGTATCCCGTTGATTGCCCCCCAACCATAGGGGATTCGGATCGGATTGAAAGGGGGGGCATGGGGGCGGGCACCGCGGTTTCACGCAATTCCGCAATGGCGTTGCGGCAGGGCACGGGGCCGCCCTGGACGAGGCCCGCAGAGTCGGGTCGCGGAAGGTCGCAATCAGGGCTTTGCGCGCAGGGCCGGAAGCTGGCCAAGCAACTCGAAAGATGAGGGGAATTAAGTGCAGGCTTCTGTTGCCAGGTGCCTGCGAACCCCGCCTTACGCTGCTAGGCGCAAGGGCTTAGATTTCGATCTTGCGCACAGCTTACGCTGCGAGCGCGACCGGAGCTTTGTTGTCATTTGCAACTAGCTTATGTGAACCGATAACGGTGGTATCTCACCGGGACAAAGCAAACCCCTTTAGACGTTCGTCGATCCTGTTTCGGCCCCAAGATCCCCAAATGAAGGATATATGGTGGAGCCGCCGGGTACCGCCCCCGGGTCCGATCCGCTTATTACGAGCGCGTTTATGTCCATAGTCCCGAAGGACAGTTCCAATATAAGCGCCGTGGCCCCGGTTGCAAGGGCGGTGGGGGCGGGGGTGCGAAAGATTGCGTTTGCTGCAAGCACCGGCAAACGCGGCAAAAATCACCCCTCAACAGGTGCCGGGATACGGTTCGGGACGCCACGTCCAAGCGCGTCGGGTTTGCCCGGTCCTCACAACTCTGTTACGGCCGATTCAGCCGCGACGGGAGGGTCCGCGGCAAAAGGGAGAGGCGCCATGGTCCAGGTCACCAGATCGCTGCTGTGGTTGGCGTTCTTCGCCGCCATTCTTGCCGCGTGGTTCGCGCTCTATCGCATGACCGGCATGGCCGGGGTCGACCTGGTTGGCCGCCCCTCGGGCATGAACATGATGGGCGGCGCCGATTTCGCCACGCTTTTCTGGATGTGGACCCTGATGATGGCGGCGATGATGCTGCCGACTTTGGTGCCGGCGCTACAGGTCTATGAGGATCTCATGCGCTCGGCCGGGGGCACGCGCGGCGGCTGGCTGGGCCTCATGGCGGGCTATTTCATGGTTTGGCTTGTCTTCGCGGCGGGCATCGCGGCGGCGCAGCTTTGGCTGCGGGAGGCCGGGGTGCTGGACGGCCGCGGCATGGCGGTGTCGGGCTGGGTCGCCGCGGCCTTGCTGCTGGTGACCGGCGCCTACCAGTTCACCGCGATCAAGCGCGGCTGCCACGCCCGCTGTCATTCTCCGCTGGGCCTGCTGCTGACCGACTGGGACCCCTCGACCATGGGCGGGCTGCGCCACGGCATCCGGCTGGGCGCCTTTTGCTGCGGCTGTTGCTGGGGCTTCATGGCCCTGGGCTTTGTCGGAGGCACGATGAGCCTGTTGTGGATGGGCCTCGCCACTGTCTTCATGGTGCTGGAGAAACTGCCGGAGCTTGGCCATCGCCTGATGCGACCGGGCGGCGCGGTGCTGATCGCGGCCGGGCTGCTGGTGGCGGCGGGACAACTTGGAATCGGGCCCTTTGCCTGAGGGCGCGGGGCAGGGAACACTCAGGAAGGATAGGAAGATGAACCAGACAGCCAAGGCCGCACCGGACGCCAAGCCCAACTGGAATATCAAGGGCGAGCTGTTTCTCAACTGCTCGTGCGAGGTCTTCTGCCCCTGCGTCGTCTCGCTGGGCAAGCACCCGCCCACCGAGGGCCATTGCCACACCTGGATGGCCGTCGCCATCGACGAGGGAAGCTATGGGGATGAGGATCTGTCGGGGCTGAACATCGGCCTCATGGTCGAGATCCCGGGCCGCATGGCCGAGGGCAACTGGCGCGTCGCCCTCTACATCGACGATCGCGCGTCCGAGGCGGCGCAGGCCGGCATCGGGGCGATCTTCTCGGGGGCCGCCGGTGGCACCACCGGGCTGTTCACCTACCTCGTCTCGACCATCATCGACGTCACGACCGCGCCCGTTGAGATCACCCGCCAGGGCAACCGCTATGGTCTGACCATCGACCGCCGGATCCAGGGCGAGATCGAGCTTCTGGAAGGGGCCAACCCTGACGAGCCGGTGATGATCCGCAACTCGGCCTATTGGATGGGGCCCGACATCAAGGCGGCCCGGGGGCTGCGCTCCAAGCTGCGCGATCATGGCCGCGTGTGGGATTTCGAGGGCAAGTCCGCCGAGGTCTGTGCCATCGACTGGTCCGGTCCCGGCCGGCGCTAAGGCCCGGGGAAACGACAGGGGCCGCCCGTAGACCGGGCGCCCCCCCACCACATAAGCCCGTCATAAAACAGGCCCGCAACCGCACAAGCCGTCATCGCACACGCCCTTCACTGCACAAGGATGCGACCCATGCAGGCACTGCCCAGATTCGCCCTGGCCCCCCGGCTTCGCCCGACCCCATACTCCGAGGCCGTCGATGCCGCCGGCGCCAGCATCTACAGCGTTTACAACCACATGCGCCTGCCCGTCTGCTTCGAGAGTTTCGAGGCCGACTGCGCCCACCTGAAAACCCATGTTCAGGTCTGGGATGTCGCAGCACAGCGGCAGGTCCAGCTTCGCGGCCCGGATGCGGGCGCGCTGGCCCAGATGATGACGCCGCGCGACCTTTCGGCACTGCGCCCAGGCTCCTGCGCCTATGCCCCGCTTGTCGATGACCGGGGGCGGCTTCTGAACGATCCCATCGCGATCAAGGTCGATGACGATTGCTGGTGGTTCTCGATCGCCGACAGCGACGTGCTGCTCTGGGCCAAGGGGCTGGCCCTGGGCCATGGCCTCGACGTGGTCATATCCGAGCCGGACGTGAACCCGCTGGCCGTGCAGGGCCCCAAGGCCACCGAGTTGATGGCGCGGATCTTCGGGGACGGCATCCGCGAGATGCGCCCCTTCGGCACCACCCGGGGCCGGTTCGACGGGCGTGAGCATGTGATCACCCGCTCCGGCTGGTCCAAGCAGGGCGGCTTCGAGGTCTATGTTGAGGGCTGGGAAAACGCGATGCCCCTGTGGGACGCGCTCTTCGACCTGGGCACCGACCTGGAGGTGCGGGCAGGCTGTCCGAACCTGATCGAACGGGTGGAATCGGGCCTGCTGAGCTATGGCAGCGACATGACGTCGGAACACACGCCTTACGAGGCGGGGCTGGGCCGTTACTGCGCGCCCGAACAGGTGTCCTGCATCGGGCGCGACGCACTGCTGGAGGCCCGCGAGAAGGGGCCGGACCGGCAGGTGCGCTGCATCACCATGCCGGGCGACCGGGTGCCGCCGCTGCGGGCATTCTGGCCGGTCACGACCCGTGACGGCGAGCATGCTGGCCGCGTCAGCTCGGCCAGCTGGTCGCCCGAGTTCGACACAAACGTCGCCATCGCCATGATCGAGAAGGGCCACTGGGAGCCGGGAACCGTGCTTGTGGTCCACACGCCCGATGGGGCAAAAGAGGCCACGGTCCGCGAACGGTTTTTCAGATAGACAACAAGACAACAGGAAAAGGAGGCCCGCGATGAGCTTCAACGCGCTGGTGGTTGAAAAGGACGACGAGGGCAAGACAAGCGTCTCGGTCCAGCAGATCGACACCGACCGCCTGCCTGACGGCGACGTGACGGTCGCGGTCGAATATTCGACGGTCAACTACAAGGACGGTCTTTGCATCGGTCCCGGTGGCGGCCTTGTGCGCAACTATCCCCACGTGCCGGGCATCGATTTTGCCGGCACGGTCGAGGCGTCGGACGATCCGCGCTACAAGCCCGGTGACAAGGTCGTGCTGACCGGCTGGCGGGTGGGCGAGGCCCATTGGGGCGGCTACGCCCAGAAGGCCCGCGTGCGCGCCGACTGGCTGGTGCCGCTGCCCGAGGGGCTGGACACCCGCCGCGCCATGGCCGTGGGCACTGCCGGTTTCACCGCCATGCTTGCGGTCAACGCGCTTGAGGATCACGGCCTGGTTCCCGGCAATGGGCCGGTTCTGGTCACCGGCGCGGCCGGCGGCGTGGGGTCTGTCGCAACGGCGATCCTGGCCAATCTGGGCTACGAGGTTGCCGGTGTCACCGGCCGCCCCGAGCAGGAAAGCTACCTGAAGGAACTGGGCGCAAGCCGCATCGTCGCCCGCGAGGAGCTGGCCGAGACGGTCAAGCGCCCGCTGGAGGGCGAGACCTGGTCGGGCTGTGTCGACGCGGTGGGCGGCGCCATGCTGGCGCGCGTGCTGGGGCAGATGAAGTACGGCTCTTCGGTCGCGGCGGTCGGGCTTGCGGGCGGGGCGAACCTGCCGGCGACGGTCATTCCCTTCCTGCTGCGGGGCGTCAACCTGCTGGGCATCGACAGCGTGATGCAGCCCTACGAGAACCGCCTGCGGGCCTGGAAGCGGATCGCCAGCGACCTGCCGATGGACAAGCTTGAGGCGATGGTTCAGCCGGCCACATTGTCGGACCTGCCGCGTCTTGGCGCCGACATCCTGAAAGGGCAGGTGCGCGGTCGCGTCGTGGTCGACGTCAACGCCTGATACTGTCTGGGTGGGCGCCGCATCGGGGTGCCTGCTTCCCCTGTGCCTGCTCACGCGGGCTGCGGCATTGTCTTCGCCCATGAATGTCACCCGGCCCCCGGATTTGCGCAATTTGCGCGATCCCGGGGGAACCGCCGTGCATTGTTTCCTGCAAAGGTTGCGCTAGGTCATCCCCGGAGGCTCCCGACCTGGGCCCCGCGACACCGGCCATCGACACCACCCCGCACGATACCGGCCTCCATGAGGGCCGGGGCGGGACGCGGCGTCGGGGCAGGGCGGGTCCGGTCCGGGTGCGGAGGGGCGGCCTCGGCCCGGGAACGACCAAGGACAGGAGCGGCAATGACCGATATGGACAACCACGGCATACCGGCGCCCGAGGGGACGGCGGATGTCATCGACACCGATTACGCGATCGGTCAGGACAATATCGAAGGCAGCGTCGGGCCCATCGGCTTCGACATCCACAACCCGGTCTTCATGATCTCGGGCATCTCGATCGTTGCCTTCGTCTTCTACACGCTGGCGCTGCCGGATCAGGCGGGCGAGGTCTTTTCGGCCATGTTCAGCTTTACCACCAAGACATTCGACTGGTTCTTCATCGCGGCGGCGGACCTGGTGGTCCTCTTCGTGCTTTTCCTCATCGTCTCGCCCTACGGCTCGGTCCGGTTGGGCGGCGAGGATGCGACCCCCGATTATACCTACCTGGGCTGGTTCGCGATGCTGTTCGCCGCCGGCATGGGCATCGGCCTGATGTTCTATGGCGTGTCCGAACCGCTGACCCATTTCTCGACCGCCCTGGGCGAGACCAGCGTCGGCGAGAACGGGTTGCGCAGCGACTGGGCGCCCCTAGGTGCCGCCACCGGCGACGAGGCCGGATCGCTTCGCCTCGGCATGGCCGCCACCATCTTCCACTGGGCGCTGCACCCTTGGGCCATCTACTCGGTCGTGGCGCTGGCGCTGGCGCTTTTCAGCTTCAACAAGGGCCTGCCCCTGACCATCCGCTCGGCCTTCTACCCCATCCTCGGCGAGCGTGTCTGGGGCTGGTGGGGCCATGTCATCGACATCATCGCGGTCTTCGCGACGCTCTTCGGTCTTGCGACTTCGCTGGGTTTTGGTGCGACACAGGCTAATGCCGGCCTCTTCGAGCTTTTCGGCGTTCCCAAGGGCACCACGACCGAGGTCATCCTGATCTCGGCCATCACGGCGGTTGCGCTGATCTCGGTGCTGCGCGGCCTTGATGGGGGCGTGAAGGTTCTGAGCGAGATCAACATGGGGCTGGCCCTGTTGCTGGCGCTGTTCGTGCTGATCGCGGGCCCGACCGTGTTCCTGGTCACCTTCTTCTGGGACAGCCTTCTGGCCTATGCCGAATTCCTGCCGGCGCTTTCCAACCCCTTCGGGCGCGAGGACGTCAACTTCAGCCAGGGCTGGACCGCCTTCTACTGGGCCTGGTGGATCAGCTGGTCACCCTTCGTCGGCATGTTCATCGCCCGCGTCAGCCGCGGCCGCACGGTGCGCGAGTTCTGCATCAGCGTTCTGCTGATCCCCAGCCTCGTCTGCGTGATGTGGATGTCGATCTTTGGGGGCGCGGCCATCAATCAGGTGCTGGCCGACGGCTACACCGCGGCCCAGGACGCGGCGCTGGAGTTGCAGCTTTTCAAGATGCTGGACCAGCTTCCCCTGACGCAGATCACCTCTTTTGTGGGGATCGTTCTGGTGGTGGTGTTCTTCGTCACCTCCTCGGACAGCGGCAGCCTGGTGATCGACACGATCACCGCCGGCGGCAAGGTCGACGCACCGATGCCCCAGCGCGTGTTCTGGTGCATCTTCGAGGGTGCGGTGGCGATCGCGCTGCTGATCGGCGGCGGGCTCGCGGCGTTGCAGTCGATGGTGATCTCGACCGGGTTGCTGTTCACGGTCGTCCTGCTTCTGATGTGCTACGCCATCCTGCGCGGCCTTCAGAGTGAACGGAGCGCCTGAGCCGCCAGGATCGGCTAATCAGGCTTGGCTAAAAAGGATAGGGGGCCGTCCTTTGGGCGGCCCTTTCGCATGGGGGAAGCAGGCGGGCCTTGACCGGACCGCAGGCGCCCTAGATCAGCCTAAGAAAACGCGGGGGAGGGGCGCGCGACACATGGCAACGCAGACATCCCGCCCGCCCCCGATCCTGCTGTGGTTCCGCCGCGACTTGCGGCTGGATGACCATCCGGCCCTGCGCGCCGCCGCCGACGAGGGCGCCCGCACCGGCCGCCCGGTGATCCCGGTCTTCATTCATGACGAGCTGGTCGAGGGTTTCGGCGCCGCCCCGCGCTGGCGTCTTGGTCTTGCGTTGGAGCATTTCGCGCGCCGGCTCGAGGGGATCGGCAGCAGGCTGATCCTGCGCCGGGGGCAGGCGGCGGCCCAGATCGCCCGCCTGGTCGAGGAGACGGGCGCGAGCGAGGTTTGGTTCAGCCGCGCCTACGATCCCGACGCTATGGCGCGCGATCGCGAGGTCGAGGATCTGGGCGCGCGCGTAGGCTTTGAAACCCGCTCCTTCGCGGGCTTTCTATTGCACGAGCCCGACGCGATCCGCACCGGCGCGGGCGATCACTACAAGGTCTTCACACCCTACTGGAAATCCCTGCGCGCGCTTGAGGTGGCCCAGCCCCTTTCCGGCGTGCGCAAGCTGTCGGTCCCGGACAAGTGGCCTGCCTCCGACCGCCTGGACGACTGGCAGATGGGCCGCGCCATGGACCGGGGCGCCCGGGTCGTGCGCCCCCATGTCCGGGTGGGGGAGGAGGAGGCGGCGGCACGGCTGGACCGCTTTGTCGAGCACCGGGTCGGCGAGTATGCCGAGGCCCGGGATTTTCCGGCCGTCCCGGGCACCTCGAACCTCAGCGAGAACCTGACCTGGGGCGAGATTTCGCCCCGACAGTGCTGGCACGCCTCATGCGGGGCCGATCCGCGCGGCAAGGGTGCCGAGACCTTTCGCAAGGAGCTGGCGTGGCGCGAGTTCGCTTATCACCTGGCATTTCACACGCCGCGCCTGCTGCGCGACAACTGGCGGCCCGAGTGGGACGGCTTTGCCTGGTCGGCAGATCGCCGCAGCCGCGAGTTCCGCGCCTGGAGCCAAGGCCGGACGGGGATCGCCTTCGTCGATGCCGCGATGCGCGAGATGTATGTGACCGGCCGCATGCACAACCGCGCGCGGATGATCGCGGCCTCCTACCTGGTCAAACACCTGCTGACAGACTGGCGGTTGGGGCAGGAATGGTTCGCCGACTGCCTTGTCGACTGGGACCCGGCCGCCAACGCAATGGGCTGGCAATGGGTTGCAGGCTCGGGCCCCGACGCGGCCCCTTATTTCCGCGTCTTCAACCCCGAGACCCAGCAGAAGCGCTTCGATCCCGACGGGGCCTATGTGAACCGCTGGCTGGCCGAAGGGCGGGCCGATCCGCACCCGGATGCGCTGGCCTATTTCGATGCCATTCCGCGCGGATGGTCGATGTCGCCCAGAGACGGCTATCCCGCGCCTGTTGTCGATCTTTCCGAGGGGCGCGACCGCGCCCTCGCGGCCTATGCCGACAGCCGGCGCTAGGGCCTTGCCCGACCTCTCCGATCTGCCATGATCCCGAAAACCCCATGAGGACCCATATGGACGTCAGACATACGACCCGCGGCGAAAGAAACCTTCCCCGCTTCTTTCCCTCGGCCATGCGCGTGGCGAGCCAGATGCGCAACGGGCGACTGGATTTCGTGCTGCCCGACGGCCGCCGTTTCCGGGTCGAAGGGCAGAACCCGGGCCCCGAGGCGGAGTTGCGGATCAAGGATGCGGACGTCTTCTCGCGGCTGATCCGCGACGGGGACCTGGGGTTCTGCGAAGCCTATGTCGAGGGCGGCTGGGACACGCCCGACCTTCAGGCGTTCATGGACCTCGTGCACGCGGACAACGACGCCCTTTTCGACGGCTTCCCCGGCATGGGGCTGATCCGCGCCTGGGAGCGGGGGCGCTTCTGGCTGCGGCGCAACAGCCGGAAACAGGCCCGGCGCAACATCTCGGCCCATTACGACCTGGGCAACGGGTTCTACGGGCTGTGGCTGGACCCGTCGATGACCTATTCCTCGGCCTATTTCCGGGACGGCAACGACGACCTGGAGACCGCGCAACAGGCGAAATACGCGAACCTGCTGGACATGCTGGGGGTGGGGCCGGGCGATCACGTGCTGGAAATCGGCTGCGGCTGGGGCGGGTTCGCAGAATTCGCCGCGCGGGAGCGGGGGCTGCGGGTGACCGCGCTGACCATCAGCCGCGAACAGCACGACTATGCCACCCGCCGCATCGCGCAGGCGGGTCTTGCCGACCAGGTCGAGATCGTCATGCGCGATTACCGCGACGAGACCGGAAGCTACGACGCCATCGCCTCGATCGAGATGTTCGAAGCCGTGGGAGAGCAATACTGGCCGGTCTATTTCGACACGCTGAAGGCGCGGCTGAAACCGGGCGGGCGTGCCGGGCTGCAGATCATCACCGTCCAGGACCGCCGCTGGGAGGTTTATCGCAAGGGTGTCGATTTCATCCAGAAATACATCTTCCCGGGCGGTATGCTGCCCAGCCCCACGGCCCTGCGCGAACAGGTGGCGCGCGCCGGTCTCGATATCGTGGGCTCGGTCGAGTTTGCCGAAAGCTACAGCCGCACCCTGCGCCTGTGGTACGACCGGTTCAACGGCCGCTGGGACGAGGCCCGCGAGATGGGGTTTGACGAGGGATTCCGGCGGATGTGGAATCTGTATCTGACCTCTTGCGCCGCGACCTTCCACAGCCGAAACTGCGACGTGACACAGATCGCAATAGCAAGACCGGCCTGAACCCATGCCCACAGCCTCCCGACTGGTTGCCGCCGTCATTCTCGCAATCGCGGCCGGACTGGTCGCGGACCTCTACCTTGAGAACCTGCCACGGGAATACCGCCCGCCGCACATCGTTCCGGGCTGGAGCCTGATCGGCCTGCTGGTCGGGTGGTTCACCCTGGGCGGGCGCGGGGCCGGAAGCTCCCAGGACAGCTGGGTGGTGCGCTTCAACCAGGGCATCGTCGCCGGGGCGCTGGTGCTGTTCTGGGGCGTGCTGATCTTCTCGATCGTCGAGATGATCGAGCGCAGCATGCAGAAACGCTATCGCGGGGTGGAGGATGCACTGACCGGGGTGTTCGAGCTGATGGGGGAGGCGGGGCTGGTGATCTTCTCGCTCGAGATCCTGCTGACGGCGGCGATCGGCGGCCTGCTGGCCGCCTTCCTGGCCGCCTGGGTCGGGCGCCGCTGGAAGTGAGCGCGCGGGTCTTCCTGCACCGGCCGCTTTGCGCGCCCTCGCTGCTGGCACGCATTCTGGGCCCGGACGGGCACGGCGCCCTTGAGGGCGCGCTGTCCCTGCCGGGCCATTCGCTGGCCCAAGGACCGGCGGCGGGCGCCATCCCGTCCCTTGTCGCGGGCGGACGGGACCGGGAGCCGGTCGAGGGCGAGATATGGGCGCTGACGCCGGAGGCGCTGGCGCGGCTGGACCGCTTCATGGCCTTCCAGGGCGGCCGGCGGTGCGACCTGCCTGGAACGGACGCGGGCCCCGGTGGAGTGCAGGGATATTTTCGCGACAGTGAAAGCATCGAAGCCTGGGATCCGGATGACTGGGGGCCGCGCCTGCTGGCGATCATGGAACACGCGGCTGTGGAGATCCTGGATCTGGACCCGGGCCGGGGCAGGGGCCTGCACGGCGACGCGGAGAGGGATCCGGCCGGGCGGCTCAACAATATTCTCGTGCGCGCCGCGGCGCGTCTGCGTGCGGGGAAGGGGAGCCGTCCGCGCCATGCCGAAGGGCCGGGGCGCGAGGCAGTGGACGTTCGCGCCGACAGGGTCAGCCACGACGGGTTCTTCCAGACCCGCACGACCGAGCTGCGCCATCCCCGGTTCGACGGAGGGCTTTGCGACTGGATGGAGCGGGAATGTTTCGTGGCCGCCGACGCGGTGACGGTCCTGCCCTACGATCCCTCACGCGACCGGGTGATGCTGGCCGAACAGTTCCGCGGCAGCCTTTACCTGCGGGGCGAGGCCTATCCGTGGTCGATCGAGCCCTTGGCGGGGCGCATCGATCCCGGCGAGGAGGCCGCCGCCGCCGCCCGCCGCGAGGTGCGCGAGGAGGCGTCGCTTGAGATCGGCGCGCTGGAGCGGATCGCAGGCTATTACCCGGCCACGGGCACGACCACCGAATACGTCATCTCCTACATCGGGCTGGCCGAGCTGCCGGATGGGGCGGGCGGCATCGGCGGCGAGGCGTCGGAGGGCGAGGATATCCGCACCTTCGTGCTGCCCTTCGACGAGGCAATGGCGCTGATGGCCGAAGACCAGACCCGCAATGCGCCGCTCATAATCTCGCTTCTGTGGCTGGCGGCGAACCGCGAGCGCCTGCGGGCGGGCGGGGCATAGAGCCGCCGACGCCCCGATCCGCACGGGGCGCCATCGCTTGAGATCACCGCCTCCTGCGGCTATCAGGGGGGGCACGTTCAAAGGAGCCTGACGATGCCGATCTATCGCGACCTGCCGGACGCCATTGGCCACACGCCGCTTTTCCGCCTCAACGGTGCCAGCGAGGCCACGGGATGCGAAGTCCTGGGCAAGGCCGAGTTTCTCAATCCCGGCCAGTCGGTGAAGGATCGCGCCGCGCTTTACATCATTCGCGACGCGATCGCGCGCGGCACCCTGCGCCCGGGCGGCACCATCGTCGAGGGCACCGCCGGCAACACCGGCATCGGACTTGCGCTGGTGGGGGCGGCGATGGGGTTCCGCACCGTGATCGTCATCCCCGAGACCCAGTCCGAGGAAAAGAAGGACATGATCCGCCTGGCGGGCGCCGAGCTGGTGCAGGTGCCGGCGGCCCCCTACCGCGATCCCAACAACTACGTGCGCTATTCCGAGCGGCTGGCGGCGCGGCTGGCCGAGACCGAGCCCGACGGCGCCGTCTGGGCCAACCAGTTCGACAATGTCGCCAACCGTCAGGCCCATGTGGAAACCACAGCACCCGAGATCTGGGAGGACACCGACGGCCAGGTCGACGGGTTCATCTGCGCCGTGGGGTCGGGCGGCACGCTGGCGGGGGTGGCCGAGGGGCTGCGGGCGCGCAAGGCGGATGTGAAGATCGGCATCGCCGACCCGATGGGGGCCGCGCTTTACCATTACTACACCGATGGCGAGCTGAAGTCCGAGGGCAGCTCGATCACCGAGGGGATCGGCCAGGGCCGGATCACCACCAACCTCGAGGGGCTGAAGGTGGATTACGCCTACCAGGTGCCCGACGACGAGGCGGTTCAGGTCGTCTTCGATCTGCTGCGCGATGAGGGGCTCTGCCTTGGGGGGTCGTCCGGGATCAACGTCGCGGGCGCCATCCGCATGGCGCGGGACATGGGGCCGGGCCACCGGATCGTGACGGTGCTGTGCGATTACGGCACCCGCTACCAGTCCAAGCTGTTCAATCCCGCTTTCCTCAAGGAAAAGGGCCTGCCCGTGCCCGAGTGGCTGGACCGCGCGCCGGTCGTGATGCCGGATGTTTTCGAGAAAGAGTGATCCGATGAGTGTTGTCAGCGCGACGATGCGCCCCGCGTTCGCGGGGTGTTGGCGAAACCTGTGCGTGCCCGGGGGGGCATTCCGGGCCCTGCCGGTGATCCTTCTCGTTTTGGCGCTGCTGTCATCGGGGGCTGCGATGGCGCAGCAATCCGGCAGCACGGCCGGACAGCCGCAGAGCGAGGCACCCGTCGCGGCCCCAGTTGAGGGTGCGCCGGCCGACGGCGCCGCCGCCGATGCCGCCGCGGCCGACGGGGCAATCGTCGACACACCCGTGCCCGGCACGGCCGTGCCGGGCCTTCTGCCGGTCTTGGAGCCGAGCCCGTCGCAGGCCGCCGATACGCCCGATTATGCCCGGTGGGAGGCCACCGCCACCCGCGCCGAAGAAGCGATCCAGGCGGGCCGCGCCTCGACCGTGGCGCTGGAGGAACTGCGCGCCCAGATCGCCGATTGGCGCGCCCAGTTCCAATCCGCGCAGGACGCCAACGCTGCCCGCATCCGGACGCTGCGCCAGCAGATCGACGTGCTGGGCCCCGAGCCCAAGGAAGGCGAGACCGAGGCGCCCGAGATTGCCCGCCGCCGCGCCGAGCTGAACAGCCAGCTGTCGACCGCGCAGGCGCCGGGCATCCGCGCCGAGGAAGCCTATCGCCAGGCCGACGGCATCATCCGCGAGATCGACCGCCTGGTCCGTGAACGCCAAGCCGACGCGCTGCTGGAACTTGGCAGCTCACCGCTCAATCCGCGCCACTGGGGGCCCGCGCTCGAGGCGATCACCCAGTCAGTGATGACCATCCAGTCCGAGGTCGCCTCGGCTTGGGGACGCCCTGCGCAGCAGCGCGAGGCAAACGACAACCTGCCGCGGATCCTGATCTTTTTCGCCATCGGCGCGCTGCTGATCCTGCGCTCGCGCCGCTGGGTGGAGACGCTGATTACCCGGTTGCAGGCCCGACCGCGTCTGGGCACCAGCGTCGCGATCTTCGCACTGTCGCTGGGTCAGGTGGGGCTGCCGATCCTGGGGATCTATCTGCTGACGCGCATCGTCTATGCGCTGGGGATCGTGGGCCTGCGCGGCGACGCGGTGCTGTCGGTGCTGCCGATTGCGGCGCTGGCGATACTGGGCGCCACCTGGATCGGGCGGATGACCCTGTCGTCTGACCTGAGTTCGCGGCTGGTGGACCTGACGCCCGAGCGTGCTTGGCAGGGCCGTTGGAGCGCGACACTGCTGGGGTGGACCTATGCGGTCTGGATCGTGCTGGCGACGCTGGCGGCCTCGGAGAACTATAGCGAGCCGACCCGCGCTGTTCTGAATTTCGGCGTGTTGGTCGTGGGCGGGCTGCTGCTGTTCCGGCTGGGGCAGATCCTGGCCAACCGCACCCGGCCTGAGCCTGCCGAGGAAGAGCCCTCCTACCGCGACCGGCTGCTGACGTTGCTGGGGCGTGGGGTGATCGCCATCTCGATCCTGGCGCCGCTTCTGGCGGCGGTGGGCTTTGGCATGTTCTCGGCGGCGTTGCTGTTCCCGACGATCCTGACTCTGGGGCTGCTGGCGCTGATGGGCCTGCTGCAAAAGCTGGTCGTCGACATTTACGCCGTCCTGGTGCGCGGCGAGGACCGGGCACGCGACGCGCTGATCCCGGTGCTGATCGGCTTTGCCCTGTCGCTGGCCGCGTTGCCGGTGGCGGCGCTGATCTGGGGCGCGCGCGTGTCGGACCTGACCGAGCTTTGGGCGCGCTTCAGCGAGGGTTTCCAGATCGGCGAGACGCGGATCTCGCCCACCGATTTCGTGACCTTTGTCGTCGTCTTCGTTCTGGGTTATCTGGCGACGCGCCTGGTGCAGGGCACGATCCGCAACTCGGTCCTGCCCAAGACCAAGATCGACGTGGGCGGGCGCAACGCCATCGTGGCGGGTCTCGGCTATGTCGGGATCTTCCTGGCCGCCGTGGTCGCGATCACCATGGCGGGCATCGACCTGTCGTCGCTGGCCATCGTCGCCGGCGCCCTGTCGGTCGGCATCGGCTTCGGCCTTCAGAACATCGTCTCGAACTTCGTCTCCGGGATCATCCTGCTGATCGAGCGGCCGGTGTCGGAAGGCGACTGGATCGAGGTCGGGGGCACAATGGGCTACGTGCGGGCGATCTCGGTCCGCTCGACCCGGATCGAGACCTTCGACCGCACGGACGTGATCGTGCCCAACGCCGACCTGATCTCGGGCACGGTGACCAACTACACCCTGGGCAATCTGATCGGGCGGGTGATCGTGCCGGTGGGCGTGGCCTATGGCACCGACACCCGCAAGGTCGAGAAGGTCCTGCAAGAGATCGTCCAGGCCCATCCAATGGTGCTGGCCAACCCGCGCCCCGGCGTCCTGTTCCAGGGCTTCGGCGCCGACAGCATGGACTTCGAGATCCGCGCCATCCTGCGCGACGTGAACTTCCTGCTGCCCACCAAGTCCGAGCTGAACCACGCCATTGCCAAGCGTTTTGCCGAGGAAGGGATCGAGATTCCCTTCGCGCAGCGGGACGTGTGGCTGCGCAACCCCGAGGTTCTGCAACCCGGGGGCGGCGGCGCGCCCGCCGGCGCGCCACCTGCCGAGGAGGAACAAGCCAGCAAGCCCGAGGAGGGGACTGCCCGTCCCGAGGGGGAGATGTCGAGCGACGTCGCCGACGAGATCGCCCGCCCCTCGGCCCTGACGGCCGCGCCCGACACGCCCGATCCCGCAGGGGAGAAGAGCCAATGACCCGGATGCTCTACCGCGAGGATGCCTACCTGACCGAGGCCCCGGGCACGGTCGTGGCCCACACGGAGGAGGGGGGGCTGGTGCTGGACCAAAGCCTCTTTTACCCCACCGGCGGCGGCCAGCCCGGCGACAGCGGCACGCTTTTGGTCGCGGGCGCGCGGCGACTTCCGATCGCCACGGCGGTGCGCGGCACCGACGGGCGGATCGTGCTGGTGCCGGCCGAGCCTGTCACCCTGCCGCCCGTCGGCACCGAGCTTGTCCAGCGGCTCGACTGGGACCGGCGCTTTCGCCACATGCGGGTCCACACCGCCCTGCACCTGCTCTCGGTGCTGATCCCGCTGCCGGTGACAGGCGGTGCGATCGGCGCCGCGAAAGGGCGGCTGGATTTCGACATGCCCGACGGCGAGACCGACCGCGACGGGCTGGAGGCCGCGCTCAACGAACTGATCGATCAGGATCACCCGGTCAGCGAACGCTGGATCACCGACGCCGAGCTTGCCGCCCAGCCAGAGCTGGTAAAGACCATGTCCGTCCGCCCGCCCACGGGCGCGGGCCGGGTGCGGCTGATCCATATCGGCGAGGAGGACGACCAGATCGACCTGCAACCTTGCGGCGGAACCCATGTCGCGCGCCTGGGCGAGATCGGCGGCATCCGGGTCGGCAAGGTCGAGAACAAGGGCCGCCGCAACCGCCGGGTGAACATCCACCTGGATACATGAAAAATCGCATATCGGCCCTTGTCTTGAGGGTCGGTTCGGGGCTAAAGACCCCAGCACGGAGAGGTGGCCGAGTGGTCGAAGGCGCACGCCTGGAAAGTGTGTAGGCGGGAAACCGTCTCCAGGGTTCGAATCCCTGTCTCTCCGCCATTATCCCCCGCTTATCCGAACCGCCTGCCGTGTCACCGACCCGAGCCGGTTTTCACCGCCTAGACGCATCATTTGGCCGTCGTCTCAGGACCACCCTGGCGACGAGGGGGGCACCTATGATGACCAGCACGATCCGTGCCAGATGGTGGACGATGACAAAGCCCAGGTCGGCGCCCGCCACGATGGCTAGCACCGTCATCTCGGCCTGGCCGCCGGGGGCGTAGGCCAGGAAGATGTCGACCGCGGGGGCCAGTTCCAGCAGCACCAGTGCTTCGGTGAACGCGGCTGCCAGCAGGGCCAGGACGGCGACGAAGGCCACGGCCGACAGCACGACGCGGCGCAGCTCGTCGAAGGTCACGCCGACGTAATGCACACCGATGCCGGTGCCGATGAAGAACTGGGCGGCCAGGATCGCCTCGGCCGGCGGGCGGTGGGTGATCAGCCCGGTAAGCGCCAGGGCGGCGGTGGCGAACATCGGCCCCAGGATCGAGGCGCCGAAAAGGCCCAGCCGCTCGCCGATCTTCCAGCCGGCAAGCGCCGCCAGTGTCATCAGCACGAGGTCCCACAGGGGGATCTGGGCCGCCGGCGCGCCGATGGGCTGGTCGAGGGAGCGGTCGAACATGGTGTTGAGCAGCAGCGGCACCAGGCTGATGATGATCAGGACCCTGGTGGCATGAACCAGCGACAGGCTGCGGACGTTGCCGCCGGCCTCCTGGCCGAAGATGACCATGTCCTGAAGCCCCCCCGGCATGGCCGCGTAAAAGGCCGTCACCCGGTCAAAGCCGCAAAGCCGGGTGAAGAAGGGCACGCCCACCGCCGCGATCACCGCGATGTAGACGGGGATCAGCGCCAGGGTCGGCAGCATTCGCGGCAGCTGCATCACCACCGCGACCGTCAGCGAGGCACCCACGGCGACGCCCAGGATCGTCCGCGCCGCCACCGAGACCTGGCCCAGCCCCCGCATGGGAACGCCGGCCAGCGCCGCGAAGAGGCAGGCGCACATGGGGCCGAAGAGGAAGGGCAGGGGCAGGCCCAGCAGGCTGAAGAGCGCGGCGCCGGCTGAGGCGATCACGAAGGCATTCAGGCGCGGGAGCCACGTGGGAACGGTCACTCGGGGCTCCGGCTGACTGGGGATGGGTAATTGTATCCCACCGTATGCGAAGCGGGGCAGGGCGGCAACGCGGGGCCGCCATTCGAACCGGCAAATCCGTCCTTGCGCCCGGCGCGGCCCCTGGACGTAGGCACCCGAAAGCGCGAAGGGTGCCGGGCTCGCGTGGGCCTATTCCTCGTCGAAAAGCCGCCGCGAGACCGAGCGCAGGTGCATCCGCATCTCCTCGTAGGCGGCGGCGGGGTTGCGCTCTGCGATGGCGTTGGTGACGGCCGTATGCTCGCCAAAGCTCGAATGGTCATGGGCCGGGCGCGCGCTTTCACGTTCGAGATTGCCCCAGATCACCACCCGGCGGACCTGGTTCATCTGGTCGAAGACGGCCAGCAGCATCGGGTTGTCGGTGGCCTCGGCGATGGCGCGGTGGAACAGGTCGTCCTGGGCCTCGTAATCGCGCCAGCTGGTGGCCGCGTTGGCGCGTTCCATCGCAAGGCGCACCCGGGTGATTGCCTCGGTCGAGGCGTTGGCGGCGGCTTCGCGGGCAATCGCGGGTTCGATGCAAAGGCGTGCGCGCATCATCCGCAGCGGGGTGATCTGGCGGCCAAGATCCATCAGAGGCGCGGGGATGGCGGGGGGCTGTGCCTCGCCGGTATCTTCCATCGCCGCCACTTCCGAGGCGACGCCGGCGACGAATGTGCCCTTGCCCACGTGACGCCAGATCGCCCCTTCGCGTTCCAGCGCCTCAAGCCCCTTGCGCAGGGCCGTGCGGGTCATGCCCAGCTCGGCGATGAGCTGCCGCTCGGGGGGCAGACGGTCGCCCACGCCATAGCCGCCGCCTTCGATGAAACGGCGAAGCCGGTCCTGTGCGGATCCCTCTTCCATCCTGTCGTGCCGTTGAATCACCCTGTTCGATTCCCTTCCGCGTAGAGGATTGATCCGGGGCCGAAGCACCGGAATGCAGTTGTTACGGGCGATTTCCCGCATTGATCCGAAAAAATCGGATTGGTTGCGATTGATCTTATGGCGCCCCTGTCCTATTACAAGCCCATCATTCAGCGAAAAGGAACCCGCAATGTCCGAATACGTGATCGAGCAGCCGCCCGTCCCGACGATCCCGGTCGAAGGCACCGGTGCCACCTTCCCGGTGCGCCGGGTCTATTGCATCGGGCGCAACTACGCGGCCCATGCCGTCGAGATGGGGCACGATCCGGACCGCGAGGACCCGTTCTTCTTCCAGAAGAACCCCAACAACCTCGATTCCTCGGGCGAGTTTCCCTATCCCGATCACAGCCAGGACGTGCACCACGAGATTGAGCTTGCCGTCGTGCTGAAATCCGGCGGCACCAACATCAAGGTCGAGGACGCGCTGAGCCATGTGTGGGGCTACGGCGTCAGCCTCGACATGACCCGCCGCGATCTTCAGGGCGAGATGAAGAAGGCCGGCCGGCCGTGGGAAATCGGCAAGGCGTTCGAGCGTTCGGCGCCGATCAACGCGCTGGTGCCCGCCGACAAGATCGGCCACCCTTCCGAGGGCCGTGTCGAGCTGCTGGTCAACGACGAGCTGCGCCAGGAAGGCGACCTGAACCAGATGATCTGGAAGGTGCCGGAGATGATCTCCTACCTGTCGGACTATTTCGAACTGGCGGCGGGCGACGTGATCCTGGCCGGCACGCCCTCGGGCGTGGCCGCGGTCAAGAAGGGCGACACCATGGTCGGCAAGATCGAGGGTGTGGGCGAGCTGAAGGTCAAAGTGGTCTGAGGCTGCCCTGAGCGGAGGGGGGCGCGCTACGGGCGGCGCCCCTCCAAGCGCCTGCGCGGCCATGCGGCGCCCGGCCAAAGGTTCCACGGACAAAAGGCCCGCGCCATCGCGCGGGCCTTTTGCTGTCGTGACCCAGGGCTGGGCGTGGTACCGGAGGCCTACTCAGCCAGCGCCATCGACATCAGGCGGTCAGCCGTGAAGGGCATCCGCCGCATCCGCATTCCGGTGGCTCCGTAAAGCGCGTTGGCGATGGCGCCGATCACCGGGCCGGGAGAGGCCTCGCCCGCGCCGACCGAGGGCGCGTCGGGCCGGTCGATCAGCAGTGTCTCCATCCGTGGCACCTGCGGGAAACGCAGGACGGGGTAGCTGTCCCAATCCCGGTCAATCACGCCGTCGCGGTCCCAGTGCAACTCTTCCACCAGCGCCCAGCTTGCGCCTTGCAAGGCGCCGCCCTCAAGCTGCTCGCGCAGCCCTTCGGGATCGACGATGCGGCCCGCGTCGGCCACCAGCAGGATACGCTCCAGCACTGGCTCTGCGGCTTCGGTGACGCGCAGGTCCACGGCCGCCGCGACCCGTGTCATCCGGTTCTTGTACTGAGCATATGCGATGCCCCGGGCCGCGCCCTCGGCAGGCGGGCTGTCGGCCAGCGCCTCGGCCAGCCGGTCCAGCACGGCCAGGGCATGGGGATCCTCAAGATGGGCGCGCCGGAATTCCAGCGGATCCTGGCCCGCGGCCTCGGCCAGCTCGTCCAGAAACGCCTCGTGGGCGAAGGTGTTCACCGCCGCGCCCAGGCAGCGCATGGCCGAGCTGCGCAGCGGCAGGTCGTGCACCAGGTTCTTGACCATGCGCTTTTCACCGACCTTGTAGATCGGATCGAGGTTGCGGTGCAGGCCCGCGTGCCGGGTCATGTTGGGCGTGGCGACGAACGGCTCCTCGGGGGCTTCCCGGTAGGTGTTGGCCAGAAGCCGGCGGGGCCCGGCGCGGTCGGGACCCGGACGAGGGCGGCCGCGGTGGGTATCGCTGTAGGCCTCGGCCGAATAGGCGGCGATGCGGTCGCCCTCCAGCCGGGCCGCCATGCGCACCACCATCGCCGGGGCGACGGGTTCCCAGCCATGCTCGTCCTCGCGGGTCCATTTCAGCAGGACGGGGCGGCCGGGCAGGGCGCGGGCGATCAGCACGGCCTCGAAGGCCGCGTCGTCGGCGCCGTTGTGGCCATAGCAGCCGGGGCCGGGGGCATGGCTGATGGTGATCGCATTTTCTTCAAGGCCAAGGCTTTCGGCGATCGTCTGGCGCAGGGGGTAGATGCCCTGGCTGTGGGTGACGAGGTCGAGCCGCCCGTCCTTGCCCCATTCGGCAAGCGCGGCCGAGGGGCCCATCGCGCCATGAAGCTGGTAGGGACGGGTGAACGTCGCCTCGAAATCCGGGGCCTCGAAAGGGGGTGGGACGGGGGCGTCCTGGGGCATGCCGTCCACCACCGGCACGGAGGTTCGGGGGTTGTTGAGAAGCAGGTCCTGGTAATCCCCCTCGTCCAGATCCGCACCGGGGGTCCAGGAGCATCCCCGCGCAAGGCGGGTGGCACCCCGGATCACGTCCCATTCGGCCGGGCCGGCCACGGCCAGGAAAGACCCGTCCTGGACGATCTCAAGCCCGCGCTCGGCCATCGCGGCGCGGGCCTCCGCGTCGATGGCTTCCAGCCGGCCATTGCGCCGGGGCGGGCGGATGACGCGGGCGTGAAGCATGCCCGGCCGTTCCAGGTCCTGAACAAAGGCATAGGCGCCGCGCACGATCTCCTCGAGGCCCAGGGGCGGGGCCGAGGGCGCGGGTGCGCGGTCCGCGAGGGGCAAGGGGGGCGCATCGGGGTCGACCGGCAGCGCGTCGCCGCAGTCGGCCAGGATCTTCAGCAGGTTCACGTGCCGGCCGCTGGCCGGGTCCGTGATCCGCCCATCGGCGATCCGAAGATCGGGGGCATTGTCGGCCACCCCCTCGGCCAGCCGTTCGGCGGCCAGGGCCATGGCGCGGGCGCGCAGGGTGGCGGCGGCAAGACGCAGGGTCCCGCCCGAGTCGACCACCGAGTTGCTGCCCGAGGTCACGCCCTCGTCAGGCGTGACGCCGGTGCGCACCGGCTCGATCCGCAGGGCCGCGAGGGGCAGCGTCAGCTCTTCGGCCACGATCCGCATCAAGGCGGTTGTGATCCGCTGGCCCAGTTCGACCTTGCCCGAACGGATCACCAAGTGATCGCCATCGGGCCGAAGCCAATCCGAAACAAGGGGATATTCCTGGATGTTCATGTAGTTTTCGCGGCCTTCTCGATGGCGTCCAACACGCGCGGATGGCTGCCGCAGCGGCAGATGTTACGCTCCAGCGCGACCCGTGCCCGGTCACGGTCCGCACCCGGCTCTGCCTCCAGCAGCGCGGTCGCGGCGACGACCATGCCGGCGGTGCAATAGCCGCATTGGGCGGCACGAGCATCGACGAAGGCCCTTTGCACCCGTGCGCCGGTCTCACGCTCTGCCAGACCCTCGATCGTGACCACCTGCTTGTCGGCGAAGACGGCGGCGGGGGTGACACAGCTTGGCACCGCCTCGCCATCGGCCAGCACGAAACAGGCGCCGCACTGCTCCAGCCCGCAGCCCAGCTTGGCGCCCTTCAGCTTCAGCTCGTCGCGCAGGACGAACAGCAGCGGTGTGTCGGGATCGCTGTCGATCTGGCGATCCCGACCGTTGATGCGAAGGGTCAGGCTCATGGCACGACCTGTTCCCACCTCACGTTCAGCTCGACGTCGGCCGAGCGGAAGAGGTTCATCACGGGGCAGCGGTATTCCACGTTGCGGGCCAGCCGGTCCAGCCGGTCCTGGGTTTCCTGTGTATGGACGCGGATGCGCATGTCGACCTTGGTGAAATAGGGGCGCACGCCCTGCACCCCACGTGAGCCGCGCTGATCGACTTCGCCGTCGGCGTCGATCTCGACCGCGGTGTAGGCGAAATTCATCGCCTCGGCACAGCGGTTGATGATCACCCCTTCGCAACCCAGCAGCGACGACAGCGTCATCTCCAGCGGAGTCGGGCCGGTGTTGGTTTCCTTCTCGTCGGTCACAAGGATATGGTCGCGCACCATCATCACGCTGCGGGTGGAGCCCTGGTTGCGGGCGCTGACGCGGCGGATGCCGATGGCGGTCTTGGACACGTCGACGCCTTCGCCCATGCTGTGGGGCAGCAGATCTTCACTCATGTCGTCATCTCCAATATGTCCAGTCCGTGGTTGCGGTCCAAAAGGTAGATCCTCCCATCCTCGCCCACGTCCACGTCGTTGGATTGCGCGGGGCCGCCCTTGCCGGGCTCGGGGATGAAATGGGCGATCTCGGTGGGGTACAGCGGATCGGATAGGTCCAGCACCCGCAGACCGCCGGCGAACCAGGTGGCATAGACCAGATTGCCGTCCAGCTTTTCGCGATACTGGTGTGCGCCGAACCGCACGCCGGGCTGGCCGACCCAGGGGCTTGCCCGCTCGGTCAGGTCCCAGGCCGCGACGGCCTTGATGTCCGACAGGTCGGTCACGTCCATCACCCACAGGAAACCGTGCAGACGGCCGGGCTTGTGGTCATGCTCCTCGTCGATCGACAGGGCATAGCGGCGCCCGTTCACCCGCTGCTCCATCGGCATGATGGTGTGGGTGGGCTCGGGAATGGCGGGCGGAAACTCGAAGCTGCCCAGAACCTTGGGCGTCTTGTTCAGATCGCTTGCGTCCAGCACCCGGAAGCCCGCGTGCCAGCAGGCGGCCCAAAGCTCGTCGCCGCAGCGCATGGCGTGGTGCAGACGGATGCCATAACCTTCCCAGTCGCGGCTTTCGCCTCCGGCCTCGTGCTGGCCGGGCATGTGCCAGCGCGAGATTTCGCGCGGGTTGGCAGGATCGGTGATGTCGTAGGTTACCAGAATGTTTCCGACATAGCCCTCCATCTCGGTCGAGATGTAGGCGTGGCGCTCGTCCATATCGAAACGGTGCACCCCGAAGCCGTGGGTGCGCACATAGGACAGCAGCTTCGGTGCCCGCGGGTCCGAGATGTCCCAGACGCGGAAACCGCCCCCGTAGTAGCCGCGTGCCTTGGCCTCTTCCAGATCGGCGATGTCCTCGGTCTTCACGCCCAGCCGTTCGGCAATCTGCGCGTCGGTCGCGCCGTCGCCGATTTCGGCGCGAATGGCGGGGATCTTGTCGGCCTTGCGCAGGAAGTGACGGCGATCCTGCTCGACATTGGTGATCATGATGTTGCCGCAGACGCGCACCTTGTGGGTGTGGGAATAGGCGTCGGGCGGCTCGATATGGCTAAGCACCGTGGGGTTGGCCGGGTCGGACACGTCGATGATCGACGTGCCCATCGGCGGCTTCATGTGCCCGACGAAGACCAGGTTGCCATGCACCTCGACCTGGCCGCCGCCCTGGATTTCCAGCCGGCCCAACCGACGGATGTTGCGCGAGAGTTCGTACTCGACCTCTTGTTTCATCGTGGTCGTCGCGCTCATTGGTAGTCTCCGCTCAGGGTTGCAAGACGCCGGTCACGACGCTTGCGTTTCAGTTTCAGGATGGGTGGCAGCACCAGCGACAGCACCAGGAGAACCCAGAGCACGTTGCCGATGTTCGACGAGAACAGGATGCTCATGTCGCCCTGCGATTTCTTCAGCGCCCGCAGGAAATAGGTTTCGAGCAGGGGGCCGAGGATGACGCCGATCAGGATCGCCGCCACGTGGTAGCCGGTGCGGCGCGCGATGTAGCCCAGAACGCCGAAGGCGAGGGCCAGGAACATGTCGAACATGTATTCGCGGGGCACGAATGCGCCGACCAGCGTGAAGCTGATGATCATCGGCGCAAGGTAGATGGTGGGCACCGTGGTGACCCGGCTCATGTAGCGGCTGAGCGGCAGGATCGTCAGGATCATCAGCAGGTAGCTGACCATCATGGCCATGAACATGCCATAGCCGACCTCCGGCTGTCTCTCGAAGAGGGAGGGGCCGAAGCTGACGCCGTGGAACTGCATCACGACCAGCATGATCGCGGCCGTCGCACCCCCGGGGATGCCCAGGACCAGCAGCGGCACCAGCGTGCCCGAGGTGACACCGTTGTTGGCGCTTTCGGGGGCGATCAGCCCTTCGGGATGGCCCGTGCCGTAAAGCTCGGGCGTCTTCGAGAAGGTGCGCGATTGCTGGTAGGCGACGAAGCTGGCGATCGAGGCGCCGGCGCCGGGGATCACCCCGATGATCAGGCCGATGAGCGAGGTCCAGACGATGTGCACCCAGCGCTTGAGGGCGATGCTGACCCCCTCGAACGTGGCCGACCACGACGGGTTGGCCATGGCCGCCTGACCCTCGTCGGTCAGGATGACCTTTTTCTCGATGATGATGAACGCCTCGGAGACGGCGAAAAGACCGACCAGCGCCGGGATCAGCGGCACGCCGTCGTAAAGTTCCAGAAAGCCCATGGTCCCCCGGGGCGTAGCATAGACCACGTCCGTCCCGATGGAGCCGATCATCAGACCGAAGAAGCCCGCGATCAGACCCTTGAGCATGTCCTGCGCCGCGATCGACGCGATCAGCGAGATGCCGAAGAGCATCACGACGATCATCTCGACCGAGTGCATGTAAAAGCCCACGCGGGCCAGGATCGGCATGGTCGCAAGCGCCACCACTGTGGTCAGAAGGCCGCCCAGCGAGGAGGAGACGAAGGTGATCGCCAGCGCCTGCTGCCCACGGCCCTGCCGGGTCATGGGATAGCCGTCCAGCGGTGTCGCCGCGGCCCCGGCGGTTCCGGGAATATTGACCAGGATCGCCGGGATGCCGGCGCCCATGCGCGCCGCGCTGTAAAGCGAGACCATGAAGATCAGACCGGTCTGAAGGTCCATCGACAGGGTCAGGGGCATCAGGATGATGATGGTGTTGGCGGCCGAGAAGCCGGGAATGCCGCCGACGATCAGCCCCAGGAAGATCGTCGGGATGATGACCCACCAGTAGCTGATGGTGTCCAGAAAGACGCTGGCGAGAAGGTTGGCTGTATCACCCATTTGCAAGCACCGCCTTCATCGTCGTCTCGAACCAGCCGCGCGGAAAGCGCGTGTCGAAGGCCAGGATGAACACTGCCCAGCCCCCCAGCGCCATCAGCGCCGAGACCAGGGTGATCCGCATGAACCCGCGACCGCGTGCCAGGATGGTCATGCTGACAAGCAGGAAGAGGAATGTCGTAAGGGTGAAGCCCAGGTAGTCGATCAGCAGCGTAAAGCCGAGCGTTGCCAGGAAAAGGCCCACCCGTCCCGACGCCAGGTCATCGCGCGAGACGATGTTGCCAAAGCTCAGCGTGCCGTCGCCCCGGCGAAGCTGATAGACCGTCTTCGCCACGAAGATCACGCAGAACAGCAGCAGCAGGGAGCCCAGCGAGAAGGCGCTGACCTGCGCGGTCCAGGGGGAGTTCAGGATGGTACTGAAGAAATAGAGGGTAAAGACGATCGCGAGGACGGGAATGACCAATTCCCCTCCAAGGTGTCTTTTCGGATGCGGCTGCGCCATTTTCGGCCTTTCGTCGTGGGACTGCGGGTTTGCGAAGTGACGGCGGCGGCACGGAATGCCGCCGCCCTCCTGTCTGCCCGGGATCAGGCGCCGGTGAGCAGAGGCTTGTACTTGGCGCCCAGCTCCAGCATCGCCTTGACGAACTCGGCGCATTCCTCCTCGCCGCCGTAGTTGAGGTACTCAGGCGTGCCCTTGGCGGCCACGTAGGCCTCCATCAGCTTCGGGTCGTCGAAGGTCTCCTTGAAGGTGCTCTTCAGGATCTCGTAACGCTCGGGGAAATCCTCGATGGCCTTGCGGTGGATGGCGAAGGCACGCGACGAGAGCATCTCGGCCAGTTGCATGTCGTAGTGGTCGTTGATTGAGGGCGCGTTGTTGAGCTGTTCGCCCACGCGGTTCTCGCCGAAGACCAGGACGGTCTTGACCGAGTCGCCGGCCGCGATGACCGAGCCCGAGGTCAGCACCGAGAAGTCGACCTCGCCGGTGACGGCACCGGCGATGGTGTTCTTGCCACCCGACAGGGGGATCAGGTTGAACTGTGCGCCCGTCTTCTCGCCCAGGGCGAGGATGCCGATGGAGGCGGGGTGCGCCATGCGGCTGGTGCCGACGTTCAGGACGCGCTTCTTGCCTTCCTCGACGATCTCCTCGATCGAGGTGAACTTGCTTTCCGAACCGACGAAGGCACAGCCCGGGTCGGTATCGACACGCCCGAAGTAGACATAGTCGTTGATGTCGAAATTGGGCTCCTTCATCGCCCAGTTCAGCACCTCGGGACCCATGTTGCCGAAGATCAGGTTATAGGCGTCGGGCTCGGCCTTGCCCATGAACACCTCGTAACCCACACGGCCCGAGGCGCCGGGGTAGAAGCCCGGCTCGAAATCGGCGCCCAGCTTTTCCTTCCAGACGCTGGTGAAGGCGCGGAAGTTGCGGTCGGCACCGCCGCCCTCGCGGGTGGGGATGTAGACGTTGATGTTCTGCGACGGATAGCTTTCGGCCCGCAGGATCGAGGGCGCCGCCATCACCATGCCGGTGGTCGCCACGCCGCGGGTCAGAAGCTCTCGGCGGTTCATGTGTTTATTACGGATCATCGGATCCTCCCTTATCCAGTCTTCGCGCGTTTTCGTCTTGTGTCCCCGGTCGCCGCGCTTGGCCGGGGTGTTGGTTCGTGTCGTCGCGATCAGAGGGCGGCCTCCCCGCCGGCCCAAAGATCCATCGCCCCGGCATAGATCAGCCGCAGCGCAAGCAATGTCAGTATGACGCCGAGGATACGGCGAAAGCCCACATCCTCCAGCCTGCCGAGCACCAGCCGGCCGACCACGGTGCCCAGGAAACCCACCGCCACCAGGATGGCGATGAAGATCGCCCATTCGGCGAAGGCAAAGCCCAGAAAGCCGAAGACCAGCGATTTCAGCAGGTGCTGCGCGGTCATCAGCGCCGCGTGGGTGGCGACATGCTGCATCCGGCCGAAGTTCTGGGCGCGCACATAGGCCGCCACGAAGGGGCCGGTGCCCCCGAAGAACATGGTCAGAAAGCTCGACACACCCCCCGCGATCGCGGCCGAACGCCTGAGGAAATCCGGCGGTGGCGCATAGACCGACCACAGGATGAAGCCGCCGACCGCAAGCTGGATCAGCCCCGGCTCCAGCTGCACCACCACCGCGCCGCCAAGGCCCACCCCAAGCACGGCGCCGGCCAGAAAGGGCAGCATCGTGGCCCAGTGGACATGGCGCAGCATGATGCCCGCGCGCCCCACGTTCGAGCCGAACTGCACCACCCCGTGCACCGGGATGATCGCGGCGGCCGGCAACAGGCTGGCCAGCACCGCAAGCATAACCGCGCCGCCGCCGATGCCGAAGGCGGCAGTGATGAACGAGGCCGCGAAGCTGACCGCGATCAGCACCGACGCCACTTGCCATCCAAGGCCCGCATGGATCATTTCCGGCGACATCAGCTCTCCTGCATCGATGGGTGGATCAGATCCTCGGGCGCCAGGCGTCTGGCGGCGAGATGCTGATCGAAGGAATAACGACAGACGGCGTCCAGCTCTGCCCGGTTGGCGGCAAAGCCATAGCGCCAGAAATCGGGCCCCATGGCGGCGCGCGTCTTCTCCATGGTCTCGTTCAGCCAGGGCAGGGACAGGCGGTTGGCATTGCCCAGCCAGACATCCTCGAGGCGCTTGAGTGCCAGATCGCGGGCCGCGACGAAGCCGTCGTAAAGGGCCCGGGGCAGCCAGGGGTGTTCCTCAACGATGCTTTTTCGCACGGCCACCAGATGCATCAGCGGGAAGAACCCCGTGCGCTGGTGATAGGCGCGCTCCTGCTCGGCAAAGTCGGGCAGCAACCGGACCAGATCCGGGTTTCCATCCAGGAAGGCGCGGGGCGGCTTGGGGGCCAGCAGGCCGTCGATCTCGCCCCGCAGCAGCATGTCCTGCAACGTGTCGCCTTCGGTGATGGGTTCGACCACCATGCCGGGGGGCAGGGCCAGTTCCAGCCGTTCGCGCCGGACCCCGGCATCCAGGGCGCCGGTGCGCCAGTGAATGGCCGAATTGTCGACGCCGTATTCGTCGGCCAGGATCCCGCGCATCCACAAGGCAGCGGTCATCTGGTATTCGGGCACGCCCACCCGTCGCCCGGCCAAGTCCGCGGGGCTTTCCACGCCCGATCCGCGGCGCCCGAAAAAGCCGCTGTGGCGGAAGGCGCGGCTGATGAAGGCGGGGATGGCGGTGTATTCGCATTCCCCCCGCGACACCTGGAGCGCGTAGCTGGAGACCGACAGCTCGGTCACGTCGTAGCGGGCTTCCTGCACGGCCAGGGGGAACAGCTTGGATGTCGGCTCCACATGGCTTTCGAAGCTGACACCCGGCACCGTGACACGGCCGTCGTGCAGGGCCATGACCCGATCATGATCCCAGGTTGCCAGCGACAGGTTCAGCATAAGGCGGGGTCCTCGTTGGTAGTTGTGGCGGGGGCGGCGGCGCGGGGGATCATTCGGCGGCCTCCGCGCCCGAGCCTGCACCGGGAAGGGTGGCGGGGCGCATCGCGGCGCGCGCCTCCAGCGGCGTCGGCGCGTCATGCTCGTTGTGGATCAGCGCGGCCTCGACCGCGCGCAGATGGGCCAGCATCGCGGCCTGGGCACGGGGCGCGTCCCGTTCTGCGATGGCGTCGATGACGCGCTGATGCTCGGTATAGCTGTGGTGATCGGGGGGCGGACCCTCCGCCCGTTTTCGCCCGCGGCCCCAGACCACGGCGCGGCGCACCAGGTTGAGCTGATCGAACAGCGAAACCAGAACCTTGTTGCCCGTCGCCTCGGCCACGGTCTTGTGGAAGAGGTTGTCGCATGTCTCGTACTTGCGCCAGGAATCCGCGTCGCGCGACAGGCGCATGCAGTGGCGCAGCTCGTCGATCTGCTGGGCGGTGGCGTTGAGCGCGGCCTCGAAGGCGAGCATCGGCTCGACCTTGACCCGGGCACGCATCACCTCCGACGGGGTGGAGCGGGCGGCCAGCGTCGAGATCGAGGTCATCTCGTCGACGGGGCGGATGCCGAAGAAGGTGCCCTTGCCGACCTGACGCCACAGCACGCCTTCCTTCTCCAGCACGCTGAGCGCCTTGCGCAGATCACTGCGCGAGGTGCCAAGAAGGGTGCAGAGCTGCCGTTCGGCGGGCAGCCGGCTGTCCTCTGGCAATTGCTGGTTGGCGAGCCACGCACGCAACTGCGTGAGGGCTCCGGCATCTTCCGTCATGGCGCTCCCTTCACCCTGCCGGCCACCGCGCGACGAGGGCGCGGATCGATTCCTGAAACCAATATCAGATTGGTTCAGCCAATGTCGAGTAAATTGGTCGCTGGAGGGAAGAAAGCGGCCCCACGCCGCGGGGTGCGATCAGCGGGGCCGTTCAGACATGAAAAAACCGCCCCTGCGCAGATGGCGGGGGCGGTGTTTCTTCGGGGCCGCGCGCTGGCGGCCCGTGTCGGCTTTGGCTCAGGCGGGGAAGGCGCGGGTGAAGGCGGCCTGCGCAATATCCGTCCGCTTGAGGCCCATGCGGGCAAGCTCGGCGTCGCTTTTCGCGTCGAGGGATTTGTAGATCCGATGCGCGGTCAGGCCCGACAGGATGCCGAAGGAGAACGCTGCATCGCGGCGAGCGAAGAGCGAGGTGAAAAAGCCCAGAAAGCCACTGTCGGGTTTGGCGTTGTGGGTCGAAGAAGTGACATCAACCATGATCGAACTCCTTATCATGCTGCATTGCAATATAAGGGCTCGGGGGCACCAATCAATCGGAACCAATGCAATGCCGTTCTGACGTCAACGCATGGCTGAACCGCCCGCCCCGGTGGGGGCAGGCGGTTGAAACCGGTCAATAGGGGGGGTGTCGGCTCAGGCAGCCGCGGCGGGCTTGGCCTTCTGGGCGTCCATCCGGGCGCGGGCCACCAGCTTGCGGTGCAGCGCCTCGATCGCGTCGGTCATGCGATCACGGGCAACCACGAACTGCACGTCCACCGTGCGGGTCGTCTGCTGGGCCGCGATCATGTCGATACCGGCCTCGTCAAGCGCGGTCAGACCCTTCAACAGCACGTTCTGGTCGGCCAGGTTGCGCCCGATGGCCGAGACCACCGCCAGGTTACGCGCCGACAGAGTGGCGTTGGGATAAATCTCGGACAGGTCCCGCTCCACCCGGCGGACGGCCTTGAGGGGCGCATCCAGGTAATGGGTGATCGTGTTGGCGTTCGAGGACTTGGCGACGATGCGGATCTTGTGGCGTGCCAGCACGTCCAGGACCTTGGTGTCGTAGCCCTTCACGCCGACCATGTCCTGCTCGAAAAGCTCCAGGGCGTAGACGCCCAGGCCTGTCACCATCTCGACGCCCGGCTCTTTCGACGGCTCGTTGTCGATGAGCGTGCCGGAATCGTGGGGCTCGAACGCGTTGGTCACGCGCAAGGGGATGCCCGACTGGCGCAGGATCTTGGCGGCCTTGGGGTGGATCGCCTCCATCCCCATGTTCGACAGTTGATCGGCCACGTCGTAGTTGGTGTGTCCCAACTTGCGCACGGCCTTCTCGCCGACGATCTTGGGATCGGCCGACGACAGGTGGAATTCCTTGTGGATGATGGCCTCGGCGGCACCGGTCAGGGCGGCCAGCCGCGAGAAGGTGACCTCGGAATAGCCGCGGTCGAATTCCTGCATCAGACCTTCGGAACACTGGGCGTAGCCGGTCACGATCGGAAGCTCGCATGTCACGTCGACATCGCGCAGGCCGGCCTCGATCCGTTCGTCCAGGGTATAGATCCCTTCGTCGCGCCAGCCGCTCAGGTCGATGCAGCGGGCGTTGACGCCGGCCCGGCGCAGCATCTGCGCGGTCACGAAGGCCGAATGCGCCTCGCCCAGGCCCGACAGAAGTTCGCGGATCACCAGCATGTGCTGGCTCAGGCGGAAATGACCGTAGGAGCACAGGCGCTGAAGGTCGATCAGGCAGCCGCGCGCCCCCTCGATCCGGTCGCGGACGAAGTCATGGGCGTCGGCCCGGTCGCCGGGATGCTCCAGCACCGCGTCATGGGCCTTGCACATGGCGGTGGCGACGGTGCTCAGCGCCTCGGACCAGCCGTGATCGTTCTCGGCGTTGGAGAACAGGCCGTAGACGCCCGGCTCTCCGGTCTTCTTGTTTTCCAGCAGCAGGTTCGTGATGCCGCCATAGGCCGAGACCACGAAAATGCGGTTGTAGAGCGACGCATCCTCGCGGTCGCCCAGAAACAGGGTGTCCAGAAGCTCGTGCGAGCGGCTCATGGACGTGCCGCCGATCTTCTCGACCGTATGTGTGCCTTGCGTATTGGGGACTTGAATGCTCACGTCAGAATATTCCTTGCGTTGTTTGGGCGGGGCCGGGGACCGGCCCGCGCCTTGCGGGCGACGTCGGGGGGAGGGGGTTCAGCCCTCGACCTCCTCCGGCGCGGCATAGGAGCCGTCGGCCCGATGCACTTCCTTGCCCGTCACCGGCGGGTTGAAGCAGCAGGCCATGACCAGCTCTTCCTCGGCCCGCAGGGTGTGGTGGTCGTGCAGGTTCAGCGCATACATGACGCCGGGCGTGATCTGGTGCGTCTCGCCGGTGGCCAGATCGGTGATCGAGCCCTTGCCGGACATGCAGTAGACGCTTTCGAAGTGGTTCTTGTAGTGGAACGTGTGTTCGGAACCGGCCGCCAGCGTGGTGATGTGAAAGGAAAAACCCATCTTGTCGTCGGCCAGCAGCATACGGACCGAGGTCCACTGTGCATCCGAAACGGCGCGATCGGTGTCCTTGAGCTTGTGAAAGTCGCGAACGATCATTTGGGTTACTCCGCAGCCATGGTGGTGATTGTGGGGGCGTGGCGCTTGACGGCATCCGCCAGAATGTCGAGGCCACGGTCCAGCAGCGCGTCGGGGATGTTGAGCGGGGCCAGCACCTTGACCACCTCGTCATGGGCGCCCGAGGTCTCGATCACGAGGCCCTCTTCGAAGCAGGTGCCGCAGATGGCGGCAGCCAGATCGCCCGAGCCGACGTCGATGCCGCGGAACATGCCTCGACCCTTGGTGGTGGCACCGGGGATGGTGGCGGCGATGCGCTCCAGCCCCTCGGCCAGCCGGTCGCCCTTGGCTTGAACGTCCTTCTCGAAGGCGTCGTTCTTCCAGAACTTTTCCAGTGCCACGCGGGCGGTCACGAAGGCATGGGTGTTGCCCCGGAAGGTGCCGTTGTGCTCTGCCGGCTTCCAGATGTCATGCTGCGGCTTGATCAGCAGCGCGGCAAAGGGAAGGCCCATGCCCGAGAAGCTTTTCGCCTGGGTGATGAGGTCGGGGTCGATGCCGAACTCCTCGAAGCTGAAGAAGGTGCCGGTGCGGCCACAGCCTGCCTGGATGTCATCGACGATCAGCAGGGCGCCGTGGTCGCGGGCCAGCCGGGCGATGCCCTGCATCCACTCTTTCGAGGCCGCGTTCAGGCCGCCTTCGCCCTGAACGGGCTCGACGATGAAGGCGGCGGGCGCGTCGATGCCCGACGAGGGGTTGCTGAGCAGCATCTCGATCTGGGCCAGCGTGTCCACGTCGGGGCCAAAGGCGCCTTCGTAGGGCATGCGGGCGACGCCATCCAGCGGCGCGCCGGCACCACCGCGCTTGCCGGCATTGCCGGTCAGCGACAGCGCACCCATCGTCATGCCGTGAAAGCCGTTGGTGAACGAGATGATCGTGTGGCGACCGGTGACCTTGCGGGCCAGCTTGATCGCGGCCTCGACGGGGTTGGCGCCGGTGGGGCCGGTCATCATCACCTTGTGGTCCATGCCGCGCGGCTTGAGGATGATCTCTTCGAACGCGGTCAGGAACTTGGCCTTGGCGTCGGTGAACATGTCCAGCGCGTGGGTGATGCCATCGCCCTGAATATGCTCGATCAGCGCGGCCTGCATGTCGGGGTCGTTATGCCCGTAGTTCAGCGAGGAACAGCCGGCGAGGAAGTCGATGTACTCCTTGCCGTCAGTGTCGGTCAGCACGCTGCCCTTGGCCTTGGAAAAGACGGTGTCGAAGCTGCGGCAATAGCTGCGCGCCTCGGACTCGCGGCGGGCGAAGATCTCTTTGGTCTTGGCGCTGGTCTGTGTCGAATTGGTCATGTCGGAACCTCCGAATGATGAAAGGGGCGCGCGGCGAGGATGGGGGCCTGCGGCCCCCGCGCTGCGCAATGTCGATGGAATGGGGATCAGGCGGCGCTGCGGAGCGCCGGCTGCACCTCGGCCAGGTCGATGGTGACCATGTGCTCGGTGGCGTGGGCGCCGTTGAAATGCGCGTCACGCTTGAAGTGGGCCTCGCTGCTCAGGTCGGCATCGAGGCGGTCGGCGAAGCTGTTGAACAGACCCCAGGACGCGTCGTTGTCCTTGGTGATGGTCGTCTGGACGCGCTGCACGCCGCGGCATTCGCGGCGATCCAGCAGAGCGTTGAGCATGCGCCGGCCAAGACCGCGCCCACGGGCGTGATCGGCAACGGCAACCTGCCAGACGAAAAGCGTCTCGTCGTCCTGGGGCAGCAGATAGGCGGAGATCCAGCCGGCAAGCTGGCCATCAAGCTCTGCAAGCACGCAAGTGTCCGCGAAGTGATCGCACTGGATGAGGTTGCAATACATGGAGTTCTCATCCAGCGGCTTGCACTGGCCGATGAGTTCCCAGATTGCGCCGCCATCTTCTGCGGTGGGCTTGCGGAACGTGATGCTGTCGCTTGAATTCTTCATATCTGCTACTTTTCCTCCAGGCAGCCTCGGGCTTGGCTATTCAATATAGTTAGTCTTGCAAAATTTCAACCACCTAAGTATTCCGTCACAAAACCATCATAAAGCGCCTTAAAAACCTTAAGAATAACGAAGTTTCGCGATTATTCAGGCTAGGGTTGTTTCGTGATGCGACAAATAACCCATTCGAAGTATTATTTGCGCTTGATCGCACATTCTGGCTCAAGCTAGTTTCGCGCGGTTGGTGGCGTGGTGCGTAAGAGGGCGAACGATATGAAAAGATCTGACATTAGCCTGATCGCGCTGCGTCAGATCCTGCGCGCGACCGAGCTTTATGGCCGCGATCTTGCGCGGGCGGCGGGGCTGACCCCGGTGCAGATCCGCGTGTTGCAGGCCATCGGCGAGAAGGGGCATGCGACGCCCAAGGAAATCTCGTCCCGGTTGGCGGTCTCGCAGGCGACGGTGACGACGCTGGTCGACCGGCTGGTCGGCAAGGGCCTGGTGGAGCGTCAGCGCTCGGCCGTGGACCGGCGCCAGACCAACGTTCTGGTGACCGAGGCCGGCCGCGACGCGCTTGAGCGTGCGCCTGACCCGCTGCACGACCGCTACGTCAAGGAATTCGAGAAGCTGGCCGATTGGGAGCAGGCGATGATCGTCGCCGCGCTCGAGCGGGTGGCGTCGCTGCTGGACGCCGGCAAGATCCCGGCCTCTCCGATCCTCGACATGGGTGATTTCCAGAAGGGTGCCGGCGGCAACTAGGCGCCCGTCGCGCCGTTAGCCCTTGGGCGCGTGCCGGCGCTGTTCCAGTAGCTCGCGCGCGCGGGCCTCGGCCCGCAGGTAGCGGATGGAGGTCAGGAACTCCTCGGCCATGGTCGAAGAGGAGGACTCGAGCGAGGTCGCCACGTCCTGGGGCAGGGTCGTGTCGCCGGTTCGCTGGGACAGCTCGAACACGTCCCGGGCCAGGGCGACGGCAAGTTCATTCAGAAGCGACATGATGCAGGCCTTCTGATGGCGGGGTGCGGGTGGGCGCGACGATGCGCGCCCGGCCCCCCGGTTTCGCCTAGCGCGTGGATTCGGTCAGCCGGCGCGAGACATAGCTGCGCACGGTTTCCAGCATCCCGTCCATGTGCGGATCCTCGAAGAAATGGCCCGCACCCTCAACCTCTTCGTGGGTGATGGTGATGCCCTTCTGGTCGTGCAGCTTCTCGACCAGGTTGCGGGTGTCGGCGGGCGGCGCGACCCGGTCGGCCGAGCCGTTGATGACCAGACCCGAGGAGGGGCAGGGCGCCAGGAACGAGAAATCGTACATGTTGGCGGGCGGCGAGACCGACACGAAGCCCGTGATCTCGGGGCGGCGCATCAGAAGCTGCATGCCGATCCAGGCCCCGAAGGAGAAACCCGCGACCCAGCAATGCTTGGCGTTCTGGTTCATCGACTGCAGGTAATCCAGCGCCGAGGCCGCATCCGACAGCTCGCCGATGCCCTGGTCGTATTCGCCCTGGCTGCGCCCCACACCGCGGAAATTGAACCGCAGGACCGTGAAGCCCATGTTCAGGAAGGTATAGTGAAGATTGTAGACCACGCGGTTGTTCATCGTGCCCCCGAACTGGGGGTGCGGATGCAGGATGATCGCGATCGGCGCGTCTTTTTCCTTCTGGGCGTGGTAGCGACCTTCAAGCCGTCCTTCCGGACCTGGGAAAATAACCTCGGGCATTTAATTCCTGTGTATGCTTCCAAGTGCCCCGCCTTATCTTGACGGATTTGGTCGGGCACTTTAGAACTGTTCTAAATCACGGCCGGCGCGATCATGTGTGGATGGTAGGGAGGTAAAGCGCCCGACTGTCGCAGTCAATGACAATGCGGCGCACGGCATGGGGCGGCGGGACTCGGATCGAACGGATGCGGCAATGAAACTCAGCACCAAGGGGCGCTATGCAATGGTGGCGCTGGCCGACCTTGCGGCCCGCGCGGAGGGGGAGCTGACCTCGCTGGTCGCGATCTCCAAGCGTCAGGACATTTCGCTGCCCTATCTCGAGCAGCTTTTCGTCAAGCTGCGCCGGGCCGGGCTGGTCGAGTCGGTGCGCGGCCCCGGGGGCGGCTACCGCCTGGCACGGCCCGCGGCCGAGATCCGCGTCGCCGACATCCTCGGCGCAGTGGACGAGACGGTTTCGGCCATGCACACGGGGGCAGGGGCCTCGGGCGGGCTGTCGGGTTCGCGTGAGCAATCGATGGCGAACCGCCTGTGGGAAAGCCTCAGCGCACATGTCTATGTATTCCTGCACCAGACCCGTTTGAGCGATGTTGTCGGCAACGACCTGACGCCCTGTCCGGCGGTGCCGACCCTGTTTGCGGTGGTGGACGAGGAATGAGCGCGCGCGCCTATCTCGACTGGAACGCGACGGCCCCGCTGCGCCCCGAGGCCCGGCAGGCCATGGGCGAGGCGATGGATGTGCTGGGCAACCCCTCGTCGGTCCATGCCGAAGGACGCGCCGCCAAGTCGCTGCTGGAAAGCTGTCGCGCCCGGGTGGCCGCGGCTTTGGGCGCAGACGTTGAGGAGGTGATCTTCACCTCCGGCGCGACCGAGGCGGCGTCGATTGCGCTGGACGGGCGCGGCCTGAAGGGCGCCGAGATCGAACATGACGCGGTGCTGGCCCGGATCGACCCGGTGCTGCCCGTGGCGCCCGACGGGCGCGTGACGCCCGCCGATCCTGCGGCGGCCTGTCTGCAATGGGCCAACAGCGAGACGGGCGTGATCCAGGATCTGCCCGACGGGCTGGCGGTGTCGGACCTGACCCAGGGTGTGGGCAAGCTGCCTTTCGCCTTCGGCTGGTCGGGGATCGGCGCGGGGCTGGTCTCGGGGCACAAGCTGGGCGCGCCCAAGGGCGTGGGTGTCCTGCTGCTCAAGGGCGGCACGGACCCGGCCCGCCCGGTTGCGGGTGGGGGTCAGGAACGGGGCCGTCGCGGCGGCACCGAGAACCTGATCGGCATCGCCGGAATGGCTGCCGCGCTGGAGGCTTCGGTCGCCGATCTGGGTCGCGGCGTGTGGGAAAGGGTTGCGCAGCTGCGCGATATTCTCGAGAAGGCATTGGAAGCCGAGGCTTCGGATACTATTTTTGTCGGGAATACCGCGTCGCGTCTGCCCAACACCTCGTGCATCGCCACGCCGGGCTGGAAGGGGGAGACGCAGGTGATGCAGATGGACCTGGCGGGCTTCGCGATATCGGCGGGGTCGGCCTGTTCCAGCGGCAAGGTCCGCGCCAGCCGGGTGCTGCGCGCGATGGGCCTGCCCGACGAGGCCGCCGGCAGTGCGGTGCGGGTCTCGATCGGGCCGGCGACGAGTGAAGAAGACATATTGCGCTTTGCGCAGGCATGGCTGTCGAGCCACCGGAAATTCCGGGCTCGGGCGGCATAGGATAGAACGGGATACAGGATCATGGCAGCATTGGACGCAGAAATTCGCGAAGGCGTGGACCGCGAGACCGTGGAAACCGTCCAGTCGATGGCCGGCAAGTACAAGCACGGCTGGAACACGGAAATCGAGATGGAATACGCCCCCAAGGGCGTGAACCCCGATATCGTGCGGCTGATCTCGAACAAGAACGAAGAGCCCGAGTGGATGACCGAATGGCGTTTGCAGGCCTTCGAGCGCTGGACCCAGCTGGAAGAGCCGACCTGGGCGATGGTCAACTATCCCGAGATCGATTTCCAGGACCAGTATTACTATGCCCGCCCCAAGAGCATGGAGGAAAAGCCCAAGTCCCTGGACGAGGTCGACCCCAAGCTGCTGGCCACCTATGAAAAGCTGGGCATCCCGCTGAAGGAGCAGATGCTTCTGGCCGGGGTCGAGGGCGCCGAGGATGCCGGCGAGCGCAAGGTCGCCGTCGATGCCGTCTTCGACAGCGTCTCGGTCGGCACCACCTTCCAGGCCGAACTGAAGAAGGCCGGCGTCATCTTCTGCTCGATCTCCGAGGCGATCCGTGAGCATCCCGAACTGGTGAAGAAATACCTGGGCACGGTCGTTCCGGCCTCGGACAACTTCTATGCGACGCTGAACTCGGCCGTGTTCTCGGACGGCTCGTTCGTCTACGTGCCGCCGGGTGTGCGCTGCCCGATGGAGCTGTCGACCTATTTCCGCATCAACGCCGAGAACACCGGTCAGTTCGAACGCACGCTGATCATCGCCGACAAGGGCTCTTACGTCAGCTACCTGGAAGGCTGCACCGCGCCCCAGCGCGACACCGCGCAGCTGCACGCCGCCGTGGTCGAGATCGTGATCGAGGAAGACGCCGAGGTGAAATACTCGACCGTCCAGAACTGGTATCCCGGCGACGAGAACGGCAAGGGCGGCATCTACAACTTCGTCACCAAGCGCGCCGATTGCCGGGGCGACCGGGCCAAGGTCATGTGGACGCAGGTGGAAACCGGCTCTGCCGTGACCTGGAAATACCCGTCCTGCATCCTGCGCGGCGACGACAGCCAGGGTGAGTTCTACTCCATCGCAATCACCAACAACTACCAGCAGGCCGACACCGGCACCAAGATGATCCACCTGGGCAAGAACACCAAGTCGCGCATCGTCTCCAAGGGGATCAGCGCGGGCCATGCCCAGAACACCTATCGCGGCCTGGTCTCGATGCACCCCAAGGCCAAGAACAGCCGCAACTATACCCAGTGCGACAGCCTGCTGATCGGCAGCGAATGCGGGGCCCACACGGTCCCCTACATCGAGGTCAAGAACAACTCGAGCCGGGTCGAGCACGAGGCCACCACCTCGAAAGTGGACGACGATCAGCTGTTCTACTGCCGTCAGCGCGGCATGGACGAGGAGGAGGCCGTCGCCCTCGTGGTCAATGGCTTCTGCAAGGAGGTTCTTCAGGCACTGCCGATGGAATTCGCCATGGAAGCGCAGCAGCTTGTGGCGATTTCGCTCGAAGGCAGCGTAGGCTAGGCGCGAAAGCGCGGTCAGACGAGCCGGCGAATGCAGAAGGGGCCAGGCGGATGGACAAGCAAGTGACGGTGGAAGACACCGTATCGGCGGGGGAAACGTCCCTGTCCGCGTCCATGGCGCGGGCCGCCGCCCCCGTCTTCCTGAGCGAGCCCTTTCGCGTCGCCGTCTCGACCGTGCATGGTCAGCGCGTGGCCTTCGCAATCGCCAATGTCGACGACGAGATCCAAAGCCACCACGCCCGAGGTGATTTCTACGAGCCCGAGGAGCTGGCCATCATCTGCCGCCATTTCCCCACTGGCGGGCGGTTCTGCGATATCGGCGCGAACGTGGGCAACCACTCGGTCTACCTGGCGCGGTTCATGCATGCGCGGCGCATCGTGCTGATCGAACCCAATCCGCTGGCCATCGGCCTGCTGGAGGCCAACGTCCACCTGAACGGGATCGACCATGTCTGCGACCTGTCCCGGCTGGGCATCGGCCTGTCGGACGGCGCGGTGGCCCAAGCCTTCATCCGCACCGGCCATGACAACCTGGGCGGCGCACGGGTCAAGGAAGGGCAGGGCGACATCCCGATCAAAAGCGGCGACGAGCTGCTGCGCGACGAGGTGTTCGATCTGGTAAAGATCGACGTCGAGGGGATGGAGATCAAGGTTCTCGAAGGGCTCAAAACCCATCTTCAGCGCCACCGCCCCAAGATCTTCATCGAGGTGGACAAGCGCAATTACGAGGCCTTCGACAGCTGGTGCGCCGCCGAGGGTTACGAGGTGCTGGAGCGTTTCCAGCGCTACAAGAACAATACCAACTTCATGATCGGGGCCCGCGCATGAGGAAGGTCGCCGCCATCCGCACCCATCGTTGGGGCGAGGACGAGCAGCGTCTTTACGACACGCTGCGCCCGATCTTCGGCGACGACCTGGCCGTGGTTTTTCACGACCGGCCCGCCAACCTGGATCTGAACCTGCACCTCAAGGTGATCGACATCACCGGCGCCTGGGTGAAAAAGCAGGGCCTGCGCGGGGTGCGCGACTGGGGCTGGCGGTGCGGCGACTACTTCTACTTCGCGCTGCGCGAGGCTTGCCCCGATTACGACCAATACTGGCTGATCGAGCCTGACGTTCTGTTCAACGGCCATGCCGAAGGGTTCTTCGAGCGGTTCGACACGGTCGAGGCCGATGCGCTGGGGTTCGGTGTCGAGGGGGTGTCCCGCAACCATCCTTTCGCGGCGGACATGGATCAGGGCCTGCACTTGCGCCGGGCGATCTTTGCGTTGACCCGTTTCTCGGGCCGGGCATTGGACCACCTGCTGGAATGCCGGCGCGCGCGCAGCGAAAACGACTGCCGGCCACGGCATTTCCCCAATGACGAGATCTTCTCGTTCTCGCATGTGGGGGCGGCCGGGGACCTGCGGCTTGAATCGCTGGAGGACCACGCGCCCGAGTGGTTCGACGGCACGGTGCTGACCACCGATCCCGACATGTTCGTGGACGCCATCCGCGCCCGCGACGACACACACGGCAAGATCTTTCACCCGGCAAGCGGCCGTGAGGCGTTCAAGAACGCGGTCGCACAGCGCCTGGTGACCCGCAGCGGCTATCTCAAGCGGATGGGAGAGTCGCTGGGCTGTCTGGATGACAGCGACCTGCAGGATATCGCCGAAACGGCGAAACAGAGCTTCCTCGCGAACCTCCGGGGACAATGGAAAGACTAGGGGCAGGCCACGGGCCGCGCCCCCCAATTCGAAGGATGAGACCACATGCTTAAGATCACCGATCTGCACGTCCAGCTTGAAGAAGAAGACAAGAAGATCCTCAAGGGCGTCAACCTGACGGTCGAGACCGGCAAGGTGCATGCGATCATGGGGCCCAACGGCTCGGGCAAGTCGACGCTGAGCTATGTTCTGTCGGGCCGCGAAGGCTACGAAGTTACCCAAGGCTCGGCCGAGCTGGACGGCGAGGAGATCCTGGAGATGGACCCCGAGGAGCGCGCCGCCGCCGGCCTGTTCCTTGCCTTCCAGTATCCGGTCGAAATCCCCGGCGTCGGCAACATGACCTTCCTGCGCACCGCCGTGAACGCTCAGCGCAAGGCGCGCGGTCAGGAAGAGATGTCCGCGACCGATTTCCTGAAAGAGGTTCGCGCCAAGGCCAAGAGCCTGAAAATCGACGCCGACATGCTCAAGCGTCCGGTCAACGTGGGCTTCTCGGGCGGCGAGAAGAAGCGCAACGAGATCCTTCAGATGGCCATGCTCGAGCCGCGGATGTGCATCCTTGACGAGACCGACTCCGGCCTTGACGTGGACGCCATGAAGCTGGTCGCCGACGGCGTCAACGCCCTGCGAGACGAGGGGCGTTCGTTCCTTGTTATCACGCATTATCAACGGCTTCTGGACCACATCAAACCCGACGTGGTGCACATCATGGCCGACGGCCGCATCATCAAGACCGGCGGTCCCGAGCTTGCGCTCGAGGTCGAGAACAACGGTTACGCGGACCTGCTGGAGGGCACCGCCTGATGTCCGCGACGTTGCAGAAAAACACCCCCGCCGCGCCTGACCTGGCATCGGCCCTGGCACGCCCGCCGCGCGGCGGCTGGGTTGAGGCCGCACGCGCAGCCGCCGAGGCCCGGCTTGAGCAGACCGGCTTGCCCGGCCGCCGGGACGAGTACTGGCGCTTCACCCGGCCCGATACGCTGACGGCCCCCGAGGCCGGCACCGCAGCCCTGCTGAAAGATGATGAGGCGCCGTTCTTCGGCGGCACAGATTGCCTGAACCTGGTCTTTGTCGACGGCGCCTTCGATGCCGACGCCTCGGACAAGCTGGAAGGCACGGGTCTGACGATCGAGCGGCTGGCCGATGTGGCCGCGACCTCGGACCACTGGGCGCAGGAGCTCTACGGCGTGCTGGAGGCCCGGGGCCAGAAACCCGTCGTGCGGCCCCTGGCTGCGATCAACACCGCGCGGGCGACCGACGGTCTGCTGATCCGGGCGACCGGAAAGGTCGAAAAGCCGATCGCGATCAGGTATCTGCGCCGCGACGCTGATGCGGATGCGATGTTGCATTCCGTGGTCCGGGTCGAGGAGGGGGCGTCGCTTACTCTGCTGGAGAACGGTCCGGCCGCGGCGCGCTTCAACTCGGTGCTGGAGGTCGACCTTGGCGACGAGGCCGCATTCCATCACATCCGCACCCAGGGCCGCGACCACGAGCGGCGCGAGGCGACCCACATCTTCGCCCGTCTGGGTCGCGAGAGCCTGTTCAAATCCTTCACCCTGTCGGCGAACGGTGCGCTGACGCGCAACGAATGCATCATCGAGATGACCGGCGACGACGGCGTGGCCCACGTGGCCGGTGCCGCCCTGGGCGACGGGGCCTCGGGCGCGTTCCACCACGATGACACGATCTTCGTGACCCACGATGCCCTGCGCTGCGAAAGCCGCCAGGTCTTCAAGAAGGTGCTGCGCAACGGCGCGGTCGGCGTCTTCCAGGGCAAGATTCTGGTCAAAGCGGGCGCGCAGAAGACCGATGGCTATCAGATCAGCCAGTCGCTGCTGCTGGACGAGGACAGTCAGTTCCTCGCCAAGCCCGAGCTTGAGATCTACGCCGATGACGTGGTCTGCTCCCACGGGTCGACCACCGGCGCGATCGACGAAACGGCGCTGTTCTACCTGCGCTCGCGCGGGGTCGAGAAGGCCGAGGCGCAGGACCTGCTGGTCCTGTCCTTCCTGGCCGAGGCCATCGAGGAGATCGACGACGCGGATCTCGCCGCCAACATCAACGACCGGCTGGCGGCCTGGCTGCGGCGCCGCAGGAGCTGATCGCGTGGCGGTGACCGAGGATATCCTGCGCAGCTATCTTCGGCCGCGACGGGTGATGCGCCGATTGCTGACGACGGGGCGCGGTGAATCCCGAGCCCTGGCCTATGTGATGATCGCCTGCCTGCTGTTCTTTGTGGCGCAGCTTCCGGCGGTCTCGCGGCAGGCGTTCCTGTCGGGCGGGGAGCCGGGTTTCGCGGCGCTGGCCTCGGGGACGTTCATGGGCTCTGTCCTGATGGCGCCGCTGGTCCTTTACGGGGTCGCCGCGCTCAGTCATCTTGCGGCCCGTGCCCTGGGCGGGCAGGGCGGTTGGCTGGACGCGCGGCTGGCGCTCTTCTGGACGCTGCTGATGATCGTGCCGCCCGTTCTTTTGCGGGGCCTGACCGAGGCCTTCCTTGGTCGTGGTCCCGAAACCTCGGTGCTGAGCCTGCTGACCGGGGCGATGTTCGTGGTTTACTGGGCGATCAACCTGCGCGAGGCCGAGCGTCCCCGGCCCGCGGAAGACACCACAAGGCCCGGCCCCGACGCCGCGCCGAAAGAAGAGGCGGAGACCGCCCATGTCTGAACTGAACCTCGGTGGCACGATACGCCTGGCCGGTGACACGGTGACCGACCCCAAGGGGGTGGCGCACCGGCTGATGGGCCTGGGACTTCCACGCCCTGTCCTGTGGCAGGCGGTGACTTTGGTCGTCGTCCTCAGCGTGATGCTGGCCCAGGTGACCGCGTTCCTTGCACCCATGGCCATGGGCATGGAGGCGATGCTGGGCGGGCCGCTGGTTCTGGGCGTGATCCAGATCGGCCTGACCGTGCTGATGATCCTGGGCACGTTCTATATCGGGCGCGGCTTCGGGGGCACCGGCACGCTGGATGACACGATCCTGCTGATCGCGTGGCTCCAGGTGGTGATGATCCTGCTTCAGGTCGTGCAGACCGTGCTTTTGGTGGTGCTGCCGCCGCTGGCGGCGGTGGTGGGGGTCGCGGGCCTGGTGATCTTCGTCTGGATCTACATCAACTTCGTGGCCGCGCTTCACGGTTTCGCCTCGCTGGGCCTCGTTTTTGCCGGCGCGGTCGTCTCGCTGCTGGGCGGATTGTTCGGCCTGAGCCTTATCCTCACGCTGATCGGCATCAGCGCCCCGGAGATGTGAGAAGATGTTTGACGTCAACAAGATACGCGGCGACTTTCCGATCCTGTCCCGCACCATTCACGGCAAGCCGCTGGTCTATCTGGACAGCGGCGCCTCGGCCCAGAAGCCGCAGGTGGTTATCGACGCCATCCTGCGGGGCTATGGCGAGGAATATGCCAACGTTCACCGTGGCTTGCACCACCTTTCTAATCTGTCCACCGAGCGCTACGAGGCCGTGCGCGGCACCATCGCGCGGTTTCTCAACGCCGCCGACCCGGAGTCGATCATCCTGAACACCGGCACGACCGAGGGGATCAACATGGTCGCCTACGGCTGGGCCATGCCGCGGATGGAAGCCGGTGACGAGATCGTCCTGTCGGTGATGGAACACCACGCCAATATCGTGCCGTGGCATTTCCTGCGCGAACGCCAGGGGGTCAACCTGCGCTGGGTCGACATCGACCAGGACGGCGGGCTGGATCCGCAGGCGGTAATCGACGCGATCACGCCGCGCACCAAGCTGGTCGCGATCACCCAGCTTTCAAACGTGCTGGGAACGCGGGTCGATGTTGCCGCGATCACCCGGGCGGCCCACGAAAAGGGTGTTCCGGTGCTGGTCGACGGCAGCCAGGGGGCGGTGCACGCGCCCGTGGACCTTCAGGCGATCGGCTGCGATTTCTACGTCATCACCGGCCACAAGCTTTACGGCCCCTCGGGGTCGGGCGCGATCTATGTCGCGCCCGAGCGCATGGCCGAAATGCGCCCCTTCATGGGCGGTGGCGACATGATCCGTGAGGTCCGCAAGGACCACGTGACCTACAACGACCCGCCGATGAAGTTCGAGGCCGGGACGCCCAGTATCGTCTCGGCCATCGGTCTGGGGGCCGCGCTTGAATACCTGATGGATCTGGGCATGGAGAATGTCGCGGCCCACGAGGGGGATCTGCGCGACTATGCGGTCCAGCGGCTCTCGGGCCTCAATTGGCTGAACCTGCAGGGGACCACCGCCGACAAGGCCGCGATTTTCTCCTTCACGTTGAACGGGGGGGCGCATCCTCATGATATTTCTACCGTTCTCGACAAGAAGGGTGTCGCCGTCCGGGCCGGGCATCACTGTGCCCAGCCATTGATGGAGCACTTGGGCGTCAGCGCCACCTGTCGCGCCTCCTTCGGCCTCTACAATACCCGCGAAGAGGTCGATGTGCTGGTCGAGGCGCTGGAGCTCTGCCACGAACTTTTTGCCTGAGTTTGCGATTGCAGGCCCGTCCTGCTTTCGCTAAACCCTCGCCACAGGCACCCGTAGCTCAGCTGGATAGAGCGCTGCCCTCCGAAGGCAGAGGCCAGAGGTTCGAATCCTCTCGGGTGCGCCATTTCCCAATTGCCGATGTTTCCTGCGCCGCCGTTGCACCCGACGCCCTTGCGGGTCGTGATCCAGTTGTCTGATCTGGTTGTCTGATCCGGTGCCGCGCCGTGCCCGAATGGGGCAGGGTTGGAAAGCAAAACGGGGCCCCGTGGGCCCCGCGTTGGTCTTTTTTTATCAGCTGCTCGACAGGCGTTACTTGCCCCAGCTGCGGACCGGTCCGCAGTCCATGTGGACGAACTGCGAGCTGGAGTAGCGACCGACACCGCCGGCGTTGCAGACAGAGGCCGCGCGGGCGATCTGGCTGACGCTGCGCGACGTCAGGTGGACGTCGGCGGCCTTGCCTTGCAGGTGAAGGGATTTCTTGGCGACGCCGTTGCCGCGCTTGCGCAGCATGGCGTTGGTTTTGGGCGAACGGTAGCCCGAGAAAAGTGTGAACGCCTCGGTCGTGTCCAGCAGGTTCTGCGAGGCCGACAGGATGTCCACGTTGCGGCGGTCCATCTCGACCACGTCGTCGGTCCGCCAGTCACGCATGAAGTTGTTGATCTCTTTCAGAGATTCTTCGATGTACTCACCCTCGATCCAGTAGATCGTGTTCAGGCTTTCGCCCGTCCGGCCCGAGTACATCCGAATGCGTCGGATATCGCCGGCCCCGCGCAGGATGCCGAAGGCATTGGCGCTGTAAGGTGCGGCGATGAGTGATGTTGCAGCAAAGGCGCGCAGAATTCCGCGACGCGAGAAGCTCGTCGATGTTTTGCCCATATCAAAACGTGTCCCAATTTGTCAGTGGGCTGCCTTATTCGGCAGCTCCGCGTTCCCATCCCCAGGAAGTGGTATGTTTATGACACAGGTTTCTCTTTCGCCCAACCGCCGGGGAACGGAATCCCGTTTGGGGCGTTGGAACCGGCAATAAATTGCTCGTTTTGGGGTTTCGCCTGCGGGAAATTGCCTGTTTCGGGGCATTCGCGGGTCGGCGCAGGCAGTATGTTACCAGACCAACACGGTTCGGCAACTTTCGCTTTCGTGAATGGACGCCGGAGTGGCCGCGACGGAAATTGTCAGGCGAGCAACGGTGAATCTGTGCCCGGGTTGGAGGATTACGATGACGAATTTCGCGGTAGACGGCTGGAGAAGACCTGTTCTTTCCGGCGCTGGTGGTGCCTTGGCAGGGTTGCTGCTTCTGGCGGCGCCGGCCTGGTCGCAATCGGCCGATGCCGGGACTGGCGCCGCCCCGGCATCCCAGGAGAACGCTTCCCAGGGTATCACCGCGACGGCAGCCGTCGCTGCACCGGCCGCGACCACCCCCGCGCCCGAGGCGAACGCTGGCCCCTCCATGGCCTTCAAGCAGGCCCTGGCCGAAGCCGCCGCCCAGAGCGAGGCCCTGGCCGCCTTCTACCGGGAGCGTGATTATCAGCCGATCTGGACCGGAGAGGGCGATGCCGAGCGCCGCTCGGCCCTGTTCTCGGCCTTGGCCCAGGCGGCCGAGCATGGCCTGCCGGTCGAGCGTTACGATACTGCCCCCCTGGCCGCCCAGTTCCGCGCCGTGCGCAGCGAGCGCGAGCGCGGCAAGGCCGAGGTCGCGGCAAGCCTGCTGTTCCTGCGCTATGCCAAGGACGTGCAGACCGGGGTGCTGACCCCGGGCAAGGTCGACTCGGGCGTCGTGCGCAAGGTCCTGCTGCGCGATCCGCTGGAAACCATGCGCGGCTTTGCCGAAGGATCGCCCCGCGCGTTCCTGCGCAAGCTGCCGCCGCAGAACCCCGAATACGCCCAGCTGCTGAAAGAGCGTCGCCGCCTCGCCGAGGCCGCCGCCCAAGGCGGCTGGGGCCCGCAGGTGCCCGTCTCGGTCCTGCGCCCCGGCACCGGCGGCCCCTCGGTCGTGGCGCTGCGCAATCGCCTGATCCGCATGGGCTACATGAAGAAGACCCCGGCGGTCGATTACGACGTGACCCTTCAGAAGGCCGTGCAGCGGTTCCAGCGCGATCACGGGCTGACCGATGACGGTGTCGCGGGGCCCGCGACGCTGGGACAGCTCAATATCGAGCCTGATCGCCGCCTGCGGCAGGTCCTCGTCGCGCTGGAACGCCGCCGCTGGCTGAACCAGCCGCTGGGCAAGCGTCACATCCTGGTCAATCTGGCCGATTTCCGCACCTATGTGGTCGACGATGGCAAGGTCTCGTTCGAAACCGTTTCCGTCGTGGGCAAGAACACCTCGGACCGGCGCACGCCCGAGTTCTCGGACGAGATGACCCATATGGTCATCAACCCCACCTGGAACGTACCGCGCAGCATCGCCACCAAAGAGTATCTGCCGATGCTCAAGCGCAACCCCAACGCCGTCAGCTACCTCAAGCTTTACGACGGGCGAGGGCGCGAGGTGAATCGTTCGCGCGTGGATTTCACCCAGCTGACCGAAACGAACTTCCCCTTCGACATGAAGCAACCGCCGTCGCCGCGCAACGCGCTGGGTCGGGTCAAGTTCATGTTCCCCAACCGCTATGCGATCTACCTGCACGACACGCCGGCCAAGTCGCTGTTCTCGCGCAGCAAGCGCGATTTCTCCCACGGCTGCGTGCGCCTCGAGAAGCCTTTCGACTTCGCCTACCACCTGCTGGCGCCGCAGATCGAGGACGAGGAGGGTTACTTCAACCGCATCCTGCGCACCGGCCGCGAGACCCAGGTCAACCTGGACACGCCGCTGCCCGTGCACCTGGTCTACCGCACGGCCTGGGTTCCGGCCGGCGGGCGGGTCAACTTCCGCCCCGATGTCTATGACCGGGACGACCTGATTTTCGACGCCCTGCTCAAGGCCGGGGTGGCGTTGGGTTCGATTGAAAGCTAAACCGCGCATCGACCGGGCGGGATTTTCCCGCCCGAATTGCGGGGGATGGCATGGTCTGGACCGTCAGTGAGATTGCCGAGGCGATGGGCGCGGAATTCGTCGGCGACGGCGGGTTGAAAATCACGCGTCTGGCCGAGCCTTCGGACGCCGGTCCCGAGGACCTCGCCATGGCGATGCAGCCCACCTATGCCGAGGCCTTGGGTCAGGGTCGGGCCCAGGCGGCGGCGCTTTGGGTCGGGGCGGGTTGGCAAGAGATGGGCCTTCGGGCCGCCATCTTTGTGGCCCGCCCGCGCCTGGGCATGTCCAAGGTCACCCGCCTGTTCGAGGTCCCGCCCCACACCCACGAGGGGATCTCTGCGCTGGCCCATGTCGATGCCAGCGCCAGACTGGGCGAGGGCGCCTCGGTCGGTCCCTTCGTGGTCATCGGGCCGGGGGCCGTGATCGGGCCCAACGCCCGCATTCTTTCCCACGCATCCATCGGCCGCGACGCGGTCATCGGCGAGGATTGCCTGATCCACCCCGGCGTGCGTATCGGCGAGCGTGTGCAAATCGGCGCGCGTTTCGTGGCCCAGCCCGGCGCCGTCATCGGCGGCGACGGCTTTTCCTTCGTCACCGGCGACAAGAGCACGGTCGAGACCGTGCGCGAGACGCTTTCCGGCGATGTCCGGGCCGGGGGTGACAAGCCTGCGGCCGATAAGGCGTCTTCCGATGATCAGCCCGTAGATCGCAGCTGGATCCGCATCTCCTCGGTCGGTGCGGTCGAGATCGGCGACGATGTCGAGGTGGGAGCCAATTCCAGCATCGACCGGGGGACCATCCGCGCGACCCGCATCGGAAGCGGTACCAAGATCGACAGCATGGTTCAGGTCGGTCACAACGTCCAGGTCGGCCGCGACTGCCTGCTCTGCGGGCAGGTGGGCATCGGCGGATCGACCGTGATCGGCGATCGCTGCGTGCTGGGGGGGCAGGCGGGTCTGAACGACAACATCACCCTGGGTCACGACGTGGTCGTCGGGGGCGGCGCCAGCGTGGTTTCCAGCGTGGCGCCGGGCAAGGCGGTCTGGGGAAACCCGGCGACGCGGATGGACCAGGCGGTCGAGAACTACAAGGCGCTGCGCCGGTTGCCGCGCCTCTTCAAGCAGGTTGCGGCGTTGCAGAAACGGGTTTCAAAAATCGATCCGACCGAATAGATCTTCGGTGATGACACCGCAAAGGCGCAGAATGACACAATCGATCAGGGACAGGGTTGTCGGGATCATTGCCGAACAGGCGATGCTGGAGCGTGGCGACATCACGATGGACGCCTCGCCGCAGGACCTGGGCATCGACAGCCTCGGCCTGGTCGAGAGCATTTTCGCCATTGAGGAAGAATTCGACATCCAGGTGCCGTTCAACGCCAACGAGCCCGAGAAGAGCGAGTTCGACATCACCTCCGTCGGCACCATCGTCCACGCGATCGAGGCTCTGGTCGCCCGACAGGCGGTATGAAACGGGTTGTCATCACCGGCCAAGGCAGCATCAACGCGCTTGGGCACACGGCCGGGGAAACCCTGGAAGGGTTCCGCGAGGGGCGCTGTGCCATCGGACCGCTTGATCTGCGCGATCTCGACCGGCTGTCGATCCAGATCGGCGGTCAGGTCCGGGGCTATGACGAAACCGCCCATTTCACTCGCCAGGAACTGTCCCTCTACGATCGTTTCACCCAGTTCGCGCTGATCGCCGCGCGCGAGGCCGTGGCCCAGTCGGGCCTGGAGTTCGAGGGTGAGCTGGCCAAGCGGAGCGGCGTCGTGCTGGGCACCGCAGGCGGCGGGGTCAACACCTGGGACGACAGCTATCGCGCTGTCTACGAGGAAGGGAAGAACCGGGTTCATCCTTTCGTCGTGCCGCGCCTGATGAACAGCGCCGCGACCAGTCACCTGTCCATGCAGTGGAACCTGACGGGGCCGGGGTTCACCGTCTCGACCGCCTGTGCCTCCTCGAACCACGCGATGGGCCAGGCCTTCAACCTGATCCGCGCGGGCGTGGCGCCCGCCATGCTGACCGGCGGGTCCGAGGCGATGCTGTGCTTTGGCGGGATCAAGGCGTGGGAGGGGCTGAGGGTTATGTCCCGCGATGCATGCCGCCCGTTCTCGGCCGACCGCAACGGCATGGTCCAGGGTGAAGGCGCGGCGATCTTCGTCTTCGAGGAATATGAACATGCCCGCGCCCGGGGCGCGACGATCCTGGCCGAGGTGATCGGTTTCGCCATGGGCTCGGATGCTGCCGACATCGTCATGCCCTCGCGCGAGGGGGCGGCGCGGACCATTGCGGGGGCGCTGCGCGACGCGGGCGTCTCACCGGGTGATGTAGGCTACATCAACGCCCACGGGACCGGCACGGCCGCCAACGACCGGACCGAATGCGCCGCGGTGCGCGACGTCTTCGGCGCCGATGCGGACAAGCTGATGATCTCGTCGACCAAGTCCATGCACGGGCACCTGATCGGCGGGACGGGCGCGGTGGAGCTTCTGGCCTGCGTGATGGCGCTGCGTGAGGGGGTGGTGGCCCCGACCGTCGGTTACAACGCCCCCGATCCCGAATGCGACCTGGACGTGGTGCCCAACACGGCGCGCGAGGCCCAGGTCGACGTGGCCCTCAGCAACGCTTTTGCCTTCGGTGGTCTGAACGCGGTGATCGCCCTGCGCCGGGTCTGAGGCGCGATCACGCTTCTCCACGACACTGCTCAAACGAAAAAGGCGCCCCGCGGGGCGCCTTTGGTCTTTTGTTCGTCTGACAATCAGCGACGGGTCACTTGCCCGCTGCCATGTCGAACCCGGCCGTGAAACCGCTGAGCGAGATCGAAAGCTCGACCTTCTGGTCGGGGGCCGCGACGGGAACGATCAGCATCTTGACCTCGGATCCCTTGCGGAAGGCCGCCAGATCCTGCTCGGTCAGGCCGATACGGGCGAAACAGCCCACCTGGCTGCACCACGAGAAGGGGTAGCGCTTGGCCGAGCTGCTGTCGACGGCAAGGGTCAGCTGTTCGGTCAGAAGGGTTTCAAGCGGGGTGATGATGGTAGCGCCCGCCTTGGCCTGGCCGCCGTCCTTCAGCGCGAAGACGCTGATCTCGGACACGGCATTGCCGTCCTTGTCGCGCAGAAGCTGGTAAAGCTGGCAGGGATCATTGCCCTCGGGCGTGCGCACGCATTGCACCGTCCAGTCCTTGACCTTCTCCTTGACGTAGGTCTTGCCGACCTCAGTCTCCTCGCGGCTTTCGCCCATGGAAAGCTGACCGGGCAAGTCCTGGCCGGTGACGGCCTTGGGCTTGCCGTTGGTCTCGGCCGGGGCCTCGCCGCTGGCGGCGGGTTCGGCCGTCGTGGTCGGGGTTTCGGTCGCGCCCTGCTCGGTCGCGCTGTCCTGTGCCGCGGGTTTCGGGGCATCGGCTGACTGGGCCAGAACGGCCGTGGGCGCCAGGAGCACGCCGAGCAGCAGGGCGGTACGCACATTGTTGAACATGTTGATCCATCATTGATGAGTTGTCTTTGCCCGGATGTAGCACGGGCACCCGCGACTGTCAGGGGCCTACGGCGGGGAATCGCTTAGGACCGGCAGGCGGACGGGGGCATGGCAGGGTGGGGGCGACGGGGGCAAGGCGGCAGGCGGCCAAAAGGCACCAGCGCAGGAAGGCTTCCGGACGGCGCGCAGAAAAAAGGGCCCCGTGAAGGACCCTTTTTCCGTTCTCTCCCCGTCGGACTGGCCGACTTGTTCTAAGGAAACGCTACGGTCTTCCGACGCACCCGTCAACTGTCAATTTCGGGGCTTAACCCGACAATATGACCCGCTTTTCCCGAGGCGGGCGCCAGTCCGGTCAGCATCTATGACGTAAGGGAAGCTTTGCGTGGATCCCCGCGACGGCCGGTCCGACTCTGCCCGCAACACCCGCAGGCAGGCAAAAAAGGACCGTGCCACGAGGGCACGGCCAGTCGACAGGGAGGTATGCCGCCCGGACTGTCCGGGCCGGCCCCTCAGAACTGGCATAAACTCCTTAAGGCTGTATCAAGGAGGTGGGGGCGCCCGGCGATGGGCAGCCCGTGCCCGCGCAGGGCAGGCAAGACCAACGACCGCAAGGCAGAACAGGGACGCAGACATGGCCGAAGACATCTTCATCGGGGGCGGCGGCGAGAATTACGCAGAACCGCAGCTGCTGGCGCTGAAATACGCCAACCGCCACGGGCTGATCGCGGGGGCGACGGGCACCGGCAAGACCGTGACACTGCAGATCCTGGCCGAGTCCTTCTCGGCCCGGGGCGTGCCGGTCTTCCTTTCGGATGTCAAAGGCGATCTGTCGGGGCTGGCCAAGTCAGGCTCGGCCGACTTCAAGCTGCATCAGGCCTTCACGGACCGGGCCGCCACCATCGGATTTGACGATTACGCCTATCGCGCGTTCCCCGTTACCTTCTGGGACCTCTACGGCGAACAGGGCCATCCTGTGCGCAGCACGGTTGCCGAGATGGGACCGCTTCTTCTGTCGCGGCTGATGGACCTGAGCGAGGCGCAGGAAGGGATCCTGAACATCGCCTTCCGTGTCTCGGACGAGGAGGGGCTGCCGCTTCTGGATCTCAAGGACCTGCAATCGCTGCTGGTCTGGGTGGGCGAGAACCGGGCCGACCTGTCGCTGAAATACGGAAATGTCTCGCCCCAGTCGATCGGTGCGATCCAGCGCCGGCTGCTGGTGCTGGAAAACCAGGGCGGCGCCGGCTTCTTCGGCGAGCCCGCGCTGCAACTTGCAGACATGATACGCACCGATGCCCAGGGGATGGGCCGGATCAACATCCTTGCCGCCGACCGGTTGATGAGCTCTCCGCGCCTTTATGCGACCTTCCTTCTGTGGCTGCTGTCCGAGCTCTTCGAGGAGCTGCCCGAGGTGGGCGATCCCGACAAGCCGCGCCTGGTCTTCTTCTTCGACGAGGCGCATCTGCTGTTCGACGACGCGCCCAAGGCCCTGGTCGACAAGGTCGAGCAGGTGGCGCGGCTGATCCGCTCCAAGGGGGTGGGGATCTATTTCGTCACCCAGAACCCCGCCGACGTGCCCGAGGATGTTCTGGGCCAGCTGGGCAACCGGGTGCAGCACGCCCTGCGCGCCTTCACGGCCCGCGACCGGCGGGCGCTGGCGCAGGCGGCCGAGACCTACCGCGAGAACCCGCGCTTCGACACCGAGGAGGCCATCCGCGAGGTGGGCGTCGGCGAGGCTGTCACCTCGATGTTGCAAAAGAAGGGCGTGCCCGGCGTGGTGGAGCGGACTCTGATCCGGCCGCCATCCTCGCAACTGGGCCCGATCACCGACGCCGAGCGGGCGCAGATTATCACGCTGGACGAGATGGGCCCGAAATATTCCAAGACCATCGACCGCGACAGCGCCTTCGAGCGTCTGGCCGAACGGGCCGCCAAGGCCGCCGATGAGGCTGCGCGCGCCGAGGAGAAGGCCGAGGAGGAGGAGGCCGCCGCGCGCGAATACAGCGCCGGAAGGCGCTACAGCGGCACCCGTGTCAGCCGGTCCAGCACGCGCAAGAGACGGGGCGACAGCATCGGCACGGCCTTTGCCAAGTCGATGGCGCGGTCGCTGGGCACGCGGGCGGGTTCGGCCATCGTGCGCGGGGTGCTGGGCGGGCTTTTCAAGGGGCGCTGAGCGCGCCCCTTTTCCGCCGCGCCCGCGCGGGCCGATGGATCAGAGCGGGCGGATCTTCAGCTTGGTGATGCGGTTGTCCTTGCGCTGCACCACCTCGAAACGGAAGCCGTGGAAGCTGAAGACCTGGCCCTGGGTCGGAATCATTTGGGCCTCGTGGATCACCAGACCCGCGACGGTGTTGGCCTCTTCGTCGGGCATGTTCCATTCGGTTGCGCGGTTCAGGTCGCGGATCGTCATCCCGCCCTCGACCAAATAGGCGCCGTCGTCGGTCTTGCGGATCGGGTGTTCGGCGTCGACGTCGAATTCGTCGGTGATCTCGCCCACGATCTCTTCCAGAATATCCTCAAGGGTAATGAGACCCTGAAGCGAGCCGTATTCGTCCACCACCAGCGCGAAATGGGTGCGGCGGCGCAGGAACTCGCGCATCTGGTCGTCGAGCGGCGTCGTCTCGGGCACGAAGTAGGGCTTCATCGACACGTCGAGCACGTTGAATTTCTCCAGCGCGTCCTCCGAGGCTTCGGGGCCGCGCGACAGTTTGTCCATGGCCCGCAGCAGGTCCTTGGCGTGAACGACACCGATGATGTTCTCGGGATCGTCGCGGTAGAGGGGCAGGCGGGTGTAGCGCGATTCCAGCAGCTGCGAGAGGATGTCGCCGGGGGCGTCGTCGACGTTGATCATCTCGATCTTGCTGCGGTGGAGCATGATCTCCTCGACCGCGCGGTCGCTGAGGTCCAGCGCGCCGAGGATGCGGTCCTTGTCTTCCTTCTCGACCACGCCCTCGGAATGGCCAAGCTGCAGGGCGCCGGCGATTTCCTCGCGCACGGCAAGGATGTGGCTGTCGGGATCGGTGCGCACGCCGAAGACGCTGAGCAGCAGCCGGACCAGGGCGCGCACCGCGCTGACCACAGGCGACAGCACGGTGATGACGAAGGCGATGGGGCGCGCTACCAGGGCCGCGGCGGCCTCGGCATTGGTGATGGCGTAGGTCTTGGGCAGCACCTCGGCAAAGATCAGCACCAGCAGCGTCATCACCAGCGTCGCGAGTGCGACGCCGGAATCACCCAGCAGCCGTGTGAAAAGCGCCGTCGCCAGCGAGGTTGCCAGGATGTTGACCAAGTTGTTGCCCAGCAGGACCGACCCGATCAGACGCTCGTTGTCCTCGGTGATCGCGAGGGCGGTCGTGGCCCCGCGCGAGCCCTTGTCGCTCTGGCTGCGCAGCTTGCCGCGCGAGGCGGCGGTCAGCGCCGTCTCGGACCCCGAGAAGAAGGCCGACATCACAAGCAGCAGCAGGATCGCGCCCGATGTGATCCAGAAACCGGTGTCGAGCATTTGATTGATCCTTTGCAGCCATGGGGTTCAGTCGCGGGTCGTTCCGTCTTATGGGGTCTGGGTGGGGTGCGATCAAGTGTGGCGCCGGTCGCGCGGTGTTTCGGCGGCCCGGTTGCAGGCGCGGAGGGGATGATGCGGATCACGGACCTGGGCGAGATCACCGGCAGCGTGCTGGTCTACGGCGGCCCCTATTCCAACCTGCAGGCGACAAGCGCGCTGATGGAGCGCGCCGATGGGCTTGGCATCCCGCCGGGGCGCCGGATCTGCACCGGCGACGTGGTGGCCTATGGCGCTGGTGCCGCGGCCACCGTCGCGCTGGTGCGGGCGCGGGGCGGGGCCGTGGTCGCCGGCAATTGCGAGCGGCAGTTGGCCGAGGGTGCCCCCGATTGCGGCTGTGGCTTCGATGCCGGAAGCGCCTGCGATCTGCTGTCGCGCGGCTGGTATCCTCACGCACTTGCCCAGACCCCGGCGGACTCGCGTGCGTGGATGGCGGACCTGCCCGACGCGATCGTCTTTTATCACGAGGGCCGGCGGATCGCAGTGCTGCATGGCGGAGCCACCGACATCGCCCGCTTCCTCTGGCCTTCTACCCCCGACGAGGGGTTTCGCCACGAACGCCGGGTCCTTGAGGCCGAAACCGGCCCCCTCGACACCATCGTTGCGGGCCATTGCGGGCTGGCCTTCCGCCGGCGGTTCGATGGGCTCGACTGGATCAACGCGGGCGTCATCGGCCTGCCGCCCCACGACGGCCGCGCCGCGACCCGCTTTGCCACGCTGGACAAGGGCCGCGTCCTGTTCCACCGGTTGGAGTATGACGCGCAAGCCGCGCGCCAGGCGATGGAAGCCGCGGGGTTGACGCAAGGCTATCACGCGACGCTGACCGATGGGTCCTGGCCCAGCACCGACATCCTGCCCGCCGAAATGCGCCCGCCCCTGTCCTGACCCCGGTCAGCGCGCCAGCGGGTGGTGGTTGAGGACAAGCTCCTTCAGACGCTCGTCCAGCACATGGGTGTAGATCTCGGTCGTCGACAGGTCCGCGTGGCCCAGCAATGTCTGGATCGAACGCAGGTCGGCCCCATTGGCCAGAAGGTGGGTGGCGAAGGCGTGGCGCAGGGTGTGGGGCGTCACCTTCTCGGGCGAGACGCCACCGAAGACGGCCAGGTCCTTGATCAAAACGTAGAAGCGGTGTCGCGTCAGATGACCCAGCTTTCCGCGCGAGGGAAAGAGGTATGGCGAGGCCGTGCCACCGTTCCGGCGCGCCAGATCCTCGTCCCGATCGCGCAGTTCCAGCCATTCCAGCGTCGCGGCGCGGGCCGGCGGGGACAGGGGCACCATGCGTTCGCGTCCCCCTTTGCCCCGCACCAACAACATGCGCGGATCGCCCCGGGCGGCGGCGACGGGCAGGGATACCAGCTCGCTGACCCGCATGCCGGTGGCATAGAGAAGCTGCATCAGGCAGGCGTTGCGGGCGGCGTCATGGGGGTTGCGGGCCTGAAGCGGCGCGGCCTCGAGCAGGCGGTCGACCTCCGCCTCGGTCAGGGTGCGCGGCAGCTTTCGTTCCTTGCCGGGGCCGCGGATGCGGATCGCCGGATTGTCGCTGCGCCAACCCTCGTCATAGGCGAAACGGTAAAGCTGCCGGATGGACGACAGCCGCCGGGCGCGGGTGGCGCGGGCAAAGCCCTGCGCGTCGCAATGGACGAGATATGCCTCGACATCCTCGCGGGTGGCTTCGGCATAGCTTTTGCCGCGCCCATCCAACCATTCGGCGTAATCCCTGAGGTCGCGGGCATAGGCCAGGCGCGTGTTCTCGGAATTGTCCAGCTCGGCCGCCTGGGCCTCCAGAAAGACTGAAAGCCAATGGGCCGGCGTCACGCCTCGTCCCCCAGCAGCAATAGTTCGAGCGAGGCCGCGCGGGCGGTCGACTCAAGCCCCCAATCGCGCAGGAGCTGAAGCGCGCGGGTCACGTCGCCGGGATCGGCCTCGATGCCCCGGCGCAGCAGCAGCGCGACCTCAAGGATCGTCTCGCCAAGGGACATGTGGCGGGCGGCGGCGGCGGCGGGATCCTCGTCGCTGGGCGGGGTTGCGGGTTCGGCCGAGAGCAGGATCGCCTCTTCCATGGTGTTGGCGGCCTGATCGGGGGCAGGGTGGCGGCCCATGGCCAGGTCCCGCAGCAGGCGGTCGCCCTCTTGTTCGGGCTGCCAGGCCTGGGCGACCTCCTCGGCCTGGTCCGAGAGCATCAGGATGCGGAAGGCAAGGTCGGTGTTGGGACCCAGGACGCCAGCGCCGGGCGTGTCGCCGCCCGGAATGGACTGGGGCAGGCTTTGACCGCCGGGGGCCAGGGGCGCGGTCCTGCTGCCCGCCATGACCTGCCAGATCTGGGGGCCGAAGTGGCGGGCGAAGGCCACCTCAAGCTGGATCGATCGCATGGCGGACCAGGCGTCGGGCAGGGCGTTGCCGACCGCGACCGGGTTGTCGGCTCCGATGGCGGCGATCAGGACCTGCACCGCCGAGACCCGGTCCCAGACCCCGCCCGAGGCGGCGGGCAGGCGGTCGGAATAGATCTCGAAAAGGCGACGGCCCGGCACGGCGCCGACGCGGGTCAGACGCTCGGCCGCCTCGATCTGGCTTTTCCAGCCGGCGGTATCGCGCAGGTCCGAATGGGAAAAGGCCAGGGGCATGGCATTGGTGGGCAAGGGCTCGGCGATGGCGTCCATGATGCGGAAGGCCAGGGGCGAAACGGGCTGCGGCAGGCGGGGGCGGCGGCCCGGCTCGGGATCTTCGGTCTGAAGGAAATGGGCCAGCAGCAGGGCCGAGTCGGGATCCAGCGCCCCAACCGCCCGGCCCGATTCCAGCGTCAGTGCTGCGGTATTCCAGTCACCGCTGCGTGCCAGGCAGAAGATCCGCGCCGAGAGGGTCGGCGCAATCTCGGGCGACTTCATCAGCCGCGCGCAGGTCTGATCCTCGCGCCACAGCAGCAGGCTGACATCGAAGGCCTGGCCGAAGGTGGCGACATCATGGGGATCGACCTGTTCCAGCAAGGCGGCCGCCTGATCGATGGCGCCGAACTCGATCAGCTTGGCGACCCGGGCGCGGAAAACGGCCCCGTCGCCCGGGGGCGGCCCGGCTGTGACGGCGGCAAGGGGCGCGTCGGCCTCGGCCAGAAGTGCCATCATCAGAAGCGCCTGCACGGAGGGCAGGGCCACGATCTCCTGCTGTTCGATCAGCGCGGTCAGCTCGTCGACCCGCGTATCGCCCCAGAGCGAGGCGGGCAGGCCGGTAATCTGCGCCGGCAGCAGGCCGATCGCGTCGCGCCGCACCGATCCGATGGACGAGGTGGCGACCTGATCCGGCAGGGCGCTGCGGCTGACCGGCGGTTCGGGCGCGCGCAGGGATTGCTGCGCATCCTCGCTGCTCAGCCAGTCGATGGCCGAAAGCGGGCGGTCCCCCTCGGCCACAACGGCCAGGGGCATGCCGACTGCGAGAAACAGCGTAGAGAGGTTGAGCCTAGTCGACATCAAGCGTGAGAGGCGTTGAACTGGTCTCCACCCGGGGCGACATGTCGCCCAGAAAGGCATAGCCCGTCAGCCCGAGAAAACCGATTACAATCAGAAAAACCAGCAATTTCAGTAGTATCTTCATCCTGCCTCTGCTCCTGCCCCGAAGTCGTTGTCGCATTATGTGAAGTTTATATATGGATTTCCGGCCGAGTTCACGCCATTCAAACAAAGATTCTTTCATAAGCGGGACAATGCCACCAATGGCGAATGAGCTGGCAAAAACCGTCGTGCTGGTGGGCATGATGGGATCGGGGAAGACCGCGATCGGGACGGCCCTGGCCAAGCGTCTCGACGTGCCTTTCCTGGATTCCGATGCCGAGATCGAGGTCGCGGCCTCGATGAGCATCGCCGAGATTTTCGCCCGCTACGGGGAGCCGTTCTTCCGCGAGAAGGAGGAGCAGGTGATCGCCCGGCTTCTGGATGGTGCGCCCTCGGTCCTGTCCACCGGCGGCGGCGCGTTCCTCAGCCCCCGCATCAGACAGCTTGTCTCGGACAGGGGCGTGTCGGTCTTTCTTGACGCGGACCTGCCGCTGCTCTGGAGCCGGGTGCGCCACAAGACGACCCGCCCCCTGCTGCGCACCGACGATCCCCGCCGCACGCTGGGAGAGCTGTTCCGCGCCCGGGCGCCGGTCTATGCGCTGGCCGATCTGGCCGTCGAGGCGCGGGCCGAATACAGCATTGCCGACATGACCGAGGCCGTGGCCGACACCCTGTCCCGCGCCGGCATCATCAAGGAGACGACATGACCGCAGGAACCCGCACCGACGCCCCCTCTGCCACCACCGGCCGCGCGGGCGCGGTGGTCCATGTGCCGCTGGGTACGCGGGCCTATGACGTGCACGTGGGCGGTGGTCTGCTGGCACGGTCGGGCGAGTTGATCGCGCCGCTGCTGGATCGGCCCCGGGTCGCCGTCATCTCGGACGAGACGGTCGCCGCCCTGCACCTCGAGACCCTGCGCGCGGGGCTTGCCTCCCACGGGATCGAGATGGTCGCCCTGGCCCTGCCGCCCGGCGAGGCGACCAAGAGCTGGCCCCAGTTCACCCGTGCCACCGAATGGCTGCTGGAACAGAAGATCGAGCGGCGCGACATGGTTGTGGCCCTCGGCGGCGGCGTGATCGGGGACCTGGCAGGCTTTGCCGCCGCCGTGCTTCGGCGCGGGGTCCGTTTCGTGCAGATCCCCACCAGCCTGCTGGCCCAGGTCGACAGTTCGGTCGGGGGCAAGACCGGCATCAACGCGCCCCAGGGCAAGAACCTGATCGGTGCCTTTCACCAGCCCGCGCTGGTGCTGGCCGACACCGATGTTCTGGACACGCTGCCGCGCCGCGATTTCCTGGCAGGATATGGCGAAGTGGTGAAATACGGGCTTCTGGGGGATGCGGATTTCTTCGACTGGCTGGTGGCCCATGGCCCCGGCCTGCTGGATCCGGGCGCCGAGGCCGACCGGATCGAGGCCGTCCGCCGCTCTGTGGCCATGAAGGCCGAGATTGTCGTTCGCGACGAGACCGAGCAGGGCGATCGTGCGCTATTGAACTTGGGCCACACCTTCTGCCACGCGCTGGAGGCTGCGACCGGCTATTCGGACCGGCTGCTTCACGGCGAGGGGGTCGCGATCGGCTGTGCCCTGGCGTTCGAGCTTTCGGCACGCCTTGGCCTTTGTGCCCAGGAAGAGCCGGGCCGCGTCCGCGCCCACCTGCGCGAAATGGGGATGAAGACCGACCTTGCCGACATTCCCGGCCCGCTGCCCGACGCGCGGGGACTGCTGGGTCTGATGGGTCAGGACAAGAAGGTGGTTCAGGGCAAGCTGCGGTTCATCCTGGCACGCGGGATCGGCGAGGCTTTCGTCACCGGCGACGTGCCCGACAAGGCCGTGCTGGAGGTTCTGGACGACGCGCTTTCCATGCGCTGAGCCGGGCCGGGCCAACAGTGGGTTGAGGTCCCGGAGCAGATACAAGAACGGCGCGGCCCCCGGGGACCGCGCCGTTTTCTTTAGTCGTGCCGATTGCTGCGGCAGGCTTAGAACGGGATCTCGTCGTCGAGGTCCGAGGCCGCACCCGACGGGCCGCCATAGCCGCCGCCGTCGTTGGCGCCGCCGCTGCCACCGCCGCTATAGCCGCCGCCAGACTGGTCGGCCATGTAGCCGCCACCGCCGCCGCCTTCACCGCCACGGCTGTCCAGCAGCGTCAGCTCACCCTTGTAGGGACGCAGGACAACCTCGGTCGAATAGCGGTCCTGACCGGACTGGTCCTGCCATTTGCGGGTTTCAAGCTGACCCTCAAGATAGACCTTGGAGCCCTTGCGCAGGTATTGCTCGGCGATGCGGGCCAGGGGTTCGGAGAAGATCGCAACGGAATGCCACTCGGTCCGCTCCTTGCGTTCGCCGGTGTTGCGGTCCTTCCAGTTCTCGGAGGTGGCAATGCGCAGGTTGCAGACCTTGCCCCCGTTCTGGAATGTCCGAACCTCGGGGTCGCGCCCCAGATTGCCCACGAGAATGACCTTGTTCACCGAACCTGCCATATGCGCCTCCATCGAATCCTGAATTTGTTAACCGTGGACGTTATCGGGTGAACGGGCAATTAAGAAGAGCCATTCGTCCCATCGGTATAGTCCGGCCCGGGGTGGGGTTTGGGATTCGTCCGGCCTGTGCCTATAGTCCGGCGGGGGACAGTAACAATATGGTGTCAGTATCATGAAAACCCTTCTTGCCGGCCTGCTGGGCCTTGCCCTGTCGCTGCCCGCGCCGCTCAGCGCCGAGGGCGCGCGCGCCTCGTCGAAATCGCGTGCCAAGATCTTCTCGTCGCAGGCGCGACTGATGGATCAGCGACTGTCAAAGCAATACGCGGCCTCGGTCCGTCTGACACCGCAATACCGGCCCGCGCCCGCCGCCGCGGCACCCGGGCGGCCCGGCGTCGCGCCGCCGCGCTATTCCGGCAGCTACAAGGGTCAGTACCTTTCCCACGCCCGGCAGGCCGCGCGCCGCCACGGCATCCCCGAGGATCTTTTCCTGCGCCTCGTGCAGCAGGAGAGCGGTTGGAACCCGCGGGCCAAATCCTCGAAAGGGGCTCTGGGTCTGGCACAGCTGATGCCGGCAACGGCCCGGGGACTGGGCGTGGATCCCCATGATCCGGTCTCGAACCTGGAAGGTGGTGCGCGCTATCTCAAGCGGCAGTTCAAGCGGTTCGGAGATTGGCGCCATGCCCTGGCCGCCTACAACGCGGGCCCGGGAGCGGTCGCCAAGTACAACGGCATCCCGCCCTACCGCGAGACGCGCAATTACGTCCGCATCATCTGGGGCCATTGAGCCGCAAGGTCAGCTTCGGTGTGCAAACATCTGAAAAGGTGATCTCAAATCGTTGGGGGCGTGTTTGGGGACTGGCCTCAGGCCCGCCCCGTCGCCTCCCGCATCCGGGCCTGGGCCCAGTTGGACAGCGACTCGACGCTGTCGCCGTCCACCTTGGGAATGATCCGGTAAAGCGCGTTGACCACGCAGAAGATGGCAAAGCAGACCAACGCCACGGCGACGGCAGCGACGAGTGCAGGGCCGAAGGCCTGCTCGTTCAGCCAGTCGAAGACCTTCTGCAGGCCGCCCGCGTGCTCGGGATCGGCGGTGAAGGCGGCATAGGTCAGGAAAGCGCCGATCAGCGTCACCACCACGGCCTGGCCCAGGACGCCCAGGCGCAGGATCCAGTCCCAGCGCCGGGTGATCGTGTTGGACCGGAGGTGGTCCTGGTAGGTCCGGCCCACCGCCTTGACGGTATAGTAGATGCCCGCGCCGACAGTCAGCGCGCCGGCGATGCCCACCATCTGGATCCCGGCCGGCAGCGACATGATCTTGGCCGTCCATTCCGCGATGGTGGATCCCGATCCGGGCTTGTCAGTGTCGAAGCGGGTGAAGAGGACGGCCGCCGCGGCAAAGCCGATGGCCAGGTGAATGAGCCCGGTGACGACCATGCCGATCCGGGCGATCACGCCCTTGATCTCGTGGCCGTAATCCTCAAGGTCGAACCAGGCGTCGACCAGCCGCCAGACTGCGTAGGCGGCCATGCCGGCCGCGATCAGGGCCAGAACGACAAGGCCCCAGGCGCTGGTCTCAAGTTTTTCCAAGGCCGATCCGGTGCCCTCGGCCCGCTCACCCCGGGCGATGGCGAAAAGGGCAAAGCCCGCGATCACCAGATAGACAAGGCCGCGCCCGGCATAGCCCGCGCGCATGACGGGGGCGGTCCAGGACAGATCGGGCGAGGACATGGGCAAGGCTCCTTGGGAGGGTCGGGAACGACTACTCATGGCCAACCGGTCCGGGGGCGGAATGTTCCCTGTCACCGCGTCATTTGACACTTATCCCAAGGCCGGGCCTGCGGCGTCTGCCGCCCGATCAGTCCTCGATCCCCAGCCGGTAGAGATGCAGCTCATACGTCGGGTGGGTTTCGGCCCCCGAAACGCCCTTGCGCCAGTGTCGGAAGACCGAGCGCCAGTAGGGCTGAATGATGACGCCCTCCTCGCGCAGGATCTCTTCAAGCCGTCGCATCACGCTGCGGCGGCGGTCGGCAACGGGCACGCCCAGCGCCTCGTTGAGGAGGCTGTCGAACTCCTTGTTGGAAAAGCCGCTCTCGTTCCAGGCGGCCCCGCTGCGATAGCCCAGCGCAAGCACCTGCACCCCCAGGGGGCGCATGTTCCAGTTGGTCGACGAAAAGGCATAGCTGGCCCAGTTGGGCGAGTAGATCGCGCCGGGGAGGCTGGTGCGGCGCACCTTGATCCCGGCATCGCGCAGCAGGGCCGCCACCGCGTCGGTGGTGGTCTTGCGCCAGTCGTCGTCGATCGAGACGAGCTCATGCTCGAAATCGGCGAACCCGGCCTCGGTCATCAGCTCCAGCGCGCGCACCGGATCGAACTCGGCCGGGCCGATGTCGGCGTAATCGGGCTGCACCGGGCAGACGTGGTGGTTGGCGGCCACCAGCCCGCGGCCGCCATAGCCCAGCTCTAGACAGATCTCGTTGTCGACCGCCAGTGCCAGGGCGCGGCGCACGCGCGGGTCGGCATAGGGTTTGCGCCCGTCGATCTCGGCGCCCTGCTTGGCACGGATGACGATGGTGTTCGCTGTCAGTGTTTCGGATCGTTCCCACCCGATCTGGTCCATCAGTTCGATGAAATTGCCGACGCTTTCGTAAAGCATGTCGACCTCGCCGGCCTCGGCGGCGCGGGCCCAGGTCATGGGGTCCGTGCCGTAATCCAGAAACTCGATCCGGTCGAGGTGGGGGCCGCCGTATCCCGGCGTGTCGGCACCCCACCACCGGTGGGCCGTGTTGCGCACCAGCACGGCGCGGTGGTTCAGCTCGAAGCTTTCGGGAAGGAAGGGGCCGGTGCCGACGGGGCGGGTCAGGATCGCTTCGGGATCGAACCCCTCGGGGACGATCGCGGCGGGGTAATCGGCCATGCCGGGGATGATCGAGACATCGGGGCGCGGCAGCACCAGCCGGACGGTCAGCGGATCCACCACCTCGGCGGCGCCATCCATCAACTGGCCCGTCGCGGGATCGATCAGGACCGACATGCGCCCGGCCATGGAATTGCCCTCAAGCGTGCTGTCGCACCAGAGCGCGATGTTGCGCAGCACATCGTCAGAGGTGAAGGGGCGTCCGTCGGACCATGTCACGTCGGGGCGGACGTGAAGAAGGTACTCGGTCGCGTCCTCGTTCACCTCCCAGCTTCTCAGCAACATGCCCCGGAAAGTGCCGTCGTGCTGATACTCGACCAGGTATTCCAGCCATCCGCGGGTGAAATTGGCGATCTGGCTCCAGTCGAAGAGGCGCGGGTCGAGGCCGGCGCGCACCTCTGTCTGGATGCGCAATGTCTTTCCTTGGGGGGCGGCCTCGTCGGTTTTCCGCTGGGCGATGGCGGGGGCGGTCAGGCCAAGGGCGCCATAGGCGGCCGCGCTGCTGGCGCCCAGCGCGGTGGCGCGGGCCAGGAATTCGCGCCGGGGCATCCCGCCGGCCCGGGTCTCCTCGGCAAGGGCGGCGATCAGCGGGTGCGTGGGGCGGGAATTGGGATCTGACATCGGTCTCTCCTTGCTGGTGCGGCCGAACCCGGAGGGGCGCCCGAACGGCCCCCGACCAGCGCCCGGACCATACCCGAACCTCACATCCAAATCAGAGCCGACATCCCGCCGGATTGCAACCGGACTCCCGACCGGCGGGGCCGGGTCGCGTCGTATTCAGAACGGCACCACCGGGTGCCAGTTCCCCATCCGCGCCCGGAACCACGTCCGCTGGCGCTTGGCGTATTGGTGGGTGGCGATCTTGGCGCGCGCCACCGCCGTCGCCAGATCGATCTCGCCCTGCAGGTGGGCGATGAGTTCGGGCGCGCCGATTGCCCGCGACGACAGGGCCGCGGGATCCCAGCCGGGCAGGTTTGCCCGGGCCTCTTCCAGCGCGCCCTGATCCATCATCTGGTCGAACCGCAGGTCGATGCGGGCGTTGAGCGCGTCGCGCCCGGGGCTCAGGACGATGGGGAGAACCCGGTCGATCGGCAAAAGCGGGGCAGGGGTCGCGTCCTGCCAGGTGCGCAGGCCCCGACCGGTGGCGCGCAGGACCTCCAGCGCGCGCTGCACCCTTTTGGGGTTGGCCAGATCGATGCCGCCCGCGGTGGCCGGATCCTCGCGCACAAGCTCCGCCGCCAAGGCCGCAACGCCTTCCTCACGCAGGCGGGCGTCAAGTTCGGCGCGGAGGTCGGCGGGGGTCGCGGGGATGGGCGCCAGCCCCTCGGTCAGGGCGCGGAAATAAAGACCCGTGCCGCCCACCACAACCGGGCGGGGGGCGTTCGGCCCCTCCAGGATCTCCGCCACCTCGCGCAGCCAGTGGCCGACCGAATAGCTGTCGCCGGCAGCCACGTGGCCGTAAAGGCGATGGGGCAGCGCGGCCTCTTCCCCGGCCGAAGGACGGGCGGTCAACAGCCGCCAGTTGCCATAGACCTGAAGCGCGTCGGCGTTGACGATGAGGCCGCCGCCCTCGCGCACGATCCGGGCGGCCAGCGCCGATTTGCCCGATGCGGTCGGCCCCGCGATCAGCACCGGCCGATCGGGCGGCAGGTCGCGCAGCAGGCGGTCAACCTGCGCATCCACTGCGTCGGGGGCGGTATCTGCGGGGCGGGGGGCAGTGTTCATCAGGGTCCTTCGTGCAGCCGGCGTGCTGATCGTCCGGTCAGGGCGCCGCGTAATGCCGCCGCCGGCCGACGACAAGCCGTTTAAGCGTTGAACGTGATCCTGTTTTGGCACATTGTCGCGTCGATTTTCCAGACAAGGAGCCCTCCCGCATGACCGACCCCAATCCAAGCGACCATCAGGTGTCCTACAAGCGGGTTCTGCTGAAGATCTCGGGAGAGGCGCTCATGGGGGACCAGGGTTACGGTCTGCATCCGCCGACGGTCGAGCGGATCGCCCAGGAGGTCAAGAGCGTCCATGACATGGGCGTCGAGATTGCCATGGTCATCGGCGGCGGCAACATCTTTCGCGGCCTGCAAGGCAGCGCCCAGGGGATGGAGCGGACGACCGCCGACTACATGGGCATGCTGGCGACGGTGATGAACGCGCTGGCGATGCAGTCGGCGCTGGAGACCATCGGCGTCTTCACCCGGGTCATCAGCGCCATCCCCATGGACCAGATCTGCGAGCCCTACATCCGCCGCCGCGCCGTCCGTCATCTGGAAAAGGGCCGCGTCTGCATCTTCGCCGCCGGCACCGGCAATCCCTATTTCACCACCGACACCGCCGCCACGCTGCGCGCCAACGAAATGTCCTGCGAGGCGATCTTCAAGGGCACCAAGGTCGACGGCGTCTATGACGCGGACCCGATGCTGGACCCCACCGCGACCCGCTATGACGAGGTCAGCTACGACGACGTGCTGCAAAAGCGGCTGAAGGTGATGGACGCCTCGGCCATCGCACTTGCCCGCGACAACAGCCTGCCAATCATCGTCTTCTCGCTGGATGAGCCGGGCGGCTTCCGCACCATCCTCGAGGGCAAAGGCACCTATACCCGCGTTCACGGCTGAGCGTCACGCGACCGGGCCCGGCGCCCCGTGGTGGGCCACAGGCCCGTCTGGGCGGGGCCGGCCGGGGGCGTCGATCGGGCGCCCGCCGGGCTTGAGCCTATACAAGCTCGGTCGCTTGACGTTATAGCTGTGCCAACCCAGTCAAATATCGACTAAAAAACGGATACCCAGAAATGGCAGACAACGATATCGAAATCGATCTGGACGATCTTGGCCATCGCATGGATGGCGCCATGACCGCGCTGCGCTCGGAATTCCAGAGCCTGCGCACCGGGCGGGCCTCGGCCTCGATGCTGGATACGATCACGGTCAACGCCTATGACACGGTCACCCCGCTCAACCAGGTGGGCACGGTTAACGTCCCCGAACCGCGGATGCTTACCGTCACCGTCTGGGACAAGCAGCTGGTCAACAAGGTCGAAAAGGCGATCCGCGAGTCGGGGCTGGGGATCAACCCGGTCATGGACGGCACGGTCATCCGCCTGCCGATCCCCGAGCTGAACGAGGAACGCCGCCGCGAGCTGACCAAGATCGCCGCCCAATATGCCGAGGCCGCCCGCGTGGCGGTGCGCAACGTGCGCCGCGACGGGATGGACCAGATCAAGAATGCCAAGTCCGCGGGCATGAGCGAGGACGACCAGAAGATCTGGTCCGGCGAGATCCAGGAGATGACGGACAAGCACATCGCCGCCATCGACGCGGCGCTGGAGTCCAAGCAGGCCGAGATCATGCAGGTCTGATCACCGGGTGGGCGGCCGGGAGCCGCCCGCCGGCGCGCATGGCCCATAGGCGGGCCCGGCGCGATCCGGTATAGTGTCCCAGGCGTAGCGTACAGGATATCCCGCGTGGCAGATGAAGCCCAAAAGAACCGGCCGAGACATGTGGCCATCATCATGGATGGCAACGGCCGCTGGGCGACCCAACGCAAGCGTCCGCGCCTGTTCGGGCACCAGGCCGGCGCGCGCCGTGTCCGCGAGATCGTGGAAGCCTGCCCAGAGCTGGGCGTGCATTACCTGACCATCTTCGCCTTCTCGACCGAGAACTGGAAACGCACCCAGTCCGAGGTTGCGGGGCTGATGTCGCTCTTTCGGCGTTATATCGCCAAGGAGATGCAGGAGTTCATGCGCCAGGGCGTGCGGGTCCGCTTCATCGGCGACCGGGTGCGGCTGGATGCCAAGCTCCGTGCCCTGATGGACGAGGTCGAGGCGCTGACGATCGCCAATGACCGCACCCACCTGACCATCGCCCTGAACTACGGCGGCCGCGACGAGGTGGCCCGCGCCACCCGGCGCTTAGCCCAGGAGGTCGCCGCCGACCGCCTGCACCCCGATGAGGTGGACGAAACGACGCTGGCGCGTTTCCTCGATACCTGCGTCCTTCCCGACCCCGACCTGGTGATCCGCACCAGCGGCGAGGCGCGGATCTCGAACTTCCTGCTGTGGCAATCGGCCTACGCGGAATATGAATTCATCGACACGCTCTGGCCTGACTTCACCCCCGAGGTGTTCGAGTCGGTGCTGGAAAATTTCGGAAACCGCGAACGGCGGTTCGGAGCAGTCCCTGCATGAGCGAGCTTTCGGCCTCGACCACGACCCACCCGACGTCCCCTGCAAGCGCCGCCCCCAAGACAGGCGGACGCTGGGACGACCTGATGCCGCGCCTGATCTCGGGCGCCGTGATGGTCGGCGTCGGCGTCTTCGCGATCTGGATGGGCGGGATCTGGTTCCAGGCCCTGGTTTCCATCGCGACCGGGCTGATGATCTGGGAGCTGACCCGCATGGTCGCCCCGGAGGTTGCGGCCCGCGGCGTGCTGTTCGGCCAGTTTTCGGTCGCGCTGATCATGGCGGTGCCGCAGATCGGTGCCCTGTGGATCCTGCCTTGGGTGATCGGCCTGGCGTTGGTGGCGACGCTGACCATGCCGCGCCGCTCGTCGATCTACGCGATCTTCTTTTCGGCCATCCTGATCGCGGGCTACGGGCTGGTGACCTTCCGCAGCCTGAACGGCGTCACGTGGCTGTTCTGGATGGTGATCGTCGTCGTGGTGACGGATGTATTCGGATATTTCGCCGGCCGGTTCATCGGCGGGCCCAAGTTCTGGCCGCGTGTCAGCCCCAAGAAGACCTGGTCGGGCACCGTCGCGGGCTGGATCGGCGCGGGGCTGGTGGGGGCGATCTTCCTTGTCTACACCACCGCCGGGCGCGATCTTATCTGGATCTCGATGCTGCTGTCCTTTGCCTCGCAGATGGGCGACGTGGCCGAATCGGCGCTCAAGCGCAGGGTAGGGGTCAAGGACAGCTCGAACCTGATCCCCGGGCACGGCGGGCTTTTCGACCGGTTCGACGGCCTTCTGGGCGCGGCGCTGTTCATGCTGCTCGTGGCCTCCCTGGTCGAGGTGCCCGAGGTCCGCTTTTGACACGCAAGGTTTCGGTCTTTGGCGCGACGGGGTCCATCGGTGTCAGCACGGTGGATCTGCTGACGCGGGGCCGCGACGTTGATCCGTCCGCTTACGACGTGGTCGCGCTGACGGGCGGGGCCAACGTGGCGCTGCTGGCCCAACAGGCCCGGGCCCTTGATGCCAGCCTTGCCGTCACCGCCCATCCGTCCTGCCTGCCCGAGCTGCGCGAGCGGCTGGCGGGCACGCGCATCGAATGCGCCAGCGGCGCCGATGCAATCATCGAGGCCGCCCGCCGACCCGTCGACTGGGCCATGTCGGCCATCGTGGGCGCGGCCGGTCTGCCGCCGGGGCTTGCGGTGCTTGAGCAGGGCGCCACACTGGCGCTGGCCAACAAGGAAAGCCTGGTGGCGGCCGGCCCGCTGATGATGGCCACGGCCCGGCGTCACGGCGCCACGCTGCTGCCCGTCGACAGCGAGCATTCGGGCATCTTCCAATGCCTTGGCCAGGAGGATCCGGCAGGGGTGGAGCGGGTGATCCTGACCGCCTCGGGCGGGCCGTTTCGCGACTGGAGCATGGAGCGGTTGCGCCAGGTGACCCCGGCCCAGGCCGCGACCCATCCCAACTGGGACATGGGCCAGCGGATCACCATCGACAGCGCCTCGATGTTCAACAAGGCGATGGAAATCATCGAGACCCATGAGTTTTTCGGTCTGGACCCGGCCCGGATCGAGGTGCTGGTCCATCCGCAATCGCTGGTCCACGCGCTGGTGGGCTTCCGGGACGGCGGGATCCTGGCGCACCTGGGCCCGGCCGACATGCGCCATGCCATCGGCTATGCGCTGCACTGGCCGGGGCGCGGTGACGTTCCCGTCGAGCGGCTGGACCTGGCCGCCCTGGGGCGACTGGATTTCGAAGCGCCTGACGAAAACCGCTTTCCCGCCCTGCGCCTGGCGCGCGAGGTGATGGAGGCCGGCGGCCTTGCGGGGGCCGCGTTCAACGCCGCCAAGGAAACGGCGCTGGACCTATTCATTGATAAACGTATCGGGTTTTTGGACATGGCTGTGCTTGTCGAACATGTGTTGGACACGCTTTCTGCCGAAACGAGACTTGGAAGTGCCGAGTTTAACCTTGATAACGTGCTGAACGTGGACCATCTGGCACGTAAGGCGGCGATCGATTCCGCCCGTGTCCGGGCGTAGGAGAGTGTTGGTATGATCGATATGTTGCCGTCTTTCGGCGGGTTTCTCGGAACTTTCGGGGCTTTCATCCTTGCCTTGAGCATCATCGTCGCCATTCACGAATATGGGCATTACATCGTCGGTCGCTGGTGCGGCATCCACGCCGAGGTCTTCTCGCTCGGATTCGGGCCGGTTCTCTTCTCGACCTTCGACAAGCACGGCACGCGCTGGCAATTGGCCGCGCTGCCCTTCGGCGGCTACGTCAAGTTCCTGGGCGACGCCGACGCCGCCAGCGGCAAGGACGGCTCGCAGATCTCCGAAATGACGCCGGAAGAGGCCAAGCGCACCATGCACGGTGCCGCCCTCTGGCGGCGCTCGGCCACGGTGGCGGCGGGGCCGGTCTTCAACTTCATCCTGTCGATCGTGGTCTTCGCGGGCGTCATGTGGACCCAGGGCGTCGCGGTCGAAACACCGACCGTCGGCAGCCTCAAGACCCTGCCGCAGGAACAATCCGCCCTGCAGGAAGGCGACGAGATCCTGGCGGTCGATGGCAAGGAGGTCGCCGATTTCGGCGAACTTTTCACCCTGACCGACACGCTGGATCTGGGCCCGGTCGAATACACCGTGCGCCGTGACGGCGAGGTGACCGAGGTGACGGGTCCGTTCCCGATGCCCGCCCGCATCGACCAGATCCACCCCAAATCGGCCGCGATGGACGTGGGCCTCGAGGTGGGGGATGTCATCCAAACCATCGAGGGCAAGCCCATCACCGCGTTCCGCGAGCTGCGCCAGATCGTCGAGGTTTCGGAAGGCCGCCCGCTTCTGATGAGCGTGTGGCGGGACGGCAAGACCTTCGACGTGACCCTCGTGCCCCAGCGCCGCGACCTGCCGCTGCCCGAGGGCGGGTTTGAGACCCGCTATCTGATCGGGGTCTCGGGGGGGCTGTTCTTCGAGCCGCTGACCGAGACGCCGGGTCCGTTCGAGGCCGTGGGCTACGGCATCCAGCAGACCTGGTCGATCGTCAAATCCTCGCTTTCAGGGCTGGCGCATATCGTCACCGGCGCGATCAGCTCGTGCAACCTTCAGGGGCCGCTGGGCATCGCCGAGACCTCTGGCGCCGCTGCCAGCCAGGGCGTGCAGAGCTTCGTGTGGTTCATCGCCGTGCTGTCGACGGCCGTCGGCCTTCTGAACCTTTTCCCGGTGCCGGTTCTTGATGGCGGACATCTGGTCTTCCACGCCTACGAGGCCGTGGTCGGCAAGCCGCCCACGGACCGGGCGCTGCGGGTTTTCTTCGCGGTGGGGCTGGCCTTCATCGTGACGCTGATGGTCTTTGCGCTTAGCAACGACATCTTCTGCCCCTGATCCTTCCGGCCCCGTTGGGGGCCGGGGCGGCGCCCGATGGGGTCGCCCGATCACGGCAATGCCATTCGAATTGTCACGAGATGGTCAGGCGCGTGCCGCATTTGCGCCAGATTTCGCCCCCACGATCCGAAGCCATATGCGTACCTCCGGCCACGAAAGGCTTCGACCATGCAGATCATTTCTTCGGGATATCGCGGCGTGGCCCTTGTTCTGGGCCTGAACCTGGACCGCCTTCTGTGGCTTGCGACCATCGGTGGCGCATTGGCGCTGAGCGCCTATATCGCCTCTCTCTGATCCCGGATCGATGCGCGCGGCACCCTGAAAGGGGTGGCGCGAACCAGCTTCCGCCCCCTGCTCGGCGCGGGGCGCCAGGCGGTGCCCGGCCGCTGTTGCGCAGATGCTGCATCGGGCGCGAGTTCGTTTTGACACGTTAGGGCTTTGCCGCTAGTCAGGCTATAATAAACCGACTGGCAAGGGGCCGAGCATGCTTCCCTCAATCAAAAGCGCAGTGACGCTGCTGAATCACACGATCTTGTCCGGGACACCAGCGCGTATCCCACAGGTTGTGGCACTCTCTCTGGCAATCGGACTGGCCGCGCCGGCGGTCCATGCGCAGGATTACCGCTTCGACAGCGTCCGGATCGAGGGCAACCAGCGCATCGAGACGGCGACCATCCTGACCTATGCCGGCATCCCGCGCGGGCAGGTCGTCAGGGCCGGTCAGGTGAACGAAGCCTACCAGCGTATCGCCGATACCGGGCTGTTCGAATCCGTCGAGATCGTGCCACAGGGCGGGCAGCTGGTCATCAAGGTGACCGAGTATCCGACGATCAACCGCGTCAGCTTCGAAGGCAACCGCCGCCTCAAGGACGAGGCGCTGGCCGAGCTGGTCACCTCGACCCCGCGGCGGGTCTTCTCGCCGGCCCAGGCCCAGCAGGACGCCGAGGCTATCGCCGGCGCCTACCGCCAGGCCGGGCGACTTGCCGCCTCGGTCGATCCCAAGATCATCCGCCGTTCCAACAACCGCGTCGACCTGGTGTTCGAGATTACCGAGAGCGGCGTCGCCTCGACCGAGCGGATCAGCTTCGTGGGCAACCGCAATTTCTCGGACCGCCGCCTGCGCCGGGTTCTGGAATCCAAGCAGGCCGGTTTGCTGCGGGCGATCATCTCCTCGGACCAGTTCGTCGCCGAGCGGCTTGATTTCGACAAGCAGGTGCTGACCGACTTCTACCAGTCGCGCGGCTATGTCGATTTCCGCATCCTCGACGTCACTTCCGAGCTGACGCGCGAGCGCAACGCCTTCTTCATCACGTTCAACGTCCAGGAAGGGCAATCCTTCGACTTCGGCAAGCTGACCGCAAGCAGCACTCTGCCAGGCGTCGATGCCCAGGAGTTCCTGGCCGTCAGCAAGATCGACAGCGGTGACACCTACTCGCCGACCGCGATCGAGAACACCATCGCGCGGATGGAGCGGCTTGCCATCAAGAAGGGCCTGAACTTCGTCCGGGTCGAGCCGCAGATCACCCGCAACGACGCCGCCCAGACCCTGGATGTGAATTTCCAGCTGTCGCGCGGCCCCCGCATCTTCGTCGAGCGGATCGATATCGAGGGCAACAACACCACGCTGGACAAGGTCATCCGGCGCGAATTCCGCGTGGTCGAGGGCGATCCCTTCAACCCGCGTGAGATCCGCCAGACCGCCGAGCGTATCCGCGCCCTCGACTATTTCGAGCAGGCGGATGTCTCGGCGCGCGAAGGCTCCTCGCCCCAGCAGGTCATCATCGACGTGGATGTCGAGGAAAAGCCCACCGGCAGCCTGTCCTTCGGTGCCAGCTATTCGACCGACTCCGGGATCGGGCTTGCGGTCTCCTTCTCCGAGCGGAACTTCCTGGGCCGCGGTCAGCAGATCGGCGCAACCATCAGCGCCGGCACCGACAACCAGCAATACAGCTTCAACTTCTCCGAGCCGCGCCTGCTGGACCGGGACCTGCGGTTCTCGTTCAACGCGACCTATGTCGAGACCGAGAAGGCCAATTCCGATTTCGACACCACGCTGGCCCGCATCCAGCCGTCGATCGAGTTTCCGATCTCGGAGGATACGCGCCTGGAACTGCGCTACATCCTTAAGGAAGACCGGATCTACAACGTCAGCCCGAACTCGTCCGACATCCTCCACAAGGAGGCCGGATCGGTCCTGACCAGTGCCGTGGGCTACACGCTCAGCTATGACACCCGGCGCGTCGGGCTTGACCCGAACTCGGGCATCCTTCTGCAATTCTCGCAGGATTTCGCAGGGGTTGGCGGCGACAACGAATACGTCAAATCGGTCGCCCGCGTGATCGGCGAGCGCAAGATCGCCCGCGAGGAGATCACCCTTCGCGCAGGTCTTGAGGCCGGCGCGTTGAACTCGCTTTCGGGCAATTCGCGCATCACCGACCGCTTCCAGCTGTCCTCGCGCCAGTTCCGGGGCTTTGAATCCTACTCGATCGGGCCGCGCGATCTGAACGCGACCAACCGGGACGCCCTTGGCGGCAACTACTACGCAGTCGCCCGGGTCGAGGCAGAGTTCCCCGTGGGCCTGCCCGAGGAATACGGCATCACCGGCGGCGTCTTCATGGACGTGGGCTCGGTCTGGGGCCTGGACAACACCAACGGCGGGCCCCAGGGCGCGCCCATCGCCAACAGCGTCGACGACGAGGCGCACCTGCGCGCCTCGGTCGGTGTCTCGGTCTTCTGGCGGACGGTGATCGGGCCGCTGCGGTTCAACTTCTCGCGCCCCATCCAGAAAGAGAGCTACGACAAGTCGCAGTTCTTCGACTTCACGATCTCGACCGAGTTCTAGGATGCGCGGCCTGCTGTCGCTGATCCTTGGAGGGGCTGTCCTGTGGGCGGCCCCTTCGGGTTTTGCGGTGCCCGCGGCGAAGGCCGCCGAACTGGGTGTGCCGCAATCGCCGCTGCTGACCATCGATCAGGATAAACTGTTTCGCAACAGTGCCTTCGGGCGACGTGTTGTGATGGAGATTGAGGCCGCGACCGCGCGCCTCTCCGACGAGAACCGCAAAATCGAGGAGCGTCTGGTCGCCGAGGAGAAGGACCTGACCGAACGCCGCTCGCGCATGAGCCCCGAGGAATTCCGCAAGCTGGCCGACGCCTTCGACGAGAAGGTCGTCGCCATCCGCCGCGCCCAGGACGGCAAGGAACGCAGCCTTGGCCGCGCCATGGACCAGCAGCGGCAGGCCTTCTTCGAGGGAAGTTTCGGCGTGCTGGCACAGCTTGTGCAGGAATCGGGTGCGGTCGCGATCCTGGACAGCCGCTCCATCGTGTTGTCGTCGAATGCGATCGACATCACCGAGATCGCGATCAAGCGCATCGATGCGGCCCTGGGAGACGGAAGCCGCCCGGCCGAGGCAGGTGACCCCGCGCCCGACACCACCCCCGAACCGGGCAAGGATACCGAAGGCCCCAAGGACGACCCGGCGGTCTCGCCCCCCTCCGACACGGACCCCGAGGGGCGCTGACCGGCCCCGCGCCGCGGGCCCGCGCAACCCTTGCGACTGCGTTGCCGATTGGGCAACAGACTTGCCCGCACGCGGCGGCAAAGCGCGGGGGAACGCTTGTTCGCCTGCGCCGGGATTGCTAGCACGGGGGCAGACAATGACCATTCCGAAGGACCAGTCCATGACCGAAGAGATCCCCGCCACCGCCGACCTGGCGTTGATCAAGCGACTGATCCCGCACCGCTACCCCTTCCTGCTGATCGACAAGGTCGTCGACATCGTCGCCCATGAAAGCGCGGTCGGCATCAAGAACGTCACCTGCAACGAACCCCATTTCCAGGGCCACTTCCCCGATCACCCGATCATGCCCGGCGTCACCATCGTCGAGGCCATGGCCCAGACCGCCGCCGTCGTGGTGGGCGTCTCGGCCAACCTCGCGGACAAGAACGCGCTGGTCTATTTCATGGGGATCGACAAGTGCAAGTTCCGCAACCCGGTCGTGCCGGGGGACGTGCTGCAGCTCAAGGTCACCAAGATTCGCGGTGGCGGCAAGATCTGGAAATTCTCGGGCCGGGCCGAGGTCGAGGGCAAGCTTTGCGCCGAGGCCGAGTTCACCGCCATGATGGGTGTTCAGCCCGAAAACGCGGAGACCGCCAGGTGAGCATCGCGCCCAGCGCCCAGATCCACCCCAGCGCCGTCGTCGAGGAGGGCGCGCGCATCGGCGCCGACTGTCGTGTCGGCCCGTTCTGCGTCATCGGCCCCGATGTCATCCTGGGCGAACGGGTCGAGATCAAGAGCCACGCCGTCGTCACCGGCTGGACCGAGATCGGCGACGAGACCGTGATCTACCCCTTCGCCGTTGTCGGCGAGGTGCCCCAGGACCTGAAATACGACGGGGAGAAGAGCCGCCTGATCGTCGGCAAGCGCAACCGCATCCGCGAGGGCGCGACGCTGAACCTCGGGACCAAGGGTGGCGGCGGCGTCACCCGCGTCGGCGACGACTGCCTGTTCATGACCGGCGCCCACGTGGGCCACGATGCCGTGGTCGGCAGCCGGGTCGTCATGGCCAACCAAGCCGCACTGGCCGGGCATTGCATTGTCGAGGATGACGTCATCATCGGCGGGCTGTCGGGCGTGCACCAGTTCGTTCGTCTGGGTCGCGGCGCCATCGTCGGCGCGGTCACCATGGTGACGAACGACGTGATCCCCTACGGCCTGGTGCAGGGCCCGCGCGGCGTCCTTGACGGGCTGAACCTGGTCGGGCTGAAGCGGCGCGGCGTCGGGCGCGAGGATATCACCGCGCTGCGGGCGGCCTTCCAGATGCTCAAGCAGGGCGAAGGCGCCTTCCAGGACCGGGCCCGCCGTCTCGGGGACGAAAGCGACAGCGAATATGTCCGCGAGATTGTCCGCTTCATCCTGAGCGACTCGGACCGCTCGTTCCTGACGCCCAGCTGACCATGCTGGCGCTGATCGCAGGGCAGGGTGGCCTGCCGACCCTGATATGCCAACGTCTGGAGGAGCGGGGTGTCCCCTTCCTCGTGGCCGAATTGGAAGGGCACCCGGCCGATTGCGCCGAGGGGCGCGACGCCCTGCGGTTCCGGGTGGAGAAGCTGGGCGGTTTTTTCAAGACACTGGCCCGGCGGGGCGTAACCGAGGTGTGTTTTGCCGGCCGTGTCGCCCGCCCGGCCATCGATGCCAAAGCGCTGGACATGGCGACGATCCCGCTGGTCCCGCGCATGATGCGCGCCATCAACTCGGGCGATGACGGGGTGCTGCGCGAGACCCTTGCGCTCTTCGAGGAGAAGGGGTTTGCCATCCGCCCGGTGCAGGATCTTCTGCCGGAATTGCTGCCGCCCGCCGGTGTGCTGACCGAGGCGGGACCGGATGACCGGGCGCGCCAGGACGCAAGGCGCGGCGAGGCGATCGTCGCCGCCCTCGGGGCCGCCGACATCGGCCAGGCCTGCGTGGTGGCACGGGGCCAGGCGCTGGCGATCGAGGCGCTGGCGGGCACCGACTGGATGTTGCGCTCCCTCTCGGGGCGCGGTGATGCGGCCCGCATAGCCATTGGCAATCTGCCGGCTGCTTTGACCGAGGGGCTCGATCCTCCGCGTGCCGATGTGGACGGGCTAGACTATCCGCCTGACCTGCCGTCTGGCGGGATCCTGTTCAAGGCGCCAAAGCCGGCCCAGGACCGCCGCGTCGATCTGCCGGCCATCGGGCCCCAGACGGTTCTGCTGGCCGCCGCCGCCGGGCTTGACGGCGTGGTCATCGAAGCCGGGGGCGTCATGGTGCTGGAGCGTGATCGGGTGCTGGAGCTGGCCGAACGCCTAGGTCTTTTCCTGTGGGTCCGCCCCGCGGGCCTGGCGTCATGAGGTATTTCCTGATCGCTGGGGAGCCTTCGGGCGACCGCCTGGGCGCGTCGCTCATGGCCGGCCTGCGTGCCCTTGATCCTGACGCCAGCTTTGCCGGGGTCGGCGGCGCGTTGATGGAGGATGCGGGGCTGACCAGCCTCTTCCCGATGGAGGAGCTGTCGGTCATGGGCATTGCCGAGGTGCTGCCCAAATATCGCCAGTTGAAACGTCGCATTGGCCAAACGGCACGCGAAATTCTGCAAGATCCGCCCGATGTGCTCATCACCATCGACAGCCCCGATTTCTGCCTGCGCGTGGCGCGGCTGGTGCGGGCCGAAAGCCGGATCAGGACGGTACATTACGTGGCGCCGACCGTCTGGGCCTGGCGTCCGGGACGGGCCACCAAGATGGCGCCGCTGATCGACCAGGTGCTGGCCCTTTTCCCGTTCGAGCCGCCCTACATGGAGGCCGCGGGCATGCGGTGCGATTTCGTCGGGCACCCGGTGGTCGCCGAGCCCCGGGTCTCGGCCGATGAGCGGCAGGCGATGCGCGACGGGCTGGGCGTGGCCGATGGCGCGCCGCTGATCGTCTTGCTGCCCGGCTCGCGCCGGGGGGAGATCAGCCGGCTGCTGCCCGTCTTCGGCGCGGCGCTGGAGAAGGTGCTTTCCCGCCATCCCGACGCCCGCGTCGTCCTGCCCGCCGGACGCCAGGTCGCGGGGATGGTCGCCGAGGCCTGCGCTGACTGGAAAGTTCGCCCGATCATCCTGGATCCCCGGGGAATGGAGCCCGACGCCGCCGAGGCGCGAAAGCGCGCGGCATTGGCGGCGGCGGACGTGGCGCTGGCGGCTTCGGGGACGGTCTCGCTTGAACTGGCGGCGGCGGACACGCCCATGGTGATTGCCTATGATATGAATTGGCTGAGCCGGCGGATCATGCTGCCGATGCTGCGCACGGACACGGTGACCCTGGTCAACTTGGTCGCCGAAAGCCGCACCATCCCCGAGTTTCTGGCCGACGACTGCCGGCCGGGCCCCATCGCCGAGGCGCTGGTGAATCTGATGGATGATCCGGCCGCCCGCGACGGCCAGCAGGGCGCTATGGCCCTGACGATGGAGCGGTTGGGCCGGGGCGGCGAGGATCCGGGCCTGCGCGCGGCCCGCGCCGTTCTGGACGGGCTGCGTGAGCGCCGGTCAGGCGGCGCCTAGTAGCCGCGCCAGATCCAGCCGCCGCCGAAGATGCGGCTACTTTCGGTATCGTAGAACACGCAGGCCTGTCCCGGACTCACGCCTTCCTCGGCCTCCGCCAGCTCGACCGTGGCGGTGGTGGGCGAAAGTGGCCGGATCACCGCCGGCGTCGGCGGCCGGGTTGAGCGGACCTTGACCGCCACGTGCCACTCCTCGCGGCTGTCGAAAGGCGCTTCGCCCAGCCAGTTGATCTCGCGCACCGGGACCTGCCGCGTGGCAAGGTCCGATTTCGGCCCGACCACCACGCGCTTGTTGTCGACATCCAGCTTGACCACGTAAAGCGGATCGCTGAGCCCGCCGATGCCCAGGCCGCGCCGCTGGCCGATCGTGTAATGGATAACGCCCCGGTGGGTGCCCAAGACGCGGCCCTCGGTATCGACGATCTCGCCCGGCTCGGCCGCGCCAGGGCGCAGTTTCTCGATGACGCTTGCGTAATTGCCGTCGGGCACGAAGCAGATGTCCTGACTGTCGGGCTTGTCGGCCACCATCAGCCCGTATTTCGCGGCCAGCGCCCGGGTCTCGGCCTTGCTTTTCAGATGGCCCAACGGAAAACGCAGGAAGGACAGCTGTTCGGGCGTGGTCGAGAACAGGAAATAGCTCTGGTCGCGGGCCGGGTCGGCGGCGCTGTGCAATTCGGGGCCGCCGGGGCCGTCGGCACGGGCGATGTAATGGCCGGTGGCCATGCAGTCGGCTTCGAGGTCCTTGGCGGTTTCCAGCAGGTCCTTGAACTTCACCCGCTCGTTGCAGCGGATGCAGGGCACGGGCGTCGCACCGCCCAGATAGCTGTCGGCAAACTCGTCCATCACCGCGTCGCGGAAGACATTTTCATAATCCAGCACGTAATGGGGAAAGCCCATCGCCTCGGCCACGCGGCGGGCATCATGGATGTCGCGCCCCGCACAGCAGGCGCCTTTCTTGGCCAAGGCGGCCCCGTGATCGTAAAGCTGCAGCGTGACGCCCACCACGTCATAGCCTTCCTCGGCCAGCATCGCGGCCACGACCGAGCTGTCGACGCCGCCCGACATGGCGACCACGACCCGTGTTTCCGAGGGCGGCTTGGCAAAGCCCAGCGAATTGATCGGGTGGGCGGGGGTATCGAGGGGCATTGAAAGACCTCTGGTCCGGGAGGGGGACGGAAGTGGCGCAGAATATAAGAAAATGCCCGCTATTCTCAACCCCCGGTTTTCACCACTTCTAAACGCGCCCGGGGAAGGCTTTGACCCACACCGGGCAATTTCGGCCCGGCCGGAATAGGGAGGATCCGCCATGCAAATAGAAAAGGAAATCACGGAGGAGGAAGATGCTGCGGGTGACGGTGCCGCGGGGCTGCCACCCCGCTCTGTCCGGCGCTGGGTCGCCAGCCGCAAGGCGGCGGTGGTGCACGCGGTCCTGGGCGGCAAGCTGACGGCCGAACAGGCATGCCGATCCTACGACCTGTCCGGGGAGGAGTTGCAGGGCTGGATCGCGGCCGTCAGGAACCACGGGGAGGGGGCGCTGAAGGCCACGAGCCTGCGCAAGTTTAGATAATTTCTTGGACGCAGAACGACCCATCCTTGTAGCCTTGCATTGGTAACTAGCCATTAACCGTTTTCTGCAAAGTATTTGTGAGTGCCTCAGTAGGAGAGTCCGATGCGCGTTCTGCTAGTCGAAGACGACCCGACCACAACCAAGAGCATCGAGTTGATGCTCAGCCATGCCAACCTCAACGTCTACTCGACCACGCTGGGCGAAGAGGGGATCGATCTGGCCAGGTTATACGATTACGACCTGATCCTGCTGGATCTGAACCTTCCGGACATGAGCGGGCACGAGGTGCTGCGCCAGCTTCGTCTGGCCAGGATCGAAACGCCGATCCTGATCCTGTCGGGATCGGCCGATACCGAGAACAAGATCAAGGGCTTCGGCTTTGGTGCGGATGACTACCTCACCAAGCCCTTCCACCGGGAGGAGCTGGTGGCGCGCATCCACGCGATCATCCGCCGGTCCAAGGGCCATTCGCAATCGATCATCAAGACCGGCTGCATCGAGGTGAACCTCGACGCCAAGACGGTGGCCGCCGACGGCAAGGCGGTGCACCTGACGGGCAAGGAATACCAGATGCTGGAACTGCTGAGCCTGCGCAAGGGCACGACCCTGACCAAGGAGATGTTCCTCAACCATCTCTATGGGGGCATGGACGAGCCGGAGTTGAAGATCATCGATGTCTTCATCTGCAAGCTTCGCAAGAAACTCTCGCAGGCCACGGACGGGCAAAGTTTTATCGAGACGGTGTGGGGGCGCGGCTACGTACTGCGCGACCCGGTGCCGGCCGAGGATGACACGCCCGGCCGCGAGGCGGTTGCCTGACACGGATGAGGACCAAGGGGCAGGGCATGGCCTCGGGGGTTAGGTCTCGGGCGCTGGATACGGGGATCTGAGACGGCAGGTCGCTGTGTGCCGTCGTCGCGCAGGGACGGCTCGGGGTGTCTGTCCTGCCCCTGCGCCTGTCATCTACTCGGCTTCGGTTCCGGGGTCTGCGTCGGGTGGGCGGCCCTATTGGGCAGGTTTCAAGGCCCTCTGTACACGGTGGCCCGAGTGGCGCCGGACGCCCCTCGAAGCCCCCCCCTAAAGCCCCGCGAAACCGCGTGCCAATCCGGGCGGCCACTGGACGCGGGCGCCGCTGCCTCCTATCACATCGCCTGAGCCCCGTGGCAGGGGCGGACAGGAGGGCGTGCATGGGCACCGACAGTTTGCGCAGCGGGCAGGGCGAGGACGACACCGGCGAGGGCACGACCGCCCCGCGCGGGGACGAAGGCACGGCCGGGGCAGACCCCGCCGCGAAGGGCGCCGCCGACACGCCGGTCGAGGCGCTGGACGAGAAGACCGCCCGCGCCGAGCTGGCCCGCCTTGCCGCGCGCATCGCAGAGGCCGACCGCGCCTATCACACCGACGACGCCCCCGTCATCGACGACGCGACCTACGACGCCCTGCGCCGCCGCAACGAAGCGATCGAGGCGCGCTTTCCGGCGCTGAAACGCCCCGACAGCCCATCGGAAAAGGTCGGCGGCACCATCGCCGAGGGGTTTTCCAAGGTCGAGCATGAGCAGCGGATGCTGTCCCTCTCGAACGCCTTCGAGGACGAGGAGATCACCGAGTTCGTCGAGCGTGTCCGCAAGTACCTGGGCCTTGCCCGCGACGCCGAGCTTGCCTTCACGGCCGAACCGAAGATCGACGGCCTGTCCCTGTCGCTGCGCTATGAAAAGGGCGTTCTGGTGACCGCCGCCACCCGCGGCGACGGGTCGGTGGGCGAGAATGTCACCGCCAACGCCCGCACCATCCAGGGCCTGCCCCAGAAGCTGTCCGGGGCGCCCGATCTGCTGGAAGTGCGCGGCGAGGTCTACATGCGCCACGACGATTTCGCCGAGCTGAACCGCACCCAGCTTGCCCAGGGCAAGAAACCCTTTGCCAATCCGCGCAACGCCGCCGCCGGATCCCTGCGCCAGCTAGACGCCGAGATCACCCGCGCCCGGCCGCTGGCTTTCTTCGCCTATGGCTGGGGCAGCCTTTCGGAGCCTTTGGCCGACACCCAGATGGGCGCCATCGAGCGGCTTGCCGCGCTGGGGTTCGAGACCAACCCCCTGACCCGCAGGCTGTCCACGCCCGAGGATCTGCTGGCCCATTATCACCGGATCGAGGAGGACCGCGCGACCCTCGGCTACGACATCGACGGCGTCGTCTACAAGGTCGACGACCTGGAGCTTCAGCGCCGCCTTGGCTTCCGCTCGACCACGCCCCGCTGGGCGCTGGCGCACAAATTCCCGGCCGAGCTGGCCTGGACCCGGCTGGAAGGGATCGACATTCAGGTCGGGCGCACCGGCGCGCTGTCGCCCGTGGCCCGGCTTCGCCCCGTCACGGTGGGCGGCGTGGTTGTCGCCAATGCCACCCTGCACAACGAGGATTACATCGCCGGCCGCGACAGCCGCGGCGAGGAGATCCGCGAGGGCAAGGACATCCGCATCGGCGACCGGGTCCAGGTCTACCGCGCCGGCGACGTCATTCCCAAGATCGCCGATGTCGACCTGGCCGCTAGGCCCGATGGGGCCGAGCCTTACGTCTTTCCCGATACCTGTCCCGAATGCGGATCGGAGGCGATCCGCGAGGAGGGCGACGCTGTGCGGCGCTGCACCGGCGGGCTGATCTGCCCGGCCCAGGCGGTCGAGCGCCTGCGCCATTTTGTCAGCCGCGCGGCCTTCGACATCGAGGGGCTGGGCGCGCGCCAGGTGGAGGCGCTTTACCGCGACGAATGGATCGCCGAGCCGGCCGACATCTTCCGCCTGCGCGCGCGTTACGGCTCGGGGCCGCGACAGCTCAAGAACCGCGAAGGTTGGGGCGAGAAATCCGCCGCCAACCTGCTCAACGCAATCGACGAGCGGCGCCGCATCCCCCTCAACCGGCTGATCTTCGCCCTGGGCATTCGCCACGTGGGCGAGAATGCCGCCAACCTTCTGGCCCGCCACTACGGCACCTGGGAGGCCTTCGCCCAGGCGATGGATGCCGCCGCCGAAGGGACCGACGCGCCCGCCTGGCAGGCGCTGAACGACATCGACGGGGTGGGGGAGGTCATGGCGACCTCGCTCGTGACGACGTTGCAGCAGGACCGGGAACGCGCCTCGATCGAGCGTCTGGTCGCCGAGCTGGAGGTCGAAGCCGTCGCGGCCCCCGATCCCGGCGACAGCGTTGTCGCGGGCAAGACCGTCGTCTTCACCGGCAAGCTGGAGCGGATGACCCGGGCCGAGGCCAAGTCCCGGGCCGAGGCCTTGGGCGCCAAGGTGGCAGGCTCGGTCTCGGCGCGGACGGATTACCTGGTGGCGGGGCCTGGCGCCGGATCCAAGGCGACCAAGGCCGCCGAGCTGGGGGTCGAGGTGCTGGACGAGGACGCCTGGCTGACCCTCACGGGCGGGCTTTAGGGCGCGTGGCGGGCCGTCCCCCCATCCTGTTCCCGCTGTTTGCGGGCTTGGAGACCCTTGAGGGGGTGGGCGAGAAGACCGCGCGTACCTTCGCCGCGCTGGACATCGAAAGCCCGCGCGATTTGCTGATGACCCTGCCCACGGGCGGCATCGACAGGCGCCCGCGCGACAGCGTCAAGGGCGCGCCCGTGCCCTCGGTCGTGACGGTCGAGGTGACGGTCGATCGCCACGATCCCCCCTCGGGGCGGGGGCGGCCGCACCGGGTCAGCGTCTCGGACGCGCATGCCGAATTCCGCATCATCTTCTTTCATGCGCGCGGCGATTACGTTCAGAAATTGCTGCCCAACGGGCAGAAGCGCATCGTTTCGGGCCGGATCGAGCTTTTCGACGGGATGGTGCAGATGGCCCACCCCGATCACGTCATCCGCCCGGAGGAGGCCGGCACGATCCCGGCGTTCGAGCCGGTCTACCCTCTGACCGCCGGCCTGACCCTGCGCGGATTTACCAAGGCCGTGGCGGCGGCCCTTCCCCGGGTGCCCGAGCTGGCCGAGTGGATTGACCCGGGCCAGAAGGCCCGTGCCCACTGGCCTGACTGGCACCAGGCGATGGCCGAGGCCCACGCCCCCCAGAACGCCGCCGACCTGCAACCCCTGACCCCGGCCCGCGAACGGCTGGCCTATGACGAGCTTCTGGCGCATCAGCTGACGCTGGCGCTGGCGCGGGCCTCTCAGCGGCGCAAGAGCGGCCGCGCCTCGACCGGCGACGGTCGCTTGCAGGACAAGGTGCTGGCCGAATTGCCCTTCCGCCCGACCGGGGCGCAGATCCGCGCCATCTCGGAGATCGCGGGCGACATGGGGGCCGCGCATCGGATGAACCGGCTGCTTCAGGGCGATGTAGGTTCTGGCAAGACCTTGGTGGCGTTGATGGCGCTGCTGATCGCGGTCGAGGCGGGCGGGCAGGGGGTGATGATGGCCCCGACCGAGATCCTGGCGCGCCAGCACCTGGAAGGGCTTGAGCCGCTCGCACGCTCGGCCGGCGTGCGGCTTGAGATCCTGACGGGCCGCGACCGGGGTGCCGAGCGGCGCCGCAAGCTCGAGGATCTGGCCGCGGGGCGGATCGACATTCTGGTCGGCACCCACGCTGTTTTCCAGAAGGACGTGGAATTCGCCGACCTGCGGCTTGCGATCATCGACGAGCAGCACCGCTTCGGGGTGCGCCAGCGCATGGACCTGGGCGCCAAGGGGCGGTGGGTGGATGTGCTGGTGATGACGGCCACGCCGATCCCGCGCTCTCTGGCGCTGTCGCAATACGGCGACATGGATGTCTCCATCCTCGATGAGAAGCCGCCCGGACGGACGCCCGTGAAAACCGCCCTCGTGTCGTTCGAGCGGATGGCAGAGGTGATCGACCGTCTGCGCCGCGCCGTCGACGAAGGGCGGCAGGCCTATTGGGTCTGCCCGTTGGTGGATGAGAGCGAACAAAGCGACCTGACTGCCGCGGAAGAGCGGTTCAAGGCCCTGCGGGCCATCTTCGGCGGCGACAAGGTTGGGCTGGTCCACGGCCAGATGCCGGCTGCCGAGAAGGATGCCGCCATGGCCAATTTCGTGGCCGGGCGCAGCCGGATCCTGGTCGCGACGACGGTGATCGAGGTCGGGGTCAACGTGCCCAACGCCTCGATCATGGTGGTCGAGCGGGCCGAGATCTTTGGCCTGGCGCAGCTTCACCAGCTTCGCGGTCGGGTCGGGCGCGGCTCCGAGGCTTCGACCTGCCTGCTGATGTTCGGCGAGCCGCTCAGCGAGGCCGGGCGCAAGCGGCTGTCGATCCTTCGCGAGACCGAGGACGGGTTTCGCATCGCCGAGGCGGACCTGGCCATGCGCGGCGCGGGCGACCTGATCGGCACCGCCCAGTCGGGCCTGCCACGTTTCCGCATCGCCGATATCGAACGCCAAGCCGACCTGATGCAGGTGGCCCAATCGGACGCCCGCAAGCTGCTGGCCGAGGATTCGGACCTGACCGGACCCCGTGGGCAGGCGGCGCGGGTGCTGTTGTGGCTGATGAAACAGGACAGCGCGATCCGTTTGATTTCAGTCGGTTAGGCCGAGTTGGCAACAAATGTTCCGGAATGTTCCCATAAAGTTCTTTACTTCGGGGCCGCGAAATGAGAACAAAGTGGCAACAGAAGTCAGAAAGGAACGCATCATGACCGAGATTGTCCGGATTGCCGTCGCCCGCTCCCCGGCGAGTTTCGCCAAGGACGCGATCGGCGGGTTCGCCCTGGTTGTGATCCTTCTAGGCGGGCTCAGCCTGCCGGGCTTCGGTTGACACTGCCTGCGGTCTTGTCCGGCCCGACGCTCTGTTTCCCCAAGACATGACGTCACCGCCCCGCCCGGGGCACCTGCCTGGGATCGGTCACCCCCCCGATCACGCCGGATGCAACAGACCCTACTTCCGCCGCCTCCTTCCCCGGAGCGCGGCGGTTTTTTTTGTCATCAATGTAAGAGAAGGGAGCGCGACAGGCGCCCCGCGCGGCTGTCAGGCGCAGGCCGAGTTCACGGCCTGGTCCATCGCCTCGCAGATCGCCTCGAACGCCAGCATGATCGACGCATGGCGGTTCTTGTAGTCGCGGGCCGGCAGCAGGACCTCAAGCCCGTCGAAAGGGGGCTCGGGCACGGGACCGTCCGATTTCAGCATGGCCAGAAGCTGGTCGCGGCCGGCGCGGATCTCGGCCCGGTCGCGGCCGATCACATTCGCCGCCACCACCGAGGCCGCCGCCTGCCCCAGGGCACAGGCCTTCACGTCCTGGCCGAAATCGACCAGGCGCTCACCCTCGACGCGCACGTCCACCGCAACCGTCGAGCCGCAAAGCGGCGAGCGGCGCTTGACCGTGGCATCGGGATTTTCAAGGCGGTCGGTGTGGGGGATGTCGGCGGCCAGCGCCAGGATCCGGTCCGAGTAGAGTTTGATGAGGTCGGTTTCGGCGGTCATGGGTTTCTCTTTCGGTTCTGTCCCCTTAGATAAACCCGGCTGCACGGATTGCAAAGGACGAGGCACATGGAATTCGATCCCAAATCGCTGCGATACGACGATCGGGGCCTGATCCCCGCCATCGCGCAGGACGCCGACAGCGGCGAGGTGCTGATGATGGCCTGGATGAACGCCGAATCCCTGGCCCGCACGCTGGACACCGGCCGCGTCACCTATTGGTCCCGGTCACGCCAGAGCTTCTGGATCAAGGGCGAAAGCAGCGGTCACGTGCAGGAGCTTGTGGACCTGCGGGTCGATTGCGACCGCGATTGCCTGCTGCTGCGGGTGCGCCAGACGGGACCCGCCTGCCACACCAACCGCCGCAGCTGTTTCTACACCGCAGTGCGCGAGGGCGCAGAGGTCGAGCTGATGGCGCCCGAGGCCTGAGGCCCGGCGTGGCTTAATCAAGCCCGACCATGCGGCGGATGTCGGCGGGGGAAAGCCCCGCATCGCGATAGGTCGCAAGGGCCCGGGCATCGTCACGCTTTGCCAGCCGCTTGCCCGCCTCGTCCCGGATAAGGCCGTGGTGGTGATAGGCCGGATGCGGCAGGCCCAGAAGCCGTTGCAGCAGCACGTGGATCGCGGTCGCATCGAACAGATCGGCGCCGCGCACCACCTCGCTTACCCCTTGGGCCGCATCATCCACCACCACCGCCAGGTGATAGGCCGCCTGCATGTCGCGCCGGGCCAGCACCACGTCGCCGACCCCTTCGATCAAGTCCTGCGGCGTAACCTCGATCCGGCCGCTTTGCCCATCGGGGGAGGCGCCGCTTTCATCGAACCATAGCGGATCCATCCCGGCGGTGGCCCGGACCATGTCGAGGCGCAGGGCGCAATCGGTCGGACGCGGGCCGGGGGGAACCTGCGGCGCGGCGGGCCGGCATGTGCCCGGGTAGATCAACCCGTCGGGCCCGAAACGCGGTGCGCCCTCCTGGGGGGCATCGGCGGCGGCGCGGATATCGGCGCGCGAACAGCGGCAAGGGTAAAGCAGGCCGCGCGCCCATAGCTGGTCGAGCGCCGCGCCATAGGCATCCAGCCGCTCGGACTGTCGCCATGCGGGGCGGGGCCAGTCGATGCCAAGCCACGAAAGGTCCCACATCAACAGCTCCTCCCACTCGGGGCGGGACCGGGCCTGGTCCAGATCCTCGATCCGCAACAGGAAGGTGCCGCCCCGCGCCTGGGCGCGCCGGTATCCGATCAATGCCGAATAGGCATGGCCCAGGTGCAGCGGCCCTGTCGGGGAGGGCGCGAAGCGGGTGACATAGGCGCCGGGCGCCGGGTGTTCGTCAGGCCGGTTCGGGCACATGGGCCAGCCAGGCGCTGTAATCGGCCTTGGCGCGGTCGGTATAGGCCTTGTAGCGATCCTTGCGGTTGCGCCGCCCGCCCTTGACGTCCGTCAGCGGCGGGAAAAGACCGAAGTTGACGTTCATCGGCTGGAAGGTCTTGGCCTCGGCACCGCCGGTGATGTGGTGGATCAGTGCGCCGGTCGCGGTCTGAGGCGGCGGCGGGGGCAGGTCACGCCCGAGGATCTGGGCCGCGGCCATGCGGCCGGCCAGAAGGCCCATCGCCGCCGATTCCACATACCCCTCGACGCCGGTGATCTGGCCGGCAAAGCGGATGTGCGGATGCGTTTTCAGCCGCATCCGGTCGTCCAGCAGCGTGGGCGAGTTGAGGAACGTGTTGCGATGAATGCCCCCCAGCCGCGCGAAACCGGCCTTCTCGAGGCCCGGGATCATGCGGAACACCTCGGTCTGGGCGCCGTATTTCATCTTCGTCTGGAAACCGACGATGTTGTAGAGCGTGCCAAGCGCGTTGTCGCGGCGCAGCTGCACCACCGCGTAGGGTTTGACATCGGGCTGGTGCGCGTTTGTCAGACCCACGGGTTTCATTGGACCGAAGCGCAAAGTTTCGCGGCCGCGTTCGGCCATCACCTCGATCGGCAGGCAGCCATCGAAATATCCGGCCGTCTCGCCGGGCTTGAACTCGGTCTTGTCGGCGGCCAGCAGGGCGTCGATGAAGGCCTCGTACTGGTCGCGGGTCATGGGGCAGTTGAGGTAGGCGGTCCGCTCTTCCTCTGTCTCGCCCTTGTCATAGCGGGACTGAAGCCAGGCCGTGTCCATATCCACCGTGTCGGCGTAGACGATGGGCGCGATGGCGTCGAAGAAGGCCAGCGACTGCTGGCCGGTGACGCCGCGGATCGCCTCGGCCAGGTTGCCGGAGGTCAGCGGCCCGGTCGCGATGATCCAGGTGCCGTCGTCGGGCAGGGTGGTGATCTCGGCCGGCTCGACCTTGACCAGGGGATGGGCGCGCAGCCGCTCGGTCACCGCGGCCGAGAAGGCATCGCGGTCCACCGCCAGCGCGCCGCCGGCCGGAAGGGAGTGGCGGTCTGCCATTTCCATGATCAGCCCGTCGGCCGCACGCATTTCCCAATGCAGCAGCCCCACGGCGTTGGCCTCGTCATCATCCGAGCGGAAGCTGTTGGAGCACACCATCTCGGCCAGATCGCCGGTCTTGTGGGCGAATGTCTCGACGCCCGGGCGCATCTCGTGAATGGTGACGGGCACGCCCATGTTGACGGCCTGCCAGGCGGCTTCCGAGCCGGCCATTCCGCCGCCCACGATGTTCAGTCTTTTTTCCATGGCCGGGATTTAGTGGATGCGGCGCACATTGGGAAGGGGCCAGAACCCACGATCGCGACCGGCAGCCCGGGTTCAGCCCGCCCGTTCGTCCTTGGGCGAGCCCATCACGATGTAGGAGGTCAGCGCGTTGACATGGGAGCGGGTGCCAAGCACCTCGGTGTGGAAGCGCTTGTATTCGCCCAGATCCGCGCTTTCGACACGGAGGATATATTCGAAGGCGCCGGCGATATTGTGGCATTCGACCACCTCGGGGGCGACGGCCATCGCGCGTTCGAACCCTTCTTGGGCAGCCTTGGTGTGGGACGACAGGCCCACCATCACATAGGCCACGAATCCCCGGCCCATTCGCTCGGGGTCGGTGACGACCCGGTAGCCGCGGATGACGCCGATCCGCTCCAGTTCTTGCACCCGGCGCAGACAGGCCGAGGGCGACAGGCCGACCCGCTCGGCCAGGGCCACGTTGCTGATGCGACCATCGCGGCGAAGCTCGCGCAATATTTTCTGTTCCAGGGCGTCCATGTTGGTCATTCGTTGTCCAATCTGTGGTAGTGGCGCCATCTTAGGCGGAACATTGCGCCATATATGACCTATTGTTGCGGTCAATCAACCAAAGGCCTCCCCCTAAATGAGTATCGCTGTCCTGACCGCTCTCGTGGGCTTTGCTTTCGTTGCCACCGTCACCCCGGGGCCCAACAACCTGATGCTGATGGCATCGGGTGCCAATTACGGCTTCCGCCGCACCCTGCCGCACATGCTTGGCATTGTCGGCGGTGTGACGGCGATGGCGCTGCTGGTGGGCGCGGGTCTGATGGCGCTGTTCGACGCCATGCCTGTGCTGGGCACCGTTCTTCAGGTGGTCTCGGTCATCTATCTTCTGTGGCTGGCCGCGCGGATCGCCATGGCGGCCCCGGTCCAGCAGGGTGAGATCGACGGTCGCCCGATGAGCTTTTTTCAGGCGCTGGCGTTCCAGTGGGTCAATCCCAAGGCCTGGGCCATGTGCCTGACGGCGGTCACGCTTTACGCACCGGACCGCTCGCTGGTCTCGGTCGGGATCGTCGCCGGGGCCTTCGCGCTGGTCAGCTTTCCCGCGATCTCGGTCTGGGCCTGGCTGGGCACCGTACTGCGCCAGTGGTTGTCGAACGCAACGCGCTTGCGGGTCTTCAACGTCAGCATGGCGGCGCTTCTGGTGGCCTCACTCTACCCCGTGCTGCGCATGCACAGCTGAGCGGGGCGCGACAAACGCTTCTGCACAAAAGAAAAGACCGGCTGCGAACAGCCGGTCTTTTCCCGTGGAAAACTGTGATGTGTCAGAGAACGCCCTGCCAACCCTTCTTGTACATCGAGTACTGCCCGCCACCGAACGCGACCAGCGGGGCCGCCAGGATCGCGACCAGCAGGACGGGGACCGACACGTCTGTCGGCACGATCTCGGCGCTGGCGTGATAGAGGGAGTAGCTGACGTAGAGAAGCGAACCGGTCAGGGCCACGACCCGGGTGCGCACGCCAAAGAACAGCCAGATGCTGATGATCAACAGCAGCCCGTTCAGGGCGAGCGACGCGAAGGTCGGAAGGTGACCGGAGGAAACGACAGAGCTTGCGTTGGCGGAAAAGGCCGGGGAGATCAGCGTGGCGGTGGAATGGCTGAAAAGCACCAGGCCAAGCCCGACTCGGAATCCGCACTGGAGGGTAGAGAGAAGTGTGCTCATGGGTGTACTGCCTATATAATCGCAGTTTTCTACTGCGTTATGGTTAACGATACACAACTTATGAGTGACAACAATGTCCCAGAACGCAAACCGGCCTTTGCACTTTCAGGTATCCGACTTTTGTACAGACTTCCGAATGGACGAAATCACCCACTCGACAAGCAGGTCGATGACCGGGTCATGACGCCTGGTCTGGTGGTAGCATAGCCAGAACTGGATCTGCACCATCTGGGCCGGCGGCGTAAGCTCGACCAGGTCGTCGTGGCTGCGTCCGATGAAGCTGGGAAGGGGCCCCGGCATGCCGGTTTTTAGGATCCCTTCCAGCACCGAGTTGAAGTGATCCATGCGGATCGTCGGCGGTTCGCGGAAGTAGTTCATCGCCATCTGGTGCTGGGGGCTGCGTTCGTTTTCCTTTTGCAGACCGATCCACGGCCCGGTGCGCGATCCGCCCTTCTTGCCATAGACACCGACCATGATGGTGCCGGCCTTGCGGGTGATCAGACGCCCGCGCTTCGGCGGCCAGGGCACGACCACAATGTCGTTGTCGCCCAGCCCTTCCTCGAAGAACCGGTGGTAAAGCTCGACCGTCACGTTCGGAAGCGCGTCCAGCAGGTCCTTGATGTATGGCGTGAACATATAGGTCGAAAACGCGATCGGCGCACCGATGCGCACGGGCACCCGGGTATCGGGCGCCGAGAAGAGCATGCGGTTCTGTTCACGCTTGAGTTCGTGGCTGAAGGCCGAGGCCGAGGCGATCATCCCCTCGACCTCGGGGTTGGCGATCCAGCCGTCGGGCGTCTTGATCAGCACCTCGACCTCAAGCTTCTGGCTCAGCCGGTCGATGCGGCGCGAGACCGTGGCGACGTTGGTGTTCAGCGCCCGCGCGGCACCCGACATGGTGCCGGCGTCATTGACCGCCAGAAGGAACTTCAGATCGTCCCAGTAGTCCATTGTTTGACCTTCAGGCACTGATTTCGCTCTCCGGTCCTGATGTGTCGTCGGGCTGATCGCCGGACGCGCTTTCGATGTCGGCGCGGTTCAGACCGCTGCGGCGGAAGCAATGCACCAGCCATTCGACGGTCGCGGCGATGGCAACGTCCTGCCGGCGGGTGTCGTGGTAGGCGACCCACACGTCGAGGCGCAGCGACTCGTCATCCTGGTCGATGGGAACGATGTCGGGCTGCACATCGGCGATCCAGTCGGGCAGGATCGCCTGCATGCCGGTCGACCGCATGATCGCGAATTTCTGCTCGTAAAGCTCGGCCGTGACACGCGGCTGGGTGCCGAAACGGCGCTGGCCAAAGCGCGCCTGGGGCGCCAGGTCGTATTTCTTGCCCAGCGAAACCCAGCCATCGACCGGGTTGGGGCAGGCGGTGGAGCGGTAGGCGCGATAGGTCACCTCGCCCAGGCGACGGGTGATGAGGCGCCCCTGCACCGGCCGCTCGTAGCGGATCATGATGTCGGCATCCCCCAGCCCCTGGACATTCACCCGGTTGATGAGGTTGAGCGACAGGTTCGGATGCTGGCTGAGGATGTTGTGCATCTGCGGGATGAGGATACCCGTGAAGACCATGGGCGGTGCCGCGAGGGTCAGGGTCGCGCTGATGCCGTCACGCGACCGGCGGTTGTTGCGGTCGGTCTCAAGCGCGGCCTCAAGCCGTTCGGCGAGCGGAAGGAAAAGCTGCCCGGTTTCGGTAAGCTGCCAGCCGTTGCCGGTCTTCTTGAAGGTCGGTGCGCCGATGCTTTCGTTCAACCGCTCGATCCGGCGGGACACCGTGGTGATGTTCGTGCCGAGATCCTGCGCCGCCGCCCCCATGGTCTGGGAACGGTGCAGCGCAAGCAGGAAACGAAAATCGTCCCAGTTGTCCATGAACGGGCAGTCCCCTCGGTAAGCAGCCAAGGCCGGGGCCTCGCGCTGGAATGGCACAGGTTAAACCAGCTATCAGTCACATTTCACGGTATCGGCGGACCCGGGCAGGCTGTGGCGCCCGGCTCCGCCGATGAAACTTATTCCAGGTCGTTCGACCCCTCGACGGACGGGGTGTCGCCGCCGCCGTTATCGGTGCCGCCATCCTCGACCTCGCCATCGATCGCGTCGACGGCCTCGTCACCCTGATCGGCGATCCACGCGACCGAGACGACCTTTTCCTTCTTGGCGGTGTCGAAGACCTTGACGCCACCGGCGCTGCGCGAGCGGAACGAGATCCCTTCGACCGGGCAGCGGATCGACTGTCCTGTGGAGGTGGCCAGCATGATCTGGTCCTGGATCTCCACCGGGAAGCTTGCGACCAGCTGGCCGCCGCGCATCGCACGGTCCATCGCCGCGACACCCTGGCCACCGCGACCGCGCACCGGGTAGTCGTGGGACGAGGACAGCTTGCCCGCGCCATTCTCGGTGATGGTCAGGATCAGGTCTTCGGCCGCGGACATGGCGGCGTATTGCTCTTGCGTGAACTCGCGATCCGCGACCGCGGCCTCGCCGGCGTCATCCTCGTCGGTGCTGTCGGCATCGTCGGCCAGACCGGCCACGGCGCGACGCATCTTGAGGTAGGCCGCGCGCTCCTCGGCGCTGGCCTCGAAGTGGCGGATCACGGCCATCGAGACGACGCGATCGCCCTCGGCCAGGCGGATGCCCCGCACGCCGGTGGAATCGCGGCCCTTGAAGACGCGCACGTCGGTGGTGCGGAAACGGATGGCGCGGCCGCCGGCGGTGACCAGCATGACATCGTCATCCTCGGTCGAGATGCGCGCGTTCACCAGTTCCACGCCCTCGGGCAGCTTCATGGCGATCTTGCCGTTGGATTTCACGTTGGTGAAGTCCGACAGGCGGTTGCGGCGCACGTCACCCGCAGAGGTGGCGAAGAAGATCTGAAGATCCGACCAGGCATCCTCGGGCGCATCGACGGGCATTGTCGCCGCGATGGAAACGCCTTGCGGAATTGGCAGGATGTTGATGATCGCCTTGCCCTTGGCATTGCGTCCGCCCTGGGGCAGGCGCCATGTCTTCAGCTTGTAGACCATGCCGTCGGTGGTGAAGAACAACAGCGGCGTGTGGGTGTTGGCCACGAAAAGGGTGGTGACGACATCGTCCTCTTTCGTGGACATGCCCGACAGGCCCTTGCCGCCGCGCCGCTGGGCGCGGAAATCGTTCAGCGGGGTGCGCTTGATGTAGCCGCCCGAGGTGACGGTGACGACCATGTCCTCGCGCTCGATCAGGTCTTCGTCGTCCATGTCGCCGGACCAGTTGACGATGGTCGTGCGACGGGGGACCGCGAACTGATCGCGGATCTCGGTCAGCTCGGCGGCGATGATGCCCATGATGCGTTCGCGGCTGGCGAGGATCTCGAGGTATTCGCGGATCTTGCCGGCCAGGTCCTGAAGCTCGTCCGTGACCTCGTTGACGCCAAGCTGGGTCAGACGCTGGAGGCGCAGGTCAAGGATGGCGCGGGCCTGGATCTCGGACAGGTTGTAGGTGCCGTCCTCGTTCACGGTGTGGGTCGGATCGTCGATCAGCCGGATGTAGGAGGCGATGTCGCCCGCGGGCCAACGCCGTTCCATCAGCTTGGCGCGGGCCTCGGCGGCATCGGCCGAGGCGCGGATAGTCGCGACCACTTCGTCGACATTCGAGACGGCGACCGCCAGACCGCATAGCACGTGGCTGCGTTCGCGGGCCTTGCGAAGCTCAAACGCCGTGCGGCGGGCCACAACCTCTTCGCGGAAGGCGATGAAGCTGGTCAGGAAACGGCGCAGGGTCAGCTGCTCGGGCCGGCCGCCATTCAGGGCAAGCATGTTGCAGCCGAAATAGGTCTGCATCGGGGTGAAGCGGTAAAGTTGGTTCAGCACCACCTCGGCGGTGGCGTCGCGCTTCAGCTCGACCACCACGCGGACGCCGTTGCGGTCGGATTCGTCCTGAACGTGGCTGACGCCCTCGATCTTCTTTTCGCGCACCATTTCGGCGATCTTCTCGATCATGGTGGCCTTGTTCACCTGATAGGGAATCTCGTCCACGATGATCGCGTAGCGGTCCTTGCGGATCTCCTCGATCCGGGTCTTGGCCCGCAGGATGACCGAACCGCGCCCCTCAAGGTAGGCCTTCCGCGCGCCAGAGACGCCCAGGATGATACCGCCGGTGGGGAAGTCGGGGGCAGGCACGTATTCCATCAGGTCTTCCGACGTCAGGTCGGGATCCTCGATCAGTGCCAGTGTGGCGTCCACCACCTCACCGAGGTTGTGGGGCGGGATGTTGGTGGCCATGCCGACGGCGATGCCGCCCGCGCCGTTGACCAGCATGTTCGGGAAGCGCGCCGGCAGCACCGTCGGTTCCCGATCCTTGCCGTCATAGTTGTCCTGGAAGTTGACGGTTTCTTTCTCAATGTCGGCCAGCAAGGCATTGGCCGGCTTGGCCATTCTGACTTCGGTGTATCGCATGGCGGCGGCGTTGTCGCCGTCCATCGAGCCGAAGTTGCCCTGACCGTCCAGAAGCGGCAGCGACATCGAGAAGTCCTGCGCCATCCGCACCAGGGCGTCGTAGATCGCGCTGTCGCCATGGGGGTGATACTTGCCCATGACATCGCCAACGGGACGGGCAGACTTGCGGTAGGACTTGTCGAAGGTGTTTCCGGTTTCGTGCATCGCATAGAGGATGCGCCGGTGGACCGGCTTCAGACCATCGCGCAGATCGGGAATCGCGCGGCTCACGATCACGCTCATCGCGTAATCGAGATAGGAGGTCTTCATCTCGTCGGTGATGTCGATGGTCGGGCCGTCGAAATGAGGGCGCTCGGGGGCGTTTTCATCCTCAATTTCAGGCGGTTGGGGTGTATCGCTCATCCAGGGTTCCGATTGATCCAGAAACGTCTATATATTGTTGCCCCGACTATAACTTATCGCGGATGTAGGGTGCAATGCCCCCTTTGCATAAACGTCAAACGTGTCCTGCGGCGCAGCTCAAGAAGCTGTTTTAGTTGATTATTTTTAAATTCGCGGCATCATGATCCCATGTGACATCTTAGGCAGGAGGTTACGATGGCAGAACGCGACAGCGAATTGATGCTCAGGGGATACGGCCTGACGACGGCCGAATTCTTTTACCGGATGCCGGATTTCAGGAGTGTGCTGAACAGTTTCGTCTGGCAGGCGATGGACCTTGCACCGGATTACCCCGAGCTGTTCCGGTTCATCGAATTCTGGCACGAGCGGATCGAGGGGCCGCTCCATTCGGTCCGTTTCACCCATCGGCGCATGATCGGCCCCGGCGAATGGCGCAACCAGGTGGGTGAATTCACGGTCTGATCCGAACCGCAGGAAGCAGGGGCCCGCTCCGGACGGGCCGGGCCCGCGTGCTCAGCGGCTGCGGCGGATGGCAGCCACCCACAGGGCAGCCAGCCCGAGCGACAGGATGGCGTTCCACGAGGCCATGGAGAGGCCTGCGAAGCTCCAGGCGATCTCGTCGCAGCGTACGAGCGGCGCGGTCATGATCTGCTCCATCAGCTGCTCGGGTGTCAGGCTGCCGACCGGACCGGATGTGCAGGTGTCGGGACCTTCCCACCACGTCAACTCGACCCCAGCGTGGTAGAGACCGACCGCCGCGGTGGTCAGCGCGGCCAGCAGCCCCGCCAGCGGCAGCCAGATGCCGGGGATCAGCAAGGCGCCCGCGCCCGCGACCGCCGCCGCCACGTGGGGCCAGCGTTGCACGATGCACAGTTTGCAGGGCGCAAGACCGCCCAGGTACTGGAAGGCCAACGCCCCCAGCAGAAGTGCTACGGAGCCGCCGGCGGCCAGAAGGATCAGGGTTTTGCGGGTCACAGGAACCTCACCAGATAAAAGCCGCCAATCAGGATGACGAAGAACAGGATGAACATCAGGCCCAGCCTGCGTTCGATGAAGTCGCGCACCGGCGGGCCGAACCAGCGCAGAAGTGCCGCCACCAGGTAGAAGCGCACCCCGCGGGCGATGATGCTGGCGGCGATGAAGACCGGCAGCGACAGGCCGGTCGATCCCGACAGGATCGTGATGACCTTGAACGGGAAGGGCGTGATCCCGGCGATCAGCACGGCCCAGGCGCCCCATTCATTGTAGCGCGTGGCGAACTCGTCGAAATATCCGGTCTTGCCGTAAAGCTCCAGCACCGGCAGGCCGACCGTGTCGAACAGCACCGCGCCGATGAAATAGCCCAGCAGCGCCCCCGCGACCGAGGCCAGCAGGCACACCAGCGCGATCAGCCAGGCCTTGGCGGGCCGGGCCAGGATCATCGGGATCATCAGTACATCGGGAGGGATCGGAAAGACCGAACTTTCCAGGAAAGACACCCCGGCCAGCACCCAGATCGCATAAGGCGACACGGCTTGCCGAACCATCCAGTCATACAGGCGTTGGATCAAGCTGGCCCCGCTCGGTCGGTTTGAATTGCACTCATGCATCACGCGCAGCAGTCAAGGTCAAGTCACGAGCAGTCAAGTCGGGCGGGGGATCGGCGTGGCATTGTGGCGCGAGGGCGCATTGAAGAATTGAAGGAGTATCGTGATGCGGTGGCAAGGCAGACGTGGCAGCAGCAACATCGAGGATCGGCGCGGCATGCGCAGCGCGGGCATCGGCCGGGTCGGCGGGGCCGGGGGGCTGGGCATCCTGGCCGTGGTGGTCGTGGGCTATTTCCTGGGGGTGGACTTGACGCCCCTGCTGGGCGGCGGGGGCGGCGGCTTCGCCCCGGTCCAGAGCGGCGGCGGGCAGATCACCGAAGCCGACCGCCAGGCCGGCGAATTCGTTTCGGTCACCCTGGCGGATACCGAGGAGGTCTGGGCCAACGTCTTTTCCGAACAGGTCAACCGGCCCTACCAGCCGGCGACGCTGGTGCTGTTCAAGGGCGTGACCCAAAGCCCCTGTGGCGGCGCCAGCGGCGCGACGGGCCCCTTCTACTGTCCGACGGACCAGAAGATCTACCTCGACACGGCGTTCTTCACCACCATGCGCCAGCAGCTTGGCGCAGGTGGCGATTTCGCCGCCGCCTACGTGGTCGGCCACGAAGTTGCCCACCACGTCCAGAACGAGCTGGGGATCCTGGAGCGGACCACCCGGGCACGGCAGGGCGCAAGCGAGACCCAGTCGAACGCCATCTCGGTGCGCACCGAGCTTCAGGCCGACTGCCTCTCGGGTCTCTGGGCGCGGCGGGCCGAGGCTCGGTTCGGCTCGCTTGAGCCGGGCGATATCGAGGAGGCGATGAACGCCGCCGGCAGGATCGGCGACGATGCGCTGCAACGGGGTGCGGGCCGGGTGCCGATGCCCGATTCCTTTACCCACGGCACCTCGGAGCAGCGGCAGCGCTGGTTCTCGCGCGGCTACGAGTCGCCCAAGCTCGAAACCTGCGACACCTTCAACGCCCGCCAGCTTTGACGAGGGCTTGATCGCGGGGCCGGGAGGGCGGGTCGCGCCACTGGCACCGGGGGTCGGTTTTACCGAAAGGGCGCGATTTGCCCCTTTACCCCCGGCGCGGGCTGAGGCATCAAAACACCGGCCCGCGCGCCTTGGCGCCCGGGCCGGCAGCCGGCCCCGGCACGGCATGCCCGAGTGGCGGAATGGTAGACGCAGGGGATTCAAAATCCCCCGCCGCAAGGCGTGTGGGTTCGAATCCCACCTCGGGCACCACATTGAATTATAAGACGTTTTTGCCGAATAGCCCAGCGTGAATTAGTGCGAATTTTCGAGTGTGTCACAGTGGCGAGTCACAGTGTCCGCTTTCGTTCGTGTCATGTTCTCCGCTCCTGCGCGGCCTTCGACAGGCGCCGCCGGCTGGCTTTTACCCGATAATAGGCGACGATGGGCGCGCTCTGTCCGGTCACGGCCTGGATCTCCGCGTCACTCGCCCCGGCCTCGGCCAGTTCGATGATCGCCAGCTTGCGCAGACCGTGCAGCGAGTATGGCAGGGCCTTGTCGCCCAGCGACTTTCGCCACGCCCGGAACGCCCGCTCTACGGCGTCATAGCCCACAGGCTGCGTCAGGTTCCGGGGGATGAAGTGCGCCCCGCGCGGCGTCAGGCCGGTGGCGAAGCTGCGCAGCGGGGCAGGGCAGTAGACTTCCAGCTCCTGCCCGCCCTTCTCGTCAACGACCGTCATCCAGTCGCCGTCGATCTGGTCCCGGCGCATCGTGATGGCTGCGGTCGGGCGCTGGCCGGTGTAGCGGATCAGGTTCGCGGCGACCCGCACCGATTCCGGCGCGGTGCCCAGCTTGGCGATCATCCACGCGGGCCACGGCTTGTAGGGGTTCGCGGCCCTATGGGCACCCAGACCGGCGGCGGGGTTCGGCCCCATCGGCCAGTCCAGTTCCCGAGCGGCGAAGTTCCACAGCAGCGAGATTGTCTGAGCATATCGGCTTGCCTTGCGGGGCATGTCCGACCACTTTGCCAGCGCGGCCTTGACCGCCTGCCGGGTGGTGCGCCGCATGTCCTTGTCGCCGTTCTTCTCCATGATCACGTCCATGACGCGCCGATATTGCTTGCGCGTGGAGAGGGCCAGCTTGGCCGACTGCGGATCGACCCGCCACGCCTCGATGCAGGCCCGCCAGGAATACCGCTCTCGGGTCTTCTGCGCCTCGTGCTTGCCGCCCTGAGCCAGCCAGTAGAGCCGGTCCAGCTCCTTCGGGTCGCCCTTCCAGTCGAGGGTGATCTCCTTGGATCGCTGCTTGCCGGCCTCAGTCCACGTCACGCGATGTCGGGGCACCCATTTTCCACGGGTCCAGCGCCAGACAAGGCGGGGCTTGGTGATCCGGGGCTTGGGCGGGTTCACAGGTCGAAGTCCTCTTTCGGCAGGGCGGCCTCCCCGCTGCGAAGGTCGTCCAGTTCGGACACCCACCACCGTTCATAGGGTCCGATCCGGTGCGGCGGCGGGATGGCGCCTTGTGACACCAAATCGCGAAACTCAGTGGGGCGCAAGCGCAGCATCCGCGCGGCCTCGGTGTCGGGCACCGCGATTGCGTCGATCTGTTTGGGCCGGCCGACGCCCATGTCTCAGCCCTCCTTCTCGATCAGGGCGAGGATGGCGGACTTGATGGAATCCGCTTTCACACGCGCTGCTAGGGGACGGTCTGGACGGTGGTCATCACAGAGAGCCGCCGCCTCCCGCAGCGCCTCGGCGCGGGCGGTGTTCCGCTCGGCTTCCAGATCAGCAATGCGAGCGGCTTGGAAATAGATCATTATCTCCGCATCGTTGGCTATTCCCTGAAATCCATCGGGAAACGGCGTTGATCCGATACGCTTGAGCATCGTGCGAACAGCCGCGGGCGATATGTCTGTCTTCCCGCTCATTGGGAATCCTCCTGGTCCGGGCCTGTGACGACCAGGCCGATTGCGATTGTCCAGCCGATCCCGCCAAGGATCAGCGATAGCCAGTCGCTCTGTGACGCGATGAACTGGCCGATGAACAGCCCGCCCAAGAAGGCAAAGCCGAGAACCTCTACGGCGTGGATCGTGGGGGTCATGCCTTGTCCTCCCCAGCTATGGCGCGGAGGGCGGCGTCAAATTTGTAAACCTTGATGCGGTTTTCACAGGCGTCGTAGACCTCCTTGCGCCCACCGTTTTCGTCGTGCCTCAGCAGCACCTTCGCCGCTTCCTGCGGGGTGGGTTGGGTGGCGGCGAAGGCGGCGTTGATGGCGTTCGATATGACACCGGCCAAGCGTTCTTGAAACGCCTTCTCGCGCAGTTCGTCGGCCTGACATAGAAAGGCGATCTGCCCGAGCATTTGGCCGCGCTCGTTGAACAGCAGGACGCCGCTACCGACAACACTGGAATATGCCATGACTTCGGCTTTCAATTCATGTGGTGCCATCAGATCGGCCCCTTATCCAGCGCCAGCCATTCGGGCAGCGTCACGGTTTCGATCCCGCCGACACCGGACGGATCGATCTCGATCTTGGACAGGGCCAGCCAAACCCCGTTGTCGGGAACATCCAGCGTAACCAGCACGGCCTTCTCGGTGCGGTGCAGAACTTGAACGTCGATATCGATGATGTCGGATTTCATTGTCTCAATCTCCCAAGGTTATGCCGATGAAGCGGAGGATGCGGCGGATCACAGCGGCCACCGGATCGCGAGGATGCTGGATACCGTGACCACAAGGCCCAAGCCCGTCAGCGCGGCGAGGAACCAGCCGAGAAGGCAGTCGCGGAACATCTGGGGCGCGTTCATCCGCTCGAACAGGCGGCGCATCTGGGATCTCTCAAGGGGGTGGGTCATGTCGGCTCCTATGCTGCGGCTTCGAGGGCGTGATCGCCCCATTGGTCGGCCCAAGCCGCGGCCATGCCGGGGAACGTCTTGCTGCGGATCTTCCAGCGGTCAGGCCCCGGAGGGGCGCGGTGGATTGCGGACCACGCCTTGTGGGCATCCGTCCCGGGCAACGGCGGGATCAGCCGGTCGGTCGCGGTCAGGGGCGGCAGGCCGCGCAGGTAAAGGCCGGTGGCCTTGAATGCTTGATCCCCGAACCACCAGGGCTGGACGATCTGCGGCTTGATCCAGTTGCGGATACGCTCCTTGGCGTAGCGGTGCATGACGGGATTCTCGACAGCCACCCGCGCGATCGGCGCGTTCAGGCAGTCGCTGAACAGCGCAGCGCCCTCATCAAGTTCCCGCCACATATCCTCCGGCGTCCTGCCAGCGGGCGGCTTGCTCAGCCAGCGCACCCCGCTGTTGCAGAGCCTGGTGCAGGGCGGATTGGCGACCATCAGATCCCACCCACGCCCCAGCACGTTGCGGATGTCGTCCTGAATGTGCCGGTTCGTCGGCTCGTCGGCCGGCAGGATGTCGCACTGCCATGCGTCGTGGCCCCGGGCGAGGAAGGCGTCGAGAGCAACGCAGCTTGTGGCGCATCCGATCAGCACTTTCATCTGGCTCGTCCTTGTCTCAGGTGCCCCCGCCGCTTGGGAGGATTGGGAGGGGTAGCGGCGGGGACTCACGCTCCGTGAGTGGGGCGTGTTCATGGGGTCATTTCCAAACCGGCGTGTTGTCGAACTTCCGGTAGGGGATTTTCTTCTTCGGGCGGTCCAGCCCCAGCGCCTTCTTGCGCACCCGGGCGGTCTTGGCCTTGATCCTCACGTCCTCTCGGGTCTTCGGGACGTGGCAGGGGTGGCGCAGGGCTTGGATGTTGCTTTCCCGGTTCTCGCCGCCGTTGATGAGGGCGACCCGGTGGTCAAAGTCGATCCGCTCCCCGGCCATGCCCAGCTTGACGCCACAGCCGCAGGCGCAGAGGCCGCCTTGGGCTTCGATGACACGAACCTTGACGCGGGGCGGAATGGCCGTGTCGTCGGTCTTGCCGATCCATTCGGAGACTGCGCGGCTCATGCGAACTCCTCCTCGTATTTCAGCGCCTCGGGGTCCGTCAGGCGGAAACCGCGCTGCGTCCACGTCCGCTGTATTTCGTCCATGAAGGCCGTCATCTGCTTGGCGGTCATCAGGCGCGTGACGGGCAGATCGAACGCCTTCACCGCAGCCAGCTTTTCCTCATAGGGCAGGTGCTTCATGGTGCTGTCGTAGGACTGGCGGAACGCCTCGTTCTCGGCTCGCAGGATCGGCACTCCGAAGTGCAGCTTGCATTCGGCCCGCACGTCTTCGTGGGTTCGGTCGCCAAGTTGGCGGGCGATGTCGGTGAACCACCGCTGCGCCAGCCTGTTCTGAGCCTTGGATTGGGCCGCCCCTTGCGTGATTGTGACGGTCAGGGGAAACTTGGTCCGGGCCGACAGGAAGCTGGACAGCTTGGCGATGTCCTCTGGCGCTCGGATCACGCGGGTCGCCATCACACGCCCTCCCGCTGGAACTCAGCCTTGAGCGAGTCCTTCGTCGCCCGGACCTTGGGATCGCGCTGTGCGTCCACTCCGAAGCTGTCCCAGACCCGTGCCAACCCAGCCAGATCGGCGGCGCTGGTGAGGCGGTGGATGCAGAAGCCGCGGGACTCGGGGGTCATGCTGCTTGGCCCGGCTTGAAATCGGCCTCTTTGCCCTCGATCAGCTTCTTGATCTCCAGTGCTGCGCCCTTGTCGTGGACCCAGAAGTCCCGAAGCGCATGCTCATTGCGGACGCGAAAGACGTGGGCTTCCTCGGGCGTGGCTGTGCGCAGGAAGTCGGCGCAGCGATCGTGGACCATACCCATCGGGACCTTTTCCAGCTTCATGGTGTCGTCAAAGACCATGAGAATGCCGGCCCCGCCGACGCGGGCCTCCCGTTCCGCTTGCTCCAGTTCGTGCAGCGCTTCGGATGCCGTGGTGTCGGTCTTGAGGCGTTCCATTTCCTCTTCGGAGTAGATGTTTCCGAACTGGTCGGGCCAGCCCGCGCGAAGCGCTTGGCTCTCGGCGCACTTCGTCAGCATAACGATGGGCATCTTCGCCCAGTTGCCGGACTGGTCGAGGGTCTTGCGCCCGGTCGGCTGGCGCTTTCCGGCCTCCTTGTCGAAGGCCCATTCGTCCATGACCGGGGCAAACTCGTCCCAATAAGCCTCTCCGATCACCGGATACCATTCGCCGCGGTTGTCCTGCTTCCACAGGCGGACAGTGGCGGACACGATCCCCTTGGGGTTGGTCGGTCCGGCCAGCGCCTCGTCGTGGACGATCTGCGCCGGTTCGCTGGCCGGCCGGTAGTCGCGGCAGCGCTGTGCGAGAACACGGAGGCCGTCCCGGCTGACGATGATGCTCATCTTGCGGCGGTCCGGGCGATCCTTCGAGTAGACCACGGCATGGATCTGTTTGCGGAACGGGTCCAGGCCGTAGGATCGGCAGGCTTCCATGAACAGGTCGAACTCGGTCTCGTTGGTGTCCTTCGCGACCGTCTGCTTGATCGTGCGGATCTGCGCGGGGGTGTATCCGCTGAGGGTGACTGCGTTGCTCATCACTTGCTCCTTATGGTCAGGCTGGTGCTTCCGTTGGTCATGGAGACGCCGGGAACTGTTTCGTCGTTGTCGATGGCGTCCTTGATCGCCTTGAGGTCGATCACCGGGTCGCGGGGCTTCCAGAACTTGGCCGGGATGGACGCCTCATCTGTGACAACAGGTTTCGGCTTGAGGTTGGAGACGGACAGGGTGGCGGTCGGTCGGCGGATCGCGCCTTCGATCTGACTGACGACAATCGCCTGCTCGATCAGTCCGCGCAGCCGCTCGATGCGTCGCTGTGAGCGCTCGCGGCGCTCGGCAAATACCGCCTCTTTGGCCTTGCAGCCCTCGACAATCACCTGGCACTCGTCAATCTCGGCAAGGGCCGCGTCAAATGCCTCGAACAGCGAGGTCTCGCCTTCGACCATATCGTGGTTCAGGCGCTCGTCGTCGGAAGCAAGCGCCGCGATAAGGTCCTTGGCGGCAACCGCCTCACGGCTCAGTTCATTGGCGCGGTCGTCCTTCATCATTACCTCCTATCGGCAGTCCGCTCCCCGCTCACATGCGAGGGCGTAGGTGATTGCGGTGTCCCGGATGATGCTGTCGAACGCGGCGTAGAGAGGGGCGCTGGACAGCAGACCGGCGGTGAGGATCAGCAGCTTCATGCCGCAGTCCCCCCGTCCATCTCGTCGGCGCGGGCTTCGATGTCGCGCATCAGCGGGCTGACGTTCTCGCCCAGATCATCGCTGGCCATGCGCAGTTCCGACGGGTCGTCCCGCAGGCCGCTGAGGTTGCGGTCGATGTCCTTCAGGTTGGCAAGAACGCGGCGCATTTCCTCGGTGGGGGCGTTGCGGATCAGGTCGGCATAGAGGGCCTGCGTGTTGACGCCCTGGGTGCGCCCGGCGGTCGGGGTGATGCGGTGGACGCTCATGCTGCTTCCTCCGGCTGGCCGCTTAGGTGCGCCATAGCGTTCTCTAAGGCGCTCCAATGGCGGCGGTTATGGGAGGGGTTGGATGCCATGATGAGGGCGCAGACGGCGCTGTCCTCGTGGGTCATGCGTCCGTCGGCAAGGATGGTGAACGTGTCCCCGTCGCTGCGCGTGATCTCGCACCCGGCGTATTCGGTGTAGCCAGCGCCGGCGAGTTCATCGAGGGCGCGGATGAAGGGGCCGTCGATGTGGTGGATGTCGCCGTCGCGCATGCCCTCGAAGATCGCGGCTGCCTCGGACACGGTGAGGTCATGCCTCGGATCGGCGGCGATGTTGGCGAAGTGGTCGGGGGTCATGTCTCGTCTCCCTCTGTCCCGCTGGGCGGGGTGGGTTCAGGTGGTGGGGGTGGGGTTAGACAGCTTCTGCCGTTTGCATGATCGTGCGCGCGGCAGAGAGCAGGCGGTGGAAGTGCGCGATGGATTCCGGCCCTTCCCGCGCGGCCATTGCGCGGAGGCGTTCGGCGCCAGCTTCGAAGCCCGCGCCGATCTCGTCAGGCGAAGCGCGGCGGCCCTTGGTCCACCACTCGATAGTGGACGGATGGCCCAAATGGATCAGGCCGTCCCGGATTGTGATATTGTCGGTGACATAGACCGCGCAAAGTCCTGGGTTCGTCAGGACGGGGGTGCCGGGGGTGTCGTGATCCCGCTCCATCTCGGGTCGCTTTGCCAGCGGGCGCGACAGGAACGGGCAGACCCGCGCCGACCAACGCGCCGTTTCCAGCCGCACCGGCGGGTCGGACGCGACCCTGTTGATGATGCACATCGGGCCGATTACGAAGGCCATGTGTCGCCCAAGGGGCTCGCCCGTCACCCAGTCGAGGCGAGAACGCAAGGCGCGCGCCCGTCGCTCGTAGGTGACGATGCCGAAGTCCCAAAGACCCGCCTCGTTCTTCTCCGTGACGAACCACGGGACATAGAAGCCGCGATGGTCGATCGGGCGCTTCTTCATGGCGACGGGGGCATCGGCCATATCGGGTCTCGGGTGGTCCATCGTGCATCCTCCAAGTGGTGTGCTTGGGGATGAAATACAAGAAAACTAGTATTCGGTCAACATGGAAAACAAGAAAACTAGTAGTAACGGAATCGATGTGCTACACCGTCCCTGTCAGCGCGGGACGGTCGCGCACCTGATCGCAGGGACAACGTCATTGCAGAATCACTTAGTACTCGGTTGCATCTACCCGGAGACAGCGGGGGTGATTGCCGTGGCGGACTATCCGACCAGAGAGTGGTCCAAGCGGGAAATCAAAGACGCGGGGCGAATGCTGGGCAGGACGGTGCCTTATGACAGCGACATGGCAGGTGCAGTCGCCGCATTTAATGTTGCCCACAACTGGCGTGCCGCTCATGCTTATCCGCTCATGCGGGAGCGCATCAGACTGACCACCATATCCAAGGGGCTGACCGCCGGTCGTATCAAGAGGATGGACTCCATAAGGAAGAAGCTTCGGCGCTCTCCAATCTCCTTGGACAGAATGCAGGACCTGGCGGGGATCAGGGCCATTCTGCCTACGATGGAAGATGTGAACCGAGTTCGCCGCCGCTACTCTGAAGACCTCCGAACATCAGACTATGTCGCCGAGCCAAAGCCCGGAGGATACCGCAGCATCCACCTGATAAAGCCGTTCGATGAAGCGGGAGCAGGGGCCATGTATCGCGGCCAGAAAGTCGAAATTCAGTTGCGCACCCACCTTCAACACGTATGGGCGACCGCTGTCGAAGCGATCGGCAATATGCGCGGAGAGGACCTGAAGGCTGGGGAGGGGAATCGCGGTTGGCTGCGGCTGTTAACCCTGATGTCTGGCGTTATCGCCGAACGGGAAGGCTTGCCGCAGGGCGCGGACGTGCCGATGGATCAAGCGGAACGCAATGCTGAGTTGCGCGACCTCTGCCACAGCCTGTCGGCGATTGCGGCGCTTACGTCGTTTCGTTCGGTAGTTCGTGAAACCGAAAGCCGGTCCGGATCAGGATTCTACCTTGTCCAGATGAACGCGGAGACAGGCGAAGTTACGGTGTCAGCGCAATCTTCATTCCGGATGGGAGAGTCCAGCTATAATAGCATGGTCGATAGCGGGGAGCGTCAGCAGAGCATTCTGGTTGCCGTTGACAGCATGGCGGCGCTACGAGCGGCTTACCCAAACTACTTTCTGGACGTGGCGACCTTCATTGAGCTTCTGGCGGATGCGACCAACATAAATATGGGGCTGACGGCCCCTATTCCGACTTCAGCGATAGACAGGCTGTCACTGGATTTTCTCAAAGCATGGAAGCGGTAATCGGCTGCGGTGCAAAAAAGCCCGCCGGTGAGGGCGGGCTGGGGCAGGACTGCGGGGAAAAAGACTTACGGGGCGGTCGGGATCATAGCGGCAATGCGCGGCCCAAAAATTGCTGCCGCCATCAGTCCGCCGACGACGAAGAACACGACCTGCGCCATGTCCCATTTCGACGGTATCTTGTCCTCGATACGATCAAGCCGGGTGTCGAGGCCATCGAACCGATGTTCAACATTTCCGATCTGTGCTTCAAGTGCGGCTACGCGTTCCATGGGTGGCTTGCCTCCTCCTCCATCATATGGGCCACCGCCCCCGGTTGACAAGGCACTATCCCTGACGTGCTTCAGAAGCTCTTCCATGGCTCGATCTTGACCGGTCATATCATGAACCTCACTCATTTTTACCGATCTCACGATCATAGTGCAGAATGGTCTTTAGCTCGCCGTATGTCGTGGTGAAGTCTTTAAGGGCTTTCTTGCGCCTCTCTGGCTCATCGTCGAACACGATTGCGGTCATTGCCTCGATTGTCATTCCTTGCAGATGGACCAGGCCAGATCGCAATAGTCGCACCTCGGACTCCAGCGCCGCCACTTTCTCACGCAGATCAGCGATTTCATCCATCACGTCACCTTCCTCACTAGTTCAGGCGGTAGGTTGAACCGGGACATCAGCGGCCAGCCCGCATCGCGGGTTCCCGGCGCAGCGCCGCGTCCGAAGCAGGTTCGGCGCGTGGTTTCGGCGGGGCGTCCTGGCCATCCGCAATGCGTCTCAGCAGTTGGTTGTTCTGGATGACCAGCGCCAATGTCCCGAACGTGAAGATCACCAATAGAGGACCTGCGACAAGAGCAAGCCAAGCCTGCCAGCCTCCGCCGGTCGAGATCCAAGCGGCCACCCCAAAGATCACTGACGCAATCAGCGCCAACCCGGCGATGAAGCCTACCATGTGCTTGAATGCTTCTGCGATGAAATTGATCATGGACTGCTTCCTTCGCGATTAAATGGGGGTGGCGCTTTATGTTGACCCCGATCCGAAACTGAATGTAGCGTGAACGAAGTGAGAACATCTGGAGTTGTATATGGAAATTCGGAATCGCATATTGGCGAAGGCCGATACTCTCCCGCCTGAGCAAATTAGAGCGTTCATTGAGTGCTACCGCGCTGTCGCGACAAAAGGAAATCAAGGTAATCGTCTAGCAGACGCAATTGATTTACATCGTTCGATTCAACAATTTGAGTGAACTTTTCCCGCACCTCATCACCGCCTCCGGGGACGTTTGGACGGTAGGCAGGGTCCAAGTCGTGAACTGCACATCCAAGCCCCTCGGCGATCTTCGGTAGCTTCTTGCTGCTCGTGTTTTCGCCGCGCTCAAGCTGAGAAATCAACTGCTGGCCGACCCCGGCTTTTTCTGCCAGCGTCTTCTGCGACATTCCGCTCGCTTTGCGGAGTCTCCTGAGGTTCTCGGCGATGCTCATATCGCGCGTAGCATACCAGCGTCCTTGTTGGCCGCTAGACAAGTTTCCTAGTTGACTGGCGAGTGCCGTCATACTAGAAAACTAGTATTATGAGCATCAGAAAACACATCGAGCGAGCTGTTAAACACCATGGCTCTCAGGCGAGGCTCGCCGAGGCGATTGGGTGTTCGCAACAGCAAATATCCTACCTTCTCAAGGCCAAGGGTATCACCGCCGACATGGCAATGAAGGTTGACGCTGCCACCGATGGGGCGGTGTCCAAGCATGAACTGCGCCCGGACATCTTCGGAGAACCTGAGCGCACCACGGACGCCGCCTGATGCCCCGGGACGCATCACCCATCCCCTCGTGGGAAGAGTGCGCGGACGCTGGCATGAGCGCCGCCGAGGCTGCCGAGGCGCGGGGGGTGAGCATCTGGGCCGCAAGAGAGGCCACCAAAAGGCACGGGGTGAAATTCCGTGACGCCCGCAAGGACCCCGAGTTCGCCGCCGCTAATGCCGAGCGGATGAAGCGACGCTACGCCGACCCCGAGTTCGCCGCCGCTAATGCCGAGCGGTTGCGCAAGATGAGCCACGACCCCCAGATTGCCGCCGCCCGCGCCAAGGCCATGCGCCGCCTTCATCGTGATCCCGCCTTCAACCCGCTGGCCGCGCTCACCGCTGAGGAACGCGCGGACTACGATCTGATGAAGCGAAACAAACTCACCCGGAATGAAGCCCTCACCGCCATTGGGCGCAAGGACCTCATCCGATGATCCTTTCTCTGCATCTGCGTCTTCCATGCTCCGAACATGGGGCAGGGGGCGTCAACCACAAAATGAATGAGGTTTACGATGGCTGACCGTCTTCGCGCTGAGATGTTCCGCGCCCTGATCGCCCGCACTGGCGGGTTCGACGCTGCCTGCGCTGTTATCGAGGCCGCGACAGGCGAGGCCCCCCACAGGTCCACAGTCTCGCAGGTCCAGAACGGCAACGCGATGGTGCCTGGGCACTGGGCCGAGATCCTCGAAAACGCCTCGGGCTATTTCCCGTTCTTCAACATGCGCCGCCGTGAATTGGAGCAACGCGCGGAGGACGGGGCTTCCAGCCCTTTGGACCTGTCGTCGGCAGCGGCGAAGGAGGGCGGTGAAGCCATATCGTGGGGCCTTAAGGCGATCGCGTCGGGCAAGGCCGGTGATGCGGCCCGCGCCGCCGTGGAGCATCGCGAGGCAGCAGACGCCCACACCCGCTGCGCCAACCATTTCGAGACGCAGGGCACCGCGACAGTCACCCCGGTCTCAGGCAAGGCGACGCCTCTCCGCGAGGTGTCCCGATGAGCAGACAAGCCGCCACAGAACGCGGCCAACTCCCGTCCCCGGTGCCGCCTGACCGGGGGCGGGCTTTTCCAACAGGCAGCATGATCGAGCATAGCCGTGAACACGACCTGCGCGACCTGACGATCCTGCACATGGTCGAGAACGAGGGGCGCACGTTGAACGAGGCGGGCCGGTTGAACGGGGTATCCCGCAGCACGGCCTCCGGCCTGCGTCGGCGCGTCCGTCTGGCCTGTGGCAAGCATCCCTGCGCCTGCGAGAAGCCCGAGAACATGGACGGCGGTATGCCCCCGCTCTGGTGGGACGTATGACCATTTCCCTGAACCTGCCGTTCCCCGTGCCCCTCAGCGCCTGCTTCCACAACGTCCGGGGCAGGGGGAGGGCGACCACCCCGCGCTACGCTGCATACCAGCGCGAGGCCGGCAAGATGATCCTCGCGCAAGGCAGCCCGAAGGTGGCTGGCCCCGTCGTTCTGGAGGTCGATTTCACCGCCCCCGATCGGAGGGCACGAGACGGCGACAACCTGCTGAAATGCGTCTTCGACACGCTGGTCAAGGCCGGGGTGATCGAGGACGACAACAACCGCGTCATCGTCGCGTCCTCGTTCCGCTGGGTGCATGATCAGACCCCCTGCCGGGTCACTGTGCGCCCTGTCGCGGCTTCTGTGGGGGCAGCATGAGCCACAAGGCGACATCCTGGCTGGCGGGGCTTCGAGATTTGCGACCCGGCGAATTCGTCGTCCTGTTCCATCTGTGCGACTGCCACAACCCGTCGCTGGGGTGCTTCCCTTCCCAGGAGTACCTGATGGACCGCGCCAACGTCTCCAATGGCTCCCTGAACAACCACCTGAACGCACTGGAGGCCCGCGGGCTTATTCGGCGTGTCCGGGCGATTGATGACCGTACCAAACGGCAGCGCCCGACGCGCTACATCTTGGGCTTTGAGATTGGCGAGGCACAGGGGCCGTCTACAGGAAATGGAGACGGAAATCCGCCCGACCTGACTCCAGAAGATGGAGGCGGAGCCGTCTCCAAAAAACAGGCCGACCCGTCTCCAAAAAACGGGCCGACCCGTCTCCAGAAATTGGAGACTAACCTTGTAAAGGGAACCCGTAAGGGAACCACCCCCCTTAGCCCCCCCACGGGGGGGCGGAGAAGGAATTCACATTCATTCGGTGTTTCGGAAGCTGTGAAGCGCCGACTGCTGCCGGAGGATTATCCCGATGAAGTATGAGCAACGAATAGCGATCATACGCCGTGAACTGATCGAGCTTCTCAGCCGCTTCTCAGCCCCTCGGGGGATGACCGAGGAGGGGCAGGGGCAGATGGTCGAGAGCATCGCCGATGCGCTGAACCGCAAGCTGCCCGTCGGCAACGAGGATCAGTTCCGCGAAAACCTGAGCCTGACGTTCGCCGCCGTGCTGGATGGGCACGACAGCTACGCCTGGCCGCCGCAGGCCTCGTTTGTGAAGCACATCTCCCGGCGCGGCGCGGCCCCGGTCAAGGCCCCCGAGACGTTCGCGGCATCAAGCCGTGACGAGAGCGCGGCAAAGCTGATGCGGGAGGGCGCCGCCGTTCCCGAGGCTTTCGTCTGGGGGCCGGCCAGCGGTCGCCTCCTGAGCGGGCTGGTCGATCGCGCCACCCTCGACCGATACCGGGAAGGCAGCGTCCGCCAGTATCTCGACCTCTACCGCAGCGATGCGGCGAAGGTCATGGAGGGCCGCTTTGGCGCAGTCGTTCACAGCTATTTCGGGAGGGACGCCGCATGACCCTTCCCGATTTCCTCGCCCCGCGCCAGAAGCGGGCCGACCAGATCGTCATGGATGTCGCCGCAGAGACCGGCATCCCGATCAGCAAGATTTTCAGCGCAAATCGGACCCGCCAGATCTACCGCGCCCGCCAGTATGCCCAATGGCGGATCTACCGGGAAACCGGAATGAGCCTGCTCAGCATCGGGCGGATGTTCGGCCGGGACCACACGAGCGTCCTCAACAGCATTCGCAGGATCGACACACTCATGAAGGAGGCCAAGTAGATGACGTGCAAGTGCATAAGCTACAACCAGCCGCAGCCGTGGCAGACAGTTGGTAGCCGGATACTGACGTGTCCGGAGTGGGCAAGTGAGCATGAGAACGCCCGCGCTACCATCTGCGTTGACGAGTGCATCGCGGATACCGTGCTGGCGCTATGGTCCGAGCGCATTTGGACCTACGGGGCCTGCTGTGGGCATGGCGATCCGGGAAATCGGTCAATCATCATCGACCGCCACGACCGGGAAGCTGCCCGCAAGGTCCTCGACCGGATTGATCCCGCAACCCACCTCGGCGCGTGGGAACTGGTCTTCGACGCACCCGGAATTTCACATCAGGAGGCCAAGTAGATGCCCGATGTGTCCCTGCACGGTAACGGCGAGGACTGCCCAGCTTGCGCTCTGCGCCGCGAAGGTCTGCGCGAGGTGAAAGCAATGAAACAGGCGGTTTCATGCAACTTCTGCGGCGGCACCGGTCGCGTAGGGCGAGCAGTGCGCGAGATCATCCGGGAGGCTGTCGAGTGGGCAGCCGAGAATTACTGGCCCGAGCGCGAGGCGCGGTGGCAGCAACCCAACAAGGAGGCCAAGTAGATGGCAGATCAAACCTACCGCGTCACAGCGGACGAACTGCGCCAGTTTATCGAGCGCTACGAGCGGCTGGAACAGGAAAAGAAGGACCTGGCCGACCAGCAAAAAGAGGTCATGGCAGAGGCCAAAGGGCGCGGCTACGACACCGCCGTCATGCGCAAGGTGATCGCCCTGCGCAAGCGCGACAAGGACGACATCGCCGAGGAAGAGGCGGTGCTGGACCTCTACAAGCAAGCGCTGGGGATGGACTGATGGGAGCGACTGAAGGGGAAATCACATTCCGAGAGTTCGAGGTGAAGCTGCGGGCCGCCGTAGAACATTGGCTTCTGAACTGGGTCGAGAACAACAGAGACATGCCAGACGAATATCCCATGTCGATGGGCGAGGGCGACTGGTGGGAACAATTCGTGGCGGAGAACTTCTGATGGCCGGATCACTGAATCGCGTAATGCTGATCGGAAACCTCGGAGCCGATCCTGAAATTCGGACATTCCAGAACGGGGGCAAGGTCTGCAACCTGCGCATTGCCACCTCCGAGAACTGGAAGGGGGCCGATTATGCCCTCTCCTGAAGCCCCTTACCTCCGGTTTCTTAAGGGCTTTGTCGTCAGCCCCGACACTGGATGTTGGCTGTGGGAAGGATCAACATATCAAAACGGATATGGGTGGTTGAAGGTTTTCGGCAGCGTAGTTTCCGCGCATCGATTCTCGTATGAGCTTCATAAGGGGACGATTCCCGATGGCTTGGAAATTTTACACTCTTGCGATGTGAAGCATTGTGTCAACCCAGACCACCTGAGGGCGGGAAGCCACGCGGAAAACATGGCAGAGGCGGCGGAGCGCGGGCGAATGCGCAGCGGCGCTGACCACCCCCAATTTGGAAAACTGCAACAACGTCCTAAGCAGGCTAAGCCCGTCCGGGTCTTAGGGAAAGACTACGAGAGCATAAAGGCGGCTGAGAGGGCTTTAGGTCTGGGGGGCGGGACCGTCCGTTACTGGCTAAACCATAACCCCTATCGCGCGCAATTAATCGAAAAAGGAAGATGAGATGTCGTCGGTAAATAAAGTCATTTTGGTAGGGAACCTGGGCCGAGATCCTGAGGTAAGGACCTTTCAAAGCGGGGGTAAGGTCTGCAACTTAAGACTTGCCACAAGTGAAAAATGGACCACGAAAGACGGCGAACGCAAGGAGCGGACCGAGTGGCATTCCGTTGCGATCTTCTCCGAACCCCTGGCTCGCATCGCCGAGCAATACCTGCGGAAGGGTTCCAAGGTCTATCTCGAGGGTCAGCTTGAAACCCGCAAATGGCAGGACCAGTCCGGTCAGGACCGCTATTCGACCGAGGTTGTCCTGCGCCCCTACAAGGGTGAGCTGACGCTGCTGGACAGCCGTGGCGGTGAAGGCGGCGGCGGTGGCGGCTACATGGCCGACCAGTCGGGGGGTGACGCTCCGGCGGGGGGATACGGCGGCGGGGATCTTGATGACTCGGAGATCCCGTTCTGATGCACGTCACCAGCCACTTCCGAGAGCGCGTGGCGCAGCGAGTTGGGGGCGCACTTGACCCTGAAGAACTGGCTGCGGCGCTCGACTGGGCCATCAGCGAAAACAGATCGGACCTGGTCGAGTATGTCGGGCGCCGCAACAGGCGGGGCGTTCGGGTGTTCCGGTTCCGGGCGGCGCCGGACGGTCGGATGTTCTTGGCCGTGATCGACACGCAAGCGGGTGCGGCAATCACCCTATACGAAGATCAGGGGGCAGGAACATGGGGCAACGAGACCGGGAGGTTCGCGGCAGAATGACCACCGCCCGCCTCACCGAGCAAGTCGAGACACAGGCCGCAAGCCTCAAGGCGGCATGGCTGGATCTATCCCGCCTTCGGAGCCGCTGCGAGACCCTACAGGGCATGGTGGACTGGCAGCGGGCGCGGATCACAGAACTTGAGGCACAACTGACAGACAGCGCCATCGCAGAGCGCATATTCGGGGGCAGACATGGGCAAGATCAAGGCTAAGAAGCGGGCACCGTACACCCCGCCGACCACGTGGGACGCAGGGCCGGACACCGCAGCACAGCGGGCCGGTCGGATCATCGAGGACGTTACCGAGACCGATCCGGAGACAGGCAAGCGGGTCAACCCCAACGGCATCAAGAGGGCACGCCGTATCGACCTTATTGAGCACTACCGGATCATTGGCGTAATTACCCAGGCCGAGTTCACCGCGCTCATGGCCCTGCGCATGGCCTACGAGAAAACGCAGCGTGGCCCTCCGGCCATTCAGGAACTCCAGGTAGACACCAGCTCGAAGCCTGATCACGCGGTCGCGATCCTCATGGATCGGCTCAGCAGATACTCCCAGATGATGGCCCACGTTCGCCCCGAGCATCGGCGGGTTATCACCTGTGTCGTGCTGGATAATCAGACGGTGATGCGGATAGGGTTCAAGGGGCGGCGCTATCAGGCGGGCATGGACCTGTTCAAGGCCGCGGCCGTCGCATTCGAGGCCTCAGTCAATCGGCACAGCGCCCCTTGACCGGAAATGGAAAAGGTGCGATCTTGGCATCATCGGAGTAGTCCGACACAGAATACAGACAAGACACAGGGCGTCCTTCGGGGCGCCTTTTTTCGTTGCCGCATTCAGCAGGCTGGCAAACCAGAGGGCGGGAAGCCCTTCACATATTCATCACAGACGGGAAGTCACGATGACGCTCACGGCGAAACAGGAGCGTTTCGTCCAGGAGTATCTGAAGGACGGCAACGCCACCCGCGCTGCCAAGGACGCGGGATACAGCCATAAGACGGCATATTCGGTCGGCGCGGAAAACCTGAGGAAACCCCAGATCGCTGCCGCCCTTGCAAAGGCCAAGGCAGAACGGACGGAGCGGACACAGGTCACGATGGATTACGTCATCGGCAGGCTCGTCATAGAGGCCGAGCGCGACGACGAGAAATCCAGCCACTCGGCCCGCATTGCGGCGCTGACCCAGCTGCGCCAGCATCTCGAGGGAGTGGGCGACCCGGACGCCGCAGCCCCGCTGTCGATCAACATCTCGACGGTCGAGGCCGTCAGGGAAGTCCGTGTCACACGATCTAAGGCTTAACGCCGCGCAGTCGCTGTTCCTGAACGCCAACGGGAACGGGCTGGATACCAAATTCAGGGCCTATGTCGCGGGCTTCGGTGGGGGCAAGACCTTCGTCGGGTGCCTGGACCTGTTGCTGTTCATGGGCATGCACCCAAGCTTGGTGCAAGGCTACTTCGGGCCGACATACCCGAGCATTCGGGACGTGTTCTACCCCACGTTCTCCGAGGCCGCCGAGATGCTTGGCTTTCGCGTGGCTATCCGCGAGGCCAACAAGGAAGTCCATGTCTATCGGGGGCGGGCCTTCTACGGGACCGTGATCTGTCGATCGATGGAGAGAGCCGAGGCCATCGTGGGCTTCAAGATCGCCCGCGCCTTGGTGGACGAGATCGACACGCTCAAGACCGAAAAAGCGCAGGCCGCTTGGAACAAGATCATCGCGCGTCTGCGCTTGCAGGTGCCCGGTGTGGTCAATGGAATCGGAGTAACGACGACGCCGGAGGGGTTCCGCTTCGTATACAGGGCCTTCGCGGACAACCCAAAGCGGGATTACAGCATGGTGCAGGCCAGCACCTACGAAAACGCATGGTCGCTGCCGCCCGACTACATTCCGTCCCTGCTGGACACCTACCCGCAGGAACTCATCAGCGCGTATCTCGAAGGGCAGTTCGTCAACCTGACGAGCGGCACGGTCTATCGCAGCTACAACAGGGCCGCGAACGACAGCACCGAGGAAATCCGGGCCGGTGAACCATTGCGGGTCGGGATGGATTTCAACGTCGGCAACATGGCCGCCTCTGTGTTCGTGGATCGCGAAGACGGCTGGCACTGCGTCGATGAGATCAAACGCGGCATCGACACGCCGGCAATGATCGAGACGCTTGCCGAGCGGTATGACGGGCACGTCCTGACGATCTACCCGGACGCCAGCGGCAAGAACGCCAGCAGCAAGGGCGCCAGCGTGTCGGACATCGGTCTTCTCAGGAAGGCGGGGCACAAGATCCGGGCCAAGGACAGCAATCCGCGGGTCCGCGATCGGGTGCTTGCGGTCAACAAGGCGTTCGAGCGCAAGGCGATCTGGGTCAATGCCCGTCGCTGCCCGGAAACGGCCAAGTGCCTTGAGCAACAGGCCTACGACGACAACGGCGAGCCTGACAAATCGTCGGGCCTCGACCACCAGAATGATGCGTTCGGCTACCCTGTGGCGTTTGAAATGCCCGTGGTGAAGCCGACCTTCCGCAGTTCGGAGCTTCGTATATGAGCGACAGCGTAGCCAAGCGTTCCCAAGCCAGCGCCGCGATGGTTGCGTCGGCGGCCAAGGGCAGGGCGCTCATGGGCGGCTCGGACGCAATGCGGCAGGCGGGCGAGACGTACCTGCCCAAGTTCCCCAGCGAAAGCCTGGAGGCTTACCGGGCGCGGAAGGATTCTTCGTGGCTGTTCAACGGCTATCGCAAAACCGTGCGCGACATGACGGGCCGGGTCTTCGACAAGCCGGTCGAGCTGGGCGAGGAAGCGCCGGCGGCCGTCAAGAGGTGGGTCGAGAACATCGACATGGAGGGCCGCGACCTTTCCACCTTCGCGCGTCAGGTGTTCGAGGATGCAATGGCAGGCCCCGGCATCAGCTTCATCATGGTGGACGCACCGCAGCGCGACGGGGATGTGACGAGGGCACAAGCCGAGGCGGGCGGCATGCGCCCCTACTTCGTGCATCTGCGTGTCGAGGATATTCTGGGCTGGAAGACGGCCACCGTGAACAATGCGACCGTGCTGTCGCAGGTCCGCATCATGGAGGAGATCAAGGAGCCTGACCCCGATGACGAATTCGCGGAGATCGCCACCGAGCAGGTGCGGGTTCTGGACCGATCTGAAGGAGGGGTGCAGACGCGGATCTACCGCAAGGTCAAATCGAAGTGGCTTGAGGTGCCTGAGATGGCGTCCACCAGCCAGTTGAGCGAAATCACCATCATCCCGTTCTACGCCAACCGGGCGGGGTTCTTCACGGGCGCCCCGCTGCTGGATGACCTGTCGGACGTGAACATCGCCCACTGGCAGAGCCAGAGCGACCAGCGCAACATCCTGCACTTCGCACGGGTGCCGATCCTGTTCGCCGCCGGCATGACCACTGAGGAAGGCCCGCTGGTTATCAGCTCGGGCGCCGCAACCACGGCAACCGATGCGAACGCCAAGCTGGAGTGGGTCGAGCATACCGGAAAGGCGATTGATGCGGGCCGTCAAGACCTCAAGGATCTGGAATTCCAGATGGAGACGCACGGATTGCAGCTTCTGGTGGTAAAGGGGCAGCAATCAGCGACAGGGGAAGCTCTGGACGCGGCCAAGGAGACATCCACGCTGTCGATGACCGCCGACCAACTGAAGGACGCCCTGGAACAGGCTATGGACTGGCTTGGCAAATACGGCGGGCAGACGTTCGAGCCGTCCGTCACGGTCAACAAGGACTTCGGCGTTCACATGATGGGCGCACAAGAGCTTACGGCGATGCTGACGGCGGTCAACACCGGCAACATGAGCCGCGAGACCTTCCTGCGCGAAATGGCGCGGCGGGGCATGATCCGGTCCGACATCGACGTCGAGGACGAGATCGAGCGGATCGAAGCCGAGGGCAACGTGATGGAAGACGCGGAATGACGGTCATTGCAGTCCGGGATGGCGTGATCGCGGCTGACCGGCTGGTCACATGCGGGTCTGGTCGGAGCGGCGAGGTCCGAAAGATCGTTGCTGTGCCGGATCATGTTGGTGGTGGTTTTGCGGGGGCCAGCGGCAATCTGGCGCCGGCACAGGCCGCTCTCGAAAAGATGGGCGCGGGACGTCCCGAAGAGGTTGATGGCGGCGATTACGAGGTCATCTGGCTTCTCGGCGATGGCACGGTGCGCAATTATGAGGGCGGCGGATGGTTCAGCCTCGAAGCACCTTTTCAGGCCATCGGGTCGGGGGCAGAGATTGCCCTCGGGGCGCTGCATGTCGGGGCCGATGCTGAGACGGCGGTTCGCGCCGCCTGTGCATTGCATACCGGCTGCGGAGGCACGGCAGACATAGAGCGGGTGTGCTGTGTCGTTGAATGACGACATCGCCGACGCGCAGATCGCCCACAGCATCGGGCTACAACGCCTCAGCACCGCCACGGTAAGGAAGATCGTCGCACGGCTGCGCCGGTCGGAGGGCCGCATTCTGGCGCGGCTGGCACGGGATGACCTGTCGGCCCTGAGCCGGGCACGGCAAGAGCGTCTGTTGAAGGATCTGGAGGCCATCCTTGAGACGGTCAAGGCGGACACGCTGGGTCGCCTGACCATCGACCTTGAGGCGCTGGCGGAATACGAAGTGGAATATCAGCTCGACCTGTTCGAGAACGTCGCCCCGGTGCGCTTGGATTTCGTGCGGCCGCCATCAAGCCAGATCGTGGCCGTGGTGAACAGCCGCCCGTTCCAAGGCAGATTCCTGCGGGAGTGGTTTGACGAGATCGAGACCGGGGCCTACCGGAGGCTGCGCAACACCATCCGCGGGGGTATCGTGGAAGGGCGCACGACCGACCAGATGATCCGAGAAATCCGGGGCACGGCGGCGCAGGGCTACAAGGACGGCATACTGAACCGCACCCGCCGCGATGTGGAGGTGGTTGTCAGAACAGCGGTTGCGCACACGGCGCAGGCGGCCCGCACGGACCTCTACGCCCGCAACAGCGCCCTGATAAAGGCGGTGCAGTGGACATCCACGCTTGACGGTCGCACGAGCGCGATCTGTCGTGCCCGTGACAACAAGGTGTTCCCGGTCGATAGCGGCCCGCGCCCCCCGGCGCATCCGAGTTGCCGATCGAGCGTCGTGCCAGTGCTGAAAAGCTGGCGGGAAATGGGCCTCAAGGGCCTGCCGGAAAGCACACGGGCCAGCATGAACGGGCAGGTGCCGGCGGATCAGACATACAGCACCTGGCTGCGCAAACAGTCGGTGGCTTTCCAGAACGAGGTTTTGGGAGTAAAAAAGGCCACCTTGTTCCGAAGGGGTAGCGTTGATCTGGATCGGTTCGTGGACCGGGCCGGGAATGAATTGACCTTGGACGAACTGCGCAAGCGGGAATCCGAAGCATGGACGAAAGCAGGCCTAAATTCCTGAAACTGGTGTCCAACCAGAAGCAGAAGCAACGGCCGCTCGACTCCGGGACACCCATCGTTTGCAAGCGATGCAACAACAACCCGAACCTGATCGAGACGAGGCGACCACGGTTCAAGGATGGCCGTGTGGTCAAGGGGAAGGGGTCTGTATGGCTCTGTCCCTACTGCATGAACATCGTCTGGCCATAGGCCGCACCAAATCGACCTAACCGGGCCTCGCATCTTGCGGGGCCTTTTTCGTTGGCGGGAAGCCAACTTTCAACAGCGGGAAGCTGCAAAATGGCTATTGCCTATCAACTGGACACACTCGACGGCATCGAAAACGACGCGATCAAGGACCTCTACAAGGAAGCGAACGGGAAGTTCGTCTTGGACGTGGAGGGCGTGGAGCCTGCGGAGGCTGTCAACGGCCTCAAGACGGCTCTGGTGAAGGAGCGCGAGAACGCGGCCGCCTACAAGAAGCTGGGCACGGCCGACGAGATCGCCGCCAAGATCGCCGAACTCGAGGACAAGGCGTCGAAGGGCGGCAAGGCAAGCGCCGACCAGCAGGCCATCATCGACCAGTTGAAGGCCGATTACGAGGGCAAGCTGAAGGAGCGCGACGACAAGATCGCCCAGACATGGCAGCGGCAAGCGTCGTCGGACCTCAAGGCGGAACTGGCCAAGGCCGGGGTTGTTCCCGAGGGCCTTGACCTTCTGGCGGGGTTCGCAGCCTCGCGCATCAAGTTCAACGACGATGGCACCCCGAAGGTTCTGTCGTCTGACGGGTCGCAGCCGATGATCGGCAGCGGCGCGAACGGGGGGGCCACCCTCTCCGACCTCGCCAAGGAACTGGCGGGCAGTATTCCGCACCTCGTCAAGGACGGTGGAGCGGGGGGCGGCGGGAAGCAGCCCGGATCACAAGGCGGGAAGCCTGAAGCAAAGACAGTAACGCGGGCCGTCTTCGACGGAATGTCTCAGGTCGAGCGGTCCGACTTCTCCAAATCAGGCGGCAAGGTCACTGACGGCTAGCCCGCGAAAAAGAAGGAATTGAGGAATGGCAAACGTCCTCACTGATCTGGCGGCTGACATCTACAAAGCCGCTGACATCGTAGGCCGCGAACTCGTCGGCTTCATCCCCTCCGTTACCCTGAACGCTGGCGCCGAAGCGGCTGCGCAGGGCGACACCGTGCGGTCGCACTTCACCCGCTCGGCAACCGTCAACACCTCGGCAACGCCGAGCATGACCATCCCGGAAGGCGATGACCAGACGGTTGACAACAAGACCATGACCGTCTCGCAGATCGCCTCCGTCCGCATCCCGTGGACCGGCGAAGACATCAAGCATGTCGGCAACGGCTCCGGTTTCGAGACCATCTACGGCGACCAGATCGCGCAGGCCATGCGCGGCATCACCAACGCCATCGAAACCAAGGTCGCCAGCACGGCCTACGTCGCGGCTTCGCGGGCGGCCGGCACTGCCGGGACGGTTCCCTTCGCGTCCGCTCATGGCGTCGTCAACGACGTGCGCAAGATCCTGGTGGACAACGGAATGCCGGTGGACGACGGGCGCGTGTCGCTGGTGATGAACACCGAGGCAGGCGTCAACTTCCGCAACCTCTCGAACCTCTACAAGGTGAACGAGGCCGGTGATAGCCGCCTGCTGCGTCAGGGCGTTCTAACGGACATCTCGGGCATCATGATGCGTGAAAGCGCACAGGTGCAGAGCCACACCGCAGGGACCGTGACCGGCACCGTGACCGTCACGGGCGTGAACGCGATCGGGACCACTGCCATCGGCGTGACGACCGCTGCCGGTGCGTCGGTTTCGCTCAGCGCCGGCGACGTTGTTACCTTCGCGGGTGACAGCAACAAGTACGTGGTGGCGTCGGACGTCACCATCGGCGCATCCACCACCGGGACCATCACCATCGCGTCCCCCGGTCTGCGCGAGGCAACCGCCGGCTCCGAAGCTGTCTCCGTGGGCGCCAGCTACACGGGCCACGTCGGCCTGCACCAGTCGGCTGTCGAGCTGGTGGTCCGTCCGCTGGCAAAGCCGCTCGGTGGCGATGCTGCGGTCGATGTGATGACCGTGCAGGACCCCAAGTCGGGCCTGGTGTTCCAGCTGAGCGCCTACAAGGGCTACAACAAGGCGATGATCGACATCACCACGCTTTACGACGCGAAAGCGTGGAAGCCCGATGCGATCGCTGCCCTGCTGGGCTGATCTTTCTGAGGGGGCGGGCCATGTTCGCCCCCTTTCCCAAGATCAGCAAAGGAGAACAGCATGAAACTCCCCACCGTGAAAATCGCGACCGAAGATGGCTATGCCATCATCAACGAAGCGGACTACGACCCGAAGAAGCACAAGCCGTTCGAGCAGAAGACGACCCCGAAGAAAAAGCAGAAGTGACCTGACCAATGGCCCTTGATACCACAGTCGGCGGCGCATCGTCGGACAGCTACGACACGCTGGCGGCCTATCAGGCGTATGGCTCGGACATGGGCTGGACCCTTGCCGCAGATGCGGCCAATGAGGCGAACCTACGCCGCGCCGCTCAGGTCATCGACCGGCAATATGCGTTCAAGGGCTACCGCGCGTCCTCTACCCAAGCGCTCCAGTGGCCGCGCGACATCAACGACCTGATCGAGGGCTATGCCGTGTCTTCCACGACGATCCCGCAGGCGATCATCTATGCCCAGTTCGAGATGGCCTACCTGATCCAGAACGGAGCGGACCCCTTTGCCACGATTGCAGGGGTGGTGGCGTCAACGCGGAGCAAGGCGGGGCCGGTCGAGACGGAGACCACCTACCAAGGCGGCAAGGGCCGCGCGTCCTATGTGGCTATTTCCGGGCTGCTGGCACCCTATCTGACCCAAGGGCGAGGCCAGCGCCCGATGGTGCGTGGTTAGGGCAGGGGGCTTCCGTCTACGCCCCGCGCTTCGGTCACAGTGACCCTGTAGGTGAGGCGAGCCGGGTCGGCGCGTTCGGAGACGGCGGGGAATTGCAGGAGGATGCGGATCGTCTCGGCAGGCTCGATGCCGCCCGCTACCTGATACTGATACATCGCTCGGCTTGAGAGGCTGTCGGTATCCACCCACGGCACCGCGCGGCCTTCTTCGGACACCAGGACCGTGTAGGAAAACTCGGCGACCGCTTCGGTATTCCGGTTTGTGAAATCGCACTCCAGCAAGCCGGGGTCGATGGGGTCGCAGTTCGCCACAGTGACACCGCCGGCAAAGGCGGGGCTGGCGGCGAGGAAGAAGGCAAAGATCGCGTGTCGCATGGGGACTCCTTTGCCGGCAGAATGCTGAAAGGTCACTCACATGGCAACCACCGTTGCAGAAATCGCCGCCGAGGCATTCACCGCGGTCGCGGCGGAAATCACCGACGCCATCCAGTCGGCCACCATCAGCTATGACACCCAAGGGGCCTACAACGCCACCACCGGCACCTACGCCACCACGACCACCACGCTGACCGGGCGATCCGTGGTCGATCAGGTCACGCCGGCGCGGGACATCTTTCCCGACTATGTGATCGGGCCGCGCGACGAAATGGTCCTGCTGGAGGGCTTCACCACGGTCCCGAAGGAGACGTGGACGCTGACTTTCTCCGGCAAGGATCACACCATCATGGCGGTGCAGGACATCGTGTCCGCCGGCACCCTGTTCTATGTGATCGTGAGGCGCAAATGACCGCGCGGGAATTCTCGCTGCAACTGGATCGGGAGTGGGCCGAAAAGGTCGATGACCTGCACGAGTTCGTGTCGCTTGTGGGTCTGACGGCCCTTCGCGCGTTGGTGCAGAAATCCCCGGTCGATACCGGGCGCTTCAAGGGCAACTGGCAACTGTCCATCGGGACGCCGGAGGCGGGGCAACTGGAGACCACCGACCCGAGCGGCGGCGCAACCCTCGCCAAGGGCAGCACCGCAATCGCGCCTTATGCGGGCCTGAAGAACTTCCCGCCGGTCTGGATCGTCAACAACCTGCCCTATTCGGAGCGGCTTGAGGACGGCTATTCCAAGCAGGCACCGGGCGGGATGGTCGGGCTGACCGTGGCGGAGTTGCAGACGATGTTCAACGGCGAGGACGTGTGATGAGCTACGCCAACGAACGCAAGGCGATCGAGACCTATTTCATCGCCCAGTGGGCGGGGGCAACGACTGTCATTCCTGACGGGCAGACCGGAGAGCCAACCCCCGATAGTGTGCGCCTGACCATCAACAGCGGCGCTGTCCTTCAGGGCAGCATCGGGCGCACCAGCAACCGCCACGATCACATCGGAACGCTTGTGGTCGGCATATACACCGATGGGGCGCTCGGGTCGGCTGCGTGGCGGGCCTATGCGGACACGATCATCGGCTTCCTGACCGAGGTTACGCTGAACAGTAGCGGCGCGGTCATCAGCACGACAGCAGAGGCGTTTCTGCGCTTTTCGCCGCCGGAAATGGGGGAGGGACGGCACCCCTACATCTCGGCTTCGTTCAAGGACGCGCCGTTCCACGTCACCAACATCACGGCGCCGTTCGTGCGCTATTCCTACAGCTAAGGAGGCCCGTCCATGACCGGCACTGCATCCAGCCAAATGCGTTCGGCCTACGTGGCCGAAACCACCGCGGGCACGATTCCCGCCCTCCCCGGATTCACCACCCTGCACCAACCGGCGCGGATGACCGCAGCGGTGGAGCCGATTTCCGGCCGGTCCCTTGTCGCCAGCGGCGCCCGCATGGGCCACGGCATCCAGGGGATCAGCGTGTCGGGATCGCTGGAAAGCCCGCTGATCTACGGCGTCTACGACACGCTTCTGGCAACCCTCCTTCAAGGCTCGTGGGCGACCAACGTGCTGAAGGACGGCAAGGCCGTTTCCACCGTCGCCATCGAGAACACGCTTCCGGCTGGCGTGGGCGGCACCTCGACCATGCTGCGGTTCCGGGGCGTGGAGGCGACCGGCGGCACCCTATCCCTGCAATCGAAGTCGGCGGCGCAGCTGTCCCTGACGCTGGCGGGCATGGGGTCCGACGACGCGACCACGACAGCCATCACGGGTGCTACCTATACCGACCCGACCGAGGCCGACCCCCTGTCCAGCGGGACGGATGTCGGAACCATCGCCTTCTCGGGCTATACGCTCGACTGCATGCAGGCGCTGGAAATTGCGCTGACCTACGAGAGCCGGGAGCCGCAAAACCAGATCGGGTCGGATGACCTGTGCGGGCACACGCGGGGCGACCTGCTGCCCGAGCTGACGGCAAACATCCTGATCGAGGGAAACTTCCTCGCGATCTACAACGCCATCCGGTCGCGGACCCACGCGGCGTTCTCCGTCACCGTCCCGCTCGGCTCCGTGTCGGGGGAGAAATACACGATGGTCTTCCCGTCCTGTCACTTCGGCATGGGCGAGATCGACACATCCGGTGCGCAGGCGCTCCAGAAGGTGACGATCCTGCCCCAGTACGACACCACCGAGGACGCCGTGGTCAAGATCACGCGGGCCGTCGCATGATCGCCCTGAAACGCTTCGTCGGCGTGATTGACGGCAAGGAGCGCCGGTTCGAGAAGGGCGACAAGATCACCAAGGCCGAAGCCGAGGCGATGGATCTCGTCAGGAAGGGGCTGGCGAAATGAAGCTGAACCAACGCGAACTGCCGCTGGTCAACTTCCGCCGCGTCCTGCCCGAATTCCTCGGCCCCGGCGGCGAGTGCTTTCTGGAGGTGGATGCGCGGCCCGGCGGGTCGATCAACCCGGCCTATATCGCAGGCGCCGAAGCGTTGATGCTTCGCGGCAGCGTGGCGCAGCGGCGTCTGGAGCGCGAGACCGACGACGAGGCCTATGTTTCGCAGGGCTACAAGGCGGCGCAGGAAATCACCCTCGAACGGCTTGGCCTGCTCTATGACGCCTGCGTGATCGAGTGGCGCACCAACATCCAGGACGACGGCAAGGATCTGGTCTGCGACCGGGCCAACTTCCTCGCCCTGTGCGAAGCGCGGGTGCCCGAGATCGCGGAAGCCGTGGCCGACCTTGAGGGGGCGTTGGTCGAAGCAGCCGATGATGTGGATGCATCGGACAAGGCCACGGAAAAAAACTGATCGCGGCCCTTGAGTTTTCGCTGACCTATTCCGCCGACGAGCTGGAGTATCTGCGAAACAAGGGGGCCGTGATCGAAGCGCCAGACCCCGGCAATTGGCTGGCTTGGCGGGCTTTCAACATGCTCCGAGGCTCAAGAGGTCTGGGCGCGACCATACCATTTTCAGAGATCGCGGCGAATTGCGACTTCTTCGGGCTGACCTGCCCGGTGCAGCGGCAACGCCATGTGCGGTTCATCGTGGCTCTGGATAACGCGGAGGCGGCATATCATGGCAAATCTTCGCCTCAACCTTGACCCGAGGCCCCTTGAAACGGGCGCCGACCGCGCGGAGCGGTCGCTGGAAGGGGTCAAGACCAGCGCATTTCGTGCCGAGAGCGCTGTGGAGCGCCTGGGGCGGGGCGTCAGGCGCGGTTCGCGGCGGTTGAGCGAGGGAACCAGCGTCAATCGCAACTTCGGACGCAGCGTCCAGAACGTGTCGTTCCAGATCGGCGACTTCGCGGCTCAGGTGGGTGCTGGCACGGCGGCGTCGGTCGCGCTCGGTCAACAGATGCCGCAATTGCTGGGCGGTTTCGGCGTCCTTGGCGCCGCGATGGGTGCCGTGGTTGCCATCGCCGTTCCCCTCAGCAACGTGCTGTTCAAGATGACCGCAGGCGCAATCGACTTGTCCGCAGCATTTCCTATTCTCGCCGGCTCGTTCTCGGGCGTCTCCAGCATCGCAGAGACCTTTGATAAGGTGGTCGGCTTTGCGGTCGAGAACCTTGAGCGGGTGGTGTTTATCGCGGGCACGGCGGCTGCGCTGTTCGCGGGCAAGTTCGTGGTAGGCCTTGTTGCCGCAAGGGTTGCCACGATGTCGCTGGCCGGCGCTCTGACCTTCCTTCGGGGCGCGTTGATCCGCACAGGCATTGGCGCTTTGGTCGTCGGCGCGGGCGAACTCGTCTACCAGTTCAGCCGTCTTGTGCGCGGCGCGGGTGGCTTCGGTGAGGCAATGGCCATCCTGAAGGACGTGGCGTCCGAAGCCTTTGGCCGGATCGACGACATCATGGAGGGGCTGAAACACACGTTCGCCTCGGCGGCGGCCTATCTCAAGTCGGTATTCCTCGATGCGATCCATTCCGTGCTTAGTGGCTTCATGGAGCTGACCAATCAGATTGCGGACGGCATGAACGCGCTGTTCAACACCAACATTTTTAGCGGCGCGAAGCTCGGGCTGGTTGTAAAGGATCTGGATCTAGCAGCGCGAGAAGCCCTAGGACGGTCGGAGTCATCCAGCGCCACCGCCTCGTCGGCGTTTGATAGGGCCACGGCTCCGCTGGAAAGCCTCGGGCGCCTCAAGGACACGCTGAGCAAGGTCGATGCCGAATACAAGAAGGTTGCGGACTCGAGCGACAAGGCCGGGAAGAAGGGCAAGGGCGCGGCAGACAAGGCCGCCAAAGCAGCCAAGAAGGCAGCGGACGCGGCCAAGAAGCTGGCCGAGGAAACGGGCAAGGTCTGGGAGCAGTTCAAACAGGCTGGCGGGTCTGCCATCGACCGGCTTATCGACGGGACGGCCACGCTCAAGGACGCCTTGATCGACGTCATCAAGGAGTTGGGCAAGGCCATCCTCAAGAAGAACCTGCTGAGCAAGATCCAGGGCACAACCGCATCCGACAGTGTGGGAACGATGCTGTTCAAGGGCCTGTTCAGCGGCTTCTTCGACGGCGGCGGCACCATTGGAATGGGTCAGTATGGCGTGGTCGGCGAGAACGGGCCGGAGATCGTCCGTTCAACGTCCAGCGGCGCGGTTGTCACCAGCCGGGCCGACACGGCCCGGATGATGGGCGGAAACCAGAACGTGAATGTGCAGGTGGGCGTGAGCGTGGACGATGCCGGGTCTCTGCGGGCTTATGTCCAGAACGTGTCCACAAGCGCGGCGAGGGGCGCGGCCGGGGCTGCGGTCCAGCAGGTCAAGGGCAACTTCAAGAACTGGCAGAACCAGCTTGAAACGGATGGAGCGCTGGCATGAGTTACAGCCCGGTCATCTACGACTGGCGCTCGGACTGCGTTCCGTTGAGCCAGGTGTTTCGCGCGGGCGGCAGGGCAAACGAAGGCGGCATGACCCTCGGCGGGATCAACGTCGTCAGCCCCGCACCGGGCGGGCGCGGTGAGTTGCATCTGGAGTTCGGACCCTTCGCCACCACGGCGGCCAACAAAGCGGCCAGTTGGACCATCAGCCGCATGATGAACGGGGCCATCATGCGGATCGGCCTCTGGAACAGCGTCCAGCTGGTGCCCAACAGCGCCTTGGGGATTTCCAACGGGCTTACGTGGTCGAATGGGCAAACGTGGTCCAGCGGGGCTTTCTGGCGCTCCCGGCCCTCGGCGGCGATCACGGCGGCGGCAGGGCGGGGCACGACGACCCTGACGGCGGATCTGGGCACCTATGGCGAGATTGTCGAAATCGGCCATGTCGTCGGCGTGAAGGCCGGCGGGTTCGAGTTCGCGCATATGGTCGAGGAAATCAGCTACGACGCTTCGGACGTGGCGACCATGACCGTCTCGCCGCCGCTTCGCAGGGCCGTCACCACGTCGGACACCCTGCAATTCCGCCCCTCGATGCTGGTGCAGTGCATGAACGCCCGCGAGGTGATGAACAACTTCCAGAGCGGGCGTCACATGGCGTTCAGCAAGGCCGAATTCGTGGAGGCGCTGGTATGATCCGCATCGGCGAAAACAGGCCCGCGCCGGTCAAGACGGGGGGCGAGGAATGAGCGACTTCTCGACGGTCCTGCTTGCGGCCACTGGTGCGGCCACGGACGCCCACGACATCCGGGCGGTGGTTCGGCGATGCTTCTTCTATGACTTTCTCGGCTATCCCGTGCGGATCTGGGACGGCGAGGGGGTGCTGACCACATCGGACGGCAACGAATGGCTTGGCTCCATCGACGGCAACGGCACCAACCACCACCGGGCGGCGGCGGTCAGGGACGCGAGGGACGGGGCCAGCCCGCGCTATGAATTCTCCATGCCCTTCATCGACCAGGCCACATTCGATGCGCTGAAGGCCGACCAGGATCTGGCGGCGGGCCGGGAAGTGACCTGCCATAACGCGATCTTCATCCACGGGGAGGGCATCGCGCCGACCACGCCCATCCGGTTCAACTACCGCCTGCAAATCATGGGCGTGAAATTCGGGGAGCGGGCCGAAGCGCTCGAGGGGACCACCACCAAGACCTATTCGGCCTCGGTGCTGTGTCGCTCGCTGGAATATGGCCGGTCGCGGGTTCCTTCCGGCACCTACACCGATACGGCGCAGAGAGAGCGGGCGCGGCTCGAGGGCTATGCCGCCGACACCTTTTGCAGCTTCGTCGCAGCCAACAGCAACCGGACCTATGTCATCGGCGGAAATTGACGCCCTCAAGGCGCACTGGCGGTCAAGCCGGTTCGAATGGGGCGGGGCAAACTGCGCCCTGTCGGTCTGCGACTATGTGCGTGACCGGACGGGCGTAGACCCTGCCGCCCCGTGGCGGGGCGCCTACAGCGACGAGGACAGCGCACGGGCGATCCTTGATGCTCACGGCGGGCTGCTGGGGCTGTTTCGGTACGGCATGGAGCAGGCGGGCTTTCCCGAGGGCGAGGCTATCGCGGGTCGGCCGGTTGTGGCGCGGGTTTTCGGGGTGGAGGCCGCGGGGGTCTGCGCGGGACCACGGCAGATATTCAGAACGGAACGCGGCGTCCTTGAGATGCGGGCGGAAGTGTTGGGGGCGTGGATCGTATGAAGTGGCTCGTTCTGTTCATGCTGGTTGTGCCATTCCCGTCGCAGGCGGAGCCGGTTTCGGCCTTCTTCTACGGTATCAGCACGTTTGTCAGCACAGGCGTCGTTGCGGGCGCCGGCGTCACGGGGGCGTTTGCGCTAGGCACCAATGTCGCCGCGTTCTTCTCGTCCACCCTCGGCTCGATCCTGCTGAACGTCGGCCTGGCCTTCCTCACGGCGTCCAAGCCGAAGGGGCCACAGGCGCCGACCATCGAGGAAGCGCGGGTGAACAGCCGCCTTGCCGACGCGCCCCGCTGGCAGATGGCCGGGACCGTCTCGCGCGGGGGCGAGGTAGGGATCTTCGGCGAACACGATGAGAGCGGCAACTTCTGGTATCTCGCGGTTCACGGGGATGCGGAAATCACCGGCACCCCGACCTATTATCTCGACGGGATCGAGGTCACGCTATCGGACGGCACGGATGGGTTCACGGCTGGCGACGTGCTGACAGATGATTTCTGCCTGACCGACGAATACGAGCAATACGAGGGCACCGGAACGCGGGTGCCGTATTTCCGGCTTTACACGGTCACGCCTTCATCGGGCAGCGACTACGGGACCAAGCCTTCGGCCTTCACGTCGGCCTTCTCGAACCTGCCGGCCAACTTTCTGGGCGTCGGCGTCTGCTACACGGTCATCCGCTGCAAGGCCGCGCCGCCCGAGCATCGCGGCAAGGTCTATCGCTGGCGCGGCGCAATCGGCATAGGCGAACCTTCTGTCACCATCGTCGCCAATTTCAACCGGATGTATGACCCGCGCAACGGCGCCCACGATATAGACGATCCGACGACATGGACGGCAGGCGACGGCAACCCCGCGATTGCCTGGGCATGGTTCCGCACCTCGTCGCGCGGACGCAACCGGCCGATGACGGAGATCAACTGGACGAAGGTCGCGGCAGAGGCGGACAAGTGCGATGCGACGGTGCTGGATCGCAGCGGCAACAGCATCCCCCGCTATCGCTGCGGGGTGGCCTTTCCCGACAACAAGCCCCGCCATGAGTGCGAGGCCGAAATCCTGATGACGGCGGATGCGTTCGTTGTCTACGACAGCGAGGGCAAGGCATGGCCGCGCGTGGGCGTCTACGAGGCCCCGACACTGACTTTCTCGGCCGCGCGGGACATCATGTCGGCGGAGACCGAGGTGGTTGACGACGGCGAGGCGGCAGTGGACGGGGTGATCGTCAACTACATCTCGCCCGACCACGACTACACCAAGCAGCCCGCGGCGCCGTGGCAGAATACCAATTACTACGACGGGGTGAGTGAACCGAACTACCGCACGTTGGATATTCTGGGATGTCAGAATCACAACCAGGCTGTGCGGCTGGCGAAGGCCATCGGCCTGCGGTCGGCGGCAAGCAAGCGGATCGGCGTCGGGACCACGGTCAAGGGCATCCTCGCCAAGGGCGAGCGCACGATTGATCTGGACTATGACGCGCAGTTCACCGGGGATTACGAGATCGTGACGCCGGTCGAGGAAGACCCCAGCGGCATGGCGACCAGCTTTGCCTGTGTGCCGATGCAGACCGATCGCTATGACCTTGGCGCCGGGGAGGAGGGCGTCCCGCCGGCACCGACGCCCGCGCTCAACATCAGCGACACCATCGCGGCCGCGACGAACGTGGTGATTACGGCGGCCCCCGTGGAGACCAGCAGCGGGGCGGCTGTGCGGCTCGAGGCGACGTTCGACGCCCCCTCGCGCGTGGATCGCCGCTATCGCTTCCGCTACGCGCCGACGGGAACAACGGTCTACGAATATTTCTTCGTGGATATGGACGACCAGCGGGCCTATTCGGCGGTGGTCGAGGATGGCGTGGTCTACGACGTGCAATACCAGACCACGACGGCGGGGGGCAGGGCCTCGGCGTGGTCTTCCATCGTCAACGTGACGGCGACGGCCAACCCGACAGCTCCGGCAGCCCTTGCCAGCGCCAGCGCGACCGGCGGGGCGGGTGAGGCGACGGTGGACTTCACCACGGCCAACGACACCAACCAAGCCAGCGTGGCGATCTATCGCAACTCGGTCGCCACCTACGGCAGCGCGACCCTGATTACCACGGTTATTGCCGGGGCGAACGTGACCAACTCGGCGACGGAGACCGGCCTTGCCGCCGGAACCTATTACTACTGGGCGACCCCGCAGAACGGCAGCGGTGTGGCCGGAACACCAAGCGGGCCGTTCAGCGTGACCGTCACCTAACCAACCAGAGAGCAGCACGACCCCTCAGCCCCGCCAGCGGGGTCTTTTGTCGTGGCAGGAGAGCAATATGAGCATCAAGCAGGCCGCTGAGAACGCCATTTTCAGCTATCCGAAGGACACGGCCAATCAGCCCTCAACGCAGGGCATCGCCGACCTCTTCGAGAATATTCGGTATGCGTGGGATACGGCTGCTGAGTTCAAGGCGGACACGACTGCGAGCTACACCCTTGGAGCGGCCAAGTATGTGGCGGCGGGAGATATCGTCCTGATCGGCGGGGTCCGTGCTGTGGTTCTAGCGTCGGGGTCCGCCGGGCACTTGGCCAGCGCTGCCGCGACACCCGTCCAGGTGGATATTCTGCTCGATGCCAAGGGCGGTTACAGCGCTGAGGCGTTCGGTCTTGTCCGCTCGGGCGGCGATGTCACCTCTGCGGTGCAGGCAGCCGTTACCGCCGCGCGGACGAAGCGGGTGGACAAGGTGACGATCCCGGCGGCTGATGCGGGCGTTGCCTATGGCATGACCTCGACCCTCACGCACGCGGCTGGTAGCGGGCGGCTGATCCTGGAGGGCGCCGGGAAGCAATCAACCACGCTCCTCTGGTCGGGCTTGGCTTCGACGGCCTATGCGCTGCACCTCGACAAAGACGCTGTGGATGTCGCCTATCACTTCGGCATCCGTGACATCACCTTGCGCGGCGACACGACCGGAACGCGCACCAACGGTGCCCTGATCGAGAACGCGTCCTATTGCGACATCAGCGACACGGAATTCTACGGCTTCCGGGACGGCCTCGTCTACGGCGGGACCTCCACCTTCTCCAACGGCCACCGGGGCCTGACCTTTTACGACATCAGCCGCTACGGGGTGCACTTCGAGGCCTTCACCGGCGGCGGGCACTACACGTTCGGCGACAGCACCGTTACGGGCGACATCGGCATCTATATCGACAGCGCGTCTGCAGTTTCTCAGATGTCGCTTGCCTCGGTCAACTTCGAGCAGACGGTGACGAACGAGTTCCGCTGCGACGGCGACCTCTGGGGCCTTGACGGTGTGATCCGCACCGAGGGCTGCAACGGCGCTTATGGCTTCCTGTTCTACCCCGCGACGAACAAGACGGTGGCTGGCTTCAATCTCCACGGATCCTATTTCACGTCGGATGCGGGTGCCCATATCCCGATCTTCTGCGGCGGGAATGGCGGCAAGGTGGCCGGCGGCGTCGTCAGCGGCAACTACATCGGGTTCGCCACAATTGGCTCTCACTTGCTCGAACTTAACGGCACTGGCGAGGCGATTGTCGTTCAGGGCAACTACGGCGAGAACCTGGCCGCAACCATCCGCTCCGAGAACATGATCGCGAAGGCGGCCACGTGGTCGGCAGGCACGGATCGGGCCGACAACGCCCTGGGTCTATATCCGGGCCTCGAGGTCGCAAGCGCCGGGTCCACGCAAGACCGGACATCGGCGCCCTGTGAGGCGATGAAGGCCGGCATCGAGTATCACATGCGCTGGGTCTACGCGGCGGGCACGTCTGCCAACGCCTCGGTGCAGCTGCATGATACCGGGGTTGCCCTGGTCGCGTCAGGGACGGTGGGGAACCTGCTGGTCACCAGCAACACCGGCGCGACGGATTTCGTCGTCACCCACAACAAGGAGCTGGCGACCGGCATCTGGGAGGTCGGGCTGCGGTTCAAGCTCAGCGCCGACAGCTCGTCGCTTTGGGGCTTTGGTCCCTACAGCACGACGGTTGGCCAGACGGCGATTGTCTATTTCGGCTCGGTCAACGGTCCCGTGGTCAAGGGGCTGCGCGCGGGGGTTCACGTCAAGGCCAACAGCAACGCTGCCGGGCCTCTGGCGGAATACGAGGGCGAAGCGCGCTGGAAGCTGGAGCAGAAGTCGTGGACGCCGGTGGACAAGAGCGGGGCGGGCCTGACGTTCACGTCGGCCAGCGGGTCCTATCAGGTCATTGGGGACACGTGTGAATACCGGGCTGTCATCGTCTTCCCCACCACCACCGACACAACTCAAGTCACAATCAACATGCCGGTGCTTGGTGATCGCGCAGACACGTCATCCCGCGCCGGGATGCGCATTACATCTACCTACGGCACTGCGATCTCGGGCTTCCACGGCTTTCCCACGGCCGACAAGATGCAGGTCTTCACGCAGGCCGGTTTGGGGGGTGTGACGAACGCCAACCTGTCCGGTCAGACGCTCTACCTGAGCGGATCGTTCAAGGTGGCGTGATGACCAAGCCCGAGTTCTCCCCCGCCATCACCCTTGGCAATGTGATCCAGATCGCGGTCCTGCTGGTCAGCGTCGGTGCCTATTACGCATCAACGGCCAATTCGCTCGAAACCATCACGCTCCAGATCGAGCAAGCGCGGATCGACCGCCGCGACATGGATATCCGTATGCGACTGCTGGAGACGCAGGCAGCCCGCACGGACGAGCGGTTCGCCAGCATCCTCACATTCATGGCCCGCAGCGACGCGCGTCAGGAGCGGCTTGAGAGGGAGAAGAAGCAATGAACCGAAAGGCATTCTACGAGGCTCTGCGGCGCGACAAGCGTGTGTTCGGCTTCAAGCTGTCCCAACCCCAGGTCGATGTCTGCGAGGCGATCCTTGATGAATGCGAAGTGCGCGGGGCTGACCTCGGACAGACGGCCTACATCCTCGCCACGGCATACGGCGAGACGGGCGGGAAGATGCAGCCCCGCCGTGAAAACCTCAGCTACAGCGCCAAGCGCCTTCGCGAGGTTTGGCCGCACCGTTTCAGGACCATGGAAGAAGCCAAGCGCTTCGCCCGAAAGCCGCGTGACCTCGCCAACCGCGTCTACAACGGTCGCATGGGCAACCGGGTCAGTTCCGACGACGGTTGGCTCTATCGCGGCAACGGGCTGGGCCAGATCACGGGCCGCGACAATCACCAGAAATGGGGCGACCGGCTGGGCGTCGATCTGATCGGCAACCCCGAAGCCTTGTCAGATCTGCGCCTGTCGGTCCGTGCCCTCGTTCAGCCGATGCTCGAGGGCTGGGCCACGGGCGTCAGCCTGCCCCAGTGCGTCGAGGGCGACCGCCGGGACTACAAGGCCGCCCGGCGGGTCTGGAACGGCACCTTCGAGGCCGGGAAATACGCCGACTTCGCGCTGTCCTTCGAGGCGGCGCTGGAGGCCGCGGAGTGGGGCACACGGCCCCCGGCGCTGCCCGATGCCGTCGCCACGCCCCCGAAGGTCGCAGGGCTGTGGCCGGCCCTCGTCTCTTTCATTCTCAGCATTCTCGGGAGGTTCAAATGACCGAAGACATCAAGCGCCTCGTTCGCCACCTCGTCCCCGTGGCCGTGATCTATGCCGTTTCGCGCGGATGGATCCCCGAGGCGATGCAAGCCGACATGACCGAGGCGGCGCTGATCCTGTCGTCCGTGGCGTTTTCCCTCATTTGGTCGAAACAGCGCGACCTCAAGTGACCGACCTGATCGCAGAGGACGCAGCGGCGGCGAAACGGGTCGTGGAGAGATACCTGCGCGGCACACCGAAGCTGCGCAGGATCATGGCCGGAGAGGACGAGGCGCTGATCCGCCACGTCATGCGGCTGGAGCAGGCGGTCGCCGTGCTGGCGGCAAAGCGGGGGGAACCCGATGGGAACACCGAGCATAACGCTTGAACAGGCCAAGGAGGCCCACAAGGCCCTGTGCCAGTTCGGGTCGCAGGTCGCAGCGGCAGAGGCCCTGAACCTGTCTCGCGGCGGCCTACAGGGCAGGCTGCGGGCCTACGAGAGCTTCGTCAATCGAGACCCGGCCATTCAGGCCAGCATGGACGCGGTTGGCACCCAGATGGAACCCCGCCTGGCGTGGGCGAAGGTGCCGGCCAAGGACGGCCAGCCCGGTTATTCGGTGCTTCTCAAGCCTCAGGATCTGCCGGACGATATGCTCAAGCGGATGCGCGAGGCGTTCGAGGGGATGGAGCCAGCGACCGAGGTGGCGACCCCACAGCACACGCTGGACGACCTTTGCACGGTCTATCCCATCGCAGACGCGCATATCGGCATGATGGCATGGGGCAGGGAGACCGGCGAGGACTATGACACCAAGATAGCATGCGACCGTCTGCGCGACTGGATGGGGCGCTGCGTGGCCTCGGCCCCGGCATCCGACACCGCCGTTATCCTCGACGTGGGGGACGGGCAGCACGCCGACGATCAGTCGAACCAGACGCCGCGCTCCCACCACCAGCTCGACGTAGACACCCGGCATTTCCGCACCCTCGACATGTCGATCGAGGCGCTGGGGGCTGCTGTGGAACTGGCGCGGCAAAAGCACCGCAACGTGATTATCCGCATCCTGCCCGGCAACCACAACCCGACCAGCTACATGGCCGTGATGTTCGCGCTTGCCGAGCGCTACCGCAATGAACCGCGCGTCAATGTCGAGAAGGACCCCGGCGAGTTCTTCATGATGGAATGGGGTCGGGTCATGCTCGGCGCCCACCACGGCCACAAGGCCAAGCCCGAAAGGCTGGTTCATTTCATGGCCGACCAGTTCGCTGTGATGTGGGGGCGCACCCTGCATCGGTATCTCTACACGGCGCACGAACACCACCACCGGAGCGCGGACATCGGCGGGGTGCTGTGGGAGAAGCTGCGGGCGATGACCGCGCGGGACGCCCACGCTTACAGCAACGCCTTCTCGGCTCGGGCGCAGATCCAGGCAATCACTTACGACAAGACGCGCGGCGAGATCCATCGCGTGAAGGTGGGGCTGTGATCGCCCTCGTCCTCAAGTGGCTCAGCGGGGGCGTGGTGGACCGCCTCGCGGACGCCTACGCAGCCCGGCACAACGCCAAGAACGAGAGCGAGCGCATCGCGGCGAATGTCGAGATCGCCCGCCTCGAGGAACGGCAGGCCAACCGCGCCCTCGGCGGCCGCATCACGGCGCTGGTGCAGATGGCGTGGGCCGCGCCGTTCATCATCTACACGTTCAAGCTGGTCGTCTGGGACAAGGTTCTGGGCCTCGGCATCACCGACCCTCTCAGCCCGGAATTACTGTCCCTGCAAGAGCGTATCGCAACGCTCTACTTCGGCGGGGCAGCCGCGATTGGGGTGGTCCGCGCATTGCGCAAATGAAGGAGTAAGACCAATGCGGAAATGCTTCGACCTGACCCTCGTTATCGTGTTGCTGGTTGCCGGAGCGCTGGCTGCGGCGATCCTCTGGCCTATGCCGGTGAAGGCGGAACCCGGCCCGCCCTGCGGCCCCCGCGAAAGCATGGTGGAGACGCTGACCGAGCGGTATTCTGAGCAGCGCCGAATGGCAGGACTGACCGCCGACAGGCGGCTCATCATCGAGTTCTGGGGAAACGACGACACCGGCGGCTGGACCATCACGCGGACAAGCCCGACCGGAGAGACCTGCGTGGTCGCCATCGGCTCAGGGTTTGCTCTGTTCGATCCGCTGCCGGAAGGTGAGCCGGCGTAGGCCATGCCGGAACCCCTCCAAGAAGTCAGCACGGCCTTCCACATATTCCGGCGCGATCTTGCCGGCCGGCTATCTGCGCTTCGATGGCTCATCTGCGGCCTGACCGGGTGCGCTGCTGTCGCGGTATTCCTGATACTCGGCAAGGTCGATCAGCTGGAGACCGCCGCGGCGAGAAGCACCGCCATCCTCGAAAGGGTCGAGGCCCAGATCAACCGTATCGCGGCGCGGTAAGCCGCCCCGTGTTCCTCCGGCCTTTGCGTCGAGGGGGCCGGTAATTCGCTGATCCAGTTGGATTGAGGGTTAGTCGCGAAGACAGGGGCACGACATGCCGATGTCATCGCCGCAGATCGGGCATTCGTCTTCGTCGTCCTCGTCTGGACGATAGCCCTCTGTCAGCGCATCATCATACCATTCATCATCCATGTCGTTTTCCTTTCTGGGGGCCGGTCCCTCTGCCTTGGGGTGACGCGGTTGGGGCTATTTAGCCTCGCCGCGGAGGCGACGAATTTCGGCTTCTTGCGCAACGATGATTTTCGCCGCCTCGCGGTAATCTTCAAAGTCCTGTGGTTGCATGTCTCGCGCTTCACGACCTACGCTTGCGGCCCACCGATAGTGCTCTAGCTGTTCAGGGTCAATGCTCCAAAGTGGTCTGGTCATGGTGCCTCCGGGGTTAGTTGGATTCGGGTTTCGGCGGGATGTATTCTTGGTTCCGGCTGGCCTTGAATTGGAACCCGGTGAAGGTCAGGCCATGCTTGTCCTGCCACGCGTCCATTGTCTCGCGCACCATCTTTTCAAGGTCGGCGCGGAGTTCCGGTTTGATCGGAAAGATTTCGACGTCTCCCTCGGGGTCACCGTGATCCTCGTAGGCGCGTTCTTCGGCTTCCTCTGCGAACATGTGGCCGTCAAAGTATCGGCTTATCTTGATATTGGCTGGCTTCATCGCCTCAACAATGTGGCCGCCGTCCTGTTCTTCGGATGCGATGTAGACCGCTTCCTCTCTGGTTTCGCATTCGGTGTGGTAGCGTTCATCGTCGTGGCCGACCCACCATTTCCAGTTCTCTTGTTCGCTCATTCTATCAGCACGTCCGCGCTTCGCCATATCGGCCTCCGGGCGTTAGTTGGGCAGTGGTTGATCAAAAGAGTGTTCGCGGCAGAAATGTCCTGCGCCGGTGGTCTCGACCCGTGCCGGCCTGTAGCGGCGGCAGATGCCCTCGCCGTCGCCCATCCAATCACGAAGCCACCAATAGCACGTGTCGCAGCGCCGCCCTTTGGCCCTTTGCTCCGCCATGTGGCAGGCGACACAAGCCCCGCCGTCGCAGTCGTTATGAAGCATCTCTCTCCTCCGGGGGGGTTAGTTGGATTCGGGTTTCGGCGGGATGTATTCTTGGTTCCGGCTGGCCTTGAATTGGAACCCGGTGAAGGTCAGGCCATGCTTGTCCTGCCACGCGTCCATTGTCTCGCGCACCATCTTTTCAAGGTCGGCGCGGAGTTCCGGTTTGATCGGAAAGATTTCGACGTCTCCCTCGGGGTCACCGTGATCCTCGTAGGCGCGTTCTTCGGCTTCCTCTGCGAACATGTGGCCGTCAAAGTATCGGCTTATCTTGATATTGGCTGGCTTCATCGCCTCAACAATGTGGCCGCCGTCCTGTTCTTCGGATGCGATGTAGACCGCTTCCTCTCTGGTTTCGCATTCGGTGTGGTAGCGTTCATCGTCGTGGCCGACCCACCATTTCCAGTTCTCTTGTTCGCTCATGTTATAGGTCTCCGGGCGGTTGTTGGACTGGCGGGGCCGAACCCCGCCAGCGGGTTTAGGCGCCCTCTGCGCTTCTGAGCGCACACAGAGCGTTTGCGGCGTTGCAGGCCGCTTGTGAGAAGTGCAGCGCCTCGGCGGCACTGTGCGCCTCAGCCGCTTTGGCGATCAGCAGCTTGATTTGCTCGGCCTGGTCTTTCATCGGGTTCTACCTCCGAATGTGCCCGCGCTTGGTTTGGGTATTGCCGCGAGGCGGGCGGTTTCGCAGCAATCCGTGTTCCCCTTGATGTATGCTATTCGATTACATACAGTATGTCAAACATTGACATACATTTAATAAGTTGCCAGTATGCAGGCCATGAGCATACAAACGCGCATGGCGTGGCAAGATTTCCTGACCGATGAAGAGCGTGCTGAGCTTGAAGCCGCAGATGCGAAATTCGCTGAGGCGCAAAGGGCTTTGGAGCCGGTCAAGGCCGACAGGGATGCCACCTTGCGCAAGTTGAAAATCCGGTGCGATGCGCGGATGCGTCGCGCCAAGGAAAGCGACACATGACCTTTCCCTTGCCGATGGTGGCGGCCGAACAGAACGCAGCCAATGTGCGCAAGTCGCGCGCGAAGAGATCCTAGAAAGGAGCGCAGCCATGGTTGGCGGAAAAATTATTGAAATTATGCCGATTGGCAAAACGCCCGAGGGCCGCAGCGTTTCGCGCCTGTGGTGCGTTGACCGAAGCGGCGACGAGTGCGCTGTTCATGTCGAGGATGCGCCAGCAATGCCACTTTTGGGCGATGAAGTTTGGTGGCAGGCTGGCAAGGTCTATTGGGACCATGACCGCCGCGAATTGCGGAAGGTCGGCTACAGCTATGACCCCCGCGCTAAAGTCTGAACAGGAGCGGACGCATGGCGACGATTGAAGCCCTAAACCGAAGTCTGCGCATCATTCTGTTAGATGATGGGAAAACGTACCCGATCACAAATTGGTTCGACAACCACGGCAATGACTGTGACCCAGACGAAGCTGAATTTGCAGTTGCTGGGCCGGATGCAAACGGAAAGTGGTACACGATTGAGCTTGGTGCCTATTCGCACCTCGGAGTCCATTAAAGCCGAGGTTCGGGGAACGACAGGGCCGCGTGGCGGAATGGTTAGACGCACTGCCTATGGCGGCACATTCCGGGTTCGACTCCCGGCGCGGCCCTGCCCCGGACGCAATGGATAGGAGGGAGCCGATCCCCCCGTGTCACAGTTTCCCCCTACGTTTCTGCTATGTCCCTGTGATCCGGCGTAGGCTAGGGCGTTGAAATCGCCCGGTGTCGGGACAATTCAAAATCCCCCGGTGGCAACACCTTGTCGGTTCGAGTCCGACCTCGGGTACCAACATTCATCAGCAATCAATTAGCGTGACTGCCGCGACATCGCGGCCCGAACACAATGCCCGGCGCCCGATTGCACCGCCCGGCGCGGGGCGCTAGCTTGCGCCGACGTATTTCCTAGGGCCGGATCCCATGCGCGCGCTGCTTGCCATTACCCTCATGCTGGGCCTTTCGGGGCTGGCGCCGTTGCCCGCCGGGGCGGGGCAGGTGAGCGTGGCCGCCGCCTCGAACGTGGTCGAGCCGCTGGAGGCCCTGGCGCCGATCTTCGCGGCCCGGACGGGCCACCGGGTCAGCATCATCAACGGCTCCACCGGCAAGCTTTACGCCCAGATCCTGCGCGGCGCGCCTTTCGACGTCTTTCTTGCCGCCGACCAGGAACGGCCGGCCCTTCTGGAAAAGGCCGGTCTTACGGTGGGTCCCGCGCGGACCTACGCGCTGGGGCGGCTGGCGCTGTGGTCTTCGCGCCCGACTAAAGCGGCCAAAGAGGCCGAGGGGACAGGAACCACCCCGCCCGACGACGCTGCGGTGGGCCAGATGCTCAAGGCGCGGCTTTCGGGGGATTTCGGGCGCCTGGCCATCGCGGATCCGGTCCTGGCCCCCTATGGTCTGGCGGCGATGCAGGCATTGAAGGCGCTTGGGATGGACGAGGCCCTGTCGGACCGCCTGGTTCTGGGCGAGAATATCGGCCAGACCTTTGCATTCGTCGCCACCGGCAACGCGGGGCTGGGTCTTGTGGCGCTGTCCCAACTGCGCAGCCCGCGCCAGGACCTGAACGATCAATGGCTGGTGGTGCCCGACAGCCTGCACGATCCGATCCGCCAGGACGCGGTGCTTCTTGCGGGCGAGCGGGATCCGGCAGCCGCGGAATTCTTCGAGTTTCTTTTCAGCGACGAGGCCCGCGCCGTGCTGAGTGATTTCGGCTACGGAACCGATGGGGAGTGATCCGGCCAACAGCGCAGGGGGATGGGCGATCGACTGGTCGCCGGTCTGGCTGACCCTGCACCTTTCGGCGTTGACGGCCGTGTTGCTGCTGGCGCTGGCGGTGCCGCTGGCCTGGTGGCTGGCGACCACCCGGGCCCGCATCCGCCCGCTGATCGAGGCTGTGACCGCGCTGCCGCTGGTTTTGCCACCGACGGTGCTGGGCTTTTACCTGCTGATCCTCTTCAGCCCCGACACGGGCCTTGGTGCAGCCTGGGTGCGGCTGACCGGCGAGACACTGACCTTTTCCTTCACCGGGCTTGTGCTGGCCTCGATGGTCTATTCGCTGCCCTTCGCGGTCCAGCCCCTGCAAACCGCGTTCGAGGCTGTGCCGCGCCCCCCGCTCGAGGCCGCGGCGACGCTGGGCGCGGGGCCGTTCGACCGTTTCCGCACCATTGTCCTGCCCCAGTCGCGACGCGGGCTGCTGACCGCGCTGGTCCTCAGCTTTGCTCACACTGTGGGAGAGTTCGGGGTGGTGCTGATGGTGGGGGGCAACATCCCCGGCCAGACGCGGGTCATCTCGATCGAGGTCTACTCGGCCGTGGAGACGCTGGATTACGAGCGCGCGCACGTGTTGTCCTCGGGGCTGCTGGTCTTCAGCTTCCTGGTGCTGAGCGCGGTCTACGTCCTCAACCGCAGGGGGCGGCGCGATGTGTTCTGAGCTGATCCTCGAATTGGCGCTGAGGCGGCCGGGCTTCGATCTTGCGGTCGATCACGCCATTGCCCTGCGCGGGGTGACGGCCGTCTCGGGACCCAGCGGCAGCGGCAAGACCAGCCTTTTGCGCGTCATCGCCGGGCTGGAGCCGGGGGCCACTGGCCACGTCAGCGCATTCTGCGAGGAATGGCAGGGTCCGAAGGTCGGGCTGATGCCCGCTTGGCGCCGCAGGGTCGGCTATGTCTTTCAGGAAGCTGCCCTTTTCGACCACATGAATGTTGCGCGGAACCTCGACTACGGGCTGGAGCGGCGGCGCGCCGGCCCCTCCGGCGGCGCCGGGCAGCGCGGACCCGAGCGGGACGCGATCATCGACACGCTGAGGCTGGAGCGGCTTCTGGATCGCATGCCCGGGCGGCTGTCGGGGGGCGAGCGTCAGCGCGTGGCCCTGGGCCGTTGCCTGATGTCGGCACCCCGGCTGATCCTGCTGGACGAGCCGCTGAGCGCAGTCGATCACGCCAGCCGGTCCGAACTGATCCCCTATCTTCAGCGCAGCCTTGCGCTGGCGGGGGTGCCGGCGATCCATGTCTCCCACTCGCGCGCGGAGTTGCGCAAGATGGCCGACAGGGTCCTGCGGATGGATGCGGGACGCATCACCGCCAGCGGCGGATCGGAGCTGTTGCTGCCCGAAGGGGCGATCCTGCTGGATGCCCGGGTGCTGGAGGTTGGGCCCGAGGGCACGCGGCTGGACATCGGCCATCTGGGCCAGCGGCTGGACCTGCCGCCGGGGGCCGAGTTCCAGTTGATGGTGCGGCGGGACCAGGTCGTGCGGATCAGCGGATCCGAAGCCGGGGTCGCGGCGGCGGGGCGTATCGAGGCGCGGGTCGCGCCCCCCGGTCCCGACGGCATGCCCCTGCTGGAGGTGGCGCGCCAGGCGCTGGCCCTGCCGCCGGTCGCGGGCCCCCAGGAGACGCCCGCGCCGGGCGAGGCGCTGACGCTGGCGCTTGCAGGCTATGAGGTGCTGCCGCCGCGCGCGGCGGACTGACCTCCGTCGGCGTCCTGATCGTCCGGGTTGCCGGCGCGCCAGCGTTCCCAATCCTCAGGCGTGTCCAGATCCTCCGTCGCGCGGGCGCCGGGCAGGGGGACGGGCAGGGGCGGTTGGGCCTGGGACCGGATAATCGCGACCGCACCCCTGTCGTCGCTCAACCCCGAGAGGGCCGGGAAAAGGGCGGCGGGAAAGATGACCGGGTGGCCCGGGCGGCCATTGTCATCGGTGCCGCGAAGGATCCGGTCGGGGTTCTCCAGGTGGGCCTGTGCCATTGCGCGCACCTCCTCCCGCCCGATCCCTGGCATATCCCCCAAAAGAACCATCAGTCCCGACGCCTCCGCAGGCAGCTCCGCTGCCCCGGCGGCGAGGGAGCGGCCCATCGCCACCACCCCCTCGGGCGCCCGGATCGTCGAAAGGGGCAGGCCGGCAAGCACCTCTGCCCGTCCGGCACCGAAGGGCGCGTCCGGGGCCGGCAACACCACCCGCAGGGGCAGCCCGGCCGCGATTGCCGCCTCGGCCAGGCGGCGCAACACGGGCACGCCCGCAACCTCTTCCAACAGCTTGTCGGCCCCTCGCATCCGCGCGGCGCGGCCGGCGGCAAGGATCAGGGCGTGTAGCTGGGACATCGGATGCTCCGTCATGTCATGGGCATGGTGGGCGCGGGCCGGGCGGCGGTCACGCGGCCGGAAGCCTGCGACAGGCGCGCGGGCTTTGCAACCGCGCCCCCTCAGCGGCTGAGGCTGGGCGCGCCTTCGCTGTAGTCGCGGAAACGCTCGACCAGGTTGCGGTTGTAGCGGCTGAAGATGCGGGCCGGCAGGTCGCCGCCCGATATGCCGCGCATGGTCTTGCCCTCGGCCGGGCCGATCCAGACGCCGGTGGTCAGATCGTCGGCGGTGAAGCCGATGAACCAGGCATCGCGGTTTTCCTGGCTGGTGCCGGTCTTGCCGAAGGCGCGGCCCCCGACGAAATCGGCGTTGCGCCCCGTGCCCTCGGTCACGGCCATCCGCAGCATGCGGCGCATGGCGTCGATGCTGGTGGGGGAGGCGACGGCGCGCGACCGCTCGGGCGGGGCGCCGAAATGCACTCGGCCGAAGGCACCCAGAACGGCGCGGATGGCGCGGGGATGGGGCACGCGCCCGCCGGCGGTCAGCGAGGAATAGGCGGCGGTGTTGCGCAGCAACGTGGTCTCGGCCGCCCCCAGCACGACCGAGGATCCGGGCGTCCCCTTCGCCACCATCCCCAGCCGCGCCGCCATCTCTGAGATGCGGCGCATGCCCACGTCCTGGGCCAGGAACATGGTGCAGACGTTGCGCGACTGGGCCAGGCATTGATCCATGCGGATGCTGCCCAGATAGCGGTCATCGGCGTTGCGCGGCTCGAACGGGCCGGTCAGGGCGTCGCGGCTGTCCTGGACGGCGTAATCCACCTGCCACCGGGCTTCGAGCGCGGCAAGATAGGTGGCCAGCTTGGCGGTCGAGGCGGCCTGCCGTTCCCCTTGGGTCGCGATGTTGAAGGTCGAGCGGCCGTAGTCCCGCCCGCCGTAAAGGGCCACGATCCGCCCCTCGCGATCAAGGGTGACGAGCGCCGCGCGCCGGGCGCCCGAGGCGCGCCGCTCGGACATCTCGCCCTCGACCACCAGACGGGCCTGGTACTGGGCGATGGGGTCGAGGGAGGTGACGATGCGGTACCACCCAGGCTTGCTATCGAAGCCCAGTTCGCGGAACTCGGCCAGCAGGTGATCTTCGATGAAACGGTCGCGGGCGGGGCGCTTGCGCGGGCCGTCGGGCAGGGCCGCGGCGATGTCCACGCGCAGGCTGGCGGGGATGTGGCCGGCCCGGCGCATCAGGTTTACCACCGTCAGTGCCCGGCCGGCGGCGGCCTGGGGGTGTTCGATCGGCTGGTAGGTGGTCGTGGCTTTCAGCATGCCGACCAGCAGGGCCGACTGCGCCAGGCTCAGATCGGCAGGCTCGACCCCGAAATAGACCTCGGCCGCGTCACGCAGCCCGAAGACCGGCACCCCCCGGATCGAACCGAACCGCACCCGGCTGAGATAGAGGCGCAGGATGTCGTCCTTGCTGTAGAGGCTTTCGATCCGCCAGGCGAACATGGCCTCGTGGATCTTGCGCTGGATCAGGTCGTAGTCGCCTGTCAGGGCGGATTTGGCCAGCTGCTGGGTCAGGGTGCTGCCCCCTTCGGCAAAGCCGGTGGCGGCGGCACGGACCAGCGCGATGGGATCGACGCCGCCATGATCGAAAAAGCGCCGGTCCTCGGTCGCGACAAGTGCGTCGCGCACCATCAGCGGGATCTCGTCGTCGCGCAGGGTACGGTTACAGTTGCACTCGGCAAGGCCAAGACCCTGGGGCGTGACCTGCACCAGCATCAGCGGCCGCGACAGCGCCGCGCGCAGGCCCGCGTCGTCAAGACGGGTCACCTGATACCAGATCAGGCCAAGGTAGATCCCCAGCGCCAGGCTCAGCCCCAGTCCGACCCTGAGCAGCAGTTTTACTAGTCCGAAGATCACCGGGGAAAATCTCTTGTCTGGTCGATCGGCTGATTGGGGCGGCAAGCAGGCCGCCGGGCTTCTCCCGGATATAGTCCTTTTGCGCACGGGCGCAGAATTTTCTGCGCCCGTGCCGTAACGCTACCTTTCGGGAAGCAGGCCGCGCGGGCTGAAACGCAGCACCACGAGCAGGATCACGCCCATGGTCAGCAGGCGCATGTGGGCCGCTGACTCGATCAGGTGCTGGCGCAGCGGATTGCCGCCGTCCATGCCCGAGGTCACCAGCTCCATCACCCAAAGGCCGATGGGTTCGACCTGGACCCAGAGGAACCAGATCAGGAAACCGCCCAGCACCGCGCCCAGGTTGTTGCCCGAACCGCCGACGATCACCATCACCCACACAAGGAAGGTGAAGCGCAGGGGCTGGTAGCTGCCGGGGGTCAGCTGACCGTCGAGCGTGACCATCATCGCCCCCGCGATACCGCAGATGGCCGAGCCCAGCACGAAGATCTGCAGATGCCGCGCGGTCACATCCTTGCCCATGGCGGCGGCGGCGGTCTCGTTGTCGCGAATGGCGCGCATCATCCGTCCCCAGGGCGAGTTCAGCGCCATCTGCGCCAGCCACAGCAGCGCCAGCAGCACCAGCGCGAACAGTCCCGCATAGGCCAGCTTGACCGTGATCGACGAGGCGGTGACCGGATCGATTCCCCAGTCGCGGGCCCGCGCCACGAAGCTTTCCGAGGATTGCAGGTCCACCTCGTAGGGAACGGGTCGGGGCAGGCCGATGACGTTCTTGACGCCCCGGCTCAGCCAATCCTCGTTCTTGAGAACGGCGATGATGATCTCGGCGATGCCCAGCGTCGCGATCGCCAGATAGTCCGAGCGCAGCCCGAGGGCAGTCTTGCCGATGGCCCAGGCCGCACCCGCTGCCAACAGCGCGCCCGCGGGCCAGCCCAGCAGCACCGGCAGGCCCAGACCGCCCAGATAGCCGGTGGAGGAGGGGTTCACCGCCTCGATCGCCTCGACCGCCGGGTCGAGTATCGCGCGGAACAGGAAGAACCCGACGACCAGCACCGCGACCGTTGCCAGGGCGCGGGACCAGCCCGGGCGCATGGCGCGCCGCAGGGCGATGGTGGCCACAACAGCCCCGGCGCCTGCCAGCAGCGCCAGCAGGATGCGCGGACCGCCGGCGGACCAGGCGTCGGGCGTGGGCGGCATGCCGACCAGCACGGCGGCCAGACCGCCAAGCGCCACGAAGCCCACGACGCCCACGTTGAACAGGCCCGCATAGCCCCATTGCATGTTGACCCCCAGCGCCATGATCGCGCTGATCAACCCCATGTTGAAGATCCCCAAGGCGACGTTCCACGACGAGGTGAAGCCGGTGACGACGAACAGCAGCCCCACCAGGGCAAAGAGAAACACGGTGCGCATCAGACGGCCTTTCCGCGGAAGAGGCCGGTCGGCCGGAACAGCAGGACGATCACCAGGATCACGAAGGAGACGGCGAACTTGTAATCCGTGCTCAGAAGCTGGACGAGGCCGTCGGGCTCCCACGCCTCGGGCAGCAGGTAGCCCGCCACCTTCTTGAAGGCATAGGTGATGGCCACCTCGGAGAAGGCGATGATGAAGCCGCCTGCAATGGCCCCCAGCGGACTGCCAAGGCCGCCGACGATCGCGGCCGCGAAGATCGGCAGCAGCAGCTGGAAATAGGTGAATGGCTTGAACGACTTGTCCAACCCGTAAAGCACGCCCGCGATGGTCGCCAGCGCCGCCACCAGAACCCATGTCAGCATGACCACCCGTTCGGGGTTGATGCCCGACAGCAGGGCCAGATCCTCGTTGTCGGAAAAGGCGCGCATGGATTTGCCGGTGCGGGTGCGCTCGAGAAACCAGAAAAGGAAGGCCACGACGATCACGGCCGTGACGATGGTGATCGCCTGCGAGCTGCGGATCGCGAGCCCCTCGTCAAGGCCGGTCATCTGCTTGAAATCCCGTGCCGAGATCAGGAAGCGCGCGCCGTCGGCGAAGTTCTGGTCATCGGGACCGATGATGAAACGCACCAGCCCGTTGTAGACGAACATGACCCCCATCGAGACGATCACCAGGAAGACCGGTTTGGCCTTGGCCCGGCGATAGAAGCGGTAGACCGTGCGGTCTGTCACCAGCACCAGCAGCACCGTCGCGGCGACGCCGGCGGGCAGGGCCAGCAGCGCCGTCGGCAAGGGACCAAGGCCGATGCCCTGGGATTGCAGCCACCAGGTCACCAGGATCGTGCTCATGGCGCCGAAGGCCATGGTGTCGCCATGGGCGAAGTTGGAAAACCGCAGGATGCCGTAGATCAGCGTCACGCCAAGAGCGCCAAGCGCAAGCTGGCTGCCATAGGCCGTGGCCGGGATCAGGATGAAATTGGTGATCGCCACGAGGGCGTTGAGGATATCGGACACGGGCGATCAGCCTCCCAGGAATGTGCGGCGGACCTCGGGGTCGGCCAGAAGGGCCTTGCCGGTGTCGGTATAGGCATTGGCACCCTGCACCAGGACATAGCCGCGATGGGCGATCTCAAGGGCCTGGCGGGCGTTCTGTTCGACCATCAGGATCGAGATGCCGGTGCGGGCGATCTCGATGATGCGGTCGAAAAGCTCGTCCATGACGATGGGCGACACGCCTGCGGTCGGCTCGTCCAGCATCAGCACGCTGGGCTTGGTCATCAGGGCGCGGCCCACGGCCACCTGCTGGCGCTGGCCGCCCGACAGCTCGCCTGCGGGCTGGCGGCGCTTGTCGCGCAGGATGGGGAACAGGTCATAGACCTGCTCCATCGTGGGGCGGATATCGTCGCGGCGCAGGAAGGCGCCCATCTCAAGGTTCTCCTCGACCGTCATCGAGGTGAAGATGTTCGAGGTCTGGGGCACGAAGCCCATGCCGCGCGACACCCGCTCTTGCGGGCTGAGGGCGGTGATGTCCTGCCCGTCCAGCCGCACCGATCCCGAGTGCAGGTCCAGCATCCCGAAGACGGCCTTCATCGCGGTGGACTTGCCGGCGCCGTTGGGCCCGACGATCACGGCAATCTCGCCACGGTTCACGGCGATGGTGCAGCCATGAAGGATGTCGGGACCGGTGCCGTAGCCGCCGGACATGGCCTCGCCGATCAGGAAGGGCGCGTCCCCGGCAAGGGGGGCGGATGCATGTTCTGTCATGTCTCGACCTTGTTCTTCAGCCCGGTGCCCAGGTAGGCCTCGATCACGGCTTCGTTCTGCATGATCTCGTCGGCCTTGCCCTGCGCAAGGACCGAGCCGGAGGCCATCACGATCACCGGGTCGCAAAGGCGCGCGATGAAATCCATGTCATGTTCGATCAGGCAGAAAGTGTAGCCGCGTTCGCGGTTCAGCCGCTGGATCGCCTCGCCGATGGTGCGCAAAAGCGTGCGGTTCACGCCGGCACCGACCTCGTCCAGAAAGACGATTTTGGCATCGACCATCATCGTGCGCCCCAGCTCCAGCAGCTTCTTCTGGCCGCCCGACAGGTTGCCGGCGAGTTCATGCGTGAGATGAGAAATGGTCAGGAAGTCCAGAACCTCGTCGGCCTTTTCGGCCAGCGCGCGTTCCTCGGCGGCGATCTGGCCGCGCCGGAACCAGGCGTTCCACAGGGTCTCGCCGGTCTGGGCGGCGGGGACCATCATCAGGTTCTCGCGCACGGTCATGGTGCTGAACTCATGCGCGATCTGAAAGCTGCGCAGCAGGCCCTTGTGAAACAGCTGGTGCGGGGCAAGGCCGGTGATGTCCTCGCCATCCATCAGCACCTGTCCCGAGGTCGGCTTGTGAACCCCGGCGATGACGTTGAACAGCGTGGACTTGCCCGCGCCGTTGGGGCCGATCAGGCCGGTGATCGAGCCTGTCTCGATCGTCAGGCTCGCGTCGTCAACGGCGCGGAACCCGCCGAACGACTTCACCATGTTGCGCACTTCGATCATTCATCAGTTCCATTTATGCAAACAGCCCGGCAAAGCCGGGCTGTTGCGTCGTAAAGTTCAGAGATCAGCGATACTTGACGGTCTCGATCTTGCCGTCCTTGATGGTGATCTCGCGGTAGCTGCCGGCGGATTCACCCGGGCCGATCAGCTCGACTGCGGTGGCGCCAACATAGTCGATGTCGCCGCCGTTCTTCAGGATTTCCAGCGCCTTGGCCAGCTCACCGGGGAAGATCTGCTCGCCGGGGGCGTTGGCGACCATCTCGATCTTGTCCTTGTAGTCGCCGGGCTCGGCCGAACCTGCGGCCTGCATGGCCAGCATCATCAGCGCCGCGGCGTCATAAGCCTCGGGGGTGAAGGGCGAGGAGGCGTCAGCGGCATCGCCGGCCAGTTCCTTGAACTTGTCGCCGCCGGGGCTGTCGGTGCCCGGAAGCTGACCCGAGGAGCCTTCGATCTCGTCGCCGAACTTCTCGGTCAGCGCGTCGCCGATCATGCCGTCGGGGAAGTGGAACGTGTCGAAGGCGCCGGCGTCCAGCGCCGCGCGGACGATGCCCGAACCGCCCTGATCGACATAGCCCACGACGACCAGACGCTCGCCACCGGCGGAGTCAAGTGCACCGACCTCGGCCGAATAGTCGCCCTTGCCGTCCTCATGCGCGGCGCTGATCGTGACCTTGCCGCCGGCCTTCTCGAAGGCGGCTTGGAAAGCGTCGGCCAGACCCTTGCCGTAGTCGTTGTTGGTGTAGGTGACGGCGACTTCCTTGACGCCCTGTTCCATCAGCACGTCGGCCATCACCTCGCCCTGACGGGCATCGGAGGGGGCGGTGCGGAAGAACAGGCCATTGTCCTCGGCTTCGCTCAGCGCGGGCGAGGTTGCGGAGGGCGAGATCATCACGATGCCGTTCGGCACGGCCACGTTGGCCAGAACCGCGCCGGTCACGCCCGAACAGTCGGCGCCCATGATGCCCTTGATGCCGTCATCGGTGATCTGACGCTCGGCCACGGCGGTGGCGGCGCTGGCGTCGACACAGGTCGAATCGCCGCGCACGGGCGTCACGGTCGCGCCGTCCAGAAGCAGGCCCGACTCGTTCACTTCGGTCATCGCCAGCTCGGCGCCGGCGGCGATCGAGGGGGTCAGCGATTCGATGGGGCCGGTGAAGCCCAGCAGCACGCCGATCTTGATCTCGTTCGAGTGGCTGGCGGCAAGGCCCGGACCGGCCAGCAAGGCAGTGGCCGCAGAGGCCAGAAGCAGCTTTTTCATTTGATATTCTCCCTGTTCGGACAAAAATCCATTGCGCTAGCTAAACCAAAGGCCGTGGCCCCGTAAAGCAGCAGTTTAACCAGATGATCAAGCCGATCGGCCATTCCCGGGGCAGGCGGCCGTAACGTCATGCAACCGGTCACGGTGTCGCTTTCCATCCTGATCCGCCGCAATCCGAGCGAGGCGCCGCCGCGAGGTGCGCTAGACCGGGCGTGAACCGGGCCGCCGCAGGCCCGCAACCAGACGTGAACGCGAGGCTGCCTAGATGAGTGAAACCGCACAACCCGCCCGCAGACGTACCCGTGGCGGCGGTGGGGCGGCCCGCCGGGCCGAGCGCACGGCCGTCCGCTTCGAGACCGCGCCCGCCATCCGCCGCCGCATCCCCGATCTGGAGATCCTGGACGAGGAGGCGCTGGAAATCATCGAGCGCAACGCCGAGACCGTGCTGGAAGAGATTGGCGTCAACTTCGTCGACAACCCCGGCGCGCTGGAGCTGTGGCGCGAGGCCGGCGCCGACGTGCGCGGCGAACGGGTGCACATCCCCCGCGGCCTGGCCCGCAGCCTGTGCGCCACCGCGCCCTCGCAATTCACCCAGGTCGCTCGCGACCGCAACAAGGACGTCGAGATCGGAGGCCGCAATCTGGTGCTGGCGCCGGTCTACGGCCCGCCCTTCGTGCGCGATTCCGAAGGCGGGCGCCGCTATGCCACGATGGCGGACTTCGAGAAATTCGTGAAGCTGGGCTACATGTCCAAATGGCTGCACCACTCGGGCGGCACCGTGTGCGAGCCGACCGACGTGCCGGTCAACAAGCGTCACCTTGATATGCTGTTTGCTCACATGACCCTGTCGGACAAGGCCTTCATGGGATCGGTCACCGAACCCTCGCGGGCGCAGGACTCGGTTGATATGTGCGAGGTGCTTTTCGGTGCCCATTTCGTGCAGCAGAACACCTGCATGACCTCGCTCATTAACATCAACTCGCCGCTGACGTTCGACTCGGTGATGATGGGCGCGCTTGAGGTCTTCGCGCGCAACAACCAAGCCTCGATCATCTCGCCCTTCATCGTGGGCGGCGCGATGGCGCCGGTTTCGGTTGCGGGCACGCTGGCGCAGGTGCTGGCCGAGGTGATGGCGGGCGTGGCCTACAGCCAACTTGTCCGCAAGGGTGCGCCGGTGATCTTCGGTGCCTTCGTCACCTCCATCGACATGAACTCGGGCGCGCCCACCTTCGGCACCCCCGAGGCCGCGCAGATCACCTATGGTGCGGGGCAACTCGCACGGCGTCTGGGGCTGCCCTACCGCTCCGCCGGGTCGTTCTGCGGCTCGAAGCTGCCTGATGCCCAAGCCGCCTACGAGACGGCGAACTCGCTCAACACAGGGCTGCTGTCCGGCGTGAACTTCATGCTTCATGCCTGCGGCTGGCTTGAGGGCGGGCTTGTGGCCTCGCCCGAGAAATTCGTGCTGGACGCGGATCAACTCGGCGCGCTGCATCACATGGCGCGGGGCGTCGAGATGGACGAGAACGCCCAGGCGATGGATGCGCTGCGCGAGGTGGGGCCGGGCGGGCACTTCCTGGGCTGCGCCCATACCCAGGCCAACTTCAAGACTGCCTTCTGGCGCAGCGAGGTCTTCGACTACAAGCCCTTCGAGACCTGGTCCGAGGAAGGCGCCCGCGACAGCGCCACCCTTGCGGCCGTGCGCGTCGACAAGCTGCTGTCCGATTACCGGCAGCCCGAGATGGATCCTGCGACCCACGAGGCGCTGCGCGACTTCGTGGCCCGCCGCAAGATCGAGATCGACGGCCGCAGCGGCTGACGATTGATCCCGGCCCGGCCCCCGCGCGATCGGGGGCCGGGCCGGCCACGGTTCAGGCCGCGCCCTGACGGCGCAGCCTTGCCTCGCCGATCAGGGCGACCAGCACCTCGATATGGCGGCTTACGCTGTAGGCGGCGTCCCCCTCGCGCCGGGCAGATTCCAGCGCATCTTCCTGATCCATCAATCGGTCCAGCGCCCGGTCGGGCGCGGGCGGCCTGTCGGTTGCCAGCAGCCTTCGCAAAAGCTTGCCGCGATCATAGTCGCGCAGCGCATGGCGCGCGGCACGGATCAGAAGTCGTGGCCGGCGCAGTGCATCAAGCCGTGTCGAAACGTCATCCATGTCCATCCCCCAAGTTGGTCCAGGACCGTCATCATGGCGACGGGCGGGGTGCTGTTGCGCGCTGGGGGATGTGCCGCGCCATGGTTTAACCAATGTTTAGCGAATGGAAACAATTTGAGCCAAATTGGTATGATTTAACGAGTAAGTAAGACAATCAAACGATGTTTCCGCCGGTGAACCAAGGGGTTGGAGGGCGATGGGACATCAACCGGACATGACCGGAGGAGGCCGCGCGCTGCGACTTCCGGACTGGGTGCCCGAGGACGTGCGCCTCTACCTTCTCCATGTCGAGGCCGGCGCCAGCCTGCGCGGCCTGGCACGGGGAAGACGGGTGCATGCCTCGACCGTGCTTCGCCAGGTCCGGCGTTGCGAGACCCGGCGCGACGACCCGCTTTTCGATCAGGCATTGAACGAGATCGGACAGGCCTGCGGGCGCGTCCCCTCCGCCCCTCGGGGTCACGGCATTTCACATGAAAAGAATATTGAGGAATCCGCGCCCATGACGACGATGATCCGCTCCACCACCTCACTCGATCAGGACACCATCGAACGGGAGGCGCGTCGCATCCTGCGCCGCCTGTGCGAAACCGGCGCCTCGCTGGTCGTCTCGCCGGGGCTGGCCAAGGCCGTGGTCCTGCGCCGGACCGAACCGGATCAGGATCCGGTTCGCACGGCGGTCCTCGACAACGAGGTCGCGCGCGCCTTTGCGGTGAAGGAATGGATCGCCTGCGCCGCCAAGGGGCGCATCGCCCGCTACGAGATCACGACCGTCGGGCGCGCGGCGCTGAAGCGGCTGCTGGCCCAGGCCCGCGGCGGACGGGCAGAGGGCACACCGCCGCCCGATGACAAGGCGGGCGTGGACGGGGCCGAGGGGATCCAGCCCTTTGCCGATCAGCACCGGGACTGGGCGCCTGAGGATCATTCGGGCCCCATTCCCGCCGCCGGCCAGGCGCCGCGCCGGGCGCGTTACAACCTGGCCGAGTCGCCCTTGCTGGCATTGTCGCGCCGGCGCGATGCCAAGACCGGCCAGGCCTTCCTGCCGCCCGAGCTGGTGCGCGCGGGCGAGCGTCTGCGCGAGGATTTCGAGCTGGCGCAGATGGGGCCGCGCGTGGCCCAGAATTGGGACAGGTTTCTCAGCGGGGGGGATCGCGGCGCCTATGGCGCGGGCGGGGCAGGGCACGGCCCCCAGGCGGCCCGGGACCGGGTGATGGCGGCGCTGTCGGCGCTGGGGCCGGGGCTGGGCGACATCCTTTTGCGCTGTTGCTGTTTTCTGGAGGGGCTGGAGGCCGCCGAGAAGCGAATGGGCTGGTCGGCCCGGTCGGGCAAGGTCGTGCTACGCATCGCCCTGCAACAGCTTCACGCCCATTACGATAGCCTGCCCGAGGGCAATTCGCGCCTGATCGGCTGATCCCCGGCGCCCCCGTCGCAATGCAAAAACGCCCGGCCGATTGGCCGGGCGTTTCCATTTGTCGGCTGCCCCTTGCAGGGCGCGCGGTTTACTCGGCCGCCTCGGTCGGGGTCTCGTCGCTGACCGGGATCGCGTTCACGTCCGAATCCGAGGCCGCGTCCGCCGCCCGCACGCCGGCGGCGTAGTCGGGATGCACCTTCTCCAGTACCGCCAACCAACGATCCTTGACGCTGCGCGAGCAGGGGCCGAAGGCCGCCGCCATGTTCTTGTGCAGCCGGTCACGCTCGGCATCGTTCAGCACCTCGGCGTAAAGCTTGCGGGGCTGGACGTAATCGGCGTCGCTTTCCTGCTGCACGTAGCGGTCGGCGTCGCCGTTGATCCGAAGCGGAGGCTCGGCCACCGACGGATCGGCCACGGGGCCGCCATACTGGTTCGGCTCGTAATAGGCGTCGGGGTTGCCGAAATCATTGGTGAAGAACCGCATGGTGCCGTCCTTGTGGTAATGATTGAGCCCGGCCGCGGCCTTGGGCGCGTTGGCCGGCAGCGCCTCGTAATGGGTGCCCAGACGATAGCGGTGGGCGTCGGCATAGGAAAAGACCCGCGCCTGAAGCATCTTGTCGGGGCTGTAGCCGATGCCGGGCACCTTGTTCGAGGGGCTGAAGGCCGCGTTCTCGACCATCTGGAAATAGTTCTCGGGGTTGCGGTCGAACTCGAGCATGCCGACGGGGATCAGGGGGTAGTCGCCATGCGGCCAGACCTTGGTCAGGTCGAAGGGGTTGAAGCCGCAGGTCTCGGCCTCGGCCTCGGGCATGACTTGGATGTTTAGCTCCCAGCGGGGGAAGTTGCCGTCCTCGATCGCGTTGTAGAGGTCTTCCTGATAGCTTTCGCGGGTCGACCCGATCAGCTTCTCGGCCTCGGCATTGGTGTAGTTCTGGATCGGCTGCTGGCAGCGGAAGTGGAATTTAACCCAGTGGCGCACGCCGTCCTTGTTCCACATGGAATAGGTGTGGCTGCCGTATCCGTGCATGTGCATCGGGTTCACCGGAATGCCCCGGTCAGACATCAGGATCGTCACCTGATGCACGGATTCGGGCTGAGCCGCCCAGAAATCGAACATCGCCTCGGGGCTGCGCAGGTTGGTCTTGGGGTGGCGCTTCTGGGTGCGGATGAAGTCGGGGAACTTGAAGGCGTCGCGCACGAAGAAGATGGGGGTGTTGTTGCCCACCACGTCCCAGTTGCCCTCATTGGTGTAGAACTTCAGCGAAAAGCCCCGGACGTCACGCTCGGCATCGGCGGCGCCAAGCTCACCGGCGACGGTGGACCAGCGCGACAGGATCTCGCATTCATTGCCCACCTTCGAGAAGATGTCGGCACAGGTGTATTGGGTGATGTCGTGGGTGACCCGGAACGTGCCCTGCGCACCCCAGCCCTTGGCATGGACGACACGCTCGGGGATCCGCTCGCGGTTCTGGTGGGCCAGCTTCTCGACCAGCTGGTAGTCCTGAAGCAGAACGGGACCGCGCTCGCCCGCCGTGGCGCTGGTGTTGTTGCTGGGAACCGGGGCCCCCGCGGTGGTTGTCAGGCGGTTCTTGTCGGACATGGTCGTCTCCTCCGATGAATGGGTTCGGGCGAAGTATGACGGGGCGGGGATATAAATAGAAATTGTATTATCTTTGCGGTGCGATAATTTAAGATTATGGACATCACCCTTCGCCAGCTTAGCTATTTCGTGGCCCTTGCCGATACGCAATCGTTCAACATGGCCGCCACGCGGGTCAATGTATCGCAACCGGCCCTGTCCCAACAGATCAAGGAGATGGAGCAGCGCCTGGGCACTATCCTGGTCGAACGTCTTCCGCGGGAAATTCGGCTGACCCGGTCGGGGCAGGCGGTGCTGGTGCGGGCGCGCCAGCTTCTGGCCGACGCGCAGGATCTGCGGCGAGTGGCGGGGCTGGGCCGTGGATTGGCGGGGGCGCTGCGGCTGGGGGTGATCCCGACGATCGCGCCCTATCTTCTGCCCGTGGCGCTGACCCGTCTGAAGGCCGCCGACCTGACCCTGGACATTCGCGTCCGCGAGGCGATGACCGGCCAGCTGGTGACCGACGTGGCCGAGGGACGCCTGGATGCGGCAGTGATGAGTCTGCCGATCACCGCCCCGACATTGCGCGCCATCCCCTTGTTTCGCGACCGGTTCGTGTTGGCGGGCTCACGCTCGCGCCTGGCCGGTATGGACCGGGCGCAGGAGCATCTGCGCCCCGACACGCTGCCGCAGGACCAGCTTTTGTTGTTGGATGAGGGGCATTGCCTGGCCGACCAGGCGCTGGAGGTCTGCGGCATGGGGCGCGACGGGCGCAGCCTGGATCTTGGCGCCTCGTCGCTGTCGACCCTGTCGGGGCTTGTCGCCCAGGGGTTCGGCCTGACCCTGCTGCCCGAGATTTCCCTGCCCACCGAAACCCGCGCCGCGCCCGAGCTTGCGACCCGCCGCTTCACCGCGCCCGAACCCGCCCGCCAGGTTGCCCTGGTCCACCGGCTCAGCACCCCCGACGACGGCTGGCTGGGCGAGTTGGCCGACACCATGCGCGAAGCCGGAGAGGAATTGATTCGCCACGCCGCCGGTCTGCCGCAGGCGGCCTGAGGGCCGGGCCAGGCCACGGAGCCATGCGCAAGGGGCATTCGTCAGCTGCCATTGGCGTTGCGGATGCTGCGCCTGCATCCATGCTTGGCCAGAGCCTTGGGGAGAGCACGAAAAAACCCGCCATCCGGGGGATGGCGGGTTGCAAACGCGCGCGGCGCTGAGTGCCGGTTGGCCTTAAGCGGCGCGGCTCTTGGCGGCGTCACGCAGGTAGGCCAGGACCGTCTCGGGCGAGGACTCGCCATAGGGGTCATCGGCGCAGTTGTCCTCAAGCCCCGGCTCCTGGAACCAGGCCTCGACCTTGCCGTCGTCGATGACGGCGGCATAGCGCCACGAGCGCAGGCCGAAGCCCAGGTTGTCCTTGCGAACCAGCATGCCCATGCGGCGGGTGAACTCGCCCGCGCCGTCCGGGATGACCTTGATGTTCTTGATGCCCTGGGCCTCGGCCCATTTGTTCATCACGAAGGAATCATTGACGGAAAGGCAGTAGATCTCGTCGATACCCTGCTCGCGGAACGCCTCGAAATTATCCTCGAAGCCCGGCAGCTGGTAGGTCGAGCAGGTCGGGGTGAAAGCACCCGGCAGGGCGAAGAGGACAACGCGCTTGCCGCCGAAATAATCCTGGGTCGTGCGGTCTTCCCAGCGGAAGGGGTTGTCGCCACCAAGCGACTCGTCGCGTACGCGGGTGTGGAAGGTCACGTCGGGAAGTTCGTTGCGGGGTTTCATCAGCTTCTCCTGTAGTTCTGCACGTCAGCGGGACTGAACGCCGATCACGAGGGGGTTCGACCCCGACAACGCACGTCCCCGGGGATGGATCCCCGTTTTCACGGCTTGATGTGGACCATCTGCCGCCCCGAAACAAGGTCACCGGGGCCTAAAGGGGCGCGGTTATTGCGCACATGCAGCATTGCGCGGGGTGCAAGGCGGAATTCCGCGGGATCGGCAAGACAATCGCGCGCGAAGCGGATATATCCGGCCTGACGCCTACGGTCGCACCGGTTGCCGGAGCCGTCGCAATGCCCGCCAAACGGAAAGGGTCCGTCATGCGCGATCTTCGCCTGCCCCAGGAGCGCCACCCCGAGAAGGCCCACCGGCCCGACAACGCCCAGCCGAAGAAACCCGACTGGATCCGGGTGAAGGCGCCCACCTCGGAAGGGTATCGCCAGACCCGCGACATCATGCGAGAGCACAAGCTGTCCACCGTCTGCGAAGAGGCAGGCTGTCCCAACGTCGGCGAGTGCTGGTCCCAGGGCCACGCCACGATGATGATCATGGGCGAGATCTGCACCCGCGGCTGCACCTTCTGCAACGTGGCCACCGGCAAGCCCCAGGCGCTGGACGTGTTCGAGCCGGGGCGCGTGGCGGATGCGGTCAAGAAGCTGGGGCTGAAGCACGTGGTCATCACCTCGGTCGACCGGGATGACGTGGACGACGGCGGGGCCGAGCATTTCGCCCAGACGATCCGCGCCGTGCGCCGTCAGGCCCCCGGCACCACGATCGAAATCCTGACCCCCGATTTCCTGAAATGCGACCCCTCGGTCGTCAAGATCGTGGTGGACGCCCGGCCGGACGTCTTCAACCACAACCTCGAGACGGTGCCCGCCCTTTATCCCGGCGTCCGCCCCGGTGCGCGGTACTTCCATTCTCTGCGCCTGTTGCAGCGGGTGAAGGAGATGGACCCCTCGATGTTCACCAAGTCGGGCATCATGGTCGGTCTGGGCGAGGATCGACAGTCGGTGTTGCAGGTCATGGACGACATGCGCGCCGCCGACATCGATTTCCTGACCATCGGCCAATATCTGCAACCCACCCCCAAGCATCACCGGGTCGACCGGTTCGTCACCCCTGACGAGTTCGCGGGCTACGAGCGGGCGGCCTTCGGCAAGGGGTTCCTGATGGTCTCGGCCACGCCGCTCACACGCTCAAGCTATCACGCGGGCGACGATTTCGAGCGGCTGCGCGCGGCGCGTCAGAAAAAGCTGGGCATCAGCTAGGCGGCGTCACAGCACTGGCTTGCCCTCGGCGCATCATTTCGCCCCGTCACCCGTGCCTTCGCTCCCGGCGGGCAGGGATTTCAGGTAGGCGGCGATCGCCTTCAACTCGGTCTCGGGCAGTTTCGACAGGTTCTCCACCACCTCGGCCATCTCGGCGCCGGCGGTGTCGTATTCGGGCGTGAACCCGGTCTTGAGATAGTTTGCGATATCGGCCTCGGACCAGCTCAGCCCGCGCGGCGTGATGTCGGGGATGCGCCCCTTGCCGGTCGGGTTCGGCGCCCCCGACAGCCAGGCGCCGCGATCAATGCCGCCCAGTGCGTTGCGCGGCGTGTGGCATTCGCCGCAATGGGCCAACGCCTCGACCAGGTAGCGGCCGCGCGCGATCTGGGGCTCGGCGGCATTCGCGACGACCCAGTCGTGATCGACGAAAAGTCGTTTCCAGATTCCCATGTTGCGCCGGATGTTGAAGGGAAAGCCGATCTCGTGCGGCTGGCTCGGGGTGGCATCCGCCGGCAGGCCCCGCAGGTGCGCGACCAGCAGCGCGATGTCGGCCGGATCGGCCCGGCCATAGGTCGCGTAAGGAAAGGCGGGGTAGTAATGGGCGCCGCCCGGCGAGATGCCCCGCATGATCGCGTTCATCAACTGCGCGTCGGTCCAGGCGCCGATCCCGGCCTTCGGGTCGGGTGAGATGTTGGGCGCGACGAAGGTCCCGAAGGGGGTCGCGAAACGCTTGCCCCCCGCAAGGACGGGGCGGTCGGCGGGTTCGGCCCCCGGTGCCGCGTGGCACGAGGCGCAGCCCGCCGCGTCGAAGACCTGCTGCCCGCTCAGCCCCGATGCGCCGGGGGTCGCGGCGCCCCCGGCCTCGACCGCCTCGGCGGCGGCAAGCGCGCCGCTAAGCTGCGCGCCGCTCAGCGGGGCCGGCCGGGTCAGCAGCCAATAGGCGCCGAGCCCGACCGCCAGAAGCCCCAGCATGACGAGGCCCGCGCCAAGACCCCTGCGCCCGGCCCCCATGCCCGTGCGCCCGATTACTCGGGCTTGCGGAAGGGCTTGTGGCACCCGCCGCAGGACTTGCCCACGTCACCCATCGCGCCCTGAAGCGCGGCCAGGTCGGTGCCCGCGGCCTCTTCCAGGCTCATGGTAGCCTGGATCAGCGCGTCCTGGGCGGTCTCGAACTCGTCCATCTTGGTCCAGATGTCGGGCAGGGCGCGGGTCTTGAGCGCCTCTGCGTCGCTTCCCTCGGGCCAGTAGCGGGTCTGGTCGACCGAGGCGAGGGCCGAGAGGTTGGCGGCGGCGGCTTCGGCGGCCGAGGCGTCGTAATCGACCTCGCCCTTGGCCATGCCGCCCAGCAGCCCGAGGTTGAAGGCATAGAGCTTCATGTGGGCCTGACGCGCGGCAACCGCATCTTCCAGCGCCTTGGGATCCATGTGGGCGGCGCCGAGAACGGCCGTCGCGGTGACCGTGGCGCCAAGCAAGCCGGCCAGTAGCAGGGAAGAATGTCTCATGAGAATCTCCTGAGGGAACGAGGTTTTGCACGGGAATCTTATCTGTGATTATACTGGCGGACAGACTGAAATTTTGCATTGATCGGTGTAAATTTGCACAAGTCCGGATGGGATGACTTCCGATATGTGCTGGCGGTCGCCGAGATGGGGTCGGTCTCATCCGCAGCGCGCCGGCTGGGGGTCAACCACGCCACCGTCCTGCGCCGCGTCGCCATGTTCGAGGAGCGCTGGGAATGCCCGGTGTTCGAACGCACGCCGCGCGGCTACGTGGTGCTGCCCGACCGTCTGCGCCTTATCGAGGCGATCCGCCAGATCGACGGGGCGGTCTCGGCGGCCGAGCGTCAGATCGGCGGCATCCACAGCCCCCTCAGCGGGACGGTGCGCGTCACCTCAACCGACACGTTCTGCCACGCGGTGCTGCCGCCGCTTCTGTCCGGCCTTTGCGGCGAGGAGGATGAGTTGAGCGTGCAGCTTATCTGCTCCAACGGGCCGGTGGAGCTGGGGCGGCTGAAGGCCGACCTGACGGTGCGCCCGACCCAGAACCTGCCCGAGGACCTGGACGGGATCTGCGCCGCGCAACTGGGATTTGCCGCCTATGCCGGCATCGGCGCCGAGGATGACGCGCTGCCCTGGCTGGAGCTGGGCGGCGTGCTGCGACGCTCGGGCCCGGCGGAGTGGATGGAGGCCAACGTGTCCCCCGACCGGGTGGTCGGCGGGGCGGACAGTTTCATCACGCTGCGCGAGATGGCGGTCGCGGGGCTGGGCCGCGCGCTGCTGCCGTGTGTCATCGCCGATGCCGACCCGCGCCTGCGCCTGTTGCGGGACACGGCCCGGGGGCTTTCGGTGCCAATCTGGGTCGCCTGCCACGCTGAGCTGTCGGAGGTGCCGCGCATTCGCGTGGTGCGCTCACGCCTTGCCCAGGCACTGGAGCGGCAGGCCGACCGGCTGCTTGGTGCGGCGGGGCAGGCGGGCTAGGCCCCCGGGCCGCCGGGGCACCGGTCAGAGTTTCGGCACCCGGCTGACCGGAGCATTGACCTTCAGCCACTCGGGCCAGCCCACGAAATACTCGACCGCTCCCAACGCCAGCGCCACCGCGACCACGCCCAGCACCAGCTTGACCCGGGCCGCGCTTGGCGGGTTGTGGGCCCATTTGGCCATGCGCAAAAGCCAGCGCTGGTTCATTGCATCCTCCTGCGCGGATCGGATCCGGGGGCTTCGGGGGGCGGGGAGAGGCCGGCGCCGGACCGCATTCCGCTTGCACCCGGCTGGCATCATTGATTTTCATGGCTTAAACAAATCCGCGCCCGCCGCCAAGTCCGGGGCGCGCAGGGCCCGGGCCGGGCCGCACAGACGAGTTCACGGAGCACATGCCCACACATTCCGAACAGAAGATCCTGCCCTACACCGCCGCGCAGATGTTCGCGCTGGTGGCCGATGTCGAATCCTACCCAGAGTTCCTGCCGTGGTGCGCGGCGGCGCGCATCCGGTCGCGCCGACCCTTCGACGGCACGCCCGTGGCGGGCGACACGCCTGCCGGCGACAAGGCCGAGGGCGCCGAGGTTCTCGAGGCCGACCTGGTCATCAGCTTCAAGGTCTTCCGCGAACGTTTCGGTAGCCGGGTCGTGCTGTGGCCGCGCGAGTATCGCATCGATACCTCCTACCTCGACGGGCCCTTTCGCTACATGGAAAGCCGCTGGCAGTTCACAGACCTTCCCGAGGGCGGATGCAGCGTCGATTTCCACGTCGATTTCGAGTTTCGCAACAGGGTGTTGCAGGGTGTCGTCGGAGTGGTTTTCAACGAGGCGATGCAGCGGATCGTGCGCGCGTTCGAGCGGCGCGCGGCCGAGCTTTACGCCCAGGGCTGAGGCGGGCCCTGCGGTTCGATTGATCCGGTTAAACGAAAAACGCGGGCCTTTCGGCCCGCGTTTTCCTTGTCTGAAATAGTGGCGTGGCGTGGCCTCAGCTCACGTGGTCATAGGCCCGTTCGCCATGCACGGCCAGATCCAGGCCGGTCACTTCGGTCTCGGCATCCACGCGCAGCGGCGTCACCAGCCCGACCAGTTTGATCAGTACGATCGTGCCCACGACGGTGAAGATCCCGACGATGGCCAAACCACCCAACTGCGCGACCCAGCTCCCGGCACCGAAAGCCGCGATCATGATCGTGCCGAAGATGCCGCCCACGCCGTGCACGGCAAAGACGTCCAGCGTGTCGTCGATCTTGAGTTTGTTGCGCACAAGGTTGACCGCCTCCTGGCAGAGGATGCCGGCCACGGCACCGATGATCAGCGCCTCCATCGGACCGACGAAGCCCGAGGCGGGGGTGATCGAGGCCAGACCCGCGATCGTGCCGGTGACGATGCCGACCAGCGAGGCCTTGCCATACTTGATCCGCTCCCACAGGGCCCAGGTCAGCGACGCGGTCGCGGCCGAGATATGGGTCACTGTCAGCGCCATGGCAGCACCGCCGTCGGCGGCAAGCTGGCTGCCGCCGTTGAAGCCGAACCAGCCGACCCACAGCATCGAGGCGCCGATCATCACGTAACCGGGGTTGTGGGGCGGCTTGGAGCGGTCGCGGCGCGGCCCCAGGAAGACGGCGATCAGCAGGGCCGCGATGGCCGCGGTCTCGTGCACGACGATGCCGCCGGCGAAATCCTTGACCCCGGTCTCTCCGAAGATGCCGCCGTCGGCCAACATGCCGCCGCCCCAGATCCAGTGCACCACCGGCGCATAGATCAGCAGCATCCACAGCCCCGAGAACAGCAGCACGAAGCCGAAGCCCACCCGCTCGACATAGGCGCCGACGATCAGGGCGGGGGTGATGATGGCGAATGTCATCTGGAAGGCGAAGAACAGGATCTCGGGCAGGGTGCCCGACAGGGTGTCGGCGTCGATCCCGGCCAGGAACAGCTTGTCCAGGCCGCCCCAATACCCGGTGTCGCCGCCGCCGAAGGCGATGGAATAGCCGACCGCGAACCACAGGACGCTCATCAGGCAGGCCACGGCATAGCATTGCATGAAGACGCTGAGCACGTTGCGCGCGCGCACCAGGCCCCCGTAGAACAGTGCGAGCCCCGGCAGGGTCATGAAAAGCACCAGCGCCGTCGCCACCGTTATCCAGGCAGTATCCGCACCATTCATCTTGCTTCCTTTCGACATTTTGGCAGGTTTGGGTGCCAATGGCCGACAGACGGGCGCAAAGAAAAGAAGCATTTGCATGGGCGGGCGCTGAATAGCTGTGCAAACTGGGGAAAGCCCCATATTTGTGCGCGCCCCGGGACGAATGCCCAAAAAAGCGTCAGTCGTGAAACAGCTCGGCAAAGCCCGCAATCAGCAGTTGCAGCGCATGCTCGCAGGAGGCCTGGCGCACGTTCTCGCGGCCCAGGGCACCGAACTCGACCGTTTCGGTCCGGGTCGCGAGGCCAGAACTCTCGGCAAAAGCCAGGCCGAAACAGACCCGGCCCTCGGGCTTGTGCTCGGACCCGCCGGGGCCCGCGATGCCGGTGATCGAGACCGCAAGGCCTGCCTTGGCACCCGCGCGCAACCCCTCGACCATCTCGCGCGCGACCTCTTCCGAGACGGCGCCGACGGCGTCCAGCGTTGCCTTGCGCACCCCCAGCAGGGACATCTTGGCGTCGTCCGAATAGGTCACGATGCCCCGGTCAAACATGTCGGACGAGCCCGCCAGCCGGGTCAGACGCGCCGCGACCAGCCCGCCGGTGCAGCTTTCGGCGCAGGCGAGGCGGATGCCGTGGGCGCGCGACAGTTCCAGCAGCCGGGCCTCGGGCGTTTCGGCGTCCGGTCTGTCGGCGGGCGTCTTCACAGCCCCAGCGCCCCGTGGGAGATGGCGGCCGCCAGCGCCACGACCACGGCCGCCAGCAGACCCGCGATGACATCGTCCATCATCACGCCGAATGGATCCTCGCGCCGGTCGGCCCAGCCGACGGGGCCCGGTTTCCAGATGTCGAAGAGGCGGAACATCAGGAAGGCCCCGATCCAGCCGGGGTAGGGAAAGATCCAAGGATCGACCCCCGCGTGCCACAGGCCCGCCGACAGGGGCCAGAGGGCGATCCACTGGCCCACCATCTCGTCGATGACCACCTCGGACGGGTCGTGGCTGCCGGTGGCGCGCACATGCACCCCCGTTGCCCACCAGCCCAGCCCAAAGGCCAGGATCGTCAGGATCACCAGGCCCGGAAAACCCATCGTGGCATGGATGACCCAGGCCAGCGGGATCGCGGCGGCGGATCCCCATGTCCCCGAGGCCGGGCGCAGAAAACCGATGCCGCCCATGGTGGCGACGGGCGTGGCAAGCGGGGTGGTGAACAGCCGGCTCATTCGGCGATCAGGGTAACGGTGGCCATGGCGGCGATCCCTTCCTCTCGACCGGTGAAGCCCAGCCGCTCAGATGTGGTGGCCTTGACGCTGACCCGGTCTTCTTCGATCCGCAGGATGCGGGCGATTTCTTTTGTCATTGCAGCGGCATGCGGGCCGATCTTCGGGTGCTCGCAAATAAGCGTGCAATCGGCGTTCGACAGGCGGAACCCCCGCTCGGCGGCCAGGGCGACGGCGTGGTCCAGAAACCGCTCCGAGGCCATGCCGCGCCATTGCGGATCACTGGGCGGAAAATGGCGACCGATGTCGCCCGCGCCCAACGCGCCGTAGATGGCGTCGGTGATGGCATGCATGCCGACATCGGCGTCGGAATGGCCGACAAGGGCGCGGTCGTGATCGACCCGCACGCCGCAAAGGATAACCCCGTCGCCGGGGCCGAAGCGATGCACGTCGAAGCCGTTTCCGGTACGTATGTCCACCCGGTCCCCCAGCAGTTTCGCGGCGCGCGCGAAGTCGGCGCCGGTGGTCAGTTTCAGATTGGTTTCATCCCCCGCGACGATACGGACGTCAAGGCCGGCGGCGCGGGCCACCTCGACATCGTCGGCGGCGGGCGGCGCATCCGTTTGGGCGGCGCGGGCCAGATGGGCGGCGCGCAGGGCGGCGGTCGCGAAACCCTGGGGTGTCTGGGCGCGAAACAGCCCGGCGCGGTCGCGGGTGCCGCTGACCAGATCGTCCCTGCCGGTCCAGAGGGCATCGGTCACGGGCAGGGCGGGGGCGGCGCCGGGGGCTGAGTCCAGCGCATCGATCACCCGGTCTATGAGGTCGGCCGCCACCAGCGGACGGGCGGCGTCGTGGATCAGGACGCCCGCCGTCTCGACCGCCTCCAGCCCCGCGCGGACCGAGGCGGCACGGTCCGCGCCCCCGTGAACCTGGCGCAGGCCGGGAAAGCGCGCCTCCAGATCCAGGGCGGCAAGCGTTTCGGCATCGTCGGGATTGGTGACGAGGATCAGCGCGTCGATGCGTGGATGATCGGCAAAGGCGGCAAGGGTGCGCAGCAGGACGGGGGTGCCGGCCAAGGGGCGAAACTGCTTGGGCAGGCCGCCGCCCGCGCGCAGGCCGCGCCCGGCGGCCACGATGATTGCGGTGATGTTCATGCCCCCGTCATAAGCAGCGGCACGCGCTGTGGCAACGGCGGCCCCATTGGCCCGGAAGTCTGCACAAATTTTGGGCACTGCATGTCTGGGGTCATTTCCGGGGGGCGGTTTTGTTGCATCCCGGCTGCCTCTGCGGTAGCTCGAGGATGTTGCACAAGGATTGAGCATTTGACCGTTCGGATAGCATCCATAACCCCGGATACCCCCGTCTTCCTGGCCCCCATGGCCGGAATCACCGATCTGCCCTTCCGCACCCTGGTGCGCCGCTTCGGTGCCGGGCTTGTGGTCTCGGAGATGGTGGGCAGCCAGGAGATGGTCCAGGCCAAGCCTTCGGTCCGCGCCAAGGCCGAGCTGGGGCTGGGGGTCGAGGGCACGGCCGTGCAGATCGCCGGCCGCGAGGCTCATTGGATGGCCGAAGCCGCCCGCATGGCCGAGGCCGGCGGCGCGCGCATCATCGACATCAACATGGGCTGCCCCGCCAAGAAGGTGACAAGCGGCTATTCCGGCTCGGCGCTGATGAAGACGCCCGATCACGCCCTGTCGCTGATCGAGGCTGTGGTGAACGCGGTCTCGGTGCCGGTGACGCTGAAGACGCGGCTGGGCTGGGACGACGCCTCGCTCAACGCGGCGCCTTTGGCCCGCCGCGCCCAGGAGGCCGGGGTGCAGATGGTCACCATCCACGGTCGCACCCGGTGCCAGTTCTATAAGGGGACCGCCGACTGGGCCGCCATCGCCGACGTGGTCCAAGCGCTCGACCTGCCGGTGATCGCCAATGGCGATATCGTCGATACCGCCACCGCCCGCAAGGCGCTGTCCCTGTCCGGCGCCGGGGGCGTGATGGTGGGGCGCGGCGCCCGCGGTCGTCCCTGGCAGCTTGCCGCGATCGCGGCGGGGCTTGAGGGCCGGGGCCAGTGCCCGGAGCCCCAAGGCCACGACCTGGCCGACCTAGTGGCCGAGCATCACGCCGCGATCCTGTCCTTCTATGGCCAGGAGCTGGGGATGAAGAACGCGCGCAAGCACCTGGGCTGGTATCTGGACGCGGCGGGGCAGGGGGCCCACCCCGAGCGTCACGCCCTGCTGACCGAAACCCACCCCGACCGGATCGCGCCACGCCTGCGCCGGATCCTGGCCGAGGCCCCTGTCGAGGTGGCGGCATGACCCTTCTGCCCGAAACCATCTGGGCCTCGTTGCCCGTGCCGGCCGTGATCGTGGATGTCGATGACCGCATCGACCTGGTCAACCCGGCGGCCGAGCTGTTCCTGAACTCCTCGGCCCGGGCGCTGCGGGGCGCGCCGGTCTGGGACCGCATCCATGTGGACGCGCCGCTTGAGGGGGCGTTCGAGCGGGTGCGCGCCAACCAGGCGCCGCTTTTCGTCAATGATGTCGATGTCGGCTGTGGCGAGCGGCCGCCGATGCAGTGCAACCTTCAGATCGCGCCCCTGGTCGATGACGGAACCCGGGTTCTGATCCTGCTGGAGCCGCGCGAGTTCGCGGACCGGCTGGGCCGGGCGCTGTCGTCGAAATCGGCCGCCCGCTCGGCCATTGGCATGTCCGAGATGCTGGCCCACGAGATCAAGAACCCGCTGGCCGGCATCACCGGCGCGGCCCAGCTTCTGTCGATGAACCTGCCCGCCGCCGACCGCGAGATGACGGACCTGATTGTGGCCGAGACCCGGCGCATCACCTCGCTGCTGGATCAGGTCGAGCAGTTCGGCAACCTGCGCCCGCCCCAACGCCAGCCGATCAACCTGCATGACGTGCTGGACCGGGTGCGCAAGTCGGCGATGCTGGGCTTTGCCGCGCATATGCAGATCGTCGAGGATTACGACCCCTCGCTTCCCAACACGCTGGGCGATGCCGATCAGCTTGTGCAGGTGTTCCAGAACCTGATCAAGAACGCGGCGGAGGCCAGCCCCCAGGGCGGCACGATCCGCATCCGCACCTTCTACGAGCTGTCGATCCGGGTGAAGCGCCGGGATGGCACCGGCGGCCCCGTGCCCTTGCACGTCGAGATCATCGACGACGGCCCGGGCCTGCCGCCCGAGATCGCCGGCGAGGTCTTCGAACCCTTCGTCTCGGGGCGGGAGAACGGGACCGGGCTGGGCCTGGCGCTGGTCTCCAAGATCGTCTCGGAACACGACGGCTGGATTTCCCTCGATACCGTGCCGGGCCGCACGGTGTTCCGCATCTCGCTGCCCATGGCCCGCGCTGACCAGGAGACGAACTGATGGATGGCACGATCCTTGTAGCCGACGACGACCGCACGATCCGCACCGTCCTGACCCAGGCGCTGACCCGGGCGGGGTGCAAGGTGCACGCCACTTCGTCGCTGGTGACGCTGATGCGCTGGGTCGAGGAGGGGCGCGGCGATCTGGTGATCTCGGACGTGGTCATGCCAGACGGCAACGGTCTTGAGATGCTGCCGCAGATCACCGCCAAACGTCCGGGCATGCCGGTGATCGTTATCTCGGCCCAGAACACGATTATGACGGCGATCCAGGCCGCCGAGGCCGAGGCATATGACTACATGCCCAAACCCTTTGATCTGCCGGACCTGATGAAGCGGACGGCCCGCGCGCTTGAGGTCAAGCGCCGCGCCCCTGCCGCCGCGGCCCGCCCCGCCGGCGCCGAGACCCCGCAGGAGGATCTGCCGCTGGTCGGGCGCACGCCGCAGATGCAGGCCCTCTATCGCCTGGTGGCACAGGTGATGAACACCGACCTGCCGGTGCTGGTCACCGGAGAGTCGGGCACCGGCAAGTCCCTGATCGCCCGCGCCGTGCATGATTTCAGCGACCGGCGCACCTTGCCCTTCGTCACCGTCAGCGCCGCCGATCTGACCAGCGTCGACAGTGCCACCAACATCCTCGCCCGCGCACGCGGCGGCACGATCCTGTTTGACGAGATCGGCGATCTGGACGCCGACGCCCAGGCGCGGGTGGTGCGGATGCTGGACGCGCTTGGCCAGAACGCACCGCGCATCATGGCCTCCTCCCAGCAGGACCTGCTGCGCAAGGTCGAGGCCGGCGTGATCCGCCAGGATCTTTATTACCGGCTGGGCGGGGTGACGATCCAGGTGCCATCGCTGCGCGAACGGGTCGATGACATTCCGCTGCTGGCACAGCACTTCCTTTCCAAGGCCGAACGTGAGGGGGCCCCCGCGCGCAGGCTGTCGGCCGATGCCGAGGCAATGATCCGCGCCTACAGCTGGCCCGGCAACGTGCGCCAGCTTGAGAACGCCGTCCGCCGCCTTGTCGTGACCTCGCCCGAGGACGAGATCGGCGTCAACGCGGTGACCAGCGTTCTGGGCAGTCAGCCCGAGGTGGAACCGCTGATCGGGCTTGATGACGGCGATCGACTGACCTCGTCGGTCTACAAGCACCTGCGGCGGTATTTCGACCTGCATGGCGGGGTGCTGCCGGCGCGCGGACTTTATCAGCGTATTCTCAAGGAGGTGGAGGTTCCGCTGATCGAGATCGCGCTGGAGGCCACGGGCGGAAACCAGGCCAAATGCGCCGAACTTCTCGGGATCAACCGGAATACCCTGCGAAAAAAGATCACCGAGCTGGATATTCACGTGACACGCCGCCGCAAATTGATGTAAGAATGCAACAGGTGCGTTGCGCTTCGGGGACAGGCCCTCGGTCACGCACCCACAGTTGGAGGTTCGCTTTCTGGTCACCACCAGAAATCGTTCCCTGTTCGAGCGGTCAGGAGACAGCGTGCGTCGGCCCATCCCATCAACGCCGCCGGCGGGGGCGCAGCGGCATTCGCGAAAGAAGCGGAACACCTGGGCACGGGTAAACCAGCTGCGGCATCAGCGGCGGGTGCAGAATATCGTGACATTCGGCCTGGTGGTTCTGGGCCCGGTCCTGGTGGTGGCGACCTACCTGGTTCTCGGCCCCCTCAACCTCGGCTCGGCGGCAACAGCGCTGCGGCTGGTTTTGCTGGCCGACCTGATCTATGTGCTGTCGATCGCGGCGCTGGTGATGCAGCGGGTGGCGCGGATGATCGCGGCGCGGCGGGCGCGCTCGGCCGGCTCGCGGCTGCACCTGCGCCTGACCGGCGTTTTCGCCATTGTCGCCCTGATCCCCACGATCCTGGTCGCCGTCTTCGCCACCCTGACCGTTAACATCGGCCTTGAGGGCTGGTTCTCGGACCGGGTTCGGCAGGTGGTGGGCAACTCCCTCGCCGCCGCCGAGGCCTACGAGCAGGAGCATCGCGACGACCTGCGCCAGGACGCCGAGTCCCTGGCCGCCTATCTCAACGTGGCGCGGCAGGCGACTTTCCTGTTGTCGGACGGCAATTTGCGCCAGCTTCTGACCCAGGGCCAGGCGCGGATTCAGCGCGGCCTGCGCGAGGCTTACGTCATCGACGGCACCGGCGAGATCCGCGCCCGGGGCGAACGCAGCTATCTTTTCGATTACGAGCTTCCCAGTCGCCGCGATTTCACCCGCGCCACCGAGGACGGGATCGCCATCATCGAGGATTGGCGCAACAACGAGTTTCGCGCCCTCGTGGCGCTTGAGGCCTTCAACGACCGCTATCTCTACGTCTCGCGCGAGGTCGACGGCCAGATCCTCAACCTTCTCGACGACACCCAGGAAACCGTCCGCCTCTACCAGCAGCTCGAGAATGAGCGGGGCAGGGTGCTTTTTGAGTTCGGCCTTCTCTACCTTGGTTTCGCGGTGATCCTGATGCTGGCGGCCATCTGGCTGGGATTGTGGTTCGCCGAGCGTCTGTCGCGGCCCGTGGGTCGCCTGACGAGTGCGGCACAGCGGGTTGGCGACGGGGATCTGAACGTGCAGGTGATGGAAGAGGATGGCGACGACGAGATCGCCATGCTGGGCCGGATCTTCAACAAGATGACCCGGCAGCTGAAGGGCCAGCGCGAGACGCTGCTTGAATCCAACCGCCAGATCGAGCGGCGTCGGAGGTTGTTCGACTCGGTCCTGTCATCCATCACTGCCGGTGTGATCGGCCTGGACAGCAAGGGGCGGATCGATTTCGTCAACCGCTCGGCCGCGGTGCTGCTGGACCTGGAGGAGGGCGCCGGGCTTGAAGGGGAGTTGGCCCTTGTGGTGCCCGAGTTCTCGCACCTGCTGGAGCAGCTTCGCGCCGGACAGCGCGACACCACCCAGGAAGAGATCAAACTGACCCGCCACGGCAAGCGCGAAAGCCTGCTGGTGCGGATGAGCGTGCGGGTCAACGCCAAGGGACGGCTAGAAGGTTACGTGGTGGCCTTCGATGACGTGACGGACCTGGTCAGCGCTCAGCGGATGGCCGCGTGGGGCGACGTCGCCCGGCGCATCGCCCACGAGATCAAGAACCCCCTGACGCCGATCCAGCTTTCGGCCGAGCGGCTCAAGCGCAAGTTCGCCCCCCGGCTGGGAGAGGATGGCGAGGCCCTGGCCCAGATGACCGATGTCATCATCCGCCAGACCAACGACCTGCGCCGCATCGTCGACGAGTTCTCGAAATTCGCCCGCATGCCCGAGCCCGAGCGGCGTGAGCATGACATCCTGGAACTGATCCGCGGCGCCGTTCTGCTGCAGCGCCCCGCGCTGGAGCCTGTGAGGCTGAACGCCGACATCCCCGACGGCACGCTGCCGGCGGTTCTGGATGCGACCATGATCTCGCAGGCGTTGACGAACCTGATAAAAAATGCCGGCGAGGCCATTGAAAGCCTTGTCGAAAAAGGCGCACCCGAGGATTACGATCCCGAGGTGCGCGTCGCTGTCGAGACCACGGACCAGAAGGTCGTGATCCGCATCAGCGACAACGGGATCGGCCTGCCGGTCGATCGGGCCCGACTGTTCGAGCCCTACGTTACCACCCGCGAAAAGGGCACCGGCCTCGGCCTGCCCATCGTCAAGAAGATCATCGAGGAACACGGCGGCACGCTGGAGCTGACCGATGCGGACCCCTTCGGGGAGACTGCGCATCGCGGGGCCATGGCGGTCGTCACCTTGCAGGTCGGCGCCGAACGCGCCGGCGTCCTGAAATCGGCCTGAGAAACAGGGAGTTTGCAGTATCATGAGTGACATTCTTATCGTTGATGATGAAAAGGATATCCGGGAACTGATCGCGGATATTCTCCAGGACGAAGGCTATTCCACCCGCCTGGCCGCGAATTCCGGCGAGTGCATGGCCGAGATCAACCGCACGCCCCCCGGGCTGATGGTTCTGGATATCTGGCTCAAAGACAGCGACATGGACGGGATCGACATCCTCAAGACCGTCAAGCGCGACAACCCGGACATTCCCATCGTCATCATTTCGGGCCACGGCAACATCGAGATTGCCGTCGCCGCGATCAAGCAGGGCGCCTATGATTTCATCGAGAAGCCCTTCAACATCGACCAGCTCATGGTGGTGATCGGGCGGGCGATGGAAACCTCGCGCCTGCGCCGCGAGAATGCCGAGTTGAAGCGCGCCGACGGTGGCGCGACCGAGATGATCGGATCAAGCGCGGTCTTCAAATCGTTGAAATCGCAGCTTGACAAGGTGACGGGATCCAATGGTCGTGTGATGCTTTCTGGCCCCGCCGGGTCGGGCAAGGAGGTGGCGGCACGCTACATCCACCAGCATTCCAACCGGGCCAGTGCACCCTTCGTCTGCGTCAACTGTGCCTCGATCGAACCGGACCGGATGGAAGAGGTGCTTTTCGGCAAGGAAAGCGCCGACCGCTCGGTCGAGCCCGGTCTGCTGGAACAGGCCCACGGCGGCATCATCTATTTCGACGAGGTGGCTGACATGCCGCTGGGCAGCCAGTCCAAGATCCTGCGCGTGCTGGTCGATCAGCAGTTCCAGCGCGTGGGCGGGATGGACAAGGTGCGGGTGGACCTGCGGGTCGTGGCCTCGACCAGCCGCGACCTCAAGGCCGAGATGGCGGCCGGCCGCTTCCGCGAAGAACTTTACCACCGCCTGAACGTGGTGCCGATCGCCGTCCCCTCGCTGGAGGAACGGCGCGAGGACATCCCCGAACTGGCGCGGCATTTCATCGATGATTTTCACCGCAGCCAGGGCCTGCCCCTGCGCGAGCTTTCGGAAGAGGCCGAGGCGCTGCTTCAGACCATGGTATGGCCGGGCAACGTACGCCAGCTTCGCAACGTGATCGAGCGGGTGCTGATCCTGGGCCCCGACAGCGGCGAGGTTTCGGTCAAGGAGCTGCCCTCCAGCGACACCGGCCCCGAGGATCCCGATCGGGTCATCCTGTCGGGAAGCCTTGCGACCTTGCCGCTGCGCGAGGCGCGGGAGCTGTTCGAGCGGGAGTATCTGATGACCCAGATCAACCGCTTCGGGGGCAACATCAGCCGCACGGCGACCTTCGTGGGCATGGAACGCTCGGCCCTGCATCGCAAGCTGAAGTCGCTGAACGTGGTGACCAGCGCCAAGGCGGGCACCCGCGTCGCCCGCGTCGACGAGATGGAAGAGGCGGAGGCCGACGGCGCATAAGACGGCCCCCTAGCCGCAGGGTCCGAGGGACGGGTCCGAACCGGCGCGCGCGCCACGCAGGGCGGCCATGCATTCGCAGCAGGCCGCCCGTGGTCGCGCGCGATTGACGGCTTGGGGCGCTTCTGCCATGCAGGGCGCCTGACAGCCGCAACAGGGCAGAGACATGAAGGTCATCATCTGTGGTGCCGGACAGGTGGGCTGGCAGATCGCCCGCCACCTGTCGGGCGAGCGCAATGACGTCACCGTCGTCGACAGCAACCCCGACCTCGTGCGCCGGGCCACCGACACGCTGGACGTGCAGGGCATCGCCGGCTTCGCCTCCTATCCCGAGGTGCTGGACCGCGCAGGTGCGCGCGACGCCGACATGATCATCGCCGCCACCCACTCGGACGAGGTCAACATGGTCACCTGCCAGGTGGCCCATTCGGTCTTCGCGATCACCCGCAAGATCGCCCGTCTGCGCAGCCAAAGCTACCTGACGGCGATCTACTCGGACCTCTACCGCCGCGAGCATATGCCCATCGACGTGGTGATCAGCCCCGAGCGCGAGGTCGCCGAGGCCGCCCTGCGCCGGTTGAACGCGCCTGCGGCCTTCGACACCGAAAGCTTCCTTGAAGGCGATGCGCAGCTTCTGGGCATCCTGCTTGAGGAAAACTGCCCGGTGGTGAACACGCCGCTGAAGCAGCTTTCTGAGCTTTTCTCGACCCTGCGGGCCATCGTCGTGGGCATCCGGCGCAAGGGCAACCTTTTCGCGCCCGAGCCGGGGGATCAGCTGTTCCCGGGCGACCAGATCTACCTGATCGCCCATGTCGAGGATGTCTCGCGCACGCTGGAGATCTTCGGCAAGTCCAGCCGCAAGCAGGAGCGGGTGGTGATCGTGGGCGGCGGCAACGTCGGCCTGTCGGTGGCCCGCTCGCTTGAGACCCAGACCGACCGGGTCCGCGTCAAGGTGATCGAGCGTAACCGCGCCAGCGCCGAGCGTGCCGCCGACGAGCTGGAGCGGACAATCGTTCTCAACGGCGACGGCCTGGATCGCGAATTGCTGGAAGAGGCCAACATCTCGCGCGCCGACGCCATCCTGGCCGTGACCGACGACGACAAGACCAACCTGCTGGCGGCCGTGCGCGCCAAGGCGGCGGGCTGCCCCATGGCCATCGTGCTCATCAACGACCCGACGCTGGTGCCGCTGCTGGAGCCGATGAACATCGACGCCTACATCAACCCGCGCTCGACCACCGTGTCGTCGATCCTCAAGCATATCCGCCACGGGCGGGTGCGCGCGATCTACTCCATCGGCGACGCCGAGGCCGAGGTGATCGAGGCGCAGGTCCTGTCGACCTCGCCCATCGCCGGCCGCATGATCCGCGAGATCGATTTCCCGGAAGGGGCGCTGGTCGGTGCGGTGCGCAAGGGCGACAAGGTGATCCGCCCGACGGCGACCACCAAGATCGAGGAGGGGGACATCATCGTCCTCTTCGCCCTGACCGAAGACGTGCCCGAGGTCGAACGGCTGTTGCAGGTCTCTGTGGACTTCTTCTAGGCCATGCGGGTCCTGTTCAACCTGCCGGTCATCGTCCTTCTCATGGGGATCGGTGCCGTGGCGATGTTCATCCCCTCGCTATTCGCGCTGGCGCAGACGGATTACACGACCTCGCGCGTCTATTTCTACTTCGGCACGCTTTTCCTGATCGTCACCGGGCTGATCGGGCTGGCAACGGCCAACTACCCCCAGTCCAGCGCCGCGCGCAGCCATCTGCTGTCGCTTCTGGGCAGCTTCACCCTGCTGCCGCTGGTGCTGGCGGTGCCCATGTCCGAAGCGGTCCCCAACCTGCGGTTCGTGAACGTCTATTTCGAGATGCTCTCGTCGCTGACGACGACCGGCGCGACCATATTTCAGCCCTCCGCCACGGTGCCCGACGCGGTCCACCTGTGGCGCGGGCTTGTGGGCTGGATGGGCGGATTCCTGATCTGGCTGGCGGCCACGGCGATCCTGGCGCCGCTGAACCTGGGCGGGTTCGAGGTGACATCCCTGCGCCAGGCGGGCCAGACCACCTCCATGCGCCAGATCAGCCATGTCGCCGACCCGACCGAGCGGCTTGTGCGCTTCACCCAGACCCTGCTGCCGCTTTACTCGTCGCTGACGGTGGCCCTGTGGATCTTGCTGATCGTGGCCGGGGGCGATCCCTATTTCTCGGTGATGGCGGCGATGGCTACCATGTCGACCAGCGGCATCATGCCCCCCGGCGGCGTGGTCGAGGCGGGCTTCCTGCCCGAGTTCGTGATCGCGGTCTTCTTCATCTTCGCCTTGTCGCGGCAGACCTTCGCCAGCGAACGGCGCAGCGGCAAGCTGGCCCATTTGCGCGACGACCCGGAACTGCGTCTGGCGGCCGTGGTCGCGGCGGCGCTGCCGGTCGCGCTGTTCCTGCGCCACTGGTACGGCGCCATCGAGGTGGACGACCTGTCCAACACCGAAGGGGCGCTGCGGTCGCTCTGGGGGGCGTTCTTCACCGTGGTCTCGTTCCTCAGCACCACCGGCTTTGTGTCAGCTGACTGGGACGCGGCGCAGAACTGGTCGGGCTTGCAGACACCGGGTCTGATCCTGATGGGCCTGGCGCTGGTCGGGGGCGGGGTGGCCACCACCGCGGGCGGCGTCAAGCTGTTGCGGGTCTACGCGCTTTATTCTCACGGTGTCAGGGAGTTGGAGAAACTTGTTCACCCCTCCTCCGTGGGCGGGGCAGGGCGCGCCGGTCGTTCCATCCGTCGCCAGGGCGCCTATATCGCCTGGATCTTTTTCATGCTTTTCGCGCTGTCGATCGCGTTGATCATGACGGCGCTGACGCTGACCGGGCTGGGGTTCGAGCCGGCGATGGTGCTGACCATCGCCTCGCTTTCCACGACGGGGCCCATCGCCCAGGTGGCCTCCCAGGCGCCGATTGCCTACGCGACATTGCCTGACGCGGCCAAGTTCATCCTGATGGGAGCCATGGTCCTGGGGCGGCTGGAGACCCTTGCCATCATCGCCCTGCTCAATCCGGACTTCTGGCGCTCTTGACGCAAGCGTAAGCAATAACAGGCGAAATTCGCCCGATTGGGGCTGGAATATGTTGTGAAGCCAAGACATACTCTGGCGACAAGAAAAGCGGTCGGAGGGCCGCTTTAACAATAAAAGGCTAAATGTAATGGCTGCGGACAAACAAAACTTGCAAGATACATTTTTAAACCACGTCAGAAAGACCAAGGTCCCGGTAACCATTTTCCTCATCAACGGGGTCAAGCTGCAGGGCGTCATTACCTGGTTCGATAATTTCTGTGTTCTGTTGCGCCGCGACGGTCAGTCCCAGCTTGTCTACAAGCACGCGATTTCGACCATCATGCCGGCCCAGCCGATCAATCTCTACGACGGGGACGATTGAGCACTCCGTTCTCGACCGACGCGCCGGTCACCCGCGCCTGGGTCATCCATCCCGACATCCGCAATGACCGGCAGCGTCGACAGGCGCTGGCCGCTCTGGACGAGGCTGCCGCCCTGGGGGATGCCCTCCCGGGGCTCGAAGTCGTGGGCAAGGAGGTCGTGGCCCTTCCGAAGGCCCGCGCCGGCCTGCTGTTTGGCAGCGGCAAGATCGAGGAGCTGGCCAAACGCTTCGAAGAGGCCGAGGTCGATCTTGTCCTGATCGACGGCCCCGTCACCCCCGTCCAGCAGCGCAACCTCGAGAAGGCGTGGAAGGTCAAGATCCTCGACCGAACTGGCCTGATCCTCGAGATCTTCTCGGACCGCGCCCGCACCCGTGAAGGTGTGCTTCAGGTCGAGATGGCGGCGCTGAGTTACCAGCGCACGCGCCTGGTCCGCGCCTGGACCCACCTCGAGCGTCAGCGCGGCGGCCTCGGCTTTGTCGGCGGCCCCGGCGAAACCCAGATCGAGGCGGACCGCCGGGCGATCGACGACGCCATGGTGCGCCTGCGCCGGCAACTCGACAAGGTCGTCAAGACCCGCGCGCTGCACCGCGACGCGCGCAAGAAGGTGCCGTTTCCGATCGTGGCTCTGGTCGGCTACACCAACGCCGGAAAATCCACGCTTTTCAACCGCATGACCGGCGCCGAGGTGATGGCCGAGGACATGCTGTTTGCGACGCTTGACCCGACCATGCGTGCGGTGGAGCTGCCTTCGGGCCCGCGGGTGATCCTGTCGGACACGGTGGGCTTCATCTCGGACCTGCCGACCGAGCTGGTCGCCGCCTTCCGCGCCACGCTGGAAGAGGTGCTGGACGCCGATCTGGTCGTGCATGTCCGCGACATCGCCCATCCCCAGTCCGAGGAGCAGGCCGCCGACGTGCGCCATATCCTGGCCGACATGGGGATCGACGATCAGGCACCGCTGCTGGAGGTCTGGAACAAGATCGACGCGCTGCCCGCCGAGGCCCGCGACCCGGTCCTTGCCACGGCCGAGCGTGATCCGGGCGTGCTGGCGCTTTCGGCGCTGACGGGCGAGGGGATCGAGGCGCTTTATGGCCGTATCGCGGACATGCTGGCGGCCCCCCGCACGCGCGAGACCCTGACCTTGGGCTTTTCCGAGGGGCGACGCCGCGCCTGGCTGTTCGAGCAGGGCGTCGTCGAGGAGGACCGTCAGGTCGAGGACGGCTACGAGATGCGGGTCTACTGGACCGAGCGTCAGAAACAGCAGTTCTCCGCCCTCTGATCCGGTCTTGGCCGGACGTTTCCCAATGATCCCGTGAAGCACACGCCCGGCAGGTTGCACTCCGCCGGGCGTGTGGCTTAGCGTGGCTGTGCCGCAGGCAGCAGGACCGTGTGTCCGACGGCGGCGGCGGCGGCCAGGCCGATGTCCAAGCTCATGGGCGTGTATTCCCCCCGCCGCCACAGGTCGCCGAGGTTGTCGTAGAAGCGGCTGAGCGGGTGGCCCGACTGGCCGGTGGCGGTGACGAAGACCGAACTGTCGGGATCGGCAAAGTCATAGACCCCGCGATAGCCCGCTGCCTGGATGTTGGCATAGGGCATCTTGCCCGTGGCGGCCGTCAGGCCCCGCTGCAACGTGTGATCGCCGCCGCTTGTCGACTGGCGGATGTTGACGAACCACGACAGCAACGGGATGTCGCCCAGGATCGGGTGGCGATGCTCGGCCAGATGGGCGTCGCCCCAGCGCAGGCTTTCCAGCCCGGCGCCGTGGGTCTCCTCCAGCTCGACGATGGCGGTGTCGAGGGCGGCGCGGGAGATGTCGGTGCAGGTTTCGACAACGGCCGACTGGACCACGTCGCACCAGACGCCCGCCCCTTCGATGTCGCGGAAGACCCGCTCGATGAAGACCGGGTCGACCCGGGCCAGCCGGTCGGCGACCTCGCCCAGCTCGTCGCGGATCAGAAGGTGCTGCAGGTTGCGTGCCCAGGCGGCGTAGATCAGCGGCTCGGGCAGGTGCTCGTTCATCTCGCCGTTCCAGTTGGCCAGAAGCTCCAGCGCGGTCTGGCGCTTGCGCTCGGGCGTGCCCTGGGCGGGGGCGGTGCCGGTGAACCACAGGTTGCGCGCGATCAGCGGCAGCACCGTGCGGGCGGCGTTGCTGACGGTATCAAGCTGCGCCTCGATGAAGCTTTCGCGGGTGTGGACGCCACGGCTTTGCATCAGCCGGCGCCACCGCTGGATCCTAAGCATGTCGCCCCAGTTGCCGCTGACGTTGCGGGGGAAGGGACGGTCGACCATGCGGTTGTTGGTGTTGCCGACGATCCCGCCTTCGGGGTCCGAGAAGCCGGGATTGTCCGCGTAGGGCAGGGTGCCGCGCCAGGGGCTGCTGGCCAAACGCCCGGGCGTCGGCAGCCGCCCCTCGCCCTGCTGCTCGTCCGAGCGTTCGGGGAGGGCACCCACGGTCTGCATCGCGATGCCGCGCCGGTCGGCAAGAACCAGGTTCCAGGCGGGGGCTACGAAACGCTCGCCGGCCTTCAGCGCCTGGCCTGTGGTGCGCGATTTCATCAGCGCGCGGAAGCCCGCGATCGTGGTGTCGCGATCGCTGAGCCCGGTCCAGGACAAGGCGATGACATGGCCCGGGGGGGTCACGCTGTTCAGGTCGAAATGGTTGCCCGGAAGGACGGGGCCGTTGCGGGTCCAGCGCAGGGTGATCGTGACCGGGGCCGCGTCCTTGACCCGGATGACCGCGCTTTCGGTGCGGAAGGGGACGAACCCTTCCTCGGTCTCGTAGCGGCGCGAATTGGCCGGATCCAGCCGCTCTACGAACAGATCCAGGTCGTCCGCGAAGGCCGAGGTGATGCCCCAGCCCAGCCGGTCGCTGCGCCCGGCCATGACCTGGGGCATGCCTGGCATGGTCGCGCCGATGACGCCGCCGCTCTCCAGCTCAAGCCGTGCCAGGTACCACTGGGTCGGGGCGGTCAGCCGGTTGTGGGGGTCGTTCGCCAGCAGGCTGGCGCCGCTGGCGGCGCGGCTGGGCGCGGCGGCCCAGGCGTTCGAGGCACCGGCCAGGGCAAGCCCCGGCTCATCCGCGCTGTCGGCGCTTTGGCGCGCGCCGGACTGTGCGGCCAGGGCCGCACGCCGGCGGGGACTGGTCGGGCCGCCGTCGGTCACGGGCGGCAAGGTGGCCAGGGCCGGGCCGCTGGGCTCGGGCAGGATGTCGCGCAGGCGCGGCTCGTCCAGGCGCAGCGAAACCTGCGCGCGCAGGACCTCGGCCCGGATCTGGTCTGTCGTCTCGAAGGCCAGCAGCTTGCCGATGGCGATGGAGTCGGCCGGCTGCCACGGGGCGATGGCGTTGGAGAACATGAAGAATTCGGGCGCGCCCCGTCCCATCGCATCGCGGTTGACGATGTCAATCCATGCGTTGACGCCGCGGGAGTAGGCCTCAAGCGCGGCGCGGTCCTCGGCCTCCATCGCCTGGAACGAGCGGACCGACAGCCGGTAGAGGTCCAGCCGGCGCATCAGCTCGTCGGTGGGCAGCATCCGCTCTCCGAAGACCTCGGACATGCGGCCCTGGGCACGGCGGCGGCGCAGGGTCATCTGCCACAGGCGGTCCTGGGCATGGACCAGCCCGAGGCCAAAGAACGCATCCTCGTCGGTCTTGGCCATGATGTGGGGGATATTGGCATTGTCGCGGATGATCTCGATCCGCTGCTCGGCGCCGCGCACGCGATATTCCGCCGTATAGTCGGGCAGCGAGCGCGAGGCGAAATAGTAGACAAGCGACAACGCAAGCACCGCCAGCACCACCAGCGCGACGAATATCCTTAAAAGCCAGCGAAATGCCAGTGCCATGCCTGTGCGCCCGTCCTGTCCGGTTGACCGTTGCCTCGAATTCGTTTGTTAAGGACAAAGCGAAACAAGCGCAATTGCGGGAGGGCAAGATGGCGAAAGTGGCATTCCTCGGACTCGGGGTCATGGGGTATCCGATGGCGGGGCATCTGGCCAAGGCCGGGCATGAGGTGACGGTCTATAACCGCACGGCCGCGAAGGCCGAGAAATGGGCGTCCGAGCATGGCGGCCGCGCCGCCGCCACCCCTGCCGAGGCCGCCCGCGGCGCCGAGCTGGTGATGGCCTGCGTCGGCAATGACGACGATCTGCGCGGCATTTGTCTGGGCGACGACGGGGCGCTTGGGGCGATGGAGCCGGGGGCGGTCTTCGTCGACCACACCACCGTTTCCGCCGAGGTCACGCGCGAGCTTTCTGCGGTGGCCGAGAAGGCGGGGCTTTGCTTTGTCGATGCACCCGTGTCGGGTGGCCAGGCGGGGGCCGAGAACGGCGCATTGGTCGTGATGTGCGGCGGCGACCAGGCGGCCTTCGACCGGGCCGAGCCGGTGATCGACGCCTATGCCAAGCTGTGCCGGCGGATGGGTGACAGCGGCGCGGGCCAGCTGACCAAGATGGTCAACCAGATCTGCATCGCCGGCCTGGTTCAGGGCCTGTCCGAGGGGCTGCATTTCGCCCAGAAGGCCGGTCTGGACGGGCGCGCCGTGGTCGACGTGATCGCCGGGGGGGCTGCCGGATCGTGGCAGATGGCGAACCGTTACGAGACGATGCTGGACGACAAGTTCGAACATGGCTTCGCCGTCGACTGGATGCGCAAGGATCTGGGGATCTGCCTGGACGAGGCCGACAACAACGGCGCCAGCCTGCCGGTCACGGCGCTGGTCGATCAGTTCTACAAGGACGTGCAGAAGATGGGCGGCGGGCGCTGGGACACCTCGAGCCTGATCCGCCGGCTCAATGGGATCGACGGCTAAGCGCCTACCGCCACCCAAAGACGCGAAGGTCGGGCCACATGGCCCGCCCTTTTGCGTTTCCCGGGACGTGAAAGCCTCAGGGAATGATGCGGTTGTACTTGGTGCCTTCGATGGTGGCGCCGGCCAGCAGGCCCGATTGTCCGAAGACGACGGCGATCACCGGGTCGAGCACGGTCGTCGTCTCGACGCCCAGGTTGTTGCCCCGGTTGCTGACCACGTATTCCACGTCCGCGCCCACGGCCCAGCCGGGGGAGCGGCGGAATTCCCGCAACGCCTCGGGCGTCATGAAGAACAGTGCGTGGGCATATTGCTGGGCGCCGATCTGAAGGCCCAGCGTGGCCTGGGTGGCCGAATAATAGTCCACCGTCACGTCGTTGATGCGCAGCGCGCCGCGCCCGTAGCTGCCGCCGACGCCGAAACCGGCCTTGGTGATGAGCGGCATCACCAGCACGCCGGCCGCCTTGCGCGACAGCTCCTCGGTGCCGGGAACGGTGCGGTACATGTAGTTCAGCGCGGCATCGACCCGCGCGTCCGCCGCCGCCGGTCCCCGGCTGGCGACGCCGTTGCCGCAGGCGGCGGTCGTCATCGTCAGGGCGCCCGCGCCGATCAGAAAGCCCCGGCGGGTGTTGCGCCCGGCCTCGGTGCCGGTCGAACCGTGAACGCCCTCACGGGTGCCTTGGCGGATAATGCTGCTCATGTCTGTGCCCTCGATCTGCTCTGCCGCCCTTATCCGGGCGGTCGCCTGCGTTATATCCGACCCGTGCGGGCCTGTCACCTTCTGCGCGCCCCACCGGGGCGGATGCGCGGCTATTGGCGGGTCTCGGCCAGCATGCGGGCGGCGCGGGGGGCGAAATAGGTCAGGATGCCGTCGCAACCGGCGCGCTTGAACGCCAGCAGGCTTTCCATCATCACCTTGTCCCCGTCGATCCATCCCTGGCGCGCCGCCCCCTCGATCATCGCGTATTCGCCCGAGACCTGGTAGGCGAAGGTCGGCGCGCCGAAGCGGTCCTTGGCGCGGCGGCAGATGTCGAGGTAGGGCATGCCCGGCTTGACCATGACCATGTCCGCACCCTCGGCCAGATCGCGGGCGATCATGCGCATCGCCTCGTCGGCGTTGGCCGGGTCGATCTGGTAGGTGGACTTGTCGCCCTTCAGCGCGCCGCTGGCGCCGACCGCGTCCCGGAACGGCCCGTAGAACCCAGAGGCGAACTTGGCGGAATAGGACAGGATCGAGATGTCGTTGTGCCCGGCCTCCTCGAGGGCCGCGCGCATCGCGCCGATCCGCCCGTCCATCATGTCCGAGGGACCCAGGATGTCGGCGCCCGCCTCGGCCTGGGCCAGGGCCATGCGCACCAGCGCCTCGACCGTCTCGTCGTTGACGATGACGCCATCGCGCACGATCCCGTCGTGGCCGTTGGCGTTGTAGGGATCAAGGGCGATGTCGGTCATCACCGCGATCTCGGGGACCGCCTTCTTGATGGCGCGGATGGCGCGGTTGGACAGGTTGTCGGGGTTCCACGCCTCTTCGCAGGTCTCGGTCTTGAGGGCCGGGTCGGTGTAGGGAAAAAGGCAGATCGCCGGGATCCCGAGGTCGCGGGCCGTGGCGGCGGCATCGACCAGCCGGTCGATCGACAGCCGGCTCACCCCCGGCAGCGAGGCCACCGGCTCCTCTATCCCCTCGCCGTCGCGCACGAAGAGGGGCCAGATCAGGTCGCCCGTGGCAAGCCGCGTCTCGCGCACCAGGTCGCGGATCGCGCCGGTGCGGCGCAGGCGGCGGGGGCGGGATGCGGGAAAAGGGGCGGTGACGGGTTGCATGGGGTGATCCTTCTTGGCCTCATGCCGAAATCGCACGGTTCGGGGGGCATCTCAAGGGTAGGAATCCCCGATCCCGGCGGATAGTCTTCGCCAACCTCACTGCCAGCGGATGTCGCCCATGGATGCTTTTGCCACCATATTCGAATTGATCGACATGCGTTCCTTTTCGAACCTGTGGTTCTGGATCGTGCTGGCGGTGATCTGGTCAACGGCCAGTCACTGGGTTCTGGGCGTCCCCTACGACATGGTCACGCGGGCCAAGCGCCAGGGCGGTCGGGCAATGGACGATTTGAACGCGTTGGTGGGGATCTACGTGCGCCGGCTGCTCTATATCGCCCGGGAGGCGGGGGCGGTCCTGGTGGGCATCGTCTTTTTCGCGCTGACCATGCTGGCGGCCCTTGGATTTGGCTACGGGGTCGAGCTGTGCCAGGCGCTTTTCCTGCTGTTCTGCCCGCTGGTGCTGGTGGGGGCGCTGTCGATGCGCACCGCCTCGCGCATCGCCAGCCGCGACATCCGCGACGAGGCGCTTTTTCCCGTTCTGCGCTGGCACCGGTTCTGGACCCAGGTCATCGGCATGAACGCGATCTTCATCACCTCCATGTGGGGTATGTTCCAGAACCTGCGCCTGGGGCCCCTGGCCGGTTGACTTCGCCCCGAAAGGCGGTACTTCGCCAGCCATGTCCAGCAAAGACCACATAACCGTCAGCGGCGCGCCCGAGGGCTTCGACGCAAAGATCGTCCTGCGGGAGCTGGAGCGCGCCGGCGGCCCGGTGATCCATGTCGCCCGCGACGACCGCCGGCTTGAGGCGATGCGCGCGGCGCTGGCCTTCTTCGATCCCAATGTGGTCGCGCTGACCTTCCCGGCCTGGGATTGCCTGCCCTTCGACCGCGTGTCGCCCAACGCCGATGTCTCGGCGGCACGGATGGCCACGCTGGCGGCGCTGGCGGCCGGGTTCACGGGGCGCTTCGTGCTGCTGACCACGGTCAACGCCGTGACCCAGCGGCTGCCGGCCCGCGAGGTGTTGCGCGGTGCCAGCTTCGCCGCCCGGGTGGGCGAGCGGATCGACGAGGAACAGTTGCGCCAGTTCCTGGTGCGCATGGGCTTTACCCAATCGCCCACCGTGACCGAGCCGGGCGACTATGCCGTGCGCGGCGGCATCATCGACATCTACCCGCCGGGACAGGACGGGCCGGTGCGCCTTGACCTGTTCGGCGATGTTCTGGACGGGGCGCGCAGGTTCGATCCCGCGACCCAGATGACAACCGAGAAGCTGGACGCGGTCGAGTTGGCGCCCGTTTCCGAGGTCATTCTGGATGACGAGGCCATCGCCCGGTTCCGCCAGAGCTACCGCACCGAGTTCGGCGCCGCCGGCACCGACGATCCGCTTTACGAGGCGGTGAGCGCGGGGCGCAAGCACCAGGGTATCGAACATTGGCTGCCCTTCTTCCATGAGCGGCTTGAGACGCTGTTCGACTATCTTCCGGGGGCGCCGGTCGTGCTGGACGACCAGACCACGGCGATCCGGCTGGCCCGTTGGGAAACCATCGCCGACCAATATGACAACCGCCGCGAGGCGCTGGTCAAGAAGGCGCGCCTGGACTCGGTCTACAAACCCGCCCCGCCGGGGTTGCTGTATCTGGACGAGGGGGCGTTCGACGGGGCATTGGGTCCCCGCCGGCGGCTTGACCTGTCGGTGCTGCCCCAGGCGACGGGGCCCGGGGTCATCGACGCGGGCGGCCGTATCGGCCGCAGCTTCGCGCCCGAGCGTCAGCAGGACAGCATCAACTTGTTCGAGGCGCTGGCCGCCCATGTGAAGGCGCGCCGCGCCTCGGGTCCGGTCATCATCGCCAGCTATTCCGAGGGGGCGCGCGAACGCCTTCAGGGTCTGCTGGAGGATGAGGAGCTTGCCGACACGCGCCTGATCTCTGATTTCCGCGACGTGCCGGACAGCGACGCCACCCCGGGCAGCCGCAAGTCGGGTGGCGTCCACCTGGCGGTGTGGCCGCTGGAAGCGGGCTTCCAGACCGACGGGCTGACCGTGATCTCGGAGCAAGACGTGCTGGGCGACCGGCTGATCCGTTCGGCCAAGCGGCGCAAGCGCGCCGACAACTTCCTGACCGAGGCGCAAAGCCTCAGCCCGGGTGACCTGGTGGTGCACGTAGACCACGGCGTCGGCCTCTACCGCGGGCTTGAAACCGTCACCGCCATGGGTGCGCCCCACGAATGCCTGCTGCTGGAATACGCGGGCGGCGACCGGCTGTTCCTGCCGGTCGAGAACGTCGAGCTGCTCAGCCGCTATGGCCACGAGGAAGGGTTGCTGGACAAGCTGGGCGGTGGTGCCTGGCAGGCCAAGAAGGCCAAACTGAAAGAGCGGATCCGCCAGGTCGCCGAACGGCTGATCCGGGTTGCGGCGGAACGCGCCCTGCGCACGGCGCCCATGCTGGAGCCGCCCGAGGACATGTGGGACGCCTTCAGCGCGCGCTTTCCCTATCAGGAAACCGACGACCAGCAGAACGCCATCATGGATGTGGTCGCGGACCTGGCGAGCGGCCAGCCCATGGACCGGCTGATCTGTGGCGACGTGGGGTTCGGCAAGACCGAGGTCGCCATGCGCGCGGCCTTCATCGCCGCCGCCAGCGGCATGCAGGTCGCCGTGATCGCCCCCACGACCCTGCTGGCGCGTCAGCACGCCAAAAGCTTCTCGGACCGGTTCCGCGGCTTCCCGATGGAGGTGCGGCAGCTGTCGCGCTTTGTCTCCGCCAAGGACGCCGCCGACACCCGCGACGGCATATCGCGCGGCACTGTGGACATCGCCATCGGCACCCATGCGCTTCTGGCCAAGGGGGTGCGGTTCAAGAACCTCGGCCTTCTGATCATCGACGAAGAGCAGCATTTCGGCGTCCAGCACAAGGAACGCCTGAAGGAGATGCGCTCGGACATCCATGTGCTGACGCTGACCGCCACACCCATCCCGCGCACGCTGCAACTGTCGCTGTCGGGGGTGCGGGATCTGTCGATCATCGGCACGCCGCCCGTCGATCGCCTGTCGATCCGCACCTATGTCAGCGAGTTCGACACCGTCACCATCCGCGAGGCGCTTCTGCGCGAACGCTATCGCGGCGGGCAGTCGTTCTTTGTCGTGCCCCGTCTGACCGACCTGCCCGAGATCGAGGCTTTCCTGACCGAGCAGGTCCCCGAGGTCAGCTATGTCGTGGCCCACGGCCAGCTTGCGGCGGGGGATCTGGATGACCGGATGAACGCCTTCTACGACGGGCAGTATGACGTGCTGCTGGCGACCACGATCGTGGAATCCGGTCTGGATATTCCTACCGCCAACACCATGATCGTGCACCGGGCCGACATGTTCGGTCTGGCCCAGCTTTACCAGATCCGGGGCCGGGTCGGGCGGTCCAAGACGCGGGCCTATGCCTATCTGACCACCAAGCCCCGCGCCAAGCTCACGGCCACGGCCGAGAAACGGCTGCGGGTTCTGGGCTCGCTCGACACGCTGGGCGCGGGCTTCACGCTGGCCAGTCAGGATCTGGACATTCGCGGTGCAGGCAACCTTCTGGGCGAGGAACAGTCGGGCCACGTGCGCGATGTGGGCTATGAGCTTTACCAGCAGATGCTGGAAGAGGCGATCGCCAAGATCAAGGCCGGCGAGGGCGAGGGTCTGAGCCAGACCGACGACCAGTGGGCGCCCCAGATCAATCTGGGCGTGCCGGTCCTGATCCCCGAGGCCTATGTGCCCGATCTCGACGTGCGGCTGGGGCTTTACCGCAGGCTGTCGTCGCTGGCCACCAAGGTCGAGCTGGAGGGCTTTGCCGCCGAGATGATCGACCGGTTTGGCCCTCTCCCGCGCGAGGTCAACACGCTGTTGCTGATCGTGCGGATCAAGGCCATGTGCAAGCGCGCCGGCATCGCCAAGCTGGACGGCGGCCCCAAGGGCGTCACGATCCAGTTCCACAACGACCACTTCCCCAACCCGCAGGGGCTGGTGGAATTCGTCCACGACCAGAAGGGTCAGGCCAAGGTGCGCGACAACAAGATCGTGGTCATGCGCGACTGGACCAAGGACGCCGAGAAGATCAAGGGCGCCTTCGCCATCGCCCGCGATCTTGCCCAGAAGGCGGCGCCCGCCAAGCCTTCTGGCAAGACAGCTTCCAAATCGGTGGCGAGGGGCGGCAAGGCCTGAGGCCGCCCCTCAACTCGCCCGGATCAGCGCCAGACCGCTGCCCACCACCAGCACCGCGCCGAAGGCCAGCCAGAAGGGCGTGCCGTCATAGGCGGCCGCCACCGGCACCGACAGCAGCACCCCGACGATGGTCGAAAACGCCCCGATGGCCGAGGCCGCGGTGCCCGCGATGTGGCCCAGCGGCTCCATCGCCAACGCGTTGAGATTGCCAATCGTCATGCCGGCGGTGAAGAAGATCGAGGTCTGCCAGAAGATCCACGCCGGAAAAGCCAGCCCCTCGGGCCAGGAGAGCGGACCGTTCATCAACAGGGTCACAAGCGACAGGACAAGCTGGATCGCAAAGACCACCGAGACGATGTTGCGCATCCCCAGCCGACCCACCAGCACTGCGTTCAGCAAGGTCGAGAATGCCGACAGCAGCGCCATCACCCCGAACCAGAAGGGAAAGGTATCGGCGGCATCGAAGGTGGTCGTGAAGACCTGCGCAGACGAGGCCAGAATTATGTAAAGCAGTGCAAAGGCCAGGGCCTGGGCCAGGGTGGTCAGCAGCGCCTGACGGTTGGTCAGGACCTCACGCAAGGCAACCAGTATCGGCCCGGGATGGAGCGAGCGGCGCATCTCGGGGCGCAGGGTCTCGGGCTGACGCGCCATGAACCAAACGCCCGCGATCAGCGCGAAGATGACGAAGGCTACGAAGATCGCCCGCCAGCCGAAGGCCGCCATCAGCCCGGCACCAAGCGTGGGGGCAATGGCCGGGACCAGCGTGAAGAAGCTCATGATGAAGGAGCTCGTGCGCGCCATGTCGCGCCCCGAGAACCGGTCGCGCACCAGCGCCATCACCGCCACCCGCGGGCCCGAGGCACCAAGCCCCTGAAGAACGCGGGCCGCTAGCATCGCTTCAAGGCTTTGGCTTAGCGCGGCAAGGACCGCGGCCAAAGCATAGACGACCAACCCGCCAAGGATCACCGGCCGCCGGCCCACCGCGTCCGAAAGCGGCCCCGTGACGATGGTGCCAAGGCCGATCCCCAGCAGGAAGCTTGAGATGACCCACTGAATGCGGTTCGGGGCCTCGGGCGTCAGGGTGTCCGCCATCAGGGGCAGGGCGGGCAGCATGGCGTCGATTGCAAAGGCGATGGCCGAGAAGAGCAACGCCATGATGACAACGAATTCGAGGTAAGAGCCGTGCTTCGGCGCTTGCTTATCCAGATCGCCAGCGACTGCACCCGGCGCTGCGTCAGAACCGGGGTCCGGCAGCGGCGTGAGCGGACCACCTCCGGGCGGGACGGGTGTCACGCGCCGGTTCCTTCAGGCGCGGCCCCCCCGTTGGTCCCATTAGCGCTGCCATCATCGGTGCCTGCCGCGTTGGCCTCGGCGAGCTGCTGGGTGATATCCTCGATCACCCGCGCCCAGAGGTCGGGCGGCTGCGCCCCCGGAAGGACATGCTGATTGGCCACCACGAAGGTCGGCACGCCGGTGACGCCGCGTTCGCGGGTGTGGGCGTCGCGGGCGCGGGTCTCGGCCAGATCGGCGTCGCCCTCCAGCAGGGTCTGCACCATCGCACGATCCATGCCGCAATGCTCTGCGATATCCAGCAGAACGTCGGTGGCGCCGATGTCGCGCCCCTCGACGAAATAGGCCTTGAACAGCGCCGAGACGATTGCCGTCTGGCGACCCTCGATCCCGGCCCAGTGGATCAGGCGATGGGCGTTGATGGTGTTGGGCGTGGTCTTGATGGCGGCGAAGTTGATTTCCAGACCTGCAGCGCGGGCGGCCTCTTCGATGCGGCCATAGACCTGAACGGCCGCGTCGCGCCCGCCGAACTTGGTTTCCAGATACTCGCGCCGGTCCATGCCTTGGGGCGGCATTTCCGGGTTCAGCTGGAAGGGATGCCATTCGATGGCGAAGGGATGATCGGGGGCCGCGGCAAGCGCGCGGTCCAGATTGGCCTTGCCGATGTAGCACCACGGGCAGACCGGGTCGGAGATTATGTCGAGTTTTATCATTGGCTTGCCTTCCGGTCTTCGCGCAACGCGCGGCGATTGATCTTGCCGTTCGCATTGACCGGCATCGTGTCGATGCGCCGGAAGATGCGGGGGCATTTGTAGCGCGCCAGCCGCTCGGCGGCAAAGGCGGCAAGGGTGTCGTCCTCCGGTGCCTCGACGTCGGGCGGGCAGGTGTAGCACAGGGCGATGACGCTGGCGTCGGCCCGGACCTGCGCCTCGAACGCCGCGGCTTCAAGGATGGCGGGATGGGCGCTCATCGCGGCCTCGACTTCAAGCGGCGAGACGCGGTAGCCGCCGGCGTTCATCATGTCGTCGTCCCGCCCCAGATAGCGCACGGAGCCGCAATCCTCCATCAATACCGTGTCGCCGGTCAGGAACCACTGGCCCCGGAAACGGTCGCGGGTCTCTGCGGGCTGACCCAGGTAGCCCAGCATCATGCCCGGGTCGTCCCGGTCGACCGCCAGGATGCCGGGGGTGCGGCGGGGCAGGGGTTGTCCGGCCTCGTCGACCACGGCGACGCGGCGGCCACGCTGGGGCAAGCCCGAACTGTCAGGCGCTGCGGGGCGTTCGGGCCCGGTCGAAATGAAGGTGGAGCATTCGGACATGCCCAGCGCCTCGTAGATGGGGGTGCCGGTGGCCTGTTGCCAGGCGCGGGCGGTTGCGGGCGGCAGCTTCTCGCCCGCGGAAAGCCCGTGGCGCAGCGCCGGCAGATCCAGCGGCCCGCCGTCTTTCAACAGCTTGCGGAAGACGCCGGGGGCGGCGGCGAAGATCGTGGCGCCGTGGCGGGCAAGAAGCGTGGGCAGGGCGGTGATCGGTGTGCCTTCGGCAGGGATCAGGGCCGTGGCCCCCACGGTCCAGGGGTCCATCAGCCCCGTGCCCAGGGTGTAGGTCCAGTTGAAGGCGCCTGCGTGCAGCAGCCGGTCGTCGGGGCCCAACCCGCACCAGTCGGCGTGCATCATCCGCCGCGCCCAAACGGCCCTGTGGGCATGCATCACGGCGCGCGGCCGGCCCGAGGTGCCGGAAGTATAGATGATGTAGCCAAGCCGGTCGGGATCGCCCATCACCGGGACCGCCGGATCGGCGCCCCGCATTTCGCGCAGCATCTCTTCGGTCAGGACGGGCCCGTCGGTGGGCGGCAGCGCCAGGCGGCTGTCGGCCAGGATCGCGACCGGCGCGATCTCGTCCAGGATCGGGGCAAGCTCTGCCGCCGTCAGCTGGGACGAGACGGGGACCGGCACGATGTCGACCGAAAGCGCGGCAAGGTAGCAGATGGGGAAGTCGACCGTGTTGCCCAGCCGCAGCAGGACCCGGTCGCCGGCCTGAAACCCGCGCGCCAGAAGCGCGCCTGCCGTGCCCAGGACGGCGCGGCGCAGATCATCGTAATTCCAGTCCTCGGACCCACCATCAGGAGCCAGCACCGACAGGGCCAGCCGCGCCGGCATGTCATCGGCATGGGCCAGCACGTAGGCCGCCATATTGAAGGCGCGGGGCGCGGGCGCGGGCGGGGCCTCGGCGTGGATCGAGAGGGGGTCGGTCTGTGACATGCCCCCTCTGCTACGCCTGCCTTTCGCGGGGTGCAAGACCGGGGCGCGGGCAGGGGTGTGCAGCATCAAGCCTGGGGCAATGATCGAAGTCCGGCGGCCACGAGAGGGAGGGGCGAGGCCGCCGGATAAGGGGCCGTTGGCCCCGCTGAGTCAGTCGCGGCCCAGCGGCGGTTCGGCCACGTTGTCGTCGCCGAATTCGCGGTCGTCGGAATAGACATCCTCGCCCTCGGGGATGTGGCGCCCGCTTTCGGTGATCGACTGGTTGTCGTGATGCTCGTCGGTGGCGACATCCACCGGGATCGGACCTTCAAGCCACAGGCCGATCTCTTCCTCGGCCTCGGTGGGGGTGAGGGCATGCTTCTCGGCGAGGTAGCGGGTGAATTGGGCGCGGTCGCCGTCGATCCCGATCAGGTCGTTCTGGGTGGTGCGAGGCCACCGCGCGGTGATCACCTCGATGAAGGCGGGCCAGTTGTCCTTGACCAACGTCCAGTCCATGTCGCGTTCCTTTCGTGTTTCTACCGCCTCAATGGGCCGGGGAGTGAAAGGTTCCGACGAAAGGGCCCGCAAGGGGCCGGAGAGGGGCGGGCGCCGGGCGCCCGCCCGCCGGATCAGTCTTCCTCGTACCACCAGACGTCGGGCTGGAAGCCCAGCCAATCGCCATACATCGGCAGCTTTTCAGGGTATTTCAGTTCCTTCACATGGGCGACGGTCGATACGTCGCGATACCAGATCGGGATGACGTAGCGTCCGGTCGTCAGGATCCGGTCCAGCGCCTTGACCGCCGACAGGAAATCCGACCGGTCGGTCGCCGTCAGCATGCGGTCGATCATGGCTTCGGCCGCCGGGGAGTTCATGCCCATCCAGTTGCGCGTGCCCGGCTCCTCGACGCCCTGCGAGCCCCAATAGAGCTTCTGCTCGTTTCCGGGGCTGAGCGAGAGGCCGCGCTGGAAATAGGTCATGTCGAAATCGTAAAGGTTGGTGCGTTCCTTGTACTGGGCCGCATCGACCGTCTCGACCTTGGCGTCGATGCCCAGACGCTTCAGCGCCTCGATGTAGATCGAGGTGATGGCCCGGTTTTCGGACGCGCCCTGCTGAAGCAGGATGGTGAAGGTGAAGGGCTTGCCGTCGGGGCCGGTCATCACGCCATCCTTGACCGAATAGCCGGCCTCTTGGAAAAGCTTCAGCGCCTTGCGGATGTTGCGCCGGTTGGCTTCCGAGCCATCCCCTTCGGGAAGGGTATACCCCTCAAGCGCGCCGGGCAGAAGCTCGTCGCGGAAGGGCTCCAGAAGGGCCGCGACCTCGGGGCCCGCGGCGCCCGGCTCCATGCTCAGGACCGAGTTCGAGAAATACGAGGTGATCCGCGGCTTGGAGCCGCCGTTGAGCGACTCGTTGATGAACTCGAAGTTGAAGGCGTGGATGAGGGCATCGCGGACGCGCCAGTCCTGGAACATGTCCTTGCGGGTGTTCATCACGAAACCCACCATCCCCGAGGGGCGCTTGTGCGGGAAGACCGATTTCACCACATCGCCCGAACGAACGCGCGGGAAGTCGTAGGAGGCGTTCCACTTGGCCTCGTTGAACTCGCGGTAGGTGGTCAGGTTGCCGGCTTTGAAGGCCTCGAAGATGACGCTACCGTCGCCGAAGTAATCATAGCGGACCTCGTCGATATTGGCCTGACCGCGCATGAAGGGCAGGTCCTTGCCCCAGTAATCCTCGTCCCGCTCGAAGACGATGAAGCGGCCCGGCTCGAAGTCGCCGATCACGTAGGGGCCCGAACCGACAAGCTTTTCAAGCGAGCTTTCGGCAAAGTCGCGGCCGTCGAACTGGGCCTTCTTGAGGACGGGGCGCAGGCCCATCAGCAGCGCCAGTTCCCGGTCGTCGTTCTTGAAGGTGATGCGCAGCTTGCGCTCGCCCGTCTGTTCGATGCTTTCGACGTTGGACCACGAGCCGGTGTAGCGGGGCGAGCCCTCGGTGCCGATGGTCTTGTAGGACCAGATCACGTCCTCGACCGTGACCGGCGAGCCGTCGGAGAACCGGGCCTCGGGGCGCAGGGTGAATTCCACCCAGGACCGATCCTCGGGCGTCTCAACAGTCTCGGCCAAGAGGCCGTAAAGGCTGAAAGGTTCGTCCCAGTTGCGGCCCAGCAGCGATTCGACCACGTGGGTCCGCACACCGTAAGGGGCAGTGCCTTTAAGGATGTAGGGGTTGAGCGAATCGAAGCCGCCGCCCTCGCCCATGACGATACGTCCGCCCTTGGGGGCATCGGGGTTGGCGTAGGGAAGTGCGCTGAAATCCGCCGGGAGTTCGGGCTCTCCATACATGGCGATGCCGTGGCTCGGCTCGGCCCATGCGACATTTGCCGCAAAAACGCCACAAATTAAGGCTCCGGCCCCGCTCAGCCATTGGAAAAGGTTTGGTAGCATATCGGCGACAATCCCTCGCTTACCTTGTTTTACTGGCGGCAAGCCTACGCAGTGAATTCAATGTGTTCAAACTTTTAGCTTGGCCCTGAGCGGCGAGTTGCGTATAAAGGTGTCACTGCTCGATAGGTTTCTTGCCTGTATGAAACCTGCCTCAATAACTTAACGCCCGCCTTGTGCGGGCGTTTTTTTTATGCCCTTCCTTCTGCCCGAACCAGGGGCCGCACGTCCACCGCCAGAACCGGTGACGCAGCGGCGCGAATCGTCACGGAAGGGAAATGCGATGGAACTCGGCGGAAAGCTTGCGGTGGTTACGGGATCGACCTCGGGCATCGGACTTGGTGTTGCCCGGGCGCTGGCGGAGCGGGGGGCCGATCTGGTCCTGAATTCCTTCACCGACACGGCGGCCGACCACGCCCTTGCCGAGGAGATCGCCAGTGAGACCGGGCGCCAGGTGCGGTATATCCAGGGTGACATGAGCGACGCCGCCCAGTGCCGCGCCCTGGTCGAGAAGGCCGGGCGTTGCGATATCCTGGTCAACAATGCCGGGGTCCAGCACGTGGCCCCGATCGACCGGTTCCCGTCCGAGAAATGGGACCAGATCATCGCTATCAACCTGAGTGCCGCCTTTCACACCACGGCGGCGGCGCTGCCGCTGATGCGGCAGGCGGGTTGGGGCAGGGTGATCAACATCGCCTCGGCCCACGGGCTGACGGCCTCTCCGTTCAAGTCGGCCTACGTGGCGGCGAAACACGGGGTGGTGGGCCTGTCGAAGACCGTGGCCCTCGAGACGGCCGAGGAGGCGATCACCTGCAACGCCATTTGCCCGGGCTACGTTCTGACCCCGCTGGTCGAGGCACAGATCCCGGACACGATGAAGGAATACGGCATGGACCGCGAGACGGTCGTGCGCGACGTGCTGCTGGCGCGCCAGCCCTCGAAGGAATTCGTCACGGTCGAGCAGATCGCGGGCACCGCGGCCTTCCTGTGCTCGGCGGTGGCCGACCAGATCACCGGCACCGCGATAAGCCTGGACGGCGGCTGGACGGCGCTTTGAGCTGACGGCTCAGCCGGCCAGAGCCCCGCGCAGCAGCCCCGCCGCCAGCGCCCACATCACCAGGCCGATGCCCGCGTCGATGATGCGCCAGGCGCCGGGGCGGGACATGATGGGCGACAGCAGCCGCGCCCCAAAGCCCAGCGAGAAGAAGAAGACGAAGGACGAGACGACCGCGCCGGCCCCAAAGGCCAGGCGCGGCGCCCCCTCCGCAAAGCCGGTCGAGACCGCGCCGATCAGCGCCAGCGTATCCAGATAGACATGGGGGTTGAGCCAGGTCAGCGCGAGGCCCACCAGCAGCGTGCCCTTCAGGCCGCGACCGCCCTCGGCCACCATCTGCGCGCCGCCGCCCTGCCAGGCCGCCCGCAGACGCAGCGCGCCATAGACCAGCAGGAAGGCGGCGCCTGCCAGCGCCATGATCCGGGGCAGTGCGGGGTACAGGGCCGCGACCGCGCCGAACCCGGCCACCCCCAGCGCGATCAGCACCGCGTCGGACATGGCGCACAGCAGGCACAGCCAGAAGACGTGGCGCCCGATCAGCCCCTGACGCAGCACGAAAGCGTTCTGCGCTCCGATCGCCAGGATCAGCGACAGCCCGGTCAGGAAACCCGCCAGGGCGGGCCCGGCCACCGCGCCGGTCATTTCGTGGCGTACGGATCGACGGTCAACTGGGTGCCCAGCGAGGAGGCGGGCACCGAGGGCTTGGTGGGATCCTTGGGGTTCGGATAGACCAGGCCCGCCGAGATCACCAGCTTGGCCGCATCCTCGACCGACATGTCGAGGAAGATGACGTTGCTGCGTGGCACGAAAAGCAGAAAGCCCGATGTCGGGTTCGGCGTCGTCGGCAGGAAGACCGACAGAAGCTCGCCCTCGGGCGGGGCCTTGGCCGCGATCTCGCCCTTGGCGGGGGTGGAGACGAAGGCGATCGCCCACAGCCCCTCGCGCGGGTATTGGACCAGCACGGCCTTGTCGAACGAGGCCTCGCCCTGACTGAGCGCGGTTTCGACCAGCTGCTTGACGCCGTTGTAGATCGAGCGGACCACCGGCATGCGGTCGACGATGCTTTCCCCCAGTCCCAACAGCGAGCGGCCCATGATCCCCTTGGCCAGCCAGCCGATGATGACGGTGAAGATCAGGAAGATCACGACGCCGACGCCGCGCAGGTCGACGCCGATATACTGTTTGGGTGCCAGCTTGGCCGGGACCAGCGGCAGCACCCAGCTGTCGATCCAGCCGGTCACCGCCCAGATCAGCCACAGGGTCAGGGCGACGGGCACAACGACGATGAGACCGGCCAGGAAATTGCCCCTCAGCCGGGCAAATGCGCGCGGGCCGCGACGCTTGGGCGGGTCCGCAGGGGAAAGGTCGTTTGGGGAGGTCATGGGCTACCGATCTTGATGCTGGGCCAAACCTAAGCAAAGGCTGGGCGGAATCCAACGCGCGCGGGTCCGATTTGCCGCTTTTATTCCGTTTCGCACAGAGCTTTGGCGATTTCGGCGGCAAGACGGGCATTGTTCAGCACCAGTGCCACATTCGCGGAGAGGGACTCGCCCCCCGTCAGCTCCAGGATCCGGCCCAGCAGGTGCGGGGTCACGGACTTGGCGGCGATGCCGTCGCGCCGGGCCTCCTCGACCGCCTGCTCGATCAGGGGGGCGATGCGCGACATGGGGATCTCGGCCTCTGAGGGGATGGGGTTGGCGATCAGCTGGCCGCCCCCGAGACCGAGGCGCGCGCGCATGCGGTGGGCGCGGGCGATCATGGCCGGGTCGTCCATGCGCAGGGGGCTGGGCCGGCCCGAGTCCCGCGCCCAGAAGGCGGGAAAGGCGTCCGAGCCGCGGGTGATGACGGGCACGCCCAGGGTCTCCAGCACCTCCAGCGTCTTGTCGATGTCCAGGATCGCCTTGGCCCCCGCGCAGACAACGCTGACGGGGGTGCGCGACAGCTCTTGCAGGTCGGCGGAGATGTCGAAGCTTTCCTCGGCGCCCCGGTGAACCCCGCCGATGCCGCCGGTGGCAAAAACCTCGATCCCCGCCAGGTGGGCGCAGATCATGGTCGCCGCCACGGTGGTGGAACCGGTCTCCCCCCGGGCAAGGCAGGCCGCGAGATCGGCGCGTGACAGTTTGCGCGCGTCCCGGGCGGTCGCCAGCCGTTCAAGCCGCTCGGCGTCCAGGCCCACGTGGATGCGTCCGTCCATGATGGCGATGGTGGCGGGCAGGGCGCCCGCCTCCCTTACCGCATCCTCGACCCGGCGGGCGGTCTCGATATTGTCGGGGTGGGGCATGCCATGGGTGATGATGGTGCTTTCCAGCGCGACAACGGGGCGCCCGTCACGCAGCGCCTCGCGCAGCTCGGGCAGGATTTCGAGAGGCAGTTCAGACATCTGTGCGACCTTTCTTTAGTGTCGGGGCCGTAACATGGGTTGAGGCTTCATGGGCCTGGTCGGTCACCTGGCCTGCGGCGGCGATGGCCTGGCCCAGGGCCCGGACCGGATCCCGCCCGTCCAGCACGGCGGTGATATGGGCGGCCGCGAACCGGTCGCCCGCGCCGGTGACACGGGCGCCCGCGCTGAAAGGCGGCGGGCAGAGGGTGGCCGTCTCCCGGCCTTCCGCGCAATCGGCCGCCAGCCGGGGCCCATCGGTCACGACCGCGCGGCCAAAGCCGGCCCCGACCAGCGCGCGGGCAGCCGCCGTGCTGTCGTCGAAAGTTTCGCCGCAGATGGCGGCGGCCTCGGCCAGATTGGCGTAAAGCGTGGCATGGGGCAGGGCGCCCGCCGCCGTCAGATTGGCAAGGCGGCTCGCCTTGGCGGGCGATGCCGCAACCAGACAGATCCGCGCCAGCGCAAGATGCTCCAGCGCGCGCAACAGCACCTCGGGCGCGAGGTTGCCGTCGATCACGGCGACGCCGCTGAACGTGCCATGCTCCAGCGGGGCCAGGATGCGCGTCCCGGCGGCAAGCTGTGTTCCGGTATCGGCGATGGCGCAGACAAGCCCGTCCGGGTCCTCGATCGCCACATAGCTGTCGGTGGCGTGGCCGCTTAGGCGTAGGATTCCGTCGGTCGTTATCCCTTGCGCGGTGCAGTGCGCGACCAGGGCCTGTCCCTCCGCATCATCGCCCACTGCGGCCAGCAGCCCGACAGACCGCGCGGACACCTCGCTCATCGCCAGCGCCAGGTTCAACGCTACGCCGCCCGGCCGCCGCTTTACCCGACCGGGCAGATCGGCGCCGCGCACGACATTGCCCGTGCCGTGGCCGATCACGTCCCAATGGGCGGCGCCCAGGCACAGGATGTCGCAAAGCATTGGATCGGATGCGCGTGTCATGCCCGAGGGATGACCCGTGGCGGCAGCCCGCGCAAGGGGAGGAAGGCGCAAATCTTGGGTCGGGCCACGGTCGGGGCTTGCGCATTCCCCCGCGATGGCCTAATGCGCGGGCACTTCACAGGTGGATCCTGGGCCGGAAGGGGAGAAATCCCGGACGGTCCGCCGGTTGGGCAACAGCCCTTGATGGATCTGCCGAGGCGCAAACCGGAAAAGGATATTGGACATGGCGCTCCCCGATTTCACCATGCGTCAGCTGCTTGAAGCTGGCGTTCACTTCGGTCACCAGACCCAGCGTTGGAACCCCCGCATGGGCGAGTTCATCTATGGTGACAAGAACGGCATTCACATTCTCGACCTGACGCAGACCGTCCCGATGCTGGATCAGGCCCTGCAGGTCGTGCGCGACACCGTCGCCAAGGGCGGCCGCATCCTGTTCGTCGGCACCAAGCGTCAGGCCCAGAAGCCCGTCGCAGACGCCGCCGAGCGTTGCGCACAATACTACATGAACCACCGCTGGCTGGGCGGCACGCTGACCAACTGGAAAACCGTGTCGAACTCGATCAACCGCCTCAAGGCGATCGACGAGCAGATGCAGAACGGCGTTGAAGGCCTGACCAAGAAAGAGCGTCTGGGCATGGAGCGCGAGCAGGTCAAGCTGGAAGCCTCGCTTGGCGGTATCCGCGAGATGGGTGGCGTTCCCGATCTGCTGTTCGTCATCGACGTGAACAAGGAAGATCTGGCCATCGCCGAAGCCAAGAAGCTGGGCATTCCGGTCGTCGCCGTCGTCGACACCAACGCCTCGCCCGATGGCGTCGACTACATCATCCCCGGCAACGATGACGCGGCCCGCGCCATCGCTCTCTACTGTGACCTGGTCAGCCGCGCTGCCCTGGACGGCATGTCCGCCCAGATGGGCGCCGCTGGTTTCGACCTGGGTGCCATGGAAGAGGCCCCCGAGGAAGAGGCCGTCGCCGAGGGCGAAGGCGTCGAGGTTGGCAATGCCTCCTCGGAGACCGTGGCCGACGACGCCGTCGCCAAGGACGCGCCCTACGACCTGGAAAACAGCGAGCCCGGCGAGAAGGTCTGATCCTTCTTCCCCAGATTGCAGACCGGACGGGCACCGCCCCGTCCGGCCCCCAACCATTTGCAAAGGAGCCATGACATGGCGATCACAGCTGCACAGGTAAAAGAGCTGCGCGACACCACCGGCGCAGGCATGATGGACGCCAAGAAGGCGCTGACCGAGAACAATGGCGACATGGAAGCCGCCGTCGACTGGCTGCGGACCAAGGGTCTGGCGAAGGCCGCCAAGAAGTCCGGCCGTACCGCCGCCGAGGGCCTGGTCGCCGTCGCTATCGAAGGTGGCGAAGCCGTCGCCCTCGAGGTGAACGCCGAGACCGACTTCGTCGCCAAGAACGCCGATTTCCAGGCGATGGTCGCTGATTTCTCGAAAGCCGCCCTGAAGGTCGGTTCGGTCGATGAGCTGAAGGCCAGCGACATCAACGGCAAGAAGGTCGAGGACATCCTGACCGACAAGATCGCAACCGTGGGCGAGAACATGGCGATCCGCCGGATGGCCAAGATCAGCGGTGAGACCGTCACCGCCTACGTTCACAACCAAGCTGCCGAGAACATGGGCAAGATCGGCGTGCTGATCGCCATGAACGGCACCGACAACGGCATCGGCCGTCAGATCGCAATGCACGTCGCCGCCGCCAACCCCGCATCGCTGGGCGAAGCCGACCTGGACCAGGCCCTGGTCGAGCGCGAGAAAAGCGTCCTGACCGAGCAGGCCCGTGAATCCGGCAAGCCCGAGCAGGTCATCGAGAAGATGATCGAAGGCCGCATGAAGAAGTTCCTCTCCGAAGTGACCCTTCTGGGCCAGGCTTTCGTCATCAACCCCGACCAGACCGTGGCCGAGGCCGCCAAGGAAGCCGGCGTCGAGATCACCGGTTTCGTGCGCCTGGAAGTGGGCGAGGGGATCGAGAAGGAAGCCGAGAACTTCGCCGAGGAAGTCGCGAAGATGAACGCCTGATCAACCTCCGGCGGCCCCGCCGCCGGATCCTGATCTACGTTTTTATATCGGACAAGATTCTCAAAATACAAAAGGGTGGCCGGATTCCAATCGGCCACCCTTTCATTTGTGCAGATCTCGCGGAAACCTCCCGTTCGTTCTGCGACCACCGACCGGACCGGAATTTTCCTGTCGGCAATTTATACCGGTCGAAACCGGGACGACTTGGACTTGCTGATTAAAATGAATTCAGACCCCCAGGTCGCCAGTCCCATGGCCTAAGCCATCACTCACGGAACGGTAAAGAGTGTCCCCTTTTCGGGGAGGAGGCAAAAGTCAGGGATTCCCTACCTCGAAAGGATAGGGCTGCCTATTCTTTCGTATAGTCGAATTGCAGGCCGCAAAATTATTGCGTGAAGCGATGCTAGACAGAAAGTTTCAGAGGGCAGGGGAGTTTCCCCCGAAATCAGCCCTCGGATCTTCCCCGATCGCTCTCGGTGAAACCATCGAACGGACCTGGATCCCGAATCTCCTCGCCCGGCTCAGCGGGACGGTGGGGTTGGCTGACGAAAATCTGGTTCATTATAGAGGCTTTGGCAACCGCCTGGGCTGTGGTTTCCACGTCCAGCGTTTCGCGCGCAAGGCGCAGGTGCTTCTCGACCGTGGCGACCTTCAGGCCGACGATCTGGGCAATGTCCTGCATGGTCTTGCCGTCGGCGACCCATTCCAACACCTCGATCTGCCGGGGTGTCAGCGGGCGCCGGTGACCCTGGTAGGGCATCTGGCTGACCTTGAGGTGCATGACCCGGTTCATCAGGACGATGTCGCGACCTTCGCGTTGCCAGACCTCGTCGATCTCGTCCTGGCTCAGACCGGGCCGCGCCGCGAGGCTGAGTGCCCCCACAGACCGGGTCGAGATGCCTTGAAAGCCCAGCGAATATCCCACGTTGGCGTCCCAGCGACGATTGAATTCCCAGACCTCAGCCTCGGCCTCGGTGAGCAGCCCCTTGGCAAACCGCTCCTCGATCGGGCCCCAGCTGATCTCACTACAACCTTCTGTCAGCTGGTGCAGCGCCGGGCCGCTCATGAAAAGCCGTTTGCCAAGATAATCGTCGAGATAGGCGCGCGGGTGGTTCGACAGGGTCAGGATGTCGTCGAGATCACCGTAGGATCTGCCTGAATAATACCGCGTAAACCCATAGAGAAGACGATCGAATCCGAACTCGGCCATCTTCGTGGTATGGATTTCCCAGATCTCCTCGAGGCTCTGGGCATCCAGCAGGCGGTGCAGGTGGTCGAATGTCATCCGCCCGGAGCCTTCCCATCTTCCTTGCCATGGGCGGCCAGCGCCCGCAGGCCCAGCTCATAGCCTTGGATGCCGAAGCCGGCGATCTGTCCGACGGCGACCGGCGCGATGTAGGACCGGTGCCGGTAGCTTTCCCGCGCATGGATGTTCGACAGGTGAACCTCGACCACGGGAACCTCGGCCGAACGGATCGCGTCCATCAGGGCGATCGACGTGTGTGTGTAGGCGCCGGCGTTGAGCAGGATGCCGTCATCCTTGCCACGGCAGGCGTGGATCTCGTCGATCAGGACGCCTTCGTGGTTCGACTGCGCAAAGCGGACCGTCAGGCCCAGATCCTTTGCGACCGAGCGGCACAGCGCTTCGACATCCGCGAGGGTGTGGGCGCCGTATACTTCGGGCTGCCGAGTGCCCAGGAGATTGAGGTTGGGTCCGTTGAGGATCAGGATCGATGACATCTTTGGTCTCCGCGCTGCGGCCGGCGGTCGGTCGCAAGGTTATTGAGGACGCGCAAGCGCATGCAGAAGCTTCCGTTTACCATAGATTGAGTATGGTTTCAGGGCTTTGCGGAAGGTTTCAGATGTTCTTTGGTCTTATGTGACATGGGGGCGCAACAGAACGTCGCGTTAATCCATTATTTACATAATACCAATTATACGTATTAGGTTTGCTTGCGTGGCACTCGCCCCTGCAAACCGCTTCACCCAAGTCCTGCGGGCTCTTACGGTCCCTCAGCCCAAGGCGTATCCGGCGCCGCGCACCGTGCGCAACGGATCCTCGCCGCCATGCTCACCCAGGGCCTTGCGCAGACGGCCGACATGCACGTCCACCGTGCGGCTGTCTACGTAGATGTCGCGCCCCCAGACACGGTCCAGCAACTGATCGCGGCTGAAGACGCGGCCTGGACGCTCCATGAAGGTGGCCAGCAGACGAAACTCGGTCGGGCCAAGCTTGATCGGTTTGTCGGCGCGGGTGACCTTGTGGGTTTCGGAATCCAGCACGATGTCCTGGAAGGTCAACCGCCCCCCTACCGAGGCCGGGCGCACCCGCCGCAGGCTGGCGCGCACCCGTGCCAGCAACTCGGCCACCGAAAAGGGTTTGACCACGTAATCATCGGCGCCGGTCTCAAGGCCGCGGACGCGGTCGGCCTCTTCGGACCGCGCCGACAGCATGATGATCGGCATGTTGGCCGTCGCCTCGCGGGTCTTCAGGCGGCGGCAGATCTCGATCCCCGACAGACCCGGCATCATCCAGTCCAGGACCAGAAGGTCGGGCGTTTCCTCGGCGATACGCTCCATCGCCTGGTCACCATCGGCGGCGGCGATCACGCGGTAGCCCTCGGCGGTCAGGTTGTAGACAAGGACCTCGCGCTGCGCGTCCTCGTCCTCGACCACCAGGATCAGCGGCTGGTCGGGGTTGGCACTCATGCTCGGTCCCCCGATCAGAGATCCCCGGTCAGCCGGTCATAGCTGGTGCGGTCGCCCTTGGAGCGATCCTCGTCCGGCAGCTCGCCGGTCACCATGAAGACCACCTGTTCGGCGATCGAGGTCACATGATCGCCCATGCGCTCGATGTTCTTGGCGATGAAATGCAGGTGCATACACGAGGTGATGTTGCGCGGATCCTCGATCATGTAGGTCACGAACTGGCGGAACAGCGCGGTGTACATCTGGTCGACGTCGGCGTCGCGCTGGCGGACATCCTCGGCCAAGGCGGCATCGCCCTGGATATAGGCATCAAGCACATCGCGCAGCATCTGCTCGACCGCCTTGGACATCCGGCGCAGGGCACCCCCTGCCCCTTCGATCTGCTCCATCTGGACCAGTGCGGAGGTGCGCTTGCCCATGTTTTTCGCATAGTCGCCAACACGTTCCAGGTTGGCGCTGATCTTGATGACCGACAGCACGAGGCGCAGGTCGCTGCCCATGGGCGCGCGCAGGGCAATGACGCGCACGGCCTCGGCGTTGATCTCTTCCTCCATAGCGTCGATCAGTTTGTCATTGCGGCGCACCTGGTCGGCAAGATCTTCGTCGCGGTTCTCGAGCGAGCGGGCGGCGTCCATGATCGCGGCCTCGACCAGCCCGCCCATCTTCATGATGAGTGCCTGAATGGTCTCGAGGTCGCGGTCGAAGGCAGAGGCGATATGGGCTTTGTCGGACATTGTGATCTCTCCTTAGCCGATCCGGCCGGTGATGTAGCTCTCGGTGCGGCTGTCGCGGGGATTGGTGAAGATGTCGCTGGTCAGGCCGTATTCCACAAGGTTTCCAAGGTGGAAGAAGGCGGTGCGCTGGCTGACGCGGGCGGCCTGCTGCATCGAGTGGGTCACGATCACCACCGAATAGCGCGCGCGAAGCTCGTCGATCAGCTCCTCGACCTGCGCGGTGGCGATGGGGTCCAGCGCCGAGCACGGCTCGTCCATCAGCAGGACCTCAGGCTCGGTCGCGACGGCGCGGGCAATGCACAGGCGCTGCTGCTGACCGCCCGAAAGCGAGGTGCCGGGCGCGTCCAGCCGGTCCTTGACCTCGTCCCAGATGGCGCCGCGGCGCAGGGATTTTTCGACGATTTCGTCCAGTTCCGCGCGGTTGCGGGCCAGACCGTGGATGCGCGGGCCATAGGCGATGTTGTCGTAGATCGACTTGGGGAACGGGTTGGGTTTCTGGAACACCATGCCCACCTTGGCCCGAAGCTGCACCGGGTCGATGGAGGGGTCGTAGATGTCCTGCCCGTCCAGCAGGATCTCGCCCTCGATCCGGGCGATGTCGATGGTGTCGTTCATCCGGTTGATGCAGCGCAGGAAGGTCGACTTGCCACAGCCCGACGGGCCGATGAACGCGGTCACCGTCTTGTCGAGGATGTCCACGTCCACGTCCTTGATGGCGTGGTTGTCGCCGTAATAGACCTGCACGTCGCGGGCCCTGATCTTGATGTCGTTGGAGTCCAAAGCCTTCTCCGTCTGTGCTGAGATCTGTCGCGGATCGTTCATCGCCCTGCCCCTTACCATCTACGCTCGAACCGGCGGCGCAGGAACACCGCCAGCGCATTCATCACCACCAGGAACGCCAGCAGCACGCAGATCGCCGCCGCGGTCCGCGCCTCGAAGGCGCGTTCGGGAAAATCCGACCAGCGGTAGACCTGAACCGGCAGCACAGTGGCGCTGTCGGTGATGCCGCCGGGCACGTCGACGATGAAGGCCACCATGCCGATCAGGATCAGCGGTGCCGTCTCGCCCAGGGCCTGGGCCATGCCGATGATCGTGCCGGTCAGGATGCCGGGCATCGCCAGGGGCAGCACATGGTGGAACGAGGTCTGCAACCTTGAGGCGCCAAGCCCCAGCGCCGCGTCGCGGATCGAGGGCGGCACCGCCCGGATCGAGGCGCGACTGGCGATGATCACCGTCGGCAGCGTCATCAGGGCCAGCACGATGCCGCCCGCCAGTGGCGCCGATCGCGGCACGCCGAAGACGCCCAGAAAGACCGCAAGGCCCAGCAGACCGAAGACGATCGAGGGCACGGCGGCGAGGTTGTTGATGTTGACCTCGATGAAGTCGGTCCAGCGGTTCCGCGGCGCGAATTCCTCAAGGTAGATCGCCGAGAGAACGCCGATGGGGAAGGCCAGCGCGAAGGTCACCAGCATGGTCCAGAAGGTGCCCACGGCCGCCCCCCAGATGCCGGCAAGCTCGGGCTCGCGCGAGTCCGAGGCGCTGAATAAGCGCCAGTTGAAGACCTGATCCACGGCGCCCTTCTCGCGCAGGTCCTCCAGCCAGACGATCTGGGCGTCCGAGACCTTGCGCGCCTCGGCCGCCACGGTCGAGCGCATGAGCTGCCAGTCCGCCACCTCAACCGGACCCGCGCCCGCGCCCTCCAGTTCGGTCAGCGGGGCCATGACGGCGCCGGTCGCGGCGCGGCTGGTCAGGGATTCGATCCGCACCCAGCCGCCGCCCAGCCGCACGAAAAGCGAGTCGTTGGCGTCGTTCAGCGCCTCGGCGGCATCGCCACCCTCGGCGCGGGTCTTCAGATCGGCAACCTCGGCCAGAAGCTTGTCGCGGTTGGCGGTGCGTTCGGCGGCAAGAGCCTGATTGCTTTCGCGGGTCTCGGCATCCTCGGCGGCCTCGGCCCGGCGGGTGAAAGCCTCGACGCCCGCCTGCTGGCGGTCGGCCTGTCGCTGAAGCCGGGCCGCGCGGTCCAGCAGGCTGGCGCGCACCTGTCCCAGCACCGAGGCGAAATCCTCCGCCGAGCTGGAGGTCAGCGTCGCCTCGTCATCGTCAAGGGTCACGGTCAGCGTGCCGCTTGTCTCCATCGGCTCAAGCGTGCCGTAGTCGCCCTTGAGGTAAAGGTCGGCCACGTCCGAGGCCAGAAAGCGGAATTCGATGGTCTGACCCAGCAGCGACGGGTTGGCGGTGACCATCTCGGCCAGCTCGAAACTGGCGCCACCGGACAACAGGTCGTAAAGCTCGCGCTTCTCGCTGCGACCCTTCACGGTGGGAAAGCGCACGCGCAGCGTGTCCTTGGTCAACCCGTTGAAATCGGACCGCAGGATCTGCTGCGGCGTGGGCTCGGGCTCTTTCAGGCCCAGTTCCTTGGCGTCCAGTGTCACCGGCAGGGTGACGTAATGTTCGGTCAGCGCACCGGAGGCCTTGCCGACGACCGACCACAACAGCGCCACCAGCGCCAGCGCCGCCAGCCCGATCGCCATCTGGCCATAGATCCGCAAGCGCGTCTCGGCCCGGCGGCGGCCACGCAGACGGCGGGCGGCCTCGGGGCCGCCGTGGATGTCGCTGCGCGGGGTCGCGGGGCGGTCGGTCGCTTGTTCGGGGGCTTGATCGGTCATCTGTCCAGCCTCAGTCATAAAGTTCACGGTAGCGGCGGACGATCCGCAGGGCGATGATATTCATCAGCAGCGTGATGCAGAACAGGGTGAAGCCCAGGGTAAAGGCCGGTCCTGCGGCGGTCGATGCCTCGGTGTCGCCGGTGATCAGCATCACGATCTGCACGGTCACGGTGGTCACGGCCTCCAGCGGGTTCAGGGTCAGGTTCGCCCCCTGCCCTGCGGCCATCACCACGATCATCGTCTCGCCCACGGCGCGGCTGACACCCAGCAGCACCGCCGAGACGATCCCCGGCAGCGCCGACGGCAGAACCACCTGGCGGATGGTTTCGGCCTTGGTGGCGCCCAGCCCGTAGGAGCCGTCGCGCAGGGATTGGGGAACCGCGTTGATGACGTCATCGCTGAGCGACGAGATGAAGGGGATGATCATGATCCCCATCACGACACCGGCCGCCAGCGCGCTTTCGGAGGCGACCGAGATGCCAAGCGCCTCGCCGGACTGGCGGATGAAGGGCGCCACGGTGATGGCGGCGAAGAAGCCGTAAACCACCGTCGGGATACCGGCCAGGATCTCGAGCATCGGCTTGACCACCGAGCGGGTTCGCGGAGAGGCGAAATCGGCCAGGTAGATCGCGGCCATCAGGCCGATGGGCACGGCCACGATCATCGCGATCAGGGTGATCAGGAAGGTGCCCGCAAAGAGCGGCACGGCCCCAACCTTGTCGGGATTCATCTGGCCGCTTTGAACGCCGGAAAGCGGGCTCCAGGTTGTGCCGAACAGGAATTTATCGATCCGCCAGCCGATGTTGGAGAAGAAGTTGGCCGTCTCGAAGATCAGCGACAGCACGATGCCCAGCGTCGTCAGAACGGCGATCGCGGCGGTCGCCCACAGGACGATGGTCACCATCCGCTCGGTGCGGTTGCGGGCGCGGAAGTCGCGGTCGCTGCGACGCCAGGCCAGCAGGCCGAAGGCCAGCGCGGCGGCCAGCGCCAGTGCGGCGGTGCCCCATTGGCGGGCAGTCTCTAGGGTGGCGTGACGCTCGGCCACGGCGCTGCGCAGCTCGCCGCTGCGCGAGGGCAGCGCGCCGTCGGCCACGGCCTTGGCATCCGACAGGACCAGCTGACGCTCGATCGCGCTGCTTTCCGGCAGGGCCTGACCAATCTGGTTCTGGAGCTGCATGTCGTTCCACAGGCCCCAGCCGATGCCAACCACCAGCAAAACCGCCGTGCCGGCCAGGAACGATCCCAGCGCGGCGTAGAAGCCGTGGTAGGAGGGGCGCGAGTGCAGGTCCGCAAGCCGCGGACCGGCGGCCGCCATGGCCCGACGTCTGAGAAGGAAATACCAGCCCGCCGACAATGCCAGAATGACGACGAATGTTGTGCCCAGCATCCTTTGCCCCTTCGTCTTCTCCCTGCGTCAACTGCAGGGCCTTCAATGTCGAACGACCGCCGGTAGTGCCGGCGGTCGGGTGCCGGCGCGGAACGTGATTCCGCGCCGGTTTATCCGTCTTCGCGAATTATTGCCACTCGTTCCCCGTCATGGGGGTCAGGTTGGCGACGTTGTCGGCGATTTCGTCATGCTTGTCCTCGGCCAGCGGGATCAGGCCCTTGTCGATCAGGTAGCCCTCTTCGCCCGAGGCGGCATCGCTGAGGAATTCGTTGGCGTATTCCTGCAGGCCCGGCACCACGCCCACATGCGCGTTCTTGATGTAGAAGTAGAGCGAGCGCGACACGGGGTATTCGCCGTCGGCGATGTTCTCGAAGGTCGGCTCGACCCCGTCGACCACGGCGCCCTGGATCTTGTCGGCGTTCTGGTCAAGGAACGAGAAGCCGAAGATGCCCAGTGCGTTGGGGTTGGCTTCCAGCTTCGAGACGATCAGGTTGTCGTTCTCGCCAGCCTCGACATAGACACCGTCCTCACGGACAGTGACGCCTTCGCACTCGACCTTGTCGGTGTCTTCGCAGCCCTCGTGCATGACCAGCTCTTCAAAGGCGTCGCGGGTGCCCGAGGACGGCGGCGGGCCCAGAACCTCGATCTTGATGGCGGGCAGCGAGGGGTCGATCTCGGACCAGTTGGTGGGCAGTGGGCCGTTGGCGGCCAGGGCTTCGACCAGCTGGGCGCGGGTCAGCTCGAACCGGGGGCCGTCCTTGGAGTTGGCAACGACGATACCGTCAAAGCCGACGACGGCCTCGGTAACCTCGGTCACACCATTGTCGGCGCAGAGTTTGAATTCCTTCTCCTTCATGCGGCGCGAGGCATTGGTGATGTCCGGATGCTCGGTGCCGACGCCCGAGCAGAACAGCTTGAGGCCGCCGCCCGAGCCGGTCGATTCGACGACCGGGGTGGCGAAATCGGTGGTCTTGCCGAATTGCTCGGCCACGGCGGTCGAAAACGGGAAGACGGTGGACGAACCGACAATGCGGATCTGATCACGTGCGGTGGCGGCGGTTGCGCTGACGGCCGCGAGGGCCAACGCGGTAGCGGTCAGTTTCACGAGGGTCATTCGGTCAAGCTCCAATTCAGGTTCCTCAGGACGCCCTGTCTCGAGCATCCATGACGCCCAGATAGGGCGCGTCCACAATGCTTTTGTGACACCAGCGTAACAGTTTCATGACAATCCGCCATTTCCGAGATTTTCCGCCCCGAAAGGCCGTTTTGGGTCGAAACCCGCCGATCATTCCATCGGCAGGATGACGGTGAAGCGGCTGCCCTGCCCCTTCTCGGACGTGATGCGAAGCCGTCCGCGATGGCGATTCACGATATGCTTGACGATGGCCAGGCCCAGACCCGTCCCCCCCATCTCGCGGGAGCGGTGGCTGTCGACCCGGTAAAAGCGTTCCGTCAGGCGCGGAAGATGCAGAGGGTCGATGCCCGGGCCACGGTCGGCCACCTCCATCACGGCCCCGGCCTGGCGCAGGACAGGTTCATGCGCGATCACGCCCAGGCGGATGGTGACCACATTCGCCCCTGAGTCCTTGTCGCCCCGGGCGCCGTATTTCACCCCGTTCTCGACCAGATTCTGCAGGACCTGCGTCAGCTGATCGGCATCGCCCCGCACGACAAGGCTGTCATGGCTCGTCTCAAGCTCCAGCCGCGCTCCGGCTTCCTCGGCCAATGGCAGGAGGCTGGCCATGGCCGAACGGCTCAGCGCCACAAGATCGATCCGGTCAAGCGGGCGCATCCTCTCCTCGGCCTCGACCCGGGACAGCGACAGCAGGTCCTCGACCAGGCGGTTCATCCGCCCCGCTTCGCGCGCCATGATCGCCAGGAACCGGTCCCGGGCCGCCGCGTCATCGCGCGCGGCGCCCTGCAACGTGTCGATGAAACCGGTGAGCGCAGTCAGCGGTGTGCGCAGCTCGTGGCTGACGTTGGCCACGAAATCGCGCCGGATCTGGCCGGCCGCCCGTTGCTGCGAGACATCCTCGAACGACAGAACCAGCGGCCGCGCCCGCGCCTGCCCGTCGGTCGCGCGCCCCTCGAACGGCGCCACGTGAACGCGGAAGGCCTGGTCCGAGCCGCCGGTCGAGCGCATGAGTGTCGCAAACTCCGGCTCCCCTCCCCGACCGACCCGGTCGATGGCCTCCAGCAAGGCGGGCTGACGAATGGCGGTTGCGTAATGGCGCCCCTCGACACCGGCTCCGAAAAGGGCCCGCGCCTCCTGATTCAAAAAGGCGATCCGCTCGTCGACTCCTATTGCAACTATCGGTTGCGGAAGTCCGTTTAATATTGATTGCGTCGTCTTATCAATCACTTGGATCCCTCGCCACGCCCAGTTCGGGGCATGTTAATCAATTGAGTCGTTACGTCACAATCTTTGTGGACTGGTCAAATATCTGCCGGATTGGTATTGCAGTAATGTGAGTTCCGGTTTTGCTTTTTTGTTTACGGGTTAGACAATGCGTGCAGCGAATTTGTCCTCGGCCATTCCGGCCGCCAGTTCGAACCTCCGTGGCTTGCCTCACCCCGAGACCATATTCCTTCTGGACGACTGCGGTGCAAGTGAATGGGCGGGGATGCGGGCCGGTTCGATCGCCGCGGACGTGCGGCTGATGAGTTTCCGCAGCCTGACCGTCAGCGCCCTGCGTGAACTGTCGCCCCGCACCATAGTCACCCCCGCGATCCGCAACGGTTTCGACGCGGTCGAAGTGGCACGGCGCCTTGAAGCGGCAAGATACGGCGGCGTTCTGGTGGTGGGGGTGGAGCCGCGGCTGGACAGCGAGGTGGTCGCCCGCGACGTGCGCGACAGCTGTCCGTCGGTCCGCTGCACCTTCTACACCTATCCGGCCGTTGGCGCCGAGGCGGTGTCGGGGATGTCGGCAAGGGGCGCGCTTCACGACTGAACCGGTCGGATCACGCGTTGGAAGGCCCGGTCCCAGCTCACGGACGGGCAGGAAGGGCGGCCGGGATGGGGCCGCTTTTTTCATTGCTCAGCCCGCGGCGGCCGCAACGGCGCGGCGCAGCTCCTCGCACAGCTGATCGGCCTCCTCGATCCCCACCGAAACGCGGAAGAACCCCTCGGAGATGCCAAGCGCCTCGCGTCGCTCCGCCGTCAGGGCCCGGTGGGAGGAGGATGGCGGATGCGACAGTGTCGTCGCCACGTCGCCCAGGGTCGGCGCGAAGGGCAGATCGGGCGCCGCCGCGACCAGCCGGTTGGCGGCGGCGCGACCGCCCTCGACCTCGAAGCTGACCATGTTGCCCCCCTGCCCGCCGAAAAGCGCCATGGCACGCTGATGATCGGGGTGGTCGGAGCGACCGGGGTAAAGCACCCGGCGCACGCCGGGCAGATCGGCCAGACAATCGGCCAGTTTCGCCGCGTTCTCGCACGCCCGGCGATAACGCAGCTCGAAAGTCAGAAGGCCCCGCTCTGCCAGCCAGCAATCGAAGGGGCTGGCGGTCAGGCCCAGGGTGACGGCGGTTTCTTCCATGGCGCGCATCAGCTCGGGGTCGCGGGCAGCGACATAGCCAAGCATCGCGTCCGAATGGCCTGAAAGCAGCTTGGTGATCGAGTGGATCACGATATCCGCGCCTGCGTCGAGCGCACGGTAGGCCAGCGGCGTCGTGAAGGTGTTATCGACCGCCAGCAGCACGCCGCGGCGACGGGCCAGTTCGGCGATCGCCTCAAGGTCGGGCACCCGCAGGGTCGGGTTCGAGACGGTCTCGACCAGGATCAGGCGGGTCTGGTCGGTCAGCGCCGCCTCGATCGCGCTGGCGTCGGTGGGGTCGGCCAGGGTCGCCTCGATCCCCAGACGCGGAAGCTGGTCCGACAGCATCCGCAGGGAACGGCCATAAAGCTGGTTGCCCGCAACCACATGGTCGCTGGCTTTCAGAAGCCCCATGAACATGGCCGTCACGGCCCCCATCCCCGAGCCGGTGACGATACCGCCCTCGACGCCTTCCATCATGTCGATGCGGCGCGCCAAGGCCTCGGCATTGGGGTGGCCTTCGCGGGAATAGGTGAAGCCCTTGGCGCGGCCCTCGTACTGATCGTCCAGCGCGTCGGGCGTGGCCGAGGCATAGACGACCGAGGGCATGATCGGGCTGCTGACGGCGCGGCTGCTGCTGGCCGGAAACGCCGTGCGGCGCAGGGCGTTCGCGGCGTCGCGGGTACTATTCGGGGTGTCGGATGCGCCGCTCATGCCGGCAGGACCTTCAGACCGTCGCGGAAACGCCGCATGTTGTTCTGGTAGGAGACGGCGGCCTGGCGCAGCACCTCCATGGTGGCCTCGTCGATCTGGCGGACGACCTTGCCGGGGGCGCCCAGCACCATCGAGCCGTCGGGGATCTCCTTGCCCTCGGTGACCAAAGCGCCCGCGCCGATCAGGCAATTGCGCCCCACCTTGGCACCGTTCATCACCATGGCGCCCATGCCGACAAGGGTCTCGTCGCCGATGGTGCAGCCATGCAGCGTCGCCTTGTGGCCAACGGTGCAGTTGCGCCCGATGGTCAGCGGGTAGCCCATGTCGGTGTGCAGCACGCAATGATCCTGGATGTTCGTCCCCTCGCCGACGACGATATCCTCGTTGTCGCCGCGCAGCGTGACGCCGAACCAGATCGAGGCGCCCGAGTGCACGATGATCCCGCCGATGACATTGGCATCGGGGGCGATCCAGTAATCGCCATCGCTGGGCAGCACGGGACAGCGGTCCCCCAGGGCATAGATCGTCATCACCTGTCTCCGAATTCTTTGTTCAGTTCGCGCACCAGATCCACCAGCCCCACCTGGCGGCTGCGGCGCAGACGCTCGGCCTGCAGGATCGCGCGCAGTTTCATCTCGGTCTCGTCGAGGTCGCGGTTGACCAGGACATAGTCATATTCGGCCCAGTGGCTGATCTCGTCGCGGCTTTTCTGCATGCGGGCGGCGATCACCTCATCGCTGTCCTGGTCGCGCGACCGCAGGCGGCGCTCAAGCTCGGCGATCGAGGGGGGCAGGATGAAGATCGACACCACATCCTCGGCCAGGGCCGAATTGCGGATCTGCTGACCGCCCTGCCAGTCGATGTCGAACAGCACGTCGCGCCCCTCGACGATCGCCTCTTCGACGGGACCCTGGGGCGAGCCGTAGAGATTGCCGAAAACCTCCGCATGTTCCAGCATGTCACCATCCTCGACCATGGCCAGGAAGGACTCGCGGCTGCGGAAATAATACTCGCGTCCGTCAAGCTCCCCGGGTCGGGGGGCGCGGGTCGTGGCCGAGACGGAGAAGACGATATCGGGGTCCCAGTTGCGCAGGCGGTTGGCCAGGGTGGATTTGCCGGCACCCGATGGTGACGACAGGATAAGCAACAAACCCCTGCGCGACCGCATGTTCACTCCACGTTTTGAACCTGTTCGCGCATCTGATCGATCACGGCCTTGAGGTCAAGTCCGGTCCGCGTCAGATCGGCCGATCCGGACTTGGAGCACAAGGTATTGGCCTCACGGTTGAATTCCTGCATCAGGAAATCCAGCTTGCGCCCGATTGGCCCCTCGGCGCGAAGCAACTCGCGCGCGGCGCCGACATGGGCTTCCAGGCGGTCGATCTCCTCGGTGATGTCGGCCTTGACGGCCAGCACGGCCAGCTCCTGGGCCAGCCGCCCCTCGTCGGCGAAATCGGCATTGTCGAGGATCAGGCGGATGTTCTGACGCAGACGCTCGGCGGCGCTGTTCTGCCGCTCGGCGGCAGCCTCCCGCGCCCGTGCCGTCAGCTCCCCGATCTCGTCTAGCTGGCGGGAGAGTACCAGCGACAGCGCGTCCCCCTCGGCCCGCCGCATCCCGACCAGGGATGCGAGTGCCGTGTCGAAGCTGCCGACAAGCCCGTCCAGGACGGCGGCGTCCGGCTCGGCCTCCATCCGGTCCTGGGACGCCAGCACGCCGCGAAAGCCAAGCAGCTCCAGCGCGCCTGTCGGCCCGAGTACGAAACCGCTGGCTTCGGCCCCGGCCTCGACCTCCTGGAGCGCCTTCAGGACAACGGCCAGACCTTCACGGTCGACCTCCAGGGGGGAACCTGTCTCGGCCCGCTGCACGCGCAGGCTGACCGAAAGGTTTCCACGGGACAGATTTTCATTGATGCGACCGCGCAGCTTGGGTTCAAGCCCGCTCAGCCATTCGGGCAGGCGCAGCCTCAGGTCCAGCCCGCGGGCGTTGACGCTGCGCAGGTCCCAGACCCAGGCGTGGCCCGCGGCCTCGCCAGTCTCGGTCGCGAACCCAGTCATTGACGTTACCATGACCAACCTTCCCGCCTGGCAACCGGAGGTTGATCCGGGCCCGGAAATTCACTTGCTACCCCCGGTTTTGATAGCAGAAGGTTGATAATCCGACAATCTTGGTATCCCAGGCCGGCGGCGGAGCGCCCGGACCGTGGCCGCGATGCACGAGGAAAGCGGGAATCGCGCACGAAAAAGGGCGGACACCGCGATGCCCGCCCCTTGTTTTCGCAAGGACGCCGGTCACTGGACCGGCCCGCCCGATCCTTACATCGATGCCGCCGCGATGGTTTCCTGGCGCGAGGACAGCTCCTCGGCCACCAGGAAGGCCAGTTCCAGCGCCTGGCTCGCGTTGAGGCGCGGGTCGCAGGCGGTGAAGTAGCGGTTCGACAGGTCCTCGTCGGTGACGGCACGGACACCGCCCGTGCACTCGGTCACGTCGCGGCCCGTCATCTCGAAATGCACGCCGCCGGGGTTGGTGCCCTCGGCGTTGTGGATGGCGAAGAATTCCTGAACCTCGCGCAAGACCGACTCGAAGGGCCGGGTCTTGTAGCCGGTCGAGGACTTGATCGTGTTGCCGTGCATCGGATCGCAGGACCAGACCACCTTGGCGCCTTCCTCGCGGACGGCGCGGATCAGGCGCGGCAGATGCTCGCCCACCTGACCGGCACCGAAACGGGCGATCAGGGTCAGGCGGCCAGCCTCGTTGGCCGGGTTCAGCTTCTTCATCAGCACCTTGAGGTCATCGGCCGTGGTCGAGGGGCCGCATTTCAGGCCGATCGGGTTCTGCACGCCGCGCGCGAATTCGACATGGGCGCCGTCGGGCTGACGGGTGCGGTCGCCGATCCAGATCATGTGGCCCGAGCCCGCCACCGGCAGGCCGGTGGTGGAATCCGTCCGGCAAAGCGCCTCTTCATATTCCAGCAGCAAGGCCTCGTGGCTGGTGTAGAAATCCACTGATTGCAGGGTATGGGCGTTGTCCTGGGTGACGCCTGCGGCCTTCATGAAGTCCAGCGTGTCCGAGATGCGGCTGGCCATGTCGCGGTATTTCTCGGCCTCTTCGCGGTCGGTGAAGCCCAGCGTCCAGGCGTGGACCTGATGCACGTCGGCATAGCCCCCGTGCGAGAAGGCGCGCAGCAGGTTCAGCGTGGCGGCGGCCTGGGTATAGGCCTGCAACATACGCTGGGGATCGGGCACGCGGTCGGCCTCGGTGAACTCGAACCCGTTGATGATGTCGCCGCGGTAGCTGGGAAGCTCGACGCCGTTGACGGTCTCGGTCGGGGCCGAGCGCGGCTTGGCGAACTGCCCGGCCATGCGGCCGACCTTCACGATCGGCATCTTGGCACCATAGGTCAGCACCATCGCCATCTGCAGCATCACCTTGAAGGTGTCGCGGATGTTGTCGGCGTTGAACTCGCTGAAGCTTTCGGCGCAATCGCCCCCCTGAAGCAGGAAGGCGCGGCCTTCCGAAACTTCGGCCAGGGATTTCTTGAGCTTGCGCGCCTCGCCGGCGAAGACCAGCGGAGGATATTTCGACAGCTGGCTCTCGACCGCCTGCAGGGCGGCTTCGTCAGTGTATTCCGGCATCTGGACGCGCGGTTTGTTGCGCCAGTCCGACTTGCTCCAGGCCCGTGTCATCGTCTCAGCTCCACATTGGCGTTTCGGCATCGAAGGGCTGATTTATAGAATCGCGAGGCCCCGAGGGCCAGTGGATAATCCGCGACCTATTGCGAAGGCGCGCCGCAATGTGCATCCGTGATGGAACGGCAGTGGAAGGCAGTGCGATGAAAGAACCGGTATCAACCCCAGCCGAGGCCCGTGCCGACGGCGCGCGCGCGACCCGGCCCCACCGCTTCGTCTTCGTTCTGCTGGACGGATTCACCCTGCTGTGCTTTGCCTGCGCGATCGAGGCGCTGCGCATCGCCAACCGCATGGCCGGGCGCCAGGTCTATCAGTGGATTCTGGTCGGCGAGGGTGGCACCCAGGTCACCTGTTCGGCCGGCACCTCCTTCGCGCTTGATGGCGATCTGGGCGAGCTGGAGCGTCACGATACCGCACTTCTGTGCGGCGGCCTCGACATCCAGGCGGCGACGACGCCCAAGCTTCTCAACTGGTTGCGGCGGGAATCGCGGCGCGGCACCACTATCGGCGGGCTCTGCACCGCCAGCTACTCGCTGGCCCGGGCCGGCCTGCTGGACGGCAAGCGTGCCACCATCCATTGGGAGAACCAGGACAGTTTCGAGGAAGAGTTCGAGGATGTCGAACTCACCAAGTCGGTCTTCGTCATCGATGGCAACCGCATCACCACCGCCGGCGGCACCGCCTCTGTCGACCTGATGCTTCAGATCATCGCCCGCGACCATGGGCCCGACCTTGCCAGCCACGTCGCCGATCAGCTTATCTACAGCGCCATCCGCACCGATCGTGACACTCAGCGCCTGTCGGTACCCACCCGCATCGGCGTCCGCCACCCCAAGCTGAGCCAGGTCATCCAGATCATGGAGCGCAACATCGAGGAGCCGATCAGCCCTGCCATTCTGGCCCGGGATGTGGGCATGTCGACGCGGCAGCTTGAGCGGCTGTTCCGCCGCTACCTTTCCCGCTCGCCCAAGCGCTACTACATGGAGCTCAGGCTTCAAAAGGCGCGCAACCTGCTGATGCAGACGGACATGAGCGTCATCAATGTGGCGCTGGCCTGCGGCTTTGCTTCGCCTTCGCATTTCTCGAAATGCTACCGGGCCCATTACGCGATCACCCCCTACCGCGAACGCGGCGCCCGCACCGGCGCGCCCCAGGGCGAGGGCGGCACCTGAGGCGCAGGCCCGGCCCCCTGCCCGCCCCCCATGCCCGCAACCAATTCGCGCGGCCTCTCACCGCGCCCGCGCGCAACCATCCTCTTGCGCGATCCGGGCGGCGGCCTTAACAGACCGCCATGACAGATCAGAACCACGACCGCCTTCTCATCATCGACTTCGGCTCTCAGGTCACGCAGCTCATCGCGCGCCGCCTGCGGGAGCTCAACGTCTATTGCGAGATCCACCCGTTCCAGAACGTGACCGATGACTTCCTCGAGGACTTCGCGCCCCGGGCTGTGATCCTGTCGGGCGGACCGGCCAGCGTGATCGACACCGACTCGCCCCGCCCCCCCGCGCGGGTGTTCGAGATGGGCGTGCCGGTCTTGGGCATCTGCTATGGTCAGCAGGTGATGATGCAGATGCTGGGCGGCGAGGTCCTGCGCGGCCATGGCACCGCCGAGTTCGGTCGCGCCTATGTCCAGCCCGAGGAAGATCGCATCGACCTTCTGACCGGCTGGTTCCTGGAGCAGCGCGAACAGGTCTGGATGAGCCACGGCGACCACGTCTCGCGGCTTGCGCCCGGCTTTGCCGTCTACGGCACCTCGCCCAACGCGCCCTTCGCGGTCACCGCCGATCTTAGCCGCAACTTCTTCGCGGTGCAGTTCCACCCCGAGGTGCACCACACCCCCAACGGTCGCAGCCTTTTCCAGAACTTCGTGCGTCTGGCCGGGTTCAAGGGCGACTGGACGATGGACGCCTACCGCGACGAGGCAATCCGCCAGATCCGCGAACAGGTGGGCGACGCCAAGGTGATCTGTGGTCTCTCGGGCGGGGTCGACAGCTCGGTCGCCGCCGTGCTGATCCACGAGGCCATCGGCGATCAGCTGACGTGCGTTTTCGTCGATCACGGCCTGCTGCGTCAGGGCGAAGCCGAAGAGGTCGTGACCATGTTCCGCGACCACTACAACATGCAGCTCATCCACGCCGACGAGCAGGAGCTGTTTCTGGGCGAATTGGACGGCGTCAGCGACCCCGAGACCAAGCGCAAGATCATCGGCCGTCTCTTCATCGACGTGTTCCAGAAACACGCCAACGAGGTCGGCGGCGCCAAATTCCTGGCCCAGGGCACGCTATACCCCGACGTGATCGAGTCGGTCTCGTTCTCGGGCGGCCCCTCGGTCACGATCAAAAGCCACCACAACGTCGGCGGCCTGCCCGAAAAGATGGGCCTGAAGCTGGTCGAACCCCTGCGCGAGTTGTTCAAGGACGAGGTCCGCGCGCTGGGCCGCGAGCTTGGCCTCCCCGACGCCTTCATCGGCCGCCACCCCTTCCCCGGACCGGGTCTGGCCATCCGCTGCCCCGGCGAGATCACCCGCGAGAAGCTGGCGATTCTGCGCAAGGCCGACGCGGTCTACATCGACCAGATTCGCCGCCACGGACTTTATGACGAGATCTGGCAGGCGTTCGTCGCGATCCTGCCGGTGCGCACCGTGGGCGTCATGGGCGACGGGCGGACCTATGACTTCGCCTGCGCCCTGCGGGCGGTGACCTCGGTCGACGGGATGACCGCCGACTACTACCCGTTCTCCCATGATTTCCTTGGCGAAACCGCCACGCGGATCATCAACGAGGTGCCGGGCATCAACCGCGTGACCTACGACATCACCTCGAAGCCTCCGGGAACCATCGAGTGGGAGTGATCTCCCGCGCGCCACACCCTGTTGCAGTTTTGTGTCATCCAGTAGGCCCGCGTCCTTGCTGACGCTCCGTCACCGCTTGCCGGAATTTTCGGATCATCGCTAGATTGACCTCAACGTCATGATCGTTTCAGGGAGGAAACGCGATGATCCGCAAGGGATACCTGTCAGCCGCCGCTTTGGCTGTCACTGCCACGGCCACGGGCGCAAATGCCGGCGCGCTTGACCGCAGCTACAACAACATCTCGCCCATCTTCGAGACCGGCAACTATGCCGAGCTGTCCTTTGCCCGGGTCAAGCCCAAGGCGTCGGGCACCGACACCACCGTCCCCCAGACCATCGAGGACGTGGCCGAGGACTTCGGCCTCTTCGGCGCGGCGGTGAAGTTCCAATACGCCCCGAACCTCTCGATGACCTTTATCGTGGACCAGCCCTACGGCTCGGATATCCGCTATTCCGGCAACCCGGCCGGCTCGGCCTTCGGTGGCACCACGGTCAAGGCCGACAGCAGCGCCGTCAGCGCCATCGGCCGCTACCACATGAACGAGCGTGTCAGCTTCCACGCCGGCCTGCGTTACCAGAGCATCGAGGGCAACGTCGGCCTGTCGGGCCTGGCCTATGGCGGCCTCAGCGGCTACGCGGTCAACCTGGGCGAGGACCGTTCCACCGGTTTCCTGGTGGGTGCGGCCTACGAGATCCCCGAGATCGCGATGCGCGCCTCGCTGACCTACCACTCGAAGGTCACCCACGACCTGACGGCGACGGAATCGGTCAACGGCGCGGTGGTCAATACCGGCACTACCCGGCTTGAGACCCCCGAGGCGATCAACCTCGAAGTCCAGAGCGGCGTTGCGCCGGGCACCCTGGTCTTCGGCTCGATCCGCCATGCCAACTGGTCGGACGTCAAGCTGTCGCCGGCCTTCTTCAACGCCAATACCGGCGGCGCCAGCCTCATCAACCTGCCCGACGTCACCACCTACACAATCGGCGTCGGCCGCAAGATCACCGACGTCCTGTCGGGCTCGGTCTCGCTGGGCTATGAGCCGGGCGAGAAAAGCGACCTGGTCTCGCCGCTCACCCCGGCCAACGGCCGCCACTGGCTGAGCGTCGGCCTGAAATACGAGCTGGACAAGGTCACCCTGTCGGGCGGCGTGCGCTACACCAAGCTGGGCGATGCACAGCCCCAGACCCAGAACACCTCGCGCGCGACCTTCACCGACAACGACATCGTCTCGATCGGCATCAAGGTGGGCTACCACTTCTAAAGGCCTGCCGAGGCAGCGATACCAGGGGCCCGCCGGCAATGGCGGGCCCTTTTTCATGTGGCATTCCCACCCCGCGCGATACCTGCCCGCCCTCATAACCGGGCTTTGCAATTGAAGCCCACGCGCCTTCCCTGCTAGTCACAGCCTGATCCGCCACGGACAGGAACCAGGGACAGCAGATGGACATGCTTTACGCCGACCGGCAGCAATGGGAAGACGCCAGCGCCCGACGGGTGCTGCTGTTCGGCATGTCCGGGCTGGGCAAGACCCACATCTCGTCGATGCTGCGGGACGACGCGAGCTGGTTCCATTTCTCGGTCGATTACCGGATCGGCACCCGCTACATGGGCGAGCATATCGTCGACAACTTCAAGCGCGAGGCGATGAAGACGCCCTTTCTGGCCGAGCTTCTGCGCAGCGATTCCATCTACATCGGCTCGAACATCACCTTCGATAACCTGTCGCCGCTGTCGACCTACCTCGGCAAGCCCGGCGACCCCGAGCGTGGCGGCCTGCCGATCGAGGAATATCGCCGCCGCCAGGCCCAGCACCGGGTCGGCGAGATCGCCGCGCTGATGGACACGCCCCATTTCATCGCCCGCGCGTCCGAGATCTACGGCTACGAGAATTTCGTCTGCGACACGGGCGGATCCATCTGCGAGGTGGTGGATCCCGACGATCCCGAGGATCCGGTCCTGACGACCCTGTCGCGCAACCTGCTGCTGGTCTGGATCCGAGGCAGTGACGATCATGTGGACGAGCTTGAGCGCAGGTTCAGAAAGTCCCCCAAGCCCATGTATTACCGTCCGGATTTCCGCGACAAGCTGTGGGACGACTACCTGCGGGAGAACGCCGTAACCCCCGATCAGGTGGATCCCGACGCCTTCGTGCGCTGGGCCTATCGCCAGGCCATGGACCATCGCCAGCCGATCTATGACGCCATGGCGCGCAAGTGGGGCGTGACGGTCGATGCGACCGACGTGGCCCGCGTCCGCGACGAGGCCGATTTCAACGCCCTGATCGGCGAGGCCCTTGGCAGGCGCGCCGCGGAGCAATAACTCAGGACCCGCCCCTCTGACCCCGGCGGCCTGCCCCCACGGATCTTCAGAAAGAGAACCTACCGATGCCCATCACCCTGCCCGAGAACCTGCCCGCCTTCGACGTCCTGTCGAACGAGGGCGTGATGGTGATGTCGGACACCGATGCGGCGCGGCAGGATATCCGGCCGCTCCATATCGGGCTGCTGAACCTGATGCCCAAGAAGATCCAGACCGAGAACCAGTTCGCGCGGCTGATCGGTGCCACCCCCCTGCAGATCGAACTGAGCCTGATCCGCATGTCCGAGCATCAGGCGCGCAACACCGCCCCCGCCCACATGGAGGAGTTCTATCGCCCCTTCCAGGAGGTGGTGGACCAGAAGTTCGACGGGCTCATCATCACCGGCGCCCCGATCGAACATCTGCCCTTCGAGGAGGTGACCTACTGGGACGAGCTGCGCCAGGTTATGGACTGGACCCGGACCAACGTGCACTCGACCTTCGGCGTCTGCTGGGGCGGGATGGCGCTGATCCATCACTTCCACGGGGTCGGAAAGCACATGCTGGACGCCAAGGCCTTCGGCTGTTTCCGGCACCGGAACCTGGCGCCCTCCTCGCCCTATCTGCGGGGCTTCTCCGATGACCTGGTGGTGCCGGTCAGCCGCTGGACCGAGATGCGCCAGCAGGAGATCGACGCCCGCCCCGGTCTGACGACGCTGCTCGGCTCGGACGAGGTCGGCCCCTGCCTGGTCGAGGATCCGGCCAACCGCGCCCTCTACATCTTCAACCATCTCGAATACGACAGCGGCACCCTGAAAGAGGAATACGACCGCGACGTGGCCGAGGGCCGGGCGATCAACGTGCCCTGCAACTACTACCCCGATGACGATCCCTCGATGGCGCCGCAAAATCGCTGGAGAAGTCACGCGCACCTTCTATATGGCAACTGGATCAACCAGATCTATCAATCCACGCCATTCGACCGGAACGCCATTGGGTCTTAAGCTCCTTCTTCTTCTGCTGAGCGCCGCGCTGCTTGCCGGCTGCTCGGCCCTTGTCGATCGCCGCGCCGCCGAGCGCGAGGCCGAGGCCGAGCGCGCCTTCCCGCCCCTGGGCCAGATGGTCGAGGTCGAGGATCTGCGCCTGCACGCCGTGGTGCGGGGCAAGGGCCCCGACGTCGTGCTGATCCACGGGCTTTCGGGCAACCTGCGCGATTTCACCTTCTCGATGGTCGACCGGCTGGCCGAACGCTACCGGGTGATCGCCTTTGATCGGCCCGGTCTTGGCTACAGCGACCCGCTTCCGGCAGAGGCCAACGGCCTGACCGACCAGGCCCGCGTCCTGTCCAAGGCCGCCGCCGCCCTCGGGGCCAAGCGGCCCCTGGTGCTGGGCCAAAGCTATGGCGGGGCCGTCGCCCTGGCCTGGGCCGCGACCCGGCCTGACAGTTATTCGGGCCTCGTCCTGGTCTCGGCCGTGTCGCAGACCTGGCCCGACGGGCTGCCCCTTTTCTACCGGGTGACATCCAGCCGCCTCGGCAGCCAATTTGCCGTGCCGCTCATTAGCGCCTTCGTCAGCGAGGCCACGGTCAACGCCGCCGTCGCCGAGGTGTTCGAACCCCAAGTCGCCCCGCCCGGTTACGCCGCCCATATCGGGGCCGGCCTGACCCTGCGGCGCCAGACCATGCGCGCCAACGCCGACCAGCGGGCCGACCTGAAGCCCGAGGTCGAGGCGCTGCGCCGCCTTTACCCCGGCATCCGTCGCCCGGTCGAGATCATCCACGGCACCGCCGATCCCATCGTGCCCCACGACGTCCATGCGATCCCCCTGTCACAGCAGATCCCCGGCGCCGCCCTCACCCTGTTGCCGGGCATCGGGCACATGCCCCATCAGGTCGCCCAGGACGCGGTGATCGAGGCGCTGGACCGGGCCGCGCGACGCGCATTGCCGCGCTGAGGCCCGGCCTGCTAAGCTGACGCGACAGCAAGGGAAAAACAGCATGGAACCGCCATTCGTCGGTGCGATCACCAAGTATTACCAGCAGCAGGCCCCCGCCAATGTCCGCGCCGCCGTCGAGGCCGCGGGCGACCGGCCCATCCTCTCCGACAGCTATCCCTATGACCGGCGCATGAAACGCCGCGACTACGAGGCGCAGATGGACGCCCTCCAGATCGAGCTGGTGCGCCTGCAACGCTGGGTCCGCGCCTCGGGACAGCGGGTCTGCATGGTGTTCGAGGGGCGGGACGCCGCCGGCAAGGGTGGCACCATCGCCCGCATCCGCGCCAACCAGAACCCCCGCCACACCCATACCGTCGCCTTGGCCAAACCCAGCGACCGCGAAATGACCCAGTGGTATTTCCAACGCTACGTGCAGCACCTTCCCGCCGCCGGCGAGATCGTCCTTTTCGACCGCAGCTGGTACAATCGCGCCGTGGTCGAACGGGTCTTCGGCTTCAGCACCGACGCGCAGCGCGAACATTTCTTCAACCAGGTCCCCGATTTCGAGAACATGCTGGTCGAGGAGGGGATCACCCTCATCAAGGTCTGGCTGAACGTCGGCCGCGCCGAACAGCTCAATCGCATGCTCGCGCGGGAGGCCGATCCGCTCAAGCAATGGAAGCTCAGCCGCATCGACGTCGAGGGGCTGGCCCAGTGGGATTCCTATTCCGAGGCGATCGAAGAGATGTTCGCCCGCACCCACACCCCCACCGCCCCCTGGACGGTGGTGCGCGCCGACGACAAGCGCCGGGCGCGGCTGGCGGTGATCCGGCGGCTGCTCGCGGCCCTGCCCTACGAGGGTCGCAACGCCGAAGTGGTGGGCGCCCCCGATCCCGCGATCAGCGGCGGGCCGGACATCTGGCATGGTTAAGAGGGGCTATCACCACGGCAACCTCCGCCAGGCGCTGATCGAGGCCGCCCTGGGCTTGATCGAGACCCGCGGCCCCACCGGCTTCACCCTGGCCGAGGCCGCCAAGCAGGCCGGCGTCACCCCCGCCGCCGTCTACCGCCATTTCGACGGGCGCGAGGACCTGATCGCCGAGGCCGCCCGCCAGGGCTACGAGATCTTCGCCGACCGCATGGAAGAGGCCGCCCGCGCCGCCGGCGCCGACCGCGCCTCGGGCAACGCCCTGGCCCGGTTCGAGGCGACGGCGCGGGCCTATCTGGAATTCGCCCACGCCTACCCGGGCCATTACGTCGCCATGTTCGAAAGCGGCATCTCGACCAACCGCACGCCTGAACTGGCCGCCGTGGTCGCCCGCGGCTTCGGCGTGGTCGAGCGCGCGGCGATGGAGCTGGCCGAGCACATCCCCGCCGAGCGGCGCCCGCCGCCCCAGATGTTCTCGGCCCATATCTGGGCCCTCAGCCACGGCGTGGTCGAGCTTTTCGCCCGCGGCGCGCCCGGCACCCGCTCCCCCTTCCCGCCCGAAGAACTGCTGGAAACCGGCATCGGCATCTACCTGCGAGGGCTGGGCCTACTACCCCCCGACCGGTAAGGAGAATTGCGATGGAACTGCCCGCCGGACAGGCGATGATGGCGATAAGTCTGGACGGCTTCGTCGCCCGGCCCGATCACCGGCTGGACTGGCTGATGCGACTGGACACCGACGGCGAGGATCACGGATTCGAGGCGTTTCAGGACAGTGTGGATGCGATCGTCATGGGGGCGAATTCGTTCCGCTCGGTCCTGGGCTTCGGCCACTGGGCCTATCGCAAGCCGGTGGTCGTGCTGTCGTCACGGATGGACGATGCCGATGTTCCGGCCCGCCTGTCCGGCAAGGCGGAGATCAGCCGCCTGTCCCCGCGCGATGTGATGACCGAGCTTGGACGGCGCGGGGCGGGGAGGGTCTATGTGGATGGCGCGGCGGTCATCCGGTCATTTCTGAAGGCGGGGCTGATCGCCGAGATGCGCATCGCCCTAGCGCCGGTGCTGATCGGCGAGGGCATCCGCCTGTTTGGACCGCTCGGCGCGGATATCCCCCTGACCCTGTGTGATGTGCAGCAGTTTCCGTCGGGGCTGGTCCAGATGCGCTACCGGTTGGAGGGGTAACTCGCCCCGCCCGCCCCGCCGCGCGCGCTCCCAAAGAAAAAGACCGCCCCCGGGGGGGCGGTCTTTCGCAATTCCACAAGGCTGAAAGATCAGCGCTTGGAGAACTGGAAGCTCTTGCGGGCCTTGGCGCGGCCGTATTTCTTCCGCTCGACCACGCGGCTGTCGCGGGTCAGGAAGCCGGCGGCCTTCAGCGCGCCACGCAGCGAGGGTTCGTAAAGCTGCAGCGCCTTCGAGATGCCGTGCTTGACCGCACCGGCCTGACCCGAAAGACCACCGCCCTTGACGGTCGCGGTGACGTCGAATTCACCTTCCACGCCAGCAACCTGGAACGGCTGCTTGAGGATCATCTGAAGCACGGGGCGCGCGAAATACGCGTTGATCGGCTTGCCGTTGACGGTGACCTTGCCCGAACCGGGCTTGATCCAGACGCGGGCGACCGCGTCCTTGCGCTTGCCGGTGGCGTAGGAACGGCCCAGCTCGTCGCGCTGGGGCTCGCGGTTGATCATGTCGGCGGTGCCCTGAACGCCACCGATGTCGTCGGTGACGGCGTCGCGCAGGCCGTCCAGAGTTTTGATATCTTCAGCCATCTGCTCAGCTCCGCGTGTTCTTGGAGTTCATGGATTTCACGTCCAGGACTTCGGGGCTCTGGGCCTCGTGGCCGTGCTCGGCACCGGCATAGACGCGAAGGTTGGTCATCTGCTGACGGCTCAGCTTGCCACCGGGCAGCATGCGCTTGACGGCCTGGATGACGACGCGCTCGGGGTGCTCGCCTTCCAGGATCTGGCCGGTGGTGCGGGACTTGATGCCGCCCGGATAACCGGTGTGCCAGTAGTTGGGCTTCATGCGCTTGTTGCCGGTCAGCTGGATCTTGTCGGCGTTGATCACGATGACATTGTCACCCATGTCCTGGGACGGGGTGAAGCTGGGCTTGTGCTTGCCGCGAAGGCGGGTGGCGACGATAGCGGCAAGACGGCCAAGAACGACGCCCTCGGCGTCGATCAGGATCCATTTCTTGTCGATATCCGCCGGAGTGGCGGTAAAGGTTTTCATAGGTTCGTTACCCTGTGTGCTGGGTGTGACAGGCGCATCATGCCCCTGCCGGAATGGGATGGCCGGGTTATAAACGGATCGCGCCCGGCTTCAAGTCCCCAATTCCTGATTAAAACAAGCCAAAACAGCATCTTACAAATTAGGTATTAAAACACCCCACGGTCAACGCCCGCCCTGCCCTTCATTGTCGCTCAAATATCCACGCCCGCCGGCGGCCGCTGCAGGAAATCGCTCATCGTGGCGAGGGCCGCGCGGAACCGCGCCTCGGGCATGTCCGCGTTCAGGGCAAGGCGCACGGCATGGGGCGCGGCCCCGTCCGGCAGGGCAAACTCGTCAGCCGGCTTGACCCGGATCTTGGCCCCCTCGCAGGCCATCCCAAAGGTCGATCCGCGCCACCCCGTCGGCAGCTTCATCCACAGGAATGGCGCGTCGGGTCGCCAGGCGATGTCCCAGCTTCCCATCTCGTTCACGGCCAGGCGGACGCGTTCGGCGATGCTGGCCTCGACCCGGGCGCGGATCTCCTCGGCAGCACCCGACCGGATCAGCCGCGCGCTCAGATCCGCGATCGGCTGCGAGATGCCGTAGAAGGACGATTGCGCCACCTGGCGGGCCATCTGGGCATGGCTGGCCGGGCAGATGGCAAAGCCGAAGCGCAGGGCGCCGCTGACGCATTTGGTGATGGACGAGACGTACCACGCCTGCTCGGGGCACAGGGCGCGATAGCTGGGCACCGGGGACAGGGCCACCCGGTGGCAATCGTCCTCGATGATGTGGAACTGGTAGCGGCGGGCCACTTCGGCGATCTGGCGGCGCCGCTCCAGCGTCGTGCGCACGGTGGTCGGGCTGTGAACCTCGGCCGAGGTCATCAGCACCTGTCCGCCATGGGTGCGATAGGCGGCCTCGAGGCTGTCGGGCCGGATGCCTTGGTCGTCCATCTCGACCCCGACGATCTTGGCCCGCAGCAGGCGCGCGGCATGGCGCACCCCGGGATAGGCAAGCTGCTCGGTCATGATGACCGGGGTCAGGCCCGTCAGACAGGCCTGAAGGCACATCATGGCAGAGTTCTGGGCGCCAAAGCCCAGCACCACGTCATCGGGCACGACCCGCCCCGCGCGGTCGTCGCCGATCCAGTCACAGACCGCCTGTCGCGCCGGCAGGTCGGTCACATGATTGGGATAGTCCACGTAATCATGGGCCGGATCCCGCGCCAGCTGGGCCATGATGTCACGGATGACCGCGCCCTGGCCCACGTCGGGCACATGGCAGCCGCGGAAATCGGCCATGTCGGGCTGTTCGAGGTTGAGGAGCGGTTTGTCGGGTTCGGGGCGCCGCTCGGCCTCGCCGGCCACGAAGGTGCCGCGCCCGACGGCGGCCTCCAGCAACCCCTCCTCCACCGCCATGCGGTAGGCCCGGGCAACCGTACCGGGGGTAATTCCCAACTTCCACGCCAGCTCCCGCACCGGCGGCAGCCGGGCGCCGGCCGGCAACTCGCCCGAGCGGATGGCGCCACGCAGGGATTGTACCAATACAGCATACTTCGGGCTGCCGGACGCAAAGCCGTCCTTAAACTCAGTCGGCGCCCAATTTGTACCCATAACAATGTTTCCCTAGCGGTTTTGTATCGCTTTACCCTAGGTTGCCCACAGGTTGAAACACCTAATTGTATCAATACACCTTCCGGAGACAGGATCATGGCCACCCTCACACCGACCGAAACTGCAATGCTCAGGTCTTTTGCTGCCGGCGCACCGCTGCCGGTCATGTCGAAGGTGGCGCTGCGCATGGCGGTGATGGCAATGACCTGGAGCACGCGCGCACGCACCCGCGCCGCCCTGGCCAACCTGTCGGACGAGGCGCTGCGCGATGTCGGCCTGACCCGCGAGGAGATGCGGGCCGAGGCCAACCGGCCCTTCTGGCAGGGCTGACGCCCCCGTGTGTCGGCGGCCCCCCCTTGATCGGCGGTGCCCGCCCCCTCATATCCACACTCGCAGCACAATGGAGGCCGGGCATCTTCCGGCCTCTTTTTTTGGTCAGCCGGAAAAAAGGGTTGATCTGAATCGGCAGGCCAAATAAGTGCGGCGGACCATTGAGAGGGACCGATCCCAACCTTGGCCTTTGCGGGCTGGGGGGGCGCTAAGGAACCTCTGGATTCAATCTACTGGAAAGAAGGGGAGCGCCATGAAAGACGCCAACCTCTTCCAACTGGGGATCGGTCTGGAGACAGGCGCCCATGCGGAAGACACATCCCGTGGCACGAACGCTGCCCCCGCAGCCTTCGTCCGTGACGTATTCGACGAGAACCGTGACGACCATTTCATCCGCCGCGAAGGCCGGGTGTTCGCCGGCACGCATCTGATCATCGAGGTCGTCAACGGCCACGGGCTTGACGACGAGGGCCGGATCCAGAAGGCGTTCCGTGACTGTGTCGACGAATGCGGCGCCACCCTGCTGCACATCCACACCCACAAGTTCAGCCCCCAGGGCGTGAGCGGCGTGGCAGTGCTGGCCGAAAGCCACATCAGCGTCCACACTTGGCCCGAGATCGGCTATGGCGCGTTCGACGTCTTCATGTGCGGCGATGCCGAGCCCTGGCGCGCCGTCGGCGTGCTCAAGGCCGCCTTCGGCACCGAGGACGTTCGGGTCAAGGAGCTGCTGCGCGGTGACGGTCTGGTGACGGATGAGGCGGCGGCATGAGTGACTGGTTCCGCGAGGACCTTCACGCCGACTACTCCCAGGGCCTGCGCATCGACGAGCTGCTTTACGACAGCAAGACCGAGCATCAGCGCCTGCGCGTGTTCCAGAACCCGACCTTTGGCCGGGTTCTGACACTGGACGGCGTGGTCCAGACCACCGAGGCCGACAATTTCATCTACCATGAGATGCTGACCCATGTGCCGATCCTGGCCCACGGGGCGGCAAAGCGCGTGTTGATCATCGGCGGCGGCGACGGCGGCATGGCCCGCGAAGTGCTGCGCCACGCCTCGGTCGAGCATGTCACCATGGTCGAGATCGACGCCGGCGTGGTCGAGTTCTCCAAGCAGTATCTGCCGACGCTCAGCGCCGGCGCCTTCGACGATCCCCGGCTTGAGCTGGTGATCGCGGACGGCGCGGCTTTCGTCGCCGAGACCGAGGCGCGGTTCGACGTCATCATCGTCGATTCGACCGACCCGGTCGGCCCCGGCGAGGTGCTGTTCACCGACACGTTCTACGGCAAGGCCAAGCGGTGCCTGACCCAAGGCGGTATTCTGGTCACCCAGAACGGCGTGCCCTTCATGCAGGGCGACGAGCTGGCCGGCACGATGCGCATTTTCCGCGGGCTTTTTGCCGATGCGGGCTGTTACATCGCGACCATCCCCACCTATGCCGGCGGCCCGATGGCCCTTGGCTGGGGCACCGATGGCGCGGCGGGCGAGGTCACGCTGGAGACCCTCGAAAGCCGCTTCGCCGCGGCGGGTATCGAGACCGACTACTACACCCCCGCGGTGCACAAGGCGGCCTTTGCCCTGCCGGGCTACATCCAGAAGATCGTCGCTGGCTGATCCCGCGCCTTCGCGACGGATGCCAACCCATTGAAAAGGCCGGTCCCGATCATCCGGGACCGGCCTTTTTCATTGAGTGTCGGCACTCAGCCCTTTGGCGGCAGCGAATAGGTCATCGAGGCCCGGGCGACCGGCCGGTCATCGCCTTCCGACCGGATCAGCACGTCGCCCACGGCCAGCACGCGGCCCAGTTTCAAAAGCCGCGCCTCGGCCAAAAGGTCAACACCGGCGGCGGGCTTGCGCATGAAGTCCATCGAGATATTCGTCGTTACCGCAAGGCCTTGGGGGCCGATCCTTGACAGGATCAGCAGGTAGACCGCGACATCGGCCAGCGCGAACATCGACGGGCCCGACACGGTGCCGCCGGGGCGCAGGTGCTTGTGGTCGACCTTCAGCCGCACCGTCAGCCCCGCCTCGCAAGGCTCGGAAATGTCGAACTCCTCGCCGACCTGCGGAAATTCGCGGCGGAGAAAATCGGTCAGTTGCTCGGCGGTCATCTGGATTTGCATCGACACCTCATGGCTTTGCGCTGCTTGGCGGATCGGATCGGCTGCACTAGTCTTTGCCGGGGATCACGCGGGAGGGCAAGATGCACGATCTGGTGGAGCGCGAGGACAATGGCGCCGTGGCGCGGCTGACGCTGAACGACCCCGGCCGGGTCAACGCCTTGTCGGACGCCATGCTGGGGGCGCTGGCCCGACGCCTTGACAATCTGGCCGAAGATCCCGCGATCCGCGCCGTCGTACTGGCCGCGCGCGGCAAGGCCTTTTGCGGCGGCCATGACCTGCGCGAGATGACCGCCGCCCGCCAGGCGCCCGACGGCGGTGCCAAGGCCTTCGCCGACCTCTTCGCGCGCTGCACCAACGTGATGCTGCAGATCCGCGATCTGCCCCAGCCGGTGATCGCCGAGGTCCAGGGCGTGGCAACGGCGGCGGGCTGTCAGCTTGTGGCCACCTGCGACATGGCGATCGCGGCCGAGGATGTCAGGTTCGGCGTCAACGGCGTCAACATTGGTCTTTTCTGTTCGACCCCGATGGTCGCCCTGTCGCGCAACGTGCCACGCAAGGCGGCGTTCGAGATGCTGACAACCGGCGGCTTCATCGATACTGCCCGCGCGGTGGAGCTGGGTTTGGTGAACCGCGCCGTGCCCGCCCCCGAGCTGACCCGGCGGACCCGCGAGCTGGCCGAGATGGTCGCGGCCAAGTCGGGGCCGGTGGTGCGGATGGGCAAGCGCGGCTTCTATCAGCAACTGGAGCTGCCGCTTGAAGAAGCCTACGCGTTGACCGGCCGCATCATGGTCGAGAATCTGGGTCACGCCGACGCGATCGAGGGAATGGGCGCCTTTGTCGAAAAGCGCGCGCCCCGCTGGGAACAGGACGCGCCTGAATAGACCCCTAGTCGAGCTTCAGCCCGTAAAGATCCCCGAACTTTGCCCTTAGGTATTCCAGCAGCGGCGCCACCTCGGGCGGCTTGCCGGTGGCCAGCTCGATCAATGCGCGCGGCTGATGCAGGGCACCGTATTGCTGAAGGTTGCGGCCCAGCCAGGTGGTCGCCTCCCCGGTCTCGCCCCGCGCCAGCGCCGCGTCCAGGTCAGGCAGGTCCCGGCGCATCGCGGCATTGAGGCATCCGGCATAGACATTGCCCAGCGTGTAGGTGGGGAAGTAGCCGAAAAGACCGACCGACCAATGCACATCCTGCAACAGTCCGTGGGACGGCCGATCGACCGCGATCCCGAAATCGCTGGCAAACCGGCTGTTCCAGGTCTCTTCCAGATCGCCCACGGCAAGGCTGCCGTCGATCAGCCGCCGCTCCAGATCGAAGCGCAGCATCACGTGCAGGTTGTAATGAACCTCGTCGGCCTCCGTGCGGATATGGCCGGGGGCGACGCGGTTGACGATCCGGTAGAACGTCTCGGGGTCGGCCACGCCGAAATCCCCGAACGTGTCGCGCATCCGACCGTAAAGCCAGCCGGTGAAGGCGCGGCTGCGCCCCAGCTGGTTCTCGTAGATCCGGCTTTGGCTTTCGTGAACGCCCATCGAGGCACCCTGCCCCAGCGCCGACAGCGCGAACTCCGGCGCGACCGTCTGCTCGTAGCAGGCGTGCCCGACCTCGTGGATCGTGGAATAAAGGCAGTTGAACGGATCGGTGGCATCGGTGCGGGTGGTGATGCGCACATCCGCGCCCGAACCGCTGGAAAACGGATGCACGGCGCGATCCAGCCGACCCCGGCTGAGGTCATAGCCGAAAACGCCGGCTATCTCGGAGGCCAGGGCAAGCTGCACCTCAGGCTCGAAGCGATGTTCGGGCAGCGTCGGGGTTTCGATGCCCGAGCCGGCGATCGCCTCGCGCAGCTGCACCAGTCCCGGGCGCAGGGCGTCGAACATGGCGCCCAAGGTTTCCTGGGTGGCGCCGGGTTCGTAATCGTTCAACAGCGCATCATAGGGGGCAAGGTCGCGCCCCGCGCTCAGCGCATCGGCCTCCTCGCGCCGCAGTTCGACCACCCGCGACAGGGTCGGCAGGAAGGCGGCGACATCCTCGGCGGCGCGAGCCTCGGCCCAGACGCCCTGGGCTAGGCTGGTGACACGGGCCAGCTCGGACGCCAGTTCGCCGGGCACGCGACAGGCCCGGTCGTGATAAAGGGCGATCTGGCGCAGCAGGCCCTTGTCCTGGGCCTCGGCCGCCTGTGTGTCGGCCGCCGCCAGCCATTCGCCCAGCCGCGGGTCCGAGCGGCGGGCATGCAGCACCGCCTCCATCGCCGCCATCTCGTCGCCCCGCTGGGCGGCGGCGCCCCGGGGCATCACGGTTTCCTGGTCCCAGCCAAGGCGGCCCGCGACCTGCGCCAGCGCGCCGGTCACCCGGTCATGGTCGCGCAGGTTGACCAGCGCCTCTGCACCGCTCACGCCGTGGCCCCCTTGCCGCGCAGGTTTTGCCGCTGGGGATAGCGGGAGAGGAACCGCGCGCGCAGGATCAGCACCCACAGCGTCACCGCCCCCAACTGGTGCAGAAGTCCCAGGTGCCAGGGCGCCGCGGCGATCACCGTGGCGATGCCCAGCAACACTTGCACCACCATCATCCCCGCCATCATGTCGAAGGCGCGGCGCGTGCCGTCATTGCCGCTGGAGCGGCTGCGCCGCCAGACAACCAGCCCGTAGATGAACAGAAGATACCCCGCCATCCGGTGCAGGAACTGAACCAGCCCCTCGTTCTCGAAGAAGTTGCGCCACACCGGTGCAAGGTCCAGCGGATCGGGGGGCAGGAACTCGCCCGCCATCAAGGGCCAGTCGGTATAGGTGCGCCCGGCGTCGATGCCTGCCACCAGCGCGCCCAGCAGGATCTGCAGGAAGGCGAAATGCATCAATCCAGTGCTCATCCCGAACAGCTTGGCCTCGCCATGGCGCCGGGCCTGAAGAAGGTCGCCCGACTGCCGGCCCAGCTTGAAGGCAAACCAGGCGATCACGCCCAGGATGACGAAGGCCAGCCCCAGGTGTGTCGCCAGCCGGTAGGAGGCCACGTCCAGCATCGAGCCCTCAAGCCCCGAGGAGACCATCCACCAGCCCACGGCGCCCTGTGCGCCGCCAAGCGCCCCCAGCAGCAGAAGCCGCCCGGTCCAGTCGCGCGGGATGCGCCCCGTGGCCCACAGCAGGCCCAGACCCAGCGCCCAGACCAGCCCGATGGCGCGGCCAAGCTGCCGGTGGCCCCATTCCCACCAATAGATAAACTGGAACTCGGCCATGCTCATGCCCTGGTTCTGAAGGCGATATTCGGGGGTGGCACGATACTTGTCGAACTCGACCTGCCAGGCCTCGATGCTCATGGGCGGCAGGGCGCCGCTGACAGGGCGCCACTCGGTGATCGACAGGCCGCTGTCGGTCAGCCGGGTCAGCCCGCCCACGGCGATCATCACGACGACCATCGCGAACAGGATGAAAAGCCAGATCCGCGTCGCGCGACGACCGCGCCCGGTGCCCCGGTCGATCAGCCCCGGGCCGGGACCCTCGCCCTGGGGCCGCCCGCGGGGGCTGCTTTCGGCGGGGACATCCTCGAATATGCTGCGTTTGGTGGTCATGCTTCGTCTCCGGGAGGGCTTGCGGCAGGAACGGATCCGGTGCCGTTGGAGGGCGCGACAGGCGCGACAGATATGTCGCCGGGCAGATTAGGTGCCGCGCCCCGGGGCTTCAAGCGCCGCCGGTCGGGCGCGACACGGTGCCCCGGGGCCGTGGCGTTCGGGTTCGGGTTCGGCTTCAGGCGCCGTCATTCTCGCGCCGCCGCGCCAGGGCACGCAGGATGCCGTGGAAGATCTGGACGTCGGCCAGGGTCAGTGGCATCCGGCTGAGCATGTTGCGAAGGTTCAGCCGCATCGAGGCGGCCTTGTGCTCGGGGAAGAAGAAATTCGCCTGCTCCAGCCGCTCCTCCAGGTGCTCCTGTAGCTTTTCGACCTCGATCGCCTCGGCGGGGCGCGATCGGCCCATGTCGCCCGAGGGGGCCGCGCCGTCATCCTGGCGGCGCCATTCATAGGCCATCAGCAGCACGCATTGCGCCAGGTTCAACGAGGCGAAGGCCGGATTGACCGGCACCGAGACGATGGCATTGGCCCGCGCGATATCGTCGTTCTCAAGCCCTGCCCGTTCCGGCCCGAACAAAAGCCCCACCTTCTGGCCCTGCCCGATCAGGGTGCGGGTGCGGCGCATGGCCTCCTCGGGGGTCAGAACCTCCTTGGTCAGATCACGGCTGCGGGCGGTGGTGGCCAGCACGAAGTGGCAATCGGCCAGCGCATCGGCGGTGGTGTCGTAGACGCCGACATTGTCCAGCACCCGCGCCGCCCCCGAGGCGGTCGCGGCAGCACGCGGGTTGGGCCAGCCATCGCGCGGATCGACAAGGCGCATCCGCTCCAGCCCGAAGTTCCACATCGCCCGGGCCGCTCCGCCGATGTTCTCGCCCATCTGCGGGCGCACCAGCACGACCGTCGGCTGGGGTCCGCCCCAGGTGTTGGCAGCTTCGCTGTGATCGGTTCCGGCCATGACAAGTCCTCGCGTGATCCCCGCGGCAGGTGTCGCGGGCGGGGGCCTGATACGCCCGGCCCGCCCGGGTGACAAGACCGGCGTGCCCGGTCGCGCATCCTGCCGGCGCCTACCGGACACCCCCGATCACCGGTGCGGGCCCCATCAACCCCGATGGTCAAGCGCGGCGGCTGCGGTTATAGGGTGGGCGAAACAACCCGGACGGATGCGTGACATGGCCGAAGACGAACTGCCCCAGATCTATCTTGTGACCCCGTCCGAGATCGAATTGTCCACCTACGCAGACAAGCTGGCCCGCGTTCTTGACGCAGAGGCCATCGCCTGCGTGCGCATCGGCCTGTCGACCCGGGACGAGGACCGGATCGCCACCGCCGCCGACAGCCTGCGCAAGGTGTGCCATGCCCGCGACGTGGCGATCGTGATCGACTCGCATCTCAAGCTGGCCGAGCGGCTGGGCCTCGACGGGGTCCACCTGCCCGACGCCACCCGCTCGGTGCGCGACGCGCGCAAGGAACTGGGCGCCGACGCCATCGTCGGCAGCTTCTGCGGCCATTCGCGCCATGACGGTCTGAACGCCGGCGAGGCGGGCGCCGACTATGTCGCCTTCGGCCCCGTCTCGGACACGGCGCTGGACGATGCCCGCACCGCCGAGACTGACCTGTTCGCCTGGTGGTCCGAAACCATCGAGGTTCCCGTCGTGGCCGAGGGGGGCATCACCCCGGAGAAATTCACCGAGCTGGCCCCTTACACCGACTTCTTCGCACTGAGTGACGAGGTCTGGCTGCCCGAGGATCCGGTCAAGGCGCTGCGCGACCTGCTGGCGCGCATCCGCTAACCCATTCCGTCCCGCACCGCCTGCTCCAGCCGGGCCGCAAGCTGCTTGCGGTCCCCGTGGGCGTTGACCTTGACCGGCGCGTGGTAGGTGACCGTGACCGCGCCGTGGCGCGGTGCAGCCAACATCGCCAGCAGATGCTCGCCGAACTCCATGTCGCCCCACCAGCCATAGAAGCGCGGATCGGCCCCCGGGGGCGCGGTATAACACAGGGTGACCGGCTGTATTTCCAGCCCATCCCTCAATTCATCCGCGAAGAAAGCGCCAAAGAGCGTTGATTTGAATGGCAGAACCCGAAGCCCGTCCGAGCTGGTCCCCTCGGGGAAGAACAACAGCTTGTGGCCGGCCTGCAAACGGGCGTGAAACAGGCTCTTTTGTTGGGCCGCGTCCCGGGCGCGGCGGCTGATGAAGACCGTCCCGGTCGCCCGCGCCAGCCACCCGATGCCGGGCCAGGCCGCGACCTCGGCCTTTGAAACGAAGTAGATGTTCTGCCGGGCGTTGAGGGCGAAAATATCCAACCAGGAAGAGTGGTTGGCGACCACGGCTCCGGCTTTGGATGCAGGTTTGCCGGCTGTCCGGTGCGTCATTCCCAGGATTGCGAAGAAGGCGCGGCAGACGGCTTGGGTCACATAGGGCGTGACGGGCCGGCGGACACCGCAGAGCGGGCGCTCCAGCAGCCGCAAGGCCAGTAGCAGGCCCAGCCCCCCGAAGATCACCACACCCAGTGCCGTGCCCTTCAGCGCGACCCTCAGCCACTGGGCGCCCCGGGGGCTGGCCGGGCGCGGCTCCGGCTCGTCCGAGCGCCAGGTTGGGGTCACGCGCCCCGCCCCCGGGAATAGAAATCTCGGTGCCGCGTGGACATGCGGGCCGTATCGACCAGCAGGCAGACGTCGGTGGTATTGAATTCCCGATCGACGTAGGCGCCGCTGCCGACGAAACCGCCCAGCCGCAGGTAGGCCTTCACCAGCGCCGGGACCTGGCGCATGGCGGCAAGGCGGTCGATCTGCTCGGGCGGCAGAAGGTCCATCGACACCCCGTCCCGGGCCGTCACGCGCAGATCCTCGGGGGCCAGGTGATTGTGATGCAGCAGCGACAGCGGTTGCGCCAATGCGGCCACGTCCGTGCCGTGGAAGCTGGCAACGCCGAAGAGAATTTCTATATGCCTTTCGGCTACATACTCGCCCAGACCGTTCCACAGGTGGAACATGCCCGTGCCGCCCCGATGGGCCGCCGCAACGCAGGAACGCCCCAGTTCCAGCAGGCGCCGCCCGCTGGCGCGCAGGGGGGCGAGGTCATATTCCCCGTCGGTGTAGAACTCGCCCAGCTCCTCGGCCCGTTCGCTGGTCAGCAGGCGGTAGACGCCAACCACATGGTCCAGCCCCTCGGGATCGCGATCGGTGTCGATCAGCAGCAGGTGGTCATAAAAGGGATCGAACCGGTCCCGCTCCAGCCGGTTGGCGTGATCGATCATCGGCCCGTCGCCCCCAAGCTCGGTGACGAAGACGTCATACCGCAGCCGCTGCGCCGCCAGGAGGTCCTGTTCGGTCTCGGCCAGTCGGACCTTGTAGGATGGGTGCCGCGATAGAAGGCTCATTGGGCCGTATATATTATTGTTCTGCCACGAGGGTTCTAGTGAGGGGCGCAAATTTTGGCAACCCGTGCTTGCGGGCAACGGGCACCGCGCGGCTGGATTCGGGACCCGCTTCTGTTAAGCTTTGGCTAATCATTTACTCGGAAAGAATAGATCAGGTTTCGAAAACGATTTCCAGCTGGACCCGGGCGCCGTTCAGGACGACCTTGCCGCATTCCTCGAAATTGACCGTGATGCGCCCGTTGATGTTGGATTGCACCTGCCCAAGTCCCCAGTCGGGGCAGGCCGGGTTGCGGACCAGCATGCCGGGTTCAAGGAACTCGTTCAACTCACTCATTTGGCGCCACTTTCATTGACGGAATAGACATGAACCGCACATCGGATCTTGCGACAAGCGTCGGCACACGGATCTGCCATGACATTATCAGCCCTCTGGGGGCAATCGGCAATGGTCTGGAGCTTTTGGAGCTGACCGGCGTTGCCGGGCCCGAGGTGGACCTGATCCTGCAAAGCGTGGCCAGCGCCTCGGCGCGGCTGCGGGCCTTCCGGCTGGCCTTCGGACCCTCGGACCTCAGCCAGCCGGTCCCGCGCGAAGAACTTGCCGAGATCCTCGAAGGCTATTTCGCCGGAGAGCGGTTCGGCGTGGACTGGCAGGGTGCGCGCAACCTGACCCGCGACGAGGCCAAGGGCGCGATACTTGGCCTTCTCTGCCTGGAGACGGCCCTGCCCCACGGTGGCCGGCTGGAGCTGGAAAGCTCGGACGGGATCGTGCTGCGCGGCCATGGTGAGGCGACATCCCGCGACGCGGCCTGCTGGGACCTGCTGAGCGCGGGGCGGGACCGCGCGGACCACGTCGCACAGCCCGAGCCTGCCCAGATCCACTTCGCCATGCTGGGCGCCCATCTGGACGCCCTGCGCCGCACCCCGAAAGAGGCCTGGGGGCCCGAAGGGATCAGCCTGGCGCTCTAGGGAGCCGGAACAGCCCGGACCCCTAGCGCACCGCGACCTGCGGCCTCAGCGGCGCAGCGTGCCGTCGCCCCGCACCAGATACTTGAAGCTGGTCAGCTGTTCGGCACCCACGGGACCGCGGGCGTGCAGCTTGCCGGTGGCGATGCCGATCTCGGCGCCCATCCCGAACTCCCCGCCGTCGGCGAACTGGGTCGAGGCGTTGCGCATCAGGATCGCGCTGTCGAGACGCTGCATGAAGCGATCGGCCACGGCGTCATCCTCGGCCAGCACGCATTCGGTATGATTAGAGCCATATTCGCGGATATGGGCGATGGCGCCATCGACATCATCCACGACCTTCGCCGCGATGATCATGTCCAGGAATTCCTTGCCGAAATCATCCTCGGATGCAGGCACGGAGCCGCGCAGGCCAGCGCCCGCCCGGACCTCAACCCCTGCTTCCATCAACCGGTCGACGATGCGCTGGCCCAGCCCTTCGGCGATGTCGCGATGGACCAGAAGACACTCGGCGGCGCCGCAGATCCCGGTGCGCCGGGTCTTGGCGTTCAGCACCACCTCGACCGCCTTCTCGGGATCGGCGGAGGCGTCGACATAAACGTGGCAGATGCCTTCCAGATGGGCAAAGACCGGCACCCGCGCCTCGCGCTGGACCAGGCCGACCAGCCCCTTGCCGCCGCGGGGCACGATGACATCGATATGCTCGACCAGACGCAGCATCTCGGCCACGGCCTCACGGTCGCGGACGGGCACCCGCTGGATCGCGTCGCCGGGAAGGCCCGCGGCCTCAAGTCCGGCCGCAAGACAGGCGTGGATCGCGCCCGAGGAATGGAAGCTTTCGCTGCCGCCGCGCAGGATGACCGCGTTGCCGGCCTTGACGCAAAGCGCGCCCGCGTCGGCGGTCACGTTGGGGCGGCTTTCGTAGATCACGCCGATGACGCCCAGCGGCGTGCGCACGCGCTGGATGTGCAGGCCGGTCTCCATGTCCCACTCGGCGATGACCTGGCCGATGGGGTCGGGTTGGTCGGCGACGGCGCGCAGGCCCTCGGCCATGGCAGCGATCCGCCCCTCGTCCAGCAGCAGCCGGTCGATCATCGCGCCGCTCAGGCCCTTCTCGCGGGCCGCGTCCATGTCGCGCGCGTTGGCAGCAAGGATGCTGTCCTGATCGGCCAGGATACGATCGGCGGCTGCGTGCAGGGCGCGGGCCTTCTGCTCGGAGCTGGCGGTCGCCAGCTCCCGCGCGGCGGCCGAGGCGCGGGCACCGATCGCACGGACCAGCGCGGGAATATCGTCGATGTTCTGCATGTCGTTCATAGCACCATGTCATCCCTGTGTATCAGCGCGGCCCGCCCCGGATAACCCAGCACGTCCTCGATCTCTTCCGAGCGCAGGCCGATGATACGCCGCGCCTCGTCGGTGTCATAGCGGGTCAGACCGACCCCCAGCACCAACCCCTCTGGTGAACGGATCTCGACCAGGTCGCCCCGGTGAAACCGCCCCTCGACCCCGGTCACACCGGCAGGCAGCAGCGACTTGCCCTGCCCCAGCGCGGCCGCCGCGCCCGCGTCAACGCCGATGGCGCCCCGGGTCTTCATCGCCGCGATCCAGCCTTTGCGCGCGGTGGTCGGATCCTGCTCGGGCAGGAACCAGGTGGCGCGCGCGCCGTCGCGCAGGGCCGAAAGCGGGCGCAGCACCCGCCCCTCGGCAATCGCCATGGCGCAGCCGCCCGCGGTGGCGGTCTTGGCGGCCATGACCTTGGTCTTCATCCCGCCCTTCGACAGGCCCGAGACCGGATCGCCGGCCATCGCCTCGATCTCGGGGGTGATGGCGTCGACCTGCGGCAGGTGACGGGCATCGGGGTCGCGGGTGGGATCGGCGGTATAAAGCCCGTCCACATCCGACAGCAGCACAAGCTGGTCGGCGCCCACGGTCAGCGCGACCTGCGCCGCCAGGCGGTCGTTGTCGCCAAAGCGGATCTCGTCGGTGGCGACGGTGTCGTTTTCGTTGACGATGGGGATGGCGCCCAGCTTCAAAAGCTGTTGCAGCGTCGCCCGGATATTGAGGTAGCGGCGGCGATTGGCCGAGTCGTCCAGGGTCAGCAGCACCTGCGCGGTGGGAAAGCCGTAGGGCTGCAACGCCTCCTCGTAGGCGCGGGCAAGGCCGATCTGCCCGACGGCGGCGGCGGCCTGGGACTGTTCCAGCGCAAGGGGTCCCTCGGGCAGGTTCAGCACCCCCCGCCCCAGCGCGATGGAGCCTGACGAGACCAGCACCACCGAGGTTCCAGCGGCGCGCAGTTCGGCCACATCCGCGGCCAGGCCTTCCAGCCATTCACGGCGCAGGGCGCGGCTGCCACGCTCGACCAGCAGGGCCGAGCCGATCTTGACGACCAGACGGCGCGCGTCGCTCAGGGCCGCCACGACTCGGGCTCCTCTTCGCCAGCCTTTCGCTGGCGGAGCTTGTCGGCGTCGATCCGCGCCCGCACGGCGCGCAGCACCTCGGGCAGGCCCTCGCGGCTGACGCCGGACATCATCAGGACGTTGCCGCCGGTGGCGGCCTCAAGCGCGGCCTTCTTCTCGGCCCGCTCCTCGTCGTCCAGCGCGTCGATCTTGTTCAGTGCCGTGATACGCGGCTTGTCGGCCAGCGCCCCGCCATAGGATTCCAGCTCGTGGATGATGACGCGGTAATCCTCGGCCACATCCTCGGAGGTGCCGTCGACCAAGTGCAGCAGGACCGAGCAGCGTTCCACATGGCCCAGAAAGCGGTCGCCGATGCCCCTGCCCTCGTGCGCGCCCTCGATCAGACCGGGAATGTCGGCCATCACGAATTCGACCTCGTCGATGCCGACGACGCCGAGGTTAGGGTGCAGCGTGGTGAAGGGGTAATCGGCGATCTTGGGCCGGGCGTTGGAGCTGGCAGCAAGGAAGGTCGACTTGCCCGCGTTGGGCAGGCCCAGCAGGCCCGCGTCGGCGATCAGCTTCAGACGCAGCCAGATCGTGCGCTCCACCCCCGGCTGGCCGGCGTTGGCCCGGCGCGGCGCCTGGTTGGTCGAGGATTTGAAATGCAGGTTGCCGAAGCCGCCGTTGCCGCCCCTGGCCAGCACCACGCGCTGCCCGACCTCGGTCAGGTCGGCGATCACCGTCTCCTCGTCCTCGTCAAGGATCTCGGTGCCGACGGGCACCCGCAGGATCACGTCCTCGCCATCGGCGCCGGTGCGTTGCTTGCCCATGCCGGGCACGCCGTTCTTGGCGAAGAAATGCTGCTGGTAGCGGAAGTCGATCAGGGTGTTCAGACCCTCGACCGCCTCGGCCACGACCGACCCGCCCTTGCCGCCGTCACCGCCGTCGGGACCGCCATATTCGATGTATTTCTCGCGGCGGAAACTGACGGCACCACCGCCGCCGCCGCCGGATCGGATATACACTTTGGCGAGGTCGAGAAATTGCATGGCTTATGTCCTATCGAGCGAAGCCACCGGCCTCAATCCAGTTTTCTGGAATACGTCCAGGTCGCCACCGAGGCGCCGCGCGCCACGGAGAAGGTTTCGGCATCGCCCAGGTAGGCGAAACCACAGTTGCTCAGCACCCGGGCCGAGGCGGGATTGTCCTGCAGCACCTCGGCGAAGATGTTGGCGCAGCCCTGGGGGTTGGCCTCAAGCAGGGCGCGCACGGCGGCGGTGGCAAGACCTGTGTTCCACATGGCCGGCGCGATCCAGTAGGCAATCTCGGACTGATTGCGGTCCATCCGCTTCAGCCCGATGCAGCCCAGAACCTCGCCACCACCGATCCGGGTCGCATCCAGCAGCCACACGTCCTCGACCCGGTCGGGCGCGCGGGCGCGGTCGATGAAGGCCTGCGTCGCCCCCTCCGGAAGCGGGTGCGGGATCGAGCGGGTTGCCTCGGCGACCCGGCGGTCGCCGGTATACATCTGAAGCAGGCCCAGATCGGACTGCTGCGGCGGGCGCAGGCAGAAACGCTCGGTCTCGATGACCGGTCCGGGGTCGGGTATCTGGTTCTGGAACGTCACGAGATTGCTCTCCCTGATTGACGTGACCGGATGGCGGGCGGGCGATCTCCGCCCCACGGCCCCGGCCCCTCCCCGGTCAGCCCGGGATGAGGCCAGCGTTGCTCCGCTGCCCGAAACGAGAAAAGGGACCGGCGATGACCGCCGATCCCTGACTGTGTCGAGTGCGGACGATCGCGGTTACTCGGCGGCCTCGGCCGCTGGCATAACCGAAATGAAGGTGCGACCCTTCAGACCCTTGTGGAAGGTCACGTGACCTTCGGCGGTCGCGAAGATGGTGTGATCCTTGCCCAGGCCGACGCCCTCGCCCGGCCACCACTTGGTGCCGCGCTGACGCACGATGATGTTGCCCGGGATGACGGCTTCGCCACCGAATTTCTTGACGCCGAGGCGACGGCCGGCAGAGTCGCGGCCGTTGCGGGATGAACCGCCTGCTTTTTTATGTGCCATGCTTCTCTCTCCTTAGCCTTTGGTAAGCTCTTTGGCCTGGTCGACCCAGCCCTCGCGCTCGATGCGGCCCTTGAAGGACAGCTTCTCGTCCATCTCGGCGATGTCGGCGGCGGACCAGCCGGCGATCTGTGCGAAGGTGGTGACACCGGCTTCGTGCAGCTTCTTCTCAAGCGCGGGACCAACGCCCGACAGCTTCTTGAGATCGTCAGCCTTGTCGTCGGCCTTTGCGGCCTTGGGCGCGGCGGCCTTCTTCTCGGCCTTGGGTGCAGCAGCCTTCTTCTCGGCCTTGGGCTTTTCAGCCTTGGGCGCGGCGGCCTTCTTGGCGGGGGTCTTCGGCGCGGCGGCAGCAGCGGCAACACCGGCAACCGAACCGGCACCGACAGCGGCCTTGACGCCCGACTTGTCGCCACCTTCGGCCAGGATCTCGGTCACGCGCAGCAGGGTCAGTTGCTGGCGGTGGCCCTTGGTGCGCTTGGACGAATGCTTCCGGCGGCGCTTGACGAAATGGATGACCTTCTCGCCCTTGATCTGGTCGATGACCTCGGCCTGCACGGCCGCACCGGAGATCAGCGGAGCGCCAACCACGGGCTTGTCGCCACCCAGCATCATGATGTCGTTGAACTGAACGGTGTCACCCGCTTGGGCGGCCAGCTTCTCAACACGCAGAACGTCGCCGCTCTGCACCTTGTACTGCTTGCCACCGGTCTTGAGGACCGCAAACATCGCGTCTTCCTTGTCTCTCCGCGTCCTGTGGTCCCCATGATCGACCCGCGTTCGGGTCGTTCGGGATGTTTCCGCGGCCATAACGGCCACACCTCGGACTGCGCGCCCTCGTCGGGCTGTCGTTGCATATGATTGACCTGCCGGGACGCAAGGCCCCCGCAGAGATGCCGGCTTATGGGGAATCGGCGCCGGCAAGTCAAGCCGGAATACCCCTAAAGCTCCTCGCCGCGCAGGCTGTTACCGGCCGCCCGTCCAAGATCGTAGGACATGGTGTTGAATACAAGATCGAAGGCGTCGAACAAGGCCCGGTTGAAGGCCCGCCCCGCGTCCGAGCGCGAGAAGGCGACATAGTCGCCCATCTCGGCGTTGCTGAGCGGCTGGTAGGCCAGGTTCAGATAGGAGTAGATCCAGATCTCGCTTTCCGAACGGATCTCGTCTTCTTGGGACCAGACATCGCTCAGGACCTGTTCCTCGCTGACATCGAAGGGAAAGGCGCCGCCGTCCAACAGACCCGAGTAGAAGGCGTAGTTGGAGTTCATGCCGCCCACCACGTTGGATTCGATCAGGTCGTTGGCGGCGACGAACTCTTCCAGCAGGGCCTGGCGGGCGGGCTCCTCCTCCATCACGCGGGCATAGTCCTGCGCGGCCTGCCGCTCGACCATCTCGTCCAGCATTGCGCGGCGGGCGTCGATCTCCAGCCGGGTGATGCGCTGGCCCAGATCGGTCGAGAAGAACTCGACCGCCTGCTCTAGCGCGGGCGCGGCGATCGTGGTGCCGGCCTCAGCGTCCTGATCGCCCCCCTTGGCGGCAAAGCCCGTTTCGATCAGCCCCCGCATCCGGGTCACGTCATAGATACGCGCGATCCGCGCATCCCAGGGGCCGGCCGCGATCTCGGGGAACATCTCGGCCCGCACCAGGCGGGCATAATCGATCCCCTCCTCGCGCAGGATCTCCAGAAGTTCCTCGATGCGCAGAAGCTCCAGCATCCGTGTCAGGCGCGGACCCGGCTGAACGGCCACATCCGGCGTCCGGGCACCGGCCGCGGCATGGGCCGCGCCCGACAGCCCCGACAGCCCCGTCGGCACCGGCAGCGGCGAAAGGCTCGCCAGCGGCAGCGAAAGCAGGAGGGCAGCGAAGGGACGGCTCAGCATCATGTATTCCGATCGATGTTGGCGGGCGCGGGTCAGTTGGGCCGGCGGGCTGCCGGCGGCGGGCGCAATGGTGATACAGGCAAATCTCGGCATCCGCGAGGCCGAAGGCAAGTCCCCGCCCCCGCGCGCGTGGTCCCGCCGCAGGCACCCCGCCGCCCACGGCCAGATGTCCCGACACGCCACCCCGGCAAAAGAAGCGGCAATCGGCGGAAAAAGGGACTTGCACAGCCCGCACAAAAAAATTAGTCACCCCGTCACGCGGAGAGGTGCCGGAGTGGTCGAACGGGGCGGTCTCGAAAACCGTTGAGGGTGCAAGCCCTCCCAGGGTTCGAATCCCTGTCTCTCCGCCACTATCCCCTTGGAAATTCTGAATGATCGCGACCGCTGCCGGCGGATGCGCAAAGGTCTCCGAGGATCGGATCGGCTTTGTTTCCAGGACCGGTCACCTCCTTTTCATATCAGAAGACCCAGCAGAACGAAGACGCCCCGCCGTTACGGGCGGGGCCTTCAGGGGCCGTCCAGGTGTTCCCTCAGCATCCGGCGTGCGAACGCCGGGGCCGGGCAAGCCAGCTTGCGCCTCAGCTTTCCGCGGCGATGGCCAGAACCTCGATCAGGTAATGCGGCTGGGCCATGCGGGCCTCGACGCAGACGCGCGTCGGCGGTGTCACCGGGGCGACCCATTCGTCCCAGACGGCGTTCATCCCGGCATAGTCGTCCATGTTCGCAAGCCAGATCTGCACCGAGATCAGGTTTTCGCGGCTGGTGCCCGCCTCGGCGAGCAGCGTGTCGACCTTGGCGAAGACGTCTTGGGACTGGGCCGCGATGCCGCCATCCTTGAGCTGCGAGACCTGCCCGGCAAGATGCACCTGCCCGTTGTGGACCGCGATGGCCGAGAAGCGGGCCGAGCCGCTGAGTTTCCTGAGGTTGCCGGTCATGGGGTTTCCTTCTGTGCAAGCTGCCTGGTGTCACCGCTCATGTAGACAGGGCAGCGCGATTAAGGCAAAATGCATTATCTGAAATCCAGTTCAGAAAGACTGAAATTGGCCATCAAGATCGAGATGCTGCGCTGTTTCTGCGCGGTGGTGCAGCAGGGCAGCCTGAACGAGGCCGCGAACCAGCTTGGCCGAACGCCGTCGGCGGTCTCCATGATGCTGAAGCAATTCGAGGAACACGTCGGGGCCGCGCTTTTTGAGACGGCGAGAAAGTCGCGCCTGACCCCGCTGGGCGACATGGTCTACACCGAGGCGCGGCGCGAGATCGAGCATTTCGGCCGCACCGTGGCCTCCATCGAGGGGCTGGCGCGGGCCGAGGATGGGCAGGTGCGCCTGGCGGTCACGCCGTCGGTGGCAACGGCCATCCTTCCCGAGGTGATCCGCCGCTTCCGCCGCGATCATCCCCGGGTGCGGATCGACATGCGCGACATGGACAGCGCCTCGGTTCAGCGCGAGCTGGAGGCCGAGCGCGCCGATATCGGCCTGGCCAGCATCAATGCGGGACCGGGGTTCGAGCGCAAGCTGCTCTTCTCGGACCCGTTCGGCGTTGTCTGTGCACCCGGCGATGATCTGGCCCTGCGGGGCGATGCGGTCGGGTGGAACGATCTTGCCGGTCGGGATTTCATCGCCAACGGCCTCTGCGGTCTGATCGAGGATGCCGATTTCGGCCCCATCCTGGACGCCGCGCTGATGTCGGTGCCGAACACGGCCTCGTTGCTGGCGCTGGTGCGTGGCGGGGTGGGCCTGACGCTTCTTCCCCGAAGGGCGGTGCCGCAAGAGGACGGATTGGCCTTCCTGCCGCTGGCCGACAGTGCGGCGCGGCGGCATCTCTACCTTGTGACACGCCCGCGGCGCCTGCTGCCCCCGGCGGCCCGCGCCTTCCTGGGCGTGCTGGAGGCCGAGGCGGGCGCTATGGGCGACCTCGACTAACTTCAGGGATCCTGAATTAAATTCAAGTTATTCGAATTTGATTGAAGCGACCCCTTGGGGCCTACTGTTTCCAGCCACGTCCGGGACGCCCGGTCCAGTCAGGAGACAGCCCCATGAACGCCATGACCGACCTCAATCGCAATTACATCGCCGGGACCTGGCAGGCAGGCAATGGCGAGATCGAGAACCGCAATCCCTCGGATCTGGGCGAGGTTGTCGGGCATTTCGCACAGGCCAGCGCCAGCCAGCTTGACGATGCCCTGGCCGCCGCCCGTCAGGCACAGGCCGTTTGGGCCGGCTACGGGCCCGAGCGGCGCCACGATGTTCTGATGGCGATCGGCACCGAGATGATGGCGCGGGCGGCCGAGCTGGGCGAGCTTCTGTCCCGCGAAGAGGGCAAGCCCCTGGCCGAGGGCAAGGGAGAGGTCTATCGCGCCGGCCAGTTCTTCACCTATTACGCCGCCGAATGTCTGCGCCAGATCGGCGACACGGCCGACAGCGTGCGCGCCGGCGTCGAGATCGATGTGCGCCGCGAGCCGGTGGGCGTGGTTGCCGTCATCAGCCCGTGGAACTTCCCCACCGCCACGGCCAGCTGGAAGATCGCGCCGGCACTCGCCTATGGCAACGCGGTGATCTGGAAGCCCGCCAATGTCACCCCCGCCTCGGCCGTGGCCCTGACGGAGATCATTTCGCGCCAGGATATCCCCGCAGGCCTTTTCAATTTGGTCATGGGCGCGGGCCGCGAGATCGGACAGAAGCTGGTCGAAAGCCCCGCCCTCGACGCGATCTCCTTCACCGGCTCGGTCCCCGTGGGGCGCGGCATCGCCCGCGCCGCGGTCGAGAATTTCACCAAGATCCAGATGGAGATGGGCTCGAAGAACGCGCTGGCGGTGATGGATGACGCCGATCTCGACCTCGCGGTCGGCCTTGCACTGGGCGGCGCCTTCGGCGGCTCGGGCCAGAAGTGCACGGCCTCGTCCCGGCTGGTGGTGCACGCGGCGGTGCATGACGAATTCGTCGAGAAGCTGGTCGCAGGGGCGAAGGCGCTGAAGGTCGGTCACGCCCTCGAGGACGGCACGCAGATCGGCCCGGTGGTGAGCGAAGAGCAGCTGAACGCCAACCTCGCCTATGTCGAGCTGGGCAGATCCGAGGGGGCCACCCTGGCCTGCGGCGGCGAACGGTTGAGCCTTGCCACCGATGGCTACTACATGTCGCCCGCCGTCTTCACCGGCACGACCAACGCCATGCGCATCAACCGCGAGGAGATGTTCGCCCCCATCGCCTGCGTCATCAAGGTCGGCTCCTACGCCGAGGCGCTGGAGGTCGTGAACGACACCGAATTCGGACTGACCTCGGGCATCGTCACCCGCTCCATCGCGCGGGCCACCCATTTCCGCCGCAACGCGCGCACCGGCTGCGTGATGGTCAACCTGCCCACCGCCGGGACCGATTACCACGTGCCCTTCGGCGGTCGCGGCAACTCATCTTACGGGCCGCGCGAGCAAGGGTCTTACGCCGCCGAGTTCTACACCACCGTCAAGACCGCCTATATCGCGGCCGGAACGCCGGAGGAGCTGGCGTGACCTACCGCATCGATTGCCTGCAATACGCCAACTGGTCGGAAAAGGTGTTCCGGCAGATGCGCGAAGGCGGCGTGGACGCGGTTCACGTCACCATCGCCTACCACGAGAATTTCCGCGAGACGGTCCTCAACATCGAGGCCTGGAACCGCCGGTTCGAAGAGTTTGCGGACCTGATCTTCCAGGGCCGCACCGGCGACGATGTGCGCCGTGCCAAGGCCGAGGGGCGCACCGCCATTTTCTTCGGCTTCCAGAACCCCAGCCCGATCGAGGATGACATCGGCCTGGTCGAGGTCGTCCACACGCTGGGCGCGCGTTTCATGCAGCTCAGCTACAACAACCAGTCGCTGCTGGCGACGGGCTGCTACGAGGCAGAGGACCCCGGCCTGACCCGCATGGGCCGCGAAGTGATCGAAGAGATGAACCGCGTGGGCCTGGTTGTGGACATGAGCCATTCTGCCGAACGTTCTACCTTGGAGGCGATCGAACATTCGTCCCGGCCCATCGCGATCACCCATGCCAACCCCGCATCCTGGGCCCCTGCCCGCCGCAACAAGAGCGACGCTGTGATCCGGGCTCTGGCCGAGACCGGCGGCATGCTTGGCTTTTCGCTTTACCCGCATCACCTGCGCGACAAGGGCGCGTGCACGCTGGAAAGCTTCTGCCAGATGATTGCCCGCACCGCCGAGATGGTCGGTGCGCAAAGCCTCGGGATCGGCTCGGACCTTTGCCAGGACCATCCCGACAGCGTCGTGGACTGGATGCGCATGGGCCGGTGGACCAAGCGCGTCGACTATGGCGAGGGCTCGGCCGCGGCGCCGGGCTTTCCGGACATGCCCGCATGGTTCGAGGACAACCGCGATTTCCCCAATATCGAAGCCGGCCTGCGGGCCGTGGGTTTCGACGCGACAGAGGTGGCCGGGATCATGGGAGAGAACTGGCTGCGCTTTTTTGACGACAGCTTTGAGACCGCGCGGAAGACGCGCTCGAGGCAGGCGGCCGAGTAAGGGCGCCGAACCAAACGCAATTGCGAAATTCCTTTCAGGGAGGATGGAATGACGGATCAGACCCATAGCCCGGTGGCCGCGCAAACGCCCAGCCCCGGCCATATCAACAAACCGCTCTTCGCGATCACCGGCGGCTTCATCGCCGTCTTCTGCCTGATCGCGCTCCTCGACCTCGACCTACTGTCGGCGATCGTGGATGCAAGCTTCAACTTCTCGGCCCGCCACTTCGGCCTTTACTGGCAGGTGCTGCTTCTGGCGACCTTCCTGATCGGCTTGGTGCTGATCGTGCTGCCCGGCGGGCGGGCGATCATGGGCGGGCTGGCCCGGCCGGAGTTCTCGGTCTTCCAGTGGGGCGCGATGATCATGTGCACCCTTCTGGCGGGCGGCGGCGTCTTCTGGGCCGCCGGTGAGCCGATGGCGCATTTCCTGTCCTCGCCGCCCCTCTTCGGCGCCGAGGCCGGCACGCCGGAGGCCGTGGCCCCGGCGCTGGCGCAAAGCTTCATGCATTGGGGTTTTCTTGCCTGGGCGATCCTCGGTGCGCTTTCGACGGTGATGCTGATGCATTACCATTACGAAAAGGGGCTGCCGCTGGCGCCACGCACCCTGCTCTACCCGCTTTTCGGTGAACGCGCGATCAAGGGTCCCATCGGCCTGATCGCCGATGCGTCCTGCATCATTGCCGTGGTCGCGGGCACCGTCGGGCCGATCGGCTTCCTCGGGCTTCAGGTCAGCTATGGGCTGAATGCGCTATTCGGCATTCCCGACAGCTTCATAACACAGGCCGTTGTGATCGCGGGGCTGGTGACGCTTTACACCGTCTCGGCGATGACCGGGCTTACCCGCGGGATCCAGCTTCTGAGCAAGATCAACGTGATTCTGGCCGCGGGCCTTCTGATCTTCATGCTGGTCTTCGGCCCCACCGCCTTCATCCTGTCGAGCTATTTCTCGGGGTTCGCCAGCTATCTCGGCAACTTCTTCGGCATGGCGCTCTATCGGGGCGAGGCGGGGCTGTTCGGGAATCCGGGCTGGCTGGGCTGGTGGACCGTCTTCTTCTGGGGCTGGTTCATGGGCTACGGGCCGCTGATGGCGATGTTCATCGCGCGCATCTCGCGCGGTCGCTCGATCCGCTCCATCGTGATCATGCTGTCGCTGGTGGCGCCCATCATCACCACCTTCTGGTTCACGATCATCGGCGGCTCCGGCATCGCGTTCGAGCTGGCCAACACCGGCTCGGTCTCGACCGCGTTCGAGGGGTTCAACCTGCCGGCCGCACTTCTGGCGATCACCCAGCAACTGCCGATGGGCTTCCTGATCTCGCTGCTGTTCCTGATCCTGACCACGATCTTCGTGGCCACGACGGGCGACTCGATGACCTACGTGATCTCGGTTGCGATGTCCGACGAGGACCAGTCGTCGATGCCGGTGCGGGTGTTCTGGGGCGTCGGGATGGGCCTGATGGCGGTCATCCTGATTTCGCTCGGCTCTGGCGGCGTGGGCAAGCTGCAAAGCTTCATCGTGGTGACGGCCGTGCCGGTATCGCTGGTGCTGCTGCCGTCGCTTTGGGACGCGGTGCGGATCACCCTGGCCAAGGGTCGCGAACGGGTCTGATCAGGTCGGCGGGCGGTCCGACAAAGGCCGCCCGCCCCGATACGTGGTAACGTGCAAGGAGGAGGCGCGTGATGAAACTCGACCAGCTCAGCCCGGACCGCGTGGCGCTTCGCCCTGCCGATACCGTGATGCGCCTGGCGCGCATGGGGTCGTTCCACCAGTCCCGCCTATCCTTCATGCGCGTCCTTCTGAGAAGGCTGAAGTCCGAGAACTGGCGGTTCGAGCGGCGCGCATTCGAGATCGACGCAACCGGCGTCGGCCACGCCGTCTACACGATGCACGGCCCGTCCCACAGCTACAGCCTGGTGGCCTTCGCCCATGACCTGCCCCCCGAACAGCGTTCGGACCGGGTCATCGCCACGGCCTGGGACACGACCTTCACCCTTTTCGACGGGCTGCCCACGGCGGCGGATATCGAGCGGCTGTCGCGCAATGTTCCCCTGCAGGAAGCCGGGCGCGTCACCCCGGCCGAGCTGACCGTCTCGCGTGCCAACCGTTCGGTGCGCCTTTTCGACCACGTGGTCGATTGCCTGGCCCAAGGCGTGCAGCCTGACCCGGCCGATATCGACGCCGTGGGCTACCTGATGCGCACGACTGCGGTCTACGGTTCGGGCAAGCTGGGCGCCGCCGATCGCGAAACCATCTGCGACCGGCCCGAGTTCGCGCCGCCCTTCCAGGCCGAGATGCTGACCGTCTTCCTGATCCGGGGCTTCGTGCTGGACCTGGTCGAGCATCTGGCCCGCATCCGGGGCAAGGACCGCGCCGTGACACTTGAGCCGTCGCTGCGCCGACGCTTCGGCATCGGGAATTCCACCGGCCTTGGCATGGCGCCCTTCCTCCTCAACCATCCGATCCTGCTCAACAACTGGATCGAGGCGCGGGAGACCGCCCTGGCCCGGGTGCGCGCACTGGCTTCGATCACGCCCGCCGAGGCCGAGGCCTTTCGGGTCATGCTGCGCCGGGGCCATCGCAACGTGGACGACTGGCATTCCGAGCATCCGCTTCAGCGCGGCAAGATCGCGGCACTCAAGGCCGACCTCGACCGGCTCGCAGCCCACCTTGAGGCGGGCGCGCTGGACATGCCCTCGCCCTGGGACGCGCTTTATCGCTGGGCCGAGACCGCGCTCAGCCTCGAGGGGCAGGAACTTCTCGTGGCGCTGATGATGGAGCCCTACGGCGCGCTGGTCGACGACCTGCCCAGCCGGATGAGCGCCGATGAAACCGCCGGCTTCCGCATCGACGGCGCCATGACCCTGGCCCGCCTGCGCGCCATTCTTGAGGGCGACTATGCCTGGGCGCTCGCCATCGACTGGACCCGACCCGAGGCACAGGCCCGCGCCTGGTACGTCTCGGCCGAGAAGCTGGAGCCGCGCCTTGGCGAGCGTCATCTCGAACCCGTCGCACCCTACGAACAGCCCCTGGCACCCGGCCGCGACGCCGCCCTGCTTCACGCGGCCCTGCAGGCCGAGGCCGCCGAGACCCGGGTCGCGGACTTCCTGCTGCGCCACCCCGAGCATCGCCACATCCTGCGCCGCGTTCAGATCGCCGCTCGCCATCCCTATGCCGAGATCCGCGACAACACCGTCGCCGCCGATGTCCTGCCCATCGACCTTCTGCGGGCCAAGCTGTCGTTTTTCGGCGCCTGCCATTTCGATCCGCGCTCGGACCGCTGGGTGCGCATCAACATGTTCCGCAACGCGCCCTTCCCCCACGAGATTGCCGAAATGGAATTTGCTGGCTGGACCTATCCCGCCCTGCCGGAGGTGCCGTCGTGATCTGTTCGCTCAACGAGATTGAGGCCCTGGCCCGCAAGGCCGCACGCGGTGGCGGCATGAGCTGGGGCCTGGCCGAGGAGACCGGCAAGGCCGTGCGCTGGCTAAGCGATCACGGGTTTCCGGGACCGTGGCTTCTGGCCGAGCTGCTGGAGCAGAACGACGGAACACCCTATGCGGAGCTGGCCCCGCAACAGTCAGACGGGACCTGGCGCGCGCGGCGCGGCCCGCTTTGCCCGATCATCGCGGGGGCGCTGATCTGCGACCGGGCCGACGATCTGACAACCGGAGCAGGTTTGCGGCTGGGTCAGGTAGCGGTGCCCCTGATGCTGGCCCCCTTCGCGGCCGAGGTATCGCGCGCGACCGGATTGAACACTGCCCTCGAATGGCATGGAATCACACTGATCCTCGACGGCAATTCGGTGGCGATGGAAGGGGAAAGTGCGGCCCTGCTGGCGCCCTACGCGGGTTTAGTGAACCTGACCCCAACCAATGAGCCCGCGTTCCCCACGCCCCGGACCAGCACGGGCCGCCACGTCAGCGCCGAGGTCATGCGAACCCTCGAAAGTTTCGCCATGCGCACCTATGCCCCCGCCACCGAGGCAAGCCGCGCGGGCGCGGGTGCCGGCGTGGAAAGCGATTGATTGCCGGGCCCTTGGGGCCCGCTTCAACCATGCTCCTTCGACGCCAAGACCTTGATCGTCTCCGCAAGGACCCGGATCGCGTCACCCATGTCAACGGCACTGGCGTGTTCGTCCGGTCGGTGGCTGATACCGCCCTTGCACCTGACAAACAGCATTCCCACCGGGCAGAGATCCGCCATCGCAGAGGCATCGTGCGTGGCGCCGGACGGCAGGCTGGTCAGCGGCAGCTGCGATGCGGTCATCCCCTTTGTAAGAGCCGCTTTTATGCCGGGCGCGCACGCGACCGCGGGCTGCTCATAAGTCTGGCTGAGCGTTACGGACACGCCGGATTCTGCTGCGATTTCATCGCCCAAGCGCTGGGCTTTGGCATGAAATGCCAGCCGCATATCGTCAGTCGGCGCGCGCAGCTCCAGGGTCAGATCGACCCGCGAAGGGATGGCGTTTACGACACCCGGTTTTGCCTCTATTTTTCCAACCGTTGCACGGCACTCCTCAAGCCCTGCCGCGGCGTCAGATACGGCGGCGATGAACCGTGCGGCCGCGACCAGCGCATCCCGGCGCCCCTCCATGGGCACCGTGCCCGCGTGGCCGGTCTCCCCCTCGAACGTGACCGAATGCCGGGAGATGCCGCAGATCGCGGTCACGACGCCCAGGGACCGGTCGGCGGCCTCCAGCACCGGGCCCTGCTCGATATGGGCCTCAAGGTATCCGACCACATCTTGCTGGCGTCGTGCCAAGGCCGGGATTTGGCCCGGGTCCAGGCCGAAGCCCTCCATCGCTTGGCCCATGCTCACCCCCTCCGCGTCCCGCATCTCGAGGACGGTGGGGTCAAAACTGCCCGCCAGGGCGCGCGGTCCGATCAGCGCGGTGGGAAAGCGCACCCCCTCCTCATCCGCGAAGGCCAGCACCTCGACCGCGAAGGGAAGCTGCACCCCCTCATCCGCAAGGCGCCGGACCGCAAGGCACGCGACGGCCACGCCCATGATCCCGTCAAAGCGCCCGCCCGAACGGACGCTGTCCTGGTGGGAGCCGAGTAGCAGAGCCGGCCTGCCCGCCATGCCGGGTGTGCGACCGATCAATGTTCCCGCCGCATCAAGGCTGACGTCCAGTCCGGCATCCTGCATCCACGATGTAATGTGCCCGATGGCGCGACGATGTTCGGCCGTCCACGGCAGTCGGGTCACGCCGGGTCCGGTGGCGGACATCCCGGCAATCTCGGACAGCCGCGCTTCGGCCAGCTTCCCGTAGTCCATGCATCCACTTGTATTTATCATGATCGATTTGCTTTATAGACGCCTTCGGAGTTCGAATGAGGCGTGCGATGGCAAGAACGAGCGAGACACCCGACGAGAAAGCCCCCCGGCGGTCCCGCCCCATCCGCGTGGCCGAGGCCATCAAGGAATGGGTGGTCGAGCAGGGTTTGCAGCCGGGTGACCGCCTTCCGGGCGAGACCGAGATGATCGCGCGTTTCGGCATGTCCAAGGGCACGATCCGCGAGGCCATGCGCCTTCTTCAGGCCCAAGGCCTGGTCGAGACCAAGACCGGTCCCGGCGGCGGAAGCTTCGTCGGCGAGGTCTCGACCGAGCGCGCGCACGCGCTGCTTGCCAACTATTTCTACTTCCGCGACATCTCCATCGCGGACATCTACCAGTTGCGGGTCGCCCTTGAGCCCGAGGTCGCGGCCGCGATGGCCGGACGCCTGTCGCCCGAGCGGCTGGCCGAGCTGCGATCGATCATCGACGACTATGCCGAGCCTGCGACCGACCCAGAGGACGAGCGGCGCCAGCACGTCGCCTCGCTGCACTTTCACGCAAGGCTCGCCAGTTTCGCCGACAACGCTTTGCTGGGTTTCATCATCGGTTTCATGTCCCAGATCCTCGCCGATCTTACGGTCTACCGACAGCTCTACGCCGCGCCCAACGTGGAGCTTTGGCGGACAGGCCGTCAGCATCAGCTTGACCTCTTGGATGCGATGGAACGCGGGGATGCCAAGGCGGCCCGTTCGATCATGCGCTCGCACATGGAAATGGCCTGGCGCATGATGGAGGACCAGCAAGCCGTCGTGATGAAACGCTTCATGGCCCATTGATCAACCGGCCGGCGTGACGGTTTCGCTGTAGGGTTCGGCCCGATGGGGCTCATCCAGCGTCGGGACCAGCCGCGACCATTGCCCGTAGGCGCCGCTGGTGGCGCGTTGATGAAGATCCGCGAGATCCTGCAAAGGCTGCTCGGAGTAATCGATGCGAAGGTTCAGGGGCGCCGCGCTGCGTGAGACGACCAGCAACGCGGCCGACAAAAGCCCCCGGCTGTCCCCCCCGGCCGCGGCGGCCGCGTTCAGGGCCGCGATCAGGCGCTCGGCCATGCTGCCTTGCGCCTTCTGGTATCCGTCAAGGCAGGCATCAAGAACGTCATCGCCCGACAGCAGGTTTCCGGTCACGACCACCGATGGCCCCTGCCGTGCCCCTGCCGCGGGAATGCTCGAAGCCCCGGTGAAGTGACCCGTTCCCCCTGCGCGATCCACGGCGGCAAGCTGGCGATGGGCGCGGCCCGCGTCGCTGTCCACCACCTCGGACACGGCGATGGCCGCCGACAGGCCCGTCCGCATCAGGTCAAGGACCTGGGTCCCCCAAAGGGTGCTTGGCAGCGATCCCTGCGAGGCTGACAGCCCCGATTCGGCCCCGCCACGCAGGACCCACCCGCCCACGCAAAGGCTGCCCGTTGTGGCAGCCCCGCCGTAAGTGCCTGTTTCCGCGTCATATGCGAGGATCGAAATCGTCATTCCTTCTTCTCCATGTCAGCGCGCTTGAATTTATAATGAAAATTTGGCCTGATGCAATTTATCATGAAAAATAAGATTGAACCGATCAGGAGAGGTAACCCATGTCGATTGTACAACTGACCCGCCGACAGCTGCTTGTTGCCGGCACCGCATTGACCATGGCGCTTGGCGCACCGGCATTTGCGCAAACCCCGCCCGGTGTCCTGGTCGTCGGCCAGATCGCCGAGCCGAAGGCCCTGGACCCCGCCGCCGTCACGGCGGTGAATGATTTCCGCATCCTGATGAACGTCTACGACGGGTTGGTGCGTTACAAGGACGGCACGCTGGAGGTCGAGCCTGCGCTGGCGACCGAATGGTCGATCTCGGAGGACGGGACCGAATACACCTTCACCCTGCGCGACGGCGTCACCTTCCACGATGGAAGCGCCTTTGACGCCGAGGCGGTGAAGTTCAACTTCGACCGGATGCTCGATGAGAACCATCCCTTCTACGACACCGGCCCCTTCCCGCTTTCGTTCTTTTTCTCGGCCATCGACAAGGTCGAGGCGGTCGATCCCAAAACCGTCAAGTTCGTGCTGAAAGAGCCCTACGCGCCCTTTCTGTCGAACCTGGCCTACCCCACGGGGCTGATCGTCTCGCCCGCGTCGGTCGAGAAGCACGGGTCCGACTTCGGGCGGAACCCCTCGGGGACAGGTCCGTTCAAATTCGCCGAATGGCGCCCCAACGAGGCTGTCGTCGTCGAGGCCAACCCCGATTACTGGGACGGGGCGCCCAAGCTTCAGGCCGTCGTCTTCCGCCCCATCACCGATGCCAGCACCCGCACCGCCGAAATGCTGGCCGGCGGCATCGACCTGATGGTCGAGGTGCCCCCCGTGGCCCTGTCGCAGTTCCAGGGCGAAACCTACACGCTGCACGAGCAGGCAGGCCCGCATTTGTGGTTCCTGATCCTCAACGCCAAGGAAGGCCCCTTCGCCGACAAGCTGGTGCGCCAGGCGGCGAATTACGCGATCAACAAGGAAGCGATCGTGAACGAAGTGCTGGAAGGCACGGCCGAAGTGGCCGCCGGGCCGACCCCACCCGCCTTTGCATGGGCTTACAACGAAAACCTCACGCCCTATGCCTATGACCCCGACAAGGCGCGCGAGCTGATCGCCGAAGCGGGCGCCGACGGCGCCGAGCTGACCTTCTACGTTACCGAGGGTGGTTCGGGCATGCTGGATCCGGTCGCCATGGGCACGGCGATCCAGGCGGATCTGGAAGCGGTCGGCTTCGACGTGAAGATCGAGACCTACGAATGGAATACCTTCCTGGGCGAGGTGAACCCCGGCCTCGAGGGCAAAGCCGACATGGCCGAGATGGCGTGGATGACCAACGACCCCGACACCCTGCCCTTCCTTGCCCTGCGCAGCGAGGCCTTTCCCGATAAGGGTGGCTTCAACTCGGGCTACTATTCCAACCCCGAGGTTGATGCCCTTCTGGAAAAGGCGCGCCGCGCCACCGACCAAGAGGAGCGCGCCGATCTTTACAAGCAGATGCAGGAGATCGTGCACGAAGACGCGCCCTGGGTCTTCGTGGCAAACTGGAAGCAGAACGCGGTGACCAGCGACCGGGTCGAGGATTTCCAGCTTCAGCCCTCGTTCTTCCTGCTGCTCGACGACGTCGCCAAGAACTGATCACGCGCGGGGGCCGCGCCCCGGCCCCCGCTCCCCATTCGGGAGAGGCCGCGCATGGGCGGATACATCGCAAGACGGCTGCTCTCGGCGGTGCCCGTGCTGTTGGGCATCACCGTCATCGTCTTTCTGATCATGGCGCTGATCCCGGGCGACCCGGCGACCGCCATCCTCGGCAGCTATGCCACGCCCGAGAACGTGGCCCGAATCAACCGCGAACTGGGCCTGGATGAGCCGCTTTGGCGGCAATACCTGATCTGGCTGGGCAACATGCTCCAGGGGGATTTCGGGCAAAGCTTCGCCCTCAACCGGCCCGTTCTGGACGAGGTGGTCGAACGCTTCGGCGCAACGCTGATCCTTGCGGGCACGGCCTTCGTCCTCTGCGCCCTGCTCGGCGTCATCGCGGGGACCATATCGGCCGCCAACCAGTATGGGTTTGCCGACAAGGCGATCACCTTCGCGGTGCTGCTGGGCATCTCCATCCCGTCGTTCTTCCTCGGCATGATGATGATCCTGCTTTTCGCGGTGCGGCTACGCTGGTTCCCGGTGTCGGGCATGTGGCCCATCTACGGGGCGCGCGACGCCGCCGCCCTGTTCTCGCATCTGGCGATGCCAGCGCTGGCGCTGGCGGTGGTGGCGACCGGTGTGATCGCGCGGCTGTCCCGCTCGGCCCTGCTGGAGGTGCTGCGCCAGGATTTCATCCGCACCGCGCGCGCCAAGGGCGTGCATGAGCGTTCGGTGATCTGGCGCCACGCCCTCCGCGCGGCCATGGTCTCGATCCTGCCGGTGCTGGGCATTCAGGCCGGCTTTGTCCTATCGGGCGCCGTCTATATCGAGATCGTGTTCCAGTGGCCGGGCATCGGCCGGATGCTGGTCGACGCGATCCTGCGCCGTGACATCCTGCTGGTTCAGGGCGGGGTGATCGTCGTCGCCGCGTGCTACGTGTTCTTCAACATCGTCGTCGACGTGGCGCAAAGCCTCCTCGACCCGAGGATCCGCACATGACGGCCGCGTTCCTGCTGTTCTCGCGCAACCGAATGGCACTGGCGGGTGGGGTCATCCTGTTTATCGTCCTCCTGCTGGCCCTGGCCGTTCCCCTGCTGCCGCTAGCCGACCCGGATGTCACCAACACCGCCAACAGGTTCCGCCCCCCCTTCTCGGATGGCGCCTTGCTGGGCACCGATCATCTGGGCCGCGACCTGCTTTCGCGCCTGCTTTGGGGGACACGGCTGTCGCTTGCGGTGGGGTTCGCCGCCGCGACCATCGCCGCCACGATCGGGGCCGCGATCGGGGTGGTCGCCGGTTTTTACGGCGGGCGCCTCGACAACATCATCATGCGCGGCGTCGATATGCTGATGGCCTTTCCCTACATCCTGCTGGCCCTGGCCATCGTGGCGGCGCTGGGCCCGGGCCTTCTGAACGCGCTGATCGCGGTGGCCGCCGTCAACGTGCCCTTCTTCGCGCGCAACATTCGCGGCATCACCGTGGGCCTTGCCCACAAGGAATTCGTCGACGCGGCGCGCCTGTCGGGCCTGTCGCGCCCCCAGATCATCCTGACCGAGATCTTGCCGAACGTTCTGCCGGTGATCGTCATTGCCATGTCGACCACCATCGGCTGGATGATCCTGGAAACGGCGGGGCTTTCCTTTCTTGGCCTCGGCAGCCAGCCGCCCCAGGCCGACCTGGGATCGATGCTGGGAGAGGCGCGCGCGGCGCTCATCAGCCATCCGCACACTTCGGTGGTGCCGGGCGTCATGATCCTGATCATCGTGATGTCCATCAACCTTCTGGGCGACGGGATCCGCGATGCGCTGGACCCGCGGCTGAAATCAGGGGCCCTGTCGCGCCCCATGGCCGCGACCCGCGTGAAGCGCGAGGGGCCGGTCCCCGAACCCACCCTGGACGGCATCCTTACGCTGGAGGGGCTGAAGACCGAATTTCACGTCGGCACCCGCAGGCTAAGGGCTGTGGGCGGGGTAAGCTTGGCGGTCCGGCCCGGCGAATGCCTGGGTATCATCGGCGAAAGCGGGTCCGGCAAATCGGTCACCGCCCTGTCGGTCACCGGGCTTGTCGCCTCGCCGCCCGGCGTCATCACCGGCGGCGCCGTCCGCTACCGTGGCGAGGATCTCATTGGTGCCCCCTACGAGCGCCTGCGCGCCGTCCGCGGGGGCGAGATTGCCTATATCTTCCAGGATCCGCTGGCGACCTTGCACCCGCTCTACCGGGTCGGCGACCAGCTGGTCGAGGCGATCCAGGCCCACCAGAACCTCGGCAGGAAAGAAGCGTCGGCCAAGGCCGTCGAGCTTCTGCGCGATGTGCGCATTCCCAACCCCGAGCGGCGGATCGCGAACTACCCGCACGAGATGTCGGGCGGCATGCGCCAGCGGGTGGGCATCGCCATGGCCCTGGCCAACGACCCCGAGGTGATCATCGCCGACGAGCCGACGACCGCCCTGGATGTGACGGTGCAGGCACAGATCCTGTCCCTGCTTGACGATCTTCGCCGCTCGCGCGATCTGGCGATCGTCTTCATCACCCATGATTTCGGGGTGGTCGCCCAGCTTTGCGACCGGGTGGCGGTCATGTATGCCGGCAAGGTGGTCGAGGAAGGCCCGACAAGATCGGTCCTCGAGGCGCCACGCCATCCCTATACCGCCCGTCTCATCGCCTGCGTGCCCGAGCTTGGCGGCGGCCGCCGACGGCTGGAGGCGATTCCGGGGCTGCCGCCACCCGTCGACCGCCTGCCCGATGGATGCGCCTTTGCGGATCGCTGCGCCAAGGTGCGCCCGGTCTGCCGCGAGGGGGACATTCCGCTTGCCCCGCAGGGCGACCGTGCGGTCCGCTGTCTTTTCCCCGAGGAACACCCCAGCAGGGAGGCCGCGGAATGACCAAGGCGCTGAGATTGGAGAACCTGTCCAAGGCCTTCCCCGTGCGCAGCGGTCTATTCGGCGGCCCCAGGGTCGAGGTGCGTGCGGTGCAGCCCATTTCGCTTGCTGTCGAGACCGGCGAAACCCTTGGCATCGTGGGAGAGTCGGGATGCGGCAAGACCACGCTGGCGCGGATGCTGGTCGGTTTGATCGCACCCAGCACCGGCACGATCGAGATCGAGGGCACCGCTCTCGACACCGCGGACCCGGCGGATTTCGGGCGGCGCATCCAATACGTCTTTCAGGATCCGATCTCGTCGCTCAATCCCCGCAAGACGATCCGCCAGATCCTGGAACTTCCCTTGCGAAAGCTTCACAGCATGGGCAAGGTCGCCCGACGGGAGCGCATTACCGAGATCTTCGACAGCGTGAACCTGCGCCCCGAGTTCCTTGACCGTTATCCGCACGAGTTTTCGGGCGGCCAGGCGCAGCGGATCGGGATCGCCAGGGCCCTGGCCGCCCAGGCGCGCATCCTGATCCTGGATGAGCCGGTCTCGGCCCTTGATGTGAGCGTCCAGGCGCAGGTGCTGAACCTTCTGGCGGACCTGCGGGCGCGTCTGGGGCTGACCTATCTCTTTATCAGCCACGACCTCGCCGTGGTGGAGGCGGTGTCGGACCGGGTGGCGGTCCTCTATTTCGGCGCGCTGGTCGAGATCGGACCGGCCGAGCGGATCTTTCGCGCGCCCCGACATCCCTACACCCGGCTGCTGGCCGACAGCGCGCCCGTGGTGGGCCGACCGCTCAAGGCGCCCGAAGCCAGAGGGAGTGAGCTGCCCGATCCGCTCAACCCGCCGAAGGGCTGCGCCTTCGCCGCGCGATGCCCGCGCGCGACGGAGCTGTGCCGCGAAACCGCGCCCGCGCTGGAGCCCGCCCGCGGAGGCGGTTCTGTCGCCTGTTTCCACCCGCTGGGGTCGGATGAGGCTCCGGCCTCAGCCGATTGTCACTAATAATTTCGGCACTTTGAATGGGAAGGGTTTTCTTTAATTGGAATTTCCTTCCCGTTTAGGCGCCAAAGCAAGAACCAGCAGACCAGAACCGGCGTGATCGGTCCGTGTCAGGCGCCCGCTGACGCCGACCGTTTCGGGTGCGCCGCGAATGATGTCCGAAATTTGACAGACCCGGATGGGAAAAGCCCATTTCGCCCGGTTCACGTGAAGGTTAAGCGGTCATCCGCCTAGTGGCTGGCCGCGCGTCAAATAGGCCCTTTCCCCTGCCCTGCAGGGCTTTCCGCCCCTGATGACACCGCGGCTGATTCCAATCTGGACGGCCTGCGAAGGGCGGCTTTCCTCGCCGGTGGACTCAGAGGACACACAAGGATAGAGGTCCATAAAAAGTGCGGACTCAAATAAATGCCCCAAACCCGCGAAAGCAATACCGTTACCAATATCCTTATTGTTGAGGATCAGATGGTAATTGCCTATTTCCTCGACGATCTTCTGGACGATCTGGGATATCGCGTTTCGGGAATCGCCCGCAACGGGCGCGAGGCCGAATCCATGGCCAAGGAAGAACGCCCCACCATCGCCATGGTCGACGTCAGCGTGGCCGCGGCGCGCGACGGGGTCGAGATTGCCCGCGACCTGGTCGAGAAATACGGCACCCGGATCATCTTCATGTCGGGCCATGACGACGTGGCCGACTGGCCCGAGGTCAAGGCCCTTCGCCCCGTGGCCGTGCTGGGCAAGCCCTGCCTGCCCGCCCATATCGAGGCCGCCCTGCGTGCGGCCGATGCCCCGGCCGCTTCTGCCTGAGATGCACACCCGCCTTCGAAATTATCCACGCCCTCCCGACCCGGGAGCGGCGCGCAATCGCTATGAGGTCCCCCGATGGAAAAGACGCTGAACACCGACCAGGCGACGCTGAAAGACAAACAGATCCTCGGGGCGCTGCGCGCCTTCCGGCGTGGAGAATTCGGAACGCGTCTGCCGGACGATCTGACCGGGACCGACGGCGAGATCGCCGAGGCGTTCAACGACGTCATCGCCAAGAACGAGGCGCTGACCAGCGAGCTCGCGCGCCTTCGCAAGGCCTTCGGGCGCGACGGGCGCACCAGCGAGCGGGCCAAGCTGGACAATGTCTCGGGCGGCTGGCGGCAAAGCATCGACTCGATCAACGAGCTGATCGGCGACACGGTGCAACAGACCGCCGAGATCTCGCGCGTGGTCAGCGCCGTGGCCCAGGGGGACCTGTCGCAGACCATGGTGCTGGAGGTGGACGGCCGCCCCCTGAAGGGTGATTTCCTGCGCGGCGCCAAGACCATCAACACCATGGTGGACCGGCTTGGCGTCGTCTCCTCCGAGGTGACGCGGGTGGCGCGCGAAGTGGGCACCGAGGGCAAGCTGGGCGGTCAGGCCAAGGTCAAGGGCGTCGCCGGCACCTGGAAGGACCTGACCGACAACGTGAACGCCATGGCCACGAACCTGACCGGCCAGGTCCGCAACATTGCCGAGGTCACTACGGCGGTTGCCCGGGGCGACCTGTCCAAGAAGATCACCGTCGACGTGAAGGGCGAGATCCTGGAGCTGAAGGACACGATCAATACGATGGTGGACCAGCTGAACTCCTTCGCCTCCGAGGTGACGCGGGTTGCCCGCGAAGTGGGCACCGAAGGCCAGCTGGGCGGCCAGGCCCAGGTCGAAGGCGTCGCCGGCACATGGAAGGATCTGACCGACAACGTGAACTCGATGGCCGGCAACCTGACGGTTCAGCTGCGCGACGTCTCCAAGGTCGCGACGGCCATCGCCAGCGGTGACCTGACCCAGAAGATCACCGTCGATGTGCAGGGCGAGATCCTGCAGATCAAGGATGTGATCAACACGATGGTCGATCAGCTGTCGTCCTTCGCCTCCGAGGTGACGCGCGTTGCTCGCGAGGTGGGCACCGAGGGCCAGCTTGGCGGCCAGGCCCAGGTCGAGGGCGTCGCCGGCACCTGGAAGGATTTGACCGACAATGTGAACGCGATGGCGACGAACCTGACGGGACAGGTGCGGAACATCGCCGAGGTGACGACCGCCGTTGCCCGGGGCGATCTGTCCAAGAAGATCACCGTCAACGTCCAGGGCGAGATCCTTGAGCTGAAGGACACGATCAACACGATGGTCGATCAGCTGTCGTCCTTCGCCTCCGAGGTGACGCGCGTAGCCCGCGAGGTGGGCACCGAGGGCCAGCTGGGCGGCCAGGCCCAGGTCGAGGGCGTCGCCGGCACCTGGAAGGACCTGACCGATAACGTGAACTCGATGGCCGGCAACCTGACGGTTCAGCTGCGGGATGTCTCCAAGGTCGCAACCGCCATCGCCAGCGGCGACCTGACCCAGAAGATCACTGTCGATGTGCAGGGCGAGATCCTTCAGATCAAGGACGTGATCAACACCATGGTCGATCAGCTTTCGTCCTTCGCCTCCGAGGTGACGCGCGTTGCCCGCGAAGTGGGTGGCGAGGGCAAGCTGGGCGTGCAGGCCCGGGTCGAGGGGGTCGATGGCACCTGGAAGGATTTGACCGACAACGTGAACTCAATGGCCGGTAATCTGACCGTCCAGCTGCGCGATGTTTCCAAGGTCGCGACGGCCATCGCCAGCGGCGACCTGACCCAGAAGATCACCGTCGATGTGCAGGGCGAGATCCTGCAGATCAAGGACGTGATTAACACCATGGTGGATCAGCTTTCGTCCTTCGCGTCCGAAGTCACGCGAGTGGCGCGCGAGGTGGGCACCGAGGGCAAACTGGGCGGCCAGGCCAAGGTGGAAGGTGTCGATGGCACCTGGAAGGACCTGACCGACAACGTGAACGCGATGGCGACCAACCTGACCGGACAGGTGCGCAACATCGCCGAGGTGACGACCGCCGTCGCCCGGGGTGACCTGTCGAAGAAGATCACCGTGGACGTTAAAGGCGAGATTGAGGAGCTGAAGGACACGATCAACACGATGGTGGACCAGCTTAACTCCTTCGCCTCGGAGGTGACGCGGGTGGCCCGCGAGGTGGGCACCGAGGGCAAGCTGGGCGGTGAGGCGCGCGTCGAGGGGGTCGGCGGCACCTGGAAGGACCTGACCCAGAACGTGAACGCGATGGCGACCAACCTGACTGGTCAGGTGCGCAACATCGCCGAGGTGACGACCGCGGTTGCGGGCGGCGACCTGTCCAAGAAGATCACCGTCGACGTGAAGGGCGAGATCCTGGAGTTGAAGAACACCATCAACACGATGGTGGACCAGTTGAACGGCTTTGCCTCCGAGGTGACGCGGGTGGCCCGCGAGGTGGGCACCCAGGGCAAGCTGGGGGGGCAGGCCAAGGTCGACGGCGTCGCCGGCACCTGGAAGGACCTGACCGACAACGTGAACATGATGGCGACCAACCTGACCAACCAGGTGCGCGGCATCGCCCAGGTCGTCACCGCGGTCGCGAACGGCAACATGAAGCGCAAGCTGACCGTGGACGCCAAGGGCGAGATCGCGGAACTGGCCGAGACCATCAACGGCATGATCGACACCCTGGCGACCTTTGGTGACCAGGTGACCGACGTGGCCCGCGAAGTGGGGATCGAGGGCAAGCTGGGCGGCCAGGCCAAGGTGCCCGGGGCCTCGGGCCTCTGGCGCGACCTGACCGACAACGTGAACCAGCTGGCCGACAACCTGACGACCCAGGTGCGCGCCATCGCCGAGGTGGCGACCGCCGTGGCCGCCGGCGATCTGACCCGCTCGATCACGGTGCAGGCCTCGGGCGAGGTCGCGGCGCTGAAAGACAACATCAACCAGATGATCGGCAACCTGCGCGAAACCACCAAATACAACGAAGAACAGGACTGGCTGAAAACCAACCTGGCCCGCTTCACCCGGATGATGCAGGGCGAGCGTGACCTGGTCACCGTCTGCAACCTGGTGATGTCCGAGATCGCACCGCTTATCGAGGTTCAGCACGGTGTGCTCTACGTTCTGCGCCACGAAACCGACAGCGCCTCGGGCGAGGAGGAGAAGGTCTTCGAGCTGACGGCCAGCTATGCCCTGAACGAGCGCAAGCACATCTCGAACACGGTGCGGATGCGCGAGGGTCTGATCGGACAATGCGCCTTCGAGCGTCAGCGCATCCTGCTGACCAACGTGCCCAGCGACTACGTGCGCATCAGTTCGGGCCTGGGAGAGGCACCGCCCCTCAACATCGTCGTCCTGCCCGTCATCTTCGAGGACGAGGTGCTGGCGGTGATCGAGCTGGCCTCCTTCACCCGCTTCACCGAGGTGCACCTGTCGATTCTGGACCAACTGGTGGAAAGCATCGGCATCGTTCTGAACACGATCGCGGCCGGCATGCGTACCGAGGAGCTTCTGAAACAGTCGCAGATCCTGACCCGCGAGCTGCAAAGCCAGCAGGAGGAGTTGACCAGCACCAACGACCGGCTCAAGCAGCAGGCGATGACCATGCGCCAGTCCGAGGAGCTTCTGAAATCCCAGCAGGAGGAGCTGCGGACCAAGAACGAGGAGCTTGAAGAAAAGGCTGTCCAGCTTCAGGCCGAGAAGCGCCAGGTCGAAGCGATCAACCGCGAGGTCGAGACCGCGCGCTCCTCGCTGGAGGAGAAGGCCGAACAGCTGGCACTGACCTCCAAATACAAGTCCGAATTCCTGGCCAACATGAGCCACGAGCTGCGCACGCCGCTCAACAGCCTGCTCATCCTGTCGAAGTTGCTGGCCGACAACGGGCGCGGCAACCTCGACCCCAAGCAGATCGAACAGGCCGGCACCATCCATTCCGCCGGCTCGGACCTGCTGCGCATGATCAACGACATCCTCGATCTGTCGAAGATCGAATCCGGCACGGTCGAGTTGGATATCGACGAGATGAAGTTCGAGCAGTTCGTCCGCCAGACCGAGCGCACCTTCCGCGAGGTGGCCGAGCAGAAGAAGGTCGATTTCGCGATCGAGGTCGACCCCGACCTGCCGGGCAGCATGAAGACCGACGCCATGCGCCTGCAACAGATCATCAACAACCTTCTGTCCAACGCCTTCAAGTTCACCGAGGACGGTTCGGTCATGCTGACGGTCGCGGCCCTGCGGCCCGAGGATGTTCCGGCCGGGCTTCAGACCCAGCTTGATGGCGACGGCGTCTGCTTCACCATCACCGACACGGGAATCGGCATCAGCCCGCAGCAGCAACAGATCATCTTCGAGGCCTTCCAGCAGGCCGACGGCACGACCAGCCGGCGTTATGGCGGCACGGGCCTGGGCCTGTCGATCAGCCGGGAACTTGCCTCGCTGCTGGGCGGGGAGATCCGGCTGACCAGCGAGGTCGGCGCGGGAAGCTCCTTCACCCTCTATCTGCCGCTGGAGCGCGAGGCCTCGGACCAGCCCCGCCGCAACCCGCAACCGGGCCTGAGCGAGGAGCGTCTTGATGCGCCATTGCTGGCCCACCGGGCACCCCCGCAACGCAGCGCGCCCCCCGTCCTTCCGGCCCCCGGGGTCCAGCCCTTCGCCGCGACCGACCGCCCGCTGATCATGATCGTCGAGGATGATCCGATCTTCGCCCAGATCCTTGGCGAGATTGCCGAGGAACAGGGCTTTGCCCATATGGTCGTGGTGCGCGGTCGCGACGTGATGGCGGCGATCCGGCAATATCGCCCGGCCGCCCTCAGCCTCGACATCCAGTTGCCCGACATCGACGGCTGGGCCCTTCTGGACATGCTGAAGAACGACGACAGCACCCAGCATCTTCCGATCCACGTGATCTCGGTCGTCGAGGATCAGAAACGCCTGCGGGCCCACATGGGCGCCGTGGAGTACAGCGGCAAGCCCGCCAGCCGGGAAGAGCTTGAAGCCGTGTTCTCAAGGCTGATGGATCTGATCCGCAGCAAGAAACGCTCGGTGCTGCTGGTCCGGTTCGGCAAGGCCCGCAGCGCGGGCGAGGATCTACTTGCCGGCCTGCCTGACGTGGATGTGAGCCGCGAAACACCCCGCAAGGCCGCGGCGGCCCTCGCGTCCACCCGTTATGATGCGGTGGTCCTGGCCGCCCCCCGGATTACGCGGGACCTGACTGCCCTGCTGGAGGCGCTGCCGGGTTCGAATGAGAACGACCGCACCCCCCTCGTGGTCGAGCTTGGCGAAGAGCCGGACGCAGATCAGGGCGAACTACTATCCGCCGCTGGTGCCGCGACCTTCGTCAATGCCGAGGACGAGGCCCCCGTCCACGACGAGCTTGTCCGCGCCCTGCGCCTGCCGATCGACACCCTGCCCGGCGAGGCGCGCGACCAGGTCGCCGCCATGCGCCAGCGCGAGCCCGCGCTTGCGGGGCTGAAAGTTGCCGTGATCGATGATGACGTGCGCAACATCTTCTCGCTGACGGCCCTTCTGGAAGAACAGGGCATGGAGGTGGTGCAGGCCGAAAACGGCCATGACGGCATCGAGCTTCTCAAGAACCACGAGGATATCTTCGCCGCCCTGATCGACATCATGATGCCGGGCATGGATGGCTATGAAACCATGCGCCGCATCCGCAAATCCAAGCGTTTCCAGGACCTGCCGTTGATCGCCATCACCGCCAAGGCGATGCCCGAGGACCGCGAGAAATGCTTCGAGGTGGGCGCGTCGGACTACCTCTCCAAGCCCGTGGACAATGACGAGCTTATCGCGGTGCTGCGCACCTGGCTCAAGCGCTCGGGCGAGAATGGGTAAGACGGTGGACCACGACATGTTGCAGGAAAGTGGCCATGACCCCGACGACCGCAAGGTCGCCCGGATCCTCGCAGTCGATGACGACGAGGGGAACCTGCTGGCCCTCGAGGGGATCCTGTCGGACCTCGGCCATCCCATCGTCTGCGTCACCTCGGGCGAGGATGCCTTGCGCCAGGTGCTGCGGAACGAGTTTGCCGTCATCCTTCTGGACGTGCGCATGCCCGGCATTGACGGCTACGAGACGGCCGAGCTGATCCGCAGCCGTTCGCGCAGCCGCAGCATCCCCATCATCTTCCTGTCGGGGGTCGACAAGGATCCGGCGAACCTGTTTCGCGGCTATTCCGCAGGCGCGGTCGACTATGTCTTCAAGCCGGTGGAGCCGACGGCCCTGCGCTCGAAGGTGTCGATCTTCGCCGATCTCTACAACCAGGCCCAGGAGATCCGCCGCCAGGCCGAGCATGAAAAGCGCCTGATGGCCGAGAACCTGCGGGTGAAGGCCCGCCAGATGGAGGTGGTCGAGGCGCTTGACCGCACCCGGATGCAGCAATCGCTGGTGATCGACACGCTGCCCATCGCCCTTTTCTCCGCCTCGTCGCGCGACGGCTACCGCTCGCGCACCTTTGTCGGGGGCAAGCTGGAAAGACTGATCGGCGGCCCGGCCGGGCAGATGGAGACCATCGGCGCGAACTGGATCGAGAATGTCTACGAGGCTGACCGCGACCGGCTGAGCGAGGCGATCGAGCTGGCGGTCAAGACGGGCCGGCTGGAAATCGAATACCAGTTCGATGGGCCCGGCGGCGAACGTCGCTGGTTGTTCGAGCGGGCCGCTATCCGGCAGGGCGACGACAACACGCCCGAAATGTACGGAATCCTCTCCGACATCACCAACCAGAAGCGCCTGGAAGAGCAGCTTGTCCACGCCCAGAAGATGGAAGCCGTGGGACAGATGAGTGGCGGCATCGCCCATGACTTCAACAACATGCTGAGCGTCATTATCGGCAGCCTCGACCGGGTCCTGGAAAAGGACGAGCTGGGCAACAAGACGCGCCGGCGGCTGGACCTGGCCATGCAGGCGGCCAACAGTTGCGCGGACCTGACCAAGCGCCTGCTGGGCTTTGCCCGGCGTCAGGCCCTCGACCCCCGGCCGATCCGGCTGAACGAGGAGCTGGCACGCTCGGAAGGGCTGTTCGAGCGTCTTTTGGGCAGTGCGGTCATCACCCGCATCGACTGCCCCGGGGACCTCTGGCCCGTCTATCTCGACCCCTCCCAGTTCGAGGCCGCCGTCGTCAACCTTGCCGTCAATGCCCGCGACGCCATGCCCGACGGGGGCAAACTGTCGATCACCGGCGAGAACGTGACCGTCGATGCCGCCGGGGCCGAGGCGCTCAACCTCGCGCCGGGCGAATACGTCCGCCTCGCGGTGAAGGACACCGGCATCGGCATGGACGAGGCGACACAGAAAAAGGCGCTGGAACCCTTCTTCACCACCAAGGATCCCGGCAAGGGCACCGGCCTTGGACTAAGCTCGATCTACGGATTTCTCCGCCAGTCCGGCGGCGGGCTGAAGATCGACAGCCAGCCCGGTCAGGGCACCACCATGAACCTTTTCCTGCCCCGCTCCCCCGAGACCGGGGCCGCGAAGAAAAGCGAGAAGGCCGGCAGCGTCCCGCGCCGCTTCAACGGCCTCAGGATCCTGGTGGTCGAGGACAATGACGAGGTGCGCGAGGTGGCGCAATCCATGCTTGAAGGGCTTGGATGCCAGGTGGAGACGGCGGCAAACGGCGATCTGGCCCTGGCGGCCTTCACCCGGCATTCGGACATCAAGGTCCTGTTCACGGACTGCGTGATGCCCGGAGAGGTGGATGGCGTCAAACTGGCCGATCTGCTGACCGACAAGGACGACGACCTAGCCGTGATCTTCACCTCGGGCTACCGCGGCTCGGAAGCGCCCGCGCCCAAGCACCGCTCGGTCTTCCTGCGAAAGCCCTACACCTCCGCCCAGCTGGCCGAAGCGCTGGCAAAGGTGCAGGAACAGCGACCGGGGTGAGCTCGGGCCCGCCCCCGTCAGGGGGCAGGGCACCGTCACGTCAGAACATCGACCCGATATCCGATGCCCCGGTGGGATAGGCCGCGGGCATTGATTTCAGCTGCCCGGCGCTCAGCCCCAGCTTGATCGCCAGCGAGAAGAAATTGATCAGCTCGGCGTAATGGGGCCCGAACATGTGGGCGCCAAGGATCCTGCCCTCGGGACCGATGATGATCTTCACCCCTGCCCGGGTCTCGCCCAGACGTTTTTGCGAAAACCAGCCCGAGGTGTCGGTGAACGTCACTTCGACCTTGCCGGTCTTGCGCGCCTCCTCCTCCAGCATGCCGACCCGCGCCAGTTCGGGGATCGTGAAGACCACGCTTGGCACCCCGGTGTAATCGGGCTCGGTCCGCTTGTCCTTGAGCATGTTCGACGCCGCGATCTTGCCTTCGAACACAGCCACCGGCGTCAGGGGCTTGCCGGGCGAGGCGGCGGCGTCGCCGGCGGCGAAGACGCGCGGGTTGGAGGTTGATTGCAGCCATGGGGTTACCTTGACGCCGCCGTCTTCGGTCGCGATGCCCGCCGCGTCCAGATCCAGCTTGTCGACCGCAGGCACGCGCCCTGCCCCGTGAACCACCAGATCGGCATCAAAGCCCCTCTCCTTGCCGTCCTGGCTGACGATCACCCGGTGGCCCGCGCCCGCGCCTTCGATGCGATCGGGCGTCACCTCGGGCACGATGGTGATGCCGGCGTCGCGGCTGCGGGCCAGCAGCATGTCCACGAGGTCAGGGTCGAACATCTTCAACTGGCGCGCGCCCCGGTCCAGGATCGTCACCTCTGCTCCCGCCCGGGCCGCGATATGGGCAAACTCGAACGAGACATAGCCGCCGCCCACGAAGACGATGCGACGCGGCAGTTCTTCGAGGTTCAGGAAATCGGTGCTGTTGATCAACCGGTCGGCGCCGGCGAAGTCCAGCGGGCGCGGCTTGGCGCCCGTGGCGATCAGCGCGTGGCGAAACGCGATCTCACCATGTCCCGCGATGTCGATCCGGTCCTTGGCGACGAAGCGGGCGCGGCCGTGCAGGGTGCGCACCCCGGCCTTCTTCAGCCCCGCCTCCATGTTCTCGGGGACCGGGTCGGTGAAGCTTTCCTTGTGCTTCATCAAGGCGGGCCAGTCGATGCGGGTTTCCCCCACAACGCCCTTGCCCGAGAGGAGCCGGGCGGCATCGACCGCTTCGGCCCCGGCGCGCAACATCTTCTTGGGGTCGCATCCGCGCAAGGCACAGGTGCCGCCGTAGGGCAGCGCGTCGACGATGGCGACGGACCAGCCGGCCTTGGCACATTTCCGTGCGGCGTTGATCCCGGCCATGCCGGCGCCGATGACGATCAGGTCGAGGGTCTCGGTCATCTCTGCTCCTTGGTCAAAGTGGCGTGTGGTTTCTGTGGCCGGTCCTGCCCGGACACTGGCTCAACGATACCGACCGAGGATTCGTTCACTTCCCCACCAGATCAGGGCCATGCCGCCCCCAGCGACCAAGCCAAGCCAGAGCCACCCAGATTCACCGAGAGGAACGATCCCCAGCCCGTGACCCAGCACCGGCAGGATCATCAGAAGCAGGAATGGCCCCGTGTAGCGGCAGTGAACACGACCGCAGCGGCGCGAATTCAGCACGCAGGCTCCGCCCATCCAGGCCAGCGCCAAGACCCAGATCAGGGTCTTGAGCAGGTCGGGCAGCGGGATGGCCAGGATCATCGCCCCGAGGGGTAGCCACCAGGCAAGAACGCTGCTGCGCGCGGTGTTCAGCAGGTCGGTCGCGGCGCGGCCTGCTGAGTGGGTCGGGGATTGTCCCTGTGCGGCGGGTTGTCGGGATGCGAGGCGGGGGGATGTGTGGGGGCTCATATAGGTTTTCCAGTCGGTTCGGGGGCGCAGCGGCTGCATGCTGTGCCGTTTCTCTTGGGTTATGGTGCGCGGCATCTCGGCCGCCCGATCGTCTCAACTGACAAGATGGGGTCTGTAGCCACTACAGGATCAAGGGGCGATACGCGCGAAAGGTTCTCGCGGCTTTGCGACGGTGGCGGCCGGAGGCCGGTGGCCAACGCGGCCTCTCGCCTCCGCCACGGGGTTGCGGTAGAACCGGGCCATGGCACAGATCGACTCGCTTTTCGTTACCCGTCTTTACCGTGCGGCCCTTGCCGAGCACGGCAAACCCGTCGACCCCGGTGAGCTGGAGGCCGCGTGCCTTTCCATCGCCGAGGATGACGAGGCCGGCCAGGACTGGTGCGAGGAAAATGGCTTTCCCGGTTACACGAGCTATGCCTCGCTGACCGACCTGCCGTGGCGTTTTCCGATCTTCGCGGACCTTGTGAAAGTGCTAGACAAGCATGTCGCGTCCTTTGCCAAGGACCTGGAATTTGACCTGGCCGACAAGAAGATCAAGCTTGATTCCCTGTGGATCAACATCCTGCCCGAGGGCGGCATCCACACCTCGCACCTGCATCCCCATTCGGTGATCAGCGGCACGACCTATGTGGCCATGCCGACCGATACCAGCGCCATCAAGTTCGAGGATCCGCGCCTTGCAATGATGATGGCCGCCCCCTCGCGCACCAAGGGCGCGCGGGCCGAGCTGCGCAATTTCATCTACGTCGCCCCCGAGGTCGGCGAGGTGCTGCTGTGGGAAAGCTGGCTGCGCCACGAGGTGCCCATGAACATGGCCGAGGACGACCGCATCAGCGTCAGCTTCAACTACGGCTGGGAATAATGCCGGCCGTTTAAACGCCGGCACTCGCCCGCACTGACCTCAATCCAGCACACGCAGATTGTCGGAATGCAGCCGCCGTTCCCCGCGCCAGCCGTAGACGCAGCCGCTTTCGGGATAGTCGAGGCAGGCCGTCACGGGCCCCTCAAGGCGCGGCGCGCCCTGCATCTTGTAATGTCCCATGAACACCGGCGGCGCGTCCTTCGGGTAGAAGGCGACCTCGTCGCTGCGGGGAACCAGCCCCTGGGGAAGCTCCTCGGGCCGGGGCACCGACAGGGCGGCGTCGCGCCAGGTGCGGGCGGAAGAGCGCCACCAGGCGATGCGCACCCGGTGCCGTTCCTGCCCGTGGGCGTCGTGAAAGCCGTGCCCTTCGGGCAGTGGCAGTTCGGGGCCTGTCACCAGGTTGTTGACCGCGCGGGCGAATGCGCTTTGCTCGGCCGCGATCTCGGGCAGGTCCTCTTCGGCCAGGCGCCCGTCTGGGCGGCGCGCGGCGATCAGGTCGATATCGGGTTGGGACCAGCAGGCGTGCACCAGGCGCAGCCCTCCCAGATCCAGCCACAGGGGCAAATCCAGGAACCATCGCGTCCAGTCCAGCGCCTCGGGGGTCGCGGTGCCGAAGCGGCGCACGAAGCTTCGGTGCTGGGCCTTGTTCTTCTCGTTGTGGCTGCGCAGGGCGACGCCATCGACACCGGTGCGGTGATAGAGGATGGCGTTCAGCTCGTGATTGCCCATGACCGCCACCGCGCCCTGTGCGACCTGTCGGCGGACCAGCGCCAACACCGCTGCGTCGTCGGGGTGGCTGGCGTCCTGTGAGGCGTCGATGAAGTCGCCCAGAAAGGCCTGCGGCACGTTCGGATCGCCCAGGTCAAGCAGGCGCCGCGCGCGGTCGATATCGGCGTGCAGATCGGGCACGATCGTCCAGGCATCAGCCATGGGGGCGCTCCTTGCAGACCGGGGGAAGGACGGAGATTTTCGTGCGGAACCGGCGCTCGCGCCAGTCCCGCATGCCACAAACACAAAGGGCCGTCCCGGGTTCCGGCGGATCGTCAAAAAAACTGGAAGGCGTCGACAATTCCATGGCTTGCCCGGTCATCCTTGTGCGGGTCCCGGGCGCAAACCAGGGCGCCCGCCGGGGGCCCGTGCGGCAAGGCGGGGGCGCCTTCAGCCCTTGAAGCCCGTGGCCACGACGAATTTTTCGGAGCTGTCCGAGCGGCTTGCCGGCGGCTTGACGTTGGCCACCTTGGCAAAGCGCTGTTTCAGCAGTTTCTGCAGGTCCCCCTCGGCGCCGCCGGCCAGCACCTTGGCGACGAAGGTGCCGCCCTCGTCCAGCACGTCGAATGCGAAATGCGCCGCCGCCTCGCACAGGGCGATGATGCGCAGGTGATCGGTCTGCTTGTGCCCCGAGGCCGAGGCCGCCATGTCCGACATCACCACGTCCGCCTTGCCGCCAAGCCAGCCCTTGACCTTCTCGTCGGCCTCATCCTCCAGGAAATCCAGCTGGTGGATCTCGGCCCCGGCGATGGGCTCGACCTCTTGCAGATCGACGCCGAGGACGGTGCCGACGGATTTGCCGCCCCGCTCGCCCAGGGCGTTGACGCGCTTGACCGCGACCTGGCACCAGCCGCCGGGCGCACAGCCCAGATCCACCACCCGTGCCCCGGGCACGAGGAAGCGGTACTTGTCATCCAGCTCGAGGATCTTGAAGGCGGCGCGCCCGCGGTAGCCCGCGTCGCGGGCAGCACGCACGTAGGGATCGTTCAGCTGCCGCTCCAGCCAGAGGGTCGAGGACAGGCGGCGGCCGCGCGCGCTTTTGACCTTGACCCGAAGGTCCCGCCGGCCACGTCCGCTTGTCTTCTTCTCGGTCATCGGAATGCCTTCTTGCCGGGCGGCAGAAGCGCCGCGCCTGCCGCGAAATATAGCCCGCAGGCCCCTGCCGCAACCCCGCGCGGTCGCGCCCGTCGGGCACCGGCGCGTAACGGCCCCGGAAGAGGCCCCGGAAGCGGACCTAGAACGGGCCGTCCTCGATCACGCCATCGGCGCTCATCTGGGCATAGAGAAGCCCCTCGCGCAGGCCCCGGTCGGCCACCGAAAGCCGGTCCGTGGGCCAGACCCGCAACAGCGCCTGCAGGATCGCGGCCCCGCTCATGATCAGCGCATGGCGGTCGCGGCCGATGCGCACGTCGGCGCGCCGCCCCTCGGGGCCCATGGCCAGGTAGCTCTGGATCACGCCGTCGATCTGGTCCGAGGTCATGCGCAGCCCATCGACCTTGTTGCGGTCATACCGCTTCAGCCCCAGGTGGCTGGCCGCGACCGTTGTGACCGTGCCGCTTGTGCCGATGATCTGGAACCCCTCGCGCACCCCGTCGGCGTCGCGATAGGGCGAGAAGCTGGCAAGGTTCTCCTCGAAGAACCAGCTCATCAGGGCGAAGCGCGCGGCGTCGTCCTGAACGTCCATGAACTGGTCCTTCAGCGTCGCCACCCCCAGCGGCACCGAGATCCAGTCGACCACCTTGGCGCCCGGCAGGTCGCTGTGAACGGCGGTAAAACCGGTGTGCAGGCGCATGATGGCGCGGGGCCGTTCGATCGGGGGAACGCGCGACAGGTCGATCCACACCAGCTCGGTCGAGCCGCCGCCGATGTCCATCACCAGAAGCTGCTCGGTCCGGGTCGACACCAGCGGCGCGCAGGAGACGACGGCCAGCCGCGCCTCCTCCTCGGGCTCGATGATATCCAGCCAGAAGCCGCATTCGCGGTGCACCAGCTTGATGAACTCATGGGCGTTGCTGGCCCGGCGACACGCCTCGGTTGCGACAAGGCGCATCCGTTGGACGTTGTGGCGCGAGAGCTTCTTCTGACAGATCTTCAGCGCGCCCACGGCCCGGGCCATGGAGCTGCGGGACAACTGGCCGGACGCCTCCAGACCGGTGCCAAGCTGGACCGATTTCGAGAAGCTGTCGACCACGTGAAGCTGGGTGCCCTTCGGCTGAGCGATGAGCATCCTGCACGAGTTCGTTCCAAGATCCAGCGCCGCGTAAAGGTCGGCCGGATCAGGGTTTGTCTTTGGCGCAGGGCGCTCGACCGCGGTGGGGAACGGCCGTGCGCCAGCGGGCCGTCTGGGTGCCATGTCGGCTCCAATCCTGAGTTGTGTTCAGCGTAGTGCCCGGGCGTGTCGCGTGCAAGCCCGGCCTCGCGTCATCCGCCCCGGTCGGAGCCTTCGCGCCGAGGGGGATGGCGGTGCCATTCCCCGTCCCGTTCACAAAGATGATGAAAAGAATTCAGACCCCTTGCGCCGCTCGGCGCTGGCCCGCGGGCGGGGGTTTGGGTATGGGTTTGAGGCCCGCGGTGAGCAGCCGCCGTCAGGGCACGGGTCGTTGCAAGGCGCCGTTGGGTCGAAATCGGACATCGGCGGCGACCGGCAAGGGCCTACACCCGAAGGCGTTGCGAAAAGGATTCGACACATGCCCGACGTCACCATCGTCTTTTGGCGCGACATTCCGGCCCAGGTCATCGTTGGCAAGGGCCGTCGCGGATCGAAGATGCCCCTGCCCGAGCGTTTCGAGCAGGCGATCGACCGCTGCGCCATGAAGATCGGTGCCAAGGATAGCGATTCCTACATGGCGGACTGGCGCAAGGCCGGCTCCTATCCCGTGGAAGGAGAGGCAGACGTGGTGGCCAAGGCGGAAGCGGATCGGATCGCAACGGAATATGACACCGACAGGCTGCGCCAACTCATCGAGAATGATGGCTGGGCCTGACCGCAATCGGATATGGAGAGCTGCGATGGCCCTGCTTCAGTTCAGCCGGAAGACCGGCACCGCCACCCTGCCCCGGCCCACCCCTGAGATGGAGGCGCTTCTGAAGGGCTTCTCGATCGAGGTGATGCCGCGCACCGCCGCCAAGGTCGAGCATTTCGCCGAGCTTCTGCCGGCGGGCACCCGGGTCTACATCGCCCATATCGACGGCACCTCCATCGACGAGATGGTGCTGACCGCGCGCCGACTGGCCAGCGAGGGGTTCGAGGTGATGCCGCATTTCCCCGCGCGCATCATCCCCGACACCGCGACCCTGGCCGACTGGATCGCCCGCTACCAGGGTGAAGCCGGTGTCCGCGAGGCGCTTTTGCTGGGCGGCGGCGTCAGCAGCCCCGCCGGCGAGTTCGACAATTCCATGCAGCTCATGGAAACCGGCCTTTTCGACAAGGCCGGCTTCACCCGTCTGCACGTGGCCGGCCACCCCGAGGGCAACCGCGACATCGACCCCGACGGATCGGACCGAAACGTGCTTGAGGCACTGCGCTGGAAGCAGGCCTTCAGCGAGCGCAGCGATGCCGAAATGGCCGTCGTCACCCAGTTCGTGTTCGAGGCCGACCCGGTCATCGCCTGGGCCGAGCGTCTGCGCGCCGAGGGGATCGACCTGCCGCTGCACATCGGGGTCGCCGGCCCCGCAAAGCTTCAGACCCTGATCAAATTCGCCGTGGCCTGCGGCGTCGGTCCCAGCCTGCGCGTGCTTCAGCGCCGGGCGCGGGACGTTACCCGCCTTGTCCAGCCTCACGAGCCCACCGAGGTGTTGGCGGGGCTGGCAGCCCATCGCGCGGCCAACCCGGACAGCAACATTCGCAACATCCACTTCTTTCCCCTGGGCGGCATTGCGGCAAACGGTCAATGGACGACCGAAAACGCCGGCAGCTCGGGCATTCCCGCAATACAAAAACAAGGATAATTCTCAATGGTGCGCACTGTCGTCGAATCCAAGACCAAGACCGTCGTCATCGGCTTTGACGAGCCCTTCTGCGTGATCGGTGAACGCATCAATCCCACCGGGCGCAAGAAGCTGGCGGCCGAGCTGGAATTGGACGATTTCTCGACCGTCGAGCGTGACGCGATCGAACAGGTCGCCTGCGGCGCGATGGTGCTGGACGTGAACTCGGGCGCGGTCTTCACCAACAAGATGGCCGAGGATCCCCGCTACGCCGACAACAACTTTGTCGAGCCGACGCTGATGCCCGAGATGGTGCGCCGGATCCAGGCCATCGTCGATGTGCCTCTGTGCATCGACAGCTCGGTCCCCGGTGCGCTGGAAAACGGGCTTGAGGCCGCCGAGGGCCGGCCGCTTCTGAACTCGGTCACCGGCGAGGAGGAGCGTCTGGAACTGGTGCTGCCGCTGGTCAAGAAATACAACGTCCCCGTGGTCGCGATCAGCAACGACGACACCGGCATTTCCGAAGACCCCGAGGTGCGCTTTGCCGTCGCCAAGAAGATCGTGGAGCGGGCCGCCGATTTCGGCATTCCCGCCCATGACATCGTGGTCGATCCGCTGGTCATGCCCGTCGGCGCCATGGCCTCGGCCGGTCAGCAGGTCTTTACCCTGGTGCGCCGTCTGCGCGACGAGCTGGGCGTCAACACCACCTGCGGCGCCTCGAACGTCAGCTTCGGCCTGCCCAACCGCCACGGGATCAACGCGGCCTTCCTGCCGATGGCGATCGGCGCTGGCATGACCTCGGCCATCATGAACCCTATCCGCGCGGTCGAGATGGAGGCCGTCGCGGCCGCCAACTTCCTGATGAACCACGATCCCAACGGCGGCAACTGGATCCGGCTTGCCCGGGTGCTGGAAGCCGTCAAGGAAGGGGCCAGCTTCGCCGAGGCTTCGAAGGCGGCACAGGAAGCAGGCGCGGCCGGCGGTCGTGGCGGGCGCCGGCGCCGCCGGGGCTGACATGCTTGGCGGTCCGGGAATGGCCCGCCCCTGAGACATGAGAAAACCCGCCCCGCGTGGCAGCGCGTGGGCGGGTTTTTCCGTTCGTGGGCCGTGATGCCGGTCAGGCTGTGGCGGCGCCGGCCTTGTCCATGCCGGCGCCGGGTGCCTGCCTGCCGTCCCGACCGACGGTTCGGCTGCGTGCATAAAGCCCGTAGAACTCGGCATACCCCCCGTCGGGGGACCATTCGTCCAGGTGCACCTCGCGCAGGAAGCGCGCGACCAGGATACGCGGGGTCTTGTCCAGGCCCTGGGCCAGGGCCCAGGCGGCCCAGCGATTGGCGGCAGCCTGAGTGCCCGCACGCGCCACCAGGTCGGTCAGCGAGCGGCTGATCCGCTCATGGCTGAAGCCGGGAATGCGCCGCGGGTCGAGGTAAAGCGACAACCGCGCCGCTATCCGCCCGTAAGCCCCCTCGCCCAGAACCGGCGCCGTGGCGCGCAGCGCCCGCTCGGCCAGCGCCTCGACATCTTCCATCGTGCCATACCAGCCCGGCATGAGGTGAAGCGCGCGCTGTTCGAACGGGTAGCAGTCTGTCGGATTGACCATGACCCAGCGCGAGAAGCGATCCGACAGGGCCGCCGGCGGGTTCGGCTGGACGAAACCGCACATGTAAACCGCCTCGGCCATGTAGCTGCTGAGGCCCGCGTCGGGGTCGGCCTGGCGCAAAAGCCCCTCGGCCTCCTGAAGCATGGCGTGGAAGGCGCCGGTGCCCTCCTCGGTGGCGGGGCGCCCGGCCAGCGCGCCCTGGGCGGCCCAACCGGCCTCGATCAGGGCCAGTGCGGTCAGCGAAAGGATTTCGGACGAGCCGTCGGCGCCGCGGGCGGCGGCGCGGAACGGGGCCAGAAGCCGCTCGACCGCGCGCATCTCGGCGCGCTTGCCCCAGGGGGCGCGCACCGCCTGCCGGATCGGCGCGACAGCGGCCTCGACCACGACATGGGACAGGCGCTGCCCGTCTCCGTAAAGACGCTCGTCCTCCTCGGCACGGCGCATCAGCTCGGCCAGCTCGTCCCAGCGGTTCTCGTTCATCAGGCGGCGCACCAGGCGGGGCACTTCGCCCTCGCGGCCGACGGCCGGATCCCCCTGGCGGATAGGCAGGCCCGAACGGAACTGCCCCGCACGCGCCCGGCGGGCACGCGGCAGCAGTTGCCCCATGAGATCCCTGAAGACCCTGCGGCCAAGTCCGAAGGCGATCGCCAGGAAAATCACGGCGAAAACAAGCGACGCCTGCTCAAGATCGTCCGGCGAAAGGGCCAGATCCGGCAATGTGAAGCCACGCATCGATTCGGTCCTACCAGTTCCTAATGCGGTGGAAGGCTCTTATGCACCTGTGTCCGAACTGCGGCAGGATCGGGGCCATTCTGGATCGCCTCGGCCCACCGTGTCCTGGACATCCCCATAATAAAAAGCGCCCCCGGCGAAGCGGAGGCGCTTTTCGTCAAGCTTCGTCAACGCCCGGGTGCGTCATTTCCCGGGCATCACCACCCTGTCGCTGGTAAAGAGCATGTCATCGCCATCGGCGCCCACATGGCAGGCGATGCAACCCTGGTCGGCGCCCTTCGCGACCCGGCCGGCAAGCTGCATGCCCTTGGGGTTCTTGTCGAGCGTGCCGTCGGGCAGGTACTTGGCCCAGAACCAGTCCTTGTTCTCGGGGTCATAGCCTTCCTCGCGGCGGAACATGACGGTGATCGCGCCAAGGTGCTTCTCGGGCTCGGAGAGGACTTGCATCGCCTCGACACCCTCGGGGCCATAGTTGCGCTTGACCACAAGCTGACCCTCGTGCCCCTCGATGGTGGCGGTGGTGTAGAAGGTCTCGAGCATCATGCCGTGGGGATCGGTCCCCTCGTAGGGCACCGACATAATCGCCCCGTCGCCCACCAGCTTGCCTGCGGCCATCACCTCCCAGATAAGCTTGGCATAATCGGCGTCGGCCTCGGTCCCGAAAGGCGCGTCCTGCGCCGTTGCGGGCGTCATCGCTGCCGCGAACCCCATGGCCAGCACCCCTGCTGCGGCCGCCCTCGCGCGTGTTGAAATGGTCATTCCCGTATCTCCCCTTCGTATTCATCGCTTTGAATTGTCGCGTAGGATCAGCGTAACCCAACCTTCCCGCGCGGGTGGGTCACATCCCCCCGGCCCAAGGTCACTTCCACGACAGACGGGCGTGAGGCGGACCGGCGCGGAGGCCCGAGGCGCGCGGCGCCGCGGCCCGCTCGCCCTCCGTGTCGCCAAAGCCCTATCGGGGGGCGTGTTCCGCCTTTAACTTGGCGCCTCAATCCCTATTGTCGCGCCAGAGAACACTGGAACGGATGATCCCATGAGCGACGACGCCCTCGTCATTTTCACCCCCTCGGGCAAACGCGGCCGCTTTGCCAAGGGCACGCCCGTGCTGACGGCCGCGCGGCAGCTGGGCGTGGATCTGGACAGTGTCTGCGGCGGCCGTGGCATCTGTTCCAAATGCCAGGTCGCGCCGGCCTACGGGTCGTTCCCAAAGCACGGGGTGACGGTGACCGAGGAGGCGCTGAGCCCGTTCAACGCGGTCGAGCGGCGATATGACGAAAAGCGCGGCCTGAAACCCGGGCGGCGGCTGGGGTGCCAGGCACAGATCCAGGAAGACGTGGTGATCGACGTGCCGCCCGAAAGCCAGGTGCACCGCCAGGTGGTGCGCAAGGCGGCCTCGACCCGGACCATCGTGATGGACCCTGCGACACGCCTTTACTACGTCGAGGTGCGCGAGCCCGACATGCACGACCCTTCGGGCGACTTCCAACGCCTGTCCGAGGCGCTGGAAAGCCAGTGGCAGATCGCCGGTCTGCGGGCCGCGCCCTCGCTTCTGCGGCGGTTGCAGCCGGTCCTGCGCAAGGGAGGCTGGGCGGTGACGGTGGCGGTCTTCCAGCCCCATGACGGATCGGCGCCGCAGCTTCTGGACCTATGGCCCGGGTTCGACGACAGCCCGCTCTACGGGCTTGCGATCGACCTCGGTTCAACCACGATCGCGGCCCATCTGTGCGACCTGGGCGACGGCCGGGTCGCGGCCTCGGCCGGCATCATGAACCCCCAGATCCGCTTCGGCGAGGATCTGATGAGCCGCGTCAGCTACGCGATGATGAACCCCGGCGGCGACCGCGAGATGACCCAGGCCGTGCGCGACGCGCTGAACACCCTGACGGCCGAGATCGCGACCGAGGCCGGCGTCGATCCGCGCCGCATCCTCGAGGCGGTCTTCGTCTGCAACCCGGTGATGCATCACCTGCTGTTGGGCATCGACCCGGTGGAGCTGGGCCAGGCGCCCTTTGCGCTGGCCACCTCGGACGCGCTTTCCCTGCCCGCCCGCGACCTGGAGCTGGACGCAATGAACGACGCGGCCCAGGTCTATGTCCTGCCGTGCATCGCGGGCCACGTCGGCGCCGATGCCGCCGCCGTCGCCCTGTCGGAAGAGCCTCACAAATCCGAGGACCTAGTGTTGGTCGTGGACGTGGGCACCAATGCCGAGATCCTGCTGGGCAGCCGCGAGAAGGTGCTGGCCTGTTCCTCGCCCACCGGCCCGGCCTTCGAGGGGGCCCAGATTTCCAGCGGTCAGCGCGCCGCCCCCGGTGCCATCGAGCGGGTCGAGATCGACCCCGACACCAAGGAGCCGCGCTTCCGCATCATCGGCTCGGAACTCTGGTCAAACGATCCGGGCTTTGCCGAGGCGGCCGGCGCGCTGGGCATCTCGGGGATTTGCGGCTCGGGCATCATCGAGGCCGTGGCCGAGATGCGCATGGCGGGGCTGGTCGATCCCTCGGGGCTGATCGGATCGGCCGAGCAGACGGGCAGCGCCCGGATGATCCCCGACGGTCGCACTCATTCCTACGTGCTGCACGACGGGCGCGACGAGGGCGGGCCGCTGATCACGGTAACCCAGGGCGATATCCGGGCGATCCAGCTGGCCAAGTCGGCGCTTTATGCCGGCGCGCGCCTGCTGATGGATGAGCTGGGCGTCGATGCGGTGGACCGCATCGTGCTGGCGGGGGCCTTCGGCGCGCATATCTCGCCGCGCCACGCCATGGTGCTGGGCATGATCCCCGACGCGCCGCTCGACAAGGTCAGCTCGGCCGGGAACGCGGCGGGCACCGGGGCGCGCATCGCCCTGTGCAACCGCGCCGCCCGCTCCGAGATTGAGGCTGTGGTCGAACGTATCCACAAGGTCGAAACCGCCATCGAGCCGCGCTTTCAGGAGCATTTCATCGCCGCCAACGCCATTCCCCATGCAACCGCGCCCTTCCCGCACCTGAGTGCCGTGGTCAGCCTGCCCCAGGTCGCCTTCGGCGCCTCGGGCGGGGGCGGCGGTGGTGCGGCGGGGGGCGGCCGGCGGCGCCGGCGGCGCTAGGGCCCTGAAAACTCGCCTCCGGCGGGGATATTTTCGCGACAATGAAGGAGAGGGTGGATTGCGGCCTTCGCCGCGCCGGGTATGCCCCCTCGCTTCCCCGCTTGACGGCGCCGCCGCGCTGGCTTAGCCATCTGCCACGCGCGGGTGTAGCTCAATGGTAGAGCAGCAGCTTCCCAAGCTGACGACGAGGGTTCGATTCCCTTCACCCGCTCCAGCCCCCATCCCCAGCAGATCCGAAGGCCCGCCGCCGCGGCGGTGACGCGCGCCGTTCAGCCGCGCAGGTAGTCCAGCAGCGCCCGGGTCGATCCGTCCTTGGAGGAGGCATCCGCCCCCTCGACCATCGGCAGCAGCGCGGTCGCCAGTTCCTTGCCCAGCTCCACCCCCCATTGATCGAAGGAGTTGATGCCCAGGATCACCCCCTCGACGAAGACGCGATGTTCGTAAAGGGCGATGATCTGGCCCAGCACCTGCGGCGTAAGCTGCGGGTAGAGAAGCGTGGTCGACGGCCGGTTTCCCGGAAAGACCCTGTGGGCGGCCTGCATCTCCAAAGCCGCGCCCTCGTGACCGGCCTTGCGCATCAGCGCCCGGGCGGTGTCCAGGTCGCGGCCCAACATCAGAGCCTCGGACTGGGCCAGGCAATTGGCGATCAGCAGGTCATGGTGATTGGCAAGCTCGGGCTCGAACCCCTTGCGGGCAACCATGAATTCGCATGGCACCGGCGTCGTGCCCTGATGGATGAGCTGGTAGAACGCATGCTGCCCGTTGGTTCCCGGCTCCCCCCAGACCACGGGGCCCGAGACCATGTCGAGCGCCGCGCCCTCCATGGTCACGCGCTTGCCGTTGCTCTCCATCTCCAGCTGCTGAAGATAGGCCGGCAGGCGCAGCAGGCGCTGTTCATAGGGCAGCACCGCGCGGGTCGGATAGCCCATCACCTGGTGGTGCCACATGCCCACAAGGGCCAGCATCACGGGCATGTTGTCCTTGGCCGGGGCCTCGCGGAAATGGCGGTCCATGGCGTGCCCGCCCGAGAGGAAGGCGCGGAAATCCTGCGGCCCGATCGCCAGCATCACCGGCAGGCCGATCGGCCCCCAGACCGAATAGCGCCCGCCGACCCAATCCTCGAACCCGAAGACACGGGAGGGATCGATGCCGAATTCGCCGGTCTTGTCGGTGGCCGATGACAGGGCCGCGAACTGACTGGCGGGATCGTCCACCTTGCCCGCCATCCACTCCCGCGCCGAGCGGGCGTTGGTCATCGTCTCGATGGTGGTGAAGGTCTTGGAGGCCACGATCACGAGCGTCCGCGTCGGGTCCAGCCCGCGCAGGGTGTCGGCCAGATGGGCGCCATCCACGTTCGAGACGTAATGCACCCGCGGCCCGTCGTGGTAGGGCGCCAGCGCCAGCGTCGCCATCACCGGCCCCAGGTCCGAGCCGCCGATGCCGATGTTGACCACGTCGGTATAGGCCCCGCCCTGCCCCGCGATCCTGCCCGCGCGAACATCCCGCGCGAAGGCTTCCATGCGGTCCAGCGTCTCGTGGACCTCAGCCATCACGTCCTGCCCATCGACCTGCACGCCCTCACGGTCGGGATTGCGCAGGGCCGGGTGCAGAACGGCGCGATCCTCGGTCCGGTTGATGCGTTCGCCGGTGAACATGGCCTCCCGCCTGCCGGCGAGGTCGTGGACCGCGACCAGCTCCAGCAGAAGGTCGCGGGCGGCGGGGTCGATCGCGGTCTTGGAATAGTCGAAGAGCATGTCGAGCGCGCGGACCGAAAAATCCCCGGCCCGTGCGTCGCCCCCGGCACCGGATCCTCCCGACCCCTCGAAAAGCTGGGCTATCGGGCGGGCCGTGCGGCCAGCACGGTCGAGATCGTTCCAGATCTTGGCGTCGGGGCGGGTCGTGGTGGTCATGCTCACTCTGCCCAATGAACCGTTGCGTTGGAGAGCAGCGGCCGGATCGGCGCCGCGTCGGGGGCGGTTTTCTGGGCCCGTTCCAGCGCCTCGCGCTTGTCGGCGCCGGTGATGATCACGTGGGTGCTCATCGCATCGCAGAGCACGGGCAGCGACAGGGTCACGCGGGCCTCCTCCTCTCCGGCGACGCGGATGGGAAGGACGGCGGGTGCGCGATCGGCCATGGCCTCGGCCAGCCCTTCGGCCCCCGGGATCAGTGAGGCCGTGTGCATGTCCTCGCCCATGCCAAGAAGCAGGACCGAGATTGGCAGGTGCGGCGCCAGGTCCTCGGAAAGCTCGGGGGCCGCCTCCTCGGGGGTCATCCCTTCGCGGTAAAGCGGGACCAGAGTGGCGCGGGCGGCATAGTCGCGCAGCAGCCGCGCCTTCAGCAGGCGGGTGTTCGAACGCGGGCTGCTTTCCGGCACCCAGCGTTCGTCGTTCAGCACCACCGAGATGCGCGACCAGTCCATGTCGATCCCGCAGATCGTGTCATAGACCGGCCCGGGCGTGTTGCCGCCGGGCACGCAGAACGTGGCCCGGTCATTGCCGCGCAGGGCGTTGCGCAGCTCTCCGGCCAACCTTGTGGCCAGGTCCATCATCAAAAGTTCGCGGTCCGGATATTTTACGAATTCCATCAGACTTCGATCTCCCTCCAGCGTCGTCCGTCCCGATGCAATAACATGAGAGCGTCCTCCGGTCCCGTGCTTCCGGTCTCGTAGGGTAGCGGACGGTCGCCCTTGTCGGACCAGGCGGCGATGATCGGGTCGGTCCAGGCCCAGGCGGCCTCGACCTCGTCGCCGCGCATGAACAGGGTCTGGTTGCCCCGGATCACATCCATGATGAGACGCTCGTAAGCATCCGGAATGTCGTCCGCATCCGGCCCCAGCGCCTCGGCAAAAGTCATGTCGAGGGGCACGTCCACAAGACGCATCCCCCCCGGGCCCGGTTCCTTGATCGTCACCCGCAGGGTGATCCCCTCGTCGGGTTGCAGGCGGATCACCAGCACGTTGGCGCTTTTTCCCGCCTCCTCGCCGAAGATCGAGTGGGGCGGCTCGCGGAAGGTGACGACTATCTCGGACATGCGGGATTTCAGCCGCTTGCCGGTGCGCAGGTAGAAGGGCGTGCCCTTCCAGCGCCAGTTGGCGATGTCGACCCGCATGGCGATGAAGCTTTCGGTGCGGCTGTCGGGGTTTTCGACCCCTTCCACGTAGGAGGGCCGCCCGTTGCCCGCCTTGTACTGACCGCGCACGATTTCAGCGGGCGCGACAGGATCCAGAGCACGGATCACCTTCAGTTTCTCGTCGCGCACGGCGTCGGGCTCGAACTGGCTGGGCGGCTCCATCGCGATCAGGCACAGAAGCTGCATCATGTGGTTCTGCACCATGTCGCGCATGGCGCCCGACAGATCGTAATAGGCGCCGCGCCCCTCGACGCCGACGGTCTCGGCGACGGTGATCTGCACGTGGTCGACGTACTGGGCGTTCCACAGGGGCTCGAACAGGATGTTGCCGAAGCGGACGGCCATCAGGTTCTGGACCGTTTCCTTGCCCAGGTAATGGTCGATCCGGTAGATCTGATGTTCGTCGAAATGGGCCGCCAGCGTGGCGTTCAGCGCATGGGCCGATTCCAGGTCCCGGCCGAAGGGCTTTTCGACGACGATGCGGCTTTCGGGCCCGGCGATCCCATGTTCGTGCAGGCGCTCGGCCAGGTCGCCGAACAGCGCGGGCGCGACCGAGAAATAGAACGCCTGGATCACGTCCTGGCGGACCTGGGCGGACAGATCGCTCCAGCCATCGGTGCCGCGCGCGTCGACCGCGACGTAGGAGATATGGCGCAGGAAATTCTCGACCGCCTTTGCGGGGGCTTCCTCGGCGGGGATGAACTCGCCGATGGCTTCGCCCACGAAGGCGCGGAACTCCTTGGTGCCCATCTCGCTCCGGGCGGCGCCGATGATGCGGCTTTCCTCGGGCATCTGGCCTGCCTGGAAGCGGCGGAACAGGGCCGGCAGGATCTTGCGGCGGGCCAGATCGCCCGTGCCTCCGAATATCACCAGGTCGAATGTCTCGACCGGAATGACGCGCGATACCATCACGGGTCCTTTCGCCTTTTGGTCGGCCCCACACCGCGCTGGCGGCAGGTGGAAGACCGAAATGTTAGCGCTATCAGTCGTGACGGATACGCCAGATCGCTTCCCGAGTCTAGCACGACCGAAACCGGCGACAACGGGCATTCACAAAGGCGTAAGGCCGAAGGCTCAACCTTTCCCCGCCGGCAGGTTTTCGCTAGCTAAGGGAAAACCAAAGGGGGGAAGTTTCGCGAATGAAGGACGATCTTGCGCAGCCGGACCGCGGTCGGGCCAAATTCGTGGACCCCGCAGTCACCGCAGACGGGCAGGCACGCGCCACAGTCGCCCTGCACCGCCCCCAGACCCTTTGGTTCAACACCGGCACCCTGTGCAACATCGAGTGCGTGAACTGCTACATCGAAAGCTCCCCCACCAACGACCGGCTGGCCTATCTTCTGGCCGAGGATGTGACCGACTATCTCGACCAGATCGAGGCGCGTGGATGGCCGATTGAAGAGATCGGCTTCACGGGCGGGGAGCCTTTCATGAACCCGCAGATCCTGTCGATGCTGGAACAGTCGCTGGCGCGCGGCTACCGGGTGCTGGTGCTGACCAATGCCATGCGCCCGATGATGCGCCGGCGGGTGCGCGAGGGGCTGGAACTTTTGCGCGACGCCTTCGGCGACCGGCTGACCCTGCGTATCTCGGTCGACCACTGGTCGGCCAAGCACCATGACGAGGAACGCGGCAAGGGCAGTTTCGACATCACCCTGCAAGGCATGCGCTGGCTGCGCGACGGCCGCTTCCGCATGAGTGTCGCGGGCCGCACCGTCTGGGGCGAGACAGAGGCCGAGGCGCGCGAGGGTTACGCCAGGCTTTACCGCGCCGAGGGGTTCGACATCGACGCGCAGGACCCTGGCAACACTGTGCTTTTCCCTGAAATGGACGAGAATGTGGACGTGCCCGAGATCACGACCGCCTGTTGGGACATCCTTGGCAAGTCGCCGCAAAGCGTCATGTGCTCCAACTCGCGGATGGTGGTTCGGCGCAAGGGTGCTGCGGGTCCGGCGGTGCTGGCCTGTACGCTGCTGCCCTACGCGCCCGGCTTCGAGCTGGGCACAACCCTGGCCGAGGCCGAGCGGGACGTCGCCCTCAACCACCCCCATTGCGCCAAGTTCTGCGTCCTGGGCGGGGCCAGCTGTTCGGCGTGATCCGGGAGCCTTGGCCCCTGCCCTGACCCGTCGCTCAGCTGTCCAGCTCGGCGTCCCAGTAGAGAAAGTCGAGCCAGCTGTCGTGCAGGAAGTTGGGCGGGAACCTGCGCCCCATGTTCTTCAGCTCCTCGGCGCGCGGGCGGCGCGGCGGCTTGCGCAGCTGCATTCCCGTCTGGGCCAGCATCCGCGATCCCTTGCGCAGGTTGCAGGGCGAACAGGCCGCGACCACGTTGGACCAGCTTGTCACCCCGCCCCGCGCCCGCGGCACCACGTGGTCGAAGGTCAGGTCCCCGCGGCTGCCGCAGTACTGACAGCAGAAACCGTCCCTCAGAAATAAATTAAAGCGCGTGAAGGCCACGCGCTTTTGAGGTTTGACATAATCTTTGAGGACGACGACCGAGGGGATCCTGATCGTGGTTGTCGGACTTCGCACCACCTCGTCGTATTCGGCGAGGATCCCGACCCTGTCCAGCACGGCGGCCTTGACCGCCTCCTGCCAGGGCCAGAGGGACAGCGGATAATAGGACAAGGGCCTGAAATCCGCGTTCAGCACCAGCGCGGGATGCCGTTTCAGCCCGCCCGGCTCTCGTACGAAAGAAGTTCTGAAGTCGCCGTCCATAGGTGCAATTCACCCCCGCGCTAGACGCAAGCAGATCCGGAATCGCCCGGTCATGGGCGACCGTCAAAGCCACTATATATGGCGTCACTTATCTGGCAACCCCCCCAAGTCGGGTGTCTGACAGGGGGCCGGAACAGGGTGTTGTGGACAGTTTCGCCCGCCCTGCGAAGGGCCGGGCACGCGCCCCGGACCTAGGCGGGCACGTCCTCTTCCAGGCCCAGACGGTTGCGGATGAAGGCCAGCGCCACCGACAGCCCGTCGGGCGCGATGCCATGGGCCATGCCCTTGGAGACATGGGCGTAAACCTCGAACCCGGCTGCGGTCAGCGCGTTGGCGGCATCGGGCAGCGACTGAGGCGGGACCACCTCGTCCTGGTCACCGTGGACCAGAAGGACCGGCGGTTTCGAGCGCGCCTCCTCCAGCAGCTCGGGCTGCACCAGCCGGCCCGAGAAGCCGACGATCCCCGCCACCGGCGCCGCCCGGCGCGGCACCGTGTGCAGCGCCAGCATCGTGCCCTGGGAAAAGCCCACCACGACCATCTGCTCGGGGCTCAACCCCTCTTCGGCCAGCACGGTATCAAGATAGGCGTCCAGGTCGGCCGCCGCCGACGCGATGCCCGCCTCTGCCGCCTCGGTGCTGGAGCCGTCAAGCCAGGGGATCGGAAACCACTGGAAACCCATCGGGTTGTTGACGCAGACCTCGGGCGCGTCGGGGGCCACGAAGACGGTATCGGGAAGATGCGGGGCCAGAGGGTCGGCCAGGCCCAGAAGGTCAGCCCCGTCGGCCCCATACCCGTGCAGGAAGACCACCACCGATTTGCCCTGACCCGAGGCCGCCGGGCGCCGCCCCTGTTCCAATACGCGCGTCGTCATCTGATGCCTTCCTTCTGCTTTTCCACGTGGTAGTAGGCCCATAGAAGCCGCGCCGCAACCGCCCGCCAGGGCGACCAGGCGCCGGCGATCTCGCGCAGCTGGCGGTCGGTCGGACGCGCCTCCAGATCGAAGAGAAGGCGCGCGGCTTCCTGCAGGGCCAGATCGCCGGGGGCAAAGACATCGGCCCGGCCCAGCGAGAACATGGCATAGATCTCGGCCGTCCAGACCCCGATGCCGGGGACCGCGACCAGCGTCTCCACGACCTCGTCCGTGGGGCTGTGGCGCAGGGCGGCGTAGTCGATGCGCGCCTCGGCCAGGGCCCTGGCATAGCGGATTTTCTGGCGGGACAGGCCGCAGGCGCGCAGCTCCTCGTCGCTGGCCCGCGCGATCAGCCGGGGACCGCAGCGGTTGGCGGCCCGCAGCCGGTTCCAGATCGCATCGGCCGCCGCGACCGAGACCTGCTGGCTGACGATGGCGCTCAGCAGCGCCTGAAAGCCGTCCTTGCGCCGACGAAGCGGCAGCGGGCCGGTCAGTTCCAGCGCATGGGCAAAGCGCGGCTCCAGCCGGGCCAGGTGCGCCGCCCCCTCGGCGACGCAATCGGGCGTCTCGATGATGCGGCCGACATCGGCGGGCTGTAGGGATGGCCGGTCGCTCATAGGGAACGGGCCCAGGCGATTGCGGCCTCCACATCCTCGACGATGCGGCAGGACGGTTCGGGCGGCCGCTCCAGCAGCAGCACGTCGATGCCCAGCTCACGCGCCGCGTCCAGCTTGGATCGGCTGGCCGCCCCGCCCGCATTCTTGACCATCAGAAGATCGACCTCCAACCGCTTGAAAAGGCGGATCTCCTGCGAGACGGAGAACGGCGGCGTGCCTTGCAGATATTCGCCACCCGGATAGGGAAAGGGTGTTTCGGGCATGTCGATCTGGCGGCAGAAGATGCGCGCGCGGGTCTGCGCCAGCGCCGGCAGCGTCTCGCGCCCCGAGGCGACGAAGACCGTCTGCCCGGCCTTGATGTGGTTCGCGGCCGCCTCGGCATCGGGCACGAAGGTCCAGCGGTCCCGCGGCCCCGCGCACCAGCCGGGCCGCAGCAGCCGCAGGTGGGGGACGCCGCCGGCCTCGCACAGGCGGGTCGTGCGCTCGGTGATGCGGGCGGCGAAGGGATGGGTGGCGTTGATGACCGCGTCGATCCCGGCCCTGTGCAGGTAGGAGGTGAACCCCTCCTCGCCGCCGAAGCCTCCGACGCGAATGGGCGCACCCACGTCCCGCGCCACCCGGGGCGCGTCGGCATAGCTGAGGGTCAGCCGGTGGGGCGTTTCGGCCGGCAACCGCGCGGCCAGCGCCCGCGCCTCGCCCGAGCCCGCAAGAAGAAGGATATGAGACATCCGCCGGACTATACCCCGGCCGGGCGCCGCTTCAAGTGTGCGAAAATGCCCGATACGGGGTTGGATCCGGCCTGTCTTGCGGCCCCCCCGCATTGGGATTACCAGCTTTGGCATGAACAAGATCACCGCCGACCCCCGCACCCGCCGCAACGTCGCGGTCCTGGTCACCGCGCAGGCGCTGCTGGGCGCGCAGTTGCCGATCATCTTCGTGATCGGGGGGCTGGCGGGCACCTCGCTGGCTACCAACGCCTGTTTCGCGACCGCGCCGATCTCGCTGATCGTGCTGGGTTCGATGCTGATGGCAGCCCCGCTTTCGGGGATCATGCAGCGGTTCGGACGGCGCACCGGGTTCATGTTGGGGGCCGCAGGCGGCGCCACGGGCGCCGCGATCTCGGCCTGGGGCCTGATCGAGCAGTCCTTCGCGATCTTCCTCTTCGGCTCTCTCATCACCGGTGTCTACATGTCGGCCCACGGGTTCTACCGCTTTGCCGCCGCCGACACCGCCTCCGAGGCGTTCCGCCCCAAGGCGATCAGCTACGTGATGGCGGGGGGCCTCGCCTCGGCGGTGATTGGTCCGCAGATGGTCAAGTTGACGGCCGACGCGGCGGCGACCCCGTTCCTGGGGGCCTACATCTCGGTGATCGCGATCAACGTGATCGGCGCCTTCCTCTTCCTGATGCTGGACATCCCCCGCCCCGTGGTCGACCGGACGCAGCCCGTCCAGGGCCGCAGCCGGATGGAGATGCTGCGCTCGCCCCGGATCGCGGTCGCGATTATCTGCGCCATGGTCTCCTACGCGCTGATGAACCTGATCATGACCTCGACGCCCCTGGCCGTCGTTGGCGCGGGCTATGACAAGTCCCACGCCGCCGACGTGGTCACCGGCCACGTGCTGGCCATGTACGCCCCCTCGTTCTTCACCGGCCACCTGATCGCCCGGTTCGGGGTCGAGCGGATCGTCGCCACGGGCCTCGCGATCCTGGCCGGCGCCGGTGTCGTCGCGTTGGCGGGTTTCCAGTTGATGCATTTCTTCGGCGCGCTGGTCCTTCTGGGGATCGGCTGGAACTTCGGGTTCATCGGCGCCACCACGATGCTCGCCGGCGCCCACAGCCCGGCCGAACGCGGCCGCATCCAGGGCATCAACGATGTCTTCGTCTTCGGCATGGTGACGGTGGCGTCCTTCGCCTCGGGCGGGCTGATGAACTGTGCCGGCACGACCGCGATCGCGGGCTGGACAGCGGTCAACCTGGCGATGGTGCCCTTCCTGACGCTGGCAGGGGGCGCGCTGATCTGGCTGGCGCTTCAGGCCCGCCGTCCGGCGATGGCCGAAGAAGCCGAGGCCGTTACCAGCGGCCCGTTGCCGCCCGAAGCAGAAGCGCCCCGCGACGTCTGAATTCCGAGGTTTCGACCAGGCCGGTCGCGACGGTTTCGGGATCGCGGCGGGCCGCGGACAGGGTCGGACCCGCGCGCCATGCCGCCAGCATCGCGGCCCCCGCCGGCCCACGCAGCCTCACCCGCTGTCGCCGGGCCTTGCGCAGCTTTTCCAGCCCCTCACCGGCCAATGCGGACACTGCCGACGGTGACAGGTCGGGCAAGGGGGACCGCCCCCGCGCCAGCCAGTCCGGGACCGAGCGTAGCCAGGCCGCAAGCCCCGCCGCCGCGCCCAGGTCGCGCACCACCGGTTCGGCCGCCGCATCGGCACCCAGAAGCCGCGCCGACAACCACATCAGGTGACCGCTGGTGCGGTCGAGGTGGGACCAGAGCGCGCCCTCCTCGGCAAAGCCCTCGCCGGCGATGTCCCAGCGGCGGGCATCGATCATCGCCTCGGTCAGGGGGCGCGCCCAATCCTGACCGGCCAGCAGGCCCGACAGGGGGGCCGCAACGCCCAGCACGCGCGAGGGCTGGCCGCCATAGACCCCCTCCAGCGCGTCGCGCCACCATTGCAGGCGCATCTCGGCGATCAGTGGCTCCTGCGTGACCCAGGGGGCGCGGCTGATTTCGACGTTGAAGGCGTAAAGCGGGAAGAGGACGGCCCGCGCCGAAGGCGAGGCGGCCATCGCCGCCAGAAAGCGGTCGGGATCGGCGCGCTGGACCAGTTCGGCGCTGGCCTCAAGGCCGTTGGCGTCGCCTACCCCCAAGCCCCCGCTTCCGGCCGCGCCTGTGGTCATGCCGGCGCCCCGTCCCGCACCAGTTTCCAGGTGATGGCGTCCAGAAGCGCCTCGAACGAGGCGTCGACTATGTTGGGCGAAACACCGACCGTCGACCAGCGGCGTCCGGCGCTGTCCTCGCTGTCGATGATGACGCGGGTCACGGCCTCGGTGCCGCCGGCTGTGATGCGGACCTTGAAGTCCACCAGCCGCATGTCGTCGATATAGCTCTGGTAAGGTCCCAGATCCTTGGCCAAGGCCGTCGCCAGCGCGTTGATGGGGCCTTGGTCGTTGCCGGATTCGTCCATGCTTTCGCTGACCGACATCATCTTCTCGCCGCCTATCTTCACGACGACGACGGCCTCGGACAGGGTGACCATGCGGTTGCGCTTGTTCTTGCGCCGCTCGACGGTGACCCGATAGCGCTTCACCTCGAAGAAATCGGGCAGCAGGCCAAGGGCACGCCGCGCCAGCAACTCGAACGAGGCCTGGGCCGTGTCGTAGCTATAGCCCTGATCCTCGCGGTCCTTGATGTCGTCGAGGATGCGGGCCAGACGCTTGTCGTCGCGGTCCACCTCGATCCCGGCTTCGACCAGCCGCTTGCGCAGGTTCGACTGCCCGGCCTGGTTCGACATGGGCACGATGCGGCTGTTGCCGACGCTGGCCGGGTCCACATGCTCGTAGGTGGTCGGATCTTTCAGGATGGCAGAGGCATGCAGCCCCGCCTTATGGGCAAAGGCCGAAGCCCCGACATAGGCCGCGTGCTTGTTGGGCACCCGGTTCAGGATGTCGTCCAGCAGACGGCTGAGCCGGGTCAGGCGCGGCAGCGCGTCATCGGCAACTCCCAGCTCGAACATCGAGGCGAAGGGCTCCTTCAGCCGCAGCGTGCCGATCAGCGAGACCAGATTGGCGTTGCCGCACCGCTCACCCAGCCCGTTCAGCGTGCCCTGGATCTGGCGTGCGCCCGCCTCGACCGCGGCCAGCGAGTTGGCGACCGCGTTCTCGGTGTCGTTGTGGGTGTGGATGCCCAGCCGGTCGCCGGGGATGCCGGCGGCGATCACCTCGGCGGTGATGCGCCCGACCTCGCTTGGAAGGGTGCCGCCGTTGGTGTCGCACAGCACGACCCAGCGTGCGCCCGCGTCCAGCGCGGCGCGGGCACAGGCAAGCGCATAGCCGGGGTTGGCCTTGTAGCCGTCGAAGAAATGCTCGGCGTCGAACAGCGCCTCGCGCCCTTCGGCCACCAGATGCGCGATCGAGCGTTCGATGTTCTCGAGGTTCTCGTCCAGCGTGATGCCAAGGGCGGTTTCGACGTGAAAGTCGTGGCTCTTGCCGACCAGACAGACGGCGGGGGTGCCGGCGTTGGTGACGGCGGCCAGAACCTCGTCATTCTCGGCCGAGCGGCCGGCGCGCTTGGTCATGCCGAAGGCGGTCATGGTGGCGCGGGTGCTTGGGGTCTCGGCGAAGAACTCGCTATCGGTGGGGTTGGCGCCGGGCCAGCCGCCTTCGATGTAATCGACACCCAGCTCATCCAGCGCGCGGGCGATCTGGACCTTTTCGGCGGTCGAGAATTGCACGCCCTGGGTCTGTTGCCCATCGCGCAGGGTGGTATCGTAGAGGTAAAGGCGTTCGCGGGTCATCGGCGGACCCTCCCTTTGCTAACGCTGGTGGGGGTGGAGTGGACGGGTCGCCGGGCCGCGGCGGGGGCGCGCATCAGATCAGCCCCTCGATGGCGGCGGGATCGAAGCCGGGCCCGGGAACAAGGTCCACGCCCGTCTTGCTCATGCGGACATCGACGCCGGCGGCGACAAGCGCCTGCTTCAGCGCATCGACCTGCGAGAAATCCTTGCTGACCATCGCCTCGGCCCGGCGCGCGGCCAGCGCCTCGGCAAAGGCGCTGAGATCGGCGGCGGGGGCTTCGGCCCAATCGCCCATTCCCGGCTCCAGCAGACCCAGCATCGCGGCCGAAGCCAGCAGCTCGGCCGCCTGCCCGGCGCTTGCCAGGCGGTGCATCTCGGTGATGGCTCCGGCGGTATTCAGATCATCGGCCAGGCAGGCCAGCACGGCGGCGTCGGGCTGCGGTGCAGCCGTCACGCCCCGGCACAGGGCGCGCCACTTGCGCAGGGTCGCCGCGGCCTCCTGGGCCTTGCGCTCGGTCCAGTCCATTGGCTTGCCGTAGTGGGTCGACAGGAAGACGAAGCGGATCACCTCGCCGGGGATGCCCTGGTCGATCAGGTCGCGCACGGTGAAGAAATTGCCCAGCGACTTGGACATCTTCTTGCCCTCGACCTGAAGCATCTCGTTATGCATCCAGACCCGGGCGAAATCCGAATTCGGGTTGGCACAACAGCTTTGGGCGATCTCGTTCTCATGGTGGGGAAACATCAGGTCGTTGCCGCCGCCGTGGATGTCGAAGCTTTCGCCCAGCAGGTCGCGGCTCATGGCCGAGCATTCGATGTGCCAACCGGGCCGCCCCCTGCCCCATGGGCTGTCCCAGCCCGGCAGATCGGGGCCCGAGGGTTTCCACAGGACGAAATCCATCGGATTGCGCTTGTAGGGCGCCACCTCGACCCGTGCCCCGGCGATCATGTCATCGATCGAACGGCCCGACAGCCGGCCGTATCGGTCATAGCTTTCGACCGAGAAGAGGACGTGCCCCTCGGCCTCATACGCATGGCCCGAGGCGATGAGCTGCTCGATCATGGCGATCATGCCGTCGACAAATTCGGTGGCGCGGGGGGTGACCGTGGGCGTCAGGTTGCCCAGGGCGGCCATGTCCTCAAGATACCAGGCCGCCGTCTCGTCCGTGATCTCGCGGATGGGGCGGCCCGTCTCGGCGGCGCGGGCGTTTATCTTGTCGTCGATGTCGGTGATGTTGCGCACGTAGCGGACATGCTCCGGCCCGTAGACATGGCGCAGCAGCCGGAACAGCACGTCGAAAACGATGGCGGGACGGGCGTTGCCCATGTGGGCGCGGTCATAGACCGTCGGCCCACAGACATACATCCGCACGTTCTGCGGATCGATGGGGCGGAACAGCTCCTTGCTGCGTGTCGCCGTGTTCGTCAGTCGGATGTCGCTCATGTCGCCTCGCGCCGTTCGTTCCCCGTGCGGGCCCGGCACTCTCAACGTTGCATGAGAACAAAGGATCGGACCCGCGTGACCTGATGTCACCCGATAATGCAGTCACCGATGATGCAGATCGTCCTTGCCATGGGGATCCGATACCCCTTTGCCCCGGCACGATCAAGATCAAAGCGGCCCGGGCCCGCCCCCCGGGGGCGGCGCAAAAGAAAAGGGCGCCCGGAAAACCGGACGCCCCGACCGTCTTGCGACGGGATCGCGATCAGAAGTGGAAGCTGACGCGTGCAGTGGCGGTGGTGCCGCTCAGGTCGTTGGTGGAGTTCCCGAAGTCCTTGAACTCCTGGTAGTTCACTTCACCACCGACGGAGACGCTGTCGGAGACCTTGTATGCGGTACCCAGACCGACCAGGTAGCCCGAGCCGTCCTGCTCGACGCCGTTGAAGGTACCCTGTGCGAGGGCGCCACCGACCTGACCGTAGACCAGGGTGCGGCCCAGGTCGTAACCGGCCTTCAGCTTCAGGCGGGCCAGATCTTCGATCTTGCCGGTGCCGGTCGACACGTCCATGTCAGCCGCGTTGTAGTCGATTTCGCCGCCGACGACATAGTTGCCCATGTCATAGAGGTAACCGGCGTGCACGCCGCCCAGAACGCCTTCGGCTTCGCCGTTGGCGGGGGTGTCGAGCTTACCATAGCCCAGGTTCGCACCGACGTAGCCACCGGTCCAGTCCTGCGAAGCCACGTAAACGGGCGCGGGTGCGATCACGACGGGCTCTTGCACCGCAACCGAAGCGCTGCCTGCAAAAGCGGGAGCCGCGAGGGCTGCGAATACTGCTGTTGTTGCCAGGATTTTCATTCGTAACATCCTTCTTGATTTCCTGCCCCGGGGATGGGGCATACCGAAGGCCGCCTCGTTGCGACCGCTCGGTTAGAAGACGCACAGGCACCGGTTCCGTTCCTTCATCCAGCGACAAATCCGTTATCGATCTTACCTGCGCGGAAACCAGCCGGTGGGTGGTTCCGAATCATATTTTTCACAGGCTGCTTTCTGCCGATTTTCATTCATTTTTCCGCTGTTGCTATTTGGGCACGCCGGATTCTACTCATGCCTCACGAACGCGTGACAAAGTCGGAGGCAAACCCGCATGGTAAAAGCGAAAATCAGGATCGCGGAAAAGGAACGAAAATGCGGGACACGGAGCTGAAAGCGGTCGTTACGGGGGGCGCTTCGGGACTGGGACGGGCGACGGGGGCGCTACTGGCGGCCAAGGGGGCCGCGGTCACCCTTCTGGATCTGGATGACGCGGCGGGCACGCGCGCGGCCGGCGAAATCGGCGCGGGGTTCCAACAGGTCGACGTGACCGACGCCGAGGGGGCCCGGCGCGCCGTCGATGCCGCCGCCGAGGCCATGGGCGGGCTGACCCTTTGCGTGAACTGTGCCGGCATTGCCACCGGGCAGCGCACCGTGGGGCGTGACGGGCCCCATCCACTGGACGGGTTCCGGCGCACGATCGACATCAACCTTGTCGGCAGCTTCAACATCCTGCGGCTGGCGGCGGACGTGATGGCCCGCAACCCGCCCAATGACGAGGGCGAGCGCGGGGTCATCGTCAACACCGCCTCCGTGGCGGCCTTCGAGGGGCAGAAGGGCCAGGCCGCCTATGCCGCCTCCAAGTCCGGGATCACGGGGTTGAGCCTGCCGGTCGCGCGTGACCTTGCCACCCTCGGCATTCGTGTGATGGCGATTGCCCCCGGCGTCTTCATGACCCCCATGCTCGAAGGTCTGGGAGAGGAGATCATCGCCGAGCTGAGCCGCGACGTGGTTTTCCCGAAACGCCTGGGCCGCCCCGAGGAATTCGCGCGGCTGGTGCATTTCATCGCCGGCTGCCCCTATCTCAACGGCACGACGATTCGGCTGGACGGCGCGTTGAGGATGCAGTGATGCCGCTACAGAACCGCGTCACACCCGACGGCCGGATCATCGCCGTGCACGAGCGGGGCCGCTGGATGGGCAATCGCGGCTGCCTGCATGATGATAACCGGAATCTGGGCCGCGCCCTGTGGAAGCATCCCAGTTGGGTGATCTGCACGCTGGAGCTTTTGCCGGGGCGCCCTGCGCCGCGACAGCTGATGGCGCCCCGCCACTATACCGAACTGTTCTTTCTGGACGAGGCGACGGCGCTGTCCGCCGGGCACCGCCCCTGCGCGCGGTGCCGCCGCGCGGCCCATGACGCGTTTCGTCATGCAGCGGGCGGTTTCGACCGGACCGGGGATCTCGACCAGCAGCTTCACGGCGAGAGGGTGGCGATCCTGAAGGGCCGCGCCCAGCCCGTGGCGCAGGCCGACAGCCTGCCGGACGGGGCCTTCATCAAGGCCGACGGCCAGGCGATGCTGATCGCCGAGGGCCAAGCCCATCCTTGGACGCCCGGCGGATACGGCGCGCCCCGGCCCCTGCCCCGGGATCCCGTCCCCATCCTGACCCCAGCGACCAGTCTTAAGGCCTTGGCGAACGGTTACGCGGTCCAGATGGCGCTTTGATCAGCCGGCGGCGCGTTCCTCGAGGGACAGCCATTCGTCCTCGGCCTCGGCCAGGGCGGCCTGGCGCTGCACCAACCCCTCGGTCGCCTTGCGGAATTTCACCGGCTCGCGGGTGAAAAGTTCGGGGTCGGACAGGAATTCCTCAAGCTTGGCGATCTCGGCCTCCAGCCGCGCCATGAGGGCGGGAAGCTCGGCCAGGCGGTGCTGTTCGACATAGCTTAGCGGTTGGGCCACGGGCGCGGCCGCAGTGTCTTCTGCTTTCGCCGGGGCCTGAGCGCCGGTTGCGGCCGGCTTGGCCCCGCCCTTGCGGGATTTGCCGCCGGAGCCGCCCTCGGCCTGCGCCGTGGCGCCCTCGTCACCGCCGCGCTGACGGCGATAGTCGCTCCAGCCGCCGGGGTAGACCCGGGCCTGCCCGTCGCCCTCCATCGCCACGGTGATCGTGGCCACCCGGTCGAGGAAGTCGCGGTCGTGGCTGACCAGCAGGACCGTGCCGTCGTAATCGGCGATCAGTTCCTGCAGCAGGTCCAGCGTCTCGATGTCCAGGTCGTTGGTCGGCTCGTCGAGGATCAGAAGGTTGCTTTCCCGCGCCATCAGCCGCGCCAGCAGAAGCCGCGCCTTCTCACCGCCCGAAAGCGAGCGGACGGGCGCGCGCACCTGGCGCTCGTCGAACAGGAAATCCTTGAGATAGGCCACGACGTGCTTGGGGTTGCCGCGCACCATGACCTGGTCGGCCTTGCCCGACACGCCGAGGGCGGGATCGGTGGCAAGGCTGTCCCAAAGCGTCGCGTCGGGATCAAGCTGGCTGCGGTTCTGGTCGTAGGTGACGGGCATCAGGTTGGTGCCGTGACGGACCGATCCGCTGTCGGGTTCAACCTCGCCCATGAGCATCTTGAGAAGCGTGGTCTTGCCGACGCCGTTCGGCCCGACGAAGGCCACCCGATCGCCGCGCATCACCCGCAGATCGAAATCCTGCACGATGGGCTTGCCGAAGTTCTTGGTCAGGCCGCGCGCCTCCATCACCATCCGGCCCGAGCGCGCGCCGCCCTCCAAAGCCAGGTCGGCGGTGCCCTGGCGGCGGATCATCGCGGCGCGATTCTCGCGCAGGTCGGCCAGGGCGCGGACGCGGCCCTGGTTGCGCTTGCGCCGGGCACTGATGCCCTCGACCGCCCAGCGGGCCTCGGCCTTGATCTTGCGGTCCAGCTTGTGGCGGGCAAGATCCTCTTCTTCCCAGATCTTCTCGCGCCAGGCCTCGAAATGTTCGAACCCCTTGTCCTGACGGCGAACCTGGCCGCGATCGATCCACAGGGTCGCCCGCGCCAGCGCCCGAAGGAAGGCGCGGTCGTGGCTGATCAGCACGAATGCCTGCCGCCCCGACGAAAGCTGATCCTCCAGCCAGGCGATGGCCTCGATGTCGAGGTGGTTGGTCGGCTCGTCCAGCAACATCAGCTCGGGGCCCTCGGCCAGAAGCTTTGCCAGCGCGGCGCGCCGCTTTTCCCCGCCCGACGCCGTTTCGACCGGCGTGTCGGCGCGGAACTTCAATCCTTCGGCGAACATCTCGACGCGGTATTCCTCGCCCGGCTCCAGCCCCGAGGCGGCAAACTCGCCCAAGGTGGCAAAGCCCGACAGGTCCGGATCCTGTTCCATGTATCCGACCGAGGTCGCGGGGGCGAGCGTGCGCTCGCCGCTGTCGGGTTCGATCAGACCGGCCATGATCTTCATCAGGGTCGATTTGCCGGTGCCGTTGCGGCCGACAAGGGCAAGCCTGTCGCCGGGTTGGATCACCAGGTCGAGATCCGCGAAAACCGGGTCGCCGCCGAAGGTCAGGGAGGTGCCGGAAAGCTGAAGGAGGGGTGTGCGCGCCATGGGCACCAGCTAATGAGTCGCGCGGGTAAGGTCAACGCGCTGAAACGGGACCGAAGGGGCTGATTTTTGACCGTGCTGCCCGCTCAGACCGCGTCGGCCCGCAGGCGCCTGGCCCGGGCCGCCGGCACGCGCGACAGCTCGACCCCGGTGAAGACATGCAGCGTGTTCATCTGCGCGTCCACCACCGCGTGATCGCTGACCCAGCCCCCCATGACGAGATAGGTGCGCAACAGGCCCGGCATGCCCGCCATGGCCCGCATCCGGCCGCCCGGCCCCTCCTCGGACCCCGAACCACCAGCGAGGCCGGATCCGGCTCCGTCTGCACCCAGCGTGGCGAAATCAACCACCCGGGGCGCCTTCATCGCAGGGCGCCAGCGGTCGGGCCCGAGGTGTCGGTCGCGCAACAGCGCAAAGGCCCCGGCATGGGCGGCGGGATCGGTGCCGGAGAAAGAGGAACAGCCGAACAGCATCTCGACCCCATGGCGGTCGACAAGGCGCGTCAGCTCGGCCCAGGCGACGCGCAGGATATCCGGATCGCCCAACCCCGGACGGATGCAGAATCGCCCCAGTTCGATCATTGGGGCGGGAAAGGCGCGCAACCGCTCCAACCCGTAGAAACCCGCGGCATAGCTGCCCTCGATCCCCGCGCCGCTTTCCAGCAGGAGCGCCCGGAAACAGCAGACAAGCCGCCCGGTCGCCACCTCTTCGACCAGCACGTGCAGGCAACGGGCGTCGTAATCGTCGGCGGCCGCGGCCTCGGCCATCGCGGCGACGGGGTCGGCAGGAAAGAAGGCCTCGGCCCGCAGGCGGCGCGCGGCCTCGAGGTCGCGATCCCCGTCCGCGAAACGCGCGCGGTAGCGTGGCCTGCCTGATGCGGGCATCCCGCCCCTCCCCTCATGCCGGGCCCGGGCTGGCCCATTCGCCGCCGGTTCGCCCGATACCTTGATCGGTGGCGCCCCGATGCCGATTGCACCGGGGCGCGACAGGACTAGATTATCACAACATCCCCCCGCACCAAGTGGGGGCAGGCAGCCGCGAAAGGACACGTCCCGTGGAAAAGATCCGCAAATCCCAGGAAGAATGGCGCAACCAGCTGTCGGACCTGGCCTTCAAGGTCACCCGCAAGCACGGCACCGAGCGGGCCCGCAGCCACGAGGATTTTCCCAAGGGACCGGGGACCTACACCTGCCTGTGCTGTGGCGCCGACCTGTTCGACCAGGAAACCAAGTTCGAGTCGGGCACCGGCTGGCCCTCGTTCTACGCGCCCAAGGATCCCGAGATGGTCGGCGAGAGCGAGGACAGCAGCTGGTTCATGAAACGCACCGAGGTGCATTGCAACCGCTGCGACGCCCATTTGGGCCACGTCTTTCCCGACGGCCCGCCCCCGACGGGGCTGCGCTATTGCATCAACGGCGTGGCGCTGGAATTCCGCCCCGAGGGCGCGGAGGGCGAGAAGGGCTGAGCTTCCGACCGGCGGCGAAGGCCGCCGGCATGGCCCACCGGCCTCAAATCAGTCGAAGAACTGGCCCAGGTTCACGGCGCCGACGCTGCCGAAAAGCTGGCGCAGGAAGGACACGCCCTGGATGTTGCTGTCGGTGACGCGGCGCGACAGGGTGACAACGCGCCCGTCCTCGAGGCCGAACCGCTCGACATTGCGGACCTTGCCGTTGCCCCCGAAGGAGATGGCCACGATCTCGCGGCTGATCTCGCGCGGGGCGCGGAAGGCGAATTGTTCGAAACGGCTGCCGACGTAGTACCAGGCGGTCTCGCGGATGACGCCGCTGGAGGTCGGCACGCCGATCGTCTCGGTCAGCGACTCGCGCGTGTCGACGCCGACGCGCACCTGCGCCAGGTCCTGATCGGTCGGCACGTAGCCGTGGTTGCGGTAGATCTTGGCGCATCCCGCCACGATCAGCAGCAGCCCGCCCAGCACCATCATTCGCATTGCCTTGCGTTGCAGCCGCATGCCGTCCCCTCGTCTTATCGGTTGTCTTGCCTGCCGTTCCCTCCTATCCCGCTTACAGAAGCGCGTCTGTTATATCAAGAAGGTGCAGCAACCTGCCCCGCGCCCGCCGCGGAACGGGTGGCGTGGCCGGGAACCCGGCCCTGCCCTGTCCGCGTTGCCCACCCATGGTGTCCAATGCGCGGGCGCCAAGAACGAAAGGTCCTCATCATGTCCGACAACTCCAGACCCGATGCCTCCGGACCGGCGGGGGGTGCGACCGGCACGTCCCTGTCCCAGCCCTTGCGCGTGGCCGATCTTGCGACCCGCAAGCCCAACCGCTTCAACCTGCAACCGGCCGCCGCCGACCTGCCCCCCCTGGCCGAGGAGCTGGGCATCAGCGCGGTCGAGGGGCTGAGTTTTTCCGGCACCCTCCAGGCCAAGGGCAAGAGCGAATGGGTGCTTAAAGGCCGTCTGAAGGCCCGTGTCGTGCAGCCCTGCGTGGTGACGACCGAGCCCGTCACGACCGCCATCGACGAGGAAGTGACCCGCCGCTTCCTGCCCGATCTGCCCGACGAGGGGGCCGAGGGCGAGGTCGAGATGCCCGAGGACGAGACCCTCGAGGTGCTGGGCCGCTTCATCGATCCCGGCCAGGTCATGCGCGAGGCGCTGGCGCTGGCGCTGCCGCTCTATCCGCGACGCAAGGGCGCGGCCCTGGGCGAGGCGGTCTTTGCCCAGCCGGGGGTGGAGCCCCTGACGGACGAGGCGCTGAGGCCCTTCGCGGGCCTGTCCGATCTGCGCGACCGGCTAAAGAAATAAGCGATTTGGGCCGGGGCACAAAAGACTTGCGCCGCGTCAGAATCACAGTATGTTCCCGGCCTCGTTTACACGATGGTTCCGGGGATCAGTAAGCCGCTTTCGCGGCGCTCCGAACCTGATGCAGAATCCCGGGGAATGTACCCCGCCAATACCGAGGTTGAGACATGGCCGTTCCCCAGAATAAAGTCACCAAATCCCGTCGCAACATGCGCCGCGCGCATGACGCCCTGGTGGCTGCGAACCCCAACGAATGCGCGAACTGCGGCGAGCTGAAGCGCCCCCACCACGTCTGTGGTGCCTGTGGCCACTATGACGACCGCGAAGTCGTCGCCGCCACCAACGAAGTCGACCTGGACGAAGACGCGGCCTGAAGAAGATCAGGATCGCGGCCCCCATGGCGGACCCCATATCGGACACCGATGATCTGACGCGGATCGACGGATCGCGGATCGTCGTTTCGGTTGACGCCATGGGCGGTGACCGTGGTCCCGAAGTTGTCGTCGCCGGCCTTGCGCTGGCGGCGCGGGGCAACCCGGAGCTGCACTTCATCCTGCACGGTCCCGAGGCCACGCTGTCGCCCATGGTCGGGCGGCACGGCATCGCGGACCGCTGCACCCTGCGCGACGCCCCCGGCGTCGTGTCGATGGACGAAAAGCCCTCGCATGTGATGCGCAAGGGCAAGGACACCTCGATGTGGTCCACCATCGAGAGCGTCCGCGCCCACGAGGCCGATGTCGCCGTATCCTGCGGCAACACGGGCGCGCTGATGGCGGTTTCGATGGTCCGGCTGCGCAAGCTTCCGGGCGTCAACCGCCCGGCCATCGCCTGCCTGTGGCCCTCGCGCAATCCCGGCGGCTTCAACGTCATGCTGGATGTAGGCGCCGACATCCGCGCCGATGCCGACGACCTGCTGCAATACGCGCTGATGGGGGCCTCCTACGCCCGCAACGGCCTCGACCTCGCCTGCCCCCGCATCGGCCTGCTGAACGTCGGCACCGAAGAGCACAAGGGCCGGGCCGAGCTTAAGGCCGCCCACGAGCTTCTGCAAAGCGCCGCCGCCGCCGGCAATTTCGATTACGTCGGTTTCGTCGAGGGCGGGGACATCCCGTCGGCACGGGTCGACGTGATCGTCACCGACGGCTTCACCGGCAACGTCGCGCTGAAGACCGGCGAAGGCACCGCGATGCTGATCCGCGATTTCCTGAAGGAAAGCCTGACCTCGACCATCGTCTCCAAGCTGGCGGCACTGCTGGCGATGAAATCGCTCAAGCGCCTGTCCCAGCGGATCGACCCGCGCCAGGTCAATGGCGGCGTCTTCCTGGGGCTGAACGGCACGGTGGTGAAATCCCACGGCTCGGCCGACGCGACCGGGGTCGAAGCCGCGATCAAACTGGCCGCGGCGCTGTCGAAATCGGGTTTCTCGGAACGGGTCGCCGCACGGGTTGCATCCTTCAACGCGGCACGTGAAGGTGCCACCGCGGATGACGCGGACAACAAGCCTGGAACTTTGCATGATTAAGCGCGCGGTGGTACGCGGCGTCGGGCATTACCTGCCTGACCGGGTCGTCCCCAACAGCCATTTCGAGACTTTCCTGGACACCAGCGACGCCTGGATCCGCGGCCGCAGCGGGATCGAGCGCCGCCACTTCGCCGCCGAGGGGCAGACCACCTCGGACCTGGGCGCCCGGGCCGCGCGCGCGGCCCTCGAGATGGCCGGCATGCAGCCCGACGACATCGACGCGGTGATCGTCGCCACATCGACCCCTGACCTGACCTTCCCCTCCGCCGCGACCATGATCCAGGGCCAGCTTGGCATGACCCGCGGCTTTGCCTTCGACGTGCAGGCCGTCTGCGCGGGCTTCGTCTATGCGCTCAGCAACGCCAACGCGCTGATCCTGTCGGGCCAGGCAGAGCGGGTGCTGGTCATCGGCGCCGAGACATTCTCGCGAATCATGGACTGGACGGATCGCGGCACCTGCGTTCTCTTCGGCGATGGGGCCGGCGCGCTGGTGCTTGAGGCCGAGGACGGCGCGGGCGAGACCGCCGATCGCGGTATCCTGTCGACCGACCTGCATTCCGACGGTCGCTACCGCGATCTGCTTTACGTCGACGGCGGCGTCTCCTCCAGCCAGTCCACAGGCGTGCTGCGCATGGAGGGCAAGGAAGTCTTCCGCCACGCGGTCGAGAAGCTGGCCCAGACGGCCCACGCCGCCCTGGACAAGGCCGGCGTCTCTGCCGAACAGGTTGACTGGATCGTGCCCCACCAGGCCAATCTGCGCATCATCAAGGCCACGGCCCAGAAGATGAAGCTGCCGATGGAGCGCGTGGTCGTCACCGTCCAGGATCACGGCAACACTTCGGCCGCCTCGATCCCGCTGGCCCTGTCGGTCGGCGTCGAGCGCGGGCAGATCAAGAAGGGCGATCTTCTGGTCGCCGAGGCGATCGGCGGCGGGCTTGCCTGGGGGTCGGTGGTTCTTCGCTGGTAGGGCGCATGCGCCCCCTTCCACAAGCCGTTGATATTGACTCGAAAACCCATTTCATTGATGCTTCGCTCAAATTCGGGAGAAGACCAATGGGATCAACGACATTGACGCGTATGGATCTGAGCGAAGCGGTGTTTCGCGAGGTGGGCCTGTCGCGCAACGAATCCGCGCAGCTGGTCGAAAGCATTCTTCAGCACATGTCGGATGCGCTGGTGAAGGGTGAGACCGTGAAGATCTCGTCTTTCGGCACCTTCAGCATCCGCGAGAAGGCCGCCCGCGTGGGCCGCAATCCCAAGACCGGCGAAGAGGTTCCGATCCACCCGCGCCGCGTCCTGACCTTCCGCCCCTCCTACCTGATGAAGGATCGCGTCGCCGCGGGCAATCGCGGCTGAACGGCATGGCGCAGACCAAGTCCCCCGACGCGTTCCGCACGATCAGCGAAGTTTCCGAATGGCTGGATACGCCGGCCCACGTGCTGCGCTTCTGGGAAAGCCGCTTTCCCCAGATCAAGCCGCTGAAACGTGCCGGTGGACGGCGCTATTACCGACCCGCCGATATGCAGTTGCTGGGCGGCATCAAGAAGCTGCTGCACGAGGACGGGATCACCATCCGCGGGGTCCAGAAGATCCTGCGTGAAAAGGGGATCAAGCATGTCTGCGCCTTCTCGCCCTCGCTGATGGACGGGGTGCAGGCCGCCCCCGAAGCCACGACCGACGGGACCGAGAATCCCCAAGCCGAGCGTCCTGTCGCCAGCGTCACCCGCCTGCGCCCGCGCAACGCCCGGCCCGAGACCGAGAACGAGCAGCCTGCGGCGGAGGCCCCGGAGGACACCACCGAAGAGGCCGTGCCCGAAAGCCCCATGGCCGAGGATCTGCCCCACCTGCCGATCGGCGGCTCCGCCGCCCCGACCGACCTTCAGGGCTTTGCCGGTGACACGCCCGATTTCATCACCGAGGCACCGGCGGCCGGGTTCGGCGAACCCGAAAGCACCTTCACGCCCGGTGCCGCGTCGGATCCGGATTCACAGGCTGAATCGAACGAGGATCCCTCCGGCGCGGATGCGGCCCCCGAGGGCGAGCGCCGCGATTTCGACGAAAGCCCCGGCCTGCCCTTCGATGAACCGCAGGCCCCCGCGCCAGCCGCCGAATCGGCGAGATCCGAGGCGACGGATTCGGCCGCGACCCCAGAGGCCGCCACCCAGGATACGCCTTCGGAACCGGACGATTCCAAAGACCTGGCGGACCTTGTCTCCCGCGCCACCGAATCCCAGGCCGCCGATGTGGCGTTCGACCCCGAGGATGACGATCCGATCTTCGCCGGCGCGCCCCTTTCGACCCTTCTTCGACGCACGGGCGGGCGCCGCGCAAGCCTGCGCGATGCCGACCGGAGCCGCCTGGCAGCACTGACCGCACAGCTGACGGCGCTGCGCGAACGCGTCGGAACCGACAGCCACGGTTAATCGAAAAAACCATGGCTTACCCCCCTTGCCTCCTCCGTCAGAAACGGTATGACTGCGCGCAAGTCGGGCCATGGCGCAGCCTGGTAGCGCGTCCGTCTGGGGGACGGAAGGTCGCAGGTTCGAGTCCTGCTGGCCCGACCATTACAAAAAGCGCCCGCACCTTTCCGGTGACGGGCGCTTTCTGCTGAAAGGGGCCAAGATGGCGATGACCGGGGTTCTACCCTCTCAGGCCTTGCGCCAGATGATCGAGGCCGGAGAGATCCGCGCCGAAGAGCCCCTGACCACGGCCCAGATCCAGCCTGCAAGCATCGACCTGCGCCTTGGCCGCATCGCCTACCGTGTCCGCGCCTCGTTCCTGGCCGGCAAGGGCCGCACGGTGGCCGAGCGCCTTTCCGAATTCGAGATGCACCGCGTCGACCTTGACGAGGGTGCCGTCCTGGAAAAAGGCTGTGTCTATGTTGTTCCGCTGATGGAAAGCCTCGACCTGCCCGCAGAGGTGCAGGCCGTCGCCAACGCCAAATCCTCGACCGGGAGGCTGGACCTTCTGACACGCACCATCACCGACGAAGGGGTCGAGTTCGACCGCATCCCCGCCGGCTACAGCGGCCCGCTTTACGCCGAGATCTGCCCGCGCAGCTTCTCGGTTCTGGTGCGGCCGGGCCAGACCCTGAACCAGATCCGGTTCCGGGCTGGACAGGCGATCCTGGACGACGACGAGCTGACGCGCCTGCACGAGCAGACGACCCTGGTCTCGGGCCCCGCCCATATCGACGCGGGCCTCGGGTTCTCCGTCGATCTTGAACCTGCCTCCGGCTCGTTGGTGGGGTTCCGGGCCAAGCCCCATACCGGCGTCATCGACCTGTCGCTGATCGACCATTACGACCCGACCGAATTCTGGGAAGAGGTGCGCAGCACCGAGGGGCGCATCATCCTGGATCCCGGGGCGTTCTACATCCTGGTCAGCCGCGAATCCGTCCACATCCCCCCCGACTATGCCGCCGAGATGGCGCCTTACCTTGCCATGGTCGGGGAATTCCGGGTTCATTACGCGGGCTTCTTCGATCCCGGCTTCGGCCATTCGGAGGCTGGCGGCACCGGCTCACGCGGGGTTCTGGAAGTCCGCTGTCACGAAGCACCCTTCGTGCTGGAACACGGCCAGATAGTCGGACGCCTGGTCTACGAGCGGATGAGCGCGCGACCAGAAGAGGTCTACGGCGCTGGGATCGCGTCGAACTACCAAGGCCAAGGCTTGAAACTATCCAAGCATTTCAAGCCGTTTCAGCCGGGCTGAGCCCCTAGAACTTGCCGAAGCGGCGCATCATCTTCATTGCCTGGCGCGCCCGCTGGCTGGTCTCTTTGTTCTGCTGCTGGGTAACGCGCGGGTCGGCGTTGGGATCCGACCGGCGGCGCGCGGCCATGACGTCGACGCCCTTGTCGACGCCCATCCGGGTCAGCCGGTTGATCACACGCCGGATAATCATGTTCAGAACGCGGTCCATCTTCCTGGTCCCCTGGGTTTGCGCGGTCCGTCCTGGGGCCGCAGTTCAGATATAGGCATCAATCGTCGAAAAGCTCGTCTTGGCCGATGGCACCGGTGTCGCCGTCGTCGACCTCGTCGCGCGGGCCGGGCAGCCCCCCTTCGGGCATCGGGCGGCTGTCGAGCAGCCCGGCGGCGCGCAATTCCTGCAGGCCCGGCAGATCGCGGGCGCCTTCCAGACCGAAATGGTCCAGGAATTCCTGGGTCACGACATAGGTCACCGGACGGCCCGGCGTCATCCGCCGGCGGCCGAACCGGATCCATTCCAGTTCCAGCAACTGGTCGATTGTTCCGCGCGAAACCGAGACGCCGCGGATCTCCTCGATCTCGGCCCGGGTTGCGGGCTGATGATAGGCGATGATGGCCAGTGTCTCGATCGCGGCGCGCGAGAGCTTCCGGGTCTCCACCGTCTCGTGCTGCATCAAGAAACCAAGGTCGGGCGCGGTGCGGATCGCCCAGGCATCGCCCACGCGGGTCACCGCGACGCCACGCCCCTCGTAACGGCGGCGCAGAAGGGCCACCGCCTCGGCGGCGTCGCTGCCATGAGGCATCCGCCGCTCCATCTCGGCGGTGGTGACGGGCGTGGCCGAGGCAAAAAGGATGGCTTCGACCATGCGCTCCTGCTCGGCCAGTGGCGGCGCCTCGAACAGCCCGTCGCGACGCGGCGCGCGCTCCTCTGCGGCCTCGTCGACCTCGGGCGCGTCCTCGCGGTCCAGATCGACCTGGTTTTCCATGTCGACGGGCTCAGACATCGTTCTCAGGCATCTCGGGGCTCCTTGCGGCGCACGGTGATCGGGGCGAAAACCTCGGACTGGCGGATCTCGATGGCGCCGGCCTTGGCAAGTTCCAGGCTGGCGGCGAAGGTCGCCGCCGTGGCCGAGCGGCGTTTGACCGGATCGCTGGTCCAGCCTTCGGGCAGATAGCTGGAAAGATCCGTCCAGTCGCCGGCAAAGCCGATCAGCCCGCGCAGCCGCTCCAGCGCCTGTTCCATGGTGAAGACGAACTCCCGATCCATGGCATATGGGCGAAACTCGTCCTTGGTGCGCAGGCGGGCATAGGCCTGCATCAGATCCAGCAGCGTGGCCTTGTAGCGGATCGACCGCACGCGGGTCATGTCCTCTTCCAGACCCCGGGCGAAGAAATCGCGCCCCAACTGGTCCCGCGCCATCAGCTTGGCGGCGGCGTCGCGCATGGCGGCCAGGCGCTCAAGCTGAAAAGCCAGATGCGCGGCCAGCTCGTCGCCGCTTGGGCCCTCTTCGGACGGGTCGGGCGGCAGCAGCAGCCGGCTTTTGAGAAAAGCAAGCCAGGCGGCCATGACCAGATAGTCGGCAGCCAGCTCGATCCGCAGCTCGGCGGCGGTACGGATGAATTCCAGGTATTGCTCGGCCAGGCCCAGCACCGAGACCTTGCGCAGATCGACCTTCTGGCTGCGCGACAGGGTCAAGAGCAGGTCAAGCGGCCCCTCGAACCCGTCCACATCGACGATCAGCGCCTCGGCGGCCAGCCGGTCGGCCACGCTGTCGGCGTCACGGCCGGGTCCCTCGATGAAGTCGTCGGTGACTGGGGTGGTGACTGGGGTGGTGGCTGGGGCGATGACAGAAGCACCCTCCTGCCCCGGCCCGGATGCAGCGCCATCGGCCCCGCCCTTGCCGGCGCGGGGTTCATGGTCGTCGTTGGCGCTGTCGCGCTGCATCATTCCTCGCCCGTCAGCCAATCAGGCCTTGAAGCTCGTCCTCGAGGGCCGCCGTGTCAAGCTGCGCGGGCTCGCGCCGCTCGTATAGGGCGTACTCGGCCCGCTCCTGTCCCTTTTCGGACAGCCGGCCGGCCGCATCCACGGCCTGTTCCATCCCGGCCATATCGCCCTTGCAATGCAGGACCACGTCGCAGCCGGCCGCAATGGCGGCGGCGCTGCGTTCGTAGATCGTGCCGCTCAGGGCCTCCATGCCGATGTCATCCGTCATCAGCAGTCCGCCGAAACCGATCTCGTCACGGATGTAATCCATCACCACCCGCGAGGTGGTGGCGGGCGCGGTCTTGTCCAGCGCCTCGACGATGACGTGGGCGGTCATGCCCATCCCGAAATCGGTCAGCATGCGGAAAGGCGCGAAATCATGGGCCTCCAGCGCCTCGAGCGGGGCCGAAACACGCGCCGGCTCGTGATGGCTGTCGACGGTGGCGCGGCCATAACCCGGCAGGTGCTTCAGCACCGACAGAACACCGCCTTGGGCCATGCCTTCGCGGGCGGCGCGGCACAGGCGCACCACGGTTTCGATGTTGCCGCCGTAAAGGCGATTGTGCAGAACCGAATGGGTTTCGGGGCGCACCAGGTCGGCCAGCGGCGCGCAGTTCACGTCGATCCCGACCGAGGCCAGGTCATCGGCGATCAGCGCCGAGCGCAGCCAGACCGAACGCTCCACCGCGCCCGATCCCAGTTCAGGGTCGACCGCCTTGATCTGTTCCAGGGCGGGCAGGAATTCGCGCCAGTGGGGCCCGCGCAGGCGCGCAACGCGCCCGCCTTCCTGATCGACGAGAATGGGCGCGTCACGCCCCACGCATTCGCGCAGCTCGGCCGTCAGCGCCGAAAGCTGGACCGGATCCTCGACATTGCGGGCAAACAGGATGAAGCCCCAGGGATCGGCCTTGGCAAAGAAACGGCGTTCGTCGGCGGTCAGCCGGGGGCCCTCACATCCAAGAATGCTCGCCCCGGCCGGCATCAGCGCGCGACCACGGGAATGCAGGCCGCGTTCTCGGCCAGCAGGACGCTGCAGAACCGGCGCGAGTCCGACACGCCGTCGAACCCGGCGACGCGCAGGCGGTAGAAGGTGCGCCCGCCGCTCTCGGTCTTCTGGATCACCCGCTGGCGGCCGTCCATGTAGGTGGCGAAACGGGCCGAGATCCGATCCCACTCGACCCGCGCGGTCTCGACGCTGTCATAGGCGCCAAGCTGCACAAGGCGGGTCCCGGGTGTCAGGCTGTCGGCGTCCAGCTCAAGGCTGCGGGCCGGAGCCGCGGCGGCGACGGGACGCGCGTTGCGCTGCTTGAGCAGGCTGTCCACATCGACGCTGGAGCGGCGCGCCGGGCGGACCGAGCGGGCAACGCCGGGAATGTCGGCAGGGATCGCCCGGAAGGATGCGGTTTGAAGCGTGGCTTCACCGACGGGCGCCCCGGCATCGGCCTGCGGCCGGGCGACGGCCTGGACGACCGCATCGACGGCGGCGCCAAGGGTGGATTTCTGCGGGACGGCACGGGCCGGCAGGATGCGCGACAGCCCCTCTTCGGCCTCGCCCGGGACGGCACCACGGGCATCGAGGGCGGCCGCGGCGGGCAGCGCATCGGCCGCCGGGCTGCGTGCCGCGCGCGAGGTGGCAACCGTATCGGCATCCACGGCGCTTTCCAGCGCGGCCAGGGCCACGGGCTCCTCGGCCACGTCGTCCTGCGCCTCGGCGGGCAGTTCAAGCGGTTCGGGGGCCAGCACGACCCGGTCGGCGACGGGGGCTGCTTGCCCCTCGGCCTGGACCTGGTTCACCGACAGGCCCTGGTGCGCCGCGCGCGAGCCGCCGGGATCTTTCGGCGCCATGCGCATCGGACCGGCCAGAGCCTGGATCACGGGAATTTCGGATACGTCGCGGACGCTGAGCTGATAGCCCCAGACACCCAGCCCGCCAACAAGCCCCACGGACAGGAGCGCACCGCTCCAGTTCACGATGGCGCTTGTCAGACCGTTGCGGTTGTCCGGGCCCGTTTCATACGTGCCGGAATCATACGCGTCGTAATCAACCTCTGCCATGTTCTGCCCTTTCGCCCCTTTCCCGGCGTCAACACCGGCGACGGGGGTCTTTTTCTGCCTCAGGAGCCCGGGGCGGTGGCCTTGTCAGCGCATCTCTTCCACCGGGGTCACGCCAAGAATACCAAGGCCGGCGGAAATAACAACGGCCGTCGCCTGGATAAGCGCCATTTTCGCCTGCGTTGCAGCAATGTCACCTTCCTGCAGAAAGCGCAGCTCGGGGCGGGCATTGCCCAGGTTCCAAAGGCCGTGCAGCTCGGACGCCAGCTCGTAGAGGTAGAAGGCGACGCGATGGGGCTCGTGGGTGCGGGCGGCGATCTCGATCAGGCGCGGCCACTCGGCCAGCTTGGCCGCCAGCGCCAGTTCGGCTGGGTCCGAGGCAAGGTCCAGATCCGCCCCGGCCAGCGTCGCGGCGTCCGAGGCGATGCCCGCGGCCTCGGCCTTGCGCATGACCGAACGGATCCGCGCATGGGCGTATTGCACGTAGAAGACCGGGTTGTCCTTGGACTGCTCCAGCACCCGGGCAAAGTCGAAATCCAGCGGCGCGTCGTTCTTGCGCGTCAGCATGACGAAACGGGTGACATCGGCGCCCACCTGCTCGACCACGTCGCGCAGGGTGATGAAGGTGCCCGCACGCTTGGACATCTTGAAAGGCTCGCCGTTCTTGAACAGGCGCACCAGCTGGGTCAGCTTGATGTCCAGCGGCACGGCCCCGTCCGACAGGGCCGACACGGCAGCCTTCATGCGCTTGACGTAACCGCCGTGATCGGCGCCGAAGACGTCGATCAACTCGTCATAGCCGCGCTCGATCTTGTCGAAGTGATAGGCGATGTCGGGCGCGAAATAGGTCCAGCTGCCGTCGGATTTCTTCACCGGGCGGTCAACGTCGTCGCCATGGGCGGTCGAGCGGAAAAGCGTCTGCTCGCGCGGCTCCCAATCCTCGGGGGTCTTGCCCTTCGGCGGCTCCAGCACGCCCTCGTAGATCAGGCCCTTGGTCTCGAGGCTGTTCAGCGCGGCCTCGATCCGGCCGGTGCCGTAAAGGGATTTTTCCGAGAAGAAATTGTCCATCTTCACGCCCAGCAGATGCAGATCCTCGCGGATCAGGCCCAGCATCGCATCGGTCGCGAAATCACGCACCTCTTCCAGCCAGGCGTCCTCGCCCTTGCCGACATAGGCGTCACCCACCTTGTCCTTCAGCGCCTGACCGACCTCGATCAGATAGTCGCCGGGATAGGTTCCGTCCTCGAAGGCGACTTCCTGACCGTGGGCCTCGAGGTAGCGCAGGTAGACCGAGCGCGCGAGCACGTCGACCTGGGCGCCGCCGTCGTTGACATAGTATTCCCGGGTCACGTCATGGCCCGAGAAATCCAGCAGGCTGCACAGCGCATCGCCGAAGACCGCGCCACGGGTATGACCCACGTGCAGCGGACCGGTCGGGTTGGCCGAGACGTATTCGACATTGATCTTGCGCCCCTGCCCCATGTCCGAGCGCCCGAAATCGACACCCTCGCGCAGGGCCGCGCGGACCACACCCTGCCAGACGGCGGGCGACAGCCGCAGGTTCAAAAAACCCGGACCCGCCACATCGGCCGAGGCGATGCGCCCATCCTCCAGCAGCCGCGCGGCCAGCGCGTCGGCGATGTCGCGGGGTTTCATGCCGGCCGGCTTTGCCAGCACCATCGCGGCGTTGGTGGCCATGTCCCCGTGTGCGGCGTCGCGCGGCGGCTCGACCGCGACATTCGCCATGTCCAGGTCGCGCGGCAGCCCGCCCGCATCCTGAAGATCGGAAAGACTGTCGAGCACAAGGGCGCGCATCTCGGCAAAAAGGTTCATTCTGGGCATCCCGGTTGAGTTGGGGCTGGGTTTACCACGCAAAGGCGGCGCGTCAACGTGGTGCGGGACCACAGAGGCGTTCGTGTTCCTGAAAGGCGAAGCGATCGGTCATCCCGGCAATGTAATCGGCCACAATGCGGGCAAGCTCGGTCTGACCGCTGGCGGCGGCCACGTCCTTGCGCCACTGTTTCGGAAGCTCCTGCGGGCTGGCCATATAGAGGGCGAAAAGCGCGCGCACCACCTCGGTTACCCGGCGGCGCATCTCGACCACGGTGGGGGCGCGGTACATGCGCTGGAAAAGGAACTCGCGGATCTCCTTGAGGTCGCGCCACAAAGGGTCCGAGAAGCGGATCACCGGCCCGTCGGCCCGGCGCACATCCTCGGCCGAGCGCGGGTCCAGCCGCTCCAGCCGCGCGCGGCTGACATCCAGCACGTCGCCCACCAGCACCCCGAAGAACCGCCGCAGCGCCTCGTGCTGCCGGCGGTAGCTGTTGAGGCCGGGATAGGCCGCATCGACCTCGGCGAAGCAGCGGTCGAGCACGGGCAATTCCGCAAGCTCGGCCAGCGAAAACAGCTTGGCGCGCAGGCCATCGTGCAAATCATGATTGTTGTAGGCGACATCATCGGCCAACGCCGCGACCTGCGCCTCGGCGCTGGCAAAGCTGTCCAGCTCCAGGTCGTGACGGGCGTTGTATTCCGAAAGGGCGAAGGGCAGCGGCCGGTCCTTGTGGCGTGCGCGGGGGCCTGTAACGGGGCCGTTGTGCTTGGCGATGCCTTCCAGCGTCTCCCACGTGAGGTTCAGACCGTCGAACTCGGCGTAATGACGTTCAAGCGAGGTCACGATCTTAAGGGCCTGCGCGTTGTGATCGAACCCGCCGTGCCCCTGCATCAGCGCATCAAGCGCCTCTTCCCCGGTGTGGCCGAAGGGTGTGTGGCCCAGGTCATGGGCCAGGGCCACGGCCTCGGTCAGCTCGGCGTTGAGCTTGAGCACACCCGCGATGGTCCGCGCCACCTGCGCCACCTCGATCGAATGGGTCAGGCGGGTGCGGTAATAGTCGCCCTCGTGCTCGACGAAGACCTGGGTCTTGTGCTTGAGCCTGCGGAAGGCGCTGGCGTGGATGATACGATCGCGGTCGCGCTGGAAGGGCGAGCGGAACGCCGCCTCGGGTTCGGGGTGAAGACGCCCGCGCGTCTCCTCGGGTCGGCATGCAAATGGCGCCAGCATGGTCCAGGCCTGTCCTTGTCGCTGTTTCACGACCTCCCTATATTAGCCGTGAGTGGAATACAAAAACCCCGAAGGTGAACATGCTGAACCTGCCCCCAAAAGTGACGGATCGCGCCTTCGAGCGCCTGGCCGAAATCAACGGCACAGCCGAGCAGCCGCAGGCGCTGCGCGTCGCCGTCGAAGGCGGGGGTTGTTCCGGGTTTCAATATGACATCCGCCTCGACCAGCCGGCCGAGGATGACCTGGTCCTTGAAAAGAACGGTCAGAAGGTGATTGTGGACACGGTTTCGCTGCCGTTCCTGGCCGATGCCGTCATCGATTTCTCAGAAGAGCTGATCGGCGCGCGCTTCGTGATCGAGAACCCGAACGCCACCAGCTCCTGCGGCTGCGGGACGTCGTTCTCGATCTGATTTTCGCGGGTCGCCGTGACCCGCGCGTCTTTCCTGTATAATTTTCGGCATAGCCTGCGCTTCATCGCGCCCCAGCCCGCTCGGGCCTTGGCCGCCCGCCTGTCATCCCCCGCCATGCCCCTGGGGGCATTGCCGTCATCGGTCCGGCGACGGATATGGGCCGCCGGTTGCGTCAAGGCTTGCGCCGCCTCATCGCGCGGAAAGGTCGATCCCCCCTCGGATAGCCCCCTTCGACCCGCGCGTCGTGGCGTGCATTTGCCGCGATCGCGTAAAGCCTGCTCAGCCTTCGGCCAGGCGGACCTTGCGGGCACGGGCCGTGCGGCGCACGGCCTTTTCATCGAATTCCCGCGCGCAGACGGGCGTCTTGCGCAGGCCGGTGAATTCCCCCAGCAGGCGCTCGTAAGGGCGCCGGTCGGGTTCGGTCGAACGGTCGATGATCCCGCCATTCTCGCGGTAGTTGTGTATTGCCTTGAACATTGTCGGCATCTCCTATGCCCAATGCCCCCGCCTCACCACGTCACTTCAGCGTCCCAGCAAGGACACGCTGCCAGCGCATCAAGGCGGCTTTCTGATGGGATTGCGGCCATTTAACGAGCGTATGGCGCATTTGTCGCAAATTTATGTCAATTTTTAGATGTCCCGGCCGCCCCCTGTGCCCCCTCGCCCGCCCCCTGCCGCTTGTCTTCCAGCCGCCCCGGCGGCATACCCGGTGCAATGGGCATCGAGCGGGTGAGAAGATGAAGATCGCGACCTTCAACATCAACGGGATCAAGGCCCGGGTGACGGCACTGGGCGACTGGCTGGACGAGGCGCAGCCCGATGTTGCCCTGCTGCAGGAGATCAAGTCGGTCGACGAGGGCTTCCCCCGCGAGCTGTTCGAGGATCGCGGCTACCAGGTCGAGACCCACGGCCAGAAAGGGTTCAACGGAGTCGCCATCCTCTCAAAGCTGCCGCTTGAGGACGTGGTGCGCGGCTTGCCCGGCGACGATGAGGACGAACAGGCGCGCTGGATCGAGGCCACGGTCGTGGGCCGGACCGCGGTGCGGCTTTGCTGTCTTTACCTACCCAACGGCAACCCGGCTCCCGGGCCGAAATACCTGTACAAGCTGGCCTGGATGGATCGCCTCTATGACCGGGCGCAGGCCCTGCTGGATGCAGAGGAACCGGCGATGATGGCCGGCGACTACAACATCATCCCCCAGGACGAGGATGCCGCCCGCCCCGACGCCTGGCGCAAGGATGCGTTGGCCCTGCCCGAAAGCCGCCATGCCCATCGCCGCGTGCTGAACCTGGGCTTCACCGACGCTTTCCGCGCCCGCACCGAGGGGCCGGGCCACTATTCCTTCTGGGATTACCAGGCCGGCGCCTGGAATCGCAACGACGGGATCCGTATCGACCATCTGCTGCTGACCCCCCAATGCGCCGACCTGCTGCAAGATTGCCAGATCGATTCCGAGATCCGCGGCCGCGAGAAACCCTCGGACCACGTGCCGGTCTGGGTGGAGCTGGACGCCTGAGCCTCAGCCCTTCCCGCCTTTTCAGCCTTTTCCACCGGTGACATCTTCCCGGTAAAGCCAGTCGAAGCGGCGCAGGGGCGCCTGCGGCGCGATCCGACCCGCCAGCCCCATCGCGGCGTGCAGCGCCCGGCGCAGGGGCGCGGGCGACAGGTGGTAGATTCGCGCGTTCCGCCCGGCGGCCGCAACCGCCCGTCGCACCCGTGCCAGGCGTTGTGCGGTAAAGTGGCGCCATGCCGTTTCGACATCGGGCGCCTTGGCCAGCGTCTCGGACAGCACCCAGGCATCTTCCAGCGCCAGGTTGCCACCCTGGGCCATGAACGGCAGGGTCGGATGCACCGCGTCGCCGATCAGGACGCAGGTGCCCCGGTGCCAGATATCCGGAACCGGGTGGCGAAAAAGGCCCCAGGCGTGGACGATTTCAACCGGATCCAGCAGGGCGCGGACCTCTGCCCCCATGCCTACGAAGGCGCGGCGCAGGTTTTCGGGCGCGTCGGGATACATCCAGCCTTCGGCCTGCCACGCGCGCCGTTCCTCGACCGCGACGATGTTCAGAAGGCCCCGCGCCCGCAGGGGGTAGCAGACCAGGTGCCGCCCCGGCCCCATGAAAAGCCGCGCGTGGTCGGCCGCGCCGTCGAACATCGGCGCTGGATAGCTTTCCAGCGGAACGGTGGCGCGCCAGGCGACATTGCCGGTGAACGCGGGCTCATCCGCGCCCGCCGTCCCCTGGGGGAACATCCGCGCCCTCAGGGCCGAGCGGATACCATCGGCCCCGATGGTCACGTCGCAGTCGTCGGGAATGGGGCTTTCCGGCCCGATCGTATGGCCCAGGCGGATTTGCGCACCGGCGCCGGTCGCGGCCTCTGCCAGCATCCCGACCAGGTCGGCCCGGTGAAAGGCCCGGTAGGGGTGATCGTAGCCCGCCGCATCCAGATCCAGCCGCAGGACCGGCCGGCCGCTGGGTCCGTCCCGCATCTCGACCGCGCCCAGCCGATTGCCCAGGCGCGCGGCCTGCGACTCCAGGCCCAGGGCCGCAAGCACCGCCGCGCCGTTGGGCGAGATCTGGATGCCCGCGCCCACCGCCTCCAGCGCATTGGCCTGTTCGCTGACCGTCACCGTGGCGCCGCGCCGGGCCAGGGCCGTGGCCGCCGCAAGCCCGGCGATGCCGGCCCCCACCACGTGAACACGCATGTCCTTCATTCTCATCCGCATCCCCGCACAGGTGCTTCCGGCCCTGCCCGGCCCGGAAACGAAAACGCACCGGCGCCCAGGGCGGCCGGTGCGTTTCGCATTTTAACGTTCCCGTCGATCGCTCCGCGCTCAGTCGTCGCGATGAACCTTCTCGCGACGCTCGTGACGCTCCTGCGCCTCGAGGCTGAGTGTCGCGATCGGGCGAGCGTCCAGACGCTTGAGCGAAATCGGCTCGCCGGTTTCGTCGCAATACCCGTACTCGCCCTCGTCGATGCGCCGCAGCGCCGCGTCGATCTTCGAGATCAACTTGCGCTGGCGATCGCGGGTGCGAAGCTCCAGGGCCCGGTCGGTCTCTTCGGACGCACGGTCCGTGACATCGGGAATGTTCCGGGTTCCGTCCTGAAGCCCCTCGATGGTGTCGCGGCTTTCGGACAGCAAGTCGTTCTTCCAGGCATTAAGCTTTCTGCGGAAATACTCCAGCTGACGATCATTCATGAATGGTTCGTCTTCTGCCGGGCGATAATCTTCCGGAAGGAAAATCTCGGCTTTCATGACCAGCTCCCTCTCATGGGGTGGGGTCTTGAGGAAATTGCCAACCCCTCCCCCTTCTCATGGCGCTGGACTAAACCACCCTTCGCCCATTGTCACTAGCTGATCTGACAGAGTTGCAGCTTTGTGTGATCCTGATACTGTCCTGCCGATTTCCAAGAACAACCAGAGCGCTAGAGCATGAAATTCACCGGCACCGACAGCTATGTGGCCACCGAGGACCTGACGATTGCCGTCAACGCCGCCGTCACGCTTGAGCGTCCCCTTCTGGTCAAGGGAGAGCCGGGAACCGGCAAGACGGAACTGGCCCGCCAAGTCAGCGCGGCGCTGGGAATGCCCATGCTGGAATGGCATATCAAGTCGACCACCAAGGCCCAGCAGGGCCTTTATGAATATGACGCGGTGAGCCGCCTGCGCGACAGCCAGCTGGGCGACGCGCGGGTCCACGACGTGGCCAATTACATCCGCAAGGGCAAGCTGTGGCAGGCCTTCGAGGCCGAGGAACGCGTGGTCCTGCTGATCGACGAGATCGACAAGGCGGATATCGAGTTTCCGAACGACCTTCTTCAGGAACTCGACCGGATGGAGTTTCATGTCTACGAAACCGGCCAGACCGTGCGCGCCGTGAACCGGCCCGTGGTCATCATCACCTCGAACAATGAAAAGGAATTGCCCGACGCATTTCTGCGCCGCTGTTTTTTCCATTACATCCGTTTTCCGGGAATCGAGACGATGCGCAGAATCGTCGAGGTTCATTACCCGGGAATCAAGGATGAGCTTCTGACCACCGCCCTCACCCAGTTCTACGAGATTCGCGACACCGCAGGCCTGCGCAAGCGTCCTTCGACCTCGGAGGTGCTGGACTGGCTGAAGCTGCTGCTGGCCGAGGACCTTTCGGCGGCCGACATCCGCCGCGAGGGGAAGGACGCCCTGCCCAAGCTCTACGGGGCATTGCTGAAGAACGAGCAGGACGTGCAGATGTTCGAGCGGCTTGCTTTCATGGCGCGTGGCGGTCGCTGACCCCCTGATTGCCCCTGTGCCGCACCTGTGCCGCGCCAGCCGGTTGCTGCAATAAATTTTGCCGCCAGGGAACATTTTTGCAATCGCGCCCCAATCTCGTCACGATTCATGCGTAGTCACCGGCTCGAGGGTAATGAGTGATAGGGAAGCGAACCGAAGCAGTCATGTCAGGGCAGTTCATTAGGCACCTGTACGCTGACGCTCGGCCCACGTGGCAGGGACTTCGGGAAGCTCGACTATATTTTTAACAACTGTGCAGGCGAAGATTGTCCCTATGACAATCTTCGCCATTTTAATTCGCCCTTCACCCCAAACACGCCATTTTGCCGCCCATTCGGGGCATTCCCGCATCTTTCGGGTCCCGCCCAGGCGATCGCCCGGACGGCGGGCAAACGCGGCCATGTCAAGGCAATGCTTGGAAGATCGGGATTACCTGCTATCTACAAGTATTGAACTTGGTGAAGCGCACCGTTGCCCTGGGTACGACAGCCCTCGACGGCGCGATGCATCATGGCGGCATCCCATGTCGTCGGCTCAACCCGCCTGACACGGCGGATAATGGATCGGACAGGCAAGTGACGGGCCAGGAAAACCACGATTGGACAATGGCATGAGGTTGGCAGTGCTTGCCTTTCTCGCGCTGTCTGCGTGCGCCTCGGTCCCCATGAGCGAGGTGCCCGAGAGGCGCGCCACGCAGACCGACCTGCCGCCGATGAAGGTGTTTGCCGGACGGGCCCAACAGGCCCCTGCCCGCAGCAACGCCGAAATCGCGCGCGATTTCCTCGAACTCAGCTTCGAGATGGAAAGCGGCCGACAGCTTCCGATCCTGACCCGATTCGAGGGCCCCATCGAGGTCGAGCTTCGCAATGCGGCCTCGAGCAGCCTGCGCAACGACCTTGACCGGCTGATCGCCCGGCTGCGGCGCGAAGCGGGGATCGACATCACGCTGGTCAAGCGCAGCGACACGCCCGAAATCGTGATCGAGACCGTCAGCCGCCGCGAATTGCAGCGCTACGTGCCTCAGGCCGCCTGTTTCGTGGTGCCCCGCGTCGCCGGCTGGCAGGATTTCAAGCGCAACCGCCGGGGTGCGGTCACCGACTGGACCTCGCTGCGCCAGCGCGAACAGGTCTCGGTGCTGATCCCCCGCGATGTCAGCCCGCAGGAAGTCCGCGACTGCCTGCACGAAGAGGTGGCGCAGGCGCTGGGTCCGCTCAACGATCTTTACCGGCTGCACGATTCGGTCTTCAACGACGATAATTTCCACACCGTGCTGACCGGCTTCGACATGACGATTCTGCGCGCCTATTACGCGCCCGAGTTGCGCAGCGGCATGACCCGCGATCAGGTGGCGGCGGCCCTGCCCGGCATCCTTGCGCGGATCAACCCGGCCGGCCAGCGCAGCGACCCGGGCACCGCCGCGCGCACGCCGCGCAGCTGGATTGATGCGATCGAGAAGGCGCTTGGCCCGCGGGCCTCATCCTCGGTTCGGATCGACGCCGCTCGCCGCGCCGTCGCCATCGCCCAGACCCGGGGCTGGCGCGACAACCGCCTGGCCTTCAGTCAGTTCGCCCTGGGCCGCCTGATCATGCCCATCGATCCGCGCGGTGCGACCGAGGCATTCCTGAGCGCCAAGCAGATCTATGACAGCCTGCCGGGTCACGACGTGCAATCGGCCCACGTGGCGATGCAGCTTTCGGCGTTTGCGCTGTCGGCCGGACAGGCCAACTCGGCCATCGGATTGGTCGAGGGGGCGCTGCCGGCGGCGGCTGAGTCGGAGAATGCTGCCCTTCTCTCGACCCTTTTGATGATCAAGGCCGAGGCGCTGAGCCTGACGGGCCGCCGTGCCGAGGCCGCGATCGTCCGCCTCGACAGTCTGGGCTGGGCGCGGTATGGCATCGGCAGTGACCGGGAAGTGCGCTCGAGGTTGACCGAGATTTCGGCGCTTTCCCCTGCCCGAACAAGGTTCTGAACGCATGATCGTTATTCTTGGCGTCCTCATTGGCGCGATCTGGGGCTTTACCCTTGCCCGTCGCCGCGGCGGCAACCGCTTGGACATGGCCCAGTACGCAACCGGTTTTGCCATTGCTTTCGGCACCTTGGGGATGATCCTGACCATCGTGGTCGAACGGATGGTCTGAGCCCGTGTTCCTGCCCTTCTTCGAGAAGCTCAGGGAAAGCGGGATACCCGTATCGCTTCGTGAATACCTGGCGTTTCTGGCGGGCATGAAGGCGGGCATCGTCACCTACGACGTCGAGGGGTTCTATTTTCTGGCCCGCACATCGATGGTCAAGGACGAGCGTCACCTCGATCGGTTCGATCGCGCCTTTGCCAGCGCCTTCAAGGGGCTTGAGGATATCGGCCTGGACCAGGTGCTGGAGGCGATGGATCTGCCGGCCGACTGGCTGGAGAAGATGGCCGAAAAGCACCTGAGCGCCGAGGAAAAGGCCGAGATCGAAGCCCTTGGCGGCTTTGAAAAGTTGATGGACACCCTGCGCGAGCGGCTGAAGGAACAGCAAAAGCGCCACCAGGGCGGCAGCAAGTGGATCGGCACCGCCGGCACCTCGCCCTTCGGCGCCTATGGCTACAATCCCGAGGGTGTGCGCATCGGCCAGGACGGCTCCCGCCACCAGCGGGCGGTGAAAGTCTGGGATCGGCGGGAGTTCCGCAACCTCGACGGCGACGTGGAACTGGGCACACGCAACATCAAGGTGGCGCTGAAACGCCTGCGCCAATGGGCCCGCGACGGCGCCGCCGAGGAGTTGGACCTCAATGGTACGATCCGCGCCACGGCCGAACACGGCTACCTGGACGTGGTCACCCGCCCCGAGCGGCGCAACGCGGTCAAGGTTCTGCTGTTTCTTGACGTGGGCGGGTCCATGGACCCCCATGTGCAGGTGGTCGAGGAGCTGTTCTCGGCCGCGCGGGCCGAATTCAAGCACATGGAATATTACTATTTCCACAACTGCCTTTACGAGGGTGTGTGGAAGGACAACCGCCGCCGCCACGCAGAGCGCATTCCCACTTGGGACGTCCTGCGCACCTTCGGGTCGGATTATCGCTGCATCTTCGTTGGCGACGCCTCCATGTCGCCCTACGAGATCGCCTTCGCGGGCGGCGCCAGCGAGCATTGGAATGAAGAGCCCGGCAGCACCTGGCTGAGCCGCGCGCGCGAACAATGGCCCGCCACCGTCTGGATCAACCCCATGCCCGAGCGGTTCTGGCCCTACACCCAGTCGATCGCCATGATCCAGGAGCTGTTCGAGGGGCGCATGTTCCCCATGACCCTGGATGGCATCGGCCGCGCGGTCGACGAGCTGCGGCGATGAGCCCGCGCGCGGGGATCCCGGCCCGCCAGCCCGATGAAACCGCGGGTCGCCATTCCCATATGGTAAAGCGATGCTGAAACTCACACCGATCCTGCTGGCCATCGCCTATGCGCTGGTGATGTACCGCTTCTCGATCTGGCGCACCCGGCGCGAGCTGGACGCCCGTTCAACCGAGCTTGACGACCCGGCGCTCGGCAAACTGAACGACCAGATGGCAGCGGCGCTGAACCTGCCGCGGATCCGCGTCCACATTTACGAGATCGAGCCGGTCAACGGGCTGGCCGCGCCCGACGGCCGGATCTTCATAACCCGGGGTTTTTTCCGCAAATACAAGGCCGGCGAGGTCACCGCCAAGGAGCTGGCCAGCGTCGTCGCCCACGAGCTGGGCCACGTGGCCCTGGGCCATTCGCGCCGCCGAATGATCGATTTCTCGGGTCAGAACGCGGTGCGCACGGCGCTGATGCTGGTACTGGGGCGGATCATCCCCGGCGTCGGCGCCTGGATCGCCAACCTTCTGACCAGCGCCCTTGCCGCCCGGCTGTCGCGCCAGGACGAGTACGAGGCCGACGCCTATGCCTCGGCGCTGCTGACCAAGGCGGGCATTGGCACCGCGCCGCAGAAGGCGATGTTCCGCAAGCTTGAGGCGATGACGGGGCCGCGGGGCGCCGCGCCCGCCTGGCTTCTGAGCCACCCGGCGACCGGTGAGCGGATCGCGGCGATCGAGGCGCTGGAAGCGCGCTGGTCGGCCTTGTCTTGAGGGCGGGGAGCCTCCGGCGGGGATATTTTCACGACAATGAGAGGGGCCGCCGGCTCAGCTGGCGAGGGCGCGGGCGAGGCGCGTGAGCCGGGCCTTTTTGAGGAGCGGCGCCAGTGCGCGGTCCTGGCCGTCGATCTCGCTGGCGCGGAGGCGCACGGATTCGGCGGCACCGGCGATCATGTCGGGTTGGTCCGACCAGAGTTGCCAGAGGAAGCTGTCTGGATCGCGCCGCTCCAGCCCCTCGCCGGCCAGGGTGCCGCGGGGAAAGTCACGGGCGTTGAGGGTCAGCAGCATGTCGGCCGAGCCCGCGATGGCGGCGGCCAGGACGTGCAGGTCATTCTCATCGGGCAGGTGGAGCCGTGCCTCGATCCCCGGCGCGGGGGGGATGGCGGCGCCGGGGAAGCGGTCGCGCAGCAGCGCGATCTCGATCCGCGCGGCGGCCTCGCCCCCGGGGCCGATCTTGCGGGCCGCCCGCGCCCACTCCTCAAGGATCCTTTCGGACCAGATCGGCTGAAAGAGCCCCGCCTCCGCCACGGCCAGGAGCATTTCGCGCATGACCGTGGGGAAGAGGACGCAGGCGTCGAGGAGAACCTTCACCCGTCGAGCCGGTAGAAGAGCGCCTTTAGATAACCGCTTTCGGCAAGCTGGGGGTGCATCGGGTGGTCAGGGCCGGCAAACCCGGTGTGGATGAGCTGCCCGAGCCGGCCACCGCGGCCGATGCCGCGGGTCGAGGCCTGGCGGAACCGCGCCAGGTCCGCCGCGTGGGAGCAGGAGCAGAGCACCAGATATCCGCCCGGCGCCACCAGCCCGGCCGCCAGCCGCGCCACGCGCTCATAGGCGCGCAAGCCGGCTTCGAGGGATTTCTTGCCGGGTGCGAAGGCGGGCGGGTCGCAGACCACGAGGTCGAATTTGCGCCCCTCCTCGGCCAGGGCGGTCATCTCGTCGAAGGCATCGCCCTTGCGGGTAGTGAAGCGATCGGCCAGGCCGCTTTCGCGCGCGCCCTGCTCGGCCAGTTCCAGCGCCGGGGCCGAGCCGTCGACCGCAAGCGCCTCGGTCGCGCCCTGGGCCAGGGCCGCGAGGGCAAAGCCGCCCACGTGGCTGAAGACATCCAGGACGCTGCCGCCACGGCCCAGCCGGGCGGCGAAGGCGTGGTTGGGGCGCTGGTCGTAGAACAGCCCCGTCTTCTGGCCGCCCAGCAGGTCGGCCATGTAGGTCGCGCCGTTCATCGGCACGGGCACCGGCCCCTCCACGGCGCCCGCCTCGACGCGGATGAACTCCTCCAGCCCCTCGAGGCTGCGGGTCCGGCCCGATCCGTTACGCACGATGTTGGCGATGCCCATCTCCTGGAGCACTGCGGTGATCTCGGGCATCAGCCGGTCGGCCCAGGCGGCGTTGGGCTGGACGACGGCGGTGTCGCCGAAACGGTCGATCACCATGCCGGGCAGGCCGTCGGCCTCGGCGTGGACGAGCCGGTAGAAGGGCGCGTCGTAAAGGTGCTCGCGCATGGCCATGGCGGTCGCGATGCGCCGGCGCAGCCATTCGGCGTCGATCCGGGCGGCCGGGTCCCGGTCGAGGATGCGGCAGGTTATGCGCGATGCGGGCGTGATGGCGACCAGCGCCATCTCCTGGCGCTCGCCATCGGCGAGCACGGCGATAGTTCCGGGTTCGAGCGCGCGCGTGCGGCGGTCGAGCACCAGCTCGTCGGAGAAAACCCAAGGGGCGCCATGGCGGATCGCGCGGGCGTCGGCCTTGGGCTTGAGTTTCACAACGGGATAAGGGGACAGCGTCATGCCGTCCACTTACCCCCATTCGGTGAATTGGAAAAGTGCCTAGTCGCGCGGTCAGTTCGCGGCGCGGCGGGCCCCGGGTGTCACGCGCATGGCCTGGGGGACCGACAGCGTGTCGGCGACCCAGTTCTGCAGGTGGGCCATGATGCGCACCTTCTGGCCCTGGCCGTTGCGCTCGGCCTTCAGGGCGCGGCGGCCGCCGTAGCCGCGCAGATCGACCTTGTGGCGTTGACGCGGGACCAGCACCTCGCCGGTGTTAGCGTCGCGCACTTCCATGTCGAAGAGCATGTTGTGCACGCCCCCGATGGAATTGCGGGTCTTGGGCGAAAGGCTGTGGAAGCGGACCACCTCGACATCGACGAAGACGGGGCGCCCGCCGCGCAGACCGCTCAGGCCGGCGGTCAGCCCATCGTCCATCAAACGCTGGACCTGCTGGTGGCGGTTGCCGACCGGGTCGCCGTGCCAGACGATGTCGGCCATGGGGTAATAGACGTCGGCCTCGGTGGTGGGGAGCGTCTCGGGGACGTTCACGCGCACGTCGCGCAGGGTCCACTCGGCCGAGGGCAGGTAGCTCGCGCCGGCGGTGCCGACATCGCTGGCCATGGGGACATCGCGCGAGGCAAGATCAGTCGAGGCGCAGGCGCCGAGGCTGAGGGCGGTCGCAATGGCGACAATGGTTTTGAGGGATTTCATCGTGGGACTCCTGCACTGGTAACGACGAGCCCCCGTCGGGACCCGCTACACAACTTTCGCGTGAAAGTGATGCAGCCGAATTGAGGCGAAAATTGGCAAAACTCGCATCAATTCCAAGGATCCCCACCCTTTGGCAGGGCGGGACTATCCGTTTAGAACAGTCCCGCCATGCATTTGACGCATATCTTAGGCCTTGCTGGCAAGGCCTTCGGGGCTGCGTTGACCCCGGTGGGCCAGCTTCACGAAGTATTCGCGGGCGGCCAGGTAGAAGGTGCGAACAGCCTCGGCACGAAGCTGGCGAGCCTGAAGCTCGTAGGCAGCGTAGTCGATCGGGGCGTTGCTGTACTGGATGTTTTGGTTGGTCATGGTCTTGTTCCTTGTCTTTCTGTCATGGAAAGATCTAGGCTTGGTAGCGCCGGATTACTAATGCCATTCGATCCGTCCCGCCATGCGCTCAGCGCATAGGCCACGCGCCAGGCCCATATTCAGGGCCACTGCGACAGATGGGCGGATTGTTAGCGCTAACATATTCTGCTACTTCATCTGCCGTAAAGGAAAGGCGCGCCCGAGTCGCCCGCCCAAGGAGGAATGCAGCCATGCCCATGAACGAGACCCTGCGCCGGGTTACCGACCGCATCGTCGAGCGCAGCGAGCACCGTCGCGGCCCCTACCTCGAGCGCATGGAAGCGGCCCGTAGCGCGGGCCCCCGCCGCGCCCACCTGACCTGTGGCAACCAGGCCCATGCCTACGCCGCGACCGGCCCCGACAAGGACCGGCTGAGCGAAAGCCGCGCGCCCAACCTCGGGATCGTGACGGCCTATAACGACATGCTGTCGGCCCACCAGCCCTTCGAGGAATATCCCGCGATCCTGCGCGAGGCCGCCCGCGCGGCGGGGGCCACGGCGCAGGTGGCAGGCGGCGTGCCGGCCATGTGCGATGGCGTCACCCAGGGCCAGCCGGGGATGGAGCTGTCGCTCTTCTCGCGCGACGTGATCGCGATGGCGGCCGGCATCTCGCTGTCGCACAACACGTTTGACGCGGCGGCCTTCCTGGGCGTCTGCGACAAGATCGTGCCGGGGCTGGTGATGGCCGCGGCGACCTTCGGGCATCTGCCCACGGTCTTCATCCCCGCCGGCCCAATGGTCAGCGGTCTGCCCAATGACGAGAAGGCCCGCGTGCGCCAGCAGTTCGCGGCAGGCGAGGTTGGCCGCAAGGAACTGATGGCGGCCGAGATGGCCTCCTACCACGGGCCGGGCACCTGCACATTTTACGGCACCGCCAATTCCAACCAGATGCTGATGGAATTCATGGGGCTGCACCTGCCCGGCGCGTCCTTCGTCAATCCCGGCACGCCCCTGCGCGAGGCGCTGACCCGCGCCGCCGTGGCCCGGGTCGTGTCCCTGTCGGACTTGGGCGGCGATTACACGCCCGTCGGTCATGTTCTGGACGAGCGGGCCTTCGTCAACGGCATGGTCGGCCTGATGGCGACCGGCGGTTCGACCAACCTGATCCTGCACCTGCCGGCGATGGCCCGGGCGGCGGGGATCGAGATTCTTCCCGCCGATTTCGCCGAGATCTCCGAGGTGGTGCCGCTTCTGGCGCGGGTCTATCCCAATGGCCTTGCGGACGTGAACCATTTCCACGCCGCGGGCGGGCTGGCCTATGTCATCGGCGAGTTGCTGGACGCGGGCCTGCTGCATCCCGACGTGCTGACCATCGCCGGCCCCGGTTTGGAGCGTTATACCCAGGAACCCGTCCTGCGCGACGGACAGCTTGAGTGGCGCGACGCAGGGCGCACCAGCCATAACGACAAGATCGTGCGCCCGGTGGCGGACCCCTTCCAGTCCACCGGCGGCGTGGCCCAGCTTGACGGCAACCTCGGCCACGGGGTCATCAAGGTCTCGGCCGTGAAGCCCGAGCTTCAGACCGTGGAGGCCCCTGCCCGCGTCTTCGAGACCCAGGAGGCCGTGCGCGATGCCTTCAAGGCCGGAGAACTGGACGGCGACGCGGTGATCGTGGTGCGCTTCCAGGGCCCCCGCGCCAATGGGATGCCCGAATTGCACGGTCTGACGCCAGTGCTGTCGGTCCTGCTGGACCGGGGCCACAAGGTGGCGTTGGTGACAGACGGGCGGATGTCCGGTGCCTCGGGCAAGGTGCCCGCCGCGATCCACGTCTGCCCCGAGGCCGCCGACGGCGGTCCGCTGGCACGGCTGCGCGACGGAGACATCATTCGCGTCGATGCACCTGCCGGCAGGCTTGAGGTGCTGTCCGACATCTCGGACCGGGCCGCAGCCCAGGTCGACCTGAGCGCCAGCGCCTTCGGATCGGGCCGTGAGCTGTTCGAGGTGTTCCGCCGCAACGTGGGCGCGGCAAGCGCCGGCGCCGGCTGCGCCGTCTGAGGCCCCTGCCCGATCGTCCACTCGTCCGCCTGAAACCGCCAAGACCGCCCCTGAAGACCGCCCTTGCCCGAGGATTTCGCCATGACCCTTTCGACCGCCGACGCCAACCGCTTCCTGCGCGATCTTTGCGCCCGCGCGCCCATCATCCCGGTGCTGGTGATCGAGGATGCCGCAAGCGCCGCCGATCTGGCCCGCGCCCTCGTCGCCGGGGGGCTGCCCGCGCTCGAGGTCACGCTGCGCACCCCTGCCGCGCTGGACGCGATCCGCGAGATGGCCGGGGTCGAAGGGGGTGTCGTCGGGGCCGGGACGCTTCTGTCGCCCGCCGACATCGCCCGCGCGGTCGATGCCGGGGCGCGGTTCGGCGTGGCGCCAGGCGCCACCGACCGGCTTCTGGATGCGGCCGCCGAGGCGGGTCTGCCGATCCTGCCGGGCGCGGTCACCGCCACCGAGGCCATGCGCCTGATCGAGCGCGGGGTCGAGATTGCCAAGTTCTTCCCCGCCGAAACCTCTGGCGGCGCGGCGGCGCTGAAGGCCCTGGGCGGGCCGCTGCCTCAGCTGTCCTTCTGCCCCACGGGCGGGATCACGCCCCAGAACGCCGCAAGCTATCTGTCGTTGCCGAACGTGGTCTGCGCCGGTGGCTCCTGGGTGGCCCCGGGTGATCTTGTGCGCGCGGGCGACTGGGTCGGGATCGAGGCCCTGGCGCGCGAGGCCGCGGCCCTGCCCCGCGCCTGATCCAACGCGACCGCGACCGGCCGGGCGGGACCGGCGCAGGCTTTCACTCGGGGACGCGCGCCTTGCGCCCGCCCCGGCGCCCCGGAGCTTCGTGGGACGCGGCCCCTTCCATCAGCACAGCGGTCATCGGATGACCCTGCGAGTCGGCGCTGTGCCGCTCCAGAAGCTGGCGGATGTCGGCGGCGGTGTCGCGCTCGTCTGCGCTGCTCAGCGCCCAGTCCAGGAAGATCGAGCGGCACTCGGCCCGGGTGATCCCCTCCATGCGATAGGCCTCGCGGATCAGGCCCTTGGGGTCCAGCGTATCCTTGATCAATTCTCCGTCTCCCTGTCTTCGGCGTTTGCGGCAGGTGCGCGATCCGGGCCGGGCCGGATGCCGAAGGCGCCTTCGATCAGCGCCGCCGCCTCGGCCTTGCAGCTTTCCACCAGGGCGACAAGCCTGTCCATGCTTTCCTCGCCGGTCTCGCGCAGAAGGAAATCCTGCGCGCCCCGGCCCAAGCCCTCCGGCCCGACCTCATTGCGCCCCAACAGGCGCATGCCCTGGTTGACGCGGGTCTGCAGGGCGTGGGCGTGGTCCAGCCCGTTGGCCGTGGCCTCTGTAATGATACCCGCAGCGACGGCCTGGTCCAACTGACCCTGCAAGGTCGTCTCGGCCCCGCCGGCCAGCAGCGTCGCGGCCTGGGCCGCAAGCTCGATATCCTGAAGACCGCCGGGGCCGGATTTCACGTCCCAGGGACCGCGCGCGGGCTTTGCCTCGGCCAGCCGCCGGCGCATGTCGGCCCAGTCGGCAAGGATCTTTTCCCGGTCGCGGGGCCCGGCCAGAAGCGTGCGGCGGAAGACCTCGGTCTCGGCCGCGAGGTCGGGGGCACCGGCCACGACGACGGCCCGGGTCAGGGCCAGGTGTTCCCAGGTCCAGGCCTCCTCGGACTGGTAGGTGGTGAAGGAGGCCAGCGAGGTTGCGACCGGCCCTTGCCGCCCCGAGGGTCGCAGGCGCATGTCGACCTCGTATAGCTGCCCGCCTGCCATCCGCGCCGAAAGCGCCGTCACCAGCGCCTGGGTCAACCGCGCGTAATAGGTGCGCGCGGCCAGCGGGCGCCTGCCGTCCGAGGCCTCGACGCCATCCGCATCATAGATGACGATCAGATCCAGATCCGAAGCCGCGTTCAGACTGCCCGCCCCCAGGGAGCCCATGCCAAGCACCACCGCGCCCCGCCCCGGCGCGGGCCCGTGGCGGCGGGCGAACTCTGCCCCGATGGCGGGCCAGAGGCCGGTCAGCACCGCGCGCGCAAGATCCGCGTATTGCCGTCCCGCGGTCTCGGCATCGACCAAGCCGCGCAGATGGTGCACCCCGATGCGGAAATGCCATTCCTGGGACCAGCGCCGGGTCTCGACAAGCTGATCCTCGTAATCGCCGATCCCGGCCAGGCGCGCCGACAGCTCCGAGCCAAGGGCCTCGGCGCCCGGCCATTCCTCGAAGAACGACCCGCCCAGCACCGCGTCCAGCACCCCGGGATTGCGCGACAGATGGCTGGCCAACCCCGGCGCCGTGGCGCAGATGTCGATCAGCAGGTCGACGAGGTGACGGTTGGCGTCGAACAGCGCGAAAAGCTGAACTCCCGCCGGCAAGCCCTTGAGAAACTGGTCGAACTGGATCAGCGCCTCCTGCGGCCGGGCGGAGCGGTTGAGGCGGTCGATGATGCCGGGGCGCAGGCGGCCGAAGGTCTCCACCGCCCGTTCCGAGCGCAGGGCGGGATAGCCGGGCCAGCGGTCGATGATCTCGGCCATCTCGGGCGCCACCTCGTCGGGCATCGGCACGGCGGGTGCGTCGGGGGCGAAGAACGGCTCCATCAGGCGGGCGACATCGCCAAGCCGCTCCTCCAGCCGGGCGCGGAAGGCCGCGGTGTCCCCCTCGCCCATGAACCGGGCCAACCGATCAAACCCCTCGGGGCTGCGGGGCAGTTGGTGGGTCTGGGCATCGTTGAGCATCTGGAGCCGATGCTCGACCTCCCGGTGCTGGGCATAGCGCTCCGCAAGCAGCTCACGCTCCCCCTGCTCGATCCAGCCTTTCTCGGCAAGACGCGCCAACCCCTCGACCGTGCCGCGCACCCGCAGGTCGGCATCCCGCCCGCCCGAGATAAGCTGATGGGTCTGGGTGAAGAATTCGATCTCGCGGATCCCGCCGACCCCCAGCTTCATGTCGTGCCCCTCAAGCGCGATGCGCCCCGACAGACCCTTGTGGGCGCGGATGCGCAGGCGCATGTCATGGGCGTCCTGGATCGCCACGAAATCCAGGTGCCGGCGCCAGACAAAGGGGCGCAGGATATCCAGAAAACGCTGACCGGCGGCCAGGTCGCCCGCGGCGGCGCGGGCCTTGATGTAGGCCGCGCGTTCCCATGTCCGCCCCTCGCTTTCATAGTAGCGTTCGGCCGCGTCCATCGACAGGCAGACCGGAGTCACCGACGGGTCGGGCCGCAGCCGCAGGTCGGTGCGGAAGACATAGCCTGCGTCGGTCAGGTCCGACAGCATCCCGGCCATGCGCCGCACGACCCGGATCAGCACCGCCCGCGCTTCCCCGGCCTCGGCCCCGTAGCGGCTTTCGTCGAAAAGGCAGATCAGGTCGATGTCCGAGGAATAGTTCAGCTCGCCCGCGCCCATCTTGCCCATGGCCAGCACCAGGAGACCCGCGCTGGTGGTCAGGTCATCCTCGGTCATGCCCGGAAGCTTGCCGCGCCGGATCTCGGCGGCCAGGAAATGATCGATCGCGACCTGCACGGCGCGGTCGGCAAACTCGGTCAGCGTGCCGGTCACCTGTTCCAGATCCCAGATCCCGCCCAGATCGGCCAGCGCCACCAGCACCGCCATCCGCCCCTTGAGGCGGCGCAGACCCTCGGCGGTGCCCGCCCCCTCCAGCCCGGCAAATCCGTCCATCAGGGCCCGGCGGGCGGCCTGGGGCGGCATCTGAAGCACCTCGGACAGCCATTCAGCCTCGCGCGTCAGAAGCCCGGCCAAATAGGGGCTGCACCCCGCGGCCCCGCCGATCAGACCCGTGAGCTCGGGCGCAAGATGGGTGAAGTGGCCCGCCACGTCGGCACCCCGGTCGGGGTCATGGGGAATCGGGTTTCTGGTGATGCGGCTTGCGAAATCCATGGAAGAGGATGTGCCCCTCGGCGCGGAATGGTCAATGACATGAATGCGATGGAAGACGGGGAAGCGTGCGTGGCGGATTTTCTTGGCCCCACCTCTTGCACGGCGGCGGCGGCTTCCCATCTATGTAAATGTGAATAACATTCACTTCTCGGAACCGCCCAAAGCAACCTCGGAGTATTTCCTGATGAGCACCGTCTCGACCTGGCCCGCCATGGCTGAAAACTGGCTCGACGCCCGTGGCAAGCCCGCGTGGCTTGGCGCTGCCGCCCTGGGCCTTGTCCTTTTCTGGCCCATCGGCCTGGCGATCCTTGCCTACCGTTTCGTGGGTCGCAAGTTCATCGCAGGCTCGCCCATCGCCAAGGCGGCCCCCGCGGCGGCCTATGCCTTCCGCTCCTCGGGCAACCAGGCCTTCGACAGCTACAAGGCCGAAACCCTGCGCCGCCTCGAGGACGAACAGCGCGCCTTCGAAAGCTTCCTGCAGCGCCTGCGCGAAGCCCGTGACAAGGCCGAGTTCGACCAGTTCATGAAGGACCGTGGCAACACCCCCGCGACCCCCGAGGCCGCACCCGCGACCGGCGCGACCGGCAACCGCGACGACGATGCCGGCACGGCCGACCCCCGCGCGGCCTTCGCCTGACGATCCCGGGCGGCCCCCTTTCGGGCGGGGCCGCCCCTTCCTATATTGGACCCATGTCGAAGGCGGCTGACCGCAGCCCCCCGGCCCCGCAGATCCGCCAGAGGAATGTCATGCATACCCAGCCCATCCATCACCGCCTGCCCGATCCCGTCGAACAGGAGGAATTCTATCGCGACGTGCCCACCAAGCGGGCGATCGCCTGGATCGTCGACGTGCTGATCACGGCGCTGCTGACCGCGCTGGTGGTGCCCTTCACTCTTTTCACCGCGCTCTTCTACCTGCCCTTCCTCTATATGCTGGTGGGCTGGATCTATCGCTCGGCCTCAATGGCGTCGGGTTCGGCCACGCTGGGCATGCGGCTGACGGGTCTGGTGGTGCTGGACCGTGACGGCGACCGCCTGGATGCCGCGACGGCCGTTCTGCACACGACCGGCTACGTCGCCTCCATGAGCTTCGTGATCCCGCAGCTTGTGTCGGTGGCCTTGATGCTGACCTCGGCCCGCCGCCAGGGCCTCAGCGACATGGTGCTGGGCACCGTCGCCCTGAACCGCGCCGCCGAGTTCCACGAACCGGCCCGCCGCGAGGGGCGCGACGGGGCCGCCGGGCGGGCCTGAACCATCCCTTCGGGTCCCCCGTGGACCCCGGAGAAAGGGGTGCCCCGTCCTTTGGGTCGGCGGCACCCTTTCTTTTGCACAGGCCCCCTCGCCCACCCCTTCCAATCGCGGGCGAATGCCCCAAATGATTGTCTATTGGCTGCGCGCCTCGCTCTTGCTAACCTCGCCAAGACCCTGAGACAGATATCCCCATGCGCCACACGCTGCCCATCGCGCCACAATTCTATGTGACCGCTCCACAACCCTGTCCGTATCTCGACGGCCGGATGGAGCGTAAGCTGTTCACCGCATTGCAGGGCGATTACGCGGGAAAGCTCAACGACTCGCTGTCGAAACAGGGCTTCCGCCGCTCGCAGAACGTGCTTTACCGGCCTTCGTGCTCGGATTGCTCGGCCTGTCTGTCAGCACGGATCCGGGTCGCCGATTTCAAACCCTCGCGCAGCCAGCGGCGCACGCTGAACCGTAACCGATCCCTGCGGCGCGAGGCGACGTCGCCCTGGGCGACCGAGGATCAATACGCGCTTTTCCGGTCCTACCTAGAGGCGCGTCACGCCTCGGGCGGCATGGCGGACATGGACATCTTCGAGTTTGCCGCGATGATCGAGGAGACGCCCGTCCGCTCGCGCGTGGTCGAATACACCCAGCCGGCCGATCCTGCCACGGGCAGCGATCAGCGGCTGGCCGCGGTCTGCCTGACGGACGTGATGGATGACGGGCTGTCGCTGGTCTATTCCTTCTACGATCCGAACATGACCGAACGCTCGCTGGGCACCTATGTCATCCTCGATCATATCGAGATCGCGCGCGAAGCCGGGCTGCCCTATGTCTACATGGGCTACTGGGTGCCGGGCTCGTCCAAGATGGGCTACAAGGCGCGGTTCGACCCCGTTGAGATCTACCATGAGGGCGAGTGGAAAGAGCTTTCCGATCCCGCCACCTTCGAGGCCGACCCGCACCCGCTGTCGACCGATCCTATTGCCGAACAGGTGGCGCGCATCAACCTGCCGGATTCGCGCCCGACCGACTGAGGCCGCCCGCTATCGTCGTGCCTGTGGCCGCCACGAAAAACGCCCCCACGGTCTCCCGCGGGGGCGTTTTCATGTCTGCATCACGGGGCGCACGCGCCCTGAGGATCAAAGGTAATCGGACCGGCTGAGGCCGTATTTCGCCATCTTCTCGTTCAGGGTCCGGCGTGGCAGGCAAAGCTCGTCCATCACGCTGGAGATGGAGCCCTTGTGCCGCCGCATGGTGTTGTCGATCAGCATTCGCTCGAACGCCTCGACATATTCCTTGAGCGGCTTGCCCTCGGTGGTCATCGTGGGTTCGATCTCGGAATTATCGGCCATCAGAAGCGACGCGATGGAGCCCGAGCCGCGCCGGTTCTGCAGCACCGCCCGTTCGGCCACGTTGATCAGCTGACGCACGTTGCCCGGCCACGGGGCCTGAAGCAGCTGGGCGGCTTCCTGAGCGCTCGCCTCAGGCTCCTCGGTGCCGTATTCCTCGGCGAACTGCTGACCGAAGCGGTTGAACAGCGTCAGGATATCCTCGCCCCGCTGGCGCAGCGGCGGCATGGTGATCTTCATCGCCGCCAGGCGGTAATAAAGATCGGGGCGCAGCGCATCTTCGCAGGTCTTCTCGGCCTCCTGCATGTTGCAGATCGCCACCACGCGGGTTTCGGCAGGCGTGCCCTGGTCGTTGATAAAGGTCAGTAGCCGCGCCTGAAGCGTCTGGGGTAGCGCGTCGATGTCCTCCAGCAGCAGGGTGCCGCCACGGGCCTCCTCGGCCAGGGGAAGGCTGCCGTCGATCGTGGGGCCGAACAGCTTGGCCGAAAGCTCGTCCTCGCCGTAGGCGGCGCAGCTGACGAAACAGAACTTCTTGCCGGCGCGCGGACCCACGGCATGCAGCGCATGGGCCACCAGCGTCTTGCCGGTGCCAGTTTCGCCGTCGATCAGAACGTGGCTGTCGGCCTGGCCGAGGTCCAGGATGTCCTCGCGCAGCTGTTCCATCACCGGCGAAGACCCGATCAGCTTGCGCATCAGAACCGTGCCGTCGCTCAGCTCCCGTCGCAGGGCGCGGTTGTCGAGGGTCAGGCGCCGGGTCTGGGTGGCACGCTTCGCCAGCTCGGTCATCCGGTCGGGGTTGAAGGGCTTTTCAAGAAAGTCATAGGCGCCGACGCGCATGGCCTCGACGGCCATGGGCACATCGCCGTGGCCGGTGATCATGATCACCGGCAGGGCCGAATCGACGCTCATGAGCTTCTTGAGGAAGGACATACCGTCCATCCCGGGCATCTTGATGTCGCTGACGACAATACCCGGATAGTCGGAGCCAAGTGATTTCAGCGCGTCTTCTGCGCTGGAAAAGGTTTCGGTGTCGTACCCGCTCAGGGCCAGCCACTGGCTGATGGACTGGCGCATATCCTGCTCGTCATCGACGATCGCTATCTTCATACCTTCGGGCATGGTGCTCCTACTCTGCGGCCGCTGTCTTGCTGCCCAACAAGGGCAGCTGCACTTCGAAAACTGCGCCACCCCCCTCTGCGTTCCGTGCCGTGAGGCGTCCACCGAGATCCGAGACGATCCCCGAAGAGATGGCAAGCCCCAGGCCAACGCCGTCGCCGGGCTTTTTCGTGGTGTAGAAAGGCTCGAACAACTCGTCCAGATCGTCGATCCCCGTGCCGTTGTCACGCACCGCGAGGGTCGCGAATTTCCCAACGGTTACAAGGATATCCAGCTTGCGCTCCTTCTCGGCCTGCATGGCGTCGATGGCATTGCGGAAGAGGTTGATGATGACCTGCTCCAGCCGGATCCGGTCGGCCAGCACCATCACCTCCTCGGAGGGTAGCGCGGTGCTGACGTTCACGTCAAATTGCTTCAGCTGCGGCTCCATCATCGCCAGCGCCGAGGAAACCGAGGCACGCAGGTCCATCGGCTCGAACGCCTCGCCGCCCTTGCGCGCATAGCTCTTGAGCTGCTTCGTGATCGATCCCATCCGCTCGATCAGGTCGTCGATGCGCTGGAAGGACGACAGGGCCTCCTCGGGGCGCTTGCGCTGCAACAGCAGCTTGGCACCGGCCAGGTAGGTCTTCATCGCCGCCAGGGGCTGGTTCAGCTCGTGGCTGACGGCGGCCGACATCTCGCCAAGGGCGGCCAGCTTGGAGGACTGGGCGATGGTCTGTTCCGCGACCTCCAGGGTCTTCTCGACACGCTCGCGCTCGGCGATCTCCTGTTGCAGGCGCCGGTTCAGGCGGCGCAGGTCCTCGGATTCCTGCTGGAAGAACAGCGACTGCGAGGCCGCGCGGCGGCTGAAAAGGTAAAACGCCAACGCAAGTATCAGCGCGAAGCCCATGATTTCCAACGCAAGAACGCCGTTCACCCGCTCGCGCACCGGGGCGTGCGAGGTGAAGGAGACCAGCCGCCAACCCTGGAACGGGATCCGCCCGTCCTGGCGCATGTAGGCCTGTCCGCGGAAATAGGCGTCGGGCGGGATGGGGCCCCAGTCTGCGGTGGCCTGGATCGCCCGCTGAATGGCGTTGGGCGGGCTGCGCTGCTTGAGCGCCTCCTCGATGTTCAGACCCAGCCACAGGTTTTCCGTGGTCAGGATGACCTGACCCGTGCTGTCGGTGACCAGAACCGCATCCGAGGTGCCGCGCCAGCGGCTTTCCAGCTTCTTCAGGTCGACCTCGACCACGATCACGCCAATGCCGCGCTTGTCCGACTCGACCCGGCGGGAATAGACGAACTTGAACGAGCCGGTGTCATCGCGCGAGGCGGTGAAGACCGTGTCGTCGGCGCGCAGCGCCTCGACGAAATAGGGGTTGGTCCGGTGACTGGACCCCAGCGCGTTGCGGTTGGTGGTGGCCACCGCCCGCCCGTCCCCGTCCAGCAGGATCAACGAGGCCGAACCGATTTCCTGCTGGTAGGAGATCAGCCGCTGCGAGGTCGCCGAATAGTCGCCCGAGTTCAGCGCCCCGATCAGCGCCGGGTCCCGCGACAGCAACAGCGGCACGACAGAATTTCGCTGCAACTCGCTGACAATGTTACCGGAATAAAGCGCAAGGCGAAGCTCGGCCTTGGAGCGGGTGGCGATCGTATAACGCTCGGTCAGCCATTGGTTGGTGAACCAGATGGTGATCGAGGCGATGACAGCCAGCAACAGCACAGCCGCCCGGAGATACCAAGCGATGCGGCCGGTATCGACCGGGGGATGCGTGTGGGTGGCTTGCATGCTCATGCCACAAGCCTAGGGCCGCGGCCGGTGCGGCTCAAGCCGCAGGCCGCCCGGGCAAGGGGGCTGCGAAAGCTCAGGCTGGCACCAGGGCATCGATCAGCCCGCGGAACATCGCCGCGCCATCCTCGCCGCCATGGGCCGCTTCGACCCGGCGTTCGGGGTGGGGCATCATGCCCAGCACGCGGCGGTTCTCGGACAGCACGCCCGCGATGTCGGCGACCGACCCGTTGGGGTTGGAGGCGTAGGTGAAGGCGATCCGGTCCTCGTCGCGCAGGCGGGACAGCCCGTCCTGGTCGATGACGTAATTGCCGTCGTGATGGGCCACGGGCACGGTGATCTGCGCCCCCCGCTCATAGCCCGAGGTGAAGGCCGAGTCGTCGGTCGCGACCGTCAGCTCGACGTTCTTGCAGATGAACTTGAGGTTGCTGTTGCGCATCAGCGCCCCGGGCAGAAGGCCGGTTTCGGTCAGGACCTGAAAGCCGTTGCACACGCCCAGGATGTGACCGCCCTTGCCGGCGAAATCGACAACCGCGCGGCAGATCGGCGACTGGGCCGCGATCGCGCCGCAGCGCAGGTAGTCACCGAAGGAAAAGCCGCCCGGCACGCCCAGCACGTCCAGCCCGCTGGGCAGGCTGCTGTCCTTGTGCCAGATCATCTGCACGTCGGCGCCGGCCTTTTCGAAGGCCACGGCCATATCCCGGTCGCAGTTGGACCCGGGGAAAACGATAACGCCTGCCTTCATCTGGTGGCTTCTCCTCTTGCGGGGCTGCCCGGCGCAGCGCGCGCCCGGGCCGGTGTCGATCTAAGCAGGCCGGAAGCGGGGATCAAGCGCCCCCTACCCGGCGATGTCGGCCCAAGGCTGGCACCGTGAGCCGCGCCGCGGATGCAAAACCCATCGGGCGCAGCCGCCCTGACGCCGCTCGGCCGGTCAGGCGGCCGAGATCTCGATGTCGTATTTCTCGATCACGGTGTTGGCCAGCAGCTTCTCGCACATCTCGGTAACAGAAGCCCGCGCGGCCTCTTCGCTGGAGGCATCGACCTCGAGGTCGATCACCTTGCCCTGCCGGACGCCGCCGACCTGGTCGAAACCCAGCGCACCCAGGGCGTGGCGAACCGCCTCGCCCTGCGGGTCGAGAACGCCGGCCTTCAACATCACATGAACACGCGCCTTCATCATCGGTGCATTTTCCTTCGATAGTCCCGAAAAACCCGTCCCGCGGGCCTTCCGTCATTTTACAAGCGTCAGCCGCGGGGGCTCTCAATTGATGAGGGTGGGCTTCACTGCGTGGGTCACGTTGCTGGGCAGGACGCCCAGGCGGCGGGCCACCTCGGTATAGGCATCCGCCAGGTTGCCGAGGTCGCGGCGGAACACGTCCTTGTCCAGCTTCTGGCCGGTTTCCATGTCCCACAGGCGGCAGCTGTCTGGGCTGATCTCGTCGGCGACGATCAGGCGCTGGAAGTCGTTGTCCCAGACGCGGCCGATCTCGATCTTGAAATCGACCAGCCGGATGCCGACGCCGAACATCACGCCCGACAGGAAATCGTTCACCCGCAGCGCCAGCGCGACCATGTCGTCCAGATCCTGCTGCGCGGCCCATCCGAAGGCGATGATATGCTCTTCCGCGACCAGCGGATCGCCAAGCGCATCATCCTTGTAGCAAAACTCGATGATCGGACGCGGCAGGGCGGTGCCCTCTTCGATGCCCAGACGCTTGGACAGCGAGCCGGCGGCATAGTTGCGCACGATCACTTCCAGCGGAATGATCTCGACCTGACGGATCAGCTGCTCGCGCATGTTGATGCGGCGGATGAAATGGTTCGGGATGCCGACGGCGGTCAGGCCATTCATGAAGAATTCGCTCAGGCGGTTGTTCAGAACACCCTTGCCCTCGATCACGTCCTTCTTCTCGGCATTGAAGGCGGTGGCATCATCCTTGAAATACTGCACGAAGGTGCCCGGTTCGGGGCCTTCATACAGAATCTTAGCCTTGCCTTCGTAAATCTTCTTGCGGCGTGCCATGGGCGCTCCGATACAGCGGCGGCCGGGGCAGAACCCGGTCAATTGGCGCCCGTATAGGCCAAGGCCCCTGCAGGGGCAAGATAATGCGCGCAAACGCGACATGACGGCCCCCACGTCACGGCTCGCGCGCCCCGCGATCAGCCCCTGGCGTCACCGCCCGCGCGCCGCACCAGAACCCTCGCGCCGGCGTGCGGGGCGGCCCGCCGGACACAGCGAACCCTTGCGCGAAGGCCGGGCGCCACACATATTGAATCGAAGAGAACAATGATTTTCAGCGGGGTACGCCATGACAACCTTCGACAGCCGCGAAAAGGCCTTCGAGAACCAGTTCGCCCATGACGCGGAGATGCAGTTCCGCGCCGAGGCGCGCCGCAACAAGTTGCTGGGCCTCTGGGCGGCCGAGCTGCTTGGAAAATCCGGCGAAGAGGCGCAGGACTATGCCCGCGAGGTCGTCCGCGCCGATTTCGAGGAGGCCGGCGACGAGGATGTCTATCGCAAGGTTGCGGGGGATCTTGGCAGCGCCGCCGACGAGGCGACGATCCGCGCCAAGATGGCCGAGCTTTCGGCCGTCGCCAAAGGCCAGATCCTGAACGAACTCTGATCCCGTTTTCGGACACCGCCCCTGGGGGCGGGTCCGCTTGCCCTCCCCGGCACGCGTCGCGAGGCGCGCGCCGGACGCGCCGCCTCGTTTCCGCCGCACGCGTCCGCCCCGGCCCTGTCCCGGGCGTGTTCGCCCCGAAACCGGCCTCCAAACCGCCGATCCGGGCGCTGATTGTCATAGTTTCGCCCCCTTCCTCTGGCACCAAAGTCGCTGCCGGGGGCGCAATCGGCGGGTCGATACAATGAGTTTATCCCAAGGTGGATTCGGTGCTCTGGACCGGCGGGCGGACGATATTGAGTCGCCGGGCTTCGACCAGCTTTCTGGACAGTCGTGCACAGGGTCTGCCCCCCATCGCGACCTGTCTGACGAGATCATCCCACACGCCCCGCCCACGCCGCGCCTTTGGGAAATCCCCTGCGTCATGTCCGGCACCCGCATCGCCACCCTGCGCGGTATGCGCCCGGTCGAGACCCTGCGCGAGGGCGACCGCATCATCACCCATTCCCGTGGGTCCCAGCGGCTTCAGCTGATCCGCAAGCTGCCGGCCCCCGATCTGCCCGCCAACGCCACCCCGACCGACGAGGCCCACGCCCCCGTCATCATCGAGGCCGGCGCCTTCGGCAAGCTGCGCCCGATGGAGGCGCTTGTCGTCTCGCCCCAGCAGCCGCTTTTCGTCCGCATGAGCCGCGGCAGCGGCAACCGCAACCGCTACAACGACACGGTTCCGGCGCGCTACCTGGTCAACGACCGCACGGTGACACCCGACCCCGAGAGCCAGGGCCGCAGCTTCTACGCCATCGGCTTCGAGCGCCCCGAGGTGATCCAGGCCGAGAACCTGCCGCTGGCCTGCCTGTCGGCAGCCCAGATCACCCGCCTGACCGAATCCGGGAGAAGCGACGAGGAGTGATCCCGCCGCGTGGCCCAAGGGCCGCCACAGGGGCAGTCGCGCGGCGCGGTCCTGGGGACGTCGCGCTGACGGGTGGGAGAGGATGCCTCCGGCGGGGATATTTTCACGACAATGAAGGGGCGCCCCCGCGGGGACGCAGCGGCGGATTTGAAGCCGGCTCAACATCTTTATGATAATTATCAATTTGCGTCCCGGGCCCGCGCGTGGCAATTCAGCCCATCCTCGTCAGAAAAGGTCTGTCCATGACGCATCCCCTCGCCCGCCTGCTTGAAACCCGCGACTGGCTGCTGGCCGATGGTGCGACAGGCACCAACCTGTTCAACATGGGTCTGTCGTCGGGCGACGCGCCCGAGTTCTGGAACGAGGATCATCCCGACCGGATCAAGAAGCTTTATAACGGCGCCATCAACGCGGGCAGCGATCTGTTCCTGACCAACAGCTTCGGCTCCAACGCCTCGCGGCTGAAACTGCACGACGCGCAGCACCGCGCGTTCGAGCTGTCGAAACTGGCCGCCGAGATCGGGCGCGAATGCGCCGACGCCTCGGGGCGCACGGTGATCGTTGCGGGCTCGATGGGTCCGACCGGCGACATCATGGAGCCGATGGGCACCCTGACCCACGCCTCCGCCGTCGAGATGTTCCACGAGCAGGCCGAGGGTCTGAAGGCCGGTGGCGCCGACGTGCTGTGGGTCGAGACCATCTCGGCCCCCGAGGAATACCGCGCCGCCGCCGAAGCCTGCGCGCTGGCCGACATGCCCTGGTGCGGCACCATGAGCTTTGATACCGCCGGGCGCACGATGATGGGCCTGACATCGGCCGCGATGGTCGATCTGGTCGAGGGGCTGAAGCATCCGCCCGTGGCCTTCGGCGCCAACTGCGGTGTGGGCGCCGCCGACCTGCTGCGCACGGCGCTTGGCTATGTCGACGCAGGCGCCACCCGTCCGATCATCGCCAAGGGCAATGCCGGCATTCCGAAATACGTCGACGGTCACATCCATTACGACGGCACGCCCGAGCTGATGGCCGAATATGCCATCCTGGCGCGGGACGCGGGTGCCACCATCATCGGCGGCTGCTGCGGCACCATGCCCGAGCACCTGTCGGCCATGCGCGAGGCGCTGGAAACCCGCCCCCGGGGCGAGCGGCCCACCCTCGACCAGATCACCGCGGCGCTTGGAGGGTTTTCCTCGGACAGCGACGGCACCAGCGGCGAGCCGGTCGAGACGCGCCGCAGCTCCAGCCGCCGCCGCAAGAAGAGCTGAGCCCGGCGCCAGGCCGACCGAACCCGCCTGCGACAGGCTGACACGGCTCCGCGCCCTTCCGAAGGTCGGTCACGGGGGCCACGGGGTCGCTATTCGCCGAGATGCCGCCTCGGATTGCGGTCAAATACCGGGCAAGAGCCACGCCCCAACCCACGGAGCCTCTCATGGCTGATGAAGAAGAAGACATCATCCTGTCCGAACTGAACGACGAGGAACTCGTTCAGCAGATGTTCGACGACCTCTACGACGGTCTGCGCGAGGAGATCGAGGAAGGGGTCAACATCCTGCTGGAACGCGGATGGGAACCCTACCGCGTGCTGACCGAGGCGCTGGTCGGCGCCATGACCATCGTCGGCAACGACTTCCGCGACGGCATCCTCTTCGTCCCCGAGGTGCTTCTGGCCGCCAACGCGATGAAGGGCGGCATGGCCATCCTCAAGCCGCTGCTGGTCGAGACCGGCGCGCCGCGCATGGGCAAGATGGTGATCGGAACGGTCAAGGGCGACATCCACGACATCGGCAAGAACCTTGTCGCGATGATGATGGAAGGCGCCGGTTTCGAGGTGGTCGATCTGGGTATCAACAACGCCGCCGATGCCTATATCGACGCGCTGATCGCCGAGGAGGCCGATATCCTCGGCATGTCCGCCCTGCTGACCACGACCATGCCCTACATGAAGACCGTGATCGACCAGCTGGCTGAAAAGGGCATCCGCGACGATTATATCGTCCTTGTCGGCGGTGCGCCCCTGAACGAGGAATTCGGCAAGGCCATCGGCGCCGACGCCTATTGCCGCGATGCCGCCGTCGCGGTCGAGACCGCCAAGGATTTCATTTCGCGCAAGCACAACCAGATGGCCGCCGGCTGACCACCGCCAAGGGCGGCAGGGCCGGGCCACCCCGGGAGAGCCGCAGCCATGAGCAGCGAAGACGACAGACTGACAATCCACGGGATGGGGCCGGAAACGGCCCCTGCCCCAACCTTGGGCCCAGATGCGCCCTCGCCCTCGCCGGGTCAGCGCGTGCTCCTGCTGGCCTGCGGGGCGCTTGCGCGCGAGATCCTGGCGATCCGCGACCAGGCCGGGCTGTCGCACATGGACCTTATGTGTCTGCCGGCGATCCTGCATAACTCGCCCCAAAAGATCCCCGATGCCGTGGCCGAGGCGGTGGCGCGCCACCGCGACGCCTATGATCGGATTTTTGTCGTCTACGGAGATTGCGGCACGGGCGGGCTGTTGCAGGCCCGCTGCGAGGAGCTGGGGGTCGAGATGATGCCGGGCCCCCATTGCTATGCCTTCTTCGAAGGGGTCCCGCGCTTTGCCGAGATCCAGGAGCAGGAGTTCACGGCCTTCTACCTGACCGATTTCCTGGTCCGGCAGTTCGACGCCTTCGTCACCCGGCCCCTTGGCCTGGACCGGCACCCGGAGCTGCGCGAGATGTATTTCGGGAATTACGAGAAGCTGGTCTACCAGGCCCAGACCGATGACGCCGATCTGGACGCCAAGGCCCGCGACTGCGCAGCGTTCCTGGGCCTTGCCTACGAGCGGCGCCTGACCGGCTATGGCGACCTGGAGCGGGAGTTGCGCGCGCTTTGACGCCGCAGCCCTTGTGAGGCCTCAGGCGGCGGCGGTCTTGCCAGCCGCCACGTGGCGGATCCGCTCGACCATGGCGCGCAGCCCGTTGGAGCGTTGCGAGGACAGATGTTCGTCAAGACCCAGCCGCGCCAGCTCGGCCGGCGCATCGACCTTCAGCACCTCGCCCAGGGTAAGTCCGGAATAAAGCGCATGCAGGATTGCGATCAGGCCGCGCACGATCATCGCGTCGCTTTCGCCGTCGAAATCGAAACGCGCCTGGGCGCCCTCGCCCTCGATCCGCGGCACGATCCAGACCTGGCTGGCACAGCCGGTGACCTTGGTGGCATCGACCTTCAGCGCATCGTCCAGCGGCGGCATCGCCTTGCCCATCTCGATGACATGGCGATAGCGATCCTCCCAGTCGTCCAGGAATTCGAAGGTCTCGACGATGTCTTCAAAGGCCTCGGTTGCCATGGGATCTCCTGCGCAGGGGTATGGATCTGACGTAATCGCGCCGGGGCCAAAGGTCCAGCCCCGCGCCCCATCCCTTGCAAGATGCGCTTTTCAAAAACCGCCGTTTCGGCTAGGCCAGAAGGAAGACGCGGCAAAGGGACGGATTTCCATGAAAACACGGCTGGTTATTGCGCTTTCCACCGCGGCGTTGCTGGCGGGCTGTGGCTGGAGCGACAGCAGCCTCAATCCCTTCAGCTGGTTCCGGTCCGAACCCGAGGTCCGGGTCGCCGCGACCGCCACCGCCATTCCCGCCGATCCGCGCCCGCTGGTGGCGCAGGTCCTGACCGTGGGGGTGGAGCGCACGACCTCCGGTGCCATCCTGACCGCCATCGGCCTGCCGCCGACCCAGGGCTATTACGACGCCGAGCTGGTCGCGCTGAACGATGGGCGTCCGCTGGACGGGGTGCTGCGCTATGAATTCCGCGCCAGCCCGCCGCCCGCGCCCCGCCCCGCCGGCACCCAGCCCTCGCGTGAGATTTCGGCCGCCCAGGCCCTGTCGGCCAACCTGCTGGCCGGTGTCGCACGGATCGAGGTGATCGCCGCCACCAACCGCCGCGCCGCCAGCCGCTGATCCCGGGGGCAGCGGCCCCTTTCAGTGATAAGCCCGGCTGAACGGGACGTCATCGCGCGATCGACCCCAAGGACGGCACGGCAATCACCCGTTTCCTGACCCTCAGATTTCGATGGTGCGGACCGCGCTGCCGTCGGTGCCAAGGGCGATCCGCCCCTCGCACAGCTTCAGCGCATCGGCGCCGAATACCTTGTGGCGCCAGCCGCGCAGGACCTGAAGGTCCCGCTCCCCGGCCGCGATCTCGTCGAGGTCGGAGGCCGAGGCGATCAGCTTCTGTGCCACGCCCGATTCCTCGGACTTGGATTTCAGCAGCACCCGCAGAAGATCGGCCAACGCCGAGTTCACGGCCAGCTTCTCGCGGCGCGCGTCGGGCTTGGGGAAGTCCTTGGGATCGGTCCGGGCGGCCGTGGCGATGGCGGCCAGGATGCCGTCGGCGATCTCGCCGCGCCGGGCCTCGCGCAGCAGCAGGCGCGACCGCGACAGGTCCTGCACGTTGGCCGGCTTGGTCGAGGCCAGCTCGATCAGCGCATCGTCCTTGAAGACCCGGTTGCGGGGCACGTTGTTGCCCTGGGCGTAGATCTCGCGGAAACGCGCAAGCTCGCGCACGGCGGCCAGGAACTTGCCCGAGGTGGTACGCGTTTTGACCCGCTGCCAGGCATGTTCGGGATCGACGATATAGGTCGCGGGATCGGTCAGAACGGCCAGCTCTTCCTCCACCCACTGGGTGCGGCCCGTCTTGGCAAGCTGCTCGGCCAGGTATTCGTAGATCACGCGCAGGTGAGTGACATCGGCCAGGGCGTATTTCTTCTGGGCCTCGGTCAGCGGGCGGCGCGACCAGTCGGTAAAGCGCGAGGTCTTGTCCAGCGGCTGCTTGGCGATCTTGCGCACCAGCGTCTCGTACCCCGCCTGATCGCCGAAGCCACAGACCATCGCGGCGACCTGGGTGTCGAACAGCGGCTCGGGGAAGACCTTGCCCTCGATGAAGAAGATCTCGAGGTCCTGACGGGCGGCGTGGAACACCTTGACCACGTCCCGGTTGCGGAAAAGCTCGTAGAGCGGCTCAAGCGAGATGCCCTCTGCCAGCGGATCGACCAGGACGGCGGTGCTGTCATCCTGTCCCGGCATCGCAAGCTGGACCAGGCAAAGCTTGGCATAATACGTCCGCTCTCGCAGGAATTCCGTATCGACCGTCACATAGGGATGTTTGCTGGCTTCTTGGCAAAATGCAGCAAGATCCTGCGTGTTCGTCAGTGTTCGCATCGGGAAAATTTCTTCTTGTTTGTGACCGGGTCCCCACCTGGCGTGCGCAAGGGTGTATGCGTTTCAGGGGCGGATGAAAAGCCCATGGGATCATTCGCACCTATTGCAGGTGCAATATGTCCTCATCCCCGGCCGCAAACCGGCGCAGAACCGCCGGATAAAGCCGGTGTTCCTGTACGAGAACCCGGGCGGCAAGGGTGTCGGGTGTGTCGCCGGGCAACACAGGCACCCGGGCCTGACCCAGGATCGGGCCATCGTCCAGCACCGGTGTCACCAGGTGCACGGTGCAACCGGCGTGGCTGTCGCCAGCCTCGATCGCGCGGGCGTGGGTGTGAAGCCCGGTATACTTTGGCAACAGCGAGGGGTGGATGTTCAGCATCCTGCCCTGCCAACGCTCGACGAAGGGCGCGGTCAGCACCCGCATGAAGCCGGCCAGGCAGATGATGTCGGGGCGCGCCGCGTCTAGGGCGCGCGACAGCTCATGTTCGAACGCGGCGCGGTCCTTGCCGAAGGGGCGATGATCGACGGCCGCCGTGGGCACGCCCATCGCGGCGGCCTTGGCCAGCCCCCCCGCCCCGGGATCGTTCGAGGCCACCAGAACGGGCCGGGCCGGATGATCGCCGGTCATGCTCTCGACCAGGCGGACCATGTTGGACCCGCCCCCCGAGATCAGGATCGCGACGCGTTTGCTCACCCCAGCGACCCGGTGTAGGCGACGCCCTCGCCCGCGACCACCTCGCCCAGGGTGCAGACCGTCTCGCCGCGCCCGATCAGGAGGGTGCGCAGCGCCTCGGCACGGTCCCGCTCGACCGCCAGCACCATGCCGATGCCGCAGTTGAAGGTCTTGAGCATCTCGGCCTGGTCCAGACCGCCCTCGCGGGCCAGCCACGCGAAGACGGGCGGCAGCTCGATGGCGTCGAGGTCGATGCGCACGCCCATTCCCTCGGGCAGGACGCGGGGGATATTCTCGGTCAGGCCGCCGCCGGTGATATGCGCCAGCGCGTGCACGCCGCCGGCGCGGATCGCGGCCAGCACCTGGGTCACGTAAAGACGGGTTGGCGTCAGCAGGGCCGCACCCAGAGGGCCATCGGCGAAAGGCGCGTCATCGGACCAGGACAGGCCGCTTTTCTCGACGATGCGGCGGACCAGCGAATAGCCGTTGGAATGCACCCCGTCCGAGGCGAGGCCCAGAAGAACGTCGCCTTCCTTGACGCCGTCAGGCAGAGCGCAGCCCCGCTCCATCGCGCCAACAGCAAAGCCCGCCAGATCAAAGTCACCCGCGCCATACATGCCCGGCATCTCGGCGGTCTCGCCCCCGATCAGCGCCGCACCCGAACGTTTGCACCCCTCGGCGATGCCCTCGATCACGGCGGCGGCGGCATCCAGTTCCAGCTTGCCGGTGGCGAAATAGTCCAGAAAGAACAGAGGCTCGGCGCCCTGACAGACCAGATCGTTGACGCACATGGCCACCAGATCGATGCCGATGGTGTCGTAATGGCCGGTGTCGATGGCGATCCGCAGCTTGGTGCCCACCCCGTCGGTGGCCGCCACGAGGACCGGATCGGAATAGCCCGCCTCCTTCAGATCGAAAAGCGCGCCGAACCCGCCCAGCCCGGCCATGACGCCCGAACGACGCGTTGCCGCCGCGGCGGGCTTGATGCGTTCGACAAGCGCGTTGCCCGCATCGATATCGACGCCGGCGTCGGCATAGGTAAGACCGGTCTTGTCAGAGCACATGGCAGCTTTCCCGTCGCTAATCAGATTGCCCCGCGCAATAGAGCATGGCGCTTTTGCCCGCAACAGAAGGTTGACGGGAAAGCCTGTTCTGCTAGCACATGGCCGCACTGGGGGCCTGTAGCTCAATTGGTTAGAGCAGAGCGCTCATAACGCTTTGGTTGGGGGTTCGAGTCCCTCCGGGCCTACCATTTTTGTCCCCGCCGAGCGCGGCATGGCACGCCGCCACGGGGCCGCCCCCTTCCCCTCAGTTGCCGCTGATCTCTCGCATTGCCGCAAGGAATTCAGCCACTTCGCCCTCGGTGTTGTAGTGGCACATCGACACCCGCACGCAAGACTCCAGTCCCAGCGGTCGCAGGATATTTCCCGAGTAGTGGTCGGCCTTGCGGGCATGGGTGCGAATGCCGCGTTGGTTCAGCTCGCCGACCACAGTGACCGCGTCCTTGCCGCGCACGGTCAGCGACACCAGCCCCTCGCGCGCAGGGTTGTCGAGGCCGCCCAGCACCTCCACACCGTCCAGATCGGCCAGCCCGGCCTGGTTGCCGGTCCCCCGCAGCATCGCCTCGGTCAGGTCATGCTCGTGACTGTGGATCGCGGCGGCGGCGGCTTCGATCCGGGCGCGGCGGTCGGTGGCGGGCAGGTCCGAAACCTCGCCCCCCAGCCATTCGAGATAGGCCACCACATCCGAGAACGTCTCGTAGGCGCCATTGTCCCGCGTCCCCATTTCCCAGTTCTCCTGGGGTCCGCCCCGCAGGGAATTGTGGGGCACCCGCGCCAGCCGGTCCGAGATCCAGGCCAGACCATAGCCGTGGCGGGAGAAAACCTTGTATGGGGAAATGACATATGCATCAATGTTATAGGCGTCGATATCAATGTGTCCGTGGGCCGCGTGCTGGATGCCATCGACGATGATGAAACACTCGGGCGCGACCTTGCGGATTTCCTTCGAGATCGCGGCCACGTCCACCCCCATCCCCGTCACCGGGGAGGTGTGAAGGATCGTCGCGACCCGCGTGTCGGGCGTCACCGCCGGGGCGTATTCCGCCGCCCCCACGGTGCCGGTGGCGTCGTCATGGGCGACCTGATGATAGGGCAGCTCCGCGATCTCGGCCCAGCGTTCGCAAGCCGATGCGGTCGCTGGATGCTCGAGGGTGGAGCCCAAGACCCGGCCCCCCTGCTTGCGCGCGCTGAGGATCGCGGCCGAGATCACGCGGAACAGCAGCTCGGTGCCGCTTTCGCCCGCGAAGATCTGGCCACCGCTGCGCCCGGGCGTGGCGTTGAAGAACAGCATCGCGTCTTCCTTGGCCTTCGCGATGCGGCGCACAAGCTCGGCACTGGCAGGATTGTCCCGGCCCTGGTTGTCGGGCACCGCCGCCGCGCGGGTCGAGGTTTCGACGACCGAGCGCAGGGTCAGCGCGCCACCCGCGTTCTCGAAGAAGATCCGGGGCCCCTGGAACGGGCATTCATCCACATGGGCAAAACGGGCGCGGACGGCCTCGATCAACTCGGGGTTGGTTCCCAGCATGGTCGGATCCTTCTCATTGGGTATCTGCCCGGGATTTCGGGCTGTTGCGGGATTGATGACGCCCGGTGCGGCCAAGACAAGCGCAAATCGGCGCCATGACGGGCATCGGTCCGGGATCGGGGCATATTTCCTTCACCGGGCAGAACCGGGTGCGCCCGGTCTTGCCCGGAATTGTCCGTCAGGCCGCGATCACGGCGCCGGTGTCGATCATCGCGGCGATCGCCTGATCGTCATAGCCCGCCTCGGCCAGGACCTGTCGGCTGTGCTGGCCCAACAGCGGTGCGGCCCTGCGCACCGCGCCGGGGGTCTGGTCGAACTTGACCGGCAGGCCGATGGTCTTGACGGGGCCCGCGGCGGGGTGATCCACCTCGACGATCATGTCGCGGGCCAGGGCCTGGGGATCGCGGTGCATCTGGTTGATGTCCAGCACGGGCCCCGCCGGAAGCCCGGCCGCGTCCATCCGTTCCAACCAGACCGCGCTGCTGTCCTTTTCCAGGTGACCGTTCAGGATTTCGACAAGGTCCGGAAGGTTGCTCATCCGGTCGTGGTTGCTTGCAAAGCGCGGATCCCGGCCCAGCTCGGGCGCGCCAATCACGTCCAGAAACCGCTCCCAGTTGCGCTGGTTGGCGGCGCCCACGTTGATCCAGCCGTCGCTGGTGCGGAAGGCCTGGTAGGGCGCGTTCAGCGGATGGGCCGACCCCATCGGCCCCGGGGCCTCGCCCGTGGCGAATGCAATCGCCGATTGCCAGTAGGTCTGGGTGATCGCCGCCTCGAAAAGCGAGGTGTCGACCTTCTGTCCCTGCCCGGTCTGCAACATCCGGGCATAGGCCGCGCTGACCCCCATCGCCGCCAGGATCCCCGCGCCGATATCCGAGATCGGCGCGCCGGTCTTGATCGGCGGACGTCCCGGCCCTTCGCCGGTGATCGACATCAGGCCCGACATGCCCTGGGCAATCAGGTCGAAGCCGCCACGTTCGGCATAAGGGCCGGTGCGGCCGAAACCCGAGATTTCGGCGTAGATCAGGCGCGGGTTCTCTGCGCGCAGGGTCTCATAGCCCAGGCCCAGTCGCTCCATCGTGCCCATACGGTAATTCTCGATCACCACGTCGGCGGTGGACAGAAGGCGGCGCAGCGCCTCGACCGCCGCGGGATCCTTGAGGTTCAGCGCGATGCCCCGTTTGTTTCGGTTCATCATCATGTAGGCGGCCGATTCCCCCCCGAGGCTGGGCGGGACAAAGCGGCGGCTGTCGTCGCCGTCGGGCTTTTCGACCTTGATGACATCGGCGCCCATGTCCGCCAGCATCAGGCCACAGACCGGCCCGGCCATGATATGGGCAAGCTCGACCACCTTCATGCCGTCAAGCGGCCCCCTGGGCTTGGCGGCGCCGGGACCGCCGGTTTCGGAACTGTCGGTCATTTCCCCTCCCACACGGGTGCGCGCTTGGCCAGGAACGCCTCCATCCCGTTGCGGAAGTCGTTGGACATGTAGCACATTTCGATCAGATCATCGTCGTGGACGCGGGTGGCAGCCCGGGTCCGGCGCATGGCCTCCTTGGTGGCGCGCAGGGTCAGGGGGGCCATGGATCCGACGAGTTCGGCCAGTTCCTCGGCCCGCTGCATCAGGGCAGGCTCATCCTCCAGCACTTCGCTGACCAGGCCCGCCGCGTGGGCCTCCTCGGCGTCGATCAGCCGGGCGGTGAAGATCAGCTCGCGGACCCGGCCGGCGCCCATCAACTCGGCCAGGCGCGCCAGGTTGGCGGCGGCCAGGCAATTGCCAAGGGTGCGGGCAATGGGAAAGCCGAATTTGATCCGGGCCGAGCTGATGCGCAGATCGCAGGCCGCCGCGATCGAGGCGCCGCCCCCCGTGCAGGCCCCGTTGATCGCCGCGATGGTCGGCAGCGGGCACCGCTCCACCGCTTCCAGCACCTGCTCGATCCGCCCTTCGTAATCCAGCGCGTCCTGGGCCGTATCAAAAGCGCGGAACTGGGTCATGTCGGTGCCGGCCGCAAAGGCCTTGCCCCCCGCCCCCGAGATCACCACCGCGCCCAGGCTGCCGTCGGTCGGCACGCCCGCGCAAAGCTCGGCCAGCTTCGAATACATCCCGAAGGTCAGGGCGTTGCGGGCCTGGGGCCGGTTGAAGGTGATCCAAAGGGTGCGGCCCCGGACCTCGTGTTCAAGTTCGCTCATGCTCTCTCTCATCTGTAGAAATACTCGACCAGGAACAGCGGCACCGAGGGCACGTAGGTGCAGATCCCCAACACCACCAGCAGCACCGCCACGAACCAGACATTGACCTTCGACACCTCCCAGATATTGGCCCGCGCCACCGCGCAGGATGTTATCAGCACCGAGGCCACCGGCGGCGTCTGCTGCCCGATCGCAAGGTTCAGCGTCACCACCAGGCCGAAATGCACCGGGTCGATGCCGGCGGCAGTGATCAGCGGGATGACGATCGGGACGACCAGGATGATGGCCGCCGCCGAGTGCAGGAAAAATCCGATCACAAGGAAGAAGAAGTTCAGGATCAGCAGGATCGCCCATTGCTTGTCGGTCACGTCCAGGATGCCCTGGGCCAATTGCTGCGGGATCTGGGCGCGGGTCAGGAAACCACCCATCAGCACCGAAGCCGCCACCAGCAGCATCACCACCGCCGTTTGCATGCCGCCGTCCAGCATCGCGCGCTTGAGATGCGCGATGTCGAGGTTGCGATACCAGGCCGACACCACCAGCGCCGCGATGACGGCAAGGCCCGCAGCCTCGGTCGCGGTGACGAAGCCGCCGAAAATGCCGCCCAGAATGATCACCGGCAGGGCAAAGGCGGGCAGCGCGTCCATGAACGTCTCGCGCACGCGGGGAAGGTTGAAGGCCTCCTCGGTCGGCAGGTTGTAGCGGCGCGCGAAGATGTAAGCCACGAGCATCAGCCCGCCGGCCCCCATCAGCCCCGGCACGACCCCCGCGACGAAAAGCTGCTCGACCGAGGTGTTGGCCGAGGCGGCATAGAGGATCATCGGGATCGAGGGCGGGATGATGATCGCCAGCGACGCCGAAGAAGAGGTGACGGCCGCCGACAACTCCTTGGAATACCCGCGCTTCTTCATCTGCGGGATCAGGATGGAACCCATGGCCGCGACATCCGCCACGGCCGAGCCCGAAATCTCGGCAAAGAACAGCGACACCCCGATGTTGACCATCGCAAGGCCGCCGCGAATGAAGCCGATTAGCGCGCCGACGAAGTTGATCAGCCGGTCGGTGATGCCGCCCGCGTTCATGATGGCGCCCGCCAGCACGAACATCGGGATCGCGATCAGCGAGAACTTGGTCGAGCCGTCGTACATGTCCAGCGCGATGGTCACCAGGCTGTCGACCCCCTCGGTCAGCAGCAGGCCCAGCACCCCGGCAAGGGCCAGCGAGACGGCGATCGGCACGTTGATGCAGATCATCGCCACCAGGGCCAGGAAAATCATCAGCATCAGCATCAGCCGCGATCCTTGTTCTTGTGAAGCTCGGTCTCGACCTCTTCCTCGATCTCGGCATGCTCAAGGGAGATGCCGCGCATGGTGGCGCTCCAGTAGCCCGGCAGGCTGAGTAGCTGGCAGATGATGAAAAGGATCGCGCCGATGGGGATGACGGATTGGGTGAACTGCACCGGCACCCAGGTCAAAGAGACCAGCCGGTCGCCCTCCAGCACCTCGAGGACCTGAAACCCCGCCCGCGCCATCAGCACGAAGAACAGCAGCACCAGCCCCTCGCCCAGCAGCAGCGCGCCCAGGCGCAGCCCGCGGGGCAGTTTCAGCAACACGGTGTCAAAGCCGATGTGCCGCCGGTAAAGCGCCGCCAGCGCCGAGCCGTAATAGGTGATCCAGGCCAGCATGATCGCGGCCACCTCGTCGTACCAGGAAAAGCTTTCCCCGGCGAGGCGCGCCAGAACCGCGACGATCACCACCGCAGTCAGCAGCACCATCAGCAGAACCGTCAACCATTCCAGAAGCTTGCCCGTGATGCGCAGAAGGCCGCGCCACAGCGGATGCTCGTGCACGGGGCGCGGTCGCACCCGGGATACGGAATCGGTGGCGGGGATGCCCGCGCCCGATCCGGTCTTGTCGTCTTGCGTCATGTTCCTGCCCTGCTGCCCTCAAGCGCGGCGCGCCGGCGGCGCGCCATCGCGACATGGCTGCCGGCCGGACATTTGCCCGGCCGGCCCGTCACGCTGGGTGGCTTAGCTGGATTTGCCCAGCCCAAGCACCTCGTCGATCATGTCCTGGCCGCCCTCGACCTCGCTGCCAAAGGCTTCGTAGATCGGCTTGGAGGCTTCGATGAAGGCGTCCTTGTCGGCATCGTTCACCTCGACGCCCGCGTCCTTGATGACCTGCAGAAGCTCGGTCTCCAGCTCGGCGGCACGCTTGTAGGCGAAGTCCTGGGCCTTGCTGCCGCAATCGGTCAGCGTGGCCTGCACGTCCTCGGGCAGCTTGGCAAAGCTCTTCTCCGAGGCGAGGATATAGGCCGGCGTGTAGACGTGGCCGGTGATGGACAGGTACTTCTGCACCTCCTGGAACTTGGCCGAGGCGATCTGAGCGTAGGGGTTTTCCTGCCCGTCGATGACGCCGGTCTGAAGCGCGGTGAAGACGTCGGCGAAAGCCATCGGCGTCGGATTGGCGCCATACTCCTTGAACATCTTGACCCGCCACGCGCCGTTCGGCGTACGAAGCTTGATGCCTTTCAGATCCTCGGGTTTGTTCACCGGACGGACGTTGTTGGTGATATGGCGAAAGCCATTTTCGACAAGCCCGACAATGCGATAGCCGTTCTTGTTCGCAGCTTCCTGGAACTTGTCCATCATCGCACCCTGGACCCGGCGCATGTGGTCGCGGTCCTTGATGATGTAGGGCATCTCGAAGATACCGAAGACATCATCCACCGAGGACATGATCGAGGACGGCAGCGAGAAATCGACCTGGCCCAGCTTCAGCTTCTGAAGCAGCTCCTTGTCCTTGCCCAGCTGCGACGAGCCGAAGACCTGGACCTCGGCCTTGTCCCCCAGCGCGGAATTGGCGCATTCGGCATAGGCGTTGACGGTTTCCTCGTAAAGCGAGCCGGGTGCGCCCACGTGGCCGAACTTCAATGTCATCTCGGCCGCGGCGACCGGGGTGATCCCGGGGACGGCGATGATCGCGGCCAGGGCCGCTCCGCTGAGGTATTGCGAAAGTTTCATAAAATCCTCCCTGATTTTGCTTTCAATCCGCCCGGGTCGCGGGGATCTTGTGTCCCCTGCTGGCACGGGCCGGTGATCTTGTCGGTTTTGTGCGTGGCGTCTGATCCCTCCGAAAATCCTTTAAGAATATACCTCTCCGGTCGGCCCGCTCAGCGGGCCCCGGCCTTTCGTCCCCGGGCCGCCTCGGCGCCGGGCGCCTGGCCCTGTCGTGTCGCGCCCAGCTCGTCCATCGCGGCGGCCAGACCGCCGGCGCGGTAGGGCACGCCCGCATCGCGCAGCCCCATTTCGACCCCGGCAAGCGTGCCGCACAGCATGAGGTCGTTGAAATCCCCCAGGTGCCCGATGCGGAAGACCCGGTCGGCCACCTTCGACAGCCCGTTGCCAAGGGACATGTCGTAATTGGCCAGCGTGGTGGCACGGAAGGCGTCGGCCGAATGCCCTTCGGGCATCAGCACCGCCGTCAGCACCGGCGAGCGGTCCTCGGGCCGCGCGCACAGCACCTCGAGGCCCCAGGCCTCGACGGAGGCGCGGGCGGCGGCCCCGTGGCGAGCGTGGCGGGCAAAGACATTCTCCAACCCCTCCTCGGCCAGCATGTCGATCGCCTCGTTCAGCCCGTAAAGAAGGTTCGTGGCCGGGGTGTAGGGGAAATACCCTTTGGAATTGGGCTCTTCCATCTCCTCCCAGCTCCAGTATGCCTTGGGCAGCCGGGCGTCGCGCGCGGCCTGCCAGGCCTTGTCGCTGATGGCGTTGAACGACAGCCCCGGCGGCAGCATCAGCCCCTTCTGCGACCCCGAGATCCCGACATCGACGCCCCATTCGTCATGACGGTAATCGACCGAGCCCAGCGACGAGATCGTATCGACCATCAGAAGCGCCGGGTGCCCCGCCGCGTCCAGCGCGCGGCGCACCTCGGCAATAGGGCTGACCGCGCCGGTCGATGTTTCATTGTGAACGACGCAGACGGCCTTGATCGAATGGTCGGCGTCTGCGCGCAGTCGCTCCTCGATCGCGTCGGGATCGGCCCCGCGCCGCCAGTCGCCCACGATGGTTTCGGGGCGCAGGCCCAACCGCTCGGCCAGCCGCGACCAGAGCCAGGCGAAATGCCCGGTCTCATACATCAGCACCCGGTCCCCGGGCGACAGGGTGTTGACCAGTGCCGCCTCCCATGCGCCGGTGCCCGAGGACGGGTAGATCACCACCCTGCCCTTGGTGCGGAAAATCCCCCGCATCCCCTCCAACGCCTTCTGGCCGACCTCGGCGAAGGCCGGGCCGCGATGGTCCATGGTGGGAAAGTCGATTGCCCGCAGGATCCGGTCGGGCACATTCGAGGGCCCCGGGATCTGAAGAAAATGCCGGCCGGCTGTCATCGCATCTGGTCCCTTTGCTACGGCAACAAGATCGAACGGGCACCGTCCCGCCCGCTTGCGACCGGGTCGCGAACCTTGGGGAAAGACGGTTGAATTTCCTTGCATTGAATTATGCATTCATTATTCAAGTCAAGAACAATCGCGTGACACCCGCCCTGTTCGGAGGCCCCGGCATGCTTGACGAGACCGCCCGCGCCCGGCTGCGCCGCGACATCGAGGGCGAGGTGCATTTCGATGCCTTCACCCGCGGGCGCTATGCCACCGACGCCTCGATATACCAGATCATGCCCGCCGGCGTGGTCATCCCCCGACACGACCGGGACGTGGCCGCAGCACTGGATATGGCGCGCGGCATGAACCTGCCGCTGACCATGCGGGGCGGCGGCACCTCCCAATGCGGGCAGACCGTCAACCACGGCCTGATCGTCGATTGCTCCCGCCACCTGACGGGCCTGCTGGAACTGGACGTGGCCGGGCGCCGCGCGGTGGTTGAACCCGGTATCGTGCTGGACGAGTTGAACCGCCTTCTAAAGCCCCACGGCCTGTGGTTCCCGGTCGACATCTCGACCGGGTCGCGCGCCACGCTGGGCGGCATGGTGGGCAACAACTCCTGCGGTTCACGCTCCTTGCGCTATGGCACCACCCGCGACAACGTGCTGTCGCTGTCGGGCCTGCTGGCCGATGGCAGCGCCTTCGATTTCGGCGCGCTGGATCCCGACCGCCTGCCCGGTGACAGGCATTCGGGGATGGTCGAGCATCTGTTGGACCTGGGCCGGCGCGAGGCGGGCGAGATCGAGGCGCGTTTTCCGAAAGTGCAGCGGCGTGTCGGCGGCTACAACATCGACGCGCTGGTCCCGCCGGCCGACGGCGCGGGCCCGGTCAACCTGGCGCACCTGCTGATCGGGTCGGAGGGAACGCTGGCCATCACCACGCGGATCGAGATCCGCCTCTCGCCCCTTCCCTCGTCGGAAAAGGTGCTGGGCGTGTGCCATTTCCCCGACTTCCGCTCCGCGATGGAGGCGGCCCGCCACCTGGTCGCCCTCGGCCCCACCTCGGTCGAGTTGGTCGATGCCACGATGATCGGGCTGGCCCGGTCGATCCCCATGTTTGCCCGCACGCTCGATGCCTTCGTGCGCGGCACCCCGGCGGCATTGCTGTTGGTCGAGTTCGCGGAAGGCGCCGAGGAGAATCGCCGCCGGGTCACCGCGCTTCACGACACGATGGCGGATCTTGGCTTTGGCTTCGGCAAGGGCGGCCCCGCCGAGGGTGGCGTGGTCGAGGTGCACGACCCCGCCCTCGCCGCCGATATCGCCGAGTTGCGCAAGGCCGGGCTGAATATCATGATGTCGATGAAGGAGGCCGGCAAACCCGTCTCCTTCGTCGAGGATTGCGCGGTGCCGCTGGAGCATCTGGCCGATTACACCGACCGGCTGACCGCGATCTTCCGTGCCCACGGCACGGAGGGGACGTGGTATGCCCACGCCTCCGAAGGGTGCCTGCACGTGCGCCCGGTCCTCAACCTCAAGTTGGACCAGGATGTGCGCAAGATGCGCGCCATTGCCGAGGCCGCGTTCGACATGGTGCGCGAGTTCAAGGGATCCCACTCGGGCGAGCATGGGGACGGCATCGTTCGCTCGGAATTTCACACGAAGATGTTCGGCCAACCCATTGTTAAGGCATTTGAAGAGGTGAAGCGCACCTTCGACCCCGAAGGGCGGCTGAACCCCGGCAAGATCACCGCGGCCCCGCCCATGGATGACCGAAGCCTGATGCGCTACCCGCCGGGCTATGCGGTCGCGGAGATCGCGACCGGCCACGACTGGTCCGCCTGGACCGGCGCCGGCGGCGGCCTTCAGGGCGCAGTCGAGATGTGCAACAACAACGGCGCCTGTCGCAAGCTGAAGGGCGGCGTCATGTGCCCCAGCTACCGCGTCACCCGGAACGAGCGTGACGTGACCCGGGGCCGGGCCAACACCCTGCGCCTGGCACTGTCCGGGCAACTTGGGCGCGACGCCCTTTTCTCGGACGAGATGGCCGAGACGCTGAAGCTCTGCGTCGGCTGCAAGGCGTGTCAGCGCGAATGCCCCACGGGCGTCGACATGGCGCGGATGAAGACCGAGGTGCTTTATCAACGAAGCAAGAGAATGGGGGTCAAGCCACGCGACCGGCTGATCGCCGAGCTGCCGCGAATGGGTCGGCTGGGCGTGGCCTTGGGCGGGCTGGTGCGGCTGCGCAACCGCCTGCCGCTGCTGGCCCGCGCCGGCGAAGGGCTGCTGGGGCTGGCCCGGGCCCGCAGCCTGCCGGTCTTCCGCCGCGACCATTTCCGCGACGCCGACGTCTCTGCGGCCGCCCCTGCCCCCACCGATGCACCCACCGATGCGCCCGCCGGGGAGCTGGTGCTTTTCGTCGACACGTTCGGCCGGTGGATGGAACCCGAACTGCCGCGCGCGGCGCTCAAGGTGCTGCGCGCGGCTGGATATGTCGTGCATGCCGCCACGCCCGAGGGCGGCCGCCCCCTTTGCTGTGGGCGAACCTATCTAGCCGCCGGCATGATCGACCGCGCCCGCGACGAGGCGCGGCGCACCCTACGTGCCCTTCTGCCCCACATCCGGGCCGGGCGGCCGATCGTGGGCCTGGAACCCTCGTGCCTCCTGACCCTGCGGGACGAGTTTCTGACCCTGCTGCCGGGAGAGGAGGCCGAGGCGCTGGCCGGTGGCGCGCTGCTTTTCGAGGAATTCGTCGCCCGCGAGGCCGAGGCCGGGCGCTTCCGCCTGCCCCTGCGCCAGGATGCCCCGCGCCGCGTCGCCCATATCCACGGCCATTGCCACCAGAAGGCCGCCGGCACGATGGCGGCCGTCAAGACCGCGGCCGAGGTCGTGCCGGGGGTCGAGGCGCGGATCATCGATAGCGGATGCTGCGGGATGGCGGGCGCCTTCGGATACGGCGCCGAGACGTTCGAGGTCTCGCGCCGCATGGCTGAACTGGACCTGCTGCCGGCCGTCCGCGCGGCAGACGAGGCCGACCTGCTCATCGCCGCCGGCACCTCCTGCCGCCACCAGATCGCCGACGGGACCGAGCGGCGCGCGCGCCACCTGGCCGAGGTGATGGCCGACCTGCTGGCCGAGGCCCCTGAAACGACGGGTCCGGGCGCGACGGATCCGGGCGAATGACTTGCGCTTGCGCGCCGCGGAGGCGATGACATGGCCATGAACGACACGCCCCCCTCCGTCATCGGCCGCACCGCGCTGGCCGTCGAAGTGACCGACCGCCTGCGCCAGATGATCCTGGAAGGGCGGCTGAAACCCGGCGAGAAGATCCGCGAGAAACTGCTGACAGAAGAGTTCGGCGTCTCGCGCACACCCCTGCGCGAGGCCCTCAAGGTCCTGGCGTCCGAAGGGCTGCTGGAGCTGATTCCAAATCGCGGCGCCATCATCTCGCGCCAGAGCGACGCCGAACGAGAGGAGATCTTCCTGGTTCTCTCGACCCTCGAAGGGTTGGCTGGAGAGCTGGCCTGCGAGGCCGCGACCGACGAGGAGTTGCAGGAGATCGCGCGCCTCACTGACGCGTTGCGACCTCAGTTCGAGGCCCGCGACAGGCGCAGTTACTTCAGCCTGAACCAGGCCATCCACAACGCGATCCTCAACGCCAGCCACAACGAGACGCTGATACGGTCCCACGCGCTGCTGGCCTACCGGGTGCAGCGGGCCCGCTATCAGGCGAACCCGACCGCCCATCTGTGGGAACGCGCCGTGGACGAGCACGAGGCCATCGCCCGCACCCTGCTGGCGCGCGACGGCGCGCGCACGCGGCTGCTGATGACGGCCCATCTGCGCAAGCTGTCGTCGCTGACGGCCGAGGAAGAGGCCGGGCGCGGCCCCGGTCCGGGCGCCATCGCCGGCGAATGACCCGGGCCCCGTGAGGCCCGGGCAGGATCGGCTCAGACGATGGTGGCCTCGGTCGCGGCGCGCAGCTCGTCCTCGGTGACACCATCGGCGCATTCGACGATCTTCAGACCGCCCTCGACCACGTCCAGCACGCCGAGGTTGGTGATGATGCGATGCACCACCCCGGTCCCGGTCAACGGCAGGGTGCATTCGCGCAGCAGCTTCGAGTCGCCGTGCTTGTTGGTGTGGTCCATGACCACGATGACCCGGCCGACACCGGCCACCAGGTCCATCGCGCCGCCCATGCCCTTCACCAGCTTGCCCGGGATCATCCAGTTCGCCAGGTCGCCCTTCTCGCTGACTTCCATCGCGCCCAGGATCGCCATCGCGATCTTGCCGCCACGGATCATGCCGAAGGACATGGCGCTGTCGAAATAGACGGTGCGGTCCAGCTCGGTGATCGTCTGCTTGCCGGCGTTAATGAGGTCGGGGTCGATCTCGTCTTCGGTGGGGAACGGGCCCATGCCCAGGATCCCGTTCTCGGACTGGAGGGTCACGTCGATCCCGTCGGGGATGTAGTTGGACACCAGCGTCGGGATCCCGATGCCGAGGTTCACGTACATGCCGTCTTCAAGTTCCTGTGCCGCGCGGGCGGCCATCTGGTTGCGGTCCCATGCCATCGTGATCTCTCCTTATGCCGCGCGGATGGTGCGCTGTTCGATGCGCTTTTCGTGCTCGCCCTGGATCAGGCGGTGAACGTAGATGCCCGGCAGGTGGATGTTGTCGGGATCCAGGCTGCCGCGCGGCACGATTTCCTCGACCTCGGCGATGCAGATACGGCCGCACATGGCCGCCGGCGGGTTGAAGTTGCGCGCGGCCTTGCGGAAGACAAGGTTGCCGGTGTCATCGGCCTTCCAGGCCTTGACGATCGACAGGTCCGCGACGATCCCGCGTTCCAGGATGTAGGTCTCGCCGTCGAAATCCTTGTGTTCCTTGCCCTCGGCGATCTGGGTGCCAACGCCGGTCTTGGTGTAGAAACCGGGGATGCCCGCGCCACCGGCGCGCATGCGCTCGGCCAGGGTGCCCTGGGGGTTGAACTCCAGCTCCAGCTCGCCCGAGAGATACTGGCGCATGAACTCGGCGTTCTCGCCCACGTAGGAGGAGATCATCTTCTTGACCTGCCGGGTCTGAAGCAGAACGCCCAGACCGAAATCGTCCACGCCTGCGTTGTTCGAAGCGACCGTCAGGTTCTGGGTGCCCGCGTCGCGGATCGCCGCAATCAGGTTCTCGGGGATGCCGCAAAGGCCGAAACCGCCCGCCGCGATGAACATGCCGTCGCTCAGGACCCCTTCGAGGGCCTCCGCGGCGCTGCCGTAGATCTTCTTCATGTTTACTCCTCCGTTATCCCGGTCATTCCGTCCGTGCCGCACCATGCAAGGCGCGCGCCGATGCCGTGCGCGCCCGTGTCTTCTTGCGGCGGCGTGATGTCGCGTCCCCACGGGATAGACCCGGTTCCGGGGCGCTTTGCAACCACCTGCCGGCGCGGTGCTGCCCGCGTGCGGCGCTGCCTGCCGCGCCCATCACCGCACGATGCCGCGCGCGCGCAGATCGGCGATCTCCCCGGCGTTCCAGCCCAGCTCGGCCAGGACCCTGTCGCTGTCCCGGCCAAGGGTCGGCGGTGGCGACAGCGGCCCCGTGTCCCAGCCCTCATGCGTGAAGGGCAGGCCCGGGACATCGACCTCCATCTCCAGCTCGGGCACGGCGACGCGGCGCATCAGGTGGCTGTGGGTCATTTGCGGATGGGCCAGCATCTCGGCCAGGGTGCGGACCCGGGCGGCGGGCACGCCCGCATCCGTTAGCCGCGCCTCCCAAGCGTCGGCGCTGTCCTTGGCCAGGATCGCGCGCAGGGCCTCGGCGATGGCGTCGGCGTCATCGGAATCGGCCAGCTCGGGGCGCCCCAGCGCCCCGGCCATGCGCACGGCCTGGGCCGGGGTGTTGGCGGTCACGACCAACTGCCCCTCGGCGGTATCGAACCGCCCCGAGAAGGGCGAGTCGGAGAAGGCGGCGTTTCCTTCCAGCCCGCGCAGCGCGCCGGTCGTGGCATGGTGGATCGCGTAAGGCCCCATGAAGGCCAGCAGCGCGTCCAGCATCGAGACGCTGACCTTCTCGCCCTGCCCGTCAGGCCGCCCGCCCCGCGCCAGCAGGGCGGTCAGCAGGGCCGAGACCACCGCCTGCCCGGCCACGTAATCCACGATGGGAAAGCCGACCCGCATGGGCCCGCTTTGCCCCGTCCCGGTCATCGCCATCATCCCCGAGATACCCTGAAGGATATGATCGTAGGCCGGCGCCCCCGAAAGCGGGCCGGTCGGGCCGAACCCCGACAGGCTGCAATGGATGAGGCGCGGATTGAGGGGGGCCAGCTCCGCATGCCCCGCGCCCAGGCGGTCGGCGACGCCCGGGCGGAAATTCTCGCAGAATATGTCGGCCCCCTCCGCCAGCCGGTGGAGGATGGCGCGCCCCTCGTCGCTTTTCAGATCCAGCGCCAGGGATTGCTTGCCCTCGTTCTGGCTGAGGAACGAGGCGCCGAGTCCCGCCTCCCGCATGCCTGCCGTGCCGCCGTGACCGCGCACGAAATCGTCGCCCGCGGGGCGTTCGATGCGGATCACCTCGGCGCCCATCAGCGCCAGCTGGTAGGTCGCGAAGGGCCCCGCCAGCACGTGGGTCAGGTCGATGATGCGAATGCCTTTGAGCGGCGGATCACCGGGCGAAGCATCGCCCTTTGCCTGGCCGGCCTGACCGGATGTCTGGTTGGCGGCGTTCTGGGAGACGGTGTGGTCCTGGGACAAGAAAACCTCCGGGCTGGGCGACGGTGGCAAAGGGGTCCCGGGCCGGGACCGGCCTGCGCCTTGCCGCCGGGAAAACCTGCGTCAGCGCGGGGACGCGGTCAAGATCCGCCGCGTCCGCCCCTGCAAAGATGCAATCCGGTATTTTCGCCGGGCGGCTTGCGACCGGCGCGCGAACGGTCGAAACTGCGCCCGGCGCAACGGCCGGCCCAAAGGCGGACCGGCGCCCGCGCCGGGTCACGCGCCCGGGGCCACAGGAAAGAAACGCATGACCCCTCCGCCCCGCCCCTCGTCCCCCGCCGCAGCCGATCCAGACGTCCCTGTCAGCACGACCGAACCCGTCCCCGCCGGCGCGGGCCGGGCGCGCAACCTGGGCCGCCTGTCCCCGGGGCCGGGGTCCGATCTGCTGGTCGGTGTGGGGCTGGGCCTTCTGACCGGGCTGGTAATGCTGCGCGAATGGGGACTTCTGCCCGAGGTGACGCGGATCGCAGCACCGGTGCTGGTCATTCTGGTGACGGCCGTACTGGGCCTTCAGGTGCGCAAGGGGCGGCAGGGTTTCATCGTCGTGGCTCTGGGGCTGAGCGCGCTGGCCGTGGCCACCCTGCCCGACTGGGGCATCATCATCGAGCGGGGTTTGAACACCGCCGCCTTCATCGCGGCTTTCTTCACGGCACTTGCGACCTTGCGCAACGCGGCCGACAGCTCCCCCGCGATCCGCCGGTGCGGGCGCTTTCTGTCCCAACAGCCGCCGGGCCGGCGCTATGCCGCGCTGACCGTCGGGGGGCAGCTTTTCGCGCTGGTGCTGAACTATGGCTCGATCGTCCTGCTGGGCAGCCTGGCGCTGGCCAACGCCGGGCAGGAAACCAACCCCGAGATCCGCTATCACCGGACAAGGCGGATGCTGCTGGCGATCCAGCGCGGCTTCATCTCAAGCCTGGCCTGGTCGCCCCTGTCCTTCGCAGTCGCCATCACCTCGGCGCTGATCCCTCAGGCGACCTGGCTGCGCGCGCTTCTGCCCTGCCTGGTGACGGGTGCCATCGTCGCCGGCACCGGCTGGCTGATGGATACCGTCTTCAAGCCGCGCCTCAGCGGCCCCCGCCCGATCCAGAAGGGCCCCGAGGACAGCGCCGCCACCCTGTTGCCGCTTCTTTTCCTGCTGCTGATCCTGGGCGGCTCGGTGGGGTTGCTGCATTTCCTTTTCGAGGTGCGGGTCGTGGGCGCGGTGATCGTCGTGGTGCCGCTGATCGCGCTGGTCTGGGTCGGTCTGCAGGCGGCGCGGGGTCAGCGGCTGCGCAGCATGGGCAGCCGGGCGCGCGGCTATCTGGGCCGGGACCTGCCCGGATACCGGGGGGAACTGGTTCTGCTGATGATGGCCGGCTTCATCGGTACGGTCGGCGCGCAGCTTCTCGTGCCCCGGGTCGAGGCGATGGGCCTGGACCTGGGCGCGCTGCCGCCCTGGCTGATCCTGATCTCGCTTGTGTGGATCATTCCGCTGGCCGGGCAGCTTGGGATGAACCCGATCCTGGCCGTTTCGCTCATCGCGCCCCTGCTGCCGAGCGCCGAGGCGATGGGCGTCACCCCGGTCGCCGTTTTCGTCGCGATCACAGCCGGTTGGAGCCTCAGCGGCGCCAGCTCCCCCTTCACGGCGACGACCCTTCTGATCGGATCTTTTGCCGGAATAAGCGCGACGCGGGTCGGCATCCAGTGGAACGGGATCTACACCCTGACCTGCGCCGTTGCACTGTCGGCCTGGGTCTGGGTATACGCATTCGTGCTGTAAGCGGGGCGGAGTTTTTCCGCCCGCCCGTGCCCTTCGTGTTTTACACGGGGCCCGCACTGTTCTAGAAAGCGGCAAATTTCCTATCAAAAGCGACGTAACCACCTGTGACAATGCTCGGAACCTTCATCAAACCGATGCACCCCGAGGGCATCCGGTTCGTTGCCATCTTCGCCGTCATCACGGCGATCCTGTTCACCTTCTCGACCATTCTCGGATGGATCGGGGTCGGGCTGACGGTGTGGTGCTATTATTTCTTCCGTAACCCGGACCGGACGACGCCGCTTCGCGAGGGGCTGATCGTCAGCCCCGCCGACGGCATCGTCTCGCTGATCGAACCTGCGGTTCCCCCGGCAGAGCTGGGCATGGACGATACCCCCCTCACCCGGGTCAGCGTGTTCATGAACGTGTTCAACTGTCACGTGAACCGCATGCCCGTGGGCGGGCGCATCGACGCCGTCGCCTACCGTCCGGGCAAGTTCTTCAACGCCTCGCTGGACAAGGCCAGCTCGGACAATGAGCGCAACAGCCTCGCGATCGAGATGAAGGACGGCAGAAAGGTCGCCGTGGTCCAGATCGCGGGCCTGGTCGCCCGCCGCATCGTCTGTTTCGTCGCCGAGGGCGATACCCTGCCCGTGGGTGAACGTTTCGGCCTGATCCGCTTCGGCTCGCGCCTTGATGTCTACCTGCCCGAAGGGGTGGAGCCGCTGGTCGCCGTCGGTCAGACCATGGTCGCCGGCGAGACCGTGCTGGCCGACCTGACCTCGCAAGAGCCCCGCCGCGAGGCCCGCACCGGATGATCCCCGCATGATCCCGACCGAGCGCAAACCCCGGCGCAAGCTTCAGACGCCGATCATCCGTCTGATCCCCAACATGATGACGATCGGCGCCATCTGTGCCGGTCTCACCGCCCTGCGCTTCGGGGTGGAGGGGGATTTCGACCGCGCCGTCCGACTGATCCTGCTGGCGGCCGTTCTCGACGGCATCGACGGACGGCTGGCGCGGCTGCTGAAATGCCAAAGCCAGATCGGCGCCGAGCTGGACAGCCTGGCCGATTTCTTCAACTTCGGCGTGGCACCCGCCTTCATCATCTATATCTGGGCGTTCCAGGACCTGCGCAGCTTTGGCTGGATCGCGGTGCTGATCTACGTCATCTGCTGCGTCATCCGCCTTGCGCGCTTCAACGTCGACAGCAAGGCCGAGGTCAAAAGCTCGGATCCCAATTTCTTCGTCGGGGTTCCCTCCCCGGCCGGTGCCATGCTGGTCATGATGCCGATGTTCTTTTCGTTCCTCTTCGTCGACGCGCCGGTGATCTCGCCGGTGTTGATGTCGGTCTACATGGTCGTGGTCGGTCTTCTGATGATCAGCCGCGTGCCGACCTATTCGTTCAAGATGGTGGCGATCTCGCGCGAGAACGTGAAATTCCTCATCATCGGTTTCGTCATTCTGGTAGCCGCGTTGTTCACGTATCTCTGGGCCACCCTGTTGGTGCTCGATCTGATCTACGTCATCGGCATCGTCTGGGCATTGCAGGGGGCCAAGCGTCTTTCCAAAAATCAAGAGTAGTGCAATGGACTTAGAAGCCGTCAAGACTTCCTACGCCCGCTGGGCACCCGTCTATGATGTGACTTTCGGAAAACTGACCAGCGCCGGGCGCCGCCGCGCGGTGGAATACCTCAACTCCCACGGGCCCAAGGTCCTGGAAGTGGGCGTCGGCACGGGGCTTTCCCTGCGCCACTACGCCCGCGACATGGCCGTCACCGGCATCGACGCCAGCGAGGAGATGCTGGAAAAGGCCCGGTGCAAGGTGCGCGAACACGATCTTTCGCAGGTCGAGGCGCTGCGCGCCATGGACGCCCGCGCAATGGACTTCCCCGACAATTCCTTCGACTGCGTGGCCGCGATGCATATCGTCTCGGTCGTGCCCGATCCCGAGACCGTCGTCGCCGAGATGGCGCGCGTCTGCAAACCCGGCGGCTGCGTCGTGATCGTCAATCATTTCGCCCGCGAAAAGGGTCTTCTGGCCATGGCCGAAAAGGTCTCGGCCCCCTTTGCCAACCTTCTGGGATGGCACTCGGATTTCGACATCAACCGCGTTCTCGGAGAGCCCAGCCTGAAACTGGCCGAGCGTCGCAACCTGCCCCCAAGCGGCATGATGACCTTCCTGGCGCTGCAAAAGCAGCCCCTCGCCGGTCACCGCACCCCCGACCGCCCCTGTTGCAGCAAGACCGACGCCGAACTGGTGGGCGAGGAAATCTGATCCTTCACCAACTTCCTGCGCCCCATTCCCGCGTTCGGGAAGACCGGCGCAGGACCGCGCGTCCGGGGCTTTGAAAATAAACCTGTTGCTTTAATCGCGCTGACCTGCGAGGGATGTTCGGTGATTTCTCGCTTTCGACGACTGTTTCCGATCCCGGCCTCAGCCTTTCGACATATCAGCTAGAGCGCCAGACCACTGCATTTCCGCGAGTGGCTCAAGATCAGGAGACTCCACGATGGCTACAGGCACCGTGAAATGGTTCAACGCAACTAAAGGCTTCGGCTTCATCCAGCCCGACGGCGGCAGCAAGGACGTGTTCGTGCACATCTCCGCAGTCGAGCGTTCGGGCCTGACCGGCCTCAACGACGACCAGAAGCTGTCCTTCGACATCGAAGCAGGCCGCGACGGTCGAGAATCGGCGATCAACCTCGAACTGCTCTAAGTTCTGACGGTTTCGACAAGATCGGGCGGCTCCTTCGGGGGCCGCCCTTTTTCGTTGCCGAACGCCTGCGCCACGGCTGATCCGGGGGCGCCGCGCGATCACCTCTCGGCACGCAGCCTGCTCAGTGCCGCGCCCACCTTGGCCTGAAGCTCCCGCGGCTCGTCTTGCAGCGCTTCCAGCACGCAATTCAGATCGCCCCGCGCCTCGTGCAACTGGTCGATAAGCGAGATCACCATCGCCAGCGCATCCTCGTTCAGGCCGAAATCCTCCTCCAGCTCGCACAGAAGCTCCATGCGCACCAGATCGATGCGGCGGAAGACCTGCCCGCCCTCGGTCTGCACGGGCGTGACGATCCGCGCCTCCAGGTAGGAATGCAGGCGGCGCCGGTCCAGGCGTGCGACCGCGGCTAGGGCCTCGTCTTCGCTGAAACGCTCGGTCATGTTCGCATCCCCCTGTCCTTGCGCGGGTCATAGGCGTGTTTCTCGCGCCATTGCTCCATGAATTTCGACAGCTCCTCGTCCACCTCGGGCGGCGCCACGATCCGAAGCTCGACCCGCTGGTCGCCCTTGGCGCCCCTGGCGGGCGCAACGCCCCTGCCCCGCATCCGCAGGGTCTGGCCGCTGCTCGCCCCCTTGGGGATGTTCAGCTTGACCGGCCCGTCGATGGTCGGCACCTCGACCTTGCCGCCCAGGATGGCCTCGTCGATGGTGATCGGTAGGGTCACGAGGATGTCGTTGCCCTCGCGGGTGAAAGTGGGGTGCGGCGCCACCGAAATGGTGATCAGCGCGTCGCCCGGCTTGCCCTTGCCCATCCCCGGCGCGCCCTTGCCGCGCAGGCGGATGGTCTGCCCGTCGGCCGTGCCTTTCGGGATCGACACCTCCAGCCCGCGCCCGTCGGGCATGGTGATCCTGGTCTTGCCGCCGAGGGCGGCGTCCATGAAAGGCACCTCCAGCGCGTATCGCATGTCGGCCCCCGGCGCATCGTAACCTGACCCGAAGCCTTGCCCGAATCCCTGGCCGAAACCGCCGCCAGGCCCTTGGTCAAAGCCCCCGCCGAAGCCCCCGTCGAACCCGCGCTGCCCGCCGCCCGCGCGACCGGCCCGGGCGTTCTGGCGCATGAACTCGGCGAAGATGTCGGCCGGATCCACCCCTTCCTCGAACCGGGGGCCCGAGCGATAGGGATTGTCCGCCGCCCCGGCATAGTCGCGGTAATACTGGCGCTGGGGCCGCTCGGCGCCCGAGGCGTCGATCTCGCCCGCGTCGTATCGCTTGCGCTTCTCGGGGTCCTTGAGCAGGTCATAGGCCGAGGAGGCCGCCTTGAACCGCGCCTCCGCCGCGGCATCGCCGGGCTTGAGGTCGGGGTGGTCCGTGCGCGCGATCTTGCGATAGGCCTTCTTGATCTCGTCGGTGCTGGCGCTCTTGGTCAGGCCAAGAGCGGCGTATGGATCGTCACTCATCCGGGTCTCCGTTCCTGATGCGACCGAGGATAGGGCGGCGAGCCAAGGACAGGAAGCCCCCGCCCCGCCTTTCCCCGTCGCGCGGGGCCGCTACTGGGCCGCCTGTTCCTCCTGGTCCTGGTCGGATTTCGCGGCATCGGTATCCTTGGCGCCATCCTTGGCGCTGCCCTGCCCCGCCTCGTCGAAGCTTTTCTGCCAGCCGTGGCGGGCGAAGATCTCGACGCCTGCGTCGCTGTTCAGGAAATCAATGAAGCCGGTCACCTCCTCGTTGTCGCGCCCCTTCTCGGTGCGCGCGATCGAGGTGTCGCGATAGATCGTCAGCTCGGGCTCGGTCGGGACCATGTCGGCCAGTTCGGCGTTGTCGATCTGCCAGTGGTTCCAGATCAACCAGGCATCAAGGCTCTCGTCGGTCTTCCAGGTGTCGCGCGCTGCGCCAGAGTTCGGCGCCAGGTGGTCGATGTTGGCGCGAAAGGCCTTCATCGCGGCCACGTCGCGCATCCGCCCGACAATGTCCTCCCACATGCCGACCTGACCGGCGCCGTCGACGACCATCAGCCCCAGGTCGCGCGCGACCAGGTCGCGGATACCGGTAATCCCCTCGGGATTGCCCTTGCGCACCAGGATGGCCGAGGGGCGCAGGAACAGCGGCTCCACCGTGTCGGCAAGGATGGTGCCATGCTCGGCGATGAAGTCGTCCATCATGTTCTGGGAGCCGCTGTAGATGGCGTCGGCCTCGGTCTTGGCCGCCTCCATCCATTTGGAGCTGGGGCCAGCCGTGACCGTGACGGCGATGCCGCTCTCCTGCTTGAAGGCCTCGGCCGCCTCCTTCATCGCGGGCGTCGGCCCGCCGGGACCGAAGATCGAGATGTCGGCGTAGGCCGCCGTCGAAAGCAGCAGCGAAGCCGCCGCGGCGAGGGCGGCGGAAATTGTGCGAGATGCGAGATTCATGGCGATGTCCAATGGGTTGGGTGTGCCGTCAAAACCCCCGGCCCATCACCCGGGTTCCCCCCAAGGCACCCCCGGCGACCGAAGGCCGCGGATGCCCGCCGACGCCCCCTCCCAACGTAAACTTCTAACCTTCCCTACTTCGCCGTTGCCCCGGTCAGCTTCGCAAGCAGCTTGTCGAGGCCGGAGAGTGTGGCTTCCATCCCCTGCTGCATGCCCATGTCTATGACCTGCTGAAGCGCCTCGGGCGTTTCGTAGGTCAGAACGGTCTGCACGAGCGTGCGTTGGGATGCGTCCTCGAACGTCACGTCCCATGTCGAGGCGGGCAAATCACGATTGATGCCTCCGTCCGGGTCGCTGAAGGCGTCTCGGGCCTGATAGCCGTCCTTGGGCGTGATCGTCTCGTAATCGAAACGGGACCAATGTTCGTTCCCTTCCGGATCGACCATCGCAAAATGCCAATGCCCGCCTTCCTCGAAGGCCATGGATTTGGTCTTGGCCGTGAAGGGTTCGGGGGCAAACCACTGATCAAGCAGTTCGGCCCACGTATAGCAGTCCCAGACCAGATCCCTGGGTGCATCGAATTCGCGCCGGATCGTGAGCCGGCTGGTCTGCATGTCAGCCTGAAAACTGTAGTGGAGATCGGGTTTCATCTGTCCTTGTCCTTCATTTGTTCAAGCAGTTGATCGAGTTTCCGGTAGCGCGAGGCCCAATGCCTGCGCTGGTCCTTGAGCCAATCTTCAACGGCCGCATATTTTTCGGGATTGAGTTCGCAGATTCTGACGCGGCCCACCTTCTCGGTGGTGATCAGGCCCGCATTTTCCAGCGTCCTGATGTGCTTCATGAACGGAGGCAGCGCCATATCGAAGGGTGCGGCCAAGTCGCTGACCGAGGCCGGACCTTCCCCAAGCCGCCGCAGAACCGCCCTGCGGGTGCTGTCCGCGAAAGCGAGGAAGACGGTGTCGAGTTCTGGGTTATTGTTATCCATGTGGGTAAGTATACCCCGGGCCATTACTTACCGCAAGGGATAAGTATTAGTGCGCGCCGGTGTGGCGCCAGCCCGATGCCTCCGGATCAGGTCGGCGGCCTGTCGTCGCCCCGGCGAAACAGTCAGATCTGAGCGAGGAGATGTCGCGAACTAGGTGAGTATCTTAATTTGGCGGGAGGCAATCATGCAGGTAGCTCACCACAACCTGGACAAAGAAAAACCCTCCAAGCCAATGACTTGAAGGGTTTATCTTGGCTCCGGCGGTAGGGATCGAACCTACGACCAATTGATTAACAGTCAACTGCTCTACCGCTGAGCTACGCCGGAACACGAGGGGGCATATAGCAAGCGGTCCCGGGGGCGTCCAGAGGGTTCGGGCGGAAAAATCGAACCTTTTTTCCCTGCCCCGACCCGGGGCTCAGGCGGGCCTGTCTACATGGGAAAAGCGGGTCGTGGCGGTGAGGGATCCGGGGGCGGTGGCCACGGGGGCCAGGTGGTTGCGGGCGGTCAGGTCCAGCAGATGGGCCAGCACGTTGCGGCTGGCGGCCCCCATCAGCGCGGGGGCCAGGTCGGTGTAGATTCGCGCGGCCAGTTCGGCGGCGTTGGCGGGGCCTGCCTCCAGCGCCTCGAGGATCTGGGCCTCGCGCATCTCGCGGTGACCGATCAGCCAGCGCAGCCGCTCTTCGGGTTGGTCGAGGGGCGCGCCGTGGCCGGGGAAATACCGCCCCTCGGGGCGTGCCAGCAGGCGGCGGCTGCTGTCCATGAAGGCCGTCAGGTCCCCGTCGGGCGGCGAGACGAGCGAGCTTGCCCACCCCATCACGTGATCGCCGCAGAAGAGGTTGCCGCGCCAGGCGAAGGACATGTGGTTGCTGAAATGGCCGGGAGTCCAGATCGCCTCGATCGGTGCGTCGGACCAGCCCATGTCGGACCCTACGGTCGTGCCGTCGGGCAGCGCGTGGTCGGGGCGGAAGCCTGCATCGACCCCCTCGCCGCCGCCGACACCCCCGCTGGCCGCCAGCGCCGTCATCTGGGCCGAGCGGCCGGCGGTCCAATCCCCATGGGCCAGCACCGGGGCGCCGGTCCTCGCGGAAAGCTCCGCCGCCAGTGGCGAATGGTCAAGATGGGCGTGGGTGACCAGAATCAGCGCCACGCGCTCCCCCGCCAATCCCGTCATCACCGCCTCGAGATGGGCGGGCAGTTGCGGGCCTGGGTCGATCACCGCCACATCACCGCTTCCAAGGATGTAGGTGTTGGTCCCCCACAGGGTCATGGGCGAGGGGTTGGGTGCCAGAATGCGGCGCACGCCGGGGGCCAGATCCTCGATCCGCCCGGCAGGCGGGCTCTTGTCGTCTTGTCTCAACGAAGTCGCTTCCTTCTCCACCCCGAACGGCGCTACCTATAGACCATGTTTTTCGCCTGGCTCAAACGCTACATGCCCCGCAGCCTTTACGGCCGCGCCGCGCTGATCCTGATCGTGCCGATCCTGGTGATCCAGCTGGTCGTGGGCGTGGCCTTTCTGCAGCGTCATTTCGAGGGGGTGACCCGCCAGATGACGCGCAACGTGGCGCTGGAGGTGAACTTTCTCGCCGACGAGGTGAATGCCTCCGATCCGGGCCGGCACGAGGAACGCGCCCGCGCCCTGGGTGAGCCGCTCGCGCTGCGCACCGAGTTCGTCAGGACGGCCGAGCGCGCGCCGTCAGGGACAAGCGACCAGCGGCTTTTCTACGACATCTCGGGCCGGGTGGTGATCCGCACCCTGCGGGCGGAGGTCCCTGCCCTGCGCACCGTGGACCTGGCGAGCGACCTGCGCAGCGTGCGCATGGTCTTGGCGACGCGGCACGGGCCGATGGAGCTGAGTTTCCGGCGCGGCCGGGTCTCGGCCTCAAACCCGCACCAGCTTCTGGTCCTGACGCTGCTGACAGGGGTTCTGATGACCTTCGTGGCCTATCGCTTCCTGCGCAACCAGCTGCGCCCGATCAAGCGGCTGGCGCGGGCGGCCGAGGGGTTCGGCAAGGGGCATACCGTGCCCTTCTCCCCCTCGGGGGCGACCGAGGTCAGGGCGGCGGGCAACGCCTTTCTGGACATGCGCGCCCGGATCGAACGGCAGATCGAACAGCGCACGATGATGCTGTCGGGGGTCAGCCACGACCTGCGCACACCGCTGACCCGGCTGAAGCTTGGCCTGGCGATGATGGACGATCCCGAGGCCGAGGCGCTGATCCGAGACGTCGACGAGATGGAGGCGCTGCTGGACGCCTTCCTGGACTTCGCCCGGGGTGATGCCACCGAGGAGATGACCCCCACCGACCCCGCCGCCCTGGCGCGCGAGGTGGTCGAGGCCGCGTGCCGGGGTGGCCAGCAGGTGACCCTGGCCGTCGAGGATGCCGGCGGCGAGGGTCCGCAACCGGCGATGCGCCCGCTGGCTGTCAGCCGGGCGCTGACCAACCTGGTGTCCAACGCCGTGCGATATGGCAGCCGGGCGCGGGTGACGCTGACCGTGCTGGGCAAATCGGTGCGCTTCACGGTCGAGGATGACGGCCCCGGCATCCCCGACGACCGGCGGGAGGAGGCGATGAAGCCCTTCGCCCGGCTGGACGCGTCCCGCAACCAGAATCGCGGCTCGGGCGTAGGGCTGGGCCTGGCCATCGCGGCGGACGTGGCGCGCAACCACGGCGGCGCCCTGCGCCTTGGCCAAAGCGAGGAGCTGGGCGGGCTGAAGGCCGAGCTGGTGATCGCGCGGCACAGGACCTCGCGCCGAAGCTGAGCGAGTGCCCTGGGCGGGCCGCCTGCCCTGCCTTTCCCGGACCCGGCACAAAAAAAGCCCCCTCCGCCACTGGCGGAAGGGGCCCTTGTTCAAACCGTGCGGGTGGGGCGTGCCGCCCCTGCCCCCACTCGCGGGATCAGCTGCCTTCGCGGGCGTCGTCCACGTAGATCTCAAGCTGGTCCAGTTCGATCAGGCCGGGGATCAGCGCGTCGCCGATGACGAAGGAGGGCGTTCCGCGGAAGCCAAGGGCCTGGGTCAGGCTCATCGAGGTGGCGATATGCTCGTCGACCTCGGGGTCCTGCATGTCGGCCTTCATCTGCTCGAGGTCCAGACCGATTTCCTTGGCGACCTTGGTCACCGATTCCTCGTTGGCGCGGCCCGAGAGGTTCATCATCGCGTGGTGGAATTCCTCGTACTTGTCCTGCTTGCGGGCGGCCAGGGCGGCGCGCGCGGCATAGACCGAGCCTTCTCCGAGGACGGGCCATTCGCGGTAGACGACGCGGACGTTCGTGTCCTTCTCGATCAGCTTCTTCACCTCGCCTGCCGCCTTCTTGCAGTAGGGGCAGTTGTAGTCGAAGAACTCGACCACGGTGACATCGCCGTCGGGGTTGCCGACCACGGGGGCGTTGGGGTCACGCTCGATCAGCTCGCGCTGGCTCTCGAGGGCCGATTGCTGGTTCTGCTCGGCGGCCGAGGCGGCGTCATTCTCGCGCTTCTGAAGGATGGCGACGGCCTCCATCACGATCTCGGGGTTCTCGCGGATGGCCTCGTAGACCAGCGACTTGACCTTGGCCTCGTCCATTTCCTGGGCCGAAAGGGCCACGGGGGTCATCATGGGGGCGGTGATCAGCGCCGCGGTCGCGGCCATGCGGGTGAAATGTCTCATGGTCGATCGTCTCCTTGCAATCGGTGGCACCGGATCGCGCCTGTTGGATGAAGCGCCCTGGCGGACGGCATGTTCTGGGTCTCGTTGTCCGCACTATCACGGCAGAGCCGAAGCGGGCCAAGCGAATGTATTCACATTGTCATATATGTGATCGCCCGGTGATGGAATGCCCGGCAGCGTTTCCGGCACCCAGGCAAGGCCGCCCGGAACGCCCCCCGGCGGGGCGGCGCGGGCCCGAATGCGCCCTTAGCCGGGCGGGATCTCTCCCATGTTCTTGGGCACGTGGTAGCCGCGCTGGACCGCCTCCCGCGCCAGGATGCGGCGATACCAGCGGCGTACGTTGGGAAACTCTGCCAGGTCGATGCGCTGCCATTCATAGCGCGACGCCCAGGGCCAGATCGCCATGTCCGCAATGGAATATTGGCCGGCCACGAAATCCTGATCCTTCAGCCGCGTATCAAGCACCCGGTAAAGCCGCCGCACCTCGTCCCCGAACCGCTTCTCGGCATAGTCCGAGGTGCCCGGATTGAAATGCAGGAAATGATGCGCCTGCCCCAGCATCGGGCCAAAGCCGCCCATCTGCCACATCAGCCATTCCATCACCCGGGCCCGCCCCTCGCGGTCATGGGGCAGAAAACGGCCCTCCTTCTCGGCCAGGTAGACCATGATCGCCCCCGATTCCATCAGCGAAAGGCCGGTCTCGCGGTCGGTGATGGCGGGGATCTTGTTGTTCGGGCTGATCTTCAGGAAATCGGGCGCCATCTGTTCGCCGCTGCCGATGTCGACGGGGTGGACACAATAGTCCAGGCCCAGTTCCTCAAGCAGGATGGAGACCTTGCGTCCGTTGGGGGTGGTCCAGGTGTAAAGGTCGATCATGGGCACATTCCTCGCATCCGCCTATCCTCGTATCCGGCTCGGGGCCTTAGTGGCCCGCCCCCGCCGGGGCCGGCAGCCCCTCGATCATCACATTGACACAGGCAACCCGCCCAGAGTCCACCGCCCTTGAAAGGGCAGCATCCAGATCCTCCAGCCGGGTGACGTATTCCCCGTGCCCGCCAAGCCCCGCGACCGCAAGATCATAGCGGGTGGGATCGAGGGTGCAGCCCACCGCGCGCCTTTCGCCGTATTCGCGAAGCTGGATCTGGTATTCAGCGTTCCAGCGGGCATCGTTGCCGATCACCGCCACGAAGGGGGTGCGGGCGCGCAGGGCGGTCTCGAACTCCGCCAGGTGGAAGCCCGACGAGCCGTCGCCCATGAAGGCCACGACCAACGCGCCGGGGCGCACCCGCGCCGCCGCCACCCCGTAGCACAGCCCGCCGCCGATGGCGCCGGCGGGGCCGTTCAACAGGCGCTCGTCCCCGTGGGCACCGGCCTGGGCCCATTGCCCGAACTCGCCCCCGTCGCAGATCACGACCGAGCGCGGTGCTGCCTCCAGCCGCCGCTGCACCGCCTCGACCAGGGCGTCGGGGCGGATGGGCTGGCCATCTCCGTCGCGATCGCTGGCCGCCTGCGCGTTGTCTTCTTCCGCACCCTCGGCACCCTCGGGCTCATGCCGTCCGGCGCATTTCATCGCGACCTCGGTGCACCAGCCGTGGCGATTGGGCCCGGCCGTGACATCCTCCTGCCCCGCCCGTTCGATCAGGGTCGCGGCGGCAACGGCGGGCCAGGCATCGAACGTGGCCTCCAGCGCCTCGCCCAGATTGCGGACGGCGCGCTCTCGGGCCTCGGCATCCGGATCAACGACAATCCAGCGGGCCTTGGGGGCGCCGCGACCAAAATTGCTGGTGAAATCCACCGGCTTGCCCAGCGACACCACCAGATCCGCCTTGGCGAAGGACAGGGCAACGTCGCCAAGCGCCGGGTCGCGCAGGCCGCGCGGGCTTTCCATGACGATCACGGGCGCGTCCAGCGCCTCCGCCAGGTCGCGGGTCAGGCTGCCGCGCCGGGTTTCCGACAGCGAGGGGCCGGTGATGACCAGCGGGCGGCGGGCGGCGCGCAGGGCGGCGATGATCGCCTCGGCATCGGCGGGTGGCATCGCCGGCGGCTCGGGGCGGAAGGCCGCGGCCTCAGGCGCGGTGGCATCGCCGCTATCGGCTTCCAGCACGTCGAACGGCAGTGCCATGTGCACCGGCCCCGCCCGCCCCGAGAGCGACAGGCGGATCAGATCGGCCAGCCCCTCGCCCAGATCGTCAGCGCGCATGGCGCGGCGCGAGGCCTTGGTCAGCGGCGCGCTCATCGCCACCTGGTCCATCTCCTGGAACGCCCCCCGACCGTCGAGGGCCAGGGGCGAGTCCCCCGTCAGCAGCAGCACGGCGCTTTCGGACTGGCGCGCGGTGTAAAGCGGGCCGATGGCGTTCGCGGCCCCCGGCGCCGCGGTCACCAGCGCCACCCCGACCCCGCCGGTCAGCTGGGCGTGGGCCTCGGCCATGAAGACGGCGGCGGCCTCGTGACGGGTGTGGATGATCTCGATCCCCGCGCTGAGGCAGGCATCGTAAACGGGCATGATCTGGTTTCCCGACAGGCTGTAGATCGTGTCCACGCCCGCCCGGGCGAGCGATTGCACCAGAAGGTCGGCTCCTCGGTTCAAGGCGGTCTCCTTTGTCATGTGGATCGGGGCGGGCCTTGCCCGGCCCCGCCGGACCGGGGCGGCGGCCACCCTCGGCGGCCGGCCCCGTCCCCGGGTCGGATTGTGAAACCTTCGCGCGGCACAGGGCCCCAAGGGGCCCGGCGCATCGCGTCAGCGGGGTCAGCGGGCGTCGGCGGCCCTGGCCTCGCGCTTGCGAAGCTGCCGGGTGGCGCGGTAGCCCGCGCGCACGATGGCGACGACCGTGATCGCCGTCAGCCCCCAGAAGAACCAGGTGATCGGCCCGCGGAACAGGATCAGCGGGTTCGAGCCTGACATCAGCATCGACTGGCGGAAATTGTCCTCCAGCAGCGGACCGAGGATGAAGGCGATCAGGAAGGGCGCGGCCGGGATCTCGTTGCGCATCATCAGATAGCCAACCCAGCCCATCACGAACATCACACCCACGTCGAAGATGTTGTTGTTGACCGCGAAAACGCCATAGACGCACAGGATCAGCACCCCCGGCACCAGCACCCCGCGCGGGATGTCGGCGACATAGCGGAATCCCCGGATCGCCGCCGAACCGACGAAGAACAGGAAGACCGAGCTGACGATCAGGCCGATGAAGAGGCCGTAGATGATGTCGACGTTCATGATGAACATCATCGGGCCGGGCTGAAGCCCGTGGACCATGAAGGCGCCGATGATGATCGCGGTGATCACGTCGCCCGGCACACCCAGCGCCAGCAGCGGGATCAGCGTGGCCCCCGCGACACCGTTGTTGCCGGCCTCGGCGGCGGCGACACCCTCGATCTCGCCCTTGCCGAAATTGTCCCGGTTCTTGGATTTGCGCCGCGCCTCGCTGTAGGACAGGAAGGCCGATGGCGCCGCCCCGATCCCCGGAATCGATCCCAAGAAGACCCCGATGAACGAGCCGCGCACGATCGAGCGGAAAGAAGCCTTGTAGTCGGCCCAGGTGACCCAGTTGCGGCCCAGCTTTCGCGCCGTGCCGTCGTTGCCCTTGGGATCCCAGACCATCGACAGGATCTCGGGGATGGCGAAAAGGCCGATCAGCACCGCGATGAAGTTCAGCCCGCCCATCATGTTGGGATTGCCGAAGGTGAAGCGGTTGGTCCCGTAGATCAGGTCCAGCCCGACCGTTGCCAGCAACAGCCCCAGCATCGCCGAGAACGCCCCGCGCAGCAGGCTGCGCCCCGAAACACCGGCGATGATCGTCAGCGAAAAGAGGATCAGCGTGAAGAATTCGGGCGGGCCGAAGTTCAGCGCGAAGGAGGCCAGGAACCCCGCAAACAGGATCAGCGACAGGTTCGAGATCACGTCGGCCGTGCAGGACGCCCAAAGCGCCATGCCAAGGGCGCGCCCGGCCTCGCCCTTCTCGGCCATCGGGTAGCCGTCAAGCACCGTGGCGCTGGAGGCCGGCGTGCCCGGCGTCTTGATCAGGATCGCCGGGATCGACCCGCCGAAGATGCCGCCCTTGTAGACACCCAGCAGCATCAGGATGCCGGTGATGGGCTGCATAGCGAAGGTGAAGGGCAAGGTCAGAGCCACCGCCATGGTGGCCGACATGCCCGGGATGGCGCCGCCGATGGTGCCGATCACGACACCGGCAAACAGCGCCAGGAAGGACTCGAGGTTGCCGACCAGCGACAGGCCCGCGAGAATGCTGTCCATCAAGCTCACGGCAACCTCACCAGAAGACCCTGCGGAATTGCGACGCCGGCCACATGGGCGAAGAAGGCGTAAAGCAGCAGGGGAATGACGATCGCGCAGATCAGCGCGGTCTTGGGATGGCGGGTCCGCACCAGAAAGGCGGTCGCCGCGAAAGCCAGCATCGAGGTCCACACCATGCCGAGGCGCGGCAGGCCGGCCATGTAGATGACCATGATCACGGCCATGATCGCCAGCCGGAAGAACCCGCCCGGCATCTCTGCGGGATCGGGCTCAAGCCGCTCGTCCGAACGCATGCCCGTGAACACCAGGCCCAGGCCGACCAGCAGGGTCAGCAGCGCCAGCGCATAAGGCCAGAAAAGTGGTGAAAGCACCAGTTTTCGCACGTTGCTGGGCGCGTAGACCCAGTTCGGTATCGCCACGAAGACCAGAAACAGCGCCAGCAGGATGGCGACGCCTCCGATGATCGTCTGGCGGTGAATGTTCTGCATGTCCCCTCCCCAGGAAGGCAGAAAGGGGCCGGGCGAACCGGCCCCCCGTACTGGATTCGCCGATCAGCCTTCGATGCGCATTCCAAGGTCATCCACGAGGGCGCGGAAGGTCTCGTACTGGCTTTTGATGAAGGCGTTGGCATCCTCCGGGCTCATCAGTTCGATGACCGAACCGCGGCTTTCCATCTTCTCGCGGAAATCGCCAGCGTCGACGGCCTCGGCCATCCACTTGCCCCACTTGTCGGCCACGTCATCGGGCAGGCCCTTGGGGCCCGCGATGCCGGTCCAGCCGACCAGCTGGTGCAGGTTGGGCTTGCCCAGATCGGCGGCGGTCGGCGCGTCGAAACCGACGACCGGCTCCTTGGTGGTGATCAGGATCGGCTTGAGCTGATCGTTCGCCACGAAGCTGGCCAGCGCCGAGGAGTTGGTACAGATGAAGGTCGCGGTGCCGTTGAGCACGGCCGTCGCGGCCTCGCCGCCGCCCTTCTGCGGGATGTGGGTCGCCGCGTCGAGCGGGTTCTCCACGCCGAATTCGCGCAGCACCATGACACCGGCCAGGTGCAGCAACGAACCCACGCCCGAGGACGAGAAGCTGACGCCGCCCTCGTTCACCTTGGCGATCAGGTCGTCCATGCTTTCGATGCCGCTGTCGGGACGCACGGCGCAGGCCACGGGGTTGATCTCGTAGACCGTGACGAAGCGGAAATCGTCCAGCGTGTAGGGCAGCGTCGCCTTCATCGCGGGGTTGACCGAGTGGGACCCCACGCGCGCGAAGAGCATGGTGTAACCGTCGGGTTTTGCGTTCTGGACGGCCACCGATCCGGTGGCGCCACCGGCCCCGGTCACGTTGGCCATCACCAGCGGCTTGCCGACCGCCTGGCCCAGGGGCTCTGCGATGGTGCGGGCCGAGATATCGGTCGCACCGCCCGCCCCGTAGGGGATGACCATGTTGATCGGACGTTCAGGATATTCCGCCAAGGCGGCGGTAGACGCGAGGCCGAGCGCAAGGGCACCGACCGCTCCGAACTTGAGCAATTTCATTATCTTCCTCCCTGTGAATCACGAAGATTCTGCACCAGCTTGAGACTCCCGCCAAACTTTCTGCAATCCGTAATCCTTGACAAAGACTATTGGTAAGTCTTTCTTGTAGATATAGGAAATTTGTTACAATTTCCGAAAGCAACGCTTACACTTCTGGATAGGTCCCCATGTCGATCAGAATGCTGAAGACCTTGATCGCGGTAGAGCAGAACGGGACCTTCAGCGCCGCGGCAGACGCGGTTTTCGTCACGCACGCGGCCGTCAGCCAGCAGATGAAGGCGCTGGAGCAGGAGTGGCAGATCGCCCTTTTCGACAGGACCAAGCGCACACCCGAACTGACCCCTGTCGGCCGCGCCATCGTGGCCAAGGCCAAGGAGATCGTGGCGGCCTATGACAACCTGGTGCCCTCGGTCGTGGGCGATGACGGGTTGAAGGGCACGCTGACACTGGGGGCGCTGCCGACATTGCTGACGGCGATGCTGCCCCTGGCCATTTCTCTACTCAAGGAAACCTACCCCGAACTTCACGTCGCCGTCGTGCCGGGCCTGACGAACGAGCTTCTGCCCCAGGTCGAGCGGGGCACGCTGGACGGGGCCATCGTCTCGCGGCCCCTGGTGATCCCGCGCAACCACATCTGGGCCGAGGTCGCGCAGGAGCCGCTGGAACTGCTGGTCTCGGACTGCAAGCAAAGCAACGATCCGATCGAGCTTCTGCAGAACAACCCCTTCATCCGCTTCTCGCGCAACGCGGTTGTCGGCGGCATGATCGAAAACTGGCTTCAGGAGCGCAATATCAAGGTGAACGAAAGCATGGAGCTCGAATCGCTCGAGGCCATCTCCTCGATGGTGGCCGGGGACCTGGGGGTGTCGATCGTGCCCCGTCCCTCGGTGCAAAGCATGAACCCCCTGCCCCTCCGGCGCATTCCGCTGGGCCCTGACGCACCGGCGCGGATCCTCGGGATGATCAGCATGGCCGGCAACCTGCGCATGCGCGGCGTTGAAGAGGCCCACCGCTCGTTGCTGGACGCGGTGCGCGCCGGTCGCTTCCGGCCCGGACGCTCCGCCGCATGAGCGCGGTCTTCGACCTCGGCCCCTCGTTCCTGATGCTGCTGGCCGCCGGCGCGGCCGCGGGCGGGTTCATCAACGGGCTGGCGGGCTTTGGCACCGCGCTTTTCGCCCTGGGCTTCTGGCTTCAGATCATGACCCCGGTCGAGGCGGTCGCGATCGCGGTGGTGATGTCGGTCCTGTCGGGCCTTCAGGGGGTCTGGATCGTGCGTCACTCGATGCTGGAAAACCCCCGCCGCCTGGCGCGTTTCCTGCTGCCGGCGATCTTCGGCATTCCGCTGGGGGTGGCCCTGCTGACCGTGCTGGACGCCCGCAGCCTAAAGATATTCATCGGTGCGTTTCTATTGCTTTACGGCGGGTTCTTCACCTTGCGCCGCTCCTTGCCCAAGTTCGAGCGTCCGGCGCCGGTGATCGAAGGGGTGATCGGCTTCTTCGGCGGTATCCTGGGCGGCGCGGCCTCGCTCTCGGGCTCCTTGCCGACCATGTATCTTTCGATGCGGCCCTGGACGAAATCCGAGACGCGCGCGGTTCTACAACCCTTCAACGTGACCGTTCTGGCCCTGACCACGGGGGCCTTCGCGCTTCAGGGCGCCTATGACGCGCAGGCATTGCTGCGGATCATGGTGGCGCTGCCGGTGACGATGGTCTTTGCGCAGGTCGGCATCATGGTCTTCAAGCGGCTCAGCGACGGCCAGTTCCGCCGCCTGCTGATCGCGATGATGTTCCTGTCCGGGCTGGTCCTGCTGGCAAGGGAGTTCCTGTGATGCCCACCCCCACCATCGAGCATGTCGAGGTCTTCTGCCACCGGGTGCCCATCAGCGCCCCGGTCTCGACCTCCTTCGGGATCATGACCAGCCGCCCGGGCGTCTTCGTGCGCCTGACCGACAGCGACGGCGCTTTCGGCTGGGGCGAGATCTTTGCCAATTGGCCTGCCGCCGGGGCCGAGCATCGCGCGCGCCTGCTGATCGAGGATATCTCGGACCTGGTGCTGGGGCAGCGGCCCGAAGCGCCCGGCGACCTCTGGCACCATCTGGACCGGGCCACCCGCATCCGCGCCCTGCAATGCGGCGAATGGGGGCCCTTCGCCCATGTGCTGGCCGGGCTCGACACCGCCATGCACGACATGGACGCCCGGCGCGCGGGCCTGGCCCTGTGGCGCCACCTGGCGGCTGACGGCGATGCCCCGGGCCCCGCCCGCGTTCCGGCCTACGCCAGCGGCATCCACGTGGCCGATGGGACCCGCACCCTCCCCCGGGAGCGCGCCCGGGGACACCGGGCCTTCAAGGTCAAGATCGGCTTTGATGCGTCTGAACCCGCGCTGCTGGAAACGCTATGCGGGATGCTGGAGCCGGGCGAGAGCCTGATGACCGATGCCAACCAGGCCTGGACGCTCGACGAGGCGCTGGCCTTCGGAGAGGCGACCGCCGGCCTTCCCCTGCGCTGGCTGGAAGAGCCGATCGCCGCCGACAGCCCCGATGAGCATTGGCAGCGTCTGTCCCGCGCCATTCCCCACCCGCTGGCGGCGGGCGAGAACATCGCGGGCGCGGCGGATTTCGCCGCCGCCACCGCCTCGGGCACCCTCGCTGTGATCCAGCCCGATGTCGCCAAGTGGGGCGGTGTGACGGGTTGCCTGATCGCCGGGCGCGCCGCCGTCGCCGCCGGGCACAGCTATTGCCCGCATTTTCTGGGCGGCGGCATCGGCCTGTTGGCCTCGGCCCACCTGCTGGCAGCGGTCGGCGGGCCGGGCGCGCTGGAGATGGACGTGAACCCAAACCCCCTGCGCGATGCCTTCCCGGGCGCCGACCCGGTGCCGGTCGAGGGCGCGGTCGCCCTGTCCGATGCCCCCGGCCTCGGGATCGAGGCGCTGCCCCCCGAGATCGCGCGTTACCGCACCCTCGCCCTGTCCCGCAGCCGCAGCCAGGCCGGGACCTGAACCTATGAAGATGCGATGACAGACGATGACACGCCGCCCCGGGGCCCCTAAAACCGGATCGAACGCTTCGGAATTCCCACGCTCCAATGACCCAGGAACACCAGCCATGAACATTCTTTTCTACGCCAAGGGCACCGCCGCCCTTCCCCCCCATATCGTGCTGGAGGAGATCGGCGCCCCCTACGAGGTCCGGCGCGTCGATTTCGCCGCCAACGAGCAGCAGTCGTCCGACTACCTTGAGGTCAACCCGCGCGGCCGCGTGCCCGCCCTGGTGACGCCCGATGGCATCCTGACCGAGGCGCCCGCCATCCTGACCTACCTGGGCCAGACCAACCCCGAGGCCGGGCTGATCCCCAGCGATCCCTTCACCCTTGCCCGCGCGCAGGAATTCAACAGCTACGTCTGTGCCACGGTGCACGTGGCCCACGCCCACCGGGTGCGCGGCCACCGCTGGACCGACGATGCGGCGGCGATCGAGTCGATGAAATCCAAGGTCGCCCAGAACATGACCGATTGCGCCGAGATGATGCAAAACCATTTCCTGCGCGGCGAATGGGTGCTGGGCGACAACTACTCGATCTGCGACCCCTACCTTTTCCTGGCCTGCCGCTGGATCATCGCCGACGGCGCCAACATCGACGATTTCCCGGCCCTGCGCGCCCATTACGATCGCATGCTCGCGCGCCCCGCGGTCGCCAAGGTGCTGCCCCTGCACGAGTGATCGGGCCCCGGCCCGTCCACATCTATCCCGGAGGAACACGGATGCCCCGCAAGAGAATGGTCATCGAATACGGCATGGGAACCTCCCTGCGCCGGCAGGACTACACCCAGGCCGCGCGCCGGGCGGTCGAGAACGCCCTGTGGCGCAACTCGCTCACCCTGGCCGAGCTGTTCGGCTTTGCCCGCGACGACATGCGCATCGAGGTGGAGATCGGCGTCCAGAAGCCCGAGGCGGTGGACACCGAGGCGCTGAAAGGGATCTTTCCTTACGGCGCGCCCGAGATCCGGGCCCGCCATGGCGGCCTCGACACGCCCAAGCCCGACGGCAACGGCGCGACCCTGATCGCCAATTGCGCCATCATCGTCAGCTTCGACATGGATAGTGCCGCACAGGGCAAGGAGAACGGGTCATGAGCGAGATGAAGCGCCTGCTGATCCAGATGGGCCAGGGCACCGACAGCGAAGGCGACGCCACCGCCGCCGCCCGCGCCGCGATCGAGAATGCCCGCCAGGGCGCCGATCTGCGCATTTTCGAGACGCTGGACCTCGATCCCGGCCGGGCCGAGCTGCGTGTCGGACTGGGCCTGCCCGATCCCTACGCCGCCAACCTCGACGCCCTGCGCAACATGCTCGAGGCCGGCCCATGGGGCAAGGTGGTGATCCGGCCCTGTGTCGGCGGCCTCGCCATCACCGATCCCCTCGGCGGCCACGAGCATGTGACCGTCGCCGCGGCGCTGGAAACCTTCGTGCCCGATGCCGGTGGCCCCTGGCGCGCAGACGGCTGAGCCGAAAATGGCTGGCGGGCTATTCCCTGGCCCGCCCCCGTGCCGATCTGCAACGCCCGTGTGGTTCCCGTGCCGCCCGGGGCAATCTTCGCCATGGAATCCCGGCCCCGTCCCGTGCCAATGTGGGGGCAAGGGCCGGGGCATACAGGCGCCCGCCGATAAAGGGGATGAGTGAGTAATGAGTGTCAAAACAGCCGAGAACACGCTGGATATTTTCGAAGCCTTCGCCGAACTGGGGCGCCCCGCGACCCTGGACGAGCTGTCCGAGGCGACAGGCATTCCGTCGCCCGAATGCGCCGAACTGCTGCACTGCCTCGAGGAACGCGGCTACCTTGTGCCCCCGCGCGGCGAAGGGCCGGTCTACCCGACGGGCCGGCTGATGCAGGTGGCCTCCGAGATCACCGCCAACGATCCCGTCACCCCCGGCGTCCTGATGCAGATGGACGCCCTGCGCGACGAACTGGACGAAACCGTCGTCCTCGGCACATTGCGCGGCGCGCGGGTGATCTACCTGCATGTCTCGCCCTCGCGACAGCCGGTGCGCTACGCCCCCGGCGCCGGCACCAGCCGCCCGGCCCACGCCAACTCGATCGGCCGGGCGATCCTGGCCGCGGTCTCGCCCGAGCGGCGGGCCGCCGCGATGAAGCGGATGCGGTTCCAGGCGCTCACCCCCGACACCCCGGCCAACGCCGAGGCGCTGGAAGCGATCATCATCGAGGGTGCCGACCGCGGCTGGGCCGAGAACATTGGCGAAAGCGACAGCGACCTCGCCGCAGTGGCCTGCCCTGTCGTCGTCAACGGCATGGTGCTGGGCCTGTCGGTGGGCGGCCCGCGCCACCGCATCGTCGACGCCCCGCCCGAGCGGATCGCCGAATCCCTGGCCCGGGCCTGCGCCCGGATCGAGGAGACGATCCGCCAGGCCGCGCGCGAAGAAGCCGAGCAGTCGGCCGACTGACCTCGGCCCGCCCCGGCGCACCCGACACCGACGGCCCCCGGCGCCCGCGTGCCCGGGGCCTGACACCCGCGCCCGCTCTGGCCCAAGGCCCGGCGACACCCCACCCCGGGCCGCGCCTATCGCCGCAGGGGGCCGGAATCAGGGAAAAAGAGCTGTATACCTTCGCATACTATCTTCCATGCCTTCCGGTCATGGGGTATCAACCGCTCAGTTGATTCACCCAAGGAAGGCCTAGCCCCATGTCCAAGATCAAGGTCGAGAACCCCATCGTCGAGCTCGACGGCGACGAGATGACCCGCATCATCTGGGATTTCATCAAGAAGAAACTCATTCTGCCCTATCTCGACGTCGATCTGCTCTACTACGACCTGGGCATCGAAGAGCGTGACCGCACCGACGACCAGATCACCGTGGACGCCGCCGAGAAGATCAAGGAGATCGGCGTCGGCGTGAAATGCGCCACCATCACCCCTGACGAGGGCCGGGTCGAGGAATTCGGCCTCAAGCGCATGTACCGCAGCCCCAACGGCACCATCCGCAACATCCTGGGCGGCGTCGTCTTCCGCGCCCCGATCATCTGCCGCAACGTGCCGCGCCTTGTGCCGGGCTGGACCCAGCCCATCGTCATCGGCCGTCACGCCTTCGGCGACCAGTACCGCGCCACCGACTTCACCTTCCCCGGCAAGGGCAAGCTGACGATGAAATTCGTGGGCGAGGACGGCACCGTCATCGAGAAGGACGTCTACGACGCCCCCGCGGCCGGCGTCGCCATGGGCATGTACAACCTCGACCAGTCGATCATCGACTTCGCCCGCGCCTCGATGAACTACGGGCTCACTCTGGGCTGGCCGGTGTATCTGTCCACCAAGAACACCATCCTCAAGGTCTATGACGGCCGCTTCAAGGATCTCTTCCAGAAGGTCTACGACGAGGAATTCGCCGACAAGTTCAAGGCCGCCGGCATCACCTACGAACATCGCCTGATCGACGACATGGTCGCCGCCGCGATGAAATGGTCGGGTGGCTTCGTCTGGGCCTGCAAGAACTACGACGGCGACGTGCAGTCCGACACCGTGGCCCAGGGCTTCGGCTCGCTCGGCCTGATGACCTCGCAGCTGATGACCCCCGATGGCAAGGTCGTCGAGGCCGAGGCCGCCCATGGCACCGTCACCCGCCACTACCGCCAGCACCAGAAGGGCGAGGCCACTTCGACCAACTCCATCGCCTCGATCTACGCCTGGACTGGCGGCCTCAAGCACCGCGCCAAGCTCGACAACAACGCCGAGCTGATGCGCTTCGCCGATACCCTCGAGAAGGTCGTCGTCGACACGGTGGAATCGGGCTTCATGACCAAGGATCTGGCGCTGCTGGTCGGCCCCGACCAGAAATGGCTGACCACCGAGGGCTTCCTTGAGAAGATCGACGAGAACCTCAACAAGGCATTGGTCGGCTAAGCCCCGACCTCGCCGACCCGCGAAAAGGGCCGCCCCAAGGGGCGGCCCTAAACATGTCTGCAGGACCCCACCGCATGCCGTTCATGCGCGCCAGCCCACTTCATTGTCGTGAAAATATCCCGGGGTCCGGGGCAGAGCCCCGGCCGGCCCGAAGATGGGCCCCGCGGCTCAGCCCTGCGGCGCCTCCTCGACGATCACGAGGTCGCGGTCCGAGGCGTTGCGCGCATGGCTCAGCGCCTCCTGGTAGCGGTCGGAATTGTAGCATTCCACCGCCGCCTCGAAGCTGGGAAAGCGCGCCACCACGTTGCGCGGCCGGTCCCGCCCCTCCATCTGCACGTAACGCCCGCCGCGTGCGATGAAGACGCCGCCGTGTTCGGCGATGGCCTCGGTCGCGATGGCGGCATAGCGGCCGTAGGCCTCGGCATCCGTCACCTCGACATGGGAAATCCACAAAGCGCCCATCAGATCGTCTCCAGGTGGCTGCGTGCCGCGGCGATCGCGGCATCGGAATTGGCCGTGTCGCGGCCGCCGCCCTGGGCCATGTCGGGCCGGCCGCCGCCGCCCTTCCCGCCCAGTTCGGCCACCGCCGCGCGAACCAGATCCACCGCCGACAGCCGGTCGGTCAGGTCCTTGGTGACGCCCGCGGCCACGGCCGCCTTGCCGCCGGTGTCGGCGATCAGCAGTACCGCGCCGCTGTCCAGCCGCGCCTTGTGCTCGTCCACCAGCGCCGGAAGATCCTTGCCGGTGACGCCATTGACCACATGGGCCGCAAAGCGGATGCCGTTGACCTCCTGCGCCTCGGGCTGCGCCGCGCCGCCGGCGCCACCGCCACCCATCGCCAGTTCACGCCGCAGCTGCGCCAGCTCGTTGGTCAGCGCCTTGCGCTCATCCAGCAGGGCGCGGACACGCTCGGGCACCTCGTCGGGCCGGGCCTTCAGGGCCAATGCTGCGTCCGACAGGTGCTTGCCCTGATCGGCCAGGTAGCGGAAGGCATCGGCCCCCGACAGGGCCTCGATCCGCCGCACGCCCGAGCTTGAGGCGCTGTCGCCCAGCAGGACGAACATGCCGATGTCGCCGGTCTGGCGAACGTGCGTGCCGCCGCAAAGCTCCAGCGAATAGGTATCGCCCGAGGCGCCCTTGCCCGAACCCGACAGCGAGCCCATCGAGACCACGCGCACCTCGTCGCCGTATTTCTCGCCGAAAAGCGCCTGCGCGCCGATCGCGCGGGCGTCGTCGGGGGTCATGATGCGAGTCTCGACCTTTTCGTTGCGGCGGATGAACTCGTTCACCTCGGTCTCGACCTGATCCAGCTCTTCGCGGCTCAGGGCCTTGCCGTGGCTGAAATCGAACCGCAGCCGGTCATGGGCGTTGAGCGATCCGCGCTGCGCCACATGATCGCCCAGCGTCCGGCGCAGGGCCTCGTGCAGCAGGTGCGTGGCCGAGTGGTTGGCGCGGATGGCGCTGCGGCGGGAGTGGTCCACCTCCAGCTCGGCGCCCTGCCCCGTCTCGATCGTGCCCTCGGTAACCTGGCCCATGTGGATGAAGACACCGGCGGTCTTGCGGGTGTCGGTGATGCGGGCGGCGCCCGTTTCGGTGCGGATCTCGCCCTGGTCGCCGACCTGGCCGCCCGATTCGGCGTAGAACGGTGTCTGGTTCAGGACGAACTGCACCTCCTGGCCGGCCTCGGCCGTCTTCACCGCGGCACCATCGCGCACGATGGCCAGCAACTGGCCCTCGGCCACTTCGGTGTCATAGCCCAGGAACTCGGTCGTGCCGTGCTTTTCGGCCAGATCGAACCAAAGAGAGGCATCCGCCGTCTCGCCCGAACCGGACCAGGCGGCGCGCGCCTTGGCCTTCTGTTCGGCCATGGCGGCGTCAAAGCCATCGGTATCGACGCTGCGGCCCTTTTCACGCAGGGCGTCCTGGGTCAGGTCCAGCGGAAAGCCGAAGGTGTCGTAAAGCTTGAAGGCAGCTTCGCCCGGCAGCGGCGCATCCTCGGGCAGGTCCGACAGCTCGTCGTCCAGCAGGCGCAGGCCGCGCTCAAGCGTCTGCTTGAAACGGGTCTCCTCGGCGCGCAGGGTCTCCTGGATCAGCGCCTGGGCCTGGCCCAGCTCGGGGTAAGCGGCGCCCATCTGCTGCACCAGCGCCGGCACCAGACGGTGCATCACCGGATCCTGCGAGCCCAGCAGATGCGCGTGACGCATGGCGCGGCGCATGATCCGGCGCAGGACATAGCCGCGCCCGTCGTTCGACGGCATCACCCCGTCGGCAATCAGGAACGAGGTCGAGCGCAGGTGATCGGCGATCACCCGGTGATGGGTCTTGCCGGGCCCATCGGGGTCGGTCGAGGTGGCGTGGGCCGAAGCCTCGATCAGCGAGCGCATGAGGTCGGTCGCATAGTTGTCGTTGGTGCCCTGCAACAGGGCCGCCACCCGTTCGATCCCCATGCCGGTGTCGATGGACTGGTTCGGCAGCGGCTCACGGGTGCCGTCCTCGAACTGCTCATATTGCATGAAGACCAGGTTCCAGATCTCGACGAAGCGGTCACCATCCTCCTCGGGGCTGCCCGGAGGGCCACCCCAGATGTGGTCGCCGTGGTCGAAGAAGATCTCGGACGAGGGTCCGCAGGGCCCGGTCGGCCCCATCATCCAGAAATTGTCGTCGGTGGCGATGCGAATAATCCGGTTGTCCGAAATGCCCGCGACCTTCTTCCAGATCTCGGCGGCCTCGTCATCGTCGTGGTAGACGGTGACGACCAGCCGGTCCTTGGGGATGTCCAGCTCCTTGGTGATCATCTCCCATGCGAAGGGGATGGCTTCGTTCTTGAAATAATCGCCGAAGCTGAAATTCCCCAGCATCTCAAAGAAGGTGTGGTGCCGGGCGGTATAGCCCACGTTGTCCAGGTCGTTGTGCTTGCCGCCGGCGCGCACGCATTTCTGGGCCGTGGTGGCGCGGGTGTAGTCGCGCTTTTCGACCCCCGTGAACAGGTTCTTGAACTGCACCATGCCCGAGTTGGCGAACATCAGCGTCGGGTCGTTGCGCGGCACCAGCGGAGAGCTGGGCACGACCTGGTGACCCTGGCGTTCGAAGTAGTTCAGGAAGGTGGATCGGATCTCGTTCAGGCTGGGCATGGCGGCTGACTTCTCGGGCTTTCGAGCGGCGGGCGCTGGGGGGCCCGGCGATCTGGGAAACGTATATCGCGACACGTTTATCCCTGCGGCTGGGGCCTGTCCACAGCAAGAGGGCCGACACTGCGGTGCCGGCCCCTGTAAACTTGTCACGTCTGCTTGTCCCCGTCCCTCCCGCGTGGGCTGGACGAAGGGCGATCAGGCCTCGACCACGTCGTCGCCCGCCTCTTCGGGGGGCATGTCGAATTCCAGCCCGTGGGCGGCGCGGATCTTGTCCTCGATCGACAGGGCGATGCGGTTGTTGGCCTTCAGGAAGGCCTTGGCATTCTCGCGGCCCTGACCGATGCGCTCATCGCCATAGCTGAACCAGCTGCCCGACTTCTCGACCACGCCGGCCTTGACGCCCAGGTCCAGAAGCTCGCCCATCTTCGAGATGCCTTCGCCATACATGATGTCGAATTCCACCTGCTTGAACGGCGGGGCCACCTTGTTCTTGACGACCTTGACCTTGGTGGTGTTGCCGACCACCTCGTCGCGGTCCTTGATGGCGCCGATGCGGCGGATGTCCAGACGAACCGAACTGTAGAATTTCAGCGCGTTGCCGCCCGTCGTCGTCTCGGGGCTGCCGAACATGACGCCGATCTTCATGCGGATCTGGTTGATGAAGATGACGGTACACTTGGAGCGGCTGATCGACCCGGTCAGCTTGCGCATCGCCTGGCTCATCAGGCGGGCGTGGACGCCGACGCTGGAATCGCCCATCTCGCCCTCAAGCTCGGACTTCGGCGTCAGGGCCGCGACGCTGTCGACGACGACCATGTTGACGGCCCCCGAACGCACCAGCGTGTCGACGATCTCAAGCGCCTGCTCGCCGGTGTCGGGCTGCGAGATCAGCAACTCGTCCAGGTCGACGCCCAGCTTCTTGGCATATTGCGGATCAAGGGCATGCTCGGCATCGACAAAGGCGCAGACGCCGCCCTTTTTCTGTTCTTCCGCCACGCAATGCAGCGTCAGCGTGGTCTTGCCCGAGCTTTCGGGGCCGTAGATCTCGACGATGCGCCCCTTGGGGATGCCGCCGATGCCCAGGGCGATATCCAGCCCCAGAGAGCCAGTCGAAGTGGCCTCGATCTCCTGCACCGGGTTGTCGGCGCCCAGCTTCATGATCGAGCCTTTGCCGAACTGCCGCTCGATCTGCGCGAGCGCGCTGTCCAGGGCCTTCTGCTTGTCGGGGGAAGTCTTGCTTGTCATGGTGAGAAGATCTGCGCTGGCCATTGGTTGGTTTCCTTATTTCACACCCCGAGGGGGGCGGCAACAACTGCCGATGTTCGCCTCTTGTTCTGGATGTTATGGGACCGAAACGGGAACATTTCAAGTCGAATTCTCGCTATTGATCTTGCGCGCCCGGGGGTTAATGATCCGTTGCAACGGCAATGCACCGGGCGCGATTGGATCCAAATGCTTGTTTTCTGGAAACATTCCCTGGTCTACCTGGCCACCCCCAAGACCGGGACCACCGCGATCCACGCCGCGCTGGACCCCCACGCCGACGCGGTGTTCCGCAATCCGCCGGGGCTGAAGCACTCACACCTCTACCGGTTCGAGACCTTCGTGCGCCCCCTGCTGGACCGGGTCGAGCCGCGCGCCTGGGAAACCGTCGCCGTGATGCGCGAACCCGCGTCCTGGATCGCAAGCTGGTACCGGTATCGCCAGCGCGACGAGCTGTCGGGTCATCGCAATTCCACACGCGATATCCCCTATGCCCGCTTCATCGAGGAATACCTGTCCGACGCGCCCCCGCCGCGCAGCAACGTCGGCAGCCAGCATTTCTTCATGGATCTGAAGGGCGAGGTCGGGATCACCCACCTCTTTGCCTACGAGGCGCTGCACCTTCTGACCGAGTTCTTCGAGGAACGTCTGGGCGTGCCGGTCCGGCTGAAGCGGCAGAACGGCTCACCCCCCGCCCAGACGCCCCTGCCCCTGGAGTTGGAGGACCGCCTGCGCGCCCATCTGGAACGCGACTATGCGATCCACGACGCCCTGCGCACCGCAGGCGGGCGGTTGATGCTGGGCCCCGCAGAGGCCGGCGCCGAAGAAGAGTGACCCGGGCCGGCACAGGGGCCGGGCCTTCGCCTCAGCCCAACTGCTGCCCCACGGTGCGCGTCAGCTCTGCCAATGAGAAGGGTTTGGGGAGGAAGACGCAGTTGGGGATCTGGCGCTGGTCGTCGGAAAAGGATTCCTCGGCATAGCCCGACACGAAGACCGTCCCCACCCCGGGCCGCTTTTCCAGCGCCTTGCGCACCCAGCTTGGCCCGTCCATCCCCGGCATGATCACGTCCGAGACGAAGAGATCCACCCGCAGGTCGTCATCCTCAAGCATGAAAAGCGCCTCCTCGGCATTGGCAGCTTCCAGCACCGTATACCCGCGCAGCCGCAGCGCGTGGGAGGCGAAGGCGCGCACGGGTGCCTCATCCTCGACCAGCAGCACGACGCCGTCGGCCGAGGGCGCCTGTTCGATCCGCCGCCCGTCAGCGGCTGTCGGGCCGCCGGCCTCCGGCCCGGCGCTGCGGGCGGCCCGGGCCTCCTCGGCCGAGGCGGCCGGCAGGTAGATCGAGAAGGTCGTGCCACGGCCTACGACGCTGTCGGCAAAGATGAAGCCGCCCGTCTGCTTGACGATACCGTAGGCCGTCGACAGGCCCAGCCCCGTTCCCTCGCGCGATTTCTTGGTGGTGTAGAACGGCTCGAATATCTTTTGCAGGCGGTCGGCGGGGATGCCTGAGCCGGTATCCGTCACCGTCACCCGCACGTAGTCCCCGGGCGGGATCTTGGCGCGGTCCCGCTCCTCGGGGCTGCGGAGGGACAGGTTCGCGGTGGCGACGGTGATCTCGCCGCCAGTATCGCGCATGGCGTCGCGGGCGTTGACCACCAGGTTCATGATGACCTGCTCCAGTTGCCGCCGGTCGGCGCGGATGGCCCGCAGGCCCGGGTCGTGCTGCAACGACAGGACCGTCTTCTCGCCCACCAGCCGGTTCAGCAGGTGGGTCAGGTCATCCAGCAGGTCGCGCAGGTCCAGCACCTGCGGCCGCAGGTTCTGCTTGCGCGAAAACGCCAGAAGCTGCCCCACCAAGCTGGCGGCCCGGTTGGCGTTCTGGGCGATCTGCTGAAGGTCGCCATAATCCGGATCGCCGATGTCATGGCGCAGCAACAACAAGTCGCAATATCCTGAAATCGCTGTCAGAAGATTGTTGAAGTCATGGGCGACGCCGCCCGCGAGCTGGCCGATCGCCTGCATCTTCTGGGACTGGACGAACTGCGCCTCGAGGGTCTTGAGCTCTGTCGCGTCGTTCAGCACGGCGGCGACCACGACCTCGTCCCCCTCGTCCACCGCAATGAGCGAAACCTGAAGGTAGGTCTCCCGCTCCGGGCGGCGGGCGCGCACGACCTCGGTGCTGCTGGCACCCTGCCCTTTGGCGGCGGCCTCCAGCCAGTCAGCAACCGGTCGGCCCAACCCCTCGACCAGGTCCGACAGGCGCAGCCCCCCGACGCCTTCGTGGCACCCCAGCAAAGAGGCCGCGCGGGGGTTCATCCGCATCACCTGCCCGTTGGCCGCTATCTTCACATAGGCGATGTGCAGGCTTTCAAGGATGTCCCAATTGTCGCCGGGATTGGGCGGGCCGGAAAACTCGGCGACCTCGGCCCCGGGCGCGCCGGGACAGTCCAGCCGCCACAGCAGGCGCGCGCCCGACAGGTGCCGCACCGAAAGCCGCGCCGGACGACCCCGAAAGTGCAGATCCTCCTGCCCGGAGCCGCGGCTGCCGGCCCTTGCCCGCAGGCGGAAAAGCACCGCCGCACGATCCTCCACCCCGTCGCGCAGCAGGTCGGACAGGGTGGCGCCATCGGCTTCACCGAAAAGGCGGCGCGCCTCCGCATTCAGAAGGGCCACGTTCCCTTCGGCATCACTGATGACACAGGCCCCGGGGTCCGCGTCGATCGGCGTGGCGTCGATCACGTCGTCCACGTCCCCGACCCGGGGCGCCGCCGTGAGGACCAGGCGCAGCACGAAGGCCAGGATCGCCAGCACCATCGCCGCCGAGATCAACATCTGCGCCGGCCCCCCCGACAGCAGATGCGCCCCGGCCAGCAGGGCAATCGAGGCCGCCAGCAGTCCCCACAACCGCCGGTCAAGCCGGTGGGCCAGGTCGTGCAGAAACGCATGGGCAGGCCATCGGGACACGGGACGCGCCTCTCGTGAGGGGATGAGCGTCGAACTCCGCACGAGTGTCGCCCAGGAAGGTTAACGCAAAATTAACCGAATTTGGCCGCCCTGTCAGCGATCCCGGGAAGAGGGTTGCAACGCAACATCAAGATTGCGCGTCAACTAAATGATTAAGATTGTCTTTCAAGGATAGCGACAAAGAACCCGTCGCCCCCCTCCAGCGGCGAGAAGCGTCGTCCCCCCGTCTGTCGGAAGCGGCCATCGCGGGAGAGGAAGGCGGCGACCGCCTCCTCGTTCTCGGCGCGCAACAGCGAACAGGTCGCATAGGCCAGCGTGCCGCCCTTGCGTGTCAGCGCCGCGGCCCTGTCCAGGATCTCGCCCTGGATCTGGCGCAGCGCGTCCAGACGCGCGGGCGTCAGGGCCCACTTGCCCTCGGGCGAGCGGCGCCAGGCGCCGCTGCCGGAACAGGGCGCGTCGCAGAGGACCAGATCAAAGTCGCCTTCGGGCGGCGCGGCGGGCCCCCAGGTCCCGGCGATGGGCACGCCCGCGCGCTCGGCTCGGGGGGCGAGATCGGCCATCCGGCCCGGATCCGCGTCATGGACGTGAAACTCGGCCCGTGCCCGGCCGGCCATGGCCAGGGTCTTGCCGCCGCCCCCGGCGCAATAGTCCAGCACCCGCATCCCCGGATCGAGGGGCAGCAGATCGACCACCGCCTGCGAGGCCGGATCCTGCATCTCGATCAACCCGTCGCGCAGCGGCGCCTTGGCCGCCAGCCCGCGCGGAAAGCCATCGACGACCAGCGCCGAGGGCGAGAGGGGATGCGCCTGCGCGGTGATCCCCTCCTGCGCCAGGGCCGTGATGGCCTCCTCCCGACTGATCCGCGCCAGGTTGACCCTCAGCCCGACGGGCGAACGCTCGCGCAGGGTCAACAGAACCTCGTCGGCCCGATCGCCCATGTCGGCGTCAAGAATGGGAAGCATCCAGTCGGGGCAATCCAGGCGCTGGCCCCGCTCCATGGCGGGCGGATCGGCGATTGCAGCGGTCTCTTCGTCGCTCAGCGGCCCCAGGGCAAAGCGGTCGCCGGTGAAGAAGGCCGCCGGATCCTCGCCTGTCTGCACCAGATCGCCCAGCATCAGGCGGCGACCATCGGGGCGATGGTCGGCCCATTGACCCGCGTCCGGCGTCACGTCGGGGGCGGCCCCATGTGCCGCCGCACTGCGCCAGCGGCGCAGGACACCGAACACCAGGTCGCGGATCGCGGCGCGGTCCCCCGACCCGGCATAGCGGTTGGACCGCGCCCAGTTGGTCAGCGCCCGTTCCGCAGGCTCGCCCCCCGCGACCCGGTCCAGGATCGCGGCGGCCGAGGCCACCCGCGCGGCCGGGGTCATCGGCGCGCCGCCAGGGCCGGAACGGCCATCAAGGGGACCCCGCCCGCCGTCACCGGATCAGCCGATCCGGTAGTTGGGCGATTCACGGGTGATCTGCACGTCGTGCACATGGCTTTCCTTCAGCCCGGCGCCGGTAATGCGCACGAACTGGCAGTTGCGGCGCATCTCTTCGACGGTGCGGTTGCCGGTGTAGCCCATCGCCGCGCGCAGGCCGCCCACCAGCTGGTGGATGACCGTGCCGGCCGAGCCCTTGTAGGGCACCTGCCCCTCGATCCCCTCGGGGACGAGCTTGTCGCTGGCCGCGTCCTTCTGAAAATACCGGTCGGCCGAGCCGCGCGCCATGGCGCCAAGGCTGCCCATGCCGCGATAGCTCTTGTAGCTGCGGCCTTGGTACAGGATGACCTCGCCCGGGCTTTCGTCGGTGCCCGCGATCATGCTGCCGACCATGGCGCAGGAGGCCCCGGCCGCAATCGCCTTGGCGAAATCGCCCGAGAACTTGATGCCGCCGTCCGCGATGACCGGCACGCCGGCCTGCATCGCGGCTTCGGCGCAATCCATGATCGCCGTCAGCTGGGGCACGCCGACGCCCGCGACCATCCGCGTGGTGCAGATGGAGCCGGGGCCGATCCCGACCTTGATGCCATCGGCACCGGCGTCGATCAGCGCCTTGGTGGCCGACCCCGTGGCCACGTTGCCCGCCACGACCTGCACCTTGTTGGAGACGCGCTTGATCCGCTCGACCGCCTCGGCGACCGATGCCGAATGGCCATGGGCCGTGTCGACCACGATCATGTCGACACCCGCGTCGATCAGGGCCTCGGACCGTTCGAACCCGGCATCGCCCACGGTGGTGGCGGCGGCAACCCGCAGGCGCCCCAACTCATCCTTGCAGGCCTGGGGGTTCAGGACCGCCTGTTCGCTGTCGCGCAAGGTCAGCAGGCCGGTCAGCTTGCCGGTGCCATCGACGACCAGCAGCTTCTCAATCCGGCGCTCCTTCATCAGAAGCCGGGCCTCGTCCAGATCGGCGGGCTCTTGCAGCATGGCCAGCCGCTCGGAGGTCATCATCGCGTGGACGGGCGTGTCGAGATCATGGGCGAAACGCATGTCGCGGTTGGTCACGATGCCAAGGACACGGTTGGATTCGTCGACGACCGGAAAGCCGGTGACCCGATAGCGTTCCTGCAGCGCCTTGGCATCGGCCAGGGTCTGATCGGGGCGCAGGGTGATCGGCTTGTAGACGACGCCGCTTTCAAAGCGTTTGACCTGGCGGACCTGGTCCGCCTGCTCGTCCACGCCGAGGTTGCGGTGCACGACCCCCATGCCGCCGGCCTGGGCCATGGCGATGGCCATGCGGGCCTCGGTCACCGTGTCCATCGCCGAGCTGAGCAGCGGGATGTTCAGCTTGATCGACTTGGTGACATGGGTGACGGTTTCCGCCGTGGAGGGCAGAACGCTGGATGCCGCCGGCACCAGCAGAACGTCGTCAAAAGTGAGGGCCTCTCGAATCTCCATCCTGGTCTCCTTGGGAGGGATCGTTTGGCAGTTTGCTATTTCACGGCCCGCCCCAAATGAAAAGGCCATTTGGCAGCGAATTGCCCCGCGATCGGCCCGCAGGCCCCGGAATGGACCGATCCGGGGGGCGCGCGAGGCGCCCCTGCCCATCGCGCGGGCAATTTCGCGCGAAAATGAAATTCAGTTCCGAAATCCGGATTTTGTCCCCCGAGGCTGCCCTTTTGGGTTGGACCCGCCCGCGCCCTTTGGCTAGGCTCCCCCTCAGGTTGAAAACACCAAGGGAGAGAAACATGAAACACATTGTCGGAAAGGCGGTAATCGCTGCCGTGATCGCGTCCTTCGCCGTCGAGGCGGGCGCGACCGAGTGGAACGTCTCGGTCTGGGGCAAGCGCCGCGCCTTCACCGAGGGCATCGAGAAGCTGGCCGAGCTGGTCGAAGAGAAGACCAACGGCGAGTTCACCATGAACGTCAGCTACGGCGGCCTCAGCAAGAACCGCGAGAACCTCGACGGCATTTCCATCGGTGCCTTCGAGATGGCCCAGTTCTGCGCCGGCTACCACCGCGACAAGAACCCCTCGATCACCGTTCTGGAACTGCCCTTCCTGGGCGTGAAGAACCTCGAGCAGGAAGTCGCCGTCAGCAATGCCGTCTACAGCCACCCCGCGGTGGAAAAGGATCTGGCCCGCTGGAACGCCAAGCTGCTGATGCCCTCGCCCATGCCGCAGTACAACATCGTCGGCACCGGCGAGCCGCGTGACACGCTCGAGAAGTTCGACGGCATGCGCGTTCGCGCCACCGGCGGCATCGGCCAGGCCTTCGAGGCCGTCGGCGCCGTGCCGACCTCGGTCACCGCGACCGAGGCCTACAACTCGATGGAATCGGGCGTGGTCGACACCGTGGCCTTCGCCCAGCACGCGCACCTCAGCTACCGCACCATCGACATCGCCGACTGGTGGACCGAGGACCTGAACCCCGGCACCGTCAACTGCCCCGTCGTGGTCAACATCGACGCCTACAACGACCTGCCCGACGACCAGCGCAAGGCGCTGGACGAGAGCGTGCCCGAGGCGATCGACTTCTACGTCGCGAACTACGGCAAGCTGCTGGAGAAGTGGGATGCCATCCTGAAAGAGAAGGACGTCAAGCGCGTCTCGTTCTCCGACGATGAGATCGCCAAGTTCCGCAAGACCGCGGCCGACCCGATCCGCGAGCAGTGGATCACCGATATGACGGCCCAGGGCCTTCCCGCCCAGGAACTTTACGACCTGGTCCAGAAGACGCTGGAAGAGCAGTCCAAGACCAACTAAGCGCCGTCAGGGAACTCTGCTGGCCCCGGCATCGTCCGGGGCCAGACCAATTTCGGGGACACCTCTCATGTCAACTTCATCCGTGCTGGAGGACGGCTCGACGCTATCGCGCCTCGACCGCCTGTGGTTCCGCTTCGAAAGCATGTTGAACCTGCTGTCGGGCATCGTGATCTTCGCGCTGGTCGGCCTGGCGGTCTACAACGTGCTGGCGCGCAAGTTCTTCAACGCACCCGTGCCCGGCTATGTCGACTGGACCGAGCAGTTCATGGCGACTTTCGCCTTTCTGGGCCTGGCCTATTGCCAGCGCGAGGGCGGGCACATCCGCATGGACATCCTGATCGGCCAGCTCAAGGGCCGGCTTCTGTGGACCGCCGAGGCCCTGTCGACCATCACCATGTTGGTGATCGTCACCGCGCTGATGTACGGCGCCTATTTCCATTTCGAACGCAGCTTCGACTGGGGCTCGCCGATGTGGTCGCGCGACAGCTCGATCGACGTGGCGCTGCCGCTCTGGCCGGCCAAGTTCCTGATCCCCTTCTCGATGGGTGTGCTGTGGCTGCGCCTTGCGCTGCAGCTTTGGGGATACCTGCGCGCCTGGGCCGAGAACACCGCCACACCCGTGGCCGTCCCGCTGATCGAAAGCGCGGCCGAGATCGCCAATAAAGAAGCTCACACCGTGGAGGGTGCCGATGAATGATCTCATCGACATGAAGGCGCTGCTGGACGGTGTCGATGTATTCAACATGTCGCTCTGGCTGACCGGCGCGCTGCTGGTGCTTGTGCTGATCGGCGTGCGGGTGGCTTTTGCCACGGCGCTGATCGGCTTTCTGGGCCTGTGCCTGTTCTTCATGCAGAAACAGGGCTTCGACAAAGGTCTGATCACGGCCATGAAGCTGGCCGGCCAGGTTCCGCATTCCAAATCCACGACCTACTCGCTCAGCCTGATTCCGACCTTCATCCTGATCGGCTACCTGGCCTATTACGCAGGCCTGACCGGCTATCTGTTCGAGGCCGCAAAACGCTGGGTTGGCTGGATGCCCGGCGGCCTGGGTGTGGCCACCGTCTTTGCCACCGCGGGCTTTGCCGCCGTCTCGGGCGCTTCGGTCGCGACCTCGGCCGTCTTTGCCCGCATCGCCATCCCCGAGATGCTGAAGCTGGGCTATGACAAGGCCTTTGCCGCCGGTGTGGTGGCGGCGGGGGGCACGCTGGCCTCGCTGATCCCGCCATCGGCCATCCTGGTGATCTACGCCATCATCGTCGAGCAGTCGGTGGGCGCGCTGCTGCTCGCCGGCTTCCTGCCGGGCCTCGTCTCGGCGCTGATCTATGCCGGTCTGATCGTGGGCCTGGCGAAGTGGAAGAAGACCCTAGGCCCGCCGGTGGGCGGCTTCACCTGGAAACAGCGTTTTGCCTCGCTGCCCGGCGCCTCGCCGATCTTCGTGGTGGTCTTCATCATCATCTACTCGATCTACTTCGGCTGGGCGACGCCCACCGAGGCCGGGGCGCTCGGGGCCTTCGTGGTGCTGGGCATGGCCCTGTGGCGCGGCATGCGCTGGGGGCAGCTGCGCGGCGCGCTGATGGAGGCGGCCAAGCTGACGGTGATGATCTTCTCGATGATCTGGGGCGTGCTGATCTACGTGCGCTTCCTGGGCTTCGCGCGCCTGCCCGACGCCTTCGCGTCGTGGATCGCCAGCCTGGAACAGCCGGCGATGCTGACGCTTCTGGCAATCCTGGGGGCCTATGTGATCCTGGGCATGTTCATGGATGCGATCGGGATGCTGATCCTGACCCTGCCGGTCACCTTCCCCGCCGTCATCGCCCTGAACGGTGGCGAGGGTGTTCTGCGCGCCGACAGCGCGCTTGGCATGACTTCGCAGGAGGTGGCGATCTGGTTCGGCATCATTGTCGTCAAGATGGCCGAGCTGTGCCTGATCACGCCACCCATCGGCTTGAACTGTTTCGTCGTGGCCGGCGTCGCCCAGGACAGCAAGCTGCCGATCTCGGTCCAGGACGTGTTCCGGGGCGCCTCGCCCTTCTTCGTGGCCGACGTGGCGACGATCGGGGTGCTGATCGCCTTCCCGTCCATCGTGCTGTGGCTGCCAAGCCTGATGTGACGCTCCCCTCGGACGGGACGATCTGAGAACCTAGGCCCGCCGCGTTCAATCGCGGCGGGCTTTTTCTTGCTGCCGCCACGTCGCCTGCCTTCCCTCTTGCGCCAATTGGAAGTGAAAGCTACATACCGACCGTCGGTCTGTAAGCGGGATGACAGTATGAGTGACGAGCCCAGAGCGCGCCGCATGGCGCCCGACGACCGCCGCGAGGCGATCCTCGACGCCGCCCAGGCGCTTTTCATGGAGCGGGGCTGGGAGGCCGTGACCGTCGCCGACGTGTTGAAGGCCGCCGCCATTTCAAAGGGTGGCTTCTATCACCATTTCACCGCCAAGGATGACCTGCTGGCCGGGATCGTGACCCGCATGACGGGCCAGGCCCTGGCCGCCGCTGAGGTTGTCCGCGCCGAAACCCGGGGCGACGCGCTGGCGCGGCTCAACGCCTTTCTTGCCGGGTCCATCCGCTGGAAGGCCGACAACGTGCGGGAAATGCGCCTTTTTGCCGAACTGCTGACCCGGCCCGGCAACGATCTTCTGCACCGCCGGATCTTCGACGCCACCGCCGGCGTGGTGGTGCCGGTGCTGGAGCGCCTGGTCGACGAGGGCGTGGCCGAGGGCACGTTCAACGTGGCCGACGCCCGTCTGACGGCCGAGGTCATCGTGCGCCTGGCTGAGGGGCGCCAGGAGGTGCTGAGCCAGGCCATGACGCTGGCGGCGGCGGGCAAGCTGGACCGCGGGGCCGAGGCGCTGGACGCGCGGATGCGCGCCGAAGGGGCGGTCTGCGACCGCCTTCTGGGCCTGCCGCCCGGCAGCGTGCTGTTGTCAAATACCAAGGATTATCGCCGCATGCTCGTCGGGCTGACGGCGGCGACGGGACAAGGAACCAACCCATGAACGATGAGACCGGACGACTGGAATTCAGCGACGACAAGGGCGCGTCGCGCTCCACATGGATCGCCGCGGCCCTGGTCGTGGCCATCGTCGCCTGGATGGGCAGCGGCTTTGTCTTCCCTGAGGAAAAGGCCGAGGAACAGATCTCCGAGCCCGAGATCGCCCCGGTCGCCGTCACGGTCGAGACATCCTCCGCCCGGCCCGTGACCCTCTATTTCCAGGCCGAGGGCCAGGCCCAGCCCGACCGCGACACCCAGGTCCGCGCCGAAAGCTCGGGCGACGTGGCCGAGGTGCTGGTCGCCAAGGGGCAGGAGGTCGCCGAGGGCGCGGTCATCGCCCGCCTGTCGGCCACCAAGGCCGATGCCGACCTGTCCCGCGCCCGCGAGGAGCTGACCCGCGCCCGGCGCGAGTTCGAAAACGCCAGCGAGCTGCTGTCGCGGGGCGTGGCCACCGCCGACCGCCAGGCCCAGGCCCGCGCGACCCTGGCAGCCGCCGAGGCGGCGGTCGCATCGGCCGAGGACGCGCTGGATTCGCTGAACATCGTCGCCCCCTTCGCTGGCCGGATCGAGACGCTGTCGCTGGACGCGGGCGAATATGTGCAGGCCGGCGCCCAGGTCGGGCGCATCGTCGACAACCGCCCCCTGACCGTGGCCATCCAGGTGCCCCAGCAGGCCCTGCGCCGGATCGACAACGGCCAGACCGCGACCGTCAACTTCATCACCGGCGAGGAACGCCAGGGCACCGTCAGCTTTGTCGGCACCTCGGCCAATGCCGAGACCCGCACCTTCCTGGCCGAGATCGACGTGCCCAATGCCGACGGGGCCATCCCCGCCGGCATCTCGGCCGAGATCCGCATTCCCACGGGCCAGGCCCAGGCCCATTTCGTCCAGCCCTCGACCGTCTCGCTCAGCCCCGAGGGGCGGCTGGGCGTCAAGACGGTCGCCGAGGACGACCGTGTGGTCTTTACCCCGATCCAGATCGTGCGCGCCGAGATCAACGGCGTCTGGGTCGTCGGCCTGCCCGAGGCGGCCCGGATCATCACCGTCGGCCAGGGCTTCGTGAACGCGGGCGACCAGGTGCGCCCCAGCCCCGCGCCGCACGCGGCCGAGCCCGCCGAGGCCCCGGCAGAGCCGTCGGCCCCCCCCTCCACCGGCAACCCGCCTGCCGTGGACGACGCCGTGGGTCAGGCCCCTGCCCCCGCCCCGGCCCCTGCGGCGACCTCCGCCAAGCCTACCCAAGCCCCGGGGACCGCCCAATGAACGCGCTGATCGACGCCGCCTTCTCGCGCAGCCGGGTCGTGCTGATGGCCTTGGTGATGATCCTGGGCGTCGGTGCCTACGCCTATGTCTCCATCCCCAAGGAGGCCAACCCCGAGGTGCCTCTGCCGCTGGTCTATGTCTCGACCGGGCTTGAGGGGATCAGCCCCGCCGATGCCGAGCGTCTTCTGATCGAACCGATGGAAAGCGAGTTCGCGGCGATCACCGGGCTTGAGAAGATGGAAAGCCATGCCTCGGAAGGCTTTGCCAGCGTGCAGCTGGAATTCACCCCCGGCGGCGACATCGACGAGGCGCTCGACAAGGTGCGCGAGGCCGCCGACCGGGCCGAGGGCGACTTGCCCGAGGATGCCTATGCCCTGACCATCACCGAGATCAACACGGCCCTCTTCCCGATCATCACCGCCATCATCTCGGGCCCCGTGCCCGAGCGGAAGCTGAACGACCTGGCCGACGACGCGCAGGAGGCCATCGAGGGGCTGGCCGGGGTGCTGGAGGTCGACATCGGCGGCGCCCGGGACGAGTTTCTGGAGGTGCTGATCGATCCCACCGTCTTCCAGACCTACAACCTGGGCTTCGACGAGCTGATCAACCAGCTACAGCGCAACAACCGCCTGATCGCGGCGGGCGCGATCGAAACCGGGGGCGGACGGATCGTGCTGAAGGTGCCCGGCCTGATCGAGGACCTGGACGACGTGATGGAGATCCCGGTCAAGGTCCGCGGCAACACCGTCGTCACCTTCGGCGACGTGGCCACGGTGCGCCGCGCGTTCCAGGATCCGACCGGCTTTGCCCGCATCGACGGTCAGCCCGCCCTGGCGCTTGAGGTCAAGAAACGCTCGGGCGCCAACATCATCGACACCGTGGCCGCCACCAAGGCCGCGCTGGCCGAACTGCGCCGCGACTGGCCCGAAAGCGTCGAGGTCACGTTCCTCCAGGATCAGTCCGAGCAGGTCGAGACGCTTCTTTCGGATCTTGAGGCCAACGTCATCGCGGCGGTGATCCTGGTGATGATCGTGATCGTGGCGGCGCTTGGCGCACGCTCGGCCATTCTGGTGGGGCTTGCCATTCCGGGCGCTTTCCTGGCCGGGGTGATCGCGCTTTGGGCGATGGGGTTCACGATGAACATCGTCGTCCTTTTCTCGCTGATCCTGGTGGTGGGCATGCTGGTCGACGGCGCCATCGTCACGACCGAACTTGCCGACCGCCGCCTGCAGGAAGGCGATCCGCCCCGCATCGCCTACGCCTATGCCGCCAAACGCATGGCCTGGCCGATCGTGGCCTCGACCGCGACGACCCTGTCGGTCTTCTTTCCGCTTCTTTTCTGGACCGGGATGGTCGGCGAATTCATGAAGTTCCTGCCCATCACCGTCATCCTGACGCTGCTGGCGTCGCTGTTCATGGCGCTGGTCTTCATTCCCGTCCTCGGCGGTCTGATCGGCAAGCGCCCGCCCCAGAAGGCCGTCGCCAAGCGTGCCCTGCATGATGCCGAAAAGGGCGATCCGCGGCGCACGGGCGGGCTGACCGGGGTTTACATCCGCCTGCTGGAATGGGCGATCCTGCGCCCCGGTGCCACGGTCCTGCTGGCGCTGTCGCTGCTGTTGGGCGGCTTTGGCCTTTATGGTCAGTTCGGCAAGGGCCTGACCTTCTTTCCCTCGGTCGAGCCCGAGTTCATGCAGGTGCAGGTCCGCGCCCGGGACAATTTCTCGATCTACGAACGCGACCGGCTGGTCCGCCGGGTCGAGGAGCGTCTTCTGGGTCACGACGGGGTGGCCACGGTCTATGCCCGCTCGACCATGAGCGCGGGCCAGGGCGACGAGGAGACGATCGGCACCCTCCAGCTTGAGCTGGTCGACTGGGACCGCCGCCGCCCCGCCGCCGAGATCGGCGCGCAGATCCGCGAGGAGGTCGCCGACATCGCCGGCATCGACGTGCAGGTCCAGACCGAGAGCGGCGGGCCGACCAGCGGCAAGCCCGTCAACCTTCAGATCGCGGCGCGCAACCCCGCCGTGCAGGACGCCGCGGTCGAGCGGGTGCTGTCGATCATGGAGGGGATCGGCGGCTTTACCGACGTGACCGACACCCGGCCGCTGCCGGGGGTCGAGGTCTCGATCCTGGTCAACCGGGCCGAGGCCGCGCGCTACGGCGCCGATGTCAGCCTTCTGGGACAGGCGGTGCAGCTTCTCACCCAGGGCATCGCGGTCGCCGACTACCGCCCCGAGGACGCCAACGGTGAACTGGACATCCGCGTCCGCTTCCCGGCCGAGGAACGCTCCCTCTCGGCCCTGGGCAACCTGCGGGTGCCGACCTCGGCCGGGCTGGTGCCGATCTCGAACTTCGTGACCTTCGCCCCGTCCGAGCGCACCGGCACCATCACCCGCATCGACGAGCAGCGCGTCGTCTCTATCGAGGCCAACGTCCGGGCGGGCGTGCTGGTCAACGACCAGATCACCAAGCTGCGGGCCGCGCTGGACCGCACCGATCTGCCCGAGGGGGTCAGCTACAGCTTCGGCGGCGAGGCCGAGGATCAGGCCGAGACGATGACCTTCCTGGCCGGCGCCTTCGCCTCGGCGATCCTGCTCATGCTGATCATCCTCGTTCTCCAGTTCAACAATTTCTTCCAGGCCCTGGTGGTTATGAGCGCGATCATCTTCTCGGTCGCGGGCGTGCTGCTTGGTCTGGTGATCACCGGGCGGCCCTTCGGGGTCGTGATGGGCGGTATCGGGGTGATCGCGCTGGCGGGCATCGTGGTGAACAACAACATCGTGCTGATCGACACCTACAATGATCTGAAACGCGCGGGCCTTCCCCCGCGCGAGGCGGCGCTGCGCACCGGCGCACAGCGCCTGCGGCCGGTGATGCTGACCTCGGTCACGACGGCCCTGGGCCTTCTGCCGATGGTTCTGGGCGCCAACCTAAACTTCTTCAGCCGCGAGATCGTGTTCGGCGCCCCCTCGACCCAGTACTGGACCGAACTCAGCAGCGCCATCGTGGGCGGTCTGGTAGTGGCGACGCTGCTGACGCTGATCCTGACACCGGCCATGCTGATGCTGGGCGAAAAGCTGTTCGGCAGGGGCAAGGCGCCCCGATCGACGGGGGCGGTTTCCGCCACGCCCGCCCCAGGCGCGAAGACCTGACGGGCGGGCAGATCGGCCCCTAGCGGCCGCCCTGCCCGCCGCCCTGCCTGCCGCCCCGGCGCAGCAGCCGCCCGTCGATGGCCACCAGCCCCGCCGCGATCAGCGCCAAGCCCAGCCCGTGCACCCAGGCCAGCCGCTCGTCCAGGAAAAGCACGCCCATCAGGATCGCGGTCACCGGCACCAGGAAGGTAACGAGCACCAGGTTGGTCGCCCCGGCCCGACGCAGAAGCCGGAAGTAGAGCGTGTAGGCCAGCGCGGTCGACACCACGGCCAGCGCCAGCAGCGAGGCCCAGACCGGCGCCGAGGGCACGGCCAGTTGCCAGGGCCGGTCGATCACAGCCGCAGCCGGCGCCAGGAACAGCGCCGCACCGGTTACCTGCCCCGCCGCGGTCACCACCGGGTCGGGCCCCAGCGAGCCGAAACGCCGCGCCAGCACCGCCGAGACCGCATAGGCGCAGGCCGCCCCAAGGATGGCGACCTGGGCGATGGCATGGCCCGCAAGCCCGGCCAACGAGTCGAAACCGATCATCAGGACGACCCCGGCAAAGCCCGTGAGCACCCCCAATACGCGCGCCAGGCTCAACCGTTCGTCGGCCAGAAAAACCCCGGCGATCACAACCGTGAACAGCGGCGTCGTCGCGTTGAGGATCGAGGCGAGACCCGAGTCCAGCACCTGCTGGCCCCAGACGATCAGGCCGAAGGGAATGGCGTTGTTGACCAGCCCCAGCAGCAGGAAGGTCAGCCACACCCGGGGATCGCGCGGCAAGGGCGCGCCGCGCAGGGCCACCACCGTCCAAAGCACCAGCGCCGCCACGGTGACGCGGAAGAGCACGATGGTCAGGGTCGGAAGCTCCTGCACGGCCACCGCCACGAAGAAGAAGGATCCGCCCCAGATAAGCGAAAGAAACAGCAGCACGGCCCAGTCGCCGCCGCTCATCGCAAGGCGCGGCGCTTGCGGGACGGAAACATGGGCGGTTGCGGCGGGGGTCGGCAAGCCACCGGGGGGCGGCGGGGCGGTCTGGTCGGTCATGCGGGGTCCTGACGGTTTTTACCGCCTCTTACGCCCCGCGCGCGGGCGGCGCGACCCGGAACCTGCGCCTTGATCGCCCGTGCCGGATTTTCCCGGCCCGTGGCACCCGACCCTCGGCGGGCGCGCCCTGCCGCAGCAACTCAAAGGGGGCGCAGCGTCTCGCCATTGGCAAAGAGGTGCAGATGCTCGGCCGCGGCGCTCAGCGTCACCTCGGAGCCACGCAGCTCACGGTGGATCCCCGGCAGTTTCGCGACGATCTGGGCGGTGGTGCCGGAATCGGCGGCCTCCCCCTCGATCGCGGCGGCGACACCGCTCTCGGGCGCGTCGGGCCGGTCGAGGTAGAGCAGCGTCACCTCGCCCAATGCCTCGGTGATCGCGACCTTGCCGCGATATAGGAAGCTTTCGTCGCCCGGCGCGGCGGGGACCAGATGCTCGGGGCGGACGCCCAGGTTGACGCGCTGGCGCATCCGGTCGGCGGTTGTGGGAATGTCGACCCAGGCCCGGCCGCCGCCGATCAGTTCGACCTGCGTGCGCGTGCCGGTCTGGGTGATCGACCCAGGCAGCAGGTTCATCGCGGGCGAGCCGATGAAGCGGGCCACGAACTCGTTGCGGGGCCGCTCGTAAAGTTCCAGCGGCGTGCCCACCTGGCTGATCCCGCCGCCTGCCAGCACGACGATGCGGCTGGCAAGCGTCATCGCCTCGACCTGGTCGTGGGTGACGTAGATCATGGTGGAATTGGGCATCGCCTCCTTCAGCTGGGCAATCTCGATCCGCGTGGCGACGCGCAGGGCTGCGTCGAGGTTCGAGAGCGGCTCGTCGAACAGATAAACCTTGGGATCGCGGACGATGGCGCGGCCGATGGCAACGCGCTGGCGCTGCCCGCCCGACAGCGCCTTGGGCAGGCGGTCGAGATAGGGGGTCAGTTGCAGGATGGCGGCCGCGTTCTCCACGGCGGCAGCGATGTCGTCGCGCGCCATGCCGGCAATGCGCAGGGCAAAGCCCATGTTCTCGCGCACCGTCATGTGCGGGTAAAGCGCGTATGACTGAAACACCATGGCGATGCCACGCTGTGCGGGGGGCACGTCGTTGACCAGCCGGTCGTCGATATGCAGGCTGCCGGCGCTGATCCGCTCCAGCCCCGCGATCATCCGCAGCAGGGTGGACTTGCCACAGCCCGAGGGCCCGACAAAGACGATCAGCTCGCCGGTCTTGATATCCAGGTCGATGTCGCGAAGCACGCGCACGTCGCCATAGGATTTCGCGACCCCGCTCAGGGTGACATCAGCCATCGGCGCCCTCCTCCTCGGCCAGCATATAGCATGGCTGCCAGCCGGCTAGATGCAGGCGGCCCTCGGCGCTCCAGGCCTGGCCGCCGATCTCGGTGCCGACCTGGCGCCAGCGCCCGGGCGGCAGCGCGACCTCGGCCTCGGTGCCCGACAGGTTGAAGGCGCAAAACAGGGTCTGGCCCGCGTGCGAGCGGGTGAAATGCAGGATGTCGCCGGTGGCCTCGACCTTGCCCTGGCTGCCCTTGATCAGGGCCGGCTGGCCGCGGCGGAACGTCAGCATCCGGCGGTAATGGTGCAGGATCGCGGCCGGATCGGCCTCCTGCCGCGCCACCGACAGCTCCAGGTGGGGCTGGGCCACGGGCAGCCAGGGCGTGCCGGTGGTGAAGCCGCCCTGGGGGGTGTCGCCTTCCCAGACCATGGGCGTGCGGCACCCGTCGCGCCCCTTGAACTCGGGCCAGAACTCTATCCCGTAGGGGTCCTTCAGATCCTCGAAGGCGACATCGGCCTCGGGCAGGCCCAGCTCCTCGCCCTGGAAGATGCAGACCGAGCCGCGCAGGCTCATCAGCAGGCAGGTGAACTGGCGCAGCCCGGCCGGGCACAGGTTCCATCGCGAGCCGTGGCGCACCACGTCATGGTTGGAAAAGGCCCAGCAGGCCCAGCCGTCCGGTCCCAGGCGGTCCATCTCGGCGAAGACGGAGGCAAAGCGCGCGGCCACAGGCTGTTCCTGGGCCAGAAACTCGAAGGCATAGCACATCTGAACGAAGTCGTTGCCCGTGGTGTAGGCGCCCAGAAGTTCCATTCCGCGCTGCGCATCTCCCACCTCGCCGACGGCGGCGGCGCCATGTTCGTTCAGCACCATCCGCAACCGGCGCAGAAACTCCAGGTTCTCGGGCTGGTTCTTGGAATAGAGATGCTCCTGATGGTTGTAGGGGTTCACGACCGGCGCGATGGACGAATTTCGAAGTTCGGGCGCCAGCGGAGGATTGTCCCGCAAGTCCTTGTCTGCGAAATAGAAGTTGATGGTGTCCAGGCGAAAACCATCGACCCCCAGCCCCATCCAGAAGCGGGTCACGTCCAACAGCGCGTCCTGCACCGCGGGCGCGTGGAAATTCAGGTCCGGCTGGGAGGCCAGGAAGTTGTGCAGGTAGTATTGGCAACGCCGTCCATCCCATTGCCAGGCTGGTCCGCCGAAGATCGACAGCCAGTTGTTGGGCGGTGTGCCGTCGGGCTTGGGATCAGCCCAGACATACCAGTCGGATTTCGGGTTGTCGCGGGACCGGCGGCTTTCCTTGAACCAGGCGTGCTGGTCCGAGGTGTGGCTGAGCACCAGGTCGATCATCACCTTCAGGCCCAGCTCATGGGCCGTGCGCACCAGCTCGCGAAAGTCGTCGATCGTGCCGAACATCGGGTCGACGCCGCGATAATCGCTGACGTCATAGCCGAAGTCCTTCATCGGAGAGGTGAAGAAGGGCGAGATCCAGATCGCGTCCACCCCCAGCCCCGCCACATAAGGCAGCCGCCGGGTGATGCCTTGCAAATCGCCGATGCCGTCGCCGTTGCTATCCTGAAACGAACGCGGGTAGATCTGATAGATCACCGCGCCGCGCCACCAATCCGCATCCTTTGCCAGGATGTCGTTCTGCTCGATAGAAGCCATCTTGTTCATGGGAATACTCATCCACCTTTGACGGAGCCGGCCAGCAGGCCGCGCACCAGATATTTCTGCATTGCGAAAAAGACCGCGATCGGCACCGCGATCGACACGAAGGCCGAGGCCGCCAGTATCTCCCACTCACCCCCCTTGGAGCCCAGAAGCTCGCGCAGGCGGCCGGTCATCACCAGCTGGTCCTCGTTGTTGCCAAGAAACACGGTCGCGACCAGCAGATCGTTCCATACCCAGAGGAACTGGAAGATCGCGAAGGAGGCAAGCGCGGGATAGGAAAGCGGCAGCACGATGCGCAGGAAGATCTGGAAATCCGTGGCCCCGTCGACCCGCGCGCTTTCGATAATCTCGCGGGGCAAGCCCGCGATATAGTTGCGCAAAAGATAGATCGCCAGGGGTAGCCCGAAGGCCGTGTGCGCCATCCAGATCCCCAGGTAGGCCTTGCCGATCCCTATGCTGTTGTGAAGCCGCAGAAGCGGAATCAGCGTCATCTGAAGCGGCACGACCAGCAGCCCCACCACCACCGCCAGAAGCAGCGCGCGGCCCGGAAACTCCATCCAGGCCAGGGCGTAGGCCGCGAAGGCCGCGATCAGGATCGGGATCACCGTGGCCGGGATCGTCACCGTCATCGTGTTCAGAAAGGACCGTCCGATCCCTTCCGAGAAGAGGACCGTGCGATAGTTCTCGACCGTCCAGCGCGGCGGCTCTTTCGAGGTGACGAACAGGCGGGTGCCGCGCCGACCCTCTGGCTGCTGCTCGCTGGCGATGCGGTATTGGCCGTCGGCCTGCACGGTTATGCGCGCATCTCCCCGCTCGGCCACGTCGCCGGGGGCAAAGGCGGTCGGGCTGCGCGACGAGACACCGAAGGCCGTGACGGTGCCGGCGCCCTCCTCCTCGTCGAAGACATTGCCCTCGATGATCCATTCGCCGCCTTCCTGCCGGGCCGCGTCGGGGGCCTTGGAGCGGGCGACCAGGTTGCGCTCGGCCGGGGCCAGGGCGGTCCACCAGCCCGAGGTCGAGATCTGGTCCCGGTCCCGGAAGGACGAGATCAGCAGACCCGCCGTCGGGATCGTCCACAGCACCACCAGCAGCACCACCGACAGGTGGACCGCCCAGGCAAGCGCCGGGCTGCGCCCGGCAATGGCGTTGGATGCACTCACCGGCGCTCCTCCTTGCGGACGTTGCGGATGTTCCAGACCATGATCGGCGTCACCAGCAGCATGATGACCAGCGCGATGGTCGAGGCGCGGCCGAAATCGCCACCCCGGAACATCCAGTCGAACATGAGGTTGGCCAGCACCTGGCTGCCCCACTGGCCGTTGGTCATGGCCAGAACGATGTCGAAGACCTTCAGCACCAGAATGGTGATGGTGGTCCAGACCACGGCGATGGTGCCCCAGATCTGCGGCACCTTGATGCGCCAGAAGATCTGTAGCGGGCTGGCACCGTCCAGCACGGCCGCCTCGATCGTCTCCTCGGGGATGCCACGCAGGGCGGCCGACAGGATGACCATGGCAAAGCCGGTCTGGATCCAGATCAGGATGACCATCAGGAAGAAGTTGTTCCAGAAGGGCGTGGTGATCCACGCCTCGGGGCTGCCGCCCAGGGCCACCACCACCGCGTTCAGCAGGCCGATCTGGTCGCTGCCCTCGCCGCGATAGTCATAGACGAATTTCCAGATGACCGAGGCGCCGACAAAGCTGATGGCCATGGGCATGAAGATCAGCGCCTTGGCGAAACTGCCCCAGCGGATGCGGTCGGTCAGCGCCGCCGCGATCAGGCCGAAGAAGGTCGAGGCCGCCGGCACCACAATCAGCCAAAGGGCATTGTTGCCCAGCGACTCGCGGAATTTCTCGTCCCCCGCCAGCCAGCGCCAGTTGTCGCCGCCGACGAAACGGGTGCCGCTGGCGTCGGTGAAGCTGAGCCAGATCGAGTTGAGGACCGGGTAGACCAGGTAGATGCCAAGCACGGCCAGCGCCGGGAACAGGAAAAGCCAGGGGCGGATGGCATTGGCGCGGTTGATGTTGCGACCCGCGTTCTCGCCCCGGGCGGGCAATGCCGCGTCCAGCACCCGGTTGGCGACGAAGAAATAGGCCACGCAGCCGAAGACGCCCGCCGTCATCGTGAAAAGGGCCCACATGATCTGTTCCATCAGCCCTCCTCGCCGGGGTGCCGGTTGCCGTGACGACGATGCCTGTCACCTGGTGTTCCGCAGAGTGTTCTGCGGGAGTTGTCGTGATCGGGGCCGCGCACGCCAAGCAGCGCGCGCGGCCCCTTTTGGGTTTACTCGACCGACTTCCAGGTTTCCTCGATCTGGGTCGCGACGGCCTTGGCGTCGGCCCCGCCGGCATAGTCGACCATGCCGGTCCAGAAGGCGCCCGCGCCGATGGCACCGGGCATCAGGTCCGAGCCGTCAAAGCGGAAGGTGTCAGCCTCCAGCAGGATCTGGTTCATCTTCTTCAGGGTCGGATCGCCGAAGACCTCGGTGTTGACGCCCTTGTGCGGGGTCAGGAAGCCCTTCTGCGCCATCCACACCTCGTGGGCGATGGGGCTTTGCAGGAACTTGATGAAGGCCTGCGCGCCCTTGCTGTCCTCGGTGATGCCGAAGACGGTGCCGCCGCCCAGAACGGGCTTGCCCAGGTCCTTGCCCGCATAGGCGGGGAAGTAGAAGAAATCGGCGTCCTCGCCCACCAGCGTCCCCTCGGGGAAGAAGGCGGGGATGAAGCTTGCCTGGCGGTGCATGTAGCACTTGGGCGGCGAGGAGAAGAGGCCCTTGGGGCTGTCGCGGAAATCGGTCGAGGCCACGGCACCCGAGCCGCCGTCGACATATTTCTCGTTACGCGCGAAGGCGCCGAATTCCTCGATGGCGGCCACGACGGCCGGGTCATCGAAGGGAATCTCGTGGTTGACCCACTTGTCGTAGACGTCGGGCGACTGGGTGCGCAGCATCAGATCCTCGACCCAGTCGGTCGCGGGCCAGCCGGTCGCACCGCCGGACCCGAGGCCGATGCACCAGGGCGTGCCGCCGTCGGCGACGATCTGGTCGGACAGGGCCTTCAGGTCTTCCATGGTCTCGGGCACCTCATAGCCGGCGTCCTCGAAATTCTCGGGGACGTACCAGACTAGGGATTTGACGTCGGACTTGTAGAAAAAGCCGTAAAGATCCTCGTTCCCGTCGGGGCCGGCAAAGGTGCCCAGGTCGACCCAGGACTGCCCGGCGGCGTAGTTCTCGCGCACCCAATCCTCGGTCCCTTCGGCAAGCGGGGTCAGGTGGCCCTTCGCGGCCAGATCCGAAGCCAGGCCCGGCTGGGGAAAGATCGCCACGTTGGGCGGCGAGCCGGCGCCGGTGTCGATCACGATCTGCTGCTCGAAACTGTCCGAGCCGGAATAGGTCGCCTTGGCGCCGGTGGCGGCGTTGAAATAGGACACCACCGAATCGAAGAGGTCCTTGTCGGGGCCCATCCACGGACCGAAGATGCGGATCTCCTCACCCTCGACGCCCAGGTCCTTGAGGCCCTCGAAACTGTCCCAGTTGAAGGCGCCCTCGCCCGGCGCGAACGGCAGATGCTGCTCGGCCAGGGCGGCTTGCGCCCCCATGCCGGTTCCCAGCGCGGCGACGGCAGCGGCCGTCCAAAACAGTCGATTCATGAGTCTCCCTCCCTGATCCCGTGATCCCCGATGACGGGGCGCGCCAAACTTTTCAAAGCGCTTTGGTCGCGTAACCGTTGCCTTACTCGATGGTTGCTGTCAAACGATAACAAGCAAAGAGCCTTACAAATGCCAGTTTACACAACGATCCCATGCCCGCCCCTCGCCGCCGCACCCTTTCCCGGAACCTGCGCACATCCCCGGAGCACGTGGATTTCATTGACCGATTCCAAATCGCTTTGAGCAGGGTGTCCCGATGAACCTCAAGCAACTCGCGGAACAGCTGGGCCTTTCCCAGACCACCGTCAGCCGCGCCCTCAACGGCTACCCCGAGGTCAGCGACGCCACCCGCCGCCGGGTGCAGGAGGCCGCACAGCGTTTCAACTATCGCCCTAACGCCCGCGCCCGCAGCCTCGCGACCGGCAACTCGATGATCGTGGGCCACGTCATCCCCGTCTCGGACCGGCACGAGATGGTGAACCCGGTCTTCATGGATTTCATCGCCGGCGCCGGCGAATGCTACACCCGCGCGGGTTATGACATTCTGCTGTCGGTCGTGACCGACGACGACGAGGCCCGCACCTACCGCCGCCTGGCCAAGGATGGCATCGTCGACGGCGTCATCGTCCACGGTCCCCGGCACGAGGATCCCCGCGTGCCGCTGCTGCAATCGCTGGGCCTGCCCTTCGTGGTTCACGGGCGCACCCTGGCGACAGATCCTGCTTTCTCGTGGCTGGATATCGACAACACCCGATCCTTCCGGCGGGCGACCGGGCTGCTGACCGACCTGGGGCACCGGCGCATTGCCCTTCTCAACGGGTTGGAATGGATGGATTTCGCCCAGCGGCGGCGCGAGGGCTACCTTCAGGGCCTGGCCGACGCGGGGCTGACCATGCGCCCCGAACTGATGCACAGCGACGAGATGACTGAGGATTTCGGCCATGATGTCGCCGCCCGCCTGCTGGACGGGTCCGAACCGCCGACCGCCTTCCTGGTGTCTTCGTGCATCACCGCGCTTGGCGTGCGCCGCGCGGTCGAGACGCGGGGGATGAGTGTGGGGCGCGACGTGTCGATCGTCACCCATGACGATGACCTGTCCTATCTTGGCAACCGGGGCGATGTGCCCAGCTTTACCGCCACCCGCTCTTCGGTGCGGCAGGCCGGGCGCCGCTGTGCCGAGATCCTGCTGGGCCTGATCGCCTCCCGGCAGGAGGATCAGCCCACGCCACCGGTGCAGGAGCTGTGGGAATCCCAGCTATTGGTCGGCCGCTCCACCGGCCCGGCCCGCGACCGGGCAGAAGGCACGACATGATGACGGAAGGACCCTCGGCAATGACGGACCGGGCGGAGGCCGACACGCGGCCCGACCTGCTTGTGGATCTGGGCGGAACCAATTCCCGCGTCGGGCTGGCGCGGGACGGGGTGCTGATCCACGACAGCATCCGCCGCATCGCCAATGGCGATCACCCCTCGCTTGCCTCGGTTTTGCACAGCTACCTGGCTGAAGAGACGGGGCCGCGCCCGCGCGCTCTGGCCGTGGCCCTGGCCGGCCCGGTCGAGGGGCGGCACGGCGCGATGACAAACCTTGCCTGGCAGATTGATGCGGACGGGCTGATGGCCGAATTCGGGCTGGAGCGGGCCGAGCTGATGAACGACCTTCAGGCCCAGGCCCTGGCCCTGCCGCGCCTTGACGATGGCGCGCTGCGCCCCCTGCTGGCCGCCGCCCGCCCCCCGGCACCGGCGCTGCGGGGCGAGCGGCTGGTCGCGGGCATCGGCACCGGGTTCAACGCCGCCATGCTGTTCGGCGCCCGGCCCGGGCGGGGCGCCTTCAGCCCCGCCTCGGAATCCGGTCACGTAAACATGGTGGTGCAGGACGAGGATGATCTGGCCCTGGCACGGTTTTTGGCCGGTCCCGGTGGCTTTGCCTCGGCCGAGGATGTGCTGTCGGGCCGGGGCCTGGCCGCGGTGCACCGCTTTGCCGCCGAACGCGCGGGCGCGCCCCTGCCCGACGATTGGCAGGCCGCCCAGACCGTCGCCGCCATCGGCCGGGCGGAGGCGCCTGCCCTCCACGCGGCACGGCTTTTCACCCGTCAGCTTGGCGCGGTTCTGGGAAACCTGGCGCTGGTCCAGCTTCCCCGCGGCGGCATTGTCCTGGCAGGGGGCGTCGCGCGGGCCATGGCGCCGCACCTGGCCGCCTGCGGCCTGGCCGATGCCTTCCGCGACAAGGGCCGCTTCGGCCCGTTCATGGAACAGTTCTCGATTTCGGTGCTGGACGACGACTTCGCCGCCCTGACGGGCTGCGCCGAGATTCTGCGCCCCGCCGGGGCCTAGCCGGGCACCCGGAAGGTCAGGCTGGCCCAGAGCGATTCCCACACCGCCTCCAGCGCCTTGGCCTTGATCGGGTCGGGCTCTCGCATGACCACCGCGTCCACAAGATAGCGATGGCCGGGCTTGACCGGCACCGTGACCTCGCCGGCCGCGTCCGTGCGCAGCATGAAGCTGGTGACGCTGTCGTCGGGGGCCTTCTCGAACACTTCGACCTGGGTGTCGGCGCGGGGGTCGCGCTTGTAATAGACCGTGACGGGCAGACCGCCCGACATGTCGTCCACGTAAGGATTGGCGCGGGCCACGATCTCGGTCACCAGACCGTAATGCTGATCCGCGCCGCCGCCCTGCCCCACCTGTACCAGCGACTTGGCGTGGCGCGAGTAAAGCTCGACAAAGCCCGCGTCGGGCAGGCCCCGCTCGGCGTGACGCTCCAGCGCCCAGGCGAAATCCTTGTGGGTGACGAAGGAGGTGAAGGTCTCCAGGTCCTTGTAGCGCAGCTTGGTGTCGTTGGTGGATTCGATCAGCACGTTCAGCCCCTCGCCCAGGGACGCGGTGTCGATGGCCGGAATGTCCCCCGGACGCCCCTCGACCCGGCGCAGGCGGTTGCCCTGGGCAATGTCCAGCCGCGTGAAGCTGCGCGGAAGGTAGCTGTAGGCGCTGCCCTTGAAGTCCTGGCCGACGCGAACGTTGGCGACGATCCGGTCGCCGGGCGCGGGCTGATAGTCGACCGGGTCGATCCAGAACTCGTGGCCCTGCGCGGAAACTGTGCTAAGCACCGACAAGATCGCAGCAGTGACAACAGGCAAGATACGCATGAATAATCCTTTTTCTTCGGGCCTTACAATGGCGCGGGGGACCCGTTCGTCAAGCCATCTCGCGGCTTTGCTTGCCCTGTTCACGACCTTTTGGCTGATGTGCCTGGCCGGCCTTGCCGCCGCCCACGAGCTGCGCCCGGCGGTCGGCGATTTCGCGATCCGCGAGGACACGGTCGAGTGGAAGCTGCGCCTGAGCGCCGAGGCATTGCTGGCCGATATCGACATGGAAGGCATCTTCGACACCGATGAGGATGCCAATGCCGCCACCTACGACAGCCTGCGCGCCCTGCCGGCCGAGGACATCCAGCAAAGGTTCCGCGCCCAGTGGGAGCGGATCGGCAAGGGCTTTGTCGCCCGCGCCGCCGGTGCCGACCTGCCGATCGAGCTGGTCGACATCCAGGTCCCCGGCCCCGGCGACCTGAGCCTTGCACGCGACAGCAACATCCAGCTTCGCGTCGCCCTGCCCGACGGTGCCCCGGCCGTGCAGCTTGGCTGGGTCGCGGCCTATGGCCCGCTGGTCCTGCGTCAGGAAGGCCCGGAAGAGACCGCCTATACCGGCTACCTGACCGGGGGCGAGCTGACGCCACCGATCCCGCGCAACGGCTCGGCCCGGCAAAGCAGCCTTCGCGCCTTTGCCGAGTTCGTCTACATCGGATTCGAGCATATCGTGCCCAAGGGCCTCGATCACATCCTCTTCGTGCTGGGGCTTTTCCTTCTTTCGCTGCGCCTGCGGCCGCTGCTGATGCAGATCAGCGCCTTCACCCTGGCCCATACCGTGACGCTGGCACTGGGGATCCTGGGCTATGTCAACCTGCCGGCCCAGGTGGTCGAGCCGCTGATCGCCGCCTCGATCGTCTACGTCGCGGTCGAGAACATCCTGATGCGCAAGCTCAGCCCTTGGCGCCCGGCGCTGGTCTTCGGGTTCGGCCTGTTGCACGGGCTTGGCTTTGCCTCGGTGCTGGGCGAGATCGGGCTGGACCCGGCGCGGTTCGCAAGCGGTCTGATCGGGTTCAACATCGGCGTGGAACTGGGCCAGCTTGCGGTCATCGCGGTGGCCTGGCTGCTGTTGGCGCAGCCCTTCGGCCACAAGCCCTGGTATCGCCGGCGGGTGACGATCCCCGCCTCGGCGCTGATCGCGCTGGTCGGCGCCTTCTGGTTCGTCGAGCGGGTGATCTGACCCCCGCCCACCGTTACCCCCGGGCACCGCTGCACAGGGGATCGCGTCCCCGCCGCGGACCCGCGATCACCCCTAGTCGCGCACAACAAGGCGCCCGGTCGCGGTGGGCATATCCTTGCCCACCCCGGCCGCCCTGCTGGACAAGACCGCGCGGCGCCGTCACTCTCCGCCCAGACCGAAGGATCCCCCATGAGCCGCCGCAAGATCATCATCGACACCGACCCCGGGCAGGATGACGCCATCGCCATCCTGCTGGCCCTCGCCAGCCCGGAAGAGCTGGACGTGATGGCGCTGACCGTCGTGGCCGGCAACGTCCCGCTGGAGCTGACCCAGAAGAACGCCCGCAAGATCTGCGAACTGGCGGGCCGCCGCGACCTGCCCGTTTACGCCGGCTGCGACCGCCCGCTGGAACGCCGGCTGGTCACGGCCGAGCATGTCCACGGGCGCACCGGCCTCGACGGGCCCGAGCTGCCCGAGCCGACGATGCCGCTGGCCCCGGCCCATGCCGTCGACTACCTGATCGACACCCTGCGGGCCGAGCCCGAGGGCAGCGTCACCCTCTGCCCGGTCGGCCCCCTGACCAACATCGCCACCGCCCTGCAGCGCGCGCCGGACATCGCCCCCCGCATCGCCGAGATCGTGATGATGGGCGGCGCCTATTTCGCCGTCGGCAACATCACCCCGACGGCCGAATTCAACATCTACGTCGATCCCCATGCCGCCAAGATCGTCTTCGACGCGGGTATTCCGATGACGGTCATGCCGCTGGATGTGACCCACAAGGCGCTGACCACCGCCGACCGGGTCGAGGCGTTCCGCGATCTGGGCACCGAAGTGGGCCGGGCCTGCGCCGCCTGGACCGATTTCTACGAGCGGTTCGACAAGGAAAAATACGCAAGCCCCGGCGCGCCCCTGCACGACCCCTGCGTCATCGCCTACCTGCTGGACCCCAGCCTGTTTTCGGGTCGGCTGGTCAATGTCGAGGTCGAGACCGGGTCCGAGCTGACGATGGGCATGACCGTCGCCGACTGGTGGGGGGTCACCGACCGCCCGGCAAACGCAACCTTCATCGGCGATGTCGATGCCGATGGCTTCTTCCGCCTTCTGACCGAAAGGATCGCCCGCCTGTGAGCGCCGCCCTGCATCTTGCCAATTCCGACGACATGGACCGCCTTCTACCCCTCGTCGATGCCTGCCGGCAGGAGGGGATGACCCCGCCCGCCGCCAAATCCGCGGCCGATGGCGGCGCCGTTGCCGTGGCCGGCAACGCGGCCGTCAAGATCTCGCCGCGGGTGCAGGCCGCTGAAGCCGCCGAGGCCGAGGCCCGCCACGAGGCGCTGCTGGAACTTCTGGGCGGCACGCCGCTGGGGGTGATCTACCTCATCGGGCCGCGCCGGTCGCCGATTGGCTATATCGCCCTGTCCTTCGGCCATTCCATCGCCCGGGGCGGCATCATCGGCTCGGTCGAGGAATTCTACCTGCGCCGCGCCCTGCGGGGCCGCGGCATCGGCACCGAGGTGCTGGGCAACCTTCTGCGGGCCCTGTCGTCCCACGGGCTGCGCGCCCTGCGCGTCGAGACCGAGGCCGACGCCCCCGGCGCGGGCCTTTTCCGCCGCCTTGGCTTCCGCGAGGCCGCCGGGCAGCGCGTGCTGACCCGCGCCCTCTGAAGGACGGGCGCGCTGGTCACCGGCGGCAGGCGTGCTTATCTCTAGGGGTGGCCCGCCTGCACGGCGCGGCCCACACTCACGGATCGACCAAGGACTGCCCCACAAGGATCGTCGCCGCATGAGCCTCAACATCGCCTTCGACAACAGCTATGCCCGCCTGCCCGAGCGTTTCTACGCGCGGCTCGACCCGACGCCGGTCCGTGCCCCCGCCCTGATCCGCCTCAACCACGCGCTGGCGCAGGAGCTGGGCCTCGACCCCGAGGCGCTGGCGCGGCCCGAGGGCGTGGCGATGCTGTCGGGCAATACCCCGCCCCCGGGGTCCGAGCCTCTGGCCATGGCCTATGCCGGGCACCAGTTCGGCGGCTGGGTGCCGCAACTCGGCGACGGACGCGCGATCCTGCTGGGCGAGGTCGTGGACCGCACGGGCACCCGCCGCGACATCCAGTTGAAGGGCGCGGGGCCGACCCCCTTCTCGCGCATGGGCGACGGGCGCGCGGCGCTGGGGCCGGTCCTGCGCGAATACCTGGTTTCCGAGGCGATGCACCGGATGGGCGTCCGCGCCACGCGCGCGCTGGCCGCCGTTGGCTCGGGTGAGCAGGTGATGCGCGAAACCGCCCTGCCCGGCGCCATCCTGACCCGCGTCGCCCGCAGCCACATCCGCGTCGGCACGTTCCAGTTCTTTGCCGCCCGCCAGGACCGCGATGCGTTGCAGGCGCTTTGCGATCATGCCATCGCCCGGCACTACCCCGAGGCTGACGGACCGCTGGGCCTTCTGGATGCCGTGGTCGGCGCCCAGGCCCGTCTGATCGCCCACTGGATGGCGGTGGGTTTCGTCCACGGGGTGATGAACACCGACAACATGTCCATCGCGGGCGAGACCATCGATTTCGGTCCTTGCGCCTTTCTTGACGGCTACCACCCCGAGAAGGTCTTTTCCTCCATCGACCGCCACGGGCGCTATGCCTTCAACCGCCAGGCCGATGTGGCCATGTGGAACCTGGCGCAGCTTGCGACCAGCCTGCTGCCCCTCATCGCCGGCGCGGACGCGACCGAGGCCGAGGGCGAAGAGGCCGTCGCACGCGCGACCGAGGTGATCCACACCTTCCCCGAGCGTTTCCAGGACGCTTGGGCGGGCCGTTTCGCCGCCAAGCTGGGCATCGAGGATCCGACCCAGGACGATGTGGCCTTGATCCATTCGCTGCTGGATGTGATGACCGCCGCCAATGCGGATTTCACCAACATTTTCCGCGCCTTGTCGGGCGACGCCAAGGCCGCCAATCTTGCCCGCCCTGACGAGATCGAGGGGTTCGCCGCCTGGCAAACCCGCTGGCACGAGCGGCTGGGCGGGGCCGACGCCCTTGCCCGCGCGCAAGAGCAGATGCGCGACACCAACCCCGCCGTCATCCCCCGCAACCACCGGATCGAGGCCGTGATCGCGGCCGCCGTCGGCGGTGACATGGCCCCCTTCGGTCAACTGGACGACGCGCTGGCGCGTCCCTTCGATCCGGCGCCCGAGCATGACTGGCTGCGCCATGCGCCGGCGCCGGAGGAAGAGGTGCGCCAGACCTTCTGCGGCACCTGAGGACGGGCGCCGGCCCCGCCCCGCGCCCCCTGAACCACCGCCGCGCCGTGGGTTCCGCCCCCGCCGGATGCGGTGCGCGCGGACCCCGCGCCGGCCATGCGTGGCAATCTCGACCGTTTCCCGATGAAGGCTCGCGTGCTACCCAAGCGGGAACCTTTTGACGGAATACATCATGACCCTGCTTCAGATCGCCTCGCTTCTGATCGTCCTCGCCGGAGCCTTCGGCGCGATCAACTACCTGTTTCTAAAGCTTCCCTCGGCCATCGGCATCCTTGTCGTGGCGCTGCTGGCCTCGATCGCGCTGATGGTGCTGGACTGGGCGGCGCCGGGACTGGGCGTGTCGGACCAAGTGCGCGGCATGGTGACAGGGCTCGATTTCGACGAGACCCTGCTTGAGGGGATGCTGGGCCTTCTGCTCTTTGCCGGGGCGCTGCACGTCAAGCTGTCGGACCTGAAGGCCGAGTGGAAGCTGGTCTTCCTGATGGCCACCATCGGCGTAGGCCTTTCCACGGTGGTCGTGGGCGTGGGCTTTTCCTGGCTGACGGGCATGCCGCTGCTGATCGCGCTGGTCTTCGGCTCGCTGATCTCGCCCACCGACCCGGTGGCGGTCCTCGGCGTCCTGCGAGAGGCCAACCTGCGCAAGTCGCTGGAAACCAAGATCGCGGGCGAGTCGCTGTTCAACGACGGCGTCGGCTACGTGGTCTACCTAGTGCTGGTGGGCCTGGCCTTTCCCGCCGGCGGGGAAGAGCACGCCTCCGGCCTGACCGAGGCTGCGATCCTTTTCGTCCAGGAAGCCGGTGGCGGCGCGATCCTGGGCGGCGTTTTGGGCTGGCTGACCTTCCGCATCATGCGCCGCATCGATGACTATTCCCTCGAGGTTCTGATCACCCTCGGCCTGGCTTTCGGCGGCTACCAGCTGTCGGTCTTCCTGCATGTCTCGGCGCCGATCATGGCGGTGGTCGCGGGCCTGCTGATCGGCGACATCGGCTCCAAGCACGGCATGTCTGAGGAGACGCGCAAATATGTCGACGCCTTCTGGAAGCTGATCGACGAGATCCTGAACGCGGTCCTGTTCCTGATGATCGGCTTCGAGGTCTTCGCCGTCAGCTTCGGCGCCGATGCGCTGGTGGCGGGCGTGGCCTCGATCGGGCTGGCGCTGATGGGCCGGTTGGCGGCAGTCGCTGTGCCGGTCATGCTGCTGCGCCCCTTCCGCGAGTTCTCGCGCGGGGTCGTGCCCATCATGACCTGGGGCGGGCTGAAGGGGGGCATCTCGGTCGCCCTGGCGCTGGCGCTACCCGACTCCGAGTGGAAGCCGCTGATCCTGACCTGCACCTACATGGTGGTGATCTTCTCGATCATCGTTCAGGGCCTGACGGTGGCACGCCTGGCCAACCGGGTGGGGCGCGAGCCGGATCTGGTCTGACCCCCGGGCGGCCGCAGGCAGGTTCCCGCCGTTCGGGAACAAACCTTGCGGGCGCGGGTTAGCGCTTTGCATTAGCGAAAGGATTTCCCGATGGCCCGTGGTCGCAACGCCCGCTCCCCCTGGCAGATTCCCCCCGCCGGGTGGAAGGACACGTTGTTCCGCATCAAGGACGAGATCGGCGAGGATCACGTCGGGCTGATCGCGGCCGGCGTCGCCTTCTACGGTCTGCTGGCCCTGTTTCCCGGCATCACCGCCTGCATGGCCATCGCCGGCCTGCTGACCGAGCCCACGACCATCGTCGATCAGCTTGACCGCATCGGCCAGCTCCTCCCGCCCGAGGCCGCCAGCATCATCATCACCCAGGCCCGCGACGTGGCCGGCAGCCAGGAAGGCGGCTTGGGCCTCGCCGCCGTGCTGGGTATCGCCCTGGCGATCTGGTCGGCCTCCAAGGGGGTCGGCAGCCTTATCGAAGGGCTGAACGTCGCCTATGACGAGAGCGAGAAGCGCGGTTTTGTAAAACTGAAGCTGGTGACGCTGGGGCTGACCGTGATGCTGGTGTTCGGCCTGCTGGTGGGCCTGTCGACCTCGCTCGTCGTGCCCGCGATCCTGAGCGCCATCGGCCTGGGCGCCATGGTCGAGTTTCTGCTGGGCGGCCTGACCTGGGTGGTGATGTTTGCGCTGACCATCTTCGGGCTGGCGGTGTTCTACCGTTACGGCCCCTCGCGCGACAAGCCCGAGTGGCGATGGGTCACGCCCGGGGCCGCCGTGGCCTGCGTGCTGTGGCTGATCGGATCGGCCGGCTTTGCCTGGTACGTCGCCAATTTCGGTAGCTACAACGAGACGTTCGGCACCCTGGGCGGTGCGATCATCCTGCTGATGTGGCTGTGGCTCTCGGCCTATATCGTTCTGCTGGGCGCCGAGCTGGATGCCGAGCTGGAGGCGCAGACGCGCTATGACACCACCACCGGCCCAAGCGAGCCGATGGGGCAGCGCGGCGCCGAGAAGGCCGACAACCTGGGCGAGGCTTCCGACTAAGGTTCGTCCCGCTAGAACGTGAAAAAGGCCCGCCCGGGATGACCGGGCGGGCCTTTTCATTCATGGGTCCGTAGAGGGCCGCGATCAGGCCGCGGTGCGGCGCCGACGCTGCTGCTGACGGCGCTGGCCGCCGTTGCCGCCACCACCGTTGCCGCCCTTGGGGCCGCCGTTGCCGCCCCCGGCGCCGAACCGGCGGCGTCCGCCACCGCCCCCGCCGCCGCCGCCGCGACGACCGTTCTTGCTGCCCTCTTCGACCGCGCCGCCTTCCCAGGGGGTGCCGCCGGCCACCGGGATGGTGATCTTCATCACCTTCTGGATCTGCTTCAGCTCACCCATCTCGTCGGGTGCGCAGAAGGCCACAGCCTTGCCGTCGGCCCCGGCGCGCGCCGTGCGGCCGATCCGGTGTACATAGTTCTCGGGCACGTTGGGCAGGTCGAAGTTGTAGACGTGGCGCACCTCGGGAATGTCGAGGCCGCGGGCCGCGACATCGGTTGCCACCAGGATCTCTTCCTCGCCCGAGCGGAAGGCCGCGATGGCCCGCTCACGCTGGCCTTGGCTTTTGTTGCCGTGGACCGACACTGCCGAGAAGCCGGCCGCGACCAGCGATTTCTTCAGCTTCTCCGAGCCGTGCTTGGTACGGCCGAAAACGATCGCCAGCTCGCCGGGATGCTTTTTCAGATAATCCATCAGCAGCGCGGGCTTGTCGCCCTTCTGCACGTAATGGACCGACTGCAGGATCTTGTCGGCGGCCTTGCCCGGGGGGTTTACCTGCACGCGCGCGGCGTTGGTCAGGTAGGTCTCGGCCAGTTCGGCCATCTGCTTGGGCATGGTCGCCGAGAAAAGCAGCGTCTGGCGCTCTTTCGGCAGCAGGGCCGCGATCTTGCGCAGGGCGTGGATGAAGCCCAGGTCCAGCATCTGGTCGGCCTCGTCCAGCACTAGAAAACGGGTCTGGTCCAGGCGAAGCGCCCGGCGATCCAGGATATCCAGCAGGCGACCGGGGGTCGCGACCAGGACATCCGTGCCCCGGCGCAGGCGGTTGATCTGTGCGCCGATCGACGCGCCGCCAACGACCAACTCCACCCGCATGTGGGTGTTGCGGGTGAACTGCTCCAGCGAGACCGAGATCTGCTTGGCCAGCTCACGCGTGGGGGCCAGGATCAGACCGCGGCAGGTCTGGGCGTCGGGCTTGCTGCCGATGCGCGACAGCTGGTCGATCAGGGGCAGGCCGAAGGCCGCGGTCTTGCCGGTGCCCGTCTGGGCAAGGCCCATGACGTCACGCCCTTCCAGCACCAGCGGAATCGCCTTGGCCTGGATCGGGGTGGGATCGGTCAGACCGGCGTCGGTGACGCGCTTGGCCAGGGCTTCGGTCAGCCCGAGTTCCTCGAAATAATTCAATGTTTATCCTTTCGGCCGGCTGTCCGCCGGCAGATGAACGCAGAGCCCCTGCCCCGCATCACGACCGATAGGTCGCAATTCGGGCGCGGGCGATCTCCGCACGGGTTGCGCAGGACGCTGATCCCGGGACCGTATGTCCGCGAAACCGCCGCTGCGCCGGACCCTGCGTGATATGGGTACCTGGAATTGGGTGCGACGCCCTGCGGGCCGGTGATCCCCGGCTATTCAGCTGTCTGCTCACGCGGCAGAAGGCGTCGGTCCCGGTGCAGATGGGGCTTTTTGACGCCCGTGTCAACCGCCCCCGTCGCCGCGGGCCGGGGCGCGCGCGGACCCGGCGGCAGCGAAACGCACCCAGGAGCGTTGCACGACGGCCCCGCCCCGCCGACGGGCCGATGCCCCCTTGCGGTCGCGGCGCCCCCGGACCAGAATTGGGGGCTCCCGGGCCGCGGTGCCTCCGTTCCGCCCCCTCTCCATCGCAGGCAGACCATGACCGAGACCATCATCGCCCGCTGCGAAGCCCGCGGCCTTCGCCTCACCGAACAGCGCCGCGTCATCGCCGACGTGCTGCAACAGGCCACCGACCACCCCGATGTCGAAGAGCTTTTCGCCCGCGCCTCCGCGCGCGACGCCCGCATCTCCATCGCCACGGTCTACCGCACGGTCAAACTGTTCGAAGAGACGGGCATCCTGGAAAAGCACGAGTTCGGCGACGGCCGCGCCCGCTACGAGCCTGCCGACCGCGACCACCACGACCACCTGATCGACCTGAATTCGGGCGAGGTGGTGGAATTCGTCGACCCCGAGATCGAGAAGCTTCAGGAGCGCATCGCCGAGAAGCTGGGCTACCGCCTGAAGGGGCACCGGCTGGAACTCTACGCCGTGCCCCTTGAAAAGGGCTGACTGGCCCCTTCCCCGACACCGTCCCGCACCGCCCCACGATCCGCACCCCCCGTCCCCACCCCTGGAGCCCCGCCCATGTCCGACAATCTGCGCGGGATGATCCTGATGGTCGCCGCGATGGCGGGTTTCGCCCTCGAGGACATGTTCATCAAATCCGTCTCGGCGGTGCTGCCGACGGGCCAGATCCTGGCGATGCTGGGCCTGGGTGGCGCGCTCATTTTTGCTGCCCTTGCCACGCGCCGGGGCGACACGGTCTTCTCGCCGCTGTTCTTCCTGCGCCCCGTCATGCTGCGCAACCTGGCCGAGGTGATCGGCACCATGGGCTTTGTCACCGCCATCGTGCTGACGCCGCTGTCCTCGGCCTCGGCCATCCTGCAGGCCACGCCCCTGATGGTGACCTTCGGCGCGGCCCTCTTCTTCCGCGAGGCCGTCGGCTGGCGCCGCAGCCTGGCCATCGCCATCGGCTTTGCCGGCGTGCTGATGATCATCCGCCCGGGCATGGAGGGGTTCCGCCCCGCTTCGCTTTTCGCCGTCCTCGGGGTTGCGGGCCTCGCGACGCGCGATCTGGCCACCCGCGCCGTTCCGCGCAGCGTCTCGTCAATGGTGCTCTCGACCTATGCCTTCGCGATGCTGGTGCCGACGGGGCTGATCCTGCTGGCCTTCTCGGGCGGCGCCCACCTGCCCGACGCGGTGTCGCTGGCACAGCTGGGCGGCGGGCTTTTCGTCGGCGTGCTGGCCTATTACGCCATCGTGGCGGCCATGCGCGTGGGCGAAGTCGCCGTCGTCACCCCCTTTCGCTATACGCGGCTGATCTTCGCGCTGGTGATCGGCGTGCTGGTCTTCGACGAGGCGCCCGATTTCTGGACCCTCGGCGGCGCCACCCTGATCATCGGCTCGGGCCTCTATACCTTGATGCGGGAGCTGCGGCTGGGCCGTCGGCGCCTTGCCACGGCCAATGCCTTCGCGCCGGGCGACGGCGGCGGCCGGCTGCGTTCGGGGCCCCCTGCTCCCTGAACTTGGGTCGAAATACCCCTCTTTGGCCCGACATCGACGCCGCGTGACACCAAACCGCTGCCCAAGGCGTTCCCTCCGGCGGCCGGCTCTGCTAAATCCGCCGCGACACCGTCGCGCTTAGGAGCCGCCATGACCCATATCATCGACATTCACGCCCGCGAAATTCTCGACAGCCGCGGCAACCCGACCATCGAGGTCGATGTCCTGCTCGAGGACGGAACCATGGGCCGCGCCGCCGTTCCCTCGGGTGCCTCCACCGGCGCCCACGAGGCGGTCGAGATGCGCGACGGGGATGCCAGCCGCTACATGGGCAAGGGCGTGCTCAAGGCCGTGGCCGCGGTCAACGGCGAGATCGCCGAGGCGCTCGTTGGCTTTGATGCCACCGAGCAGACGGCCATCGACATGGCGATGATCGAACTTGACGGCACCCCCAACAAGGGCCGTCTGGGCGCCAACGCCATCCTCGGCGTCTCCATGGCCGTGGCCAAGGCCGCCGCCGACATGACGACCCAGCCCCTCTACCGCTACATCGGCGGCACCGCCGCCCGCGTCCTGCCGGTGCCGATGATGAACATCATCAACGGCGGCGAGCACGCGGACAACCCGATCGACATCCAGGAATTCATGATCATGCCGGTCTCGGCCAGCTCGATCGCCGAGGCCGTGCGCATGGGCGCCGAGGTCTTCCACACCCTCAAGAAAGAGCTTTCCGCCGCCGGCCTCTCCACCGGCATCGGCGACGAGGGCGGCTTCGCCCCCAACCTCAGCTCCACCCGCGATGCGCTCGATTTCATTTTGAAATCCATCCAGAAGGCCGGCTACACCCCCGGCGAGGACATCTACCTCGCCCTCGACTGCGCCTCGACCGAGTATTTCCGCGACGGTCGCTACGAGATGACCGGCGAAGGCAAGTCCCTCACCCCCGACGAGAACGTCGCCTGGCTCGAGGCGCTGGTGAACGACTACCCCATCATCTCGATCGAGGATGGCTGCGCCGAGGATGACTGGGACGGCTGGGCCAGCCTCACCCGCGCCCTGGGCGATCGGGTGCAGCTTGTGGGCGACGATCTTTTCGTCACCAACCCCGAGCGCCTGTCGCGTGGCATCGAGGAAAGGGCCGGCAACTCGCTGCTGGTCAAGGTCAACCAGATCGGCACGCTGACCGAAACCCTGGCGGCCGTCGACATGGCCCACCGCGCGCGCATGACCTGCGTCATGTCCCACCGCTCGGGCGAGACCGAGGACGCCACCATCGCCGACCTCGCCGTCGCCACCAACTGCGGCCAGATCAAGACCGGAAGCCTCGCCCGCTCGGACCGGCTGGCCAAGTACAATCAACTGATCCGCATCGAGGAGGCCCTGGGCGAAACCGCCCTCTACGCCGGTCGCTCGATCCTGCGCCGCGGCTGATCACAACCCGGTCGGCGGCCCCGCCGCCGACCGCCACCGCCGGCCACTACCGGGGCTGGCCCGCCCCGCCCCCAGCTTCACTGTCGCTCAAATATCCCCGCCGGAGGTAACCGGTCGCCCGAGGCCGGGCCGGTCCCCGGCCAGTTGCACGCCGTCCGGCCGGCTGATCCGCCCGCCGCCCACCGCCGCCGCGACACCCGTGGTGGCCCGGCAGCTCGTCGGTAATCCCCGCGCCACCCGCACCGCGAGATAGGCGAATGCCTGCGCCTCCAGCATGTCGCCATCCAGCCCCACCGCCTCGACCGGCCGCACCGGGCAGCCGCAGCGGCGGGAAAGCTCGGACATCATCACCGGATGGTGGCGCCCGCCGCCGGTCACCAGGATCTCGCCCGGCGCCTCAGGGCAATGCTCCAGCCCAACCGCGACCGAGGCCGCCGCCACCGCGCAGAGCGTGGCCGCCGCGTCGCCGTCGTCCAACCCGTCCAGCCACCGCGCCAGGTCCGGAAAATCGTTTCTGTCTAGGGACTTGGGAGGGCGCTTGAAGAAGAAGGGATGGCGCAGGAACCGGGCGACGATCTCCTCGTCGATCACGCCCGTCGCCGCCAGCGCGCCGCCCGCGTCATACCCCTGACCCAGACGCGCCTGCACCAGATCGTTGAGGGGCGCGTTGGCGGGCCCGGTGTCGAAGGCCAGGATCGCCCCCTCGGCCAGCGGCGAACCAGGCCGCGGGTCAACCCAGGTCAGGTTGCCGACCCCGCCCAGGTTCAGAAAGGCCAGCGGCCCCTCGGCGCCGATCCAGCGGGCGCAGGCATGGTGGAAGAACGGCGCCAGCGGCGCCCCCTCGCCCCCCAGCTCCACGTCCGAGCTGCGGAAATCCCACACCACCGGCTGGCCCAGCACCTCGGCCAGCACCTGCCCATCACCGGCCTGGTGGGTGCCGCGTCCGCGTGGCTCGTGGGCCAGGGTCTGGCCGTGAAACCCCACCAGCTCGTAGCCCTCGAAGCGGCTCAGAAGGCGGGCATGCTCGGTCTCGATCAGCTCGGCCACCGCCTCGACCCCCGGCTCGCCGGGCCAGCGCCCGAAGGCGGCCGCGATCCGGCGCCGGTCGGCCTCGCCGCGCTCAAGGTAGGCGCTCTCCCCGAACTCCAGGATCTCTTCGCCGTCGGTGCGCAGCATCGCCGCGTCCACCCCGTCCAGCGAGGTGCCCGACATCGTGCCCAAGGCCCAGACCGGCCCCTGTTTCAACATGGACTTTCCCTTGCTGCACTGCCCGGATATAGAAGCATCCATTCAGAGAATGGACGCAAATCACATGGCATACCACCCGAAATCGGAGTTCCTGCGGATCATGATCGAGCGCGGCTTTCTGGCCGACTGCACCGATTATCAGGGGCTGGACGAGGCGCTTCTTGAAGGGGGTATGCCGGGATATATCGGGTTCGACGCCACGGCCCGGTCGCTGCACGTGGGCAGCCTGATCCAGATCATGATGCTGCGCTGGATGCAGAAATGTGGCCAGAAGCCCATCGTGCTGATGGGCGGCGGCACCACCAAGGTGGGCGATCCCAGCTTCCGCGCCGACGAGCGCCCGCTGCTGACGCCCGCCCAGATCGACGACAACATCGCCGGCATCCGGCAGGTGTTCTCGCGCTATCTCGACTTCGGGGACGCGCCCACCGGCGCCTTGATGCTCAACAACGCCGAATGGCTCGAGGATCTGAACTACCTCGAGTTCCTGCGCGATATCGGCCGGCATTTCTCGGTCAACCGCATGCTGGCCTTCGAGTCGGTGAAATCCCGCCTCGACCGGGAACAGTCGCTGAGCTTTCTGGAATTCAACTACATGATCCTGCAGGCCTACGACTTCCTCGAGCTGAACCGCCGCTACGGCTGCCGGCTTCAGATGGGCGGCTCGGACCAGTGGGGCAATATCGTCAACGGCATCGACCTGACCCGCCGGGTGCTGGACCACGAGATCTACGGTCTGACCTCGCCGCTGCTGACCACCTCGGACGGCAAGAAGATGGGAAAGACCGCCGACGGCGCGATCTGGCTCAACGCCGATATGCGCGCGCCCTACGAGTTCTGGCAGTTCTGGCGCAACACCAACGACGCCGATGTGGGCCGCTTCCTCAAGCTCTACACCGAACTGCCGGTCGAGGAATGCGACCGTCTGGGCGCGCTGGAGGGATCCGAGATCAACGCCGCCAAGATCCGCCTTGCCAACGAGGTCACGACCCTCGCCCACGGTCCCGAGGCCGCCGCCGCCGCCGAGGCCACCGCCCGCGAGGTCTTCGAAAAGGGCGGCGTGGGCGACGACCTGCCCACCGTCACCTTGGCGCCGGGCGACTTTCCCATCGACGGGCACAGCATCTCGGCCCAGCAGATGTTTGTGGCCGCCGGGCTGACCAAGTCGGGCAAGGACACAAAACGCCTCTTCGCCGAGGGTGGCGCGCGCATCGACGACGCGCCCGCCGACGACCCGGCCCGGCTTTTCACCGCCGCGGATCTGGCCCGCCCCGTCAAGCTCTCGGCCGGCAGAAAGCGCCACGCCCTGGTCACCCTGGCCGACTGACCCCGGGCGTAGATCGAACAAAGGGCGGCCCCGCGCCGCCCTTTCGCCCACCCGCGCCGGGCCGCGAACCGGGCGGGCCCAAATCGGCCCGTCGCCGCACCGCCCCCCCTTCAAAGCATCCCGCCCCGAGGGCCGAGCCGATCCCGGCGTTCCCGCCTCGGCGCCGGAGGCGCGGCCCGGGGCATGGGCGCCCCCCGGCCCCCTCGCTCAACGCAGCATCCAGGTCCCCTTCGGGTGAAAGGCATGGAAGGCGAAGGCAAACATCACGTCATGGGGCAGATCCCGCCCCGCCGCGTCGCGCACCCGCACGTCGCCGATCTGACGCCCTTGGGCGATCTCGGCACTGTCCAGCGCCGAGACCTGCCCCGCCTCCCAGCTCAGGGTCACGCCCGCCTCGCTAATCCGGGTCTCGGCCCGCAGCCGGTCGAGCGGCCAGGCCCGGGTGCCCACCTTGACCACCCGGGCCAGCGGCTTGATGCCGTGAGGCGGCATCTCGCCCCGGTAGAGGAAGGGGCGCGTGCTGCTGTCATAGCCGGCATAGGGGTTGCGCCCGTAAGCCCGCCCCGCGCCGGGCTGGTCCATCACAAGTCCCTCGGGATTGCGCGCACGGAACTTCTCCCAGCTTTCCATCCAACTTGGCAGCTGCCGCAGGCTCTGGCCCGTGAACTCGCCGACGATGCCCAGCCCCACCGCCTGCTGCCACCAGCTTTCGGTCTGGCGGTCATACATCACCATGTCCGAGTTGCGCAGCTTGCCAGTGACGCCAAAGTCCAGCACCCGTCCCTGAAGCCGCCGGTCAAAGGTGATGCCCGAATTGCAGAGCGGACAGAAGGTGACCGCGACAGGCCGACCGCCGACGCTGTCGTTGACGATCTCGTGCCAGGTCATGTAGCGCAGGGGATAGGCCCGTGGCGTTGCCCCCTTCAGCTCAAGGGTGATCACCGGCTCCTTGTCGGACAGGCGGCGCTCGGCGCGGGCCTTCACGAACTTCGGATTGCTCAACGCCGGGATCCCGTCGCGCGGCACGCCCCCCGACATGATCTCCGTGAAGGGCACATCGCTGCGGCTGAAATCCGTCCTCGGCCACTCGGCCCGCCAGAAGGGTGGTGCCCCGCCCGCCTGGCCCCGAGCCTCGCGCGCCAACGGGCCGCCAACCGCGATTGTGGCCAGCGCACCGCCCATAAGCGCGCGGCGCCCCGGGTGCGCAACAGCGTGGCTTCGCGCGACGCCAAGGGGTCGCGCAACCTTCGTCTCGTCCGTTCCTGATGTCATGACAGCACCTCCCATGCCGGTCCGGCAGCGGGCGGCGGCTGATCCGGAAATGCCACGGGAAGGATGAAAGCGCCCGGGCCGGATCACCGCATGCGCGGCCGTCCTCCACAGGCTGACAGGATGGCGGGGGGGCCGATAGCCCCCCTCACGCCGCTTTGAAAAGCTCTTACCACGCCGGAAGGCGCGGCAAGGGCCAGGGCATCGCCCCTTACTCGGTGACCTTGACCGAGACCATGCGGTCCGGCTCGCCGGTGATGGCACCGGTGTCGCGGGCGCCGCGCTTGATGGCGTCGACCACGTCCATACCCTCGGTCACCTTGCCGACGACCGTGTACTGGCCGTTCAGGAAGGGGCCGGGCTGGAACATAATGAAGAACTGGCTGTTGGCCGAGTCGGGGTTGGCCGCACGGGCCATGCCAACGACGCCGCGGTCATAGTTGATGTCCGAGAACTCGGCCTTCAGGTCCGGCAGGTCCGAACCGCCGGTGCCGGCGCGGCCGGGCTCTGCATCGGGGCCGCCGAACTCGACATCACCGGTCTGGGCCATGAACCCCTCGATCACCCGGTGGAAGGCCACGCCGTCATAGGCGCCGTCCTCGGCCAGCTTGGTGATCTGGGCCACGTGGGCGGGGGCCACGTCCTCCAGCAGGTCGATCTTGATGGTGCCGTTGGCCTCGCCCGCGACCTCGATCTCGAGGCCGGTGGCAAAGGCAGGTGCCGCGCTCAGCAGCAGGATCGCGAGGGCGCTACGCATCTGCGGCCACCTTGACCGAGATCATGCGGTCCGGGCTTGCGGGCGGCTCGCCGCGGGCGATCTTGTCCACGTGCTCCATCCCCTCGATCACGCGACCGTAGACGGTGTATTGACCGTTCAGGAAATGGTTGTCGCTGAAGTTGATGAAGAACTGGCTGTTGGCGCTGTCGGGGTTGGCCGAACGGGCCGCGCCCAGGGTGCCGCGATCATGGGGCAGCTTGGAGAATTCGGCGGGCAGGTTCGGCAGGTCCGAGCCGCCGGTGCCGGCCATGCGGATGTTGAAATCCTTCTCCATGTTTCCGTTCTGGACATCACCGGTCTGGGCCATGAAGCCGTCGATGACACGGTGGAAGGCGACGTTGTCATAGGCGCCGGCGCGGGCCAGCTCCTTCATGCGCTCTGCGTGCTTGGGCGCGACATCGGCCAGCAGCTCGATGACGACGCGGCCGTCCTTGAGCTCGACGATGACGGTGTTCTCGGGATCCTTGATCTCGGCCATGGGGCTCTCCTTCTGAGGTTTGTGCAGAACCTATGTCGCCCGATGGGAAAGGGAAAGGGAGGAATGGAAGAAGCCCGTCGCACCGGCGGAGAGGGGCGTGGCGCTTGACCGCCGCGCCCGGATCGTATGTTAAAGGCGCGGCGCGGCGCCTCTGCGGCCCGCGCGCAAGGGATCAGGCCGGGGAGCGGCCGCCGCGACGGCCCGGGACGGGCCGCGCCGGTGGTCCGGGGCCAAGCTGCGAGGGAAATTCATCATGGGTTGGAAACGTCTCGAGGAGATGGATCTGCGCGGCAAGCGCGTGCTGACGCGGGTGGACATCAATGTCCCCGTCAGCGACGGGCGCGTCAGCGACGCCACCCGGATCGAGCGGATCGTGCCCACCGTCAATGCCATTCTCGAGGCTGGAGGCACGCCGATCCTGCTGGCCCATTTCGGCCGCCCCAAAGGCCGGCCCGACCCCGCCCTGTCGCTGGGCGTTGTCCTGCCGGCCCTCGAACGCGCCCTGGGCCGCGGGGTCTTCTTCGTCGAGGCCCCGATCGGCGACGGCGCCAGGGAAGAGATCGCCTCTATCCGCGCCAAGGACGGTGCGGACGCGCCGGTTATCCTGCTGGAGAACGTGCGCTTCTATCCCGGCGAGACCGCCAACGAGGACGGGTTCTGCGATGCCCTGGCCGCCCTGGGCGACGTCTATTGCAACGACGCTTTCTCTGCCGCCCATCGCGCCCACGCCTCGACCGAGGGGCTGGCCCGCCGCCTGCCCGCCTGCGCCGGCCGGCTGATGGAGGCCGAGCTTTCGGCGCTGGAGGCCGCCCTGGGCAAGCCCGCCCGCCCCGTCGCCGCCGTGGTCGGCGGCGCCAAGGTCTCGACCAAGCTTGACCTGCTGTCGAACCTGGTGACACGGGTCGACCACCTGATCATCGGCGGCGGCATGGCCAACACGTTCCTGCATGCGCAAGGCGTCGCCATCGGCACGTCGCTGGCCGAGAAGGATCTTGCCGACACCGCCCGCCGCATCCTCGACGAGGCCGAGCGCGCCGGCTGCACCATCCACCTTCCCGTAGACCTGGTCGTTGCCCGCGAATTCCGCGCCGAGGCCCCGCACGAGATCGTCGCACGCGACGAGTGCCCGCCCGACGCGATGATCCTCGATGCCGGCCCCGAAAGCGTGCGCGCCATCGTTGAGCTTCTGGGCCGCTGCAAGACCCTCGTCTGGAACGGCCCGCTGGGCGCGTTCGAGATCCCGCCCTTCGACACCGCCACCAACGGCGCCGCGCGCGAGGCCGCGGTTCTGACAGCCGCCGGGCAACTCGTCTCGGTCGCCGGCGGCGGCGACACGGTGGCCGCCCTCAACCAGGCCGGGGCCGCCGATGGCTTCAGCTATGTCTCGACCGCGGGGGGCGCCTTCCTGGAATGGATGGAGGGCAAGACCCTGCCCGGCGTCGCCGCCCTGGGGGGCTGAGCCCGGCGGGAAAAACCACCCCGCCCATTGCGTCCGGGCGGCAAGATTTCTATGCCACTATCAAACACCAGCAAATTTCGGGAAACGACATGAAAGCCACCAGGACAGTCCAGAAGATCCTTGCCAACTACGAGGGCGAGACCCCCGGCGTCAAAGGCAAGCTTTGCCAGATGCTGATGAACGGCAAGCTGGGCGGCACCGGCAAGATGATCATCCTGCCGGTCGACCAGGGCTTCGAACACGGGCCCGCCCGTTCCTTCGCCGCCAATCCCGCCGCCTATGATCCCCATTACCACTATCAGCTTGCGATCGACGCGGGCCTGAACGCCTATGCCGCCCCGCTGGGCATGCTGGAGGCCGGGGCCGACACCTTCGCCGGTCAGATCCCGACCATCCTCAAGGTCAACTCCTCCAACTCGCTGGTCCCCGGCGACGCGCCCAACGACCAGGCGATCACCGCGTCGGTGGACGACGCGCTGCGGCTGGGCTGTGCGGCCATAGGCTTCACCATCTACCCGGGTTCCTCGACCGCGCTCGACATGTTCGAAGAGATTTCGGCCATGCGCGAAGAGGCTGCCGCCAAGGGCGTGGCCACGGTGATCTGGTCCTACCCGCGCGGCGAGTCGCTGGACAAGGACGGCGAGACGGCGATCGACATCGCGGCCTATGCCGCCCAGATCGCGGCCCTGCTGGGTGCGCATATCATCAAGATCAAGCTGTCCACCGACCATCTGTCGCTGGGCGAGGCCAAGAAGGTCTACGAGGCCGAGAAGATCGAGATCGCCGATCAGGCCGCCCGCGTTCGCCACTGCATGCAGGCGTCCTTCAACGGCCGCCGCATCGTGGTCTTCTCGGGCGGTGCCAAGAAAGGGGCCGACGGCGTCTATGACGATGCCCGCGCCATCCGCGACGGCGGCGGCAACGGCTCGATCATCGGGCGCAACAGCTTCCAGCGCGACCGCGCCGATGCGCTCGACATGCTGGGCAAGCTGGTGGACATCTACAAGGGCCGCGCCTGAGCCACGGAGGCGCCCTGCCCGGGCGCCTGCCTCATGAGAACCCGCCGACGCGCTCCAGCAGCGCGTCGGTGGCCACCGCCCCGGCCGGCCCGGTCCCGTAGGCCCGGCCACATCCACCGCCCAGCCGCAACGCGACATAGCTTTCGGCCACCGCCATCGGCGCCTGTCGCAACAGGACCGAGGCTGTCAGAAGCTGCGCCAGTTCCTCGGCGAAGGCGCGGGCACGCCCCTCCTCCACCGCCGCATCCCAGCGGTCCCTGAAGGCCTCCAGCGCACGGTCGTAGCCCCGGTCGCCCCCGCGCGCCGCGTCCAAGCTGCGGTCCAACGCCTCGCGCGCGGCGGGTTCTTTCTGAAGCGTACGCAGGATGTCGAGGCAGATCACGTTCCCCGACCCTTCCCAGATCGAGTTCAAGGGCGCCTCGCGATAAAGCATCGGCAGCGGCGTGTCGCCGACATAGCCCATGCCCCCAAGGCACTCCATGCACTCATAGACAAGTTGCGGCGCCAGCTTGTTCGACAGGAACTTGGCCAGCGCCACGGCCACCCGCGCATAGGCCGCGGCCTCGGGGTCCGTGCCGGCCTTGTCGTAGGCCGCCGCCACGTGCAGCCCCAGCGCCGTGGCCCCCTCCCAGTCCAGGACCATCTCGGCCAGGACCTGCCGCATCAGGGGCTGATCAACCAAGTTGCGCCCGAAAACCGCGCGCCCCCGGCACCAATGCACCGCCTGCAACAGGGCCGCGCGCATCAGCCCCGGCGGCGCCATGGCCGTGTCGAGGCGTGTATGGTGCACCATCGGAATGATCGTCCGCACCCCGTCGCCCGGCGCCCCCAGCGGCAGCGCCCAAGCCCCGTGATACTCGATCTCGGCCGAGGCGTTGGCACGGTTGCCCAGCTTGTCCTTCAGCCGGACCAGATGCACCTCGTTCAGCCCCCCGTCGGGCAGGATGCGCGGCACCAGGAAACAGCCAAGCCCCGCGTCCGTCTGCGCCAGGGTCACCAACCCGTCGCTCATGGGCGCCGAGCAGAACCACTTGTGCCCCCAAAGACGGACCCCTTCGCCATCGGACTCGGCCCGGCAAAGATTGGCCCGCACATCCGATCCGCCCTGCTTCTCGGTCATCGCCATGCCGAAGGTCAGCCCGTCCTTCTGCCCCCACGGTAGCTCTCGTCCGTCATATCGGCGTGCGGTAATGCCCCGGACCAGCTCCGGCCGAGGCCCCAACACGGCGCCGGCCGCGCAGGTCATGGTCATGGGGCAGCACACCCCGGGCTCCACCTGCGTCATCAGATAGACCAGCGCCGCGTGGGCCGCGTAACCCCCGGGACCGCCCTCCCACGGCAGGGCCGCATAACCTGCCGCGATCCCCTCTTCCATCAGCAGATGATAGGCCGGGTGAAACGCAATCCGGTCGATGCGCGCGCCGCGCCGGTCGAACCGCTCAAGCTTCGGGGGATTGGCCTCGGCCTCGCGCCCGGCCTGGCGCAGGGGGGCACTCCCCAGCCGCGCGCCGCTTGCCTCAAGTATCCCGGCATCCGCCCCTGCCGCCAGCGCGTGACAGCGCAGCACCGGGTCCCCCGCCCAGAGGTCCCCACCATCGGGCCAGGTGGGCTGGTTGAGGGGCTCGCCCCCCGCGCCCCCCTCGGGCCGGCCTGGGGCGGTATCGCTGATGGATCGGCGGGCCTCGCTCATGGCGCATCCTCCCTCGCTGACGATCCCGGTCAGCATAGCGCCCTTCGACCGATGCGCAGAGTCCTCAGTCTCAGCGAATCGGCGAAAACCCGCGCTATTGCTGGAAAAATTCCCTTGGGGGGGATTCTCACCCGGGCCGTGTTGTGGCAAGGTCGTCTGACCATGGGCCCGGCAAGAGGCCCCAAGCGCAGGCAAATGATGGCAGACAACCGAAATCGCACGAATGTGGGCGCCTCGATCTACACGCTGGTCGTGTTTTCGCTGGCCATCTACTTCATGTTCGGGGCCGTTCAAGGCAATTTCGGCCTGTTTCAACGCATCCAGATCGACGCCGAAGCCGTGCAACTCCGGCGCGAGGTCACGCGCCTCGAACGGCAGCTTGCCGACGTGTCCAACAAGACCCATCGCCTCTCGGACGCCTACCTGGATGTCGATCTGCTGGATGAGCGCGTGCGCGATGTCCTGGGCTATGTGCGCCCCGACGAGATCGTCATTCGCTGAACCACAGCGAGCGCCCTAGCCGCCGTTTCGCACTTTCCGAATGCCTGAAATGGGACGGCCTCAGAATGCCTCTCGCATGCTTGACGGATTTGCGCTATAAATTAGTTTAACGCTAAACTATTTTATGCTGAACGACGGAGTCCCCACATGCCGCCAAAGAAAACAGCGAAGACGTCCAACCTCTCAAAGGACGAATTGCTGCACTTCTACCGGGAGATGCTGCTGATCCGCAGATTCGAGGAAAAGGCCGGTCAGCTCTACGGCATGGGACAGATCGGCGGCTTCTGCCATCTCTACATCGGACAGGAAGCGGTGGTCGTCGGCCTCGAGGCCGTCACCAAGGAAGGCGACAAGCGCCTGACCTCCTACCGCGACCACGGTCACATGCTGGCCTGCGGCATGGACGCAAAGGGCGTCATGGCCGAGCTGACGGGCCGCGAGGGCGGCTACTCGCGCGGCAAGGGCGGCTCGATGCACATGTTCTCCAAGGAACGGCATTTCTACGGCGGTCACGGCATCGTCGGTGCGCAGGTGCCGATCGGCGCGGGCCTGGCCCTGTCGGACAAGTATCGCGGCAACGACAACGTCACTTTCACCTATTTCGGCGACGGCGCCGCCAACCAGGGCCAGGTCTACGAGACCTACAACATGGCCCAGCTCTGGTCCCTGCCCGTCGTCTTTGTGATCGAGAACAACCAGTATGCGATGGGCACCAGCGTCCAGCGCTCGACCAAGTCACCCTCGCTCTGGGAACGCGGCGCCGCCTATGGCATCGCCGGAGAGGCAGTGGACGGCATGGACGTGCTGGCCGTCAAGGCCGCTGGCGAGAAGGCCGTCGCCCACTGCCGCGCAGGCAAAGGCCCCTATATCCTCGAGATGATGACCTATCGCTACCGCGGACATTCCATGTCCGACCCCGCCAAATACCGCACCCGGGACGAAGTCCAGAAGATGCGCGACGAGCGGGACGCCATCGACCACGTGCGCGAGCTGCTGCTTCAGGGCAAGCACGCCTCCGAAGATGACCTCAAGGCCATCGACAAGGACATCAAGGCCGTCGTCAACGAGGCCGCCGAATTCGCCAAGGAAAGCCCCGAACCCGATCTTTCCGAGCTTTATACCGACATTTACGCCGACCAGGCGCCGCAGAACGCGTAAGGGGACAGAACGACATGGCAATCAAGGTACTTATGCCCGCACTCTCCCCGACGATGGAAGAAGGCACCGTGGCGAAATGGCTGGTCAAGGAGGGCGACAAGGTCAGCTCCGGCGACATCCTGGCCGAGATCGAGACAGACAAGGCAACGATGGAGTTCGAGGCCGTCGACGAGGGCACGCTGGGCCGCATCCTCGTGGCCGAGGGCACCGAGGGCGTAGCGGTCAACACCCCCATCGCCATCCTCCTCGAGGAAGGCGAAAGCGCCGACGACGCCCAGATGGACGACGCAGGTGACGCCGAACCCCAGGCCGCCAGCGCCACCCCTAAGGCCAAGGAAGAGCAGCCCACCCAGGCCCCCGACACGCCCGAGCGTAGCCCCGCCGCCCCCCGCACCCCCGCCCCCTCGGCCGAGCCTGACTATCCCGAAGGGACCGAGACCCGCTCCATGACCGTCCGCGAAGCCCTTCGCGACGCCATGGCCGAGGAGATGCGCCGCGACGAGACGGTCTTCCTCATGGGTGAGGAGGTGGCCGAGTACCAGGGCGCCTACAAGGTCAGCCAAGGTCTCCTGGACGAGTTCAAGGAAAAGCGCGTCATCGACACCCCCATCACCGAGCATGGTTTTGCCGGCATCGGTGTAGGCGCGGCCTTCGGCGGCCTGCGTCCGATTGTGGAGTTCATGACCTTCAACTTCGCGCTGCAGGCCATCGACCACATCATCAACTCGGCCGCCAAGACGCTTTACATGTCCGGCGGCCAGATGGGCTGCCCGATCGTCTTCCGGGGTGCCAACGGCGCCGCCGCCCGTGTCGGCGCCCAGCACAGCCACGACTTCGCGGCATGGTATTCCAGCGTCCCCGGCCTCAAGGTCGTGATGCCCTATACCGCCGCCGACGCGAAAGGCCTGCTGAAGACGGCCATCCGCGACCCGAACCCGGTCGTCTTCCTGGAGAACGAGATCCTTTACGGCCGCTCCTTCGATGTGCCGGTGCTGGACGATTACACCGTCCCCTTCGGCAAGGCCCGCATCGCCCGCCCCGGCAATGACGTCACCATCGTCAGCTTCGGCATCGGCATGCAATACGCGCTGGAAGCCGCTGAAAAGCTGGCCGAAGAAGGCATCGACGCCGAGGTGATCGACCTGCGCACGCTGCGCCCGCTGGACATGGACACGGTGCTGAACTCGGTGCGCAAGACCAACCGCTGCATCACCGTCGAGGAAGGTTTCCCCGTCTGCTCCATCGGCAGCTACCTGTCGTCACGGATCATGACCGAAGCCTTCGATCACCTCGACGCGCCGGTCCTCAATTGCACCGGCAAGGACGTGCCCATGCCCTACGCCGCCAATCTTGAAAAGCTGGCCCTCGTCACCACCCAGGAAGTGGTCGATGTGGCAAAGCAAGTCACCTATCGCTGAGGCCCGAACATGAGCAACGTATTCCGTTTCGAAAGCGAGCGCGGCGCCTACATCCTGTCGGGCCCCGAGGGCGACGACGGGTTCCGCATCGTGGTCCCCGCCGACATGGTCGAGGACGAGGCCGGCGCGGGCCTAACCGAGGGACAGCGCCTCGAGTGGCTGCACGCCAACCTGGCCGGGATACTCTCGGCCTATACCGCCCGCACAAGGGGCGGCCATGTCAAGGAACCCTGGAACCGCGTGCTCGTCGAGGAGATTGAATAATGCCCACCGAAATCCTCATGCCCGCCCTCTCCCCCACGATGGAGGAAGGCACGCTTGCCAAGTGGCTCGTGAAGGAGGGCGACACCGTCAATTCCGGTGACCTGCTGGCCGAAATCGAAACCGACAAGGCCACGATGGAGTTCGAGGCCGTCGACGAGGGCCGGATCGGCAAGCTGCTGATCGCCGAGGGCACCGAGGGCGTTGCGGTCAACACCCCCATCGCCATCCTGCTCGAGGAAGGCGAAAGCGCTGACGATATCGACACCGCCCCCCAGAAGGGCGGTGATGAGAAGGCCAAGAAGGCCGACGACCGCGCCGCCCCGTCCGAGAATGCCGCCCGCTCAGACGCGGGGTCCGCCCCCGCCAACGAACAACCCAAGAGCGGCACGGCGGCCCAAGGGTCGGCTCAATCCTCTACCTCGACTAAATCCGAAAAGGGGGACCGCGTCTTCGCCTCCCCCCTCGCGCGCCGCATCGCCGCCGACCGCGGCCTTGACCTCGCCGCCATCCAGGGCTCCGGTCCTCGCGGGCGCATCGTCAAAGCGGATGTCGAGAACGCAGAGCCCGCCGCCAGCCAGGCCAAACCGGCTGCCTCCGGCGCCGCCAAGGGCGTCGCCATGCCCACCGGCGCCAGTGCCGAGGCCGTGGCCGCCATGTTCAAGGACCGCGAATACGAGGAGGTTCGCCTCGACGGGATGCGCAAGACCATCGCCGCCCGCCTAACCGAGGCCAAGCAGACGATCCCGCATTTCTACCTGCGGCGCGAGGTCCGCATCGACCGACTGATGGACCTGCGGGCCCAGATGAACGAACAGCTGTCCGAGCGGGGCATCAAGCTCAGCGTCAATGACTTCGTCATCAAGGCTTGCGCCAATGCGCTGCAACAGGTGCCCGACACCAACGCCGTCTGGGCCGGTGACCGCATCCTTCAGCTCAAGCCCTCGGACATCGCCGTCGCTGTGGCCATCGATGGCGGGCTCATCACGCCCGTCCTGCGCGACGCTCAGCAGAAATCGCTCTCGGCCCTCTCGACCGAGATGCGCGACCTGGCGACCCGTGCCCGCGACCGCAAGCTGGCACCGCATGAGTATCAGGGCGGCTCCTTCTCGATCTCCAACCTGGGTATGTTCGGGGTGGAGAATTTCGACGCTGTCATCAACCCGCCCCACGGGGCGATCCTGGCCGTCGGTGCCGGGGTGCGCAAACCCGTGGTGGGCGCGGACGGCGAGCTTACGGTCGCAACGGTCATGTCGATGACCCTTTCGGTGGACCACCGGGTGATCGACGGGGCGCGCGGCGCGGTGCTGCTGAAGGCGATCGCCGAAAACCTCGAGGCACCGATCGCCATGCTCGCCTGATCGGGCCTCAGCCAGAACATTAAAAAAAGGCGCCCAAGGGCGCCTTTTTCTTTGGTATTTTCGACCAGATTAGCAGGAGCCGCGCAACAGATGGTCCATCGTGACCGACGGCTGGTCACAGCCCGCTTCGCCCACGATCCGCGCAGGCACGCCCGCGACGGTCTTGCACGGCGGCACCTCCTGCAACACGACCGACCCCGCCGCGATGCGCGAGCAATGGCCAACCTTGATGTTGCCCAGCACCTTGGCGCCCGCCCCGATCAGCACGCCATCGGCGATCTTGGGGTGGCGGTCCTGCTCATCCTTGCCGGTGCCGCCCAGGGTCACCGAATGCAGCATCGAGACGTTGTCACCGACAACGGCCGTCTCGCCGATCACCACCGAATGGGCGTGGTCAATCATCAGCCCCTTGCCGATCCGCGCGGCCGGGTGGATGTCGACGCCGTAAGCCTCGCTCACCCGCATCTGGAAGTAGTAGGCCAGGTCATGACGCTTCTGCTGCCACAGCCAATGACCGATGCGATAGGCCTGAACCGCCTGGAATCCCTTGAAATAAAGGATCGGCTGCAACAACCGGTGGCAGGCGGGATCGCGTTCAAGAATGGCCACCAGGTCGGCGCGCAAAGCGCAGCCCACGTCGGCCGAGCTTGCGAATGCCTCCTCGACGATCTCGCGCAGAAGCTGCGCGTCCATGTCCGGCGAGGCCAGCTTGGTCGAGATCCGGTAGGACATGGCCCGTTCCAGGCTGTCGTGGTGCAACAGGCTGGAATGCACCATGCCGGCGATCAGCGGCTCGTCGCGGATGGCCTGCTCGGCCTCCTCGCGGATCCGACGCCATACGGGATCGACTTCTGACACTTGGGGGCGGGGCGTGGCCATGGCGGTATCCTTCGATTTCGTCCGCGTCCTATAACAGATAGGTGCTCCGGGCCAAACGCAAAGCTTCACGGCAGGGTTTCGCGCGAATTTGACCGCGCCCTTCCCGCCTCAGTCCCCGGGCGCCTCATCGCGACCGTCGCCGGCCCGCCCTGCCTGTGCCGCTCGCCACTCCACCACGGCCGAGAATACCGTCGCCATGCAGGCGGCAAAATCCGGATCACCGGCCTGCCGCTCGGGTGCCAGCCTCTGCCGCGCGGTGCACGACAGGGCCGCTGCCCCGCCAAGACTGCCGTTGCCCCACATCGGGTGGGCGCGGCGAAAACGCTTGCGATAGCGGTCCGCCGCATCCGCCCGCACCAGCAGCCGTGCCACCAGCCCGGGTCGCGCCGCCGGCGGAAAAGCCAGCAACAATCGCGCCACACGCAAAATGTCGGCATGCAGGATCGGCCTCACGGCGTGGCGTCGGGCGGCGCAAGCTCGATCACTTGGGCCGCGAGGCGCAGAGTGCCGGTGGCAAAGCTTCCGCCCTCGGCCGTCAGAACCACGGCGGTATCCGACCAATAGGTCATCGGCGTGCCCGACGGCCCCGTGAACTGGCTTCCCGCCGCAAGCCCGACGCCGTTGGCATAGCGATCGACCGCGCCCGTCACGCCCACGGACCATCCCGTCAGGCTACCGGTGACAGCCTCGATCACCCGGCCGGTGACACCCAGGACGATGCCGCGCGCAGGCAGGATCAGCCCCGTCGTCGTGGCACTGCCCGCCGCAAGCACATGGTCCGCCTCGACCAGTCGGACAGACAGACCCGCCCCGCCCGGCGACAGGGCCAGCGCGCCCGCGCGCCAGCCGACACCGTCGAAGACTGCCTCGGTCGCCTCATCCTCGATCCAGGCCGACCAGCCCCGGCGCGGCTGCTGGAATATCCAGCCGCCGTTGACCCCGATCGCGATGGTCCCGTCCTGCCCCGACCAGGCGTTGACTGCGCCTGGCGGCAGGAAATAGGCCGTGCCCTCCGCCACCACCTCGGGCGGCGTGCCCAGGCTGCGCGAGGCCAGGACCAGCCGAGAGAATGCGTCCAGCCGCACCAGCGCCTCGTTCACGGTGACATGTTTCTGTGCCTGCGACGCCTCGATCAGCGGAAGGCCAAGATTGGGTGTATCAGTCATCCAGCGAGATACTCCTGTAAGGGCCGGCCCCGAATGTCTCCGAGATCTGGGCCACGTGGATCGTTGCGCCGGCGGCAAGCCCGTCGGCGGCCTGTTCGGCGCTGGCGTAGGTAAAGACCGGGGCGCTCACCTCGGCCCGGCGAAGGACAGCACCGCCCTGGCGGATCTCCACACGGTAAGCCTCGCGCGCCTCGCCCAGCGGGACCTCCTCCCCCTCCCAGCTGTCGCCCGAAATGCGGGTCCGCCGGATCCAGGAGATGTTCAGGCTCCCATCCGCCGGATCGCGCCGCACGCGCAGATGCGCCGGCGCATAGGGCCGCAGGCCAACCCCATCGAACGCCAGTTGCTCCGCAACATAAGTCGGATCCCAGACGCCCCGCTGACCCGGTCCGATGCGGTAATGGCGCGCCAGGCCCCGCGTCTCCTCGCCCAGCGCGACCTGCCTGGGGGCGCCATTCAGCAGAACGATTGTGGCCCCCTCTTCCCAGGCCTCGGGCATGACCCCGTCGGTCCCCTTCTGCCCGCGCAGAAGCTCGGACAAATCATAGGTGTTCTCGCCCACCAGCTCGGCGCGACAGAATTGGATCACCTCCCAGGTGCCGGTGCTGCCGCTGCCGATCGCCAAGGCGTTGGCTCCGTTCAAGACCGCCCCCCGCCCGGCCGAGGACAGCGTGCCCCCCCGTACCTGCACCCGCAGCGCCGTGCCATTGGTGAAAAGCCCCGGCCGCGCAGCGTGCAGCACGCTGAGCGTGCGACCGATGACAGAGCGTTCCTCCAACACCTCGCGCAGCTCGAAACCGCCCTCCGCCTCGGCCGAGCTGTAGACCGCAGCCGATCCGGGCCAGGGCGTCGCCGTGACTGCCAAGTGCGGTGCGTGGGCGATCTCCTCGCCGGTCAACAGAGGCAGGTCCATGAAGATCGGCAACACTGGCACGGGCGCCACGTATTCGCTGACGCGGGGCCTGTCGTCGTCATGGGGGACCGGCCGGTAGGGGCCGGGCTCGACCCGCGTCGCCTCGATCCGAGACAGGCCGTCAGCCTCCAGCCGGTCGATCCGGTACCGGCCCTGCGCCCCCTCGGGCAATCCGCCCGGCCCGTCGTCGGGCAAAAGCTCGATCACGTCCCCCGCGCCCAACCCCATCCGCGACGGCGGCAGCGCGAGATTAAGCCCGTCACGCCCCACCCGCGCCTCCGCCAGCCACCGCCGTGCCCGTGCCCGCGCCGCGGCCCGCGACAGCGACAGCGGAAGCTCGACCCGGCTCACGGTCAGGTTCCCCTCGTCGGGCGCGATCGCCTCGGCGACGCCTGCGCCAAAGTCACCGTCAGCCTCGATATAGCTCAATTGCAGGCGGCCGGCGGTCTCGGCGTCGGGACGGCGCACGCGCTCTACCGCCGTGCCGTCCGGCCCCTCCAGCGCCAGATCCCCCGCGCCCAGCCGCGCCGCCACCCGCGCCCCGCGGTCGGAGAAAACAAGCGCGCCCTCCCGCTCGGCCACGTCGGCGCCTTGGGACATCAATAGGGACTGCAACCTTGCCCGTGCCGTGCCCCCCTCTTCCTGCACCATCCCCCTCAGGCTGCCGTGCAACCGGCTCACGTCATGGGCCGACAGGCCCGCCTCCTCGCAGATCGCCGCCACTACCGCGCCCAGATCCTGCACCGTGCTGCGCCCGCTGATCCAATGCCCCCGCCCGTAGTTCGGCGCATCGGCCCAGCGCGAGCCCAGCGCCGGGAACGCCGGGTAGGGCCGCGCGTCCCAGGCCCAGACAAAGGCCCGGTCCATCGCGATCATCGGCCCGTCGTAAAGCTCGGAATAAGGATTGTTGGCGGGCGCCTTCCAATAGGCATAAAGCGCCTCGAGGTAACGCAGCTGGATCAGGTCGTCCCGCGCCCCTGTCGAGTAATAGGGCATGGCGCTTTCGGACGAACGCGCATCGATGAACTTGTTGGGCTGGTTGGTGCCCTTGTCGATGGCCGGACATCCGATCTCGGTGAACCAGATTGGCTTCATGCGTGGCTGCCAGGCGGTAGCGCTTTCCTGGCGTACCCCGCCTATCCGCTCATGATGGGGCAGGCTCCACCAGCTGCGGACATCCTTGTAGCGGTAGATCCAGTCCTCGCCATGGGCACCGTCGGCGATGGGCTCCCGGTTCTGCTGGCGACGGGCGGCATCGGTGGGGTAGTACCAATCATACCCTTCGCCCCCCTCGATATTCGCCGCCAGGTAGGCCGGGTCATGGATCGCCCCCCAGGCCGCGTCGGCATGCTCGTCGCCGTCGCGCCAGTCCGAAAGCGGCATGTAATTGTCCATGCCCACGAAATCCACGTCCGCATGGGCCCACAGGGGATCGAGGTTGAACAGAATGTCGCCGCTGCCATCCTGGGGATGGTAGCCGAAATACTCGGACCAGTCGGCGGCATAGCCGATCTTGACCTCGGGCCCCAGGATCGCGCGGACCTCCTCGACCAACGCCATCATCTGCGCCACCGCAGGAAAGCTGCCCCCTTCCCCCCGGATCTGCGTCAGCCCGCGCATCTCCGATCCCACGCAAAAGGCCGAAACGCCCCCCGCCAGCGCACAAAGATGGGCGTAATGCAGCACCATCCGCCGATAACCCCAGTCTTCCCCGCCAGTCCACCCGACGGTCATCTCGCCAGCGGTGAAATCGGCAGCGACCGCCGTCCCGAAAAACGCCGCCACCTGATCGGTGGCCGCGGCGCTCGCGTCGACGCTGCCCTCCTGCCCCGGGGCGACATCAAGGGTGATCCGCCCGCGCCACGGCAGGGCCGGCTGACCGGTGCCGCCGCCATAGGGATCGGGCAAGGCGTTGCCCTCGGTCACCTCCATGAGGATGAAGGGATAGAACATCACCGCCTTGCCCTCGGCGTTGAGATGCCGGATCGCCTCCACCACCGACTGGTCGCTGGGCGTGCTGCCATAGACCGGCCCCCCGCCTTCGTCCCGCGTCAGGACCTCCGCAGTCGTGCGTCCCAGCCCCGAGACGGTCCAAGGCATCTCCTCCCCGTCACTTTCGGCCTGTTCCACCTTCGGGCGCAGGCTACACACCCCGCAGCGCAGGTCATCGCCGAACCAGCTGACCACCAGCGACACCGCCTCGCATCCCGGCAACTCCTCGCCCAGCGCCCGGGTCGCGACGGTGAAATCGCTGCCTCCCTGGGGTGTGCTGACATTCAGCGCCCGGCGCTCACCCAACCCGTCGTCAATGTGTACCGGCGTCGTCGCCAGCGCGTAGTCCCCCGTGCCGGGGATAAGCGCCACCGCCTTTGTGCCCAGCGCCACGGTGGTTTCGGGGTCCCGCCCCTCCGGCAGCACCAGGCGCACCACCTCGAACGAGAACTGGGGCACCCGATTGCCGAATGGCTCAAGCGCCAGGTCCTCGATCACCACATAGGCGGTGCCGCGATAGGCGGGCACCATCCCCTCGCCCTCGACCGCCTCGATCTTGGCGTCCGGCAGCTGGTCATCGCCCCCCTTGTAGACGCGCATGTTCAGCTCATCGGCCGCGATCTCGCGACCGTCGGCCCAGACCCGCCCCACACGAAGGATCTCTCCACGGCACAGCGCCAGTGCAAGGCTGACCGAATAGCTGTGGCGCGTCGTGGTCGGGGTCGATGGCTGTCCCTTGCCACCGCCGCTGGTCGTCACGGTCTCGGCGAAACGGGTGGCCCAGATCACCTGCCCGCGAAGGCGGATGCGGCCCGCGGCATCGGCCAGCGGGGCCCCCTCACCCGAGCCACCGATGCGATAGCGGTCGATCGCCCCCGTCTCCACCGGCTCCGAGCCGCCTCCCAGCAGGTAGCCGTCGATCACCCGCCCGGCGGTCGCCCCGATGGCCCGCCCGACAACCAGCGACGACATCCCCAGAAACGAGCCACCGATCCCCGCACCTACTGCCGCCCCCGCGGCCGACAAGACTAAGGTTGCCATCGCGCGCCCCGCTTTCCGATCGTTGCCAAATTCCCGACCCTCGCCCCAAGGCGCGGGTGACCCACAGGCCTTGAGGCTTCCGTGGCCCCCTTCCTCCGTGACGCGAATTCGCCCCCGGGCGCCTTCGCCCGCATCGCGGATCCGGACCCAGCCCCGCCAGGGAAGCAGAACCGCGCCACCACCCGCGCCTGCCAGGCCGGCGACAGGCTGCTTTCCACCACTCCGTGCCCGCTATAGGCATGGACAAAGCGGATCGCCTCCGCCCCAGACACCACGATGCCCAGGTGTTTTGCCACGGCGCCCCGACGCATACGGAACAACAGCACATCGCCCGCCTGCGGCACCGCCCCCCGGGCCGGCAACAGGTGGCGGCGCGCGGCCCGCCACAGGACCTCCTCGCCACTGGCCTCGGACCAGTCGGCGGTATAGGGCGGCACCCGTTCCGGCCAGGGTCCTACGACGGCGGACCAGACCCCCCGGACCAACCCCAGGCAATCGGCACCCAAGCCCCGGCGGGCCGCCTGATGCACGTAGGGTGTGCCCAGCCAGCGCCGTGCCTCGTGCGCCACGGCCGAGCCGTCGGCGCAATTCCTCCCCCCCAGGGCTTCGGCACCGCTCATCCGCCCGCCTCGGACATCAGACTTCCCCCGTCAAGGCGCCCTTCGGCCCGCGGTCCCGCCATGATCCACTCGTCAGGCGGCAGGTGCGGAAAGCCCCTGAAGTTCAGAAGATTGGCAAATTTGTAGCGACAGTCCGAGAGTGATCGGTCGCAACCCGCCTCCAGGCGCACCCGGTCGCCCGGAGCCAACGGCGCACGCAGCTCGGCCCAAAGGGCCAACTCGCGCAGCCCCTCGCGCTGACTGTCGCTTCGCACCACGGTCTCCAGCCCTTGAGCCACCCCGTCCAGCGCCCGCAGACGGCCGCCGGTGAACCACCCGGGCTCAAAGCTTTCCAGCCCCTCGGACAACAGCACGCCCGCGCCCCGCTCCAGGCTGCTGGCGGTCAGGGTCAGCTCAACCGAGTATCCCTCTTGGCTCAGGTCGAACCCGCACGCGCCATCCCCCAGAACCGCCGCACAGCGCGGGTGATAGACCCGCCCCCGGGGTTTGTTCAGCGCCTCAGCCAGGCCGCGCAACTCGGCCTGGAACGCGCCGCCGCTGCGCTTGATCTCTCCCACCGTGCCACGAAACTGAAGAACCCGCGCCGCAGGGTCCGCCCAGTTCACCAGCCACGCCCGCAACTCGGCCCCATCCAGCCGACCGGCGGCGATGTCCGCCTCGGTCAGACTGTCGTGACTGAGGGCGCCCAAGGCCTCCAGATTATCGACCGCCAGCCCCGTGCTTTGCGCCAGCGCCGTCGCCGAAAGCCCGCTTGCCGCCTCGAAGCAAATGCCGTCGAACTCCAGCGGCCGATCATGCTCGGTAAACCCCTGCACCCGCCCGTCGCTGCGCGCCAGGGCCCAGCAGCGCGCGACCGTCGCCGCGCCGCCCGCCAAGTGCGCGTACAGACGTGCCGCCGCCTCGCCCGTCAAAGCCGCACCTCGATCACCGGCACGTTGGGCACCTCTCCGGCGCGGAAGCTTGCGACCGAGACCTGGATCAGGTCGGTGTCGAAGCGCACAGGCACATCGAATTCGAACCCCGCCGTCACCTGCGCCCCCGAATGGGGCGGCGCCGGCAGGGTGCAGAGGCCGGTGTCGATATCCACCTCGAACCCCGCGCCCTGCACCAGTTCCACGTCGTCCACCGCCATCCGGACTGTTCCCGACACGGGCTTGGAAATGGGCCGGGCATACCGGACCCCGCCCGAGACATAGCCCTTGCTCAAGGCAAAGCTGCGCATCACCCCGTCTCCCACGCCGATCACCTGGTCGCCCGCGGCCGGATCGGCCGAGGGGGCACAGGATTTGAAATCCGCCCAATCCTTCCAGCGAAACCCGTGCAGCCGCCCGTGGCGGGCCTCGAAAAAGGCCAGCAGCCCCTCCACATCGTCCAGCGAGCGCAGGCCGACCCCCGCGTCATACCGCCGGCGCGAATGCGCCCAGGGGCTCGACCGTTCCTCGTGGCCGCTGGTCAGGGTCACGATCTCGGTGCGCCGCTCCGGCCCGCCGACCGAGCCGAAGCTCAGCCGCGCGGGAAATCGAACGTCATGAAACGCCATCCGCTTCTCCTGCTGTCTACCTGTTGCGCTCGCCCCGGCTCAGGGCGCGGCCCATCGCGGCGGCGATCTGACTGTGGGAGCGTCGAAACCCTTCGACATCGGGTGTGCTGACATTGACCACGACCGAGACGGCGCGCGCCCCGCCCGCCTCGGCCCGCACCCCCAGGCGCCCGTCCGCCCCCCGGCTGAGGGGCATGATCGCCTCGGGGCCGGCCTCTCCCATCAGTCCTGTCGCACCGCGCATCGCGAATGTCGTGGGCCCCGTCACCACGCCGCCCCCCGCAAAGGGGATCACGCGTCCCTGGGCAAACCCGCCCCCCGCCGCGAACGGCAACAATGTCGAGGACACCGCGTTCAACCCCTGCGCCAGCGCCCCGCCCAGGGCGTTCTGCACCGGCTTCATCGCGGCGGAATAGACGTTGTCGATCAACGACCGCGCCACCATCCGCAGCGCGTCCGAGGCCCGAAGCCCGTCGAACACCAACCCGTCGAAGGCCCGCCGCAGCCCGCCTCCGATCCCCCGTGACAGGCTGGCCGTCTCCTGCGCCGTCCAGGTCATGCTGTCACGCATGCGGTCCAGCTCTCCGTTGAAGGCCGCCGTCAACGCCGCCGCACCGCCCAGCGACTTCTCCAGCGTCTCGATCTCGTCCTCCAGGCGCTCCAGCGCCTCGCCCCCGTCGCTCATTCGCCCATTCCCCCATGATCCGGATAAAGCCGCGCCAACTCGTCCAGCCGGGCGCGCCCGACCACCCCGGCGGCGGGCGCCCCGGACCCGCCGCCCAGCAACAGCGTCAATTCGGCCGGGGTCAGGCGCCAGAAATCCCACGGCCTCAGCCCCAGTTCACGGCAGCCCGCGCGCATCAGCTCCGGCCAATCGAAGGCCCCACTGCCGCCCGGGCCCTTGTCCCCGCTCATCCGTCGCCCGGCTCGGGCAGTTGGAAGGCGCGCACCAGAAGTTGCGCCGCCGCCCGCGCCGCCGCCACCGGCCCGCCGTCGATCTCGGCGCTCAGCAGATCCGCCGCCCCGCCGCGCCAGCCGCCCCCGCGCAGCCCCGCCACGATCAGGCGCAGAACGTCCGCGCTGGAAAACGCGCCCCCCTCGAAGCGCGTCACCAGGTCCACCAGCGTCTCGGCACCCAGATCACCCTCCAGCTCGGCCAGCGCACCGAGGGTCAGCTTCATGACCCGCCGCTCGCCGTCGATGCGGATATCGACCTCGCCGCTCCAGGGATTGCCCATCAGGCAACCGGCGCATCGGCGGCAAAGCTCAGCGCGCCCGCCGACGCGAGGCTCAGCTCGAACGTGGCCTCGCCATCATGGCTGCCGGCATATTCGATCGCGCTGATCTGGAACGGCCCCTCGATGACGCCGAAGTCAGGAATGATGATCTGGAAATCCGGGGTCTCGCCGTCGAAAAAGACCTGCCTTGCCCGCTCGTCCGTGGTCGCGTCCTTGAACACCCCCGATCCCGACAGGCTGGCCGAGCGGACGCCGCCGCCGGCCAGAAGCTCGCGCCAGCCCCCCGCGCTTTCCAGCGATGTCACGTCCACCGGCGAGGTGTTGAAGCTCAGCCGCGTCGCCCGCAACCCCGCGATGGTCTCGAACTGGCCGGCCCCGGTCAGGTCCAGCTTGATAAGAAGATCTCTGCCGTTCTGTGCGCCCATGAAAGTCGCTCCTTGGAAATGTTCAATCCTCGACCCGGGCGCGGAAGCTCAGGTCGATGCGGCGGCGCGCCCCGCCGCTCTCGCGCCTGGCCACCGCCCGCAGAAAGTGCAGCGCCACCAGCCGCCCCCGCTCAAGCGGCCCGGGCCCCGCGCCCGACACGCCCGTCAACGCATCGGTGACCGCCACCGCCACCTGCTTGGCGGCCGAAAAGCCCTCCGGCCCGCCGATCACGCTGATCTGCAGATCGTGCAACGCACCCGCGCCCGTGCTGTCCGAGCGGTCGCGCACCTTCTCGGGGCCCAGCGTGACGTAAAGCTCGGGCACCGGCCCCGAAGGGGCGGCATCGAAGATCCGCCCCGGCACCAGCGCCTGCACCCCCGCATCCGCCTCCAGCGCCGCAAAGACCGCCCGCTGCAGGGCCAGCGAAACGCCATAGCTCATGCGGCCCCCTCCTCGCGGACGTGACAGGTCAGGTAGCGCCCGGCGGGGTCGTCCTCGGCCACCGCGAGGATGTGGAAGATGCGCGCGCCCTCGCGAAACCGCTGGTCGGGTCGCGGCCGGGCCGGGTCGCCCACGGGCGCGGCCCGCACCACCACGCGAAAGCTTTGCAGCGCCCGGGGCAGATCGCCCCGCAGGCGCCCGCCCGCCTCGCGCCCGGGGCCTGCCCTCACCGCCGCCCAGACCGTGCCCAGCGCCACCCAGGCGCGGCTCTGCCCGCCCGCGCCGTCGGGCACCGCCTCGGGCCCCTCGAGGGTCAGAAGGCGGCTCAGGGCCACGCCGCTCATGCCAGGCCCCGCGCGGCACCAAGGCGGGCCGGCAGGTAAGGTCCGATCAGCGCCAGCACCGCGGGCGCCAGCCCCCCGCCGCCGCCCGCGTCCGCGCCGAGGCCGCGATCCTCGTAGAACCGGGCCGCCTGGATCATCACCGCCTGGCGAAGATCCACGGGCACCCCGGCCCAATCGGCGCCCAGCCCCGCCTCGAACACCAGCCGCAGGTGTCCATCGACCGGCACCTCCGGCAGGCCTGCGCCCCGCCCCAGCAGGACCGGGACACCGCCCAGCCGCCCCAGCCCATAGCGTTCGGCACCGATCTCGGTGGCCGTGCCGTCGCCCGCGACCTCCTCAAGCCGCGTCAGCGAAACCACTGGCGCGATGGGGATCGGCTGCCCCTCCCGCGTGGCCCAGGACCAGATCCGCCAGGTAAAGCTCCGGCGCAGCAGGGCCTGGCCCGTGCGCCCCTCGATCTGGGCCAGCGACGCCCGCAGGCAGGCCTCCAACAGCCCGTCCTGCAAGCTGTCGCTGGCAAAGCCCGTGCCAAGGCGCAGATGCTCGCGCAGCCCCCCGATCGGCAGAAGCCCGGCCGCGACCGCGGTGTCTTCGACAAGTACCATTCCCCGCCCCCGTCAGTTGAATGTGTCAAGATCGCGTACCGGCGCGGGCTGCCCCCTTGGGGACAGTCCCCGCGCCGGCCCCTGCTCACGAGGTCGAGAATTTCAGCAGCTTGATCGCGGCAAAGTCGCTGACCGCCCCGCCGACCCGCTTGGTGGCGTAGAACAGCACGTGCGGCTTGGCCGAGAAGGGATCGCGCAGGATCCGCAGGTCGGGCCGGTCCGCCACGGTGTAACCGGCCGCGAAATCGCCAAAGGCGATGGCATGGGCGCCGGTGGCGATATCGGGCATGTCCTCGGCGATCAGCACGGGATAGCCCATCAGCCGCGCAGGCTCCCCCGCCGCCAGCCCGTCGGTCCACAGGAAGCGCCCATCGGCATCCTTCATCTTTCGCACCGCCCCCGCCGTGCGCGAATTCATCACGAAGCTGCCGTTGGCGCGGTAGCGCGCGCCCAGCGCATAGACCAGATCGACGATGGCGTCGGCGGCGTTGATGGCGGCGAAATCCCCCGCAGCACCCGTCGGCACGTAGCCCAGGTTGCCCCAGTTCCACAGATCATCCGACACCACGGTATAGGACAGAAAGCCCTTGGGCTTGTCGACACCATCGCCCGAAACGAAGGCCTGCGCCTCGGCGCGGGCGAACTTGTCGGCGATGCGCGCCGCCAGCCAGCCCTCGATATCGAAGGCGCTGTCGTCCAGCTGCCGCTGGCTGGCCTTGGGCAGGGCCGACAGCTCGTGCAGGGGAATCGAGATGCGTTCGATCTGGGGCGTGTCGCTCTCGGCCACAGCGGCGCTTTCCGTGGCCCAGCCCGAGCCCACGTCTGTATGATCCACCAGCACGTCATAGGACGTGCTTTCCACCGCCACCACGTTCGAGATCGCGCGCAGCGACGCGGCCGAGCGCAGAACGCTCTCGATCCGGTCCGAGGTCTGCGGATCAACGAGGTAGCCGCCATCGGCCGCGACGCTGGTGCCCAGCGCCTTCTCCTCCAGCGCCAGCCCCCGCAGCGCATCCTCGTCACCCGAGCGGACGTAGCTTTCGAAGGCCTTGCGATGGGGCGCGGCCCCCTGCGGCTCGGCCGCGGCCAGGGGCGGACGGCGGTGGGAAATCATCTTGCGATCCAGCATTTTCAGTCGCTCTTCCTGTTTGGTGAACATGGTCTTGATGTCGGTCTGAAGGGCCGTCAGCTCGGCGGTGAACCCCTCGCGGGCGGCCCGCACCTCGGGGCTGTCCCCATCGGGCGCCCCGTGGGACAGCTCCCAGGGCGGGGCCGGTGATCTTTCGACGGGCACGGCCTGGCCGGCCCGCGGCGTTGCTGCGGGTGTTGTCATGTGTCGATCCTGTGTTGGTTGGAACTCGTGGCGGCAGCGCGGCGCCGGGGCACCGGCCAAGTGTGGCGAAAGCCCGGCGCCCAGCCGCCCGGCTCAGCGCCCCGGCAATTCCCGCCGCATTTGCGCCAGCTGTCCGGTCATCTCGCGCAGGGCCGCGATCGCGCCCCGTTGCGACTGCGCCTTGGCGCCCAGCCGCGCCTCGGTCTGCATCGGGAAAGTCACAAGCGAGACCTCCCACAGCTCCAGTTCGGACAAAAGCCGCCGGCCCTTGCCATCCCGTTCTGAGCGCAAGGTGCGATACCCGATAGACAGCCCGTCCAGCGCCCCCGCTTCAATCAGCGCCGCCGCCTCCCGGCCCCGCGCCACCTCGGTCAGCAGCCGGCCTTTCACGTAAAGACCCATGCCGTCCTCGCGCACCTCGTCCCAGGTGCCGATGGGCTGGGCGGGGTCGTGCTGCCACAACATGCGGATCCGCCCGCCCTGGGCCGCCATCCGCGCCAGCGAGGCCGCGTAGGCACCCTTCTGGATGATGTCGCCGCCCTGGTCGACCGCACCGAATACCGACGCGTAGCCCGAGATCACCGTCCCGTCGCTGACCGTCAGCCCGGCGTCAAAGCGCCGGAACTTGTGTTCCATCTCCCCGGGGGGACCCGTATCACTCATTCGCGCTCTCCTCTCATCGGGCCACCAGACCCTGCACCGCCTCGGTCAGAACCGCCCCCAGCACGCCGAAGACCGTCAGCCAAAGCCGCCGGTCCAGCCGGACCAGCATCGTGTCGATCACGCCCAGCCGGTATTCCAGCGCCGCCCAGCGTTCCTCCAGAACCCGCTCCAGGATCTCGGGGCCCTGGCCCCGCCGCCCCTCGAACGGCTCGTAAAGAAAGCGCGATCCAGCCTGCCCCGCCCCCGGCCGCGCCGGTGCGCCCTCGGGGGCGGGCCGCCCGCCGCCCCGTCGCTCGGACAAATCACGCTCGCGCATAGGGGCCTCACGCATCGGCTTGCGCCGGCAGGCCCAGCAGGCGCCGCTTCTCGGCGTCGCTCAGGAAATCCGCGCCGCTGACCCGCGCCCAAAGCTGGTCGCGCTCGGCCGCCAGCGCCGGCACCCGGTCGGGATCGGGCAAAAGCGATACGCGCCCCGCCCCGTGATCCGACAGCCAGACCGACAGCGCCGCCAGCACCCGGCTTGCCAGGGGCAGCACCGTCAGCCGGTAGAAGGCGCGATTTGCCTCCTGGTAATTGGCATAGGTGGCGTCGCCAGGGATGCCGAGGATCATTGGCGGCACGCCGAAGGCCACGGCGATCTCGCGCGCGGCGGCCTCCTTGGTCTTCTGGAACTCCATGTCCGAAGGCGAGAACCCCATCGGCTTCCAGTCGAGCCCCCCTTCAAGCAGCATCGGCCGCCCGGCGTTGCGAGACCCCTGATGATGCCCCTCCATCTCGGCGACCAGCCTGTCGTACTGGGCCGTGCTCAGGCTGCCCTGCCCGTCCGGCCCCTTGAAGACCAGCGCCCCCGAGGGCCGCGCCGCATTGTCCAGCAAGGCCTTCGACCAGCGCGAGGCCGCGTTGTGCACATCCACCGCCGAGGCCGCAGGCTGCATCGGCGACAGGCCGTGGTGATCGTCCTGGGGATGGAACTGGCGCACATGGCAGATCGCGGGCGGCGTGCCCTGCGCGTCAAAGCGATGCCGGCGCGCGCCTACCGTGTATTCATAAGCCAACGGCCAGCCATCCGCCCCCGGCACCAACCGCATCCGTTCGGGCCGCAAGGCGTGCAGCTCACGCGGCAATTCCCCCGGCTCGCCGCCCACCGCCTCGACATAGGCATCCCCCGTCAGCAGCAGATGGGCGAAAAGCGCTTCCAGAAACTCGGCCCGGCCCTGTCCGGTGTTGGGCCGCCGCACCAGGTCCCAGACCGGGTGCTCCTCATAACGCCGCTCGGCATCCTGCAGGACCAACGGCACGGCCGCTGCCGCCTCCGAGATCAGCTTGACCGCCCGGAACCCCACTGGGTTGCCCGCGTATCCCGCCCGCGTCAACGAGGCCGGATCCCGGGGCGACCAGGCCACCCGCCCCGATCCATGATAGGCCAGCAAGGGCTTGGAGACAGAGGATTTCCGCTCCGCGGGCCGCTGATCGCGCCGCAAGAAATCGAACACCATGACGGGTCCTTTCGGTTCAAGATTGACAAGACGCCCGTTGACGCCCGGAAATGCATCGCCCTCCGGCCCCCGGCGTGCATCCCGCCACCGGTCCGGATCTTCCGTGCGCTGACCGGTGGTCCCTACAGAAGCCGCGTGCGCGGCTCGCGCCAGCGCATCCCCGGCTCCACCAGCAGGTCCCACAGCGCCCAGACAAGCGCGTCCAGCCGGTCGGGGCTGCCGTCGCCCCGGAACCCCTGGGCCGTCATCTGGCACATCTGGTCCTCCAGCCGCGCCAGGTGGCGCAGATGGGCGACCCGCCCCTGCTCGTAAAGCGCCGCCACCGGCTCGGCCCGGGCGCCCTTGGACCGGCTGGCCCGCACCCCGCGATAGGGCATCAGCGCGTCGTGCTGGCGCAGCAGCGTCTCGACAAGGTCGCCCCCCTGGTTGACCTCAGCGACGACGCGGTCGGCCCGGTGGTGCCGCGCGGCCTCGACCACCGCCCGGATCCACCCGTCCGGTGAGCCGCGCAGACTCAGGTCCGCCAGCACCACCGCCCGCCAGTCCTGGGGCGGCCCCTGGGTGGAGGCTCCGGCCACGATGATCCCGCATTCGTCCGATCCCGCGTGCCCCGTCACCGGCGGATCGACCGCCACCACGATCCGGTCCAGCGCCGGCGCCCGCTCCAGCCGCCCGGCCTCCAGCGCCGAGGATTGCCAAAGCGCGCCCTCGACATCCTCGATCATCTCGCCATCCAGCTCCTGCCGGCCCAGTCGCGTGCCACCGTGCCGCCGCTCCACCTCGCGCAGGAAACTCGCCGCCAGGTTGGCGCGGTTGGCACGGGTCGGGGCCTGGGTCACGCGGGTGCGCGGGTCGCTCATCAGCGCCTTCAGCACGCCGCGGTTGCGCGGGGTCGTCGTAACCACCCGGCGCGGGTGCGGTCCCAGCCGCAGCGCGAACTGCAACTGGGTCCAGACCTCCTCGGCCTTCTTCCACTTGCCCAGCTCGTCCACCCAGGCGGCGTCGAACTGGGGCCCGCGCAGGGCCTCGGGCTCGCGCGCGGAAAAGGCTGTCGCCACCGCACCGTTGGGCCAGACAAGGCGCCGGCGCGTCGCCTGCCACTCGGGCCGCCTGTCGGGTGGCGAGCATGCAAGGATCCCGCTTTCGCCCATGATCATCACGTCGCGGACCTGATCGAAGGTCTCGCCCACCAGGGCCACCCGGGCCGACCGGCCCTTGTCCTCCGGCCGCGCGCCCTCGACCTCCGAGCGGACCCATTCGGCGCCGGCGCGGGTCTTGCCGGCCCCCCGGCCGCCCAGGATCAGCCAGCTGTCCCAATCCTCGTCAAGCGGCGGCAACTGGTGCGGCATCGCCCAGAACTCGAACATCCAGGGCAAGGCGGCGACGGTGGCGTCACTCAGCCCCGTCAGAAAGGGTTCCACCACCTCGGGCGGCTCTGAGGCCAGCCAGCCGGCGGCACACCTCATCCCGGGCTGCGGCAAGGTCGAGGCATCCGCCTCCGCCGTCCCCTGCCAAGCGATTGCGGAAGATTTCAAGGCGTTCGCCCTCCTCGATGGTCTTGACTGTCAGTTTCGAGACGACCTGCAAATGGCGGTCCAGGTCGGCGGGATCCAGCGAGGCGTCCGCCTCGGCCCGCCTGAGCTTCTGCACGAAGGTCTCGCACAGCCGCTCCTGTAGATAGGTAAGCGCGTCCAGCCGGGCCGCGATGCGCCCGGACCGGTCCTCTTGGTCTGTCATGCTGTGTTCCCCCGGCCGGCACCGTCCCCGGTCCGCGCGCGCGCCAGATGACCCGCGTTCGTTCTCCGCCGCGGACCAAGGCGCCCCCCGCGCAGCACCCCGAAGGCACCAAGCCGTGGACACCGCCCTGTCACGCGCGCGGGTTTCGGGATCCGGAATGCGGACATGAAAAAAGCGGCATCGGGAAAACCCCGGCCGCTTCGCCCACTTCTGTCAGCTTGCCCGTCTTCTACATTCGACCGTTCGCAGAGTCAAGGCAAACCGGCCCCCGCCGGACAGCGCACGCTGCCGAAAGGGGCCATTAACCACTTGATAACGATGCCTTAACCTGAAACCCGAGTCCCGGGCGACCGGCCGGCACCCCCGCCTTACTGGGCGGCGGGCTCCGCAGGCTCGGCGGCCCGGTCCGCCTCCAGCTTGCGCCATTTCTGCACGTTGGCGTTATGCTCGCTCAGGGTCTTGGCGAAGGCATGGCCGCCCGTGCCGTCGGCGACGAAGAAGACGAAATCGCTCTCGCCCGGGTTCACCGCGGCCTCGATCGCATCGCGGCCGGGGTTGGCGATCGGTGTCGGCGGCAGACCGTCGATCACGTAGGTATTGTAGGGGGTCTTCTCGCGCAGCTCGCTGCGGCGCAGGCCCCGGCCCAGGATACCCTCGCCCTTGGTCACGCCATAGATCACCGTGGGGTCGGTCTGAAGCTTCATGCCCTGCCGCAGCCGGTTGATGAAGACCGACGCCACCAGCGAGCGTTCGTCCGGCACCCCGGTCTCCTTCTCGATGATCGAAGCCATGATCAGCGCCTCCTCGGCAGTGTCATAGGGCAGATCGTCGGCGCGACGCTCCCAGGCATCGGCCAGGCGCTTTTCCTGCGCGTCCTGCATCTTGGCAAGCAGGGCGGCGCGGTCGGCCCCGGCACGGATCTCGTAGCTGTCGGGCGCCAGCAGGCCCTCAGGCGGGATCTCGGAAATTTCGCCGCTGAGGAAATCGGCCTTCTTCAGCGAATCCACGATCTGCCAGCTGGTCGCCCCCGGCGCGGTCGAGACCCGGAAGCGCGTGTCGCTTTGGGAGACGAGGTCGGTGTATTCCTTCGGAACCTCGCCCTCGCCCGGCACAAACTTGGTGTCGGCGCTGAAACGGCCTGTGGTCGGATCCATCTCGCGGATCTGGATCTCGGCCTTGGCAACGCCGATGCGATAAACGATCTCGGTGCCGCAGGTGGAGGCACCGCCCCGCGTCACCGCGGTCACGATTTCGTCCATCGAGGCCTGCTCGGGGATCAGGAACGATCCCGCCTTCAGCTTGCTCGACCGCTCGGTGTAATCGGCCCCGACCCGGAAGATCCAGCCGTTGGTGACAGCACCCCGTGTCTCAAGATCCTCGGAAAGGGCGGCCATGCTCGATCCGGGCGCCACGCGCACGCAGATCGCCTCGGCCAACGGTCCGGGGGCGATGAAACGGTTCTGGCCCCAGGCGATCAGCCCGGCGATCCCGGCGAATGCCAGGATCAGCATCGTCAGGCCGTTGGAGGCAATGTTGCGCCACATGGCTCAGACCTTGCCCAGCACGAGAGAGGCGTTCGTTCCCCCGAAACCGAAAGAGTTGGACAGCGCCACGTTGATCTCGCGCGGCTGCTTGACCTTGGGCGCCAGGTTGATCGGCGTCTCGACGGCCGGATTGTCCAGGTTCAGCGTCGGCGGTGCCACCTGATCGCGGATCGCCAGGATCGAGAAGATCGCCTCGACCGCACCGGCGGCGCCCAGCAGGTGCCCGATCGCGGATTTGGTCGAGGACATGGTCGCCCGTTCGGCCGCGTCGCCCAGCACCCGCTCGACGGCGGCCAGTTCGATCACGTCGGCCATGGTCGAGGTGCCGTGGGCGTTGATGTAGTCGATGGCGCCCGGTTCGATGCCCGCACGCTTGATGGCGGCGCGCATCGCACGCTCGCCCCCTTCCCCGTCCTCGCTTGGCGCGGTGATGTGATAGGCGTCGCCCGACAGACCGTATCCCAGCACCTCGGCATAGATCTTGGCGCCGCGCGCCTTGGCATGCTCGTATTCCTCAAGGACGACGACACCCGCACCCTCGCCCATCACGAAACCGTCGCGGTCGATGTCATAGGGGCGGCTGGCGGTCTTGGGCGCGTCGGGGCGCTTGGTGCTCAAGGCCTTGCAGGCGTTGAACCCGGCGATCCCGATCTCGCTGATCGGGCTTTCCGCGCCGCCGGCGACCATCACGTCCGCATCGCCCAGCATGATCAGCCGCGCCGCGTCGCCGATGGCGTGGGCGCCGGTCGAACAGGCGGTAACGACCGAGTGGTTCGGCCCCTTGAACCCGAAGCGGATGCTGACCTGACCCGAGATCAGGTTGATCAGCGCCCCCGGAATGAAGAAGGGCGAAACACGGCGCGGCCCGCGTTCCTTGATCAGAACGGCCGTGTCGGCGATCGTGCTCAGACCGCCAATGCCGGACCCCAGCATGACGCCGGTGCGCTGACGCTCGTCCTCGTTGGCAGGCTCCCAGCCGGAATCCCGCACCGCCTGGACCGAGGCCGCCATGCCGTAAAGGATGAAGTCATCGACCTTGCGGCGCTCCTTCGGCTCCATCCAGTCGTCGGCGTTGAACGTGCCGTTGCTGCCGTCGCCCAGCGGGATCTCGCAGGCATAGGTGGTGGCCAGGCCGCTGGCGTCGAACCGCGTGATCGGACCCGCGCCGGACTGGCTGTCCAGGATCTTCGACCAGGTTTCCTCGACCCCGCACGCAAGCGGAGTGACGGCCCCAAGGCCGGTTACGACGACACGACGCATCTGCTCACCCATGAAAGGCCTCATTTTGTTGCGCTTCGTGATACCGCGTGGGCGGGGGGATGGGCAAGTCCACTTTCCGAAATTGCCAAAGCCCTCCCCGGGGCTTGGTCGAAAGGCCCCGCCGGGGCGCGCGGGCCGCGCCGGGCGGCGTGAAAGCGCCGTCCCCGGGCGCCCCCTCGCCTGGCTCAGGCCACCTCGGGCCGATGCTCCCGCTCGTGGCGCCGTTCCCGCAGCGCCTGGACCACGATCTGCGATGCCGAGGACAGGAAAAGCCCCGCCATGATCGCGGCCACGATCAGGTCGGGCCAGCCCGTCGCCGTCCCCCAAACCCCCAGCGCCGCGATCATCACCGCCACGTTGCCGATGGCATCGTTGCGCGAACACAGCCAGACTGATCGGACATTGGCATCCCCGTCCTTGTAGCGCACCAGAAGCGCCACGCTGGCCAGGTTCACCGCCAGCGCCAGCACCCCGATCGCGCCCATGATCTCTGCCTCGGGCACGCCTGCATGAAACACCCGCCACAGGGTCGCGCCGAACACCCACAGCCCCATCAGCAGAAGGCTCGTGGCCTTCACCAGCGCCGCGTTGGTCCGCACCCGGACCGAGGCTCCGATCACCGCCAGCGAGATGCCGTAAGTCAACGCATCGCCCAGGAAATCCAGCGCGTCTGCCTGCAACGCCTGCGACCGCGCCATGTGCCCTGCCCCCATCTCGACAAGGAACATGCCCCCGTTCAGGGCGATGACGATCCACAGCCGCCGCCGGTAATCCGCCGACACCCCGTCAAACCTGGCCTCGTGGCCGCAACAACCTGCCATCCGAATCTCCTTTCGCTCGGTCAGGTGCCTGTTCTAATGTCTCTAGCGACTAGAGCTTCAAGAGGGGTTTTCCATGTTTTCCATCGGCACCGTCGCCCGGCAGACCGGGCTGAAAGTGCCCACGATCCGCTATTACGAACAGGTGGGCCTCCTGGGCGCGCCCGAACGGACCGAGGGCAACCAGCGCCGCTATGGCAAGGATCAGGTGGAAAGGCTGGGGTTCATCAAGCACGCCCGCGACCTCGGCTTCCCGATCGAGGCGATCGCCGCCCTGATCGACCTGGCCGAGCATCCGGACCGCTCCTGCGCCCAGGCCGCCGAAATCGCGCAGCGCCAGCTGGAGGATGTCCGCGAAAAGCTTGAGCGTCTGACCCGGCTCGAGGCCGAGTTGTCGCGTATCGCCAAGGGATGCTCGGGCACAGGCGTGGCCGACACCTGCTACGTCATGGCCTCGCTGGCCGATCACGCCCACTGCGGCTCGGAACACTAGGTCGCCGGACGAAAACCCGGCCCCCAAATGCAAAACGGCCCCCGTGAAGGAGGCCGCTCGCTAAACTCGATCCGGCGAAACGAACCGCCGGCAAGGGCCCTTACTGGGCTTCCTTGATGAACTTGACCGCATCGCCGAAGGTCTGGATGGTCTCGGCGGCGTCGTCGGGGATCTCGATCCCGAACTCTTCTTCGAACGCCATCACAAGCTCGACCGTGTCCAGGCTGTCTGCGCCCAGATCATCGATGAACGAAGCGTTCTCGGTTACTTTCTCTTCTTCGACACCGAGGTGCTCGACAACGATCTTCTTAACGCGGTCTTCAACGTCGCTCATGACTATTCCTCATTCGGTTTCGGGAACATCCCGTGGTTTCTTGTCCCTGCCCCCTGGGGGCAATCCAGGCGCCGCATGCACGGCATCGCCTCTGGTCACAACAGCGCCCCCGGCGAAACTGAGCGGCCTATAGCATATCGAAAGACGAAGGCAAACGCTTTCGGGATGGCCCAAAACGGCGCCACTCCGGTCGCCGCGGGCTGCACCCGCACTCCCGACAAACCCCCGCGGTGCGGGAATGTTCCCCGGTCAATGCGACCAACTTCCCTCCCTCGTCGCACGCCTCACGATACGCCAGAATCAAGCCCCTGCGCAAACCCGCGCAGGGCTCAGATCATCGCCATGCCGCCGTTCACGTGCAGCGTGGCGCCGGTGACATAGGCCGCCTCGGGGCTAGCCAGGTAAAGCACGGCCGCGCCGATCTCGTCGGCCTCGCCCATGCGCCCCGCCGGCACCTGCTGCAGGATCCCTGCCTTCTGGTCGTCGGTCAGCTTTTCGGTCATCGGCGTCGTGATGAAGCCGGGCGCCACGCAGTTGACGGTGATGCCCCGGCTGGCAACCTCGTAGGCGATGCTTTTCGACATGCCGACCATGCCGGCCTTGGACGCGGCATAGTTCGCCTGACCGGGGTTGCCCGTGGCCCCCACAACAGACGAGATATTCACGATGCGGCCCCAGCGGGCCTTCATCATGCCACGCATGACACCACGGCACAGGCGCATGGTCGAGGTCAGGTTGACCTCAAGCACGCTGGCCCATTCCTCGTCGGACATGCGCATGAACAGGTTGTCTCGGGTGATGCCGGCGTTGTTGACCAGCACGTCGACCGACCCCATCGCCGCAGCGGCCGCCTTGGGCAGCCCCTCGACCGCCTCGGCGTCACTCAGGTTGCAGGGCAGCACGTGGGCGCGCTCTCCAAGCTCCTGCGCCAGCTCCTGCAGCGGGGCCTCGCGGGTGCCCGAAAGGGCAACGGTTGCCCCGGCGCCGTGCAGGGCCCGCGCGATGGATCCGCCGATCCCCCCCGAGGCGCCGGTGATCAACGCATTCTTGCCGCTCAGATCGAACATGAGCTTACTCCTTGTTGCCGGCGGCGCCGGTATCCGTGTCATCGCCGTCCTGGTCCTCGTCCGGGGTCAGCGACTGAGCCGCCGCCACCACGTCCTCGGGGCTGCCGACGGCCCTTGTGCCCACGGTGCGGTCGATACGGCGCACCATGCCGATCAGCGCCTTGCCGGCGCCCAGTTCCCAGATCTCCTTGACGCCTTCGGCCGCCATCCACAGCACCGACTCCCGCCAGCGCACCGCGCCGGTCACCTGCTCGATCAGCAGGTTGCGGATCAGGTCGGGATCGCTCACGGCCTCGGCGCGCACATTGGCCACCAGCGGCACGGCGGGGCGCTTGATCTCGACCCCGGCAAGCGCCTCGGCCATGGCCTCGGCGGCCGGCGCCATCAATTCGCAATGGAACGGTGCCGACACCGGCAGCAGCAGCGCTCGCTTGGCGCCCTGCTCCTTGGCAAGGTCCACCGCCCGCTCCACCGCCGCGCGGTGGCCCGAGACGACGACCTGCCCGGGATCATTGTCATTCGCGGCCTGGCAGACGTCGCCCTCGCCGCCCGCGGCGGCGGCCGCCGCCAGCGTGCGCACGGCGGCATAGTCCAGCCCCAGGATCGCGGCCATCGCGCCCTGGCCCACAGGTACGGCCTTCTGCATCGCCTGCCCGCGCAGGCGCAGCAGCCGCGCGGTGTCCGCCACGCTCAGCGCGCCCGCCGCCGCCAGTGCCGAGTACTCGCCCAGCGAGTGGCCCGCCACGTAGGAAGCCACGCTCATGTCGACACCCTCGGCCTCCAGCGCGCGCACCGCGGCAAGCGAGGTCGCCATCAGCGCCGGCTGCGCGTTCTGGGTCAGCGTCAGCTCGTCCTGGTCGCCCTCCCAGATCAGCGCGCTCAGTTCCTCACCCAGCGCCTCGTCAACCTCGTCGAACACCGCTTGCGCCGCCGGATAGGCCCGCGCCAGATCCCGGCCCATGCCGATCGTCTGCGCTCCCTGTCCGGGAAAAACAAAAGCCCGCATTTCCACTCCCTCTCTGGAATTCGTTCCGCACGGGATACCCCGGCCCAGAGGGCGGCGCAAATGCTTTGCCGCCCGGCGGCGTCCCCGCACCCTTGCAATCCCGCCCCGCGCCCGTATAAGACGCCAATCTTCCCGCAGGCAATTTGACCGGCGTGGCCTCTCGTGGACAGGGGGCGGGAAGAACGGCCCTGTCCTATGAAACACGCCCTGCAACAGAACTGGAGCTAACATGCCGCTTTACGAGCATGTGTTCATCTCGCGTCAGGACCTGTCGAACACGCAGGCCGAAGGCCTCGTCGAACATTTCGGCACCGTCCTCTCGGACAACGGTGGCAAGGTCATCGAAAGCGAGTACTGGGGCGTCAAGACGATGTCCTACAAGATCAACAAGAACCGCAAGGGCCACTACGCGTTCCTGCGGACCGACGCCCCCGCCCCTGCCGTGCAGGAAATGGAGCGCCTGATGCGCCTGCATGACGACGTGATGCGCGTTCTGACCATCAAGGTCGACGAGCACGCCGAAGGTCCCTCGGTGCAGATGCAAAAGCGCGACGAGCGCGAACGTCGCCCCCGCAACTAAGTCAGAAAAGGACGCTAAACCATGGCCGCAAAACCGTTTTTCCGCCGCCGCAAGGTCTGCCCCTTCTCGGGCGACAACGCACCCAAGATCGACTACAAAGACACCCGTCTGCTGCAGCGCTACATCTCCGAGCGTGGCAAGATCGTGCCCTCGCGGATCACCGCAGTCTCCGCCAAGAAACAGCGCGAGCTGGCCCGTGCGATCAAGCGCGCCCGCTTCCTCGCCCTGCTTCCCTACGCCGTGAAATAAGGAGCGAACCAATGGACGTTATCCTTCTAGAGCGTGTGGCCAAGCTGGGTCAGATGGGCGAAGTCGTTTCCGTCAAGGAAGGCTATGCGCGCAACTACCTGCTGCCTCAGGGCAAGGCCCGTCGCGCCTCCGATGCCAACCTCAAGATGTTCGAAGAGCAGAAGGCCCAGCTCGAGGCCCGCAACCTCGAGACCAAGAAAGAGGCCGATAGCCTCGCCGCCAAGATCGACGATCAGCAGTATGTCGTGATTCGCTCGGCCTCCGACGCCGGCGCGCTCTACGGCTCGGTCACCACCCGTGACGCTGCCGACGCAATCAACGAAGACGGCGTGTCGATCGACCGCAAGCAGATCGTTCTGTCCGAGCCCATCAAGTATCTGGGCCTGCACACCGTCACCGTCGTCCTCCACCCCGAGGTCACCGCGTCGGTCAAGCTGAACGTCGCCCGCTCGCCCGAAGAGGCCGAGCTTCAGGCGTCGGGCAAGTCGATCCAGGAACTGGCAGCCGAGGAAGAGGCCGAGGCCGAATTCGAGATCGCCGAGCTCTTCGACGATATCGGAGCCGCCGGCCTCGACGACGACGATGATCGCGGCTCGGACGAGCGCGACAGCGACGACGAGACCGAAGAGAACTGATCTTCCGCCCTCGGGCAATGATCGCGAAAGGCCGCCCCTCGGGGCGGCCTTTTTGCTTTGTGCCCCCTTGGGCACGGAACGGGTGAAGGCTCCCGCCCTTGTGCGTTGCGCCCGCCCTTTCGCCCGTGCCACCCTGCCGCAACCGCAACCACCAAGGGATTGATCCTCATGGATTTCAGCCTCACCAGCCTTGTCCTTCTTCCCGCCGGGCTGGGACTTCTGGGCTTTGTCGAACCCTGCACCATCGGCGCGCACATGCTCTTCGTCGGCACCCAGACCGAGCGGTCGCGGGCTGCACGCGGCGTGGCTTTCGCGGTCTTCCTGCTGGCGCGTGTGGCGGTCATGGCCCTGTTCGGTGCGCTGGTGGCACTGGTGGGCGCGGCGTTGGTCGGGGTGCAGACCGGGTTCTGGCTGGTCTTCGGTCTGCTTTACCTTGCGATCGGCGGGCTGATCCTGTCGGGGCGCGGCCGCGCCCTGCGACAGCGCATCCCGCTGGGACCACGCGCGTGGCGGCTGGCACGCAACCCCGCCTTGCAGGGCGCTGCCTTCGGGCTGAACATCCCCGCATGCGCCGCGCCGCTGATCTTCGCGATGCTGGGGGTGACGGCGGGGGCCGCCGACCCGCTGGCCGGGGCGCTTGCGATGGGCGTCTTCGCCGCGGCCCTGTCGCTTCCGCTTTTGCCGATGCTGCTATGGCCCCCCGCCCGCCGGGCGGTAGGGGGTTTGGGACGGTGGATGCGCGGGCGCGGCTGGTTGCTGGGGCTGGTCTTCATCGCGCTCGGCCTCTGGTCGATCTGGTTCGGCCTCTACGTCGATCCCGCGGGCTGGAGCGGCCTCTGAGCCGACCCGGCCGCCGTCGCCCATCGACGGAGTAAGGCCGCGAAATGCCTTGCCATTCCGCCCAATCCACACCGTCCCGGCCCTGTCTTGCGCCTTTTCCCCCGGTGCGGCACTGTCCGGGCTTTCGCCCCCCTCTCCCCTTCATCGGATCGCGCCATGATCACCATCGCCACATATTTCGCGGCCGCCCTGGCCGAGATCGCCGGCAGCTTTGCCTTCTGGGCCTGGTTTCGCCTGGGCCACTCGCCCCTCTGGCTGCTACCCGGAATGGCCTCTCTGGGGATTTTCGCCATGCTGCTGGCCCTCAGCCCCGCCGAGCATGCCGGGCGCGCCTATGCGATCTATGGCGGCATCTACATCGTCTCGTCGCTTCTGTGGCTCTGGGCGGTCGAAGGGCAGCGCCCCGATCCGTGGGACATGCTGGGGGCCACGCTGTGCCTGATCGGGGCAGCGGTGATCCTCTGGGCCCCGCGGGGCGCGTGAGGCGGCAGCATTACACAGCCCGCAGCCATCCGCGGCCGCGCCCCAAGCAGCACACGCGCCGCCACTGAACCCCCGCCCCAACGAAAAAGACCGCCCCGAGGGGCGGCCTTTCAAACTCTGTCACCCCCGGAAGGGGGAACCGGTCAGGATCACTCCTGCTCCAGCTCCTCAACGGCTTTCTCAAGCTCTTCCTTGGTGACTTCCTTTTCCTCGACCTTGGCCAACTCGAAGATGTAGTCGACGACCTTGTCTTCGAAGATCGGCGCCTGGATCTGCTGGCGGAACTCGGCGTTCTGCTGCGCGAACTCGAAGAACTGGCGTTCCTGACCGGGGTACTGCCGGGCCTGGTTCATGATGGCCTGAGTCAGTTCCTGATCGTTGACGGTGATCTCCTGCTTGCGGCCCAGCTCGGCCAGCAGCAGGCCAAGACGGACGCGGCGCTCGGCCAGCTTCTTGTGCTCGTCGGTCGTCTCGATCTCGGGGTGATCGTGGCCTTGGACGTCAGGGTTTTCCTCGTGCCACAGCTGATGGGCGATCTGCTTGGCCTCGGCGTCGACCAGGGTCGGCGGCAGCTCGAAGCTGACCAGCTCGTCCAGCTCGTCCAGCAGCTTGCGCTTCATGACGGCACGGGCGGCACCGTTATACTCGGCGGCCAGGCGTTCGCGGATCTGCTCCTTGAGGGCGTCAAGGCTTTCCGAGCCGTATTTCTTGGCCAGCTCGTCGTCGATCTCGGCGGCGGCGGGGGCCTTCACGGCCTTCACCTTGCACTCGAACACGGCGTCCTTGCCGGCCAGGTGCGCGGCACCGTATTCCCCGGGGAACGAGACCTTCACCTCGACCTCTTCACCGGCTTTCTTGCCAACCAGCTGCTCCTCGAAACCGGGGATGAACGAGTTGGAGCCCAGCACCAGCGGATAGTCCTCGGCAGCGCCGCCCTCGAAGGCTTCGCCGTCGACCTTGCCCAGGAAGTCGATCACGACCTGGTCGCCGTCCTGCGATTTCTCCTTGGCGTCGCGGTCGGTGAAGTTCTGGGCCGACTCGGCCAGGTTCTTCAGCGCGTCGTCGACGGCGGATTCCTCGGGCTTCACGACCATCTTCTCCAGCTTGATCTTGCTGAAGTCGGCGTCGGGCACCTCGGGCAGCGCCTCGTAGGACATGTCGACGACGACATCGTCACCCTCTTTCCAGTCCTGGTTGGTCATCTCGACCTTGGGCTGGAACGCGGGGCGGTCGCCGCTGTCCTCGAAATGCTTGGCCATGGCCGCATCGACCGATTCCTGCATGGCTTCGCCCAGCAGGCGCTGACCGAACTGCTTCTTGAGCAGCGCCATCGGCACCTTGCCCTTGCGGAAGCCCTTCAGCTCGACCTCGGGCTGCGCTTCGACCAGCTTCTCGCCGACCTTGTCGTCCAGCTCCTTGGCCGTCACAGTGATGGTATATGCCCGCTCCAGGCCTTCGTTCTTGGTCTCGGTGACCTGCATGTCGTAACCCCATAGGTCGGCGCGCACGCATGATGATCCTGCGCGCGGATGGCTTGAAAATCAGGGGTCCTTCTAGGGGCGCCCCCCATCGGTTGCAAGTCAAAAGCCGGGATCCCGACCGCCGGGGCGCATTTGCCCTCGCCTGCGCGCGCGCGGTTTGCTAACACGCCCGGAGTGCGGGTGTGGCGGAACTGGTAGACGCACCAGATTTAGGTTCTGGCGCCGCAAGGCGTGGGGGTTCGAGTCCCTTCACCCGCACCACTTCGGATCCCGACTCTCCAGGATGTCGTAACACTCTGAGAAGATGAGTCGTTTTCGAGGCTTCGGGTTGCCGCTCCCTCGCCGCGGGGCGCCCGGTCTCCTCCTCCGCCGAGTTGCTGCGATCCTTTAAAGCGGCCCGGAGTATACACTCCGCAACTGCGCGTCATCGTCTTCACGACGCGTCGACTTAGCATAGGCACCGCTTCACCACATCCGCTTCGCGAAGGGCCATAGTGCGCATTCAACGGTCTACTTATAAATTGACTCGATAGGACATTTGTCCTAAAAGTTGCCGAGATCGCGCGCCGGATGCCAGAACGATCCCTCAGAAAAGGTGCGACATGAAGGCCTTGGAAACGCGTCAGACCATCGTCGCGGCAGCGGACAAACTCATCTACGAGCGTGGGTTCGAGTTCACTTCATTTGCGGACATCGCTCAGGTTGTCGGGATCTCACGGGGCAACTTCTACTACCACTTCAAGACCAAGGATGAGATCCTGGATGCCGTGATTGAGCGCAGGATACTCGACAGGGCAAAGATGTTGGACGACTGGGTGGAAGCCGGCCAGTCACCCAAGCATTGTATCGCAAACTTCATTCGCATCCTGCTGATGAACAATCAGAAGATCCGGGCATACGGCTGTCCCATCGGAACGCTCTTCTCGGAACTGGCAAAATTGAACCATCCAGCCGTTTCCGGTGCGAGGGATCTGTATGATCTTTTTCGTATCTGGCTCGTCCGGAGGTTCGCGGAAATGGGCAGGTCGGAGGATGCTGACGCGCTGGCCATGCATATTCTGGCGCGAAGCCAGGGTGCCGCGAGCCTTGCCAATGCCTACCCGCAGGAACCGTTTCTGGAACAAGAAGTGAAACAGATGCTGGCTTGGCTAGATGCCGTGGCCGACGGCGCAACCATTGAAACGTGAAAGGAGTTGGACATGTACATTATCACCCTCGACCTGACGGACAAGAGAACCGAAGCCCCGGCCCATATGGCAGCCCACAACGCATGGATTGCGCAAGGGTTCGAGGATGGGGTTTTCCTCCTGGTCGGCAGCCTCAAACCCCAAGGCGGAGGCGCAATCCTGGCTGTCGCGGAAGACAGAATGGATCTGGAGGCCCGAGTGGCAGCGGATCCATTTGTCCGCGAGGGGATCGCGACGCCGCATATCCAGCATGTCGCACCCGCGCGAACTGACGCCCGTCTATCGTTTCTGAAGGTTGTGGCGTGAAAGACCTGTCCACCGGATCGGATGGCCGAACCAGGTATCGCTGGTCTGGCCCAGATCCGGAGTTTCCGGGCTGAGTTGGCGAACGATTCGACGTCTACAAAGTTGCCAGGCCATGGGCCACGTCGAGGGGTGCTTTGCGCCCGCAGGGGGCGAAGAGGCGCGGTGTAGATTTCGACGAACCTGATCTAACACGCTTTTCGCTGCATGATTGCGCCCCCCCTCCCATCCGCGCGCCCTTGGGCCAGTCGACGTCGTCCGGCGCTGGCGCGTCGCGACATTTTAGCATCCCGTAAACTTCAAGAGCGCAAGATGGGGGGAAATTCCTTTCCGGATGCGTGAATCTGCGCTTACCCTGGGGTCACAGACATGGAAGACAATAAAAAAGAGCAGTCCCATGACCCGTAGACCCGCTTCGCGCCCCTGTGCGCAATCAGGTCAAACCGATCCCGCCATTGGCGGGAGTGGCCTGACCCTGGGCACCTCCATCTATACGCTGGAGGGGTGCCTTCCCATCGAATACCTTCTTCCGGGCGACCGGATCATCACCCGCGATGCGGGCTCGGTGCGCCTGCGCGCCGTGCGCCATCGCCGCGTGCGCCTGACACCGGTTCTGGTCTCGGCCAGCTCCCTCGGCTTCGACCGCCCGGAAGAGGCGATCTCGATGCTGCCGGAACAGGCGATCCTGGTCCGCGACTGGCGCGCGGAGGCCCTTTTCGGCGAGACACGCGCCATCGTCCCCGTCCGCCGCATGATCGACGGCCAGTACATCCGCTGGGACACGGGCCCACGCAGCCTGGACATCTTCACCCTGGACCTGGGCGCGGCGCACATCGCATACGCCGACGGGGTGGAGGTGCTGTGCCCCCTTCCCGCCCCCGCGGCCGGGCCGGAGACCATGCGCGCCTGAAACGCGCCTCGCGCTGTGCCGGGGTCTGCCGAAGCGATCATGCTTCGGAACGGGACAGGTTTGTCCGCAAACGCCCTCGAACAGGCCGACAGACCACCCGTCACCGAAAAAATCTCACTCTGCAAACAGCCGCCTGAACACGATCGGCAGCATCTCGGGAAGATCCTCGGCGATCAGACCGGGGCCGAACTCGCGCGCCGCCTCGACATGCAGCCAGGCGCCCGTCTCGGCCGCCGCCAGCGGCGCGAACCCCCTTGCCATGAGCCCCGCGATCAACCCGCTCAGCACGTCGCCCGATCCCGCCGTCGCCAGCCAGGGTGCCACGCGCTCGTAAGCCGCCGCGTTGATGACCGAGGCGCCGGTCGCATCTGCGATCACCGTGTCAGGCCCTTTCAACAGCACGCAGCATCCCGCCCGCGCCGCCGCCGCCCGCACCACCGCAAGGCGCGAGCTGGGTGCGCGACCCTTGCCCGCCTGATCGTCCAGCATCGCCGCGAGGTCCGGGAAAAGCCGCGCGAACTCGCCCCCGTGGGGGGTCAGAACCACCTTGTCGTGGAGCCGGCTGAACAGCGCTTCGGCATGATCGGCATGGGCGCTCAGCGCGTCGGCATCCAGCACCGCCGCCCGCCCGTCGGCAAGGATCTCGCCCACCAGCGCCCGCGTAGCCACGGCGCTGCCCGGCCCTGTCCCATTGCCCATGCCCAGGCCCGGCCCCGCGCAGACCGAAGCGATGCGCGCGTCTGCCAAAAGCGCGGGCAGATCGCGCCCCTCGCCCAGCCCTGCCAGCATCACCGCGTCAAGCCGGGCGGCGTTTTCGGCCAGCGCCCCCTTCGGTACGGCCAGCGTCACCAGCCCCGCCCCAACCCGCAAGGCCGCCCGCGCCGCCAAGCGCGCGGCCCCACCCGCCCCCGGCGGGCCGCCCAGGATCAGCGCGTGGCCGTGGCTGTACTTGTGCCCCGCCCCGCCCTTGGCCAGCCGTGCCGCGTCCGGGCGCGCCAGCCGCGCGACCAGCCCTGGGCCCGGCGCGGAAGGACCTATCCCGATGTCGGCGACGACCAGGGCGCCGCAATGCTCGGGCCCCCGGGCCAGGTAATGACCGGGCTTGGCCGTGTGGAAGGTCACGGTCAGATCGGCGCGGATCGCCACGCCGCCCGACGGGATGCGGCCGCTGTCCCCATCAAGTCCCGAGGGCATGTCGACCGCCACCACCCGGGCGGCGCCCGTCCTCTGCCCGATCCCGCGCACCAGCTCGGCAATCACCCCCTCCAGCGGGCGCGAAAGCCCGATCCCGAACAGCGCGTCGACCACCAGGTCGACCGCCTCGACCTCCGGCGCCCCGAATTCGTCAATGCCCAGAACCGGCACGCCGGCCGCCAGCGCGCGCTCCCGGTGCAGCGCGGCCTCTCGCGAGCCGGGATCGTCCGACATCTCTAGGATGCGCACGTTCGCGCCCCAGTCGGCCAGGCGCCGCGCGATGACATAGCCATCGCCGCCGTTGTTGCCCGGCCCGCAAAGCACCAGCACCCGCAGCCGCCCGGCGGCCAGCGCGGGCCAGCGGGAGAAGATGGCTTCGACCACGGCCGACCCGGCCCGCTCCATCAGGACCCCGGGGGCCAGCGCGTCGCGGCGCACGGCCTCCTCTTCGGCCTTGCGCATCTGATCCGCCGTCAAAAGCCAGCCCATCGGACCCCCAAGTTTTCACTCTGCCCAGATTGACGCCAATCCGCACAAATAATAGGCAACACATATCGAATCCGGTGTTGCGCGCGGCCCCGCCAACCCTAGCCAATTGTCGCCCCACGAGGAAAGTGGTCAGACACGCAACCAAGACCAAGCGGAGGAGTCGCCAAATGAAAAAAGTCGAAGCGATCATCAAGCCCTTCAAGCTCGATGAGGTTAAGGAAGCGCTTCAGGACGTCGGGGTCCAGGGCCTCTCCGTTATCGAGGTCAAGGGTTTCGGCCGGCAGAAGGGCCACACCGAGCTTTATCGGGGCGCGGAATATGTCGTGGACTTCCTGCCCAAGGTGAAGATCGAGGTCGTGCTCAACGACGATCAGCTCGACGCCGCGATCGAGGCCATCGCCGCCGCCGCCAAGACCGACAAGATCGGCGACGGAAAGATCTTCGTCTCGACCATCGAGCAGGCGATCCGCATCCGCACCGGCGAGTTCGGGGAAGACGCCCTTTAAGGGCCCTGCCCCCGCGCCTTTGACCACCAGACCAGTTTTCACACGAAAAGAAGGGAATACGTCGCCATGAGCAACCAGGACGTACTCAAGACCATCAAGGACGAGGAAGTCGAATATGTCGACATCCGCTTCACCGACCCGCGTGGCCGGCTGCAGCACGTGACCATCATCGTCGACGAGATCGACGAGGATTTCCTGGAAGAAGGCTTCATGTTCGACGGCTCCTCGATCGCCGGCTGGAAGTCGATCGACCAGTCGGACATGAAACTCATGCCCGACACCGACAGCGCCTACATCGACCCGTTCTACGCAGAGAAGACCCTGTGCATCCATTGCACCGTGGTCGAGCCCGACACCAACGAGCCCTATGACCGCGACCCCCGCGGCACCGCCGAGAAGGCCGAGGCTTACCTCAAGTCCTCCGGTATCGGCGACGAGGCGTTCTTCGGTCCCGAGGCCGAGTTCTTCCTGTTCGACGACGTGCGCTACTCCAACTCGATCAACAAGGTCAGCTACGAAGTCGACGCCGCCGACGCCTCGTGGAACACCGGCACCGAGTACGAGATGGGCAACATGGGCCACCGTCCTGGCGTCAAGGGCGGCTACTTCCCCGTGAACCCGACCGACGCGGCGCAGGATCTGCGGTCCGAAATGCTCTCGACCATGAAGCGCATGGGCATGAAGGTCGACAAGCACCACCACGAGGTGGCGTCGTGCCAGCACGAGCTGGGCCTGATCTTCGGCTCGCTGACCAAGCAGGCCGACGAGATCCAGAAGTACAAATACGTCATCCACAACGTCGCCCACGCCTACGGCAAGACGGCGACCTTCATGCCCAAGCCGATCGCCGGCGACAACGGCACCGGGATGCACGTCAACATGTCGATCTGGAAGGACGGCAAGCCGCTCTTCGCTGGTGACAAGTATGCCGACCTCAGCCAGGAAGCTCTGTGGTTCATCGGCGGCATCCTCAAGCACGCCAAGTCGCTGAACGCCTTCACCAACCCCTCGACCAACAGCTACAAGCGCCTGATCCCCGGCTTCGAAGCTCCCGTGCTGCGCGCCTACTCGGCCCGCAACCGCTCGGGCTGCGTCCGGATCCCGTGGACCGAGTCGCCCAAAGCCAAGCGCGTCGAGGCCCGCTTCCCCGATCCCGCCGCCAACCCCTATCTGGCGTTCTCGGCCCTGCTGATGGCCGGCCTTGACGGCATCAAGAACAAGATCGACCCGGGCGCGGCCTCGGACAAGGATCTCTACGACCTGCCCCCCGAGGAGCTGGCGCAGATCCCGACCGTCTGTGCATCGCTGCGCGAGGCCCTGGACGAGCTGGAAGCCGATCACGAGTACCTGCTGGCCGGTGACGTGTTCACCCGCGACCAGATCAAGGGCTACGTGAACCTGAAGTGGGAAGAGGTCTATGCCTACGAGCACACCCCCCACCCCATCGAGTTCCAGATGTACTACAGCTGCTGATCCACGGATCATCGGAACAGTGGAAGGGCGCCCCTCGGGGCGCCCTTTTCGCATTTGGCTGGAGGACCTTCTACTCCGGCGGGCGATCTGGCCGCGCGCAGCACACCAACGGGTAGATGTGATTCAACATTCCCGCGAATCTGCGTCGGTTTGTTTCGCTCAGAGGGTCGGTATGCGTTTTTGAGAAGCCGGGTTTCACAAATTTGCAGAGAAATAAGATTACTCACGGCCCAATTGTGGCGCCAATGCCTTTGGATTGCCCCACCCTGACCTAGTGTTTTCACATTCCGGGGTCAGTATCGGTCTCGTCATCGCACCAAATAAAAAAAGTGGCCGAGAGAATGAGCAATACAGCAATCCGGGCAACGCTCGCATACGACGGGTTCCCGCCCATCGACTTCAAGGCGTTGGAAAAGGATATTGCCCATATATTCCGCAATATCATGCTTCCGTTCGAGCAGACCGAGGCCGTCGTGCGCAAGCACGCCAACTTCTTCGGCGAGCAGCTTTGCCTCAGCATCGCACGGGACAAGGATGACATCCTGATCTGGGTCGAGGAAGGCACAGGCATCAACCGCGCAGACCTGCAGACCCGTCTGGCCGCCTGCTACCACGTGGTGCGCCACCTTCTGACGATCGAGCGCGCGGATAGCGTCTACTGGCATTACACCGGCAAGTGCTACACCGCCGAAGGGTTCGAGGCCCGCATCGCGCTGGACACCTCCCAGGGGCCCATCATGCCCGAGCCCGAGCCCGTCAACGAAAACATCTTCGGCGAGGATTTCCTCAGCGTCGGCTCCACCCACGAGCGTCTGGACGATTTCTTCGTGCGCAAGATCACCGTGCGCAAGGAAGCCGCCGAGCCCAAGGATTCCCGCGCCATCCTCTTCCCCGAGATCGCCGAGCAACTTGAGGCCGCGACCCGCATCGACGAAGAGGCCGAGATGCGCGACCAGATCCGCAAGGCCCTCTACCCCGAGACGCCGACCCAGAAGAAATCCGGCGCCACGACCGTTCTCTTCGGGCCCGGGCGTCCCGAGGATCGCCTGGACCGGTCCGAGACCACGGCCCGCCTGGCGACCTATGCCATGAACACCACCCTTCTGATCACCGCCATGCCCGTCGGCGCCGCGCTGATGACCTACAACATGCTGGGGGGCGAGAATTTCCGCCTGACGGCCCAGGTCACCGCCCTGACCGGCGCCTTCCTGGGCACCGGCGTGATGTCCGATTTCGGCCAGATCCTTCAGATGATCTGATCCCCGCGCGGCGCCTGCAGGGCGCCCAGCATTTCAAGGCACTGCCCCCGCCCGGGGCGGTGCCTTTATCATTGAGGCGCCGTCACGTGCCGCGGGGTGCCCCCATGACGGCCCCGCATGTCCCCGGTGCCGCAAACGATCCCCACCACAGACCCAATTTACCCAAACTCATCCCGCATCGTGGCATGATCGGACACCGCAAGGATCCCAGGCATGACTTGTCCACCTGTTGAAACCACCCTCTTCCTGCCCCGCCCGGCCGATATCGTGCCGGCGCGGCTGCTGGCCGGTTTCAACGGCGCCCGTCCCGCCGGCCTGCCCGCCCTGCGTCTCGACGACCGCCAGAGCCTGCGCGCCCGGCGCTTCCATTGCGGCCGCTTCGCCATCGACATCGCCCAGGGCCCCGCGCAATCGGGCACCTCGCCCTTCGGCATCGCCACGGAGGGGGGCGATACGCTGACGGGCCTGCGGCGCCTGTCGCGCCCCTCCGCCCCGGCAGACCCCGCGGCGGGCCACCGCGCGACGCTGATGATCTCCGTGTCGGACAATGCAGCGGATCAGGCTGGAACCACCGCCCCCCAGCTCAACCACCCCGAGGAGATGCCCCACGACGGCCTGCGCGGCGGGCATCGGGACCGGGAAATTGCCCTGCGGCGGATGATGCTTGCCCTGGCCCACCGGATAGCCACCCTCTGCGCCCGGCAGGTCGATGCGACGGCCGCCCATTGGGGCCAGTCGGACCGCCTGCTGCCGATCGGGGACTTCGTCGCCGATACCCTTCCCGCCGCCATCTGCTTTGTCCCGCAGGTCTTCACCAGCGGATCGCGGCACCACGGGCGGCGCCTGACGGGTTTCCGCGCCAAGGGGTCCGAGGATCTGCTGGGCCGCCTTCTGATCATGCATGAATCGGCGCTGCCGCTCGATCGCGCCTGCGCGCTGGCCGCGGCCCTGATCGATCGCTGGATGGCCAGCGACACCCGCCCCACGCCGGGAAAGGCGCTGGACCTGCCGGGCTGGCCCGCGGGCGACATCCGGCTGCGCCCGCCCTCGGGCAGCCATCCGATGGGCACGGTCGAGATCATGTTGCGGGATATCGGGGGGGCTGCGGTCCAGCCGCATTCCGGGCTTCGCGGCGGGCTGCGGGGCACGATCGGGCGGCTGCTGCCGCCCACGGGCCGGATCACCCCGCCTACCGGGCGCGACGTCCGCTAGAACGATCGCTCAAATGGACCCGGGCGATCCGGGACCATCCTGTTAGCCGATGTTCAGTAGCCGTTTCTCAGAAGCCGCCCCTCGAACGCCTTGAGGGTGCGGGCACAGGTCCCGCCATAGCTTTCCAAGTCCGCCGGAAGCTCGGGGAAGATATCGGCGATCTCGGACCTTGCCGCACCACCCAGAGCGGCCTGCGCCTCCTCGCCCGGCAGCAGGCTTTCGGCCCGCAACCCGTTGGCAAAGACGGTGGCATGCTCTTCCAGGATGAAGTGGTAATAGTCGATGCCCTCCTCGGGGAGGACCTGGCGGATGCTGGTGTCGTTGGTGAGGTGGATCGCCGCCACCAGGACCTGAGCCTCGCCGAACAGCATCTCAGCGCGCCAGTCGTCGATCAGCAGCCGGTGCTGCGGCGAGACGAGAAGCTCCTGTTCGGGCATGCCGCGCCCCAGCGCGTCGGGCGACAGTTTCACCGGCCGCAGGTGCGGGCTGCGCTCCAGCTCACGCGGGCTCAACCAGCGTTCGCCGATCCAGCAGATCTTGCGGACCTGGCCATCGCCACAGAGCACCGGGTCACCGACCTCAAGCTGCGAAACCGGCAGGCAGCCCGCCGGCGTCTGGATGATCGTGTCCCCGCCAAAGCAGACCACGTTCACGGTCTGGGAATTCTTCGACGCCGTATCCATCGTGAAGGTGTATTTCTGGCCGTCCGTGCCCGTATATTGGTACGTGTAGACCGTCCCCTCCTGGACGACCGAGTCATATCCATAGACCGCGATCGTGTCGCCGTTCTGGAGCGACTGGAAGGCAAAGCCGAAATTGTCGTTGAACTTCGACAGGTCCAGGTCGAAGCGGTCGTTGCCGCCGGGCCCCTCGCCCGGCTCGGTCGGGCGGCCCTTGCCGAACTTGCTGAGGGTGATGGTCTTGCCGTCCAGATCGCCGCCGTCTGTGAAGGTCACGAATTGCGTGTCATTGGCATGACCCGTGTAAAAATCGCTTCCGTTGACGTTGGAGCCGTCCAGGGCAATTGTGACGTCTTCGCGTGCCATGTCAGATCCTCCCCCGTGCGGTATCGGCTTCCAGAATGAAAAGGGCGCGGGCCACGGCCATCAGTTCCTGCGGGTCAAGGACACCACGATGGCGCGACGAGAAGCCATCGGCCATCGCCTCCAGTGCAACCTCGTGGTGCAGCGGCCAGCGCGAGGCGAAGGCCAGGTAGGTCACCGCGAAATCGTATCCCCGGGGCTTGAATCGGGCCTGCTCGAAATCGCAGCCGGCGATCGAGCCGTCGGCGGCGAAGAGAAAGTTGCTGAGGCTGCCGTCACAACGCGACAGGATCGACCCGCAAAGGGGGATCTCTTGCAACCAAGGCTGCATCTGGGCCAGCGACAAAAGCTGGCTGTAGCGGTCGTGAGCGACGAGGTAGTCGAACCAGTTGCCCGACTGGCGGCGAGAGGGGGCGATGGCCTCGTACTCGGCCAGCCACGCGCCGCAGCGCCGGGCAAGCTTCACACAATCGGCGCGGCTCTCTCCCGCCAGGGGATCCTCCGCCGGTTCGACATAGTCGACCAGGACCATGCAATCATCGTCGCTATGGCCGATGTGCCGGGGCACCAGCCCGCTTTCGCGCAGCATCAACAGCGCGTCGCGCTCGCGGGCATAAGCCTCGCGGGCGGCGCGGGAGAAGGGATCGAACAGCTTGACGAAACCGCGCTCCGTGCCGGTTTCGGCCCGGTAGCTCACCGCCGTGTGCGAGGATTTCAGAAGCTTGAAATCAAGGGTCTTTCCGGGCTTCCCCTGAGTCAGGGCACCGGCAATCACCTCGGCCCAACGCCGGAAGACGGGTTCGGCCTTGATGGCCCCGGGGGCTGTGGTCACCGCGTTCATAATCTGTCCTTGCCTGCCGGAAAAATGGTCCTTCCCGGTTCTTCTTCCGGGCGAAACTGACAGGATTTGGTGGGCAAAGTCTGACCGGCGCGGCATCTTTCAATGGCATGAAGGTGCCAAAAACATGGCGTGCGGCATGCCCCCGCGACGCGCGGACAAGAAAAAACCCGCAGCCCCAAGGGGGTTGCGGGTTCCTTCGGAAAGGCACCGGGGGCCTTTTTGCTGCCCCGGCGCGCGGCCCGGATCAGGCGTTGGAAAGGCGCTCGGCCACGTTTTCCCAGTTCACCAGGTTGTCCAGGAAGTTCTGCAGATAGGCGGGACGCTTGTTGCGGAAGTCGATGTAGTAGGAATGCTCCCACACGTCGCAACCCAGCAGCGCGGTCTGGCCAAAGCAAAGCGGGTTGATGCCGTTGGCGGTGTTGGTGACCTTCAGCTCGCCGCCGTCGACCACAAGCCACACCCAGCCCGAACCGAACTGACCGCCGCCCTTGGTCTGGAATTCTTCCTTGAACTTGTCGACCGAGCCGAAGGCGTCGGTGATGCGCTTTTCCAGCTCGGAGGGCATCGAGCCGCCGTTGGGGCCCATCATCTCCCAGAACTGGGTGTGGTTCCAGTGCTGCGAGGCGTTGTTGAACAGGCCCGACTGGGGCACGCCCGAGGCGTCGTAGGTCGCCTTGACGATCTCCTCGAGGGTCTTGCCCTCGTGGCCCGAACCCTCAAGCAGCTTGTTGCCGTTGTCGACATAGGCCTTGTGGTGAATATCGTGGTGATACTCCAGCGTCTCCTTGGACATACCGGCATCGGCCAGCGCGTCATGAGCGTAGGGGAGTGCGGGAAGTTCAAAAGCCATGGGTCGGCCCCCTTTTTATGAATTTCGTTCCGCCAGAGATAAGAGGCCTTATGCCCCCCGCGTCAAGGCCCGTCCCGCCCCGCAGACCCGCGCGGCACCCCGCCGGGCGGCGCCGATCCGCCTTGTCCGGGCCGTGTCACCCATCGCCAGGCCGCCCCTTGAAGGGCGCGCGCGGACCCTCAGCGCGCCCGCGATCCTGCCCGTGCGTCCCTGTCCAGATGCCCCACCGGGGCACCCTGTCCGGCCGCCCCTTCCAGAAGCCGCGCCACATAGCCCGCGACCGAGCGGAAGCACAGGATCTCGAACCGGTCGGGCGCGCTTTGCCAGATCGCGGCGGCCACCTGCGACAACCGGGTGCGGCGCAGCTGCGGCGCGTCGAAGACGCCCGGGCGCAGGTCGGCGGGCGTCAGCCGGGCCAGCACGTCGCGCGCCCCGGGCCCCTCGATCGCGAAGGCAACCCGCGCGTCCGAGACATCGACGACCAGGTGGTGCCCGCCCGGCAGCCGCGACAGCGCGTCCCGTGCCGCCACGATCAGCGCCTCGGTCTCCTTGGCCGGGCAGATCAGCAGCAGCTCGTCGGGCGACATCCACAGCAGGCTGCGCCCCTTGGCATTGGTGGCACAGTTGGTGTCGGGGAACGCCGGGCCCAGGGCCGCGGCGACCGCGTCCCCGGTCTTCAACTCGGAAAAATCGGCGCGGATCGTCACCATGCCGCGTGGCGACAGAAGGCGCGGACCTCCGGTTACGTGCTCATGCTCAGACATTCTGGCGTGCTCCTTCCCGGTCGTAGAACACCGGATCGACGATCTGCGCTTCCACGGTGCTGCCGTCGACCTTGGCGAAACTCAGGGTCTCTCCCATACGCTCGGGCCCGTGCAGCACCAGTCCCATGGCAATGCCCCGCCCCAGCGTCGGCGAGTGGTAGGTCGAGGTGACGCGTCCGATCATGTTGCGCTGCCCGGTGTCGTTATGCCCCGGGGCCACCGCGTAGGCCCCGTCCGGCAGCACCGAGCCGTCCAGCGTCTCTAGCCCGACCAGGCGCCAGCGCTCGTCCGAGGCCATGTGCATCCGCGCCTGCGCGCGCTTGCCCAGGTAGTCGTCCTTCTTCTTCGAGATGGCCCAGTCCAGCCCCAGATCCTGGGGAATGACCGTGCCGTCACTCTCGTCGCCGATCATGATGAACCCCTTCTCGGCGCGCATGATGTGCAGCGCCTCTGTGCCGTAGGGCATCACGCCCAGCGGCGCGCCCGCCTGCATCAGGGCCTGCCAGAACTCGGCGCCCCTTCCGGCCGGCACGGCCACCTCGAAGCTCAGCTCGCCCGAGAAGCTGATGCGGAAGACCCGCGCCTTGAAATCGCCGATGCGCCCCTCGGCCCAGCCCATGAAGGGAAGCGCCTCGGCGCTCAGGTCGATGTCGCCGCCCAGAGATTGCAGCAGGTCGCGCGCCCGCGGCCCGACCACGGCGACCTGAGCGAACTGTTCGGTCAGGTTGGCGGTGTAGACCTTCCAGTCCCACCATTCCGTCTGAAGCCATTCCTCCATGTGCCCATGGATGCGGTCGGCCCCGCCAGACGTGGTGTGGCACAGGAACGTCTCGTCATCGATCCGGGCGACGACGCCGTCGTCCATCAGGAACCCGTTTTCCGAGCACATCAGCCCGTAGCGGCAGCGTCCGGGCTTCAGGCTGCTCATCATATTGGTGTAGAGCATGTCCAGGAAACGCCCGGCGTCAGGCCCCTTGACGAGGATCTTGCCCAGCGTGGATGCGTCAAGCAAACCAACGGCTTCGCGGGTGTTTCTCACCTCCCGCATGACCGCGTCATGGGTGCTTTCGCCGGCGCGCGGGAAGGCATAGGGCCGGCGCCAGTGACCGACGGGTTCCCACTCGGCGCCAGCGGCATCCAGCAGGTCGTGCATGGGCGTGCGGCGCACGGGCTGGAACAGATCGCCCCGGGCCTCGCCGGCGATCGCGCCGATGGTCAGGGGCGTGTAAGGCGGGCGGAACGTGGTCGTCCCCACTTCGGGGATGGCTGCGGAAAGCGCATCAGAAAGAACCGCCAGCCCGTTGATGTTGCTAAGTTTCCCCTGATCCGTCGCCATGCCAAGCGTGGTGTAGCGCTTGGTATGTTCAACGCTTTCGTAGCCTTCGCGCGCGGCTAGTTGCACGTCGCTGACCTTCACGTCGTTCTGGAAATCCAGCCACATCTTGGAGCGGCGCGCGGCATCGGCTTCGCGCGGCATGATCCAGACGGGCGCCAGTGGCTCCTCCTCGGGGGCGCGGGCCTGAGGTGCGGGGGCCGTCCCCCGGGGCAGTTTTAGCCCCAGCGCCGCAATCACCGCCCGGCCCGCGGCATCGCCATCGACCAGCGCGGGGCCAAGTCGCCCCTCGCCATTGGCGGCCCCGGCCGCCAGCACGAAGCCCTGCCCATCGGCGCCCAGTGGCGGGCGGTCCGGGTCGGGCCGGAAGGACGCCGTCGCCTCGTCCCACAGCAGCTTGCCGCCGCAATGGGACCACAGGTGCACCACCGGCGACCAGCCACCGGCCATGGCGACCGCGTCGCAGGCAAGCCGCTCGGCCTGGGTGCCGTCGCTGCCCTGGGGGCAGATGTCCACCCCGGTCACCCGGCGCTGACCGGTCACCCGCGCGATGGCGCTGCCGGTTTCGACCCGCAGGCCGGCGGCGCGCGCCTGGCTGGGCAGATCGCCCGTGACGCGGCTGCGCGCGTCGATGATCGCCGGAACCTGAATGCCCGCATCGCACAGGGCCAGCGCAGTGCGATAGCCGTCGTCGTTATTGGTCACGACCACCACCGCATCGCCGGGGGTCACGGCGTAATCCACCAGGTAATCCCGCACCGCAGAGGCCAGCATTACCCCCGGCAGGTCGTTGCCCGCAAAGCTGAGCGGGCGCTCGATCGCGCCGGTCGCCGTGACGATGCGGCGCGCCCGGATCCGCCACAGGCGCTGACGCGGCCCCGCGACCGCGCCCGGTCGCTCCGCGGGGGCAAGCCGTTCGGCCGCCAGGGCATAGCCGTGGTCGTAGACCCCACTGCCGACGCAGCCCGTGCGCATGTCCACGTTGGGCAGGGCCGACAGGGCCTCGACCGTGCGCTGCACCCAGTACTCGGCATGCTCGCCCTCGATCGTGCCGCCATCGACGGCGGCGCGGCCGCCCCAATGATCCTGCTGCTCGATCACCAGGACCTGCGCGCCGGCCACGGCGGCAAGGCGCGCCGCCTGAAGACCCGCGACCCCACCGCCGACCACCAGCAGGTCGACGTGGGCGTGGTAATGCTCATACGTGTCGGCATCGGGCTTCTGCGGTGCCCGGCCCAGACCGGCCGAGGCGCGGATGATCGGCTCGTAGACATGTTTCCAGAAGCTGCGCGGCCACATGAAGGTCTTGTAATAGAAACCCGCAGGCAGAAAGCGCGACAACCGCGCGTTGATCGCCCCCACGTCAAAGCCCAAGCTGGGCCAGCGGTTCTGGCTTTCGGCCTCCAGCCCGTCGAAAAGCGGCGTGGTTGTTGCCCGCTGGTTCGGCTCCAGCCGCGCGCCGCTGCCCAGGTTGACCAGCGCGTTCGGCTCCTCGGGGCCGGCGGCCATGATGCCGCGCGGACGGTGATACTTGAACGAGCGTCCAACCATCGTCTGCCCGTTTGCCAACAGGGCCGAGGCCAGGGTGTCCCCCTTCAACCCGTCCATCCGGCGCCCGTCGAAGCGGAAGGTGACGGGGCTCTCGCGGTCGATCCGGCGGCCCAGGAGGCTGCGGCCGGCGGCAAGTCTGCGGCTCATGTGGCATCTCCTTTGCCCTTGGCATCGGCCTTGGCGGGTTTGGCGGCGGGGGCGGTGGGCGTCTTGGCTTTGGCCTTGCCCTTAGCCACGGGCTTCGCGGCGGATTTGCGTGCGCGCGCGGCGGGCTTGGGCGGTTCGGGCTGGCCCGGGGTCGGCGTCCAGTCCGGGCGGCTGGCCAGGATTGCCTTGAAGATCGCGGCCGGCGGCGCGGTGCACTGGGCCGAATAGGTGCCGAAGACCTCCAGCGTCATGGTGCAGCGCGCAGCGTGGAACCACTTGCCGCAGCCGAAGGCGTGGCGCCAACGCTCGAAATGCACACCGCGCGGGTTGGCGCGGTGGAACATGTAGGCCTCGAACTCGGCCTCGCCGGCCGCGGGGCCCGCCCGGCGCAGGTGCGCCTCGCCGCCGGGGGCCAGCTCGGTCTCGTCGGCGGCCACACCGCAATAGGGACAGGTCAGGATCAGCATGGGAGACCTCCGGACACGCCAAAGGCAGGCGTCACAGGACACCTGCCTTCGGGAATTGCTGCAAATCTGAGAATGCCGGCGCTGGCCCGGGGGCCAGGCGCGGCCGAACCTACCCTACTTGTCGCCTGCGGGGAGTTCGATTGTGACGTCCGGGCTGCCGCCGGCATCGGGGGCCTCGCCGCCCATGTAGAAATAGGCGAGGATTGCGACGATGACGACCAATGCGCCCACGATGAGCGCCAGTCCGTTATTGCTTCCGCCTTCAGTAGCCATGTTTTTCCGCTGTCCCTTGCTTGAATTTTTTTATCGTTCAGGACTCGCGGAACGCACGAAAGCGCGATCCGGTTCCAATAAACCGGATCGCGCCGCGCGTGCCCCGCGCAAAGCGGGGCAAACGTCAGACAAGGGCCACGATTACTGCGCGGTCGTCGCTTCGGCGTCGGCAGAGGCCGCCGGAGCGCTTGCGTCAGGTGCGGTCGTCTCGGCCGGAGCCGATGCCGAACCCTCGGCGGTAGCGCCGGACGTGGCGCTGCCACCTTCAGGCGCTTCGATCTGGATGTTGGTCTCACCGGCGCCAGTCGTGGTGGCGGTGCCCAGGTCAGCGCCATCGCCGCCCATGAGGAACCAGGCGATGAGAGCAACAGCGACGACGAGGCCGCCGATGATGAGGGCAAGGCCCGTCCCGCTACGCTTGTCGGTATGGGTTTCGGTATGGCTCGTGTGGATACGCTCAGGCTGTGCCACGGCGGTAACTCCTCTTCAATTGACTTCTGCTTAGCAACGTCCGTCACGGAGTTATTGTTCCCGGCACATGTGATCACCGACCGGCGAAATCCGCCGATGGAATTGGAAAGGTCAGCGGGCGAACGACGGTCGGGCACGGGCCCGCCATCGGGTGCGCAACCACCGATTGCAGGGCCGGCTGCCGGGCACGCGGACAGGCCGGTCAATGGGCCACCCCGGCGGCGACGCTTTCGTCGATGAAACGCCCCTCGCGGAATCGATCGATCGAGAAGGGCGCGGCCAGGGCACCGGGTTCGCCCCGCGCCACCAGCTCGGCCATGGCCCAGCCGGATCCGGGGATCGCCTTGAACCCGCCCGTCCCCCAGCCGCAATTGACAAAGCAATTGCCCAGCGGCGTTTTCGACAGCAGGGGAGAGCGGTCGCCGGTCATGTCCACGATCCCGCCCCACTGGCGCAGCATCTTCAGGCGGCTGATCATCGGGAAGGTTTCGACCAGGGCGCGCACGGTCTCCTCGATATGGTGGAAGCTGCCGCGCTGAGTGTAGTTGTTGAAACCGTCGGTGCCGCCGCCGATCACCATCTCGCCCTTGTCGGACTGGCTCATGTAGCCGTGGACTGTGTTGGCCATCACGACAACGTCCATGCAGGGCTTGATCGGCTCGCTGACCATGGCCTGAAGCGACACGCTCTCGATCGGCAAACGGAACCCGGCCATGTCAGCCAGCGCGCTGGAATGGCCTGCCACGACCAGCGCCAGCTTGCCGCAATCGATTGGCCCCTTCGTGGTGTCGACCCCGACCACCTTGCCATCCTGGCTGCGCACCCCGGTGACGGCGCATTGCTGGATGATGTCCATGCCCATGTCCGAGCAGGCCCGCGCATAGCCCCAGGCCACCGCGTCATGGCGGGCCGTGCCGCCGCGCGGCTGCCACAGGGCACCGAGCACCGGGTAACGCGGCCCGCTCGTCTCGATGATGGGGCACAGTTCTTTGACCCGCTCGGGGCCAATGAACTCGGTCGCGACGCCTTGCAGGGCGTTGGCGTGGGCGGTGCGCAGGTAGCCGCGCTTCTCATGCTCGGTCTGAGCAAGCATCATCACGCCGCGGGGGCTGAACATGACGTTGTAGTTCAGATCCTGACTCATGGTCTCGTAAAGGCTGCGGGCCTTTTCATAGATCGCGGCCGAAGGATCCTGCAGATAGTTCGACCGGATGATCGTCGTGTTGCGTCCGGTGTTGCCGCCGCCCAGCCAGCCCTTCTCGATCACCGCGACATTGGTGATGCCGTGGTTCTTGCCAAGATAATAGGCCGTGGCCAGCCCGTGCCCGCCGGCGCCGACGATAACCACGTCATAGCGCGGCTTGGGCTCCGGCGAGCGCCAGGCGCGTTCCCAGCCCTTGTGAAAGCGCAGGGCCTCGCGGGCGATGGCGAATGCGGAATAGCGTCTCATGCGGTTCCCCGGGGCAGGATCAGAAGGCAGGGTTCGACGGGGCGCGCGGGGCGCCCGTTCTCCTCCCCTGTATCGCGCCGGAAGGCCGCCGCGTCCATGCCGCCCTGCGGCACTCCCGGTCCTTTTCGCGACATCCGCCGTGTCGGGCCGCCACCCCGGCGCGGGCCGCCATAGGCCCCCGCCCGCGTGCCTGGCCGGGGACGAACGGACGCGGTGCCGGCGAAACCCTCTGCGACCTCACGCCCCTGCGGGGGAAATGTTACTTCTGTAAGCGGCGGGATTTCGCTAGACGGGTTGCGGGACACTGCCAAACGATCGGAATACCATGCTCTTCTGGGTGCTGACTGCGACCATCTCTCTGCTCATTACCGCCATTCTCGTGCGCACCCTGCTGCGCCCCAGGCAGGTCCAGATCGCCGAGCTCAACGACCTCCAGGTCTATCGCGATCAGATGAAGGAGCTGGAGCGCGACCTCGCCCGCGGCGTCATCACCGCAGACGACGCCGACCGCGCCCGGCTTGAGATCTCGCGCCGCATCCTCGAGGCCGACCGCGCCGTGACCCGCGCGGGCGCCGTCGCCGAGACCCATTCGCGCCCGGGCGTCAAGGCCGCCGCCGCGGCCTTCATGGCCGTTCTGATCGTGGTGGGCGCCGCCGCGCTCTATACCCGGCTGGGCGCACCCGGCTATCCCGACATGCCGCTGGCGACCCGCCTGGCCAACCTTCAGGAAGCCGCCCGCAACCGCCCCTCCCAGGCCGAGGCCGAGGCGGTGATCCCCCCCGCCGAAGAGCCCCAGGACGTGGACCCGGCCTATCTTCAGCTGGTCGAGCGTCTGCGCGGCATGCTGAAGCAACGCACCGGCGACGCGCGCGGCTACGACCTTCTGGCCCGATCCGAGGCCAACCTGGGCCAGTTCTCGGCCGCCGCCGTCGCCAAGGCCCGCGCCATCGAGATGAAGGGCGAAGAGGCCAGCTCGGCCGATTACGCCGACCTTGCCGACATGCGCATCCTGGCCGCCGGCGGCTATGTCTCGCCCGAGGCGGAGGAGGCGCTGCGCCGCGCGCTGGAGCTTGATTCGCGCAATGGCCCGGCCCTCTACTACTCGGGCCTGATGTTCTCGCAGCTGGGCCGCCCGGATCTCGGCTTCCAGATCTGGCGCCGCCAGCTCAAGGCCGGTCCCGAGGACGCGCCCTGGATGAGCCCCATCCGCGAACAGATCGAAGAGGTCGCGCGCCTTGCGGGCGAGAAGTTCAGCCTGGCACCGCGCTCGGGCGGGCCGCTGTCGACACCGCTGCCCAACGCCGGTGCGGATGCGGGTGCCACCCTGCCCGGCCCCGACCAGGCCGCCATCGCCGCCGCTGGCGAAATGAGCGCCGAGGATCGCAATGCCATGATCGAGGGCATGGTCGGCCAGCTCTCCGAGCGGCTGGCGGCCGAGGGCGGCACTCCCGCCGAATGGGCCCGCCTGATCCGCGCCCTGGGCGTGCTGGGCCAGAAGGACCGCGCCGCCGCCATCTGGTCCGAGGCCAGCCAGACCTTCGCCGGGGACGAGACCGCCCTGGCACAGATCCGACCCGCCGCCGAGGCGGCCGGCGTCGCCCGATGATCCCCGCGTCGGGCCCGGCGGGCCCGTTCGCCGCCTGTCCGGGACGGCGGCCATGAACATCCACGACGACATGGCCGCCTTTGCCGCCGCCCTGCCTCCGATGACGCCGCTCGCCGGGCTGGACCTGGGCGACAAGACCATCGGCATCGCCGTGTCGGACCCAATGCATTCCGTGGCCTCGCCGCTGGAGACCATCCGCCGGTCCAAGTTCACGCAGGACGCCGAGGCGCTGCTGGCGATCCTGTCGCGCCGGGCCATCGGTGGGCTGGTCCTGGGCCTGCCGCGCAACATGGACGGCAGCGAGGGGCCGCGCTGTCAGAAGACCCGCGCCTTCGCCCGCAACCTGTCGCGCCTGACGCCGCTTCCCATGACCTTCTGGGACGAACGCCTGTCGACCGTCGCCGCCGAACGCGCCCTGCTGGAGGCGGATGTCTCGCGCCGGCGGCGAAGCGAGGTGGTCGATCACGTCGCGGCGGGTTATATCCTGCAAGGCGCGCTGGACCGGCTACGCAACCTGCGCGCCTGAAAAGGGCGCATCGGGGCACGCCGGGCCAACACCATTGACACGGGCGGACCCAAAGGGGCCTTCCGATACAGGCAGATCGCAACAGGCAAATCGCGGGCAGAGGACATGAGCGACGGCACCGACAACACCGCAGGACCAGAGCGCCGCTCGGCAAGGGTTTCCTCGCCCTGCGTGAAGCTGTGTCTGGTGCACCCCGTCGAGGGGATCTGCACCGGCTGCCTGCGCACGCTTGAGGAAATCACCGGCTGGTCCCAATTGACCGAGGCCGAGCGCCGCACGATCATGAAAGAACTGCCCGCCCGTGCCCCCCGCCTCGCCAAACGCCGGGGCGGCCGGGCCGCCAAACTCAACCGCCTGGGATAGGGATCCGAGGGGCTGGAAATCCCCGTGGACCAAGGCTCTTGCAGCCGTTCTTTAATATGATGGTAGAGTGCGCACCTTCGGGACGCCCCTAGGTGCAGGCAGGCTGTGCCGCATCTTCGACCCGGGCAAGCGCCTCCTCGACCAGGGCCACGCCCGCCCCTTCTCGATGGGCCCCCTCGGACAGGACCCGCCGCCACGCGCGTGCGCCGGGACGGCCCAGGAACAACCCCAACATGTGCCGGGTGATCGAATGCAGCCGCCCGCCATCGGCAAGATGCGCCTCGATATAGGGCAGCATGCGCCGCACTGTTTCCTCGGCGGTGATCGCCCCCTCCTCGCCGAAGATCCGGCGATCGGCGTCCAGCAGGATCTGCGCCGGTGCGTGATAGGCCGCGCGGCCGATCATCACCCCGTCCATCCCCTGGGCCAGGAAGTGCTCGGCCTGGTCCAGGTCGGCGATGCCGCCGTTGATCGACATGTGCAGCGCCGGAAATGCCCGCTTCATCCGCAGCACCAGGTCATAGTCCAGCGGCGGCACGTCGCGGTTCTCCTTCGGGCTCAGCCCCTGTAGCCAGGCCTTGCGGGCATGGATGGCGACCCGCCCGATCCCGGCCCCGACCATCGCCTCCAGGAAGGCCGGCAGGACCTCCTCGGGCTCCTGCTCATCAACGCCGATGCGGCATTTGACGGTGATCTCGGGACCATCGGGGCCCGAGCCGCCCGGCACCGCCCCCTGCATGGCCGCGACGCATTCCGCCACCAGCCCCGGATCCTTCATCAGCACGGCCCCAAACGCCCCCGACTGCACCCGGTCCGAAGGGCAGCCGACATTGAGGTTGATCTCGTCATAGCCATAACCCACCGCGATGCGCGTCGCCTCGGCCAGCAGCTCGGGCTCGGAGCCGCCCAGCTGCAAGGCCACCGGATGCTCGGCCGGGTCATACCCCAGCAGCATCTCGCGCTTGCCGTGAACCACGGCCGGCGCGGTCACCATTTCGGTATAAAGCAGCGTGCGACGGCTCATCACCCGGTGCAGATAGCGGCAATGGCGGTCGGTCCAGTCCATCATCGGCGCAATAGATAATCTAGCGTGTTGATTTATTTGCATTTTTTGTGTATCTTCAAACTGTTGGCGGCGGATGCTGCTACGCAGGAACACGCCCCAATATCCCCGAATTTGCCCCTCTACGACGACTCATTGCACACACAGCGCACACGAAAATGGCCTCCATCACCAAGCTCCCCTCCGGTGCCTACCGGGTCCAGATCAGACGAAAGGGCCGCTACGCGAGCGAGACGTTCCTCCGCCGCGACGACGCCCATCGCTGGGCCCGCCAGGCGGAGACCCGGGTCGATCAGGGGCTGGCGCCTACAAGCACGTCCGTTTCCCGCCTCCAGACCTTTGGCGACCTCATCGATATTCATATAACCGATATGTGCGAGGTAGGGAAACCGCCGCGTCGCAGCAAGGCCGCCACGCTCACGACGCTCAAGCGCGATCTGGGCAAGGAGAAGATCGGGCACCTCGACCGGCAGAAGCTGATCGACTACGGCAAGATGCGTGCGGAGCAAGGTGCGGGCCCGGTCACTCTCGGGATCGATATCGGCGTGATCAAGATGATCATCACCCATGCCGCGGCTGTGCACGGGCTCGACATCTCTCCGGAACCCGTCGATCTGGCGCGCGTGGCGCTCAAACGTCTCGGCCTGATCGGCAAGGGCACAGAGCGGGATCGTCGCCCTACCACGGACGAGTTGAACCGCCTCTTCCGCTGCTTCGATGACAACGAACGCCTGACCCTGCCGATGACGCGGATCGTCAAGTTCGCGGTGGCCACGGCCATGCGGCTCGACGAAATCTGCCGCGTCGAATGGACCGATCTCGACGTCGACCGCCGGATGCTCATGATCCGCGATAGGAAGGACCCGCGCAACAAGACCGGGAACGACCAGCGGATCCCACTCTTCGCCGCCACGGGGTTCGATGCCTGGGCATTGGTCATCGAACAGGCCAAGGAACTCGGGCACGCAAGGGGCCGGATCTTTCCCTACAACTCGAAATCGGTCGGAACGGCCTTCCGGCGCGCCTGCGTCGAGGTCAGCGTGAAGGACCTGCATTTCCACGATTTGCGCCATGAGGGCACAAGCCGCCTGTTCGAGGCCGGCTTCGCCATTGAACAAGTCTCGCTGGTCACCGGCCACAAAGATTGGAAAATGCTGCGCCGGTACACGCATATCCGCCCGGAAACGCTGCACCGGCTCGCCGCGTCGCGCACCCCTTCCCCGCTCGAGACCCGCGCAGCCGAGTGATCCGAGAGTCAGAGGGGTGCCGTCCCGGCCCGTGACGGGTTTGGAGGTCGAGAGAGAGGCTTTCGGCCGCCCGTCGCGGGAGAAAACCCATGAACACCGAGATTATCGATGCCGGGCGTGACATGAGCGGCGGCTACAAAGTGGATGTGTCGCGCGGCGAGAACGTGGACCGCGTTTCGTCGGAGTGGTTCTCGAGGCCGGATGACGAGCGGTATCTGTCGCTCGATGATCTCTTCGCATCCGTCAAAGGTCGGGCGGAGCGGAGCCGGACGCAGACGGTTGAAAGTGCGGCGATCCGGGTCGAGGCGCATCGCGACAACCCGGAGAAGTTGGGGCTGCTCCTGCCGGGCGGGGATGAACCGATCGCGCCGACGCATTGGTCCTTCGGCCAGCTTTCGAGCCTCGTCGGCGCACCCGCAGCCTATCTGCGGCAGCTTCCAGCGCCGCTGGCGGGCATCAACCTGCAGTACGGGCTGACGAACCACCGCGCGGAGCAGGTCAAGACTATGGAGGTCGCGGATGGTCGCACGGAACTGCGCGCCGTGACAGGCCCCGACTACGGCCGCATCTACGACCACGAACTTGTCTCCGCCGTGCAGCGCATCGCGGGCAACGGCACGGGCGACACGCGCTGGAAGGTGCCGGGCGTGCTCGACTGGTCCACCGGCATCTACAACCCGCGCGTGGACGTGACGAAGGAAACGACGACGCTCTACGCCTCGGACCGCGACGTTTTCCTGTTCCTCGTCGACGACCTGAACCCAATCGAGGCGGGGCTGCTGCCCGACGGCTCGCCCGACCTCTATTTCCGGGGGTTCTATTGCTGGAATTCCGAGGTGGGCGCCAAGACGCTCGGCATCGCCAGCTTCTACCTGCGCGCGGTCTGTCAGAACCGCAACCTCTGGGGCGTCGAGGACTTCCAGGAGATCACGATCCGGCACTCGAAATACGCGGCCTCCCGTTTCGCGCACGAGGCCGCCCCGGCGCTCAGCCGCTTCGCCGAGTCCTCGCCCGCGCCCTTCATCGACGGCATCCGGGCGGCGCGGGAGAAGATCGTCGCACGGTCGGACGAGGACCGGCAGGATTTCCTGCGCAAACGCGGTTTCTCGAAGGCGGAGACGGGGCGGATCGTCGAGACGGTGCTGGCTGAGGAAGGCCGACCGCCCGAGAGCGTCTTCGACTTCGTACAGGGGATTACGGCGGTCGCACGGTCGAAGCCGCAGCAAGATGCGCGGCTGGTGATGGAGGGCAAGGCGAAGGTGTTGTTGGAGAAGGTATGATTGCGTTGAATATGTAAGCTGTTCAAACTTTTATCGAGATAATCTCAAGCACTGAATGAAGATGTCGAGGGGCGCTATAACCCCTCGACCGTGAACTCGGGCGCACCTTGCCAGACCAGCTTCCAGCTCGCGCCCGGGCGGACATTCTGGATGATCCCCGGATCGAAGGCCACGAAGCAGCGTCCGCCCGGGTGACGCACGGATGGATAGATCAGCCCACGATACCCTTCTGCCCTCAAATCCGCGGCGAGACGCTGCCCCGCCGGATAGCCGTGCCCGGGGTCTGGGTCGAGCGCCGGATGCGCGTCCCCGTGCATATCTGGGAAATCCCCAATGAAATCCGCCAGCAGTTCCACGTAGCGTGCCTCGTCCTCGTAGCGGCCGATGAAGCCCAATTCACGGGTCCGGTGAAACCCAACTTCCTGCGCACTCGTCAGCATGTCCCAGGCGCAGTACCACGCACCGCGGTCGCCAGTGTTGAACCGGTTGCCCTTGGGCCTCGTGTAGGTGAATGCCGCGTTGATATGGCTCTGACCATAAAGGGTCAGGTCATGCGACCGCCGCGCGAAGGCGAGTTCGCGGCGGTCTAGCTCGGGGCTACCCTGCGCTTCGGCGATCAGGCGCGCACTGGTCTCGCCTTCGATCTCGGCGAGAATCGCGGCCTCCTCGTCGCTATCAACCAGCCCCCGCAGCACCGGCGGCTTGTGATGGGTCTCTGAGATCAGCCTGACAAGAGCACGGTCATTGACCGACGTGATCCTCAAACCCCGCCCCGCAGCGCATCAACATAGCCCCGCACGCGCAGGATCTTGGGCAATCCCCCTTCGATCATCGCGTCCACGGGCCGCGCACCGTCGAACTCCGGACCCCGGTTCGGCAGCTTCGCCCACTCCCGCGAGATCGGTTCGTTGAAGTAAAGCTCAAGCGACTTGTAAAGGCCGATCAGCGCGCTCAATCGCAGCATCTGGTCCCGCGTCAAATCCCCAGCAAAATCAGGCTTCTTCGCCCGCTTCCAGGTCGAGTCCGACATATCCGCCAGTGCCGCCGCCTCCCGCAAGGTGAGCGACCAGGCGTCCGCGATCCGAGCGAAGGCCTTGAGCGCGACCCCCTGCCGATCCGGCGCAGGACGTTCCAGAACAACGTTTTCCATGTGTTTGCGCTCCTTCATAGCTTGACTGATGATCTAAGTCCATATGGATCGCATTGCAAGTCCATATGGACTATTTGGTGCCTCCAGAGTAAGAGGGGTGCCGGGTTTTCCGTGACGGGTTTGGAGGTCGGGAGAGTGGCTCCCGGCTGGCCCGTCGCGGAGATATCCCGATGACCAAGCAACAGAAGATCACCCTCAGCGCCTCGCGCGACATTCCCTTCAACAAGCTGATGCTCAGCCAGTCGAACGTGCGCCACGTCAAGGCAGGCGTGTCGATCGAGGAGCTGGCCGAGGACATCGCGCGGCGGACGCTGCTCAGCTCCATCACCGTGCGGCCTGTGCTGGACGACAGCGGTGCCGAGACCGGCATGTACACGATCCCCGCCGGCGGGCGGCGGTTTCGGGCGCTGGAACTTCTCGTCAAGCAGAAGCGGATGAACAAGACCGCGCTGGTGCCCTGCATCGTGCGCACCGATGGCCTCGCCGAGGAAGACAGCCTAGCCGAAAACGTCCAGCGCGCGCCGCTGCATCCGCTCGACCAGTTCCGCGCCTTCCAGGCGATGCGCGAGAAGGGTCGCACAGAGGAGGAGATCGCCGCGGCCTTCTTCGTCTCGGCCAGCGTGGTCAAACAGCGGCTGAAGCTCGCCGCCGTGGCACCATCGCTGCATGATGCCTATGCCGAGGAGGAAATGACGCTCGACCAGCTCATGGCCTTCACTGTCAATCCCGATCACGCACGGCAGGAGCAGGTCTGGGACGCGCTGCAGCGGCACTATTCCCGGCAGCCTTACGAGATCCGCCGCATGCTGACCGAAGGCGCGGTGCGGGCTTCGGACAAGCGGGCGCAGTTCGTCGGGCTGGACGATTACGTCGAGGCCGGGGGCGAAATCCTGCGCGACCTGTTCCAGCAGGATGACGGCGGCTGGCTGCAGGATGCCGCCCTGCTGGACGTCATGGTGCGCGAGAAACTGGCCGAGGAGGCCGAGGCAGTCCGCGCCGAAGGCTGGAAATGGGTCGAGGTCGACACCGAGTTCCCCTATGGCCACACCTTCGGGATGCGCCGGGTCCATGGCGAGGCGGTGCCGATGACCTGTGAGGAGGCCGCCAGCTACCAGGCGCTGAAGGCCGAATACGATGCGCTTGAGGCGGAGCATGCGGAGGCCGACGAGCTGCCCGACGAGGTCGATACCCGGTTGGGCGAAATCGAGGACGCGATGGAGGCGTTTGAGGCGCGTCCGATCCGGTTCGAGGCGGACGACCTCGCGCTGGCAGGAGCCTTCGTCAGCATCGACAGCTCCGGGCGGCTGCGGGTCGAGCGGGGCTACGTGCGGCCCGAAGATGAGCCGCTCGAGGAGGTAGAGGACACCGGCGAGGTCGCACCGCAAGCGGCGCAGGTCGAGGACACCGACGACACTGTCGCGTCTATTGCGGACGACGAGGAAGAGGATGACGGCCTCAAACCGCTCTCCGACCGCCTCGTCATGGAACTGACGGCCCATCGCACCCTGGCCTTGCGCAATGCGCTGGCCCAGGACCCGCAGGTCGCCTTCCTCGCGGCGCTGCACGCGATGGTCCTGCGGCTCTTCTATCGCTACGCCGTCGACAGCTGCGTCGAGATCGAACCGCGCAACGCAGGTTTCGGATCGCAGGTGCCCGGCCTCGGCGACACGGCCTATGCGCAAGCCATCGAACAGCGCCACGAGACGTGGGCACGCAACCTTCCGAAAGCGCCCGAAGACCTCTGGGAGGTACTCACCGAGTTCGACAGCTGCAGCCGCGAGGCGCTCTTCGCCCAGTGCGTGGCAATGAGCGTGAATGCCGTCCACGACCCCTACCAGCGCCGCCCGCGCGCCATCGCGCATGCGGATGTGCTGGCCGGGACCGTCGGGCTCGACATGGCCAAAGCGGGCTGGACGGCCACGGGTGACAGCTACCTCGGTCGCGTGACCAAGGCGCGCATCCTCGAGGCCGTGAGCGAGGCGAAGGGCGAGGACGCCGCCGACCGCATCGCGGGCCTGAAGAAGGCCGAGATGGTGACCGCCGCCGAGGACCTGCTCTCCGCCACCGGCTGGCTGCCGGACCCGCTACGCACACCGCGGCTGCCGGAAGAGGACGCTCCGGAGATCGAACTGGTCGACGATGCGGACAGCGCCGATGGAGAACCTTCGGACGACGATCCTGAAAGCGGCGAAGCGCAATCGGCGGAAAACGGCGGCGAACCGGCTATCGGAGATTCCGACCCCATGGAGGAAGATGATCCCGTCGCCGGTGACGCTTTCGCCCGGACAGCCGCCGAGTGACCTTCGAGCAGGTCAGAGCTCCTTCCCCCGAGTTCCGGCAACCGGGGTCCGCCAGAAATGGCGGGCCCCTTTTTCTATCCACGACAGGAGGCACAAAGCATGCACAGCCCCGCCGCCAACATCGCCCGCCGCCTGGCCGAGGATGCCGAGGCCGTCTGCCGTCACTACCTCACGAACGGGCGCAAACAGGGCCGCTACTGGATCGTAGGCGATGTGCAGAATACGCCGGGCCGCAGCCTCTACGTTCGGCTGACCGGTCCGAACTCCGGCCTTGGTGCGGCTGGCAAGTGGACCGATTCCGCAACCGGGCAGCACGGAGACCTTCTGGACCTTATCGCCCTGAACATGGGGATCACCACCCTGAGGGACACGCTGGACGAAGCGCGCAGGTTTCTCAGCCTGCCGCAGACGGACAGGCACCGCGCCAACAATTCGCCAGCCTCTCGCGGCTCACCCGAGGCCGCGCGGCGGCTCTGGGCCATGGGCCAGCCAATGTCGGGCACCTTGGCGGAACGCTATCTCGCAGGGCGCGGCCTCACCGGGCTGGGCCATCACGACAACTTCCGGTTTCACCCGAACTGCTTCTACTGGCGTGAGGATCACGCGTTGACAGACCCGCCTGAGACCTGGCCTGCCCTACTCGCCAAGGTGACGGACCTCGACGGAAGGCTCACGGGCCTGCATCGCACCTGGCTTGACCCCGCCACTGCGGACAAGGCCCCGGTCAATCCACCGCGCAAGGCGATGGGCAATCTCCTCGGCCATGGGGTTCGCATCGGTAAACCGGTCAGCGTGCTGGCCGCAGGCGAAGGGCTGGAGACTATGCTCGCCCTGCATATGGCCCTGCCGAAGCTTCCTGTCATTGCGGCCCTGTCCGCCAACCATCTCGCAGCCCTGCAGCTGCCGGCCGATCTTCGCCGCCTATACATCGCCGTTGATGCCGATCCGGCAGGCCTGTCCGCCGCGGACCAACTGGCGTTTCGGGCCAGACAGGTCGGGATCGACGCGATCCACCTCTCCCCCCGTCTCGGCGATTTCAATGACGATCTGCGAGCCTCTGGCCGCGACGCGTTGCGCGCGCATCTGCGTCCGCAACTGGCGCCCGAAGATGCCGTGACCTTCCACGACCACGCCATCGATTGATCGGAGTCGGCGCAGTCGGCCAGCGCCTCCGTGATCAGAGCCACGCCTTCCGGCCTTCCGAGAGCGGGCAAAACGGAGCAGAGCCCGGACGGGCCCGCAACGGCCATGGCCGTCCTCCGCTGCGCTCCGGTTCCACCCCATCGCGTGGGCGCGACGGGGACCCCTGAGAATGCAGACCCGTCCGGCCCCCGCTTTTCCGTTGCCCGGGAAGGCCGCGAGAGGCGCGGTCTTCGACAACCGGAGACGACATCATGACCGACACACATCTTCAAACCCGATCCTCCACCGCCGTTGTGCTCGAGGAACTGCAGCTCTACGGCTGGCGCCCCTTCACCGACGAGCCCGATCCCCGCCCCTTGCCGGAACCCGACGCCATTCGCACCGCCGTCGTCGACATTTTCGACGCGCTCGTCTTGACGCTGTCCGACACGCGCCTAGAGCCCGACCTTGAAGACCTGCTCTGGTCCACTACGAACCTGTTTCACCGTATGGCGACGCGGACAGGCCGGGATCTCGACAGCAACGAACAGGCACAAAAACGCGCGCAGCGCGAACAGGACGGATCCGAAGTCCGCTCGGTCGAACTGGAAACCCTGATCGCGGAGGGCATCACGCTGCTCGAACGGCGCAACGCCTACGAGGCCATGCGCGATCTCGCGGCAGATCTCTTCGAGACCCATCTCGGCCAGACCTGGCACCCAAGGGCCGGCAGCCATGTGAACCGCCGCACACTAACCGCCTCATTGATCGACAGTCGGGACCACCTGGCCGCAAAACGCCGCGCCGATCTGGAACCGCTCCTGCCGCAGGGCACGAAGATCGCCTTTAGCGGCGGGCTCGACTGCAACGATCACACGGCCATCTGGGCGGCCCTCGACCGCGTCCACGCGAAACACGCCGATATGGTCCTGCTGCACGGCGGCGCGCCACGCGGGGCCGAACGCATCGCCGCTGGCTGGGCCGACAACCGCAGCGTGACGCAGATCGTCTTCAAGCCCGACTGGACGCGGCATGGAAAGTCGGCGCCCTTCAAGCGCAACGATCAGTTGCTCGATACCCTGCCCATCGGCCTCATTGTCTTCCCGGGCTCCGGCATCACCGAAAATCTCGCCGACAAGGCCCGCGCGATGGGCATTCCCCTCTTCGACTTCCGGCCGAAAGCCGCCCCACCGGCATGACCAGATTTCCGCCGACGCACGCCCCGGACTCTCCCGGGGCGCGCCGTTTTCTGCTATGATCCGCCCGTGCCAGTGGAGGAGGTGGCGGCGCGATCCTTGTTCTCGAAAGGAGTGCCTCATGTTTTTCTCCACCCTCTTCACGCTGTTCGGCCTTGGTGCCCTCTGCTGGATCCTGTTCAACCTGGCTGTCTACGCCCTGCCCTTCGCGATCGGGCTGACGTCCGGCATGTATCTGTATGAAACGGGCCAAGGCGTTTTCCTGTCGATCATTGCGGGCCTCTTCATCGGCGGCTTCGTCGCCGCTCTCGGAGAATTCGCCTTTGACCGCATCCGTTGGGCCCCGCTCAAACTCGCCATCGGTCTGATCTACGCGGTCCCCGCGGGTATCGCCGGATTTCATGCGGCAAAGGGTCTTGCCGAATTCGGCAGCGCGGGCGCTGCGACCATCACCCTCCTGTCTTGGCTGGGCGCGCTCATTATCGGCTGTACAGCTTGGGCGCGGGTATCGGGCTGGTCCGAGGTCAACGCCATGTCAGACCCGCATCCGCACAGGTCTTTCGACGAACACTGAACGCCCTGTGAAGCTTGCGCCGGTGCGTGCCGTCAGCCACATCGTCAGCGTGCGCCGCAACCGATTGCTGAAAAAGGTCTCGATGCTCGCCGTCACCGCAGCGTTGCGGCTCGGCAGGACCAGCTGAGCAAAGCCAGATCGCCAAAACCCACATTGTAGCGCATGGCCCCGGTCGCGTATGCACTTGGATCGCCGGCAGACCGAACGACACGGCAGACAAACACAGACACGGCGAGAGGGGGCAATCCCGGAGTACCGAAGCACGTTCGGGACATGCACCGTTTCCGCCTGCACGCTAAAACCTGTCTTTGCACGACGTCCGCTGCCGGGGTCTTGCGCGATCCAGAGGTAGCCTGTCACCCCCTCTTCCATGGCATGACGCCACGCGTCCCTTGCGGGCCTCTCAGCGGCTGATCTGACCGGGATCGGCTGACGCCTCGACCGCCTTGAACGCAACAGCGCGTCCGGACTTTCTTCCCCTGGCGGACGCCATTCCTCGCGCGGCAAGAAAGACCGGCCTTGCCGTCCTCCGCTGGCGCTTCGGGCCACAGGGGCTGCGTCGGCGGATCGCCCCGGTCCTGACGATCGCCATCGAGGCCGCGAAGGGCGCGGGCTCGGACAAGCCAAAAGGAGATATGACATGGCCACCATCGGAACCTTCAAGAAGACCGGCAGCGAATACGTCGGCGAAATCGTCACCCTCAGCGTTCAGGCGAAAGCCGTCCGCATCGTCCCCGAGGACAGCACCCCGAACGACAACGCCCCTTCCCACCGCGTCTTTGTCGGCCGTGCCGAGATCGGCGCCGCCTGGTCCAAGCGCTCGACCGAGGGCCGCGACTACCTGAGCCTCAAGCTCGACGACCCGAGCTTCACGCAGCCAATCTACGCCAACCTCTTCGACGACACGGTGGTCGAAGGCGGCGAAGAGACCTTCAGCCTCATCTGGTCGCGCCCCAACACCCGCCGCAACGGCGACTGACAGCAGACCGCCCCGCCCGGGATCGCCGGGCGGGGTGCGCTTTGCTCTCGGTGGTTTGGCAACGAGCGGCTTGGAGTCACATTTGAAGCTGACAAGTCCGGACTCTCAATGCCCTGCTTGGATGCTGCGGTTGCAGCCCGCAAAGCCGACATTAGAGTTGCTACGCACTGGCGGGCGTAGGGCGAGTGTGCACTGTCCCTGGTACTTCTTGACTCCAACCTAACACATTCGACAATCTGTCGGTGCGTCCAGAGCACAAGGCAGCGCCGGACGCCTCGCTTCACGTCTGCCGATAAGAACCCGGCACCGGACCATTCCGGGGAAGGCCGAGACACCCTTGCACTGGAGAGCAAGATGCCATCCTCGAAAACGCCTATGGGCGAGCATGACCACCTGCTGGAGATCTACGAAACGGAAGTCGAGGTCGAATATCGCGGCGAGCGATACTGCGTCCGTGACAACGGCGCAGTCTATCGACTGAACGAATTCCGGAAACGCCCCCGTCCGCTTGACAAAACATGGACCTTCGGACGCCAAAACCTCACGACCGGCTATCACCTTCTGGCCGGTGTGCCGATCCACCGCATTGTTTGCAGCGCCTTCAACGGTCCGCCACCCTCTGATCATCATGTTGTCGATCACATCGACACCAACAGGGCGAATAACAGGCCCGAGAACCTACGCTGGCTCACTAGGCTTGAAAACGCACTCCTGAACGAAATCACCGCACGCCGCATTGAGCTGGCCTATGGTTCGATAGAAGCGTTTCTCGAAGATCCGTCCAGACCCATTAACGAAACGTCCTTTCCCGATATCTCATGGATGCGGACTGTGACCAAGGAAGAAGGTGCCAAAACCAAGTCTCGTTTCGAGGCGTGGGCGAAGAGCGGATCGGTCCCAAGCGGAGGCGCAATCGGCGAGTGGCTGCACGGCACCCGTGAGCGAGCTGACTTCGAGCCGGAGCCGGAAGAGTATGAAAGCCTGACACCATCGGCGATCCAAGTGAAGTGGAAGGTCCCGACCGAGTTTCCCGGATGCCCAGAGGCGGTCTCGGAAGATGGTTTGGAGCGATACGCTCAGAACCTCCGGTTCGGCGGGGTCTTCGCCCGGAACGATATCTACCAGAGCTTGGTCGTTCAGTGCGCCCTCGTCGAAGACGGGCTGGTAGTTCTTACCCGTGCTGCGGAAGCTGACGCGATCAAGGACTGGGCTGTCGCCATGATTACGATCCGTGGTGAGCTGTTCGTTCACCGCAGCGAGCATCAGTATTTCACGCTTCAGGGAGCGCTGAAGACCTTCTGCGAGCTGACCGGCGAGAGTTTGGAGGACAGCATCGACGACTATACGTGAAGGGCGCACCATGCATCTTGGTGTATTTGTCAGGCCAGCTCAAATGCCGGGCCGGCCGAAACCTGACCTTCGCCCTAGCTTCCAAATGCTGCAGCGCTACTCTCGTAAAGCTGTCATCGGATTGCTCCGTATCAAGGATGCCAGCGTTCGCCCACTGCCGCCTGCTCGTCTTCTCGACGGGCATCCCATTCATACCCTTCTGCAATGGATATGAGGCTTTCCGACAACCGGGGGTGGGAATTACCATATCTAGCTGCCAAGTCTCGATAACGCTCTGCAAGTCTGCGCTCTTGCTCTCCGCCATCATAGGGGCTGCGCGTGGTTACACCTCGTGCATTTCTGACCCCCATACCAAACCGTTCCCTTAGTCCAGCGTGTTCAGAGCGATCTAAAAAATCCAAGATGACGTCAGGCAACCAGTCATCCCATGGCCGTCTCCTCGCCATTCGTGCCAGCAAAGCCCCAAAATGGATTTCAGCTACTTCCTTGCGGTCAGCTTCCGCCGCAAGTCGAAGGGCGCTATCTGCCCATGTGGTGAATTCATCCGGAGACACTACGCCGTTCTCATCGCATCCGGGAACTCTTTTCCAACCCTCCAGAGAGTGATAGGCTAGCTCGGCAAGGAACTTGCGCCTCTCCGCCGATAGCTTTTCTCGCTCGGGTTCGTCCGCGCCATCGCGCCGATGATATTGCCAGCAGAGCAACTCAACAAAGAGATTTGGATCCCGAGAAAGCTGCCGGTGCAAAGCCAGCGTTCGCTCGTGGTCTCGATGACCGTATGAGCACAAGAGCTTGACGAAGGGCAGTTCTAGATTGGCGATTTGGTCGTCGGAGATCGCTTCGTCTTCATCGAGGAGCTGAAACACCTCATCTAGGTTGTACGAACTTGGAAAAGGCCCCTCCACTTCCTCGCCGCGAGCAACAGCTTGTAGGATATCTAGCCAACGGTTGGCTGGCAGCTTGTTCCTCCACAGAGAAACGGCTGAGAACGCTGATCTCGGCCGCTGATATTCAAGAAGCTTTGTAACGGCGTACTCCACTTCGTCGGACGGCGTGTCATCCCAAATATGAATTGACGCCGAATTCCAAAATGCAGAAGCCACGTCTTCGCCCAAACTTTCTGCGACCTGCCAGCCAATTGAACGACCAGGAAGGTGCTCGGCAAATCTCAGGCGCTCCACTTCACTGTTCAGAATTCCTTGTGCCTCTAGGCCAGCCACGACTGCGGCAAGGTCGATCCAACCTGCGCTCCATAGCAGTTGCCGCAGGAAAGCATTGGACTGATCATTTGCCTCGGTGCGCAGCGCAGCCGAGACCCAGTGGGTCGCCGTTTCCACTGCCGCATCTTGCGGGACCAAGACTTGAGCCACCAGTTCGGGTTGCTTCACGCTAAGCGCAAACGGAAGAACCGCTTGATCTCCCAATTGCTCCCTGATTTCATCGATGGCGTTTCGGCGGCGCTCTTCGACAAGTGCGTTTCGCTCCTGCCATGACAAGCGCCCATTTCCTTCGTCTTCCACCAGCGCACGCCACTCAACGTGGGAATTTTCAAACAGCCAACGGTGGCGAGCAGTCGGAGACTGAGGGGACAAAGCCTCTCCCATACGCCGAAGCGCGGCTGCCAACTGTTCGTCCTCTTCACCTTCCTGATAAGCACGAAGAACATCGCGCCGACGAAGGTTGTGCCGAAGATCAGCTTTGTCCTCATCGGTTGCTGTCGCTGACCAGCTCTCGACCTCGATGACCAAGCGAGACAGGTCATCAGAATGAATACGTGTCGCAACTTCTAACAGCTGTTCAAGCTCCAACTTTTCAAATGGAGCCAAGTCGAGAAGTAGGCGGCTAGCTTCGACCGCCGCTGCGCGGACATCCGCATTTGTCGGTGACGGCACTTCTGCATCCAGTGCTCGCCATTGCGGCCTCGCAGTGCGTGAAGCGAAACTTGGGCCACCTCCTGGAAGAAGAGAGATACAGACGTCCATCACAGCATGTCGAAACTGCCCTGACAAGCGCCGCAAGGCAGCCATCCTTTCCGCAGCACTGAGAGCGGTGGCAGGCAGCCAAGCCCTAAACAGAGAACGGGCGGTTGATTTCGGCGAGTTTGACCAGTTGTCTTCCACCTCCAGACGGCGAAGGCCAAAAACAATCTCAGCAACACGAGAAAAGTGGACAGGGTGCCAAGCCAAAAGTTCAAGCGCCCAAAGCAAATTGGTCCGCAAACACTCGCCACTCACCAAGCCTTCAGTGGTTCCCATGATGGCGCGTATGGCAGGTTCTGGCTCTCTAAGCTCAGCTTCAAGGCAATCAAGGAACGCAGATGGAGATGCCTCCGCCAATGTTCGTAGGTGCCCCCGAATAGAAAGCCAACGTTCTTGGTCAGCACCTTGCATCAGGGACCGAACGACTTGCGCGGCACGGTATGAAAGGTCAACTCCCAACCTGTCACCGCAGATTTCTGCACCATGAACGGATAGAATGCACAACGCGTCGCCGAGACCGGAAAGCAGGGCACCCGAAAAACTTCTCGCGTGACCCAAAACATTGGCCATGTACCACTGATCTTGAGGCAGGTCTAAGGCGGGGTCTCTATCGCCCAGCAACTCCGGCAAGAGTTGAAAGAAACGGTCCAGATCGTCTCGATCTATGTAAGGCCCTACGGCAAAAAGTGCGTCGATTTGTGATACAACGACATTCACATGCCCATAGCGAGCAATTGGTGCGTCGTTCAAAGCGAGCAGTTCGTCTCGAACTGGTTCTACTTCACCATCCAGAAAATCACCCAATAGCTGGAGAATTGTGCTGTCATCCATGTTCTCGCGCTCAACCCACGAGCCCGCCAATGCGAACGGGAGGACACGTTTTGCCGCTGCGCGATCTCTAACCCAACTAGGCCGCCGAACCTCAGGATCACCTGAGAGCTGACGCCGCAATACAGGAACAGAATGACCGACCTTGATGGAGAGGTTATCCGCGTCATCACGCGATAGCCCCATACTCTCGAGTTCAGCGCGAAAGGTATCTGAGGGGACGTGCGAAAGCAGCAGTGCCTCCCGGACGTCTAAACGACCCTTGGGATAGGCGCGGACAATGGTCAAATTTCGTCGATCACCAAAGTCCAACTCCTCCCCATCTTCAACATCCGCAACGACAATAAGGTGGTTTGCGCTCGTAGGAATTCTGGCATCGCGAGATGCGGCAACAACTGTCGTATCAAGAAGATCGAGGGCATCGGCCTCGATCATTGTCGCAACGACAAATGCAACGGCCTCCCCTCTATCGTCAGCTTGAACCGGGACTATTTGCTCTCGGTCGCGCAGCTTCTGCAACAACACGCTCTGTTCGTTGTGCCGCCTAGAAGAAACAAGCTTGATGGACAATGGCGGCACCGAAGCTGTCGCCCAGCTATTCCACCATTCGTGAGGTGTCTTCAGCCCAGGCCAGGCGACACCCAGCTTTTCACCCAACCAGCGGGCCGTGGCAGGCGCTTCTTCCAGCCAAGTTTCAAGGTCTATGGCGTCGAATGCCTCAACGGTCGCCCAAGCGCCTTCACCACGTCGCTCTTCAAGCCAGTCTTCTTTTCCGTTCCACCTCCTCGGCGTCACGAAGACGAATGCACTATTCTCGCGCTGGTCTTGCGGCGTTTCTTCAGTTCTCTTTCGATAATCACCGTCGGCTTTACTTCGAGGGTCTACATTGCAACCCATTTCCCATACGCTTCGGCCTTCCGGCACCCAGACTGTTCCGGCTTCACATTCCACTTGACCGTCAAGCCCAGGCAAATCGACCGCCTCGTTTCCGGGAAAGCGCATTGAGACAAGGGATTCCGTGGTCTCCCTAATCAGTCGACGAACAAGTATCGGTAGGTGGTTACGACATTCGTGGCGGTCGGCCCATTGGCGTATTGCAGTTTCATCAACCGGCATAGTGACCTCATTGGGCTTAGGACTCTGTTCAACCCAGAGTAAGCGTTTGAGTTGATTTGGTTCAATGCGTCCGGTGAGAGTAAAGTCTGCTTTGTGGGGGTGCGAATGAAAATCTCGCGCTTGCAGCTAATGACCGCTCTCCGCCCCTGCCCGAAGAGATTGCGAATCTTCAAGCCTCCGCCTATATGACTAAGTCATACCGTGGAGTCCAGCATGACCGTCAAGACAACCCTCAGCTTCACCGACCGCCACCATCGGTTCCTGACCGACAAGGTGGGCCAAGGCGTCTTCGCCTCGCAAAGCGCGGCTGTGGCGGCGGCGCTGGAGCAGATGATGCGTGACGAAGAAGAGCGCGAGCTGGCCCTTGGCGCTATGGCCGAGGAGATCCGGGCGCGGCTCGACACGCCGCGCGCCGATTATGTCGCGGCCGAGGACGCCTTTGCCGCCGCGCGGGCCCGGCTGCAGGCTGCGCGCGGGGCGTGAGCTATCACATCCGGTTCCATCCTGCGGTCGCGGATGATCTGGACGCGATCACGCGCTGGCTGATCGACTATGCCGGCCCGCAATCCGCCGCGCGCCGACTGGACGAGATCGAGGCCACCATCGCCAGCCTCGCGGACCTGCCACACAAGGGCAGCCGCCGGGACGAGATCGCCCCCGGCCTGCGCGCCATTCCAGCAGGCCGCAAGGCCGTTATCGCCTTCACCGTCGACGATGATGCCCGCGAGGTGCATATCCACGCCGTGACCTATGCCGGGGCCGACTGGATCACGCGCAGCAAGTCGCGTGGGCGCTAGCAGGATGGCACGCAAACCTGTCCACAAATGGGCTTTCAAACCCGGCATACGCGCAAGCGCGTTCGGATGGCGCGGCTCCGCCAAGGCAATCGAGCGGTTGAAATCGGCCAGCGCGGAAATCCGGGCCGTCAATCGCGCGGATCCTGTCACGGCGGCGGACGGCGTGGTCGCATTGGCCGCGCGGATCTGGCCCGCGTTTGAGCATATCGATACGTCGTCGGGCGCACTTGGCAACGCCGTGCGCCGCACACTTGACGACCTTGTGCCGATCCTGATCGCCGCACCTGCCGATGAAAAGACCCGCGCAAAATGGCTGGAACAGCTGCGCACGGCAATCGAAGACGATGGCGTCGACTACCTCGCCCCAATCTCGGAGCGGTTTGGCGAGATCGCCGTGTATCCCGCGCTCATGACCTTTCATGCCGACAGGGATCTCGCCCTGATCCATCGGGCATGGTCGGATTGGGAGCGGTATTCTCATGTCGGCACCGCGACGCTCACGCTGTCCTGCCTGCTCGAGGCCGGACGGTATGACGAACTGCTAGCGCTCCTCGCGGTCAAGAAGACCCGGCTGTGGTTCGATGACAAGTTCGGGGCAGAAGCCTTGCTTCGACAGGGCCGCGAGGATGACGCGCTCGCCTATGCCGAGGCGCTGCTGCAGGCGGACCGCCAGACATGGGGCCATCACGACATCTGCCGCTTTTGCGAGGCGATCCTTATGCGCCAGGGCAAGGCGGACGAGGCCTATCGCCGTTTCGGTCTGCCCGCTGCCAACGGGAACACATGGTTGGCGATGTGGCGCGATCTGGTCAAACGCTACCCTGACCGGGATGCCCGTGCATTACTGGAAGACCTCATCACGCTCCACGGTCGCAAGGGCAAATGGTTCGCCGCGGCCAAGACCGCGACGTATTTCGACATCGCCCTCGACTGCGCGGCCGATCACGAGGCGGCCCCGGCGACGCTCATCCGGGCCGCCCGCGACTTCGCCATCAAGGAACCGGCCTTCTCCGCCGAAGTCGCTCTGCATGCCATCAGGCATCTTCTGGCGGGCCGTGGCTATGAACCCAGCCCGTTCGACATCGACGAAGCGGTCGATCACCTGATGACCGCCAGCACACGCATCGACCGGCGGGGCTGGGCCATCGCGGCGCTTCAGCGACTGATGGAGACCACGCCCGGCGATGATCTGATGCAGCGCCGCCTTGGCCAGAAGATGACCGAACTCAGTGCTGAATAGCGGATTGATCGCTATAGAAGACCATCCTGCCCGGCGCACTGGGTTCGACCAATGCCCTGCCCTGAGCTTGCACGTTTCGCCCCGAAAGCTGACTGCCCGGGCGAAGGATCACGGTTTTCGGGAACGCACATCGCCTTCGGCGCGTTCTTCGATCAGCTTCGCTGGGGCCACATCCAGATGCGCTGCGACCCGCTGCAGGGTTTGCAGGGTGACGTTCTGCTGGCCGCGCTCCATGGCGCTGACATGGGCACGGTCGACTTCCATCGCCGCCGCCAAAGCGGCCTGCGTAAGCCCGCAGGCTTGGCGGTAGTGCTTGAGATTCCTTGCAAAAACAACGCGGATGTCCATCCGCGAGTAAAGAACCTATCGCGTATTTTGGTGCGACGTATTATAATACTCATCTGCAGTTTGACTGACCGCAATCCGACCTTGCACATGCAATCTGATGTGCTGTTATGAGCCTTAACGCCCGACGGCGAGGGGGAATCATGTCTGCCACCGGCACCACGCCGATCGCTGATATCGCACCACAAAGCGATGAGCTGACCGATTACGACCACGCGCATATGACGCTGTACTTGCGCCTGTTTGATGCCGCTGAAAGCGGTGCCAGCCTGCATGAAGTCAGTGAGATTCTTTTCGGTATAGATGCCGCCGAAGAACCAGAGCGTGCCAAAAAGATGTACGACAGCCACCTCGCCCGCGCTCGTTGGATGACGGAGCACGGCTATCGCAAGCTGCTTGAGGGCGGTAACGGCTGAACTTCGCCTTATCCGTAAGACATCGGCGAACACCCGCGCAGGTTGCGCAGGGCAACCGTTCCTGCCGTCGTTTTGACGCGTCACCAAGCTATACTCATTGTCCATCGAAACAGCTGACGCGGAGCTTCGCCATGACCAAAGATTGGCAAGACGAAGCGGCTTACAAGCATTTCGACAGTCTCGACCTGTCCGGGCTGGCCTGGGAATGCTTGCGCCGCAATTCCGACTATCGCGCCAATTACCCGCGAATGCGGGATGGATTGAAATCACCGGCTGCATGGGGGTTACGATTTCCCGGTTGATCCGGACATCGACGCACCCAAAGCACCCGTGTTCTGGAAGCCATCAATCGCCCCGGCAGCGGTCGGGTATGCTGTGCCGGTCCCCGGCGGCGACACCGCCGCGCCGCATATCGATGCAGATGATCTGACCGTCATCGGAACGCAGGACGGCTTGATGTATGTGCGCCTCGCAACGGGCGCGTTGCTCGTGCTGGATGCCAAGAACCTGCACCGGCCCCTCGGCATCCTGGTGCCGCTGGACGAGCATTGGACAGCGCGGATCAATTCGCTCGAGACGATCCGCGCGCAACTGCTTCATCACAAACGATCCCCTCCGCCCCTTACGTCGCAGCAGCGACGGCGCATCCAGCTTGCATTGCGCACGCTCGACGCGCGCCGGGATCGTGCCAGCTACCAGACGATCGCGGGGCATTTGTTCGGCGCAGAGGCTGTGTCGCGCGAGCATTGGAAGACCAGCTCCCTCAAGGCCCAGATCACCCGACTGTCGGCCCATGGAACGCATCTGACCACCAAAGGCTATCGCTTTCTCCTTCTCGGCAAAGGACCAACGGGGCGCTCCAAGCCGCGCAAGTGATCACCGCGCAATCCCCGAAATTCGAAGTCTCATCACTCCCTGATCCTGTCGGCCTTTGGGGGTGACGTTTTCACGCCGCGATCTTCGTCATCCCTCCCTTGGGTTCTTCTCCGTTTTGATGACCTCCGACAGCCCGCGACGCGCCGTCGCGCGGCCTAGCCACCGGAGATGCTAAAATGCCCGACCCAAATGAAGGACTCCCGCCCCGCTACCTCAGGACCCCGGAAGCCGCCCGATTTCTCGGCCTGTCTGGCCGCACGCTGGAAAAGCACCGGACCTACGGGACCGGCCCGCGCTATTCGAAAATCGGCGGACGTGTCGTCTACGCGGTCGACGATCTGCAAGCCTGGGTCACGAGGGGCGAGAAGACCTCCACCTCGGACGAGACCGAGGACCGCGTCCTGCCTGCCAAACGCCATGCAGCCGTTTCGCCGGCCTATCTGCGTCGGGGGCGCTGAGCCGATGCAGACACGCGTCCACCTCACCTGGATCGAAGGGCGCATCGAGCGCTGGATCCGTTTCGGTCGGATTGCCGAGGAAACCATCCTGACGCGCACGGAAAAGCGCGTGGCCTTCGCCCCCGGCGCGATCTTCGCGCTCGTCCGCTGGTCGTCGAACGACCACGGCACTGTTGAAAGCCGGATCGACATTCTGCGCGCCGTCGATGCAGGCGAGCCCTGCTCGACAGTGCCCTGTGTGACACCAGGCGGAGAGCTTTTGCTGCGCCTCTCCGGTTGGCCCAAGGTCGAGGCGGCGCTTCGGTCCGTCGACATCGTGGAAAGCTATGGCATCACACCGGAAGATGTCTGCCCCGATCATTGGCGGCACGTCCACAACCGCCTGACCGCGGCAATGGAGCCCCGTCCCTACACCCCTGCCCGGCATGTGGCTTGGCTCAAGCGTCGCATGGTGACGACATGAGCGCGTCGGCCCCTCCCCTCCTCGCGGCCGGTTTGTCCCTTGGTCTGCTCGCAGCTGCACAGATCGACCGCGCACCGCGCCTGATCTGGAATGCCTCGGCAAGCGTGCCGATCGGCCTCTACGTCCTTCGAGCGTCACAAGCGCCATCGTCGGGCGAAATCGTTGCCGTGCGCCTGCCGGAAGACCGGTCATCCTGGGTGGTTGAACGCGGCTATGTCGGTGCGGATACCTTGCTGTTGAAACGCGTCGCGGCCGTCTCCGGCATGACGGTCTGTCGGAACAATCTCGAGATCACCATCGACGGCAGCGTAGTTGCCGAGGCTGCATCGGCTGACCAACAGGGGCGCCCGCTTCCTCGTTGGACGGGATGTGTCACGCTCGACTCGGACGAGGTTTTCTTGCTCCTCGCCGGTGTCGCCCACAGCCTCGATGGACGGTATTTCGGCCCGTTGTCAGCGGACACGATCCTCGGGCGTGCAATCCCTCTTTGGACATATGGAGGGGCGGAAGATGCGTCGTCTTGAACGCGGACACAGCCGTCGGCACGCGACCGTTACTACCGCGCTTGTACTGATCCTCTGCATGCCGATCACCGTGGCACCGTCCGCCGTGATCGCTCAGGACCGCAGTGTTCCAGCATCTGACCAGCAACCCATCGACATCCATATCGCAGAAGCCGCGCGCATGTTCGGCATCCCGCAGCCTTGGATCCGTGCCGTCATGGAGGTCGAGAGTGCGGGCAATCCGCGCGCGGTGAGTCACGCGGGCGCCATGGGGCTTATGCAGATCATGCCCGGCACCTGGGCCGAATTGCGTGTAGCCTATAGGCTTGGCAATGACCCTTTCGATCCACGCGACAACATCCTGGCCGGTACCGCCTATCTGCGGCAAATGTACGACCGGTTCGGGTCACCCGGCTTTCTCGCGGCCTACAATGCCGGGCCTGCGCGCTACCAAGAGCACCTTGATACCGGGCGCGCCCTGCCGCGTGAAACCCGCAATTACCTCGCCATCCTCGCGCCACTCATCGCCGATGGAACCGACGTCGCGCGGGCAGTCAGCCGCCCGCAGACGACTCAGGACTGGCGCGACGCCCCGTTGTTCGCGGCAATGGCTGAGGAGGGTCAAACCCCGGGTGATGACACCCAACGGATTGCGTCTGACGCGTCTCGAAACGGCATCTTCGTGCCTCTCAGCCGGGGGCAAACGCCATGATCCGCGAAATCGCACCATGGCGAGGTCTGGAAAGCCCGCTCGCAGGAATGGGCCGGAGAAGGTCGACGCGCAGGGTCTCAACAGAAAGAGCGCGAGATAAAAGAGGTGCCGCAAGCGGACCTCAAGCTGTTGTTTCTCTGCGAGGATTTGCGCCGCACATTCAAGCTGCATGCCGCAGGACTTCATCTAAAATTCTGATTTTGCTATATTCTTTGTGCGGCAGCATGTTCTGCGAGCGAGTGCGGCCATGACCGGGCGCGACAATGACCTGCGCATCCGCCCCGGGCGTATACGCGACGGCGGCAGGACCTCGAAGCAACCCACCCGTTTCGTCAACGAGGTGATGCGAGCTGCGCGGAAATCCGGACATACCGGCTACCGTATCGGCGCGGGCAGCACGCGCTCCGGCAACACCTCTTTCGGGCGCGGACGGTTTGCCCGGACGGCCAAAGGCCTGACTCGCACCTCCCGGCGGGTCGTAGTGAAGGCCCGCGTCGTGCGCCACCAGGGCAAGCGCTTTCGCTCCGCGCCCATGGCCAAGCATCTCGGCTACTTGCAGCGCGATGGCGTCGGTCAGGACGGGCGCGACGCCGACTTGTTCGGGTCTGACCGCGATGATCTCGACCGAGGCGGCTTTGCGGCGCGCTGCGAAGACGACCGGCATCACTTCCGGTTCATCGTCTCGCCGGAGGACGCGGGCGACTTGGAGGACCTGCGCGCCTTCACCCGGGATCTGATGGCCCGCGCGGAGCGGGATCTCGGAACCGGATTGGACTGGGTCGCCGTCGATCACTGGAACACCGACAATCCGCATATCCACATTTTGGTGCGTGGAAAGGCCGACGATGGCCGCGATCTCGTCATCTCGCGTGACTACATCAGCCGGGGGCTTCGAGCGCGCGCGGAAGACCTCGTGCAACTGGAGCTGGGCCCCCGCAGCGAACGGGAGATTTCCCAAGCGCTCGAAACGCAGGTCACAGCGGAACGCTGGACTGATCTGGACCGGGGCCTACGATCCCTGGCGGACGATCATGCCGGCATCGCCGACCTGCGGCGCGGCACGCCGGAGCCCCGCGATCCGGACCTGCGCCGCTTGATGATCGGTCGCGCCCAAACAATGGAGAGGCTCGGACTCGCCGAACAAATCGCCCCCGCCATCTGGGAGTTGAAACCGAATGCCGAAGACACTCTGCGCGAGCTTGGGATGCGCGGCGACATCATCAAACGGATGCACCGGGCCATGGGCGCCGACCGCCACGGCGCGGCGGGGGATTTCGCCATCGAAGGCACGCCCACCGCGCCTATCCTCGGGCGGCTCGTGGAACGCGGCTTTCATGATGACCACGCCGAGACGGGCTACGCGATCATCGACGGAGTTGACGGTCGCGTACATCACCTACGCTTCCGGGATCTCGATGCGACCGGCGACACGCCGCAAGGTGGCATTGTCGAAACCCGGCTCTGGACAGGGAAGACGGACGGAACACCGCAACTGTCTCTTGTCGGTCGTTCCGATCTGTCGCTGGCCGCCCAGATCGAGGCCGAGGGCGCGACCTGGCTCGACCGCCTGCATCTTGCCCGAGACCGCGCACCGCTGAGCGGCGCCGGATTTGGCGCGGAGGTTCGCCAGGCCTTGGAGCGCCGCTCGGATCACCTTGTCGCCGAAGGCCTCGCCCGACGGCAAGGGCAGCGGGTCACCTTTGCCCGCGATCTGCTGGCCACCCTTCGCAACCGCGAACTGGACGCCATCGCTCAAGACCTCAGCACCCAAACCGGCCTCCCCCGTTACAAGCCGACCGAGGGCGAGCCCGTCGCAGGGACGTTCCGGCAACGCCTCGATCTCGCCTCGGGCCGCTTCGCCATGATCGACGATGGCCTTGGCTTCTCGCTCGTCCCGTGGACCCCGCAACTCGAACGCCATCTCGGCCAGACCGTCACGGGCACAATGACGCCCGGCGGCGGAACCGACTGGAGCCTCGGGCGCAAGCGCGGGCTGAGCCTCTGATCAGAAAGGACATCACCATGAGCCGTCAGGACACGTCATCGGCCACCAAGATCCTCTGGGGCCAGATCATCATCGTCAGCATCGTGGCGCTGCTCTTTGTCTGGGCAGCGACGCAATGGGTCGCGTTTCGTCTCGGGTTCCAATCCCAGCTTGGCGCGCCTCTCACTGCCCTGTTCGGCATGCCGATCTATCGCCCGTGGCAGGTCTTCACCTGGTGGTACTGGTACGACGCCTACGCGCCGCGCGTCTTCATGGAAGGGGCCGCAATCGCCGGCGCAGGCGGGGTCGCCGCCCTTGCCGCCGCCATCTTGCTGTCGGTCCTGCGGGCGCGCGAGGCGAGCGACGTGACAACCTATGGCTCTGCCAGATGGGCAAGCCCCAAGGATATCACCGCCGCCGGGCTGTTCGCAGACGACGGGGTCGTGCTGGGCCGTCTCGACAAGCGCTACCTCCGGCACGATGGTCCGGAACACGTGCTGTGCTTCGCGCCCACCCGCTCCGGCAAGGGCGTCGGTCTTGTCATCCCAAGCCTGCTGACCTGGCCCGGCTCCGCCATCGTCCACGACATCAAGGGCGAGAACTGGCAGCTAACGTCCGGATGGCGGGCTCGGTTCGGGCGTGTCCTGCTGTTCGATCCGACCAATGCGGCGAGCGCCGCCTACAATCCACTGCTCGAGGTCCGACGCGGCGAGCGCGAGGTGCGTGACGTCCAGAACATCGCCGATATCCTCGTCGATCCCGAAGGCCAACTCGAGCGGAAGAACCATTGGGAGAAGACCAGCCATTCCCTTCTGGTCGGTGCAATCCTGCATGTTCTCTATGCCGAGAAGGACAAGACACTGGCAGGCGTCGCCGCCTTCCTGTCAGATCCTCGGCGTCCCATCGCCGCCACACTGACTGCAATGATGCGGACTGCGCATCTCGGAGATCGCCCGCATCCTGTTGTCGCCCAGGCCGCTCGCGAGCTGCTGAACAAATCCGAGAACGAACGCTCCGGCGTCCTGTCCACCGCCATGTCTTTCCTCAGCCTCTACCGCGACCCCGTGATCGCCACCGTGACCCGGCGCTGCGACTGGCGGATCGATGATCTGGTCTCGGATGATCGGCCGCTCACCCTCTACCTCGTGGTACCCCCGTCGGACATCTCCCGCACGAAACCGCTGGTCCGGCTGATCCTGAACCAGATCGGTCGTCGTCTGACTGAGGAGCTGCACAACACCAACCGCAAGCACCGCCTTCTGTTCATGCTCGACGAGTTCCCCGCCCTCGGGCGCCTCGACTTCTTTGAAAGCCAACTGGCCTTCATGGCGGGCTACGGTCTCAAGGCGTTTCTGATCGCCCAGTCGCTGAACCAGATCGAAAAAGCCTATGGGCAGAACAATGCCATCCTCGACAACTGCCATGTCCGCGTCGCCTTCGCGACCAATGACGAGCGCACGGCCAAGCGCCTGTCGGACGCGCTCGGCACCACGACCGAGCTGCGCGCCATGAAGAACTACGCCGGGCATCGCTTGTCACCCTGGCTCGGACATCTGATGGTCTCGCGCCAGGAAACCGCCCGCGCTTTACTAACGCCCGGTGAGATCATGCAGCTGCCATCCGACGACGAAATCATCCTCGTGTCGGGCGCAGCACCGATCAGGGCACAAAAAGTGCGGTACTTCCGCGATGCGCAACTTACGGCGAGAATCCAAAAGCCGCCTATCGTCGAAGCATCAGCACCCGTCAGCCCCGTGGAAACCGATGATTGGAGCAGTCTTCAGCCAGTCGCACCACCCCAAGAAGCTGCCACGAAAAAGCCCGCTGACGACGGGGATGGTGGCATCCGACGAGAACCTGAGATCCCCGAACATGAGGATGTGGCGCCCGAACTGCCGTTCCCGCGCGAGGAATTCGCCGCCCTCGAAGACGAACCTGACGACGAGGCTCAACGCGCCCGCGCTATGCAGACCCGCTTCCGCAACGTCGCGCGTCAAGCGGCCCTCGATCCCGACGACGGCATCGAATTGTGAGGTGACGCGATGAAGAAAGCCAAGATCACCGCTTATGTCGACGCAGCCCTCTTCGATGAAATCGACGAACTGGCCGCACGGCGGCGCGTCCCCAAAACCCAGATCATCGAGGCGGCCCTGGCGTCGTTCCTCTCACCCGACAGCGCCGAACAGAGTGAGGCCGCGATCGTCCGGAGGCTCGACCGCCTGAGCCGATCGCTCGAGCGGCTGGAACGCGACCAGGAAATCACGACCGAGGCGCTGGCGCTGTTTGTTCGCTTCTGGCTGACCACGACGCCGCCGCTGCCCGATGACACATACTTGGCGGCCAAGGCAAAGGGAAAGGAGCGGTATGGAGGCTTCGTTAAGACGCTCTCCCGTCGATTGGCGAAGGGTTCAACTCTCACCAAGGAACTCGTCCAAGACTTGCCAGCAGGACAGACAGACCCAACCGACGGCATCCACTGAAAGCCATGCTCCAGCGAATATCGATCCAACAACTGGAATTAGACGCCCAACCCGTACGCTCGCCAATTGCCTTTTCGCTCCTTGAACGCCATGATTGAAAAAGTATAGCAATTTCAGGCGTTATGCGTGTCACCTGATGTAAACCAAACCCCCGAGCAGCTCGCCCGGGACCGGATCGATGAACGCCTGCGGGCGTCCGGTTGGCATGTCCAGGACAAGGACGCGCTCGATTTCAACGCCGGTCTTGGCGTGGCCGTCCGCGAATACCAGACAGATATCGGGCCCGCCGACTATGTCCTCTTCGCTGACAGGCAAGCGGTCGGTGTGGTTGAAGCCAAGCCCGACAACTGGGGTGTCCGCCTGACCTCGGTCGAGGAGCAATCCGAAGGGTACGCCAACGCCAAGCTGAAATGGGTCACCAATGCCGAACCGCTCCCGTTCCTCTACGAGAGCACAGGTCAGGTCACCCGCTTCACCAACGCCCGCGATCCCAATCCTCGGTCGCGCGAGGTCTTCACCTTTCACCGCCCCGAAACCCTGAAATCCTGGGCACAAGCGCCAATGAGCCTGCGTGCAGGCATTGCGGCGCTGCCAAGTCTCAACCCGGACGGCTTGCGCGACTGCCAGATCAAGGCGATCACGAACCTCGAGGCCTCACTCAAGACGGATAAGCCGCGCGCACTCGTCCAGATGGCGACTGGGTCGGGCAAGACCTTCACGGCGATCACACAAGTCTACAGGCTACTCAAACACGCCGGGGCTCGGCGCATCCTGTTCCTCGTCGACACCAAGAACCTCGGTGAACAGGCCGAACAGGAGTTCATGGCCTTCATCCCGAACGACGACAACCGCAAGTTCACCGAACTCTACAACGTCCAGCGCCTCACCTCGCCCTCCATCGCGAACGACAGCCAAGTCGTCATCTCCACGATCCAGCGCATGTACGCCACGCTCAAGGGCGAGGAACTGAACGAAGGCGCGGAGGACGAAAATCCGGCCGAACAGAAATGGCGCCGCAAGGAACCTCTGCCGGTCGTCTACAATGCCAAGCTGCCACCGGAATACTTTGACGTCGTGGTCATTGATGAATGCCACCGCTCCATCTACAACCTCTGGCGCCAGGTCATCGAATACTTCGACGCCTACCTGATCGGCCTGACCGCGACGCCCGACAACCGCACCTACGGGTTTTTCCAAAAGAACGTCGTCAGCGAGTACACCCATGAGAAGGCCGTCGCCGACAAGGTCAATGTGGGCAACGAAATCTACCTGATCGAAACCGAGATCACTCAAGGGGGTGAGACGCTCAAGGCCGAGCAGCTGGTCGAGAAACGCGAACGCGAAACCCGCGCGCGCCGTTGGGAAACGCAGGACGACGAACAGGCCTACGCTGCGACCCAACTTGACCGATCCGTCGTGAACCCCGACCAGATCCGAACCGTCATCCGCACATTCCACGACAAGTGGCCCGAGATCTTCCCCGGCCGCAAGGAACTGCCGAAGACCCTCATCTTCGCCAAGACCGACAGCCACGCCGACGACATCATCCAGACCGTCCGGCAGGAGTTCGGCGAGGGCAACGACTTCTGCCGCAAGATCACCAATGGGGCCAAGAACCCGAAATCCTCGCTCTCGGCCTTCCGCAACGACTATTACCCGCGCATCGCCGTCACCGTGGACATGATCGCCACCGGCACCGACGTGAAACCGCTGGAATGCCTGATCTTCATGCGCGACGTGAAGTCGAAGAACTACTTCGAGCAGATGAAGGGCCGCGGCACTCGCGTTATGAAACCCGACGACCTGAAGAAGGTCTCCCCCTCCGCCCAGGCCAAGACCCATTACGTCATCGTCGATGCCGTCGGCGTTACCAAGTCACTCAAGACCGCCAGCCAGCCGCTCGACACCAAACCCTCGATCCCGTTCAAGGACCTCGCCATGGGGCTTATGATGGGTGACCGGTCAGAGGAAACCGTGAGCTCCCTCGCCGCGCGCCTGTCGCGGCTCGACAACAAGCTGGGGGCCGAGGATCAGGAGAAGATCACGACCGAGGCCGGGACATCCCTCACCGCCATCGTGCGCGACCTTTTCGATGCCATCGACCCAGACAAGGTGGAGGCCGACGCCAAGGCGGCGGGCCACCCCGAGCCCGACGATGCCGCCATGCAAACTGCGCGTGAGGAACGGATCAAACACGCCGCCAACGTCTTCACCGGCCCGCTCATCACCTTGATGGACACCATCCGCCGCGACAACGAACAGACCATCGACCATGACAACCTCGACACGCTTTTGCGCGCCGAATGGGCGGGCGATGTGGCCGAGAACGCCAAGCAGATCGCGCAGGAGTTCGAGGCGTATCTGGCCGAGAACCGCGACGAGATCGAGGCGCTATCGATCTACTTCAACACCCCTGCCCGCCGGTCCGAGGTGACCTTCGCCATGATCAAGGACGTGCTGAAGAAGCTGACCGAGGATCGCCCGCGCCTGGCCCCGCTCACCGTCTGGCGCGCCTATGCGCATCTTGACGACTACAAGGGCAGCAACCCGGCCAGCGATCTGACCGCGCTGGTGGCGCTGATCCGCCGGGTCACGGGGCTGGATGCAACCCTCACCCGCCATTCCGAACGGGTGCGGCGCAACTTCCAGAACTGGGTGCTGAACCGCCATTCCGGCGCGGGCGAGAAGTTCACCGAGGAACAGATGAACTGGCTGCGCATGATCCGCGACCACCTCGCCACCTCCTTCACCATCGAGCGCGACGATCTGGAAATGGCCCCCTTCGACGGCAAAGGCGGAATGGGTCAGATGTACGCGCTCTTTGGCGATGGGATGGACGAGGTCATGACCGAGATGAATGAGGCGCTTTCGGCATGATGGAATTGCCTGCCACGTGGGCTAACGCGAAGTTCTCAGATTTCGGAACATGGATCGGGGGTGGCACACCCTCCAAAGCCAACCCTCGTTTCTGGAATGGTCCCATTCCATGGGTTTCCCCAAAGGACATGAAAACGAAGGTCATTCGTGAGGCCATTGACGGCATCACAGAGGAAGCGGTCGAAAACTCTGCGGCGAAGCTGGTGCCTGCGGGATCGGTCCTGATCGTAACCCGCTCGGGAATCCTTGCGCACACTCTCCCCATTGCGGTCACCGCTGTTGAGAGCACGCTCAACCAAGACCTCAAGGCGCTCGCTCTCCCGGATGGCATCAGTTCGGACTATATCGCCTGGGGAATGCGAGCTTTCGAGCAACGCATCCTCGACAAGTGTCGAAAGGGCGGAACAACGGTTCACAGCATCGAGATGCCGCGCCTTGCATCATTCGAGTTGCCGATCGCCCCCACCAACGAACAACGCCGCATCGTGGAGAAGATCGAGGCGATGTTCGACGAGATCGACAAGGGGGTCGAGAGCCTGCAAACGGCGCGCACCACCCTCGGCCTCTACCGCCAGTCCCTGCTGAAATCCGCCTTCGAAGGCCGCCTCACCGCCGACTGGCGCGCGCAGAACGCAGACAAACTGGAAGACCCCAAAACCCTCCTCGCCCGCATCCACCACGAACGCGACACCCGCTACAAAACCGCCCTGGATACGTGGCAAGACGCCCTCGCCCAATGGCGCGCCCATGGCGAGAAGGGCAAGAAACCCGCGAAACCAAAGCGGCCCCGGGATATCCCTGACAAAGCATCTGATATCGGCATTCCGGGATGGACCGTGGTGTCGCTGGGCCTCCTGATCGACGAACCCTCGTACGGGACGTCGAAGAAAAGCGACTACGATGCTGGTAGCAAGGGTGTCCTTCGCATACCGAACATTGCGGCCGGAGTGATCGACGCAACCGACCTCAAGTCGGCCAATTTCGACGATGCGGAGCTCGAGCAATACCGATTGATCGAAGGCGACGTGCTGACCATTCGGTCGAATGGAAGCCTTTCATTGGTCGGCAAGCCGGCATTGGTTCGATCGGTTGACACACAATTCGTCTATGCAGGCTATTTGATTCGGCTTCGCCCCATACCCGGCTCGTTGGTTCCCAAGAACCTCGTCTATCTGATGATGGAGCCGACCGTTCGCGGCCAAATCGAGAACAAGGCGAAGTCCACGAGCGGCGTCAACAACATCAACGCGAAGGAGCTGCAGGAACTACAAGTCCCAATCTGCTCCGCTGCCGAGCAATCTGAAATCGTCCGCATCCTCGACGCACGGCTCGAAGCCGCCGACGCACTCGAGGCCGAGATCGACGCCGCCCTCACCCGCGCCGACGCCCTGCGCCAATCCATCCTGAAAAAAGCCTTCTCCGGCCAGCTCGTCCCCCAGGACCCCGACGATGAACCGGCCTCGGCCCTGCTTGAGCGGATCAAGGCGGAGAAGAAAGAGCGCGAGAACTCCGCAAAGGAAGCGCGCAAGTCCAGGCCCGTGCGAGTGGCTGAACCAAGGAGACCCACATTGACCGACCTTCTGGACGTATTGAAGCAGCAGAAATCCTGGATACCAGCATCGAAAGCGGCAGAAGGGCTTGGCCTTGGCGACGGAGCATCTTCCGATGACATCGAGGCCTTTTACCACCAGCTCAAACAGTACGTCGAAAGTTCCGCGATAGAAATTGAGCGGCGCGGCGATGAAGACTGGCTGCGTTTGGCCGAAGTCGAGGCGAACTAATGCGCATCGATTGGCTGTGGATCGACAACTACAAGAACCTGCGGGATCTGACGATCGATTTCGCGCAGGACCACCTGATCACAGTCGTTATCGGGCGCAATGGTACGGGTAAATCCAACGTTCTCGAGGCGCTCACTGTTATCTTCCGCGATCTGATCATGGGCGAGCGCCTCCCCTCGATGAAGTATCGCATTGCATATCAGATCGGCGATCATTGGGTTTTCATTGATGCCGATCCGGAACGGGCCGCAGATCCCTACCGAGCCAAGGTAATCACCATTAATGACCAACCGGATCCGTTTGAAGTAGGTGCCAATTTCGAGAAAATCAGCGGGACGACTATCAGCCGCACAAAGCTGGTCGGAGAAAATTCACCATATCTACCAAGATTTCTGTTTGGATATTATTCAGGCGAAAGCCGCCGGATGAGCGAACTCTTCCGAGCTTACCTGGAAAGCTATGATCGCAAGTTGGTCTCCGGCGAAGACCCCGGCGCTAAACGCATGTTCTTCGCGGAACCCGTCCACAGTAACTTTGTGCTCCTTTCCTTCATTGTGAACAACAAAGAGCAGACTAACGCTTTCCTTGAAAAGCAGTTGGGGTTGGAAGACGGTGGCATTGAGTCCGTCCTTTTCGTGCTCAAGCAGCCCTACTGGAAGTCGAAAGAGGGTGACGCCCGATTCTGGAACTCTCGCGGTATCGTCCGTGACTTTCTTGCCAAACTCTACGACATCTCCCTTGCACCCATTCGGATCAAGCGTCGTGAATTTTACGATGTGCGCAGGACGCGAACAAAAGAATACCTCTACCTCTTTGCGAAAGACATAGATGCGTTGCGCGAGTTGGCGGAAGGCAAGACACCAGCAGAATTTTTCCGCGATCTCGAGAGCACACATGTTTCCGATCTGATCGACGAGGTCCGCATTCGGGTCAAGCTGAAGAAGAATGATGGATCTGTGACCTTTCGCGAGCTGAGCGAAGGTGAACAACAATTGTTGACGGTGCTTGGCTTGTTGCAGTTCACCTCTGCAGAAGAAAGCTTGTTCCTTCTGGATGAGCCGGACACACACCTTAATCCCCGCTGGAGCGTTGAATATATTCAACATATCCGCGACTTTTTAACAGATGACAGTGGAGCGCAGCCAAATAGCCATGTGCTTTTGGCGACGCACAATCCAATTGCCGTAGCCGAGCTTGTCAAAGAACAGGTCCAAATCCTCAAACGTGATCCTGAATCACATGCGATTATCGCTTTTGAACCGGACACGCACCCTCGGGGCATGGGTTATGCTGGTGTCGTCACAAGTGAATTGTTCGACCTGAATGCCGCTTTGGACACATATACGCAGGACCTTCTTGAGGAGAAACGCAAACTAAGCTCGCAAGAGGACTTGAGTTCAGAAGACTTGCAACGGCTCAGAGAACTTACGCATGAGCTTGACGGCTACGGGTTCCGATATCAAGTCCGCGACCCGGAAGAAGCCAAGAGACTTCACCAAATGTTGAGTTCTGATGATGGATCCGACCTAGAGACGCCCGGCTCTCCGGATGATGCGGCGAAAGCTGAACGCCTAGTAAAGGAGGCGCTGTCGCCCAACAATGACGGAGGCGATAGTGAGAGTTCTTAATAAGGATTTGCTGGAACTACCTGAGGGCTGGGAGGAACGGGCTCAAGCCGCTCGCGATGCCGGGCCGTCCGAAGTGAACAACAATGCAAGCCTCTGGCAAGAATGCAAACCTTGCCTGAAAAAGATCTCATATGACAAGTGCTTCTACTGCGAGGTAAAGCAGATCAGATCCGACAATGCTGTCGATCACTTTAGACCAAAAAAACACTATCCCTGGTCTGCATTCGATCCACTTAATTTCCGCTTTGCATGCACCTATTGCAACAGCAGGCGCAAAGACATCGAAAATGGGCGAACCGGAGGTAAAGGGGATTATTTCCCCTTACTTATTGAAGAAAACCGCGCAACTTGCTGCGAAGAGGAATGCAATGAAGCGCCCGTTCTTCTTGATCCGTATAAATCTGACGAGCCCAGCCTAATTGATTTTACCGACGATGGCAGGCCAATACCGACGTTTACAAGCGACCAGCATGCTAACCGCCACCGCAGAGCGGTTGAGTCAATAAGACTATATCACCTGGACCATCAAGACCTTGTCGATAAGCGTTTAACTTTGGCAGCGGAGATAACTAGTATTGTTGAAACCACAAACCGCTTGTTCCCAAAAACTGAGGCTGGCGACCCTGATGTTGACAGTGCCTTCAAAGAAAATGTCCGATTACTAGGAAAAATGATGCTTCCAAACGCTGAGCTGTCGTCATTTGCACGCCGAATGCTCGATGGATATCGCCACTATGTCTGGGTTCCTGGAATTCTGAGGACGTTAAGCTAAGAAAAAAGTAGTTTGAAAGGGTGGGGCGACCGGCATCAGCCTCACAAAAAGAGGGCCATTTCATGGACGCAGACGATCACCCCGTAGAAGTTGTTTTGAAAGAAGCCCGCCGCTTCATGGTGCCTTTGTATCAGCGCAAGTATCAGTGGGGCGACAAGCGGCTGGAGCCGTTCTGGGATGATGTCTCAGCCAAAGCCGCCGAGGTGTTAGACGGTGAGAGCAAGTTCGAGCATTACATGGGCGCGCTAATCCTGTCTCCGGTCGAGGAAGGCTCTCAGATCGCCCGTACGCCCCGAGTGCAGGTGGTTGATGGCCAGCAGCGCCTGACCACCTTTCAGATCTTCCTGGCCGCCCTGCGCGAAGTGGCGCGGGACCATGATCTTGAAGACCTAATGGGGCACATCAACGGCTATCTGTTCAATGAGCCGAAGAACAAAGACAAGGACCCTCTGACACGGTTCAAGCTGACACCGACACCGTCGGACCGGGACATCTTTCACGACATAATCGAGATGCCCTACGAGGATGTAACGCATAAGCACCGCAACCTGTTTTACGGCCAGCGTGTGCCCAAGAACACCAGTTTTCCGGCTTTCCGTGCTTACCATCTTTTCTGCACCTGGATTGAGGAATTTGCTTTTCACGGCCCGGAGGAAGACAGCGAACTTGATCTGGAAGGCGAGAGCAAGACCGGCGGAGAGGACGAAGTCGAGCTTGAGGTGTTGGAAGAACGCCTTGAAGCCCTACTCAGCGCTGTTCTGGATCGGCTGAAACTAGTGGTTATCACGCTTGGTGAAAACGACGATGCGCAGGTGATCTTTGAGACGCTGAACTCAAAGGGCGAGCCGTTGCTTGCGATGGACCTTGTGCGGAACAACATCTTTCACCGAGCGGAGAAACAGGACGCGCCTGTAGAGGAGTTGTATGCCAAGCTGTGGGATCCTCTAGACGACATGTGGTGGCGTGAGCCTGCGCCCAATGCACGCCCACGTCGTCCGCGTCTGGACCACTTCCTAGCGCATGTGTTGACTGCCGAAACGGGCAAAAAAATCTCAGTGCGCGAACTCTATGCCGAGTACCGGGCCTTCGCGGTTCCGAAGGGCAAACCTCGATTTGACGATGTTGAGCATGAACTGAAACTGCTGGAGCGGTATGCGCCCCTGTATGAAACGTTAGAAGGCAGGGCCGAGGAAGACCCGGCGCTCTACTGGCTTGGGCGAAAGCTGGCGGATTGGCAGGTGACAACGGTTTTCCCCGCTGCCTTGCAGATAGGTGGATCGGATTTGCCTGCGGAAGAGAAGATGCACCTTGCCCAATTGATCTATTCTTTCTTGGCGCGGCGTGCCATGTGCGGGCTGACAACGAAGAACTTGAACAAGGTTTTCCAGTCCATTGCAGAGGTATTCCTGCGCCAAGGACCCTCGGTGGAAGCGTTTCGAGGATACTTTAATCAGAGGTCTGGCGACAGCACCCGATTCCCGCGCAATGACGAATTCCGGCGCGGTATCCTGGATGGAAACGCCTACAGCATCGCCCCTCGAACTCGCTTGGTTGACATACTGTGGGAACTGGAAATGGCGAGCAGGTCGCATATGGCAGAGAGCGCCACTAAGCCCAACGGCCTTTGGGTCGAGCACGTTCTGCCACAGACCTGGACCGATGAATGGCCTTTCCCGGATGGGCAGACCCATGAAGTCTATTCTGATGAACCAGATGCCTTGGCGCGCCGTACCCTCGTTCATTCCCTCGGAAACCTGACCTTGCTTACTGGCGGTCTGAACATCTCTTCTGGAAACTCTGGCTTTGCAGTGAAGAAGGAAAAGTTCGAAGAACACACCGGGCTGTTTCTGAACAAGTGGTTTACTAAAAAGGGCCACTGGACGGAGGCGGAAATCCGGGAGCGTGGAGAACATCTTGCTGCTATGGCAGCTCAAATCTGGATCGACCTGGAGTAATCACTCATGAACACGGCCCCAATTGTCTCCAAGGTCTGGAGTTTCTGCACGACGCTGCGTGACGACGGCGTGGGTTATGGCGACTACCTGGAGCAGCTGACCTACCTGATCTTCCTCAAAATGGCGGACGAATACGCCAAGCCCCCCTATAACCGGGATGTGGGAATCCCGGAGGGGTACGACTGGACCAGCCTGACCTCACGCCGCGGGGCGGAGCTGGAAGCGCACTACGTCATGCTGCTGCGGAAGTTGGGCGAGCAGAAAGGCATGCTCGGCCAGATCTTCACCAAGGCACAGAACAAGATCACCGATCCGGCGAAGCTGTTCCGTTTGATCGACATGGTGGACGGCACGAAGTGGGTGACGCTTGGGGCCGATATCAAAGGCGACATCTACGAAGGGCTGCTGGAGCGCAACGCCGAGGATACGAAATCAGGCGCCGGTCAGTATTTCACGCCGCGTGCCCTGATCCGCGCAATGGTCGAATGCGTCCGCCCCGAGCCTCGCAAGACCATCGCTGACCCGGCCTGCGGGACCGGCGGATTCTTCCTCGCCGCGCATGATTTCCTGACGGACCCGGACAACCATGCGCTCGACAAGGACCAAAAGGCTTTCCTGAAGCACTCGACCTTCTTCGGCAATGAGATCGTCGCCGGAACACGGCGCCTCTGCCTGATGAACATGTTCCTCCACGGCATTGGCGAAATGACTGGCGACACGTTGGTTTCACCCGCCGATGCACTGATATCGCCGCCATCAGAAACCTTCGACTATGTTCTGGCAAACCCGCCTTTCGGCAAGAAGAGCTCAATGAGCTTTACCAATGCCGAAGGTGAGCAGGAAACGGACGACCTGACGTATAATCGCCAAGATTTCTGGGCTACCACCTCGAATAAGCAGCTTAACTTCGTCCAGCATATCCGGACCATGCTGAAGACAACGGGCCGTGCCGCTGTTGTCGTGCCGGACAATGTCCTATTTGAGGGTGGTGCGGGAGAAACCATCCGGCGCAAGTTGCTCCAGACGACCGACCTGCACACCATACTCCGCCTGCCAACGGGCATCTTTTATGCGCAAGGCGTGAAGGCAAACGTCATCTTCTTCGACAACCGCACCGCCAGCCCCGATCCGCAGACGTCTAAGGTCTGGTACTACGATTATCGGACGAACGTGCATCACACGCTAAAACAGAAGCCATTGACGTATGCGCACCTCGAGGACTTCGTGTCCTGCTACGCACCAGGCAACCGACATGGGCGCAGCCCAACCTGGAGCGAAGAAAGCCCCGATGGGCGCTGGCGCGCCTTTGACCGGGAAGAACTACTGGCACGTGACAAGGCAAGCCTCGACCTTTTCTGGCTTCGTGATGCGTCAATGACCGATCTCGAGAACCTCCCAGAGCCTGACGTTTTGGCAGAAGAGATCATGGAAAACCTTCGAGCAGCCCTCGCGAGCTTCGAAGCCGTGAGCGTAGAATAGGATTCGTATTCGTTCCGGTGGTCGCGGAAATCGTCGCGCCGGAACGCCCCGGTTTGGGGGACTTACTTCCGCCGGAACCCTGCCGTTCTAACCAATAGCACTACTACGCCTTCTCAGCTGTTGCCCGTAACCAAATAGCGGTCTTCTTGATCGGTCTCGTGATCCATCGCGAGGCCAATCATGACCGTTACCCCTTTCAAAACCGAGACGTCGTCCCGCGGCGCACGCATGTTGCGCACGGCCCTTGGGCCTGGCATCGCCGCCTGGCTCGAGGATGCTGACGTCGTCGAGGTGATGCTGAACCCTGACGGGCGGCTCTGGGTTGACCGGCTGGCCGATGGGCTGAGCGACACAGGCGCGGTGCTATCTCCCGCCGATGGCGAGCGCATCATCCGTCTAGTCGGGCACCATGTCGGGGCGGAGGTCCATCCTGCGGCCCCACGTGTTTCGGCTGAATTGCCGGACACGGGCGAGCGCTTCGAGGGTTTGCTGCCCCCAGTGGTTTCTGCACCCACATTTGCCATTCGCAAGCCCGCCGTCGCGGTATTCACGCTTGAGGATTATGTTTCCGGCGGGATCCTCACGGCCGATGCCGCTCGTCACCTGCGCGGGGGAGTCACCAGCCGCTCCAATATTCTTGTCGCGGGCGGGACCTCGACCGGCAAGACGACCCTGACCAATGCGCTGTTGGCGGAGGTCGCCAAGACCTCAGACCGCGTGGTCCTGATCGAGGACACGCGCGAGCTGCAATGCCTGACGCCGAACCTCGTGGCTCTCCGCACCAAGGACGGGGTCGCGACCTTGTCCGATCTCGTGCGCGCGTCGCTGCGGCTGAGGCCCGATCGCATCCCCATCGGCGAGGTGCGCGGCCCTGAAGCGCTGGACCTGCTCAAGGCCTGGGGCACCGGCCATCCGGGCGGGATCGGCACGATCCACGCCGGGTCCGCCATCGGCGCGCTACGGCGGCTCGAACAGCTGATCCAAGAGGCGGTTGTCACTGTCCCACGCGCGCTGATCGCAGAAACCATCGACCTGATCGCCGTTCTGTCCGGACGGGGCGCCGAGCGTCGCCTCTGCGAGTTGGCGCGTGTCACCGGCCTGACCGCCTCGGGCGATTACGCTCTCAGCCCCCTTTTCCCACCAACACAAGGAAGCCATCCATGACACTTCTGCCATCATTTCGCACAGCCCTTGGCGCAACCGCGCTCGGCCTCGTCGTCTTCGCCCTGCCTGAGCCGGCGCTCGCCGCCGGGTCCGGCATGCCATGGGAAGCCCCCTTGCAAACCATCCTCGAGTCGATCGAAGGGCCGGTCGCCAAGATCGTCGCGGTAATCATCATCATTGTCACGGGCCTGACGTTGGCCTTCGGCGACAGTTCGGGCGGGTTCCGGCGGCTGGTGCAGATCGTCTTCGGGCTGTCCATCGCCTTCGCGGCCTCGAGCTTCTTTCTCTCCTTCTTCTCCTTCGGCGGCGGAGCGCTGATCTGATGGAGAACGCCAACGACATTCCCGGCTATTTCGCGCCGGTGCACCGCGCCCTGATCGATCCGATCCTTTTGGCCGGTGCCCCCCGCACGATCGCCATTGCCAATGGCACGCTCGCTGCCGCCATCGGGCTCGGCCTGCGGCTCTGGCTCGTGGGCCTCGCATTTTGGCTGGTCGGCCACCTCCTCGCTGTCTGGGCCGCGAAGCGAGACGCACAGATCGCCGAGGTGGCGCGGCGGCATCTCCGTTACCCGTCCTGGTTCGGGGTCTGAGCCGATGATGCGTCTGGCCGAATACCGCTCCAAATCCGCCCTACTAGCCGATTTTCTGCCCTGGGCGGCGCTGGTCGCACCCGGCATCATCCTGAACAAAGACGGCAGCCTGCAACGAACCGCGCGGGTTCGGGGGCCGGATCTGGATTCCGCCACGCCCGCCGAATTGGTCGCCACATCGGCCCGGCTCAACAGCGCGCTCCGGCGGCTTGGCTCCGGCTGGACTGTCTTCGTGGAAGCGCAGCGTATACCAGCGCAGGACTACCCCGCCTCCGAGTTTCCCGATCCTGTCTCCGCCCTCGTCGATGCCGAACGGTGCGCGCAATTCGAAGAAGCGGGCGCGCATTTCGAGAGCGCGTATTTCCTGACATTGGTCTGGATGCCGCCCGCTGACGACGCGAGCCGCGCCGAGGGCTGGTTGCTCGAAAACGCACCTGATCGCAGCACCACGCCACAGGATCTGATCTCGGGCTTTGTCAGCCGCGCCGACCGGCTGATCGATCTGCTCGACGGGTTCATGCCGGAAATCGCCTGGCTCTCGGACGCCGAGACCCTGACCTACCTCCATTCGACCGTTTCGACCCGGCGCCAACGCGTCCGCGTGCCCGAGGTCCCGATGCATCTCGACGCAGTGCTGGCCGATGACCCGTTGGTGGGTGGGCTAACACCCCGGCTCGGGGCCGCGCATCTCAAGACCCTGACCATCATCGGACTGCCAAGCGCCACCTGGCCCGGTTTGCTTGATGAGTTGAACGCGCAGGGTTTCGAGTATCGCTGGTGCACGCGGGCGATCTGCCTCGACAAGACGGATGCCGCCCGGGTGTTCACCCGCATCCGCCGGCAATGGTTCGCCAAGCGCAAGTCAGTGGCCGCGATCCTCAAGGAGGTGATGACCAACGAAGCCTCGACCCTGCTTGACAGTGACGCGGCCAACAAGGCGGCGGATGCAGACGAGGCACTGCAAGAACTCGGCGCCGATGTGGCGGGCGCGGCTTACGTCACCGCAACGATCACCGTCTGGGACGAGGATGCGGCAGCCGCCGAGGCCAAGCTCAAGGCCGCGGAGAAAATCGTGCAAGGGCGCGATTTCACCTGCATCCCGGAAACATTGAACGCGCTCGAGGCCTGGCTCGGCTCCCTGCCCGGCCATCTCTACGCCAATGTCCGTCAGCCCCCCATCTCGACGCTGAACCTCGCCCATATGATCCCGATCTCGGCGGTCTGGGCGGGGCCGGACCGGAACGACCACCTCGACGGCCCGCCGCTGTTTCACGCCGAAACCGACAGCACGACCCCGTTCCGCTTCTCCACCCATGTGGGCGATGTCGGCCATACCTTGATCGTCGGCCCGACCGGGGCGGGCAAATCAGTCCTGCTGGCCCTCAAGGCGCTGCAGTTCCGACGCTATGCCGGTGCCCAGGTGTTCGCCTTCGATTTCGGCGGCTCGATCCGCTGCGCCACGCTCGCCATGGGCGGGGATTGGGAGAACCTCGGCGATGCACTGGCTGACGAGGAACCAGCGGTGCAACTGCAGCCGCTCGCCGGGATCGACGAGGCGGGGGATCGTGCATGGGCGCAGGACTGGCTTGCGGGAATCCTTGGACGGGAAGGCGCGACGATCGACCCAGGCGCGCGGGACCATCTCTGGTCCGCTTTGACCTCGCTCGCTTCTGCCCCACGCGAGGAACGCACACTGACCGGCCTCTCGGTCCTGCTCCAATCGACCGAACTCAAACGCGCGCTCAAGCCCTTCTGCCTCGGCGGGCCTTTCGGCCGGCTTCTGGATGCCGAGACCGAGGAACTGGGCCAGGCCGATGTGCTGGCTTTCGAGACCGAGGGGCTAATCGGCTCACCCGCCGCACCCGCCGTGCTGGCCTATCTCTTCCACCGGATCGAGGCGCGCCTCGACGGCAGCCCCACCATGATCCTGATCGACGAGGGCTGGCTCGCCCTCGATGACGCCAACTTCGGCGGGCAGCTGCGCGAATGGCTGAAGACGTTGAGGAAGAAGAACGCCTCCGTGATCTTCGCCACCCAATCGCTGGCCGATATCGACGGGTCCCTTATCGCGCCTGCCATCATCGAGAGCTGCCCCACGCGCGTCTTCCTGCCCAACGAGCGCGCCGTCGAGCCGCAGATCGCCCGGATCTACCAGAACTTCGGGCTGAACGACCGCCAGATCGACATCGTCGCCCGCGCGATGCCGAAGCGGGACTACTACTGCCAGTCACGCCGCGGAAACCGGCTGTTTTCGCTCGGTCTCGGCGAGGTGGCGCTGGCCTTCACCGCCGCCTCCTCCAAGGCCGATCAGGCGGCAATCAGCGAGTTACTCGCCACCCATGACCGGGACGCCTTTGCCGCCGGCTGGCTGCGCCATCGCGGTCTTGATTGGGCCATCGACCTGCTCGGGCCCGACATCGCACCAGCCGATCCGACAACCCCTCACCCTGACCAGAAGGAGACAGAACATGACCCAAAATCCTGAGCGCCCTGCCCGGCCCCGCAAACTCGCCGCCGCATTGATAGCCAGCGCCCTCTTCCTGACACCGGTCCTGACGACACCGGCCCAGGCCTTCTTCTTCGGGGGAGGTGGCCGGATCGTCTACGACCCGCGGAACCACGCCGAAAACATCCTTTCTGCCGCCCGCGCGCTGGAGCAGATCAATAACCAGATCGCCCAGATCCAGAACCAGGCGCAGATGCTGATGAACGACGCGCTGAACCTTGCGAACCTGCCGCATTCCTCGCTGGCGCAACTGCAGGCCGCCATCGGTGAAACCCAGAGACTCCTGGCCGATGCCCAGAGCCTCGCCTTCGACGTGGCGACCATCGAACAGGCCTTCGCGCAGGACTACGGCACTGCCGCAGCGCAGGGTGATTTCGACGCGATGATCGCCGGCGCGCGCGAGCGGTGGGAAACCTCCGTCACGGGCTTCGAGGACGCGTTGCGCGTGCAGGCCGGGGTCGTGGGCAATATCGATGGAGCCCGCAGCCAGATGGACGCACTCATCCGCGAGAGCCAAGGAGCCGTTGGGGCCCTGCAGGTCGCGCAGGCTGGCAACCAGCTGCTCGCATTGCAATCGACACAGATCGCCGATCTGACCGCCGCCATCGCCGCGCAGAACCGCGCCGAAGCGCTGGAAGCCGCCCGCATCGCCTCCGCCGAGGCGCAGGGCCGCGAGAACCTCGCCCGGTTCCTCGATTACGGCGACGGCTACTCCCCCGGCACCGTGCGGTTCTTCGGGGATTGAGCGCATGGCCCTCGACACCCCGCGAACTCTGCGCCTCGTCGCCTTCGGTATCGGCGGCCTTGCCGCCATCGCCGCCGTGGTCGAACTGACACGCACGGTCCTGCCAACCGACACCGGGCATGTGGTCAGGGATGACGCCTTGCGCGGCACCCTCGCGCGTTGCCGTGACCTGACGCCCGAAGACTACGCCACCGACACCGAATGCCGCGCCGCCTGGGAGGCGGCCCGGCAGCGCTTCTTCGATCTGGCTCCAGAACCGGCCGGGACGGAGTAAGGCAATGGGCGGCGTCAGTGTCATCGACCGGTTTCTCGAGGTCTTCGCCTCCTACATCGATTCAGGCTTCGGCCTTCTCGGCGGCGACGTCGCCTTTCTCGCCACCACGCTGATCGTCATCGACATCACGCTGGCCGCACTGTTCTGGGCCTGGGGTACGGATGAGGACATCATCGCGCGGCTGGTGAAGAAGACTCTCTTCGTCGGGGTCTTCGCCTACATCATCGGCAACTGGAACACGCTCGCCCGGATCGTCTTCGACAGTTTCGCAGGCCTTGGGCTGGTCGCTACCGGCGGCACCATTTCCGCCAGCGAATTGCTGCAGCCCGGGCGCATCGCGCAGGTCGGGCTCGAGGCCGGCCAGCCGATCCTCGCCTCCATCGCCGACCTCTCCGGGTTCGTCGCCGTCTTCGAGAACTTCATCCAGATCGGGATTCTGTTCTTCGCCTGGCTGGTGGTCCTGCTCTCGTTCTTCATCCTCGCAATCCAGCTTTTCGTCACCCTGATCGAATTCAAGCTGGCCACGCTGGCGGGCTTCATCCTCGTGCCCTTCGGCCTCTTCAACAAGACCGCCTTCATGGCCGAACGCGTGCTGGGCCTCGTCATTTCTTCGGGCGTCAAGGTTCTGGTGCTGGCCGTGATCGTCGGCATCGGGTCGACCATCTTCAGTGAATTCACCGCCGGATTCGTGGGTGAACCCACGATCAACGACGCCATGTCGGTGGTCCTTGGCGCGCTGGCGCTCCTCGCCCTCGGCATCTTCGGCCCCGGCATCGCCAATGGCATCGTCTCGGGTGGGCCGCAGCTTGGCGCAGGCGCCGCCGTCGGCACCGGCATCGCCGTGGGCGGGTCTGCAGTCGCTGGTGTCGCCGGAACCCGGATGGCCCTTGGCACCGGTGGCGCGGCCTTGCGTGGTGCCAGTGCGGTTGGCAGCGGAACCGCGACCGCTTACCAACTTGGTGCCGCGTCCCGCAGCACAGCGTTGGGCAAGTCCGTCGGTGGCGTGGCCGCGGTCGGCAAGACCGGTGCCGTCGCCGCGTTCAGCCCGCTCCGGCGCGCGATCTCGGAAGGCGCGCAGTCCGGCGCTCGCGCGGCCTATGCCGCAACCGGCGGGCGCATGGCGGGTGGCGCCCTGCCCGCCCCGGCCACTGACGGCCCACCCGACTGGGCGCGCCGGATGAAGCGCCAGCAATCCCTTCAACACGGCCTTTCCACCGCCGCCCATGTCATCCGCTCCGGCGATCATGGCGGCGGCGGCACGGTCGTCAGCCTCTCCGAAAGGTCCTCCTGATGTTCCGACGCCCCAGTGTCCGCTATGGCACCACGCCCGAACCCGTCACCCCCTACCAGAAGGCAGCACAGGTCTGGGACGAGCGGATCGGCTCGGCCCGCGTCCAGGCCCGCAACTGGCGCCTCATGGCGCTTGGTTGCCTCACCCTGTCCGCCGGGCTCAGCGCGACGCTCGCCTGGCAATCGACGCGCAGCAGCCTCGTCCCCTACGTGGTCGAGGTCGACAACCTCGGTGCGGCCCAAGCCGTCGCCCCGGCGCTGGCGGAGTATCGCCCGACCGATCCGCAGATCGCCTGGCATCTCGCCCGTTTCGTCGAGAATGTCCGGCAGGTCCCGGCAGACCCGATCGTGCTCCGCCAGAGCTGGCTGCGCGCCTATGACTTCGCAACGGATCGCGGGGCGATTACGCTGAACGACTATGCGAGGGTCAACGACCCCTTCGCCAGCGTTGGCGACACGCAGATTTCCATCGAGATCTCGAGTGTCATTCGCGCCTCGGACACGAGCTTCCGCGTCGCCTGGATCGAGCGGCGCTACGAAAACGGTCAGCTCGCCACAACCGAACGCTGGACCGCCATCCTGACCGTCGTGATCCAACCGCCGCGCGATGCGGAGCGCCTGCGGGCCAACCCGCTCGGCGTCTATGTCCATGCCATCAACTGGTCGAGGGAGAGTGCCCAATGACACGAACTTACCCCATCCCCGTTCTTCTCCTCGCGGCCACCGCGCTGACCGCCTGCAGCGGACAACGCCCGCCCGAAATCACCTATGACGACCGCGTCCCGGCCCTCGCTCCGCCGCCGGCACCTCCCCCGGCCGAAGGGCCGCCCCGCCCCGTCCACACGCCTCCGGCCTGGACCCCGGCGCGCGGCGGCGATCCCGAAACAGATACGCCGGAAGCCCGCATCATCGCCGCCAATTCCGCGGCACGGGTCGAACCCCGCCAGCAGGGCTATTACAACGCCATGCAGGTTTTCCCATGGAGCGAAGGCGCGCTCTACCAGATCTACGCCGCACCGGGGCAGATCACGAATATCGCGCTCGAACCCGGTGAACGCCTGACCGGCCCCGGCCCGATCGCAGCCGGCGACACCGCGCGCTGGATCATCGGTGATACCACCAGCGGTGCGGGTCGCACCGAGCGCGTCCATATCCTCGTGAAACCCACCCGCCCCGACATCTCCACCAATCTCGTCGTGAACACGGACCGGCGCACCTACCACATCGAGTTGCATGCCGATGAGCAGACCTGGATGCCCAGCGTCGCATGGGCCTATCCAGAGGTGCGAACCACGCCCCGCGCCCCGACCGTCCGGCGTCCAGCGATCCCGCCCGAAGCCGAACGGCATTACCGTTACGGCTTGCAGGGCGATGCCCCACCCTGGCGGCCGGTCTCGGTCTTCGACGACGGGCGCCGTGTCTATGTCGTGTTCCCGCCCGGCATCGCCCAGGGCGAAATGCCCCCGCTCTTCGTGATCGGCGCGGATGGGCGCAGCCAGATCGTCAACACCCGCGTGCTCGGGAACGTGCTCATCGTCGACCGTCTGTTCGGAGCAGCGGAACTGCGCCTCGGCGAAAGACAACAGCAGGTCGTACGGATCGTACGAACGGATGGCGACCAGCGCCCACCGCGCGCGCCCCAGCGAGAGGCAGAGCGATGACACAAAACCCTGATATCCAAGAGCCGCCACGGACCGAGGAAGAGATCGCCCAAGAGCTTCGCCTCAGGCCCGATCCGCCCCGTGTCATGCGCCTGTCCCGCCGGGCCATCGCCCTTGCCACCGCAATCGGCGGACTTGGCCTTGGCGCAATCCTGATCGTGGCCCTGCAGAACAACCGGCAGGAGGGCACCCAGACCGAGCTCTTTTCCACCGAACGCATTCAGGCGGCTGAAGGGCTGTCCACATTGCCTCGGGATTACGCCGATGTCCCGCGTCTCGGCCCACCTTTGCCCGGTGAGTTGGGCCGCGCCATCCTTGGGGCGCAAGATCGCGGCCAGCCGGTCCCGGCCCCGCCCCTTTCCGGGCCATTGGCCCCCACAGTCGATCCGGAGGAACAACGCCGCCTTCAGGAACTCGACGCCGCCCGGCTGAGCGCCCTTTTCGCCGAGGCGCAAACGGTGCAACGCGGCGGAGCACAGCCCACATCGACGCCCCCCGCGACCGGCGCGCTGTTCCCCTCCACATTGGGCAGCCCGACCGCAAACGATCCGGTCTCAAACCGGGAGGCATTCCTCACCCGTCCCGGACACACGGACACCGTCAGTGCACAACGCATCACGGCACCGCCCAGCCCCTACATCCTGCAGGCCGGAACGGTGATCCCGGCCGCCCTGATCACCGGCCTGCGCTCCGACCTGCCCGGCCAGATCTCGGCTCAAGTGACGTCGAATGTCTACGACAGCCCGTCCGGGCGATACCTGCTGATCCCGCAAGGCGCGCGTCTGCTGGGAGAATATGACAGCCGCATCGCGTCCGGGCAAAGCCGCCTGCTTCTGGTCTGGACCCGCCTCATCCTGTCCGACGGTCGCTCCATTGTGCTGGAACGCGCGCCCGGCACTGACGGAACTGGCGCGTCCGGCCTGCAGGACCGTGTCAACTATCATTGGGGTCGCGTCTTCCTTGCCGCCGGCCTCGCCACGATCCTGAACCTCGGCCTGGAAGGCGGGGCCGACAGCGAGGATGACGTCGCCCGTGCCATTCGCGAGGCCGCACAGGACACCATCGGACGGACCGGGGACGAGATCGTCCAGCAGCAGCTTGCCGTCCCGCCGACACTGACCATACGCCCGGGCTTCCCCGTCCGCGTCATGGTCACCCGCGACCTGATCCTCGAGCCCTTGGGAGAAGTCCGATGACGAAGCTGAAGCTTGGTCCGATCCATGACGACAAGCCGGTCAAGCTGACCGTGGAACTTCCCGCCGATGTGCACCGCGACCTTTGCGACTACGCCGCTGTCCTCGGCCAACAGACCGGACAGGACCTTGAGCCTGCCCGCCTAGTCGCACCCATGCTGGACCGTTTCATGTCCACGGACCGCGGGTTCGCCGCAGCGCGCAAAACGGGATCGAGGGCGAACCGCAAGAAACCAGACCCATCGAAGCCTCTGGATACCGATCAGGGCTAAGTATCTGAGAAATAGTAAGTCTCTTGGCGAATCGCATTGCACACGGATCGCACATCGGTCCACCCTACCCGCCTCAGGTTGCTAGGGAGTCGGTCCGATCCTCCAAGGTCTCCTCGACGATCCGCAGCTTCTTCGGAGCCTTCCAGCGGTGCCGACGGCCGCCATCAGTGATGATCTCATAGTCAGACATGGGCACGTGCCTGGGCATATGCCTAAACCTCCATGGTTATGCCTGAGTGTCCGGTCCAAACGGAGGCCTTTTCACCTCAGAAGGACGAATGACAGATCCCGACGATCAGCCAAAATCAGACCAGTTCGTGAGCCGTCGCGGTCACCTCATCTAACCACTCCATCAGTGCTTCGGGTTCGGGCGGCAGCTGGATTGCCAGCCCTTCCGCGAAGGTCAGGAAAGCCGGTCGGTTGAGCGCATTGAGACCAACCAGAACCGGGATCTCCATTGCCAGCGCCTCGGCGATCACGTTGCGGAACCCTCGTCCCTCGGCCTCGTGTTTGCCGAACTTGTTGACGATCAGGAGGTCTGCCCCGGATGAGAGATCGGCCGCGACCAACCCGACCGCCGTTTCCAGCGCGGTTGGGTCGAGGCGACACCCCCGCGCCTGCGGGCCGAGGTCCTGACTGATGCGCAGAATGGCACCATCGGGCAACACTCGCACGTCCATGTCGCAGGGGCCGGCATCACAGCGCTCGCTGTTGATCTGGACAGTGCCGCAACATCTGAGACCGCGAGCCGCGAGGTCGGATGCCAGCCGTTCAAGAACCAGGTCGGTATCGCCGCGCCCCGGCGCCATCGTGTAGGCAAGTTTCATATCTGGTCTCCTCAGGACTGGCAGAAAGGCTGGAATTCGACCAGCGCACCGGCTGGCAGGGATTGGGCATCGGCGGGCAGAAACATCAGCCCGTCCGCTAGAGAGAGTAGCCCGACACGGGCCGAATGCGTGGCATCCTCGAAACGGACGATCTCGCGACCTTGGGCATCGAAACCGGCCAGAGTGACGGGTCGGAGTTCGCAGCGCCCGGGCTTGCGGCAGATTGGGCTTGCGGTCACGACATGGCGCCGGGTCGGGATGGGTCCCTCGCCGCTCAGGGCACGGATCAGCGCCAGTCCGAAGACTTGCCATGTGACGAAGGCTGATACCGGGTTGCCGGGCAAGCCAAGCCACTGAGCCTTGCCGATACGGCCGACCGACACCGGCTTGCCCGGTTTGATCGCGACGCCGCTGAACAGGGTTTCGCCTCCGAGCGCCATGACGGCCGGTTTAACATGGTCTTCTTCGCCCACCGAGATACCGCCCGTGGTGATGACAAGATCGGCCTGCGCCGCCATGTCGCCCAATTGGCGGACAAGGCCGGCAAGGTTGTCGGCACCATGATCCGAGGCAACGATGTCGACATCCGCAGCTGCAAGGCTTGCCGTTAGCATCGGAGTGTTGACGTCCCAGATCTGGGCGGCCTCACGCGCGCCTCCGGCGCGCCGAACCTCGTCGCCGGTGACCAGTAAAGCCACGCGCAACCTGCGCCGAACGCGCAGGATGCCTGCACCGGCGGCGGCACAGGCGGCGATCTCCCTCGGGCCGAGCCTCTGCCCCTTGTCGAGGACGGTCGCGCCACTGGCCATGTCACTGCCCGCACGGCGGATGTTCAAACCCGGTTCAGGTCGGCGCGACAGATGAATGACGTCCCCGTCACGCTGAACCTCCTCCTGCATCACGACCGCGTCCGCGCCTTCCGGGATTGGTGCGCCGGTGAAGATACGGGCCGCCATGGCTCCTGCGACCGGCGTCGTCACCGCCTGCCCGGCAGGCACGCGTGCAACGACCGGCAGCACCCAGGGTCCGGCGCCAGTCAGGGCCGATGTCGCGATCGCATAGCCATCCATCGCCGCATTGTCGAAAGCCGGTGCCATGGACCGGGACCGGACCGGCTGGGCAAGAATGCGGCCAGAGGCGTGATCGAGCGACAGGGCCTCGGTCCGGCCGACCGGTGCTACATTTCCTGCAATCCGGGCCAGGGCCTCGTCGATGCTGATCAGCGCGTGAAGCATGTCCTGACTGTCACAGCCGCAGCCCGGTGACGCGATGGCTTGGTGTATGGTCATTGTGCTGCCTCCTCGGCGGAATGCGTAGGCTGGAAATGCCCGGGCCCGATGCTGCAATCGAGATCGCGCAGGCGCCCGTCCTTGAGTCCGTAAATCAGGCCGTGCACCCGGACATCAGCCCTGCGACGCCATGCCCTCTGAAGGATCGGCGTTTCGCAGACACGCCGAACGCCTTCGACGACGTTCAGTTCGGCCAGCCGGTCACGTTGTCCTTCGAGGTCGGGTTCACGCCCCAGATCGACCGCGTTGGCGCGGGCCAGGCGCCGGATCGGCTCGAGCCAGTGATCGGCCAGACCGTGTGGCAGATCTTCGGTCGCGGCCTTGACCCCGCCGCAGCCATAGTGGCCGCAAACGATGATCTCTCGGACATGCAGAGCATCGACCGCGAATTCCAGCGCCGACAGGAGGTTCATGTCCGAGGAGTGAACGATGTTGGCGACGTTGCGATGGACGAACACTTCGCCCGGATCCAGCCCCGCGACCACGTTGGCCGGAACACGACTGTCCGAACAGCCGATCCAGAAGAACTCGGGCGCCTGAAGGGCGGCAAGGCGGGTGAAATAGTCTGGCTCCTCGTCGTGACGTTGTTTCGACCACGCCACGTTGCGCGCCAAGAGGTCATTCAGCATCGGTCGTCTCCGGAAAATCTGGCAGCCCGCGTCTTGACCGCATGTGTTTCGACAGGATCCGCAGATCGGCCCGAGTCAGCCGGACCCGGGCAATCGGCAAGAGGATTGCGTTCTCGGCCACCAGGTGGCGGCGCACGTGCCCCGCAAACCTGGACAACACCCCGCGCTCCCTGGCGGACAGATCACCCCCCCGATCAAGGCACCCGGCCAACATCGCACGCACCTCGGGCAGCAGACGCATCGCCTCATCCTGATCTGCCCTGATCCGGTCGATCACACCTTCGATCGCATCCTCAGCCGTGCAGCGCCGGGCAAGAAGCGGGAACAGGTCCTCTGCCTCGTCGCGCAGGTGGACATTCAGTTCCTCGTTCAGAAAGCGCAGCACCGTTGTCACTTCCTGGCGATTGAGAGCGTCTGCCGTTGCCAGCCGGTCGATCATCGCGCAAACCTGACGTTCGCGCAGGTGGTCTTCGCTGATGAAATCCAGAGGATTTGCAAGCAGGCCCAGGCTCGTCGGCTTCTCACCGCTCCCACGCAGCAGAGGCTCTGACGGTTGCATGACACGTCCTTTCGCGTGGTTCAGATCGGCGCGAGGCTTGCGCCGGTGATTTTTGCACCTTGGGCCAGGGTTTCGACGAATTGCCGAGAGGCCCTCGCCCAGGCTGCCTTCTCGAGGGCCTGCGCGATCCTGGGTCGGACGCTCTCAAACGGCAGAACCTGACCCGGTGCGATGGCGTTGAGGCGGATGATGTGCCAGCCGTGCCGCGACAGAACGGGTGCGGGGCTGATGCCGCCCTCGGTCAGAGTGCGCAACGCCGTCTCGAACTCGGGTACGGTGTCGCCCGGACCAAGCTGGCCAAGATGGCCGCCCGAAGCCTTGGAGCCGCAATCGCTTTCACGGGCAGCGGCGGCGAACCCTTTGGCATCACCATCAAGCCGCGCCAGCAGGGCAATGGCCCGTGCCTCGGCCAGCCCACGCTCGGCGTCGTCGCGCGGATCGCAGGCGCACAGGATGTGCGAGACATCCCAGAGCGGTGCCGAACGATATCGGTCAGGGTCCTTCTCCCATTCCGAGCGGACCGCATCCTCGGCAATTGGCTCGATTTCCAGCGCTTCATCCAGCAGGGCGCGGATCAGGGCTTCGTCGTCTGTCTCGAACCGCCCCGGCGCCAGCTCGAGCGGGTCGGGCGACAGCCCCCGGCGCTTCGCCTCCTGCAACAGAAGAGCGCGGATCGCCAGGGCCTGCGCCGCCTTGCGCCAGGCGATGCCCGGCTTGTCTTTAGGGGCTTCGTGGTTCTGGGCCTCGGCGGCGATTGCCGCCGAGGGGATGGTTTCGCCGTTCACGACGACATCGGGAAACAGGGCCACATTCATCTGGCTCACTCCGCTGGCGTCGTGGCAGTGGGACCGCGCTTGGCTTGCACCTTGTCATAGGCGCGGCGGCGTTCTTCGAGCGGGCGATGCCGCCGCGATCGTACGATCTGGTAACCCGGCCGCGTCAGCAGGTAGCGGAACGGCGCGGCAAAGCCCGACCAGATGTGCACCAGCCGCGTGAACGGAAACAGCGCCGTGATGATGAGACCGAGGAAGATGTGCAGCTTGTAGAGCCAGTGCACGTCGACCACGGTAACCCAGGCGTTGATGTTCCAGCTGACCACGCTCTGCGACCAGTTCATGAAGCGGACCATTTCCGACCCGTCCATGTGTTGCAGCGTCTGGGTGATCGTCAGCAGGCCGATGGCCAACTGCAGCCAGATCAGGACCATGATCAGGATGTCGGGGACGGTCGATGTCACCCGGATGCGCGGATCCACGAGTCGGCGGTGAAGCAGCATGGTCGATCCGATCAGGGCCGCGATGCCCGCCGGGCCGCCGATCAGGACCGCCATCCATTGCTTCAGCGCATAGGGAATGCCGATGGCATCCAGGACCCAGATCGGCGTGAAGAGGCCGATAAGGTGCCCGAAGAACACGGTCAGGATGCCGACGTGGAACAGGATCGAGCCCCAGATCAGCTGCTTGCGACGCAGGAGCTGGCTTGAGGAACTTTTCCAGGTGAAGGGGTCCCGCTCGTAGCGGACGATCGACCCCACGAGGAAGATCGTCAGCGCGACATAGGGCATGACCCCGAAGATGACGAAGTTGATGTCGAAGTCGCCGAACATGTCATGCACTCCTGTTCAATTGTTGCGGGGCGGGGGTCGGATTGAACCCAGGTTTGTCCATCGCGGCGAGCATGTCTCGGACCTGCGGGCAACCTGCGTTTGGATCGGGGCCGAATGTAACCTCGGTTTCCTCCCAGACGGCATCAAGCGCCGCGAGGTCGGTCGGGTCATCATCCGGCTGGGCCAGCATGTCGGCCACCGCTTCGGCGTCGGCCTGCGTGTCGGCGAGCTGGGAAAGAGCGGCGAACGCGGCGGCATACCCGCTGTCGCGCCGGACGAGCCGGGCCGCGAGAGCATCAAGGATATGCGCCGCGTCCGCCAGAGTTTCCTGCACTTCTGCGAAGGGACGCGTCGACAGGAATTCCAGCAACACCGGCAGGTGATCCGGCAGTTCCGAGGTGGCGGGCTCGAACCCGCCCTCCCGGTATGTCTCGATCAGGCTAACCATCGCGCCGCCCCGGTCACGGCTTTCGCCATGAACATGCTCGAAGAGATTGAGCGACAGCGTCCGCGACCGGTCGAAGAGCATCACATAGCTTTCCTGCAGGTCGTAGAGGTCGGCCTTTGCGAAGCCATCAGCCAATGTGCGCAGCGCAGCCCGTGTGTCGGCGGCGATGCGGGGATCGGCTGCGATGACGCCCCCGATTTCGGGCATCGCCTCCTGAAGCTCCCGCGAGGGATAGCTCAGGATCAGCGACAGGGCCTTGAGTGTGCGGTCCATCATCAGAAGGTCTCCTGCGGAAGGGCGAATTTCTTTTTCTTGCCGCCGAACAAGGTGGTCTTGCCGGCCTCGCCGGTGGAACAGCCGTTGCCATCGGTAAAGCCGCAGCCGCCGCGGATGTCGGCGCCATGCTCATTCTGTTCGCGGTGCGCCGTGGGGATCGCGAAACGGTCCTCGTAGTCGGCGATGGCCATGATCTTGTACATGTCCTCGATCACCCGGCCCGACATGCCGACACGAGCGGCGATCGCCTCGTCCCGCACGCCATCCACGCTGAGCGCCCGCATATAGAGCCGCATCGCGGACATGCGTTCGAGGGCGTGCACGATGGGCTCCTCGTCCCCCGCCGTCAGCATGTTGGCGAGGTATTTGACGGGGATGCGCAGGGACCGCACGTCAGGCATCTGGTCGCTCATCGCGATCTGTCCGGCCTGAGCGGCATTCTGGATCGGCGACAGCGGCGGGATGTACCAGACCATCGGCAGCGTCCGGTATTCCGGGTGCAGCGGGAAGGCGACCTTCCAGTCCATCGCCATCTTCCAGACCGGGCTGACCTTGGCCGCCTCGATCCAGTCCTCGGGCACACCGTCGCGGCGGGCCGCGGCGATCACCTCGGGGTCGTTCGGATCGAGAAACACATCCAGTTGCGCACCGTAAAGATCGGTCTCGCGCTCGGCGCTGGCCGCCGCCTCGATCTTGTCGGCGTCATAGAGGATCACGCCCAGATAGCGGATGCGTCCGACGCAGGTTTCCGAGCAGACCGTCGGCTGGCCGGACTCAATCCGCGGATAGCAGAAGGTGCACTTCTCGGATTTGCCGGTATCCCAGTTGTAATAGACCTTCTTGTAGGGGCAGCCCGAGATGCACATCCGCCAGCCGCGGCATTTCTCCTGATCGATCAGGACGATGCCGTCCTCCTCGCGCTTGTATATCGCACCCGAGGGACAGGAGGCCGAGCAGGTGGGGTTGAGGCAATGCTCGCAGAGCCGCGGCAGGTACATCATGAAGGTGTTTTCATACTCTCCATAGATCTCCTTCTGCACGTTCTCGAAGTTGTAGTCGGCCGACCGCTTCGAGAATTCACCGCCCAGAATTTCCTCCCAGTTCGGACCCTTCTCGATCTTCTCCATCCGCTCACCGGTGATCTTCGATCGGGGGCGTGCGGTGGGGAACGCGTTCATGTCGGGCGCCGATTTCAGGTGGTCATAGTCGAAATCGAACGGCTCGTAGTAGTCGTCGATCTCGGGCATGGCCGGGTTGGCGAAGATGTTCGCCAGGATCCGCCACTTCGACCCCTGCTTGGGATGCAGCTTGCCGCTGGCCGAGCGTGCCCAGCCGCCGTTCCAGCGCTTCTGGTTCTCCCAGTCGGTCGGATAGCCGGTGCCGGGCTTGGTCTCGACGTTGTTGAACCACGCGTATTCAACGCCTTCGCGGGTCGTCCACACGTTCTTGCAGGTGACCGAACAGGTGTGACACCCAATGCATTTGTCGAGGTTCAGAACCTTGCCTATTTGTGCGCGAACTCTCATTCCGCTGCCTCCACTTTCCGGGTTGCGGGCTGATCCAGCCAATCAATTTTCTTCATTTTCCGCACGATCACGAACTCGTCGCGGTTGCTGCCCACGGTGCCGTAGTAGTTGAAGCCGTAGGACAGCTGCGCGTAGCCGCCGATCATGTGCGTGGGCTTGAGCGTCGCGCGGGTCACCGAGTTGTGGATGCCCCCGCGATGGCCGGTCTTTTCGGAACCGGGGGTGTTCACGATCTTTTCCTGCGCGTGGTACATGAATAGCGTCCCCTGCTTGATCCGCTGGGAGACGACCACCCGCGCGGTCAATGCGCCGTTGGTGTTGTAGGCCTCGACCCAGTCGTTATCGACGAGGCCCGCCTTCTGCGCGTCCACCTCGGACATCCAGACCACCGGTCCGCCCCTGTTCAGCGTCAGCATCAGCAGGTTGTCGGTATAGGTGGAATGGATGCCCCATTTCTGGTGGGGCGTGATGAAGTTCAGCACCACATGCGGGCTGCCTTCGGCCGCGTCGTTGTTGACGGCCGCGGTGATCGTCTTGAGGTCGACCGGCGGGCGATAGCTGACGAAGCCCTCGCCAAAGGCCCGCATCCATTCGTGATCCTGATACAGTTGCTGGCGGCCCGTCAGGGTGCGCCAAGGGATCAGTTCGTGGACGTTGGTGTAGCCCGCGTTGTAGCAGACCTCCTCGCTCTCGATCCCCGACCAGGTGGGCGACGAGATAATCTTGCGCGGTTGCGCCGCGATATCGCGGAAGCGGATCTTGGTATGGTGCGCGCCCTCGGCCAGGTGGGCATGGTGGCGACCGGTGGGTTTTTCCAGTTCCTCCCACGCCTTCACGGCCACTTCGCCGTTGGTCTCGGGCGCCAGCATCAGGATCATCTCGGCCGCGTCGATAGCCGTTTCGAGTTTCGCGTGCCCCTTCGAGACACCCTCGTCCTGCACCACGCCATTGAGGTCGCGCAGATGGCCGACCTCGACCTTGGTGTCCCATGTGATCCCCTTGCCGCCGTTTCCGAGTTTCTCCAGCAGCGGACCGACCGAGGTGAACTTCTTGTAGAGGTTGGGATAATCCCGCTCGACCGCGATATAGTTCGGCGCGGTCTTGCCGGGGATCAGGTCACATTCGCCCTTCTTCCAGTCCTTCACATGGGCCTGCGCCAGTTCGCCGGGGGTGTCGTGCAGCAGCGGAAGCTGGACGATGTCCGTTTCCACGCCGAGCACCTCTGGTGCCACTTCCGAGAACTTGCGGGCGATCGACTTGAATATCTCCCAATCCGACTTCGACTCGTAGGCCGGGTCCACCGCCGCCTGCAGCGGGTGGATGAACGGGTGCATGTCCGAGGTGTTGAGGTCGTCCTTTTCGTACCAGCTGGCGGTCGGCAGGACGATGTCGGAATAGACCGCCGTCGTGGACATGCGGAAGTCGATGCAGACCAGCAGGTCGAGCTTGCCCTTCGGCGCCTCGTCATGCCAGACGGCCTCCTTCGGCATCACGCCGCCTTCCTCGCCCAGGTCCTTGCCCATCACGCCGTGATCGGTGCCGAGGAGGTGCTTGAGGAAATACTCGTGTCCTTTGCCCGAAGACCCGAGCAGGTTCGACCGCCAGACGAACAGGTTGCGCGGCCAGTTTTCCGGCGCGTCCGGATCCTGGCAGGACATTTCCAGATCGCCGGATTTCAGCTGTTCGGCGACGTAGTCCTTGATCTCCTTGCCCGCCTTCTTGGCAGCTTTCGAGACCTCCAGCGGGTTGGTCTTGAGCTGCGGGGCGGACGGCAGCCACCCCATGCGCTCGGCCCGGATGTTGTAGTCTATCAGGGAAATGTCCCAATCGCCCTCGGGCGCCGTGGGCGACAGGATTTCGCCCGCCCGCAGGGTCTCGTAGCGCCACTGGTCGGTATGGGCATACCAGCAGGATGTCGAGTTCATGTGCCGCGGCGGACGGTTCCAGTCCAGCGCAAAGGCCAGCGGCTGCCAGCCGGTCTGCGGGCGCAGCTTTTCCTGCCCCACGTAGTGCGACCAGCCCCCGCCCTCCTGGCCGATGCAGCCACACATCACCAGCATGTTGATGATGCCGCGATAGTTCATGTCCATGTGGTACCAGTGGTTCAGACCGGCCCCGAGGATGACCATGGACTTGCCATGGGTCTTTTCGGCGTTGCCCGCGAATTCCCGCGCGACCGCGATGATCTTCTCGCGATCGACGCCGGTGATCTTCTCGGCCCAGGCCGGGGTGTAGGGGCTGTCGTCATTGAAGTCCTTGGACACCCACTCACCGCCAAGGCCCCGGTCGAGACCGTAATTGGCGCAGAAGAGGTCGAACACGGTGGCAACGAGAACCTCCTTGCCATCGGCCAGTGTCACGCGTCGCACAGGAATGTTCCGGGTCAGCACCTCGGGGTGATCGCATTTGACGAAATCGCCGGTGGCAGCACCACCAAAATAGGGGAAGTCGACGCCAACCACCTCGTCGTGATCCTCGTCAAGGATCTGGCTGAGGCGCAGTTTGGTTTCCGCACCTTTCGCCTGTTCTTCGAGATTCCACTTGCCCTCTTCGCCCCAACGGAACCCGATGGATCCATTGGGCGCCACGATCTTGCCCGATGCCTCGTCGTAGGCGACGGTCTTCCAGTCGGGGTTGTTCGACTCGCCCAGATTGCCGTCGAAGTCGTCAGCGCGCAGCATCCGGCCCGGTACAAGGTGGCCGTTCTTCTCTTCCAGACGCACCAGCATCGGCATGTCGGTATACTTGCGCGCATACTCCTCGAAATACTCGGCCTGCCGGTCGAGGTGGAATTCGCGCAGGATCACGTGGCCCATGGCCATCGCCAGCGCCGCGTCGGTGCCCGCCTGCGGATTCAGCCAGATATCGCCGAACTTTGCGGCCTCGGAATAGTCGGGGCTGACCACGGCGGATTTGGTGCCGCGATAGCGCACCTCGGTGTAGAAATGGGCGTCGGGCGTGCGGGTCTGCGGCACGTTCGAGCCCCAGAGCATCAGGAACCCGGCATTGTACCAGTCGGCCGATTCTGGCACATCTGTCTGCTCACCCCAGGTCTGCGGCGAGGCAGGCGGCAGGTCGCAATACCAGTCGTAGAACGACATGCAGGTGCCGCCCAGAAGGGACAGATAGCGCGAGCCCGCGGCATAGCTGACCATCGACATGGCCGGGATCGGCGAGAAGCCGAACACCCGGTCAGGCCCCCAGGTTTTCGCGGTATGGGCGTTGGCAGCGGCGACGATCTCGGTCGCTTCGTCCCAGCTCGCGCGGACAAAGCCGCCCTTGCCGCGCGTCTTGGTATAGGAGGCACGCAGGATCGGGTCGTTCTGGATCGCGGCCCAGGCTGCCACCGGCGTCATCGTCTCGCGCATCTTGCGCCAGGCGCGCATCAGGCTGCCCCGGATCAGCGGATTCTTCACCCGGTTCGCGGAATAGAGATACCAGCTGTAGGACGCGCCGCGCGCGCAACCCCGCGGCTCGTGGTTGGGCAGCCCCGCCCGGGTGCGTGGATAATCGGTCTGCTGCGTCTCCCAGGTGACGATACCGGACTTGACGTAAATCTTCCACGAACAGGACCCGGTGCAGTTCACGCCGTGGGTCGAGCGGACGATCTTGTCGTGCCGCCAGCGGTTTCTGTAGGTGTCCTCCCAGTCGCGGTTCTCGCGGGTGGTCTGACCCCAACCGTCCGAGAATTGCTCCAGTTCCTTGCTCTGGAAGAAGTTCAGTTTGTCGAGCAGATGGCTCATTGGGCTGTCCTTTCGGGTGTCTGGATGCGGGCGGCGAACTGCGCCGCCCGGGAATTCAATTGGATCATTCAGCGGGCTGGGCCGCGGTTCCCCGCGGTGTGCGACCACGCTCGATGTCGTGGAGAAGGCCGCCGGGGCGCGTGTAGACCGCCCAGGTGATGACGACGCAGATCACGTAGAAGATCAGGAAGGCCCAGAGCGCCCCCACGGCCGACCCGGTCATCGCGATGGATGTGCCGTAGGCTTTGGGGATGAAGAAGGCGCCGTAGGCTGCGATGGCCGAGGTGAAGGCGACGATCGCGCCGGATTCCATGGCGATCTGCCGCTTGCGTTCCTCGACGCCCAACTGCGGCATCAGGCGTGGGATTTCACGTCCCATGATCACCGGGATCATCTGGAAGGTGGAGGCATTGCCGACACCGGTCAGGAAGAACAACGCCATGAAGCAGGCGAAGAAGCCGATGAACGATCCAAGTCCGAGGAAAGTGATCACGCCGAAGGTGGCCACGATCATCAGCGCGAAGGTCCAGAAGGTCACGCGACCACCGCCGAACTTGTCCGAGATCCAGCCGGTTCCGGCGCGGCTGAGCGCACCGACCAACGGCCCAAGGAACACGTAGTTGAGCGCGTTCACATCCGGGAAGGCCAGCCGCGTCAGCAGCGGGAAGCCCGCCGAATAACCAATAAAGCTGCCGAAGGTGCCGGTGTAGAGAATGCACATCAACCAGTTCTGCTTGCGTCCGAAGATCACCGCTTGATCGGCGAAGCTCGCACGCGCATCGGCGATGTCGTTCATGCCCAACCAGGCCGCGATGGTCGCCGCGAGGATGAAGGGCACCCAGACAAAGCCTGCGTTCTGCATCCAAAGTTGTCCGCCGTCCGACAGCGTCACCGGTTCACCGCCGATCGCTCCGAACACGCCCGCCGTGATGACGATGGGCACGAGGAACTGCATGACTGAGACGCCGAGGTTCCCAAGACCCGCGTTCAGCGCCAGCGCGTTGCCCTTTTCGGCCTTCGGGAAGAAGTAGCCGATATTGGCCATCGACGAGGCAAAGTTGCCGCCGCCGAACCCGCACAGAAGGGCCAGGACGAGGAAGATCAGGTAGGGGGTCTCGGGGTTTTGCACCGCATAGCCGATGCCCATCGCGGGCAGAAGCAGCGAGGCGGTCGACAGCGTCGTCCACAGCCGCCCGCCGAAGATCGGCACCATGAAGCTGTAGAAGATACGGAGCGTGGCGCCCGAAAGGCCGGGCAAGGCCGCCAGCCAGAAAAGCTGTCCCGGGGTGAAGTCGAACCCAATGGCGGGCAGACGGGCCACGACCACCGACCACACCATCCAGACCGAGAAGGCCAGCAGGAGCGCCGGGATCGAGATCCAGAGGTTGCGGCGTGCGACGGCGCGGCCCTTTTCGGCCCAGAATTGCGCGTCCTCGGGCCGCCAATCTTCCAGCACGCGCGGCATGGCGGTGCGTTCGGGGTGGTGAATGTCCTGCATCTCGGGCAGCTGCGGCAGCTGGTCGAGGACTTCGCCATGCGCCGCTCGCTCCATCGCCCGGACCGACAGGTGCATCCAGCTCAGGGCGATGGCGACCAGTCCGAAGAGCAGCGCGAAACACGATGTATAGATGCCCGTCAGGTCCAGCAGCGCACCGAAGGCAATGGGAAGGACGAACCCGCCAAGTCCCCCAATCATGCCGACAAGCCCGCCGACCGCGCCCACGTGGCCCGGGTAATAAACCGGGATGTGCTTGAAGACAGCCGCCTTGCCGAGGCTCATGAAGAAACCCAGCGCGAACAGCGTCGCGATGAAAGGCCACAGACCCATCTGGGTCGAGAAGGCGATGGCACCGTCCTTGCCCTGGATAACGTAGTCCGTCGGTGGGTAGCTCAGCATGAACAGGAACAGCAGGGAAAAGCCGAAGGTCCAGTACATGACCCTGCGCGCGCCGAACTTGTCCGACAGCACGCCGCCATAGGCGCGGAACAGCGAAGCCGAGAGGCTGAAGGACGCAGCCGCCATGCCCGCGAAGCGCACGTCGATGCCGTAGACGTCGATCAGGTAGTGCGGCATCCAGAGCGCAAGTGCCACGAAGGCGCCGAAGACGAAGAAATAGTAGAGCGAGAAGCGCCAGACCTGGAGGTTCTTCAGCGGCGCGAACTGCTGCGCCAGCGAAGGTGCCTTGGTGCCGGTCTTGCGGCGTTCGACCAGTTCGGGGTCGTCCTTGGCCAGAAGGAAGAACAAAACGCCGATTATGGCGAGCCCCGCTGCCCAGACATAGGCCACACCATGCCAGCCATAGGCGACCATGACGAAGGGAGCGACGAATTTGGTAACCGCTGCGCCCACGTTACCCGCACCGAAGATACCGAGCGCGGTCCCTTGGTGGCCTGCGTCATACCAGCGGCTGACATAGGCCACGCCGATGATGAACGATCCGCCCGCGAGGCCGATGCCGAGGGCCGCGATCAGATACATGATGTAGCTGTCGGCCAGGGTCAGCGCCCATGTAGCCAGCGCCGTCAGGATCATCTGGCTCGAGAACACCAGCCGCCCGCCGTATTTCTCGGTCCAGACGCCGAGAAACAGGCGGGTGACCGATCCGGTCAGGATCGGGGTGGCGACCAGCAGGCCGAACTGGGTGTCGTTCAGGCCAAGCTCGGCCTTGATGGCGACACCGATGATGGAAAAGATCGTCCAGACCGCGAAGCAGGCGGTAAAGGCGATCGTGCTCAGGCTCAAAGCGCGCGTCTGATCGGCGCGTGAGGCTGTTGCAACGGTCTGCATGGCGGGTCTCCGGCAAAATAAGTCATTCACCCCTGCGAGGGGATCAGTGCCAGACCTGACGCTGCAGCGACGCTCGTGACTTGATCTAGATCACAAAGCCGGGAAAATATAACGAAATAAATGACTTACAGAAATATGTCATCTGGTGCGCGGGCGCAGATCAAGGCTGCGGTCGCGAGGGTCAACCGAAGGGTTGACATATATCAATTGATTTGATGACATTTGTTAAGCGCGCAAAGTTGAAGGGGGACCGACATGCCCGATTCCGAATACCGGGATATTCGAAAGCTCGATCTCTTTACGCATATGGCGGATGATAATTTCACATCCTTGATGCGTGGCGCCTATGTGCAGAATTTCCCTGCGCAGATCGAACTGATCACTGAAGGAGAACCGAGCGATTTTCTTCATATCGTCATTTCGGGCTCGGTCGATCTGTTTTCGTCATGGAACGGTCGCGAGACCAGCATGGCGACTGTCCGCCCGATCTCGACCTTCATTCTTGCCGCGACGATCAAGGATGCGCCCTACCTGATGTCGGCCCGAACGCTGGAGAAAAGCCGGATCGCGCTGATCCCCAGTCAGGACGTGCGCGCGATCTTCGACGTCGACAGCAACTTTGCCCGAGCGATCGTCACGGAACTGGCACAGTGCTATCGCTCGGTCATAAAGGCGCAGAAGGATCTGAAACTCCGAACGTCGCTCGAGCGACTTGCGAATTACCTGCTCAGGCAACAAAGGCACGCCGGCGGCGGGGCCGCGTTCGAATTGGATTTCGAGAAGCGGCGCCTGGCCTCGGTGCTGGGGATGACCCCTGAAAATCTCAGCCGCGCCTTCAAGGGCCTGCAACCCTATGGCGTTACCGTGACCGGCACGCGCATCTCCATCGACAATCAGGCGGACCTTGAGCGCTTTGCGAAACCAAATCCACTGATTGATGACTTTTCAACCTGAGGGACTGACAGATGACAAAATCCATGCCTGGCGCCGCCGGAGACCTCGCCGAGGAATATCCCAGTGTCTGGAAAGCCTACGCCGCCTTGGGCAAGGCGACCGCCGATTGCGGCCCGCTGACGGACCGCGAGAAGCGCCTCGTCAAACTCGCGCTGGCAATTGGCGCGGGATCCGAAGGCGCTGTCCACTCGCATACCCGCCGGGCCAAGGCGGACGGGATAGAGGCTGAGGCGATTATACAAGTCGCGATGCTGGCCATCGGCCCGCTTGGCCTGCCCCGTGCCGTCGCCGCGAAGACCTGGATCGAAGATATCGAGGATTAGAACTCCGTTCGGCTGGGCGGTCTGTCACCGGGCCTTGGGACGCAACCGCTCTTCCTTTTGCAGGTCTTCGATCAGTCGATGGTTGGGGCAAAACCCCGGCGGCTTGCCACCGTCTGCGGTCTTGTCGAGCCAACGTCCGCAAGTCTCGTCCGCATTGCAGGAAACGCAGGTTTCGACACTGTGTCGCGCGACGCTTTCCAAATCCTGCGCTGCATGCAAAGCCGCCAAGCTCACTCCGCTTTTTGCAAACATGCGCCGACGCAACCGCATTCTTTTTTCGAAGGCTTCAATGGTGAGAGTATCGCTGTCCAATTTCAGCACGACGCGCCTCCAAGTTTATCCTTGAATTCATACCATAGTCGGCATCGCTTGTCGCCTCGTTCCGCAGCGTAGCCGACAACTTCATGCAAGTGGGTCGACGCCGAAAAGCCATGGGTGGAGCCACAGCAACGCAACATAAAGGCCAATTCCAATCGCAATTCGGGTCGCGAGACGTTGCCACGAGACAGGCAGGCAGAGGAACGGCCCGTCCAACACCCGATCACGCATCCGCTGCCACTCTGGCCCCATTTCGCGGCGCTTGCGCCGGTCGAACAGGCGACCGCCGAGGAGCGCGAAGGCGGCGAAGGTTCCGAACAGGATCACATGGGCCAGATCCCCGTTCGGCACGACATGGGCCGACGCCCAAAGCGCCAGCGCCAGAAGCAGCGGGTGACGCGACAACCGGACGATGCCGGGCCGTGAGGGGTCGAACCGGTCGTTGCGGGCGCCACCGAAAGAGAACGGGTTGGGCCGCGCGAACGACAACGCAAGGATCAGGCAGACAGGCCCCATGACGACCAGTGGGATATGGGCCTGCCATGGTGCCCAGTCCCACAGGATCACATGCGGCGCGCGGCCTGCCGCCGCGATCAGCCACGCCAGCACCGCGAACGACAGGGCGGAATAGGCCAGTGTGAAACCGGATGCTCCAAGCCGCGCCTGAAGCCAAGGCCGCAGTGGCGGTCGCACGGGCAAGGAATGCGACAAGAAGAACACGACATGGGCCAAGGCGAACTCGAACCATCCCATCGATGCGCGCCTCAGACCCGCTTGGCGGCGGGCAGGCGCAGCAAAAGCGCACCATAGACGACGGCAAAGCCCCCGAAGGCGACGATCCACGACAGCCCGGCCACCATGTGCAACGGGCCGGAGAACTCGGGGAATACGCCGCCCGTGACCCGCGTAAAGACGGACAGGATCAAGGCCAGATAGATCGCGACCGTGCCCGCCCCCGCCGTCAGCGCCTGCCCGGTATGGCCCAGCGTCGCGCGAGTCATCACAGCCAGCGTCATCAAACCGATCGCGCCTGCCATCCAGAAATGCTGCGCGCCCGCCATCCCGAAGGACCCCGGAGCCAAGATTTCCGCGGCCAGTGCCAAGGCTCCCAACGGAACGAAGGCATAGCCCGCGTGCAGCACCGTCACCAAAGGCTCGGCAAAGGTCCGGTGCCCGGCCCAACGGGCCAATCGCAGGGCATGCAACACGCTTGCAAGCGCAAGGGCCAGCCCGGTCAGCGTCCCGAGAGGCAGCGCAACCCACAGCAAAAGCGCCACTAGAAGAGCCGCGAGCGCCACCTTGTCGAAGGACTGCATCGGCGCCACGGGCAGGACGGCGCTGCGCCGTTTCACCAGCCAGTTGCGGGTGAAGGACGGCACTATGCGGCCGCCGATGACGGCGATCATCATGATGCCCGCGCCGAGGCCTAGCCGCAGGCCATAGCCTTGGGCCGCGTAATCGACCTTTGCCGCCTCCCAGTGGAAAAGTGCATTGCCGATGATGAAGGCCCCCAGCATCGCCAGCACGATCAGGTTGCGCCAGTTCTTGCCCGCCACGATCTCGCGCGCGATCAGAAGCGCAAAGACAACCGGAAACACGAGATCGACCATGGCAACTGGCAGCGCAGGAACGCTGCCCGAGACCGCAACCGCCACACGCCCTGCCAGCCAAAGGCCCGCGAGCATCCCGAGACGCCAGCCAACGATCGGCAAGCGCCCCGTCCAGTTTGGCACCGCGGTCAGTAGGAACCCCGCGATGACGGCGCCCAGATAACCGAACAGGAATTCATGCGCGTGCCATGACACGGGGTCGAAAGCGGTGGGCAACGTCAGGTGCCCCGACAGCATCGGCACCCAAAGTGCCATCGCCAGCGCTGCCCAGACCGCCGCGCCGAAGAAGAACGGGCGGAACCCGAAGGTCAGGATCGCGGGTCCGGTCCAGGCGCGCATCTGTTCGGTTGTGGTGGTCATCTGTGTGTCCTTGAGTCCGGCCTTGTTGCCGCGACGCCGTCCTCGGTCAGGATCAGGTCGAGCGGGATGTCATGGGGTTGCGGAAAGATCGTCGGCAGGCGGGCGGCGTTCAGCGCGATGCCGATGGTGATGGGGCGTGGTGTCAGCGCGGCCAGCGTCCGATCGAAATAGCCCCCACCCCAGCCCAACCGATAACAGTCGTCGGTCCACCCCAGGCAGGGCGCGAGCGCGAAATCGGGCACCAGCATATCGGCATCGGGCGGGGGAACGGGGATGTTCCAGTCGCCGCGCCCCAGCTTGGTCTCGGGTGTCCAGCGGCGAAACACCAGTGGCGCGGCGCGCGTCTCGACCACTGGCAAGGCGACGGTGACGCCCGCGCAGTGCAGATCGGTCAAGGTCGGGCGCAGGTCGGGTTCCCCCTTGATCGGCCAGTAGCCGGACAGGACGCATCCGCGTCCCACGCCACGCGTCGCAAGCACCCTCCCCAGATGCCCCGCGATTCTGTCCGAAACCTGCGCCCGCCCGGCCTGGCCCAGGCCCTTCCTTAGCCCGGCCAGCCGTACCCGTTCCGCCCGGCGCCAGCGCGCCACATCGCGCGCCTGCCCGGGATCAACGCCAAGCGGGTCGAAATACGCGGGATCGACCTCTCCAGCCATGCAAGGCGGCGAGGCATATGTCCCGCCCTTGGTCATCTTGCCGGCTCGAAGCGGGGGAAAAGCACGTCGTTCTCCAACGCAATGTGCGCGGCCAGTTCATCAAGCAACGTCGCCGTGCCGCCATAAAGCGACCGCCACGACCCGCAAGCATGTTCGGGCGGTGTCAGATCACCTGTCAGCTTGCGGATCAGCGCGATGGTCTCGGCGTGATCGTTATGGTCTGCGCGCATGACCGCAATGGGGTGTTCGATGCCCGCACCGCCGCCCGCGCGCATCGCCGGGAACAGGATCATCTCTTCCTTGGCCATGTGGTCTTCCATCTCGTGCGCAAGCCTGGCCAGGGCACTGGCAAGACCCTTCGGGGCGTCCGGATCATCGGCGTGAACCTGTTCGACGCGCTCGGCCAAGGGTACGAGCGAGGCCAGATCCACCCGGTGCATCTCGTGATAATTGGTCAGGATGTGGTCGATCAGGGCGCCGGTTTCCTGCGGCACTGCGGCGGTGGCATTGTCGTGCATGGCACATCCCTTCTGTGGTGAATCGTCGGAACAAGATGAATTGGCATTTGATTTACCGATTAGACCACAGTAATACGCATTGTAAATACCAAATCAGGAGCGCGACCATGCGCCTCACGTCCTTCACAGATTACGGGCTTCGCGTGCTGATGCGCATGGCTGGCACCCCCGATCGCGCCTTCACGGCCGCCGACCTTGCCGCCGAGTTCCGTATCTCGCGCAACCATCTGGCAAAGGTGATTTCGGCGCTTGCCGCGGCAGGTCTTCTGGAGACCCGGCGCGGCGGCGGGGGCGGCGCGATGCTGGCCCGCGCGCCCAAGGACATCCGTTTGGGCGATGTGGTGGCGGTGCTCGAGGCCGATCAAGCGCTGGTGGAGTGCTTTGCCTCCGACACCAACACTTGCACCCTAACCCCGCACTGCCGGTTGAAGGCGCGGCTGGTCCATGCCGAGGCGGCCTTCGTGGCCGATCTCAACCGCAGCACCCTTGCCGATTGCGCCTACCGCCCGGAAAGCGCCTGACGCGCCACCAGCGCGATGCCGCCCCATACCGTGCTGCGCAGGGCCAAGGCGAAAACGGTGCGCATCTCGAAAGCTCCACCCTGCGCCACATGCAAACCGAACGCCGCGAGGACCAACAGCGTTGCGGCGAAGATCGCCAGCGACAGGGGCCAGGCCCATCGCCGCCCCTGCCACAGGCCAAAGCCCGCGACGACATAGGCGAGCCCGGCGAGCGTGTTGAACCACAGCACAAAGGGTACGACTGCCCCCATGTCGGCTGATCCGAGCAATGTTCGGCCACCAGAGAAAACGGTCAGCACGCCAAAGGCAACCGCAACACCGCCCGCAACGCGGAGCGTCAGACTGGTTCTAGGCATCGCAAGCGCCCTCCTTCGCGCGTAGAACTTCCATCTGCACGTCAAACAGCCGCAACCCCTCAGGCACGACCGCAAAGCCCCGCGCGCCAAGCGTCCAGCGGATCGCGACACCCTGCACCAGCGAGGTCAGGAGGATGGCTATATCGTCGGGACTGACGTCGCTATGCAGGTCGCCCGCCGCCTGAAGGTCCCGGATCACGGCAACAAGGCGGACCTGCAAGGCGCCCAGAAGCGCGCGGAACACATCACGCAATGCCGGATTGTCGACCTGCAATTCGCGCGAGAACAGGATCGACGGCAGAGCGGGCGTCTCGGATATGGCTGAGAGCTGCGCACCGATGAGCGCCCTCAAGCGCGCGTCTGGCCCGGCGGCCCCGGCCTCGGCTGCGGCCCAGGAGCCTTGAAGCCGGTTCGCGATATCCTCGGCCACCGCCAACCAGAGCGCGCCCTTGGTGGGAAAATGTCGGAAGATCGCCGGCTGACTGAGACCGATGGCGCGCGCGACATCCGTGGTGCTGAGCCGGTCGGGTCCGATCTCGTCGGCCAGTCGCAGCACCTCGGCCACGATCTGTGTCTTTCGCTCTTCCGCGCTCTGACGACCGGACATGCATCACCTCTTGTTAGTTATAACTCACTAACATATACTACTGGCAACTGCAACCTCTATCCCGAGTCGCGCGCCCAGACCGAAAGGACCCCCGCCATGCCCGCCACAACCGCCCCGACCGGCTATTCCCGCCTGCAGATCGCGCTGCACTGGCTCGTCTTCGCGCTGATTGCGCAGCAATACCTTTTCAAGGACGCGATGTCGGCCGCTTGGGATCGCGTCACCGACGGGCTGGAGGCGGGGTTCGACCCGCTCGTGCTGGCCCATGTGGCGGGCGGCGCGCTGGTGGTGATCTTCGCGCTGTGGCGGCTGACGCTGCGCGCCCGGCGCGGCGTGCCTCCGGCGATCGAGGCGAGCAAGCTGCAGGGCATCCTCGCCAAGCTCACCCATGTGGGCCTCTACGCGCTGATGATCCTGATGCCGCTCAGCGGCTCGGTCGCGTGGTTTGGCGGGGTCGAGGCGGCGGCTCAGGGGCACAACGTGATGAAGATCGTCCTGCTGGCGCTGATCGCGCTGCATGTCGTCGGCGCGCTCTACCACCAGTTCGTGCTGCGCGACGGCACGCTGGCGCGGATGCGCCGGGCGCAATGCTGATCCCATGAGACTCGCCCCTCTCCTCGCCCTGCCGCCTATCGCGCTCGGCATTGCCGCGGCGGTCTGGATGATCTCATCGGCACCCGGACCGGCCCAGATCGAGGGCAGCGGACCCGCCCTGCCGGTCCGCGTGATGACGGTCGCGGCAGCAGACCTACGCCCGACCGCCACGGCGTGGGGCAACCTGCGGGCGGCCGAGACCTGGGTCGCCGTGGCCGAGGTGCAGGGCGAGGTGATCTGGCGCCACCCCGACCTGGAGCCCGGTCGCCTGATCCCCGAGGGAACCGAGGTGCTGCGGATCGACCCCGCTGACTACGAGCTGGCGCTGGCGCAATCGCAGGCCGACCTCACGGCCCTGGAGGCAGAGCGCGCGCAACTCGCGGCTGAGGCGGACAACACGCGGCGCATCCTTGCGCTGGAACGGGACCGACTGGCCCTGGCCGAGACCGATCTGGAGCGCACGCGGACGCTCGTCGCGCAAGGCACCATGCCGCAGTCGCGCGCCGACGAGGCCGAGCGCGCGACCCTTCTGGCCCGCCGCACGGTGGCGGAGCTGGAGAACACGCTCGCCCTGATCCCGTCCCGCGAGGCGCGGATCGCAGCACAGGTCGCGCGCAGCGAGGCCGCCATCGACCGTGCGCGCCGGTCGCTCGACCGCACGACCCTGACAACGCCGTTCAACCTACGGGTGACTGAGGTGACTGCGGAGCAGTTTCAGACCGTCGCCCCTGGCCAGGTAGTGATCCGTGCCGACGGCATCGCGGCGGCCGAGGTCGTGGCGCATCTGCCGATCGACAGTTTTCGACGGCTCGTGGGAGATGCAGCGGAAGGCATCTCCCTGGCGGACATGATGAGCGACTTGCCCGTCACGCGCATCGATGTGACACTCAGCCCGCTGTCGGACCCGACCCAAATCTGGACCTCCCGCGTTGTCCGGATCGAAGGCGCGCTGGATGCCCGTGCGCGCACCGTGCCGGTCGTGGTCAGGGTTGACGACCCCTATGAGGGCGCGGACCCGCCCCGCCGCCTGCCGCTGGTGCCCAACATGCAGGTACAGCTTTCCTTTTCGGGCGCTTCCATGACAGGCCTCATCCCGATCCCCGAGGCGGCGTTGCATGGCGACATGGTGCGTATCCTTGGCCCCGATGACTTGCTGGAATTGCGCCCCGTCACCGCCGCCTTTGCGCAGGATGGCCGCGTCGTTATCGCCGCTGGCCTGTCGCCGGGCGACCGCGTGGTGATCGACGACATCGCGCCGGCCATTCCCGGCATGTCCTTGACGCCGGTCGAGGCCCCGCAATGATCCGCTGGTTCACCGGCCACCCGACGGCGGGCAACCTGCTGCTTCTGTTGTTCCTTGCAGCGGGCATCTTTGCCGCGCCGGGCCTGTTGCGCGAAACCTTCCCCGATTTCCGCGCCGTCGAGGCCGAGATCACCGTGCCCTACCGGGGCGCTGCAGCCGAGGATGTGGAAGCCGCGATCTGCGCGCCGCTTTGGGACGGGGTGCAGGGGGTCGAGGGGCTGGAAACCTTCGCCTGCACGGCCCAAATTGGCCGCGCGCGGGCCGTGGCAACCATGGCGCCCGGTAACGATGCGCTGCGCTTCGTCAATTCGCTGCGCACCGAGGTTTCGGCCATCGACACCTTCCCTGACCGTGCCGATCCCGCGGTGGTACGCGAACTGCACCGCTCCGATCCGGTCACATCGGTCGCCATCTCGGGCGATCTGCCGCTGGGCGAACTGGATCTTTATGCCGACGCCCTGTCGGACCGCCTGACCGTCCTGCCGGGCGTTGCCAGCTTGACGCGCGGGGGCCTCGGCACCCGGACACTTTTCATCACCGCATCACGCCCTGTACTCGATAGCCACGGGCTGACGCCTGCCGCCTTGGCCGCCGCCATCGCCGCGCAGAACATCGACCTACCCGCGGGCACGCTGGAGGGACCGGGCACGGACCTGACCCTTCGCTTCACTGCTGAACGCGACACAGCCACGGCGCTGGCCACGATCCCGCTGCTGGTCCTGCCCAATGGCGCAACCCTGACGCTGGGCGATGTGGCGGAGATCGAGGAACGGTTCGAACCGCCGCAGGACCGGGCTTTTGTCGACGGGGTGCCTGCCATCCTGCTCGACGTATCAAAGGCGCTGGATGCCGACGCGCTTCGGGTGCTGGACGGCGTTGCCGCGCTGGTGGCCGAGGAAACTGCCCGCCTGCCGGACACGATCTCCGTTGAAGTGGTGCAGGACGTGACATCGATCATCCGCGACCGTCTGGTGATGCTGGTGCAGAACGGGGTGATCGGGCTGGTGCTCGTCGTCGTGGTGATGAGCATGTTTTTCCGCCCCGGCTTTGCGATCTGGGCCGCGATGGGTCTGCCCGTGGCCTTTGCGGGGGCTTTTGTCTGGATGGCGCTGACCGGGCTCAGCCTGAACATGATGACACTGGTGGCGCTTCTGATGGCGATCGGGATCGTGATGGACGATTCCATCGTGATCGCGGATTCCATCGCGGTGCATGCCGCCAAGGGCGCGACGGTGGAAAATGTGGCGGTAGGCGTCGCCGCCGTGGCACCCGGCGTGATCTCGTCCTTTCTTACGACCCTCGCCGTGTTCCTGCCCCTGGCCTTTCTGGCGGGCGAGTTGGGCGCGGTGCTCGAGGTTCTGCCGGTGGTCTTGCTGGCAGCCCTTGCCGCCTCGCTTGTTGAGGCCTTCCTGATCCTACCCCATCACCTGAAGGGCGGCATCAAGGACACTGCCCCCTCCCGCTTCCGCAAAGGCTTCGACGCGGGCTTTGACGCTTTTCGCGAAGGGGTCGGCGGTCTGGCCGATACCGCGATCAAGACGCGCTGGCTGGTCGCAGGGCTGGCCATCGGTGCCTTGATCCTGACCGTCGGCGCCCTAGGCGGCGGCATGATCAAGCGCGAAGCCATGCCCGAGATCGACGGCGACGTGCTCGAGGCGCGGCTGATGCTGCCTGCCGGCACCCCGCTGGCACGAACGGGCCAGGCCGTGGCACAGGTCGAGGCCGCGCTGGACCGCGTGAACGCCCGTCTGACACCCGAACAGCCCGAGGCGCAACCGCTCGTGATCCGCCGCATCACCCGTCTGGGCCGTAACCTGTCGGCGGGCGAGACCGGCGCCCATGTCGCCACCGTCGCGGTGGACCTTCTGGGCGCCGAGACGCGTAACAGCACGCTGGACGAGATCGTCACACTCTGGCGCGAAGAAATCGGCGCCCTGCCCGGCGTGAACTCACTGATCCTGACCGAGCCGGGCATCGGCCCGCAAGGCATCGCGGTCGAGTTGCGCCTGACCCACCCCGACCTCGCCACGCTGGAGGCCGCGGGCCGCGCCACTTTGGCGGAACTCGAAACCTATGCCGGTGTGCGCAACGCGATCCTCGACCTGCGCCTCGGCGCATCCGAATTACGGCTGAACCTGTCGCCCGGCGCCGAGGCCTTGGGGCTGACCGCCACAGATGTGGCTGGCCAGCTTCGCGCGGCCTTTCTCGGCACGCAGCTTGCGGAAATCCGGCGCGGCGATCTGGCCTCGGACCTTGAGGTGCGGCTGGCCGATGATGATCGCGTCAGCCCCACCGATCTGAGCAACTTCGAAATCGCCTTGCCCATTGGCGGTACCGTGCCGCTGTCCAGCATCGCCACTGTTGACGAGGCGCGCGGCTGGGGCACCATCACACGACGCAACGGGTTGCGCACACTGACCGTCGCGGCCGATGTGGACGGTCGCATTGGAAATGCCGACGCGATCACCGCACGGCTGTCCGAGAGCTTCCTGCCGGACCTCGCGGCTGCCACCCCCGGCCTGATCTTCGAGATCGGTGGGCAAGCCGCGAATTCCGCGGAAACCGTCGCCTCGATCCTGCGCGGATTCCTGATCGGGTTGGTGGGCATCTACATCGTCCTCAGCTTCCAGTTCCGCAGCTATGTCGAGCCACTCATCGTGATGGTCACCATCCCGCTCGCATTCCTGGGCGTGATCTGGGGCCATGTGCTGATGGGCTATAACATCTCGATGCCGTCACTGGTGGGGGCGGCCTCGCTTGCGGGCATCGTGGTGAATAACGCGATCTTATTGGTCGGCGTCATCAATGACCGCCGCGCCGAGGGCCTGTCCGCCGCATTGGCCGCCGGAGCGGCCGTTCGGTCGCGGTTCCGCCCGATCTTCGTGTCGGTCTCGACCACCATCATGGGGATGGCACCGCTGCTGCTGGAAACCTCCACCCAGGCCCAGACGCTCAAGCCGCTGGTGATCTCCGTGGTCTTCGGCCTGCTCGCAGCGACAGTTCTGATCCTGTTGGTATTGCCCGCATTCTATGCAGCGCTTGAGGATGTCCGGGGTAACCCAAGGTCACCCGACGTGACGGGGCCACGATCCTGACGCCGACAGGACCAGTCATCTTTTGGACCGCGAGTTTGATCTACTGCAAAGATCCCTGGCTTCGACCCGCTCATGATCGATACATGGAACATACAGATTCACTCAAGGCGCTTGGCCTTTTCGACGCGCGTGTCCCCCGGTACACATCATACCCCACCGCAGCAGTCTTTTCCCCGAACGTCGGCTCGGCTTTTCAGAAGCGGGCCCTTGAGACGTTGGATCCGGATGTTCCGGTATCGGTTTATATCCACATCCCATTTTGCGAGCGACTCTGCTGGTTCTGCGCCTGTCACACCCAAGGCACGCAAACCCTCGGACCGGTGGAAAGCTACGTCGAGACCCTCGAAGCAGAGCTGGACATGCTGCGCGGCACACTGCCTGATGGTTCGCGCATGGGACGGTTGCATTGGGGCGGCGGCACACCCACGATCCTGCCGCCACCGTTGATCCACCGACTGAGCAAGGCGATCCGCAGCGTCTTCCCCACGGCAGACGACTTTGAATTTTCTGTCGAAATCGATCCGACGATGGTCAACCGCTCCAAGATCGTTGCGCTTGCGGCGGAAGGCATGACCCGTGCGTCCATTGGCATTCAGGACTTCGATCCCGAGGTGCAGCAGGCGATCGGCCGCCTGCAACCATTCGACATCACGCGCGCCTGCGTCGAAGACCTGCGTGCCGCCGACATCACCTCGCTGAATACCGATCTGGTCTACGGCCTGCCGCACCAGACCCTGGCACGGCTCGAAGATACCATCGATAAGGTGCTGACATTTGCTCCGGACCGCATCGCTCTGTTCGGGTACGCGCATGTGCCCTGGGTGTCGAAACGTCAAAAGCTGATCGACGAAAGCGCCCTGCCGGGTGATCTGGCGCGGTACACACTTGCCACACGCGCCGCAGAGCGGTTCGTCCAGGCAGGACTGGCCCCTATCGGCATTGATCATTTCGCGGCCCCCGGCGATGATCTTGCGGTTGCCCACGATGCCGGGCGCTTGCGCCGCAACTTCCAAGGCTACACGGCGGACAGCTGCCAGACCCTGATCGGACTTGGTGCGTCCTCCATCTCGCGCTTTCCGGGCGGATACGTCCAGAACGCCCCGGCAACGGCCGCCTACAAGCAGCGCATAGCGCAAGCGATTTTTCCCGGATCGCGCGGCTACGAGATGACCGCAGACGATCATCTGCATGCGCGCGCGATCGAGACATTGATGTGTTACTTCACGCTTGATCTGGAAGATCTGAGCCGCGACTATGGTCCCCGCGCCTACACGCTCAGGCCTTGTCTGGAAGCCATCGAAACCCGTTTCAAGCCTTTCGCGAAATTAGTTGGACAGCGCATTAGCATTCTACCGGAAGGTCGATCGCTGACACGTATCATCGCCTCGATGCTTGACCAACACGTTCCAGAGGGAGTTCGCTACTCGCAGGCATCTTGAGACGTCATCATGTTTAGGAGCCGCGCCACATGTGGAGTCGGAGGATAAGTTTGCGTCAGCACAACCTTTGGAAAATTCCAGCGCATAGTCTGGTTTTCAAGGGAGGCATCAATGAACAAACCAAACCTCGACGACCCCGACCTGTCTCTGGCCGATCTGATGACCCATTGGCCCCGGACCATCCCCGTATTTATTCGCCACAGGATGCTCTGCGTCGGATGCCCAATAAGCCGCTTCCACACCGTTGCCAACGCTTGTGCCGAGTACCATCTGAATGGGAAGGATTTTTTAGCAGAGTTGAAGCAGACAATAGATCTTGAGTGAGCGTAATCTGCCAGGATCGGACACCGAGTAGTCCCGGGAGTGCGGGTCCTTTGAGAGCATGCGCAGCGAACGGCAGAAAGGTCCGCATCGGCGGCGCTGCGACGAGGCGCAGCGAAAGGTGGGTTTAGATTCCCCGACTTGACGCAGCCTTCAACGACCGCTTCCGTGATCTGCGCCGCGACGCAGAATTGAGCTGGCCGCAGCTGCGTGTCATGCTGGAGTTGCATCGTTTGGCTGCCGAACGACCGGAAAGTCCCGCGAAACGGACCCTACCAGCGCCAACTTCGAACGGCTGCTTTCAGCTTCGCGTCCAGCCCCTGCGAACTAGCCACTATCGATTTCTCGTCCCCGCTGAACACTATGAGCCCGCGAGCAAACTAACATCGGCCGACGCACCGATAAGCGTGCGACGCCGCGCGACATCACGCGATCGAAACATGAACATGTACTGCACACAACGCCTTTCAACCACTTGAAATCAGGACCTAATCGCGTCCATCCATCATCGGCGCCACGGAAAGGCGGGCGGCCCGGCGGACCTCCGACATTCCTTGCTTTGCTGGCTTTGCACTCATGATCAACGGACCCGCCTTCCTCGATTTCCGGGCCTTTTGCCCCCGTTTGGGGGGATGGTGCAAGAAAATGCTTCTATCCGGGCGAATTGCGGCGCCGCCCTGCCGCCCCGGCCAAGCCTGTCGGCGGTGGGTTCAGCGTCATTCCGCAGCGGTGGGATGCCTCACGGCCGCCCTGCGAAGGACGGCCGTGGGAGTTCGCGATCAGACCGCTTCGAGGGCGATTGCGATGCCCTGGCCGACGCCGATGCACATGGTCGACAGGGATTTCTGGCCCGGCTTCAGCTCCAGCATCGCCGTGCCGGTGATCCGGGCGCCCGACATGCCAAGCGGATGGCCAAGCGCGATTGCCCCGCCGTTGGGGTTCACCCGGGGGTCGTCGTCGGCGATGCCAAGCTCGCGCAGGGTGGCAAGGCCTTGGCTGGCGAAGGCTTCGTTGAGCTCGATCACCGCGAAATCCTCCTGCCCCAGCCCCAGGCGCGCCATCAGTTTTTGGGACGCAGGCGCCGGGCCGATGCCCATGATCCGCGGCGCGACGCCGGCGGTGGCCCCGCCCAGAACGCGGGCGATGGGTGTCAGGCCCTGTCTCTCGGCGGCCTCCTTCGTGGCAAGGATCAGCGCCGCGGCCCCGTCGTTTACGCCGGAGGCATTGCCCGCCGTCACGGTGCCGTCGGCCTTCACGAAGGGTCTGAGCTTTTGCAGCGCCTCGAGGGTGGTCGAGGCGCGCGGGTGCTCGTCGGCCTCCACGATGACCGGGTCTCCCTTGCGCTGCGGGATGCTGACCGGCACGATTTCCCGGGCCAGGCGACCGTTTGCCTGTGCCTCTGCCGCCTTGAGCTGGGATCGCAGGGCAAACGCGTCCTGGTCATCGCGGCTGATGGCAAAGTCCTGGGCCACGTTCTCGGCCGTCTCGGGCATGCTGTCGACGCCGTATTGCGCCTTCATCAGCTTGTTGACGAAGCGCCAGCCGATGGTCGTGTCATGGACCTCGTTGGCACGGGAAAAGGCCTCCGTCGCCTTGGGCATGACGAAGGGCGCGCGGGACATGCTTTCCACCCCTCCGGCGACGATCAGGTCGGCCTCGCCCGAACGGATGGCGCGGGCGGCGGTGATGACGGCATCCATGCCCGATCCGCAAAGGCGGTTCATGGTCATGCCTGCGATCGTGTCGGGATAACCCGCCAGCAGAAGCGACATGCGCGCCACGTTGCGGTTGTCCTCGCCGGCCTGGTTGGCACAGCCGAAGATCACCTCGTCGATGGCGCCCAGGTCCAGACCGGGGTTCCGCTTGGCCAGGGCCCTCAGCGGGATCGCCCCCAGGTCGTCGGCCCGGACCGGGGAAAGTGCGCCGCCGTAGCGGCCGATGGGCGTGCGGACATAGTCGCAGATGAAAACCTCGGTCATCAGATCCCCTCCGGCACGACGATGGCACCGACCTCGCCCTCGATGTGCAGCCGGGCGCCGGTCACCGCCTGCAACTCCTCAAGGCTGATCGCCGGCAGCTTGTCGCGCAGCACGAACCGCCCCTCGGCGATGTCGATCACCGCCAGCGAGGTATAGACTCGGGTCACGCAGCCCACGCCTGTCAGCGGAAAGGTGCACTCCTCGACCAGTTTCGGGCCGCCGTCCTTGGTGACATGGTCGGTCACCACCGCCACGCGCCTTGCGCCATGCACCAGGTCCATGGCCCCGCCCACGGCCGGAACCCCCTTGGACCCCACGCGCCAGTTCGCCAGATCGCCGTTCTGCGCGACCTGGTAGGCGCCCAGCACGGCAAGATCCAGATGCCCGCCCCGGACCATGGCGAAGCTGTCGGCATGGTGGAAAAAGGACGCGCCGGGATTGAGGGTGATCGCCTTCTTACCCGCGTTGATGAGGTCCCAGTCCTCCTCCCCCTCTGCGGGGGCCCGGCCGAAGCCCAGCACGCCGTTCTCGGTGTGGTAGGTCACGTTGCGACCCTCGGGCTGGAACTTGGCGATCATCTCGGGAAAGCCGATCCCGAGGTTCACATACGAGCCGTCCTCGAGGTCCTGCGCGGCGCGCCACGCGATCTGGGCATTGCTCAGCTTGTCTTCCATCAGATTGAAACCGGACATCAGTAGATCACTCCCGTGCGGACGAGCATTTCTTCTTGCTGGGGTTCGGACACCTCGACGACCACGTCGACAAAGATGCCGGGGGTGATGACCGCCTCGGGGGCGATGCTGCCGGGGGCGCCCAGGTTCGAGACCTGCGCGATCGTGCGATCAGCGGCCATGGCCATCAGCGGGTTGAAATTGCGGCCCGCCAGCCGATAGGTCAGGTTGCCCGCCTCGTCGCCGTCATGCCCCTTCACCAGCGCAAAGTCGGCCTTCAACCACCGCTCGCGCACGTACATCTTGCCGTCGAACTCCTCGCTGGGCTTGCCCTCGGCCAGTTCGGTCCCGAAGGAGGTCGGGGTATAGAACGCGGGAATACCGGCGCCGGCAGCGCGGATACGTTCGGCAAGGGTGCCCTGCGGGACCAGTTCCAGTGCGATCTCCCCGGCCAGGTATTTCTCGTTGAAGGCCTCGGCGTTCGAGCTGCGTGGGAAGGAGCAGATCATCTTTCCGACCATACCCGCCTTGATCATCGCGGCGATCCCGATGGAGCCGTTGCCCGCGTTGTTGTTGATCAGGGTCAGGTTGCTTGGGCTGCCGGTGGCCCGAAAACGATCGATCAGCGCATGGATAAGCTCGATCGGGGCGCCGGAGCCGCCGAAGCCGCCGATCATGATCTGGGCGCCGTCGGGGATATCCGCGATCGCGTCGGCGACGCTGGGCGAAACCTTGGTCATGAGAGTCCTCCTTGGATTGGTCCCGAGATACTCCCGGCCCACCCACCAAGGCGAGGGCGTTTGTTCACATGTTGATATTTGTTCAAATGGCGCATATCAGCGTTCACATGTTGACGAAGCCGACAGATTACATCGCGTCGCTGGCCAAGGGGCTGAAGGTGATCGAGGCCTTCGGCGCCGACACCCCGCGCCTGTCCATTGCCGAGGCTGCTGCCGCCAGCGGCTTTGACCGCGCCACCGCCCGCCGCGTGCTGCTTACCCTGCACCGCGAGGGCTACGCCGATTACGACGGAAAATTCTTCACGCTCACCCCGCGCATCCTGCGGCTGGGGATCGCCACCCTCGCCTCGATGCCGCTTTCGCGCATGGTACAGCCCTGGCTGGATCAGCTGACCGAACAGATCGGGCAAAGCTGCTCGGTCGCGATCCTGGACTTGAGAGAGATCGTCTATATTGCCCGCGCGGCCCAGACCCGCGTGATGTCGATCGGGCTGATGCCCGGCTCGCGCCTGCCTGCCCATTGCACATCGCTGGGGCGGGTCCTGCTGGCCGCCCTGCCCCGCGACGAAGCGCAATCGATCATCGAGACCTCGGACCTTGCCCCCCGCACCCGGTTCTCGCTCACCGAACCGGGGGAGGTGATGGCCCGGATTGCAAAGGCGGGCGAAGACGGTTTCGCCATCATCGACCAGGAGGTGGAGCTTGGCCTGAGGTCCGTCGCCGTCCCGCTTTTCGACCGGCACGGCAAGGTGGTCGCCGCCCTCAACACCGGGCTTGCGGCAAGTCAGATGGAGGTGCCCGAGATGGTCAGCCAGCTTCTTCCCGCACTTCTGAGGGTTCAGTCGGGCCTGCGCCGGGTGCTCTAGGCCGACTGGCGGAACCTCAGCCCTCGGCGCTTGCCAATGCTGGCAGGTGAACCGCGTAATCGCCCAGAAGCGCGGAGTATTCATTCAGGATCGCGGGCACCAGAACCTTTCTGAGGGCCGGCAGAAGCCTTTGATCCAAGGTCTTGGAGACCACAAAATAAAGCGTCCGCGACAGGCGTGAACAGTCGATGGGACGGGCGCAGATCAGACCCTTCCGCGCCTCTTCCGCCATGGCTCCATAAGGCATGATGCTTGTCGCCGCCCCCTGCTGCACAAGCTTCTTGATGGCCGATTGGGACTGGACCTCGAAGGCGACGGTCATGTCCAGCGTGTAGTGCTGCGCCGTCTCGTCGACCATTTGCCAGATCATGTCCCGATGGCTCAGCAAGGCCAGGTTCGGGGTCAGCGCCTCTTCCAGCGAGATAGGCTGCCAGCTTTTCTCGGGATCCGGCGCGCTGACAAAGAACAGCCGCTCTTCCAGCAGCGCATAGCGCGAACTGTGATCGTCCTCGGCGATGTTGAACGCGAGCGCACAGTCGATCTCGGCGGTCTCCAGCGCCGAAACCAGGCGAAAGGACAGACCTTCCACGAACTGGACGGCCGCGACCTTGCCGATGGTCCCGGCCAGGTCGAAGACGCGCGCCCCCAGAAGATCCATGACGCTGGGGGTCAGCCCCATATTGACCCGGGGGCGGCCCGGGTCGGCAAGCTCGCGGATGTCCTGCACCGTATCGTCCAGCAGCTTCTGGACCTGGCGGGCGCGCTCGGCAAAAAGGCGGCCGGCTTCGGTCAGCCCCACCCCCCGCGAATGGCGGGTGATGAGTTCGGTGCCCAGCTCCTCCTCGAGATTCCTGATCTGAAGACCCAGGGCCGTCTGCGCGATATTGAGGGATTGCGCAGCCCGGCTGAGATTTTCTGTCTCTGACGCTTTGATGAAATATTTCAGCTGCTTGAGGTTCATTCCCGCCCCGTTCCGTTCAGGCCCATGCGCCCAGCCCAAAGATTTTCTTTGGGCTATATTCCATATTCTATGTTGGACGGCACGTCCAGCGGCAGGCACCCTTCCATTCGACAGGCGCGCGCGGGCCCGCGCCAGGAAAATGATGTGGGGGGATGCCAATGCGCAAGACGATCAACTTCGGATGCTGGGATTACGATCGGATGGCCCCGATCATGGATGGGCGGGTCAGGCCCCAGGGCATCGACCTGAACTTTCTGAACATGCCGGTCGAAGAGACGTTCTTCCGCATGCTCAGGAACCAGGAATTCGAGGCCTCCGAGCTTTCGCTGTCGTCCTATGTCGTCTCGCTGCACAAGCCCGAGCGGCCTTTCGTTGCCATTCCGGTCTTCCCCTCCCGCTTTTTCCGCCACAGCTCGATCTACGTGAATGCGGATAGCGGCATCGACCGGCCCGAGGACCTCGTGGGCAAGCGCGTCGGCTGCCCGGAATACCAGATGACGGCCCCGGTCTGGATCCGCGGCATCCTCAGCGACGATTTCGGCGTCAACGTCGACTCGGTGACCTATTACACCGGCGGCGAGGAAGAGCCGAACCGCAGCGAGAAGCTGAAGCTCGACCTGCCCGACAACATCAAGGTGGTGCCGATCGGCCCCGACAAGACCCTGTCGCAGATGCTTCACGACGGCGAGATTGACGCCCTCTACACGGCGCGCAAGCCAAGCACCTATTCCGGGCCGAACGGCAAGGTCCGGCGCCTGTTCGAAAACTTCCCCGAGGTCGAGAAGGCCTATTTCGCGCGCACCGGCATCTTTCCGATCATGCACACGGTCGGCATCCGGCGCGCGGATTACGAGGCCGACCCCTGGATCTGCCAATCGCTGCTGAAGGCCTTCAGCGAGGCCAAGGACATCACCATGCAGAGCCTGTCGGAAACGGCGGCCCTGAAGGCGATGCTGCCCTGGGCGGCCGCGCATTTCGAAGAGGCGCAAGCCACGCTTGGCCCCGACTACTGGCCCTACGGATTCGACAGGAACCGCGAAACGATCGCGACCTTCCTGCGCTACTCCCACGAGCAAGGGCTGTCCCCGCGCATCCTGGAGCCCGAGGAGATCTTCGCCAAGGAAACGCTGGAGGCCTTCGTGATCTGAAGCGCCATCCAGACAAAGATGAACATCAGGGAGGAAAACGATGTCACTACTCAAATACATGAAGTCGGTCGCGGCGGTTGCGGCGATTGCACTGCCGGGCGCCGTCTCGGCACAGTCGGTCGAGGAGTTCTATTCCGGCAAGACGCTGGAGCTTTACATCGGCTACAGCGTCGGCGGCGGCTACGACACCTATGCGCGCGTGATCGCCTCGCACATGGGCAAGCACATCCCGGGCAACCCCACGATCGTTGCCACCAACATGCCCGGCGCCGGCAGCCTGCGCCTGGCGAACTGGCTTTACGAGGCCGCGCCGCGTGACGGTTCGGTCATCGGGACCATCGCCCGCGCCGCCCCCTTTGAGCCGCTGCTCCAGAATGAGGCCGCGACCTTCGATGCTGCCAAGTTCAACTACATCGGCAACGCCAACACCGAGTATTCGCTTTGCGCCGCGATGTCCGACGCCGACATCTCGAATATCGACGATCTGCGCGCCAAGGAACTGCTTGTCGGCGGCACGGGTGCGGCCTCGGACCCCAACAAACAGGCCAATGTCGCCAACACGGCGCTGGGAACCAAGATGAAGATCATCGACGGCTATCCCGGCGGCAACGACATCGTCCTCGCGATGGAGCGCGGCGAGGTCATGGGCCGCTGTGGCTGGTCGTGGTCCACCATCAAGGCGACCAAGGCCGATCTTCTCGAAAGCGGCAAGATCAAGCTGCTGCTCCAGTTCGCCGCCAAATCGCACCCTGAACTGACCGAGGTCCCGCTTGTCACCGACATCGCCGAGACCGACGAGGCGAAGGGCATGCTCAACTTCATCATCGCACCGCAGGAAATGGGCCGCCCCTATGTCGCCCCTCCCGGCGTGCCGCAGGACCGTGTGGACGCGCTGCGCAAGGCGTTCATGGACACGATGCAGGATCCCGAGTTCCTGAAGGCCGCGGCCGAGGCCGGGCTTGAGATCACCCCCTCCGACGGGGAGCAGCTTCAGCAGATCGTCGAGTCGGTCTACGCAACCGACCCCGCGGTCATCGCGAAGGTGATCGAAGCCACCAACTGAGAAGGCGCGGCGACCGGCCCGGTGCCGGTCGTCGCCAATCGCGCTGCCAGAAGACGGCCGGGGAGGGAAGGTCATGGGTCTGAAAGATATCCTGGTGCCCTATAACGGCAGCAGCTCGGCAAGCCACGCCCTCGCACAGGCGCTGTCCCTGGCATCCGAGCGTGACGGCCACGTCACCGGATGCTTCCCGTACGAAGCCTCACAACTCCTGGGCCCCTCGACCTGCCGATGAGCCGCGGCCTGAGAGAGGAATTCCGCAAGATCGCGGAGCGCCTGGAGAACGAGGCGCGCAAGACCGTCGAGGCCCGTTTTTTCCAGGAGGCCGAGACCTTCGCCGCGCAGGACAGGCTTCACTGCCTCAAGCTTGCTGGCAATGCCGACCTGGCCATCACCAAGGCCGCACGGCATTACGACCTGACAGTGCTGGGGGCCCGTGCCCACGATGACGACCCGGAAACCCGCCAGGTCCGTCCCGATGTAATTGCCCTGCGCAGCGGCAAGCCCGTCCTCATCGTGCCAGGCCGCAAGCCCGGCACGTCGCTGGGGCGCCGCGTGGTCATCGGCTGGGACGGCAAGCGCGCGGCCGCGCGCACGGTGGGCGAGTTGCTGCAACTGTTCGGTCCCGTCGACGAGGCGTTCGTGCTTCGCATCGGCCCGCCCGACGAGGCCGCCGATTACTGGAGCGAGCAGCTGTGCGCCCATTTCGCCCGGCACGACAGCGTCGCATCGCCCGTGCGACGCGACGCGCGCGGATCCATCGCTAGGACGATCCTGGGCTTTTGCGAGGAGGTCGGCGCCGACCTGCTGGCGATGGGCGCCTACGAGCATTCGAAGTTCAGCGAGGATGTGCTGGGCGGCACGACGAACGACATTCTGAAACATCTGAACATTCCCGTTTTCATGGCCCATTGAGCGCTGCGCGACCGGCCCTCCTGCCGGGTTTCACGCGCGTATTCTCCGGTTCGGAAATCGCGGAAAGAAAGAACAAAGGTCTCGACGCAAAATGATCGAAAGCCTCGCTGACGCATTATTCCTGGTCCTGCAATTCGAGCGGCTGATCTACCTGGCAGCGGGGGTGATGCTGGGCCTGATGCTGGGCATCCTGCCCGGCGTGGGCGGCGTGGCCGGCATGGCCCTGCTGCTGCCCTTCACCTTCGGGATGGACCCGATCGCGGCCTTTGCCTTCATGCTGGGCCTGTCGTCCGTGGCGGCCACCTCCGATACCATCCCGGCGGTGCTGTTCGGCGTGCCGGGCACGCAGGCCTCACAGGCGACTGTGATCGACGGTCACGCCATGGCCCGCAAGGGCGAAGCGGGCCGGGCGCTGGCCGCCGCTTATGTCTCGTCGGTGATTGGCGGGTTGTTCGGCGCCTTCCTTCTGGCGCTGACGATCCCCATCCTGCGCCCCGTCATGCTTTACATCGGCTCGCCCGAGCTACTGGCCTGTTCGATCTTCGGGATTTCCATGGTCGCGGTCCTGGCCGGAAGCTCCCCCCTGCGCGGACTGGGGGTCGCGGGGTTCGGCATCTTGCTTTCCATGATCGGCAGCGATCCCCAGGGCGGTGATTTGCGCTGGACGCTTGGGACGACCTATCTTTACGACGGGCTGCCGCTGCTGCCCATCGCGCTGGGGCTTTTCGCCCTGCCCGAGCTTTGCGACCTGGCGATCCGCCGCGTGGCCATTGCCAGCAAGACCCGCCACGAGGTCCGCGAAGGGATGCTGCGCGGGGCCCAAGACGCGTTGCGCAACTGGTGGCTGATCCTGCGCTGTTCGGGGATCGGCGCGGCGCTTGGCGCCATGCCGGGGCTGGGATCCTCCATCATCGACTGGTTCGCCTATGGCTTTGCCGCACGCAACGTAAAGGGCGCCCGCGAAAGCTTTGGTACGGGCGACGTGCGCGGCGTGATCGCCCCCGAAAGCGCCAACAACGCCGCCACCAGCGGTGCGCTGGTCCCGACCATCGCCTTCGGTGTGCCCGGAAGCGCCAGCATGGCCATCCTGCTTGGCGCCTTCCTCATCCATGGCCTGCAACCCGGGCCGGCGATGCTGACCACCAATCTGTCGATCACCTATTCCATGGTCTGGAGTGTCGCCATCGCCAACATCCTCGGCGCGGGCGTCTGCTTTGCCATGAGCGGTCAGATGGCCAAGATCGCGACGCTTCGCTACACGCTCATCATGCCGATGATCCTCAGCATCGTTTACCTGGGCGCATTTCAGGGCAACCGGGATTGGGGCGATCTGTTCGCACTGCTTGCGTTTGGCGTCCTGGGTTGGGTGATGAAAAGCCTCCGCTGGCCGCGCCCGCCGCTGATTCTCGGCTTCGTGCTGGGCGCAATCATCGAACGCTATCTGTTCATCTCCATCGCCCGCTATTCCTACGAATGGCTTTTGCGGCCCGCCGTCCTCGTGCTGCTGCTCGCGGCGGTGGTGATGGTGCTGCGTCCCTTCATCGGCGAAATCATCGAGCGGCGCCGCAGCGGCGCCCAGGGACTGCCCTTCCACGCGCCGACCTTCCACCTCACCGACATCTTCACGGGCCTTCTGGTCGTGGCGGTCGGCTGGATGGTGTTCGAGGCCGCGGGCTTTTCCGACAAGGCAAGGCTTGCCCCTCTCAGCGTCGGCATCGCCACCTTCGCGGTGCTGGTCCTCAGCCTTCTGAACCAGGTGCTGCGCCGGCCGGGCCGCGCGGCGGCGGTCGGGGTGGCCGGCGGGGCCGTCCGCAAGGAGGTGCACCTCGACCTGGTGGAGGATTATCAGGGCCTGTCGGTGGGCACGGTCGTCCTGCGCGGATCGATCTTCTTCGGCTGGATGCTGGCTTTCATGGCACTGATGGCCCTGATCGGCCTCATCCCGACCGTCTTCCTGTTCATCGTGGCCTACATGCGCCTCGAGAACCGCGAGCCGTGGAAGCTGGTCCTGCCGATCGCCCTGGGAACCACCACGTTCATCTACGTGGTCTTCGACGTGTTCCTGACCATCCCCTGGCCAAGCACGGTGCTGGGCACGCTGGTGCCGGCGCTCAAGTCGCTGCCATCGATCTGAGGCTGGTATCGACCATCAAGGGGGCGCCGCGGCGCCCCTTTTCGTGTCCGGGATCTGGGGGCGACACCAGAGACCCGAAATCAGTCGGCGTTATCCAGGTTGGCGATGACCTTGGACAGCATCTTGCGCAGGGCTGCTTTCTGCGTCTCGCGAAAACCGCGCAGGGCGATGTCGTTCACCTCCACGGCAAGCGGTACAAGTTCGGCCTCAAGCGCGCGCCCCGCCTCCGTCAGCTCGATATAGACGGTCTTCTTGTCGCCGTCCCGCTTGCGCCGGGTGACATAGCCCAGCTTGTCGAGGGCCTGAACGGCCGTCACCGTCGCCGGCTTTGCAATGCTTGCCCGGAGGCTGAGCTCGGTCACGCTCAGAGAATCCTGATTCCAGAGGATGCGCAGGATCGTCCAGTGGCTGTAGGCAATGTCATGCCTGGCCAGTCGATCCTGCAAGGCCCGGGAGGTGGCCTTGCTGGCCAGTTTCAGCAGGTGCGCCATGCGATCGGCATTGGGGTTGTGTAACATGTTCCGCTCCTGGCCGCTGTCCGGTTCTTGCGCCCGGCGCCTACCGCATATTGGTAGGCCATTAACGATATCAGATATGAATAAGTCAACATACGCTGACGGAATAGAGATTTTTGACCGTTGACGACTCGCGCTACTATTGTTATTCGCTTAACAATATCTGCGGGGCGACCCACGTGCGCCGACACAGCCAAGAGAAGGAAGCCTGAGATGCTGACCCAAGAACAGAACGACATGCTCACTCGCGTTGGTGCCGGAACGCCCGCGGGGGAGCTGATGCGGCGCTACTGGCACCCCATCGCCGCGATGGAGGACCTGAAGGAAAAATGGTCCATCCCGGTGCGCATCCTGGGCGAGGATCTGGTGCTGTTTCGTGACCGCCAGGGCCGTCTTGGCCTGCTGGATCGCCACTGTCCCCACCGCCGCGCATCGCTTGTGAACGGTATCCCCACCCAGGAGGGCATCCGCTGCCCCTACCACGGCTGGGCCTTCGGACATGACGGGCAGTGCCTGGAACAGCCGAACGAGCCCGAAGGCTCCTCCTTCTGCCAGAAGATCAAGACCAAGGCCTACAAGGTCGAGGAGCTGGGCGGCATGATCTGGGCCTACATGGGGCCCGACCCCGCCCCCCTGCTGCCGCGCGTCGACGGCTTTGTCGAGCCTGGCACCGTCCGGATGATGGGTCGGACCGTCATCCCGATCAACTGGCTCCAGGCCATGGAAAACTCGCTCGACCCGATCCATACCGAGTGGCTGCACGGCCACCTCTACGAGTTCGTGAAAGAGCAGGAGAACGTGAAGGTCGCGATCAGCGCGCCCCACGCCAAGATCGCTTTCAAGGAATTCGAATACGGCATCACCAAGCACCGGCTGCTGGTGGGCCAGTCCGAGGAATCCGACGACTGGAAGGTCGGCCACCCGATCATGTTCCCCAACACCCTGTCGGTCGGAAACGGCGACGAGAACTCGCGCTACTACGCGTTCCAGATCCGTGTCCCCATGGATGACGAGAACACGCTTCACATTTGGTATACGGCCTACGTGCCGCCCGCGGACGCCAAGGTGCCCGCCCACCTGACCGAGAAGCTTCACACCTACGAGGTGCCGATCTACGACGAGAACGGCGAGTTCATCGTCGACAATGTCGACGGCCAGGACATGATGGCCTGGATTTCCCAGGGCCGGATCACCGACCGCACCGCCGAGAACCTCGGCTCGACCGACCAGGGCGTCGCCGCCTACCGCCGGATGCTGCGCCGCGAGATCAAGAAGGTCGAGGCGGGCGAGGATCCGATGTGCGTCTTCCGCGATCCCGCCGAGAACGAGCGGATCGACCTGCCCAACGAGAAGAAGAAGCACCACAACAGCGACGGCATGAAAAGCTGGCTGATGCGGACCCATATGCGCTTCTCGCCGATCCTCGACGACCTTGTCGAAATCTACGAGCCCAGCAAGGAAGAGCTTCTGACCGCCGACGCGGTCTGATCCCCGCCCTTGCGGGGCAGAGGCATCCCCTGCCCCGACCTGAAGATCCCGCCGGCATCATAGCCGGCGGGAAATCCCCTCCCCTCCGAAAGTGCGCGCAATGATCCGATTGGGACTGATAGGCCTAGGGGCGGCAGCCCAGGCGTTCCTGACGCCCCTGAGGCGGCACGGGGAATTTGCCGTCGCCGCCGCCTGCGATCCCCGCCCCGAGGCGCGCGACGATTTCACCGCCGCCTTCGACCGGCCCGCCTTCGACACGATCGCCGGGCTTCTGGGCGCGGGCCTGTGCGACGCGATCTACATCGGCACCCCGACCGAGCTGCACCACGAGCATGCGATGGCCGCGCTTGAGGCGGGAATGCATGTTCTGCTGGAAAAACCCATGTGCATCCGCGCCGAGGATGGCTTTGCCCTGGCCCGCGCCGCCGAGGCGCGGGGCCTGACGCTGGTCGTCGGACATTCGCACAGCCACGATCTGCCCATTCGCACCATGCGCGAAATCATCCGCTCGGGCCGTCTGGGTGCGGTCCGGATGGTCAACAGCTGGTGCTACACCGATTGGGTCTACCGCCCCCGCCGGCCCGAAGAGCTGCGCCCCGAACTGGGCGGCGGCGTGACCTATCGCCAAGGCGCGCATCAGTTCGACATTCTGCGAAGCCTGTGCGGCGACCGGATCGTTTCGGTCACCGGTCACGCCTTCGATTTCGACCCCGACCGCAGCACGATCGGCGCCCACAGCGCGACGCTGAGCTTTGCCAACGGCGCCGTCGGAACTGCCGTCTACAGCGGCTATGGCCATTTCGGCTCCGCCGACCTGACGGGAAATGTGGGCGAATGGGGCTACCCGGCCACGCCATTGCGCCGGGCCTCCGGCGCTGCGGCACGCCCCGAAGATGAGCTGAAGGCAAAACGCGCCCGCGCCAAGTCAGCCATCGGCAGCGACGCGCCCCACCAGCCCCATTTCGGCCTGACCCTGGTGAGTTGCGAGAAGGGCGACATGCGCCAATCACCCGACGGGTTGCTGATCTACACGGCGGACGGATGCGAGGAAGTGCCCCTCGACAACAGCCGCACCCCGCGGGAGCTGGTGCTTGACGAATTCGCGGCGGCAATCGGCGGCGAGCCACCCCTGCACGATGGCTTCTGGGGGGCCTCCATCGTCTCCGTCTGCGACGCGGTGCTTGAATCCGCCCGCACCGGCCGGCCCGTCGCCCTGCCCCAAACCTGAACGAATTTCCTGGAGCGTCCAAAGATGAAGATTACGGCCACGACGAACGACACGGCGACCGGTGCCACGCTTTCGGTCACCCTGGGCGACGAGACCCTGAACGGGACCTGCGATGTCGCGGAGATCGACGCGGCAATCGCCGAGCTGGTCGCCCTTCGGGCACAGATGAGCCCGGCACGAAAGGTCGAGCATACCCCCGGAGAGACGCAGGTCTACGAATGCGACAACCTGCTGTGGGATACCCTGCCCGATCCGTCCCGCCGGGGCGTGATGATCGCTCATTACCACGGCGGCCTGGGGTGGGTGACGGTGCGCCTGTCGCGCGCCCAGCTTGAGGATCTGGTGACGGACATCCAGTTCTCCCTCGCCGATCTTGCACGGCTGCCGGGGTTCCAGAACGCGCGTGCGCTGGCGGTGGACAACGCGGACTGATCCGGGGTTGGGCGGTCGGGACACGGACGCCGCCGTCTGAAGAACGAGACTTACGGTTGCCCCCATGAAGAGCGGCAGCCGGCACATCAAGGGGAGCTGAATGATGAACTATCCGGAATTGCGGGAAAAACTGGTCCAGGCCGGGCGGGTGCTGTGTGCCAATGGTCAGGATGACCTGACCCGGGGACATGTCTCGGCACGGCTGCCGGACAACCCGGATCTTTTCCTCATGAAGCCGCATTCGGTGGGGCTCGATGAACTCACTCCCGAGTGTCTGCTGACCATCGACCTCGACGGCAATGTCGTCGCAGGCGACGGCCGCCGCCATAGCGAGGCGTTCATCCACACCGAGGTTTTCCGCGCCCGGCCCGACGTGGGGGCGATCCTGCACACCCACCCCACCTATTGCGTCGCCCTGACCGCGGCCGGCACGCCCCTGCGCCCGGCAAGCCAACCGGCGGCCCTGTTCCACCAGATGCTTGGCCTCTACGACGATACGATCAACCTGATCCGCACCCCCGAGATGGGACAGGGCGTTGCCCGCGCCCTTGGCGACATGCGTGCCGTCCTGCTCAAGCATCATGGCATCGTCTGCACGGGCGAGACGGTCGAGGAGGCCGTGATCGGGGCGATCATGCTGGAAAACGCCGCGATGATTCAGCTTCTTGCCGACGCCAGCGGCAACCGCGCCGAGGCGTTCTCCGACGAGGACATCGCCAAGCTTCGCGATGCCCTGGGCAAGCAGGAACAGTTCACCATCAATTTCGACTACCTGGTCCGCCGCCTGGCCTGAGCCCGGCAAGCGGATCGACAAACTGACAGGAAAGGTGCCCGGATGGAGATGCGACAACTGAAGGTCGGAAGCACGCGCATCGTGGCCAGCGACATACACGAATATGTGCTGGTCGATCCCGATGGGCGCGCGCTGCCCCCCTTCACCCCCGGCGCGCATGTCCATGTCTCGGTTCCCGCGGGCGGCACGCGGCAATATTCACTGCTCAACGACCCGGCCGAGCGCGACGCCTACCGGATCGCGATCAAGCGTGAGAACGAGGGGCAAGGCGGCTCACGCAGCTTTGTCGATACGGTCTCGGCCGGCGACATGGTCGAGGTATCGGCACCGGCCAACGACTTCCAGCTTGGACAGGATGGCGAGCGGGTCATCCTCATCGCGGGGGGCATTGGCATCACGCCCATCCTCAGCATGGCGCGATACCTGCACCGCACCGGCGAGCGGCCTTTCCACATGTATTACCTGACGCGCGACCCCGCGCAGACCGCCTATCTGGACGAGATCACGTCGGCCCCGTTCGCAAAGAACGTGACCATCCATCACGACATGGGCGATCCCGCCCGGTCACTGGACCTTCAGGCCCTTCTGGCCGAGCAGGACGGCGCGGTCCTTTACTGCTGCGGGCCGACGGGTCTTCTGCACGCCGTGCGCGCGGCCGCCTCCCACTGGGGCCGGGGCGATGTGCGGTTCGAGGATTTCGGCACCACCCCCGCCCCCCAGGCCGAGGATGGCGAGGGTTTCCAGGTCCGCGTGGCAGGCCACGAGGGGGCCTTCCGCGTGCCGGCGGACAAATCCATCCTCGAGGTGCTGAATGAAGCGGGGCTTGAAATGCCAAGCTCCTGCGAGGCGGGGACATGCGGAACCTGCCGGATGCGCCTGATCGAGGGCGAGGCCGATCACCGCGACCTGGTGCTTTTCGACGACGAGATGGAGGACAGCATCATCATCTGCTGCTCGCGCGCGAAAAGCCCCGAGATCACCATCGGATTTCCGGAATAATCCGGGCGCCCGCTCAGACTTTCGCCGTTTCTCCCGCCTCCTTGGCGATCACCTCCAGCCCGCGGATGGCGAAACGCTCGGCCAGGGGGGCCAGGGTCGCGGCCTCGTCCGAGGTGGCATTGCCGGCCCGCGCCCTGTCCGCGATGCCGACGAAGATCACCGCGAAACGGAACAAGGCGAAGGCCATGTGAAACGCCCCAAGGGGCGCGGTCGGGCGGGCATGTGCATGATATTCCGCCTCGAATTCGGTCCGGGTCGGAACGCCCGCCCCCTCCCAGCCGCTGCCCATCAGCCCGCCGTATTCATCCGGGGATGTCAGCCAGGGCATGACGCAGAAGCCCAAGTCCGCAAGCGGATGCCCAAGTGTCGAAAGCTCCCAGTCGAGCACACCGATCACCCGCGGCTCGGTGGGGTGGTAGATCATGTTGCCTAGACGAAAATCGCCATGCGCAATCGAGACCGCGCCGTCATCTTCCGGCATGTGCGACGTCAGCCAGTCGAGCAGCCGGTCCAGCGCCGGGACCGCGCCCCCCGGGCGTTCGCGATACTGGCGGCCCCAGCGCCTGATCTGACGCTCGAAATAATTGCCGGGCTTGCCGAAATCGCCCAGGCCCACCGCCTCGGGCCGGACCGCGTGCAGCCTCGCCAGCGTGCGCGCCATGTCGAGGTAGATCTCCCGCCGCTCCGCGGGGGCCAGACCCGGCAAGGCGCAATCGGAAAAGACCCGACCTTCCAGCCGCTCCATCAGGTAGAAGGGCGTGCCGAGAATGGCCGCGTCCTCCTCCAGCCACAGGGCCCTGGGCACGGGAACCTCGCTGCCCTCCAGGGCGCGCAGGACCCGGAACTCACGCTCGATCGCGTGGGCGCCGGGCAGGATCGGACCCGCGGGTTTCTTGCGCAGGACCATCCGCGCCCGGCCCCAGTCCACATACCAGGTCGGGTTGGACTGGCCGCCGCCGATCCGCTCGGTCCCCAGGTCATTCCCGGGCATCCTGTCTGCAAGCCATGTCTTCAGCGCGGCCAGGTCCAGATCGCTCATTCCGCCGCGACCCCTTTGCGGACCTCTTGGGTCTGCCAGGTCCAGAAGTCGCGCCCCTCCTCGGCCAGGAAGCGGTGCAGCACCATCTGGTGCACCTCGTCCGCGCCATCGACCAGCCGGGCCTGCCGGGCATAGCGGTAGATCCATTCAAGCACCGTGTCGCGGCTGTAGCCGCGCGCGCCGTTAACCTGGATCGCCACGTCGGCGGCCTTGTGCAGCAGGTTGGCGACGTGGATCTTGGCCATCGAGACCTCCTTGCGGGCGAAGCTGCCCTGATCCAGCGCCCAGGCGGCCTTCATCACCAGCAGGCGGCCAATCTCGATCCCCATGGCCAGATCGCCCATCTTGATCTGGATGCTCTCCCGGTCCGACAGGCGGATGCCGAACCCGTGCCGGTTCTGGGCGTATTCCTGCGCGATCTCGGTGCAGCGCTTGGCCAGTCCCAGCCAGCGCATGCAATGGGTCAGCCGCGCCGGGCCAAGGCGCATCTGCGTGACCTTCAGGCCCAGCCCCTCGCCCAGCAGCACCCGGTCGGCGGGCAGCCGCATGTCCTGATAGACCAGCTCGCAATGACCGCCATGCTCCTCGGGGCCCATGATCGGAATGCGCCGGTCGATGTGCCAGCCCGGATCCTCGCGGTGGTGGAGAAAGGCCGTCAGCCCCCGGCGCGGATCGTCCGATGTGCGCGCCATCAGGATGAAATGCGATGCGTCCTCTGCCCCGGTGATGAACCATTTGCGCCCCCGGATGACGTAGGACTCCCCGTCCTTCGTCGCGGTGGTCAGCATCATCCCCGGGTCCGATCCGCCGCCCGGATGCGGCTCGGTCATGGCAAAGGCCGAGCGGACCTTGCCCTGCACGATGGGTTGCAGCCAACGCTCTTTCTGTGCGTCGGTCGCGGCCTGTTCCAGGACCATCATGTTGCCGTCGTCCGGCGCGGCCGAGTTAAAGACGACAGGCCCGAAGATCGAGCGGTTCATCTCCTCGTAGCAGGCGGCCATGCCGACGCGGCCCAGCTCCTGACCGCCCGTCTCGCGCCTGAGCTGGAGGCACCAGAGCCCTTCCGCGCGGGCCTTTTCGCGCAGCATCTCAAGCGGTTCTGCAGCGATGTTGTCATGGGCGTCCCAGTTGGAACGATCCTCTTCGACCGGCAGAACCTCCTCCTCGACAAAACGGGCGATGCGGGCGCGGAAATCCTCGACGCGGGGGGAAAGCGTGAAATCCATGACTCAGACCCCTTCCAGCACAAGGCTCGCACCCGCGTCCGCACCCGGCCTGCCGGTCAGGGTGACGGTGACGCCCGGCTTGAGGTCCGGGTTGCCGTCTGCGGACCGGACCGACCCGGCGCGCGCCCCGTGGGTGCAGGAGGTGGCGTAGATGGTTTTCATGGCAGGGATCCTTCAGGGGATGAGAATGGTGGTGCCCGTGGTCGCGCGGCTTTCAAGGGCGTCATGCGCCTCGGCGGCGCGGGTCAGGGCGAACCGGTTGGGCGCCTCTGGCCGCAGCGTGCCGTCGGAAAGGGCCGCGAACAGGGCCCCTGCCCGGCGCTGTAGATCCTGCGTGTGCGCGATGAAGTGGAAAAGCACCGGGCGCGTGGCCATGAAAGAACCCTTGGCCAGGTCCGAGAAGGCGAAATCCGTGATCGGCCCCGAGGCCTGTCCGAAATTCACGAAGGTTCCGTGCGGGCGCAGGCAGTCCAGCGATCCGCGCCAGGTGTCGGCGCCGACGCTGTCGTAGACTGCGTGAACCAGGCGCCCCTCGGTTAATTCCTTGACGCGGGCGACAAAATCCTCGGCGCGGTAGTCGATTACCGCGTCATACCCATGCGCCATCGCCAGCGCGACCTTCTCGGGACCGCCCGCCGTGCCGATGGCGTGCACGCCCTTGGCCCGCAGCCATTGGCCCAGCAACAGGCCCACGCCCCCGGCGGCGGCATGGACCAGCACCGTATCGCCCCGGGCGACCGGATAGCTGTCGTGGATCAGGTAATGGGCCGTCAGCCCCTTCAGGATCATGCCCGCCGCCATCTCGGTCGAGATCCCGTCGGGAAGCTTCAGCAGCCGGTCGGCGGCGATCACCCGGGCACTGGCATAGGCACCCAGCGGATGGGTGTAGCCGACCCGGTCGCCGGGGCGCAGGTCGCTGACCCCCGGGCCCACCCGCTCGACCACGCCGGCCGCTTCCGAGCCGGGGACAAGGTCCCGGGGCGTCGCCCAAGGGTAGGCGCCGCTGCGGTGGTAGATGTCGAGGAAGTTCAGCCCGATCGCCTCATGGCGGACCAGCACCTCGCCCGCCCCGGGCGGATCGAGCGTGATCTCCCGGCGTTCAAGAACCTCCGAGCCGCCGGGCTCGCGGGCGATGATGACGTAATCCTGCATGGTTCCTCCGCTAAAGCCCGCTGACCAGGTGCCCCCCATCGACCACCAGCGTCGTACCAGTGATATACCTGCCCGCCTCGGATGCCAGCAGCAACAGCGCGCCGTCCAGCTCCGCGGGCTGGCCGAGGCGGCGCATCGGGATGCGCCGGACCTGCGCCTTGCCCGCGTCGGAGGCGAAGAAATCGCGGTTGAGGTCGGTCTCAACGTAGCCCGGGCAAAGGGCGTTGGCACGGATACCGTGGCGCGCCCATTCCAGCGCCTGCTGCTTGGTCAGTTGAATCAGCGCCGCCTTGGAAGTGGCGTAAGCGGCCACCCCGGCCCCCTGCCTCAACCCTAGGATCGAGGCCACGTTGATGACGCAACCGCCCTGCCCCGCCGCGATCAGCCGCCGCGCCGCGTGGCTGGCCACCCGCCGCGCCCCGTCGAGGTTGACGGTCATCAGGCCGGCCCAATCCTCGTCCGGCTGATCGACCAGGCTGCCCGGCGTGGCAACGCCCGAGTTGTTCACCACCAGATCCACGGGACCACCGAACGCCTCCTCGGCCCTGTCGAAGGCGGCGGCGATGGTTTCGGGCCGGGCCAGGTCGAGGGAGGTGGCGACGGCCTGCCCGCCCGTCCCGACGATCCGGTCCCGCACCCCCTCCATCGGGCCCGTCCGGCGCGCCGCCAGTAGGACCGAGGCGCCGGCACTGGCCAGCACCTCGGCAAAGCGCCCGCCCAGCGCGCCCGAGGCGCCCGTGACCAGCGCGCGCCGCCCGGCCAAGGAGAACCCGGCCGTGACGCCGGGCAGGCCCGGGGGCGTCGCTGGCGTCATTCAAGGCCCCGGCGCTTGCGCTCCGCATCGTCCCAATAGATCAGCGGCTGGTAATCGGGCACGAAGCCCAGCCCCTTCTTGGCATCCGACGAGACCGCGTCCTGCGACGTGACGACATCGATCACGGCGGGCGCGCTTTCCAGCGCCCGGGCGATCGCGCCGGGCAGGTCCGCCGGGTTCTCGACCCGTTCCCCGTAGAGGCCGAGGGCCTGCGCCATCCCCGCATAATCGGAATGGCGCAGCAGCGTGCCCACGACCCTTCCGCCGTAATTGTCGGACTGGTCGAACCGCTCGATGTTCCAGGCGGCGTTGTTGGACACGATGATCACCGGCTTGGCGCCCTGGCGCACGGCGGTGTCGATCTCCATCGCGTTCAGCCCGTAGGCCCCGTCGCCCGTGACGCAGATCACCTGGCGGTCGGGAAAGGCCAGGCTGGCGGCGTTGGCGTAAGGCACACCGACGCCCAGGCAGCCGAAGGCGCCCGCATCAAGGTAAGTGCCGGCCTCCAGCCCGACGCGCGCGAAGCTCAGAAGATCGCCGCCGTCGGCCACGGCGATGTAATCGGGCGCAGCCACGTCCTTCAGCGCGTCGAAGATCGCCATCGGGTGGATCTTGCCGTCGCTGCCGGTCTGCGGCGTCTCGCGGTTGCCGCCCGAGGCACGGGCCACGTGCTTGGAACGGACCCCCTCGGCCCATTCCCGGTCCAGCGCCGGTGCGCCGATCTGCTGCCCGGCCTTGGCGATGGCCTCAAGCGCCAGGGCGGGTGTCGCCAGCAGCTCGGGCGCGCCGCGCCGGTTGTCGATCAGCTCGGACGCGGTGTCCGAGATACGGATGAACCTGGCGTTCGGGAAGACGGCCGGCGAGCCATAGCCAAGCTGATAGTCCAGGCGGCGGCCGATGGTGATGACCAGATCGGCATCCTGCATGGCCTGCCCGCGCATCGCCCCCACGAAAGAGGCGTGATCGCCCGAAACCAGGCCGCGCGATTCCTGCGTGTCGAGGTAAAGCGCGCCCGAGGCATCGAGCAGCCCGTTCAGCGCCTCGGCCGCGCCGTTGGCGCCCCTGCCCGTCACCACCACGGGGCGTTTGGCCGACCAGAGCGCCTGCGCCGCCTCGGTCACCGCCGCCGGATCGGGCGGCATGACGCGCGGCGCCTTGGGCCGCATCCAGTCGTCCAGAACCAGGTTCTCGGCGACATGCTCGCGCAGCACGTCGGTGGGGATCTCCAGGTAGACCGGACCGGGCTCTCCCCCGTCGCCCATGGCGCGCGCCACGGCCTCGTCCAGTTCGCGGATCACCTGCTCGGCCACCCGTGCCGTGCGCGACTGGCGCGCGACGGGTCGGATGATGTCCACGTGGGGGATGTCCTGAAGCGGCCCCATGTTCGCCTGCGGCCGCGACGTGCAGCCCCCGATCAGCAAAAGCGGGATCCGCGCCAGCGAGGCGTTGGCGATGGCGGTCACCGTGTTGGTCACGCCGGGACCGGCGGTCACCATGGCGACGCCGAAGCCGCCGGTCAGCTCCGCGTGGGCGTGGGCCATGTGCACCGCCGCGCATTCGTGGCGCACGTCGACGATGCGAATGCCGCGCTGTGCGGCGAAATCCCAGATCGGCTGGATATGCCCGCCCTGCAGGCCGAAGATGCGGTCGACCCCGCGCGCCTGGAGGAATTTCGCGATCCAGGCGGCGACGCTGAGTTCGTCACTGTTGAGGTCTTGGGTCATTCGGCTTCTGCTCCTGCTGTCTGCTTGGTGTCGAAAGCCCCCGAGAGGAGCTTTTCCTTGAGAATTCCGTGCTGGATCTTGCCCGTCGCCGTGCGCGGAATGTCATCGGCGTCGACGAAGGTGACGCCGCGCGGGCGCTTGAACCGGGCGATGCCGGTGCAGCTTGCGCCGATGAGGTCGGCCGCACCGATCCGCGCGTCCTTCTGCAGGACGACGACGGCGTGGACCCGCTCTCCCCACTTGTCGTCGGGCAGGCCGACCACGGCCACGTCACGCACCTCCTCGGCGGCACCGATGGCGGCCTCGACCTCGGCGGGGTAGATGTTCTCGCCGCCCGAAATGATCATGTTCTTCTTGCGATCGATCAGCTTGATGAAGCCGTTCTCGTCCCTCAGCGCCATGTCCCCGACGGTGCAATAATCGCCCCGGAACGCCTCGGCGGTCTTTTCGGGCAGGTTCCAGTAGCCGTCGAACGTGTAGGGGGTGCAGTGGAAAAGCTCTCCGGGCTGGCCGTCGGGCACCTCGTTGCCGTCATCGTCCAGCAGGCGGATCGGGGCGGTGCCCACGCATTCCCGCCCGACGGTGCCGAGGTTGGTGAACTGCTCGTCGGGGTGCAGCATCGTCACCCACCCTCCCTCGGAGGAGCCGTACAGCTCGAAGAGGCCCGAGTTCGGGAACATCTCCATCACCGCCCGCTTGGTGTCGGCCCGTGCCGGCGCCGAGGAGATCATCAGCTTGCTCATCCGCCCCAGTTCGCGCGCGCGGCCGTCGGCCTTCGCCTGTTCCAGCATCATCGAATAATGGGTCGGCACCAGCGACGTGAAGGTGGCGCCCGAGCGTTCCATCACGTCCAGCGCCTCCTCGGGGTCGAAACTGGCGCGCGAATAGATCGAGGTGACGCCGCCCCGGTAGCTGAAGGACGAGAAGAAGTTCAGCGAATTGGCGTGGCACATGGGCATGACCAGCAGCGCGTCGTCGCGCCCGCCGATCGACAGCTCGATGTCGGTGACAAACGCGATCAGCGCCTGGCCCCGGTGGCTTCGGATCACGCCCTTGGGCTTGCCGGTGGTGCCCGAGGTATACATCAGCGCCCAAGGGTCGGTGTCGGCGATTGCCATATCAGGGGCCGAGGACGCGGCCTGCTGAAGCAAATCCTCGTAGTCTCGCCAGCCGGCGGCCCGCCCCCCGAAAAGGACATAGCGCGACGGGTCGATCCCCAGCGCGTCGCGCACTTCCTCGATCTCCTCATGAAGGCCGTGCTGGGCCAGGATCGCGGTGGCGCCGCAATCCTCGATGATGAACCGCATCTCCTGCGGGCTGAGCCGGAAGTTGAGGGGCACCGCGATGATGCCGGTCTTGGCTGTGGCGGCATAGATCTCGGCCCATTCCAGCCGGTTGTAGGCCAGAAGGGCAACGCGGTCGCCCTTGCCCAGGCCCATACCCAGCAGGGCGTTGCCAAGCCGCCGCGCGCGCTCGTTCCACTGGCCAAAGCTCATCGAGCGTTCAAGATCCCGCGCACCCAGTTCCTCGGGCCGCAACCGGGCAAACCCGTCCAGCATCTGCCCGAAGGTCAACAAGGACTTCGTCATTCCTGCCCCTTTCCCACGTTCCGATCGCTTGCTGTCACCTGGAACCGGATCCGATCACATCCCGCCACGGGTCGCATCCGGCGTTCTGAATTCCGAATTCACAATCTCGCCGGAAGGGATTCGAGTCAAGCGATGGCTGTTGGGCGCAATTGTCCGTTTTAGTCTCGGCACTGGCATAGCCCACGCGGGCCTATAGCCCCTGTCGGGGTGTCGCGCGGCCCGCATGCAGCGGCGCGATCAGCGCCGGGCTGGGGCCGAGTTGCGCTGTGCCGAAGCGTCCGGCGAGGCGTTGAAAAGGTGGTCCGTCTGGCCCGAAGCCATGGCGGCGCTCAGGGCCTCTTCGGCGCCGGTCACGTGCTCGGCCGCGCGGGCCACGGCGCCGTCCGCATCCCCGGCCACCAGCGCATCGAGGATCTCGTGATGCTGCGCCCAGACAAGGGGGCCGCGCTTGGCGTGCAGCAGGACACCGATCATCACCCGGCGCAGAAACAGCCAATGGGCCTCGGCCGTGGGCTTGATGAGCGGGTTGCCGGACATGTCGTAGATGAAGGTGTGAAAATCCACGTCGTGGCGCACGGCCTCGGCCACGCCGCCCGATTTCTCGGCCCCGTTTCCGGCCGCCAGGATCGCATCGCCCTCGCGGCGTAGGCGCGCCTTGAACCCCTGGTCCGCGCGGGACCTTTCGGCGACCAGGCGGGCCGCCAACTGGTCCAGCACCAGCCGGATCTGGTAATGATGCTGCATGCCGGCGCGGTCGATCGGCGCCACGTAAAGCCCCCGTCCCCCGCTTTCGACCACCAGCCCATCGTTCTTGAGAAGCAGCATCGCCTGCTGGATCGGCTGGCGCGAGACGCCGAGGGCGGCGGCCAGCTCTTCCTGAACAAGATGGGTGCCCGGTGCCAGGATGCAGTCGCAGATGTCTTCGCGCACGGAGTGATAGACCTGTTCGGTCCGGCTGGGGATGCTCGACAATTTCTGCACTTGGGTACTCCGAATCGCGTGAACTCTGAATTCAGCAGTCGGAATGGACGCTAGTCGGAGCGCCGCGTAATGTCACCACGGTTGCATCCGGGGGGACCTCGACCAGCGGCAGGCGAGAGTGGGAAATGGCAGGGCAAGCCGCAAGGCCCCTGCCCTCAGACCGCGCGGCTGAACATGGTCTCGCTGGTCGAAAGATCCTCGATGCCGGCGGCGATGGGCCGGGCATAGGCGAAGGAGGCCAGCCGGATACGCCCCTGGTCTTCGACCGCGGCGCCGGGCAGGTCCTTCAGCACCCGCTGTGCCCGGGCAAGGATAGGCGCGGGGTCCAGCCCCTGGGCGCGGCACTGGGCGTCGATGTCGGCCGCGCCTTCGCACATCAGCCCCTCGATGATGGCGCCGATTGCGCGCTCCTCGGGGCCAAGGCGGAAGCCCCTGGCGGTGGGAAGGCTCTCCCGGCCCAGCATCTCCTGCCAGGCGCCGGTGGCGGCGACGTTTTGGGCATACCCCTCCGGGTAGCGCGAAATGGCCGATGCGCCCATGCCGATCAGCACCCTTGCCGTGTCGGTCGTGTAGCCCTGGAAATTGCGCCGCAGGGTGCCGGCGCGCGCGGCGTTGGCCATGGAATCCCCGGGCAAGGCGTAGTGATCGATCCCGATCGCCACATATCCCGCGCCGGTCAGCCGCTCACGCGCCAGTGCCTCCAGGTCCAGACGCTCCTCGGCGTCCGGCAGATGCTGTTCGCAGATCAGGTTCTGGCGCCGGGCCATCCAGGGCACGTGGGCATAGCCGTAAAGGGCGATGCGGTCCGGGCCCAGGTCGAGCACCTGGTCCACCGTCGCCCCGAGCTTGGCCGGGCTCTGGTGCGGCAATCCGAAGAGCAGGTCCATGTTGACGCTGCCGATCCCCGCCTCGCGCAGCAGGCGCATCGCCCGCTGGGTCACCTCGAAATCCTGGAACCTTCCGATGGCGCGCTGAACCACGGGGTCGAAATCCTGAACCCCCAGCGATCCCCGCGTGAGCCCCATGGACAGCAGCGCCTCCAGACGCTCGGGCCCGAACTCGCAAGGGTCGATCTCGACCGAGACCTCGCGGGCCTCCGCAATGGGAAAGGCGCGCAGCATCTCGCCCAGGCGCGTCAGAAGTGCCGGCGACAGAAGGGTCGGCGTGCCGCCCCCGAGATGAAGCTGCGAGACCCCGACCCCGTCGGGCAGGCTTGCGCGCACCAGCGCGATCTCGGTCTCGAGATGGTCGAGGTAGCGGATCAGCGGCCCCTCGCTGCGGGTGCCCTGGGTGCGGCAGGCGCAGAACCAGCAGAGCCTGCGGCAGAAGGGCAGATGAACGTAAAGCGAGACCGCATCCCCCGCCGGAACCCGCGCCAGCCATTCGGCGGTGTCGGCGGGGCCGATCGCCGGTCCGAAACGGTTCGCCGGGGGGTAGCTGGTGTATCTGGGGGCGCGAGAACGGGCCAGCGCGCGGCGAAGGTCATCCTGTGTCATGGCGCATCAATGGGACCGCGACCAAGGGACCGCATTGATACAGGTCAACACGCACTATAAACTGGTCCCATGGTAGCCCAGACAAGAACCTCCGCCTGCTCCGAATGCCCGATCCGCCACCGCGCCGTCTGCGCCGAATGCGGCACGGACGACCTGGCCGTGCTGGAGATGGCGAAAAGCTACAAGACCTACCCCGCCGGCACGCGCCTGGCCTCGGAAGGTCAGCCCCTGATGCATTTCTCCTCCTTCGTCGCGGGGGCGGCGACCATGTCGCGCATGCTGGAGGACGGGCGCCGGCAGACCGTGGGCCTGCTGATGGCGTCTGATTTCATCGGTCGCCCCGGGCGCGCCGTCTCGGCCTATGATGTCGAGGCGCTGAGCGAGGTGACCCTGTGCCGGTTCGAGCGCCGGACCTTCGAGACGCTGGTCAAGCGCACGCCCGCCATCGCGGCGCGCATGCTGACCATGACCCTCGACGAGCTGGACGCCGCCCGCGAGCTGGCGGTGATCCTGGGCCGCATGACCGCCCGCGAGAAGGTCGCCGCCTTCCTGGTCAGCATGGTGCGGCGCCTGGCGCTGATCGACGGCGCCGAGGTGCCCACCGACGAGGTGACCTTCAAGCTGCCCCTGTCGCGCGACCAGATCGCCGACCACCTGGGCCTGACCATCGAGACGACCAGCCGCCAGTTCACTGCCCTGCGCAAGGAAGGTCTGATCGACCTGCCGGGCGGGCGCAGCGTACGCATCCCCGATTTCCAGCGCCTGACGCTGGAGACGGGCGAGGATGACGACGGCGGTCCGCTGGACTGATATCCCGACTTTTCCAGCTGATTCCTTCGCATGAGTGCGCCTGTCCGATTGGCGCGGTCGGCAGGCGTTCGGGCGCGTGGTTTGCCGGGGATGCCTCCGGCGGGGATATTTTTGCGACAATGAAGGTAGGCCCGCCGCGGGGCGGATACGCGGTTTGGCCCCTGCAATGGCGGGCGGGCTGTGCGCGTCTGCCGCAGCATGAGGGGGCGCATGGCTGCCCGCGCTTGATCTGGGTCAAGGAGCGGACCCTGCTGACGTGACATCGAAGGTCGGACTGCCGCGGTCGCCCGTGGCTTCGAAGTTCGATTCAGGGAAGCCGGAATGTCCGACATATTCAAACTGCCGTTATTGGGTCTGATCACCCTCCTGGCCGCGGTCGCGGCCGACTGGGGGCGCGACCTGGCCTACAGCGTCCACGCCGTCATCATCATGCTGACCGCGGGGGGGCTTTTCCTGTGGCAGCTGCGCCAGGTGGGGGTCGAGCGACCGGCCCCGGACCTCGGGGCCTACATGGACGGGCCGGTGCGCGCCGGTGTCATCGCCACCGCCTTCTGGGGGATCACCGGCTTTCTGGTCGGGGTATTCATCGCGGCACAGCTGGCCTTTCCGGCGCTGAACTTCGACTGGTCCGAGGGCTACCTGAACTTCGGCCGGCTGCGGCCGCTGCACACCTCGGCGGTGATCTTCGCCTTCGGGGGCAACGCCCTGCTGGGGACCTCGTTCTACATCGTCCAGCGCACCAGCGCCGCCCGTCTCTGGGGCGGCAACCTGGCCTGGTTCGTCTTCTGGGGATACCAGCTGTTCATCGTGCTGGCCGCCACCGGCTACCTGCTGGGGGCGACCCAGGGCAAGGAATACGCCGAGCCCGAGTGGTACGTCGATCTGTGGCTGACCGTGGTGTGGCTGGCCTATCTGGCCGTGTTCATGGGCACCATCCTGAACCGGCGCGAGCGGCATATCTACGTCGCCAACTGGTTCTTCCTGGCCTTCATCGTCACGGTGGCGATGCTGCACGTGGTCAACAACCTGTCGATCCCGGTGTCGATCTTCGGGTCGAAATCGGTGCAGGTCTTCGCCGGGGTCCAGGACGCCATGGTGCAATGGTGGTACGGCCACAACGCCGTGGGCTTCTTCCTGACGGCCGGCTTTCTGGGAATGATGTATTACTTCGTGCCCAAGCAGGCCGGTCGGCCGGTCTACAGCTACAAGCTGTCGATCATCCACTTCTGGGCGCTGATCTTCCTTTATATCTGGGCAGGGCCCCATCACCTGCATTACACCGCGCTGCCCGACTGGGCCTCGACCCTGGGCATGGTCTTCTCGGTCATCCTGTGGATGCCCTCCTGGGGCGGCATGATCAACGGGCTGATGACCCTGGAAGGGGCCTGGGACAAGATCCGCACCGACCCGATCATCCGAATGTTCGTGGGCTCGCTTGCCTTTTACGGCATGTCGACCTTCGAGGGGCCGATGATGTCGATCCGCGCGGTCAACTCGCTGTCCCACTACACCGACTGGACCATCGGCCACGTCCATTCCGGCGCGCTGGGCTGGAACGGGCTGATCACCTTCGGCGCCATCTACTTCCTGACGCCGCGTCTGTGGGGCCGCGAGAAGATGCATTCCATGGCCGCCATCAACTGGCACTTCTGGCTCGCGACGATCGGCATCGTTCTCTACGCCTCGTCGATGTGGGTGTCGGGGCTGATGGAAGGGCTGATGTGGCGCGAGGTGGATTCCCAGGGCTTCCTGGTGAACGCCTTCGCCGACACCGTCGCCGCCAAGTTTCCGATGAACGTGGTCCGCGCGCTGGGCGGCCTGCTCTACCTCGCCGGGGCGCTGGTGATGGCCTGGAACATGTGGATGACCATCCGCGCGCCCTCGGCCCACCCCGTCCTTGCCCGCCAACCCGCTTTCGAGAAGTGAGCCGATGAGCAACAACACCCACATCCCCCCGATCGCGGACGATCCCCGTGTCCTGCAGCCGGCCGACAGCGCCCGGGGCGCCCACCCTGGTCCCGACCCCGACCCGGCGCCGCCCGAGGCGGGCCTGATCGACAAGCATAAGGTGCTGGAGCGCAACGCCACCCTGCTTCTGGTCTTCTCGTTCCTGGCCGTCACCGTCGGCGGCATCGTCGAGATCGCGCCGCTCTTCTGGCTGGAGAACACGATCGAGGAGGTGGAGGGCGTGCGCCCCTACTCCCCCCTCGAGCTTGCCGGGCGCGACATCTACCTGCGCGAGGGCTGCTATACCTGCCACAGCCAGATGGTGCGGCCCATGCGCGACGAGAACGAGCGCTACGGCCATTACTCGCTGGCCGCCGAGTCGATGTACGACCACCCGTTCCAATGGGGCTCCAAGCGGACGGGGCCTGACCTGGCCCGGGTTGGCGGGCGCTATTCGGACGAGTGGCAGCTGGATCACCTGCGGGACCCGCAGTCGGTCGTCCCCGAGAGCATCATGCCCAAATACGACTATCTGGAGCGGGTCGAGCTGGACGGCGCCCATATCGCCGAGCTGATGCAGACCCACCAGCTGGTGGGCGTGCCCTACAGCGACGAGATGATCGCCAGCGCCCGCGAGGATTTCGCGGTCCAGGTCGATCCCTTCGGCGACACAGACGGGCTGCTTGAACGCTACCCGGGGGCGCAGGTGCGCAATTTCGACGGTCAGCCCGGCATTTCCGAGATGGATGCCCTGATCGCCTATCTCCAGATGCTCGGGACGCTGGTCGATTTCTCGACCTTCGTCGCCGACAGCAGCCGCTGAGGACATGCCATGACCTATACCCTGCTCCGTGAATTCGCCGACAGCTGGATGCTGCTTGCGATGATGATGTTCTTCCTGGGCTGCGCCTTCTGGGCCTTCCGCCCGGGCAGCAGGCACCTGCACGACGAGGCCGCCAACCTGATCTTCGTGCGCAGTGACAACGCCGCCATGCCCCGCGGCCCGGTTCCTCGGCCTCTTCCCGGCTCCGGCTCCGGCTCTGACTCTGGCCCGGAATCCGGCCCTGTCTTCGCCCCCAGCTCAGATGCTGCCCCGGGCGAGCCACAGGAACCGACCCTGACGGCTGGCTGCGGGCGCAACTGTGCCGACTGCGCCTGCGGGGAGATCGGGAAATGAGCGAGAAAAGCACCGGAAAGCCCGACCCCGGCACCACCGGCCACAACTGGGACGGCATCGAAGAGCTGAACAATCCCCTGCCCCGCTGGTGGCTGTGGACCTTCTACGCCACGATCTTCTGGGGGGTGATCTACACGCTGCTCTTCCCCGCCTGGCCGCTGGTCTCGGGGGCGACCTCGGGCATGCTGAACTGGAGCACGCGGGGCGATGTCGCCGCCGAGATTGCCGCCGCCGACGCCCTCCAGGCCCCCCGCCTCGAGGCGCTGGCGGGGACCGACCTTGCCGCGCTGGGCGGCGACCCCGAGCTGGAAAGCTTTGCCCTTCACGCGGGCGGCGCCCTCTTCCGCAACAATTGCTCGACCTGCCACGGCTCGGGCGCGGCGGGGGCCAGGGGCTATCCCAACCTTCTGGACGACGATTGGCTTTGGGGCGGCTCGATCGAGGAGATCGCGATTTCGATCCGCCACGGCATCCGCAATGAAGAGGATCCGGACGCGCGCTTCTCCCAGATGCCCGCCTATGGCGAGATGCTGAGCAAGGCCGAGATCGCGGCCGTCGCCGACCACGTCTGGCGCCTGTCACGCAACATGCCCGCGAAGGCCCAAGGCAAGACCCTGTTCGCGGACAATTGCGCGGCCTGCCACGGCGAGGATGCGACCGGCAACCGCGATGAAGGTGCACCCGACCTGACCGACGCGATCTGGCTTTACGGCGGCACACTCGAGGAGATCGCCCACACCGTCACGCGCGGCCCCTTCGGGGTAATGCCGGCCTGGGGCGAACGCTTGGGCGAGGCGCAGGTGCGTGCCCTTGCCGCCTATGTCCACCAGCTTGGCGGCGGCGAGGAAAGCCCCCCCGCCAACTGAGATCCTCGGGCCAATCAGCCCCCCGCCCGGGGCACACCGGGGGCCGCCACCGGCGGCCCCCGGTAAATTCCGCATCCCGCCCGCGCCCTGCCGCTACCCTGGCCCGCCCTGCCACGCATGACCGCGCGGGCAACGGGGCCATCGGGGGCCGCCCCTTGAGCCACATCAATGCGACCCCCGCACCACCCGGGCCAGATGGTCCGGAAAACAGGATCGATCATGACAGCCTCTCCGCCCACAAGCGCGCTTTACGCCCCGCGCGAGCCGATTTTCCCCCGCCGCGTCACCGGCCGGTTCCGCCGGCTGAAATGGCAGATCATGGCGGTGACGCTGGGCATCTACTATCTGACACCCTGGCTGCGCTGGGACCGGGGGGCCGGACGGCCCGACCAGGCGGTCTTGGTGGACCTGGCGCACCGCCGTTTCTATTTCTTCGGCATTGAGGTCTGGTCGCACGAGTTCTACTTCGTCGCGGGCCTGCTTGTGATGGCCGGGCTGGGGCTGTTCCTGTTCACCTCGGCCCTTGGCCGGGTCTGGTGCGGCTATGGCTGTCCGCAGACGGTCTGGACCGACCTGTTTCTGGCGGTGGAACGCTGGCTGGAGGGGGACCGCAACGCGCGGATGCGCCTGCACCACGCGCCCTGGGGCCTGCGCAAATGGTCCCTTCGACTTGGCAAATGGGCGATCTGGATCCTGATCTCCGTCGGAACGGGCGGCGCCTGGATTTTCTATTTCGCCGATGCGCCCAGCCTCGCGCGGGACCTTGTGACACTTCAGGCGGCGCCGGTGGCTTGGATCACCATCGCCATCCTGACCGCGACGACCTTCGTCTTCGGCGGCTTCATGCGCGAACAGGTCTGCATCTACATGTGCCCCTGGCCCCGCATCCAGGCCGCGATGATGGACGAGGACACCTTGACAGTCGCCTATCGCGACTGGCGTGGAGAGCCGCGCGGCAAGGGCCTGCGCCGCCGGGCGGCGGCAGCCGCCGCGACGGATGCCCCATCCGCCACCGACCCGGGCGACACGATCACCCGCGCTGCCGGCCCCCGGATCGGGGGCCGCTCCCCGGTGATCCCGATGCTGGTGCGCGGCACCGCCCCCGCCACCCCCGAGGCATTCTCCCCGCCGCCCGCCGGCCGGGTGCCCGGCGACTGCATCGACTGCAACGCCTGCGTCAACGTCTGCCCCATGGGGATCGACATCCGCGACGGACAGCAGATGGCCTGCATCACCTGCGCCCTGTGCATCGACGCCTGTGACGAGGTGATGGAGCGCACGGGCCTCCAGCGGGGGCTGATCGACTATATCGCCCTGTCGGACGCCCCGTCCGAACGCGCAGGCCTGGCCCCCCGCTCGCTGCGCCGCCACCTGCTGCGGCCGCGCAACTTCGTCTATATGCTGATCTGGGGCGGCATCGGTCTGGCGCTGCTGGCGGCCCTGGTAATGCGCCCCGAGCTTGAGATGACCGTCCACCCCGTGCGCAATCCCACCTTCGTCACCCTGTCCGACGGGGCGGTGCGCAACACCTACGACATCCGCCTGCGCAACAAGGCAGGAGAGACCCGGCGCCTGGCCCTTTCGCTGGACCCCGCCGCCGCGCTCGCCCTCGAGGTCGAGGGCGCGCCCACGGCCTCGGTCGAGGTGGGGCCCGACAGCCAGCGCCAGCTGCGCCTCTATCTCACGGCGCCGGCCGGCAGCGCGGCTGCGGCCGCTGCCATCACCCATGTCACCCTTGATGTGACCGACACCACCAGCGGCGAGACCGCCCACGTCGCCACCATCTTCAACGGAAGGGAATACCGATGACCGTCGCTCCGAACGCCAGGCCGCTGACAGGCCGCGCCGTGCTTGCGCTTTTCGTGCTGGGCTTTGGCGTCATCATCGGCGTCAACATGCTGCTCGCCGTCAGCGCGGTGCGCACCTTCCCGGGGCTTGAGGTGCCTAACAGCTATGTCGCCAGCCAGGAATTCGACGCCCGCCGTGCCGCGCAGGAACGTCTGGGCTGGCAGGTCGCGGCCAGCTATGCGCCCGGGCGCCTGTCGCTCAGCCTCACTGACGCCGACGGCCGGCCCCTGCGCCCCGCCGACCTGACCCTCGACATCGGCCGCCCGACCGAGGTTGCCGACGAGCTGACGGCGGTGCTGGACATGGGCCCCGACGGTCTGGGCGCCACGGTCAGCCTTGCGCCCGGGCGCTGGCGGCTGGACGTGGGCGCCACCGCCCCCGACGGCACCCGGTTCCAGAAGATACTGTTGATCGGCGTGCCGGGATGAGCACGCTTGCCACCTGCCCCGGCTGCGCCATCCCGCCCCGCCCGGTGCCTGCCGAAACCATTCGCGCGGACCTGGTCCTGCACCTGCCCGACATCCATTGCGCCGCCTGCATCGCCTCGGTCGAGACCATGCTGGCCGAGGTGCCGGGCGTGCGCTCGGCGCGGGTCAACCTGACCCTGCGCCGCGCCATGGTCGAGACCGACGGCAGCGTCGAGGCCCCTGACCTGATCGCGCGGCTGGCCGCCGGCGGGCACCGCGCCTCGGTCTTCGAGCCGGGGGTGCGGACGGGACAAAGCCCCGAGATGCGCGACCTGGCCTCGCGCATCGGCGTCGCGGGCTTTGCCGCCATGAACGTCATGCTGCTGTCGGTAGCCGTCTGGGCCGGCGCGGGCGATGTCACCGCGCGCATGTTCCACTTGATCTCGGGGGCGATCGCGCTGCCGGCCGTGGCCTGGGCCGGACAGCCCTTCTTCCGCTCGGCCTACCGCGCGCTGCGGGCGGGTCGGATGAACATGGACGTGCCGATCAGCCTTGCGATCATCCTGGCCTCGGCGGTGTCGCTGGCCGTGGCGCTTGGCTCCTCGGACCGGCCCGGCTGGTTCGAGGCGGCGCTGTCGCTGACCTTCTTCCTGCTGATCGGGCGCTATCTGGACATGGCCGGGCGCCATGCCTCGCGCTCGGCCGCGGCCGAGCTTGCCGCGCTCGAGGTGCCCCAGGCCATCCGCCTGGCGAACGGCGCCGAAGAGATCGTCCCCGCCCGCAGCCTCGCCCCCGGGGATCACGTGCTGATCCGCCCCGGCGACCGCATCCCGGCAGACGGGCGCGTGATCGACGGCGACAGCGATCTCGACCGCTCGATCCTGACGGGCGAAAGCCTTCCGGTCGCCATCTCGCCCGGCGCCGACGTCGCGGCGGGGGAGTTGAACCTGACCGGCACCCTGACCCTGCGCGTCACCCGTGCGGGCGCCGAGACCGGCCTTGCCCGCCTTGCCGCAATGGTCGCCACCGCCGAGATGCAGCGCTCTCGCTACACCGGGTTCGCCGACCGGGCCTCGCGCCTTTACGCACCGGCGGTACATGCGCTTGGCGCAATGGCCTTCGTCATGTGGTGGTCGCTGACCGGCGACCCGATCCGGGGGATCGACGTTGCCATCTCGGTGCTGGTCATCACCTGCCCATGCGCCCTGGGCCTTGCGGTGCCCGCCGTCTCGACCGTCAGCACGGCGCGGCTTTTCCGGGCCGGTCTGCTGGTACGCTCGCCCACCGCGCTGGAGCGGCTGGCCGAGGTGGATACGGTCGTCTTCGACAAGACCGGCACCCTGACCACCGGTGAGTTGCGCCTGGGCGCGGACACCGATCCGAAGGCGCTGGCCCTGGCCGCGGGGCTGGCACGCGGATCCTCCCACCCGCTGTCGCGCGCCATTGCCAAGGCAGCCCGCGCCCGCGGCATCAGCCCCGCCCCCGTCGGCGCCCTGCAGGAAAAAGCGGGCCGCGGGGTCGAGGGGATCTTCCACGGAGAGCGGATCCGCCTCGGCCGACCCGGCTGGGCCGGCGCCATGGGCGCGGGCGGCGGCTCGGTCCAGCTTCTGGACGGGGCCGGCAAGGTCTCCAGCTTTACCGTCGACGAGGTGCCCCGCCCCGACGCGGTCGAGGCGGTTCAACAGCTTGAGGCGATGGGAATGCGCGTGACCCTTCTGTCGGGCGACGCGCCCGACAGCGCCGCGCGGCTGGCCCGGCGCCTGGGGATTGCCGAGGTCATGGGCGGTGTTTCGCCCGAGGGCAAGCATGAGGTCCTGGCCCGGATGGCGGCGGAGGGTCGGCGTCCCTTGATGGTGGGCGACGGGCTGAACGACACCGGCGCGCTTGCGGGGGCCCATGCCTCTATGGCACCGGCCCGCGCGGTCGATGCCGCGCGCAGCCTGGCCGATGTGGTGATCCTGTCCGAGGGCATCGCCTCGGTCGCGACGGCCGTCTCGGTCGCGCGCCGCGCCCATGGATTGGCCCGACAGAACGTGGCGCTGGCGATTGGCTATAACCTGGTCTCGGTGCCGGTTGCCTTCGCGGGCTTGGCATCGCCGCTGGTGGCGGCGCTGGCGATGTCATCGTCGTCCCTGGCAGTCACACTGAACGCGATGAGGGCAAGGAAATGAATGTACTGGTGGTGCTGATGCCGATCTCGATCGGGCTGGGGCTGGCGGGTCTTGCGGTCTTCGTCTGGACCCTGCGCGCCCGGCAATACGACGATCCGGAGGGGGACAGCGTCCGCCTGCTGGATCCGCGCTGGGACGACCGGCCCATGGCGCCCCCGAAAACGCATGAGGCCCCCGGCCCGGGGGCGTGACCATGGCGCCCCGGGGGCGCCATGGCTGTTCGTTCGGTCAGGGACCAGGCTTAGCTGGCGTCCTTGAACTCGGCATATTCACCGCGCACCTGCACCGTGACCGTCAACTCCGCGCTGTCGCGGTTGCGCCAGAACCAACCGTGCTGCCCATCGAACTCGGCCGTGATCGTGCCCTCCTCCCCGGTGGAGCCGCGGCCCTTCTGATAGGTCACCGACTTGCCGCCTCCATGGCCGTGCAGGTCGAAATTGACCCGCCCGCCGGTCACAACCATGCGGTATTCGGCGGTCTGACCTTGCTCCATCGCCATCTTCCATTCGGCCGAGGCGCCGGGCGTCAGGGTGAATGTCACCTCGTCGCGCCAGGCATCGGCCTGGCCCCCATCGGCCTCGGGCTCGGCCTCTGCCGATTGGGCATGGGCGGCCCCGATCAGCAGGCCGAAGAGGCCCCCCGACAGGCTCGATTGCTGCTCGGGGGTGGCCATCTGGCGATCCATCTCGGCCTCTTCGGCAAGCTGGGTCTTGATCTCGCCCATCTCGGTCAGGCCAAGCACCCGTCCGACCCGGGTCGGGTCGATGCCGTATTCCGCCGGCAGGACCACGGTCACCAGGATGACCGCCGCCGCCCCCGCCGCGACGAGGGTCGAGCGCAGCAGCTGGCCCTTGCTGGGCAGGTTTTCGAGAGAGGGTTTATCTGCATTGAACATTTTGATTTCCCTTGAGGTTTTGTTACGCGGCCAGGACGAGGCCGGTGAGCTGGTAGCCCACGAGAATGAAGCCCAGCGCCATCATCACGACGTTGGCCGTATAGGCCTGGCGCAGGAAATCCGGGGACCGGCGCCAATAGCCCATGACGATCAGGATCACGGCCAGCGCCATCAACTGGCCCAGTTCGACCCCGACGTTGAAGGCGAGCAGGTTGGGCAAAAGCCCTTCGCGCGCGATGTCGTAGTCGAGGATCTTGGTGGCCAGGCCCGTGCCGTGGAAAAGGCCGAAGATCAGCGTCGCGGCCCGGGTGTCGGGTTGAACCCCGAACCAGCGGCGATAGGCGCCAAGGTTGTCCAGAGCCTTGTAGACCACCGACAGGCCGATAATCGCGTCGATGACATAGGCGTTGATGCCCCAGCCGAACCAGACGCCCAGCAGCATCGTGGTCGAATGCCCCAGCGCGAACAGGCTGACGTAAAGGGCGACATCCTTCATCCTGTAAAGGAAGAAGACGACGCCCAGCAGGAACAGGATGTGGTCGTAGCCGGTCACCATGTGCTTGGCGCCGAGATACATGAAGGGGATGATGTTCACCCCCCAGATCTCCTGGATGTAGCCGGCGTCACCCTCGGTGACGTTGTGGGCCGCGGCCTGGACCGCGCTCAGGACAAGCGTGGCCAGCACGGCAAGGGACAGGGTGGCGATCCGGCGCGTGCCGGGATCGCTCCAGCCCCGTTGGACTGTGGTCATGGAAATACTCCGAATGGTCTTTCTTTGATCGGTCTGAGAAGGGGCCGTCACGCGCGGCCCGGCCAACAGGGCTGGCCGGGGATCGCACGCGGGCGCTGATGGCTCAGGCGCGCGGAGGTCTCTCGATCAGAAAGGCCATGGTCGGACCCTTGGGTCCGGGCCGAAGCCGCCATTCGGCGCGGTGGCTGCGGAACGGTCGGTGGGCGCGCGGTGGCGCCGCCATCATCGCCGGGCTGTGGTCGTGATCGGCCCCGTCGTGCCCGTGGCCGTGCAGGGCCCAGACCACATCTCGGTCAAGATCGTGCACGTGGCCATGCTCGGCCAGGATCTCTGCCTGGAGGCTCAGCGCCTCGACCACCTTGGGCGCGTGAGAGGCCGAGGGCATCACCAGCCAAGTCACCAGCCCCAGACAAAGCACGAGCGCCACGAAGTGCCGCGCGAATGCACGTGCCATCGTCATCTTTTCGCTGTCCGCTCGTCTTGCATCATGCGCCTTCTCTTGGGCGTTCTTGGTGACGTCAAAAGCCTTAAGATAACGTCTATCCCGGCAGGGCCCGCCCGGGCAACCCCGCCCGTCGACCCGCGCTTTGAGGGGCCGGAAAGCGCCGAGGCGCATTTTGGATTTGCACAGGCGCGGGTCGCACGCTACATCATTCAAGTGAATCATTGATTGTATAGAGACAGCCCAACTCGAAGGCGACCGCCATGACCCCGAACACCCCGCCCCTGCGCCACGGCCTGCGCGAGAACCTCGACCAGGTGATCCACCAGCTGATCCAGGTCATGCTGGTCGGGCTTGCCATCGGCATGACCCGCACCGTCGTCCCTGCCCTGGCCGAGTCCGAATTCGGGCTGGCCCGTGGCTCGTTCCTGTTGCTGACCTCGTTCGTGGTGGTCTTCGGCCTGGTCAAGGCGGTGATGAACTTCGTCGCCGGAAGCTGGTCCGAGCGGATCGGGCGCAAGCGGGTGCTGCTGTGGGGCTGGGTCGCCGCCCTGCCGATCCCGGTGATGATCTGGGCCGCCCCCGACTGGAACTGGATCGTGGCCGCGACCGTGCTTCTGGGGATCAACCAGGGCCTCTGCTGGTCGATGACCCAGACCGCCAAGCTGGACATCACCCGCGCCGAGGAACGCGGCCTGACCATGGGCCTGAACGAATTCTCGGGCTATGTCGGCGTGGCGTTGGCGGGCATCCTGACCGCCTATGCCGCAGAGTGGCTGGGCGCGCGGACGGGCCTTTTGCTGTTCGGGCTGGCGGTGGTTCTGTCAGGCCTTCTGCTGACCGTGATCGGGGTCCGCGACACGCGCGCCTGGGCCCGCGCCGAAAGCGCCGCGCACAAGGCCGCGCCCCCCGCCAACCTGCCCCGCTACCCGCAGGGCTTGCCGGCCAGCCCCACCACCGCCCAGGTCTTCGCAGTGATGAGCTGGCGCGACCCGCGCCTTTTCGCCATCTCCCAGGCGGGACTGGTCGAGAAATTCGTCGACGCACTGGTCTGGGCGCTGTTCCCGGTCTTTCTGGCCGGGCGTGGCGCGGGCCTGACCGAGGTCGGCTGGATCGTCGGCACATACGGGTTCGTCTGGGGCGGATCGCAGCTTGTGACCGGGCGGCTCTCGGACCGGGTGGGCCGCTTCTGGCCCAATGTCCTGGGCATGTGGATCTGCGGCGCGGGCGTGGCGATGGTCGTGCTGGGCCAGGGGGTGGCGTGGTGGTCGGTCTCGGCCGGCATCACGGGCCTTGGCATGGCGCTGCTCTATCCCAACCTTTCGGCGGCGGTGGCCGACATCACGCCCCCCGAATGGCGCGGCTCGGCGATCGGGATCTATCGCTTCTGGCGCGATCTGGGCTATGCGATCGGGGCCCTGGGCCTCGGCCTGGCCGCCAGCCTGACCGGCGCGGCCGAAGCGGCCTTCTGGTTCGTCGCCCTTTCGATGTTCGTCTCGGGCGGGCTGCTGTTCTGGCTGTCTGAAGAGACCCACCCCCGGCTGAACCCGGCCAAACCCTCGGAGACCTTGGATGCGTAACCCGACCGCCACCCTGCTTGGATGGGCCGCCGCCCTTCTCGGCGCCGCCTCGATCCTGCTGCTGGCGCTGGCCGCCCTTGGCTTTCGCCGCGACTGGTGGCCAGTGCCCCGGGCGCTGGATCTTGCCGCCTGGGGCGCCTGGGCCTCGGCCGCCGGCGTGGTCCTGGCGCTCGTCGCGCTCATCGTCTGGCTGCTGCGCCGGCCGGGCGGCGGCTGGCCCCCGCTGCTGGGGTTGATCCTGTCGCTGCCGGTGCTGCTTGCGGCGGGTGCCTGGCAATATGCCACCGTGACGACGCCGGCGATCAACGACATCTCGACCGACACCGGCAATCCGCCCGTCTTCTGGTTCACGGTCACGCCCAGCGACTATCCCGCGCGCAACGCCGAACCCCAGCGCGCGGCCTACCCCGGCGTGCGCCCGCTGGACCTGCCCCTGCCCTTCGAGGCGGCCTTCTCCGAGGCCCTCGCCCTGGTCGAAGCCCGGGGCTGGGAGGTGCTGTCGGCCGATCCCTCGGAAAACCAGATCGAGGCCATCGCCCGCAGCCGCCTTTTCGGTTTCGAGGACGAGGTCGCGATCCGCGTCACCCCCGCCGAGGAGGGAGAGGGCAGCCGCGTCGACATGCGCTCACGCTCGCGCCTGGGGCAGATCGACCGGGGCGCCAACGCCCGCCGCATCCGGGCTTTCCTGGACGATCTAGAGGCCCGCGCCGCCGACTGAGCCTGGGCAAGGTGCCCTGCCCCGACCCCGCGTCTGCTACCACTCGGGCGCGCGCAGGTTGTCGACCATGTAGTCGATGAAGCTGCGCAGCCGGGGTTGCAGGTTCCTCTCGGGCAGGAAGACGGCGAAGACCGCGCCATCGTCGCTGACGGTGAAATCCTCGAGGATCTGCACCAGGCGGCCGTCGCGGATCGCGGGGCGCGCCAGATGCTCAGCACAGCGCATGACCCCGAAGCCCGCCAGGCACATCTGGAAAAGGGACATGCCGTCATTGCTGCGAAAGCGGCCGTCAGCATGGAAATCATGGGCCTCGCCGTCGCGCAGGAACGGCCAGTGGTTCAATTTTTCATGGGCGCCGTCCCAGCTCAGGCATGGCATCGCGCCCAGGTCGCGCGGCGTCTCGGGATGGCCGTGCACCTCCAGCAGGGCGGGGGCTGCGATCACGATCCGCCGCAGGTCGCACAGGCGCCGGTGCATCAGGGTCGAGTCCCCCAGCCGCCCCATCCGGATCGCCACATCGATCCTGTCCTCGATCAGGTTGACGCTTTCGTCCGTAAGACGCAGGTCCAGCGACAGTTTCGGATGCTGCTCGAGGAAAGCCGGAAGCAACGGCGTCACCCGGTCCATCCCGAAGGCCAGCGGTGCCGAGACGCGCAGCTCTCCGGTGATCTGGCGCGTCTCTTCCTGCAAGGCGGCTTCGGCGGCGTCGACGGCCTGAACGGCCTCGCGGCAGCCGTCGATGAACCGCTCGCCCGCGGGCGTCAGCCGGTGTCCCCGGGTGGTGCGGTGCAGCAGCCGCGCGCCCAGCCGGTCCTCCAACCTCTGGATGGTCTGGCTGACGAAGGGCTGGGAGACATTGAGGGCGCGGGCGGCCGTGGTGAAGCCCCCGGTCTCGGCCACGGCAAGAAACACGCGCATCGCGATCAGCCTGTCGTCCTTCACCGTGCCCCTCCGCTTTGCGCCGCGCCGGTCTGCCGGCGCGCGATCCGCCCCATTACAGCGCCAATCGACCTGCCGGGAAAGGGATAAGACTTATTGCAAGCGCTTCGTTGACCGATTGTGCCGCAACATCCGATCCTTCGGGGCATATCGGCGGCCCGACCCGGCGCCGCCCCGGCCAGAAGCCGCCAACCCCGAAAGGACCCGACATGCTTGACCTTGGCAACCGCGTCTCCATCTACCAGCCCGAGCAGGAAGGGCTGATCTACCCCGAGCTTCCCGAATTCGACAATTTCGAGGATGAGCGCCGCCACCGCAAGGAACGGCTGGTCGCCGCCTGCCGCGCCTTCGACCAGCAGGGGTTCGACTATGGCTTCGCCGGTCACCTGACCGTGCGCGACCCCGAGCGCCCCGAGCTTTACTGGACCAACCCCATGTGCGTGCATTTCGCCAAGGTGAAGATGTCCAACCTGATCCTGGTCGATCACAAGGGCACGGTGATCGAGGGCAACCACGCCGTCAACCGCGCGGGCTTCGTGCTGCACGCCAACGTGCACGAGGAACATCCCGACATCATCGCCATGTGCCATGCGCACACCGTCTATGGCACCGCCTGGGCCGCCACCGGCCTGCCGATCGAGCCGATCACCCAGGATGCCTGCGCCTTCTTCGAGGATCACGTCATCATCGGTGACGAGGCCGGCGCCGTCGCGGTCGAAAACCACGCAGGCTCGAACGTGGCCAAGGCATTCAAGGGGGTGAAGGCCGCCATTCACCAGAACCACGGCCTGCTGACCGCCAGCCGCCACAGCATCGAGGCGGCGGCCTTCTGGTTCATCGCTCTGGAACGCTGCTGCCAGCAGCAGCTCGACATCGCGGCCTCGGGGATCCAGCCCACCTATGTCAAGCCTGACCGCGCCCGCTACAGCCGCGAACACGTGGGCAGCGAATATATCGGCTGGCTGCATTTCCAGACGATCTGGGGCCAGCTGGTCGAGGATCAGCCCGACATGTTCGACTGATCCTGCCGGAGCCTGTCCGGTAACATCGCGCGCGCCCGTGGCGCGCCGGGGGCGGGCCGCCGGGTCCGCCCCCTGTCGTTCGTGCCAAAGCGTGGGCGCGGGGCTTTCCGTGCCATGGCGGACCCCCGCGCGGGGCGCCGCCTATGGGGCCGAAGTCGCTGTTTCCCCAGCGTCAGCTTTCCGCTAGCCTGCCGCCAGGACGGGCAATCTTTGCGCCCCTTCACCGATTTTTTCCGCGCCGGTTCAAGGCGCACGCATTGCTTTCCCCGGGGCGGCCAGGCCCGCCCGCACATCCCGTCAAAGGAGTCCCCCCATGCCCGATGGTAACACCCCCTCCTCGACCGCCGCGCGCCGCAGCGTCGTCGTGCAGGAATTCACCAACAGCGTCCTCGACCCTGCCCAGCCGATGCTGGGCCCGGTCCAGAGCGGCGGCACCATCATCGCGAACACCGCGCCCGGCTGCTGGGGCCCCATGATCACCCCGCGCCTGCGCGGCGGGCACGAGGTCACGCGCCCCGTCTATGTCGAGGGGGCCGAGGTGGGCGACGGCATCGCCATCCGCATCCGCGACATCACCGTCACCTCGACCGCCACGGCCTCGGGGCACGACAGCTCTCCCGAGGGGTTCTGCTTGGGCGATCCCTACGTCGCCGCCCGCTGCCCCGAATGCGATACCGTCTGGCCCGAAACCCATGTCGAGGGGGTCGGGCAGAAATCCGTGCGCTGCGACGCCTGCGGCAACCCCGTCACCCCGTTCGAGATCGTCCACGGCTATACCGTCACCTTCGACGACACCCGCAGCGTCGGTCTGACTGTGCCCAAGGCCGCGGCCGAGAAGATCGCCGGCCAGGCCGACCATTTCGCGGCCCTTCCCGACGGCAGCCGCCAGCACTCGATCCTGCATTACGCGCCCTCGGACATGCCGGGCACCCTGATCCGCATGCGCCCCTTCATGGGACAGTTGGGCACCTGCCCCTCGATGCCCATGCCCGACAGTCACAACGCGGGCGATTTCGGGGCCTTCCTGGTCGGCGCGCCCCATGACTATGCCATCACCCCCGAGCAACTGGCCGAGCACAAGACCGACGGCCACATGGACATTGACGCCGTGCGCGCCGGCGCCATCCTGATCGCCCCGGTCAAGGTCCCGGGCGCCGGGATCTACATGGGCGACATGCACGCAGGCCAGGGCGACGGAGAGATCGCCGGGCACACGATGGATGTCTCGGGCAGCGTCACCCTTCAGGTCGAGGTGGTGAAGGATTATCCGCTGGACGGGCCGGTCCTGTTCCCGCTGGAGGAGGATCTTCCCCCCCTCGCCCGCCCCTTTACCGAGGCCGAGATCGCCAAGGGTCGCCGCCTGGCCGACCGCTGGGCGGTCAAGGAAATCGCGCCGCTGGCGCCCATCTCGGTCGTGGGCACGGCAGCCAACCTGAACGCTGCCATCGAGAACGGGCTGGAACGGGCGGCCAAGCTGCTGGACATGTCCGTCGCCGAGGTGCGCAACCGCGCCACCGTCAACGGCGCCATCGAGATCGGGCGCGCCCCGGGGGTGATCCAGGTCACGTTCCTGGCACCGCTCGACAAGCTCGACGCCGTCGGCCTGGGCGACTACGCCCGTGAGCAATACGGCCTTTGACAGGCTGCCGCGCCCCGCGTCGATAAGGCGGGGGCGCGGCTAGGCCGCCACCAGATCAGGCCGGGCGCAGCGCCTTCACGCTGTCCAGCGCGGCGCCCACCGCCTCCCGCTCGGCCTCCGGCAGGGGCAGGACGGGGCGCGGCGGCTGCAACGCGCCGTGGCCCAGCAACTCCGCCAGAAGATACATCACCCGGTAGCTGCCGAAGCGCCGGAAAAGGGCCCAGAGCGGTTGAAACGCCTCGTCGATCCGCCCTGCCTCGTCCCGGTCGCCCGCCTGCGCGGCGCGGGCCAGCGCCACCGCCGGGCCGGGCAGCAGGCCCGCCACCACGCTGTACCAGCATTCCGCCCCCGCCAGCAGCGCCGCGCGCGCGTCCCAGTCGCCGCTGTGGCCGATGGCAAAGTCCCGGGGCGTGATGGCCTGAAGGCGCGCTGACTGGGCCGCGTAATCGGCCCCCGCCAGCGGCGGCATCTTGATCGCCTGCACGCCCGACACCCCCGCCAGCCGCGCGACAAGCGCGTCGCTGAAGGTGAAATGGGTCGTGCCGGGGTTGTTGTAGATGCACAAGGGAAGCTTCCCCGCCCTGGCAACGGCCTGGAAATGCACGAAAACCTCCTCCTCGGTCAGCGCCTGGTAGGATACGGGCGCCAGCAGAAGCCCGTCGGCCCCCGCCTCCCGGGCGTCCCGCGCCAGATCCTCGGCCACCCCGGTCGCGACCGCGCCCACGCCAACGATGATCGGGCATCGCCCGGCGACGCTTTCGACAGCGACCCGCAGGACGCGGCGGCGCTCCTCGGGGGCCATGTAGGCGTAGCTTCCGGTGCTGCCCAGAAGCCCGATCGAGTCGGCCTTCGCCGCGACGATCCCTTCCAAGAACTGGCCCAGAAGATCGGCATCAAGACGCCCCTCGGCATCCGTCGGGGTCAGGGGAAAGGCGCTGAGGCCGGCGAAGAGGGACATTCGGACGCTCCTGTCGTGGCGTGATGGCCGGCGCCTAGAACAGGTCACCGCCGGGGCAATCCAACCGATTGGCCGGGGCGGCGCAAACACAATCGTCCCCGCCCCGCGAATTTGCGTCACGGATGCGGGGGTGTGCGGCGCGAGGGACGCGCGCGTTCAGTCAGGGCAGGATTGGCAGGGGGTCAGACGAACCCGGTCTCTTTCGCGATCATCGCGGCATGGGTGCGGTTGCGCGCCGAAAGCTTGCGGCTGAGCGTCTTGACGTGCAGCTTCACGGTCACTTCCTGAAGGTTCAGATCCCGGGCGATTTCCTTGTTGGAGAGGCCCTGCGTCAGGCCGACCAGCACCTCCTGCTCGCGGGGCGAGAGGGTGGAATGGAACTGATGCTCGGGTTCTTCGTCGCGCTTGGCCATGAAGTCGACGGGCGCATATACCTCGCCGGCCGCCATGAAGCGCACGGCGTTGAGCAGCGAGCGCGCCGGCAGCGTCTTGGGCAGGAAGCCCGCGGCCCCCATCTCCAGCGCCTTCTCGGCCACGTCGCGCGATGCGGTGCCCGAGATCAGGCCGACCGGCGTCTTGCCGATCCGCGCCTGCGCCTTGCCCAGCCCTTCCAGGCCGTTCATTCCCGGCATTTCGAAATCCAGCAGAACGATGTCGAACGCGGCCTCGTCGCCGATGGCGTCGATCACCTCGTCCAGGGTCGAGACCGCGGTGACGCTGGTCCCTTCGTCGCTTTCGAGAAAGGCCGCGATGGTTTCGCGCACCAGGTCGTGGTCGTCGGCCAGCAATACTTTCATAACCTGCCTTTCCTAGAACAAACGAAGGGTAATGCCTTCGCCGGTACTCATCATTAACGCGGGATCGGGGCGATTTGTGGACAAGCCCTTCTGGTCGCGAACACAACTTGGAAATTACATTTACGAATGGGGACGGACAACCCCTTGATAGGTCAACCGATACGCCTGCGACGGCCCACCTACCCATTCGTATATATACCATATTCTCCTGATCATGTGGAATATTCGTCCGCCGGGGTTACTCTGCCCGAGTGCCGCCGGAATTGGCGCACATGTTACCAGTTCGCCGTCGTTGATGCAGGAGCAGCCCATGTCCCACCGTTCCACGCCCCGCCATCCCGCCCGCTCCAACCAGTCCTCGGACGGGTTCCGCGCACCCCGATCGGGCGAGCTGTTTGGCCGCCGTGTCGTCGCGGCCGGACTGATGGTGGCCGGACTGACCCTGGGCGCCGGTGCTGCCCTGCCCGCCCTGGCCGCGGACCCGGGCACGGCCCTGCCCGCGCCCACGGGCGAGGTGGTGCTGACGGTCACCGGCAAGATCGCCCGCACCAATGGCGACGGCGCGGCCAGCTTCGACATGGAGATGCTCAAGGCCCTGCCCGCCGTCTCCTTCGAGACCGAAACCATCTGGACCAAGGGCAGCCAGAGCTTTGTCGGGGTCGAGCTGAAGACCCTGGTCGAGGAGCTGGGCATCGAGGGCGAGATTCTGGGCGCGAGCGCGATCAACGACTACCGGGTCGACATCCCGCTCTCGGACGCGATCGAGAACGGGCCCATCGTCGCCTACACCATGAACGGTCAAGCCATGTCGCGCCGCGACAAGGGACCGCTCTGGATCGTCTACTCCTACGGGTCGGACGCGAAGTACCGGACCGAAGCCATCTACAACCGCAGCATCTGGCAGCTTGTCACCCTGGTTGCGGGGTAGTCGCGTGAAGCACACCGCCCCCCCGGTTCCGGGCCTGGCGCCCCCGCCCGAGGCGGAGCGCCGGATGACCCTCATGCGACTGGCCATCGGATCGGTGATCCTGATCGGCGTCATCATCACCTTCTACCTGTCGGCCACCCTGACCGACAGGTTCGACAAGCTGCGCGAGGCGCCGCATGACAATTCCCAGTGGAACCTGACCCAGCTTGAGGTCGATTTCCTCAAGCTGATGAATGCCGAACAACAGGCCCGGCAGGCGGTCGAGGTTGCCCAGTCGCGCCCCCCCGCGACCGCCGGCGCCGACAGCGAGGCGGCCCCGGTCGAGCCGGGCGTTGGCCCGGGGGCCATGCCGGGGGTCGTGCCCGACCCCGCCACCGCCCTGGACGACCTGCGCAAGGCCTTCGACATTTTCTACAGCCGGGTCTACGTCCTTGAGGACAGCAAGGACGCCGAAATCTTCTTCCGCGACCAGGAGCTCAGGGACCATCAGGACGCGATCAAGATGTTCCTGCACGAGATGGCCCCGGCCATGGACGGCGACGACGCGATGCTGATCGCCACCCTGCCCCGCCTGGACCGGCGCCTGGCCGAGATCTCGGCCCTGCCGCGCGAGATTGCGCTCAAGTCCGTGCCGATCAAGGCCCGGATCTCGGACAACCAGCGCCTGGAGATCACCAACCTGCTGAAGGCGATCGCCTTCGTCGCGCTGATCGTGATGATCGCGCTGATGCTGGCCTTCGCGATCCTGCTGCTTCAGAAGTCCGAGCTGAACCGCAAGACCCGGATCATCGCCCGGGGCAACGAGCGGCTGGCCTCGACGCTGAAGGCCTCGCTCGACGCGATCATCGTCATCGACGAGCAGGGGCTGATCATGGATTTCAACGGCTCGGCCGAAAAGGTCTTCGGCCATGCCCGCGCCGATGTCCTGGGCCGCTCCTTGGCCGATGTCATCATCCCCGAACGCTTCCGCGAGGCCCATACCTCGGGCATGGCGCGCTTTCTCGACACGCGCAGCTCGCAGATCGTCGATGCGGGGCGGCTGAACCTGGTCGCACTGCACGCCGACGGGCACGAATTCCAGACCGAGACCTCGATCACCGCCGTGCCCGGCGAGAAGGGCATCAACTTCATCTCCTACATCCGCGACATCACCGACGAAGTTGCCAACCGCGCCGAGCTGCACGAGGCCCGCGACAGCGCCCTGGCCGCCTATCGCGAGAAATCCAAGTTCTTCGCGGTGATGAGCCACGAGATGCGCACGCCGCTCAACGGCATCATTTCGTCGCTGGACCTTCTGGCCGACACGCCCCTGAACGACGGGCAGCGCCATTTCCTGCAGATCGCCAACGCCTCCTCCGAGATCCTGCTGGGCCATATCAACGACGTGCTGGACATCGAGCGGATCGATGCCAACCAGCAGGGCGACCGAATGGAACCCGTGGACCTGGCCGATATGCTGGAGGCGCTGTGCCAGAACCTGCGTGCGCTGGCCGACCGGCAGAACACCAGGATCGGCTGGAACATCAGCGGGCTGGAGGATCCCAGCATCAACTGCGACGCGCGCGGCCTGCGCCAGATCCTGCTGAACCTGATGAGCAATGCCATCAAGTTCACCACCAGCGGCCGGGTCGAGGTCGACGTCCAGGCCGCGCCGACGGACAATCCCGACACCTGCCAACTGTCCTTCGCCGTCTCGGACACCGGCATCGGCATCTCGGAAGAGGATCAGAAGCGGATCTTCGACGATTTCGTCACCGTCGACAGCGCCTATGAGCGGACGTCGACCGGAACGGGCCTGGGCCTGGGCATCGCGCGCCGGCTGGTGGCGTCGATGGGTGGCCGGCTGAGCGTCGAAAGCGCGCCCAAGCGCGGCTCGACCTTTACCTTCACCGTCGAGGTGCCCAAGACCGTCGGCGGACAGGCAGAAGCCCCCCTCGCCGAGGCTGAGGCCGAGCGTCCGATCGTTCCCCGCCGCGTGCTGGTGGTCGAGGACAACGAGGTCAACCGCGAGCTGCTGCACGTCATGCTCAGCGGCGACGGCCACCATGTCGACCTGGCCGAGGACGGGTTCGAGGGGGTGCACAAGGCATCGCGCAACCATTACGACCTGATCCTGATGGACATCAGCATGCCCAACCTCGACGGGGTGAAGGCGACCCAGATGATCCAGGACTCGCGCGGGCTGTCGGCGGCGACCCCGATCTACGCGGTGACCGCCCACGCCATGCCCGAGGAGCGGGCCAAGTTCCTGGCCGCCGGCATGGCGGGATGCCTCATCAAACCCTTGCGCCGGGCCGATATCCGGACACTGATGGCCGAAGTGCCCGGGCCGCAGGAGACGGACGGCCCCGAGACAGCCCGCCCCGAGGATGAGACGGACCAGATGCCGGATACGGACGCCCCCAAACCCCACGCGAACGGGATCGACCCCGCGAAGATGATCGACCTGGAGCAGTTCCGCGACATCGCCTCGCTGTTGGGTCAGGAGAAGCTGAGCCTGCAGCTGGAGCGGTTCGAGGCCGAGGGCGACGAGTTGATCGCCGCCATGCGCAGCGATGCCGAGCAAGGCAGGCTTTCCCAGGTTCAGGCCGCCGCCCACCGCATGGCCGGGTCCTGCGGCACCTTTGGCGCCCGCGAGATGCACCAGCATCTCAAGTCCCTCGAGACCGCCTGCAAATCCGAGGACGCCGCCGGCGCCGTGCGGATCGCAGGAGACCTCGACAGGGTCTGGGCCGAAACCCGCGCGGGCATCGCCGCCGCAAGCTGACCCCGGCGCGCATGGGGATGTTAGGGCGCTGCTGCCCCCCTGACCGGCCAAGGCGGGGCCATGGCACTGGGTCGCCTGTCGGCGCCCAGAGGCACATATATTCTAGGCTGAAACGGAAAAGGCCCCGATCCCGCGATTTCTTCCGCGGGATCGAAGCAGGTGGCCCGGGATCATTCCTCGTTGGAAATGTCCCGGACCGCTACGCCAGGCGACTTCTTCGGCCTGTAACGCCAGTGGCGCCAATTCGCACAGTGATGATCCAGGGGAGGGAACTGGAAAGGTTGAACCACTACTGCGATGCTCGTTACGAAACCAACTTCCGGCTCCTGAATTCACCATAGCCTGATGCGGCCGCGTCCGAAATATCTCGTTGGAACAGGCACTTGGCGCAATGGGCGAATTGGCCTGTCCAAAAGGATATGCCTCCCCGGCCTGTGATCCCCGTCCCAGAACGCTCCTATACCGGGTCGCCGCGCGCCACGGTGCGCGTGCAGCCGTCCGGGGCAGACATCTTGAGTCGCGAGGCAACCCCTGGACGACTCGGCCGCGTCCGCCCCGGCCCGCAAAATCCGCCCCACCACGTGGGTTCCCGGCGCAGGCCGGCAGGAGGCGCCCCCCTTCGCGTCGCGCCCCTCTCCTTTGGGATAGGGCGCCTGCCCGACCGCTCTGCCGGATCGCCTTTTGCCGAGATGCGGGGCACCGAGGCCCCTTGTTAAAAGGATGTTAGTCAATTTGCCGAAAGGCGCAGCCCTCTAGGAGTAACCCCATGTTCGTCACCTTCACCCTCGCCGGCATCGCCCTGGGCCTGACTGCCGGAACCGCTGTCTGGGCCGGTGGCTTCTCCCTTCTGACCGCCACGCTGGTCTATGCCTTCATCGGCAACCTCGTCATGGCGCTGATCGGCATCCTGTTCGATCACCTGCACTGGCGCGAAAGCTCGTTCGATCTGTTCGAGCGCTGAGTTTTTCCACGGAACCGGGTGCGGCCCCGCGCCGCCCCGGTCTTCTTTTCCGGCCTAAAGAGCCGCTCCGCCCTGTTCCTGCAACTCGCGCCACTGGACCTTGCCGGTCGAGGAGCGGGGCAGCGCCGCCAGGAAACGCACCTCGGCAGGGCATTTGTAGGCCGCCATCCGGTCGCGGCACCACGCCATGACATCCGCCCCCTTCTCCGACGTTCCCGCCACGCCCGCGCGTGCGACGGCATAGGCGATCACCGCCTCGCCCCGCCGCGGATCGGGGCGGCCGACCACGCAGACCTCGGTCAGGTCGGGATGTTCGTGCATCATCGCCTCGACCTCGCTGGGCCAGACCTTGTAGCCCGAGACGTTGATCATGCGTTTGAGGCGATCGGTCATGTGAAAATACCCCTCCGCATCGCGCATGCCGATATCGCCCGTCCGCAGGAACCGCCTGCCGTCGATGGTGACGAAAGCGGCCTCGGTCGCGGCGGGGTTGTTCCAGTATCCCAGCATCACCTGGGGCGCGTGGATAATGATCTCTCCCGGTGTGTCATGGGGCAGGATGGCCCCCGTCTCGGGGTCCATGATCCGCGCATCCACGCCGAACACGGCCAGCCCCAGACATTGCAGGCGGGGCGCGGTCACCGGGTTGATATGGGTGGCGGCGATGGTCTCGGACATGCCGTAACCCTCGATGTAATCCAGCCCCGTCAGCTCTCGCAGGCGGCGCGCCACGGCCGAGGGCATCGCCGCCCCGCCGCCGCCGATCATCTCGAGGCTGGCAAGGTCCTGCGGGTCCAGTTCCGGATCGCTCACCAGGTCGATGGCCATGGTGGTGATGCTGCGCCAGCGCGCGACCTTGTGCTGGCGGATCAGGCGACAGGCCAGGCGCCGGTCCCAGCGGGTCATGATGACCATGGTCTCCCCCGCCAGGATCGGACCGTTCATCGAATTCTGCATGCCCGTCACGTGAAAGAGCGGCAGCGACACCAGCGAGGGCGCGCCCGAGCGGATCGGGTTCCAGGCCAACCCGCCCGCCATCGTGACCATCACCGTTCGGTGGCTGTGCATGCAGCCCTTGGGCAGACCCGTCGTGCCCGAGCTGTAGGGGATCACCGCCAGGTCATCGGGTCCGGCGACCTGCGGCCCCGGCGCATGGCCCGCGCCCAGCGCGTCATCCCAGCGGGTGACATGCGTCAGGCCATAGTCGGCCAGCGCCCCGCGGTTCAGCGGCGCCGGCAGGTCGTCGCGATCGGCGCCGGCCGCGTCGGCATAGGCGCAAACAAGGCCGTGACCAACCGCCTCGCCCAGCAGCGGGGCTGCGTGGTCCAGCAGTTCCTGGCCCAGCACGATCAGCCGCGCGCCGGTGTCCCGGGCCAGATGCGCAAGCTCGGCCGTGCGGTTCATCGGGTTGACCGGCACCACCACCGCGTCGGCCCGCAGGATGGCGTAATAGGCGGTGACGAACTGCGGGCTGTTCTGCATGTAAAGCAGCACCCGGTCGCCCTTGGCCACGCCCGCCACACGCTGCATCCAGCCGGCCAGCGCCTCGACCCGCCCGGCCAGCGCGCCATAGCTCAGCGTGGCACCGTAATAGTGGATCGCGGGCTTGTCCGGCAGGCGCGCCGCCGTGCGCGACAGGTTCTCGGAGATCGGGCGCAACGGCACCTGAACCGCGGCTGGCAGGTGGGCGGGCCAGGCCGGCGGCAGGTCCACGTTGCCGCCGATGGTGAAGCTGGGCCCTTCGTCGACAGGGGCGATCGCGGCAGGCTCGCGCGGGGGGGCGTTCATCGCGCCCTCATTCCGGTGCCGCCGCCAGGTAGGGCGCGCGCAGCTCGCGCTTGAGCACCTTGCCGATGGACGAGCGGGGCAGCTCCGCCCGCAGTTCCACCGCCGAAAGCCGCTGGATCTTGCCCAGCCGCGCGTTGGCCCATTCGCAGATCTGCTTGGGCGTCACGCCTGAGTCGGGGCGCGCCACGACCAGGCCCAGCGGCGTCTCGCCCCAGCGGGCGCTGGGGATGCCGATGACCGCACAGTCGACCACGTCCGGATGCTCCAGCAGCACCCGCTCAAGGTCCACCGCGTAGATGTTGAACCCGCCCGAGATGATCATGTCCTTGCTGCGGTCCAGCAGCACCAGGAAGCCATCCTCGTCCAGCTTGCCCATGTCGCCAGAGCGGATGAAATCCAGCCCGTCGGGACTGCGCCAGCTGGCCTCGCGGGTCTTGTCGGGCGCGTTGCGGTATCCGGTCATGATGGTGGGCGAATGGCCGACCACCTCGCCCACCTCGCCGGGCGGCAGGGCGTTGCCCTCGGCATCGAGGATGCGGATCACCGCGCCGTTGATCGCCCGTCCGACGGTGTGCAGCTTGTCGGGAAAGGCCCCGCAATCCAGGATCGCGCTGACCCCGCCCTCGGTCATGCCGTAGATGTTGACCAGCCGGCCGGGCCAGCGGGCCAGCGCGTCGCGCACCAGATCGGGGGTCAGCGGCGCGCTGGTGGACAGTTTCACCTGACAGGAGGTCAGATCGAAAGCGTCGAAACGGGGATGGGCCAGGAGGCGCCGATACTGGACCGGAACCAGCATCATGTGGGTGACGCGGTGGGCCTCGCACAGCTCGAGAAAGCGTTCCTCGTTGAACTTGCGCATCAGGACCATCCGGCCGCCGTGGGCGATCATCGGCAGAAGCAGCGCGAGGGTGGTGTTGGAATAGACGGGGGTCGAGACAAGCGCCACGCTGTCCCGGCCCAGCCCGTAGCCCTTCAGCCGGATGTTCTGGCGCGAGCGGAAGCGGTGGTCGTGCTGGATGCCCTTGGGCGTGCCGGTGGTGCCCGAGCTGTAGATGATATCGAAGGCATCACCGGGCGACGCCGTGCGCGGGGGCAGCGGCGCGAGGGTGGCGAGGGCTTTGTCGAGGGTGGACAGGTCGATCACCGTGGCGATGCTCAGCCCCGAGGCAAGCGGCACCTGTTCGGCATCGGCGAGGATCACCCCGGCCCCGCAATCATTGGCCATCCCCGCCAGCGCGTCCGGGTGGGCGCCCAGCGGCAGGGGCGCCATGCAGGCCCCGAGCCACAGGCTCGCCATGTAGACGACCACATGGTCGGGCGAGGTGCCGGCGAGACTGGCGACCACATCGCCCGGCCGCACCCCCTGCCCCTCCAGCAGGCGTGCCGTGCGGGCCACCCGGTCGCCGAATCCGGCCCAGTCCAGCACCTGATCCTCGGCGACCAGCGCCGGGGCGCCGGGATTCTCGGCGGCGTGGCGGCGGATCGCGGCAGGCAGGTCGATGAACTGCTCATCCGGGACGGCGGCGGGTTGCAGGGCAGTCGCGGGCGCTTTGTCCGCAAGGGGCTCGGCCTCTGCGCCCTCCCCCTTCGGGACCCCTTGAGCGGGGTGGATATCGCTGATCTGCCTGCCGATGACCGTCACGCCGTTCCTCCCTCGAACGAAATGGATTTTCGCACTGCGGAAGTGTTGCCTTCGCCGTCCCCGAAGGTCAAGCACCTCGGACCGCGTCTGCCGCCGGGCCGGATCCCGGGCCCGGCCGGGTCTGCTCCGGGTCTGCTCCGAGAGGCCCGCTCGCGGGTCTTGGCGCCGATTGTGCCCCCGGGCGCGGTATGTGTAAACAGGTGCCAACCGGCAGTTTCCTGCCCCAGCCACCGGAGCTTCCATGACCGATCCCGTCGCGACCCTGCTGGACATCCTGGATGTCGAACGCCTGGAGAAGAACCTCTTTCGCGGTCGTGGCGAGGGCGGCGAGACCACCCGGCGCATCTTTGGCGGCCAGGTCGTGGCCCAGGCGCTGGCGGCGGCCTATCGCACGGTCGAGGGGCGGCAGTGCCATTCGCTGCATTCCTACTTCCTGCGCCCCGGCGATCCATCGGTCCCTGTGATCTACGAGGTCGACCGCGCCCGCGACGGCGGCAGCTTCACCACCCGCCGGGTGGTGGCGATCCAGCACGGGCGGCCGATCTTCAACCTCGCGGCCTCTTTCCACGTCGAGGAGGAGGGCCAGAGCCACCAGCACCCGATGCCCGCCGTCCCCCTGCCCGCCGATCTGCCCGACTGGCGCAAGGAGCGCGAGCGGATGGCCCAGCACCTGCCCGAGGAGCGGCGCGCCGATTTCCTGCGCCCCTCGCCCATCGAGGCCTGCCCGGTCGATCCCTACGACTACGTCAACCCGAGCCCGGCCGACGGAACCCATGCCTGGTGGTTCCGGGTCGCGCGCCCGGTCGAGGGGCCGGCGGCCCTGCACCAGTGCCTGATGGCCTATGCCTCGGACAAGTATCTGCTGGGCGCCTCGCTCCGGCCCCACGGCGAATCCTACGTCACCGGCAACATCATGACCGCCAGCCTCGACCACGCGATCTGGTTCCATAACCCGGTGCGGTTCGATGAATGGCACCTTTACGCGATGGACAGCCCCTTTGCGGGCCATGCGCGGGGCTTCACCCGGGGGGCGATCTATACCGCCGAGGGGGTGCTGGTGGCCAGCGTCGCGCAGGAGGGGCTGGTGCGCCCGCTGAAGGACCGCCGGAAGCGGTGACGCCTCCGGCGGGGATATTTATCCGACAATGAGACTGGCCCCGGGCGGGAAGGGTCAGACCCGTTCCAGTGCGATCGCGATGCCCTGGCCCACGCCCACGCACATGGTGGCAAGCGCCCGGCGGTGGCCCTGAAGCGCCATCTCGAGCGCGGCGGTGCCCACAAGGCGCGCGCCCGACATGCCCAGCGGGTGACCCAGCGCGATGGCACCGCCATTGGGATTGACCCGGGCATCTTCATCCGCGACGCCGAGGCCGCGCAGCACCGCGAGGCCTTGGGCGGCGAAGGCCTCGTTGAGTTCGATCACGTCATAATCGGCCATCGAGAGGCCCAGCCGAGCGTTGAGTCGTTCGACGGCCGGGACCGGACCGATGCCCATGACGCGGGGCGCCACGCCCGCGGCAGCACCGCCCAGGACCCTTGCGATCGGGGTGAGCCCGTGGCGGCGGGCGGCCTCTTCGGAGGCGATGACGAGGGCCGCGGCCCCGTCGCTGACGCCCGAGGCGTTGCCCGCAGTGACGCTGCCGCCCTGGCGGAAGGGGGCGCGGAGGGCGGCCAGCTTTTCAAGGCTGGTGGCGCGGGGATGCTCGTCCTCGCTGACGATCACCGGGTCCCCCTTGCGGGTCGGGATCTCTACCGGGACAATTTCCTTCGCCAGGCGGCCCGAGGCCTGGGCCGCGGCCGCACGCTCCTGCGAGCGCAGGGCGAGCGCGTCCTGGTCGGCGCGGGCGGTGCCGTGATCCTCGGCCACGTTCTCGGCCGTCTCGGGCATGGAATCGATGCCGTATTGCGCCTTCATCACCGGGTTGACGAAGCGCCAGCCGATGGTGGTGTCGTGGATCTCGGCGTTGCGGGAAAAGGCGGTCTCGGCCTTGGGCATGACGAAGGGGGCGCGGGACATGCTCTCGACCCCGCCGGCGATCATCAGCTCGGCCTCGCCCGCGCGGATGGCGCGGGCCGCGTCGGTCACCGCGTTCATGCCCGAGCCGCACAGGCGGTTGACGGTGACGCCCGGCGCCTCGACCGGCAGGCCCGCCAGCAGGGCGGCCATGCGAGCCACGTTGCGATTGTCCTCGCCCGCCTGGTTGGCGCAGCCGTAAATCACGTCATCGAGGACGGCCCAGTCCACCCCGGGGTTGCGCGCCACAAGGGCCCGGATCGGCACGGCGCCCAAATCGTCGGTGCGCACGGGGGCAAGCGCGCCGCCGAAGCGGCCGATCGGAGTGCGGACGTAATCGCAGATGAAGGCTTCGGGCATCGGGTCGTTTCCTTTCAAGTTCAGGCGCGGGAGGCGGTGGCGCGGCGGTTGATCTCGTCGATCGTGGCGAAGGCCGAGATGGCCTGGGCGCTGGCGCGCACATGCAGAACGGCCGCCCCGTCGTGGGCCAGGAAGTCGCGGACCACGGCATCGACATCGTCGCCCTGCCCCACGACAAAGCCCCCGGCACCGAAGCTGCGCGCCCATTGGGCAAAGTCGGGATTGACCAGGTCGGTGCCCGCCACCCGGCCCGGGTGATCCCGTTCCTGATGCAGGCGGATGGTTCCGTAGGTGCCATTGTCGGAGATCACGATCCGGGGCCGCGCGCCCTGGGCCATGGCGGTTGCAAGCTCGTTGCCGGTCATCAGCACGCCGCCGTCGCCGACGAAACCCAGCACGCAGCGGTCGGGATGGCGCATGGCGGCGGCGACGGCGCCGGGCACGCCCAGCCCCATCGCGCCGCCGACGGAACCCACGGCAAGCTCTTCGCCGGTCCAGGGCCAGACCCTGTGCACCCAGCCCGAGAAATTGCCCGAATCCGTCACCACGATCGTCTGAGGCGGGGCGGCCCGGGCCAGGGCCGAGGCGACCGCGCCGAAATCGAGCCCGTCCTCCATCGCCCGGGGGCTGTAATCGGCGACCCCCTGCATGAATTCCCTGATCCGTGCCTGCCAGGGGGCGCGGTCAGGAGCGTCACCGCGCGCTTCGGCCGCCAGGGCAGTGCAGAAATCCGCGGGCGCGCAGACCAGCGCCACCTCGGTCCGGAAGACGCGGCCCGGCACCTCGGCGTCGGGCCAGACATGGACCAGGGGCTGGTCCGGTTCAGGGGCACGCGGGAAGCTGTAGCCCTGGGTCGGCACATCGCCCAGTCTGGTGCCGATGGCCAGCACCAGATCCGCGTCCGCCAACAGGTCGACATGGGGTTTCGGGATCTTGAAGCCTAGGTGCCCGGCATAGAGGGGCGAGGAGTTGTCGAAGATTTCCTGATGCTTGAATGTCAGCGCCACGGGGATGCCGTGGGCTTTTGCCAGCGCGGCCAGCGCCTGCCGCCCCTCGGGCGCGGCCAGGCCGCCGCCGGCGATGATCAGCGGTCGGCTGGCGCGGGAAAGCAGCGCGCCGACCCGCGCCAGCTCCTGCCGGGAGACGCCGGCGACGGGCGTCGGCTGGGGCGCGATGACGGGGGCCGAGACCGCGTCGCCCAGCATGTCCTCCGGCAGCGACAGGATCACCGGGCCGGGGGTGCCGCTGGCGGCGACGTGGAAGGCACGGGCTACCGTCTCGGCCAGTTGAGCGGGGTCGCTGACCTCCCACACGCCCTTGGCGATGCCGCCGAACATCTGGGAATAGTCGACCTCCTGGAAGGCGCCGCGACCGCGCTCGAATCGGGCGACCTGCCCGATCAGCACCACCAGCGGCACGGCGTCCTGCTGCGCCAGGTGGACGGCGATGGAGACGTTGGTCGCCCCGGGACCGCGGCTGACCGCAACCAGCCCCGCGCGCCCCGTCAGCTTGGCATCGGCCACGGCCATCAGCCCGGCGCCCCCCTCGTGGCGGCAGACCACCGTCGCGATCCGGTCGCTGTCGCGCAAGGCGTCCAGAAGGGCCAGGTAGCTTTCGCCCGGAACACAGAAAAGCCTGTCCGCGCCCTGGGCGCCCAGACAGTCCACAAGATGATCGGCTGCACGCATCGCCTACGTCCTCCCCCGTTCGCTTGACACAATCTGTCTCGGCTTCTAGTAAATCGCTATGCGAAATGCAATTCCGCAAAACAAAAGACGGCGCCGTCTTCCGTGTTTGAGCGCCACAGGATTTGCTCTACGCTGACCGTGTCACAGGGAGGAGACAACGTGAGACATCAGATCATCGCCATGGTGGGCGCTTTGGCGCTTGGCGCCGGCTCTGCCGCCGCCGAAAGCCACATCCAGCTTCCGAAACAGCTGTCGTGGACGGCCTATGATACCGGCTCGGCCGGCTACAACCAGTCGGTCGCCATCGGGGCGGCCCTCCAGGATGCCATGGGCATCAACCTGCGGGTGCTGCCGGGCAAGAACGACGTCTCGCGCACCGAGCCGCTGCGCCAGGGACGGGTGCAGTTCTCGGCCACGGGCGTGGGCGGCAGCTTCATGGCTCAAGAAGGCGTCTTCGAGTTCGGCGCCGAGAACTGGGGCCCGCAGCCCATCCGCGTGCTGCTGGCCAACAACGGCGGCGCCATCAACCTGGCCGTCGGCGTTGCCGGCGATATCGGGGTCGAGGAATTCTCGGACCTCAAGGGCAAGCGCGTGGCCTGGATCGTCGGCGCCCCGGCGCTTAACGTGAACACCGAAGCCTATCTCGCCTATGGCGGCCTGACCTGGGACGACGTGGAGCGCGTTGATTTTGGCGGCTTCGGCGCCTCATGGAAGGGCCTGATCGAGGGTCAGGTCGACGCGGCCTTCGCCTCGACCAACTCGGGCATGGCCTACGAGGCTGCGTCCAGCCCGCGCGGACTGATCTGGCCGCCGATCGACCCCGAGAACAAGGACGGCGTCGCGCGGATGAAGAAGATCGCGCCCTTCTTCTCGCCGAACGTGGCCAAGGTCGGGGCCACCATCGACGGCGGTCCGGGCTATGCCGGGGCCGGTTATGCCTACCCGGTGCTGGTCGCCACCAGCGAGACCGACACCGACCTGGCCTACAACATGACCAAGGCCATGGTTGAGCTTTACGACCAGTACAAGGGCAAGGCCCCCGGCATCAACGGCTGGGCGCTGGACAAGCAGGACCTGAACTGGGTCGCCCCCTACCACGAGGGCGCGGTGAAGTATTTCAAGGAAGCCGGCATCTGGACGGACGAGGCCCAGGCCCACAACGAAAAGCTGCTCGCCCGCCAGGAGGCGCTGGCCGCCGCCTGGGAAGAGCTGAAGGCCGAGGGCCCCTCGGACTGGGAAGCTGCCTGGACCGAGAAACGCCGTGCAGCACTTGAGGCCGGCGGCTTCGAGCTGGTGTTCTAAGGCGACACTGACCCTGCGGCGGCCCGCCCCTTCGGGTGCGCGGGCCGCCCACCTGCCCTTTTGCGGAGGCTCGGAGCTTGACCGACAGACCCACAGATCCCGCCCGTCACCCCGACACCGCAGCCGGCAGTCCCGATATCATTCTGCCCAAGGTCGAGATCGACGGCGGCAGCCCTGCCGAGCGCATCAGCGGCCCGGCCCGCTACACGGTCATCCTGGGCACGCTTGCCGCGATCCTGCTGGTGGTCAACCAGCTCTTCAACCTGCATCTCTTCGGGCTGACCCTGATCGACGGGCGCTATCTCTATCTTCTGGGCGGCATTTTCCTTGCGCTCAGCTTCATCATTTTCCGCGCCGGCGGCGGCAAGGGCGCAAGCCCGGCCTGGTATGACTGGATTCTGGCGGCGCTGGCACTGGCCGCGACCGCCTATCTGGTCGCCACCGCGCAGCAGAACCTGTCCCAGGGCTGGGAATACGCCGCCCCCGAACAGGCCCGGTGGGTCGCGGTCGTCTTCTTCGCGCTGATCCTCGAGGCCACGCGCCGGGCGGGCGGGCTTGTCCTGTTCCTGATCGTCACGGTCTTTGCATTCTACCCCACCTTCGCGGGCCACGTGCCCGACCCCTTCTCGGGCTTCCAATCAACGCTGATGGAGGCGCTGCCCTATCACATCTACTCGTCCGAAAGCTCGTTCGGCATCCCGATGAAGGCCTTCGGCGGGGTGGTGATCGGCTTCATCCTGTTCGGCGCGGTGCTGCAACGCACCGGCGGCGGGCAGTTCTTCAACGATCTGGCGCTGGCGATGGTCGGGCGGTATCGCGGCGGGGCGGCCAAGGTCTCGATCTTCGCGTCGGGGTTCATGGGGTCGATGTCGGGCTCGGTCATCTCGAACGTGCTGACGACGGGTGCCGTTTCGATCCCGGCCATGCGCAAGACGGGCTTTTCGGCCCGCACCGCCGCCGCGACCGAGGCCTGTGCCTCGACGGGGGGTGTGCTGATGCCGCCGATCATGGGGGCCACGGCCTTCGTGATGGCCTCGTTCCTGTCGCGCCCCTATGTCGAGATTGCCCTGGCCGCGGCCATCCCGTCGCTGCTGTTCTATTTCGGCCTTTTCGCCCAGATCGACGCCTATTCGGCGCGCCGGGGCCTGCGCGGCATGGCGCGCGCCGACCTGCCGATGCTGCGCCGGACCCTGGCCGAGGGCTGGCTTTACATCTTCGTCTTCGCGCTTTTGATCTTTATGATGGTGGGTCTGCGCCGCGAAACCTCGGCCCCCTTCTACGCCACGGTCCTTCTGCTGGTGGTGAACCAGTTCCTGCCCAGCCACCGGTTGAACCTGCGCCGTCTGGGCGACATGATCGTGGGCGTCGGCATGGGCCTGGCCGAGTTGACGGCGATCCTGCTGGGGGTCGGCCTGATCGTCGGTAGCTTCTCGGCCACGGGCCTCGCCGGCACGCTGGTCAATGAGCTGGTGTTCCTGGCCGGCGACAACACCTTCGTGCTGCTGCTGATGGGTGCGGTCACCGCCTTCATCTTCGGCATGGGGATGACGGTGACGGCCTGCTACATCTTCCTGGCCGTGGTGCTGGCCCCCGCCCTCGAGGCCGGCGGGCTGAACCAGTTGGCCGTGCATCTCTTCATCCTCTACTGGGGCATGGTCAGCTACATCACCCCGCCCGTGGCGCTGGGGGCCTTTGCCGCCGCGACCATGGCGGGCGCCAGCGCCATCTCGACAGGGATCGAGGCGATGCGCCTGGGTGGTGTGATCTACATCGCGCCCTTCTTCTTCGTGCTGAACCCGGCGCTGGTCGGCGACGCGCCCGGCTGGGAAATCACGGTGGCGCTGACCTCGGCCCTGCTGGGGGTGGCGATGATCTCGATGGCGCTCCAGGGGTATGTCAGCCTGGTCGGACCGCTGGACCGGGGCGCGCTGGCTCTGCCGCTGCGGGTGCTGATGTTCGCGGGCGGCTTCTTCATGGCCCTGCCCAGCACCGAGCTGATCGGCCTGGGCTATGGCGAGACGGCCGCCATCGGCCTGGCCCTGGCCGCCCTGCCCCTGATGAGCGCCTGGCGCGCAGGTCGGGCCGACGACCTGCTGGCCGCCACGACCACCGCCGCCCCCGCGACCGCCACCGGCGGCGACGGCGGATCGGGTCGGGCATGAGCGGGCCAGCCATCTCAGGCGACGGCATGGTCTGGCTCCACGATCTGATCGAGGGCAAGCCCGCGACCGACATCGCCATCATCGACCATGACGGCGCACGTTTCGACTATGGCGCCTTGCGGGCCATGACCCGCGGCTGCGAGGCGGCGCTGCGCGATCACGGCGTGGGCCCGGGCGACCGGGTGCTCCTCGTGTCGGAGAATTGCGCGGCCTATGCGGTGGCGATCCTGGCGGCCAGCCGGATCGGGGCCTGGATCTCGCCGGTCAACGCGCGCCAGTCGAGCGAGGAACTGGCGGCGATCGCGGCCCACGCCCTCCCGCGCTGCCTGCTTTTCACGACCGATGCCTCGGCCGAGGCGGCCGTGCATGGGCGCGCCATGGGTGCGGCCCCCCTGCCCGCCGCGACCGGCCTCTGGGCCACGCCGTCGGTCGAGGCGCCCGCCGAGCCCGTTCCCGAAGACCCGGCAGAGCGGGTCGCGGCCCTTCTTTACACCACCGGCACCACCAGCGCCCCCAAGGGCGTGATGCTGACCCATGCCAACCTGAAGTGGAACGCCGCCACCTCGGCGGCACTGCGCGAGATGGGGCCGTCGGACGACGTGCTGGGCGTGCTGCCCGGCACCCACATCTTCGGTTTCTCCTCGGTCTTCCTGGCGGCCATGTACGCGGGCGCGCGCCTGCGCTTCCTGCCCCGCTTCACCCCCGAGGCGGTGCTGGAAGCCTTTGCCGAGGGGGCCAGCGTCATGCCGGCCGTGCCGCAGATGTATGCGCGGATCCTGCGTCACCTTGAGACCTCGGGCGCCGAATTCGTGGCACCGCGCCTTCGCTATATCTCCGCCGGCGGCGCGCCGCTGGATCCGGCCTGGAAATCGCGCACCGAGGCGATCTTCGGCCTGCCCCTGAACAATGGCTACGGCCTGACCGAGGCTTCGCCCAGCGTCGCCGGCACCCGCCCCGACATGCCCCGCGCCGACCTGTCCTGCGGCCCGGCCTTCGACGACGTGGACCTGTGGATCGAACAGCCCGACGCCGAGGGCATCGGCGAGGTCGTGATCCGCTCGCCCGGGGTGATGAAGGGCTATTACCGCGATACGGCGGCGACGGCGCAGGTGCTTTCGGCCGACGGCGCCCTGCGCTGTGGCGACCTGGGCCGGCTGGATGCCGATGGCTGCCTGCATATCGTGGGGCGCCTGAAAGAGCTGATCATCCGCTCGGGTTTCAACGTCTACCCGCCCGAGATCGAGGCCATGCTGACCCGCCATCCGCTGGTCTCGCAGGCGGCGGTCGTGGGCCGCAGCGTGCAGGGCGACGAAGAGATCCTGGCCTTCGTCATCCCCGGCGGCGACGGCACCCCCGCGCCCGGCGCGCTGCGCGATTGGCTGGCCGAGCGCCTGGTCGCCTACAAGCTGCCGCAACATATATTCGTGGTGGAAGAGTTTCCGACCGCCGCCACGGGCAAGATCCTGAAACACCGGCTGCCGGGGCATTTCGCCGACCGGCTGGCCGCCATCGACACGCCGCCGCCGCACCGCGCGCAGGCAGCCATGACAGAGCGAGGATGAGATGACTGAGCCCAATGCACATGTGGTGGAGATCGAGCGGGACGGCCCTGTCGCGCTGATCTCCTTTGACAATCCCCCGGTGAACGCGGCTTCGCAGGCCCTGCGCCAAGGTCTGGACACCGCGATCCGCCAACTGGCCGACGACGACGCGATTGAGGTGATCGCCCTTTATGGCAAGGGCCGCAGCTTCATCGCCGGGGCCGATATCCGCGAATTCGGCAAGCCCCCCCGCGCCCCCGGCCTGACCGAGGTGTGCAATACGGTCGAGACCTGCGCCAAGCCGGTGATCTCGGTGCTGCATGGCGTGGCCCTGGGCGGCGGTCTGGAGGTGGCGCTGGCCACCCATGCCCGCGTTGCCGTGGACGGGGTCAGCCTGGGCTTTCCCGAGGTCACGCTGGGCATCATCCCCGGCGCCGGCGGCACCCAGCGGGCCCCGCGCCTGACGGGTATCGCGGATGCGCTGGATCTGATCACCACCGGCCGCCGGATCGGCGCGAAGGAGGCGCATGAACTGGGCCTGGTCGATCGGGTCGAGACCGAAGGCACCCCGCGTGAGCTGGCCCTGACGGCCGCCCGCGACGTGCTGTCGGGCGCCCTGCCCACCCGCCGCACCCGCGAGATCGAGGTCGCCGCCGACGACGCCGCGCTGGAGGCCGCCCGCGCCCGCATCGCCAAGCGTCAGCCCCATCTTTTCTCGCCCCTGAAGGCGGTCGATGCCGTCGCCGCCAGCCGCCGCCCCTATGCCGAGGGCGAGGCGACCGAGCGGGCCCTTTTTGCCGAATGCATCGACAGCCCCCAGCGCGCGGGGCTGGTACACGCCTTCTTCGCCGAGCGCGCGGTCGGCAAGATCCCCGAGGTCCACGCCCACCCCCGCGCCGTCCACTCGATCGGCGTCATCGGCGGCGGCACCATGGGATCGGGCATCGCGACGGCGGCCCTGCTGGCAGGTCTTGACGTGACCCTGGCCGAGCGGGACCAGGAGGCGCTGGACCGGGGCACCGCGACAATCGCCAAGAACCTCGAGGGCGCGGTCAAACGCGGCAAGATCGACGACGCCCGCCGCGACGCCATACTGTCCAAAGCCCTGACCGCCACCACGGATCTTGAGGCTTTCGCCACCTGCGACCTGGTGATCGAGGCGGTGTTCGAGGACATGGAGGTCAAGAAGGACCTCTTTGCCCAGCTCGATCGCATCTGCCGGGACGGTGCCGTCCTCGCGACCAATACCTCCTATCTGGACGTGAACGAGATCGCCGCCGTTACCCGGCGCCCCGGCGACGTGCTGGGCCTGCATTTCTTCTCGCCCGCCCATGTCATGCGCCTGCTCGAGGTGGTGGTCGGCGAAAAGACCGCCCCCGAGGTTGTCGCCACCGGCTTTGCCCTGGCCCGCAAGCTGGGCAAGGTCGCGGTGCGCGCCGGGGTCTGCGACGGCTTCATCGGCAACCGCATCCTGGCCCATTACAAGAAGGCCGCCGACTACCTGATGCTGGACGGCGCCAGCCCCCAGCAGATCGACCGCGCGATGGAGAATTTCGGCTTTGCCATGGGCCCCTTCGCGGTGTCGGACCTGGCCGGGCTGGACATCGGCTGGGCCGCGCGCAAGCGCCTGGCCCCCACCCGCCCCGAGGCCGAGCGCTACAATCCCGTCGCCGACCGCATCTGCGAACGCGGCTGGTTCGGCCGCAAGACCGGCAAGGGCTTTTACGTCTATGACGGCGAGGGCCCCCGCCCCAACCCCGAGGTCGACGCCATCATCGACGCCGCCCGGGCCGAGGCCGGCATCACCCCGCGCGAATTCTCCGAGCAGGAGATTGTCGAGCGTTACATGACGGCCATGATCTCGGAGGCCGCCCGGGTCCTCGAGGACGGGATCGCCCTGCGCCCGATCGACATCGATGCGGTGTTCCTCTTCGGCTATGGCTTTCCGCGCCATCACGGTGGCCCGATGCATTACGCCGACACACTGGGCGCCCATGCCATCCTGAACCGCATCCAGGAATACGCCAAGGAAGACAACCACTTCTGGCGCATTCCCCAGCTTCTGGAAGAGCTGGCCGCCCAGGACGGAACCTTTGCCCAGATGAACCGGGAGACCTGAGAATGGACCTGAGCTTTTCCCCCGAGGAAGTCGCCTTCCGCGACGAGGTGCGGGCCTTTCTCCGTGATGAGCTTCCGGCCGAGCTGTCGGACAAGGTGCGCCGCGGCGCCGAGCTGACCAAGGCCGACATGGAACGCTGGCACGCAATCCTGAACGGGCGCGGCTGGCTGGCCGCGACCTGGCCCGAGGAGCATGGCGGCCCGGGCTGGAGCCCGGTGCAGCGCCACATCTTCGACGAAGAAGCCGCCCTCGCCTCGGCCCCCCGGATCGTGCCCTTCGGCCTGCACATGCTGGGCCCGGTGCTGATCCGCTTCGGCACCGAAGAACAGAAGGCACAGGTCCTGCCACGGATCCTGGACGGCAGCGACTGGTGGTGCCAGGGCTATTCCGAACCGGGCGCAGGCTCGGACCTGGCCAGCCTGAAGGCCCGCGCGGTGCGCGATGGCGACGAATATGTCATCAACGGCCAGAAGACATGGACTACCCTGGGCCAGCACGCCAACAAGATCTTCTGCCTGCTGCGCACCTCGACCGAGGGCAAGCCGCAGGAGGGCATCAGCTTCGTTCTGGTGGATCTCGACACCCCTGGCATCGAGATGCGCCCCATCAAGCTGATCGAGGGCGGCCACGAGGTGAACGAGGTCTTTTTCACCGACGTCCGCGTCCCCGTGGCGAACCTGGTGGGCGAAGAGAACAAGGGCTGGACCATCGCCAAGTTCCTGCTGACCCACGAGCGGACCAACATCGCCGGTGTGGGCTTTTCGGTGCAGGCGTTCGAACAGTTGCGTGCCCTGGCCGGACGGATGCGCCGCAACGGCAAGCGCCTGATCGACAATCCGCTTTTCGCCGCCCGCATGGCCAAGGTCGAGATCGACCTGGAAGCGATGAAGATCACCAACCTGCGGATGCTGTCGGATGCGCGCAAGAATGGCGCGCCCGGGCCCGAAAGCTCGATGCTGAAGATCAAGGGCACCGAGATCCGGCAGGAGCTGAACGACCTGGCGCGCCGCGCCCTCGGCCCCGCCGCCGCCCCCTTCCCCGCCGAGATGCTCGAGGGTAACGAGGCGCTGGTGCCGGCCGACCACGCGCGCAACGCCGAGCGCTACTTCAACAACCGCAAGATCACGATCTTCGGCGGCTCGAACGAAATTCAGAAGAACATTCTGACCAAGGCAATGCTGGAGCTCTGACAATGGATTTCGACGTCTCCGAAGACCGGCGGATGCTGGCCGACTCGCTCAACCGCTTCCTGGCCGACCGCTATGGGATCGAGCATCGCAACAGCGTCGCCTATGACGCGCCCTACCACGATCCCGACCGCTGGTCCGAGATGGTGGAACTGGGCGTGCTGCACGCGCTGGTGCCCGAGGAGGCCGGCGGCTTCGGCGGCACCGGCTTCGACATCACGGTTGTGTTCGAGGCCCTGGGCCGCGCCCTCAACCCCGAGCCTGTGCTGGCGGCGCTGATCTCGGCGCGGCTGCTGGTGGCGGCCGGTCGCGATGTCGAGGATCTGGTGACCGGCACCTCGCGCTACGCCGCTGCCCTATCCGAGCCCGACGCCCCCTACGAGGTCGAGGACATCGCCACCGAGGCCACCGCCGACGGCGACGGCTGGCGCCTGTCGGGACGCAAGTCGGTGGTCTACGGCGGCCACCTGGCAGACCGCTTCCTGGTCAGCGCCCGGCACGGCGACGGCATCGGCCTATTCGCGGTCAATGCGGATGCCGCCCGCGTCACCCCTTACGGCATGATCGACGGCGGCGGCGCGGCCGAGGTGTTCCTGGACAGCGCGCCGGCCGAGCTTTTGATGACCGACGCAGTGGCCGCGATTGGCGATGCGCTGGACGCGGGCGCCCTTGCCCTCTGCGCTGAGGCGGTGGGCGCGATGGACGTGACCCGCGATACGCTTCTGGACTACCTGCGCCAGCGCAAGCAGTTCGGCCGCACCATCGGCAGTTTCCAGGCCCTTCAGCACCGCGCGGTCGAGCTTGCCGCCGAGATCGAGCAGGCCCGCTCCATCACCATCCTGGCCGCAAGCCGCCTGGGCGGCGACGGCGGCTCGCGCACCGTCTCCATGGCCAAGAACCTGGTCGGTCGCACGGCCCGCCTGGTGTCGGAAGAGACGATCCAGATGCACGGCGGCATCGCCATGACCTGGGAATACTCGGCCTCGCACTACGCCAAGCGGCTGGTGATGCTGGACCACCAGCTTGGTGATACCGACCACCACCTCGAACGCGTGATGGCGGCCTACGCGGCCTGAGGGTCGCCCGCCCGGTCATCCGCGAACCCCAATTTCCATGAAAAAGGGGCCCGGTCTGGCTGACCCGGCCCCTTTTGCTTGCGCTGAAGATCACGATTGCCGGCGGTCAGCCGCTGCCGCGCAGGCGGAAGGCGCCGCTGCCGTTGGCGACCATCCGGCCCGCCCCGTCCTTGATATGGGCCTCGGCGAAGAAGGTCTTGCGCCCGCCCCCGGTCACGCGCCCCTCGGCGATCAGCATCCCGCCTTCGGGCTGGGCCAGGAAATTCGTGGTGAGCGAGAGGGTCATGGCCAGCTTGCGCCGCTCTGCCTCGCCGGTGTAGCTGCCGGCATATCCCATCGCGACATCCAGCAGCGTGGCATAGATCCCGCCGTGGGGGATGCCATAGCGGTTCATGTGATCCTCGCGCAGGTCCAGCTCCCACCGGGCGTAACCCTCGGCCCAGCCCACCAGGCGAAAGCCCAGAAGGCGCTGCAACGGATAAGGGTCTTCGCGTAACGCGGGATCGAGGGTGATGTCTTTCATCGGTCTGCCTGGTCTTTCTCTGGGTCGTGGAATGCGGGTGGGGATGAGCTCAGGGGCGCGCCCGGCGGGAGGGTTCAGACGGCGGCATCCCGTGCCGGCGGGCTGCCCAGCCGCTCGGCCGCGCCCAGGAGCCTGTCGCCGTAGCTTTCGAAAAGCTCCTCGGGGGTGATGAGGAAGGACGGCCCGCCGATGTTCAGCCCGTAGACGCGGTCGCCGTTGAGCGAGACCACCGGCACGGCGATGCCGTTGATCTCTTTCCGCCAGGAGCCGAAGGAGGTGCAGAAACCGTATTGCCGGTAATCGGACAGCCCCTGGGCCAGGCCGCGGCGCATGGCGTCGGCCTCGTCCGGGCTTTCCTGGTCGGCCTGTCGCAGGATCCGCTCGCGCTCCTGCTCGGACATGGCACAAAGGATCGCGCGCCCAATGGCCGAGTGGAAAAGCGGCAGCCGCGCGCCCACGTTCAGGGTCAGCGAGACCGCCTGCTGCGACCGGCGGACGGCGGTGTAGACCACCTTGAACTGGTGCCGCTCCCCCAGGGCGGCGGTGACATGCAGGTTCGGCCCGTCGCACAGGGCCCGCATCTCGTCGGCGGCCCGCTCGCCCATGTCCATGCTGGCAAGCACACCATATCCCAGCGACAGCACCCCGGCGCCCAGCCGGTAGGTGCCCGTGCGCTCGGAATGCACAAGGTAGCCCAGCTTGCACAGCGTGTAGCACAGGCGCGTGACCGTGGGCTTCGGCAGGCCCGTGCGCTGCGCCAGATCCATGTTGGTCAGCGTCGTTTCATCGGGACGGAAACAGCGCAGCACGTCGAGGCCCCGCGCCAGCGCGGTGACGAAGTTCCGGTCCTCGCTGCTGCCCTCGATCAGGGTATCGTCGCTTTGCTTTTTCATCCCGCATTCCTGTCTTCGTCTCGCGCGGCGCGGCCCGTCGGGGCCGCTCCTGCGCATTGATGTGCCCGGGCCTGCCCGGTTGGGGGTCGCGCCCTGCCGCTCATATCGCGGTCAATCCGCCGTCGAGGGCGATGGCCTGCCCCGTCATGAAACTGTTCTCCTCCGAGCAGAGCCACAGCATCGCCGCGGCGACCTCCTCGGCGGTGGCCACGCGGCCCATGGGAACGCGCGCCGTCAGCCTGGCCTGGCGAGCCTTGCCCTCCGGGTCCTCTACCCCAGATCCGGCACCGGTCAAGGCGTCAAGCATCGGCGTCTGGGCAAAGGAGGGGCAGATCGCATTGACCCGCACGCCCCGTGACGCCCCCTCGTCCGCCGCCGCACGGGTCAGCCCCACCACCGCGTGTTTCGACGCTGCATACCCTGCCAAGCCGCCCGCGCCCACCAGCCCCGCGGCGGATGCGACGTTGAGGATCACCCCGCCACCCCCGGCAGCCATGGCCGGGATCTGCCGTTGCAGCCCCAGAAAGACGCCGCGGGCGTTGACGGCCATGACGCGATCGAACTCCTCGACCGGCAGGTGCTCGATCGGGCCGGGCGCGTGGACGACGCCGGCGTTGTTGATGGCCACGTCCAGCCGGCCGAAACGGGCGAGAACGCGGTCGTGCATCGCCGCCGCCGCGTCGGCCTCGGCCACGTCGCCCGGCACCGCCAGCACCTGCGCGCCCTGCCCCTCCAGCCGGGCGCAGAGCGCCTTGAGCGGCCCCTCTTCCCGGTCCGAGAGGGCCAGCGTCGCGCCGGTGGCGGCGAACCGGGCCGCCGCCGCGCGGCCAAAGCCGCCCGCCGCGCCGGTGATCAACACCACGCGGCCCCGGGGTGCCGCCTCAGGCATCTCGCATCGCCTTCACCCCGCCTTCGGCGAAGCGCGGCACAAAGGTGCCCATCCGCGCCGCCCGCTCGGGGTTCGAGGCGTTCCCATCCAGCGCCCGCTTGCGCACACCTTGCAAGATCGCCGCCATGCGGAAGAAGCAGAAAGCCAGGTAGAAGTTGAAATTCTCGATCCCGCCGACGCCGGTCCGGCGGCAATAGTCGGCGATGAAAGCCTCGTCCTCGGGCAGGCCGTGGGCCTTGCGATCCACCCCCGCCAGGCCGCGCCCCTCGGGGCCCGGCGGCATCCGCCATTGCATGATGACGGCCGCCAGATCCGCGAAGGGATGGCCCGTGGTCGACAATTCCCAGTCCAAGACGGCTGCGCAGCGGGGCGCGTCGGGCGCGAAAAGCAGGTTGTCGATACGGAAATCCCCGTGCACCAGCGTGCGCCTGCCGTCATCGGGCGGCGCGTTCTCGTCCAGCCAGCGCATCAGGACCTCCATGTCGGCGATCTCGTCGGTCTGGCTGGCGCGGTATTGCTTGATCCAGCGGTCGATCTGCCGGCGGTAGTAATTGCCCTCGGGGCCGTAATCCGACAGGCCCGCATCCGACAGGTTGACGGCGTGGATGGCGGCCAGCACGCGGTTGATCTCATCATAGATCGAGCGGCGGCCGTCGGCGTCCATGTCGGGCAGGCGCGGATCGACGAAGCCGCGCCCCTCGACATGTTCCATCACGTAGAATTCGGACCCTAGGACCGAGGGATCGTCGCAATAGGCCAGCATTCGCGCCACGGGCACGTCGCTGCCCGCCAATGCCTTCTGCACGCGAAATTCCCGGTCCACCGCGTGGGCCGATTTCAGAAGCACACCCGGCGGCTTACGCCGCAGCACGTAGCGTTGCGCGGGCGTCTCCAGCAGGAAGGTCGGGTTGGACTGGCCCAGCGCGAACTTGCGCGCCTCCAGCGGCCCCTGGAAGCCGGGCAGCGTCGCGGCCAGCCAGGCCTCGACCGCGCCGAGGTCGAGGCCGGTGGCCCCGGTGTCGGTGCCGGTGGGGGTGCCGGGGTCGGTGTCGGTGGCTTTCGCGGGGCCGGCCTGGGCCTCTGTCGCGGGATCGGTCATGGGCGTCTCGCTCCTCAGCTGTAGGTCAGCAGATCGTCCGCCGAGGCGGCGTCGATATGGGGTGTCTCGTTGAAACTGTGCAGGTAAAGCCCCTCGCGACCGACGATCAGTCGCGACATGGCACAGTTCTTCATCTGCAGTTGCAGGCGGATCATCTGTTCCGCCGGGGCATCCAGGCTACTTGCCACCAGTCGGCCCAGCGCCCCGCCCGAACTGACGGCCAGAAGCCGCCCGCTGCGCCCCGCGCCCGCCAGCGCCGCGATCATCGCGTCCCGCGCCGCCGCCACCCGGCCGCAGAAGGCCGACCAGGTTTCGGGCGGGTCCGCGATCTCGTCGCGCTGCCAGGCCAGCACCGTATCGCGCAGGGTGCGGAAATGCGCGCGCCGGTCGCCGTCGGGCGTCATGCCTGCCCCCTCGGGCGCAGGGCCGTCACGAAAGCGGGCGGCCAGCAAGCCCTTGAAATCGAACTCGTTCAGGCCCGGGTCCACGGTATAGGCTGCGGGATCCAGCCCCATGGCTTCGGCGATCCCCTGATAGGTTTCCCGGTGGCGCCGCTGGGCGCCGATGACCACCAGGTCGGGTCGCAGCCCCGCGGCCAGAAGCGCCCGGCCGAGGGCCACCGACTGCCGGTGGCCCCGTTCCGACAGGACATCGTAATCCGCCGCCCCGAACGAGGCCTGGGCGTGGCGTATGGCCAGCAGCTCGGCCACGTCAGCGCGGCTCGTTCGAATACTGGCGCAGCTCGTGGCGGGCGACCTGGCGGCGGTGCACCGCGTCGGGGCCATCGGCAAAGCGCAGGGTGCGCAGCTTGGTCCACATGGCGGCCAGGGGCTGATCCTGGCTGATCCCGCCCGCGCCGTGCATCTGCATGGACTGGTCCACCACTTCCAGCGCCGTCAGCGGCGCCACCACCTTGATCATGCTGATCCAGGGGGCCGCGGCGCGGTTGCCCTCGGTGTCCATCACCCAGGCGGCCTTCAGGCACAGCAAACGGGCCTGCTCGATCTCCATCCGGGCGTTGGCGATGATGTCGTAATTGGCGCCCAGCTCGACAAGGTTCTTGCCGAAGGCCTGTCGTGTCAGGCCGCGCCGGCACATCAGCTCCAGCGCCTTTTCGGCCAGGCCGATGGCGCGCATGCAATGGTGGATGCGGCCGGGCCCAAGCCGGCCCTGCGCCACTTCGAAGCCGCGCCCCTCGCCCAGGATCAGGTCCTCGGCCTTGACGCGAGCATTGGTGAAGCGGACGTGCATGTGCCCGTGGGGGGCATCGTCGTTGTTGAAGACGTTCATGGGGCGCAGAACCTCGACCCCTTCGGTGTCCGCGGGCATGAAGAACATCGAGTGGCGCGAGTGCTTGTGGGCGTCGGGGCTGGTGCAGGCCATCACGATGTAAAGCGCGCAGCGCGGGTCGCCCGCGCCCGAGGCCCACCACTTGTCGCCGTTCAGCACCCAGTCGTCGCCGTCCCGCTCGGCCCGGAGCGAGATGTTGGTCGCGTCCGACGAGGCCACGTCCGGCTCGGTCATCAGGTAGGCCGACCGAATCTCGCCCTTCAGGAGCCGCCCCAGCCAGCGTTCGCGGTGGGCGTCGGTGCCGTAGCGTTCCAGCACCTCCATATTGCCGGTGTCGGGGGCGTTGCAGTTGAAGACCTCGGCGGCGATGCCGACCTTGCCCATCTCCTCGGCGAGGTACGCGTATTCGACCGTGCTCAGCCCTTTGCCGCGCTTGCTGTCGGTCAGCCAGAAGTTCCACAACCCGCGCTCGCGCGCCTTGGCCTTCAGGCCCTCCATGATCTCGATCTGACGGTCGGTCAGGGCAAAGCGGCCGCCCGAGGGATGGCGGCCGATCTCGTCGTGGTATTCGGCATCCAGCGGCGCGATCTCGTTCTCGACCATGTCGCGCACCTGCTGGACCAGCGGCCGCACCCTGTCCGTCATTCCCAGATCCATCATTCTCTCCCTTGTTGCGCGGCGGCGACCATGCGGTCCCGGGCGCGATTGTATTCCGTCTCGATTCTCGCCACGACCTCGGCCGCGGAAACGATGTCGCGCACCGCGCCGATCCCCTGTCCCGCGCCCCAGATCTCCTTCCAGGCCTTGGGCTTGGCGGATCCGTCCTTGAAGCTCATCGCGTCGGCGTCCGCCTCGGGCAGCGCGGCCGGATCAAGGCCCGCGCGCCGGATCGAGGGGGCCAGGTAGTTGCCCGACACGCCGGTAAAGAGGCTGGAGGTCACGATGTCCTCGGCGCCGCTGTCGATCAGCATCCGCTTGTATTCGGGGTCGGCATTGGCCTCGTGGGTCGCAATGAAGGGCGAGCCGATGTAGCCCAGGTCAGCCCCCAACACCTGTGCGGCCAGCAGCGCCTCGCCCGTGGCGATGGCCCCCGACAACAGCAGCGGTCCGTCGAACCAGTCGCGGATCTCGCGCACCAGGGCGAAGGGCGATTGCGGCCCCGCATGCCCGCCCGCCCCGGCGGCGACGGCGATCAGCCCGTCGGCCCCCTTGTCGATGGCCTTGCGGGCAAAGCGGTTGTTGATCACGTCGTGCAGGGCGATGCCGCCGCAGGAATGAGCGGCCTCGTTCACCTCGACCCGCGCGCCAAGCGAGGTGATCCAGATCGGCACCTTCCAGCGGGCGCAGATCTCCAGGTCGCGCATCAGGCGCGTGTTGGAGCGGTGGACGATCTGGTTGACCGCGAAGGGAGCCGCCGGCCTATCGGGATTGGCCTGGTTGTGACGGTCGAGCTCCTCGGTGATGCGCTTCAGCCAGGCTTCCAGCAGGATCGGCTCGCCCTCGGCCTCGCGGGCGTTGAGGGCGGGGAAGGATCCGACCACGCCGGCCTTGCACTGGGCGATGACCAGATCCGGGTTCGAGATGATGAACAGCGGTGAAGCCACCGCCGGGATCCGCAGACCCTTCAGGATCGCCGGAAGGCTCATCAAAGCACCTCGAAGAGGCCCGCCGCCCCCATGCCGCCACCGACGCACATGGTGCAGACGACATAGCGCGCGCCGCGACGCCGCCCCTCGATCAGCGCGTGGCCGACCATGCGGGCGCCCGACATGCCATAGGGATGGCCGATCGAGATGGCGCCGCCGTTGACGTTCAGCAGCTCGTCGGGAATGCCTAGCCGGTCGCGACAGTAGAGCACCTGCACCGCGAAGGCCTCGTTCAGCTCCCACAGGCCGATGTCGTCGACGCCCAGCCCGTGGCGCTTCAGCAGCCGGGGCACGGCGAAGACCGGGCCGATGCCCATCTCGTCGGGGGCGCAGCCCGCGACCGCCATTCCCATGTAGCGGCCCAAGGGCGACAGGCCCCGGCGCTCGGCCTCGGCGGCCTCCATCACGACGCTGGCCGAAGCCCCGTCGGACAGCTGGCTGGCGTTGCCGGCGGTGATGAACCGGCCCTGTGTGATGCGCTGGCCATCCTTCTGCACCGGCTTCAGCGCCGAAAGCCCCTCCAGCGTCGTTTCGGGACGATTGCCCTCGTCGGCCGAGAGGGTGACGGTGCGGCGGCTGATCTCGCCGGTTTCGCGGTCCTTGACCAGCATGTCGCTGGGCATCGGCGCCAGCTCGGCGTCGAAGCGGCCGGCCTGCTGGGCTGCGGCGGTGCGCTGCTGGGAGCGCAGGGCGTATTCGTCCTGGGCCTCGCGGCTGATCTCGTAGCGGTCAGCGACGACCTCGGCCGTCTCCAGCATCGACATGTAGATGGCGGGGTGATGCTCCACCAGCCAGGGGTCGCGGGCGCGGTGGGCGTTGCGGTGTTCGTTCTGAACGAGGCTGACGGATTCGACGCCGCCGGCGACCGTGATGTCCATGCCGTCGTGGATCACCTGTTTCGCGGCGGTGGCGATCGCCATCATGCCGCTGGCGCATTGGCGATCCAGCGACATGCCGGCCACGCTGTCGGGCAGCCCGGCCCGAAGCGCCGCCTGCCGCGCGATGTTCTGGCCCGAGGATCCCTGTTGCAGGGCGGCGCCCATGACCACATCCTCGACCTCGGCGCCGGTAATGCCGGCGCGGGCCACGGCCTCGGCGACGACATGGCCGGCCAGGGCCTGGGCCTGGGTGTCGTTGAAGGCGCCGCGATAGGCCCGGCCGATCGGGGTGCGTGCGGTGGATACGATGACGGCGTCTCTCATGCGCTTTCCTTTCCGGCGGCAGGCCGAGGCGTGGCGGCCCCGGCATCCGTTTCGCCAAGATAACGGCGATTCAACCATTGGGCGACCAGGGCGGGTTTCTCCTCGCCCTCGATCTCGACGGTGACGTCCCAGGTGACGGTGATCTCGCCCGGGCGCCGCTCTTCGAGCTTGTTCAGGACGAAACGGGCGCGGATACGCGCGCCGACCCGCACGGGGTTGAGAAAGCGCAGCCGGTCAAAGCCGTAATTGATGCTCATCCGCATGCCCGCGAGGCGCGGCTGCGCCTGTGCGGCCAGCGCCGAGAGGACCGAAACGGTCAGAAAGCCATGGGCGATGGTGCCGCCGAAAGGGGTCTCGGCGCGGGCGCGGTCGGGATCCACATGGATGTACTGGTGATCCCCCGACACGTCGGCGAAGGCGTCGATCCTGGCCTGGTCGATCACCAGCCAGTCCGAGACGCCAAGCTCCTGCCCGACGCTCGCGGCCATCTCGTCGCGTGTCATCTCCGCCATGTGCGGCCCTCCCCGGCCTGTCCGTGGCGGGGCCCCTGGGTGGCCCCGTTCGTTTTGCTGTGCAGAATAGGGTTTCGCTGATGCGGTGACAAGTCACCTGCCCCGGGTGCGGACCGCACGGGGAGAAAGCCGAAGGCTGGCGGGTCGTCGCGCCCGCCTCGCCCGGCCCCCGCGATCCCTAGGCCTGGGCCCCCGATTTCCCGGGCAGCTCGTAATCCGCGAACCGCCGCCGCAGGTGCAGCTTGGAAACCTTGCCCGTCGCCGTCAGCGGCAGCTCCTCGACGAAGACCACATCGTCGGGCAATTGCCAGCTTGCGAACTTGCCGTTCAACCGCGCCAGCAGGTCGCCGGGCGTCGGCGGCGTGGCAGGATCGGTGGGCACCACGACCAGCAGCGGCCGCTCGTCCCACTTGGGATGGGGCACCGCGATCACGGCGCAGTTCGCGACCTGCGGATGGCCCATGATCGCGTTCTCGAGGTCCAGCGACGAGATCCATTCGCCGCCCGACTTGATCATGTCCTTGGCCCGGTCGGTGATGGTCAGGAACCCGTCGGGGTCGATCCGGGCCATGTCGCCGGTGGCGAACCAGCCCTCGGCATCGAAGGCGCCTTCGCTGGCGGCTTCATTGTCGAAATAGGCGCTGACCACGGTGTTGCCGCGCACGTGGAGGGCGCCGCTTGCCTCGCCGTCATGGGGCAGACGATGCCCCTCCTCATCGAGGATCTTCATCTCGACCCCGAAGAGCCGGCGGCCCTGCTGCGACTTGACCTCGATCCGCGCGTCCCGGTCCAGCGTCTGCATGTGGTCGGGCAGGTTGCCCTGGGTGCCGACGGGGCTCATCTCGGTCATGCCCCAGGCGTGGCAGACGTTGACGCCGGCATCCTCGAAGGCCGCGATCATGCTGGCCGGAGCGGCCGAGCCGCCGACGACCACGTCGCCGAACCCCTCGGGGATGCGCCCCATCTCCTGGATCCGAGCCAGCAGGCCCATCCAGACCGTCGGCACGCCCCAGGCGGAATAGACCTTCTCGCGGTCCATCAGGTCGAAAAGGCTCTCGCCATCCAACGCCGGGCCGGGGAACACCAGCGAGGCCCCCGCCAGCGGGGCCGAGTAGGGAAGCCCCCAGGCGTTGACGTGGAAAAGCGGCACCACCGGCATGATCCGACGCCCGGGGCGCAACACGTCGGGAAGCGCCAGCGAGATGCTCAGCGCGTGCAGCACGGTCGAGCGGTGGGAATAAAGCGCGCCCTTGGGGTTGCCCGTCGTGCCGGAGGTATAGCAAAGCCCCGCCGCCGTCTCCTCGGGAAACTCGGGCCAGTCGATGGTGTCGGGCTGGCCGGTCAGCAACTCCTCGTAGCACAGGGGCGGATCCCCCGCCTCGGTCGGATCCTCGTGATGCGAGAAGATGGGCGCCTCGGGCATATGCGCCCGGTCGGTCATCACGCAGATGCGCAGATCATCGGGAAGCTGCGGCGCCAGCTTGGCGATCAGGGGCACGAAGGTCAGATCCACGAACAGCAGCCGGTCCTGGGCATGGCCAAGGATGTAAAGCATCTGCTCGGCCGAAAGGCGGGGGTTGATCGTGTGGCAGACCGCGCCGATGCCCGAGATGGCATAGTAAAGCTCCAGGTGGCGATAGCCGTTCCAGGCCAGGGTGGCGACCCGGTCGCCGGGCATGATCCCCTGCTCGCGCAGACCGTGGGCCAGCTGCGCGACCCGGCGCTCGGTCTCGGCATATGTCTGCCGGTGCACGTCGCCCTCGCAGCGCACCGACACCACCTCGGCGCGGCCGTGGTTCTGGGCAGCGTAGGTCAGGATATCCGCGATCCTGAGGGGCCGGTTCATCATCAGTCCGTCCATGCCTTCGTCTCTCCTTGTCTGTCGCGCACCGCGGGCGCCGCGCCGGTTCTGCCTTGCGAAACCCGGTTTCGAAGTGGAATAAACCAAACAGGATTGCAGCAGGGAAGCCCACAGATGGAATATAGCCGGATTGTGCTGGCAAGCAGGCCCGAAGGCCGCGTCAGCGAAAATAATTTCAGGGTCGAAAGCGGCATCCTGCCCCGCCCCGCAAAGGGCGAGGTGCTGGCCCGCGTGCTTTACCTGTCGCTGGATCCCTACATGCGCGGACGGATGGACGCGGGCAAATCCTACGCCCCCGCCGTCGAGATCGGCGAGACCATGGAAGGCCGCGCCGTGGCCGAGGTGCTGGAATCGAATGATCCGGCCTTCGCCCCCGGCGACCTGGTGCTGGGCAGCTTCGGCTGGGCCAGCCACGGGGTCCTGCCGGCCGCAGGGTTGATGCGGGTCGATCCCGACCTCGCCCCGCCCTCGACCGCGCTGGGAGTGCTGGGCATGCCCGGCTTCACCGGCTGGCTGGGGCTGGAGGCTTTCGGCCGCCCGCAGAAGGGCGAAACCCTGGTCGTGGGCGCCGCCACCGGCGCCGTGGGCTCCATGGTCGGGCAGCTGGCGCGGCTGCGCGGGCTGCGGGCCGTGGGCGTGGCGGGCGGGCCCGAGAAATGCGACTTCGCAGTGAAGGAGCTGGGGTTCGACGCCTGCCTCGACCACCGGGCCGCCCCCGACAGCGCCACCCTGCGCAAGCAGCTGGCCCAGGCCTGCCCCGACGGGGTCGATGTCTATTTCGAGAACGTGGGCGACAAGACGCTTGAGGCCGTGCTGCCGCTGATGAACGTGGGCGGCCGCATCCCGGTCTGCGGCATGATCGGCTGGTACGATCTGGGCGCGCTGGGCGCCGGCGGCGGCACGGGCCGCAACATGCTGCCGCTGGCCTGGCGCACGATCCTGGTCCAGCGCCTGGCGGTACAGGGGTTCATCATCACCGACCATTACCACCGCTTCGGCGAGTTCCTGACCGAGGTCGCCCCGCTGGTGCGCGACGGGCGCATCGCCTGGCACGAGGACGTGGCCGAGGGGCTGGAGGCCGCCCCGCAGGCCTTCATGAACCTCCTGGCGGGCAGGAATTTCGGCAAGCAGATCGTGAAGGTGGCGCAATGACCCTCTTTGACCTCGGCGGCAAGACCGCCCTCGTGACCGGCTCGACCAAGGGGATCGGGCGCGCCGTGGCGACCCAGCTTGTGCGCGCGGGGGCCAATGTCATCGTCTCCAGCCGCACGGCCGAGGATTGCGCCAGTGTGGCACAGGAAATCTCGGCCATCGGGCCGGGCCGCGCGGTGGGGATCGCCGCCAACATCTCCCATGATGAGGCGATCGACCGGCTGGTGGCCGAGGGCCGCGCCCAGCTGGGCGAGATCGACATCCTGGTGTGCAACGCCGCCGTGAACCCCTATTTCGGCCCCTTCCTCGAGACGCCCGACGACGCCTTCGACAAGACGATCCGGGTCAACATCCGGTCGAACATGCGGCTGGCGCGGCTGGTGGTGCCCCACATGCAGGCACAGCGCGACGGAGCGATCGTCGTCATCTCGTCCATCGCCGCGTTCAAGGGGTCGGACAACCTTGGCATGTATGCCCTGACCAAGGCCGCCGACACGCAGCTGGTGCGCAACCTGGCGGTGGCTTACGGCGCCGACAACATTCGCGCCAACGGCATCGCCCCAGCCCTGGTCAAGACCGACTTCGCCCGGGCCCTGTGGGAAGATCCGGCGCGTGCAGCACGGGTCGCCGACAGCTACGCCCTCAAACGCCTGGGAGAGCCCGACGACATCGCCGGGGCGGCGGTTTTCCTGGCCTCGCCCGCAGGGCGGTGGATGACCGGTCAGACCCTGATCATCGACGGCGGCTGGTCGGTCCTGGACTGACCCGCCCTGCCCATGTGGGCAAGGGTCTGGCGCGTCTGGGGACCGCCCGGGACCGGGCGCGATTGCCCGGTTGCAATCGGGTTTTGCCGGATGTAGCGTGTGCACCAGCATACCGTTGGGGTGCCCCGTTCGCCGGGGCTGAGAGGCAAGGCCAACCCATTGAACCTGATCCGGGCAGTACCGGCGTAGGGAACGGTGCAGGGCCCAGGCCCGCGCCCTTCCCCCAGCCTCGCCGCCCCTTGCGCCACGAGGCTTTCATGACGGCGACCGCCCTTACCATCGCAGGATCCGACAGTGGCGGAGGCGCCGGCATCCAGGCCGACCTCAAGACCTTCTCGGCGCTTGGCGTCTATGGGGCCAGCGTCATCACCGCCGTGACCGCCCAGAACACCCAGGCCGTCACCGCCGTCCACGCGATCCCCGAGGATGTGGTCACCGCCCAGGTGGACGCCGTGCTGTCGGACATCCGCATCGACGCGATCAAGATCGGCATGCTGGGCACGGCAAGCCTGGTGCGCACCGTGGCCCGGGCGCTGGCGGATTACAGCGGCCCCGTGGTGCTGGACCCGGTGATGGTGGCCAAGTCGGGCGACAAGCTGCTGGCAGATGCCGCCGTCGATAGCCTGCGCACGGAATTGCTGCCCCGCGCCGATCTGCTGACCCCCAACCTGCCCGAAGCGGCCCACCTGCTGGGATACGACGAGGCCGCCGACACGCAAGAGATGGAACGCCAAGGCCGCGCCCTTCTGGATCTGGGCGCGCGCGGCGTGCTGATGAAGGGCGGTCACGCCAGCGGCGAGATATGCGTCGACCTGCTGATCCTGCCAGACCAGCCTGCCCTGCGGCTGACGGCCCCGCGTATCGACACCCGCAACACCCACGGCACGGGCTGCACCCTGTCCTCGGCCATCGCCGCCCGGCTGGCCCTGGGCGACGCGCTGCCCGAGGCGGTGAGCGCGGCGCACGGCTATCTGCAAGGGGCCATTCGTGCCGCCGACGCCCTCGGCATCGGCAAGGGCCACGGTCCGACCCATCACTTTCACGAAAGGTGGACGGCTTGACGGATATCTCGATCATCGGCGGCGGCGTCGCGGGCCTGTGCGTGGCGACCGAACTGGCCCGGCGCGGTCATGCCCTGACCCTGCACGACCCCGAGGGTGCCCCGGGCGCCCATGGCTGTTCGTGGTGGGCCGGCGGCATGCTGGCGCCCGAATGCGAATCCGAAAGCGCCGAGGAACCTGTGGTGCGCCTTGGCCGCCAGGCGGCCGACTGGTGGGCCCGCTCTGTCCCCGTCACCCGGGAGGGAACGCTGGTAGTGGCCCCGGCCCGCGACGGCGCCGACCTGCGCCATTTCGCGCGCCGGACCGAGGGGCACCGGCTGGTCGATGCCGAGGAGATCGCCACGCTTGAACCCGACCTCGGCACCCGGTTCCGCAGTGGTTTGCTTTTTGCCGACGAGGGGCACCTCGATCCGCGCAAGGCCCTCGGCCTTCTGCGGGCCGAGCTGGCCGCGAACCCGGCCGTCACCCTGTCCGACACGGCCGTCGACATGCCGCCGCCCGCCGACGGGCGCCTCTGGATCGATTGCCGCGGGCTGGCGGCCCGCGACGCGCTGCCCGACCTGCGCGGGGTGCGGGGCGAGATGATGATCCTGCGTTGCCCGGACGTGAACCTGCGCCGCACCGTGCGCATGCTGCACCCCCGCATCCCGATCTACATCGTGCCGCGCGGTGACGGGATCTACATGCTGGGCGCCACGATGATCGAGGCCGAGGACCGGCGCCAGGCGACCGCGCGCTCGGTCCTGGAACTGCTGAGCGCGGCCTACGCCCTTTCGCCTGCCTTCGGCGAGGCCGAGGTCCTCGAGATCGGCGTCGACCTGCGCCCCGCCTTCCCCGACAACTTGCCGCGGATCCGCCGCCGGGGCAATGTCATCCACGCCAACGGCCTCTACCGCCACGGCTATCTTCTCGCGCCCGCGCTGGCGCGACAGGTGGCCGATCTGGTCGAGACGGGCGCGAAACCGGAGTTCATGGATGAAGATAACGCTGAACGGAGAGACGCGGGAACTGGTCCCGCCCTATCCTACGCTTGACCGGCTGCTGGCAGACAGCGGCTTTTCCGGCACCATCGCGACGGCGGTGAACGAAGTGTTCGTCCCCGCCGCCGAGCGCGCCGAGACCCCCCTGCACGAGGGTGACCGGATCGAGGTTCTCGCCCCGATGCAGGGAGGCTGAGCATGCGCGACTTCTACGGCACCACGCTGGCCAACGGGCTGATGCTGGGCACGGCGCAATACCCCTCGCCCGCGATACTGGAACAGGCGTTCCGCGCCTCGGAGGCCGCGGTCGCCACCGTCTCGCTGCGCCGCGAGGGCGCAGGCGGCGCCGGACAGACCTTCTGGTCGCTGATCCGCGAGCTTGGCGTGCGGATCCTGCCCAATACCGCCGGCTGCCACACCGCCCGCGAGGCGATCACCACCGCCCAGATGGCGCGCGAGGTCTTCGACACGCCCTGGATCAAGCTGGAGGTCATCGGCGACACCGACACGCTGCAACCCGATGTCTTCGCCCTGGTCGAAGCCGCCGAAGAGCTGACGCGCCAGGGCTTCCAGGTCTTTCCCTATTGCACCGAGGATCTGATCGTGGCCGAGCGGCTGCTGGACGCGGGCTGCGAGGTGCTGATGCCCTGGGGCGCGCCCATCGGCTCGGGCCTCGGGCTGAACAACGAATACGGGCTGCGCAGCCTGCGCGCGCGCTTTCCGGACGTGCCCATGGTGGTCGATGCCGGCATCGGCCTGCCCAGCCACGCCGCCCGCGCGATGGAGCTTGGCTTTGACGCCGTGCTGCTGAACACCGCCGTCGCCAAGGCCGGCGACCCGGTCGCCATGGCCCGCGCCATGGCCCGTGCCATCGAGGCCGGCAGCCTGGCCTGCGCCGCCGACCCGATGGAGCCGCGGGACATGGCCGCCCCCTCCACCCCCGTCGTGGGAAAGGCATTCCTGGAATGACACTCGACCCCTTCTACCCGATCTTCGATCATGCCGACTGGCTGCGCCGGATGCTGCCGCTGGGCGTGCGGCTGGTGCAGCTACGTTTCAAGACGCCCGAGGGCGCGGCCCCCGACGAGGCCGAGATCGCAAGCCAGGTCGCCGAGGCCCGCGACCTCTGCCGGACCCATGGCGCGACCCTCGTCGTCAACGACCACTGGCAGCAGGCCATCGACGCGGGCTGCGACTGGATCCACCTTGGGCAGGAGGATCTGGACACCGCCGATCTGGCCGCGATCCGTCGCGCGGGCCTGAAGCTGGGGATCAGCACCCACGACCGCGCCGAGCTGGAGCGTGCCCTGTCGCTGAATGCGGATTACATAGCTCTGGGCCCGGTTTATCCGACGATCCTGAAGCAGATGAAATGGGATCCCCAAGGACCTAAGCGGGTCACGAAGTGGAAATCCCTGGTCGGAGATCGTCCCCTTGTCGCGATCGGCGGCATGACGATCGAGCGGGCGGCCATCGTCCGCGCCGCCGGGGCCGATGTGGTCTCGGTCGTGACCGACATTACCCTGAACGCCGACCCCGAGGGGCGGCTTCGCGACTGGATCGCGGCGACGAGATGAGCGGCGCAGAGCGATACCTGCGGCAGACCAACCTGCCCGAGGTCGGCGCCGCCGGCCAGGCGCGCCTGTCGTCGGCCCATGCGCTGGTGCTGGGCGCGGGCGGGCTGGCCGCGCCGGTGCTGCAATACCTTGCAGGTGCCGGGCTGGGTCGTCTGAGCATCATCGATCCCGACCGGGTGGAGCTGTCGAACCTGCACCGCCAGACCCTGTTCACCGAGGCCGACCAGGGCCGGCCCAAGGCCGAAGCCGCAGCCGCCTTCTGCACCCGGCTGAATGGCGATGTCCGGGCCGACGGGATCGTCGCCGCCTTCGATCCGGCCAGCGCCCCCGCCCTGGTGCAGGCCGCCGACCTGGTGCTGGACTGCACCGACAGCTTTGCGGCGAAATACGTGGCCTCCGACGCCTGCATGGCGGCTGGCAAGCCGCTCTTCAGCGCCTCGGTCCTGGGTCTGGACGGATACGCGGCGGGGTTCTGCGACGGGGCCCCTTCCTACCGCGCGCTTTTCCCCGAACTGCCCGAAAGCGCGCGCACCTGCGCCAGCGCCGGGGTGCTGGGCCCTGTGGTGGGGATGATCGGCAGCCTTCAGGCGCAGATGGCCATGACGTGGATCCTGGGGCTGGACCCCTCGCCCCTGGGTCAGTTCCTGCGCTACGAGGGCGGACCCATGCGGTTTTCATCCTTCCGCTTCGATGGGGCGCCCGAGCCTGCGGGCGGGCCGCGCTTCATCGCCCCCGGCCAGATCACCGAGGCGGACGACGTGCTGGACCTGCGCCCCGCGTCCGAGGCCCCGCACCCCGTCGCGCCCCACGCTAACCGCCGCGATGCCGAGGATACGTCGCCCCTGACCCCCCGGCCCGGTCGCCGGCTGGTGCTGGCCTGCCGCAGCGGCCTGCGCGCGGCCCGCGCGGCGCGGCATCTTCCCCCGGACTGGCAGGGCGAGGTGGTGCTTGTCGCCGCCGGCGATCCCCTTACCCATGACATGAATAGATCAGATCAACCAACTGGAAAGAAACAATGAAAAAGCTACTCGCTACTGTCTTCTGCCTGGCCGCCGCCCCGGCCTTCGCCCAGGACAAGATGACCGTCCTGCTGGACTGGTTCGTCAACCCCGACCACGGGCCGATCATCGTGGCGCAGGAAAAGGGCTACTTCGCGGATCAGGGGCTTGAGGTCGAGATCGTCGCCCCCGCCGACCCCTCGGCACCGCCCAAGCTGGTGGCTGCCGGTCAGGGCGATCTGGCGATCAGCTACCAGCCGCAGCTGCATCTTCAGGTGCAGGAAGGGCTGCCGCTGAAGCGCGTGGGCACGCTGGTCGCGACGCCCCTGAATTGCCTGCTGGTGCTCGAGGACGGGCCGATCAAGTCGCTGGCCGACCTCAAGGGCAAGAAGATCGGATATTCCGTCGCCGGCGTCGAAGAGGCCGTCCTGCAGGCCATGCTTGGCGGCCATGACGTCAGCCTTGACGATGTCGAGATGATCAACGTCAACTTCTCGCTCTCGCCCGCGCTGATGTCGGGTCAGGTCGACGCCGTGATCGGCGCCTTCCGCAACTTCGAGCTGAACCAGATGGATATCGAAGGCACCCAGGGCCGCTGTTTCTATATCGAGGAAGAGGGCGTGCCCTCGTATGACGAGCTGATCTATGTCGCCAACCCCGAGAAGATGGACACCGACAAGGTGCGCCGCTTCCTCGAGGCGACCGAGAAGGCGACCCAGTTCATCGTCAACAACCCCGAGGAAAGCTGGAAGCTGTTCTCGGGCACCTCGACCGAGCTTCAGGACGAACTGAACGAGCGTGCCTGGGCCGACACCCTGCCCCGCTTCGCCCTGCGCCCCGCCGCCTTCGACGCCGGCCGCTATGCGCGGTTCGAAACCTTCCTCGTTGAGTCGGGCCTGCTTGAAAAAACGCGCCCCGTCTCGGATCTGGCAATCGACGTGACCGCCGAGACGGCCGAGACGGCTGCCAAATGACGGCCAATGCCGATCAAAACGGAGGTCCGGCCTATGGCCGGGCCTTCGCGGACTGGCGCGGGGCCTGCACCGACGACTGGCGGGCCTATACCCGCCACGGATTCGTTCAGGGGCTGGGCGACGGCAGCCTGCCGCGGGCGGCCTTCATCCACTACCTGCGGCAGGACTACGTCTTTCTGCACCATTTCGCCCGCGCCTGGGCCCTGGGCATCGTGAAATCCGCCGACATCCACGAGATGCAGGCCTGCACCGCCACGGTGAACGCGCTGGTCCAGGACGAGATCCGCCTGCATGTCGAGGTCTGCGCCAAGGCCGGCATCGGTCTGGACGAGCTTGAGGCCACCGCCGAGGCCCCCGCCAACATGGCCTACACGCGCTACGTGCTCGAATCCGGCTACAGCGGCGACTTTCTGGACCTGATGGCGGCGCTGGCGCCCTGTGTTCTGGGCTATGGCGAGATCGGCGCACGGCTGGCGGCGGGCGATCCGGCCCCGGACTATGCCGAGTGGATCGGCACCTACGCCAGCGCCGAGTATCAGGGGCTTTGCCACGACGTGGGCGCGCTGATCGACCGCGCGGTCAAGATCCGGCTGGGCGACGAGCCGGCGGCTACGCCCCGCTGGCAGGCGCTGCAACACCGCTTCAAGACCGCCACCCGGCTCGAGGTCGCCTTTTGGGACATGGGGCTGCGGCCCGAATGACCCCCGCCCCCGGCATCACCCTTGCAGGCGAGGCGCGCATCGCCGGCCAGCCGCTTTTCGCGCCCCTGACGCTTGAGGTCGGGGCCGGGGTCTGGACCTGCCTGCTGGGTCCATCGGGGGTGGGCAAGACCACGATCCTGCGCCTGATCGCGGGGCTGGAGACGGGGGCCGATTTCACGGGCACGATCACGGCCAGCGACGGGCAGCCCCTGGCCGGGCGGGTGGCGCTGATGGCCCAGTCGGACCTGCTTCTGCCCTGGGCCAGCGCACTGGACAACGTCAGCCTGGGTGCGCGCCTGCGCGGCGAGCGGCGCGATCGGGACCGCGCCATGGAAATGCTCGAACGGGTCGGGCTGGAGGGGCTGCACGCCCGCAAGCCCGCCCGCCTGTCGGGCGGCCAGCGCCAGCGCGTGGCCCTGGCCCGCACCCTGCTGGAGGATCGTCCCGTGGTCCTGCTGGACGAACCGTTCTCGGCGCTCGATGCGCGCACCCGCTCCGAGATGCAGGACCTGGCGGCCGAGCTTCTGGCCGGGCGCACCGTGCTGCTTGTCACCCATGATCCGGCCGAGGCCGCCCGTCTGGGCCGGGCGATCCACGTCATGGGCACCGGCGGGCTGGAAACCGTCGAAAGCCTGCCCCCGCCCCACCCCCGGGCGGTCGACGACGCCGAGCTTCTGATGCTTCAGGGCCGCCTGCTGGCCCGGCTGCGCCAGCAGCACGCCGATGCCCCCGGGCAGGACCTGCCATGAGGCGCGCATCCCGCATCGCCGCCGTGGTCCTGACCCTGCTGGCCCTGTGGCAGGGGATCGTCTGGCTGACGGGCCTGCCGCCCTTCATCCTGCCGCCGCCCCTGCAGGTGGCACAGACATTCTGGGCCAGCCGCGCCCTCATTGGCGAACATGCCCTCGTCACCCTGACCGAGATTGCCATCGGCTTCGTGATCGGCGCGGGCCTCGGGGCGGTGACGGCGATCTGGCTGGCCTTTTCAGCCAGCGCGCGGCTGCTGCTGGGGCCGGTGCTGGTCTTCAGCCAGGCGCTGCCGGTCTTTGCCCTGGCACCGATCCTGACGCTCTGGCTGGGTTATGGGCTGTGGTCCAAGATCGCCATGGCGGTGCTGATCATCTATTTCCCGGTGACGACCAACTTTCTCGACGGGTTGATGCGCACGCCGGCCGGCTACCTGGACCTCGCGCGCACCATGGGGGCGTCGCGGCCGCGGGTGATGTTTCACCTGCGCATCCCGGCGGCATTGCCCTCCCTTGCCTCGGGGCTGAAGCTGGCGGCGGTCTACGCGCCCATCGGGGCGGTGATCGGCGAATGGGTCGGATCCAGCCAGGGGCTGGGCTATCTGATGCTGCTGGCGAACGGTCGGGCCAAGACCGACCTGATGTTCGCGGCGATGCTGACGCTGGGGGTGATGTCGATTCTGATCTACCTGGCCGCCGACGCCCTGGCCCGGCGGGTGGGGCGCGACTGATCCCGTCTGTCCCGGCGCGCCCCCATGCCTGACGCAACGTCGTCGTGGCATTTCGGCCAGAAATCCAACCCGCCCTATTCCTGCCTCAATTGCGCCCCGCGCCGGCTGCAATCGGGTGTGCACGATTGCAACAGGCGCCAGTCAGAAGCGCCGGGGAGGAACCATCAGCAAGGACTCAGGTTGGTCCTTCAAAGGAGCAGACATCATGACCTCCAGAACCACCACCGGCATGGCCGGCCAGACCACCCCCCGCGAGGCCGAGGCCCGCAGCTACCGCCCCGCCCCCAACCCCAAGGTGCCGGGGACCAAGGCAAAGCCCACGTTCACCTTCACGGACTGGGCCAGCATCTGAACCGTCGCCCCGGCGACGACGAGAGTTTTCCGCACGGGCCCCTGCCATCGGGCCCTGGCGCAGACGGGTCCCGGGCGTAACGCCGGACCCTTGTCAGCATAGATCCGGCGTTGGCCCGGATCCCGCGGCGGTCGTCCGACCGCCCTCGCCCCGCAGCGGGGCGAAAGAACGGCCCCGGGCGCGCGCCTGCCAATTGGCAACGCCACCCTTCCGCCGAGGCCCCACGGCATCCCGCCGGTCGATGCCTGCAAAAAGGCCGCCCGCCCGGCACGGAACCGCCGACCACCCCCCGCGTTGGTCCGATGAACAAGCATCGGAGCCGTCAATGGATCTTATCCGCATCCTCATCGCCATTCTGCTGCCGCCGCTGGGGGTTTTCCTTCAGGAAGGGCTCGGCAAGCATTTCTGGCTCAACATTCTTCTCACCCTTCTTGGTTACATCCCGGGGATCGTCCATGCCGTCTACATCATCGCCCGCAAATGATCCCCGCGCCACCGGCGCCGCCTATTACGATCCTGCCACCCACAGCCCGCACCATGCCAAGCTGGAGCGGCTGGAAAAGCTTGCCGGGACGATGGACAGCTTCATGCGCATTCCGGGCACGGGCATCCGCCTGGGCCTCGACAGTCTTCTGGGCCTGATCCCGGGGGTCGGCGACGCGGCCGCCCTGGGGCCCGCGGGCTACATCGTCTATTCGGCCCACCAGATGGGCGCGCCCAAGTCGGCCTTGGCTAAGATGACGGTCAACATCGGCATCGACGCGCTGATCGGTTCGATCCCGCTGATCGGTGACATCTTCGACGTGGGCTGGAAGGCCAACCGCCGCAACGTCGCCCTTCTGCGCAAGCATCTTGAAGAGGCTGAACGCAAAGAGGGCCGCGTCATCGACGCGACCCCCGTCGGGCGGGTCTGAGCCCACCCTGAATTCCGTGGCGGCCCTTCGGGGCCGCCCGTCATCGCCTTAGCCGACGATTTCGAGACCCGAGAAGAAGAACGAGATCTCTTCCTTGGCGGTCTCGGCGGCGTCCGAACCGTGGACCGAGTTCTCGCCGACCGACTCGGCGAACTCGGCGCGGATGGTGCCGGCAGCGGCGTCGGCGGGGTTGGTCGCGCCCATCACTTCGCGGTTCTTGGCGATCGCGCCTTCACCTTCCAGCACCTGAGCCACAACGGGACCCGAGGCCATGAACTCGCACAGCTCGTCATAGAAGGGACGCTCGGCGTGCACTTCGTAGAACTTGCCGGCCTGTGCCTTGGTCAGGTGCAGGCGCTTTTGTGCGACGATGCGCAGGCCGGCATCCTCGAACTTGGCGTTGATCTTGCCGGTCAGGTTGCGCTTGGTGGCGTCGGGCTTGATGATGGAAAGCGTGCGTTCGGTAGCCATGTGCTGTCTCTTTCGCTGATCGGGCCGGCCCCATCGCCCGCCCTTCGAATTCGGCGCTGCCCTAGCATGGCCCGGCGGGCTTTGAAAGCGGGGATATGCAGGCGCGATTGACGCCACCCCGCGCCTCGGGCAAAGGGGGCGGATGCTCAGAATTGAAAACATCTCCTACTCGATCGAGGGGCGTCCGCTCCTGCACCAGGCCTCGGCCGTCATCCCCACCGGGCACAAGGTCGGGATCGTCGGGCGCAACGGCACGGGCAAGACCACGCTGTTCAAGCTGATCCGGGGGGAGCTGTCGCTGGACGATGGCGAGATCACCCTGCCCTCGCGCGCCCGCATCGGCGGCGTGGCACAGGAGGTCCCCTCGTCCGAGACCTCGCTGCTGGACACGGTGCTGGCGGCCGATACCGAGCGCGCGTCGCTTCTGGCCGAGGCCGAGACCGCCACCGATCCCAACCGCATTGCCGAGGTTCAGACCCGGCTTGCCGACATCGACGCCTGGTCCGCCGAGGCGCGCGCCGCGACCATCCTCCAGGGCCTGGGGTTCGACACAAAGGCGCAGGCGATGCCCTGCTCGGCCTACTCGGGCGGCTGGCGGATGCGGGTGGCGCTGGCGGCGGTTCTGTTCTCGGCCCCCGACTTCCTGCTGCTGGACGAACCGACCAACTACCTCGACCTCGAAGGGGCGCTGTGGCTGGAGACTTACCTCGCCCGCTATCCCCATACGGTGCTGATCGTCAGCCACGATCGCGGCCTTCTGAACCGCGCCGTGGGATCGATCCTGCATCTCGAGGATCGCAAGCTGACCCTCTACCCGGTGCCTTACGATCTGTTCGCCCAGCAGCGCGCGCAGCGCCTGGCGCTGGCCGAGTCGGAGATGCGCAAGCAGGAGGCGCGGCGCCAGCACATGCAGGCCTTCGTCGACCGCTTCCGCTACACGGCCTCCAAGGCCCGTCAGGCCCAGTCGCGCCTGAAGATGCTGGAAAAGATGCAGCCCATCTCGACCCCCGAGGAGGCCCGATCGCGCAGCTTCACCTTCCCCACGCCCGAAGAGTTGTCGCCGCCGATCATCGCGCTGGAACAAGGGGTTGTGGGCTATGACGGCAAGCCGGTCCTGAGCAATCTGAACCTGCGCATCGACCCCGACGACCGCATCGCCCTGCTGGGCCGCAACGGCGAGGGCAAGTCGACCCTGTCGAAGATGCTGGCCGGCAGGCTGGAGCTGATGGACGGCAAGCGGGTCAGCAGCTCGAAGCTGCGGATCGGCTATTTCGCCCAGCACCAGCTGGACGAGCTGGACGCCGGCGCAACCCCCATCGCCCACGTCATGCGCCGGCTGAAGGACGTGCCGCCCCCCAAGGCCCGCGCGCGGCTGGCGGGCTTTGGCCTTGGCGCGGCCCAGGCCGACACCGAGGTGGGGCGCCTTTCGGGGGGCCAGAAGGCGCGGCTGTCGCTGCTGATGGCGACGCTCGACAACCCGCACATGCTGATCCTCGACGAGCCGACCAACCACCTCGACATCGAAAGCCGCGAGGCCCTGGTCGAGGCGCTGACCGCCTATACCGGCGCCGTCATCCTGGTCAGCCACGACATGCATCTGCTGTCGATGGCGGCCGACCGGTTGTGGCTGGTCCAGGGCGGTCGCGTCACCCCCTACGAAGACGACTTGGAAGCCTATCGCAAGATGCTTCTGTCGGGCGACAAGTCCCAGTCGGGGCATAATGCGAAACCTGAGAAGCCCGCCGCAAGCCCTGACAAGCAAAAGCAGAAAGCCAAACGCGCACCCCGCGACCGGGTGCTGGCCCTGCGCGCCGAGGTGCGCAAATGCGAAGAGCGGGTCGAGAAGCTGGCCGACATGCGCCAGCGCATCGAACGGCGCCTGGCCGACCCCAAGATGTACGAGAAATCCACCCCCGACGAGATCGAGAACTGGAAGCGCAAATATGCCGAGGTCGTGGACGGGGTCGCCCGGGCCGAGGCCCTTTGGGTAAGCGCATTGGAAAAGCTTGAAACCGCCGAGGCCTGAGACATGGACATCACCTTCCTCATCACGGCCTTCACGACGCTTTTCGTCATCATCGACCCCATCGGCCTGACGCCGGTGTTCGTGGCGCTGACCCAGGGCCACACCCGGGCCGCCCGCCGGGCCATCGCCGTGCGCGCCTGCCTGCTGGCGATGGTTCTTCTGACCGCCTTTGCCCTCTTTGGCGAGGCGCTTTTGGGGTTCGTCGGCATCTCCATGCCCGCCTTCCGCATCGCCGGGGGCATCCTTCTGTTCCTGACCGCCCTCGACATGCTGTTCGAGCGCCGGGCGCGCCGGCGCGAGGATTCGGTTGACGAGGTGCCGGATCCTTCGGTCTTTCCCCTTGCCATCCCGTTGATCGCGGGCCCCGGCGCCATCGCCTCGATGATCCTGCTGACCGATGGCGCCATCGCCCGCAGTGGCACGGGCGACACGGGCGCCATGGTGCTGGCCTTCGGCGCGGTGATCCTGGTCATGTGCCTGGTGGTCTCGGCGGCGCTGGTGATGTTCCTTTCGGCCGCGATTTTCGAGCGTTTGCTGGGCAAGACGGGCATCAACGTCGTGACCCGCCTGCTGGGGATGCTGCTGGCCGCGCTGTCGGTGCAGTTCGTGGCCGACGGCATTCGCGAATTATCGCTTATCGGCTGATTTCGCTGTCGCCCGGCGGGGCACATGGGTTAAGGTCATGGCATCCGAATGGGGGTCACATGACAGGCGACAACCTGGCCGAACTTGGTTATTTCGTGCTGCTCGGCGGGGTGATCCTGGGATATTTCCTGATCAGCAACCGTCACGCGCTGGCCAAACTTTTTCAGTTCGGCATGCTCTGGGGCGTTATTTTCGTAGGCGTCGTAGCCCTTGCCGGGCTGTGGGACGACCTTGAACGCCGCGTCGTGCCACGCCAGGCGGTTTTCGCCAGCGAGGGCCGCATCGAGGTGCCGGTCAACCGCGACGGACATTTCTACCTTACGCTCGAGGTCGGCGACACACCGATCCGCTTCGTCATCGACACCGGCGCGACCGACGTGGTCCTCAGCCGCGACGATGCCGAGCGGCTGGGCTTCGACATGAGCACGCTGGGTTTCGCCGGCGAGGCGCGCACCGCCAACGGCCGGGTCCGCACCGCGCGGGTCGAGCTTGAGAATGTGGGCGTGGGCGATCTGCGCGATTCCACCCTGCCGGCCTATGTCAACGAGGGGGAGATGGACACCTCCCTGCTGGGCATGGCCTATCTCAAGCGTTTCGAGAAGGTCGAGATCAGCAAAAAGACCATGGTTCTCAAGCGCTAAGCCTGAAGCCAATCGCGCGCCGAGTTAGCCCGCGGCCTTCGCGCCGCCCGATTCCGCCTTCTTCTCCCACTTGCCCGATTCCTGGCTCCAGTACTGGGCCGCGGCACCCGCGCCCGTCAGGCTGCGCCACTGGTTGCGGGCGGTCTCCAGCGCGGCGGCATCGCCGCCGTCGAAGATCACGCAGACACGGGCATACTCGTCCAGTTCATCGGGGGTGACGGGGGCGCCCTCGACGCTCATCAGGCACTGGGGCTCGTTGGCCGCGCGGCCTGCCCCGGTGCCCAGCAGCACCGGCTGGTGACGGTCATGGGGGCCGCCCTCAAGCCCGTGGGGCAGAAACCCGTCGGCCGGGCCCTGCCACAGCTTGTCGTCCAGCCATGTCAGGAACCCCTCGGTCCGCCCCCGGATCGCCACCGGCCAGCCCTGGCCGCGCGCCGCGCCGATCAGCTTGGGCAGCGCCGCCTCCAGCGGCTCGCGCGTCAGGTGGTAGAAAAAGACGCTGCCCATGGTGCGATCAGCCCTCGTAATAGTCGCGGATCATCCGGTCGAGGGCGCGCACGCCCCAGCCCGTCGCCCCCTTGGGCGCGAAATCCGTCTCGGTCTTGACCGAGGCGGTGCCCGCGATGTCGAGGTGGATCCACGGCACGTCCGGCTTGACGAAACGCTGCAAGAACTGGGCCGCGGTGATCGACCCGGCCGCCCGGCCGCCGACGTTCTTGATATCGGCGATGTCGGATTTGATCAGCTTGTCATAGCCATCCGACAGCGGCATGCGCCAGGCGCCCTCGCCCTCGTCCCCGGCTGCCTTGAGGAAGGCGTTGCAAAGCGTGTCGTCATTCGAGAAGACGCCGGCGTTCTCGTGGCCCAGGCCGATGATGATCGCGCCCGTCAGCGTCGCCAGATCGACAATGCCCGAGGGTTTGAACCGCTCCTGCGCGTACCAGAGCACGTCGGCCAGGACCAGGCGGCCCTCGGCGTCGGTGTTGATGACCTCGATCGTGTCGCCCTTCATCGAGGTGACGACATCGCCCGGGCGCTGCGCCTTGCCGTCGGGCATGTTCTCGACCAGGCCGATGAGGGCGACCACATTGGCGCGCGCCTTGCGGCTGGCCAGGGCGTGCATGACACCCGCCACGACACCGGCACCGCCCATGTCCATGGTCATGTCCTCCATCCCCGCCGCGGGCTTCAGCGAAATGCCGCCCGTGTCGAAGACGACGCCCTTGCCGACCAGGGCGAAGGGCGCGCCGCCCTTCTCGCCGCCCTGCCATTCGATCACCGCCACCTTGGACGGGCTGTCGGACCCCTGGCCCACGCCCAGCAGCGCGCCCATGCCCAGCTTCTCCAGCTCGGGCTCTTCCAGGATCTCGACCTTGGCGCCCAGCGCCTCCAGCTTCTGAAGCCGCTCGGCAAAGCTGGTGGTGGTCAGGATGTTCGAGGGGGCGCTGACCAGATCGCGGGTCAGGAAGACGCCTTCGGCCACGGCGCGCATGTCGGCGAAACGCTCGGCCTCGGCCTCGGGCTCGGTGCACAGCACACGGGCATCGCGCGCCTCGGCGGCGCCGTTGTCGTCGCGGGTCTTGTGATCTGTGAAGGCATAGGCCCGCAGCGCCACGCCATAAGCGACATCAGCAAGGGCGTACTTGCCGTCAGCCAGCACCGTCAGCGGCGCACCGGCCATGAACTTGGCCAGGGTCGCGCCGGCCTTGCGGGCGGGTGCGGGCGCCTTGGGACGCCGGTCCAGCTTGACCAGCATGACCGCCTCGGCCTCCATCCCCGACGGGTAGGCAAAGCCGTGGCCCTCACCCTCCTTCAGCTTCTCGAAGCCTTCGGAGGCGAGAAACCGCTCAAGCGCGCCGCGGGTCAGCCGGTTCACCCGCCGCCCGGCCCGGTCAAGTTTGCCGTCGCAGGTGGCAAAGACAGCCAACCGGCCCTGGGTTTTCTGAATGGCATCGGTGTCCAGCGTGTCGAAACTGACGGCTACGGGTTTGGTCATGGAACCTCCTGAAACTCTGTTGCGTCAGTGATAGTGCCCCGCCCCGCCCTTGGCCAGTTACCAGTTTTCGCGCTGGGGCAATTGGGTTAGGTTCGCGGCCAGAGCAGCAACCGCCGGGGGGATCCTTGCGCACCTTCGACAGATACATGCTGTCGCAACTGACGGTCACCTTCGCCTTTTTCGCGCTGATCCTGGTAGCGGTCTACTGGGTGAACCGCGCGATTTCCCTGTTCGACCGTCTGATCTCGGACGGGCAGACCGCGTGGGTGTTCCTTCAGTTCACGGCCCTGACCCTTCCCAACGTGATCCTGCTGGTGCTGCCGGTCGCCGCGTTCGTGGCGACGCTTTACGTGACCAACCGCGTGATCTCGGAAAGCGAGTTCGTGGTGATGCAGTCGGCCGGCATGTCGCCCTATCGCCTTGTGCGGCCCGCTCTGGTCTTCGGGCTGGGCGTGACGCTGGTGATGTCGATCCTGGCCCATGTTCTGGTTCCCCTCAGCCGGGTCGAGATCGGGCGCATGCAGGCCCGCGTCGCCCAGGACGTGACCGCGCAGCTTCTGACCGAGGGGCAGTTCCTGCACCCCGCCGACGGTGTCACCCTCTACATCCGCGAGATCACCGAGCGGGGAGAGCTTCGGGACATCCTGCTGGCCGACCAGAGCAGCGAGAAGGTCGACGTTCTCTACCTCGCCGACCGGGCACTGGTGGTGCGGGCCGAGGAAGGGCCGCAGCTTGTGATGTTCGACGGCATGTCCCAGACCCTGCGCCTGCCCGATCAGCGGCTTTCCACCGTCGCCTTCAAGGATTTCTCCTATGACCTGAGCGGGTTCCTCGAGGAAGGGGGCATCGGCCGCCCCGACCTGCGGTTCCTGCCGACGAGCGAGCTTCTGGCCGCCAGCCCCGCGTCCCGCGCGGCGACCGGAAAATCCCGCGCCGCCTTCCTGACCGAGGCCCATTCGCGCATCGCACAGCCCTTCCTGGGCCTGTCGCTGGCGGTGATCGGGGCCTCGGCGCTGTTGTTGGGCGGGTTCAGCCGCTTCGGTGTCACACGCCAGATCCTTGTGGCGGTCTTCGCGGTGATCGCGCTGCAACTGCTCAACAACCTGGCGGTGGATGCCGCCACCACCGACGAGACCATGTGGCCCACCCTCTACATGCCGCCGATCGTCGGGCTGCTCTTTGCGCTGGGGGTGCTGTGGCTGGCCGCGCGCCCGGCCCTTTTCGTGCGCCGCAGCGCGGATGCGGCCCCCGCACCGGAGGCCGCGCCATGATCCTGCACCTCTATTTCATGCGGAAATTCCTGAAGAACTTCCTGATCGTGCTGGCCGTGTTCGTGGCGATCACCGTCCTGGCCGATATGGTCGAGCAGATCCGCCGCTTCGAAAGCGATGCGGTCGGTCTGGGCGAGGCGCTTCAGCTTGCCTTGCTCAACACCCCCGCCAACCTTTACCGGATCCTGCCGCTGCTGGTGATCCTGTCGACGCTCAGCCTCTTTCTGGGCCTTGCCCGCACCTCCGAGCTGGTGGTGACGCGCGCCGCCGGCCGCTCGGCGCTGCGCAGCCTGGCCGCGCCGGTGATCGCCGCCCTCGGGCTGGGGATCTTCGCCGTCGCCGTCATCAATCCGATCGTCGCCGGCACGCTGAAACAGTCCGAGTTGATCGCCGACCGCTTCGCCAACGGCAACGCCAGCGTGCTGTCGATCAGCCGCGAGGGGCTATGGCTGCGTCAGGGCAACGCTGAGGGGCAGACCGTGATCCATGCCCAGCGCGCCAACCTTGACGGAACCGAGATGATCGGCGTCAGCTTCCTGGCCTTCGGGCGCGATGCCGGCCCCCTATACCGGGTCGAGGCGCAGCGCGCCGAGCTGACCGAAGGCGCTTGGAACGTGATCGACGGCAAGCGCTGGGAGTTCCCGGATGTCGAAAACCCCGAGGCCCAGGCGCGCCGCTTCGAGACCCTGCGCATCCCCTCGGACCTGACCCGCGATGCGATCCGCGAAAGCTTCGGCACGCCCTCGGGCATTCCGATCTGGCAATTGCCCGAATTCATCGAGCGGATGGAGAAAGCGGGCTTCTCTGCCCGTCAGCACCGAGTCTGGTTCTGGATGGAGATGGCGCACCCGCTGCTGCTGGTGGCGATGGTGCTGATCGCGGCGGGCTTTACCATGCGCCACACCCGCTTCGGGCGGACCGGCGTCATGCTGCTGATGGCCTTGCTGCTCGGATTCGGGATTTTCTTTCTGAAGAATTTCGCGCAGATCCTTGGCGAGAACGGGCAGATCCCCGTGCTGCTTGCCGCGTGGGCGCCGCCCGTGGCGGGCATCATGCTTTCGCTCGGCCTGCTATTCCATACCGAGGACGGCTGATGCGCCTGCGACGATCCCTTTGCCTTGCCCTTCTGATGTCCCTGGCCCCCGGCCTCGGGGCGGATCCGGGGACATGGGGGCCGGGAAGCGCCGCCCTTGCACAGCAGGCGTCCCAACCCGCGACCCTGCTGGCCGACAGCGTCCGCATCACCGGCCAGCAGACCATCATCGCCCGCGGCAATGTCGAGGTGCTGCATCAGGGCACACGCCTGCGCGCCCAGGCGATCAGCTATGACGGCGTCAGCGAACGTCTGTCGATCGAGGGGCCGATCTACCTGACCGATGGGCCCGACACGGTGCTGGTGGCCGATGCCGCCGGGCTGGACCGGGACCTTCAGGACGGCATCCTGACCGGCGCGCGGCTGGTGCTGAACCAGCAGCTTCAGATCGCGGCGGTCGAGGCCAACCGCATCGGCGGCCGTTATACCCAGCTTTACAAGACCGTCGCCTCGTCCTGCCAGGTCTGTGCCGACCGCCCCGTGCCCCTGTGGCAGATCCGGGCCGAGGAGATCGTCCACGACAGCGAGACGCGCCAGATCTATTTCCGCAACGCCCAGTTCCGGGTCGCGGATGTGCCGGTCTTCTACCTGCCCCGCCTGCGCCTGCCCGACCCGACGCTGAAACGCTCCACCGGGTTTCTGGTGCCCTCGTTCCGCACCACCAGCGTTCTGGGCACCGGCATCAAGATCCCCTATTTCATCGCCATCGGGCAGGACAAGGACCTGACCCTGACGCCCTACCTGACCACCTCGGGGTCGCGCACCCTCGAGGCGCGCTATCGCCAGGCCTTCACCTGGGGCGAGATCGAGGTCGAGGGCGCCTATACCGATGACGAGCTGCGCCCCGCCGAGGGGTCGCGCGGGTATCTCTTCGCCACCGGCAACGCCCGCCTGCCCCAGGATTTCCGGCTGATCTTCGATGTCGAGCGGGTCAGCGACCCGGAATACCTGCTGCAATACGGCTATCCCAACAAGGACCGGCTGGACAGCGAGGTGCGCATCACCCGCACCCGCCGTGACCAGCACATCAACCTGCGCGTGGTCGAGTTCGAGTCGCTGCGCACCGGCGAGGACAACAGCCTTCTGCCGACGCTGGTCGGGGACATTGACTACCACAAGCGGTTTTCCCCCGACGTGATCGGCGGCCAGGTCAACCTGCGCTTCCAGCTGCACGGCCATTACCGGGAGTCGGATGCCGACAGGATCGGCCGCGACGTGCAGCGCAGTTCGGCGCGGCTGGAGTGGAAACGAAGCTGGACGTTGAACAACGGCATGGTCGCCGCCCTCCATGCACGGGGCGCCGCCGACCTTTACGGCATCTTTCAGGACAGCAGCTTTCGCCGCGAGGAGCTGCGCACCGCCGCCTTCGGCGCGGCCGAGCTGCGCTGGCCGCTGGAGCGACAGACCGCCCGCGCCCGCCACTTGCTGGAGCCCGTGGCACAGCTGGTCTGGTCGCCCCGCTCGACCGTCAGCGTTCCCAACGAGGATTCGGTCGTTGTCGAGTTCGACGAGGGCAACCTGTTCTCGCTGGGCCGCTTTCCCGGCTATGACCGCTATGAGCAGGGCACGCGCCTGAACCTGGGCCTGTCCTATACCCGATACGATCCCGCCGGCTGGTCCACCGGTGTGACCGTGGGCCGGGTGGTGCGCATGCGGGACCTGGGTCAGTTCACCGAGGGTTCGGGGCTGAGCGGACAGGCCTCGGACTGGCTGGTCACGACCCATATCGGTGGGTTGGGCGGGCTGAGCCTGTTGAACCGCGCCCTCTTCGGTGACGACCTGTCGCCCGACAAGAACGAGCTGCGCCTGGCCTATGCCGGCCGGAGGGGCGAGCTGGCAGCCAGCTACATCTGGCTTGAGGCTGACCCGGCCGAGTCCCGCCCCTCGGACACGAGCGAGCTTACCATGACCGGCAAGCTCGGGATCGGCCGCCAGTGGGTCGCCTCGACCGAGCTGCGCTACGACTTCGAGGCCAACCGCCCCAGCCGCGCGGGGCTTGGCTTGGGCTACCGAAACGAGTGCGTCACGATTGATCTTTCGGTCTCGCACCGTTACGCCTCGTCTACGAGCAGTTCGGCGGATACGGACCTTGGCCTTCAGGTCTCGCTGAACGGTTTCGGCGCCAAGAACGACGGACGCGCCTACCGGCGCAGCTGCATGAACTAGGTTTTGGGTGAAGCGGAAGATCATGAAACTTAAACACATCCTCGCAGCCGCCCTGGCCCTGACCGTCGGTCCGGCCTTCCTCTCGGATCCGGTGCTGACGGGTGCGCCCGCGACGGCCCCCGCCGCGCTGTCGGAGTCGGGCGCCGCCCTTGCCGGCCCCTTCTCGCCGGTCATCACCGTCGATGGCCGCGCCATCACCGAATACGAGCTGTCCCAGCGCATCCGCTTCCTGACCCTCCTGCGCACCCCCGGCGATCCCGCCGAGGAGGCCCGCACCACCCTGATCAACGAACGCCTCTACGAGCTGGCGGCCCAGCGCGCCAAGATCACCGTCACTGACGAAGAGCTGCGCACCGGCATGGAAGAGTTCGCCGGCCGCGCCAACCTGGCGCTGCCCCAGTTCCTCCAGGCGATCGGCAGCGGCGGCATCTCCGAAGAGACGTTCCGCGCCTTCGTCCGCGCGGGCCTGCTGTGGCGCAACGTGGTGCGCGCGCGTTTCGGCCCCCGCGCGGCCCAGGTCGACGAGCGCGATATCAGCAACCTGATCAATCTCGCCCCCTCCTCGGCTGGCGCCCGCGTGCTGCTGTCCGAACTGGTGCTGCCCGCCACCCCCGAAACCGCGGCACAAAGCCAGGCCCTGGCCGAGCGGCTTCAGCGCGAGATCAAGTCCGAGGTGGCCTTCGCCCGCGCCGCCCGCGAATTCTCGGTCTCTCCCACCGCCGGGCGCGGTGGCAAGCTTGAGTGGATCCCGCTCGCCAACCTGCCGCCGGCGCTGGCGCCGGTGATCCTGTCGCTGTCGCCGGGCCAGGTCTCGCCCCCCGTGCCGGTGACCAATGCCATCGTGCTGTTCCAGCTCCGCGCCCTCGACGAGGTCGATGGCGGGCTGCCCAAGGGCGTGAAGGTGGATTACGCCGTGCTCAGCGTGGCCGGGACCGATCCCGCCCAGGCCCAGGCCGCCGTGATGCAGGTCGCCCGCAGCGCCGACACCTGCAACGACCTCTATGGCCTGGTGAAAGGGCGCCCCGGCATGAAGCTGGTGCGCGAGACCCGTGCGATGTCCCAGGTGCCGAACGACATCGGGATCCAGCTTGCCCGCCTTGACGCCGACGAAAGCTCGGTCGCGCTGACCCGCGACGGCGGCCGCACGCGGACGCTGGTAATGCTGTGCGAGCGGATCGTCTCGGAGGCCGATGACGCGCGCAAGACCGAGGTGCGCGGCGCGCTGGTCAACCGGCGCCTAGGCACCCTGGCCGAGAACTACCTGGCAGAGCTTCGCGCCCAGGCCATCATCGTCGAGAAATGAACGTCCCCGCATCGAGGGGCCGGGATGGCCCGACACCGGACAAGGCCGCCGACGGCGCCGAGGCCGCGCCCGAGGCCGATCTGGAACTGTCCGAACCCAGCGACGATCTGCCGGTCGCCCTGACATCCGGTGATCCGGCCGGTATCGGCCCCGAGATCGCCGTCGCGGCGCGCCTGGCCCTGGGCGCCGAGGTGCCTTTCTTCTACATCGGCGACCCCGCCCACCTGCCCGAAGGCACCGCCCTGGCCGAGATCGCGGCCCCCGCCGAGGCGCTGCTGGTGGCGCCCGACACGCTGCCGGTCCTGGTGCAGGAATTCGCGGCCCCCGCCCGCCCCGGCACCCTGGACCCGGCCAATGCCGCCGGCACCATCGCCGCCATCCGCCGCGCCGTCGAACTGGTGCGCGACGGCCAGGCCTCTGCCGTCTGCACCAATCCGATCCACAAGAAGGCGCTGAAGGACGGCGCCGATTTCCCCTACCCGGGCCATACCGAGTTCCTGGCCGCGCTGGCGGGGATCGACCGGGTGGTGATGATGCTGGCCAGCGACGCGCTTCGGGTCGTGCCGGTCACCATCCACATTCCCCTGTCGGAGGTGACCGCCGCGCTGACGCCCGAGCTGCTGGAAGAGACCTTGCGCATCACCCATGCCGGGCTGATCCGCGATTTCGGCATCGCAGCACCCCGCATCGCCGTGGCCGGGCTGAACCCCCACGCCGGCGAGGGGGGCGCCATGGGCCACGAGGAAAGCACGCTGATCGCGCCGGTGCTGGATCGCCTGCGCGCCGAGGGGATGGAGCTGAGCGGCCCCGCTTCGGCGGATACGATGTTCCACGCCCCTGCCCGCGCCCGCTATGACGCGGCCGTGGCCATGTACCACGACCAGGCGCTGATCCCGATCAAGACGCTGGATTTCGACCGCGGTGTCAACGTGACCCTCGGGCTGCCCTTCGTGCGCACCTCGCCCGATCACGGCACGGCGCTGGACATTGCCGGGCAAGGCGTCGCCTCGGCCAGCAGCCTTGTCGAGGCGCTGCGCATGGCCCACCGGATGGGCCGCAACCGCAGGCAGGCCGCCTGATGGCCGCCGACGATCCGCTTCCCCCGCTGCGCCAGGTGATCGCGGCCCACGGGCTGTCGGCGCGCAAGTCACTGGGACAGAACTTTCTGCTGGACCTGAACCTGACGGCCAAGATCGCCCGGCAGGCCGGCGATCTTGCAGGCTCGGACGTGCTGGAGGTGGGTCCCGGCCCGGGCGGTCTGACCCGGGGCCTGCTGGCCGAGGGGGCGCGCAAGGTGCTGGCGATCGAGAAGGACAGCCGCTGCCTGCCGGCGCTGGAAGAGATTTCGGCGGCCTACCCCGGTCGGTTGGAGGTGCTGAACGCCGACGCGCTGGAGATCGACCCCACCGCCCACCTGACCGCGCCCATCCGGGTGGTGGCCAACCTGCCCTACAACGTCGGCACCGAGCTGCTGGTGCGCTGGCTGACACCGCGCGACTGGCCCCCGTTCTGGAGCAGCCTGACCCTGATGTTCCAGAAAGAGGTGGCCGAGCGTATCGTCGCCCGGCCCGGATCGAAGGCCTACGGGCGTCTGGCCCTCCTGGCCCAATGGCGGGCCGATCCGGCCATCGTCATGCACCTGCCGCCACAGGCTTTCATCCCCGCGCCCAAGGTCCATTCCGCCGTGGTCCACCTGACCCGGCTGGACGCGCCCCGGTATCCCGCCGACGCGGCGATCCTGTCGCGCATCACCAAGGCCGCCTTTGGACAGCGCCGCAAGATGCTGCGCGCCAGCCTGAAGGGCACGGTGCCGGACGTGGAGAACGTCTTGAGGGACGTGGGCATCGACCCCACCGCCCGGGCCGAGACGCTGGACCTCGAAGCCTTCTGCGCCCTGGCCCGCCGGGTCGAGGAGCTGTCGCAAGGCTGACCCCGTTTCGGGGCCACTCCTGCCCCCGCGCCCACTGTCTTCCCCAAAAACGCGAAAACGCCGCCCCGGGGGGCGGCGCATCATCTGTTCTGCTGAGGGCGGATCGTTGGGCCCGCCCCGCCGATCACTCGGCGGCGGCGCTGCTGGATCCGTCCGAGCCGCTGTCGCCCGAACCGCCGTGGCTGTCCGAACCGCCATCGCCGGGGGCCTCGCCACCTTCGTCGCGGGGCTTGCGGGCGCGGCGCGGCTTGGGTGCGGGACGTGCCTCGGCGTCGGTCTCGGCGGCGTCATCGGATTTGGGCTTGGGCTTGCGGCTGCGCTTGGGCTTGGTGCGAGCCTCGCCCTCGGGGGCGCGATCCTCGTCCCGGCGGGCGCGGGCGCCGCTGCTTTCGGGGGTTTCGACCAGGCCGCTGTCGGCGCTCTCGCCGCCCAGGTCCAAGATGTCGGGCTGTTCGCCGCTGCCGTCCGAACCGTCGTGGCCGTTGCCGCCATTGTCGCGCGACTGGCCGTTGCCCTGCTGGTTCTGGTTCTGACCCTGCGGGTTCTGGCCAGAGCGTCCCTGCTGCTGTTCCTGCTGCTCGCGGCGGGCATCGGCCTCGCGCTGCGCCTCACCCAGCATGCGGGTATAATGTTCGGCGTGCTGGGCGAAATTCTCGGCCGCGACCCGGTCGTTGCTGAGCTGCGCGTCACGGGTCAGCTGGGTGTATTTCTCGATGATCTGCTGGGGGGTGCCGCGCACTTTCCCTTCGGGACCGGAGCTGTCGAACACGCGGTTGACGATGTTTCCGACAGACCTGTTGCGATTACCCTTCGAGCGAGAGCGTGACTTGGAAGATCTCATGGTGTTTTGATCGCCTATCCTGGCAGTGGGTCGGTTTTTCGTCTCGACGATCCGGGTTAGGGCGTAAAGATCCGACTTTTGGCTAGAGTTTTGCAGGGTAGGCAACCCGTGGCCGCCCGACATCCCGCGCGACCAGTAACCACGGCAGGGCAGATTATACAAGCTGGAAGTGCGTTTTTTTGCCGCCGCACACGTTCCGGGCGGCTTATCGGGGCATTTTTGCGAATTTCCGCTGTCAAAAAACCCCGAATCTCACGCAAGCCGCGCCTGCACCACCCGGTCGCGACCGTCCATGTCGCGCAGCACCGGACCGCATTCCAGGCCCGCATCCTGCAAAAGCGCCGCGACGCCTTCGGCCTGTGCCGGGCCGATCTCGCAAAGAAAACGGCCGCCGGGGCGCAGGTGGGTGCAGAGCCCCGCCGCGATCCGGCGATAGGCCGCCAGCCCGTCGTCGCCGGGCGTCAGGGCAAGTCCCGGCTCCCACAGGCGCACGCCGGGGGCCAGGGCCTCGTATTCGTCGGTCGGGATGTAGGGCGGGTTCGAGACGATGAGGTCGAAACCACCCTCGACAGCCGCATACCAGTCCGAGACCTCCAGCCGCGCGCGGTCAGCGACGCCCAGCGCCAGCGCGTTCTCGCGCGCGACCTCGAGGGCCGGTGCCGACAGATCGACACCCATGCCGGTGGCGCCCGGCGCCTCGGCCAGCAGGGTCAGAAGGATACAGCCCGTGCCGGTGCCCAGGTCCAGCACCCTCTCGAAGGGCTCGCCCAGGGCAGCGGCGATCAGCACCTCGGTCTCGGGGCGCGGGTCCAGCACGTCGCGGGTGACGCGGAACTCGCGGCCCCAGAAAAGGCGGCTGCCGACGATCTGCGAGACGGGGCGCGCGTGGGCACGTTCTTGCAGGGCGGCGTCGAAACGGGCCAGTTGCGCGGGGCTGAGCGGGTCCTGCAACACCAGGGTCAGGCGATCGGCCCCCACCCCCATGGCGTGGGCCAGAAGTCGACGGGCGTCGCGCGCCGCCCCCTCGATCCCCGCTTGCCGAAGGTCGGCCACGGCCCGGGCCAGCGCCTGGGCGGCGATCATTGCTCCATCTCGGCCAGGCGGCGGGCCTGATCCTCCTCGATCAGCGAGTCGATGATCTCGTCCAGGTCCCCCTGCATCACCTGATCCAGCTTGTAGAGGGTCAGGTTGATGCGGTGGTCGGTCATCCGCCCTTGGGGGAAGTTGTAGGTGCGGATCCGCTCGGACCGGTCGCCCGAGCCCACCTGCGCCTTGCGGTCGGCGGCGCGGGCGCTGTCGACCTTCTGACGCTCGGCGTCGTAAAGCCGGGCGCGCAGCACCTGCATCGCGATCTCGCGGTTGCGGTGCTGGGATTTCTCGGAGCTGGTGACGACGATGCCGCTGGGGATGTGGGTGATCCGCACGGCCGAGTCGGTCGTGTTCACGTGCTGCCCCCCGGCCCCCGAGGCGCGCATCGTGTCGATGCGGATGTCGGTGGAGGGGATGTCAATATCGACTTCCTCGGCCTCGGGCAGGACGGCGACGGTGGCGGCCGATGTGTGAATGCGGCCGCCGGATTCGGTCGAGGGCACGCGCTGCACCCGGTGGACGCCGGATTCGAACTTCAGCCGGGCAAAGACCCCCTGCCCGCGCACGTTGGCGACAAGCTCCTTCAGGCCGCCCAGCTCGGTCAGGCTTTCCTCGATGACCGAGACGGACCAGCCGCGCCCTTCGGCGTAGCGCTGATACATGCGCCACAGGTCGCCGGCGAAGAGTGCTGCCTCCTCACCGCCGGTGCCGGGGCGGATCTCGACGATGGCGGCGCGTTCGTCGGCGGCGTCCTTGGGAAGAAGGGCCAGGCGCACGGCGGCCTCGGCCTCGGGCAGACGGGTGCGCAGGGCCGGCAGTTCATCTTCGGCCAGGGCGCGCATCTCGGGGTCGTCCAGCATCGCCTCGGCCTCGGCGATATCGGCGATCAGGCGGTTGTACCCCTCGACCTGTTCGACCACGGGGCGCAGGGCCGCATACTCGCGGCCAAGCTGCGCGATATCGCCCGAGCCCTGGGACATGCGGGCTTCGATATACTGAAACCGCTCGAGTATCTGGGCGAGTTTGTCTGCTGGAACCATGGGTTTCGTCTGTCCCATTCCCGGGATTTGGTCAAGAGCGCAGGCCGCCCCGAAGGCGACCCGCAAAGGGGTGCGGCCCGAGCGGTTTGCCGCCCCGGTGTTGTCTGGTGGGCGCGCTCAGCGATCACCGGCCAGTTGGGCCGCCCAAGCGTCAAGTCGCGCCTGGTTGACGCCCAGGTCGGACCGTCCGAACCGCTGGCGTGCATGGGCACGCACGCCGCCCGGCACGGCCTGAAGGGTGGTGTAATCGGGAAAGCCGATCCAAGCGGAGCGGCTTTCATAGGTCACCAGCCCCTCGCCCGGCGACCCCGCGATCGGGCGGGTACGCGGCCAAGCCCGCGCGATGCGGTCCATCTGTTCCAGACTGACGCCGGCAAAGTCGCGCACCGCGCCCTGGACAGTGCCGGCATCCCCGTGGACCTGCTGGGGCGGCGGGCGGTGCCAGCGGGCGGGATCGACCGGGGCCAGACGCACGTAGGCCACGACCCCCGCCGCAGCCAACCCTGCGCCCAACCCCGCGATCATCGCTGTCAGCACCGCCAGCCGCCCTGCCCTCATGCCCCCGAGGACGAGCCCTGTCGCGTCCCCCGCCGGGTCCAGCCCCAGAGGCAGATCAGTTCCATTGCGACATGGGCGCCGGCAACGGCGGTGATGTTGCCGTGGTCGAACGGCGGAGAGACCTCGACCACATCGCCGCCGACCATGTTGATGCCCGCAAGCTCGCGCATCAGGATGGCGACCTGCGCGCTGCTCAGCCCGCCCCAGACGGGGGTGCCGGTGCCGGGGGCATGGGCCGGATCCAGGCAGTCGATGTCGAAGGTGACGTAGGTCTTGGCGTCACCCAGGATGCCGCGCACCTGCTCGGCGATGGCGGCGGGGCCACGCTCGTGCACCTGGCGGGCGTCGATCACGGTGATGCCCAGGGTGTCGGCATTCTCGGTGCGGATGCCCACCTGGACCGAGCGGGCGGGATCGATCAGCCCTTCCTTCACGGCCTTGTAGAACATGGTGCCGTGGTCGATCCGCTCCATGTCGTCATCGGCCCAGGTGTCGGTGTGGGCGTCGAACTGCAACAGGGCCAGGGGACCGAACTTCTTGGCATAGGCCCGCAGGACCGGGAACGAGATGTAGTGATCCCCCCCCAGCGTGATCGAGGCCGCACCCGCATCCAGGATCCCCGCGATATGCGATTGCAGCCGGGCGGGGAAATCCACCACCCGGGCATAGTCGAAGGCCATGTCGCCGTAATCGGCCACGGCGAATTCCGACAGCGGATCGAAGCCCCAGCCATAGGGCGGGTCATAGGGTTGCAGGGTCGATGCCTCGCGGATGGCGCGGGGGCCAAGGCGGGTGCCGGTGCGGTTGGTCACCGCCTGGTCGAAGGGCACGCCCGTGACGGCGATGTCCACGCCCGTCAGGTCCTTGGTATAGCGCCGTCGCAGGAAGGACGTGGCGCCCCCGAACGCGTTCTCGAAGGCCAGCCCGCGCAGATCCTGCCGGGTGAAGGCGCCGTCCACTTCCCGCGCCGCGTCTTCAAGTGCCATCCCAATTCTCCTTGGTAAGATGCCGCCACCGCCGTCGGTGGTCCGGGCACTGGTTGCGGGCGCAAATGCGCGCCCCGTCAAAAAAAGGGGGCACGCATCGGCGCACCCCCTTTTCGATCTTGGTCCGGGGATCGCGGGACCCCCGGGGCGGCGTGGCCGCTCAGGCGCGGGCCTTGCCGATCATCTTCCAGGCCGCAGGCACCAGCAGGGCCGCCAGGGCAAGCTTGATCGCGTCGCCGATCAGGAAGGGCGTCAGGCCCCATTCCAGGATCGGCTTGTCCCAGCCGTAAAGCTGACCCAGCCACAGCAGGCCGGGCACGTAGATCAGCGCGTTGCCGACCAGCAGGGCCAGGGCCATGCCGCCGACGGAGCGGTCCAGGCCGCGACGGGCGGCGAAGCCCAGCGCCAGGGTTGCAAGGACATAGCCCACCAGATAGCCGCCGGTGCCGCCCATCATGTAGGTCAGGCCGGCCTTCTCGGCGGTCGAGCTGGCGAAGACGTCGAAGCCCGCGGCGCCGACAAGCATGTAGCCAAGGATGGTCACCAGGCCCAGGCGCGGACCGTAGGCGGCGCCGATCGTCAGCACGGCGAAAGTGCCCATGGTGATGGGAACCGGCCACATCGGGACCTTGATCTTGGCGGCGATGGCCAGGGCGGCGACGCCCAGGATCACCAGGGCGGCCTGCTTGGCCAGCAGGGCGGTGCCGTTGCGGGGACCGAAAGCCTCGGCCAGGACCCGGTCGTTCAGCGCTGCGGATGCCATCGCGTTCTCCTCGTGAATGTGCAAGTCCGGGCTTTTTGCCGCAGAAACCCGTGGCGCGCAAGATTATTCCGGCGCGGGCGCGGTGCCCTTGGGCGGTTCGGAACGCCCTTTTTCACAGCTGCTGCGACGCCCCTCGGCACCCCCTTCAACCAAGGCGGGTATAGCTCGACTCGATCCGGTAATCCTTGCGCGGGCCGCGCACCGTCCAGGTCGCGCCCCAGGACGGCCAGCGGGTGAAATTGTAGCTGACGTAATACATGTCCGGCGGGCAGTGGTGGCTGGCCTCGGGCATGGTCAGCGCCAGCGAGAAGCGGTGGAACGGACGGCCATCCTCGAAAAAGACCCAGACGCCATCGCCGTCGGGCTGCCAGAGGTAGCTGCGGGTGGCGATCATCGGCGGCTGGCCGGGAAATTCCAGGCGCCCCTCCTCATCATAGGCGATGTCGGCGCCTTGGGGCCGCATCACCGCCTCGCCCTCAAGGCGGGATTCCTGTCCCGTCAGCCGGTCGTGGATGCGCCGGTCGAGCCGCCAGCGGCCAATGAATGCATCGGGCGTCAGGACCTGGCCACCGGGGGCCGCGTCATGCGCGTCATCGGGATCGCGGGCATCCGCGCCCCGCGCCGCCGCGCGTTCCGATTTATGCCCGTTTCTGCGCCCGTCCATTTTCAGCCTCGTCAGTCGCCTGCCCTTTCCGGGACAAATCTAGGTCATGTGGGCGGCCGTGGCAAAGACCAGTTGCGATCCTGCCCCGTGGCCAGCCGCCGCACGCCCGCCTTCTACGCCCCCCTTCTACGCCCGGGTGCTTAACAAGCCCTCTCGGGCCGCCGTTCGGCCGTGGACCTGCACCCCTGCGGCGTGCTGCGGCTTGCCCATGCGGGGGCAACCGTCTAAGACGCCTGCGCCCACGTCCGCCATCATCCCATGCAGAAAAGGTGTGCTGCCCATGATCCCCCGTTATTCCCGTCCCGAAATGGTCGCCATCTGGTCCCCCGAGACCAAGTTCCGCATCTGGTACGAGATCGAGGCCCACGCCTGCGACGCCCAGGCCGATCTGGGGGTGATCCCACGCGACAACGCCGCCGCCGTCTGGAAGGCCCGCGACGTGGAATTCGACGTGGCCCGCATCGACGAGATCGAAGCTGTCACCAAGCATGACGTCATCGCCTTCCTGACCCATCTGGCCGAGATCATCGGCAACGACGAGGCGCGGTTCGTGCATCAGGGCATGACCAGCTCGGACGTGCTGGACACCACGTTCAACGTGCAACTTGTCCGCGCGACCGACCTGTTGCTGGCGGACATGGACAAGCTGCTTGACGCGCTCAAGCGCCGCGCGCTGGAGCACAAGGACACCGTCCGCATCGGCCGCAGCCACGGCATCCATGCCGAGCCGACGACGATGGGCCTGACCTTCGCCCGTTTCTACGCCGAGATGGACCGCAATCGCACCCGGCTGCGTGCCGCCCGCGCCGAGATCGCCACCGGCGCCATCTCGGGTGCTGTCGGCACCTTCGCCAACATCGACCCCGCGGTCGAGGCCCATGTCTGCGAGAAGCTGGGCCTTGAGCCCGAGCCGATCAGCACCCAGGTCATCCCCCGCGACCGTCACGCGGCCTTCTTCGCCACGCTGGGCGTCATCGGCTCGTCCATCGAGAACGTCGCGACCGAGATCCGCCACATGCAGCGCACCGAGGTGCTGGAGGCCGAGGAGTTCTTTTCCAAGGGCCAGAAGGGCAGCTCGGCCATGCCGCACAAGCGCAACCCGGTGCTGACCGAGAACCTGACCGGCCTTGCCCGTCTGGTCCGCATGGCCGTGGTGCCCGCGATGGAGAACGTCGCCCTCTGGCATGAGCGGGACATCTCCCACAGCTCGGTCGAGCGCAACATCGGCCCCGACACCACGATCACGCTGGACTTCGCCCTGAACCGGCTGACCCAGGTGATCGACAAGCTGGTGATCTACCCCGACAACATGCTGGCCAACATGAACAAGTTCCGCGGTCTGGTGATGAGCCAGCGGGTGCTTCTGGCCCTGACCCAGGCCGGCGTCAGCCGTGAGGATTCCTACAAGCTAGTGCAGCGCAACGCCATGAAGGTCTGGGAAGAAGGCAAGGATTTCAAGACCGAGCTGCTGGGCGACAAGGAGGTGCTGGCCGCCCTCTCCGCCGAGGAGATCGAGGAGAAGTTCGACCTTGGCTACCACACCAAGCACGTCGACACGATCTTCAAGCGCGTCTTCGGCGACTGATCCGGCCCGGGGCCGCGCCCGCCGGCGTGGCCCCCCTTCGCGCCTCCTACAACCCGGGGCCGCCCCCCTCCCCCCTACATTAGGCCGCCGCGCCCTGCGGCAAGGCTTGGCCGACGGATCGGCCCCTCGCTTCTTCGTGCTTCGTGGGCGGGGCCTCTGCGTGCTATGATGGGAAATCTTTCGCACGAAGGAGGATTTTATGATCAAGAGACTGCTTCCCGTATTGATTTTCGTTCTGAGCCCGATGGCCGCTTTCGCCGAGGGCAGCTGCGACCACGACACCGCCAACCGCTGCGCCGACGGCCAGGTCTGGGATGCCGGGTCGGGCAGCTGCGTGAACCAGACGACGTCCTAGGTTCGGAACATTCCCCCGCCCGGCCAGCCTCGGGGAAAGGGAGAGGCGGCCGGCGGGGATTTTCCGGCGGGAAATCCCGATGGGGATTTGCCCGGCCTCGGGGCCGCGCCCGCCCGGCTTGTGCCCCCTACCCGTCCCTTCCTGAAAATCGGGTCCCCCCAAGGGGATACCCCCCTCGACATAGCGCGCGGGGCGGGTAATCTGTGTCCGACGCCCGCCACCGCAGACGCTGGCGAATGCAGGAGGATCCCGTGACAGAGCCTGAGCAGAAGACCGATCCCATCCCCGAAAGCCTTGCCGCAGGGCGGCGCTGGCACGACATGGGCGGCGACATCAGTGGCGACGGCGGCGGCCCGATCCCGCGCGAAGGCCATGACTATGCCCTGTGGGAAAAGCGCATCGACGCGCTGATGGTGCTGTGCGGTGAGAAGGGATTGATGACCGTCGACGGTCTGCGCCGGGTGCTTGAGGACATGGGGCCGGAGTCCTTCGAGACCATGGGCTATTATGAGCGCTGGATCGCCTCGGTGAACCAGAACCTGCTGGAAGGTGGCGTCTACACCACCGAGGAGTTGGGCACCCGGATGGAGGCCGTCGCCCGGCGCGGCGCCAGCTATGGCGAGGCCGCCGGTGGCTGAGCGTGTCCGCGTCCGTGCCATGATGCCCCCGGGCCATGTCCGCACCCCCGCCTATCTGCGCGGCCGGATCGGCGTGATCGAACGCGAGCTGGGCCGCTTTGCCGACCCCGAGCGCCGGGCCTACAGCCTGCCCTTCGATCAAAGGCGCCTCGTGCGGGTCCGTTTCACCATGGCCGAGATCTGGGGCCCCGATGCCGAGGCCCCCAACGACACCCTTGACGCAGAGATCTTCGAACACTGGCTGGAGCCCGCCTGATGCCCCACGATCACCCCCATTCCCACGACGAGGGCGCCGTTCACAGCCACGAGGGGATGTCCCCCTCGGGCCACCCCTACCGCGCCGACAATGACACGCCGCTGACCTACTGGCAGGTGATGGAAATCGCGATCCGCGAGCTGCTGATCGAGAAGGGCCACACCGACGCGGCCGAGATCACCCGGCAGATCGACCGGATGGACGCGCGCTCACCCGCAGACGGGGCGCGGCTGGTGGCGCGGGCCTGGCACGATCCGGCCTTTCGCGAAAGACTGCTGGCCGACGGCTCGGCCGCCTGCCGCGAGATGGACCTCGACATCGGGCCGATGCACCTGATCGCGGTCGAGAACTCGGAGGCGGTGCACAACCTTGTCGTCTGCACCCTCTGCTCGTGCTACCCGCGCAACCTTCTGGGGCTGCCGCCCGACTGGTACAAGACCCGCGCCTATCGCTCCCGCGCGGTGCGCGAGCCGCGCGCGGTGCTGCGCGAATTCGGGGTGGACCTGCCCGGTGACACGACCGTACGGGTCCACGATTCCACCGCCGACATGCGCTATGTGGTGATCCCTGCCCGCCCGCGTGGCACGGAAGGCTGGTCAGAAACGGAGCTGGCCGCGCTGGTCACCCGCGACAGCATGATCGGCACCGGCCTGCCCCGCCAACCATGAGGACGCCGCGCCCCGCGGGTGCGGGCGCTGCCGCCGGCGCGCTTGAGATCGCCCGCCGCTGGGCTTATGTCGGGCGGCATTGACCGCACGGGCACGCGCCAGGCCCCGCGCCGCCACCGATGTCACCAGGGATGATTGCATGAAGCGCAGAGCCAACGAGGGACGTTCCAGACGGGAATGGGTCGTGGACCGGCTTCTGCGCGGCGCGCTCTGGGCTGCCGGCCGCCTGCCCTACGAGACCCGGGTGCGCCTGTTCGGGCGGCTGGTCTCGCGGGTGGTGGCGCCGCTGGCGGGCTATAACCGGAGGGTGCGCGACAACCTGGCCCTGGTCTGCCCCGACATGCCCGAGGACGAGGTGGCCCGCCTGTGCCGCGACGTCGCCGACAACGCCGGCCGCACCATGATCGAGATCTACTCGGGCGACGAGTTCGTCGAGCGCATCGCGCGCATGCCGATGACCGGCCCGGGGCAGAAGGTGCTGGAAAAGGCCCGCGACGAGGGGCGGCCGGCGATCATCGTCACCGGGCATTTCGGCAATTACGACGCCTCTCGCGCCGCGCTGATCGCCAGAGGATTCCGGGTCGGTGCCCTCTATCGCCCCATGAACAATGCCTTTTTCAACGAGCATTACGTCGCCGCCATGGGCCGCATCGGCAAGCCGATCTTCCCGCGCGGGCGGCGGGGCTATGGCAATCTGCTGCGCTTCGTCCGTGATGGCGGCATGGCGGGGTTCTTGGTAGATCAATACGTCGCCAGCGGCGCCGACGTGACCTTCTTCGGCCAGCTTGCCCCGACAGCCCTCTCGGCGGCCGAGCTGGCGCTGAAATACGACGCGCCGCTTGTGCCCACCTACGGCGTGCGACAGCCCGACGGCGTCTCGTTCGAGATCGTCGTCGAAGAGGCGATCCCCCACACCGACGCGGTGACCATGACCCAGGCGCTGAACGACAGCCTCGAGGCCATCACCCGCAAGCATATGGACCAGTGGTTCTGGATCCACCGCCGGTGGAAACCCTATCGTCAGTGGATGCGCGAGACCGCCAGCACGGGGCCGTAACCGGCCTCCTGGATGATCACGACCGCCGGGCCCTTGCCGGCAAGCGGCACGTTCACATCCAGCGGCGCGGCGCCGTCCCAGTTTTCCCTGTAGTCCCAGCCCGAGACGATGTTGGCATAGGTGATCGTCTTGCCGGCGTTCTCGCCGCGCTGGATCTCGACCTTGCGGCTGGGGATGTAGCGCAGGACCTGCACGACCGCCTCGCGTCCCAGGGGGGCGCCTGCGCTCGCGCGGATGCGCAGGCCGTTGGCGGTCTTCTCGACGGACAGGTCGACCGCTTCGGCCTCGGCCTTATGGGCTTCGATCAGGGCATTGACGGGGGCCGGCTTGGTGCCGGTGACGTGGTCCTTGCCGTCGACGACCATGTGCGGGGTATAAATCATTCGCGTCCCGGCGGCCTTGGCATAGCCCTTCTGCCGCGCGGTGTGACCGGGGATGGCAAAGCCATCCTTCCAGCCGATGTAGTCCCAGTAATCCACGTGCAGCGCCAGCGCGACAACATCGTCGCGCTTGGCCAGCTCGGTCAGCATCTCGTCGGCGGGCGGGCATGCCGAGCAGCCCTGCGAGGTGAAAAGCTCGACCAGCACGGGCGATCCGGCCCAGGCGACGGGGGCAAGCGGCAGGGCCAGCGCCGCCGCGGCGGCCAGAGCGCGCAACAGCCCCATGGGGCGACGGGCGAACCGGCGTTTGCCACCTGTCCGGCCCGGAAGCTTGCAAAGGGACGCGAGTCCAGACGGCTGCGGCTTCATGCGGTAACTCACTTCCCTGTCGCTGTGCATGCCAGTTAGATACGCAAGCACAGTGATCCTTGCCAATCAAGGTTTTGAGAGGGTGGTTTCAGCCGGCCGTGATGTTTGCGCCGCGCCCTGTCCGCCCCCCGCCCCTTCAGATCGGCGCCGCCGAATGGCCCGCTCCGGGTCCCGTCCAGACCCTGCCCCGCGCAGCGTTTCCACCCCCCGCGTCCCGGCGCCACAGTGCGGCAAAAACGCGCCGCGCCGGGGCCTGCCTGCGCGACTCGGACGCCCGTCAGTGCCCATTCTGGCCAGAAAAACAGACCGGTTGCGCGTTTTTTGCGCGCAGCGCCCCCCGTCCCATGGGCGGAAGTGGGGATTTGCGCGAATTTCTGCACACTACAGTATACAATTTGCCGGCCCGCCTCTTGATCGCGCCCCTGTGTTGGGGCATAGCCGCCCCAAGGAATATCATTCGCCAGCCGAGGGAGGCCCGCAAAATGACGATTACCGTCGGACAAGACAGCTCCAACACCCGCAAGACCCTGAACGTCGGCGGCTCCAGCTTTGCCTATTACTCGATCGCCGCCGCCGAGGCCGCCGGCCTGGGCAGTTTCGGCAACCTCCCGGCCGTGCTCAAGGTGGTGCTGGAGAACCTGCTGCGCTTCGAGGACGGGATCACCGTCAGCCAGGACGACATCCGCGCCTTCTCCGAATGGGGCGCCAACGGCGGCCGCAACCCGCGCGAGATCGCCTATCGCCCGGCCCGCGTCCTGATGCAGGATTTCACCGGCGTTCCGGCCGTGGTCGACCTGGCCGCGATGCGCGACGGCATTGTCGCCCTGGGCGGTGACGCGCAGAAGATCAACCCGCTGAACCCCGTCGATCTGGTCATCGACCACTCGGTCATGATCGACGAGTTCGGCAACCCCCGCGCCTTCCAGATGAACGTCGACCGCGAGTATGAGCGCAACCTGGAACGCTATACCTTCCTCAAGTGGGGCCAGAAGGCGTTCAACAACTTCCGCGTCGTCCCCCCTGGCACCGGCATCTGTCACCAGGTGAACCTGGAATACCTGTCGCGCACCGTCTGGTCGGACACCGACCAGAACGGCGAGATGGTCGCCTATCCCGACACGCTGGTCGGCACCGACAGCCATACCACCATGGTCAACGGCGCCGCCGTCCTGGGCTGGGGCGTGGGCGGGATCGAGGCCGAGGCCGCCATGCTTGGTCAGCCCATCTCGATGCTGATCCCCGAGGTCATCGGCTTCAAGCTGACCGGCAAGATGGTCGAGGGCACCACCGCCACCGACCTGGTGCTGCGCGTCGTGCAGATGCTGCGTGAGAAGGGCGTCGTCGGCAAGTTCGTCGAGTTCTACGGCGATGGGTTGGACACGGTGCCCCTGGCAGACCGTGCCACCATCGGCAACATGGCCCCCGAATACGGCGCCACCTGCGGCTTCTTCCCGATCGATGACGAGACCCTGCGCTACCTGACCCAGACCGGCCGCGACGAAGAGACGATCGCCTTGGTCGAAGCCTATGCCAAGGAAAACGGCATGTGGCGCAACCCCGGCTACGCGCCCGTCTATACCGACACGCTCGAGCTGGACATGGGCACCGTGGTTCCCGCCATCTCGGGCCCCAAGCGGCCCCAGGACCATATCGCGCTGACCTCCGCCGCCACCGCCTTCGGCGATTACGTCAAGGGTGTGCGCAACGGGCAGGATGCGTCCGCCAGCGCCGAGATCCGCTGGGAAGGCGAAGGCGGCCAGCCCGAGCCGCAGGACATCCCCGGCGACGAGGGCCACCACCAGCGCGGCTATGTGCAGACCGACGACGGCCACTACCAGCTGCACGACGGCTCGATCGTGATCGCCTCGATCACCTCCTGCACCAACACCTCGAACCCCTATGTGATGATCGGCGCGGGCCTCGTGGCCCGCAAGGCGCGTGCGCTTGGCCTGACCCGCAAGCCCTGGGTCAAGACCTCGCTCGCCCCCGGCAGCCAGGTCGTCTCGGCCTATCTCGAGGCCGCCAACCTGCAAGAGGATCTGGACGCCATCGGCTTCAACCTCGTGGGCTACGGCTGCACCACCTGCATCGGCAACTCGGGCCCGCTGGAGCCCGAGATCTCGAAGGCGATCAACGACTATGACCTGATCGCCACCTCGGTGCTGTCGGGCAACCGCAACTTCGAGGGCCGGATCAGCCCCGACGTGCGCGCCAACTACCTGGCCTCGCCGCCGCTGGTGGTGGCCTATGCGCTGGTGGGCGACATGAACGTCGACATCGCCACCGCGTCGCTGGGCAAGGACAAGGACGGCAACGACGTCTACCTCAAGGACATCTGGCCCTCGGCCGCCGAAATCTCGGAGCTGGTGGAAAAGACCGTCACCCGCGAGGCGTTCCAGTCGAAATACGCCGATGTCTTCAAGGGCGACGAGAAGTGGCAGGCGGTCAAGACCACCGACAGCCAGACCTACGACTGGCCGGCCAGCTCGACCTACATCCAGAACCCGCCCTACTTCCGCGACATGCCCGCCGAGGCCGGCACGATCTCGGACGTGAAAGACGCCCGCGTTCTGGCGATCCTGGGTGACATGGTGACCACCGACCACATCAGCCCCGCAGGCTCGTTCAAGGAAACCACCCCTGCCGGCCAGTACCTGACCCAGCGCCAGGTCCCCGTGCGCGAGTTCAACTCCTATGGGTCGCGTCGCGGCAACCACGAGGTGATGATGCGCGGCACCTTCGCCAACATCCGCATCCGCAACGAGATGCTGGACGGGGTCGAAGGCGGCTACACCAAGGGTCCCGACGGCAGCCAGAAGGCCATCTTCGACGCGGCACAGGCCTATCAGGAACAGGGCACGCCGCTGGTGATCGTGGCCGGTGAGCAGTATGGCGCGGGTTCCTCGCGCGACTGGGCGGCCAAGGGCACGGCCCTGCTGGGCGTCAAGGCGGTGATCGCCGAAAGCTACGAGCGGATCCACCGGTCGAACTTGGTCGGCATGGGGGTCATCCCCTTCGAGTTCACGGGCGGCGACAACCGCAAGAGCCTTGGCCTGACCGGCGACGAGACCTTCTCGATCACCGGGCTCGAGGGCGACCTGAAGCCTGGCGCGATGGTGCCCTGCACCATCACCAGCCCCGACGGCACCACCCGCGAGATCCAGCTGAAATGCCGGATCGATACCGTGGTCGAGAAGGAATACGTCGAGAATGGCGGCGTGCTGCACTATGTGCTGCGCGACCTGGCGCGGGCCTGACCTGCGGGGGCGCCGCTGAAGGTGCCCCTCCCCGCCCGCCACGACAGGCCGTGATAGCGAAGGCCCCTGCGCAGAACGCAGGGGCCTTTTTCGTGGCCCTGTCGGACCTGAACGCGAAAGGGCCACGACGATGCCGGGGCCCTTCCCTTGTCTGGGGACCGGCCCGGGTGCTCCCCGGGCCGGCGTATTCCGATCAGGCGTCGGCCTCGTAATAGCCCTCGCCGAAGTAGTCGTAGACACCGTCTCCGAAGTCGACGTAGTCGAACTCCGACCCCGCCCCGTCCGTGCCGGACGCATGTCCAAGCCCGTAGTGGTAGGGAACGTCCGTCTGCCCGGTTTCACCGTCGTAGTAGTAGTAGGCATAGACATTACCGGCCAGCGAGGCGTCGTAGCCCGTGGTTGTCATGTCATAGACGTAGAAGTACCAGCTGCCGCCCGTCTCGGACGCTTCCGTGTGGCTCAGCCCCACGTAGAGACCCTGCGAGCCGTTGTCGTAGACATAGGCGTAGTAGTAGTCGCCGGACACGCTTTCCTGGGCGTAGTAGTAGTAGATACCGGCGGTGCCGCTGACATCGGCCTCGTAGTAGCCATAGCCGAAGTAGTCGTAGGTGCCGCTGCCGAAGTCGACATAGTCGAACTCCGAGCCCAGGCCGTAGGAGCCCGAGGCATAGCCGCTGTCGTAGGAGTATGTGTAAGCGGCCGAGCCGGTCTCGCCGTCGTAATAGTAGTAGGACCAGGTCTCGCCCGAACTGCCCGACGAGCCGGCGTCATAGGCATCGTAGATGTAGTAGGTCCAGGT
>NZ_PGFI01000012.1 GCF_002797755.1 Brevirhabdus pacifica
GAGGCATAGCCGCTGTCGTAGGAGTAGGTGTAGTCGGCCGACCCGGTCTCGCCGTCGTAATAGTAGTAGGACCAGGTCTCGCCCGAACTGCCCGACGAGCCGGCGTCATAGGCATCGTAGATGTAGTAGGTCCAGGTCCCGCCCGTCTCCGAGCCGACCGACGCCGACCAGCCGTTGTAATAGCCGTAGCTGCCGTCGTCATAGACCCAGCCGTAGTAGTAGTCACCCGACGTGCTCTCCACCGCGTAGTAGTAGTAGATCGTGTCGTTGGTGCTGGTCGCCGACACGTCGGCCTCGTAATAGCCGTAGCCGAAATAGTCGTAGTTGGAGCCGTCGTAGATATAGTCGAACTCGGTACCTAGCCCCGAGCTGCCCGAGGCGTAGCCGGCGTCATAGTAATAGGGCGTGTAGTTCGTACCGGTCTCACCGTCGTAGTAATAATAGACGTAGTTCTGACCGACGAGGCCGGTTGAATAGCCGTAATCGTAGCTGTCGTAGACGTAATAATCCCAGGTCCCGCCGGTCTCGGACGACGAGGACATGGTGTATCCGTTGTAATATCCGTAGGTGCCGTCGTCGTAGACATACCCGTAGTAGTAATCTCCGCTCACGGTATCTATGGCGTAATAATAATAGATTGAATCACTCATTTTCTCTCTCCAGTAATTGAAGAACGCGCTGTTTCAGAAAAGCGGCGGAAGCCCCGGGTACGGACCGGGGCCCCCGGAAATGTCAGTTTGCGATTTCGGGCACCGGCTGTCGGCCGGGTGCCGTCGCTTTCTTGAGCACGCCCTGTTTCTCGAGATCCGCAAAGGCACCGCCCAGTTTCTGCAGAAACTCGCTGGCCGCGTTCATCGGGATCACCAGCCGGGCAACGGGGTGCACGGTGCTCTGACGGCTGCCGCCCTCGCCGCTCATGCGGCCGACGGCAAGCTCGATGCGAAAGTTGGCGCCATCGAAGCCGACCGAGGTCACACTGTCTGTGAAGGTTTCGCCCAAGCCGGTGTCGGCGATGTAGGTGGCTTTCTGGTTGCGGTTGTCGTTGTTCACGGAAGTTTCTCCTTGTTGAAAAGTCTTGGCTTATTTTTCCCGCAGGCTGCGGCGGAAGCCGAGCCAGAGGGGTTCGAACAGATATTGCGCGAATGTGCGGGAGCCGGTCTCGATGAAGGCTTCGACCTGCATGCCCGGATAGATGCGGCTGTCGTCCACGTCGTCGGGCAGGGCCACGTCCGAGATCCGCACGATGTAATATTCCTTGTCCTTGGCCTCATCGATGGTGCGGTCGGCCGAGACATATTCGACCGTGCCCGGCATCATCGGGGCATAGGGAATGTCGAGCGCGGCGACCTGGACGGCGGCCTTCTGGCCGGGGTGAACCCGGTCGATGTCTGCCGGCATGACCTCGACCTCGATCACCAAGTCGGCCGGTTGGGGCAGAAGCTCCACCACCTCGCCACCCGGCGCCAGCACCGACCCCAGCGTGTTGACGTGGCGCGTGACCACGATGCCGTCCGTGGGGGCCGTCACCTCGCTACGGCGGATGATGTCCTGGGCGGTCTCGATCTCAGCTGCGGTCTTGCCCAGTTGCAGGCGCAGGTCCACGACCTCGATCGCCGCCTCCTCGACCCCTTCCTTGTGAAGCTTGGCGATCTGGCCCCGGTTTTCCTGGATCGTCAGCTCGGTGGTGCCGATCACGGCCGCGATCTGGCCCTGCCGTCCGTGGTTCTCGACCAGCTCGCGGCGGGTGCGGAAGATGCGTTCACTGCCCATCAACCCCTTGCCTTGGAGGGTGTCGAGCGCCGCCATCTCCTCGTCCAGAAGGGCCTGGCTTTCCTGGAGCGATCGGGCCTGGGCGCGGTAGCCTTCGATCTCGGCCTCGGCGGCCTTGATCTTCTGTTCGAGGATACTGATCTGAGTGGCGCGGGATTCCTGCCTTGCGGCGAATTCCATGTCCTGGTCCGCCATCAGCAGGGCGATCCCCCGGTCCCGGCGCGCCCGCTCCAGCAGCCAGTCGGGATAGGCGATCCGCGCCTTGCGCTCACGCTCGGCCAGAAGCCGGGCGAGCCTTGCCGAGCCGCTGTTGAACTCGTTCGTCAGCCGCCGCAACTCGGCCTGGGCCTGGGTGATGTCCAGACGGATCAGCACGTCATCCCGGCGCACGAGGTCGCCCTCGTTGACCAGGATCTCGGCGACGATCCCCCCTTCGAGGTGCTGGATCTTCTGGTTCTGCCCGCGGGCCACGAAATTGCCCGCCGCCACCGCCGCCCCCTCGATCGGCGCGTAGGCCGCGCCGCCCCCGAAGACGAGGCCGAAGGCGATGAGCAGCACGCCGCCCGCCATGATCGGGCGGGTGTAGCTGGTCACGTCGAGCAGCTTGCGCCTGAGTGCGGGGATGTCGCGGTCGCTCATGTCCTTCTCCTATTCGCCGATCAGGCGCATGCCTCCGGCCGGGGCCGTGGGTTGCGGGTTGGCCGCCGCCGGTGCGGGGTGCACCATGGTCGGGCGGGCCGCCTGTCGGGGGTTCTGGGCCGGTTCGTTCAGGTCGCGGATCGGCTCCATCATGCCGCCATGCAGGACAAGCAGCCGGTCGGCCTGGGGCAGCAGGCTTTGCCGCGGCGAGATCAGGATGACCGTGCAACCGGCGGCCTTCAGTTCGCCGACCAACTCGCAAAGCATCGCGTCGCCCGCCTGGTCCAGGTAGACGCAGGGATCGTCCAGCACGATCAGCTTGGGCGCGCCGTAGATCGCGCGCGCCAGCAGCAGCCGGCGGTAGACCCCGGGCGAGAAGCTCTGGCTGGCCAGCCGCATCGGGCTGTCCATGCCCTTGGGCAGGGTCCCGATCTCGGCCTCGAGGCCGACGCGGCGCACGGCGGCCCACAGCTGTTCGGGGTCGATATGGCCATAGCGGGCGATGTTCTCGGCGATGGTGCCCGGCAGCACGTCCGAGATCTGCGGCAGGTAGCCGATGGCGTCGGCCAGGCTTTCGCGATGACAGTTCTTCAGGTCGATCCCGGCCAGGCGCACGGTTCCGGTCGTCGGCTCGATCGCGCCGGTCAGAAGCTGGCCCAGCACCGACTTGCCGCCGCCTGCGGGTCCGGCCACGGCCAGCACCTCGCCCGGGCTGACCCGGAAGGTGGCCCCGCGCAGCACCGGCTGGCGCACGTGGGAAAGGGGCGGGATGTAGACCAGCGCCGTCGCCTCCAGCGCGCCGCTTTCGGGAAGATGCTCCAGCCGGGGACTGGAGGATGCGGCGCCCAGAAGCCGCTTGAGCCGGGCGTAGCTTTCGCGAGCGAGGCCCATGCGGCGGAACCCGCCCGCCAGCCCCTCGACCGGGGTCAGCGCCCGCACCGACAGGATCGAGCAGGCAAAGATCATCCCCGGGTTGATGACGCCCAGCACCGCGTAATAGGCCGCGGTGCCCATCACGATGATCTGGGTGGTCATCCGCAGGATCTGGGTGAAGCCGCCGAGCATGGTCGTCGCGGTGTTGGCACGGCGCAGCTCCTCGGCGAAGGCCAGCTGACCCTCGAGCCAGTTGATCGCGACCGAGCGGGACATGCCCATGCTGCGGATCGTGGTGCCGTTCTCGGAGAAGGCGGCGAAACGCTCGCCAGCCTCGCGCATCTGGTCGCTGGTCCGCCGGGAGGCGTTCGACGACAGCATGTTGCTGGAGATCGTCAGCATCAGCATCAGCAGGATCATCGTCAGCGCGACCGCCCCCACCATCGGGTGGATCATGAACAGGATCAGCACGAAAAGCGGCACGAAAGGCAGGTCCATCAGGCTCAGCAGCTCGCGGCTGGCGAAGAACTGCCGCAGGCCGTCCACGTCGCGCATGGGCCGGGCCCGGTCCGGCAGGTCGACCGCGCTGTCGAGAGTGGCCGAGACCACCCGTTCGCCGATATCGGAATAGACGTGATGGCTGAGCCGCTGCATCACCGTGCGCCGCACCGTGTCGAAGCCGACAGCGAAGGCCAGCGCCAGGATCGCCGCGGCGGTGATGACCGCCAGGGTCGCCGTGCTTTGGCTGGTCAGCACGCGCTGGTAGATCTGGATGATGTAAAGCGGCGTCGTCAGCAACAGCAGGTTGAAAAGCGTCGAGAAGACGAAAACCGGAAGTGCCGCCCGCAGCATGGGGCGGCGCAGGGCCGATGTCAGATTGCGGTTGAGACGCTGGTGCGGATCATCGAAGGCCGCACTTGGGACAGCCTTCTCGCCAGACAATGGGAGTCGCGAAACACTGGTGGATACACCCGCCATGAACAACAAACCAAACTTTTGCCGACGCCAGAAAACGGCGTCTGAATAAAATGTTGGACCTCACCGGAAAATCGGCGCCGGTCCTCGAAAGGAATGCTCAAATGCCTCAAGGCAATCGTCAGGACGCCATCCTTGCAAATTGGATGGTCCCCCACTGAATACATCAGAAGGCCCAAGATTCCCAGTTTTTTTGTGGTCAGATTATGTCCCAGCGCGCAGTATCCGGGGGCCGGAAAGGAGGGGCGATGTCGGGATCCAACCTTGTTTCAAAGGCCATCCTCGCGACCTTGGCGGTTTGGCGCCTTTCGTCGAATGATGGCAAATGCATGAAATTTGTGCGAAAGCGCGCCGCGCCATCCGGTCCCGCCCGCGATTTTCCGCGCCAATTCAAGGCACAGGCGGGACTGTTGCGATTTGCAGCGGCGATTGCGATCTGCACGGTTCTCCCGCTTCAGCCCGCCCGCGCCACGGGCCCCGCGATGCCCCCGCCAGAGGCCTTCCGGGCGCTGATGGACGAGGTGCTGGCGCTCTCGGCTAGGGTCTGTGCGCGGGGCCCAGGCGCGCCCCCCGTCGCGGGGGCGCGGACGGCGGGCGCGCTGCGCTACTCGGCCGGCGGCGCCGATGAGGCGGTGCAGGACTGGCGCCTGCCTGACGGCAGCTTGCTGAGGCTGCGCCGGACCGCCCGCCCGGGCCGCCCGGTGCTTCTTTTCACCTCCGCCTATGGCGGCCCTGACGGGGAGCTGCCCATCCTGCGCCTTGTGCGCGACGGCGGCTGCACCCTGCGGGGGGGCGAGCATGTGCTCTACGATGCCGACTGGCGTCCGCTGGCGCTTCTGCCGCTGGGCCGCGACCTGCGCCCGCGCGCCGCCGCCACCCCCTTCAACCCGCCCCTGCCCGGGGGGCTGGAGGCGGGGTCTGACGCGGCCCCCCCGCGCCCCACTCCGCCCGCCGCCGTGACCGATGCCAAAGGCGCCTGCGTCCCGGTCGCGATCATGGATAACGGTCTGAACTACCTTGTGCCGGGCTTCGCCGAGCGGCTGGCGCGCCGGGAGGACGGGACGCTGCTGGGCGCCGATTTCTGGGAAGACGACGCCCTGCCCTTCGACTTCGGCGTGCCGCCGGGGGATCTGGACATGCGCATCAGCGCCTTCGCCCCGCCCCGCCACGGCACCGCCGTTGCCAGCGTCCTGATGGCCGATGCGGCGCCGGGCACCTGCATCGCGCCCTATCGCTACAGCCCCCGCGACCCCGGCAACGAGGTGGGCCGCTGGATCGACCGGATCGTCGCGGACGGGGTGCGGGTAGTGGTGCTGTCCTCGGGGCGGGAGCGCCCCTGGCCGGCCTTTCGCGACGCGATGAGGCGGCATCCCGGCGTGCTGTTCATCACCGCCGCCGGAAACGAGGGGCGCGACCTGGCGCGCGCGCCGGTCTACCCGATGGCCTATGCCCTGCCCAACCATCTGGTGGTCGCGGCCGCCACGCGCGACGGGGCCGTCTGGCCCCGCTCGAACCGGGGCGCGGGGCTGGTCGAGCTGGCGGTGCCGGCAGTCGAGATCTCGGGACGCGGCTTTGAAGGAACGGCGCGCAGGCTGACGGGAACCTCCTTCGCCTCGCCTCGGGTGGGGGCGCTGGCGGGGCTGTTGCTGTCACGACAGGACGCGGGGCAGAAGGCCGACGGTGCCGCGCTGAAGCGACGAATACTGGAGATTCTGGCGGAGGCGTCGGGCAAGGACGCAGGCACCGGCCCCGTCACCGTGTCCGAGCAGCAGCTGCGCCGGGTGCTGGCACGGCTTAGCGGCTGATCTCGCCCTGCCAGCCGGCCGCTTTCAGCGCGGGCACGAAGCGCTGTTCGAAATCCGATCCGATCAGCGCGCCCCGGAAGGCCGCCGCGACCCGTCCCTCGGCGTCGATGATGAAGCTTTGCGGCGGTGCCGTCACGCCCCAGCCCGCCGCGACCCGCAGCTTGGGGTCGAAGACGATGGCGGCAAAGGGATTGCCCGCCCCGTCGATATAGTCGCGGGCGGCGCCCGGCTCATCATCGATGTTGACGCCGATCACCCGCACACCGGATTCCGCAAGGCGCAGCAGGGTCGGATGCTCTGCCCGGCAGGGCGGGCACCAGCTGGCCCAGAAATTGACTACCGTGACGCCCTGGGCGCCAGCCAGCTCGATCATCGGGTTGCCGAAGGGGCTGGCGGCGGTGGCGTCCGTGTCGGGCATCAGGGGGGGCGCGACCTGCCCCAGAAGCGGCGACGGCGCGATGGCGGTGCCCGGTGCCGGCGGCACCCCGGGCTCGGGGCGCATCAGCACCATCAACAGCAGCAACCCCGAGATCGCCAGCGCCACGATCGGCACCAGGGTCCGCATGATCGGGCGGCGCGGTCTAGACACGGCTGGCGGTGCCTTTGGCGGCGGGCGCTGTATCCGCGGGGGTGGCAGGGGCCTGGGCCGCGCTCCGGGCCTGGGCGCGGCGCGCCTCGGCGGCCTCCAACCGGCGGCGCACCACGGCCGATCGGCGCAGGGACAGCAGCACAAGAAGGACGATCAGCACGATCGAGGCGGCATAGGCCGACAGCACCGTGTCGGCGTATTTTCCAAGGTCGGGCATCATGCCAGCCGCTCCCGTGCCTCAAGCGCGTCAAGCCGGCGCTGGCGGATCTCGGTCCGCGTTCTCAGGAACACCAGCGTCACGAACAGCAACACGAACCCCGCGATACAGACCAGCAGCGGGAAGAAGAACACGTCCGAGACATTCTCCTCCTTGTCCAGCGACAGCGAGGCGCCCTGATGCAGGCCCTGGTTCCAGAAGTTGACGGCATAGCGGCTGAGCACCGCGAAGACCGAACCCACGATGCACAGAACGCTGGTCAGATCGGCGGCGGTATCGGGCGTCTCGATCGCCTCCCACAGGGCGATATAGCCCAGGTAGAAGAGGAAGAGGATCAGGAACGAGGTCAGGCGCGGATCCCAGGCCCACCAGGTGCCCCACATGGGCTGGCCCCAGATGGCACCGGTGGCCAGCGCGATCAGCGTCATGGTCAGGCCGATGGGGGCCGCGGCGCGGGCGGCCAGGGCCGATACATGGTGCCGCCGCACCAGCCAGATCAGCGAGGCGGCCAGCATCATCATCCAGGCGTTGATCGCCATCAGCGCCGCCGGCACGTGCAGGTAGATGATCTTGACGGTGGAGCCCTGGCGGTAATCGTCGCCGGTAAAGAAGAAGCCCCAGACCAGCCCGACGATGAGCGTGAGCAGAGTCAGCCCGACAAGCCAGGGGAGCAACGCGCCCGAGACCTGCATGAAACGTTTCGGATTCGCATATTCCCAAATCGACATATGTTCTCTCTACGCTGCAATGGAGGGTCGCTCAAGCCCGCAGCGACCCGGGCGGCAACGGGGGACTGCGCCGCTTATGGCCGCGAATTCATGGGGTTGCAGGCGAATGCGGGCGTGGTGCGTCACCCGGGCGCGGGCCCGGGGCGTCGCTCTCACCTCAAGTTGATGCGCAGGGCGGCCGCCGCCGCGAAGGGCAGAAGCGCCACGACCGCCAGCGATATGCCCGCCAGCATCGCAAGCGGGGTGCCCACCGGCAGCCCCTCGGCCCCGCGCCGGACCGTCTCGGCGCCGAAGATCAGCGTCGGCACGTAGAGCGGCAGCACCAGCAGCGACAGCAGCAGGCCGCCCCGCTTCAGCCCCACGGTCAGCGCCGCGCCGAAGGCCCCGATGAAGCTGAGCGCGGGCGTGCCGATCGCCAGCGACAGGATCATGTAGGAATAGGCCGGCCCCGGCAGGTTCAGCAGAACCCCCAGCAGCGGCGCGATCAGCACCAGCGGCAGGCCCGTCGTCACCCAGTGCGCCAGCGCCTTGGCGGCGGTCACCCCTTCCAGCGGCACCGGCGCCACCGCCAGCAGGTCCAGCGATCCGTCCTCGAAATCCAGCTGGAAGATGCGGTCGAGCGACAGCAGGCAGGCCAGCAGCGCCCCCACCCACAGGATGCCGGGCGCGATGCGCGACAGAAACTGCGGCTCGGGGCCGACGCCGAAGGGAACCAGCACTACCAGGATCAGGAAGAAGGCCAGCCCCAGGCCAAAGCCGCCGCCGGCGCGCACGCCCAGGGCCAGGTCGCGCAGGAACAGCCGGATCACAGGAAAGCCTCGTCGTCGAAGGGATCGGTGGGGGCGTCGGCGCGGGGGCGCGGCGACGCCTCGCCCGGGGCACCCTCGGCCCGGAAGGGGGTCAGGTCCAACACCTCGGCCTGGAGGCCGAGGTCGATGTGGGTCGCGATCAGGGCGCTGCCGCCGGCGGCGCAATGGGCGCGCACCGCGTCGGCGAAAAGCGCGACGCTGGCCCGGTCCAGCGAGACGGTCGGCTCGTCCAGGATCCAGACCGGGCGGCCTGTCACCAACAGCCGCGCCAAGCCCAGCCGCCGCTTCTGCCCGGCCGACAGGTTCTGGGCCAGCCGGCTGCGAAGGCCCACCAGGTCGAAGGCGCGCAGCGCCTCGTCGATCGGCGGACCACCGAAGATCGCGGACCAGAATTCCAGGTTCTCGACGACGGTCATCTGCGCCTTCAGCCCGTCGGCATGGGCGGCATAGGCCAGCCCCTCGGCCGGGGCGTCAATCCGTCCAGCGACGGGCGGCTGCAACCCGGCGACCGTGCGCAGCAATGTCGTCTTGCCGATGCCGTTGGGACCGCGCAGGATCAGCACCTCGCCCGGGTTCAGCACGAAGCCGACCCCGTGCAGGACCGCAAGCCCGCCGCGGGCACAGGAAAGGGCATCGACCGTCAGCATCGGTCTTGCTTAGCGCAGGGTCGCGCGGACAAAAAGCGGCAATCGCCCGGATGCGGCATCCTCACCGGGAGGCCACGCGCCGCCCGGGCCGGGGTTCCGATCATGCGCCGCGCCCTCGGCCCCTGCCCTTCAGACCGGCAGCAGTGCCGCGCCGACGCGCCGGCCCTCGGACAGCAGGATGTTGTAGGTCCGGCAGGCGGGCGGGCTGGCCATGACCTCGATGCCGACGCCGCGTGCCTCCAGCCGCTCGCGCAGGGGGGCGGGTGCATGGGCGATCTCGGCCCCCATGCCCAGGAAAAGCACGTCGATACTGTCGGCGGCGGCCTCCAGCCGCTCCAGATCCTCGAGGCCGCGCCAGGAATAGACCCCCTCGGGCAACAGCAAGACCGGCCCCTCGATCACCTGCGCGCCGACACGGAAGAAGCCGGGCCCATAGCCTGCGACGGGCTGGTTGTCCTCGAACCGGATCTCGTTGAGCTGCATGAGGGATCTCCTCGGTTGGTGGTGGGTGCGGGCGCGAGCGCCCGGCTCAGCCGTTCCAGATCGGCAGCCCCATGAGCGCCGACAGAACGATGATGGCATAGGCCACGGCACGGTATAGCCGCCCGTGGGCCGGGTTGAACATCCAGGCCCCCACCTGCACCGCGACCAGGAAGGGCACGGCCAGCATCAGGCCCAGCAGGATCGCCTTGAAGACCAGCAGGCCGCTGACAAGATAGGCGCCCAGGGTCAGCACGTCGAACACCATCAGATACATCAGGATGTTCGCGCGGATCCGTTCGGCGGGCAACGGGCTGGCCATGTAGAGCATGATGACCGGCGGGCCGCCCAGGCCAACCGCCCCGCCCACCACGCCCGCGACACCACCGGTGCCGTAGACCATGCGCCGGTCCATCTGACCGTTGTAGCGCACGCCGCCCGCAAGGGCCGCCACCAGCGCCAGGGTCAGGAACGAGACAACGTAGCGGAAGGTCTCCGGCGCCATCAGCACCAGCAGGGCGATCCCAAGTGGCAGGCCGACAAGCGTGCCCAGCCCCAGGCGCATGACGTCGCGCGGATCCCCCGCGCGCCAGGCCTTGGGCACCGAGGGGATCGGCCCCAGAAGATCCATCATGATGAGGGTGGTCAGCACCCAGATCGGTGGCAGCACCTGGGCCGCGATCGGCAGGTAGACCATGGCCGAGCCAAAGCCCGAAAAGCCGCGCAGCAGCCCTGCGATCAGGGCTGCCGCGACAAGCAGGTAGATGCCTTCGATCGCAGCAAGCTCGGTCACGGACTGAGCAAGCGCGGCCATGTCAGGCGTCTATGTCGGCGAATTGGTTGCCGGCGGTGTTGTCGGGCTTGGACCAGTCCCGCTTCACCCCGAGGTAGAGCAGGATCGCCGTGGCCACGAAGACCGACGAGTAGGTGCCGACGATCACGCCCCAGATCATCGCGAAGACGAAGCCGCGGATCACGTCGCCGCCCAGAACGAACAGCGAGATCAGCGCGATCAGCGTCGTGACCGAGGTCATCACCGTCCGGCTGAGGGTCTCGTTGACCGACAGGTTCAGAACCTCGCGGAGCGAGCGTTTCTTGTATTTCCGCAGGTTCTCGCGCATCCGGTCGAAGACCACGACCGTGTCGTTCAGCGAGTAGCCGACGATTGTCAGCAGGGCCGCGATGATCGCCAGGTCGAACTTGATCTGCAACAGGCTGAAGATGCCGATCGTCAGGGTGACGTCGTGGACAAGGGCCGCGACCGCCCCGACCGAGAACTGCCATTCGAACCGCAGCCAGATGTAGAACAGCACCGCCCCGATGGCCAAAAGCACCGCCAGCACCGCCGATTGCACCAGCTCGCCCGAGACCTTGGGGCCGACGGATTCGACCGACGGGAAGGTGATCGAGGGGTCCAGGGCCGTCAGCGCCTCCTCGATCCGGGAGATGGTTTCGGCGGTGACGCTTTCGTCGCCGTCCTGCGCCTCGATCCGGATCTGGGTGACGTTCTGGTCGGGCTTGGTGGGATCGAACACCTCGGTGATCGAGATGTCGCCCAGGTTCAGCGGTTGCAGCGCGTCGCGATAGGCGCCGACGTCGACCGACTGTTCGGCATGGGTGCGGATGGTGGTGCCGCCGCGGAAGTCGATGCCGAAGTTCAGCCCCATCACGAAGAACAGGATCACCGACAGGATCATCGCCAGCACCGAGGCACCGAAGGTCACCTTCCAGAAGCGGAAGAAGTTCCAGTCGGTCTCGGAGGGGACCAGTTTCAGACGCATGTTCTTGTTCCTCAGACTTCGATGGTCTTGGGGCGGCGACGCTCGAACCACAGCACCACAAGCAGGCGGGTGACGTAGATCGCGGTGAAGACCGACGTGATGATGCCGATGCCGAGGGTGACGGCAAAGCCGCGCACCGGACCGGACCCCATGGCGAAGAGGATCACGGCGGTGATGAAGGTGGTGATGTTGGCGTCAAGAATGGCCGACAGCGCGCGTTCATATCCCAGCTCGATCGCGCGGCTGGGACCGCGGGCGGTCTTCAGCTCTTCGCGGATGCGCTCGAAGATCAGCACGTTGGCATCCACCGCCATGCCGATGGTCAGCACGATCCCGGCGATGCCCGGCAGGGTCAGCGTGGCACCGATCACGGAAAGCAGGCCGAAGATCAGCCCGATGTTCAGCATCAGCGCGATGTTGGCGAAGATCCCGAAAAGGCCATAGCTGAGGGCCATGAAGACCAGCACCAGGACGAAAGCCACGAGGCTGGCCATGGCGCCGGCGTCGATGCTGTCCTGGCCAAGCTCGGGTCCGATCGTGCGCTCTTCAAGAAAGTCGATCTTGGCCGGCAGGGCGCCCGCGCGCAGCAGCACGGCAAGATGGGTCGATTCCTCGACCGAGAAGCTGCCGGTGATGATGCCCGAGCCGCCGGGAATATGGCTTTGGATGACGGGGGCCGAGATGACCTCGTTGTCCAGCACGATCGCGAAGGGAGAGCCGATGTTGGCAGCGGTGTAATCGCCGAACTTGCGCGCCCCGGTGGGGTTGAAGCGGAAGTTCACCGCCGGCCGTCCGTTCTGGTCGAAGGCGGGCTGGGCGTCGGTCAGCTCTTCGCCGGTGACGACCGGCGTGCTTTCCAGGATGTAGTAGACCCCCTGCTCGTCCAGCGAGGGCAGCAGCAGGTTGCGGCCGCCGGGGTTGGCCTCGGGGTCCTGGGTGCGGCCGACCACCGGGTGGAAGGTCAGCTGTGCCGTTGTGCCGATGATCGCCTTCAGCTCTTCAGCCGAACCGATGCCCGGCACCTGGATCAGGATGCGGTCGGCGCCCTGGCGCTGGATCGTGGGCTCGCGGGTGCCGACCTCGTCGACCCGGCGGCGGATGATCTCAAGCGACTGTTGCAGGGTGCGGTCGTCGGTGGCGGCACGCTCGGCCTCGGAAAGGGCGACGATGATCTCGCCGTTGCGGGCCGTGACCTCAAGGTCGGTCTCGCCCACGCCGGTCAGGGATGTGACGGGCTGGGCCAGCTTGCGCACCGCGGCGACCGCCGTCTGGATCGCCTCGGGCTTGGAGATGCGCACGCGCAGCGTGTCGCCTTCGGTTTCCTGCCGGCGCACGGTGCCGACCTCGGAGCGGACGTCGCGCAGGGCGTCGCGCACCTCGGGCCAGATCGCGTCCATGCGGGCGGCATACACGTCGTCCACCCGCACCTCGCCCAGCAGATGGGCGCCGCCCCTGAGGTCAAGCCCCAGGTTGACCAGCGTCGCCGGCATCCAGTCGGGCCACAGGGCCCTGTCCGCCGTCATCTCGGGGGTGACCGGAAGACCGGCCTCGATCGACTTGACCGCGTCGTTGTGGCGCTCGACCCGGTCGTAGAAGACATTCGGCAGGGCGAAGACCAGACCGACCAGGCAGATGGCCACGATCAGGACACGCCGGAACAGGGAGAAATGCATGATGAACTACCGCAACCTCAGGAAGCTGCAGGTTCGGTCTTGGACAGCACCTGGCCGACGGTGGAGCGCAGGACGCGCACCTTGACGCCCTCGGCGATCTCGACCTCGATCTCGTCGCCTTCCTTGACCTTGACCACCTTGCCGATGATGCCGCCCTGGGTGATGACGGTGTCGCCGCGGCGCAGGGCCTCGACCATGGCCTTGTGCTCTTTGACCTTCTTCTGCTGGGGACGGATCAGCAGGAAATACATGATCGCGAAGATCAGGATCAGGGGCACGAAGCTGGTGAAGGCACCGGCGGCGCCGCCAGCGGCAGCCTGGGCATAGGCGGGAGTTACGAACATCTGTGAATCCTTGGTCTGAGGCGGGGGGCCTTCGCCCCCATCCGAATTGCCGCGCACCCTATAACCGGCGCGGCGGATGCACAAGCTGTCGGGAGGACCGCGACGCGGCGCCCGGGCGCCGCGTGCCGCCGCCGCAACCCTTCCCGCCCCCGCCGCCCCCTGCCCGCGCGCTTTGGGCCGGCGGGGTGTAGCATGCCTGCCCGCCCCGGCACGGGTCTGACATCGCGAGCGGGAGCGGTGCTTTACACTGGCGCCGCGTGCTGCAACCCTGCGCCGAGCTTGCAAAATTCCGGCATCCCGCCGCCCTTCCCCGATGGCTTTTCCGGCACCTCGCGCCGGGCAGCAGACCGAGATCCCGAAAGGACGCTCCGAAAATGAGTGGAACGTTGGAACTGAAAGCCCTTGAAAACCTGATCGCCCGGGTCGCCCTCGGGGACCGTTCGGCCTTTTCCAGCCTTTATGATGCCACCGCGCCGAAACTTCTTGGCGTCTGCCTGCGTGTGTTGAAACAGCGATCGGTTGCGGAGGACGCCTTGCAGGACGCATATGTGAAGATATGGAAGGGCGCCGATCGCTACGTGTCGAACGGCCTCAGCCCGATGACCTGGCTGATCACGATTGCGCGAAACTGCGCCATCGACCGGCTGCGCGCCAGCCGGCGCGACGTCGGGTCCGAGATCGACACGGTGACCGAGACCCTGGCAGCCAGCGGCCCCTCGCCCGAACAGTCGGCGATCGCCGGCTCCGAGGCGCGGCGCATCACCTCCTGCCTCGACGAGCTGGAGGCCACCCGGGGCGAGGCGATCCGGGGCGCCTATCTGAAGGGCGAAAGCTATTCGGACTTGGCGGCGAAATTCGACGTGCCGCTCAACACGATGCGGACATGGCTGAGACGGGGCCTTATCAGCCTCAGGGAGTGTATGGAGCGATGAGCGATCCGACCGAAAAAGACGACGAGTCGGCCCGGGATTCGGCCCTGGCCGCGGAATACGCCCTGCGCCTTCTGGACGGGGACGAGCTGCGCATGGCCGAGGCCCGCGCTTCGGCCGACCCGGGCTTTGCCCGCGAGGTTGCCGCCTGGCACGAGGATCTCGTGACCCTGACCGACCCCGTGGCCCCCGTCAAACCGCGCCGCGCCACCAAGGGCGCGGTGATGACGCGGCTTTTCGGCGAGGCAAGCCGCCAGGGCATGTGGTCGGCGGTGGGCATCTGGCGCGGTCTGGCGCTGGCGTCGATGACGGCGACGGCGGGCCTTGCGTTGCTGATGGTGTCCCAACCCGGCACCTGGCTTGGGACCGGCACGGTCGAGCGGCCGGGCACCAGCGCCCCCGCCCCCCTGCAACTGGCCGAGATTGCGTCCGAGGACGGAAGCCTGCGCCTGCTGGCGGCCTATGTGCCCCAGACCGACACCGTCGAGATCCGCCGCGTCGCGGGCGAGGCCCGGCCGGGCCGGGCGCTGGAACTCTGGGCCATCGCGGGGGCCGACGCGCCCGTCTCGTTGGGTCTGATCGGCGAAGGTGCCCAAAGCGTCACCCTGCCCGCCGCCGTCGCGCGCCAGCTGGCCCAGACGCCGCTGGTCCTGGCCATCAGCGACGAGCCCGCCGGTGGCTCGCCGACCGGCCAGCCCACGGGCGCCGTCCTTGCCGCAGGTCCGGTCACCACGCTCTGAGCCGCCCCAAGGCCACCTCCATTGCCAGAGCGCCCCGCCGAAAACCGGCGGGGCGTTCTGCATTTGGGGCGGCGCCGGAGGTGGAGGGCAGCAGCGCACCGCTAAATACGCCACGCATCCATTTGATATAATTAAGGTTTCAAGAGTTTTTCGATTTTTTTCACCCCCAGCCGAAACTTCTGTCGCGCACCCGCCGTGGTTTTCAGCGAGATCGGGCAGCACGGTGTTGCCCATGCCAAGGGAGCCACTCATGAAACTTCTCGCCAAACTCTCCGCCGCTGCCGCAACCGCAGCCCTGCTCGCCACTGCCGCTCAGGCCGCGAACCCGATGGTCGGCGGTGCCGCCATGTTCGAGACCAAGAACATCGTCGAGAACGCCGTCAACTCGAAGGACCACACCACGCTGGTCGCCGCCGTCAAGGCCGCCGGCCTGGTCGACACGCTGATGGGCCCCGGCCCCTTCACCGTCTTCGCCCCCGTCAACTCGGCCTTCGAGGCCCTGCCCGCCGGCACGGTCGAGACCCTGCTCAAGCCCGAGATGAAGCCGATGCTGACCAAGGTGCTGACCGCACATGTGGTCCCCGGCAAGTGGACCGGCGCCGACATCGCTGCCAAGATCCGCGCCTCCAAGGACGGCTTCTTCCACTTCAAGGCCGTCTCGGGTGACTCGCTGTCGGCCCAGATGCGGGGCAACAACCTCTTCATCTACGACGAATCCGGCAATGCATCGCGCGTCACCATCGCCGATGTCGAGCAGTCCAACGGCGTGATCCACGTCGTCAACAAGGTGCTGCTGCCGAAATAAGACCAAGATCAACACGGCACGCAGGGCGCCGCCCCGGGAAACCTCCCCGGGGCGGCGTTTTACGTTGCAACGGGCCGGAGGGCCGCAGCCGGGCAAAGGGCCCGGAAATCCGCCCGTTACACCCGGCCGGAAACCGGCTAAAAGCGCGGCCAACACGAATCCAGACGCCCGAGGCCCCCAAATGCACGACATCCGCGCCATCCGCGAGAACCCGGACGCTTTCGACGCCGCCCTCTCCCGCCTGGGGCTGACCAACCCCTCGGCCGAGATCCTGCAGATCGACGCCGCCCGCCGCGAGGCCATCGCCCAGGCCGAGGAGGCGCAGGCCGCGCGCAACGCGGCCTCCAAGGAGGTCGGCGCCGCCAAGGCAAGCGGCAACGAGGACGAGTTCAACCGCCTGCGCGCGCTGGTAGCCGAGAAAAAGCAGCAGATTGCCGATCTGGAAGAAAAGGCCCGCGAGGGCGACGCCAAGCTGCGCGATCTTCTGATGCGCCTGCCCAACCTGCCCCTCGACGAAGTGCCCGACGGCACCGACGAGGAGGACAACGTCGAGCTGCACCGCCGCGGCACGCCCCCCGCCTTCGACTTCAAGCCGCTGGAGCATTACCAGATCCCCGCCGCCGTGCCGGGACTGGACTTCGAGAGCGCCGCGCGGCTTTCGGGATCGCGCTTCGTGGTGCTGCGCGGGGCGATGGCGCGGGTGCACCGGGCGCTGGCGCAATTCATGCTGGACGTACATGCCACCGAAAACGGCCTGGAAGAGACCTGGACCCCCGTGCTCGTGCGCGAAGAGATGATGTATGGCACCGGCCAGCTGCCCAAGTTCGGCGAAGACAGCTACCAGACCACCAATGGCTGGTGGCTGGTGCCCACCGCCGAGGTGACGCTGACCAACACCGTCAACGGCCAGACCGTGGACGAATCCGCCCTGCCCCTGCGCCTTTGCGCCCACACTCAGTGCTTCCGCTCGGAAGCGGGCAGCGCCGGGCGCGACACCTCGGGGATGCTGCGCCAGCATCAGTTCGAGAAGGTCGAGATGGTCTCGATCACCCATCCCGACACATCCCGCGACGAGCTGGACCGCATGACCCGCTGCGCCGAGGATATCCTGGACCGGCTGGGCCTGGCCTATCGCACGGTGGTCCTGTGCACCGGCGACATGGGGTTCGGCGCCCGCCGCACCCACGACATCGAGGTCTGGCTGCCCGGTCAGGACACCTACCGCGAGATCAGCTCGATCTCGCTGGTGGGGGATTTCCAGGCCCGGCGCATGAATGCCCGCTTCCGCCCCGAGGGCGGCGGCAAGCCCGAGTTCCTGCACACGCTGAACGGCTCGGGCCTGGCGGTGGGCCGGACGCTGATCGCCGTGCTCGAGAACGGCCAGCAGGAAGACGGCTCTGTCCTGCTGCCCGAGGTTCTGCACCCCTACCTGCGGGGCGCCACCCGCGTCACCCCCGAGGGCGCGTTGACCTGACAAGCGCCCCACGTTCAGGAAAGGCTTTCGCCATGACCGCGCGATCCCGCAAAGGGCTGCTGGCCACCGTCACGCTGATCGCGACCCTGGCCTTCGTGGCGGCGCCGTTCCTGACGCCGGGTTTCGGCGGGTTCGATCCCGATCTCTACCCTGTGCCGCAGGTTGACCCGCCGGTGCAGCCTGCCGGCTGGGCCTTCTCGATCTGGGGCGTGATCTACCTGTGGCTGCTGGTCTCGGCCGGGTTCGGCTGGTGGCGGCGCGGGGGCGACGCGCGCTGGAACGCGGCACGCCCGGCGCTTGCGCTGTCGCTGGGCCTGGGCAGCGCATGGCTGGTCGTGGCGCTGCAAAGCCCGTTGTGGGCGACGGTGCTGATCTGGTTGATGCTGGCGGCGGCGCTGGTGGCCCTCTGGCGCACCCCGCTCAAGGACAGGATCTGGCTGCGCGGGCCGGTGGCGCTTTATGCCGGCTGGCTGTCGGCGGCGAGCCTGGTATCGCTGGGCCTTCTGGGCGCGGGATACGGCGTGGCCCCCGACCTACTGGGCGAACGGGGCTGGGCCGCGCTGGTCATCCTGGCCGCGATCGTGCTGGGCGGCGCGGTCCAGGCAAGGCTGTCCCGGGCGCCCTTCTACGGGCTGGGGATTGCATGGGCGCTGATCGGGATCACCGCGCAGAACCTGGGCGATGCACCCATCCTGGCGGGGCTGGCCGCAATCGGCGCGGCGATCCTGCTGCTTCTGGCCGCGCGCTCCGCCCGGGGCTGAGCAGCCCGCGGCCTGAACGGCGCCCGCGGCGCGCCTTGTCACATGACACCCGACGATCGGGTACTAGGGACGCACCCGGCCCCCGGCAGGGGCCTAGCTCGCCTGGCGCTCCTCGACCTGCTCGGCCAGCGCCTCGGCGCGGGCCGCAAGCTCGGCCAGGCTGTCCTTGACCGAACCCGGGATGACCGGAACCTCGATCCGCTCGGGCTCGGGCGCGGGGGCCGATTCCAGCGCCGCGATGCGGGCGCGGGCCTCGTCCAACTCGGCGCGGGCGCGTTGCAGGTCCTCGTTCAGGCCGGCGGTCTTGTCGGCCAGCATCAGACCCGTCATCAACAGCATCCGCGCCTCGGGCAGGCGCCCGATCTGGCCCAGAAGGGCCTGGGCCTCTGCATCCAGCAGGGCGGCAGCGGCCTGGAGGTAATGCTCTTCCCCCTCCTGGCAGGCGACCTCGAATACCCGGCCACCGATCTCGATCGCGACTTCGGCCATGTCAGCCCTCCTCCAGCAGCGGTTTCATCTCGGTCAGGATCGCGTCCATCTCGGCCATCTCGGCGTCACGGGTGGCGCGCAGCGCATCAAGCTCGGTCATCATGGCGACGTTGATGAGATGCGGATCCCCGACCAGGGCGCCATTCTGCTCGCGCAGTTTCTGATTGTTCTCGCGCAGGCGGGCGTTGGCACCGCGCAGCCGGTGGCAGGTGATCTCGACATCTTCAAGCTGACGCTGGAGGCGCATGACCTCCTGCTCCATCTCGTCCTGGGCGCTCTTGTGCCGGTCGTTGACGGTTTTCAGCCGCTCTTCAAGCTGGGCGGCGGTTGCCCGCTCATCCTCGAGCGCCTGGCGCAATTCGGCCTCCGCCGCAGCGGCACCGCCGCTTGCGCCCAGACCGTCCAGGCCCTGGCCGATACGGTCCAAGGCCTCGCTCAGACGTCGTTCAAGATCGCCGATGTCACCCATCTGCTGCCCCCTATCTGCTGTCCGCGCGGCCCCGGTCGGCGGGACCCCGCCGTGATTCGCGCCGAATCGGCCGCCGGTGTCGTCGCGGATTCTATCCAATGCAATCAGCAATTGCGCCCCCATTTCAACCGGCAAGCCGACGGACCTCGGGTAGCGGGCGAAGCGGCCGGGCAAAGCTTGCACTTCGCACCGGGGCTGCTATCACCCGGCGCAACGCCCTCTGACCCCCTATAAAGGACGCGAGCCTTGGATATTGCCGATCTGCGCAAGACGCATCCCGACCACTGGAACAAAGCAGCCGCGATCCGCGCCCTGACGCTGGACGCCGTGAAAGAGGCCAACTCGGGCCACTCCGGCATGCCCATGGGCATGGCGGATGTCGCAACGGTCCTTTACGAGAAGCACCTCAAGTTCGACGCCAAGAACCCGACCTGGCCCGACCGCGACCGGTTCATCCTGTCGGCCGGCCACGGCTCGATGCTGATCTACAGCCTGCTCTACCTGACCGGCGATGCAGAGATCACGCTGGACCAGATCCGCAACTTCCGCCAGTGGGGCGCCAAGACCGCCGGCCACCCCGAGAACTTCCTGGTCACCGCGATCGAGACCACCACCGGCCCGCTGGGTCAGGGCATCGCCAACGCCGTGGGTTTCGCGCTGGCCGAAGAGGTGCTTCGCGCCCGCTGGGGCAAGAAGATCGTCGATCACCACACCTATGTCATCGCCGGCGACGGCTGCCTAATGGAGGGCGTCAGCCAGGAGGCCATCGCCCTGGCCGGCCGCCAGAAGCTGTCGAAGCTGATCGTCATGTGGGACAACAACGGCATCACCATCGACGGCAAGGTCGCACTGTCGGACATCACCGACCAGCAGGCGCGGTTCAAAGCCTCGGGCTGGTCCGTATTCGAATGCGACGGGCATGACCCCGAGGATATCGACCGCGCCATCACCGCCGCCAAGGCCGCCGACACGCCCTCGATGATCGACTGCCGCACCCATATCGCGCTGGGTTCCTCGGCGCAGGATACCTCAAAGGGTCACGGCGCGCTGACCGACGACCAGCTGATCGCCGACGCCAAGGAGGCGTATGGCTGGCCCTACGGACCGTTCGAGGTTCCGGGCGACGTGAAATCCCAGTGGGAAGCCATCGGCAGCCGCGGCGCCGAGGCCCGCGCCGACTGGCAGCAGCGCTTCGAGAAGCTGTCGGCCAGCAAGCAGGGCGAGTTCGAGCGCATGATGTCGGGCGACACGCCCAAGCGCCTGGCCTCGACCATCAAGGCGCTGAAGAAGCAGATGAGCGAGACCGCCCCCAAGGTCGCCACCCGCAAAAGCTCGGAGATGGTCCTGGAGGTCATCAACCCGATCATGCCCGAGACTTTCGGCGGCTCGGCCGACCTGACTGGTTCCAACAACACGCTGACCGGCGATCTGGGCGTTCACGACATCGACAACCGCGCCGGGCGCTACCTTTACTACGGTATCCGCGAACATGGCATGTCCTCGGCGATGAACGGCATGGCGCTGCACGGGGGCGTGCGTCCCTACGGCGGCACCTTCATGACCTTCGCCGATTATGCCCGCCCGGCAATGCGCCTGTCGGCGCTGATGCGCCAGCCGGTGACCTATGTGATGACCCACGATTCCATCGGCCTGGGCGAGGATGGCCCCACCCACCAGCCGGTGGAGCACTTGGCGATGCTGCGGGCCACGCCCAACATGAACGTCTTCCGCCCCGCCGACACGATCGAGACGGCCGAGGCCTGGGAACTGGCCCTGACCTCCAAGTCGACCCCGGCGGTCATGGCGCTGTCGCGTCAGGGCCTTCCGACCGTCCGCAAGGAGCACAAGACCAAGAACCTTACGGCCCAGGGCGCCTATGTCCTGGCCGATGCCGAAGGCAAGCGCATGGCGATCCTGATGGCCACCGGGTCCGAGGTCAGCGTCGCCCTCGAGGCGCGCGAGATGCTGCATGCCGAGGGCATCGGCACCCGCGTCGTCTCGATGCCGTGCTGGGAGCTTTTCGCCCAGCAGGACGAAAGCTATCGCAAGCGGGTCCTGCCCGCCGGTCCCGTCCGCGTCGCGGTCGAGGCCGGGGTGCGCTTCGGCTGGGATCAGTGGCTCTCGGGTGAGCGCGGTCGCGCCAACAAATCGGCCTTCGTCGGGATGGAGGGCTTTGGCGCCTCGGCCCCGGCCGAGACCCTGTTCGAGAAGTTCGGGATCACCGCCGAGGCTGTGGCCGACTCCGTGAAAGCCCTTCTGAGCTGATCACTTCGGCGCCCGGCCCACGCGTGGGGTCGGGCGCCCCCCCCCTGCCCGCCCATGGGCGAAGCGGCCCTACCGGCCCGGCCTTGCCCGGGCATCCAGGGCGAAGCGGCCCCCGCCATGGGCGTAAAGCGCCAGAAGCCCGCCCGCGATCGCCCAGTTCTTCACGAAGATCGTCATCTGCCAGGGATCCTCGGGCTTGAGATGGAAAATGCTGGTCGCCGCGCAATAGGCCGCCAGCAGCAGCGCCACCACCCGCACCCGCCAGCCCACGACCAGCGCAAGCCCCGTCACCAGGTTGAACGCCGTCGCCGGCCAGACCAGTGATTCCGGCAAGCCCCGCTCCGCCAGCAACAGCATGGCAGGCCCCGGGTCGCCCGTCTTCTGCAGGGCACCCCCCAGAAACAGCAGGCCCAGAAGGATCCGCCCCAACAGGACGGCCGCATCCGCGTAAGCGGCGCGTGGACCGGGCGTGGTCGCCTCCGGGCGGGAGAATGTCGCAGGATTTCCCATGGTAAGCCCTTTCGGCTTGTGTCAGAAGGCCCGGGCAACGGGCGCGGTGGCCCTTCTAACATCCAGCGGCCCCGCCGGCGATGGCGATCGCCGCGATCCGGTCGCGGACGCCGCCCCCCCACGTGAGGGGAGACCTGGCGCCCGGACCACCCTTCAACATTGACGCAAACCCGAACAGACGGTGTTTGCGCTAACCTGCGACCTGCTGCATCGGTTAACGCTAACACACTGAGTTTCGGTCTCTTTCGGCTTGGGGCAATGGGATTCGGCTGCTAGATGGTCTGCAACCTTCGGACATACCTGCCTAGGAGTGCCATTTCATGACGACCACTATCGGTATCAACGGGTTCGGCCGCATCGGCCGCTGCACCCTGGCCCACATCGCCGAGTCGGCCCGCAACGACGTGCAAGTCGTGAAGATCAACGCCACCGGCCCTGTCGAGACCAACGCCCACCTGCTGAAATACGACAGCGTTCACGGGCGCTTCGGCGGCGAGGTCCGGGTCAGCGGCAACACGATGGATCTGGGCCGCGGTCCGATGGAAATGTTCTCGACCTACGACCCGAACGAACTGGACTGGTCGGGTTGTGACATCGTTCTGGAATGCACCGGCAAGTTCAACGACGGCAAGAAATCGGCCGTCCATCTGGACCGGGGCGCCAAGGCGGTGCTGATCTCGGCCCCGGCAACGAACGTGGACCGCACCGTCGTCTACGGCGTCAACCACCGTGAGATGCAGCCCGGCGAGCGGATGATCTCGAACGGGTCCTGCACCACCAACTGTCTGGCCCCGCTGGCCAAGGTCCTGCACGAGGGCATCGGCATCGAGAACGGCCTGATGACCACGATCCACAGCTATACCGGCGACCAGCCCACCCTGGACCGCCGCCATGCCGACCTTTACCGCGCCCGCGCCGCCGCCCTTGCGATGATCCCCACCTCGACCGGCGCCGCCAAGGCACTGGGCGAGGTGCTGCCCGACCTCAAGGGCAAGCTGGACGGCACCGCCATCCGGGTCCCCACCCCCAATGTCTCGGCCGTGGACCTGACCTTCAACGCCAAGCGCGATGTCACCGTCGAAGAGGTCAACGCCCTGATGCAGGAGGCCGCCGCCGGCCACATGGGCGCGGTGCTGGCCTATGACGCAGAGCCGAAGGTCTCGATCGACTTCAACCACACCAGCCACTCGTCGATCTTCGCCCCCGACCAGACCAAGGTTCTGGGTGGCCGGCTGGTACGTGTTCTGGCATGGTACGACAACGAATGGGCCTTCTCGTGCCGCATGGCGGATACCGCCGCGGCGATGGGCCGGCTGCTGAACTGATCCCCCGGCCCGGGCGGAGAAACGACGGAAGACCAACCGCATGACGAATACCATCGCGATCGTGCTGGGTGTCCTGCTGGTCGGGCTGATCGCCGCGGATCTTCTGATCTACGAATGGGGCGCCGTCCTGTTCCTTGCCCGCAAGGCCGCCGCCCTGTCCGAATGGCTGGCCTTCTGGCGCTAAGCTGCGACGGAAATGAATGAAAAACGCCTCCCGGACCGGATCCGGGAGGCGTTTTCTTTTCGCGAATGGCGGGCAGCGATCAGTCGAGGAAGGTCACCGTGGTGCCTTCACGCACCATTTTCGACAGCTCCTCGGCGTCCCAGTTGGTCAGGCGCACGCAGCCGTTGCTGGCGTTGGCGAAAAGCCGGCTGGGGGTCGAGGTGCCGTGGATGCCGTAGGTCGGCTTCGACAGGTCGATCCAGGTGGAGCCGACGGGGCCGTTGGGACCGGGCGGCAGGATCAGCACTTCCTTGTTGTCGCCTTGGGTGAAGTTGATCTTCGGGTTGTAGGTATAGGTCGGCTCGGGCGCGACAGCGGTCACCGTGTGGGTGCCCGACGGCGACGGGGTCGAGGCCGAGCCGATGGTGACCGGATAGTTGGTGATCATGCGGCCGGCCTCGTCGAAGGCGCGCAGGCGGCGGGTTTTCTTGTCCAGCTCGATCCGCGCCACGGTGCTTTTCTGGTTCTGGCCCGGCTCGACGATGTTCAGGGTTTCGCCGGCGACGAAACGGGCGCCGGGGTTGAACCGCTTGAGAAAGCCCTCATCCATGTGGAACCGCTCGGCCAGGCGCTCGGAGACGCTGGTGAAGCCGATCTGGTCCAGCTTGGCCAGTTCCGCGTAATCGGTGGGAAGCGGCGCGCTCAGCCCTTCGGTGTCGGCTTGGGTGATGGTGTAGGTCGAGGTGATGCTGCCGGCAACATCGCCGCCCAGGGCGCGCCAGACTTCGGGGTCCATGCGCCCGTCCACGGGCAGGCCCTGCTGCTCTTCAAAGGCCATCAGCGCGCTTTCGGTCATGCCGCCCTTGACCCCGTCGACGACGCCGGGGGAGATCCCGGCGCGGTCCAGCAGCACCTGAACCTTGACGCCGAGGGGGCTGGCTCCATCGGGCAACGGGCCACCCTCGTAGCCGGCCGCCTCGATCGCGGCGGGGGTGATCTTGCCGCCAGATGCGCGGGCCTTGGGACGGCTGTCCACGGTGGCATTGGCGTTGGCATTGGCATTGGTATTGGCGCTGGCGGCGGGTGCCTCGGTCACGGGCTGCGCAGGCTCGGGCTGCTCGATCACCGGCTGCTCGGTTACGGGCTCCTGGGTGATCGTGGGCTCGGGCGCGGGCGTGGTGGTCGTGATGGTCGTGCCGCTCTCGGCGCCATAGCCACCCTCGGGCAGCGGGGCCTCGATGATGACCGGACCTTCTCCTGCGGCGGGATCGGAGATCACGGGAAACTGGCTGTTGGTGCCCGACCGGATCGTGCCGCGCGGGGCCTGCTGTGCACGCTCGGCCTGACGGGCCTTGAGTTCGCGCAGGGGGATCAATTGCTCACCCGTGCCTTGCGCCCAGACGGCGCCGGCGATGAGGGAGGCGGGAATTGCGGCCCCGAGGGCCAGTGAGGCGATCAAGGTGGATCGTGCCATGGTGTGCTGCTTCCTTTGGTCTGCTCAGGAAGGCAACACGGGCCGGAACCCTTGGTTCCCCCGTCACGCACGCTTCGCGCGGCTGTGATCGCAGGGAAGCAGTGACGGCCGACCGAACGACTTGGCCATGCCCCTGCCGCCGGGCGGCCTAGCCCTGGGCGTAACGATCGCGCAGGGCGGTATCCACTGGCTCGGTCACGAATTTCGACACGTCCCCGCCCAGCCGCGCAATCTCCTTGACCAGCTTGGAGGCAATGGCCTGGTGGCGCGCGTCGGCCATCAGGAAGACCGTCTCGATCGAACTGTCGAGCACCCGGTTCATGCCGACCATCTGGTACTCATATTCGAAATCGGCCACGGCGCGCAGGCCGCGCACGATGATCTGGGCGCCGACATCGCGGGCACAGTCGATCAGCAGATTCTCGAACGGATGCACGACGATCTCGGTGCCGCTCTCGGCGCTCAGCTCGGCGCATTCGGCCTCGATCATGGCGACACGCTCTTCCAGGGTGAACATCGGCCCCTTGTCGCGGTTGATCGCGACGCCGATCACAAGGCGGTCGACCAGCAGCGCCGCGCGGCGAATGATGTCAATATGCCCGAGCGTGATCGGGTCGAAGGTGCCGGGGTAAAGACCGATGCGCATGGAGCCTCCCTTGGTTGCGGCGCACGCAACCTTATTGCGCGGCCAAATGCAAGGGTGGCCGGGTCTAATGACCCATTATCATGCCTTCCAGTGCCGACTTCTCCATGGAAAGCTCGGACAGGCGGGCCTTGACCGCGTCACCGATGGTGACGATGCCGACCATCCGCCCGTCCTGCACCACCGGCAGGTGGCGGAAGCGCCTGTCGGTCATGGTCTGCATGATCTTCTCGACGCTGTCGTTGATCTGACAGGTGACCGGGTCGGCGGTCATCATCTGGGACACGCTGTCGGACATGCACGCCGGGCCGCGGTTGCCCAGTTCGCGCACGATGTCACGTTCGGACAGCATGCCCAGCGCCGTCTCGCCATCCTCGGACACCACCACCGACCCGATGCGCCGCGCCGCCAGCAGGGCGGCGGCCTCGCTGATTGTGGCCGAGGGCGCGATCGTGATCACGGTGTTGTCGGATTTGGACGACAGGATCTGCTTGACCAGCATGGCGGGTCTCCTTCCGGGTTTGTTGTGCCCAGCGTCGCCGCAGGTGCGACAATTTGTCAAGCAGGTTCAAGCTCAAGCATCTCGCGGCGCACCTCCTCGACCAACAGCTCGGCCAGTCGGTTGAGGCGGTTCACCTTGCGATCATCCTCGTGCCGGACAAGGTAGAAACTGCGGGTCAGGCTGAACTGGTCTTCCAGCAAAAGGCGCATGCGGGGCGCGTGGCGCAGGGCAAAGCCGTGCACGATGCCGATGCCCGATCCCATGCGCACCCACTGGAACTGCACCGCGACCGAATTCGAGGCGAGGTCGGGCTGGCTGATGCCCAGCCCGGACAGATAGTCGAGCTCGCGGTCGAAGATCATGTCGGGGATGTAGCCGATGATCCGGTGGTCCTTCAGATCCTCGATCGTTTCCACGGGCGGGCTGTTCTTGAGGTAGAAGGGCATCGCCGCGAGGTAGAGGTGATAATCGCAGATCTTCTGAACGGTCAGGCGGCCGCTGGCCGGCGGGCTGACGGCGATGGCCATGTCGACCTCGCGCTTGGACAGGTTCACGACCCGCGGCAGGGCAACGATCTGGATATCCAGCTCGGGGTGGGCCTCGCCGATGCGGGCACAGACCTGGGGCAGCAGGAAATTGGCGCACCCGTCCGGCGCGCCCAGCCGGATCGTGCCGCTGAGGGCGTCCCCCGGCCCGCGCACGGCGTCATCGGCCCCGATCAGCGCCTGCTCGGCCCGGTTTGCATGTTCCAGTATGCGCTGCCCCGTCTCGGTCAGGGCATAGCCCTGGGGCGACTTGACGAACAGCGTGGCCGCCATGCCTTCCTCCAGCCGCGCGATGCGACGGCCGACGGTGGCCGGATCCATTGTCAGCTGCTTGCCGGCGCCCGACAGGCTTTCGGCCCGTGCGACGGCCAAGAACACCCGCATGTCATCCCAGTTCAGCATCCCACACCCCCATTTACGCAAAGCCCTTTTGGGAAAATGCGTCTGTTGCCAGCGTTTATGCAATACTAGACTGTCACTCAACCAAGGATTGTGGAGGGTGCCATGACAGAATTGACACATTGGATTGACGGCAAGCACGTCAAGGGAACGTCGGGCCGCTTCGCGGATGTCTTCAACCCCGCGACCGGCGAAGTGCAGGCCAAGGTGCCGCTGGCCAGCAAGGCCGAGCTGGACGCCGCCGTCGAAAGCGCCGCCCGCGCCCAGCCCGCATGGGCCGCCACCAACCCCCAGCGCCGCGCGCGGGTGCTGATGAAATTCGTGGATCTGCTGAACCGCGACATGGACAAGCTGGCCGAGGCCCTGAGCCGTGAGCACGGCAAGACCCTGCCCGACGCCGCCGGCGACGTGCAGCGCGGTCTGGAAGTGGTCGAGTTCTGCATCGGCGCACCCCACCTGCTGAAGGGCGAATATACTGACAGCGCCGGCCCCGGCATCGACATGTATTCCATGCGTCAGGCTTTGGGCGTGGTGGCCGGCATCACGCCGTTCAACTTCCCGGCCATGATCCCGCTGTGGAAGATGGCCCCTGCCCTTGCCTGCGGCAACGCCTTCATCCTCAAGCCGTCCGAACGTGACCCCTCGGTTCCGCTGATGCTGGCAGAGCTGATGCAGGAGGCCGGTCTGCCCGACGGCGTGCTGCAGGTCATCAACGGCGACAAGGAGTCGGTCGACGCCATCCTCGACAACGAGACGGTGCAGGCGGTGGGCTTCGTCGGCTCGACCCCGATCGCGCAATACATCTATTCGCGCGGCACGGCGAACGGCAAGCGGGTGCAGTGCTTTGGCGGCGCCAAGAACCACATGATCATCATGCCCGACGCGGATCTGGAACAGGCCGCCGACGCGCTGGTCGGTGCGGGCTATGGCGCGGCGGGCGAACGCTGCATGGCGATCTCGGTCGCGGTGCCGGTGGGCGACGAGACCGCCGACCGCCTGATCGAAAAGCTGGTCCCCCGAATCGAGGCGCTGAAGGTCGGCCCCTACACGGCCGGCAAGGACGTGGATTACGGCCCCGTCGTCACCGCCGCCGCCAAGCAGAACATCGCCCGTCTGGTGCAGACCGGCATCGATCAGGGCGCGGAGCTGGTGGTCGATGGGCGCGACTTCAACCTTCAGGGCTATGAAGATGGCTTCTTCGTCGGTCCCCACCTCTTCGACCGGGTGACCAAGGACATGGACATCTACACCCAGGAAATCTTTGGCCCGGTCCTGTCGACCGTTCGGGCGAAGGACTACGAAGAGGCGCTGTCGCTGGCGATGGACCACGAATACGGCAACGGCACCGCGATCTACACCCGCGACGGCGATACGGCGCGTGACTTCGCCAACCGGATCAATATCGGCATGGTTGGCATCAACGTGCCGATCCCCGTGCCGCTGGCCTATCACACCTTCGGCGGCTGGAAGAAATCGGCTTTTGGTGACCTGAACCAGCACGGTCCCGACGCCTTCAAGTTCTACACCCGGACCAAGACCGTTACGGCCCGCTGGCCCTCGGGCATCCGTCAGGGTGGCGAGTTCTCGATCCCCGTCATGGAATGACGGCCCGGGCCGGGCGGGGTATCGACCCCTGCCCGGCCCCAGCTTTCGTGAGTACGGCCCGCGACCCTGCCCCGTGACTTGCCGGGTCGCTTGACCCCCATCGGCGCTGCTCCAACTTGTGCAACAACCCGGGTGCGGCACCACGACCTTTGCCTGCGCCCGCCAGGAACAGCATGTGAGGGCATAGAGAATGGCATCCAGCGAACCCGAATTTTCCATCGGCATCGAAGAGGAATATCTTCTTGTCGACCGCGACAGCCTGGCCCTGGCCGAGGCCCCCGATGCCTTGATGGAGGCCTGCCGCGAGGAGTTGCAGGACAAGGTCTCGCCCGAGTTCATGCAATGCCAGATCGAGATCGGCACAGGCGTCTGCCAGACCATCGCCGAGGCCCGCGAGGAGCTGCGCCACCTGCGGTCCTGCGTGGCGCGCAACGCCAAGCGCTTCAACCTGGCGCCGATTGCCGCTTCCTGCCACCCCTCGGCCGACTGGAAGGACCAGCACCACACCCCCAAGGAACGCTATGACCAGACCGAAAAGGACCTGGCGGCTGTGGCGCGGCGTATGCTGATCTGCGGGATGCATGTGCACGTGGGGCTGAACGACGACGAGACCCGGATCGCCCTGATGGAGCCGATGACCCAGTTCCTGCCACAACTTCTGGCGCTGTCGACCTCGTCACCCTACTGGCAGGGGGACGACACCGGGCTGTGCTGCTACCGGCTGAGCGTCTTCGACAACATGCCCCGCACCGGCCTGCCGCCGAAATTCCATTCCTGGGATCAGTATTGCCGCACCACCGGGGTGCTGGTCGATGTGGGCATCCTTGAGGACACGACCAAGATCTGGTGGGACCTGCGCCCCTCGGACAAGTATCCAACGCTGGAGACGCGGATCTTCGACGTGAACCCCAGGGTCGAGCATGCGCTTTCGCTGGCGGCGGCCAACCAGGCGCTGATGCGGATGCTCTGGCGCCTGCGGGCGCGCAACCTCAAATGGCGCGAGCATGACCGCTTTCTGGTCAACGAAAACCGTTGGCGCGCCCAGCGTTACGGCGTCAACGAGGGGCTGATCGATTTCGGCCGGGGCGAGATCGTGCCCCCCGCCGAGATGGTCGAGAACCTGCTGGAGCTGTTGGAACAGGACGCCGGCGTTCTGCAATCGGGCCCCGAGCTGGAGACCCTGCGCGAGATCGTGGAGCATGGCACCAGCGCCGACCGCCAGCGCGCCGTGGCCCAGAAGGCCCGCGACGGCGGCGCCGACGAGAAGGGCGCGATGGACGCCGTTGTCCGGCACCTGATGGAGGAGTTTTCCCAGGACCTGTGAGGCGCCGCCCGCCCCTCGCGGAGACTGCAAAAATGCTGCAATATTTTGCGGGCAAGCATGCCCGGGCCCCGCGGACGGAAGAGGTCCGCACCCGGGTAACGCGACAGAAAGAGGGACAGGATGGATTTCGCACTCAGCGAGGAACAGACGGCCATTTTCGACATGGCCCACGCCTTCGGGCAGGAACATATCGCCCCGCATGCCCGGGAGTGGGAGCGCGCGGGCGAGATCCCGAAGGATCTTTGGCCGAAGCTGGCCGAGCTGGGGTTCGGTGCCCTTTATGTGCGCGAGGAGGCCGGCGGCTCGGGGCTCAGCCGTACCGACGCCACCCTGGTGTTCGAGGCCCTGTCGGCCGCCTGCCCCTCGGTCGCGGCCTTCCTGTCGATCCACAACATGTGCGCCTGGATGATCGACCGTTTCGGCAGTGACGAGATGCGCGGGCGGCTGCTGCCCGGCGCCGCCGACATGAGCACGATCTACAGCTACTGTCTGACCGAACCCGGCTCGGGCTCGGACGCGGCGGCCCTGCGCAGCCGGGCCGAGCGCACGAACGAGGGCTATGCCCTGACCGGCACCAAGGCCTTCATCTCGGGCGGCGGCTACTCGGACGCCTATATCGTCATGGCCCGCACCGGCGACGACACGCCTGCCGGCGTCTCGGCCCTGATCGTCGAGGAGGGCAGCGCCGGCCTCAGCTTCGGCGGGCTTGAGGACAAGATGGGATGGCGCAGCCAGCCCACCCGCCAGGTCCAGATGGACGCCTGTCCGGTCCCCGCGGCCAACCTGCTGGGCGAGGAAGGAGCGGGCTTCCGCTATGCCATGATGGGCCTGGACGGTGGCCGCCTCAACATTGCCTCCTGCTCGCTGGGGGCGGCCCAGGCCGCCTTTGACGCCACCCGCGCCTACATGGCCGAGCGCCGCGCCTTCGGCAAACCCATCGACCAGTTCCAGGCCCTGCAATTCCGCCTGGCCGACATGGAGACCGAGCTTCAGGCCGCCCGCGTGTTCCTGCGCCAGGCCGCATGGAAACTGGACAGCGGCGCGCCCGATGCCACGCGCCATTGCGCCATGGCAAAGCGCTATGTCACCGACATCGGCTGGCAGGTCGCCAATGACTGCCTTCAGCTTCACGGCGGCTATGGCTACCTGGCCGATTACGGGATCGAGAAGATCGTCCGCGACCTGCGCGTGCATCAGATCCTCGAGGGCACGAACGAGATCATGCGACTGATCATCGCCCGTGGTCTGCTGGCCGAGGATGCCGCATGAGCGACGACGATATCCACATCCGCCGCCAGGGCCGCATCGGGCGGATTACCCTGAACCGTCCGAAGGCGCTGAACGCGCTGAGCTATGCCATGTGCCTGGCCATCGAGGAGGCGTTGCTGGCCTGGCGCGACGACCCGGAGGTTGCCCTGGTGGTGATCGACGCCGAGGGGGATCGCGCCTTCTGCGCCGGGGGCGACATCCAGCAGATGTACGAGACCGGCCGCGCCGGGGATTACGAATACGGCCGCCGCTTCTGGCGCGACGAATACCGCCTTAACGCGCTCATCCACCACTACCCCAAGCCCTATGTCGCGCTGATGCAGGGGTTCACCATGGGCGGCGGTGTCGGCGTGTCCTGCCACGGCTCGCACCGGGTCGTGTGCACAGGCAGCCGCATCGCCATGCCCGAATGCACCATTGGGCTGGTGCCGGATGTGGGCGGCTCTCTGCTGCTGGCGCAGGCGCCGGGGCACGCTGGTATCTACCTCGGCACCACGGGCACGCGGATGACGCCGGGCGACGCGATCTACGCGGGCTTTGCGGATTATTTCGTCCCGCGCGAGGCCTGGCCCGCCCTGATCGAGGAGCTGGCCGCGACGGGCGATCCCGAATGCGTCGACCGCGCCGCCCAGCCCGTCCCCGAGGGCGAGGAGGCCGGCACGCTCGAGGTCCGGCAAACCCTGATCGACGCCCATTTCGATGGCTTCGGTCTGGGGGATATCTGGCGCTCTCTCTCGGCGCCGGCGCGCACCGTGGCGGCGGGCGATCCGCGCGACGAGGAGTTTCGCGCCGAGACCCGCAAGGCGCTGTCGCGCGCCTCGCCCCTGGCCGCCGCATCGACGGTCGAGATCATTCATCGCCTCGCCGGGGTCGAGGATATCGCCCGCGCGCTGGAGCTTGAGTACCGCTTCACCTGGCGCTCGATGGAGCAGGGCGATTTCCTGGAAGGGATCCGCGCCGCGATCATCGAGAAGGACCGTAACCCGCAGTGGCGCCATCCCGGCCCCGACAAGGTGCCGACGGTCGATGTCAGCCGCATGCTGATGCCCCTCGGGGCGGAGAAATTGAGTTTCGAAAGGGAAGCAACATGAAGATCGGGTTCATCGGACTGGGAAACATGGGCGGGCACATGGCCCGCAACCTGGCCGCCGCCGGCCACGAGGTCACGGGTTTCGACCCGGTGGCCCCCTGCCCCGAGGGCGTGGCCACGGCCCCCGACGCCCCTGCCGCCGCGCAGAGCGCCGAGGTGGTGATTACCATGCTTCCCGACGGCGCGATCCTGTCCCGCGTCGCCGAAGAGGTGATCCCGGCGATGGAGAAGGGCGCGCTTCTGCTCGACTGTTCGACGGTCGATGTCGCCTCGGCCCGCGCGGTGGCCGAGAAGGCGCGCGCCGCCGGGCTGCTGGCGGTGGATGCCCCGGTCTCGGGCGGGACGGGTGGCGCCGACGCGGGCACGCTGACCTTCATGGCGGGCGGCAGCGACGAGGGGTTCGCCATCGCCAGGCCCCTGTTCGACATCATGGGCCAGAAGGCCGTCCATTGCGGCGAGTCGGGCGCCGGACAGGCCGCCAAGATCTGCAACAACATGATCCTGGGCATCACCATGATCGGCACCTGCGAGGCCTTCGCGCTGGCCGACAAGCTGGGGCTGGACCGGCAGAAGATGTTCGACGTGGTCTCGACCTCTTCGGGGTCGAGCTGGTCGATGAACACCTATTGTCCCGCCCCCGGCGTCGGCCCCGTCTCGCCGGCCGACAACGACTACCAGCCCGGCTTCGCGGCCGAGCTGATGCTCAAGGACCTGCGCCTCTCGCAGCAGGCCGCCGAACTGGCCGATGCCGACACCCCCCTGGGCCAGGCGGCGACCGCCCTCTATCAGCGTTTTGTCGAGGATGAGGACGGCCGCGGGCGCGATTTCTCGGCCATGCTGCCCCGGTTTGAAGAGCGGGGCCGCGACAGCTAGGCCCGGGGGCCCACGAACAGCACCATCAGGTGAACGGCAGGCGGGGCGATTGACGGGAACGGCAATCGCCCCGGCGCGTTGACGGGCAGATCCTATCAGGAGAAGCCAAAATGAAACGTCTGTTGATGTCCGCCGCCATTGCCGCGATCGCCGCCATGCCCATGGCCGGTGTCGCCACCATGGTCGAGGCCAAGTCCGACAAGGCCAAGGAACAGGGCAAGGGCAAGATCAAGATCAAGTCCAAGAGCAAGGCCCACGCCAAGGCGAAGGGAAAAGACAAGGACAAGGGTAAGGACAAGGCGAAGTACAAGCTGGAGTCCAAGTCCGACGGCATCGAGCGCAAGGTCAAGGTCGAGACCAAGGGCGATGACGTCAAGTACGAGGAAAAGATCAAGATCAAGGACGCAGGCGCGGCGATAGGGGCCGGTGCCGGGGTTGCCGCCGGGGCTGCCGCCCTGGGTGCGAGCCTGGCCACCGGTGCCGACGCGCTGCCGGCCGATGTCGCCGCCCGCCTCAATTGCCCGCCGGGCCTGGCCAAGCGCAACCCGCCCTGCGTGCCCCCCGGGCAGGCCAAGAAGGGTGTCACCACCGAGGAATGGACCGGCTATGACCGCGACGAGCTACGCCGTATCCTGCGCGAGAATGACGACGTGGTCGCCGAGGTCGAGGTTGAGGTCGAGGAAGACCGCTATCTGACCGAGGCCGAGATCATCGACATCTTCGAGCTGGAGCCGCTTCAGGATGGCTACCACTACGCCGTGATCGACGGACAGATCGTGCGCATGGACGAGGAGGATTACCTGCTTCTGCAACAGCTGCGCACCATCGCCCAGCTTCCCGGCGTCGATGCCGACCTGGTGGTCGAACCGACGGTCTCGCTTTCGCAGGAAGAGCTGATCTCGATCTACAAGCTGCCCGAGCCGCCCGCCGACACCCATTACGCGGTTGTCGACGGCACGGTCGTCACCCTGGGCACCGAGGCCTATGACCTGCTTCAGTTGATCCGCCTGACCTCGGCGGTGCTCTGACGAAACCCTCCGGGCGGCGCCGATCTGCGGCGCCGCCCGGGCAAACGCGAAATTTTCTTTTCTTTGACCACGCCCCCTTACCCGATGATCGGGCTAGGGGCGCCGCCCTTTCCGGAACAGCAGCGGCCCAGCCTGTGTTAGGCCGTATTGATTGCTTTATCAGAAAGGACCTTTTCACGATGATCCGCCGATATTTGATCCTTGGCGTCTCGGCCGCGATGCTTTCAAGCGTGCCACCCGCCGCCTTCGCCGCCCCCGACTGCCCCCCCGGACTGGCCAAGAAATCCCCGCCCTGCGTGCCCCCCGGTCAGGCCAAGAAAATGCCGATGCCGGGCGCCACGGCGCCGCTGCCCCCCGGCGCCAAGATGCCGCCGCCGGGTGCTGCAAGAATACCCCCTCCGCCGCCCCTCAGCGGCCCTGACGCCCAGGCCCGCACCAAGGCCGCGCCGACCGCGCGACCCGCCGGCGCCATGCCGCCTCCGCCCGCGCGTCTAGCCCGCCCCCTGCCCTCCGAAGCCGAACGTGCCCGCCTGCTGGCGCGCGCCCGCGCCCAGCTTGGCGGCCGCCCGGCCTCCGATCTGGAAGATCTGCGCATCCGCATGCCCGACGGACGGCCGATGGGGCCCATGCCCCTGCGCGGCCCCGCCGAGGCCATGGCCCTCGCCCGCATCGCCCCCGGCGACCCGATCGACCCCGCAGCCGCGCGGCTGGTCGAGGATCCGCTGTCGCTAGGCCTGATCCCGCCGGGCACCGCCAGCTGGCGCTATTACCATGTCGATAATGTCATCGTCCGCGCCGAGCCGGTCGACCTGAAGGTCCTCCAGATTATCGCGGCAGAACCCGAACGCTAAGGCGCGGCACCCGCCTTGTGCCCGGCCGGGTGCCGGGTGCAAGGCGGGTAAGCCCCTTTGAACCTGACCCTGTCGGGTGGCCCTATTCCGCGGCCATCTTGCGGGGTTTCAGCATTGGCGCCAGGTACTGGCCCGTATGCGATCCCTCGACGCCCGCGATCTTCTCGGGTGTGCCGGTGGCCACAACCTGGCCGCCGCCGTCGCCCCCCTCGGGGCCGATGTCGACCACCCAGTCGGCAGTCTTCACCACGTCGAGGTTATGTTCGATCACAACCACCGTATTTCCCTGCTCGACCAGCTCGTGCAGCACCTCGAGCAGCTTGCGCACATCCTCGAAATGCAGACCCGTCGTCGGCTCGTCCAGGATGTAAAGCGTGCGGCCCGTGGACCGCCGCGCAAGCTCTTTCGACAGCTTCACCCGCTGCGCCTCACCGCCCGAAAGGGTGGTCGCCTGCTGGCCCACCTTGATGTAGCCCAGCCCGACCCGGCAAAGCGCATCCATCTTCTCGCGGATCGACGGGACGGCCTTGAAGAACTCCTGCGCGTCCTCGACCGTCATGTCGAGGACATCGGCGATGCTCTTGCCCTTGAAGCGGATTTCCAGCGTCTCGCGGTTGTAGCGTGCGCCGTTGCACGTCTCGCAAGTGACATAGACGTCGGGCAGGAAATGCATCTCGATCTTGATGACGCCGTCGCCCTGACAGGCCTCGCAACGGCCGCCTTTGACGTTGAAGGAAAAGCGTCCGGGCTTGTAGCCGCGGGCCTTGGCCTCGGGCAGCCCGGCGAACCAGTCGCGGATCGGGGTGAAGGCACCGGTATAGGTGGCCGGGTTCGACCGGGGCGTGCGCCCGATGGGGCGCTGGTCGATGTCGATCACCTTGTCCAGATGCTCGAGCCCCTTGATCGTCTCGCAGGGGGCCGGGGTCTGGCGGGCGCCGTTGAGCCGCATAGAGGCCGTCTTGAACAGCGTCTCGATGGTCAGGGTCGACTTGCCCCCGCCCGACACGCCCGTCACACAGACGAAGCGGCCCAGCGGGAAATCCACCGTGACATCGCGCAGGTTGTTGCCGCTGGCCTTGACCACCGTCACCTTCTTGCCGTTGCCCTTGCGCCGGCTGCCCGGCACTTCGATCGCGCGCCGCCCGGCCAGGTAGTCGCCGGTGACCGAGTCGGGGTTGGCGATGATCTCGGCCGGGGTGCCATGGGCCACCACCTGGCCGCCGTGCACGCCGGCGCCCGGACCGATATCGAAGACGTAATCGGCCTCGCGGATCGCCTCCTCGTCATGCTCGACCACGATCACCGTGTTGCCCTGGTCGCGCAGGTTCTTGAGGGTCAGCAGAAGACGGTCGTTGTCGCGCTGGTGCAGACCGATCGACGGCTCGTCCAGAACGTAAAGAACCCCCGTGAGACCCGAGCCGATCTGGCTGGCAAGCCTGATCCGCTGGCTCTCGCCGCCCGACAGCGTGCCCGCCGCCCGGCTCAGGGTCAGGTATTCCAGCCCGACGTTGTTCAAAAAACCCAACCGCTCGCGGATCTCCTTGAGGATGGCGCGCGCGATCTCGTTCTTCTGCTTGCTGAGATGGGCCGGCACGTCCTCGCACCAGGCGTGGGCCTCGCGGATGGACATCTCGACCACCTGGCCGATGTGACAGCCCGCAATTCGCACGGCCAGCGCCTCGGGGCGCAGGCGATAGCCCTCGCAGACATGGCATGGACGGTTGTTCTGATAACGCTCGAACTCCTCCCGGACCCAGGCGCTGTCAGTCTCGCGGTAGCGGCGCTCCATGTTGGGGATCACCCCCTCGAAGGGGCGCGAGACCTCGTAGACGCGGCCGCCCTCGTCATATCGAAACCGGATCTCCTCCTCGCCCGAGCCATGCAGGAACACCTGCTGCACATGGGCCGGCAGGTCCTTCCACGGGGTGGCGCGATCAAACTCGTAATGGCGCGCGATGGCTTCGATGGTCTGGGTAAAATAGGGCGACTTGCCCTTGCGCCAGGGCGCCAGCGCCCCGTCGCCGATCTGCAGCGCCGCGTCGGGCACCACCAGCCGCTCGTCGAAAAACAACTCCACCCCCAGCCCGTCGCATTCGGGACAGGCACCGAAGGGCGCGTTGAACGAAAAGAGGCGCGGCTCGATCTCGGGAATGGTGAAGCCGCTTACCGGACAGGCGAATTTCTCCGAGAAGGTGATCCGCTCGGGCTCGGCCCCCTCCTCGCGCGGGGCGGTCTCGAGGATGGCGATGCCGTCGGCCAGGTCCAGCGCCGTGCGCAGACTGTCGGCCAGTCGCGTCTCCAGCCCCTTGCGCACCACGATGCGGTCGACCACCACGTCGATGTCATGGCGGAACTTCTTGTCGAGCTTGGGCGCCTCGTCCAGCTCGTGGAAGGCGCCGTCGATCTTGACCCGCTGGAAGCCCTGCTTGCGCAGCTCCAGCAGCTCCTTGCGATACTCGCCCTTGCGGTCGCGCACGATGGGCGCCAGCAGGTAGGCCCGCGACCCTTCCTCCATGGCCATCACCCGGTCGACCATGTCTTGCACCTGCTGGGCCTCGATCGGCTGGCCGGTGGCGGGGCTGTAGGGGGTGCCGGCGCGGGCGAACAGAAGCCGCATGTAGTCGTAGATCTCGGTCACCGTCCCCACGGTCGAACGCGGGTTCTTCGAGGTGGTCTTCTGTTCGATCGAGATTGCCGGGCTCAGCCCGCTGATGTGATCCACATCGGGCTTTTCCATCATGTCGAGGAACTGGCGCGCATAGGCCGACAGCGACTCGACATAGCGGCGCTGCCCCTCGGCGTAGATCGTGTCGAAGGCCAGGCTGGATTTGCCCGAGCCTGAAAGCCCGGTGATCACCACCAGCTCGTCGCGCGGAATGTCCACGTCGATCGACTTCAGGTTGTGCTCGCGCGCGCCGCGCACCTCGATCTTCTTCTGCTCAGCCATGATGCCCTCGTACCCGTTGCCTTACAGATAGGGGATCACCCGCCGGACTCCAAATCAAAAAAGCGAACAAAATGTGAACAACGCCCCGGGCCGCGGCGTCCCGCCCATGCGCGCGGCCCCAAACCGGCCGACGGCAGGGGCAGAACGCCCCCGCCCCCCTCATTGTCGGACAAATATCCCCGCCGGAGGCCCCGGCCGGCCAGCGGGCGCGCCCTCAGATGTGGATTGCACGGCCGTAGGCCGCCAGAACGCTTTCGTGCATCATCTCGCTAAGGGTCGGATGGGGGAAGACCGTGTGCATCAACTCGGCCTCCGTCGTCTCCAGCTCCCGGCCCACCACGTAGCCCTGGATCAGCTCGGTCACCTCGGCGCCGACCATATGCGCGCCCAGAAGCTCGCCGGTCTTGGCATCGAAGATGGTCTTCACCATACCCTCGGCCTCGCCCAGGGCGATGGCCTTGCCGTTGCCGATGAACGGGAAGCGGCCGACACGGATCTCGCGGCCCTGCTCCTTGGCGCGGGCCTCGGTCAGGCCGACGCTGGCGATCTGCGGCTGGCAATAGGTGCAGCCGGCGATGCTTTCGGGCCGGACGGGGTGGACATCTTTCTGCCCTGCGATCAGCTCGGCCACCATGACGCCTTCGTGGCTGGCCTTGTGGGCGAGCCACGGTGCCCCGGCCAGATCGCCGATGGCATAGACCCCGTCGACGCCGGTGCGGCAGAAGGGATCGGTCACCACATGGGTGCGCTCGACCTTGATGCCGGCCTTCTCCAGCCCCAGCCCCTCGGTGTTGCCGACGATGCCCACGGCCGAGATCACAGTGTCGAATTCTTGCGTCGTGGTCTTGCCGCCGGCTTCCAGATGGGCCGTGACCTTGCCCTTGGCGCGGTCCAGCTTCTTGACGGTGGTCTTCTCGAGGATGGTCATGCCCTGCTTGACGAACTGCTTGCGGGCAAACTCCGAGATCTCCGCGTCCTCGACGGGCAGGATCCGGTCCATCACCTCGACCACCGTCGTCTCGGCGCCCAGGGTGTTGTAGAAGCTGGCGAATTCGATGCCGATGGCGCCCGATCCGATGACCAGAAGCTTCTTGGGCATGCGCGGCGGCTGGAGGGCGTGGCGGTAGGTCCAGACCAGATCGCCGTCGGCCTCGAGACCCGGCAGTTCGCGGGCCCGGGCACCGGTGGCCAGGATGATGTTCTTGGCGGCAATCTCCTCGGTGCCGGCATCGGTGCGCACGCTCAGCCGGCCCTTGCCGGCAAGGCTCGCGTCGCCCATCACCACGGTGACCTTGTTCTTCTTCATCAGGTGGCCCACGCCCGAGTTGAGCTGCTTGGCGACCTTGCGCGACCGTCCGACCACCGCCTCGAGGTCGAAAGAGACCTTCTCAGCGCCCAGGCCGAATTCCTTGGCGCGCTGCATCAGGTGAAACACCTCGGACGAGCGCAGGAGCGCCTTGGTCGGGATGCAGCCCCAATTGAGGCAGATGCCGCCCATGTGCTCGCGCTCGACGATGGCGGTGGAAAGACCCAGCTGTGCGGCGCGGATCGCGGCCACGTAACCCCCGGGGCCCGCCCCGACCACGACAACGTCAAAGGATTTTCCGGCCATGCTGATGCCCTCCGCTGATACAATGGTTCACCATTAAACTATCTGGGCGAAAGCCGCAATCTGGCTTGCCGCCCCGAAGCTGATTGCAGTCAGCCAGAGGCCCCGCGCAGGACCGCAGGCCGCGCGAAGAGGCGTCAGAGCGGGGCAAAGTAGGTGAAATCGGGCGCGTTGGCGTCCCGGGTCAGCCGGCGGCGGCGACACCCTGCGGGGCGGAACGCTCGCGCATTTCCTGCAACAGCTCGGCATAGCCGTGATCGTCCAGGAACTGCTTTTCCTCGGAAGAGGAGCGGCGGCCCAGCGCCTCGTTGCGACCAGGGAAGCGGCCGAAGCGGCGGATGATCTCGCGGTGCACGCGCGCGTGCAGCAGGTTCGACTCTCCGGTCTCGGGCATGCGGCTGCAGAACAGCCGGACACAGCGTTCCTGGTCGTCGATCGTCTCGCGGTGCATCAAGGGCATGTAGAAGAACTGGCGCGCGGGTTCGTCGATGGTGCGGTCCCAGTTCTTGTGAATCGCGACCTTCGCGGCAGCCAGCGCAAGCGGGTCGGAACTGAAGGCCCGGGCATCGCCGCGGAACATGTTGCGGGAGAATTGATCCAGCAGGATGACATAGGCCAGAACGCCGCTGGGATAGGTCAGCCACATCCCGCAGGAGCCTTCCATCGCCCCCTCCCAGGTTCGAAGGAACCGGTCGCGGATCCGGGCATCAAGATCGCTGTCGGACGAATACCAGTCGGACGGGGCAATCTCGTCCAGCCAGAACGAGAGAATCTGATCGGGTCTCTGCATGGGTTCCTCTTCTCACGAACGCCTGTCGTGCCGTCCCCAGACAGGTTCAGCCTTTCACGCCAAGTCCTGCGGCGCAAGGCATTTTAAGGTGTTCCGGCGGGGTGATGCCGGCCTGTTGCCGCAACGCCCGGTTGCGCGCGCGGTGGCGCCCCGGTTGACACGGCCGGGATGTGTCACCACGCCCCCGGTTCCAGGGCGGTCCTGCGGGTGGATGAGGGGACGAAATCGGGTACAAAAAAGCCCCCGCGCGGTGGCCGCGCGGGGGCACTGACGACCCTCTGAGATGCGAGGGGTGGCGCAGATCAGCTGCGGTCGTCAATCACGAGCATCACTTCGCCCTCTTCTTCCACGAAGGCGGCGACGACGCTGTCGATCTCGATCTCGTCGGCGTCCAGCTGGCTCTTGATGGCGGCGTTGCCTTCAAGCTGTGCGCGGACCGAGGCGACAAGCTCGGCATTGGCTTCCAGCGCCTTGTCCAGCGCCTGGGCGTTGCCGGCGGCCTTGCCGCGCAGCTCGGACAGGGTCACGGTTTCGACCTCGACCTCTTCGCCCATGGCGGACAGGTCAAGCTCGGCCTCGGAGTTCGACCGCAGCTTCGAGATCACCTGGCCATAGTTCAGCTTCTTGCCGTTGACCTCGATCTCGGTTTCCATCTCTCCCTCGACGCTGGCGAGGTCGTTCGCCTCGGCCTCGGGGTTCAGGATCTCGGTGTCGCCATCGGCGACGGTCGAGGTGGCGGAAAGATCGCCTTCGCCTTCGATCTCGGTTTCCATCTCGGCAGAGACGGTGCCGTCATCGCTCTCGAAGTCGGTCTTCACGTTCGACAGGCCCGGCTCGGGCGTGACCGAGGAGGTGGCGCTCAGCCGGGTGTCGTCATCGGTCTCGATTTCGGACTCGATTTCGGCCTCGGCGCTCAGTTCTGTGTCGTCGTCGAGATCGTTCACGCGGTCGGTCGCATCCGCCAGCGTGTCGCTGTCGGGGCCTTCCACGTCGACCGAAGTCTCGGCGTCACCGCGCGCGGCCAGCTGGGCCTCGGCGTTGGCATCCTGGTCGGCGGCCTTCTCGGCCTCTTCCATGGCGGCGTTGTTGATGGTGCCGCTGGACTTGGCTTTCAGCTTGGCCTTGTAGCTTTCAAGGTCCGACTTGATCTTGGTCTTGGACTTCAGCATCAGCTTGCCGTCGGCGGACGCGCCGTCGGTGCCGGCGCTCATCCCGGCCTGGGCCTGGCCCGATGTGTCAAATTCGGCAGCGCTGTCACCGGCATAGGCGGTGGTGGCCGTGGTGGCCAGAAGGGCGGCTGCTGCGATCTTCATTGCACTGGTACGCATTGTTGTTTCTCCTCCAGTTATGGATGTTGCGAAGCGGCGTATGTGTGCTGCTCGGGGAAGAAACGGATCGCCAGCGGTCGCGTTCCCGGCCCCGGTCGGGGGAGCGGGTTTCCGCGAAGCCTTGCCGAAACGGGTGAGTTTCGTCGGCGGGGATCGGCCCCCTGCCCCGCATCACACGGGAGCGTGAGGCGTGGGCCCTTGATCGGGGAAGCCAGGGCCAGGTTGCCGCTAGGGATCCCGGCGCGAGAGCGCGCCGGGATGGCCTCCGGCGGGGATATTTTCACGACAATGAGGGGAGTGCCCGCGCAGCCGGGGCGGGTCAGTCGTTTTGGGGCGCCGGTCTCACGGGGCTTTGGGGCGCGGGGGTGGCGGACAGCCCCTCGTCGCTTGCGGCGGCGCGTTCCTCGGCATCCGCTTCGGCCTCGGCCACCTCGATCGCGGTGTCGATGGCGTATTCCTGCGCCACCTCGGCCGCGACGGCCGTCGCGGTTGGCAGGATCGGGGTATAGACGCCCGTATCCTCGACCGTGGGCGCGGGACGCTGGGTCATCCGGTAGAGGGCATAGGCCGCCAGCAGCGCCATCAGCACCCCCTGGAAGACGAAAAAGCCCGATGGGCCGAAAAGCGACATGATCCAGCCTGTTGCCAGCGGGCCGGTGATCGCCCCGATGCCGTTGATGAAGACCAGCCCGCCCGAGGCGGCCGCCATCTCTTCGTATTCAAGGTAGTCGTTAGTGTAGGCGATCAGCAGGGCATAGAGTGGGTTGGCCATGCCGCCGATCACGAAACTGACGATCAGCAGCACCGGGAAATAGCTTTCGAACATCACCGCCACGACCGAGGTCAGCGCCGCCAGGGCCGCCGAGCCCAGGATCAGCCGCCGCCGGTCCATCCGGTCCGACAGCCAGCCGATGGGAAATTGCAGCATCAGCCCGCCGACGTATATCGCCGCCACGAAAAGCGAGATCTGGTTCACGGTCATCCCCGCCTGCGAGCCATAGACCGCGGACATGCCGAACAGCCCCGAGAAGACACCGCCCAGAAGGAAGACGCCGACGCAGCCAAGGGGCGAGACGTTGAAGAGGCGCCGGATGCTCAGGGGCTTGGCCGTTTCGAAAGGCGGGACCGGCGAGACCGACAGCAGAATGGGCGCGAAGGCCACCGACACCAGCACCGAAGGCACGATGAACAGCACGAAGCCCGACGGATCGCCCAGCGTCAGGATGCCCTGCGCGGCCACGATGCCGGTCATCTGCACCACCATGTAGAGCGACAGCGCCTTGCCCCGGTTCTCGTTGGTGGAGGCATTGTTGAGCCAGCTTTCGGCGGTCACGTAGACCCCCGAGAAGCAGAAACCGATCAGCACGCGCAGCAGCGTCCAGGCGATCGGGTTTGCGACCAGCGGATACATGATCAGCACGGCAGAAATGAACGAGGCCAGGGCCGCGAAGACCCGCACGTGCCCGACCCGGCGGATCAGCTCGGGGGTGAGTTGCGAGCCACCAAGGAAGCCAAGGAAATAGCCGGCCATGACAAGCGACATCTGGAAGGTGGAAAACCCTTCCAGGCTGCCGCGCACGCCCAGAAGCGTGCCCTGAAGGCCGTTTCCGACCATGAGCAGGCCCAGACCGAGTAGCAGTGCCCAGGAACTGCGAATGACCGAAAGCATGGTGATCTCCTTGGTGATCGGCTTCGCTTAACAGCCCCCGCCGTCGCCCGAAAGCACCGTCACGACCTTTGGGCGACCTTTCGCGCCCCCGCGCCCGTTTCCGGCAGCAGAAGCGACGAATCCCCGTAGGAGAAGAAGCGATAGCCCGTGTCGATCGCGTGGCGGTAGATGTTTCGGATCGTGTCCGCCCCCATCAGCGCCGAGACCAGCATCATCAGCGTCGACTTGGGCAGGTGGAAATTGGTCATCAACCCGTCCGTCACGCGGAAGCGGTAGCCGGGGGTGATGAAGATGTCGGTGCTGCCCTGCCAGGCGGCCAGCGTGCCGTCCTCGTTGGCGGCGGATTCGATCAGCCGCAGGGCCGTGGTGCCCACGGGGATCACCCGCCGCCCCTCGGCCCGGGCGCGGTTCAGCCGCTCGGCCGCCTCGGCGGTGATCTCGCCGCGCTCGGAATGCATCCGGTGCTGGGTGATGTCGTCGACCTTCACCGGCAGGAAGGTGCCCGCCCCCACATGCAGGGTGACGTGCACGAATTCGACCCCAGCCGCTTCCAGCCGGTCCAGCAGCGCGCGGTCGAAATGCAGCGAGGCTGTGGGTGCTGCCACCGCGCCGCGCTGGCGGGCGAAGACGGTCTGGTAATCGGTCATGTCCTGGGCGTCGGGCGCGCGCCGGGCCGCGATATAGGGGGGCAGCGGCATGGCGCCGGCAGTCTCGAGAGCGGTATCGAAATCCTCGCCCTCCAGGTCGAAATGCAGGATCGCGTGATCGCCCTCGACCCCTTCGAACCGGGCAGCAAACCCCGGAGCGAAGACAATCTCCTCACCCTCGCGCAGCTTGCGTAGGGGCTTGAGCAGCGCGGTCCACCGCCCGTCGGGCAGCGGCTCCAGCAGGTTGACGCGGATGCGGGCGGTGACCGGGCCCTGGGCGCTGTCGCGGTGGCGCGCGCCGTCCAGGTGGACCGGCATCACCTTGGTGTCGTTCAGCACCAGCACGTCGCCCGGGCGCAGGATGTCGGGCAGGTCGGCAACCTGCCGATCCTCGATCCCCGGCCCTTCGGCCAGCAGAAGGCGCGCGGCGGTGCGCGGCACGGCCGGCCGGGTGGCGATCAGCGTCTCGGGAAGGTCGAAGTCGAAATCGGATAGTTTCATCGGGCCTGCGGTCTCATTCTGCGGGGCGGGGCGGTTTGCGCCGGAAGATATCGCGGAAGAAGCCGGGCGCCAGGATCGACAGCGGATTGACCGAGGTGACCGGCGCCGCGGCGGTTCCGGTCAGCCGATAGTTGAATCCGAACAGCCCCTCGCGGTTGCGGGTCAGGATCTGGCCCAGCCCGTTGAGCAGATAGACCGGCGAGACGACACCCGCAAGGTCCATGCGCTTGCTGGCCAGATCATAGACCCCTTCCAGCGAGATCCCCATCGAGGCGCCGACCGCGCTGCCCCGGTTCACCACCAGCGAGCGTGGCGTGAGGCGGAAGCTGGCTTCGACATCGCCGAAATGAATGCCGTTGCCGCCAAGCTGTTCCAGCAGACCCACGACGCTGATCGCCGACAGAAGCGAGGCCAGCGCCGGCGCGTTCACCACGCGGATATCGCCGCCCTTGAGGGTGCCGTCGAACGTGCCCTTCTTGCCGGTGGGTTGCAGCACCAGTTCCATGTTGCCGCCGCGCGCCGTCCGGAACGTGCCCGAAGCCGCCAGCACCGCGCCCGCATCCTCCGACCGGATGCGGAAGGCCGGGCCGTTGGTGGTGGGCACCATGGTGCCCTTGATCCGGGCGGCGCCGTTGAGCTGGCTGGTAAAGGTGCCGCTGGCGCCGCCGCCGCTGCTGAAATCCCCCGCGAAGGAGGTCAGCGCAATGCTGTCGCTGATGGTCAACCGGTCCAGCGCGATCTTCAGCGGCCCGCCCCTTGGCGCCGAGGGGTCCCGGGGCGGCAGGGCACGCAGGTCCAGCCGCCCGCCGCGCACGGTGACCGCCGGCGGCACGCCGCGCCCGCGACCGGTCAGGTCCACCGCCACGTCCAGCCCCGGGCCGGTCCGCACCTGGGTGAACCGCGCCACCGCAAGCCCGCCGTCGGGCTTCAGCGTGACCTTGCCCGCGGCCTTCAGCCCCGGCGCATCAAGGCTCAGCCGGTCGATCCGCGCGGGCTTGCCCAGCGCGCCCTCCACCCGCAGGGCTGCGCGCGCGGCGCGGGGTTTGGACCAGCCCAGCGCCGGCAGGGACAGCCCCACCCCCTCCAGGCGGGACTCAAGCCGCAGCGTCGGCGCCTGGCCCCGGCGCAGCCCGATCGCGAAACGCCCCCGCCCTGAGCCGCTGACCGATCCCTCGGGCAGGCCGATGCGGAAGGCGCGCACGGCGCGCGGCGACAGCTCGACCGTGCCGTCAAGCTGGCTGCGGCCCTGGTGCTCGGGGCCCATGCGCTGGACCCACTCGGCATCGAAGGGCACGCCGTCCAGCGTGCCCGCCCCGGCGATGCGCACCCGGGTGTTGTCGGCCTCGACCCGCATGGAAACGGCCCGCATGCTGCGATCGGGCACCAACTTGTCCGAGCGCACCGCCAGCAGGGTGCCGGTCGCCCGATAGCGCACGTCCTTCGGATCGACCTTGGGCACAATGTCGTAGTTGAGGTCGATCGCCAGCTCGGCCCGTCCCTCGGCAAGGTCGGGATCTCGCCCGGCCTTGCGGAAGATCTCAAACGGGGGGCGGTCCAGCAGGTGCATCGCCGCCGACAGGGGCGCGCGGGCGCGGACCTGGATGCGCGCCTCGGCCGGCTTGGCCTTGATCTCGGGGATCTGCATGGTGGTGCCGGCGATGTCGACGAGACCGCCCGCGCCGCTGTCCACCCCGCCCCCCGAGATGAAGACCGCGAAGGCGCCGTCGGCGACGCTGGCGTGGCCGCGGGCGCCGGTGGCGTGGGGCATGCTGCGCATGAAGCGCACGTCGGCATTCTCGAAGTCGAAGTTCAGGCCCGCGCGCGGCGGCGCCCCAGGCTCCTGCCGGACGGAGGCGACGGCGTTGCGCACGATCCCTGCGGCGACGTTCTCTTCGACCCACTTGCGGCTGCGGGGGGCAAGCGCACGGGGCCAGGATTGCAGCAGCCGTTCAAGATCAAGGCGGCCGGCGCGCGCGTCCAGCGCGGCACTCCACCCCTCGGGGTGGGCGGCCATGCGCCCGTTGGCATGCAGCTCGATCCCCTCGCCGACCAGGGCAAGCTGTCCCAGGTCGAAGCGGAAGGGTTCGGCCATAAGGCGGAAATCGACGGCCCCGGTGGTGAAGGCAAGCGGCTTCGGCAACAGGCCCTCGGGGTCGAGGACAAGCTGGTCCAGCCGAAGCTGGCCCAGAAAGGACGGCGTGCCGCCCTGGTCCAGGCCGTCGACATAGGCATGCCCGGTGCCGGCGATCTTCAGCATCGGCGAGTCGAAGGAGAGGGCCGAGAATTCCAGCCGCTGCCGGGCCGGGCGATAGCCGAAGTAGACCTTGCCGCTGTCGAAGGCGACCGGCGACACCCCGTCCGAGGGGCGGAAGGCACCGCGCCCGATCTCGAGCGCGCCGTTGAGATCCGTGAAATGCCCGCCCGCGTCCAGTCCAACCCGCAACGCGCCCGAAATGGGTGCATCCAGCACGCCCAGCCAATCCAGCGCCGGGGACTGGGCCGCGATGTCGCGCGCGTCCACCCCGGTGAACCGCGCCGAAAGTCGCGCCGCATCGGTGGTCTTGACGGTTTCCAGCGTCAGTTCCAGCTGCGCCGTGCCGCCGCTGTCCGAGGCCACGGGCGCGTTGAGCCGCAGCCGCACGCTGTCGCCCGACTGCTCCAGCACCAGCAGCCCGCTTTCCAGCGTCCAGTTCCGGCCATTGCGCCGATCGATATAGATGACCGAGGTGTCGACCAGCGCGACCCGGTCCAGCAGTTGCAATGCGGGCCGCTGCAAGCCGCCCTCGATCGCGTCGAGCACATCTGCGATGGAGCCGATGGCCGCGTCATTGCCCGCGCCGCCGGTCAGGTCCAGATCAAAGCCCCCGTCCTCATCGCGGATGACCGTCAGACTGGCCCCCGAGATCCGCAGCCGCCTGGGCTGAACCCGCCCGCGCAACAGCTCGTCGCCCCGCAAGGTCAGGCGCACATCGGGAAGTGCCGCCTGCTCACGCCCGTCGGCGTTCAGGGCGACCACATCGCGCAGGCGCACCACCGGCACCAGCCCGTCGGCGATCTGCACCCGCACCGAGCCGATGTCGATCCGCCCGCCGGCCGAGGCCGCGGCGGCCGTCACCTCCAGCCGCTCGATCAGCCAGGCCGGGGCGCTGACCCCCTCGGACCGCAGCATCCCCCACAGCAACATGCCGACGGCGGCCGCCAGAACCAGCCCGGTCACCACCGACCACATGGCCAGGTGGCCGACCCCCAGCAGGCCGCGCCACCCCGCGCGCACCAGCCGCCCGGCCCGACCCAGCGGGCGCGGATCGTGGCGGCGGCGGGCGCTGCGGACGCGGGTGCGCCTGCCTTGGATCTTGGGTGAAGGGCTCATCAGCGGTGGCTCGGTTCCTGCCTCGGCGGCCGGGGCGGCGCGATCTTCGCCTCGTGGCCTTTTCCCATCTTTATCTCAGCCGGCGCGCGACTAGTATAGCGTTGCGCGCCACGGCGCCCGATTGCCTTTCAAGCCTGCCCCGAGCGGCCCCAACCCGAAGGAGACCGTTCATGCCGGAAACCGGCCAGACCGCCCCCGATTTCGCCCTGCCCCAGGTCGGCCCCGAACAGACGGGCGACAACGCGGAGACATTGCGCCTTTCCGACCTGCGTCCGGCGCCGGTGGTCCTTTACTTCTATCCGCGCGACGACACACCGGGGTGCACGCGCGAGGCGCGGGAATTCAGCGAAATGCTGCCGAAGTTCGCGGCCCTTGGTGCGCGGGTGGTCGGCATCTCCCGCGACACCCCCGCCAAGCATGAGCGTTTTCGCGACAAGCACGACCTGTCGGTGACCCTGCTGTCGGACGAGGATGGCGCCGTCTGCGAGGCCTATGGCGTCTGGGTCGAGAAGAACATGTACGGCCGCCGCTCGATGGGGATCGAGCGGGCGACCTTCCTGATCGATGGCGAGGGCATCGTGCGCCGGGTCTGGCGCAAGGTGAAGGTGGCCGGCCACGCCGAAGAGGTTCTGGACGCCGTGGCCGCGCTGTGAGCGACAGCGCGCCGCAAAGCCTGGTCGAGATGGCGGTCGAGGTTCTGACAACCGCCGACGGCCGGGCCAAGACCGCCCTGTCGCGCGCCCACGCGGCACGCTGGTTCGCCGGGGTGGCGGGTGATGCCGCCCCCCTGCCCGTCGTGCCGCCCAGTGGTGATGCGCCCGTCCCGCCCCTTCGCCCCGCGCGCCCGGACCGGCCCCGCCTTCTGGCCCCCCGCGACGTGCCCCGCCGCGGCCCCGGCAGCCCCGAGGGGCGCGCCGCCCTGCTGCACGCGGTGGCGCATATCGAGTTGAACGCCGTCGACCTGCACTGGGACATCATCGCCCGGTTCGCCCACGTGCCCATGCCCCCCGGCTTCTACGACGACTGGGTGCGCGCGGCGGACGAGGAATCCAAGCATTTCAACCTGATGTGCGACTGCCTTGAGGCCCGCGACAGTCATTACGGCGCCCTGGATGCCCATGCGGGTATGTGGCGCGCGGCCGAGGATACGGCCGGCGATCTGATGGCGCGGCTGGCTGTGGTGCCGATGGTTCTGGAGGCGCGCGGCCTCGACGTCACCCCCGGCATGATCGAGGTATTTCGCAAAGCAAAGGACAGCGACGCGGTCGAGGCCCTGTCGACCATCTATGCCGAGGAGGTCGGACACGTCGCCTACGGCTCAAAATGGTTTCATTTTCTTTGCGGGCGCGAGAATTCGGACCCCAAGGTGGTCTTCCACGGGCTGGTGCGCCGCTATTTCCCCTCGCCCCTGAAGCCACCCTTCAACGATGAGAAACGGGCCGAGGCTGGGCTGCCGCTGGATTTCTACTGGCCGCTTGCGGGCGAGGCCCGGCGCTAGCGCGGACCCGAACATACCGAGCCGGGGCCCCGAAAGCCCCCCGGAAAAGCCGCGAAAAAGCCCGTGCGCGCGCCCGCGCAGCGCGCGTGATCCATCCCAAGAGCGCCCCGCGCAGGCCCTTGCGCCGCTTGGCGCGGGGCGGCAAAGGCCGCTCGCCAGTCCCCGGGATTGGATCAATCGCGACGCATAATCGGCAAGAAACCGCCTGAATTGGGTGAGTTGCGGGAACTGCGGGCGCGTCGGACTCAATTTTGTTGCCAGCCCGGAACTCACCGCTTACCCAAGTTCCACGCCATGGGTTGGGGGAACATCCCTTGGCGGGAAATACGGGGACGCTAAGTGGGGCGAAGAAGTTGAAAACAGGTTTCCTGACCAAAGCATCGCATCATCTGGATCGCTATCTGCCCGAACAGCGGCTTTTTCTCAGATCCGACACGGAAACACGGTTCATTCGACTGACCCCCCTGACGCAGGCCAGCGTTCTGTTCTCGGGTGCGCTGATCGTCGGCTGGACCATCCTCGCCACCTCGGTTCTTCTGATCGACAGCATCGGCGCCGGCTCTGCCCGCGACGAGGCACTGCGCGAACAACAGATCTACGCGGATCGCCTGAACGAGCTGTCGCGCGAACGCGACATGCGCGCCAAGGAAGCCCGCATGGCCCAGGAACGCTTCAACGCCGCCCTCGCCCAGGTTTCGGAGATGCAGTCGCGGCTGCTGGCCTCGGAAGACCGCCGGCGCGAGTTCGAGACAGGCATCGAGGTTATCCAGACCACCCTGCGCCGGACCATGAAGGAGCGCGACAACGCCCTGGCCCGCGCCAGCGAGATCGTCGACAAATACGCCGACGTCTCGGTCGCCATCAAGGCAGACGGCTCTCAGCGCCGCGAGGCCGAGGATACGGTCGAGTTCCTGACCGCCACCCTTTCCCAGACCTCGGGCGAGCGTGACTCGATGGCGCTTGTCGCCGCCAGCGCCGAGCAGCGCCTGGACGAGATGCGCAAGCAGGTGCGCCTGGAGCGTGAAAAGAACGACCGTGTCTTCTCGCAGCTTGAAGACGCGGTCAGCGTCTCGCTGGAGCCCCTGGACGAGATGTTCAACAGTGTCGGAATGCCCCCGGCGCGCATCCTCGAGACGGTGCGGCGTGGCTATTCCGGCCAGGGCGGCCCGCTGACGCCGCTGTCGATCTCGACCAAGGGCGAGCCTGCGGATGCCACCTCGGCCCGTGCAAACAACGTTCTGGACCGGCTTGATACGCTGAACCTTTACCGTATCGCCGCCCAGAAGGCCCCCTTCGGCATGCCCGTGAAGTCCGGTTTCCGCTATACCAGCGGCTTCGGACCCCGCTGGGGCCGGATGCACAAGGGCACCGATTTCGCCGCCGCCACCGGCACGCCCGTCTACGCCACCGCCGACGGCGAGGTGATCTGGGCCAGCCGTCAGTCCGCCTATGGCAAGCTGATCAAGATCCGGCACGAGTTCGGAATCGAGACGCGCTTTGCCCACCTGAACAAAATACACGTGAAGGTCGGGCAAAGGGTATCGCGCGGCGACCGTATCGGTGATATTGGGAATACCGGTCGTTCGACCGGCCCCCATCTGCATTATGAAGTGCGTATCGGCTCCAAGGCCGTGAACCCCATGACCTACATCAAGGCTGCGAAAAATGTTTTCTAAAAGCAGGATCAACGAACCCGGACCCAAGCAGGCCGAAGGCGAGAAGCCTGTCATGCAAGACTCCTCCCCTTCCTCCGCGTCGTCCAACCCGGCACCCAGCATGCCCGAGCCGCGCTCGGGCGCGCCCAAGCCCAAGGCCAGCCCGTCGGTGCTGTCGTCGGATCTGATGATCCGCGGCAACGTGAAGACCACCGGCGACGTCCAGGTCGAGGGCCAGGTCGAGGGCGACATCCGCGCCCACCTGCTGACCGTCGGCGAAGGCGCCACCGTGAAGGGCGAGGTCGTCGCCGATGACGTCGTCATCAACGGCCGCATCATCGGTTGCGTGCGTGGCCTCAAGGTCCGCCTGACCGCGACCGCCCGGGTCGAGGGTGACATCATCCACAAGACCATCGCGATCGAATCCGGCGCCCATTTCGAAGGCTCCGTCCAGCGTCAGGAAGACCCCCTGACCAAGGGCAAGCCCGGCGCGCCCGCCAAGCCTGCCGCAGCAGCAGCGCCCGCCCCCGCCAAGGGCTGAGCATCGCCTGGCGATCCGCAACGGACCGGCGGGGGCCGCGCGCCCCGGCCGGTTGCCCGGACCGCCCGGCCAACTTGCGGCCGACCCTGCGCGCCCCCCGGGCGCGTACCGCACCCGCCACGGGAATCCCGGTCGCCCCCTCCCCGATTTTTATGAACTGAGCTCGCCTGGCGTCGATCTGCGCATCGCTGTCCCGTGTCGAGGGCTTTGATGCCCGGCCCCGGAACGCAAACGGGCCCGCAAGCGGGCCCGAATGTCAGTCTTTGGATTATTGATCTGCCTCGCGTGGCTGCGGCTTACTCTTCGCCGCGGGCCTCGGCGCGGCTCTTGCCGGCGACGTCCAGCGCCAGGGTCGCGGCCATGAAGCGATCAAGGTCGCCGTCCAGCACGCCTTGCGTGTCCGAGGTCTCGACGTTGGTGCGCAGGTCCTTCACCATCTGGTAGGGCTGAAGCACGTAGGAACGGATCTGGTTGCCCCAGCCCGCGTCACCCTTGTTCTCATGGGCCTCGTTGATGGCGGCGGTGCGCTTGTCCAGCTCCATCTGGTAAAGCCGCGATTTCAGGGCCTTCATGGCGATCTCGCGGTTCTGGTGCTGGGATTTCTCCGAGCTGGTGACGACGATGCCCGTCGGCGCGTGGGTGATCCGCACGGCCGAGTCGGTCGTGTTGACGTGCTGGCCGCCCGCGCCCGACGAACGGTAGGTGTCGATGCGGATGTCGGCGGGGTTCACCTCGATCTCGATATTGTCGTCGACCACGGGATAGACCCAGACCGAGCTGAACGAGGTGTGGCGCCGCGCGGCGCTGTCATAGGGCGAGATGCGCACCAGCCGGTGCACGCCCGATTCCGATTTCAGCCAGCCGTAGGCGTTGGGGCCGCTGATCTTGTAGGAGGCGGACTTGATCCCGGCCTCTTCCCCGGCGCTTTCGGACTGAAGCTCGACCTTGTAGCCCTTGCGCTCGGCCCAGCGGACATACATCCGCGCCAGCATAGAGGCCCAGTCGCAGGACTCGGTCCCGCCGGCGCCCGAGTTGATCTCGAGGAAGGTGTCATTGCCGTCGGCCTCGCCGTTCAGAAGCGCCTCCAGCTCCTTCTCGCGGGCGCGCCCGACCAACGCCTTCAGGGCCTCCTCGGCCTCCTTGACGACATCGGTGTCGCCCTCGGCCTCGCCCATCTCGATCAGCTCGATGCTGTCTTCCAGCTCCTGCTGGATGGCGTTGTGGGTGTCGATGGCGTCCGACAGGCTCTGGCGGTCGCGCATGAGTTTCTGGGCCTTGTCGGGATCGTTCCACAGGTCCGGATCCTCGGTCATGGCGTTGAACTCTTCCAGCCGATGGGGCGCGGTTTCCCAGTCCATGCGCTGACGCAGCAGGGCAAGGGATTTCCGGACAGCTTCGGCATGGTTCTGCGCTTCGGCTCGCATCGTCTGACCTTTCGAGGGGGTTGTGACCGGGGGGTGATACCCAAGCCCGCCGGGCGGAGCAAGGGTTGCGGCGAAAGTGGTCCGGAAGCCCAAGCGGTCGCTTTCAACCGCGGACCGGTCAGCCACCCGCTTTTAAGGTGTCAAAATCCGCTCAGATCCCCTGCGCGCTGGCTAATCCCTTGTGGCCCCCGGTCAATCGGGTATGCCGGGCGGGCGCCGCCCAGTCACGCCGTGTTGCTTTTGACCCTGCGCGACCCGCGGCCTATAAGTCGAAACGCGTATCTGCATAAAGGGGTGAGTCCCGTGATCAGGGCATTCTTCTCGTTCTTCGGCGGGATCTTCAGTTGGCTGACCAACGGCACCATCATGGTGGCGCTGTCCATCGGTGCGATCTTCTGGATGTATGGCCGCGACCTGCCAAACCACGAGCAGCTGGCCCAATACGCGCCGCCGACGATCAGCCGGATCTATTCCGGCGAAGGCCGCCTGATGGACGAATTCGCCAAGGAACGCCGGATCTTCGCCCCCTCGAACGAGATCCCGGATCTGGTCAAGAACGCCTTCATTTCGGCCGAGGACAAGAATTTCTACACCCACAAGGGCTATGACCCGATGGGCATGGCCTCGGCCGCGATCGACGCGGCGCGCGGTGGCCGCCTGCGGGGCGCCTCGACCATCACCCAGCAGGTGATGAAGAACTTCCTGCTCAGCGCCGACCGTTCGGCCGAGCGGAAGATCAAGGAACTGATCCTTGCCAGCCGTCTGGAAGAGACGCTGGACAAGGAACAGATCCTGGAGCTCTACCTGAACGAGATTTTCCTCGGGCAGAACAGCTTTGGCGTGGCAGCTGCGGCCCAGACCTATTTCAACAAGACCCTGGGCGAGCTTCGCGCCGAGGAGGCCGCCTACCTGGCCTCGCTGCCCAAGGCCCCCTCGACCTACCATCCCGTGCGCCATACCGAACGCGCGATCACGCGGCGCAACTTCGTGCTGCGCGAGATGAACCAGAACGGCTATATCTCGGACGCCGAGTACAACCGCGCCCGGGTGGCACCGCTGGAAACCGTGCAGGGCGGGCGCCTTGCCTCGTTCCGCGAAAGCCTGCCGGCGCGCGACTATTTCACCGACGAGATCCGCCGCCAGCTGTCCGGCCGCTTCGGCGGCGAGGAATTCTTCACCGGCGGCCTGTCGATCCGCGCCACCGTCGACAACGAAATGCAGCAGGAGGCCGCCAGAGCCCTGCGCGACGGCCTTGAGAAATACGACCGGGGCCGCGGCGTCTGGCGCAAGTCCAAGGTCACCCTGCCCCCCGAGGCGCTGGAGACCGAGGAGAAATGGCGCGCAGCCCTTGCCGAGGCCGATTTCCCCCGCGACATCGAAGGCTGGCTACCGGCCGTTGTCCTGGCCGAGGAAGGCAGCGCAGTCCGCATCGGCATCGAGGGTGTCGAGAATACCGCCGAGGGTCATTTCATCCCCGCCGAGGACGTGACCTGGGCCCGTCCCCGCCTTGAGAACGGCAAGCTGGGCGGCAAGGCCAGCAAGGCCTCGGACCTGGTCTCGGTGGGCGACGTGGTGCATGTCCGCGCCGTCACCGGCGACGACGGTACCTTCCGCCGCTGGTCGCTGCGCCAGGTGCCCGAGGTACAGGGCGGTTTCATGGCGATGGATGTCCATACCGGCCGCGTGATCGCGATGCAGGGCGGCTTTTCCTACCAGCATTCGGTCTTCAACCGCGCCACCCAGGCGACGCGGCAGCCCGGTTCGTCCTTCAAGCCCTTCGTCTATGCCGCAGCACTGGACAGCGGCTACACCCCCGCCACGATCGTCATCGACGCCCCGATCGAGATCAAGACCGGCGCCGGCATCTGGCGGCCCAAGAACGCCTCGAACAAGTTCTACGGCCCTGCCCCCTTGCGCACGGGGATCGAACGGTCGCGAAACCTGATGACCGTCCGCCTGGCCCAGGAAGTGGGCATGCAGACCGTCGCCAGCTACGCGGAGCGTTTCGGCGTCTACGACCGGATGAAGCCCTATCTGTCCAACGCCCTCGGCTCGCAGGAGACCACGCTGTTCAAGATGGTCGCGGCCTATGCCATGTTCGCCAATGGCGGCGAACGGGTTGAGCCGACGCTTGTCGACCGGGTCCAGGACCGCTGGGGCAAGACCATCTATCGCCACGATCAGCGCATCTGCGAGGATTGCCGGGAGCCGAGCCTCGCCCCCGGCAAGGCGCCCTCGATCTTCTCGAACCGGGCGCGGGTGATGGATCCGATCACGGCCTATCAGCTCACCTCGATGATGCGCGGCGTGGTCGAGCGGGGCACCGCCTCGCGCACCGTCAAGCTGCCGATCCCGATCGCGGGCAAGACCGGCACCACCAACGACGCAAAGGACGTGTGGTTCATCGGCTTTTCCTCGAACATCGTGGCAGGCTGTTTCATCGGTTACGACACGCCCCGCCCGCTGGGGCGCGGCGCCTCGGGTGGCGGCATGTGCGGCCCGGTGTTCAATCAGTTCATGAACAAGGCGATCGACAGCTACGGCGGCGGCAAGTTCAAGGTCCCCGAGAACGGCACCTTCGTGAAGATCGACCGCTATTCCGGTGAGCGCCTGTCCGACAGCGCCAGCGGCCCCCATGTCGTGGCCGAGCTTTTCCGCCAGGGCGAGGAGCCGACCTACGGCCTGCTGAGCATCGTCGACGGCGGCTTTGCCATGGGCAACGACCTTCCGATCTACAGCCGTGGCGAGGATGACACCGGCGAACAGGCCACCACGACCGTCATCACCTCCACCGGCAAGAAGAAGGAAATCGGCGGCAAGGCGTCCTTCGGCTCGCTCAGCTCGGGCGGCCTCTACTGACAGGGGTTCTCGCGCTGCGTCCTGCGCGGGCCCGGATCGCTTCCGGGCTTGGCGCGCCCACCATCAGCGCCTTATCAATGCCGCCTTGGCCGCGTCTTCCGCCGCCCACAGCTTGAGGGCGCTGACGATGGCGCCCGACAGGCTGTCGCGCCATTCGGGGCTGAGGATCCGGCGCAGGTCCCGCTCGTCCGACATGAAGCCAAGCTCCAGCAGGACCGAGGGGATGTCAGGCGCCTTCAGCACCGAGAAGCCGGCCTTGAGATGGGGCTTTTTGTAGAGCTTTCCGTCCGAGGCGCCTATCTCGCTTACCAGATAGCCCGCCAGCATCTCGCTGCGGGGTGCGGTCTCGCGGCGGACCATGTCCATCAGGATCCCCGCCAGCGCGTCGTCCTGATCCTCCAGATCGACGCCGGCCAGAAGGTCGGCCCGGTCCAGCCGCTTTGCCAACAGCTCGGATGCGCGGTCCGAGGCGGTGTCGGACAGGGTATAGATCGTGGTCCCGGTCGCCTTGCCCTGCGCCAGCGCATCGGCATGGAGGGAAACGAACACGTCCGCACCCGCGCTGCGGGCCTGGCTGACCCGGGCCTGAAGCGGGACGAAGATGTCGTCCTCGCGCGTCAGGTGGACCTTCATGCCCTCGCGGATCAGCGCCTCCTTCAGGTCCCGGGCGAAGGAAAGCATCAGGTCGGCCTCGTTCCAGCCGCCCTGCTGGGCGCCGGGATCCAGACCGCCGTGCCCCGGGTCCAGCGCCACCATCAGCGGGCGGTCGCCGCGCTGACGGCGCACGGGCTCGGGCACCTCGGCCCTGGGCGGCAGCGCCCAAAGACCGCCGGCCGCGTCGGGGACGCGGGCGGAAAACTCCTGCTCGGCCACGGCCGACAGGGCGATGCGGACGCTGGCGCCGCCGGTGACCGGGTCGGTGCGCATCTCGGCCGTTTCAATGGCCAAGGGCGCGGGAAGGCGCAGCACCAGGCGCGACCAGCCGGGCCGGAAGGTGCCGGCGCGAAGCGCCTCGCCCTCGACGCCGAGTGCGCGGGCCAGCACGTCGCCGCCCGAACCTTCCCAAGCGACTTCGCGGAAATCCAGGATCAGTCGCCGGGGGGCGTCGAGAGTGAAGGCGCGCCACGGAACGGCCTGGGTCAGCGCAAGGACAAGCACCCCCTCCTCGGCATCAAGCCGCAGGGAGGAGGCCGCGCGGTCCACCCGCGCCAGCGCATGAAACTCCTGCGCCATCGCGGCGCCGCTACCTGTCAGGGGCACAGATACAGGAATCCCGACCGGCGCCACCAGCGCGGTGGCCGCCAGAAGACAGGCCCCAATGAGCCGGCGGGCTGCCCGCCCACGCGGGCCCCGCGTCCGGGTCGACCGGGGGATGATCGTCGTTGAACGGCGCCTGCTCATTCGCCCTCTCCGTGGCGGTTGCCTGGGAGGCAGTCTAGCGGCGCGGACGGGCCTGAGGCAATCCATCCCGCGCGGCGCGGGCCCTCAACCGGCGGGCGGCACATGGCCCCGGGCCTGCATGAAGGCGCGCAGCCGCTCCAAACCCAGTTCGATCTCGGGCGTTGCCGCGGCGTAGGAAAACCGCAGGGTGCCGCCGCCCCGGTGGGGATCGAAATCCAGGCCCGGGGTAACGGCGACGCCCGCCTCCTCCAGGATCTGGGCGGCGAAGGCGCGGCTGTCGTCGGTGAATTCCGACACGTCCGCGTAGACGTAGAAGGCACCATCGGGCGGCGCGATCCGGCTGAAGCCCGCCGCCGGCAGGCCCTTGAGCATCAGCTCGCGGTTGCGGCGGTAGACGGCCAGGTTGGCGTCCAGCTCCTCGCGGGCATCCAGCGCGGCCAGCGCGGTGACCTGGCTGGCATGGGGCGGGCAAATGAACATGTTCTGCGCCAGCCGCTCAACCGTGCGGACATGATCGGACGGCACCACCATCCAGCCGACGCGCCAGCCGGTCATCGAGAAATACTTGGAGAAGGAGTTGATCACATAGACATCGTCGCTGATCTCCAGCGCCGAGACGGCGGGGCGGTCGTAGTGGACACCGTGATAAATCTCGTCCGAGATGTAGCTGACGCCTTCGCGCGCGGCCGCCTCGATAAGCGCAGTCATCGCCTCGCGGTCCAGCATCGTGCCCGAGGGGTTCGAGGGTGAGGCCACGATCAGCCCGTCCAGCCCCGCACCCGCCAGATCCTCGGGGCGCGGCTGGTAGCGGTGTTCGGCCAGGGTGCGCAGGCCCACGGGTTCCATTCCCAGGGCGCGCAGGATCTGGCGGTAGGATGGGTAGCAGGGCTCTCCCAGCGCGACGCGCGCGCCGCTGTCGAAGAGCGCGGTGAAGGCCAGCAGGAAGGCGCCCGACGCGCCCGAGGTGACGACGATCCGCGCCGGATCCACCTCCAGCCCGTACCATTCGCGGTAAAGCCCCGCGATCCGGGCGCGCAGTGCCGGCAGGCCAAGCGCCACGGTGTAGCCCAGGGCGCCCGCGTCCATGGCGCGGCCCAGGGCCTTGCGGGCAGCCTCTGGCGCGGGGGTGCCGGGCTGGCCGACCTCCATGTGGACGATGTGGCGGCCGGCGGCCTCGGCGGCGCGGGCCGCTTCCATCACGTCCATGACGATGAAGGCGTCAACCTCGCTGCGCTTGGATCTTCTCAAGGGTCTCTCCGTGGGTTCGGGCGGTGTTCGGACGGCATTCGGACCGCGTTCGGACGAGGGTCGCGCAGCGGTCCGGCTCAGCCGGCCTTGGCAACGTCGCCGGAGTCGCGTGCCTTCTCCTCGGCCTCGGCCTCGGCATCCAGGGTCTTCTGGATCTCGGCCGCGCGGGTCTCGACCAGACCAACGATGTGATCGACCATCTGCTCGTTGCTCATCTTGTGGGACTGCTTGCCGGCCATATAGACCATGCCCGCGTCCTTGCCGCCGCCGGTGAAGCCCACGTCGGTCATCAGCGCCTCGCCCGGGCCGTTCACCACGCAGCCGATGATCGACAGGCTCATGGGCGTGCGGATATGCTCCAGCCGCTTTTCCAGGGTCTCGACCGTGCGGATCACGTCGAACCCCTGCCGCGCGCAGGAGGGACACGAGATGATGTTCACGCCCCGGTGCCGAAGCCCCAGGGATTTCAGGATCTCGAAGCCGACCTTGACCTCTTCGACGGGGTCGGCCGACAGGCTGACGCGGATCGTGTCGCCGATGCCGGACCACAGAAGGTTGCCCAGGCCCACGGCGGATTTGATCGTGCCGCTCATCAGGCCGCCGGCCTCGGTGATGCCCAGGTGGATGGGGGCATCGGTGGCCTCGGCGATGCCCTGATAGGCGGCGGCAGCCAGGAAGACGTCGCTTGCCTTGACCGAGATCTTGAACTCGTGGAAGTCGGCGTCTTCGAGGATGCGGATATGTTCCAGCCCACTCTCGACCATGGCTTCGGGACAGGGTTCGCCATATTTCTCGAGCAGATGCCGTTCAAGCGAGCCTGCGTTGACACCGATGCGGATCGAGCAGCCGTGGTCGCGGGCGGCGCGGATCACCTCGGCCACGCGGGTCTTGTCGCCGATGTTGCCCGGGTTGATGCGCAGGCAGGCGGCGCCGGCCTCGGCGGCCTCGATCGCGCGTTTGTAGTGGAAGTGGATGTCGGCAACGATCGGCACCGGGCTTTCGGCCACGATCTCGCGCAGGGCGCGGGTGCTCGACTCGTCCGGGGTCGAGACGCGGACAATATCGGCGCCCGCCTCGGCAGCCGCCTGGATCTGCGCCACCGTCGCCGCCACGTCCGAGGTGTCGGTGTTGGTCATCGTCTGCACCGAGATCGGCGCATCGCCCCCCACGGGAACGCGACCGACGTGGATCTGACGGCTTTTGCGGCGGTCGATGCTGCGCCAGGGGCGAACGGAGTTGAGCGACATGGGGCAAGCTTCCTGAACGGGGGGCGTGTCGCCCCCTGAATAGAGGTGCGGGCGCGGCAACACAATGCAAGGTGGGGGGTGCGGGCTGGGGGCGCAAGGCCGGGCGGTTTCCCCCCTGCCCGTTCGCCGCGGACGCGGGCGGAAAAGGCGGCGCGGGACTGCCCCGCGCCGATAGCCCGTTATGGATTGCTGGACGAGGCGGCGTCGGGCGCGGCGGCGACGGGGGCGGCATCGGCCACCTCGATCACCTTGCGCAGCGCCGGATCGCTGTCGAGATCGGCTACCTGATAGGCGGCCTGAAGATCCTCGACCCCCAGCTTGACCTTCTTGGCGACCGAGGTGCCCGGCCCGGCGGGGCCGTAGGTCTTGCCATTGACCGCAAAATAGACCGAGCCCGAGTTGCCGGCCCGCAGAAGCGGCGGCTCTTCGGTCTTGGGCAGGGTAAAGCGTTCGCCCGTATCCAGGATCTTCTCGAAGATGACAGTGCCGCCGGCGCCGGTCACGCGGACCCAGGCGGGGCGGACGGCGAAAAGCTCGATCGCGGGGGCGTCGGCCGCAACGACCTGAAGGGGCGTCTCTGCCGCCTCGACCTCGGCGGCCTCGCGGGCCAGCGCCTTGTCGTCCAGCGCGTCGCCCTGGCTCGCCTCGATCGGGCGGACGGGGCCGTAGACATCGCTGCGCAGGGCGGCGAGGTCGAGTCCCGCCACGGGCGAAGACAGCATGCCGACACGGTCCGGGTCGAGCGACGAGATCGGTCCGTCGCGGGCAACCATCACAGGCACGTCCAGCGCTTTGGGCCGGTAGAGCCGGTCCAGCGCCTCGGCCCGCAGGTCGGTGGCCTGACTGTCGGAAGCGCCGGTCGCGACACCGGCCAGCGGATCAAGTTCCGCCACGACGCCGGGGGCTTCGTCGACGGGGACCAGGGTCACGCGCTGCACCTGCTGAAGCACCGTCCAGCCGCCATAGCCAAGCCCGGCGATCAGCGCGAACAGCACCGCCAGCGATCCCAGCGCACCGGGATCGAAGCCGAAACCGCCGGCCGAGCTGACGCCCGGCGAAAACGGCGCGCGCGGGTTGATGAGCGGATCATTGGCCGCGTTGACGCGCCCGGCGCGGGCGCGGGGCGCCGCCGGGGTGGCCGACGAATTGTTCACGGGCGGTTCGGACTGGACGCTGCGCAAAGCGCCGCCCATGGCCGCACCGCGCGCGGCGGCGGCGGGTGTGGGACGGCTGCGTGCGCCACCGGCAAGACCGGCCGCGCCGCCGAAATTCGATTCCTCGCAGAACTTGCGATAGGCCCACTCGGGATCCAGGCCGAGGTAACGGGCGTAAGAACGCACGTAACCGGCAATGAATCCGGGGGTTTCAAAGGCGGTCACATCGGACGCCTCGATCGCGGCGATGTAATTCGCCTTGATCTTGAGTTCGCGTTGAACGTCCAAAAGGGATTTGCCGAGCGTCGCCCGCTCGCCCCTCAGGACATCGCCGAGTTTGAGATCAAAGTCGTCGAACCCGCGAGGGGTATCGACTTGGCCATCCTCGGGCGGTGCGCCGCGCCTGATCATCGCCCTGCCCCTTTTTTTCTGCTTCAGTCCCCAAGCACCATCGATTCGCGGCAATGCGATGACGATGCTGTGTCCACATTATCACAGCAGAAAAATCATTGGCACCCGAAGAAATGGCCTAGGCCGAGAGTTCGGCACGATTCAGCGCACACTGGCTCCAGAGGTCGTCCATGCCGGCGACCAGGCGGTCCATCATCTCGGGCGTGTGCACCGGCGACGGCGTGAAGCGCAGGCGCTCGGTGCCCCGGGGCACGGTGGGGAAGTTGATCGGCTGCACATAGATGCCGTGATCCGCCAGCAGACGGTCCGAGATCATCTTGCATTTCACCGGGTCGCCCACGTGGACGGGCACGATGTGGCTGCCGTGATCGATGATCGGCAGGCCCAGCCCCTTGAGGCGCAGCTTCAGCGCCGCCGCCCGCTCCTGCTGAAGGTCGCGCAGGGCCTGGTCGGTCTTGAGATGACGGACCGAGGCCGCCGCCCCCGCCGCGACCGCAGGCGGCAGCGAGGTGGTGAAGATGAAGCCCGGTGCGTAGGAGCGGATGGCGTCGACCAGGTTGGCCTTGCCGGCGATATAGCCGCCCATCACGCCATAGGCCTTGGCCAGCGTGCCGTTGATGATGTCGATGCGGTGGGCCAGGCGGTCACGCTCGGTGATGCCGCCGCCGCGCGGGCCGTACATGCCGACCGCGTGCACCTCGTCGATATAGGTCAGGGCGCCGAATTCCTCGGCCAGGTCGCAGATCGCCTCGATCGGGCCGAAATCGCCATCCATGGAGTAGACCGATTCGAAGGCGATCAGCTTGGGCACATCGGCGGGCAGCTCCTCGAGCAGGCTGCGCAGGTGGGCCACATCGTTGTGGCGGAACACGCGCTTGTCGCCGCCGGCACGGCGGATGCCCTCGATCATCGAGGCGTGGTTCAACTCGTCGCTGAGGATCACGAGGCCCGGAAAGATGCGCGGCAGGGTCGAGAGCGTGGCGTCATTCGCGATATAGGCCGAGGTGAAAAGCAGCGCGGCCTCCTTGCGGTGGAGGTCGGCGATTTCCGCTTCAAGGGCGTTGTGATGCACCGTCGTGCCCGAGATGTTGCGCGTCCCGCCCGAGCCCGCGCCCGTCGCGTCCAGCGCGTCATGCATCGCCGACAGCACGGCCGGGTGCTGGCCCATACCCAGGTAGTCGTTGCCACACCAGACGGTGATCTCGGTCTCGGTGCCGTCGGGCCGGGTCCAGGTTGCGGTCGGAAACTGACCGCGGCGCCGCTCGATGTCGATGAAGGTCCGGTAACGGCCCTCTTCGTGCAGGCGGCTCAGGGCGGCGTCGATGGCGGCTGAATGATCCAAGTTTAGGCTCCGCAAGTCTGTCGCATTCAGGGTTTGCTATATGAAATCGCCCAGCAAAGCTACCCGGCGATTTGTCCCGGTTTTCTCACTCTGCGATCACGATCGCGCAATCGGCCTGGCCGGCCTTGGCCGCCTTGGTGTTGCAGGCGGCCAGCGCCTTGGCGGTCGCCTCGGCGCCGCGCACCACCGACCAGTTGCCTGTGCCCGGCGAGATCGCCATCGCCCGGGGGCCCGATCCGCGCTTGAATTCCTTTCCGAATGCCTCGGTCGCGGCCCGGGACAGGGTCAGCGACCGTTCGGCATACTTGGCGGGCAGCACCCGGGCGGCGATGGTGCAGCCGCGGGTGCCCGGCTTGCGCAGGGCGTTGCAGGCGGCGGTGGCCGCGGCGTCGGCGGCGGCCACCGAATGGTGCCCGGATGCGCCCTGGAAGGCCTGGGACTGGATCCCCTCGTCGGGCGAATAGGCCAGCGAGGCATAGTATTCCAGCGCCTGGCCCTGCTGCTGCGACAACTCCACGACCTTGCGCATCAGGTCACGCTCGGCCTCCGAGAGGCTGGACGAGGTGGCCAGCGTGTAGCCCTTTGCCGCGAACAGCATGGCGCGCGCCTCCTTGCCCGTGGCCGGGGCCGCCACGCTTGCCGAGGCGGCGGCGATCAGCATGGCCGTCGCGGCCAGGACGGTCGGTGCGGCGCGGCGTGGGCGGGGGGTCGGGATCATGGGGGCCTCCGGGCTGAAAAGGGGATCGGGCCGGGCCCGCGCGCTGCGGTCCGGGGGCGCCATTCTAGCCTGCGCCGCGCCCACTTTCCAGCCGCCGCGCCGGTTGCTAGGCTGCGCGCCCGAACCCCACCAACCGGAAGGACAATGTTCATGGCCCTCGACCCCGTTCTCGCCAGAATCGACAAGGATCTGGCCCCGGCCACCGAACGCCTGCTGGAGCTTCTGCGCATCCCCAGCATCTCGACCGATCCCGCCTACAAGGCCGAGTGCGAGCGCGCCGCCGACTGGCTGGTCGAGGATCTGCGCTCCATCGGGTTCGAGGCCGAGAAGCGGGCGACGCCGGGCCATCCGATGGTGGTGGCCCATGCCGACGGCCCCGGCCCCCATGTCATGTTCTATGGCCATTATGACGTGCAACCCGTTGATCCGCTTGATCTTTGGGACAACCCTCCGTTTGAGCCCGAGGTCCAGGACACCCCCGCCGGCAAGGTCATCCGCGGCCGGGGTGCGGCCGACGACAAGGGCCAGATGATGACCTTTGTCGAAGCCTGCCGCGCCTGGAAGGCCGAGCATGGCAGCCTGCCCTGCCGCATCTCGATGTTCTTCGAGGGCGAGGAGGAATCGGGCTCGCCGTCGCTGGTGCCCTTCATGCGCGAGAATGCCGAGGAGCTGCGCGCCGATATCGCGCTGATCTGCGATACCGGCATGTTTGGCGGCCGGACCCCCGGCATCGTGACCATGCTGCGCGGCCTGCTGGGAGAGGAGCTGACGATCACGGGCCCCTCCAAGGACCTGCACTCGGGCATGTTCGGCGGCCTTGCCATGAACCCGATCCGCGTCCTGGCCCGGATCATCGCCAGCCTTCACGACGAGACCGGCCGCGTCACGGTGCCGGGCTTCTACGACGGGGTGCCCGAGCTGCCCGATGAGATCCGCCGCCAGTGGGACGGGCTGAATTTCGACGTCTCGGGCTTCCTGGGCGATGTTGGCCTTTCCCGCCCCGCCGGCGAAGAGGGGCGCACGCCGCTTGAGATGCTGTGGTCGCGCCCGACCTGCGAGGTGAACGGCATCTCGGGGGGCTATGAGGGGGACGGCTTCAAGACGGTTCTGCCCTCGAAGGCGACGGCCAAGATCAGCTTCCGCCTGGTGGGCCAGCAGGATCCCCACGCCATCCGCGCCTCGTTCCGCGAGATGGTGCAATCCATGCTGCCCCCCGATTGCAGCGTCAGCTTCAAGGATCACGGTGCCTCGGGCGGCAGCCAGATGGCCACCAGCCACCCGGCATTCGAGCAGGCGCGCCGCGCCCTCAGCGACGAGTGGCCCGAGACGGCGGCCTATATCGGGTGCGGCGGCTCAATCCCGATCGCGGGGTATTTTAAGGACTTGCTGGACACGGATGCGATGCTGATCGGCTTTGGTCGTGACGATGACCAGATCCACAGCCCGAACGAGAAATACGACATGGAAAGCTTCCACAAGGGCACGCGCAGCTGGGCGCGGGTGCTGGACGCGCTGTCGCGGGGCTGAACATGAAAAGGCCCCCGCCGGGCAATTCCGGCGGGGGCCCTTTGCTCTACAGGATCAGCCGTTCGAGGCGCTGCGGATGAAGGCCGCAAGCGACATGTTGAGGCGAATCATGTCCCCCTCGACCTCGAACCCGCCAAGGCCCAGCCGGACCAGCCGGGACCTGACGTTCAGCGCGTTGTTGACCTTGATCCGCAGAAAATAGCGATCATTGCTTTCAACGACCTCGACAACCTGTCCCAGCAGCCTGTCATCGCCGCTGAAGACCATCTTTCCGGGCAGATCAGACAGGTTGAACGGGAAGCTGACCGGTTTGACGATTCCCGCGCCCAGCGGCGCAAGCTTGGTCACCGTGGCCTTGCCGTTGCCAGCGCCCCTGCCCGAGTTGCCGCCCGAGTTTCCGCCCGATCCTGAATTGCCACCGGCAAAGTTGAAATTGCCCGAGCCGCCGGCACCTGTCCCTCCGGTGCCGCCGCTGCCCGAACCACTGCCGAAGCCGCCTGTATTGCCGCCCGTGCCGCCAGATCCGCCTGTGCCGACGGTGACCGTGCCGCCGGTACCGGACCCGCCCGATCCGCTGCCGCCCGAGCCGCTACCGGCCGAGCTTCCTCCCAGGGAGATGTCGGCCGAGGCCGTGCTGGTTCCACCGCTGCCCGAGGTGCCTCCAGAAGATCCGCCAATCGAGACGTCGGCTGAGGCTGTGGTGCCCCCGCTTCCGCCGATCGTGGCGTCGGCCGAAACGGCGGCCGTGCTGCCCAGTCCGACCGAGGCCCCGGCATCAAGCGCCTGTGCCCCGACGGGTCCCGCCAGCCAGCCCAGCATCAATGTGCCGGAAGCCAGAATTGAAATGTTCTTGTTGGTTGTCGTGGTGGTCATGTCGAATAACTCCTTTGCTACACAGTAAAGAAGCCGGTCCCTCACCCAAACCCGACGTGCCGCGAACTCAGTTCCCAATTAACTATTGCGGCGACAGATCAACGACTTGCAGGCCTTCCAGTTCCGGAAGGTTGTGCAAAGACGGATTTGCAGGACGCGCAGAAAATAGGCGTTGACGAGTGAGTGGAGGGGAAAGTGGCGCGGTTGACGGGGCTCGAACCCGCGACCCCCGGCGTGACAGGCCGGTACTCTAACCAACTGAGCTACAACCGCGCGTGGTGGCTCGTTTAGGGCCGTGCGCAGGGGGCGTCAAGGCAAAAGCGGACCACCCGGTAAATGAAGCCCGAATGATCTGTGGGGGCGGCGCCGGGGGCTTTGGACAGGCAAGCGGCGGACGAGCGGCCGGCGCGGCCCGGGCCACTCGGGGCCATGGTGGGATGTGTCACTTTGAGGGGGAAGAAGTGCCCGCGGCATGGCGGGCGGGACGGCGGTGGCGCGGTTGACGGGGCTCGAACCCGCGACCCCCGGCGTGACAGGCCGGTACTCTAACCAACTGAGCTACAACCGCTCGCCGTCCGCCCCAAGACCGGTTGATCCCGAGGCGTGGCGGGGTTCTATGCGGGCGCCCTGCCCCCGTCAAGGCTGCAATCCGGCCGAATGCGAAAATTTCCGCGCGGGTGCCGGGGCACGCGCCGCATTCCTGCCGGAAGGCCCCGTCACCGCCCCGCCGTGACCCGGTTGGCGCGGTCCATGCGGCCCTTGGGCCCTAGTCCGGGAGGGGAATGAACTCGGCGCTGTCACCATCGGGCAGGCTGAAAGGGCCGCCTGCCCCGTCGCCCTTGCGCCAGGCCTCCTTGGCGGCCTCGATCCGCTCGCGTGAGGAGGCCACGAAATTCCACCAGATATGGCGCGGCCCGCCCAGCGTGGCACCGCCCAGCAGCACCAGCCGCGCGCCCCTCGGCCCGGCCTTCAGTGCCAGCCTGTCGCCGGGGCGGAAAACCATCATCCGCCCCTCGGCAAAGCTGTCGCGCCCGACCGTGACATCGCCCTGCATGACATAGACGCCACGATCCTCATGCTCGTCCGGTAGCGGCAGGACCGCGCCCGGCGCCAATTCCGCGTCGGCGTAGAAAAGCTCCATGCCCGCGTCGAGAGGTGCGCGTTCGCCCCAGCCCGTGCCCAGCACGAGCCGAAGGCGCTTTCCCTCGGCCTCCAGCACCGGCAGGCTGGCCTCGGGGCTATGCTCGAACCGGGCGGGGGCATCCTCCTGCGCCTCGTCGAGGGCCAGCCAGGTCTGCACCCCGAACATGGCGTGGGGATGCCGGCGCATCTCGCCATCCGTGCGCTCGGAATGGGTGACGCCGCGCCCTGCGGTCATCAGGTTGACCGCCCCCGCCTCGATCCACTGGTCGGTGCCCAGGTTGTCGCGATGATGCAGCCGCCCCTTGTAGAGATAGGTGACCGTCGCCAGGCCGATATGGGGATGAGGGCGCACGTCGATGCCCTGGCCCGTCAGGAACTCGGCCGGACCCACCTGGTCGAAGAAGATGAAAGGGCCCACCATCTGCCGCCTCGGCGCGGGCAAGGCGCGACGCACCTCGAACCCGCCGATGTCGCGGGCGCGCGGCACGATGACCGTCTCGATCGCGTCGATTGCCGCATCGAGGGGCGTGTCGGGGTCGATCAGGGGATTCCAGCTCAAGCCAAGTCCTCACCCTCGGGGCATGGCTGATCATGGCACGGATCGGCGCGGATTTCAGCCCCCCTGGAGGGGAGGAGGCCCCTTTACCCCAAGGGCCGCCCGGTCCTCAGCGCGCCAAACGCTTGCGGATGCTGTATTTCCATTTCAGCAGGGTCTGGACTATCCGGGCGCGGCGCAGCTCGGCCGCGTCGACCGGCACCAGGCGATCATCCTTGCGGCGCAGCACGACCAGGGTTTCGGATCGGCCCAGCAGCTCGAAGCCCGGGTTGCGGGCGAGAAAACGGTCGATGGCCCAGATCACCCCCTCGAACTTGGCACAATAGTCATGGGCGAAGATCAGGCCACCAACCTCAAGCTGCTCGGCCCATTGCAGGTCCTTGGTCACCGGCAGCGCCCGGTGGTCGCCGTCGATGAAGATGGCCGAGAACCGCGTGCCCAGCGCGCGCTGGAGCGCAAGCTGGCTGTCGGTGGTGCCGATCAGGAACTCGACCTCGTCGGGGTCGATCTCGGCGCCACGCAGGTTGGCGCGGACCTTCTCAAGCTGGTCCTCGAAATAGGTGAAGGGATCCAGCACCCAGAAGCGGGTCGCGACGCCGGCTTCGCGGGTCCAGCCGATGATCTGCTTGAGGGTGCCGCCAGCGGCCGTCCCGATCTCTAGGAAGTTTCCCGGGCGAAGATGCTCGCGTATCGCGGCACGGATGCGCGCGCGCTCGGCCTGCGAACATTCCGAAGACAGATCAATCGCGCTTTGCCGCATCGTGCTTTCCCGCCGTATCCTCACCTGCCCCGCGCCTAGCAGACGGCGGCGCGGGCAGCCAGCGCCCGGCGGATTTCCTGAAGAAGTGTGGGAAAAGGGGCGCGCCGGCGGGCGCCACTTCGTGACCACGCGATCGTGGCCTAACACTATATAATGTATATGGAAAAACGATGGTGGGTGATGAGAGACTCGAACTCCCGACATCTTCGGTGTAAACGAAGCGCTCTACCAACTGAGCTAATCACCCGCGCGGCTGTCTTAGACCGGCGGCGCCCCCGGCCGCAAGTGGGTTTTGGCCGGGCAGCCCCTGGATTCGAACAATCGGAATATCGCTGATCCGGGCGGGCGACAGGGCGCCGCGCCCGTGGCGCAAAGCAGTGTGTGGAGAACGGTCCGGCGCGTTCCACGGAAAGCGGCGCGTCCCGGCTTCATTCCTGCCGCAGGGGTGGGAATGGTGGGTGATAAGAGATTCGAACTCCTGACATCTTCGATGTGAACGAAGCGCTCTACCACTGAGCTAATCACCCGCCGGGTCGCTCTTTACCCTCAGTCCTCGGGTGACGCAAGACCCCCCTCGTCGGAGATCACGGTGACATCCTTGAGGCGGATCTTGGTGGTCACGACAGTCGCATTGCCGGCGTCGGTCTGGCGCACCGGCTTGATCTTGGCGCGGGGCATCAGGGCCAGGGTGCGCCCCTCCTTCAGCCCCTCGCTCATCACGTCGAGGAAGGCGTCGATGGCACGGCGGGCGTCGGGTTTCTTAAGGCCCGAGCGGCGGGCGACCTCAGCGATGAATTCCTTCTTGCGCAGGATGGAGCCATCGTCGGCGCCCTCTCCCTCGGCATCCGCCTCGCCGCCGGCCGCGACCAGCCCGGCAAAGGCCCCCTTGTCGCCGCGCGCATCGCCCTCGCGCTCCTGACGACGCTCGCGCGCCTCGGCGGCGGCGGCCTCGGCGATGGCTGCGGGACGGCCCGCGCCGCCCACCGGGGTCGAGACGGGTGCCCCAGTCTGGCCCCCGTCGGCCTTGGAGGCACCCGAGGTGCTGCGCAGCGCGCTGCGCACCGCGTTGTCCATGGCGCTGTCCATCGCGGCCGCGGGGGTGGCCCCCTTGCCGGACGCGTCGCCCGCGCGGCTTTCGGCCAAGGGCAGGACGTTGCCGCCGGTTCTTGTCTGTTTCGCTTTCTTGGCCATCTGCTGATCCGCCCCTGCTTGGGTTATCCGTTTTGACGCAGTCTAGCGCCCGAAGGCGGTTCTGACCACTTGTTGGCGACAAAGAACGGCAGCGAATGCCGTTTTTGGCTATCCTTCCCCAAGGGCATGGCTGGCCCCGGCACGCGCCCGCCCGAAATGAAACGGGGCGCCCGAAGGCGCCCCGTTGATAGATTGTGGTCTCGAAGGTGCCGCGCCCTTAGTGGGCGACGGCAGCCCCTTCCCCGCCCTGGTTCGAGACGGCGCGACTGGCGGCGGCCTCCTCGGCGGCCTCGTCCCACTCGATGGGCTCGGGCTTGCGGACGAGGGCTTGTTCCAGCACCTCACTCACGTGGCTGACCGGGATGATCTTCATCCCCTCCTTCACGTTGTCGGGGATCTCGGCCAGGTCCTTCTCGTTCTCCTGCGGGATGAAGACGGTGGTGATACCGCCCCGCAGTGCCGCCAGAAGCTTCTCCTTCAGACCGCCGATGGCCAGCGCGTTGCCGCGCAGCGTGACCTCGCCGGTCATGGCGATGTCCTTGCGGACCGGGATCTGCGTCAGCACCGACACGATCGAGGTGACCATCGCCAGGCCCGCTGACGGCCCGTCCTTGGGCGTGGCACCCTCGGGGACGTGGACGTGGATGTCCAGCTTGTCGAACTTCGGCGGCTTGACCCCGATCGACGGGCTGATCGAGCGGACGTAGGAGCTGGCGGCGTCGATGGATTCCTTCATCACGTCGCCCAGCTTGCCGGTTGTCTTCATCCGGCCCTTGCCCGGCAGGCGCAGCGCCTCGATCGACAGAAGCTCACCGCCCACCGAGGTATAGGCCAGCCCGGTGACGACACCGATCTGATCCTCCTCTTCGGCCAGGCCATAGCGATACTTCTTGACCCCCAGGAAGTCGTCCACGTTCTCGGCCGTCACGGTGACCTTCTCGGCCTCCTTGCGGACGATCTTGGTCACGGCCTTTCGCGCCAGCTTGGCAAGCTCGCGCTCAAGGTTCCGCACGCCCGCCTCGCGGGTGTAGGTGCGGATGACCTCGGTCAGCGCCTCGTCGGTGATCTCGAACTCGCCCTTCTTCAGGCCGTGGTTCTTGATCTGCTTGTCGATCAGGTGCTGACGCGCGATCTCGCGCTTCTCGTCCTCGGTGTAGCCGGCCAGCGGAATGATCTCCATCCGGTCCAGAAGCGGGCCCGGCATGTTGTAGGAGTTCGCCGTGGTCAGGAACATCACGTTCGACAGATCGTATTCCACCTCGAGGTAGTGATCGACGAAGGTGCCGTTCTGCTCGGGGTCAAGCACCTCGAGCATGGCCGAGGCCGGATCGCCACGGAAGTCCTGGCCCATCTTGTCGATCTCGTCGAGCAGGATGAGCGGGTTCGTGGTCTTGGCCTTCTTCAGCGCCTGGATGATCTTGCCGGGCATCGAGCCGATGTAGGTCCGGCGGTGGCCGCGGATCTCGGATTCGTCGCGCACACCGCCTAGGCTGATGCGGATGAACTCGCGCCCCGTGGCCTTGGCGACCGATTTGCCCAGCGAGGTCTTACCGACGCCCGGAGGGCCGACGAGGCACAGGATCGGCCCCTTCAGCTTGGCCGAGCGTTGCTGCACGGCAAGATACTCGACGATCCGCTCCTTGACCTTCTCAAGCCCGTAGTGGTCGTCGTCCAGCACCTTCTCGGCGCGCAGAAGATCCTTCTTCACGCGGGATTTGACGCCCCACGGGATCGACAGCATCCAGTCGAGATAGTTGCGCACCACGGTGGCTTCGGCCGACATGGGCGACATGGACTTGAGCTTCTTGATCTCGGCCTCGGCCTTTTCGCGGGCCTCTTTCGACAGCTTGGTGTCGGCGATCTTCTGCTCCAGCTCCAGAACCTCGTTCTGGCCGTCCTCGCCGTCGCCCAGCTCCTTCTGAATGGCCTTCATCTGCTCATTCAGATAGTACTCGCGCTGGGTACGCTCCATCTGGCTTTTGACGCGGGTCTTGATCTTCTTCTCGACCTTCAGGACGCTCATCTCGCCCTGCATCAGGCCATAGACCTTCTCAAGACGTTCGGCGACCGACAGGGTTTCCAGCAGGTCCTGCTTCTGCTCGACCTCGATGCCCAGATGGCCCGACACCAGGTCGGCCAGCTTCTGCGGCTCGCGCGAGTCGGCGACCGTTGCCAGCGCCTCTTCGGGGATGTTCTTCTTGATCTTGGCGTAGCGCTCGAACTCTTCCGCGACCGAGCGCAGCAGCGCCTCGACCGTTGCGGCATCGCCGGTCTCTTCCTCAAGCAGTTCGGCCTCGGCCTCGAAGAAGGACGGGTTGTCGAGGAATTGGGTGATGCGCACGCGCGAACGGCCCTCGACCAGCACCTTCACGGTGCCGTCGGGCAGCTTGAGCAGTTGCAGGACGTTGGCAAGAACGCCGTGGCGATAGATACCGTTCTCATCGGGATCGTCCACGCCGGGATCGATCTGGCTCGACAGCAGGATCTGCTTGTCGTCGGCCATCACCTCCTCCAGCGCCTTCACCGACTTTTCACGTCCCACGAACAGCGGGACGATCATGTGGGGAAACACCACGATGTCGCGCAGCGGCAGCACCGGGAAGGAATGGGTGAGTTGCTCGGGCATTATTTTTCCTTGTCTGCTGGCAGGAAGACCGGCCCCGCACCGCAGCGACCTGATCCTCCCCTTTCGAATGGAAGATGGGTCCTGCCGGGCCCGCATTCAATTCCCGACCTTGCCATTTTCACCAGCATGCCCGCGCCGGTGGCCGGGGGCAAGGACGCGGACGCTTTTTTCACAGCCCTTTCGCGCCGGCACGGGCACCTTTGCCACCTGCCCGTCGCGAACAGGTGAACGGGCGCAGGGCCGCGGGCCGTATCCGGGGCCGGTTCTGGGGGCGAAACCGGCAAGGCGGCACAACCGCAAGGCGCCATGATTACGCCTCATTTGCGACACATAAGGTTAAAAAACGATTCAAAATCGAGCAGTGAGCGGCGGACAGGCATGGCGATCAGCTTTTGGGCGCGGGGCGACAGCTCCAGCGCGAACAATTCCGAAATCAACTCCATGGGCACCAACAAGGTGGCCACCACCCAGCTGACATTCGAGTCGTCTGGACCGGGCGGGGACACGAAGTTCGATTTCAACGGCGGCGCGTCGGACCCCGACACCGTGCTCATCATCGACGGCATTGCCCGCACCTTCACGGTCGAGGTCGTGGGCAACCTGCCCTCGATCAACAAGCTGAAGAACGTCAACGGCGAGGATCTGCGCGGCGAGAAGGTGATGATCATCACTGACGACCTGACCGGCCAGCGCTACTATTTCCTGCAGGGCCGCCAGCTGTCTTATGAGACGATGAATGCCATGCCCAACGGGGCGATCCCCGTCGACAATATCCGCAACAAGGACAACCCGCCCCTGTGCTTCCTGCGCGGCACCGCGATCGACACGCCCGACGGCCCCCGCCCGATCGAGAGCCTCGCCGCCGGTGATCTGGTGATGACCGACCAAGGCCCCCAGCCGATCCGCTGGATCGGGCACAGCCACCTGTCGCCGCTGGAGCTGATCGTCGACCGCAGCCTCTGGCCCGTGCGGATCCGCGCCGGTGCCTTGGGCAACGGCCTGCCCATCAGCGACCTCGTGGTCTCGCCCAACCACCGGCTGCTCCTGTCGGGATGGACGCTTGAGATGCATCTTGGCATCGAAAGTGCGCTTTGCGCCGCCAAGCACCTGACCAACGGCCTGTCGATCGCAAGCTGGCTGCCCGACGAGGGGGTCGACTATTTCCACATCATGTTCGATTCGCACCTGATGGTGCGCGCCCACGGCCTCCTCAGCGAAAGCCTTTTCCTGGGCGGCATGGCCCTGCGCCACGTGGGTCCCGAGGCGATGGCCGAGCTGACCCGCCTCTTCCCCGAGGTGATGGCCCGGGCAGAGGAGGAGGACGCAGGCCGCGACACCACCGCCCTGCCCGTGCTCAAGCGCCACGAGGCCCGGCTGGCAGGCTGAGCGTCGCCGCCGCGCGAAGCGGCTGCGCCTCAGATCGGCTCGATATCACCCTCGGCGCGGCGGGCGTGGAAATCACGCTCGAACCCGGCGAAATCGCCCGCCTCGATGGCCTCGCGCATGCCGTCCATCAGCACCTGATAATAATGCAGGTTGTGCCAGGTCAGCAGCATCCCCGAGATCATCTCGCCGGCGCGGAAGACATGGTGCAGGTAGGCCCGGCTGTAGCTGCGGCAGGCCGGGCAGGTGCAGCTTTCGTCCAGTGGGCGCGGATCGTCCCGGTGACGCGCGTTCTTGATGTTGACCACGCCGCGATGGGTAAAGACCTGCCCCGTCCGCCCCGAGCGCGACGGCAGCACGCAATCCATCATGTCGATGCCGCGCGCGACCGCGCCGACGATGTCGTCGGGCTTGCCGACACCCATCAGGTACCGCGGCTTGTCCTCGGGCAGCATGTCGGGGGCATAGTCCAGAACGTCGAACATGGCCTCCTGCCCCTCGCCCACGGCCAGACCGCCCACCGCGTAGCCGTCAAAGCCGATCTGCTGCAACGCCTGGGCGCTTTCCTCGCGCAGCTCGCGGAAGGTGCTGCCCTGCTGGATACCGAATAGCGCGTGACCCGGCCGGTCGCCGAAGGCATCGCGCGAACGTTGCGCCCAACGCATGGACAGGCGCATCGAGCTGGCGGCTACCTCTTCGGTCGCGGGATAGGGGGTGCATTCATCAAAGCTCATCACGATGTCGGACCCCAGCAGCGCCTGTATCTCCATCGAGCGTTCGGGCGTCAGCTCGTGGCGGGCGCCGTCGACGTGGCTGCGGAAGGTCACGCCCTTCTCGGTCAGCTTGCGCAGTTCGGCCAGACTCATCACCTGAAACCCGCCCGAGTCGGTCAGAATGGGACGTTCCCAGTTCATGAACTTGTGGAGCCCGCCCAAGGCCGCGATCCGCTCGGCGGTGGGGCGCAGCATCAGGTGGTAGGTGTTGCCCAGCAGCACGTCGGCGCCGGTGGCACGGACGCTTTCGGGCAGCATCGCCTTGACGGTGGCCGCCGTGCCCACCGGCATGAAGGCGGGCGTGCGGATCTCGCCCCGCGGGGTCTGGATCACGCCGCGCCGGGCCTTGCCGTCACGGGCCTGCAGCTGGAATGTCACCCTTTGGGTCATGGAGATGCCTCTGTGCATGGGACGCCCGGGCCGGCGGCTGGGGCTGCGGGGGGCTTTTGCGGCATTTCGGGGCGAATGCCAAGCGCGGGAGGGGCCGGGAGGGTCGCACGTTCTGCCCGGCCCGGGGTGCGGGTTGGTGGTGCGGGAGCCTCCGGCGGGGATATTTTCGCGACACTGAAGGGATTGGCGGGCGTGACGGGCATGGCGGTGCTGGCGGGGCGCGCCTTCCGGCAAGCTTCTCGGTCACGGGGGCGTGGGCTCCCTTTACCCCGCGCTTGCTATTCCTTATATCTTTGCTCGGGTAATTCGAAAGGCAGGTCATGACATCGCAGACCACGGAAAAGCTTGAGGGCGCACCGCTTATCCGCCCGTCCAGCACGGACCATCCGCTCTACGAGACGGTGGTCGAGGCGTGCCGCTCGGTCTATGACCCGGAAATCCCGGTCAATATCTACGACCTGGGGCTGGTCTACACCATCGACATCAACGGCGAGAACGACGTCTCGATCCTGATGACCCTGACGGCGCCGGGCTGTCCGGTGGCCGGCGAGATGCCCGGCTGGGTCGCCGAGGCGGTCGAGCCCCTGCCCGGCGTACGCACCGTCGCCGTCGAGCTGACCTGGGAGCCGCCCTGGGGGATGGAGATGATGTCCGACGAGGCCCGGCTGGAGCTGGGCTTCATGTAAGGAGCGGGCCGGTCGCCGGCCCGTGTCTGAATCACCTTAGCGCCGCGCGCCGCGCGGCATAGCTCAACCTGAGGAGCATTCTGATGTTCGGAATTCCAGGCAAGCAGGCCGTCACCATGACCCCCGCCGCCCAGGCCCATATCCGGCGCCTGATGGAAAAGGACGGCTCTGTCGGCCTGCGCATCGGCGTCAAGAAGGGCGGCTGCGCGGGTATGGAATACACGATGGAATATGTCCGCGAGATCGCCCAGGCCGACGAGGTGGTCGAGCTGGACGGCGCCCGGGTGATGATCGCGCCCATGGCGCAGATGTTCCTTTTCGGCACCGAGATCGATTACGAGACCTCGCTGCTGGAATCGGGGTTCAAGTTCCGCAACCCCAACGTCGCCGATGCCTGCGGCTGCGGCGAATCGATCAAGTTCAAGGACGTGGCCGAACTTCAGGCCGAGGGCGGCGAAGGCAGCTAAGCGCCCCGACCGGGGGGCCCACTCAGGCGCCCGCCTTCAGGTGCAGGTAGGTCTCGTCGAAGCGGCGGGCCAGGTGATCGCCGGCCAGGATGGGCCGGTCCGATCCCGGCGGCGCGACATTCGTGTCGTGGTTGGGGTTGAAGAAGAGCGGCACCGAGATCCGTTCTTCCGCACCGCCGATCACCCGGTGGGGCGTGGCCCGGACACGGCCGGCGGTCCACATCTCGAACATCTCTCCGAAATTGACGATGAACTCCCCGGGCGGCGCGCTTACGGGGATCCACTCCCCTGCCCTGCTGCGCACCTCGAGGCCGGGCTGGCCATCGGTGGCCAGCAGGGTCAGGCAGCCATAGTCGGTGTGGGGCGCGATGCCGAAATCCCGCGCCGTCGCCCAGGCGGGGCGCGCGGGATAATAATTGCCGCGCAAAAGCGCCATCGGCCGGTCGAACCGGTCGGCGAAATACCCGGGGTCCTGCCCCACCACGCCCGCAAGCGCCGACAGGATCTGGCGCGAGAAGGCTGTGGCGCGGCCATAGTAGGCGCGCACCGTGCCGGCAAAGCCCGCGGGCGCGGCAGGCCAGAGGTTCGGGGCATAGACCGACAAGCCACGCTCCGCCATGGGATCGCCGGCCGGCAGCTCGTATCCGCAATCGAAGACCTGCTTGTAGTCGGGGTTGGCCTCGGGATCGACCTGTTCCGAACCGGGCGCGCCCCAGCCGCGGTTGGCGCCGGTGCGGGCCATGTCGATGCGGCGCTTCTCGGCCTCGGGCAGGCGGAAGAAGGCGCGGTAGCAGTCGATGAGGCCAAGCGCCTCGCGGGCGGAGAATGGCGTGTCGTGCAACGTCAGGAAGCCCGCCTCCTCGGCGCCTGCGCGCAGCGCCGCCAGGGCCCGGTCGTGGCCGGGGCGCGCGGGATCCAGCAGGTCGCGCGCGCTGATCCGGGGGATCGCGGCGCCTGTTCCGGCGTGGTTGGCGGGGCGGTTCATCGGCGTGCTCCCTGCTGCGGTGTCGGGCTGGGCGGAGGATCGCCGCCCCCCAGAGATTTCCGATTTGCCGCAGGCTGGCAAGCGGGTTCTGTGTTGGCGGTGTCGCGGCATATCGCCTATACCGCATGAAGCACGGACGAGGGAGAGGGCAGACATGCGCAGGAAACTGGCGGCGGGAAACTGGAAGATGAACGGCTGTGCGCCGGCGCTGGAACAGATCTCCAAGCTCTGCGAGGGGTTGGCCGACGGCAATGCCAACGCCACCGGGACCGATGTGCTGATCTGTCCGCCATCGACCTTGCTGCACCGGATGTCCGAGCGGGCCGGCGGCCGCATCGCCCTGGGCGGGCAGGACTGCCACCCCGAGACCTCGGGCGCGCACACGGGCGATCTGTCGGCCGTGATGCTGGCCGATGCCGGTGCAAGCCACGTGATCCTGGGCCATTCCGAGCGCCGCGCCGACCACGGCGAGAGCGACGAGCTGGTGCGCCGGAAGGCCCGCGCCGCCATCGCGGCGGGGCTGACGGCGGTGATCTGCGTCGGTGAAAGCAAGCAGGAACGCGACGAGGAGCGCGCCCTCGAGGTGGTGGGCCGGCAACTGGCGGGATCTGTCCCCGACGCGGTCACCGCCCGCAATCTTGTCGTGGCCTATGAGCCGATCTGGGCCATCGGCACCGGCGCCACCCCCACCCTGGAAGAGATCGCCGAGGTGCATGACCACATGCGAGCCCGCCTGGAAGAGCGGTTCGGCGGCGGCATCGGTCGCGGCGTGCGCCTGCTTTACGGCGGTTCGGTCAAGCCGGCCAACGCCGGCGAGATCTTCGGCGTCGAGAACGTGGACGGTGCCCTTGTGGGCGGCGCCTCGCTTTTGGCGCGGGACTTCCTGCCGATCATCAAGGCGCTTGAAGCGGCTTCGTGACCGGGCCGGACACCGAGACAGGGGCGCCGGAGCCGGGCACGGGCACCAATCGCGGGACCACCACCTTTGACACGCTGATCCTGGGCGCAGGGGCGGCCGGGATGATGTGCGCGGCCGAGGCCGGGCGCGGCGGCGGTCGGGTGCTGGTGGTGGATCATGCCCGCGCGGCGGGCGAGAAGATCCGCATTTCGGGCGGCGGGCGGTGCAACTTCACCAACATGCACGCGGAGCCCGGCAATTTCCTGTCGCAAAACCCGCATTTCGCCAAATCCGCCCTGTCCCGCTATACCCAATGGGATTTTCTGGACCTTGTCGGGCGGCACGGCATCGACTGGCATGAAAAGACGCTGGGACAGCTTTTCTGCGACGGCTCGGCCAAGGAGATCATCGCCATGCTGCGCGCCGAGATGGATGCGGTGGGTGCCGATCTGTGGCTGGAAACCTCGGTCGAGGGGGTTTCGCGCGAAGGGAACGGGTTCCGCGTCGCGCTTCGGCGGGGCGACAGCCGCCACGATGTCAGCTGCCGCAATCTGGTTGTGGCGACGGGCGGCAAGTCGATCCCCAAGATGGGGGCTACCGGCCTTGGCTATGCGCTGGCCGAGCAATTCGGCCTGCCGCTGGTGCCCACGCGGGCGGCGCTGGTGCCGCTGACCTTCTCGGATGCCACCCTGCCCCGGCTGAAGGCGCTGGCGGGCCTGTCGGTGGACGCCACGGTCGAGACCGCCGGCACCCGCTTCCGCGAGGGACTCTTGTTCACCCACCGCGGGCTGTCGGGGCCTTCGGTGCTGCAAATCTCAAGCTACTGGACCGAAGGGCAGGACGTGGTCGTCGATCTGTCGCCCGACACCGATCTGGGGGCGCATCTGCGCCAGCTTCGCGCCCAGGCCGGGCGGCAGGCCGTGGCGACGGCGCTGGCGTCGGTGCTGCCGAAACGTCTGGCGCAGGACGTGGCCGACCGGGCCGCGCCCCGTGGCAATCTGGCCGATCAGTCGGACGCCGAGATCGACCGCATCACAGCCCATGCCCACGCATGGTGCCTGCGCCCTGCGGGCACCGAGGGCTATCGCACCGCCGAGGTGACGCTGGGCGGCGTGGACACCGCCGCCCTGTCGTCGCGCACGATGGAGGCCCGCGATGTCCGGGGCCTTTATTTCATCGGCGAGGTGGTGGACGTGACCGGCTGGCTGGGCGGGTTCAACTTCCAGTGGGCCTGGTCCTCGGGCTGGGCCGCCGGACAGGCCATCGCGGCGGGGTGAACCCTGCCTCCGGCGGGGATATTTCTGCGACACTGAACGAAAAAGGGCCGCGCCCCCATCCGGGTGGCGCGGCCCCTTGGGCGCGGGGTTGCCCCCGTCGCTAGCGCGTTATCAGCTCCGGCCCCATCATCGTCGTGGGCAGGAAGGTCGAGATCCAGGGCACGTAGGTCACGAGGATCAGGAAGACGAACAGCACGGCCAGGAAGGGCAGCGCCGCCCGCACCACGGCCAGCATCGGCATGCCCGCCACGCCCGAGGTCACGAACAGGTTCAGACCCACGGGCGGCGTGATCATCCCGATCTCCATGTTGACCACCATGATGATGCCCAGATGGATCGGGTCGATCCCCAGCTGGATCGCGATGGGGAAAACCAGCGGCGCCACGATGACGATCAGGCCCGAAGGCTCCATGAACTGACCGCCGATCAGCAGGATCACGTTGACGATGATCAGGAACATGATCGGCCCGAAACCGGCCGACAGCATGGCCCCGGCGATCTGCTGGGGGATCTGCTCGTCGGTCAGCACATGCTTGAGGATCAGCGCGTTGGCGATGATGAACATCAGCGTGATCGTCAGCTTGCCGGATTCGAAGAGCGTGCGCTTGGTGTCGCGGTGGAAGAAGGCCGTGACCAGAGCCAGCGGCTTGTTGATCAGCGGCGTGTTCGGCTGCCCGTCCGCCGTCGCCAGCGGCCCCATGTCGCGATAGACGAAAGAGGCGATGAAGAAAGCGTAGATCGCTGCCACCGCGGCCGCCTCGGTCGGGGTGAAGATGCCGCCGTAGATGCCGCCCAGGATGATGACGATCAGGAACAGGCCCCAGCCCGCGTCCTTGGCCGAGGCCCAGACCTCGCCCCAGCCCTTCCACTCGCCCTTGGGCAGGTTGCGGGCGACGGCGATGCCGTAGATCGTGGCCATCAGCATGAAACCGGCCAGCAGGCCCGGAATGACGCCTGCAAGGAACATCCGCCCCACCGACACGTCGGTTGCCGAGGCATAGACCACCATCACGATCGAGGGCGGGATCAGGATGCCCAGCGTGCCCGCGTTACAGATGACGCCAGCGGCGAATTCCTTGGAATAGCCCACCTGACGCATGCCCGCGATCACGATCGAGCCGATGGCCACGACCGTCGCCGGCGAGCTGCCCGACAGGGCCGCGAACATCATGCAGGCGAAGACGCCCGCGATGGCCAGACCGCCCGGCAGATGGCCGACGATGGCGATGGAGAAGCGGATAATCCGCCGCGCCACGCCCCCCGTCGACATGAACGATGAGGCAAGAATGAAGAAGGGGATCGCCAGAAGCGTGTAATGCCCGGCCATCGCCTGATAGAGCGACTGCGCGATCGAGGCCAGCGAGGTGTCCGAGTAGACCAGCAGGAAAACGATCGAGCTGAGGCCCAGCGACACCGCGATCGGCACGCCGATCAGCAGCAGGGCGATCACCATGGAAAAGAGAATGACGACGTCCATGTGCTCAGACCTCTGCGTTCTTGGCGGCGACTTCCTCGACCGCTTCTTCGGCTTCGTGGCTGACGATCAGACTGCGGCGATGGCCGCGCCAGACGCCGATAATGGCCTGGACCAGCCGTACCAACAGCAGGGCCACGCCGAATGGCAGCATGGTGTAGGGAATGACACGGGGCAGCTTGTCATACCGCTCGCCCTGGTTCAGCCAACCTTCCATGAAGCGCAGGAAATCGGGCATCGGCACCTGATCGGTGATGTACCACGCCTGATCGCGGGTCTTCTCGAACCCCAGCGGGAACCAGTGCCCCGAGGTCCGGTCCAGCCCGGCATAGGGCGCCCAGTAATCCCAGGCTCCTTTCATCAGCAGCATCGCGTAGATGATGCACAGCACGCCGACGACCAGCGCAAGGCGGCGCTGACTGCGCGGCCCAAGCAGGTTGACTACCGCGTCCACGCCCAGATGGGCGTTGACCTTGACGCAGTAGCTGATGCCCAGAAGCACCAGCCACGCGAACAGGATCAGCGTGACCTCCAGCCCCCAGATCAACGAGGTGTTGAAGCCGTAGCGCAGCACGACGTTGATGAATGTCACCAGCGTCATCAGCCCCAGAATGACGGCGATTGCTGTTTCTTCCAGCGAATTGATGGCACGCGCGAAGCCCGACTGCGGTTCGTAGCGATAGCTGCTCATGGAAGGATCCCCCCTAGTGAAATGGCCCGGACGACGTGCCTCCGGGCCATTCGATCGTTTTAACTCGTGATCGGCGAATTACATGGATTCGTTGATCTTCTGGGCCGCTTCGATGTTCTCGGCGCCAACGTCGCCTTCGAACTTGGACCAGACGGGCTTCATCGCGTCGACCCAAGCCTGACGATCTTCGGGCGACAGTTCACGAACCACGCCGCCGGCGTCCAGAATGGCCTTCTTGGCCTCTTCGTTGACGTTGAACGACTCGGCGTTGCGGGTCTCGGTGACCTCGCGCAGGATGGTGGTCAGCTGCTCGCGCACGTCGTCATCCAGGCTTTCGAACCAATCGACCGAGGTCACGACCAGATAGTCGATGATGCCGTGGTTGGTTTCGGTCACGCCGTCCTGAACTTCGAAGAACTTCTGGCCGTAGATGTTGGACCAGGTGTTTTCCTGACCGTCGACAACGCCGGTCTGAAGCGCGCCGTAGACTTCCGAGAAGGCCATCGGCTGCGGGCTGGCGCCCAGGGCTTCCATCTGTGCGACCAGCACGTCCGACGGCTGCACGCGGAACTTCAGGCCCTTGGCATCCTCGGGCTTGTTCAGCGCCTTGTTGGCCGAGAACTGCTTCATGCCGTTGTGCCAGAACTCCAGCCCCAGCAGACCGCGACGGGACATGGATTCCTTCATCGCCTGACCGGTTTCCGAGGTCTGGAAGGCGTCGACTGCGTCAACGTTCTTGAACATGAACGGCAGGTCGAAGATGCGGAACTGCTTGGTGAAGGCTTCGAACTTCGACAGCGAGGGGGCGGCCAGCTGGACGTCGCCCTGCAGCATCGCCTCAAGCACCTGGTCGTCGTTGTAGAGGGTCGAGTTCGGGAAGACTTCCATGCAGGCCTTGCCGTCCATCTCGGTGTTGACCCGCTCCATCAGCAGCGAGGCCGCGATGCCCTTGGGGTGACGGTCCGAGTTGGTGACGTGGCTGAACTTGATGACCATTTCGCCGTCGTCGCAGCCGCCCGAGTGGCTTTCGGCCGAAACGGCACCTGCGGTCAGCGTCATTGCCACGGCGGTGGTGGCAGCGGTGAAGAATTTCATGGGGACCTCCCTTGATAGTCCAATTGATCGACCCGGCAGAGGGGTCGGACGCGAGGAAGAGTGATGCATATGCCTGCCTTGGGGGAAGGTGGAATCGCGGCCCATCACACGAATGGCGGAAAGCGCCTCTGAATCAGTATGTTAGAAAAAGTTGCGAAAGTCCCGCATGGGCCGGGGCATAACTGCTGGGCGGAATTCCGCACATCCCTCGACCCGCACTGTGTGGAAACCCGCACAGAATCGGGGCGCCTGCGTGGGCCGCCGGGCCTTCACTGCCCATGGCTTTGGCAAACAGCCACAAATTACAGCATCACCGGAAGTCGTCGGCTTTCAGACCGTGGCGGGCCAGCTTGTCGTAAAAGGTCTTGCGCGGCAGGTCGAGGGCGCGGGCCGTCTCGGAGGCGTTGCCCCGATTGCGGCGCAGCGCCTCGACGATCAGCGTCCGCTCGACCTGGCGCATGCGCTCGGAAAGACCCACGTTGCGGCTGCTGTCGCCGATGTCCGTCACGCCCAGCGCAAGGCGCATGGCGACGTTCTGAAGGGCCCGGGCGTTGCCGGGCCAGTCCTGTTCCATCAGCCGCGCGATGACCTCCTCCGAGATTTCGGGCACCGGCAGCGCCGCCTGCTCGCAGGCGATGGTCAGGAAGGCGCGGAACATGGCCGGGATATCCTCGGCCCGCTCGCGCAGGGCGGGGATGCGCACGCTGGCCAGCTCCAGCCGGTAGAACAGATCGGCGTTGAACCGGCCCGCCGCGACCTCGGCGTCGATGTCGGCATAGGTGCCGGCCCGTACCGGGGTGGCGGGATGCTCCTCCATCAGGTCCAGCAGGCAGAACTGCGCGGCCTGTCCGAGGGCGCTGACCTCATCAATGAAGATGGACCCGGCGCCCGCGCGCGAGAATTGTTCGGACAGGCCGGCGGGCGTGGCCCCCGCGCCCGAAATACGCACGAAGGGCTCGTGCGAGCGGCGTGACAGCAGGTGCAGCACCTCGGCAATGCGGGCCGTGCCGGTGCCCGCCTCGCCGGTGATGAGCACGCTGACATCCGCCGCCGCCAAGGTCCTGAGCCGCCCGCGCAGCGCCTCCGACGCGGCAGAGCCGCCGATGATCATCCGCGCCGCGGCATCGCCGGTCTCGACCTGGCGGCGCAGGGCGCGGTTTTCCAGCACCAGGGCACGGGTGCGCAGCGCCCGCTCGACCGAGTTCAGAAGATCGCCGGGCGCGCAGGGTTTTTCCAGAAAGTCGAAGGCGCCCGCCGACATGCCGCGCACGGCCATGGGGATATCCCCCTCGCCGGTCAGAAGGATGACCGGCAGGTCGGGATCACGCCCCTGCGCAAATTCCAGCAGGGCAAAGCCATCCTTGCCGGGCATGCGGATATCGCTGACGACCACCCCTTCGAACTGGGGTGTCAGGTGGTCCTTGGCGACGATGAAGGAGCCCGCCGCCACCGGCTCCAGCCCGGCCAGCTCCAGCGTCTGGACCAGCGCCTCGCGCACCGCCGGGTCGTCGTCGACCAGCAGCACGCGGCGGGTGGTGGCGCCGCTCATGCCGCCCGCTCCACCGAAGCGCGCGCCAGCTCGACCGTGAAGACCGCGCCGCCGCCGGGCGCGTTGCGCCCGCGGATGACACCGCCAAAGCTTTGCACCAACCCGTAGGAGATCGACAGACCCAGGCCCATCCCTTCCGAGCGGCCGACCTCCTTGGTCGAATAGAAGGGCTCGAAGATCTTCTCGGGCTTCTCAATGCCGGGGCCGCTGTCCTGCACCCGCAGGGCCACCGTGTCTTCGCCATCGCCAGCAGGCTCGATCGCGATCTCCAGCCTGTGGGGCCCGGGTTTGCCGTCCATCGCGTCCATCGCGTTGCCGACGAGGTTCAACAACACCTGCTGAAGCCGCACCTCGCCGCCCCGCACCATCGGGCGCACCGCCGGCGGGTTCCAAACCAGGCGCACCCCTGCCCCGGTCATCCGCCCCTCGGAAATCTCAAGGACCGCCTCCACCACGGCGACCAGGTCGACGTCGGTCATAGGCTCGCTTTCCTGACGGGCGAAGGCGCGCAGGTTCTGGATGATGCGGGCCATGCGGCGCGACAGCTCCGAGATGCGCAACAGGTTGGCGCCCGCCTTGTCGCCGTCACCGCGCTTGAGAAACTCGGCGGCGTTCTCGGCGAAGGATCGGATGGCCATCAGGGGTTGGTTCAACTCGTGGCTGATGCCCGCCGACATCTGGCCCAGCGCGCCCAGCTTGCCCGCCTGGACCAGATCCTCCTGGGTGCGCTTGAGGACGCTCTCGGCTTCCAGCCGTTCGCGCACCTCGCGGCGCAGGGCGGCGTTGGTGGCCGAAAGCTCGCGGGTGCGGCGGGCGACCCGATCTTCCAGTTCGGCCTTGGCGGCGGCCTCGGCCTCCAGCCGCACGGCCAGCACCTTGCGCCGCCCCGCCAGCACCAGCAGGGCCGCGCCGAAGGCAAGGCAGATCGCCGCCGCGACCGCCGCCTGCAAAAGCGCGAAGGCCCGCGCCGGCGCGACATCGTGCAAAAGCTCCCCCGTCAGGCCGATCACCGGCAGCGGCAGGCTGAGATGCATGGCGCGGGCCGGAAGGTAGGGGCCGCCGGCCAATTCCCAGATCTCATGCCCGTCGACCTGTTTGGCCGCGAAGTCATAAAAGGGGCGCACGTCGTTGGCGCGGTAGCCGGGTGCGGGGTCGGCCCCCGCTTCCGCACCGCGCGGGGCGCGCTGGCGCAACAGCATCTCGGAGCGGTTGGAGATGAAGACCACCCCCGCCCGGTCGGTGAAGAACACCGTCTGCGGCAGGCCGCGCCACTCGGATTCCACCGCGTCGATATCGACGGTCACGATCACCGCGCCGCGCACCCGCCCCCGGTCGGGTCCAGAAGGGGCATGGATCGGCGCGGCGAAGGTGAAGACGCGCTGGCCCGTCTGGCGCCGCTGGGCGTTGTAGGTGCCCAGCATCCCGTCCAGCGCGCGGGCCAGGTAGGGGGTGCCGTCGTGGTCCAGATCGCCCCGCGCGTCCGACCCCGCCAGCCGGCGCCCCGAGGCATCCAGCAGCTCGATGCTGAGCCGCCCGGTCATGTCGGCGGTGCGCAGCAGCACCTCGTCGGCCCCCGTCGCGTCAAGCTGTGTGCCGCCTTCCCCGCTGCGCCCCTCGGCGGCGGTGACGAGAGAGACCAGCGCCGGGTGGTCGGCCAGCATCACCGCCACCTCGCGGTAACGCTGCAACTGTCCCACCAGCCGGTCGGCGGCCAGTCTCAGGTCGGCCTCGGCCCGGTTGGCGGCCTGATCAAGCGCGGTGCCATAGGCGACGCGCCACACCCCGGCGGAGAACGCCGTGATCGCAAGCAGGAACAGAAGGATGGCCATGGTCTGGCGGGGCAAGCGGGCCTCCGGGGGCTGGGATGCGCCTATCTTGCAAAATTTCCCACCCGGCGAAAGCCTTGGCTGCCTTCCCTGCCCGACAGGCCCGTCAGAACGTCAGGCGGTCAGATCGGCAGGCGGGTCGTCGACTTGATCTCCTCCATCGACAGGAGGGCGGTGACATTGAAGATCCGCACCTCCGAGATCAGCGCCTGGTAGAAGACATCATAGGCGCGCGCGTTCTGGACCCGCACCTTGAGGATATAGTCGATCTCGCCTGCCAGGCGGTGGGCCTCCAACACCTCAGGGCGGGCCAGCAGGGTGTCGAGGAAGTTGCGCTGCCACTCGGCGTCATGCTCGGAGGTGCGGATCAGCACGAAGAAACAGGCCTCAAGCCCCAGCGCCATCGGGTCGAGGATCACGGTCTGATGCCCGATCACCCCCGCCTCGCGCAGCTTGCGGATCCGATTCCACACCGGCGTCTTGGACGAGCCCACTTTCTTGGCAATTTCGTCCAGGGACTGGCTTGCGTCCTCCTGAAGCTCGGCCAGAATTTTCCGATCCAGCGCATCCATGCGAACGGCCATTCGCCTGTCCTTTCGTTTTTGGGGCCGGCGTTCCGACGCGGCCCAATATTGGAACATATGTCCTTATATCCCACGGGCGATGGCGCAATACCAGAACAATATTCTATATATAAGCCATCAAGCCAAGAGGCCCGCAATGCGACATTTCCCGATCTACCTCGACATGAACCGCCAGGCCGTGCTGGTCGCCGGCGGCGGCGAGGCGGCGGTGTCCAAGCTGCGGCTGCTGCTGAAGACGCCCGCGCGGATCACCGTCGCCGACCCCTCCCCCGCCCCCGCGATCGAGGGCTGGGCCGCCGAGGGGCGGCTGACCCTGCTGCGGCGCGAGGTCGAGGCGGCGGATGCCGTCGGCGTCTCCCTCGTCTACGGCGCGACCGAGGATGCGGCCCGCGATGCCCGCGCCGCCCGGATCGGGCGCGAGGCGGGTGCGCTGGTCAATGTCGTCGACGACCTGAAGGCCAGCGCCTTCATCACCCCCGCCATAGTCGACCGCGCGCCGCTGACCATCGCCATCGGAACCGAGGGCGCGGCCCCCGTCCTCGCCCGTCTGGTCAAGGCCGCGATCGAGGCACGTCTGCCCCCCGGCATCGGCCGGCTGGCCCGGCTGGGACAACGGTTCCGCGCCCGCGCCTCGACCCTGCCCCGGGGCCGGGCCCGCCGCGCCTTCTGGAAGGCCTTCTACGACGAGGCCGGCCCCCGCGCCCTGGAGCGCGGCGGCGAGCGGGCTGCCGAGACGGCGCTGGAGGGGCTGCTGCACGAGCACGCGGCCCGAGCCAGTAACGGTGCCGGGGCCCCCGGCCACGTCGATCTGGTCGGCGCCGGCCCGGGCGACCCCGAGCTTCTGACCCTGCGCGCCCGCCGCGCCCTCGACCGGGCCGACGTGGTGATCCACGACCGACTGGTCAGCCCCGAGGTCCTGGAGCTTGCCCGCCGCGAGGCGCTCATCATCCCCGTCGGCAAGCAGGGGTTCGGCCCCTCGGTCCCCCAGTCGCGGATCGACGCGCTGCTGGTCGAACACGCGGGCGCCGGCGCCCATGTGGTGCGCCTGAAATCCGGCGACCCCACCGTCTTCGGACGGCTGGACGAGGAGATCGAGGCGCTGGAGGGCGCGGGCATCTCCTGGGCCATCGTGCCCGGCATCACCGCCGCCTCGGCCGCCGTCGCGGGTCTGGGACAATCCCTGACGCGGCGCGGGCGCAATGGCGCGGTCCGCTTCCTGACGGGCCATGACATGCAGGGCTTTGCCGAACAGGACTGGCGCGCGCTGGCCCGCCCCGGCGAGGTCGCGGCGATCTACATGGGCAAGGCCGCGGCGCGGTTCGTTCAGGGCAGGCTTTTGATGCATGGCGCGGATCCCGCGACGCCCGTCAGCCTGGTCGAGAACGCCTCGCGCCCCGATCAGCGCATCCTTGCCACCACGCTGGGCGACCTGGCCCGCACGGTCGACGATGCCCGCGCCGGGGGCCGGTTGTCCGGCCCGGTGGTGATGATGCTGGGCCTGTCGCCCCGCGCCGCCGCAAGCGCCCTGCCCGCCCGTGATGTCCCGGGGGCCGAGATTGTCCCCGACCACGTGCTCACCCCCGTTCTGGAACCCGTCCTCAAGGAGGCCACGCCATGAGCCGCCGCTTCACACCCAAGATCGTCACCGCCAACACCCTGATGGGCGGCGAGCCGATCTACCTGACCGCCACGGACCACTGGAGCCACGATCACCAGGCCGCCGAGCTTCTGATCGACGAGGACCAGGCCGAGCTGAGGCTGATCTTCGCCATGGGACAGCCCCATCTGGCCGTCGGCCCCTACCTGGCCGATGCCCGGCCGGGGCGGCGTGGGCCCGAACCCGCCAGCCCGCGCGAGCGGGTGCGCACAATCGGCCCGTCGAACTATGCGCACGGCCCACAGGCGCGGCGGCGCCCCGGCGCACCGGACCGCCCCGACCGCGCGCCCCGCTGAGGGCGCGCCGCTCCCAGGCCACCCCAGGATCCAACACGGCCCCACAAGGACCCGACCCGATGTATGTCTATTCCGAATTCGACCGCGATTTCGTCCGCGACCGCAACGCCCAGTTCCGCGAGCAGGTGGCCCGCCGCCTGTCCGGCGCGCTGACCGAGGACGAGTTCAAGCCCTTGCGCCTGATGAACGGCGTCTATCTTCAGCTGCACGCCTACATGCTGCGGGTGGCCATTCCCTATGGCACGCTGAACTCGGCCCAGATGCGCAAGCTGGCCTACCTGGCCCAGCGCTGGGACAAGGGATACGGCCATTTCACCACCCGCCAGAACATCCAGTACAACTGGCCCGCGCTGACCGACATTCCCGACATGCTGGATGCGCTGGCCGAGGTGGGCATGCATGCCATCCAGACCTCGGGCAACACGATCCGCAATGTCACCGCCGACCATTTCGCCGGCGCCGCCGCCGACGAGATCGCCGATCCCCGCCCGGTGGCCGAGCTGCTGCGCCAATGGTCCACCGACCACCCGGAATTCCAGTACCTGCCGCGCAAGTTCAAGATCGCCGTCACCGGCAGCCCGCTGGACCGCGCGGTGATCCGCGCCCACGACATCGGGCTGCGGCTGGTGCGCGACGCGGATGGCGCGCCGGGCTACGAGGTGATCGTCGGCGGCGGCCTCGGGCGCACGCCCATGGTCGGACAGGTGCTGACACCCTTCCTGCCCCAGGCCGACCTGCTTCCGTATGTCGAGGCGATCGTCAGCGTCTACAACCTGCTGGGCCGGCGGGACAACAAGTACAAGGCGCGGATCAAGATCACCGTCCACGAGAACGGCATCGACGAGATCCGCCGCCGGGTCGAGGCGCGCTTCGCCCGCCTGCGGAAGGAATTCCGCGGCGTCGATCAGCAGATGCTGGCCTCGATCGAGGCCCAGTTCGCCCCGCCCGCGTTCGAGGTTGGCCGCTCTGCCCTTCCCTACGAGGACGCGCGCGAGATCGACCCCGTCTTCCAGGCATGGAGCGATACCAACATCCATCCCCACAAGCGGGACGACCACGCCATCGTCACCGTCTCGCTGAAACGCCCCGGCGAGACGCCGGGCGACGCCAGCGCCGAGCAGATGCGCGTCCTGGCGGACCTGGCGCAGGAGTTCGGCCACGATGAGCTGCGGATCAGCCACGAGCAGAACGTCATCCTGCCCCATGTGCACCGCGCCGACCTGCCGACCTTGCACGCGCGCCTGCGGCGGGCGGGTCTCGCCACGGCCAACGCCGGGCTGATCTCGGACATCATCGCTTGCCCGGGCATGGATTACTGTGCCCTGGCGACCGCCCGCTCAATCCCCGTGGCGCAGGAAATCGCGTCCCGGTTCGAGGCGCTGAAGCTCGAGCATGAGGTCGGGCCGATGAAGATCAAGATCTCGGGCTGCATCAACGCCTGCGGCCATCACCACGTGGGCCATATCGGCATCCTCGGCCTTGATCGTGCGGGGGTCGAGAACTACCAGATCACGCTGGGTGGCGATGCCGGCCCCGACATGGTGCTGGGCGAACGGGCCGGCGCGGGTTTCCCCGCCGACCGGATCGTCGACGCGGTCGAGGCCCTGGTGCGCGGCTATCTCGACCTGCGGGCGGGACCGGCCGAGACTTTCCTCGACACCTACCGCCGCCTCGGGGCCGAACCCTTCCGCGCAATCCTCTATCCCACGGAGAAGGTCCATGCCGCTTGAAGCCCCTCCCGCACCCGTGGCCGACCGCGCCCGGGCGCTGAACCACCGTCACCGCAACCACGCGGCGACCACCGTGCTGGAACATGCGCTGAACGACCCCGAAATGGGGCGCGTGGCGCTTGTCAGCTCGTTCGGGGCCGAGTCGGTCGTGCTTTTGCACATGGTGGCCTGCATCGACCGGACGACCCCGGTGCTGTTTCTTGAGACCGGCATGCTCTTTGCCGAGACACTGGAGTATCAGCGCGATCTGGTGGCCCGCCTGGGCCTGACGGGGCTGCGCCACCTGGCGCCCGACCGCACCGAGCTTTTCACCGAAGACCATGACGGGCTGCTGCACCTGGCAGAGCCCGACGCCTGCTGCGCCTTGCGCAAGACGCGGCCGCTGGAACGCGCGCTTGGGAGTTTCGACGCCTGGATCACCGGGCGCAAGCGTTTCCAGGGCGGGCAGCGCCAGGCGCTGGAGTTCTTCGAGCCGGACGGCGATACGCGGTTGAAGATCAACCCGCTGGCCCATTGGTCCGCTAGGGACCTGTCCGATTACATCGACAACAACCGCCTGCCCCGGCACCCGATGGTGGCGCGCGGCTACCCGTCGATCGGCTGCGCCCCCTGCACCGGCCCGGTCGAGCCCGGCCGCGATCCCCGCGCCGGGCGCTGGCCCGGCATGGCAAAGACCGAATGCGGCATCCATTTCACCGCCGGCGGTGTCCGCCGGGACGGGGGCGCCACCCCCGCGAAGGCGGCGACCGAACAAGACGCGAAAGGCACGCAATGAACGTCATCGTCACCGACCGGGGCTTCGGCCACGAAGCCATTCCGACAGTCTGGATCAGCCTGGCCGAAGCGCTGTCGGCCCCCGCCGAAGGGGTCGCAGATCTGCGCGTCCACCTTGATCCCGACACCGACCCGGCAGCACTTGCCCCGCTGCTGGGCCGGTTGGGCGCCGTCCGCGTCGCCTTCCCCAGCAGCGCCGACGGGCGCGGCTTCACCATCGCGCGGCAGCTCCGGCTGATGGGATACGAGGGAAGCTTGCGCGCCTATGGCCACGTCATCGCCGATCAGTATTCCCTGGCCCGCCGCGCGGGATTCGACGATGTCGAGATCTCCCACGACCTCGCCAGCCGCCAGCCCGAGCACATGTGGACCGGCCCCGAAAGCCGGCGGCAGCAGGATTACCAGGCGCGCCTGCGCGGCTGAGACCCCTTTCAACCCGGACACCCAGACGTTAGACAGAGGCCGGCGGCCAAGACGCCCCGGAAAAGCGACATGAACAAGCCCATGACCCTGAGCGATACCCAGACCAAGAAAGCCGTCACCATGCCGGACGCGCAGACTGTCACCTCGGTGCGGCACTGGACCGACAGCCTGTTCTCGTTCCGGGTGACGCGGCCGGCCTCGCTGCGCTTCCGCTCGGGTGAATTCGTCATGATCGGCCTGCTCAAGGAAGACGGCCGCCCCTTGCTGCGCGCCTATTCCATCGCCTCGCCCAACTGGGACGACGAGCTTGAGTTCTACTCGATCAAGGTGCCCGACGGCCCGCTGACCAGCCGCCTGCAGCATATCCAGCCGGGCGATCAGGTCATCCTGCGGCCCAAGCCCGTGGGCACGCTGGTCCATGACGCCCTGTTGCCCGGCAAGCGGCTTTACATGTTCGCCACCGGGACCGGCATCGCGCCCTTCGCCTCGTTGGTGCGCGACCCCGAGACATTCGAGAAGTTCGAGCAGGTGATCCTGACCCACACCTGCCGCGACGTGGCCGACCTGGCCTACGGGCGCGAGTTGGTCGAGGGGCTGCGGGACGATCCGCTGATCGGCGAGATGGTCGCCGGCAAGCTGATCTACTATCCCACCACCACCCGCGAAGAGAGCCCCCGGATGGGACGGATCACCGACCACCTGCGCGACGGCACGCTGGCGCGCGAGCTGGGCCTGCCACAGATCTCGGTGGCCGAGGACCGGGCGATGGTCTGCGGCTCGATCGGGCTGAACACCGACCTCAAGGAGATCCTCGAGGGTTTCGGCCTGACCGAGGGGGCCAATTCCGAGCCCGCCGAATACGTGGTCGAAAAAGCCTTCGTCGGCTGAGAATCAACGGCCCCTTTCGGGGGGCTCTTCGCCCCTACCCGGACCGCCGGCAGGGGCGCGGGTCCCTCCATCGCCTCCGGGACGGTACCCTGTTACCGGCGCGGCGCCCCGGATGCGCGCTGCCACAGGGGGCTCCTGCCCCCATGAGGCGAATTTATCGCGTCCCGGAACCCCTCTCCGGGAAAAGCAGTTGAAGACTGGCGGGTTGCCGTCTAATTTGCCCGCCAGTCGAACGAACCCATAGATCCAACCACAGAAGGAACGGCAAGATAGCCCGCAGACCCCACAACGCCCCCCCGGTGCGCGAGACCGGCCCCCGTGTAAACGAACGGATCCGGGCCCCTGAAATCCGCCTGATCGGTGCCGAGGGTGAAAACCTCGGGGTCGTGACGCCCAGCCGCGCCATGGAGCTGGCCGAGGACGCCGGGCTGGATCTGGTCGAGATTTCCCCCAACGCCGCGCCGCCGGTGTGCAAGATCATGGATTTCGGCAAGTTCAAATACGAACAGCAGAAGCGCGAATCCGAAGCGCGCAAGAAGCAGAAGACCATCGAGGTGAAGGAGGTGAAGTTCCGCCCCAACACCGATACGCACGACTATGAAGTCAAGATGCGCAACGTCTTCCGCTTCCTCGAGGCCGGCGACAAGGTGAAAATCACCCTGCGCTTCCGTGGCCGCGAGATGGCGCACCAGAACCTGGGCCGCGAGCTGCTGGAGCGGGTTGCCGAAGACGTCAAGGAACTGGGCAAGGTCGAGAACATGCCCAAGATGGAAGGTCGTCAGATGATCATGATGATCGGCCCCATCGCCAAGTAAATCCGGCTTTCTACGGAACGCCAGGCAAGCCCCCTCCTACCCGAGGGGGCTTTTTGCTGTCCGGGGCAAGCGCGCGGGATGCGGGATGGCGGCACGCTCAGCCCTCGCGCGGACGGCCCCGCTGCCGGGTTTCCTTCAAGAGGCCACCGATCGCCATATCGGCGAAATCCTCGGGGCCCGGGTGGATCCCGCAGGCCACTCGCGACAGAACGAAATCGGCACCGTTCAGCGCCGGGGAGCGGGCGCATCCCGGCAACCCGATTACGGGGGTGCCGCCAAGATCGCCCAGAAACAACAGGTTGCCCGGGTCGACCGGCATGCCAAAGCGGCTGACCCTGCCGCCCGCCGCCACCAGCGCCGTCGGCGCCACGTCGTGAATGTCCGACGTGGCCGAGCCAGTAAGGATAAGCCGCAGGTCGGCCCGCCCCTCGCCCAGTGCCGCGGCGATCGCGTCCTGGCGGTGGGGGGCCGTCACCACCCGCTCCAATGCTATCCCCAAGGCCGCAAGGCGGGCGCGCACGGCGGCGATGCCCTTGTCCTCGGGTCCCTCCTCTGCACCCCCGCCCGCGCCATCCGTGCGCGTGACGATCAGCTCGGCGCCGGCCAGCACGACGGGCCGCACCTGCATGGCGCCACGGGCCAGGGCCGCCACCTTTTCCAGCGCGCGGGCCTGCACCCCGTAGGAGATGATCTTGACCGTGCCGATCATCCCGCCCTCGGCGCATTGGGCGAAGGGCCGGGTCACTGCCAAGGTGATCATCGGGTCGATGGCGTTGAGGCGGCGGATCCGGTCGGCGTCCATTTCGACCACGCCGGTCCGGGTGGCATAGAGGTTGACCCGACCCGTAGCGGCGGCGCTGGCGCGCAGGCCGGTATCGGTGGCATCCCCCGCCCCGGCCACCAGGGCCTGGCCCAGCCGCGCCGCGGCCTCGTCCTCATGCAGGTCATCGGCCCCCAGCCGCGCGACGGTGATCCGCGCCACCCCTGCCCCCAGCAGCATGTCGATGTCGTCCCGGCCCAGGACCTGCCCCTTGCGCAGGCGCCCCCCGCCCGGCAAAGGCACCGAATGGGCCAGGATCGCCCCCGCACAGTCACGGGTGTCGAGGATTCCGAAGATCATGGCCCGCGCCGCAGGGCGCGGGTGAGTTCGGCCAGGGCCGACAGCGCGATCTCGGCCGGCGATGCCGCCCCGATGTCGAGGCCCAGCGGAGCGTTGATGCGGGCAATGCCTTCCTCGGACACGCCCGCCGCGCGCAGCCGCGCCACCCGCTTGGCATGGGTCCGGGTCGATCCGAGGCAGCCGATGTAGAAGGCGTCGCTTTCCAACGCCGCAAGGATCGCGGGATCATCCAGCTTGGGGTCGTGGGTCAGGGTGATGATGGCCGTGCGGTGATCGGGCGCCAGCGCCTTCAGCGCCGCGTCGGGCCAGTCATGGACCAGGTGACGGCCCGGAAACCGCTCGGCATTGGCGAAGCTTTCGCGCGGGTCGATGACGCAGCTGGCATAGCCCAGTGTGTCGGCCATGGACAGGAGCGCCTGGGCGATATGAACGCCCCCCACCACAACCAGGCGCAGGGGCGGATTGCCGATGGCGACGAATTCCGCCCCCTCGAAGCCAGAGCGATCAAGGCGAAACCTCTCGTTCAGTCCCTCATCGGCCCCATCCTCGGTCACGACGCGACGGGTCCATGTCACGGTGTCGACCAGATAGGCATGGGCGCGCCCCGCGGTGCGGCGGTCGATAATCTGGCGCAGGATGCCGACGGGAAGGCCGCCGCTCTCCGCCCGCTCGGCCACAATGGGCTCAAGCAGCACCCGGATCCGGCCGCCGCAGGCCAGGCCCACGGCAAATGCCTCGTCATCCGAGACACCGAATTCCAGCAGGCGCGGCGCGCCGTCGGCGATGGCCTCCTGCGCCTCGACCACCACCGCCCCTTCAACGCAGCCGCCCGAGACAGAGCCCGCGATCCCCCCCTCGCCGCTGACGGCAAGCTGTGCGCCCACGCGCCGGGGGGCCGAGCCCCAGGTTTCCACCACCGTGGCCAGAGCGGAGCCGATGCCGGCCTCGTGCCAAGCCAGGGCCTGTTCGGGAATGTCGTCGTGATGCGTCTCCATGGGCCGACTATTCGCCTGCCGCCGCCCCTTTGCAACCCGCGCCAAAGGCGTAAGCCAAAAACGAAAAACCGCGCCCCCGGGTGGGGGGCGCGGCCTGTTCTTCCCTGATCCGGCCAAGGGGGCCGGAAAGGTGCTGATTAGCGCGAAGCGGTCAGCAGCGGCGTGATCCGGCGGACCACAGCGCGGCGGTTGCGACGCTCATCGCCCTGGGTTTGCACCTTGAGGTATTTCTCACCATAGCCCTGAACCACGAGGTTCTCGGGCGGCACGTCGAAATACTCGGTCAGGGCCAGCGCAACGGTCTCGGCGCGGCGGTCCGACAGGGCCAGGTTGTAGGCGTCGTCACCAACGGCATCGGTATGACCTTCGATCAGGAAGACCTCTTTCGGGTTCTCCTGGATCTTGGTCTTGATCACCTCGCCAAGCTGAACCAGCGCATCGACCTGCTCGGGCTCGATCGCGGCCGAACCGGTGCGGAAGGTCACGGCCTCGAGGCTGACGGCCGGAGCGACGGCGCGCAGTTCGGGGGTCGAGCGGACCTGGGCCAGCGAGTAGGTGCGGCCAAGGTTCGGATCGCGGCTCAGGGCCTCGCGCAGGGCAGCCTCGTCAGCCGAGGACTGGATCTCGGGCTGAAGCTCGGCATCGCGCAGGGCAACGCGGTCGACCGGCTTGAACTCGACCGTGTCGTCGAAAAGCACGGTCTCGGTGCCATCGGCCTCGATCCGGATGCGGCGCAGAACGCGCAGCTCGGCATCGCGGACGGTCACGATCTTGGAGCCGTCCTCGCGGGTGATGGTCTGCTTGGTCGAGCCGTCGGCGTAGGTCGCGGTCTCGACGGTGCTGCCGGGCTGGCGCAGAAGGGCGTTGTCGTCCTTCAGCACGACGATGTCGTTGCCTTCACGCACGACCACACGGTCGCCCGAGTTGGTCACGACGTCACGGTTGGCCAGAGCCACGGCACCGATTGCCAGGGCGCCAAGACCCAGGATCGCCTTTTCCTTGTCGGTCAGGCCACTGTTGCCCGAGCTGGCGGTTGCGGTCGCACCAGTGTTTGCGTTGGCATTCGCGTCGGTGGTGGCGGGCTGTTCGCCCACGGCGTTGGCGAAGTCCTGGTCGCTGGTGCGGACCTCGTCGGCGGTCACGGTCTCTTCGGTGACCTGAGCCTCGGCGTTGCCGCTGTCAGCGGCGGCAGCCGCGGCAGCTGCGGGCATGACGCCAGCGGCCTTTTCGGCATTGGTCTGCTCACGCTGCTGGTGGGCGGGAACGGGCTCGGCCTCGGCAGTGGTGGACGTGGTGCTGCCATCGGTCGTGGCCGCCGCGTCACCGGTGCCGGAATCGGCCGTCGCGGTGGCGGTGCCATCCGTCGGGGCCGTGCCATCGGTGGTGGTGTCGGCCGTGGCCGTGCCGGTGGGTTCGGCGGTGGCCGGCTCACTGGCTGCCGGCGCGGTCGGGGTCGCGGCGGTTTCCGTGCTGGTGGTCGTCGACTGCTCGGTCGTCACGCCCGAACCATCGGCCTGCGCCTGAAGATAGGCGCGCTGCGCGTCCTCGGCCTGGATACGGGCCTGCTGGATCGACTGGCTGCGAACGTTGGGATCCATGTCCTGGCTCAGCTCGGCGTCCATCTGCTGGGCTTTCAGCTCGCCGGCCTGCTCGACCGTCAGCTCGGGAATGCCTTCGCAGGGCTCGCCAACAGGCGTTTCACAAGCCTGAAGGACCTCGGGGCTGGGCTCTTCCATGGTGGTCTCGGCGGTCTGTGCCATGGCCGTGGAGTTGAGCAGCATGGACAGGCTGGTGACCAGAGCGGTCGAGAAAGTGAGTGAACGATGCATTTTGTTCCCCTCCGTGGGTTTTTCTGCTTCGGCACCCAACGTCCACGTAAGGTTGCTGTTCCCTACCCATTTTCCGATTTTGCGAGATCGGCAAGAAGTCGCGCTTTTTCGCCCATGTCCCCGGGATCCGACAAGGCACGCGCCAACCCCTCGAACGAGGCGATGTTATGCCCGGCGCGGAAACTGTCTACGTGGGGCAGCATGGCGCGTATGCCCGTGGCGCGGGCCGCAAACCCGTCCCAGCGCAGCAGCGGGTTCAGCCAGATCAGCCGCCGCGCCGAAAGGCGCAGGCGTCGCATTTCGCGATCCAGCAGGTCCGGCGCGTCCCGATCCAGCCCGTCGGTGATGAGAAGGACAACCGCCCCCTGCCCCAGCACCCGGCGCGACCAGTCCCGGTTGAACGCGTGCAGCGCGGCACCGATGCGCGTCCCCCCTTCCCAGTCGCGGGCCTTGGCCCCGGCCTGGCGCAGGGCCGCATCGACATCGCGCTGGCCCATGTGGCGGGTGACGTTGGTAAGCTCGGTCCCGAAGGTGAAGGCATGCACCCCGGCCCATCCCTGTCCCTGCCGGTTCGAGACGGCGTGAACGAAATGCAGAACGGCGCGGGAATATTGCGACATCGACCCCGAGATGTCGCACAGCACCACCAGGTTGGGCCAGCGGCGGCCAAGGCTTCGCATGCGCGGCGGGCGCATCTCGCCTCCGCTGCGCAGGCTGTCGCGCAGGCTGGCCCGCCAGTCGGGCAGCCGCCCGCGCCGGTCCGGCGTCATGCGGCGCGAGATCAGCGGCGGCACCGGCAGGCTGAGCGTGGCGAGAACGCGCCGCGCCTCCGCCATCTCCTCCAGGCTCATCTGCTCGAAATCCAGGCTGCGCAGCCGTTCGCGCGCCGATTGGCTGCCCGTGGCATCAAGGACCAGCTCCTGGCTGTCGTCTTCCTTTTCCTCGGGGTCGGGCGGGACGTGATCGTCGGCCCTGTCGCCCAGCAGGGCCTGGGCCGCGCGCTTTTCGGCGTCGCGGGCCTTGCGGTCCTGCTGCACCCCCCGGACCGAGGGGCGCAGCAGCGACATAATCTGTTCCATGTAGCGCGGGTCGCGCCAGTAAAGGCGGAACAGCTGGGCAAAGACGGGCCGGTGCTGGGGCCGCGAGACGAAACAGGCATGCAGCGTCCAGTAGAAATCGGCCTTCTCCGAGAAGCCCGCCGCCTCGACCGCGCGGATCGCACCGATGGCCCGGTCGGGTCCCACGGGCAGACCGGCGCGGCGCAGGGCGCGCGCGAAATGCAGGATGTTGCGCGCCAGTTGCCCCTCCTCGGGGATCTCGAGCGAGGGCAGTTCCGGCCGCGCCGTCGTCATGGCCCGCCCCGGGGGCGCCCCGTCCTCACGCCGGCGCGCCCAGCTCGCGCGAAACTTCGTCCAAAAGACGCGCGGCCTCGGCGCCCTGCACCTTCTGGATGTCGTCCTGATATTTCAGGATGGCGCCCAGCGTGTCCGATATGACCTCGGGGCTGAGGTCGATCACATCCAGCGCCAGCAGGCACTTGGCCCAGTCGATGGTCTCGGCCACGCCGGGCTTCTTGAACAGGTCCTCGGTCCGCAGCCGCTGCACGAAGGCCACGACCTGGCGCGACAGGGCTTCGGCGGCCTCGGGGGCGCGGCCCTCGAGGATGCGCATCTCCAGTTCGAAATCCGGATAGTCGACCCAATGGTAGAGGCAGCGCCGCTTGAGGGCGTCGTGCACCTCGCGGGTGCGGTTCGAGGTCAGGATGACGATCGGCGGCTCAGGCGCCGCGATGGTGCCCAGCTCGGGGATGGTGACCTGAAAATCCGACAGCGCCTCCAGCAGAAAGGCCTCGAACGGGGCATCGGTGCGGTCGATCTCGTCGATCAGCAGCACGGGCGCGCCGCCCGGCTGGGGCCGCATCGCCTCCAGCAGCGGCCGCTCGACCAGATATTCCTCGCTGAAGAGCTCGGCCCTCAGCGCGTCGCGGTCGGCTTGGCCGCTGGCCTCGGCGGTGCGGATCGCGACCATCTGCGCGGCGAAGTTCCACTCATAGACCGCCGAGGACGCGTCCAGACCCTCATAGCATTGCAGCCGGATCAGGCGCCGGCCCAGGGCCGCGGCCAGGGTCTTGGCAATCTCGGTCTTGCCGACACCGGCCTCGCCCTCAAGGAACAGCGGCCGGCCAAGGCGCAGGGCCAGGAAGGTGACGACGGCAAGGGCGCGGCTGGCGACATAGCCCTGCTCGGCCAGCCGGTCGCGCACGGCATCGGCGGTTGAGATGTCCGTCAAGTCACGCTCCTTTCGCGGTGAATTCCAAAGCTGCACGCCCCGCCGCCTGCGTCAAGCGCCGCGGGCCCCCGGGGCGGGCCGCCCCCTCTGGACATTGGTCGCAGGCAGGGCTTTGATGGCGCGGCCCCGCGCCCCGGTATCCCGATCGTTGCCCGGCGGAACCGCGAGGCGTATACCGCCACCACACATGTTGCCAGGAGAGACCGCAGATGAACCAGACCGCCCCGATCCGCGCCGCAAAGGACGCCCCCGACATGGCGGCCTTCTCCTGGGAAGATCCGTTCCTGCTGGAGGATCAGCTCTCGGAGGATGAGCGGATGCTGCGGGACGCGGCCCACGAATTCGCGCAAAAGCGCCTGCAACCCCGGGTCATCGACGCCTACCGCGAGGCCAGCGTCACCCCCGAGATCTTCCCCGAGATGGGCGAGGCCGGCCTGCTGGGCACCACCATCCCCGAGGAATACGGCGGGCTGGGCGCAAGCTATGTCACCTACGGTCTGGTCGGCCGCGAGATCGAGCGTGTCGACTCGGGCTACCGTTCGATGATGTCGGTGCAAAGCTCTCTGGTGATGTATCCGATCTACGCCTACGGCTCGGAAGAGCAGCGAAAAAAATACCTGCCGGGCCTTGCCGCCGGCACGCTGATCGGCTGTTTCGGCCTGACCGAGCCCGACGCGGGCTCGGACCCCGCCGGCATGAAGACCCGCGCCGTCAAGACCGATGGCGGCTACCGCCTGACCGGCTCGAAGATGTGGATCTCGAACAGCCCCATCGCCGATGTCTTCGTGATCTGGGCCAAGTCCGAAGAGCATGACAACCAGATCCGCGGCTTCGTGCTGGAAAAGGGCATGAAGGGTCTTTCGGCCCCCAAGGTGGGCGGCAAGCTGTCGCTGCGCGCCTCGGTCACCGGCGAGATCGTGATGGACAATGTCGAGGTCGGCGAAGACGCCCTGTTGCCCAACGTATCGGGCCTTAAGGGTCCGTTTGGCTGCCTCAACCGCGCCCGCTACGGCATCGCCTGGGGCGTCATGGGCGCGGCCGAGTTCTGCTGGCACGCGGCGCGCCAATACGGCCTTGACCGCAAGCAGTTTCGCAAGCCGCTGGCCCAGACCCAGCTTTTCCAGAAAAAGCTCGCGGACATGCAGACCGAGATCACCTTGGGCCTGCAGGCCGCCCTGCGCGTCGGCCGCCTGATGGACGAGGGCCGCGGCGCCCCCGAGATGGTCTCGCTGATCAAGCGCAACAACTGCGGCAAGGCACTGGACATCGCCCGCATGTCCCGCGACATGCACGGCGGCAACGGCATCTCCGAGGAATTCCAGATCATGCGCCACATGGTCAACCTCGAGACGGTCAACACCTACGAGGGCACCCACGACGTGCACGCCCTGATCCTGGGCCGCGCCCAGACCGGGCTGCAGGCGTTTTTCTGAAACGCTCTGGCCCAGAGCAGACGGGCCCTAAGGGTGCCCAAAGCTTGAACCTAGGCTGACCGTTTTCGCTTCAAAGAGGGCCGCCCCCCGCAGGGTGGCCCTTTTGCATTTCGGGCTGCTGCTTGGCAATCGCACCCTCGGAGATGCAACATCCGCTTTGAGCCCTCTTTGACCGATACTGCGGGATGTACGAACGGCAGCTTTTGATGGTGCGACCAAAAACGTGACAAAACTGACGGCGATTTTGCTAAGGGTTTGTGGCACAAGACTTTTCACTGATTTCGGTTAATCATAGCGGAGAGCCAAAAAACGACCGTCTTAAGTACATGGAGTTTGGCAAGGGTTTTTATCCACGAGGCATGGGCAGGCAAAACCTCACGAAACGTTCAATCAGAACTGCAATCCCCCAACTTCTGGATTTCATCGCGTGTTTCGATTGCCTTGCTTCGAAGCCACGCGGCAAACCTTTGCACCTGCGGTCGCTTTGCGGCATCCGCCCGAAGTATTAGCCTATAGGGATGCGGCGCTATCAGGTGTTTATCCAAGCTAAAAGGATTGACGATTGAACCGTCTTCCAAATCACTTAGGACCAGAGACAAGCCGCATACAAAAAATCCAACGTTCTGGCGTACCGCATCCAATGCAAGCCGGGCATTCGGATAATGAACACCACGATCCGGGCCGCTTTCACGATGGCCGAATTTCTGAAACCATTCGACCCATCCGGGATGATCAACATCGTCCCGCTGTCTTTTCAGATGCAGGAGCGGCATCCCTTCCATCTGAAGTACAGGGTCCCAGCCTGCAATACGACGTGCGTTATCCGGACCGGTCACAGGTAGAAAGGCATCGGTGAACAGAGCTTCTCCGGGGCCTTCTCCGTAGTCGATACGTATATCGGGTACGCCCAATCTCAGCGGCACGTCTCCCGATCCATTTATACAGAACAGAATGTTGGGGTTTGCTTCACGGAAAGTGCCGAGACGCGGTTCAAGCCATAAATCCGCCCAGTCCGGGTCCGCAACAATCTGTATTTCGCTGACCCGTTGGAAGTCGAGCGTATCTGTCACCCGTTCGAGCGCGGCAAAGGCCATCTGCAAATCAGCAAGAGCGTTTTCAAGCTGGGCCGTCGGACGCAGGCCCGAACGCCCCCTCAGCAAAAGATCGGACCCAAGATAGTCTTCGAGCGTTCGAACACGCTGTCCGACTGCGGCAGGCGTGATGCCCAGCGTGTCGGCCGCAGCTTTAAGTGAACCCTTACGGATAGAGAGCTCAACCGCTTGGAGTGACTTTAGGTGGGTTAAGGTTACCATAGGTAAAGAATATCTTTAGTCCGCAAAATGTCAATGATAACTGCGTTAGGAAACCTTTAGTAGGCTAAACAAATTAGGGTTTTGAATTTGGCCGGAGGTCATGCACGGTCATGGAGCAACATCATTTGCACCACCAAAGGAAATCATCAAATGGACCGCTTCATTATCGAACGCGACATTCCTGGCATCGGCGAGTTTTCCCTTACTGAGCTTTGCGGTGCCGCCCGGGCGTCAAATAAGGCACTGGCCACACTCGGCCCCAGCATACAGTGGCAGCACTCTTATGTGGCAGGAGAGAAAACGTTCTGTGTCTATCTTGCGGAGAGCGAGGAAGAGATCAACAAGCATGCAGAGCTGAGTGGCATTCCGGTGTCGAACATCACAAGGATTTCACAGGTCATCGATCCATTGACAGCCAATAACTGAGTTCCTCGCGACTTCAAAAAAACCGGCAACGATTAAAAAATGGTTGTCGGTTTTTTTCGGCTTTGATCTGACAAACTCGGAATGTCTGATGAGCCAAAACTCGTCGTTTCTGTCACAGGCGAAAACGCCGGTTTTTGGAAAGAGATTATTTTGGCAACGATTGTTTTCGTTTAAATATACCGAACATCTATCTCTCCAACTCTCCTGAACATCACGAGTATCTAATTAGGAACTGAACCAACACCACTAACTCGTTGGCTATGAGTCCATATGCATGAACTTCCGAAAACCACCGTTTCTAGCAACGTCTCCTGCAAGCGGACATTGGTGTATTCTCGACCAAGGTCTGCTCCGTCCACTAAGCTGCCACGAGGCGTGGCTCCTTAGCCGCCGCTAACGGATCTGGTGCCCGAACCTTGCACTGCAAGAGGTGACCATGTCCGGGATCACACAACTGTTTACATGGCCCAACCGCCCCACGGTCCGTTTTCCCGACACGAAACGGCACCGCTAACCACGACCCCATCACCGCTTATGGATTACAGCGATCTGGTCCTTGCGGTCCTTCAGGTATCTCACCTGGTGGATGAAGCAGCCCGAGATGTCGTCGCGCAGGGCGTCGAAGGCTGCGGCGACCTCGGGGTCGTTATGGGCGAACTTGCGTTCGGCCAGATAGCTCTGGAACAGGTCGGCGGTCTTGGTGATGCGCGGGCGCTCGTAGGTTTCGGGCTGCCAGCGCAGGTCCTCGATGATGTAGAGCCCGCCTGATTTCAAGCGCGGGAACATCTCGAGGAAGGCGTTCTGCTGGTGATGGCTGGCGTGGCTGGCGTCGTCGATGATGATATCGCAGACCGGCAGGCTGTCGCCCGCCTTGGCAAGCTGGGCGCGGCTGTCCATGTCGCAACGCACGAAGCGGAAGCGGTCGTGCCGGAACCAGCTGAAATCCGAGACATCCAGCCCGATGATCCGGGCATTGCGGAAATATTCCAGCCACATGCGGATCGACGGCAGGTCCGGGGTCTCGCGGTCGGGGTCCTCGCCATGCTCGGGCCCGCCGATCAGCAGGCCCATCTCCATCAGCGTGATCTTGCGATCGCGGTAGGGCTGGAAGAGCATGTGATAAAGCTCGGTATAGCGGTGCTTGTCCGAGCCCTTGTCCGAGCCGAAGCGATTGGCAAGTTCGGTCAGGTCGGGTCGGCGCGTTCCGGGCTTCGGCGCCGCGGTTCCCGTCTTGGCCTCCGCCCTGGCAATCACCTTGCCAGCCGTGGCCGGTGCCGGCCTTTTGGTCTTCAACGTGGTGCCGCCCCTGCCCGTCGTCGCCGAAGCCGCGGGCGCGCCCTTGGCACGTTCGGCCCGGGCCGCACCCGGCTTCAGCGCCCCCGGCAGAGGCGTGGTCTTGACCGGCGCCTTCGCCATGTCGATCCCGTGCTTGTCCAGCAGCATGTGCAGGTAGCTGCCCTCCTCGGGCCGCCCGCCGTGGTTGGCGATGAAGCGTTTCATCCGCCGCCCGTAGAAATGGATCGAGAAGCTGTCGGGCTTGACCATGGCCGCGATCTTGGAATGGCCCGCCGCCCGCATCATCTTGCGCCGGTCGGCAAAGCCCATCGGGTAGAGCATGTGGCGCGGCAGCGCGAACCGCGCCTCACCGGTCTTGTGCAGGTAATGGCTGATGGCATGGGGCCCCCAGACCCCCCAGTCCATTTCCGAGACATGCTCGGGCGTGCCCGCGTCGGCCAGCGCCTGCAGGCGCTTGCGCTCATGCTCGGGGTACCATTCGGGGATGCCGAATTCATCCTCGGTCATCTCGAGAAGCTGGCCCAGCGCGTCGCTGTCGCGCGGCAGGCCCAGGACGCCGCCGTTGATGTGACGCTCGCTCTCCCAGCCGTAGAAATGGCCGGTGTCGGTGGTGAAGGGGCGCAGGCAATAGGCGTCGGTGTCGGCCCAGATCACCCGGTCGTTCTGTTGCAGCAGGTGATAGCGGAAGACATCCGAGAACAGGGCGAAGGACCCGGTGCGCCCGTGCTGGATGAAATTGTCAATCGACAGCACCTCGTTGCCATCCACCACCTCGACCCCGTCGGGCACATTCTCAAGCTCGCCATAATGGTAAAGCTTCACATGCTGGCCCGCGTCCAGAAAGGACTTGGCGCAGAGTTGTTCGACAAAGCTCAGCGGGCCTTTGACCCACAGCATCGCGATTTCGTATTCCGGTCCTGCCACTGGCTGTTCCTGTCTTCCTGTATTCTGTCGTCCTGCGGCTCAGGCCGCGCTGGCGGTTTCGGGCCGGATCAGGGTCAGCCCCGGCTCGGCCGCCAGTTCGGCCACGTCCTTGTCGTAGAAATGGGTCAGATGCTCGCGCTCCTGGGGGGTCCAGGGATCGTAGCCGCCGTATTCCGCGCCGCGCGGGTAACGTTCCTGAAGCTCGACCCGCTGGCGCAGCGCCTCGTCGGCGCCCTGCTCGTAGATCAAGCGCAAAAGCTCGGCCACCGCCCGCCCCGAGGCGGTGGGACGCTTGTTGCCATCCTTGGGCGGCTTCAGCTTCGAGATGTCGACGTCGGGTCCGACTAGGTTCTGGAACAGGCGCGGTTCCAGCTTGCGGAAATCCTCGTGCCGCCAGACGTGGATGCGGCTATCGGGAAAGAAGGTCTGGATGGTTTTCAGCACGTTCTGCCAGCTTGGCATGTTCTCCAGCACCTGGCGCTTCATCTTCTCTTCGCTGATGAACCACTCACCCGTGACCGAGCGCAGGTATTCCACGTAAGCCGAGGCGAAGAAGTCGGCATAGTTGCGCACCGCGATATGCACCTCGGCCACCGGCAGCGGGATCTGTTCGGCGAAATTCTGGATGAGCGCCCGGCGCCAGCGGTAAAGCACGCCGCGTTTGACGCAATGGCCGCAATGGCCGGCCATGTTCTCGTCGCTGAGGATGATCCGGCTGTGGCCCGATGCGATCAGCGGGTCGAAAAACGCCTTGGAATGGGCGGCAAGCTCGGCGTCCGAGATCCGGGGCGACCAGTCCAGCCCCAGCTTTTCATAGGCGTTGACCTGACAGGGGATCGTCAGCTGTTTGCGGGTGTCGCGGTGATGCACGTAGCCCACCCCGCGCTTGGCCAGATAGCCCGAGTTTCGCCCCAGCGTCGATTGCACGTGGCTGGTGGCGGTCTTGTGAAAGCCGCCGTGAAGGATGACCTGCGGCTGGCTCAACCCGCCTCTCCCCCTTGGGCGTCCTCGGGTCCGACCAGTGCGGTCTTGTCCACGGGGTCTTCCCCCGGCGGGTTGATGGCGACGATCTGGCTGTGGAAATCGGTCCAGCCCTCGCGTGCCTTCAGCTCGTCGATCTTGGCCCGGTGGATGGCAACGGCCCCGTCGTGCAGGCGCTTGAGTTCCGGATCGCTCATCAGCATCTCGAACTCGGCCCGCGCCTTCGGCAGATGCGGCGCGATCGAGGTGTCCTTTTCCTGATTCAGGTTCATGTCCGCCCAGTAAAGCAGCCCCTGATCCCGATCGATATGGTTGGTCCGGCCCCGGTCACGCTTGACCAGAAAGCTGTCGGCCGAGCGCACGGCGTAATGATGCAGCCGCGCGTTGTCGTGGCTGAAATTCTTGTGGGCGGACCAGCCCTGGGTCATGTAGCCCGGTGGCATCTCCTGCCCGCCCGCGTCCTTCCAGACCAGATCGGTGCGGTCCTGATGGAACTTGGGCCGGTGCACGCTGAGGCGCAGCAGCTTGTCGTTGCGCCGCACAAGTGTCTTGAGGCCCCGGGCCTTGTATTTCTCGAAATAGACCTCGGGGGCGGCCCATTCGAACTGCTCGGTCACGAAGCCTTCGCGGTAATCCACCTGTCCGCCCGCGCCGAAGATCTTCCAGCAAAGCGAGATGGCGTCGGCATAGCCCGTGGTCTCGATCAGATCGTCAAGGGTGCCCCCCTTGGTGCGGACGTTCAGGAACTCATCGCAATCGGCGCAGATAAGCCAGTCGGCGTCCTGGGTGAACTCGTGGTTGAACCCCCGCCGCAGGGCGACCCGCTGGGGGCTGGCGCCTTTCTTGAAACGGTTGTCCTCGTGCCGGGCGATGCCCAGTTCTTGCAACCGCTTGCCGATCAGGTCGGTGTTGTCGGTGCAGTCGTTGGTATAGATCAGGAAATCGGTGAAACCGATCGCGCGGTTGTAGGCGATCCACTCCAGCATGAAGGGACCTTCGTTCTTCATGGTGGTCAGGATCAGCTTCTTGTCGTTGCGCACGGGCGCCGGGTGCAAGGCGGGCGCCGGGGAAGCGCCTTTCTCGGTCTTGGGGTCCTTGGACCCTTTCCCGGCCGCCTGCCTGGCTTTCGGTTTTTCCGGCGCGTCCGCGGCCTGCCCCGCGCTTTCCGCCTCGGCCTCCATGCGCCGCAGGTTGACGCGGAACGCCTGGGTTGCCCGCTCGGACATCTGGGTGCGGCCCCGGTCGTCGAAATACTTTGCCAGCCCGCCACGATACCAGCGCAGCCCCCGCCGCGCCCGGTAGATGCGGTAGAAGTCCAGGGGCGTCAGCTCCTCGAACAATGCCTTATACATCACCGGCTTCAGCCCCGAGATACGGCGCATGAACACCGCCGATTTGTGGTTCGAGAACCAGCACTTGTAGCCGATGATGTTGTCGCCCGAGAAGCGGTTGAAATGCTTCAGATCCAGATCGAAGAACGGGTCATAGAAGATATGGACCTTGCCCAGCCCGGACGTCAGCTTTGCCGCGTCTCCCAGCGGCAGGCTCCAGTCCTGGCGCCGCCCGGACCAATAGCGCGTCTCCCACGGGACCAGCTCGGTATCCAGCGTCGACTGGGGGTTGAAGGCCACCACATGCGCCCCCGGCACCAGCGAGCCGAAGGCGATCGCCGCGTAGGCCCCCATCGAGGTGCCGGCGAACACCACCCGGTCGTAGCCGTCGAAGAACCCTTCCTCGGCCAGGCGCTGCATGCGCGCGATCAGATCCGCGTCGCGGTACCAGTCGGCCACATGGGCCATGATGCCCAGGTGCGAGATCTTCTGGTCGCGGGCGAACTTGAAGGCCCAGGGCACCCGCTCGGCGCTGCTGTCGTTGACGTTGGCCAGATTGTCGAAGCTGACCAGCAGACGCCGGACCGGCCGGCGCACGAACATCAGCGAATGCTTGCCGCCCTTCTCGAAGAACCCTTCACCATTGCCGCCGGGCGACAGCTCGTCGAACCACAGCGGCATCGCCCCCGCCTCCTCGCCCGTCTCGCCGTCGGGATCGTCCTGCACCGAATCCTCCCGGGCGTCCCCATCCTCGGCCCCGGTCGTGCGGCCGTCGTCGAAGGCCGTCTTGGGCTCGGCACGGGTCATGGCAATCCTCTTCACTGGTGCGGTCACGGGCGACGTGGCGGCCGCCTTGCCGGGCGGCTCTGCCAGCGGCAGGGCAACGGGCCCGGCCTGGGGCAAGACTACCCACGCGCCGGCGCGAAAGTAAGGCATTTCGCGCGCACCCGCGCGGAAATCCGGCGCAAGGCGGGCCATAGGGCAACAATGGCGCGTTCCACCCGGGCGCAAAACTTTCTAGGCTGCACCTGCCGATAGCCGCCATGCCGGCCCGAATTCCGACCCGCCGCGCCACACCGCCTAAGCCGCCACGCCGAAGGAGACACCATGGACCGCCCCGCCCTGCAGCTGCACATCGGCGTGCACAAGACGGCCACGACCCACCTGCAGAAAAGCCTGCGCAACAACCAGTCGCTGCTGAAGACCGTGGGCACCCGCTTCCTGCCGCCCGGGCAATATCGCAAGACCCTGGCCCCCCTGCATGCCGCCCTGCGCGACGGCGGCCCCGAAGCGGAGCTGCGCGACCAGGCCGCGACACTCGTCCACGGCGCGGCCCAGGGCTGCCCCCGGCTGGTGCTGAGCGACGAGAACATCGTCGGTAACCTGCCGCGTGTCGCCCGGGGTGCCCATCTCTACCCCTGGTCGCCGGGGCGCGTGGCGCGCACCTGCGCCCTTTTCGAGGGGCACGAGCTGACGCTGTTCCTGGCGATCCGCAACGTCGCGCGCTTTCTGCCCTCGGCCTACAGCGAAAGCCTCCTGCACGGCCCCTACCAGGGCTTTGCGCGCTTCGTCTCCAATACCGACCCGGCAGATCTGCGCTGGTCGACCATGATCGAGCGTCTGCTGGAGGAGCTGGGCGGCCTGCCCCTGGTCGTCTGGCGATACGAGGATTACGCCGCCCACCGCGACGACATCGCCCGCGCCGTCATCGGCGCCCCCCTGCCCGAGGGGTTCGAGTTCCTCGACCGGCGCACCCGCCCGGGCCTGACCGCCGACGCCCACGTGCTGCTGGACCGCTGGGCCGAGGACGGACGCGACTTGCGCGACGAACGGCTGATCGCCCACGCGGCCCAGATGTGCCCGCCGGGACCCGACCACGCGCCCTTTCGCCCCCTGCCCGAAGAGGTGGTCGAGGAATGCGGCCGCAACTACGCCGCCGACTGGGACCGGATCGCGGCGCTGCCCGGCGTCACCTGCCTTGGCCACAGCACGGCGGGCGGCTGGTCGCTGTAAGGGGCGCGCCCCGGGGAATCACCCGCCCGTCGCCGCACCACGCCCCGCACGGCAGACACCTCGCATCACCGCCGACGGCCGGGTGACCCGGCCGCCCCGCACCCGAAAACGGCCACCCCCCCGTCCCCCAACTGTTTCCCATCTTTCACCACAGATTTTCCAGCTTTCTTCTTATTGCCGCCTGTTTGTGCCGCGAGATGGAATTAAGTATGATGCTGCGTGAAGGGGGCGGATAGTTTTCCATGGATAAAGAACAGAGTGAGCAAGATCTTCTGAATCACTCGGGCCCGACCCTTGAGCGATCGCTGGAACGTGCCGGGGATGAGCTTGGGTTTTTCGAGAATATCGGCCGCCGTCACATGGCGATCTTCCTCGATGCCGACACCACCCTTTCCGAGGATGACCGCGCCACCCTGCTCGTGACCTTCGTGCAGGCGGGGCCCGACGACATGGGCCTGGCCGACATCTGCCCGCTGGGTCATCACCTGCGCAAGACCGCCGGCTGGGCGCAGCTTTGCGTCGTCGCGACCGAGGAGACCTGGTTCCGCGACCCCGCCCTCTACGGCTTCTTCGACCGGCTGGTCGACGACGCCTTCTTCGAGGATTTCGACAAGGTCATCTTCATGGGCTCGCAGATGGGCGCCTATGCCGCCGCCGCCTTCTCGGTCGCGGCCCCCGGTGCCAGCGTCGTGCTGTTCAGCCCCCGAGCCACCCTCTCGCCCGACCGCGCCGGCTGGGACGGGCGCCACCGTCAGGCCCGGCGCCTCGATTTCACCACCCGCTACGGCTACGGCCCCGCCATGTCAGAGGCGGCTGCCGAGGTCTTCGTCATCTACGACCCGCTCGAGACCGAGGACGCGATGCACGCGGCCCTCTTCGGCGCCCCCCATGTCCAGCACCTGCCGATCCGCCTTCAGGGCCCCGACACCGCCGAAGAAGTCGACACCACCGGCTTTCTGGCCGAGATGGTCGTCGCCATCGACGAGGGCATATTCGACCGGCTGATGTTCTACCGCTGGTTCCGCCGCCGCCGCCGGGTACGGCGCTACCTGCGTCGGCTGCTGGCCGAGTGCGAACGCCGCGAACGGCCCTACCTGACCGCCATGGCGGCGCGCGCGATGATGACCTACATCGTCGGCCAGCGCATCCGCGATGCCTACAGCCGCGCCTGCGCCCAGCTTGACGCCGAAGGCCGGCAACTGCCGCCCCAGCGCGTGAAGGTCCTGCAATCGGCCTGACCGCCCTGCCCGCGCCATCCGCCCGGACCAGTCCCCGCATCACCTTCATTGTCGTGAAAATATCCCCGCCGGAGGCTCCCCCGCCGGGGTCTACGCAGGTCCCGCCGGGGCGCGGGGACACGATCCGCAAGACACCGCATTTGCGTTTCCGGCCCCGCGCCGGCACTGGCCAAGCCCCCGCGCGATCGTGTATGTCCTCCTCTGATGCAACCAGGCCCCCTCGACCCCGGCAACGACCGGCCGGGTCCGGTCAGGCGGGTCCGAGCTTCGGGCGCCGACCGGCGGGGAACGACGACGGAGTGAGCACAGCCATGCAGAGCCTGACCCTCAAGCGGCCGGATGACTGGCACCTTCACCTGCGCGACGGCGACATGCTGCGCGCGGTGCTGCCCGAAAGCGCCCGCGACTTCGCCCGCGCCATCATCATGCCCAACTTGGTGCCACCCGTTGTCACAGGTGCCCAGGCCATGGCCTACCGCGACCGGATCCGGGCTGCCCTGCCCGAGGGGGCCGATTTCACCCCGCTGATGACCCTTTACCTCACCGAGGAGACCGACCCCGAGGATGTCGCCCGCGCCCACGAGCAGGGGATCATCCACGCGGTCAAGCTCTACCCGGCGGGGGCCACGACCAACTCTGCCTCGGGGGTGCGGGATTTCGACAAGGTGCGCGGCGTGCTTGACCGCATGGCCGAGATCGGGCTGAACCTCTGCGTCCATGGCGAGGTCACGGCCGGCGATGTCGACATCTTCGACCGCGAGGCGGTGTTCCTGGAAAAGGTGCTCGACCCCATCCGCAAGCGCACCCCGGGGCTGAAGGTCACGCTGGAGCATGTCACCACCCAGGACGGGGTGGATTACGTGCGCGACGGGGGCGCGGGAATCGCGGCCTCGATCACCACCCATCACCTGATCATCAACCGCAACGACCTGCTGGCGGGCGGGCTGCGCCCCCATTACTACTGCCTGCCGGTCGCCAAGCGCGAACGCCACCGGGTGGCGCTGGTCGAGGCCGCGGTCTCGGGTGACGCGCGCTTCTTTCTCGGCACCGACAGCGCGCCGCACCTCGACGAGGCCAAGCAGAGCGCCTGCGGCTGCGCCGGCGTCTTCTCGGCCACCAACACCATGGCCTGCCTGGCCCAGGTCTTCGAGGCGGCGGGCCGGCTTGACCGGCTGGAGGATTTCACCAGCCTGAACGGGCCCCACCACTATGGGCTGAAGCCGAACGAGGCGACCCTGACCCTGGAGCGCCAGGACGAGCCGGTGGTCTTCCCCGCCGGGATCGACACGGCCCAGGGCCGCGTCACGCTGTTCGATCCGGGCTTCCCGCTGCACTGGCGGGTGCGGGCGGACTGATCGGAATCGGACCTTTTGTGAGCGGGCCTGTGTCCTCAAGCCTGCGTGGTCGGGCCTGGTTGCGGCTGCGCGCCTGACCGGCTGTGTCGCGGGTTTTGGGGTGGTCAGCCTCCGGCGGGGATATTTTTGCGACAATGAAGCCGGGCGGGGGTCGGGGGCGGCCGGGGTCTTTCCTTGGGACGGGGTTTGCGTCTAAAGGGGGGCGTTCAATGACCGAGGCCCTTCCATGATCCCCAGCACCCATCCCGACGCCAAGACCATCGCCCGCCTGACCGCCCGCATGCTGCTGGAGATCGAGGCCGTGCATTTCAATGCGCGCGAGCCTTTCACCTTGGCCTCGGGCCTGCCCTCGCCCACCTATATCGACTGCCGCCGGATCATCAGCTTTCCGCGGGTGCGCGCGACGCTGATGGATTTCCTGACCTGCACGGTGATGCGCGACGCGGGCTTCGAGGCCTTCGACAACATCGCGGGCGGCGAGACGGCGGGCATTCCCTTCGCCGCGCTGGTGGCCGAGCGCATGGGCCTGCCCATGAGCTATGTGCGCAAGAAGCCAAAGGGCTACGGGCGCAACGCCCGCATCGAGGGCGCGATGGCCGAGGGCGACCGGGTGCTTCTTGTCGAGGATCTGACCACCGACGGCGGATCGAAGCTGAGCTTTGTCGACGCGATCCGCGAGACCGGGGCGAGCTGTGGCCACACGGCGGTCGTCTTCTATTACGGCATCTTCCCCGAGACCGAGAAGACGCTGGGCGATCATGGCGTAAAGCTGCATCACCTGTGCACCTGGTGGGACGTGCTGGACGCCGCGACCGAGACCGGCGCCTTCGATGCGGAGACCCTGGCCGAGGTGCGCAGCTTTCTCGATGATCCCCGCGCCTGGCAGGACGCGCGCAAGGGCTGACCGGCGCCCCCAGGGGCGGGTCCCGGCGGGATGATCGGCAAGGCGGGCCTCGGTCCCCGGCAAGGGGGCAGGCCTGCCCTCGCCCGTGTTTTGCCCACAGGCTTTCCACAAGAACATACATTTTGCCCCGAGCCCCCCGGATGGCGTATCCTTGCCGCCGTGAGGATGACCGGCGCGGGTGGGGCTTTACAGCCGGCCCGCGGTGACGGAGAGACGGGCCTGATAATGTCGGACGCGCCCTGGGCGACGTCCGCGCGCCCGATGGCCGCAATGGCCGCCGGGTGAGGTGAGCGGGGACAGACAATGAACGAGATCAGCACGATTCCGGGCAAGGCGCAGGAATCGGGAGCGGAGGGCGAGGCCGGTGCGGCCACCGCCCCCGCGACCGGCACGGGCATGACCGTCGCCTCGGCCAACCTGCCGCTGGCGGGCGTGGCGGGGGCCGAATCCATGCCCCACAACATCGAGGCCGAGCAGCAGCTGCTGGGCGCGATCCTGACCAACAACGACCTTTACGACCGCATCGCCTCGATCGTCGGGGCCGAGCATTTCCACGAGCCGGTGCACGCGCGTATCTTCGAGATCGCCGCCGCGCGGATCCAGAAGAACGCCCTGGCCTCTCCCGTCACGCTGAAACCTTTCCTCGAGGAGGATCCCGGCCTGGGCGAGCTGGGCGGCGTGGCCTACCTGGCGCGTCTTGCGGGCGCGGCGATCTCGGCCTTCGCGGCGCGGGACTATGCGCAGATGATCTATGATCTGGCGATCCGGCGCGAGCTGATCCGGCTGGGCGGCGACATCTCGGCCAAGGCGCGGGAGATGGAGGTCGCAAGCGAGCCCAAGGACCAGATCGTCGAGGCCGAACAGGCGCTTTACAAGCTGGGCGAACAGGGCAAGACCGACAGCGGCTTCCAGTCCTTCCTGAAGGCCGTGACCGACGCCGTCAACGTCGCCAACGCCGCCTATCAGCGCGAGGGCGGGCTTGCCGGCGTCTCGACAGGTCTGATCGACATGGACAAGAAGCTGGGCGGCCTGCACCGCTCGGACCTTCTGATCCTGGCGGGCCGGCCCTCGATGGGCAAGACGTCGCTGGCCACCAACATCGCCTTCAACATCGCCAAGGCCTACAAGCGCGGGCGCACGCCCGACGGCTCGGACGGCACGGTCGACGGCGGCGTCGTCGGCTTCTACTCGCTCGAGATGTCGGCCGAGCAGCTGGCCGCGCGGATCCTTTCCGAGGCCGCCGAGGTGCCCAGCGAACAGATCCGCCGCGGCGACATGACCGAGACCGAGTTCCGCCGCTTTGTCGAGGCTGCCAAGTCGCTGGAATCCTGCCCGCTTTACATCGATGACACGCCCGCCCTGCCGATCAGCCAGCTGGCCGCCCGCGCCCGCCGCCTGAAGCGGACCCACGGGCTGGACGTGCTGATCATCGACTATTTGCAGCTTGTCCGCCCGGCCACGGCCAAGGACAGCCGCGTCAACGAGGTGTCCGAGATCACCCAAGGCCTCAAGGCCATCGCCAAGGAACTGGACATCCCCGTCATCGCCCTGTCGCAGCTGTCGCGTCAGGTCGAGAACCGCGAAGACAAACGCCCCCAGCTTTCGGACCTGCGTGAATCGGGCTCGATCGAGCAGGACGCCGACGTGGTGATGTTCGTGTTCCGCGAGGAATACTACAAGGAACGCGAGAAGCCCGGCGATCACGATCTTGAGGCGATGGCCACGTGGCAGACCGAGATGGAGCGTCTGCACGGCAAGGCCGAGGTCATCATCGGCAAGCAGCGCCACGGCCCCATCGGCACGGTGGAGCTGAGCTTCGAGGGCCAGTTCACCCGCTTCGGCAACCTGGTGCGCCCCTGGCAAAACAACGAGGGTGGCGGCGGGCCCGACGTGGGGTTCTGATCCCGCGGCCCGGTTGCGCCGCGCGCGCAGGCCGGGCGCGCCCCCTCCCCTGCGCTTCGGGCCGCAACCTGAAAGCCCGGGTTTGCCCTTGACCTCGACCCCAACCCTTCGGATACCGCTGACATGGCCAAAGGCATTCTCTCCATCGATCTCGACGCGCTTGTTGCGAACTGGCGCGCCCTCGACCGCCTGTCGGCGGGCAGCGTCGAAACCGGCGCGGTGGTCAAGGCCGACGGCTACGGGCTGAACGCCGGCATCGTCGGCAAGGCGCTGGCGCGGGCCGGCGCGCGCCGCTTCTTCGTGGCCCTGGCCGAGGAGGGCGCGGCGCTGCGCCAGGCATTGGGCGGGTCGCTGGACGAAGGGCCGCAGATCCTGGTCTTTTCGGGGCACATGGCGGGTGACGCCGCGCTTCTGCGCGACCACGGGCTGGTGCCGATGCTGAACTCTCCCGAGCAGCTCAGCCGTCACCTCCAGTTCCTTCCCGGCCATGCTTTCGGCGTGCAGCTCGACAGCGGCATGAACCGCCTGGGCATGGAACCCTCGGACTGGGCGCCGGTGCGGGCCGCGGCCCTGGCCCAGGGGCCGGTGCTGATCATGAGCCACCTTGCCTGCTCGGACGAGCCGCACCTGGGCCAGAACCGCGCCCAGCTCGACACGTTCCGCCAGATGACCGAGGGCTGCAACGTGCCCCGCTCGCTTTCGGCGACGGGGGGCATCCTGCTGGGGCCCGAGTATCATTTCGACGTCACCCGTCCCGGCGTCGGCCTTTACGGCGGTGCGCCCTTCACCCGCGCCGAGCCCGTGGTGCGGCTGAGCCTGCCGGTGATCCAGGTGCGCAACCTGACCCCGGGCGAGACTGTGGGCTACGGCGGAAGCTGGACCGCGCGGCAGCCGACGCGGATCGCGACGCTGAGCGGCGGCTATGCCGACGGCATCACGCGGCACCTGTCGAACATCGGGCAGGTCTTTGCGGGCGACACGCCCTGTCCGCTGGCCGGGCGCGTCTCGATGGATCTGCTGACGGTGGATGTCTCGGCCCTGCCCGAGGTTCCCGAGACGCTGGACCTGATCTGCCCCGCCCAGGGCGTGGACCGGATCGCGGATCTTGCCGGGACCATCGGCTACGAGGTGCTGACCCAGCTTGGCCACCGCTACGAGCGGCGCTACCTGGGCGAGGCCGGGGCCGACATCGCCTCCCCCGACGCGGCAGGGCAGCCCGCGCCGGTGACGACGCCATGACAGGACCGGGCGCAGCCGGGGCCGCCCCCAAGGGCACCGAGGACGGGCGCCCCGGTCCCGCGCGCCGCCTGCTGGCCTGGCTGATGGCTGCCCTTGCATCGGTCGGACGCTCCTCCCTGCATCTTCTGGCTTCGGTCGGCCAGGTCGCGATCTACGCCGGCCTGACCGTGACCCACATGGTTCGCCCGCCCTTCTACGGGCGCGAATTCCTGAATGCCTTGCTGACTATCGGCTATTTCAGCCTGCCGGTCGTCGGGCTGACCGCCCTGTTCACCGGCGGCGCGCTGGCGCTTCAGATCTATGCCGGCGGCGCGCGGTTCTCGGCCGAGGCGGTGGTCCCCTCCATCGTCGCCATCGGCATGGTGCGCGAACTGGGCCCGGTGCTGGGCGGGCTGATGGTGGCGGGCCGGGTCGCGGCCTCCATCGCGGCCGAGATCGGCACCATGAAGGTGACCGAGCAGATCGACGCCCTCGTCACCCTGTCGACCGACCCGATGAAATACCTGACCGTGCCGCGGGTGCTGGCCGCGACGCTGGCGCTGCCGGTCCTGGTGGGTGTGGGCGACGCGATCGGCATCCTCGGCGGATACCTCGTCGGCATCACGACGCTGGACTTCAACGCCGCCGCCTACCTGAAGAACACGGTCGACTTCCTCGAGACGTGGGACGTGGTATCGGGCCTGATCAAGGGCGCGGCCTTCGGGTTCATCGTGGCGCTGATGGGTTGTTTCCACGGCATGCGCTCGGGCCGGGGGGCGCGGGGCGTGGGACGGGCGACCATCGACGCCGTGGTCTCGGCCTCGATCCTGATCTTGGCGGCCAACTTCCTTTTGACCAACCTGTTCTTCGCCGCATGATCGAGCTGCGCGATATCCACAAGAGCTTCGGCTCCAAGCACGTCCTGCGGGGCGTGGACCTGCACGTGGAAAAGGGCACCTCGATGGTGGTGATCGGCGGCTCGGGCACCGGCAAGTCGGTGACGATCCGCACGGTCCTGGGCCTCGTGCGCCCGGACCGGGGCCAGATCCTGGTCGATGGTCAGGACGTGACCCTGGCTGACCGCGACAGTTTCCTGGCGCGGTTCGGCATGCTCTTCCAGGCCGGTGCGCTGTTCGATTCGATGCCCGTCTGGCAGAACGTCGCCTTCCGGCTGCTGCGCGGATCCCTTCGCCGCCCCCGCGAGGAGGCCCGCGCAATCGCGATCGAGAAGCTGCGCCGCGTCGGCCTGAAACCCGATGTCGCCGAGCTTTACCCAGCCGAGCTGTCGGGCGGCATGCAAAAGCGCGTGGCACTGGCCCGCGCCATCGCCGCCGAGCCCGAGATCATCTTCTTCGACGAGCCGACCGCCGGGCTGGACCCGATCATGTCCGGCGTCATCAACGATCTGATCCGCGAAATCGTCACCGACATGGGTGCCACCACCATCACCATCACCCACGACATGACCTCGGTGCGCACCATCGCCGACAACGTCGCGATGCTGCATGACGGGATCATCCAGTGGACGGGGCCAGTGTCGCGGCTGGACCACTCGGGCAACCCCTACCTCGACCAGTTCGTGCACGGCCGTGCCGACGGCCCGATCGAGGCGATAAGGTGACACTTACCCAAAAGTGATCGCTATTCCCCGTCCTGCGCGGGAACCAATCCATCCCCCCCCGCGTATGTCCTGCGAAAGCGAACCGGAGGGAAATAACATGCAGGAACGTCGGAAATCAGCGACCGGGTGGGTCAAATCGGCCATCCAGGGCTTGTCGATCATGGTCATCGCCGTATTGGCCATCGCCGCATCGGCGGCGACAATCGCGGCCATCGCGGGCGTTCTGCCCTGGCTGAACCTGCCGGTCACCTTCGGCGAGACCACCTATGCCTGGGGCGGCGTTGTCGTCCAGTCGGTGGTTACCCTGATCCTCGTCGCCCTGTGCTTCTTCATCCCTTCCAGCCTGCGCGTCCTGCAGCTTGAGCGCAGCCACCGCGACTTTGCCATCACCATGAGCGACGTGGCCGAGGCCTATGCCCTGTGCCACCGTGCCGACCGTGAGGGCGTGTTCCAGATGTCGGCCGAGTTCGACAGCATCAAGGAGCGCATCCGCTTCCTGGCCAACCACCCCGAGCTGCCCGAGCTGGAGCATTCGGTGATCGAGGCCGCCGCCGAGATGAGCCACACGAGCCGCGAGCTGGCCGAGATCTACTCGGACGAGAAGGTGGCCCGTGCCCGCAACTTCCTGACCCAGCGCCAGGAAGAGATCGAGCGCACCCAGAAATCCATCTCCGAGGCCCATGCGACCACCGCGCAGCTCAAGCGCTGGTATGACTCGGTCGATGTCGAGGAGGCCACCGTCCGCTCGCAGATCCAGCAACTGGAAGAGCGCCTGGCCGAGCTTCTGCCCGACCTCGGCTTCGAACGCCCCCGCAAGGAGGGCAAGCCCAAGGTCTACGCGGTCGCCGCCGAGTAACCACGCCTCACCAAATTTCCCCGCTTTCCGATCGCGCTCCGCCCCCAAGGCGGGGCGCGATTCGTTTGCACAGACCCCCTTTGTGCTTTTCCCCCGCCCCATGCGTCATTATCGGCATTGGGGATTTCTTGTCTCAAATCGGGAAATGGTTCATTCTTGAGGGACGTGATCGTTTCCGACATGGCAACCCGAACCCGATAACGCTTCCATTTGAAGGGGTTTTGAGGTGTGATCATGAAATCCTTGGGGGAGGATTTGAGATGTCATTTTTCAACGTGCGCAGCTGGGCGCTTTTCCGAAACCTGTTCCAGATAATCGCGCTTTGCGCCGTGGTGGCATTGGCCGCCGCGTCCGTCACCACCACCGTTTTCTCGGCGCTCGGCGTGCTGCCCTGGCTTGAGGTCACGGCAGGCCTTGGCAACCTGGCCATTCCGGGCGCGGGCATGATGCTGCAAATCGGCTTCAGCGTGCTGTGCGTCGCGCTGCTGTTCTTCGTGCCGGCCTCGGGGCGTATCCTGACGCTGGAGAAGGCCCATCGCAATTTCAAGATCTCGATGGACGACGTGGCCCGGGCCTATCAGATCTCGCACAGCGCCGACCGCTCTGGCGAATTCACCCTGTCGTCGGAGTTCGACAGCGTCCGCGACCGCATGGAATACCTGCGAGAGCATCCCGACCTGGCCGAGCTTGAGCCCGGCCTGATCGAGGTTGCAGGCCAGATGAGCCATGTCACCCGCGACCTGGCCTTGACCTATTCCGACGAGAAGGTCGCCCGCGCCCGCACCTTCCTGCGCCAGCGCCAAGAGGAGGTGCAGGACCTGCGCGACCGCATCCGCGCCGCAACCGCCACCTGCGACGAGCTGCGCCGCTGGATCCAGGACGTGAAGGCCGACGAGCGGCTGGCGGTGAAGCAGATCTCGCGGCTGGAGCGGGACTTGGCCGATCTTCTGCCCGAGATCGGGCTTGAGATCGTCAGCATCTCGACCGGCAACGAGGGTAGCGATGCCAATGTCGTGCCGCTGGCCGGCAAGCCCGGCGACGGGGCCGAGGCCACGCTGGCCGCCCGCACCGCGCCCGGCGCACGCTCGCTCAAGGCCGCGACCAAGGCGGCCCGGATCGCGGCCCAAAGCGCCACGATCGCCGGCGAGTACCACGACAGCCTCAGCGGGCCGGTGATCCCGTCCAGCTCCTTCGCCGCGCATGTGGTGACGCCCAAGCCGGCGAACTGAGCTTGCGGACCCCTCCCCCGCGCTGGCCCCTTGCCGCGGCCCCCGCTTCGTGCGGGGCAACCGCCCTTGCGACATGCCGCGCGCCCGACCGGACAGAAGGGCGATCCGCCCGATGATCCCCGTCCTTGCCGGCATCGCACTGGCGGCGAGCCTTTTCGCCGCGCTGATCTTCTCGGTCGGACGGGCCGCCGGCAGCACCGGGCGGCTGCGCGTGCTGCACCTGCTGGTGGCGGGGCTGATCGTCGCCGGCATGCTGGCCGTCAGCCTTGCGGCACCCGGACCCGCACGACTGGTGGCGCTGCTCCTGGCGCCCGCCGCCGCGCTGCTGGTCGGGTTTGAGCGCGGTTTCAACCGCGTCCTGCCACTGGCCCCCCTCTTCTTTGCCGTGGCGCTGTTCACGGGCTTGCCGTTTGTCGGCGGGTGACCGAAAAGAAGCCATGGCAAAATCCTCCTCCAGCTTCGTCTGCGCCAATTGCGGCGCGCGTCACAAGAAATGGGCGGGCAATTGCGACGCCTGCGGGGAATGGAACACCATCTCCGAGGATGTTCCCCTGTCCAGCGGCCCCACGCGCGGCACCCTGGGCGGTGTCCGTGGCCGGCAGATCCCGCTTAGCGATCTGGCCACCAACGAAACCCCGCCGCCGCGCACCCGCTCGCGCATGGAGGAACTGGATCGCGTGCTGGGCGGCGGTCTGGTGCCCGCATCGGCGGTGCTGGTCGGCGGCGATCCGGGCATCGGCAAGTCGACCCTGCTGCTTCAGGCCGCCGCCAGCTTTGCCAATTCGGGCATGAGCTGTGTCTATGTCTCGGGCGAGGAGGCGACGGCCCAGGTCCGCATGCGGGCGCAGCGCCTGGGTCTGGCCGACGCGCCGGTGCGCCTGGCGTCCGAGACCAACCTGCGCGACATCCTCACCACCCTCGACGCCGAGCGCCCGGACCTTGCCATCATCGATTCGATCCAGACCATGTGGTCGGACACGGTCGACAGTGCCCCGGGATCGGTTTCCCAGGTGCGCGCGGCCTCGCACGAATTGACGCAGTTCGCAAAGCAGCGGAACACCGCCGTCATCCTGGTCGGCCACGTCACCAAGGAGGGGCAGATCGCCGGTCCCCGGGTGGTCGAGCACATGGTCGACACGGTGCTCTATTTCGAGGGCGAGCGCGGGCATCAGTTCCGCATCCTGCGCGCCGTCAAGAACCGCTTCGGCCCGGCCGACGAGATCGGCGTCTTCGAGATGACCGGCGAGGGGCTGGCCGAGGTCGCCAACCCCTCCGCTCTTTTCCTGTCGGACCGCGACCGCCCGGCGCCGGGATCGGTGGTTTTCGCCGGAATAGAGGGCACCCGGCCTGTCCTGGTCGAGTTTCAGGCCCTTGTCGCGCCCTCCTCGCTCAGCCAGCCGCGCCGCTCGGTCGTGGGCTGGGACAGCGGCCGATTGTCGATGGTGCTGGCCGTGCTCGAGGCCCGTTGCGGCATCTCGTTCGCGGGGCTCGACGTCTACCTGAACGTGGCGGGCGGAATGCGCATCTCGGAACCCGCCGCCGACCTTGCCGTCGCGGCCGCACTTCTGTCTGCGCGGGAAGATGCCGCCTTGCCCGCCGATTGCGTGGTTTTCGGCGAACTCAGCCTGTCGGGGGCGCTGCGCCCGGTAGGCCAGACCGAAAATAGGTTGAAAGAGGCGCAAAAACTTGGTTTCACAGCGGCCATCGCCCCGGACGGATCCAAGATCAGCGGCGACAGCGGGCTGTCGGTCCGGAAAATCGCCGATCTGACAGGCTTTGTCGGTGAGGTTTTCGGCGCCGGTTGATAAGCGCGAACAAGATCAGAATGCCAGGAGGCAGAGCATGGATGGATTTACGGTCGTCGACGCAGTCGTGGGCTTCGTCATCGTCGTGTCGGCACTGCTGGCCTATTCGCGCGGTTTCGTGCGCGAGGTCATGTCGATCCTGGGCTGGATCGCGGCGGCCATCCTGGCCTTCCTCTTCGCCGCCCAGGCCGAGCCGCTGGTCAAGGAACTGCCCTATGTCGGCGACTTCCTGACCGACAGCTGCGAACTTTCGACCATCGCCGCCTTCGCCGCCGTCTTCGCCCTGGCCCTTGTCGTGGTGTCGCTGTTCACGCCGCTCTTTTCCGGCGTCGTGCGCCGCTCGGCCCTGGGCGGGTTCGACCAGGGTCTGGGTTTCGTCTTCGGCGCCCTGCGCGGCATCGTCCTGGTCGCGGTGGCCTTCCTGGTCTACGACCGGGTGGTGGTGGATCAGTCGATCCCCGTGATCGACAATTCGCGCTCTGCCGGGGTCTTCAGCCGCGTCGAGGAGAATGTCGAGCGTCAGGTCCCCACCGACCTGCCCGGCTGGATCACCGCCCGCTACGAAGACCTGGTCGGTCAGTGCACCCCCACCGAAACCCGCTGATGCCGATGATCCCCTTTTCCGCAGGCCGGGACGCCAGCGCCCGGCCCGCTTCGCCTGTCCTGCCCGTTGCCGCCACGGCCGCCGCCGTGTCCCGCCTGCCTGCGACACTGGCGCACCCCGCCCTCTACAGGGGGAGCGGCGGTTGAAAACCGCGATCAAGGACGCTACGTCACTGCGTGGTGACAGACAGCCAATTCGCCATTATGTCGGTCGCAACTGCGATACGGAACCTGCCCGCGACAATCGGAGCACCTCTGCATGAGCCCGTTACCCCCCGCCCATCCTTTCGACGATGACAAGCTGCGCGAGGAATGCGGCGTTTTCGGTGTCGTCGGTGTCGCCGACGCGGCCAACTTCGTGGCCCTTGGCCTGCACGCGCTGCAACACCGGGGACAGGAGGCCGGCGGTATCGTCAGCCACGACGCCACCCTTGGTTTCAACTCGGCCCGCCGCTTCGGCTATGTGCGCGACAACTTCACCAAGGCCTCGCTGATGGAAACGCTGCCCGGGCCCATCGCCATCGGGCACGTGCGCTACTCGACCTCCGGGTCCAAGGGGCCGACGCAGATCCGTGACGTGCAGCCCTTCTTCGGCGAATTCTCGATGGGCGGCGCGGCCATCGCCCATAACGGCAACATCACCAACGCCAACGCCCTGCGGCGCGAGCTGATCGAGCGCGGCTCGATCTTCCAGTCGTCGTCGGACAGCGAATGCATCATCCACCTGATGGCCCGTTCGCTTCAGCAGAACATCCCCGAACGGATGAAGGATGCGCTGCGCCGGGTCGAGGGGGCCTTCTCGGTCGTTGCCATGACCCGCACCAAGCTGATCGGCGTGCGCGACCCGCTGGGCGTTCGCCCGCTGGTCCTGGGCCGGGTCGGCGAAGGCTGGGCGCTGTCATCGGAGACCTGCGCGCTGGACATCATCGGCGCCGAATTCGTGCGCGAGATCGAGCCGGGCGAGATGGTGGTCATCACCGAAAAGGGCGTCGAAAGCTACCAGCCCTTCGACCGCAAGCCCTCGCGCTTCTGCATTTTCGAGCATGTCTATTTCTCGCGCCCCGACTCGATCCTCGGCGGCCGCTCGGTCTACGAGACGCGCGAGGCCATCGGCCGCGGCCTGGCCCGCGAGTCGGCGGTCGATGCCGATCTTGTCTGCCCCGTGCCCGACAGCGGCACCCCCGCCGCCATCGGCTTTGCGCTGGAATCAGGCATTCCCTTCGGCATGGGTATCGTGCGCAACCAGTACATGGGCCGCACCTTCATCGAACCGACCGAACAGATCCGCAACATGGGCGTGCGCCTGAAGCTGAACGTCAACCGGGCGCTGATCCGCGGCAAGCGGGTGGTGCTGGTGGACGACTCGGTGGTGCGCGGCACGACCTCGCGCAAGATCAAGGACATGATCCTGGATGCCGGCGCAAAGGAGGTGCACTTCCGCATCGCCTCGCCGCCCACCGCATGGCCCTGCTTCTACGGCGTCGACACGCCCGAACGCGACAAGCTGCTGGCCGCCCAGATGACCGAGGACGAGATGTGCGCCCATCTCGGCGTCGACAGCCTGCGCTTCATCTCGCTCGACGGGCTTTACAAGGCCGTGGGCGAGGCCGGCGGCCGCGATCCCGCGGCCCCGCGCTATTGCGACGCCTGCTTCTCGGGCGAATACCCGGTCAAGCCCTCGGACATGATCGAACGCGGCTTCGCCCTGAAGGCCGCCGAGTAGCATCGCCTGCCCCGGCACGCCGCCCCTGTGGGCGGGCGCGCCGGACCAACGCCCGCGCTTGACCTTGGCCCGGCGCTTGGGCAAGAGACGCTCCATGAATACATCCCCTGATCCCAAGATCGCCCTGGTAACCGGGGCATCGCGCGGGCTGGGCGCGGCCCTGGCCGAGGCCCTTGCCCCCACCCATCACATCATCGCCCTGGCGCGCACCACCGGCGCGCTTGAAGAGCTGGACGACCGCATCCGCGCCGCCGGCGGCCAGGCCACCCTGGCCCCCATGGACCTGACGGTCGAAGCCGCGATGCAGCAACTCTGCCGTTCGATCTACGATCGCTGGGGCCGGCTGGACCTTTTCGTCCACGCCGCGATCCACGCCGCCCCGCTGGCGCCGGCGGCCCATGTGGACGGGCGCGACTGGGCCAAGTCGGTCGAGATCAACGCCACCGGCACCCAGCGCTTGATCACCATGGTCGACCCGCTGCTTCAGGCGACCCCCGACAGCGCGGCGGTCTTCTTCGAGGATGCTCAGGCCTCCGGCAAGTTCTACGGCGCCTACGGGGCCACCAAGGCCGCCCAGCTGTCGCTGGCACGAGCCTGGCAGGCCGAAAATGCACGCAGCGGTCTGCGCGTCAGCATCGTCACCCCCAACCCGATGCCCACCGCCACCCGCGCCCGGTTCCATCCCGGCGAGGATCGCGCCGCGCTGAGCGATCCGCGCGACGAGGCCGCGCGCCTTCTGCGCGAACTGGATCTCGCGGGCTGACCCCGTCGCCGCCCGCCCCGCGCGGGCGGCACCGCCACCTGCTGCCGCGGGCCCGCCTGCGGCCCTTGAGGAACAGCACGGCCCTGCCTCGCCCCACACGGCGCGGCACCGCTTTACGCGCCCCGCCCCCTCCACTATCACTCGCAGACAGAGCAGAAGGGGCCGCACCGCGCATGCGCATACTCATCACCAATGACGACGGCATCAACGCCCCCGGCCTCAAGGTCCTTGAAGATATCGCCTCCGAGATCGCCGGCCCCGGCGGAGAGGTCTGGACCGTTGCCCCCGCCTTCGAGCAATCGGGCGTCGGTCACGCCATCAGCTACACCCACCCGATGATGGTGGCCGAGCTGGGCCCCCGCCGCTTCGCGGCCGAAGGGTCCCCGGCCGATTGCGTGCTGGCGGCCGTCGGCGACATCATGTCCGACTGCCTGCCCGACCTGGTGCTGTCGGGGGTCAACCGGGGCAATAACGCCGCCGAGAACGCCCTTTATTCAGGCACCGTCGGCGGCGCGATCGAGGCCGCGCTTCAGGGCCTGCCCGCGGTGGCCCTGTCCCAGTATTTCGGCCCCCGCAACGCGCTGGCCGACGATCCCTTCGATGCGGCCGTGCAGCACGGGGCGGCCTGCGTCCGCTCGCTGATCGACGGCGCGATCTGGGACGGCGACGACTACCGTCTTTTCTACAACGTCAACTTTCCCCCCGTCCCCGGCGCCGAGGTTCTGGGTCAGAAGGTGGTGGCCCAAGGTTATCGCCGCGAGACCTTCTTCGGGGTCGAGCCGCATTTCTCCCCCTCGGGGCGCAAGTTCCTGTGGATCAAGGGCGGCCCGCAGGACGTGCCGACCGACGCCGGCACCGATGCCGAGGCCAACCTGGACGGCTATATCTCGATCACGCCCATGCGCGCCGACCTGACCGCCCACGACGCGCTGGCCCCCCTGCGGGAACGCCTGCAATGAGGGGCCGCCTGCCATGACCCTGGATGCCGAACGCAAGATGCAGTTCCTCTATGCCCTGCGCTCCAAGGGGGTGACGGACGCGCGGGTGCTGACGGCGATGGAGCGGATCGACCGGGGCGATTTCGTTCGCGGCCTCTTCACCAGCCGCACCTACGAGGACATGCCCCTGCCCATCGCCTGCGGCCAGACCATCAGCCAGCCCTCGATCGTGGGGCTGATGACCCAGGCGCTGGACGTGCAGCCCCGCCACAAGGTGCTGGAGGTCGGGACCGGCTCGGGCTACCAGGCGGCGATCCTCAGCCTGCTGGCGCGGCGGGTCTACACGGTCGACCGTCACCGGCGCCTGGCCCGCGACGCGCGCAAGGTGATCGAGCGGTTGGACCTGACCAATGTCACCGTCATCACCGCCGACGGATCGTTCGGTCTGGAGGAACAAGCGCCCTTCGACCGCATCCTGGTCACCGCCGCCGCCGAGGACCCCCCCGGCCCCCTCTTGGCGCAACTGCGCGTAGGCGGTATCATGGTGGTGCCGGTCGGACAGTCCGACACGGTTCAGAGCCTTATAAAGGTCACCCGCCACGAGGGCGGGTTCGACTACGAGGAATTGCGCCCGGTCCGTTTCGTCCCTCTGGTCGAGGGGCTGGCGCAGGAGTAGAAGGATCGGCAACCTCGGGCACACGGGGACCGGCAAGACGCGCAAGCGTGAAGAGGCGGAGCGCATGGTCCGGGACGACCAGCGCGCGAAGGCATAGAGGATGGGGCAGATGATCCTGACACGGGGACGCGTCCGGGCACGGACACCGCTGCTGCTGGCGGCGCTGATGGGTATTGCGGGTTGCGCGCAGGGGTTCGACCCCGACATGCGCAGTCTTGGCGGCGGGTTCGAGACCGCCAGCGCCGCGCGCCAGACGGCGCAGCGGCCCGACAGCGACGCGCGCGGCGTCATCTCCTACCCCAGTTACCAGGTGGCCCTGGCGCGCGGTGGCGAAAGCGTCGGCGACGTGGCCGCCCGGCTGGGCCTGAATGGCAAGGAACTGGCGCGTTACAACGGCCTGACGACCGACACCAACCTGCGCAACGGCGAGTTGCTGGCCCTGCCCAGCCGTGTCGCCGAAAGCGCCGGCACCGGTCAGTCGGCCACGACGGGCGGCCGGGGCGACATCACTGCCCTTGCCTCCAGCGCGATCGACCGTTCGACCGATGCGCCCCTGGGCGCGCCCGGCACCCAGTCGCGCAGCGCGGGCCAGGCCAGCGCCTCCGGCACCGCAACCTCGGCCCGCAGCGCCGAGGTGACGACCAGCCGGGTGGCCGACGACACGCCCGAACCCCGGCGCCACCGCGTCGCGCGTGGCGAGACGGCCTATTCCATCTCGCGGCTTTACGGGGTGTCTGTGCGCTCTCTGGCCGATTGGAACAACCTCGATCCGAACCTGACGGTGCGCGTGGACCAGGTCCTGCTGATCCCGCCCGGGGGCAGCGTGGGCCGCGCCGTGGCAGACAACGCGGCACCCGGTGCCGGATCGCGCACGCCGACGCCGCCCAGCGCCTCGCGGCCCCTGCCGGCCGAAAGTGTCGCCTCGGCGGCGGCCGCCGTTCCGGCCTCCCCCGACATGGCCAGTTCGCGCACGGTGTCGTCGGACCCGTCGAAAATGCTCTACCCGGTGACCGGCGCCATCATCCGCCCCTACTCCAAGGGACGGAACGAAGGGATCGACATCTCGGCCCCGGTCGGATCGACCGTGCGGGCAGCCACGGGCGGCGAGGTGGCCGCGATCACCCGCGACACCGACCAGGTCCCGATCCTGGTGCTGCGCCACCCCGACAACCTGCTGACCGTCTATGCCAACATCTCGGGCATCACGGTCAAGAAGGGCGATACGGTCAAGAAGGGCCAGACCCTGGCCAAGGTGCGGGATTCAAACCCCAGCTTCGTGCATTTCGAAGTGCGCAAAGGGTTCGAGTCGGTCGATCCGGAGCCCTACCTGCAATAAGCGGGCGCGGGGCCTCTGGGGCCCCGCCTGACCGCCCTCGGTCCCAATGCAGGCTTCCCATCCCCAGACGACAGTCAACGCCCCAGAGGGCGCATTCAGGCCGTCCATTGTCATATCAGGTGAAGGGTATGGGTCGGGAGCGGCGTGCCCCCTACCCGGCCGTTCCGGGCCGAAACGGGAGCGTTGCCGGCATTCAGCCCAGCTTGACGCCCCGGCGCCCAGCCAGATCGGTGAAATACTGCCACGCCACGCGGCCCGAGCGTGACCCGCGCGTCGCCTGCCACTCGATGGCCTCGGCGCGCAGGGTCTCGTCGTCGATCTCCAGACCATAGGCGTCGCAATAGCCCCGGATCATCGACAGATACTCGTCCTGGCTGCACGGGTGGAAGCCCAGCCACAGGCCGAAGCGGTCCGACAGCGAGACCTTCTCTTCGACCGCCTCACTCGGATTGATGCTCGAGGAACGCTCGTTCTCGATCATGTCCCGGGGCATCAGGTGGCGCCGGTTCGACGTGGCATAGAACAGCACGTTTTCGGGCCGCCCCTCGATCCCGCCGTCCAGCACGGCCTTGAGGCTTTTGTAATGCTGGTCGTCATGGCTGAAAGACAGGTCGTCGCAGAAGAGCACGAAGCGCGCCTCGGACTGGCGCAGCAGGTTCAGCAGCCGCGCGATCGATGGCAGATCCTCGCGCTGGACCTCGACGATCTTCAGCGCCGTGCCCTCCGACAGGATCTGGGCGTGCACCGCCTTTACCAGCGACGATTTTCCCATCCCCCGCGCGCCCCACAGAAGGGCGTTGTTGGCCGGAAAGCCCCGGGCGAACTGTCGGGTGTTCTCCAACAGCTCGTCCCGGGCCCGGTTGACGCCGATCAGCAGCGACAGGTCGACCCGATTGACCCGCGCAACCGGCTCCAGCCGGTCCGGCTCGACATGCCAGACAAAGGCGTCGGCGGCGTCGAAATCCGGGGCGTCGAGGGGCGGCGGGCTCATGCGCTCCAGCGCCTCGGCGATGCGGGTCAGGGTCTGGTCGTTCACGGCTCAGTCTTTCTTGTCGTCTGCGTCGGGCTTCGAGGTCCCGGGTTTGCGACCGGACGCGTCGTCGGGATCATCGCGGCCAGGCAGGCCTTCCAGATCCTCGGCGTCTTCCTCGTCCTCGTCGAACTCGGCGAAGATGGGGTCGTATTCTTCGTCCTCGTCCTGCATCGCGGCCTTGCGGCGCTCGGCGTCGGCGATCTCCTCGTCGGCCCAGCTGGCCTCGGGGGTGGTGCCGGCGGCAGCGTCCGTATCCTCGTCCTCTTCATCCTCGAACCACAGGCCCTGGGCGCGCAGGTCGGCCTCGCGCTTGCGCTCGACACGGCGGACAAGATGGATCGAGATCTCGTAAAGCCCGTAGACCACGACGAACAGGATCACCTGGGTGATGACATCGGGCGGGGTGACAACGGCGGCCAGCACAAGGATGGCCACGACTGCGTATTTGCGCACGTTGCCCAGCCCTTCCGAGCTGACAAGCCCGGCCTTGCCCATCAGCGTCAGCAGGACGGGAAGCTGGAAGCACAGGCCGAAGGCCACGATGAATTTCAGCGTCAGCGCCAGGTATTCGGCGACCGAGCCCTGGAAGGTGATGCCGGCGGTGCCAAGCGTGCCGTCGACGGCCGTTACCTCCCCGTCGACGGGGACAGGCGCCATGCCGACCTGCTGGAACCCCAGGAAGAAGTCGAAGGCCAGCGGGATCACCACATAGAAGGCAAAGGCCGCGCCCAGGAAGAACATGATCGGGCTGGCCAGCAGGAAGGGCAGAAAGGCGTTGCGCTCGTTCTTGTAGAGGCCGGGCGCCACGAACCGCCAAAGCTGGGTGCCGATGAAGGGAAAGGACAGGATGAAGCCACCGACAAGCGAGATCTGGATGGCGACGAAAAAACCTTCCTGCAGCTTGATGAGGATGAGGCCGCAATCCTGACCCCGCTCGGCCAGCTGGCCGCAGATCGGTTGCGTCAGGAAGTTGAAGATCGGGTTCCAGACGGTGAAACAGATCACCATGCCGACGATGAAGGCCAGGACCGACCGGATCAGACGGGTGCGCAGCTCGGCCAGGTGTTCGATCAGCGGCATTGCGCCGTCGTCAAGCTCGTCACTTTGGGTCATGTGTCAGCCTTCGGCGTCTTTGCAGAGGGTTTCGCGGCAGGTTTCGAGGCCGTCTTTGCCGCCGGCTTCTTCGCGGCGGGCTTCTTGGCGGCAGCGGGCTTCTTGGCGGCGGGTTTCGCCGCCGGCTTGGCGGCTGCCTTGGCGGGCGCGGCCTTGGCGGACGCCTCGGCGGCGGCCTCCTTGGCAAGGCGCTTCTCGGCCGCCTGGGCGGTGGCGCTGTGGATCTTGCGCGCGGCATCCGCACGCTCGCTGGCCAGCTTCGCCGATTCCGAGCCCATCACCTTCTGCGGCTTGGAGGGGTCCCAGTCCTTGAACTTGGTGGCGGCCTCGGTCACCGAATCCAGCCCCAGGTTCTTGGAGGAGGTGGTCTCGCGCAGGTCTTTGGCCACGTCCTTGACGCCGGCCTCGTCGGCGGCCTCGTCCATCGCCCGCTGGAAGTCCCGGGCCATGCCCTTGATGCGGGCCGTGAAACGGCCAAGCTGCCGGAACATGCCCGGCAGATCCTTGGGACCGACGACGATCAGCGCCACGATCCCGATCAGAAGCAGTTCTGTCCAACCAATGTCCAACATGACAAGTCCCCCGGCCCCGGCGCGCGGGGCATCGTCACTTCGCTAACCTCCGGCGGCCCTGCCGGCCGCGCGGCTTTGCTCGGATTCTGTCCCGGGTCGAAACCCGGTCCCGGTCTCAGGCCTTGTCGGTGGTGCCGGACTTGGGCGGAACGACGACGGTCTCGTCGGAAGTGGCGGGGGTAACGTCGCGGGGCGCGGCAGTCTGGTTCTCGACGGCGCGCGTCTCGGCGTCCTTTTCTTCCTCTTCCTTGCTGCCCTCGGCGACACCGCGCTTGAACGAGGTGATGCCTTTGCCGACCTCGCCCATCAGCGAGGAGATCTTGCCCCGGCCAAACAGCACCAGAACGACGACGGCGATAAGCAGAAGGCCGGGAAGGCCGATATTGTTGAGCATGTTCCTGTCTCCCATCTCGGGGCGGCGATCCTGGCACGCCCCCAATAAATCCACTTGGCTATCTATGCCCCCCTCGGATGGGTGAAAAGCGCAATTCGCCACGCGAAGGGGCGTTTTGGGGGTTTCAGGTGACAATTTGTGTCACTATTCTGTCAGTTGTCATCCTGATGACAGTTTACCCGGCGGAATGCTGCCCGGAAGGGCCACGAAACCGCCGGTCCCGATAAAGGAAATCCACCCGATGAGTCGATCCGACAGGCTGATGGAACTCGTGCGCCTGCTGCGCGACGGCCGCGTGCACCGGGCCGAGGACATGGCCCGCGAAACCGGTGTCTCGTTGCGCACGATCTACCGGGACCTGGACACGCTGGCGGCCTCGGGCGTGCCGGTGGAGGGGGCGCGCGGCCTGGGCTACCGGGCGACGGCGGATGTCACCCTGCCGCCCCTGAACCTGTCGTTGACCGAGCTTGAGGCGCTGCACGTGGGACTGGCCGTGGTCGGCGATGCTGGCGACGGAGAGCTGCGCGAAGCCGCGCGATCCCTCTCGGCCCGTATCGACGCCGTCCTGCCCGAGGACCGCAGCGCCCCGCCCGCGGGCTTCGGCTTTGCCGTCTATCCCTTCGCGGACGCCGCGGGCGGCTTTGCTCACATGCCGCGCCTCAGGGCCGCGATCCGGGCGCGCCAGAAACTGCGCGTCCTGCATGATGAGGGCGACGGCACCGAGGTCGCGCTGGTGATCCGGCCACTGGAGCTGGATTACTGGGGCCGCGTCTGGACCTGCACCAGCTGGTGCGAGACGGAGGGCGGCTTTCGCGCCTTCCGGCTGGACCGGATCCGGCGGATGGACGTGCTGCAAGGGCTTTTCGTGGACGAGCCGGGCAAGACCCTGGCCGATTACCGTGCCGGCACACCTGCGGCCCGCCCCGCTTCGCGCCCTGCCCCGACAAAAACAACCGAGTAGGATTCAACCCAGATCGGGCCCGGCCGCCTCAGCCCCGGGGTGCCGCCTGTTCGCCCCGGCGCACCGGGAAGACGAAACACTGGTCCCGGCGCACGGTCAGCCACAGGGGCGTGTCGGGGTTGGGCAGGAATACGCCCGGCACCACCGCGTGCAGGCGCGATCCGTCGGATTCCATCGTGAACTCCACCAGGCTTTCGCGGCCCATGAACCGCGCCCGGCGGACCAGCCCGCGCGCGGGCACGCCGTGGGTGGGCGTGGGGTTGGGGCCGCGCCCTGCCCGGTCGAAATCGATGCGCAGATGCTGCGGGCGGAAGACGATCTCGACCTCGGTGTTGTCGGGGTGGCCAGGGGTCAGAAACTCTCCGAACGGGGTTTCGGTCAGGGCGCCGTGGCTGGTGCCACGAATGACGTTGATGTCCGAGAAGAACCCCGCCGCCGCCCGGTCCACGGGGGCGTTGTAGATGTTGTAGGGCGCGCCGCGCTGCACGATCCGGCCGCCGCGCATCAGGGCGATCTCGTCGGCCATGCGCATGGCCTCGTCGGGCTCATGGGTGACCAGCAGGACCGAGGCCCCCTCCTCGCGCAGGATGTCGAGGGTGGCGTCGCGGACCTCGTCGCGCAGGCGGTTGTCGAGGCCCGAGAAGGGTTCGTCCATCAGCATGATGCGCGGGCGCGGCGCCAGGGCGCGGGCCAGGGCCACGCGCTGCTGCTCGCCGCCCGAAAGCTGGTGGGGATGCATCTCGTAAAAGCGGGTCATGTCGACCCGGCTCAGAAGCTCGTGCACCCGGTCGCGGTGGCGCCGCAGCGGACCGTCGAGACCGAAGGCCACGTTCTCGGCCACGGTCAGATGCGGGAACAGCGCAAAATCCTGGAACATCAACCCGATGGGGCGGCGTTCGGGCGGCTGATGGAACTGGTTATCGGCGATGATCTCGCCGTCGACACGGATCTCGCCCGCGTCCTGGCGGTCGACCCCGGCGATCAGGCGCAGGGTCGTGGACTTGCCGCAGCCCGAGGGACCAAGCAGGCAGGTGACCTGCCCGGCAGGCACCTGGAACGACACGTCGTCGACCACGCGGCGGCCGTCGAAGCTTCGTGTCAGCCCCTTCACTTCCAGCCTGGGTGCGGTTGCGCTCACGCCTGCCTCATGTCTCATTCCCGATCAAACTTATCGGAATTGCCGGGGGATTAGCAGGCGCGGCCCGCGCGGGCAAGGGTTCAGGCACCACCCTGCCCCGCCCGCCGCGGCCCCATTCCCAGAAACGCCGCGCTGAAGCCCGCCACCAGCACCGCCACGCAGATGACCAGAAGCTGCAGGTACTTGTGCCCCTCGGGCAGCAGGGCGGCGACCAGCGGCAGGTCCCGGAAAAGATAGGCCAGCGCCCCCAGCATCGCCGCCGCGAAGGCCGCAAGATAGGCGCCGCGCGACAGATCGCGTCCCGCCAGCAGCCCTATCGCCAGCACCGGCGCCAGGAACATCGAGGCGGTGCCGCTGACCGCCACCGCATCGAACAGCGTCTGGTTGCCCCAAAGCGACAACGCCGCCCCCAGCACAGTGAAGACCAGCATCGCGATGCGGCCGCCCGCCAGGCTGCGCGGCACGATCTTCAGCTCGTCCGCGCAAAGCCGGGCCGCCGAGGCCAGGGTGGAATCCAGCGTCGACAGGGCCGAGACCAGCAGCGACAGCAGCAAAAGCGCGAAGACCCAGGGCGGGAACATGCCCGCCCAGGCCCCGATCAGCCCCCCCTCGACCGAGGCGCCGACGATCCCCGCCTGAATGCCGAACATGCCGAAGGCGAAGATCGACAGCGACGAGATCCAGAAGGCGTGCAGAAAGCTGCGCCGCGTCACCTCGCGCCCGGCGATGAAGCCCCGGTCCATCATCACCGGGTCATGGGCCGGATAGGAAAAGACCTGCAATGCCGCCACTGCCAGAAGGATCCAGCCGTTGCCCGGCCCGCTGACCCCGCCCGATGTCAGCACCGCCCCCAGAGAGAACGTGGGTTGCAGCAAGAGCGCCACGAAGGCGAGACCGAAGACTGCGAGAAACAACAGCATCTGCACCACATCCGTGCGCAGCGCCGCCGACAGCCCGCCCCAGGCCGAGTAGGACAGCGCCAGCGCCGCCACCGCGATCAGCGCAATGGTCCCCGCCCCGGCAACCCCGGGCAGGACGGCGTCGAAGATCAGGCTGACGACCAGAAGGTTGGCGAAGACCTCGGACAGAAGGCGCAGACCGACCACCAGGTCGTAACAGGTTTGCCCGACCGCGCCGAAACGCTCCCTCAGCCAATCCTGCACCGACCGCGCCCCGCGCGCCCTCAGCCGGTCGACGATCAGCCCTCCGGTCAGGAACGAGGCGTAATAGGCCGTGTAAGCCAGCGTGCCGGGCATGCCGTAGTAATAGCCCAGGATCGCCGCGTTCATCAGCGACCGGGCGAAGATCCAGGTCGTCACCTGACTCAGCACCAGCGTCCAGAGGCCGGGCGCCCCGGCCTCCCCCAGCCCCGAGAAGAACCCCTCGACCGTGGCGCGGCGCGGCACCACCAGAAAGCTAAGCGCCATCAGCGCAAGAAAGGCGGCAAGGACGAGGAATGCGGTCATGGCGGATCCGTGGAAAAATGGGTTGCGCGGGCGTGTCTTGCACCCCGACGTTCAGGGGCCGAACCAAGCCCTAGCGCGGCCGCCCCCCGGCGACCAAGCCCCGCCGCGCGCCCTGACGCAGACGTGAGCGGCCGCCCCCACGGGGGACGGCCAAGATGCTGCCCTCAGAGGGTCGAGTTGGTGGCGCCGCCATCCAGCAGGATGTTCTGGCCCACCATGAACCCGGCATGGACCGAGCACATGAAGGCGCAGGTCGCGCCGAATTCCTGCGCCGTGCCGTAGCGGCCAGCGGGAATGGTGGCGCAGCGGTTTGCCTTGGCCTCTTCGATGCTGATGTTCTGGGCCCGCGACACGCCGCCGTCCAGCGAAATGGCCCGGTCCGTGGCATGGATGCCGGGCAGCAGGTTGTTGATCGTCACCCCCTTGCCGGCCACCTGGCGCGAGGTGCCCGCGACATAGCCCGTCAGGCCCGCCCGGGCAGAGTTCGACAGGCCCAGCACGCCGATCGGCGCCTTGACCGACTGGCTGGTGATGTTGACGACCCGCCCCCAGCCGCGATCCATCATCCCCGGCACCAGCGCCTTCATCAGGGCGATGGGCGTCAGCATGTTGGCCTTGAGGGCGGCCAGGAAATCGGCCTCGTCCCAGTCGGTCCACATGCCCGGGGGCGGGCCGCCGGCATTGGTGACAAGGATATCGACCGCGCCCGCGGCCTCCAGCACGCGCGCGCGCCCCTCGTCGGTGGTGATGTCGGCGGCGACCGGGATCACGTTGACGCCGTGCACCTCGGCGATGCTGCGGGCGGCTTCCTCCAGCGGCTCGGCGCTGCGGGCGTTGATGACCAGATCGACACCTGCGGCGGCCAGCGCCTCGGCGCAGCCCCGGCCAAGGCCCTTCGACGATGCGCAAACCAATGCGCGCTTTCCTGCGATACCCAGATCCATGATCGTTCCTTCCCTTGCTGGCCCCGTTTATCGCCGGCATGGTTTCGTGCCGGCCCCGGGACCTCATCCTATTCTCGTTGGGGCCGACATGATCGCATTTCACCACGATTCGCCACTGGCAACCGGCCCGGCCCCGGTGCGCCCACGGCCCGCCTGCCCCGAAATCAGCCCGTTTGACCCGTCATCAGGCCACATTCCAGGCGCATGATCGCCGGCAGACAACAGACGGAAAAGCCGCGCGGAATCGCCTGTGACCCCCTTGTCACGGGCGCGGAAACGGGCGCAGAACATGAGATGCCGGCGCGGCCCCGCCCCCGGCAGACCCACCGCAGGACCACGGCCGCCCCGGCCCCAGGCAGGAAGACAAAGATGACCACCCCATCGCCCACCGGATCCGACGCGCAAAGCTGTCAGGTCTACCGCGCGGCCGATTTCGCGGTCACGCTGGGCGCCAACATGGGTCATCCCGCCTGCGCCTTCGACGAGTTGAACCCCGGCGACATCTACCGGCTGGTGCCGGGCGCGGCGCCGCTGACACTGGTGCACGCAGGACCGGGTGCCGACGAGGCGTCAATCGAGGGGGCGGGTCAGACCATCGCGCCCGGCTCCGAGGTCGGCGCGCCGGGCGATGCTCTGCTCCTGTCCGGACGAATGACGCTGATGGGCGACAACGGCGCCCTGCTTGAGGTGCTGCTTCTGACCTGTGGCGGCGAAAGCTACGTGCGCCCGCTTTCCGCCCTGGGCCACAGCATGGAATACACCCTGATCGACGCCGATCAGCGGGGCGAGAACCTGGACCTGGCCGAGGTCGCCTGCGTCTCCTTCACCCGGGGCACCCGGATCACCATGCGCAACGGCGCCCAGCGCCCGGTCGAGGAACTGGCCGTGGGCGACGAGGTGCTGACCCGTGATCACGGGCCCCGCCCGGTGCGCTGGATCGGCGCGCAGACCGTGCGCGCCCATTCCCATTTCGCGCCCATCGTTATCACCAAGGGTGCGCTGAACAACGCCGAGGACCTGATCCTGTCGCCCGACCACCGGCTATTCATCTACCAGCGCCGGGACGAGATCGGGCTGGGTCAGACCGAGGTGCTGATCAAGGCCAAGTACTTGGTCAATGACGAAACCATCTATCAGCGCGAGGGCGGTTTCGTGGATTACTTCCACCTGCTCTTCGACGAGCACGAGATCATCTTCGCCGAGGGCATCGCCGCCGAGTCGCTGATGGTCAACCGCCATACCCTGGCCGCCCTGCCCGACGAGATGGCGGGCGACCTGCGCCAGAACCATTCCGACCGCGCCGCCCGGCAGCGGCGGGGGCTCGATGCCAGCGGCACCAATTTCGTCGGCGTCGATGCGGCGGAGGCTTTGCGCCGCGCCAGCGGCAGCTGATCGCCCCTCATCACGTCCTTTAATAGGTTGCTGCCACCGGGGATTACCCGGGGCATCGCACCTGTTTGCCCACAGCGTGCCCCCCACCCCGCACCCTTAACCGAGGGCGTCCGCGCGGGGGGTGTCCGCTTGCCGGGGCGCTTCGGTGCTAGCGGCCGCGCCGGACCTGCTCAGCACCTCGGCCACGGTTTCGACCAATGCCATGCGCCCGATCGGCTTGATCAGCACCGCATCCATCCCCGCCGCGCGGCAGCGGTTGTGGTCGCTGGTGAAGGCATGGGCCGTCAGCGCCACGATCGGGCAGAGCGAGCCACCCGCCCCCGCCTCCAGCGCGCGGATCTGGCGGGCGGCGTCAAAGCCGCTCATGACCGGCATGGAGATATCCAGGAGAACAAGGGACGGCGCATGGAGCCTGTAGGCCTCGACCGCCTCGGCACCGTCATGGGCCATGATCAGCCGCGCGCCCGTCCCCGACAGGTAGCGCGAGAAGATCAGGCGGTTGGTTCGGTTGTCCTCGGCCAGAAGAATCGTGGCGCCGGTGAGGTCGGGCATTGCCTCGTCGGTGCGCAGGCTGCGCATCGCGGTCTTCTTCTCGCGCCGGTCGGCGCCGCCGGCGATACAATAGTCCCCCCGGCGCCTGTCCCGGGCGTCCCTGGATTCTTCTCCGGTCGGCGCCGGATTTTCCGGGGCGGTCTCGGTGGCGCGCAGGGCGGAATTGCGCGCAGGTGGCGCGAAGGGAGAAACGCGCCTGCGGCCCGGGTCAAGCGGCATGGCTTGGCACTCGTCCCCCTCACGGGGGGCGCCGCCCCGGTCCCCCGCACCGTCGGGGGCGGCCAGTTTCAACGGCAGGCGCACCGTGAAGGTGCTGCCGCCGGCGGGGTTTGGCAACAGGGTCATCTCGCCCTGCATCAATTCGACCAGCTGGCGCGAGATCGCCAGCCCCAGCCCCGAGCCGTCGAAGCGACGGGTCAGATGCTCCTCCCCCTGTTCGAAGGGGGCGAAGATACGCTCGGCATCCTCGGCGGCGATGCCCGGGCCGGTGTCCTCGACCGCCATCTTCAGCAGCAGGCTGTCGCCCCGCGCCTCGTGCCCCAGGCGCAGGGTGACGCCGCCCGAGGAGGTGAATTTCACCGCGTTGCCGAGCAGGTTCATCAGCACCTGCCTGAGCCGCCCCGCGTCCCCGCGCAGCATGACCCGCGGCACGTCCCCCCGGGTCCGGAAGGTCAGCCCCCGGCGTTCGGCCAGCGGCGCGATTAGGGCCGTGACATCCTCGATCACTCCGCAGGGGCAGAAGGGTGCCGCCGTCAGGCGGAACTTGCCGGATTCCACCTGAGAGATGTCGAGGATGTCGTTGATGATCGACAGCAGCGACCGGCCCGAACGGCTGAGCGTCTCGATCAGCTCGGCCTGATCGCGGGTGGGCCCGGCGGACTCCAGAAGCTCGGCAATCCCCAGGATGCCGTTCAGTGGTGTGCGCAGCTCGTGGCTCATGTGGGCGAGGAAATCGGACTTGGCGCGGTTGGCCTTCTCGGCCTCGGCGGCCTTGCTGCGGGCCAGGCGGTTGCCCGCCTTCAACTCATCCTGGGAGGCGACGAGAGCGCGGTTCACGACCTCCGTCTCGCGGCGCGAGGCGATGAGCCGCCGCTCGAACTCGTGCCGGCGACGGTTTTGCAGGCGCAGCCGGATGAACAGACCGCTGAGCGTCGCCGCCAGCACCGCCGCGGCAAGGGAGAATTGCACCGCCTCGCGGGCAAAGCCCGACAGAAACAGCGTGCCCGCCACCAGCAGGGCCGCGACAGTCGCGAAAATCGCCTGCACGATCCGCAGCGACCGGACGTGCAGACCGCCCACCAGCTCGGCGTTGACGCTGGCCGAGACGAGAAAGGTCGTCGCCAGCATCCAGTAGCCCATGCCGCCGGTCGTCCAGATGATCGCGGCCCCGGTCGCCATGAAACACGCCCAGACGGCCGAGGAGGCCGCAATGGCGTGATCGACGCTTTCCAGGTTCTGCACGATGCGGCCCGGCGCCATGGCCCAGCGGTTGACCAGCAGGTCGACCAGTTCCCCGCAAAGCCAGATCCCCAGCAGCAGGATCCCCGCCTCCGCCCCCTGGAAGATGCCGAAGATGGTGGCGCCCGTGACCTCATAGGCCAGGCGCAGGGGAAGGACGCGCCAGCGGCCCAGGCAGAACCGCTGTAACCGGCCCGTCGGGCTGCGTTTGTCGGCAATGGTGTTGCCATCGCGCAGGTCCCGCGCGATCTGGCCGGTGGGACGCAGGCGCGCGCCACGCCTGTGCGGTGTCTGGTCGGGAACGGGCGCGGGCATCCCCCCCGCCGCAACGGTTTCACCACTCATATGCCTTGCCTCTTCCGGGTTCGGGATCCCCTCGGGGGGTGGCTAGAGCACGGAGATTAACAAAAGGTTCCGCAGGCCCCGATAATCCGGGAAACGCCGCGCCACAGGGCCCCGGTGCCATTGCTCAGCGCGCCACTTCCTGATCTAATGAAAGGCCAATCAAGAATGAGCAGAGCAGCACGCCGATGAACGACCTTCTGACCGGGTCCGCCCCCGAACAAACCTACGACGCCTCTTCGATCGAGGTGCTGGAGGGGCTGGAGCCTGTCCGCAAGCGTCCGGGCATGTATATCGGCGGCACCGACGAGAGGGCGATGCACCATCTGGTCGCCGAGGTGTTGGACAACTCGATGGACGAGGCCGTCGCCGGCCACGCCAGCCGCATCGAGGTCGAATTGATCTCCGACAATTCCGTCACCATCCGCGACAACGGCCGGGGCATCCCGGTCGATCCCCACCCCAAGTTCCCCGACAAATCCGCGCTGGAAGTGATCCTGTGCACCCTGCACGCGGGCGGCAAGTTCTCGGGCAAGGCCTATCAGACCTCGGGCGGTCTGCACGGGGTCGGCATCTCGGTCGTGAACGCGCTGTCGGACCAGCTTCGGGTCGAGGTCGCGCGCAACCGCGAGCTTTTCGCCCAGGAATTCTCGCGCGGGCATCCGCAGGGGCCCGTCGAGATGGTGGGCGCCGCCCCCAACCGGCGCGGCACCAGCGTCACCTTCCGCGCCGATTCCGAGATCTTCGGCAGCCACAAATTCAAGCCCGCCCGCCTGATGAAGATGGTGCGTTCCAAGGCCTATCTGTTCTCGGGGGTCGAAATCCGCTGGAAAAGCGCCATCGACGATGGCGAAACCCCGACCGAGGCGACCTTTCACTTCCCCGGCGGTCTGGCCGATTACCTCAAGGAATCGCTGGGCAACGCGGCGACCTACGCCGACGCGCCTTTCGCCGGCAAGGTCAGCTTTCAGGAAAAGTTCGGCAAGCCCGGCTCGGTCGAATGGGCGATCAACTGGACGCCTTCGCGCGACGGGTTCATCGGCAGCTACTGCAACACGGTTCCCACATCCGAGGGCGGCACCCACGAGGCCGGCTTCTGGGCCGCGATCCTGAAGGGCATTCGCGCCTACGGCGAACTGGTGGGCAACCGCAAGGCGGCCCAGATCAACCGCGATGACCTGATCGCGGGGGGCTGCGCGCTGGTCTCGTGCTTCATCACCGAGCCCGAGTTCGTGGGCCAGACCAAGGACCGTCTGGCGACGGTCGAGGCCGGCAAGCTGATCGAGGGCGCGGTGCGCGACCACTTCGACAACTGGCTGGCGTCGGACACCAAATCCGCCGGGGCGATTCTGGATTATCTGGTCCTGCGCGCCGAGGAACGCCTGCGCCGTCGGTCGGAAAAGGAAACCGCCCGCAAGACCGCCACCAAGAAACTGCGCCTGCCCGGCAAGCTGGTGGATTGTTCGGCCACCAACCGCGAGGGCACCGAGCTTTTCATCGTCGAGGGTGACAGCGCCGGCGGCAGCGCCAAGATGGCGCGGGACCGCAAGAACCAGGCGCTTCTGCCCCTGCGCGGCAAGATCCTGAACGTGCTGGGCGCGGCTTCGGCCAAGATGGGCCAGAACGCCGAGATCAACGACCTGTGCCAGGCGCTTGGCGTCGGCATGGGCACGCGATTCAACCTTGAGGATCTGCGCTACGACAAGATCATCATCATGACCGACGCCGATGTCGACGGGGCGCATATCGCCTCGTTGCTCATGACCTTTTTCTTCACCCAGATGCGCCCGATGATCGACGCGGGCCACCTCTACCTGGCCTGCCCGCCCCTCTTCCGCCTGACCCAGGGCGCGCGCCGGGTCTACTGTCTGGACGAGGCCGAGAAGGCCGCGATGCTGGAACGCGGGCTGGGCGGCAAGGGCAAGATTGACGTCAGCCGCTTCAAGGGCCTGGGCGAGATGGACGCCAAGGATCTGAAAGACACCACCATGAACCCCGAGACGCGCAAGCTGATCCGGGTCACCATCTCCGAGGACATGCCCGGCGAGACCGCCGATCTGGTCGAGCGGCTGATGGGCAAGAAGCCCGAGCTGCGGTTCCAGTATATCCAGCAGAACGCCCAGTTCGTCGAAGAACTGGACGTCTGAACCACTTGGCGGGGCGCATCCCCTGCCCGGCGCACCGCCACAAACCGAACGCAATTTCAACGATTTAGGCAGTTTGTGGCGGCGGGTCCGCAACATGGCGCTTTCGCGAAACCGCGCCCAATTCCCGCCATCCCGGCGAGTAAGAACGGGACGGGGTCCACGAAATTCTGTAAAGATTTAATATAATCAATAACTTATAAGACGCAAAGAAGGTGGCCCCCCCGCCTTCCCGCGCTGGATGAATCCACTTTTTTGGATTCAACTGACGTCACATGCGGCCGATGCTCCGTTGCACGATCATGGATAGCGGGTTTGCACGAAGCCCAAACACCCGGCCCCGATTGCGCCAGATTGGCCTGTCAGTCTGAAGGAAATCGGACCTCCGCCAGAGGCCGACAAAAGAAAGGACCGGCCGCATGTCACTGTTTTTCTTCCTCAAAGGGGCACTGATCGGATATCTCTTTGCCGTCGTGACCATATTGAATCTTGAGATCGGTGACCTGACGACCGTCATCGGCATCGCCGCCGGTTGCCTGGCCCTCTACTCGGCTTTCGCCTTCCTTCACGATTCCAAGCCGATCCGCAAACGCGCCCGCAAGGCCGAAGGCAGCCCGGCCGCGACCCCGGCAAGCACGGCACCGGCAAAGCCCGCCGTCAACGCCGTCAGCGCGCCCGCCATCGACGTGCTGCGCCCCACCCACAACACGCCGCAAAGCGCCATCGTGGCGGCCCGCAACAGGATCCGCTGCCGCAACACCCAGAGCCGGCTCATCGGCACCGCCTGACCGGACGCGCAAGACGCGCAAAAAACTTGAATTCATCGCGACGGGGCCCGGCCAGCATATCTGGCACGGGCCCTGTTTCATTGCGGCCGAAGGATCAGTCCGCCGCGCGGCCCGCGTCGACGCGTTCGACGCGTTCGACCAGGCGGCCATGCTCCAGCCGGACAACACGGTCCATCCGCGCCGCCAGCTCCAGGTTATGGGTGGCGATGACCGCCGACAGACCGGTCGAGCGGACAAGCCCCATCAGCGCCCCGAAAACCCGGTCCGACGTGTCGGGATCCAGGTTGCCCGTGGGCTCGTCGGCCAACAACACCCGCGGCGCGTTGGCCATGGCCCGGCAGAAGGCCACGCGCTGCTGCTCGCCCCCCGACATCTCGGCAGGCCGGTGGCCGCCCCGCTCGGTCAGCCCGACCGAAGCAAGAAGCTCCTCCGCACGCTCCCGCGCCGCGCCCCGGGCGACCCCGTTGGCCAGCTGCGGCAGCATGATGTTCTCGCGCGCGGTGAACTCGGGCAACAGATGGTGGAATTGGTAGATGAAACCGACGTCGTTGCGCCGCATCCGCGTGCGCGACCGGTCGCCCAGATCGCCGGTGGCGACCCCGCCGATCTCGACCATGCCGGCATCGGCCGTGTCCAGCAGGCCGGCGATATGCAGCAGGGTGGACTTGCCCGCCCCCGAGGGCGCGACCAGTGCCACCGCCTCGCCGCGCGCCACCTCCAGCGTGGCCCCCCGCAGCACCGAGATCTCGGCCGGCGTGCCCGGGTTGTAGGATTTCGAGATCCCCTCGAGCCGCAGCATCACGTCATTCATAGCGCAGGGCCTCCACCGGGTTCATCCGCGCCGCGCGCCGGGCCGGAAAGATCGTGACCACGAAGGACAGGCCCAGCGACAGCGAAACCGCCGACAGCACATCGGCCAGCCGCAGCTGCGCCGGCAACTGGTAGATCCCCCGGATCGAGGGATCCCACACCCCGCCCCCCGCCACCGCGTTGACGAACGAAAAGATCGGGTCGATGTAGATCGCGAAAAGACAGCCAAGAATGGTGCCGAAGATCGTGCCGAAGACGCCGACCAGCGCCCCGCAGATGAAAAAGACCCGCAGGATCGAACCCTCGGTCAGGCCCATGGTGCGCAGGATGCCGATGTCGCGCCCCTTGTTCTTGACCAGCATGATCAGCCCCGAGACGATGTTCATCGTCGCGATCAGCACCAGGATCGACAGGATCACGAACATGACGTTGTCCTCGATGTCGAGCGCACGCAGGAAGGATCCCGATGCATCGCGCCAGCTCCACAGCAACGTCCCCTCGCCCCCGGCCTGCATCAGCGCCGGGGCCAGCTCCTCGACACGGTCCGGATCCTCGACCAGCACCTCCAGCTCGTCCGCCCCGCCCTCGCGGTTGAAATAGGACTGGGCCTCGGCGAAGGGCATGTAGACCCGGGTGCGGTCGATGTCGTAGCGCCCCATCGAGAAGATCTGCACCACCTCGTAGCTGTTGACCCGGGGGCTGGTGCCGAAGGCGGTGCGCACCCCCTCGGGCGAGATCAGCTTGATCCGGTCGCCGATCTCGATGCCCAGATCACGCGCGATGATCGAGCCCACGGCGATGCCCTCACCAAAGCGGCCCAGATCCCCGCGGGCATCCTCGGCGTCGCGCATCCGCGGCAGGCTCATCAGATCCTCGGCCGCGATGCCGAACACCTCGACCCCGGCGCTGCGCCCGGCGGTGCTGGCAAGCACCTGCCCCTTCACCAGCGGCGCGACCCGGGTCACCCCCGGCACATCGGCGATCCGCGCTGCCCGCTCGTCATAGTCGGTAATCAGGCGGCTGGTGCGGCCCTGGGCATCCGCCTGCACCGCGCTGTAGACGGTGACATGGGCATTGGCCCCCAGGATGGTGTCGACGAACTCGGCCCGGAACCCCGAGCGCACGGCCAGGGTGGCGATCAGGGCAAACACCGCCAGGGTGATGCCGATCAGGCTGATCCAGGTCATGGCGCTCACGCCGCCCTCGGCCCGGCGGGCCCGAAGGTAGCGCCAGGCAATCATCCATTCGAACGGGGCGAAGGGGGCGGTTTTCTGCGCCAATGGAACAGGCTCCTCAAGGGTTGGCGCGGACCTTGGGGGTTTTGCCCGGGTCCGTCAACTCACGCGCGCGGGATCGGCAGGGCGCCCCGGGTGCAGGTTTCATTGTCGCTGAAATATCCCCGCCGGAGGCGGCGGAACGGTCCGGCCAGCCTCCGGCGGGGATATTTTCGCGACAGTGAAAGTGGCGGCCGCCCGCGTCAGATGCCGTGGGCGGCGTAGATTTCGCGCAGGCGGGTGACGGCCAGCTCGGGGCTCAGCTCCTCGGCCTCGCCGCTGCGCCGGTCGGTCAGTTCGACCACGCCGGATTTCAGGCCGCGCGGCCCGACGGTGATGCGCCAGGGCAGGCCGATCAGGTCCATCGTGGCGAATTTGGCCCCTGCCCGTTCGTCGCGATCGTCGTAAAGCGGGTCCAGACCGGCGGCGGTGAGGGCCTTGTAAAGATCCTCGCAGGCCGCGTCGGTGGCCGCATCGCCCTGGCGCAGGTTGACGATGCCGCAGTGGAAGGGGGTCACGCCCTCGGGCCAGATGATGCCCTTGTCGTCGTGACTGGCCTCGATGATGGCGCCCAGCAGGCGGCTGACGCCGATGCCGTGGCTGCCCATATGCACGGGCACCCGCTCTCCCTTGTCGTTGACGACCGTGGCGCCCATCGGCTCGGAATACTTGGTGCCGAAATAGAAGATCTGCCCGACCTCGATGCCGCGGGATGTGCGGCGGCGGTCCTCGGGGACCCCGTCGAAGAGGGCCGCGTCATGGGTCTCGTCGGTGCGGGCATAGGGGGTTGTCCACTCGGTCACGATGTCGGCGCATTGGGTGCGGTCGTCGTAATCCACCGCCCGCTCGCCCAGCGTCAGGTCGGTGATGGCGCTGTCATAGAAGACCTCGGACTCGCCGGTGTCGGCCAGCACCAGAAACTCGTGGGTGTCCTCGCCGCCGATGGGGCCCGAGTCGGCGCGCATCGGGATCGCCTGCAGGCCCATCCGCTCATAGGTGCGCAGATAGCTCACCATGTGCCGGTTGTAGGCGTGGATGGCGCTGTCGCGGTCGATATCGAAGTTGTAGCCGTCCTTCATGTAGAACTCGCGGCCGCGCATCACGCCGAAGCGCGGGCGGATCTCGTCGCGGAACTTCCACTGGATCTGGTAGAGGGTCAGCGGCAGGTCCTTGTAGCTGTTCACATGGCTGCGGAAGATGTCGGTGATCAGCTCTTCGTTGGTGGGACCGAAAAGCATGTCGCGCCCGTGGCGATCGGTGATGCGCAGCATCTCCTCTCCGTAATCTTCATAGCGCCCGCTTTCGCGCCACAGGTCGGCCGATTGCATCGTCGGCATCAGCAGCGGGATGTGACCGGCGCGCTGCTGCTCCTCGTGGACGATGGCCTCGATCTTCTTGAGAACGCGCAAGCCCAGCGGAAGCCAGGAATAGATGCCCGCCGCGGATTGTTTGATCATGCCCGCCCGCAGCATCAGTCGGTGCGAGACGATCTGCGCCTCGGCGGGGTTTTCCTTGAGCACGGGCAGAAAATAGCGGGAGAGGCGCATCGGCGCGGACCTTTCAGGTACTTGGCGGTTGCGCCGGTCTAGGCCATCGCCGGCGATCAGACAAGAACTCCCATGCGCCCCGCACCACCGGGCAGGCGGGGCGCGGTGCCGCATCCCCGCACAGCCGCCGCGCTTGCAACCGCGGCGCGCATGGGCGATCTATCGAAGCTGAGATCGCGCGATTGCAAAGGGGCGCCGCATGGGGCTGCCGGTCCGGGAACAGACCTATTACTGGGGGATCGCGGCGGCGGTCCTCTTTCTGATGCTGTGGATACTGGGGGACGTGATCCTGCCCTTCCTGCTGGGCGGGGCGATCGCCTATTTCCTGGACCCCCTTGCCGACCGGCTGGAGCGGATCGGCCTCAGCCGTGCCGCCGCCACCGCCGTCATCACCGTCGTCGCCATCGTCGGCTTCGTGCTTCTGGCCGTGCTGGTCTTTCCGCTGCTGATCGACCAGACCCGGGCGCTGATCCAGGTTGCCCCGCGCCTGGCCGAGAACCTGCGCGATTTCCTGACCGAGCGTTTCCCCTCGCTCATCGACAAGGGCTCGCCGCTGCACCAGAGCCTGCTGTCGATCAGCGACACGCTGCGCTCCAAGGGCGCGGCGCTGCTGGAGGGGCTGCTGACCTCGGCGCTGAGCCTGATCAACGTGCTGGTGCTGCTGGTGATCGTGCCGGTGGTGGCCTTCTACCTGCTGCTGGACTGGGACCGTATGGTGGCGCGCATCGATCAGCTTCTGCCGCGCGACCACGCGCCGGTGATCCGCGAGCTGGCGCGCCAGATCGACCGCACGCTGGCCTCGTTCATTCGCGGTCAGGGCACGGTCTGCCTGATCCTGGGGACCTATTACGCCGTCGCCCTGATGGCGGTGGGATTGCAGTTTGGCCTGATCGTCGGGGCCATCGCGGGGATTTTGACCTTCATTCCCTATGTCGGCGCGCTGGTGGGCGGGGGCCTTGCCATCGGCCTGGCACTTTTTCAGTTCTGGGGCGACTGGCTGTGGATCGTGGCGGTGGCCGCGATCTTCCAGGCCGGCCAGCTGATCGAGGGCAACGTGCTGACCCCCAAGCTTGTCGGCTCGTCCGTGGGTCTGCACCCCGTCTGGCTGATCTTCGCGCTGTCGGTCTTCGGCGCGCTCTTCGGCTTTGTCGGCATGCTGGTCGCGGTCCCGGTCGCGGCGGCGATCGGGGTGCTGGCCCGTTTCGCCACCGCCAAGTACAAGGACAGCCGCCTCTACCAGGGCGTGGGCGCCACCGCTGGGGGGCTGCCGCCCAGCCCGGCCGCGGTTCTGGCCCAGGCGCAGGCACATGCCGCCCCCGCCACGACCGTGGCCGCCGCGCCGGCGGATCCCGGGGACGATCCCGACCGGACCCGCCTCTGACATGGCCCAGCAGCTGCGTTTCCCTCTGCCCCGGACCACGGCGCGGGGCCGCGAGGATTTCTTCGTCTCTCCGGCCAACGCCCTTGCTCACGAGACCCTCGCCAACCCCGGTGCCTGGCCCCTGGGCAAGATGGTGCTGAGCGGACCCGAGGGGTCGGGCAAGAGCCACCTGGCCGAGATCTGGCGGCGTGAGCGGCAGGCGACGGTAGTGCGGGCGACAGGCCTCGACGAGGAGGAGGTCGGCCGCTCGATCCGGGGTGCGGCGCCTGCGGTGGTGGTCGAGGACGCCGACCGCCCCATGACCGACGCCGCCCAGCGCGCGCTTTTCCACCTGCACAACATGGTGGCCCAGCGCGGCGGCCTGCTTCTGCTGACGGCGCGGCAGGCGCCGGCGCGCTGGCCCGTCACCCTGCCCGACCTGGCGAGCCGCATGCAGGGCACCGCCCTGGTCGAGATCGCGCCGCCCGACGACCAGCTACTGACCGCGCTGTTCGTCAAGTTGTTCCACGACCGCCAGATCCTGCCGCCGCCCGCGCTGATCGCCTGGCTGCTGCCGCGGATGGAACGCTCCTATGCGGCGGTGGCGAAAATCGTCTCGGAACTGGACCGCCGCGCGCTGGACGAGAAACGTCCCATCGGTCAGCGGCTGGCGGCGGACGTGCTGGACAACCTGGCCCGCAACGCGCGATAAAGCGGGGATAACCCCAGGTATATGAAGGACTCTCATGGGTCAGGCCGATTTCCTCGAAGCGGATTTTCCCGCCCCCGCCGAGTTGCCGGACGAGGCGATCGCGGGTCCCGGGCGCTTCCTGAACCGCGAGCTTAGCTGGCTGGCCTTCAACTGGCGGGTGCTGGAAGAGGCCTCGAACCCGCGCGTGCCGCTGCTGGAACGGGTGCGGTTCCTGTCGATCTCGGCCACCAACCTGGACGAATTCTACACCGTCCGCGTCGCCGGCCTGCGGGAGCTGGCGCGCGCCGGCAATACCACCCCAGCGTCAGACGGGCTGACCCCGGCCGAGCAACTGGTTCTGATCGACTGCGAGGCGCGGCGCCTGATGGGCGCCCAGCAGTCCACCTGGAACGAGCTGCGCGCCGCGATGGAGGAAGAGGGTATCCAGATCCTCACCCGCGACACGATCGGCAAGTCGGATCGCAAGGCGCTGGAAGCGGTGTTCATGGCCCAGGTCTTTCCGATCCTGTCGCCCCTGGCCATCGACCCCGCCCACCCTTTTCCCTTCATCCCCAGCGAGGGGTTCGCCCTGGCCCTCCAGATGGAGCGCAAGACCGACGGCCGCCCCTTGCGGGCGCTGCTGCCGATCCCGCACCAGATCAACCGGTTCCTGCGCCTGCCTGCCGTCGGCGACGCGATCCGCTTCCTGCCGCTGGAAGAGCTGCTGCTGATGCACATCGGCTCGCTCTTTCCCGGCTACAAGCTGACCGGAAGCTGTGCTTTCCGGGTGCTGCGCGACAGCGACATGGAGGTCGAGGACGAGGCCGAGGACCTGGTCCGCGAGTTCGAGGTCGCCCTGAAGCGCCGCCGCCGCGGCGAGGTCATCCGCCTGAAGCTTTCGACCGGCGCGCCCGGCCCCCTGCGCAAGCTGGTGATGGACAACCTGCACATCACCGCCAACGAGGTGGTCGAGATCGAGGGCCTGATCGGTGTCGGCGCCCTGCGCGAACTGGTCCTGGACGAGCGGCCCGCGCTGCTCTGGCCCTCGTTCACGCCGCGGGTGCCCGAACGGGTGCAGGACCACGAAGGCGACATGTTCGCCGCCATCCGGCAAAAGGACATGCTGCTGCACCACCCCTACGAGACCTTCGACATGGTGGTGCGCTTTCTGGAACAGGCCGCCCGCGATCCCGACGTGGTCGCCATCCGCCAGACCCTTTACCGGACCTCGAACGAAAGCCCGATCGTGGCCGCCCTGTGCGATGCCGCCGAGTCGGGCAAGTCCGTCACAGCACTGGTCGAGTTGAAGGCGCGCTTCGACGAGGCCGCCAACATCCGCCAGTCGCGGCGACTGGAGCGGGCCGGCGCCCATGTGGTTTACGGCTTCATCAACTACAAGACCCACGCCAAGATCAGCGTCGTCGTGAGGCGCGAGGGCGATCAGCTTGTGACCTACACCCATTTCGGCACCGGCAACTATCACCCGATCACCGCGCGGATCTACACCGACCTCAGCCTCTTCACCTGCGACCCCAAGCTGGGGCGCGACGCGACGCGCGTCTTCAACTATGTCGGCGGCTATGCCCAGCCCGACGTGCTGGAGAACCTCGCGATCTCTCCGCTGTCGCTGAAATCCTCACTGCTGGAGCAGATCGAGGCCGAGATCGAGCATGCCGCCAACGGCAAGCCGGCCGAGATCTGGGCCAAGATGAACGCCATTATCGACCCCGACATGATCGACGCGCTCTATGCCGCCAGCCAGGCCGGGGTGCGCATCAGCCTTGTGGTGCGCGGCATCTGCGGGTTGCGGCCCGGCATCAAGGGCCTGTCCGAGAACATCCGCGTGAAATCCATCGTCGGACGCTTCCTGGAACATTCGCGGATCATCTGCTTCGGCAACGGTCACGGTCTGCCGGCCAAGAAGGCCAAGGTCTACATCTCGTCGGCTGACATGATGGAACGCAACCTGCTGCACCGGGTTGAGACGCTTGTAGAGATCACGAATCCCACGGTGAAGGCACAGATCATGAACCAGATCATGGCGGCCAACCTGGCCGACGAGGCGCAAAGCTGGGTGATGGACGGTTTCGGCCAGTTCACCCGCCGCACCCCCGAGGAGGGCGAGCACCTGTTCAGCTGCCACCGCTTCTTCACCGAGAACCCCTCGCTTTCGGGACGGGGTTCGGCCGGGGCGTCGGACGTGCCGGCCCTCACCCATTCGCGCGACTAGGGCGCGCCGCCACGTCACGGCCACGCCGCTCCTGCCAAGGCCGGGGGCGGACGATCCGGGGATTGACGCGCGGGCGACCGCGCGGGCAAGGTCCGGGCAAGCACGAAAGGGCACAGTCATGGACAGCGCTACCGACAAGGCACCGGGCCGGTTCCCTGACGCGCAGGCCCCGGATGCGGGAGAGGACGCAAAGGCACCGGGCACCGCCCCCGATGACGCGACCATCTCGCCCGCGCCCGACGCCCACCACGACTGGGGCCCCTTCGGGCGGCCGCTTTTCGACGATCCGTCGGCACAGGCGCTCAAACGGGTCGGCGTGCTGGACGTCGGATCGAACTCGGTCCGGATGGTGGTCTTTGACGGCGCCGCCCGCTCTCCTGCCTATTTCTACAACGAAAAGCTGCTTTGCGGGCTGGGGGCCGGTCTGAACGATACCGGCCGTCTGAACCCCGAAGGGCGCCGCCGCGCGCTGGCCGCCATCCGCCGCTTCGACATTCTGGCCGATTCGATGGGCGTCTCGCCCCTCTCGGCCGTCGCCACCGCCGCCGTGCGCGACGCCGAGGACGGGCCCGAGTTCCGCGCCGAGGTCGAGCGCGAGACCAATATCAAGCTCTGGGTCATCGACGGCGCGGAAGAAGCCCGGCTGTCGGCCCAGGGCGTGTTGCTGGGCTGGCCGGGCGCCGATGGCCTGGTCTGCGATATCGGCGGGTCGTCCATGGAACTGGCTCAGGTGGGCGACGGGCGGGTCGGGCCGCGGGTGACCTCCCCCCTCGGTCCCTTCAAGCTGCGCGATATCAAGGGCGGCAAGAAGGCGATCAACGCCCATATCCGCGAGGTGATGGCCGGCCTGTGCGAGGAAATGGGCCGCAAGCCCCGGCGTATCTACCTTGTCGGCGGCTCGTGGCGGGCGATCGCGCGGCTGGACATGGAACGGCGCGGCTACCCGCTGAAGGTGCTGCACGAATACGCCATGTCGCCCAAGGACGTGCGCGACACGGTCAACTGGATCGCCGACAACGACCTTGAGGAAATCCGCCAGCTGTCGGGCACTTCGGCCGAGCGGATGGCGCTGGTACCGCTGGCAAGCCGGGTGCTGCGCGAGCTGGTCCGCCAGTTCGCCCCCAAGGAAATCTACGTCTCCAGCTACGGCATCCGCGAGGGTCTCTTGTATGAGCAGATGCCCGAGAAGCTGCGCCGCCGCGATCCGCTGATCGAGGCCGCCCGCTTCGCCGAGGCCAAGGACGCCCGCCGCCCCGGCTTCGGCAAGCAGCTTTACGAGTTCCTGCTGCCGATCTTCCGCAACGCGGGGGCCGAGAAGAAGCGGCTGGTGCGAGCCGCGTGCCTTCTGCACGACGTCAGCTGGCGCGCCCACCCCGATTACCGCCACGAGGTCTGTTTCGACAACGCCACCCGCGCCAACCTTGGCGGGCTGGATCATCGGGGGCGGGTCTTTCTGGGGCTGGCCCTGCTGCACCGTTACAAGAACTCGCGCAGCGGCACCCGGCTGGAACCCCTGCTTGAACTGCTGGACGACGACGAGATCCAGCAGGCCGAGGCCTTGGGCAAGGCCATGCGCTTCGGCGCGATGTTCTCGGTCGACGATCCCGACCGCATGGGCCGGCTGGAATGGTTTCCCAAAAAGCGCATCCTGCGGATGATCGTGGACCGCACCAGCCGCGATCTGTTCGGCGAGGTGGCCGAGACGCGGCTGCGCGCGCTTGCAGGCTCGCTCAAGGCCGAGGTCGAGGTGAAATTCGCCAAGTAGACCGACAAGGCCGCCGCGATCACGCGGGGGTCAAAGCTCGACCTCGCCGTTGGGACCGGTCCGGGTGCCCGGAAGGGGCACCGGATGGTCGGGGGCCGTGCGCCTGCGGATCAGGATATCGCCATTGGGCAGCACCTCGGGCGGGTGGTAGGCGTCCAGCTCGTCGATGCGGCCGCGCAGATCCTCCAGCAGTGGCTGAACCTCGGACAGAAGCCCGCGCAGGATCATCCGCGTCCCCTCTCCCAGCAGGTCCATGCCGCGCCCCATCCCGTCGCGGGGGGCGGACCGCTCGGCCTCGCCGGTCGACGGGGCCCCGGGGGCAGGTTGCGCGTCTTCGGGGGATTCGGGTTCGGGATCGGCGGCCTTCCAGCCGGTGAAGGCCCGCGCGCGCGGGGCACCCTGCGCCGCCGGGCCGGTCGGGCCCGCCAGCGCCACGGCCTGCGGCCGGGCCTTGCCCAGCCCCATGTGCGAGGCCAGCAGCGAACTGCCCAGCGGCACCAGAAGCGGCGCTGACAGCAGAAGCGGAAAGAGAAGGCGGCGGGCGTTTTTCATGGCCCGAGCATAGCCGAAAGGCCGCCCCATTAGAACGGGGCCGTCAGATCATGCGCTGAAATCCACCGTTACCGGGAAATGGTCCGACGCGGTCAGCAGCGCATCGCGCAACTCGGGGTTGCGGTAGATCTCGGGGTCGTCGAAAGGATGCCAGATCCGCCAGCGGGGATTGCGCTGCATCATCGCGGGGCCCAGCATCACGTAATCCAGAAGTGCCGAAAGATATCGTTTCTGTTCAGCGATGTAGAAACGCGCGCTGACCGGGGCGGCGCCCATCCGGCTGGCCAGGAGGGCCTGGGCGTGGGGATCGTAGAGGCGCAGCGGGTCGTCGGGGTTCTCGCCCATCACGATCTCGATCGAGGAGCGGCCGAACAGGCGCTCATACTCGTCCAGACCCGGCCCGTCGTTGAAATCGCCCAGCACGATCAGCGGCTCGTCGCGGCGCAGGTGCCATTCGACCCGGTGACGCAGCCAGATGCATTGGGCAAGCTGCTTGCGCCTGTTGTCGATGGCAAGGCGCGTCGCCTCGGGGATGGTGCGGGCGCCGTGGGGGGCCTTGGACTTGGCGTGCACCCCGATCATGCGAAAGGCGAAATCCCCGGCGGTGGCCGCGATCTCCAGCGGCGGCTTGGACCAGACGACCGGGTCGGGATGCATGTCGAGGTCGGTATCCAGGTGGAACGCCCCGTCAAAGCGCGGCACCGGCGGGTCGTGGTCGGCGCCTGCGGCCTCACCACCGGCCCCCGCACCAGCGCCCGCCGCCCCTGCCCGCCCCGCAAGGCGCGCCACCTCGTCCGGGCCTGAGCCGATGGGGTCGTGCCGCGCCCGGATCACGTCGGGATCGAAAAGTAGCATGATCTCCTGCTGGGTGTCGTTGGCAAATCCCAGCAGCGCCTGGCGCGTTCGCAGCCCGGCAAATTCCGCGAATTCCTGAAGGGCCACGCGGGCGTTGCGGTTGCGGCTGTCGTCGGGGGCCTCGACCACCAGGATCGCGTCGGCGTCCATGGCCTGAAATACCCGCACCAGCGCGGCAAGCTGCTCTCGGCGGGTCACATCCCGGCGGCGCGACCAGTGGGTATCGGGCACGGGCTTGCCCTCGTCGTCGAACAGCGCGTCGAACCATTCGACATTGTAGGTCGCCAGCCTCATGCCTTGCCGGCGGCCGGTCCCCGCCCGGCGGCGGCCCCCTGGTTCAGCTGCTCCCACGCCCGGTTGACCGCGATCAGCCGCTTCTCTGCCAGACGGATCGCCTCGGGCGGCAGGCCGCGCGCGATCAGACGGTCGGGATGGGCCTCGCGGACGCGGGCGCGCCAGGCGGCGCGGATCTCGGTCAGGGGCGCATCTGGTGCCACGCCCAGAACATCATGGGGATCGGGTTCGCAATCCGAGACGAACCGCGCGCGCAGACGGGTGAAAGTGGGGCGGTCGATGCCGAAGATCTCGGCCACGCGCTTGAGGAACTCCTCCTCCCCCGGGTGGTATTCGCCGTCCGCCAAGGCAATGTGGAAAAGCCCCTCCATCAGGTCGCACAGGGTCTCGGGGTCGTCGCCGAACATGCGGGCGACGCGGGCGGCGTAATCCTCGTAGCCGGCGACATCCTGGCGGGCCAGGTTGAACAGCCGCGCTGCGTTGCGCTCTTCCTCGGGGGGGATGTGGAAGACCTCGCGGAACGCCGCCACCTCATCGCGGGTGACCTGCCCGTCGGCCTTGGCCATCTTGGCCCCCAGCGCGATCACCGCGATGGCGAAGGCGACGGTGCGCTCAGGCGGGGCGCGAAAACTTTCGAACACCGCGCCCAGCCCCTCGCCCGAGGCCAGGGCCGAGATCGCATCGGCTATGCGAGACCAGATCGACATGGGTTCAAAGCATCTTCTGCATGAGCACGAGGTCGAGGTAACGGCCATTCTTGAACCCCACCTCCGACAGGCGTGCCACTTCGGCAAAGCCGATGGTGGCGTGAAAGCAGATCCCGTCGGGGTTGGCGGCGCTGACACCGGCCATCAGAACGTGACCGCCCGCGCCCCTCGCGTGCTCCTCCAGCCCCTGCATCAACGTGCGGCCCAGCCCCCGGCCCCGGGCGGCGGCGTCGATCACGACCGTATGCTCGAAGGCGCGGGCATAGCCTACCCCGCCTCTGAACTGCCCGTAGGTGGCAAAGCCCAGCACCGGGCCTCCACCGTCCCCACCCGGTTCACAGGCCAGTAGGAAACCGTGCCCCTGCTCGGCGCGCGCCGCGATCAGCTCGCGCAGATCATCGTCGGTCTTGGGGGTGCTGTTGAAGGTGGCCAGCGTGTCCAGGATCATGGCGTTCCAGATCCGGGCGATGGCGGCGGCGTCGTCGGTGCCGGCAGGACGCAGCACCGCCTGCGACGGTGCGGAGGGATGTGTCAGGGCATCAGTCATCGGGCGTCCAGATTGCAGCAAGGCCCCAGTCGCCCTGTGCGTGCAAGATTAGGCCATCATCGGCAAAGCGCAATCCCCGCGCCCGCGACCGTTCCCGCGACGCCGGGCCGAGGTGGGGGCGGGGCCGGGGGAAGTCGGGGCAAGGCGATCGCGCCCCTGCCCCTGCCCTTCCGTCAGGCGGCGACCAGTCTGCTGACCAGGACCACGACCTCGGGCTTCTTGCCTATCTCGTCCTGGGCGACCTGGCGGGCGACCTTGCGCACGACCCCCTCGATCGCCTCGTCGTCCGAAACGATCTTGTCCGAAGCGCGCTCGAGTGCGGAGTTGACCGCATCCTCGATCTCGTCGACCAGAACGGCGCCATTGCGGCCGCTGTCGGGCAGCCCCTTGATCTCGGCCCAGGCGTCGCCTGCGATCTCGTCATCCTCGTCGATCAGGATGCCGACGACGATGATGCCGTTCAGCGCCATGCGGATCCGGTCGCGGACCACGCCGTCAAGCGCGCCGATCATGCGCGCGCCGTCCAGGTAGGTGCGGCCGGTCTCGACATGGTCGACGACGCGGGGCGCCTTGCCGGCCAGGTCCAGCATCGTTCCGTTGGTGCAGATGGCCGAGGGGATGCCCGCGGCCTCGCCCAGGCGGGCATGTTCGCGCAGGTGGCGATGCTCGCCATGCATGGGGACCAGCATCTTGGGATTGATGAGCTGGTGCACCTTCTGCAGGTCGGGGCGGTTGGCGTGGCCCGACACGTGATAGAGGCTGGAGCTGTCGTCGACGACATCGACGCCCATTTCCGAAAAGGCGTTGATGATGCGGCCGACGCCGATCTCGTTGCCCGGGATGGTCTTCGACGAGAAGAGGAACAGGTCCCCTTCCCGCAGGCTGAGGCCCTGGTACTTGCCGCGCGACAGCTGCGCCGAGGCGGCGCGCCTTTCGCCTTGGCTGCCGGTAACGATCAACATGACCTTCTCGCGCGGCATGTCGCGGGCCTCCTCGGCCGAGATGACGGGCGGGAAGTTGGTGACGACGCCGCTTTCGACGCCGGCCTCGATCATGCGGCGCATGGCCCGGCCCAGCAGCACGACCGAGCGGCCGGCGGCGCGGCCGGCATCGGCCAGGGTCTGAAGCCGCGCGATGTTCGAGGCGAAGGTCGTGGCGACCACCATGTTCTTGGCCTCGGACACCAGGCGGGTGATCTCGGGGCCGACAGTGGCCTCGGAGCGCCCGGAATGGGGAGTGAAGACGTTGGTCGAGTCGCAGATCAGCGCCTGTACGCCCGGGGCGGCGACGGCCTCCCAGAGGTTGGGGTCGTAGGGATCGCCGATGATCGGGGTCGGATCCAGCTTGAAGTCGCCCGTGTGCACGACCCGGCCGGCGGGCGTGTCGATCACCAGGCCCGAGGCCTCGGGGATGGAATGGGGAACCGGCATGAAGCCCACGCGCAGCGGACCAAGATCAACCATTGCGGGAAATGACTCGAGCTCGCGGATGACCGAAACGTCGCGGCCGTGCTCTTCCATCTTGCGGCGCGCGATGTTGGCGGTGAAGCGGCGGCAATAGACCTTCTTGCCCAGGCGGGGCCACAGGTGGGCCAGGCCGCCGATGTGGTCCTCGTGGGCGTGGGTGATGAAGATCGCCTCGATGCGGTCGACGTTCTCCTCCAGCCAGGCGATGTCGGGCATGATGAGGTCCACGCCGGGCGTGCCCTCCATGTCCGGGAACGTCACGCCGAGATCCACCACGATGAGGCGCTCGCGCCCTGCCGGGCCATACCCGAACACATAGCAGTTCATCCCGATTTCACCGGCCCCCCCGAGCGGAAGGAAGATCAGTCGGCCGTTGTCGGTTTTCTTTCTGCTCATGATGCAGGGTTGTCCTTGTTGTATTTGTTGATGACGGTCAGGCCGTGCATCGTCAGGTTGTCCTCGAAGGCGTCAAATAGCGTATCGCCCTGTTGAAACAATGGTGCAAGCCCACCGGTTGCAATCACCTTCATCGGACGGTCGCGTTCTTCGCGTATTTTCGAGCAGATTCCACCGATCAGGCCGACGTATCCCCAGAACACCCCCGACTGCATGCATTCGACCGTATTGGTGCCCACGACCTTCTCGGGGCGGGTGACATCCACATGCGGCAGGGCCGCCGCCGCCAGGTGCAGCGCCTCGAGGCTGAGGTTGACGCCGGGCGCGATCACCCCGCCGATATAGGCGCCGTCGGCGGCCACCACGTCGAAGGTGGTTGCGGTGCCGAAATCCACAACGATCAGGTCCCCGCCATGCAGGTCATACCCCGCCACCGTGTTCACCAGCCGGTCGGGTCCGACCTGCGTGCCCGCATCGACCCGCACGTCCACAGGCAGGCGGCACTCGGGTTTGCCGACGACCAGAGGGCGGCATCCGAAGTAACGATCGGCGAACACCCGCAGGTTGAAAACCACTCGGGGCACGGTGGTGGAAACGATGACCTCGTCGATATCGACGTTGACGCCGGTGAGGTTCATCAGCGTCGTCAGCCAGACGTAATACTGATCCGCCGTGCGCTGATGCATGGTCGCGGTGCGCCAGGTGGCGAGGAACTTCTCGCCGTCCCAGATCGAGAAGACGGTGTTGGTGTTGCCGCAGTCGATGGCCAGAAGCATGCCTGCCTCCTTCAGAAATGGATCTCGGCCGCCGGTATCGCCTGGCGACCGCGCGCCGTGACCAGGATCAGCGCGCCGCTGTCGTCGATGGTCTCGAACCGCCCTTCCCAGCTGTCGCGGCCGGTGCGGGCGGTGACGGTCTCGCCCAGACGGGCGGCGTTTTGCAACCATGCCTCGCGCACCGGCGCGAAACCATAGGTGGTAAGGCGGCTCTCCCACATAGCATAGGCGGGGGCAAGTTGGTCCAGAAACTCTTCCGGCGTCAGGCAGGCGCCGGTTTCCGACATCAGCGAGACGGGCGCAACCGCGCCGGGCTCGACCTCGGCCCGGTCGGGGGCCATCCGCAGATTGACGCCGACGCCCACCGCCAATGCCCAGGGGGTGCCGCCCCCGGTCAGCGTCTCAAGCAGGATACCCGCCACCTTGCCGCCGTTCAGCAGCACGTCGTTGGGCCATTTCAGGGCGAAGGATCCGGGCCTGCCGGTGACGGCGACGAAGGCGTCGCGCAGGGCCAGCGCCGCCACGAAGGACCGCAGGGCCAGCCGTTCGGGCGGCTCGTCGGGGCGGCTGACCAAGGTGGCGGCGAAATTGCCGGCCGGGTTCTGCCAGGGCCGGCCGCGCCGCCCCCGGGCCGCCGTCTGTTCCCGCGCCAGGATCCAGGTCGGTCCGGCCAGTTCGGGCGCCAGGCGGGCGGCCTCGGCGTTGGTGCTGTCCAGCGTGTCGTAGATCCGGCGCCCGACGCCGGTGGGCCAGCCGCTGTCAGCGGCCAACGAGCGCCTCGGCGGCCATGGCAGCCATCCCGTCGATGCCGAAAAGGTTCACCACCCCCAGCACCATGAACGCGGCCGAGGCCATCAGCGCCAGCCAGTTGACCGGGGTCATCGAACGGTCCAGCGCCTCGCCCTCCTCGCCGAAATACATGTAGAACACGATCCGCAGGTAGTAGAAGGCGGCGACCACCGAGGCCAGCGCGCCGGCCACGGCCAGCCAGGTCAGGTCGGCGTCGACGGCGGCGGTCAGCACGTAGAACTTGGCGAAGAAGCCAACCAGCGGCGGGATGCCGGCCAGCGAGAACATCAGCACCAGCAGCGCCAGCGCGCGCAGCGGCTCCTGCTTGGAATACTGGTTCAGGGCGCGGATGTCGGTCACGGGTTCGCCATCGCGCTCCATCGACATGATGAAGGCGAAGGTGCCGATGTTCATGGTGACGTAGATCACCATGTAGATCAGCATGGCCTGGACGCCCGCGACGGTGCCGGCGGCCAGCCCCATCAGGGCAAAGCCCATGTGGCTGATCGAGGAATAGGCCATCAGGCGCTTGATGTTGCGCTGACCGATGGCGGCCACGGCGCCGATGACCATCGACAGCACCGACAGGAAGGCCACGATCTGGGTCCAGTCGCCGACCGCCCCGCCAAAGGCGTCATGGGCGACACGGGCGAAAAGCGCCATGGCCGCGACCTTGGGGGCGGTGGCGAAGAAGGCGGTGACCGGCGTCGGCGAGCCTTCGTAGACATCCGGCGTCCACATGTGGAACGGCGCGGCCGAGACCTTGAACGCCAGGCCCACGCTGAGGAACACCAGGCCGAAAAGCAGACCCAGCGGCAGCTGACCGGTGACGGCCGCGGTGATGCCGGTGAAAAGCGTCGTGCCCGCGAAGCCGTAAATCAGCGAGGCGCCGTAAAGCAGCAGGCCCGAGCTGAGCGCGCCCAGCACGAAATACTTCAGCCCCGCCTCGGTCGAGCGGGTGCTGTCGCGATGGATCGAGGCCACCACGTAAAGCGCCAGCGACTGAAGCTCCAGCCCCATGTAGAGGGCCATCAGGTCCCCAGCCGAGACCATCATCATCATCCCCACCACCGACAGCGCCAGCAGCAGCGGATATTCGAAGCGCATGATCTCCAGCCGCTCCAGCATGCGCTGGCTCATCACAAGGATGGCGGCGGCCGACAGCAGGATCAGGACCTTGGCGAACCGCGCGAAGCCGTCGTCGATGAAGGCACCGCCGAAGGCCTGGCGGCTGCCCCCCCCGCCGACGCCGATCCAGAAGGCCAGCAGCGCGAAGACACCCGCGGTCACCCACAGCACCAGCGGCGCCACCCGGTCCTTGCCGGTATAGACCGCCACCAGCAGTGCCAGCATGGCATAGACCGCCAGGACAACCTCGGGCAGGACGATGGAAAGGTCAGCTTGGATCATGGATCACGCCTTCAGTTCTGGGCCAGTCTGGTGTCGCTACCAGCGACCAGGGCGGTTTCATAGTCGGCGACCAGCGCCTCGACCGAGGGGCCGATGATGTCGGTGACCAGCGCGGGATAGACGCCCAGCAGCAGGGTCATCACCACCAGCGGCGCAAAGATCGCCCGCTCGCGCCCGGTCATGTCGGTGATCGAGCGCAGGCTTTCCTTGATCAGATCGCCCAGCACCACCCGGCGGTAAAGCCACAGCGCATAGGCCGCCGACAGGATCACGCCCGTCGTGGCCAGAACCGCGACCCAGGTGTTGACCTGAAAGACCCCCATCAGCGTCAGGAATTCCCCGACAAACCCCGAGGTGCCCGGCAGGCCGACGTTGGCCATGGTGAAGAGCAGGAAGATCAGCGCATAGGCCGGCATCCGGTTGACCAGCCCGCCGTAGGCGTCGATCTCGCGGGTGTGCATCCGGTCGTAGATCACGCCCACGCACAGGAAGAGCGCGCCCGAGATGAAGCCGTGGCTCAGCATCTGGAAGATGGCGCCGTCTATCCCCTGCTGGTTGGCGGTGAAGATGCCCATGGTGACATAGCCCATGTGCGCCACCGACGAATAGGCGATCAGCTTCTTCATGTCATGCTGTGCCAGTGCGACCAGCGAGGTGTAGATGATCGCGATCACCGACAGCCACAGGACCATGGGCGCCATCACCTCGGACCCCGCCGGGAACATCGGCAGGCTGAAGCGCAGGAAGCCATAGCCACCCATCTTCAGCAGGATCGCCGCCAGCACGACCGAGCCTGCGGTCGGGGCCTGCACGTGGGCGTCGGGCAGCCAGGTGTGCACCGGCCACATGGGCATCTTGACCGCGAAGCTGGCGAAGAAGGCCAGCCACATCATGGTCTGCAACCCGCCCACCACGTGAATGCCCAGAATGTTCAGCGCCTGGCTGTCGAACTGGTGGTTCAGCAGGGTCGGAATATCGGTGGTGCCGGCATCGACATACATCATCACCATCGCCACCAGCATCAGGACCGAGCCCAGCAGCGTGTAGAGGAAGAATTTGAAGCTGGCGTAGATCCGGTTGGCCCCGCCCCAGATGCCGATGATCAGGAACATCGGGATCAGGCCGGCCTCGAAGAACAGGTAGAACAGGATCAGGTCCAGCGCGCAGAAGACGCCGATCATCAGCGTTTCCAGCACCAGAAGCGCGACCATGTAATCCTTCACCCGGTAGGTGACGTTCCAGCAGCTGGCGATCACCAGCGGCATCAGGAAGGTGGTCAGCATCACGAACAGGATCGAGATGCCGTCGACGCCCATCTTGTATTTCAGCCCGCCCAGCCATTCGCCCTCTTCGACGAACTGGAACTTGGTGTTGCCGGGGTCAAACTCGGCCAGCAGGAACAGCGAGATCAGGAAGGTGGCCGAGGTCGCCGCCAGCGCAAGCCATTTGGCGTTGCGTTGCGCAGCGGCGTCATCGCCGCGCAGGAACAGCGCCAGGATGCCGGCTGCCAGCAGCGGGATGAAGGTCACGAAGGAAAGCAGGTTGTCCATTCTTGTCTTTCCTCAACCGATCGCGAACCAGGTGATGAGGGCGGCAAGCCCGATCACCATGGCGAATGCGTAGTGGAACAGGTAACCCGACTGCGCCCGACCGGCGAGCCGTGTGAAATAGGGCACGATCCCCATTGCCACCCCGTTGATCGAACCGTCGATGACGTTGCCGTCGCCGCGCTTCCACAGGGTTGCGCCCAGCCATTTGGCCGGCCCCACGAACAGGAACTGGTAGATCTCGTCGAAATACCACTTGTTCAGCAGGAAGTTGTAGAGCGGGCGCTGGCTTGCCGCGAGGCGTCCGGGCACATCCGGGCGCAGGATGTACATCCAGAACGCCAGGCCCAGGCCCAGAAGCATCGCGATGAAGGGGCTGACCTTGACCCAGGCCGGGGCATGGTGGGCCGCGTCCAGCACGTCGTTGTCGGCGCCGATGTAGATCGCACCATCGCCCGGAAGCGCGCCATGCCCGCCCTCGTCGACGGCGGCGGCGGCATCGGCGCTCTCGGAATGAGCAGCCTCCGCACCCGCTTCCTCGGCGACAGGCTCGGTCACGGCACGGGCCGCGCCCTCGGCGTCACCCTGGGCCAGTTCACGGGTGGCGTCCATCACCCCCTCGCCGTGGCCCGCGTCGGCCACCAGGCTGGCGGCCGCGCCGATGCCGAAGAACTTCTCGATATCCTCGTGGCTGCCGAAGAAGCCCTTGAAGAAGACCATGCCCGACAGGATCGCGCCGATGGCCAGAACGCCCAGCGGCACCAGCATCACCCGGGGGCTTTCGTGGGCATGCTCATGGGTGTGGCGGTTGCCGCGCGCCTCGCCGAAGAAGGTCATGAACATCAGCCGCCAGCTGTAGAAGCTGGTCATGGCCGCCGCGATCACCAGCAGCCAGAAGGCATAGGTGCCCGCGCCGGTGTGCGCGCCAAAGGCGCTTTCGATGATGGCGTCCTTGGACAGGAAGCCGGCGAAACCGATATGGGTCAGCGGGATGCCGACCCCGGTGATGGCCAGCGTGCCGATCATCATCGCCCAATAGGTATAGGGCAGCTTGTGGCGCAGCCCGCCGTAATTGCGCATGTCCTGCTCGTGATGCATCCCGTGGATGACCGAGCCTGCGCCCAGAAACAGCATCGCCTTGAAGAAGGCGTGGGTCAGAAGGTGGAACATCGCCGCCGAATAGACGCCGACGCCGGCGGCCACGAACATGTAGCCAAGCTGCGACATGGTCGAATAGGCGATCACCCGTTTGATGTCGTTCTGTACAAGGCCGATGGTGGCCGCCACGAAGGCGGTCGAGGCTCCGACCACCACGATGAAGGTCTTGGCGTCGGGGGCAAATTCCAGCAGCGGCGACATGCGGCTGACCAGAAAGACGCCCGCCGTGACCATCGTGGCCGCGTGGATCAGCGCCGACACCGGGGTCGGGCCTTCCATCGCGTCAGGCAGCCAGGTGTGCAGGAAAAGCTGGGCCGATTTGCCCATCGCGCCGATGAAAAGCAGCACGCCGATCAGGTTGGCGGCGTTCCACTCGGTCCACAGGAAGCTGATCTGCGTCTCCGCGATCTGCGGGGCAGCGGCGAAGATGTCGTCGAAATCGATGCTGTCGACCAGGAAGAAGAGGCCGAAGATGCCCAACGCAAAGCCGAAGTCGCCGACCCGGTTGACCACGAATGCCTTGATGGCGGCCGCGTTGGCCGAGGGCTTGCGGTAGTAGAAACCGATCAGCAGGTAAGACGCGACGCCCACCCCTTCCCAGCCAAAGAACATCTGGACAAGGTTGTCCGAGGTCACGAGCGCCAGCATGGCGAAGGTGAAGAACGACAGATAGGCGAAGAACCGGGGGCGATAGACCTCGCCCTCGCGGAAATTCTCGTCATGGGCCATGTAGCCGAAGCTGTAGAGATGCACGAGGCTCGAGACCGTGGTGATCACGATCAGCATGATCGCCGTCAGCCGGTCCAGCCGGATCGCCCAGTCGGTGGCAAGGCTGCCCGACTCGATCCAGCGCATGATCTGGACCTGCTCGGTCACGCCGTCGTGGCCGAGGAAGACGATCCACGACAAAAGCGCCGCCAGGAACAGAAGGCCGGTGGCGGTCCATTGCGCCGCTGTCTGCCCGATCAGGCGCCAGCCGAAGCCGCAGATGATCGCGCCCACCAGAGGGGCGAAAAGGATGATGCTTGCCATGTCCTCAGCCCTTCATCACGTTGACGTCTTCGACGTCGATGGTGCCGCGGTTGCGGAAGAAACAGACCAGGATGGCCAGCCCGATCGCCGCCTCGGCGGCGGCGACCGTCAGGACGAACAGGGTGAACACCTGCCCCGCCAGATCGTTCAGGAACGCCGAGAAGGCGACGAAGTTGATGTTCACCGCCAGCAGCATCAGCTCGATCGACATCAGGATGATGATGACGTTCTTGCGGTTCAGGAAGATCCCGAAAATGCCGATGACGAACAAGGCCGCCGCAACGGTCAGGTAGTGTTCCAGTCCGATCATGTCTGTCCCCTCGGATATGGCGGCTTAAAGGAAACCGTAACCGCCGATTAGGATCACGAGCACGACGATGACGACTATGAGAGTGGTCCGCGACATTGGTTTCTTCCTTCCCTGATGCGCCCCGGGGGAATTCCCGGTCCGCTGACTTCCCGGCTGACGCCGGAAGATTTCGTTACCCCCGCAGGCGGCCTGGCCGGCCCGCGGAACGCGTTACTGCAACCCCTGCCCCGGCTTGACGTCGCGCAGCTCCATCGCCTCGGCCGGATCGCGGTAGATCTGGGCCAGGATGTTCTGACGCTTGACGTTGGTGCGGTGGCGCAGGGTCAGCACGATCGCCCCCACCATCGCCACCAGCAGGATCAGGCCGGCGGCCTGAAAGAGATAGATGTACTTGGTGTAGACCAGCAGACCCAGTGCGGCGGTGTTGTGCACCTCGTTGAGGTCGGGCGTCACCGCGCCGCGCAGGGCCTGAGCCTGGTCGGCGAAGGTCCAGCTACCGAAGACCAGCCCCAGCTCCATCAGCAGCACGACCCCGATCAGCAGGCCCAGCGGCATGTAGCGGGCCATCTCGGCCTTCAGCTCGGCAAAGTCCACGTCCAGCATCATCACGACGAAGAGGAACAGGACAGCGACCGCGCCGACATAGACGATGACCAGCAGCATGGCGACGAACTCGGCCCCCAGCAGAACGAACAGCCCCGCCGACGACAGAAAGGCCAGGATCAGCCACAGCACCGAGTGCACGGGGTTGCGGGCAAGGACCGTCATCAGGCCGCCCGTGATCACCGTGATGGCGAAGAGGTAGAATGCAAAATCCGCGACGCTCATGTCTGTTTCTCCCCGTCCGCATCAATGACCTCGCGGGCCAGTTCCATCGCCTTGCCCATCGCGGGCAGGCCGCCGAAGACGCCCATCATCGCGATCGTCTCGGCCACTTCCTGTTTCGTCGCCCCCGCTTCCAGCGCGTGGCGCACGGTCATGCGGATCTGCGCCTCGGCCTGGGCGCCCAGCACCGTCAGCCCGGCCAGAGTCAGCAGCAGCCGCGTCTTGGCGTCCAGCCCCTCGGGGTTGAAGGTGCGACCCATGAAGGTCTCCATCATCTCCCGGGGCATGGTGGGCCACATGGCCTCCATCCCCTTGGGGGTGAGGCCCTCGAACGCGGGATTGATCTGACGGGCCATCTCCTGGCCCATCTTCATCATCTCCTCGAAGGGGTTTGCCGGCTTGCTCATCTGTAGGGCGCGTCCGTTGCAAGGTTGCGGGCGATCTCGGCTTCCCAGCGGTCGCCGTTCTCCAGCAGCTTTTCCTTGTTGTAGTAAAGCTCTTCGCGGGTCTCGGTGGCGAATTCGAAATTCGGCCCCTCGACGATGGCATCGACCGGGCAGGCTTCCTGGCAGAAACCGCAATAGATGCACTTGGTCATGTCGATGTCATACCGCGTGGTGCGGCGGCTGCCATCCTCGCGCGGCTCGGCGTCGATGGTGATGGCCTGCGCCGGGCAGATCGCCTCACACAGTTTGCACGCGATGCAGCGCTCTTCGCCATTGGGATAGCGGCGCAGCGCATGCTCGCCCCGGAAGCGCGGGCTGAGGGGGCCCTTTTCGTGCGGGTAGTTCAGCGTGGCCTTCGGAGCGAAGAAATATTTGAACCCCAGCCCGAACCCCTTGATGAAGTCGAACAGCAGGAAATACTTGGCGGCGCGGGTGATGTTCATGAGGAGGCCCACCGTTTCTCGTAGTCACTTTGCAGCGCCTTGCCCGTGGCGGACCCATCGTCCGCAGCGGCCGCCGACGCGGGTTTCTCGACGTCATAGCACATCAGCAGACGCGAGGCGGGCATCCGCCCCAGCGCAACCGACCCGATGTCGAACTGAATCCGGTGCCCCGCCTCGCGGGTGTCCACCAGATCGCGGTTGAACCAGCCCTTGGGGGCGGCGACGCGGCAGTCATGCACGATGAAGCCGCGGGTCGATTTCCAGTAGGTCCAGACCAGCTCGGGAGAGAACTGGTAGAAGCCGTGCCCGGGATAGCCGTTGAACGGCGTGAAGGACAGGAACCGTCCGCCCGGCGCCAACATCTGGGCCACGTTGTCCATCGCCTGCGCCACGTCGAAGACATGTTCCAGCGTGCCACCGTCGACGATCAGACCGAACTGGCCCTTCATCTCGTCGGGCACCGGCTCGTTCAGATCGTGGACAAGGCTTGCCCCCTCGAAGGGGGATGCGTCCAGCGCCTCGACCTCGCCCAGGCCAAGCTGACGGAACATGGTTTCCGAATAGCGGTCGGGCTGGGCATAGTTGCGGATGTCGTCCTTGATCCCTGCGGCCTTGAGGGCCTGGGTGAAATGGGTCCGGCCGATCCACCGGTCGGCCCGCAGGTCGAACTTCTGCCGCCCCAGCATCAGCGTGCGGCCGGGCGGGGTGAAGTCCCGCGACAGCTTGGCTAGCTGAAGGAAGCTGGAATAGTTGATCCCCATTCTCAGACCCCCACGATCCAGCGGGCATAGGCCCCGCCGAACCATCCGAATTGCGCGGCGAAGGCAACAAAGACCACCCAGCCCAGCGAGAACGGCAGGAACACCTTCCAGCCCAGGCGCATCAGCTGGTCGTAGCGGTAGCGCGGCACGATGGCCTTCACCATCGCGAACATGAAGAAGAAGAACGCCATCTTCGCCACCATCCACAGTGCCCCGTCGGGCACGCCGGGGATGGGCGACAGCCAGCCGCCGAAGAACAGCAGCGTGATCAGCGCGCACATCAGGAAGATGGCGATGTATTCGCCGGCCATGAACAGCAGGAACGGGGTCGAGGAATATTCCACCTGATAGCCCGCGACCAGTTCGGATTCAGCTTCCGGCAGATCGAAGGGCGGGCGGTTGGTCTCGGCCAGGGCCGAGATGAAGAACAGCACCACCATCGGCAGATGCGGCAGCCAGTACCAGTTGAAGAAGCCGTAATCGCCGTCCTGCGCGCGCACGATGTCGCCGAAGTTCAACGAGCCCGTGGACAGGATCACGCCGACGATGATCAGCCCGATCGACACCTCGTAGGAAATCATCTGCGCGGCCGAGCGCAGGCTGCCCAGGAACGGGTATTTCGAGTTCGAGGCCCAGCCACCCATGATGACGCCGTAAACCTCGAGCGAGGAGATCGCGAAGACGTAGAGGATCGCCACGTTCAGGTCGGCCAGCACCCAGGTGTCGGTGAACGGGATCACCGCCCAGGCCACCAGCGCCAGCACGAAGCTGACCAGCGGCGCCAGCAGGAACACGGCCTTGTCGGCACCGGCGGGCACCACGACTTCCTTGACCACGTATTTCAGCGCGTCGGCCACCGATTGCAGCAGGCCGAAGACGCCCACCACGTTGGGGCCGCGCCGCATCTGCACGGCCGCCCAGATCTTGCGGTCGCCGTAGACCAGAAACAGCAGCGAGATCATGACGAAGGCAACCATCGCCAGCACCTGTGCCACGATGATCAGGGCAATCCCGGCCCCGGTGGAGAAAAACTCAGCCATTGGCGCTCATACCGTCGGTATCCCCTTGTCCCTGCAATCCTTCACCACCTCGGAGGCCCTCAGGGCGACCGAACCGGCCGGAAAACTAGGCGAGACGGTGTAAACAGCATCGGCTTTCCAGATGCCACCGTCTTTCGCCAGATTGGTGCGCACATGTTGCGCGTATTCGTAACCCCGGATCAGCGTGTACTGCCCCGCAGCACAGCGCGCGTAATCCTCCACGTCGCCTGCGTGGCGGGCACCGCGCATGCGAACCTGGAAGTTGACCAGGTTGGTGTCCATGAGCCGGGTTGCCACATCCAGATAGACCGGGCTGAACCCGTCCCGCGCGGGCGTCGTGGCGGCACGGCGGGCAGCCTGTTCGGCACCCAGCGGCGCGATGGGCTCCTGCCCGCAGGCGGCCAGCAGCGCAATGCCCGACAGCCCCGCCACAAGCGCAAGGGCCCTGCCCCGGCCGCTCGGGCCGCCGGCGGCCACGCGCTGCCCGGGCATGGCCCGGGGCGTCACGGCGCCGTCACTGGGGGTGGGGTTGGACATCATCGCGCTCCGCTCTCCGTCTATTCCGCGGCCATCGGGCTGTTGGCCCGGGCCTTTGCGCCGGCCGAAAGCTCGGCCATCAGGGCCGAGGCCCGGGCGATGGGGTTCGACAGGTAGAAATCGCGCACCGCCCCCCCGAAGGCCCCCTGGCCAAGATCGCCCGCGGGCAGATCGGCGGGCAGCTGGTTGTCGGCAAGCTGGTCCACGTCACCCAGGTGCGGCACCGCCGCGATCAGCGCCTGGCGAAGCTGTGCCAGGCTGTCATAGGGCAGCGTCTGGCCGGCCTCGGCGCTCAGGGCACGCAGGATGGCCCAGTTCTCCTTGGCGTCGCCGGGGGCAAAGCTGGCCCGCTGGGCAAGCTGGGGCCGGCCCTCGGTGTTGACGAAAAGACCCGGCTCCTCGGTGTAGGCGGCGGCGGGCAGGATGACGTCGGCGCGGTGTGCGCCCCGGTCGCCGTGGCTGCCCTGGTAGATCACGAAGGGCCCTGCGGGCACGTCGATCTCGTCGGCGCCCAGGTTGAAGACCGTGGCCGCCCCGTCGAGGGCCGCATCCAGGCCGCCTGCGGTCACGGCGCCCACGTCCATCGCCCCCACGCGCGATGCCGCGCTGTGCAGGATCATCATCTTGGAGTCGCTGTTGCGCACCAGGCGCATGACCCGTTCCAGGACGGCCGCGCCATCCTCGCCCGTCAGGGCGCCCTGCCCGACGATGACCAGCGTGCGCTTGGCGCGTGTTTCGTCCGACACCTGGCGGTCGCAAAGCTTGTCGAGGGCCGCGCGGTCGTCGCCCAGATGGGCGTAGTCATAGGTCAGGTCCACCGCCGGGCCGACCAGTCCGATGTCGGCGCCCCGGATCCAGGCCCGGCGCAGACGCGCGTTCAGCACGGGCGCCTCGGTCCGCGGATCGGTTCCGATCAGCTGGATCATCTCGGCGCTGTCGATATCCTCGATCGCGGCGTTGCCGACATAGGCGCCGCGTTGGCCGGCGGGCAATGCCGCGCCGTCGGTGCGGCATTCGACCGAACCGCCCAGCCCCTCGACCAGTTGCTTGAGGGCGAAGATCGCCTCGACCGGGGCCAGGTCGCCGACCACACCCGCCACCTTGCCGGCGCGGAGCGCGTTCGCCGCGGCCCCCAGCGCCTCAGGCCAGCTGGCGGGACGCAGCTTGCCGTTCTCGCGGATATAGGGGCGGTCAAGCCGCTGCCGGCGCAGGCCGTCGAAGACAAAGCGGGTCTTGTCGGAAATCCACTCCTCGTTCACCGCGTCATGGTTCACGGGCAGGATGCGCATCACTTCGCGCCCCTTGGTGTCCACCCGGATCGCCGAGCCGAGGGCGTCCATCACGTCGATGCTCTCGGTCTTCGACAGCTCCCACGGGCGGGCGGTGAAGGCATAGGGTTTCGAGACCAGTGCGCCCACCGGGCACAGGTCGATGATGTTGCCCTGCAGGTTCGAGTTCAGCGTCTGGTTGAGGTAGCTCGTGATCTCGGCATCCTCGCCGCGGCCGGTCTGGCCCATCTGGGTGATGCCCGCCACCTCGGTGGTGAAGCGCACGCAGCGCGTGCAGGAGATGCAGCGCGTCATATGCGTCTCGACCAGTGGGCCCAGATCCAGATCGTCGACGGCGCGCTTGGGTTCGCGATACCGGCTGAAGTCCACGCCGTAAGCCATTGCCTGATCTTGCAAATCACACTCGCCGCCCTGATCGCAGATCGGGCAATCCAGCGGGTGGTTGATCAGCAGGAACTCCATCACCCCCTCGCGGGCCTTCTTGACCATGGGGCTGTTGGTCTTGACCACGGGCGGCTGGCCCTCGGGGCCGGGACGCAGGTCGCGGACCTGCATGGCGCAAGAGGCCGCGGGCTTGGGCGGGCCGCCGACCACCTCGACCAGACACATCCGGCAGTTGCCGGCGATCGACAGACGCTCGTGGTAGCAAAAGCGCGGGATCTCGATGCCGACCTGCTCGCAGGCCTGGATCAGGGTCATCGCGGGATCGACCTCGACCTCGCGGTCGTCGATGATGATCTTGCGTAGCTCAGACATGTCTATCGGGCCTCTTGCCGGGCTGGCGCCGCGGCGCCTCCCACGTTGCGACCTGTTCCAACGGGACCAGATCGGCGTTTCGCGTGCGGGGCCGGCGGTCCGGCCCCGGTGTCTTCATGGCGCGGCGGGGGCTCATCCGTCCCTCCGCGCGCCGTCTTCCACGGGCCAGCGCTTGAACGCCAGCACGTAGAGCATGATCAGGTTCAGCACCGGCACCAGCATCAGCAGTGCAAGCCAGCCCGAATGGCCGGTGCGCCGCCACAGCGCGTAGAACGGCGCCACGATGACGATGGCCCAGAAGGCCATGAACAACCAGCCGCTGACGTGCATGTAGAAGGCGCCGTCCATCATCGCCCTACTCCGCCGCCACGGCGGGCGCGCGGCCCCGGCGCTTGTGGGCGATCCGCTCTTCGATCTCGTCGCGGAAATGCCGGATCAGGCCCTGGATGGGCCATGCGGCGGCATCGCCAAGGGCGCAGATCGTGTGCCCCTCGACCTGCTTGGTCACGTCCAGCAGCATGTCGATCTCATGGGGTTCGGCATCGCCGCGCACCAGACGATCCATGACCCGCATCATCCAGCCGGTGCCCTCGCGGCAGGGCGTGCACTGGCCACAGCTTTCGTGCTTGTAGAATTTCGACAGCCGCCAGATCGCCTTGATGACGTCGGTGGACTGATCCATCACGATCACCGCCGCCGTGCCCAGACCCGACCGCTGTTCGCGCAGCCAGTCGAAATCCATGATCGCCTCGTCGCAGATGTCGGCCGGAAGCAGCGGCACCGACGAGCCGCCGGGGATCACCGCCTTGAGGTTCTTCCACCCGCCCCGGACCCCGCCGCAATGCTTGTCCAGCAGTTCCTGAAGCGGGATCGACATGGCCTCTTCGACCACGCAGGGGTTGTTGACGTGGCCCGAGATCGCGAACAGCTTGGTGCCCGCGTTGTTGGGCCGCCCGAAGCCCGAGAACCATTCGGCCCCGCGCCGCAGGATCGTGGGCACGACGGCGATGGATTCGACGTTGTTGACCGTGGTCGGGCAGCCGTAAAGCCCCGCGCCCGCCGGGAACGGGGGCTTCATCCGGGGCATGCCCTTCTTGCCCTCAAGGCTTTCCAGAAGGGCGGTTTCCTCGCCGCAGATATAGGCGCCGGCACCGTGGTGCAGGTAGATGTCGAAATCCCAGCCCGAGCCGGCGGCGTTGGGCCCCACGAGGCCCGCGTCATAAGCCTCGTCAATGGCGGCCTGCAGCGCCTCGCGCTCGCGGATGTATTCGCCGCGCAGGTAGATATAGCAGGTATGCGCGTTCATCGCGAAGGACGCGATCAGGCAGCCTTCGATCAGGGTGTGCGGATCATGGCGCATGATCTCGCGGTCCTTGCAGGTGCCCGGCTCGGATTCGTCGGCATTGACCACCAGATAGGACGGGCGGCCATCGCTTTCCTTGGGCATGAAGGACCACTTCAGGCCGGTGGGAAAGCCCGCACCGCCACGCCCGCGCAGACCCGAGGCCTTCATCTCCTCGACGATCGCGTCGCGACCGCGCTTGATGATGTCGCCGGTCCCGTCCCAATGGCCGCGCGCACGGGCGCCGGCCAGCGTGCGTTCGTGCATGCCGTAGAGATTGGTGAAGATCCGGTCCTTGTCGGTCAGCATCGGCCTACCCTTCGTCACTCTGGCGCGCACGCCAGATCCAGAAAACATTTATCAGCGCCCAGGCGAATGCCGCGAGGGCCAGGAAGTCGAACAGGAAGACATACCGGACCTCGAGGCCCAGCCGTCCACCCAGATATTGCGCCGCGAACCACAGCAGCATGGTCGCGACCATCACGACGCCGACCAGGCGGGCCCTGCGGGCAAGCTGCATGTCGCGGTCCTGCCCCATGTCAGCGTCCCTGCCCCTCGCCGGCCAGGCGTGCCGCCTGGGCGACCCACTCGTCGCGGCTGACACGGCCACGGAAGCCGGTGAGGTTCTGATCGACCCAGGCCACCTGCCCGGCATCCCAGGCGGCGATCTGGTCGAAGTGGAAATAGCCCATGCCGTTCAGCATGGCGGCAAGCTTGGGGCCGACGCCGCGGATGCGGGTCAGGTCGTCGCCCTTGCCGTCGCGGGGGGCCGCAAGCCCCTCGGGGCGGCGCTCGGCGGCGGCGGTGCCGGGGGCCTCGGCGTCGCGGGCGGCGGCGACACGGGCGCCGGGGACCGGATCCTGTGCCGCCGGGGCGGGCTCCACCGGCGTTGCGGCGGAGGTGTCGGCAAGGCCGGCATCGGCCGTGTCGACCGGGGCCACGGGGGAATGGGGCGGCATCTTGTCGACCAGCTCGTCGCGCGCCGGGGCGGGTGCCGGGGCGGGTTGCGGAGCAGGTGCCACTGGCGGCCTGTGGGCGGCGGTCTGGCCGGCCTCGAGCGTGGCCGAGGGATCGGCGGGGATGTCGGCGCCCGCCCGTGCCGCATCGGCTACAGGATCGGTCGTGGCCCCTGTTGTCGTCCCCAAGGTGCCTTTGCCAGTGCCGCGACACAGGCCCCAGGCCAGAAGGACCCCCAGAAGCACCGTCAGCACGACCCCCAGCGCCAGCGCGCCCAGAAGCGAGAAACCGGCCAGGAGCCACAGGATCACAAAGGACAGCACCCCGGCGGCGGCCGAGATCTGCCAGCACAGGGCCGTACAGTTCTTGTCGTTCGTTTTCATGGACATGGCGGTTTTCCCTCAGGTTCGGTTGGCGATATGGCTCAGCTCGTTCCCTCGTCCTCGTTCTTGTTGGCGCCAAGGCTGCTGTTCAGTTCCCGGGCCTGGGTGATCCAGTCGTCGCGGCTGACGCGGCCGCGGAAACCTTTCAGGTTGGCATCCATCCAGGCGATCTCTTCGTCGCTCCAGCCGGCGATCTGATCGTAATGGTAACAGCCCATGCCGTGAAGCATCGCCTCGAGCTTGGGGCCGATGCCGCTGATCCGGCGCAGGTCGTCGGGGCCGGTGCCCCGCGGCGCCTCAAGCCCGGCGGGCCGGCGGCCGAGCGCCGGGTCGGCCGCGCCCTCGGCCTCGGCTGCCCGGGCGGGGCCACCCTCGGCAGGGCGGGCGATCGACTGTTCGCGGGCCTGTTCCCTAGAGGGTCCAGCATCGCGCGCCTTGGCGGCGGAAGTGCCGGCGGGGGTCCCGGTGCCCGGCAGCCCGCCCTTCTGAAGCAGGTCATCGCGCACGGCGGGCGGGGCCTGGTCGGCCTGGGCCGCGTCGCGCCAAGGCGTGGTCAGCGGCACCTCGGTCCCGTCGATCCGCTTGAGCGTGTCGCCGATGTCGACCGCAAGCTGCACCGAGGCGTTGTATTTCGTGTGCCCGCTTTCGAAATCCGGCAGGCTGGTCAGGCCCGACAGCGGCTCGGCCGCGAAGCGCCCGTTCTGGGGCCCCGGCACCGGCACGGAGCCCGCATCCATCTCGTCGATCATCTCGAGCAGGCGGGCGGGCGTCAGGTCCTCGTAATAGTCCTTGCCGATCTGGGCCATGGGCGCGTTGGAACAGGCGCCCAGGCACTCGACCTCCTCCCAGGAGAACTTGCCGTCGGGGCTGAGATCATGGGGGCGCTCGGCGATGCGCTCCTTGCAGATGGCCATCAGGTCCTCGGAGCCGCAGAGCATGCAGGAGGTGGTGCCGCAGATCTGGAAATGGGCGACCGAGCCGACGGGCTGCAACTGGAACATGAAGTAGAAGGTCGCGACCTCGAGGGCGCGGATATAGGCCATGTCGAGCAAGGCCGCGACATGTTCGATCGCCGGGCGGCTCAGCCAGCCCTCCTGCTCCTGGGCGCGCCACAGCAGCGGGATGATGGCGCTGGCCTGGCGACCCTCGGGGTATTTGGTGATCTGCGCCTCGGCCCAGGCCTGATTGGCCGGGGTGAAGGCGAAGCTTTCGGGTTGGACAGGGTGCAGGCGGCGGAGCATGTCAGCGGATCTCCTGACGTGTGGAACGGCATGCCGGGGCGCGGCGCGGGCCCGGCGCGGGGGAGCCTCCGGCGGGGATATTTGCGGCGACAATGAAGGGGGGGCGCGGCATCATCGGTCGATCTCTCCGAAGACGACATCCATGGTGCCGATGATGGCGGCGACGTCGGCCAGCTGGTGCCCCTTGGAGATGTAGTCCATCGCCTGCAGGTGCAAAAAGCCCGGCGCGCGCAGCTTGGCGCGGTAGGGCTTGTTCGTGCCGTCGGCCACCAGATAGACGCCGAATTCGCCCTTGGGGGCTTCGACGGCGGCATAAACCTCGCCGGCGGGGACGTGGAAACCTTCGGTGTAAAGCTTGAAGTGATGGATCAGGCTTTCCATCGAGGTCTTCATCTCGGCGCGCGGCGGCGGGGTCAGCTTGCCGCGGGCCAGAACGTCACCGGGGGTGACGCGCAGTTTCTCGATGGCCTGTTTGATGATCTTCAGGCTTTCGCGCATCTCCTGCATCCGCACGAGGTAGCGGTCGTAGCAGTCGCCGGCGGTGCCGACGGGGATCTGGAAATCGAACTCGTCATAGCATTCGTAGGGCTGGGCGCGGCGCAGGTCCCAGGCCAGGCCCGAGCCGCGCACCATAACGCCCGAGAACCCCCAGTCGAGGATGTCCTGTTCGTTGACGACGCCGATGTCGACGTTGCGCTGCTTGAAGATGCGGTTGTCGGTCAGCAGACCGTCGATGTCGGCCAGCACCGCGGGAAACTCGTCAGCCCATGTATCAATATCGTCGATCAGCTCGGGCGGCAGGTCCTGATGCACGCCGCCGGGGCGGAAATAGGCCGCGTGGAGGCGTGCGCCCGAGGCCCTTTCGTAGAAGACCATCAGCTTCTCGCGTTCCTCGAAGCCCCAGAGCGGCGGCGTCAGCGCGCCCACGTCCATTGCCTGTGTGGTGACGTTCAGCAGGTGGTTCAGGATGCGCCCGATTTCCGAATAGAGCACCCGGATCAGCGAGGCGCGGCGGGGCACCTCGATGCCGCAAAGCGCCTCGATCGCCAGACACCAGGCGTGTTCCTGGTTCATCGGCGCCACGTAGTCCAGGCGATCGAAATAGGGCAGGTTCTGCAGGTAGGTGCGGCTTTCCATCAGCTTTTCGGTGCCACGGTGCAGCAGACCGATATGGGGATCGCACCGCTCGACAATCTCGCCGTCAAGCTCCAGCACCAGACGCAGCACCCCGTGGGCCGCCGGATGCTGGGGGCCGAAGTTGATATTGAAGTTGCGGATCTTCTGCTCGCCCGTCAGGGCGTCGTCGAACTGGCCGTCCATCTCAGACCTCCACATGGCCCGTCTTCCAGCCTGCGGGCAGGTGCCCCAGGACGGAACGGACATATTCATATTGCGGCGCCAGATGCGCCTGAAGCGCCTGTCGCAGGGATGCGGGCAGCGTGACGGGCGGGCTGGCCCAGACGCGCTGTGAGAACTTGCCGGGATGGGGATCGAGCCCAAGGAAACGGCAGATGCGGTCGACGGTCGCCTGGGTGAAAAGCTCTTCGTAAAAACCTACGAACAGGGCCTTTTCCGGGATAGCGGCCCGCGCGCGACCAAGGATGCCGGCGTAATCCGACCGCTCGTCGAGCTCGGGCCTGTCGCCTTCCAGCCAGTCGCGGGCAAGCCGGGTCGCGGCGGCATCGCGGGCGGCCTCGTCGCCGCCCTGCCAGCCGGCCATCATGCGGATGTTGGACCAGGCCCGTTCCACCGGGTCGCGCAGCAGCAACACGAAGCGCGCAAGCGGGCCCATCGCGGCCATCATGCGCAGACGGGCCTCGGACAGAAGACCATAGGCCGGGGTCATGTCGCCGATCAGCCGGGTGCCGGGTGCGGCCCCCTGGGACAGGAAGGCGCGGTAGGCGTCGAGGTCGAGGGCGGGCTCTTCCATCACCTGGCGCCAGGCGGTCAGGTCGGCGATGCGGCGGCGCAGGTAATCGGGGTTGCCGCTCCCCTCTTCAAGCCGGTCGCGGGCGGCAGCGATCTGCTTGCTCAGCTCGCGCAGCTGGAACGCACGGGTGCCCATGTCCTCGGCATCGAAGAAATGCAGCTCCTTGGGGCTGCGCAGGTGGCATTGGGGATGCCCCTCGAGATAGCGGAACAACCAGCTGGTGCCGGCCTTGTTGGCCCCCAGGCCGAAGAGAAGCGCAGGGCCCTCCACGATCAGCCCTTGGCCGCGGGTTTCGCCGGGGCGGCACCCGAGACATGGCCGTCGGCGGCGACCTTGTCGTCGCCGGGCAGGATGTAGTCGGCGCCTTCCCAAGGCGACATGAAGTCGAACTGGCGGTATTCCTGAACCAGGTTCACCGGCTCGTAGACCACGCGCTTCAGCGCCTCGTCGTAACGCACTTCGCTGTAGCCGGTGGTCGGGAAATCCTTGCGCAGCGGATGGCCGCGGAAGCCGTAATCGGTGAGGATCCGGCGCAGATCGGGATGGCCCGAGAAAAGGATGCCGAACATGTCGAACACCTCGCGCTCGAACCAGTTGGCCGAGGGGTGCACGGGAATGATCGAGGACAGCACCTCGTCCTCGCGGATGCTGACGCGGACGCGCAGGCGCTGGTTCCGGTACATCGACAGGAAATGGTAGACCACGTCGAAACGCTTCTCGCGGTCGGGATAGTCGACGGCGGTGATGTCCACGAGGGTCGAGAAGCGGCTGGTCGCGTCGCTCAGCAGAAACTCGGTGAAGGTCAGGATCGAGGCGGGCGCCACCTCGATCGTCAGCTCACCGCGCAGAAGCTCGGTGCGCAGCACCGCGTCCTCCTCGCGGCCCGAGATGTGGGCGGCCAGATCCGACAGCTGCTCGGTCCGCTCGCGCAGGCGCTCGGCCATGCGGGCGCGGTTGCGGGCGGCGTCGGCTTCGGCCGGGCTGGCCGCTTGGGTCGAGGCGGGTGTGTCGGACATGGCGGGGCCCCTCAGCGAACGATTGTGCCGGTGCGGCGGATCTTCCGCTGCAACTGGAGAATGCCGTAGAGCAGCGCCTCGGCGGTGGGCGGGCATCCGGGAACGTAAAGGTCGACGGGCACGATCCGGTCGCAACCGCGCACCACCGAATAGCTGTAGTGGTAATAGCCCCCGCCATTGGCGCAGGAGCCCATCGAGATCACGTAGCGCGGCTCGGGCATCTGGTCGTAGACCTTGCGCAGGGCGGGCGCCATCTTGTTGGTCAGCGTGCCGGCGACGATCATCAGGTCGGACTGGCGCGGGCTGGCGCGCGGGGCGGTGCCGAACCGCTCCATATCATAGCGGGGCATGGCGGTGTGCATCATCTCGACGGCGCAGCAGGCCAGACCGAAGGTCATCCAGTGCAGGCTGCCGGTGCGGGCCCAGTTGATGACATCCTCGGTCGAGGTGACCAGGAAGCCCTTGTCCTGAAGGTCGCGGTTGAGGGCGGCGGTCGTGACCTCGCGGTCGGGACCGGCGGTGTTCAGCGCGGTGCTCACTCCCATTCCAGGGCCCCCTTCTTCCATTCGTAGGCGAAACCGATGGTCAGCACGGCCAGGAACACCATCATCGACCAGAACCCGAGCAGGCCCACGTCCTTGAACGCAACCGCCCAGGGAAAGAGGAACGCCACCTCGAGGTCGAAGATGATGAAGAGGATCGAGACCAGGTAGAACCTGACATCGAACTTCATGCGCGCATCATCGAAGGCATTGAAGCCGCATTCGTAGGCCGAGACCTTTTCGGGGTCGGGGTTGCGGACAGCGACGATCGTGGCGGCAAGAATCAGGACGACGCCCAATCCGATCGCCACACCGAGAAAGACGACAATCGGCAGGTACTCTCGCAGGAGTTCATCCATACCAGGCTCCTTGAATTGGGCGGGCCGTAGTCCAGCTTCTTGGCCGGCAGATGTATCCCGTGGAACACAAAGGGTCAACCAAGCCAAGCATGATTAACTCCCCTCCCTAAAAATCGTTGCGAACTCTCCCTGTTCGCCACGCATTTACAGCAGCCGTTTCTCTTGCTGGCAAGAAATTCAACAGCTTGCGCGACCTCAGGTCGCGGTGCCGAAACATGTGACTGGTATGCCAGTAGTCCAGAATCAGCTGGATTTCCAGCCCGGAGAACGCTTCTCGAAGAAGGCGGCGATGCCCTCGGGGGCCTCGGCGCCGCGCCACTGCTCGATCAGGGCCTCGACGCTGGCCGCGATGACGGCGTCGTCGATGGTCGGTCCCATGCTGCGGGCCAGCCGCTTGGCGGCCGCCACGGCCCCGGGCGCGGTGGCCAGATAGGGCGTGACCTCGGCCTCGACGGCGGCGTCCAGGGCCTCGGCCGGCATGCTTGCGGCCAGAAGGTCAAGGCGCACCGCCTCGGCGGCGTCGAAGCGGCGGGCGGACATGAAGACCCGGCGCGCGCGCCCCTCGCCCATGCGGGCCAGGACATAGGGGCCGATGGTTGCGGGAATCAGTCCCAGGCGAGTCTCGGTAAAGGCGAACCTGGCGTGATCGGCGCCCAGCGCCACGTCGCAGACCGCCATCAGCCCCAGCCCGCCGCCGAAGGCTTGCCCGTGGATGCGCCCGATCAGGGGCTTGCGCATCTCGTTCAGTGCGCGCAGCATTTCGGCCAGGCGCCGGGCCTCGGTCGCGCGGGTCTCGGGCGCTGCGGTCAATTGTGCGCGCATCCAGCCCAGATCGGCCCCGGCGCAGAAGCTGCCCCCTGCCCCGGTCAGAACGACGACCCGGGTCGCGGGATCGCGGCCAAGCCGGGCGGCCGCCTCGGTCAGCTCGGCGATCATCTCGGCTGAAAGGGCGTTGTGGGTCTCGGGCCGGTCGAGGGTCAGCGTCGACACGCCCCGCGCGTCGGTCTCAAGCGAGAGGGTCGAGAACATGGGCGATTTCCTTTGTCTTGTCGGGCGCGGGTGGATGAGGTGTTCAGCGGGCAGCGGGCGCGCGCATGGCCTGGGCCATCTGGGCCGCGCGGGCCAGCACCCCCTCGTCCAGCCCGGTCTCGTAGCCGCGCCGGCGCAGGTGGGCGTTGGCATCCTCGGTCGCGACGTTGCCGGCGGCTCCGGGGGCGAAGGGGCATCCCCCCAACCCGCCGCAGGCCGCATCGAAGACCCGGAGGCCTGCGTCGAGGGCCGCATCGATATTCTCGAGCGCGAGGCCCGATGTGGCGTGGAAATGACCTGCCAGCCGGTCGGCCGGCGCCTCCTCCAGCACCAGCTTCAGCATCTGCGCCACGCGCTCGGGCGTGCCCTGCCCCAGTGTGTCGCCCAGCGAAATCTCGTAGCAGCCCATGCGCATCAGGCGCGCCACGACCCGGGCCACGTCGCCCGGGTCGGTCTCGCCATCATAGGGACAGTCGGTCACGCAGGAGACATAGCCCCGCACCGGCAGGTCGGCCTCCTGGGCGGCGCGGGCGACGGGGGCCAGACGGGCCAGGCTTTCATCGACCGAGCAGTTGATGTTGGCGCGGCTGAACCCCTCTGCCGCCGAGGCGAAGACCGCGATCTCGTCGGCGCGGGCAGCCAGCGCCCGTTCAAGCCCCTGCATGTTGGGCACCAGCGCGGCATAGCTGACGCCCGGCGCGCGTTGGATCCCGGCCAGCACCTCGGCGCCATCGGCCATCTGCGGCACCCACTTGGGGCTGACGAAGCTGGCCACCTCGATCCGCGAAAAGCCCGCGCCGCTCAGCAGGTCGATCAGCGCCAGCTTCTCGGCGGTGGGGATGGGACGGGGTTCGTTCTGCAACCCGTCGCGGGGGCCGACCTCGAAGATCTCGGCGCGGGGGGCGGTGGCCTGGTCGTCGCTCATCCGGCGCGCCCCGTGGCGGCACCCGCCGATTCCGCGTCATCGGGGCGGTTCTCGGGCCAGGGCTCGTAGAACTCCTGCTCGTAAAGCCGGGCGTCATCGGGCGGCAGCGAGGCCTGGAAGCTGGGCCGGTCGGTGATCCGCTCGTACCACTTGCAAAGCTCGGGGTAGGGTTCGATGCGGGCGAAGTGACGGCCCATGTAGACCGCCTGCCCGACGCTGATGTCGGCGGCCGAAAAGCCGCTGGTCAGCAGGTAGTCGCGGTTCTCGACCGGGGTCGACAGCCGCCCCTCGATCGCGTCGAAGCATTTCTCAAGCCGCCGCGCCTCGATCTTCATGATCGTCGGAGAGCGCATCCAATCCTCGTAAAGCACCACGTGCTGCTGGGTCAGGGCGGCCGTGTGCTGGCTGATGGTTTCGGCGAAGTGTAGCCAGGTCAGCCAATCGGCGCGGTCGGGATCGTCGGGGCGCCGCCACAGGCGGTCGGGGGAATGGTTCTCGGCCAGGAATTCGGTGATGGCACCGGATTCCCAGATCACCTCGCCGTTGATCTCCAGCGTCGGCACCCGCCCCGAGGGGTTCAGCGACAGGTATTGGGGCGCGCGCAGGGTGCGGTCGAAGGGATAGGTCTTGAGTTCGTATTCAAGGCCCAGTTCGTTCAGCATCCAGAGGGTGCGCATCGAACGGGTCTCGTGACAATGGTGCAATCGGATCATCTCAGCCTCTGCCGACAAGCTGCGGGGTCATGCGCGACCGCCAGCCGGAAGCGGTTGCGCGATGTTTGTGCAAGACATAGCGGAGCCGGGCCGCCATGCAACCGCGGCGTGCGCCGGGCCCCGTGCTCAGGCGGCATCATCGGCCTCGTCGTCATCGGCCAGCACGATCAGCGATGCACCGGCCTCGACCTGGTCGCCCTCGGCGGCCAGGATCTCGGCGATGCGGCAGTCGCGGGGCGCTGTCAGCGTATGCTCCATCTTCATCGCCTCCAGCACGGCCAGCGGCGCGCCCTCGGCGACCCGGTCGCCGGTGGCAACGCGGATCGCGCGGATCAGCCCGGGCATCGGCGCCTCGATCATGTTGCCGGCAGCGGCCCCTGCCCCGGCACGGTCCAGCGGATCAACCACATCGAGGATCCAGCTGCCGCGCCCGGTCACCGTCAGCCGCTGACCGTGGCGCATCACCTGTCGGTCAAGGCGGCGCCCGTCCAGCCACCACTGGCCGCCACGCGTTTCCAGCAGGAGGTCCTTCGCCTCCCCGGCCTCGGCAGGATCGACCCACGCCAGGCGCACCCGCGCGCGGGTGCCTGTCCCGGCCTGCCCCCCTGCGCCCTGCGGGCCCGGAAGGGCGACGCGGGCCTCGACCTCCCGCCCACCGGCGGGGCCGCCGCCACCGACCACCATCCGAACGGTCCATTCCAGCGGCTGCCAAAGGGCAAAGCCCGCGTCTTCCGCCGCCCCGTCCAGGCCCAGCGCGGCCAGCGCGGCCAGGGCCAGCTCCTCCGGCCCCGGCGCCTCGGGTCCTTTCAGCTTGGCCAGGTTACGCTCGATCAGGCCTGTGTCGACGTCGCCGGCAGCGAAATCGGGTTGGCGCACCAACGCAGCCAGGAAATCCAGGTTCGTCGTCAGCCCCGCGATCCGGGTCACGTCCAGCGCCCGGCCCATCCGCTGCAACGCCTGCGATCGGGTGGGGGCATGCACGATCAGCTTGGCGATCATGGGGTCGTAATAGGGGCTGATGCGGTCGCCGGTCACCACACCGCTGTCGGCGCGGACATCCCCAGGGAATTCCAGCAGGTCCAGCCGCCCCACCGCCGGCAGGAAGCCCGCGGGCACGTCCTCGGCGTAAAGTCGCGCCTCGACCGCGTGGCCCTTGAGGCCCAGGTCCTGTTGCGTGGCGGGCAGCGCCTCGCCCCGCGCCACGCGGATCTGCCATTCGACCAGATCGACGCCGGTGACGGCCTCGGTCACCGGATGCTCGACCTGTAGCCGGGTGTTCATCTCCATGAACCAGAAGCGGTCGGGGCGCAGCCCGTCCGAGCCGTCGACGATGAACTCGACCGTGCCGGCCCCGCTGTAGCCGATGGCCTCGGCGGCGCGGACGGCGGCCTGGCCCATCGCCTCGCGCATCTGGGGGGTCATGCCGGGGGCCGGAGCCTCTTCGATGACCTTCTGGTGGCGGCGCTGAAGCGAGCAGTCGCGTTCGAAAAGTTGCACCGCGTCCTTGCCGTCGCCAAAGACCTGAATTTCGATGTGGCGCGGGGCGGTCACGAATTTCTCGACTAGGACATCGGCATTGCCGAAGGCGCCCTTCGCCTCGTTGCGGGCCGAGGCGAGGGCGGCGGCGAAATCGCCCGCGTGTTCCACCAGCCGCATGCCCTTGCCGCCGCCGCCCGCGACGGCCTTGATCAGCACCGGGTAGCCTATTTCCTCGGCGGCGCGGGACAGGCGCGCGTCGTCCTGATCGGCGCCGTGGTAGCCCGGCACCACCGGCACGCCCGCCTTCTCCATCAGCGCCTTTGCGGCATCCTTCAGTCCCATCGCGCGGATCGCCCTGGCCGAGGGGCCGATGAAGGTCAGGCCGGCTTCCTCCACAGCCTCGACGAAATCCGGGTTCTCGGACAGGAAGCCATAGCCGGGATGGATAGCCCCCGCGCCCGCATCCCGCGCGGCCTGAATGATGGCGTCGCCCCGCAGGTAGCTTTCGGCGGGGGTGGCCCCGCCCAGAGACACCGCTTGGTCGGCCTGAAGCACGTGTTGCGCGCCTGCGTCCACGTCGGAATGCACGGCGACCGTGCCCAGCCCCATGCGCCGCGCGGTGCGGATCACCCGGCAGGCGATCTCGCCCCGGTTCGCGATCAGTATCTTGTCAAACATCCTCGTCCCTTCTCCAGCCGCCGGACAGAAGCCCGGCCGCCTGCTGCGCCATGTCCGCGATGATCTGTGCCGCGGGCCTTATGTCGTGGATCAGCCCCGTCGCCTCGCCGACGACGGCGGGCGCGATCGTGGCGTCGCCCGTGGAGGCGGCGCTGGTGTAGCGGTCGGCCTCGGCCGGACCGGCGGCACGCTGGCCTTGCGGGTCCCGCGCCCAGCGCTCGGTATAGGCGTTGCGCAGGGTGCGGATGTCGTAGCGATCTGGCCAGTCCAACCCCCGCGCGATATCGGGCACCGAGGAGCGCAGCGTGTCATCCCCGCCTGCCGCCAGCGCCGCGCGGTGCAGACCCTCGGGCACCAGCGCCTCGGCACTGGCCCAAAGGCGCGAGCCCACAAGCACCCCGTCCGCCCCCAGCATCAGCGCCGCCGCAAGACCGCGCCCGTCGGCGATGCCCCCCGCCGCCAGCAACAGGGTCTGGGGGTGCTCGCGGGCCAGCATGTCGGCAACCTCGGGGACAAGGGTCATGGTGGCGCGGGTCTCGCCGTGGCCACCGGCCTCGGCCCCCTGCGCCACGATGATATCCGCGCCGCTGTCCGCCGCATGACGCGCATCGCGCAGGGTCTGGACCTGCGCGATCAGCGGCACGCCCGCCGCCAGCACCAAGGGGGCGTAAGGTGCGGGATCCCCAAAGGACAGCATCAGCGCGGCGGGCTTGTGGGCCAAGGCCTGTTCCAGCAGCTCGGCGCGTCCCTCCAACCGCCAGGTGATGAAGCCGATGCCGGTGGTCTCGTTCCCGGCCGCCGCGCGCTCGGCCTCGATCCAGCCTGCGTCCCCATAGCCGCCACCGATCAGGCCCAGCCCCCCGGCCCGGGTCACCGCCGCCGCAAGCGCACCGCCCGCCGCAACCGCCATCGGCGCCGACAGGATCGGGTGGGTCAGCCCCAGACGCCGGGTCAGGCGGGTGGTGATGCCGGTGTCAGCCATGTTCTGCGCACTCTCCCTTATCTCTGATCAACTGCCCTCGGGCACGATCGCTTTCCTTGCCCGTCGGCGGCCCCTGCCCCGCAATCCTACATCCGGAAGACGCCGAAACGCGTCTCGGGGATGGGGGCGTTCAGGGCCGCCCGCAGGCTAAGCGCCAGCACACGGCGAGAGTGGCGCGGGTCGATGATGCCATCGTCCCACAGCCGGGCCGAGGCATAAAGCGGGTGGGACTGACGCTCGAACATCTCGATGGTGGGCTGTTTGAAGGCGGTCTCTTCCTCGGGGGTCCAGCTGCCGCCCCCACGTTCGATGGCGTCGCGGCGCACCGTGGCCAGCACCCCCGCCGCCTGTTCGCCGCCCATCACGCCGATGCGGCTGTTGGGCCAGCTCCACAGGAAGCGCGGCTGGTAGGCCCGGCCGGACATGCCGTAATTGCCCGCCCCGAACGAGCCGCCGACGATCATCGTCACCTTCGGCACCTCGGTCGAGGCGACGGCGGTCACCATCTTGGCCCCGTGGCGGGCGATGCCCTCGTTCTCGTACTTCCGACCCACCATGAAGCCGGTGATGTTTTGCAGGAAAACCAGCGGGATGCGCCGTTGCGAGCAGAGTTCGATGAAATGGGCGCCCTTCTGGGCGGCCTCGGAGAATAGCACGCCGTTGTTGGCGATCAGGCCCACCGGCATCCCCTCGACATGGGCAAAGCCGGTCACGAGGGTTTCGCCGAAGCGGGCCTTGAACTCGTCAAAGCGCGAGCCGTCGACCAGCCGGGCGATCACCTCGCGAATGTCATATGGCGTGCGCAGGTCGGCGGGGACCACGCCCAGAATCTCGTCGGGGTCATAGGCGGGCGGCTCGGGCGGCTGCACGGGCATGCCGGGCTGCGGACCAAGGTTGAGGTTGGCGACGGCCTGACGGGCCAGCGCAAGGGCGTGGGCGTCATCCTCGGCCAGATAATCGGCAACGCCCGACAGGCGCGTATGCACATCGCCGCCACCCAGATCCTCGGCCGAGACGACCTCGCCTGTGGCCGCCCGAACCAGAGGCGGGCCGGCCAGGAAGATCGTGCCCTGATCGCGCACGATGATCGAGACATCGGACATCGCCGGCACATAAGCCCCGCCGGCGGTGCAGGACCCCATCACCACGGCGATCTGGGGAATGCCCGCGCCGCTCATCCGTGCCTGATTGTAGAAGATGCGCCCGAAATGGTCGCGGTCGGGAAAGACCTCGTCCTGGTTGGGCAGGTTGGCGCCGCCCGAATCCACCAGATAGACGCAGGGCAGTCGGCATTCGGCGGCGATCTCCTGTGCGCGCAGGTGTTTCTTGACGCTCATCGGATAATAGGTGCCGCCCTTCACGGTGGCGTCGTTGCACACCACCATCACGTCGCGCCCGTGGACCCGGCCCACGCCCGCGATGATGCCCGCGCCGGGGGCCGCGCCGTCATACATGCCGTGGGCGGCGGTGGCGCCCACCTCAAGGAAGGGGCTGCCGGGGTCCAGAAGCCCCGCCACCCGGTCCCTTGGCAGCATCTTGCCGCGCGACAGGTGCCGCTCGCGGGCCTTGTCCCCGCCGCCCGCTGCGGCGGCGCGGGCGGCTTCGGCCGCGGTCTCGAGCAGCGTCAGATGCGCCTTGCGATTGGCGACGAAGCTGTCGTCGCCGGGGCGGATGCGGGACTTGAGGACGCTCATGCGCGGCGACCCTTGGGGGGCGTGGTCGGGGCAGCGGTCATGGGGTGGCGTCTCCTTCGGCAAGGGGCGGTTCGGTGGGCGCATCGGTGGGCGCATCGGTCGAAACGCCCTCGTGATTGGGCAGCATCCGCCGGGCCATCAGCCAGCGCTGGCGATAGGCATAGCGGGCGGCGCGGCTGACATCGGTCTGAAAGCTCGCGTTGACGGTGGCGGCGACGATGCCGCCCAGCACGGGCACCACCTGTGCAGCCTTGCGCTGAAGCAGGCTGACGCCAAGCTGACGGGCGACACGTTCAACCACCGTCTCGACCAGCCAGTCGCTGCCCCGCCCCACCGCCGCGCGGACAAGCGGGTTAGAGAGCTGCCGGGCGAGCCGGTTCACCCGGTCCAGCGAGTCGGCCCGCGCCTCGAGGCCCCGCACGGCGGCCAGCTCAAGGATCATCAGGCGGAAGGCACGCTCGTCGTCGGTATCCTCGCCAAAGCCGTAAGCCGCACCGGTGGCCCGCACGTTTCGCGCGGCCAGCGACAGGGTGGCGGGAATGTCCAGCGTCAGGCCCAAGCCCCCCATGAGGCCCGCCGCCCCGCCCGTGGCCGCGTTGCCCCCCGCCGACCATGCCTGCACCCGAAGGGCGGCGGCCTCGCAGGCGTCGATGTCGTCGGTGTCGTGGTCCGGCGGGCCCGAGGGCATGGTCAGCCCCGCCGCCGTGTCGGTGCCCTGCAAGGCGCTGCGCAGGACCGAGACGGGGATGCGCCCGCGCAGCGCCTCGGCAACCGGGGCGGTCAGTCGGTCCAGCCCGCGCCCCACCTTGGTGGGACGGCGGCCGACGAAATCGCGTTGTGCGGCGATGGCGCGGCTGACGGCGCGGGCAAGTGCGGCGTCGCGGGCGTCGGGCTGCGGGCCGGTGGCGGGATCGCCCTGTGCCACCTCCGGGCCTGTGGCTGGCCCGTGGTCGCTGCCCGATCCGAAGGATGCGTCCGCCGGCCCCGTGGTGCCATGGGTGCCGCCGGGCTTTGTGGTGTCAGGGTCGGTCATGCGCGATACTCGGGGTTTTCGAAATCGAACCGCGCGCCCGCGTCCCAGGCGTTGCGGTCGTTGCCCTCGTTGGGAATGCCGCTCTGCGCCTTCAGCATCCGGGCAAGGTGGATCATGTTCCACGTCATGATGGTGGTGTTGCGCTGGGTGAACTCGTTGTCGAAACCGACCCGGTCGCTGTCGTCCTTGGCGCCCTCTTTCTTGTCGCCATACGAGGGGCCCGGCCCCGCCTCGCCGATCCAGCCGCAATCGGCCTGGGGCGCGATGGTCAGCCCAAGGTGGTTGAGGGCAAATCCCGTGGACATGGCCACATGCTTGATGCCGTCCTCGTTGCCGGTGACGACCGTGCCGCCAACCTTGCCGTAATAGATCGATTGACCCTGATCGTTCAGCTCGCCCGACATCGCGTAAAGCCGTTCGATCAGCTTGCGGCAGATCGAGCTTTCCTCGCCCAGCCAGATGGGGGTGCCAATCACCAGAATGTCGGCGGCCAGCACGCGTTTCCAAAGCTGCGGCCATTCATCCGTGTCGTAGCCGTGTTCGGTCATGTCGGGCTGGATACCGGGGGGCACGTCGTGGGAGGCAAGATGCAGGTGATCCACGCTGACGTTGTTCTGCTCCATGATATGGGCCACGGCGTTCAGCAGCAGCTTGGTGTGGCTTTCTTCGGGCTCGCGCTTGAGGGTGCAGTTGACCAGAAGGGCCTTGAGGGCGGGGGCGTCGGATGTCGGCATGTCTATCTCCATCTGCGGGCGTGCCCCTTGGGGGCTGCCGTTTCGGGCGGGATCGTGGCCGGTGATCGGGATGCGGGGGCATGGCGCGGATGCGCGCGAGCCCCCGTCGCCCCGCGTCAGTCAGCGGCCATCAACTCTCGCCCAATCAACATCCGCCGTATCTCGGATGTTCCCGCGCCGATCTCCATCAGCTTGGCGTCGCGGAAAAGCCGCGCGACCGGGCTGTCGGCCAGAAAGCCCGCCCCGCCCAGCGCCTGCACCGCCTGATGCGCCTGTTTCATCGCCTCTTCCGAGGAGTAGAGCACGCAGGCCGCCGCGTCCTGCCGCGTGACTTCGCCCCGGTCGCAGGCGCGCGCCACCTCGTAGACATAGGCCCGCGCGGTATTCATCGCCGTATACATGTCGGCGATCTTGCCCTGCATCAGCTGGAACTCTCCGATCGGGCGACCGAACTGCTGGCGTTCGCGCAGGTAGGGCATCACCTCGTCCAGACAGGCGGCCATGATGCCGGTGCCGATGCCCGCCAGCACGACACGTTCGTAATCCAGCCCCGACATCAGGACCCGCACGCCCTTGCCCTCGTCGCCCAGAACATTCTCGAACGGGACCTCGACGTCGTCGAAGATCAGCTCGGCCGTGTTCGAGCCGCGCATCCCCAGCTTGTCGAAATGCGGGCTGGTGGTGAAACCCTTCATGGATTTCTCGATCAGGAAGGCGGTGATGCCACGGCTGCCGGCCTGAGGATCCGTCTTGGCATAGACCACCAGCGTGTCGGCGTCGGGGCCGTTGGTGATCCAGTATTTGTTGCCGGTCAGGCGGTAGTGATCGTTGCGCTTTTCGGCCCGCAGGCGCATCGAGACCACGTCCGAACCGGCGCTGGCCTCGGACATGGCCAGCGCGCCGACATGCTGCCCCGAGACCAGACCCGGCAGGTATTTTTCCTTCTGCGCCTGAGTGCCGTTCAGCCGGATCTGATTGACGCACAGGTTGGAATGGGCGCCGTAGGACAGGCTGACCGAGGCCGAGGCGCGGGCGATTTCCTCCACCGCGACGGTGTGGGCCAGATAGGACATGCCGGCGCCGCCGAACTCTTCGGGGACGGTGATGCCCAGAAGGCCAAGCTCACCCATCTCGGACCACAGCTCGGACGGGAATTCGTTGCTTGCGTCGATCTGGCCGGCCATCGGCTTGATCCGTTCCTGCGCCCAGCGGTGCACCATCTCGCGCAGCGCGTTGACGTCTTCGCCAAGATCGAACCTCATCGATGCGGTGAACATGGGCGGGATCCTTCGGGCTGGAGTGGGTCGCGGGTGGTCGGGAACAGTTATTGAACGTGCGTTCAATTAATAGCGGCGGGGGCGAGCCGGGTCAAGCGGCGTGACGCGCCACCTCGCTGGCGATGATGCGGGCGATCAGCGTGCAGTCGTCGGAACTGAAGGTAAGCGGCAGGCGGAAATCCAGCAGGGCCGAGAGCACCTTGTCGGTGCGCGGAAGCTCCTGTGCCGGGGCATAGCGCCAGCTGTCGTGGCGCGAGGTATAGCCCTGTGGCTCGGCCGCACCGAACCATTTCAGCACCACGCCCCGCACCGCGCAGGCCGCAACCAGTCGCGCGATCCGTTCTCCGTCCCAGCCCGGCAGCAGAAACTGGAAGGATGAGCCGACAAAGCCCTCGCGCCCGTCCCGGAGGATCAGCGACAGGCCCTCGACCCCGGCAAGCCCCTCCTCGACCGCGCGGTAGAGGGTGGCCCATTCGGCCCGGCGACGGGGCAGGTCGGCGATCTGCGGGCGCAGGATCGCGGCGCGCAGGTTGTCCATCCGGCCCGACATGTTGGGGGTCTCGAACCGGATCCGCTGATAGGCGGCGGCAGCAGGACCGGCCGGGTGCCGATCATGGAACATGTAACTGCCCGAGAGCATCACCGCCCGCGCCATGACCTCGGGATCGTCGCCCACCAGGAAGCCGCCCTCGCCCGAGTTGATGTGCTTGTAGGTCTGGGCCGAGTAGCACCCCAATGCCCCGAACCGCCCCGAGGGCGCGCCGTTCCAGTCGGCGCCCATCGTGTGGGCGCAATCCTCCACCACGGTGACGCGGGCCTTGTCGCAGATGTCCATCAGCCGCTCCATCTCGCAGATGTGGCCGCGCATGTGCGACAGCAGCAGGACGCGGGCGCCGCTGGCGGCGATCCGGTCGCGCAGGTGGTCCATGTCTATGGTCAGCCCCGCCGTCGTCTCGACAAAGACCGGCACGGCCCCCACCGCCGCCACCGCCCCGGGCACGGGCGCCAGGGTGAAGCCGTTGGTCAGGACAGGCTGGCCAGGCGCCACGCCCAGCGCCCGAAGCGCGCAAGCCAGCGCGTAGCCGCCCGAGGCCACGGCCAGGCAGAAGCGCGCGCCGGTGGCGGCGGCGAACTCCTGCTCCAGCAAGGCGGTCTCGCCGGCCTCGTCCTCCAAGGTGTTGTAGCGGTGCAGCCGGCCGTGGCGCATGACCCGCACGGCGGCCTCGATCCCGGCCTCGGGGATCGGCTCCTGCTGGGTGAAGCTGCCCGTGAAGACCGAGCTGTCGTCGCTGATCCTATCGTCCATGGGCGCCCCCCGCGATTTGCGGTGAGCCTAGCGAAGGGCGCGGGACCTGCATAGCGTCAAGGCAGCAATTGCCCCCGCGCCGGGCAAGGGCGCGGCCTGGTCAGCCCCGGGCGTCCAGCAGCCTGTCCACCACCTCGTGCAGCGTGTCGTAATGATCGAACAGCCCGTCGGGCCCATGCTCCTCGACCCCGCGGCCGGTGGGGCCGAAGGTGGTCAGGATCACCGGCACCCCGGCGGCGCGGCCGGTCAGCGCATCGGTGATCGTGTCGCCCACCAGCACCGCGCACCCCGGGTCGCCCCCCAGCCGCGCGATCGTCTCGATCAGCGGGGCGGGATCGGGCTTGCGCACCTTTAGGGTGTCGGCCCCCACCATGGCCCCGAAATGGCCCCGCAGACCAAGGCGTGCCAGGAGCGTTTCGGCCAGGGCGGCGGGCTTGTTGGTGCAGACGCCCAGCAGGTGGCCCGTCTCGGCCAGCCGCTCCAGCGCCGGCACGACGCCGGGATAGATCACCGTGTGGGTGTCGATATTGGCACCATAGAATTCCAGCAGGGCGGGATAACCTTCCTCGATACCGGCCTCAAGGTCCGCCCCTTCCAGGCCCAGACGTTCAAGCCCCAGCCGCAGCATCGCCTTGCCGCCGCGAAAGGCGGTCGCTTGGTCGCCATCGGCACAAAGCTGCACGTCGTGCCCCCCGACGCGGAAGCAGTGATTTGCGGCTGCGATCAGATCGCCACTGGTATCGGCGAGAGTTCCGTCTAGATCGAAGATGACCGTCCGCATAAGCGCGCTCCTGCAAGGTTTGGGCCATGAGCAAGGCCGGGTTTGATCCGTCTCCGCCGCCGGGAGTCGCCGCCGGAGGCGGCCGGGGCGACAGGCCGGCGGGATGTAACCTGAGTCTTATTTCGTGAGTGCCGCTCCCCTTGCGGCCCACGCGCAAGCGGATAAAACGAGAGGCGAAAAATTGAAAGACAGCAATTGATGAATGACGCACTGATCATCCTGGCCGCCGGCCAGGGGAGCCGCATGAATTCCGAACTGCCAAAGGTTCTGCACCAGGTGGCCGGGGCGCCCCTGCTTGTCCACGCGATGGAAAGCGGTGCCGTGTTGGAACCGTCGCGCACCGTGATCGTCGCGGGCCACGGCGCCGAGGCGGTCGAGGCCGCCGCCCGCGACCACGACCCCGATGTGACGGTCGTCCGCCAGGAAGAGCAGCTGGGCACCGCCCACGCCGTCGATCAGGCCCGCGCGGCCCTGTCGGATTTCGACGGCGACGCCTATGTGCTTTACGGCGACACCCCCTTCATCCGCCCCGAGACCCTGTCGCGCATGGCCGAAGCCCGCGCCGCTGGCAGCGCGGTCGTCGTGCTGGGCTTTCGCGCGGGCGATCCGGGCCGCTACGGCCGGCTGGTGATGAATGGCGACAAGCTGGAGCGCATCGTCGAGTTCAAGGACGCCACCGACGAAGAGCGCCGCATCGACCTGTGCAACAGCGGCGTGGTCTGCGCCGATGCCGCCACCCTGTTCGAGCTGATCTCGGAGGTGGGCAACGACAACGGTTCGGGCGAATACTACCTGACCGACATCGTCGCCGTCGCCCGCAAGCGGGGCCTCGGCACCACGGTCGTCACCTGCGACGAGACCGAGACCATGGGCGTCAACACCCGCGCCGACCTGGCCGCCGCCGAACGCGCCTTCCAGGACCGCGCCCGCGCCGCCCTGCAGGAGGATGGCGTGACCCTGACCGCCCCCGAAACCGTGCACCTGTCGCGCGACACCCATGTCGGCCGCGACGCGGTGATCGAACCCAACGTGGTCTTCGGCCCTGGGGTGACGGTTGAGTCCGGCGCCACGATCCGCGCCTTCTCGCATCTTGAAGGGTGCCACGTGGGCGCTGGCGCCATCGTCGGCCCCTATGCCCGCCTGCGCCCCGGCGCCGAGCTGGGCAATGACGTGCGCATCGGCAATTTCGTCGAGGTCAAGAACGCCACCTTCGGCGAGGGAGCCAAGGCCAACCACCTGGCCTATGTCGGCGACAGCACCGTCGGCGACGGCGCCAACATCGGCGCCGGCACGATCACCTGCAACTACGACGGCGTGATGAAGCACCATACTCATATCGGCGCGGGGGCCTTCATCGGCTCGAACACGGCGCTGGTGGCGCCGGTGCGCGTGGGCGACGGGGCGATGACGGGCTCGGGCTCCGTCGTGACCACGGATGTGCCGGACGGGGCACTGGCGCTCGGACGCGCCAAGCAGGTCAACAAGCCCGGCCTCGCCCTGCGGATCATGCAGAACCTTCGTGCCATCAAGGCGCGCAAATCCTCCAGCGGAGAATAATCAAGATGTGCGGTATCGTCGGAGTCCTGGGCAGCCATGAGGTCGCCCCGATCATAGTCGAGGCGCTGAAACGGCTGGAATACCGGGGCTATGACAGCGCCGGCATCGCAACGGTGGATCGCGGCACCCTTGATCGCCGCCGCGCGGTCGGCAAGCTGGTCAACCTGTCGGACCTGCTGGTCCACGAACCCCTGGCCGGCAAGTCGGGCATCGGCCACACCCGCTGGGCCACCCATGGCGCGGCCACCATCGGCAACGCCCACCCCCACCGGGCTGGGCGGGTGGCGGTGGTTCACAACGGCATCATCGAGAATTTCCGCGAATTGCGCGCCGAACTGGCCGAGGCCGGTATCGGCTACGAGACCGACACCGACACCGAGACCGTCGCCCTGCTGACCGAGCTTCACCTGGACCAGGGCCTGACGGCGGAGGAGGCCGCGGCCCGCACCATCGCCAAGCTGGAAGGGGCCTATGCACTGTGCTTCCTCTTTGACGGCGAAGAGGACCTGATGGTCGCCGCGCGCAAGGGCTCGCCCCTGGCGATCGGCCACGGCGACGGCGAGATGTACGTGGGCTCGGACGCGATCGCGCTGGCGCCGCTCACCGATCGCATCACCTATCTTGAAGAAGGCGACTGGGCCGTCGTCACCCGCGACGGGGTCACCGTGCGGGACGCGCGCGGCGCCCTGGCCAACCGGCCCGAGAAGCGCATCCGCCTCGACAACGTCCAGGTCGACAAGAGTGGTCACCGCCACTTCATGTCCAAGGAAATCGCCGAGCAGCCGACCGTGCTGGGCGATCTGATCAGCCGCTACCTGGACGGGGCCGAGGCCGAGGCGCTGGCCGCCACGCCCGACTTCGCCAAGGTCGACCGGCTGGTGCTGGTGGCCTGCGGCACCGCCTTCTACGCCTGTCACGTGGCGAAATACTGGATCGAGAAGCTGGCCCGCATTCCCGTCGAGATCGACGTCGCAAGCGAGTTCCGCTACCGCGAGCCGCCGATTACCGCCGGCACCGTCGCGCTTTTCGTCAGCCAATCGGGCGAGACCGCCGATACCCTCGCCGCCCTGCGCTATTGCCAGGGCAAGGCCGATCACATCCTGGCGGTGGTCAACGTCGCCGAAAGCTCGATCGCACGCGAGGCCGACAGCGCCCTGCAAATCCACGCCGGGGTGGAGGTGGGGGTTGCCTCCACCAAGGCCTTCACCAACCAGCTGGGCGTGCTGGCCCTGCTGGCGCTGAAGGCCGCCGCCGACCGGGGCGCCACCCCCCCCGAGGAGCTGGAGCGCCTGCGCGGGACGCTGCGCCAGATGCCTGGTATCCTGAGCCAGGCCCTGGTCCGGGACGAGGCCATCGCTGCCATCGCCAGCCAGCTCGCCGAGGCCACCGACGTCTTGTTCCTGGGGCGCGGGCCGATGTATCCCCTGGCCCTGGAAGGCGCGCTGAAACTCAAGGAAATCAGCTACATCCACGCCGAAGGCTACGCATCTGGCGAGTTGAAGCACGGGCCCATCGCCTTGGTCGACGACAAGACCCCGGTGGTCGTGCTGGCGCCGCGCGACGCGCTTTTCGACAAGACCGTCTCGAACATGCAGGAGGTGATGGCGCGCCACGGCAAGGTGGTCCTGATCACCGACCGCAAAGGGGCCGAGACCGCCTCGGACGGGACCTGGCACACGCTGGTGATGCCCGAGGTGGACCCGCTGTTCGCACCGATCAGCTACGCGGTGGCGGCCCAGCTGCTGGCCTATCACACGGCGGTGGCCAAGGGCACCGACGTGGACCAGCCGCGCAACCTGGCCAAGTCGGTCACCGTCGAATAGGCGCGGTCCTGCGCCCCACCCCGCTGGTGGGCCCGGCGGGGGCGGTGCGACGTGGATATTTGCACGACAATGAAGGCGGGGGCCGGGCCTAGGGGATGTCGCGGTCGCGCAGGGCGCGGCGCATGACCTTGCCGGTGGCGGTGGTGGGCAGGCTGTCGATCCATTCCACCGCCCGCGGCGCCACATGGGGCGAGACCCGGCTGCGCACCATCTCGACCAGGGCCTCTTCCAGACCCTCCCGGCTGGCGCCGGGGCGCAGAACGGCGAAGAGCTTGACGATCTCGGTCCGCCGGGCATCGGGCACCCCCACGGCCGCGGCCGCGATGACATCGGGGTGGGTGAGGACGCAATTCTCGATCTCGGTCGGGCCGATGCGGTAGCCCGCCGAAGTGATGACATCGTCGTCGCGCCCCTCGAAGGTAAAAAGCCCCGTCTCGTCGCAGCGGCCCAGATCGCCCGTGCGCATCCACTCGCCGTCGAATTTTGCCGCCGTCTCGTCGGGTTTGCCCCAGTATTGCAGGAACATCACCGGGTCGGGGGCACGCACCGCGATCTCGCCCAGTTCTCCGGGTGGCAGGGGCTGGCCCGCGGCGTCGATGATCGCGACATCGTGGCCGGGGACGGCGCGGCCCATCGTCCCCTCGGGCACCGGCTCCAGCTGACGGCAGGTGCCGATCACAAGGTTGCACTCGGTCTGGCCGTAGATCTCGTTGATCTCGACCCCCAGCCGCGAGCTTCCCCAGTCCAGAAGATCGGCGCCCAGGCTTTCGCCGCCCGAGGCGATCGAACGCAGGCGCAGCCCCCCGGGCACAGGCTCGTGCCGCATCAGGCGCAGGGCGGTGGGGGGCAGGAAGCTGTTGCGCACCCCGTGGCGGGCCATGAGGCCCAGGGCCGCGCCGGGATCGAACTTGCGCATCCGGCAGGAAACCAGCGGCACCCCGTGCAGCAGGCAGGGCATGGCAAGATCCATCAGCCCGCCGATCCAGGCCCAGTCGGCCGGGGTCCAGCCCCGGTCGCCCGGCTGCGGGAAAAACCCGTGCGACAGCTCGTTCAGGGGCATGTGACCCAGCAGGAAGCGGTGGGCGTGCAACACCCCCTTGGGCGAGCCGGTGGTGCCGGAGGTGTAGATCAGCACCGCCGGATCGTCCGCGGCAGTGTCGAGCATCGCGAAGCGGTCCGAGGCGGCGCCGAGATCGGCCCAGAAGTCGCGCACGCCCGCAGGTTGCGGTCCGGGATCGGTGCAGAAGACCACGCCCGCCCCGTTGGGCGCCCCCTGCCCCGGCAGTTTGTCCAGATTGTCCCGGTCGGTCACCACGACGCGGGCGCCGCTGTCCTTCAGCCGGTAGGCCAGCGCATCGGGGCCGAACAGCGTGAAGAGCGGCAGCGATACCGCCCCCAGTTTGAAGATCGCCATATGGGCGATCAGCACCTCGGGCCCCTGGCTCAGCATCAGGCCGACCCGGTCGCCACGGGCCACCCCGGCCGCGCGGAGGGCGTTGGCGAAGCGGTTCGAGGCGCGGGAGATCTCTTGCCGGCTCCATTCGCGCGAAGTGCCGTCGGGAGCGACATGGATCAGCATCGTCGCGCCCGGCTCGGCGCGCGCGTGCCGCTCGAGGCAAAGCTCGGCGATGTTCATCCGCGCCGGGATGTGCCAGCGGAAATCGCGCCGCATCGCCGCCCAACCGCCCGTCTCGGGGCGGCGGAGAGTGGTCCCGGCAGGCGCGCCCGTCATTCTAGCGGGCCAATCTAGCGGGTGTAGACGACAAGCTCGGGAAGCCCGGTCAGGGGCACCCCGAGAAGGCGCATCGCGGCCAGCGACAGCTGGCTGCCGCTGCCGCGCGCGCCGCCACTGGGGCGCAGCTCGACCTCGGCCGTCTTACCGGTGTCGGCATCCTCGACCCGGCCCTTGCGGGTGGAGGTGACCAGCGGCGTCTTCAACCAGAACCCGGTTTCGGCCGGATCGCCCAGCGAGGCGATGGTCCGCCCCAGCTTGTCGGAGACCGGCGCGCTGGGGGTGGCCGCGGCGGCCCGCTCCTTGCCGGTGGTGGTGTCGAGGGCCTCGGCGCTCTTGCCGGGGCCGGTGCCGATCGAAACGCCCGACCCGGCGGGCGTGGTGGTTGCCGCCACCTTGGCATCCGACACGGGGGCGGCGGGGACCGGTTCAACAGGTGTCTCGGTGCGCGTGAAGGGGTTGCCCGAGCAGGCAGCCAGGGCAAGGATCAGAACGGGCGGGGCGATACGGCGCAAGATGACTGACATGACCCGAACGTAGCTTCGCACCCGCCCGGCTTCAACGGCGCAATGCGCCCAGAATGCAGCTTGCAGACAAACCCCGCCGACCTTAGGTTGAGCGCATGTCAGCACCTCTCATCGATCCCTTCCAGCGGGCCATCACCTACCTGCGCGTCTCGGTCACCGACCGATGCGATTTCCGCTGTGTCTACTGCATGTCCGAGAACATGACCTTTCTGCCCAAGAAAGAGCTTCTGACCCTCGAAGAGCTGGATCGCATGTGTTCGACCTTCGTGCGGATGGGCGTGCGCAAGCTGCGGATCACCGGCGGGGAGCCGCTTGTCCGCAAGGGCATCATGACCTTTTTCCAGTCGATGACCCGGCATCTCGACTCGGGCGCGCTGGACGAGCTGACGCTGACCACCAACGGCTCCCAGCTCGAGAAATATGCAACCGACCTCTACGCGGCCGGCGTGCGCCGGGTGAACATCTCGCTCGACACGCTCGACGAGGCCCGCTTCGCCGAGGTCACGCGCTGGGGCCGCCTGCCCCAGGTGCTGCGCGGCATCGACGCGGCGCAGGCCGCCGGCCTTCGAGTGAAAATCAACACCGTCGCCCTCAAGGGCTTCAACGAGGATGAGCTCTTCACCCTCACCGAATGGTGCGCCAGCCGCGACATGGACCTGACCTTCATCGAGGTCATGCCCATGGGCGACATCGGCAACGAAAGCCGCATCGGCCAGTACTGGTCGCTCCAGGACCTGCGCGACCAGCTGCGGCAGCGCTACACCCTCACCGACCTGCCCGAGCGCAGCGGCGGCCCCGCCCGCTACGTCCGGCTCGAGGAAAGCGGCCAGAAGCTGGGTTTCATCACGCCGCTGACCCACAATTTCTGCGAAAGCTGCAACCGCGTGCGCCTGACCTGCACCGGCGAGCTTTACATGTGCCTCGGCCAGGAAGACATGCGCGACCTGCGCTCGCCCCTGCGCATGAGCGAAAGCGACCAGCCCCTCGAAGAGGCCATTCGCCGCGCCATCGCCGGCAAGCCCAAGGGCCACGATTTCGACTATTCGCGCCAGCAGGAAGGCGGAAAGATGTCCCGCCACATGAGCCACACCGGCGGCTGACCCGGCTCCACGCCGCCCCTCCCGGGTCCCGGCGCGCGCCTTCCATCATTGTCGTGAAAATATCCCCGCCGGAGGCTGCCCCGCCTATTCCGCCAGCGCCCCGATCAGCCTGTCGATGAACCGCTCGCCGGCCTCGAACTGCTCCACGCTCAGATATTCGTTGGGCTGATGCGCCTGGGCGATGTCGCCCGGCCCGCAGACCACCGCCGAATAGCCGCGCTCCTGGAACTGGCCGGCCTCCGTACCATAGCTGACCACATGGGTCGCGTTGTCGCCCGACAGGCGCCGGGCCAGGGTCTCGGCGGCCCCACCTTCCTCCGGGCGAAGGGGCGGGATGGAGAAGCTGGGCGTCACATCGATCCCCGCCTCCGGACGGCGGGCGCGCATCTGCTGCTCCAGCCGCGCGACCTCGGCGCGGAACCGCGCCTCCCAGCTGTCGGGGCTCTCGCCCGGAACACAGCGGAAATCCACCGGGAAGACGCAATCCTTGGCGGTGATGTTATGGGCGGTGCCGCCGCTGATCGTGCCCACGTGCACGGTGGTGTAGGGCGGTTCGAAAATCGCGGCCAGGGGGCCGGGCGTCGCGGCCCTGTTGGCGGCGTTCACCCCGTTGCACCACTCGATCAGCCGGGCGCCCTCCATGATGGCGTTGACGCCCTGGTCCAGGATCGAGCTGTGGACTTCGAAGCCGCGCAGGTGGGTGCGAAAGCCGCAGGATCCCTTGTGACCGGTCACCACCTTCATCATCGACGGCTCGCCGATGATGGAGGCGGCGGCGGGCGGCAGCTCGGCGCGCATCCGGTCGATCATGGCAGGCGCCCCGACACAGCCCACCTCCTCGTCATGGCTCAGCGCGATCTGCAGCGGCCGCTTCAGCCCTGCGGCCAGCGCCTTGGGCACGGCGGCCAGCGCCAGCGCGTCGAACCCCTTCATGTCGCAGGTGCCCCGCCCGTAAAGCCGCCCGTCCCGCTCGGTCACCACGAAGGGATCGCTGTCCCAGGCCTGGCCCTCGACCGGGACCACGTCCGTGTGCCCCGACAGGATGACCCCGCCCGCCACGTCCGGGCCGACCTGGGCAAAAAGGCTGGCCTTGGTGCCGTCCTCGTTCATCACGCGGGTAGAGGCGACGCCGAAGCCGGCCAGATATTCCTCCACCCAGGCGATCAGCTCGAGGTTGCTGTCGCGGCTGACGGTCGGAAAGGAGACAAGCCGGTCCAGGATCCGGCGTGCGCTGAGTGGCTGGGACATGGGAACCCGTTGTCGGAATGGGGGCGCGGCCCGGCAGGGGCCGGGAGGCCTTCGCGCAGATCGTGGGCGGATGCGCGGCCAGCGTCAAGCCGATAGGCGGGGCGCGCCCGCAAGGCGCGCCGGCGCCGGGTGATTCCCCCGTTCGGGCGCCTGTCTGCGGGGGCCCAGGGCCCGCATCCGGCCAAAAGTCGGGCAGCGGGCGAAAAAGAATGCCCGTTCCGCCGAAGGCCCGCGGGGCGAAACGATCCTTTCGCCCGGACCCCGCCCGTGGGCCGTGCTTTTGGCGCGCGCGAGCAGGCGGACCGATGTTCCGCGCCCCACCCGGCCCCGATCGGGGCCGAGGCTTGCCGCCCCGCCCCCCGCGCCCCTAGATCCGCATCAACCACCCGCTTCGCCACCCCAGCCCAGCCCCCCTGCCCAGCCGCGCCCGGCCCCTTGACCCGAAGGGCGCCGCCGCAGGCCCCGGACCCGGGCGGCACAGGAAAGGACATGCCATGTTCGAACAGCTCGGATTCGAGACCCTCACCCCCCAGCAGGCAACCGTCTGGCTGGGCCTTCTGCTTGGCCTCGTCTTCGGGGTCGCGGCCCAGCGGACATGCTTCTGCTTCCGGCGCGGCGTCGCCGGCGATCCGGGCGAACGGCGCCCCGCGCTCGGCGTCTGGCTGACCGCGCTCGGGGTGGCGATCCTGGGCACGCAGGCCGCCGTCGCCGCCGGGATCCTCAGCTTTGACGAGCACCGGTTCCTCGCGACCGACGTGCCTGTTCTGGCCATCGCCATCGGCGGGCTTCTTTTCGGGGCGGGCATGGTGCTGACCCGGGGCTGCGTCAGCCGGCTGACGGTGCTTGGCGGCTCGGGCAACCTGCGGGCGCTGACGGTGCTGCTGATCTTTGCCGTCGTGGCCCACGCCACCATCAAGGGCGTGCTGACGCCCCTGCGCACCACCCTGGGCGCCCAGACGGTCGACCTGGGCGACGCGGTCTCGCTGGCCGCCCTGCCGGGTGGCGCGATGGTCTGGGCCGTGCTGCTGGCCGCCGGTCTGATCGGCTTTGGCCTTTTCTCGGGCAACCGCCCGGGCACGCTGGCTCTGGCGGCGCTGATCGGTCTGCTGGTGCCCGCAGGCTGGGTCGGCACGGGCTTTGTCCTGCTGGATGATTTCGACCCGGTCGCGCTGGAAAGCCTCAGCTTCACCGCGCCCGCCGCCGACACGATCTTCTTCCTGCTCGCCTCGACCGCGATTCCGGCGGGCTTTGGCGCGGGCCTATTTGCCGGGGTTCTCCTGGGCTCGTTGGGGGCGGCGCTGGTCAGCCGCGAATTCGCCTGGGCGTCCTTCGAAAGCCCGCGCCAGACCGGCCGCTACGCCGCCGGTGCCGCGCTGATGGGCGTGGGCGGGGTGCTGGCCGGGGGCTGCACAGTCGGTGCGGGTCTTTCCGGGGTCCCCACCCTGTCGCTGGCCGCGATCCTGGCCCTGGGCACCATCGCCATCGGCGCCGTGGTGACCCGCCGGCTGCTGGCCACGGGCGCAACCGGGATCATTCCGCACGGCGTCCCCGCCGAGTGAGGATGAGGACAGGCGGCAAGTTCCCCATGCAAGGGCTCGCCCCCAAGCGCGGCCGCCTGTCCATGTGACGCCAACGCCCCGCCGGATGACCGGCGGGGCGTTGCGTTTCGGACCGAGGGCCGAGGGCCGAGGACTGAGGATCGGGACAGCAGCCCGGGCCGTGCCTATTCCATATGCTTGCGGATCCGGTGGACCATGGCCCAGACCGCCAGGATGATCAGGGGCGTGATCAGAGCAGTCAGCGTCAGCTTGTCCAGCCCCACGCCCTTGGCCAACGGCGCCAGCATATAGGAAGCCAGGCTGACCGCGTAGTAGCTGATGGCCACCACCGACAGACCTTCGACCGTCTTCTGCAGGCGCAGTTGCAGCGCCGCGCGCTGATCCATGCTTTTCATCAATTCCTGGTTCTGGGCCGAGCGGGCGACATCGACCCGCGTCCGCAGAAGCTCGCCCGCGCGCATCGCCCTGTCGGCCATGGCCTGAAGCCGCCGCTCGGTCGAGGAGACGGTGCGCATGGCCGGCTCGAACCGGCGGGTCATGAACTCGCGGAAGGTCTGGCGGCCCTTGTACCGCTCTTCGCGCATGACCTCGATCCGCTGATGCACCAGCGCCTGGTAGGCCCCCGTCGCCCCGAAACGGAAGGAGCTGCGGGCGGTCAGGTTCTCAAGCTCGGCCGAGATGTCGAGAAGCTGACGCAGGATCGCCTCGGCCGGATCTTCATCGGCGCTCATGGCCCCCATCAGCGCGGTGAGCCGGCTGTCCAGCTCTCCCAGCACGGGCGAAAGCTCCTGCGCGCGGGCGAAGCCCAGCATCGACATGGTCTTGTAGGTCTCGATTTCGGACAGGCGCTGGACGATGCGGCCGATCCGGCGCGAGCCTGTGCCCGGCCGCACGAAGACGGCAAAGCGCATGTGCCCGGCGGCATCGATGCGGAAGTCCGCCGCGATGATGGCGGTGTTGTCGACCACCGATGAAATTGCCAGGCTCTCGGGCACGAACCACGCGGCGACGTCATTGCCGATCTCGTCGGCATCGCGCAGCTCCTCCACCCGGATCATGGCGGAGGTAATGCGCGCGCCCGGCGCCTCGGCCAGCCAGTCGTCGGGGAAGACCTCGAAGCTGGCCGGATCGAACGGCCGATCCCAGATGCCGTCGGTGAAGACCGTGTAGGTCACGAATTCCGTGTGGCTTTCCCATTTCAGCCGGTGGCGCCCCAACTCGCCGAAGTAATGGGTGGCACCCGGCTGCGGGTGCGAGGCGCCATAGCGGTCCAGCAGCGCCAGCAGATGCGCCCGGTCGGCGTCGCGGTCGCGGCGGGCGGCCTCCTCGGGGCGCTTGATGGCAAGCACGACGGCATGACACGGGGCTTCCAACGCCGGGAAAGGCCGGGCGTGAAGTTCGTTCGCAAGGGCGTAACGCCTTGGATGATCCTGAAATTCGCTCATGCCCCAATGCTTAGCGGGCCGTTCGGGCCTGTCCATGGGAAAAGGGCCGTGAAGGGCACAGACGGAATGCCGCAGCCCGCCTGCCCAGGAAAGCGGCGCCCTGGCCACAAGACCGGCGCCCGGCGTATCGCGGCAGGTTAAGGGGCAGTCCGGGTGGGCGGGCGGCAGGGCGCAGACTTGGCCGGCACCCCGCCGCCCCGAAACGCGAACGCCCCGCCGGTTGGGCGGGGCGTTGCAGAAGTCGGTCGGATCGGAAGATCAGTCGATCTTGCTCAGCAGGCTGTCGACGCTGGCCTTGGCATCGCCGTAGAACATGCGCGTGTTCTCTTTGTAGAACAGCGGGTTCTCGATGCCCGAATAGCCGGTGCCCTGCCCGCGCTTGGAAACGAAGACCTGCTTGGCCTTCCACACTTCGAGAACCGGCATGCCGGCGATCGGCGAATTGGGATCCTCTTGCGCGGCGGGGTTCACGATGTCGTTCGAGCCGATGACGATGGCGACGTCCGTATCGGGGAAGTCGTCGTTGATCTCGTCCATCTCCAGCACGATGTCGTAGGGAACCTTGGCTTCGGCCAGCAGCACGTTCATGTGGCCCGGCAGACGACCCGCGACCGGGTGGATCGCGAAGCGCACGGTCTTGCCGGCTGCGCGCAGCTTGCGGGTCAGTTCACTGACCGCCTGCTGTGCCTGTGCCACCGCCATGCCGTAGCCGGGGATGATGACGACGCTGTCGGCATCGTTCAGGGCCGTGGCGACGCCGTCGGCGTCGATCGCGACCTGCTCGCCCTCGACCTCCATCGCGGGGCCCGAGGTGCCGCCGAAGCCGCCCAGGATCACGCTGATGAACGAACGGTTCATCGCCTTGCACATGATGTAGGACAGGATGGCACCCGACGAGCCGACCAGAGCGCCGACCACGATCAGCAGGTCGTTGCCAAGGCTGAAGCCGATGGCAGCCGCGGCCCAGCCCGAGTAGCTGTTCAGCATCGAGACCACGACGGGCATGTCGGCGCCGCCGATGCCCATGATCAGGTGGTAGCCGATGAAGAGCGCGGCCAGGGTCATCAGCGCCAGCGGCAGCAGACCGCCGGTGTTGAAGTACCAGACCAGGCAGAGCAGCGAGATCAGCGCCGCGGTGGCGTTCAGGAGGTGCCCCCCAGGCAGCTTGGTCGCGGCCGAGCCGACCTTGCCCGCCAGCTTGCCATAGGCAATGACCGAGCCGGTGAAGGTCACAGCGCCGATGAAGATGCCAAGGAACAGCTCGACCCGCAGGATCGAGATCTCGATCCCGTCCTTATGGGCCAGCAGCCCGGCAAACCCTTCAAGCTCGGCGCGCGCACCGGGGTCCATGCCCAGAACGCGGGCCAGTTCGATATGGGCGATGTAGCCGACGAAGACCGCCGCCAGACCGACCAGCGAGTGCATCGCCGCGACCAGCTGGGGCATTTCCGTCATCTGCACCCGCTTGGCGACGACAAAGCCGATGGCCCCGCCCGCAATGATCAGCAGCACGGACAGCACCCAAAGGCCCTGGCCCGGTCCGATCAGCGTGGCGAAGACCGCCAGCGCCATGCCGGCGATGCCGTACCACACGGCCCGCTTCGCGCTTTCCTGCCCGGACAGGCCGCCCAGCGAAAGGATGAAGAGAACCGCCGCGACCACATAGGCCGCCGTCGTAAATCCGAATTCCATGTGTCCCGTCTCCTTACGATTTCTGGAACATGGCGAGCATGCGCCGTGTCACGAGGAAGCCGCCGAAGATGTTGATCCCGGCCATGAAGACCGACAGGGCGGCCAGCACGATCACCAGGAACGAGCCGGATCCGATCTGCATCAGAGCGCCAAGGATGATGATCGACGAAATGGCGTTGGTGACAGCCATCAGCGGAGTGTGCAGCGAATGGCTGACGTTCCAGATGACCTGGAAGCCGACAAACACCGCAAGGACGAAGACGACGAAATGCTGCATGAAGCTGGCCGGGGCAACGAGGCCCACGCCCAGCAGCAGCGCCGCGCCGACCACCAGCAGGGTGACCTGCTGCTTGGTCTGCGCCTTGAACTCGGCGGTCTCCTTGGCGCGCTTCTCCTCGGGGGTAAGCTCTTTGGGCTGCTCCTTGCGGGGAGCGGCGGCAATGGCTTTGACCTTCGGGGGCGGCGGCGGGAACGTGATCTCTCCGGCATGGGTGACGGTGGCGCCACGGATGACGTCGTCTTCCATGTTGTGGTTGACCTTGCCGTCCTTGTCGGGCGTCAGGTCGGACAGCATGTGCCGGATGTTGGTCGAATAAAGCGTCGAGGACTGGGCGGCCATGCGGCTGGGGAAGTCGGTGTAGCCGACGATGGTGACGCCGTTGTCGGTGACGATCTTCTCGTCGGGGACGGTCAGCTCGCAGTTGCCGCCACGCTCGGCGGCAAGGTCCACGATGACCGAGCCGGGCTTCATCATCTCGACCATGTCCTTGGTCCACAGCACCGGCGCGGGCCGGCCCGGGATCAAGGCGGTGGAGATGACGATGTCCACGTCGGGCGCAAGCTCGCGGAACTTCTCAAGCTGCTTTTCGCGGAACTCGGGGCTGGACGGGGCGGCATAGCCGCCGGTCGCGGCGCCGTCCTGGGCGTTGCTGTCCTCGAAGTCCAGATAGACGAACTCGGCGCCCATCGACTCGATCTGTTCGGCAACCTCGGGGCGCACGTCGAATGCATAGGTGATGGCACCCAGCGAGGTGGCGGTGCCGATGGCGGCAAGGCCGGCGACGCCGGCGCCGATGATCAGCACCTTGGCCGGGGGCACCTTGCCCGCGGCGGTCACCTGACCGGTGAAGAAACGGCCGAAGTTGTTGCCGGCCTCGATCACGGCGCGGTAGCCGGCGATGTTGGCCATCGAGCTCAGCGCGTCCATCTTCTGGGCGCGGCTGATGCGCGGGACCATGTCCATGGCGATCGCGTTGGCGTTTTTCGAGCGCACCAGCTCGAGCAGTTCCTCGTTCTGGCCGGGCCAGAAGAAGCTGATGAGGGTCTGACCGTCGGTCAGGCGCTTGGCTTCCGTATCGTTGGGCGGGCGCACCTTGACGATGATGTCCGCAGCCTTCCAGAGCGCCGCGGCGGTCTTGATAACCTCTACCCCGGCGGCCTCGTAGGCCGCATCCGTAAAGCCGGCCTTCTCGCCCGCTCCGCTTTCGACCGCGCAGTCATAGCCCAGCTTCTGAAGCTGCCTTGCGCTGTCGGGAGTCATCGCAACCCGCGCTTCCCCCTCCGTAACTTCTTTTGGTGCACCGATTTTCACGCTGTGCCTCCCCGTTTCCGACCGATCGCCTCAAATCCGTGTGATTCAGGCTCGGAGTGTCATATCACCGGCCAATTGGATCGTGCAATGCGGGGAGATTGCCGCACCCCGCAGTTTCGCGACATATTCTGTCGCGGGCGTTTGCGAATGGCCCGATCATCGCCGCTTATCGTGGGCATCATCCCGGCCGAGCAATCGGCCATGAAAAGGGGCCGCCGCGTCCACCGCGACGGCCCCTGCCCTTATCCCCGACAGGTGCCGGGAATGTCCCCTCGCCCAGGCCCCAGGGGGCGGCGCGGGTGGATGGATCACTCCCACTCCATCTGTTCGAAGACGCGGCCGGCGTTCTTGGTTGCCAGCTCCTCGAAGGTATCGAGGCTCTTGTAGGCTTCCTGGTCGATGTAATAGGCGCCCGACAGATCGCCGCCGTTGTCGATGTGCTCGCCCACCTTCTCGCGCAGGTAAACAAGATAGTCGCGGGTGTAGCGGCGCACCTGGTCCATGTTGGTCGGATGACCGTGGCCGGGAATGACGTAAAGCGCGCCCAGCTCCTCGAACTCGGTCTCCCAGGTCTCGATCCAGTCCTTCACGATCGTATCGGGAAAGATCGGCAGCATGCGCTCGTGGAAGGCCATGTCGCCTGCGATGACCAGCTTCTGCTCGGGCAGCCAGACCTGGGTGTCACCGGGGCTGTGGGCGTGGCCGAGGTAGAGCACCTCGATGGTCATGTCGCCCATCTCGATGACCTTCTTGTCCTCGAAGGTCTCGTCGGGGCCGACGACCCGGGTGTTCTCGGCCCGCTCCTTGGCATAGCGCTGAAGCGCCTGGAGGGAGAAGTCGCCGCGCTCCTCGATCTCGTGGGCGGTATCGACATGGGCCAGGATCGGCACGCCCTGATCGGCCCAGTAGCTGTTGCCCAGGAAGGCGTGGCCCTGGCCGTTCTCGTCGATCACCAGCTTGACTGGCTGGTCGGTGATCTTGACGATCTCGTCGTGCAGCGCCTCGGCCAGCTTCCACGAGGCGCCGCCGTTGACGACCACCACGCCGTCGCCGGTCACGATGAAACTGAGGTTGTTGTTGTGCCCGGCGTTCTCGTAGTTGCCCGGCGCGGTCTGGCCGATGGAGGTCCAGACATTGGGGATGACCTCGACCGGGGCGGAATAAAGCAGGCTGTCGGGATACTGGTCCGGGATCGACTGGTTGGCCATGACGCCGGTCGCGGCGCCGCCAAGCATCAGTGTGCCGCTGAATACTGCGGCCTTCAAATTGCGGAAATTCATGCTGTCCTCCTCCTGAACGTGGCAATATTCGCATGTTTGAATGTTTTGTCCAGCAGCTGGGTTTCCCCACAGGAAAGTCGCGGCACCGGTCCCCGCCCCTGCGCCCCCCGCGCCCCAATCTGGCTTGGGGCGGGCACCTCTCCGCCGCGCCGCGCGGAGGAGCGCCCAAAGCCGCCCGCGAGGGGGCGGAAGAACGCGCAACCCGGTTGCGCCCGCGCCCTGCCCGGGCCAGTCTGGCGCGGCATACGGCGCGCGACCGCGGGGGGCGCGGCCACAATCCGATGGGGGCAGGAACATGGCTGACGCATTGCAGGGGCGCCACGCGCTGGTGACCGGGGGCGGCACGGGGATCGGGTTGGCCATCGCGCGGGCGCTGGCCGATCACGGCGCGCAGGTCACGATCACCGGCCGCCGGGCCGAGCCGCTGGAACAGGCCGCCGCCCAGCACCCGGGCCTGCACCCGGCAGCGATGGACGTCACCGACGAGGACGGCCTGCGCGCGGGGATCGAGGCCGCGGTCGAGGCGCGTGGCCCGGTGCAGGTCTGCGTCGCCAACGCCGGCATCGCCGAGGGCCGCAGCTTTACCCGAAATGACCTGGAGTTCTGGAACCGGATCATGGAGACCAATGTGACCGGCGCCTTCCTGACGGTGCGCGAATGCCTGCGCTCGATGGACGGGACGGACTGGGGCCGGGTCATCGCGGTGTCGTCCATCGCGGGCCTGCGCGGGCTGAAGGGCGGCTCGGCCTACACGGCTTCGAAACACGCGGTCATCGGCATGATCCGCGCGCTCAGCGAAGAGCGGATGGGCGGCCCGATCACCTTCAACGCCCTCTGCCCCGGCTATGTGGACACGCCCATCGTCACCCGCAACACCAGCTCCATCGCCGAGCGCGCCGGCATCTCGCAGGAAGCCGCTTTGAAGGTGATGACCGACGCCAACCGCCACGGCCGACTGCTGGAGCCCGAGGAGGTCGCCGCCGCCGCCCTGTGGCTGTGCCTGCCCGGTTCGCAATCCGTCAACGGGCAGACGATCGAGATCGCGGGCGGCCAGGTCTGATCGGCATGCGGGTGCAGGAAACCGACGACGGGGTCGACATCATGGACGGCCCGGCAGAGCACACGGCACGCGGGCACCGGCGCGCCCTTACCAAGGGGCCGGCGCTGGCGATCCGGACGTTCCTGGGGGTGCGACCGCCGGCGGGGCCTTCCCTGTCTGGCGAAGATGCGATGACGCGCGCTCCCCGCGCCGTCCGATTGCGCGGCTTTCGCGCGGGCGACGCCCCTGCCCTGCATGCCATCTTTCACCGCGCCGTGCGCGACGGCACCCGCAGCCTCTATTCCCCGGCCGAGCGCCGGGCCTGGTCGCCCGCGCCCGCGCCGCCCCCCTGGTGGGCCGGGCGGTTTCGCGGACAGATCACCGTCGTCGCCCTTCACGACGGCGCGCCTTGCGGGTTCATGACCCTTGGTCGCGACGGGCATCTGGACTTTGCCTATGTGCTGCCGGCCTTTCATGGCACCGGCATCGCCGCCCGCTTGCATGACGAGATCCTGCGCCGCGCCCGCCGCCTTGGCCTGCGCCGGCTGGAGACAGAGGCCAGCCTGATCGGCCGGCGCTTCTTTCTCAAGCATGGCTGGAGCGAGGGGGCGCGGATCGTCCACCGCTTCGGCGACGAGACCTTGTCGGCCATGCGGATGTCGCGCGAGGTCTGAGCGGCCCCGCCCCTGACGGGGGCGGCCCGGACTCAGGCGCTTTTCAGGACAGGATGCGGACGGCGCGCCCCGGCCCAGTCGCGGGCGGCGGCGCCAAAGGCGGTGAAAAGCGGCCGCGACACCGGATCGGCGGCGGCGTTATGCTCGGGGTGCCACTGGACCGACAGGGTGAAGCCGGGGGCGTCGCGGACATACAGTGCTTCGGGCGTGCCGTCGTCGGCGGTGCCGTCGATGACGATGCGCGGCCCGGCCGTCTGAATGCCCTGCCCGTGCAGCGTGTTGGTCTGGACCTCCTCGGCGCACATTAGGCGGGCGAAGGGACCGCCGGCGGTGAATGTGACCGGGTGGCGCCGGCTGAACCGTTCGTCCAGCGACCCCTCGGTCGGCATCCGGTGGTTCTTGCGTCCCGGAAGCTCGCGGATCTCGGGGTGGAGAGAGCCGCCCATCGCCACGTTCACCTCCTGGAACCCGCGGCAGATGCCGAGAAAGGGCTGCCCCCGCTCGACGCAGGCGCGGATCAGGGGCAAGGTGATGCCATCGCGGGCCCGGTCGAACGTGCCATGGGCCTCGGTCGCCTCCTCGCCGTATTCCTCGGGATGCACATTGGGCCGCCCGCCGGTGAAGAGAAAGCCGTCGCAGGCCTCCATGAGCTCGTCCACGGTCATGTAAAGCGGGTCGGCGGGAATGATCAGCGGCATGCATTCGGCCACCCGCGCGATCGCTTCCGAGTTCATCGTGCTGGTGCCGTGACCGGGATAGGTATCCGCGATCATGTAGGTATTTCCGATGATGCCGACGACGGGCCTGCGCATGGGGACATTTCCTCGCTGTGATGCGGCGAAGATACCGGGTTTGGCGGGGCGGGTCGAGAGGGGGGCGGGCCGAGAGGAGGCCGGCAGGTGCCGCCCCGCCCATGCGATGGGGGGCGCCCCCGTTGGCCGGGCGCGCCCCCCTTTCGCGGATCAGATCTCGGCCGTCAGGCCCGCCGCCTCGATGCCGGCGGTCGCGGCCTTGGCATCGTTGCCCGAGGTGTCGCCGGTGACGCCCACGGCGCCGACGATGGCCCCCTTGCGGTCGCGCACCAGCACGCCGCCGGGCACCGGCACCAACTGGCCGCCGTAAAGTCCGTTCATGGCGTTCATGAAATAGCCCTGCTCCTCGGCCCGCTTCATCTGGGCGGTGCCGGCCATGCCCAGCATGATCGCGCCATGGGCCTTGCCGTGGGCGATGGCAAAGCGGCCGGGTGCGGCACCGTCCTCGCGTTCGAACGCCTTCACGTGGCCGCCGGAATCCAGCACCACGATGGACAGCGGCTTCAGCTCGTCGGCGCGGCCGGCCTCAAGCGCCTTGCGGATGATGGTGCGCGCCTTGCGCAGGGTGATCTCGGTCATGGAAAACTCGTGTCCTTTTGGGGTGCAACCCGGGGGGGCTGCGGAATGGGGGCGCGTGCCGACGGTCGGGGCCGGCACGCGATTAAGGTCAGGCGGCGCTGGACTGCGGGGTCAGCTGTGCCTTGAGCTGCAGGCGGCGCGCATGCAGCACCGGCTCGGTATAACCCGAGGGTTGCTCGCGGCCACGGAAAACCAGATCACAGGCGGCCTGGAAGGCGATGCCGTCGAAGCCGGGCGCCATGGGCCGGTAGTAGGGATCATCGGCGTTCTGACGATCCACCACGGCCGCCATCTTCTTCATGGCTTCCATCACTTGGGCCTCGCTGACGACGCCGTGGTGCAGCCAGTTGGCCAGCGCCTGGCTGGAGATGCGGCAGGTGGCGCGGTCTTCCATCAGGCCGACATCGCTGATGTCCGGCACCTTGGAGCATCCGACGCCCTGATCGATCCAGCGCACCACATAGCCAAGGATGCCCTGGGCGTTGTTCTCGATCTCGGCGGTGATCTCCTCGTCGCTCCAGTCGCGGCTCTCGGCCAGCGGGATTTCCAGCAGGTCCTCGAGCGTGCCGCGCCGGCCCTCGGCCGCGATCTCGTCCTGGCGGGCGAAAACATCGACCCGGTGGTAATGGGTCGCGTGCAGGATGGCGGCGGTGGGCGACGGCACCCATGCGGTGTTGGCGCCGGCCTGCGGGTGGCCGATCTTGGCTTCCAGCATCTCGGCCATGCGGTCGGGCATGGCCCACATGCCCTTGCCGATCTGCGCCTTGCCCTGAAGGCCGCACTCAAGCCCGATGTCGACGTTGCGGTCTTCGTACGAGGCGATCCAGTCGGTCGCCTTCATCTCGCCCTTGCGGATCATCGGGCCCGCTTCCATCGAGGTGTGGATCTCGTCGCCGGTGCGGTCCAGAAAGCCGGTGTTGATGAAGGCGACCCGCGCGCGGGCGGCGGCGATGCAGGATTTCAGCGTGGCGGATGTGCGCCGCTCCTCATCCATGATGCCCAGCTTGACGGTGTTGCGGGGCAAGCCCAGCGCCTCTTCGACCCGGGTGAAGATCTCGTCGGTAAAGGCGGTTTCCTCGGGGCCGTGCAGCTTGGGCTTGACCACATAGACCGAGCCTTCGGTCGAATTGCCGCCCGAGGATTTCAGATCGTGCATCGCGATCAGCGTGGTGCACAGCGCGTCCAGCAGCCCCTCGAAGATCTCGTTGCCCTGGGCGTCCAGCACGGCGGGGGTGGTCATCAGGTGCCCCACGTTGCGGATCAGCATCAGCGAACGCCCCTTGAGGGTCAGGGTGCCGCCGTCGGGGGCGGTGAACTCCAGGTCCTTGGCCAGAACACGCTCGAATTTCTTGCCGTTCTTCTCGACCGTCTCGGACAGGTCGCCCTGCATCAGGCCCAGCCAATTGCCATAAGCCTGCGCCTTGTCGGCACCATCGACAGCGGCGACCGAATCCTCGCAATCCATGATCGTGGTGATTGCCGATTCCAGGCGCATGTCGCAGACACCGGCCGGATCGTCCTGGCCCACGGGATTGTCGGGGTTGATGTCCAGGATCACGTGCAGGTGGTTGTTGCGCAGCACGATCGAGGTGGGGTTGTCGCGCCCGCCCTTGTAGCCGACGAAGGCCGAGGGCACGGCCAGCGGCACCGCGCGCCCGTCCAGCGTCGCCTGCAGGCCTGCGTCGGTGATCGTGTAGGCGCTGGCATCGGCGTGGCTGCCGGCCTCGAGCGGCAGCACATCGTCAAGGAAGGCCTTGGCCCATTCGATGACCTTGGCACCGCGGGCCCGGTCATAGCCGGGCGCCGAAGGCGCCTCGCCCAGCGCGTCGGTGCCGTAAAGCGCGTCATAAAGCGAGCCGAAGCGCGCGTTGGCGGCATTCAGCGCGTAGCGGGCATTGGTGATCGGCACCACAAGCTGCGGGCCGGGGATGGTGGCAATCTCGGGATCGGTGCCCTCGGTGGTGATGGTGCAATCGGCAGGCTCGGGCACGAGGTATCCGATCTCGGTCAGGAACGCGCGGTAGGCCTCGGCGTCGTGAGGCTGGCCCTGGCGCTCCAGGTGCCAGGCGTCGATCCGGCGCTGCAACTCCTCGCGGGTCTCCAGCAGAGCGCGGTTCCGCGGGCCGAGGTCTGCCACCATGCCGGCGAGCGCCGCCCAGAACGCATCGGAATCCACCCCTGTTCCGGGCAGGGCCCGATCCTCGATCAACCCGGCGAGTTCCGAGTTCACTTGCAATCCGGCGCGCTCAACACGATCGGGCATGGCATTCCTCCAAGAGTATCATTATTACCGAACTAAGCCGGCGTTAGCATCATTGTTGCCGGCTCGTCCAGCATGCGGTCGCATACGCCATTATAAAATGAATCCCGGATGATCAATCGCTTTGGTCAAACTTTTTGACCGCATCCGACATTTCGTTTCGGCAACCCCGCGCCCGATCTCAATAAAATCAGGGACCTCTCGGTCTCCCCCGCCCGCCACCCAACGGGCCGCCGCTGTATGCCAGGCGAAAATCGGCGCGGATGCGGCACTGCGGCGCCGCACGTGCGGAAACGATGCCGCAGACGCAAAAGCCCCGCCGCGAAAGATTCGCGACGGGGCGGGATTCGGTCGTGGCCCCATGGCGGGCCGGCCGATTACTCGGTGGTGGTGGCGGGCGGCTGGGTCGCCGGGGTGCCGGCGGCGGGGGCCTCGTCGGTCGTGGCGGGGGCCGCGCGCTTGTTCATCGCGGGGTCGGTGTCCGAGGGGACCGATTGCTCGGTCGGGGCCGGGCTGCCATCGACGGCGACGCCGTCACCGGGCTCGTTGCCGGCATAGACGACCCAGACCACCAGGCCGATCAGCAGCACCGTGCTCCACAGCAGGGCGAAACCCATGCCGAAAAGCGGGCCGCGATGTTCCTTTTCCTGGCGTTTGATGTTGGTATCGGGGGCAGACATGATGGACCTCGTTACATGGTGATCGCTGGGGGCGCCGGGCCGCTGTTGCACCGGCGTGCTCAGCCTCATAACGTCCGCCCAACCACGAATGTTCCCCCCGGACAGGAGAGCCGCAGATGACCGCCGAGACCACCGACACCGCCCCCCAGACCGTGTACCTGGCGGATTACACGCCCTTCGGCTTCATCCCCGAGAAGGTCGAGCTTCGGTTCATCCTGGATCCCCACGCGACACGGGTGCTGTCGCGGATCGAGTTTCGTCCCAACCCCCAGGCAAGCGACCGGCGCTTCTTTCTGCATGGCGAGGGGCTGAAGCTGATCGCGGCCAGCATCGACGGCGCGCCGGTAACGCCCGAGCTGACCGATCACGGCCTATGCTGCGAGGTGCCCGAAGGTCCCTTCGTCTGGGCCGCCGAGGTCGAGATCGACCCCGCCGCCAACACCGCGCTCGAGGGTCTTTACATGTCCAACGGCATGTATTGCACCCAGTGCGAGGCCGAGGGCTTTCGCAAGATCACCTACTATCCCGACCGGCCCGACGTGATGTCGGTCTTCACCGTCCACGTCGAGGGGCCCTACCCCGTGCTGCTGTCGAACGGCAACCCGGTGGACAGCGCCGAGGGCCACGCCACCTGGCACGACCCGTGGCCCAAGCCTTCCTACCTTTTCGCGCTGGTGGCGGGGGATCTGGTCGCGCGCTCGGCCAGCTTCACCACCATGTCGGGGCGCCACGTCGCGCTGAACGTCTGGGTCCGCCCGGGCGACGAGGGAAAGTGCGACTTTGCCCTCGAAGCGCTGCAAGCCTCGATGAAATGGGACGAGGAGGTCTATGGCCGGGAATACGACCTCGAAGTCTTCAACATCGTTGCGGTCGATGATTTCAACATGGGCGCGATGGAAAACAAGGGGCTGAACATCTTCAACGCCTCAGCGGTCCTGGCCAGCCCCGAAACCAGCACCGACGCCAATTACGAACGGATCGAGGCGATCATCGCCCACGAGTATTTCCACAACTGGACCGGCAACCGCATCACCTGCCGCGACTGGTTCCAGCTGTGCCTGAAAGAGGGTCTGACCGTTTTCCGCGACCAGCAGTTCACCGGCGACATGCGCTCGGCCCCGGTTGCCCGGATCGAGAACGTGATCGCCCTGCGCGGCCGGCAGTTCCGCGAGGACAACGGCCCCCTCGCCCACCCGCCCCGCCCCGAGAGCTTTGTCGAGATCAACAATTTCTACACCGCCACCGTCTATGAAAAGGGCGCCGAGATCATCGGCATGCTGCGCCGGCTGGTGGGCGAGAATGGTTACCGCAAGGCGCTCGACCTCTACTTCGCGCGCCACGACGGCGACGCGGCCACGATCGAGGATTGGCTGAAGGTGTTCGAGGATGCGACCGGGCGGGAACTGGCGCAGTTCAAGCGTTGGTACACCGACGCCGGCACCCCGCGCCTGAAGGTCACAGAGGAGTGGGATGGCGACGCGGGCCGGCTGACCCTGCATCTCGAACAGACCACCCCGCCCACGCCGGGCCAGGACCAGAAGCCGCCCCGCGTCATCCCGGTCGATGTGGGCCTGCTGAACCCCAACGGCGACGAGGTGGTGCCGACCACCACGCTTGAGATGACGGAGGCGCGGCAAAGTTTCAGCTTCGACGGGCTGGCCAGCCGGCCGGTCGCCTCGGTGCTGCGCGACTTTTCGGCGCCCGTGATCCTGGAACGACAGAGCGACAGCGCCGAACGCGCCTTCCTGCTGGCCCATGACACCGACCCGTTCAACCGTTGGGAGGCCGGGCGCACCCTGGCCCGCGACGTGTTGCTGGGCCTCGTGCTGCGCGACGAGGCGCCGTCGGGCGACTTCATTGACGCGCTGGCGCGGGTCGCGGGCGATGACGGGCTGGACCCGGCCTTCCGGGCGCTGGCCCTGCGCCTGCCCGGCCAGGACGAGATGGCACAGGCCCTTTCGGACGCCGGCGTCACCCCCGACCCCACCCGCATCTGGGAGGCGACCGAGCAGCTTTCGGACACCATCGCCCAGCGCATGCGCCCCCTGTGGGAACGCCTGCACACCGAAATGGAGGTGACCGGCCCCTACGTGCCCGACGCCGAGGGGGCGGGCCGCCGCGCGCTGCGCAACACCGCGCTGATGGCGCTAAGCCGGTGCGACGGCGGGGCGGCCGCGCGGGCCCAGTTCGCCGCTGCCGGCAACATGACCGAACAACTGGGCGCCCTGTCGTCGCTGCTGGCAACCCAGACGGCCAAGGGTGAGGTCGACGCCTTCTTCGAACAGTGGAAGCACGACCGCCTGGTCATGGACAAGTGGTTCGGCCTCCAGGTCATGCAGGCGCGCCCCGAAAAGGCGGCCGAGGTGGCAGAGGCCCTGACCGCGCACCCGCTCTTCGATCTGCGCAACCCCAACCGCTTCCGTTCCGTCTTCGGGGCGCTGGCGGGGAACGCCGCAGGGTTCCACCACCCGTCGGGCAAGGGCTATGGGCTGATGGCCGATTGGCTGATCCGGCTGGACAAGCTGAACCCGCAGACGACGGCGCGCATGTGCTCGGCCTTCGAGACGTGGCGCCGCTACGACGCCGACCGCCAGCAGATGATGACCGACGCCCTGCGCCGCATCAACGCCCAGCCCGGCCTCAGCCCCGACACCACCGAGATGACGGCGCGCCTGCTGCCCTGAGCCGGTCCGGCCTCGCACCAGCCGGCCGGAGGCCCCTTTCCGGGGGCTCTCGGCCAAAAGACGCCTTTCGGTTGAACGTGACCGGCGTGTTTACGCCTTGATGAACCCGCGGATCAATCGGAGGGAACGGTGTTGCCTGCCCACCGGTTTCCTTTCTGTCTGAAAAAGAAAGGAGTGTGTGATGACAGACATAGCCAAATCCACGATCCTCGTCATGGCGACCCATGGTTTCGAGCAATCCGAACTGGAAAGCGCGCGCGATCAGTTGCTCCGGGCCGGCGCCTCCGTTTACGTCGCCTCGCCCGACGGGCAGCCAATACGTGGCTGGCACAACGGAAACTGGGGGGAGGATGTTTCTGCCGACCTCAGGATCTCGGACGCGCAGGCCGCGCGTTTCGACGCCCTCGTGCTGCCCGGCGGGCAGTTGAATTCCGACAGCCTGCGGCTGGACGATGAGGCCATCGCCCTGATCCGCGACTTCGTCTCGATGGGCCGGACGGTGGCCGCGATCTGCCACGCGCCCTGGCTGCTGATCGACGCTGCTGCGGTCGAGGGGCGCACCATCACCTCCTGGCCGTCCCTGCGCCGGGATCTGGAGAACGCGGGCGCCAAGGTGGTCGAGGCACAGGTCGCCACCGACAACGGTATCGTCACCAGCCGCAAGCCCGAAGACATAGATGCCTTCGTCGCCAAGATCATCGAAGAGATCGAAACAGGCCCCCACCACCGCGACGCGGCCTGACCATCTGCCGGCCCGGCTGCTCGGGATCGGACCCAAAACCCCAAGCCCCCCGATGCTGCCATACGGAGGGGGGCCCACGCCGGGGGCCAGGACAGTTTCCTCAGATCATCCCTGACAATAAGGCTGCTGGCGCGTCCAGGCGGCCATCTCTGCGCGCATGCGTGCCTTGCGGAATGGTGTCCAGTCGGCGGCGATGCCACGGTTGTTGGCCGCGATCGCGTTGTCGCGCAGGACCGTGCGCGCCATGATCCGCACGCCGCAGCTGAGGTTGGCCGCGCCATCAAGCAAGGCGCTGCCCGATTTTGCCCGGCAGCCATAGCCACGCGCCGTCGCCGGCGAGATCTGCAAAAGCCCGAACCACTTGTTGCCCCCGCCCACGGCCTCGGGGCGCCAGGTGCTTTCGTGCTTGGCCAGCGCCGACAGCAGCCCGGCCCAGAAAAGCTCGCGCTCCTGCTCGCTGGCGTTGTGGTAGTTGGGGCAGTATTGCGCCACGTCGCGGGGGGCCGAGCTGACAAGCGGCTGGCCGTGGGCGCGCAGCGAATTGATGGCGGTGCGGGTCCAGACCGGACCTTCGGGGCGGAAGTCCCAGCGCATCACCGCCTCGGGGGCGGGCCGGGCGGCGGGGCGCTCGGACGTGATGGAGGCATCCCCCCGGGCCCCCAGCGTGACGCCCGTCTGGGCACAGGCGCCCAGCAACGTGGCGGCGGCAAGCATGGCGAAGGCGGTGGTTCTGGCAGCGATCTTCATGGGTCGTACCCGCTGGTTGTGAATTTGCGGCGCATCTTGCGCCTCGATCATGCGGGCTGGCAACACGGGGCCATCGGCATCGGCGGGAATCCGTCACCTCTTGCCCCGTCCCGCCCCCTGGCCTAGAAGGCAGGCCGGATGGCAGTTGGAGACGAAGATGCTGGATCTTTCCTATGAATCGCCCGCCCCGAAGGTAATCGCCGGGGCCAAGCACGACTGGGAACTGGTGATCGGGCTTGAGGTGCACGCGCAGATCGCCTCGAAGGCCAAGCTGTTTTCCGGCGCCTCGACCCAATTCGGCGCCGAGCCGAATTCGAACGTGGCCTTCGTCGACGCGGCCATGCCCGGCATGCTGCCCGTCATCAACGAATTCTGCGTCGAGCAGGCGGTGCGCACCGGGCTGGGCCTGAAGGCCCAGATCAACCTGCGCTCGGCCTTCGACCGCAAGAACTACTTTTACCCCGACCTGCCGCAGGGCTACCAGATCAGCCAGCTTTACCACCCCATCGTCGGCGAGGGCGAGGTGCTGGTGAACATGGCCCCCGGCATCGCCCGCCGGGTCCGGATCGAGCGGATCCACATGGAGCAGGACGCCGGCAAGTCGATCCACGACATGGATCCCACCATGTCCTTTGTCGACCTCAACCGCACCGGCGTCGCCCTGATGGAGATCGTCAGCCGCCCCGACATCCGCGGCCCCGAAGAGGCCGCCGCTTATGTCGTCAAGCTGCGCCAGATCCTGCGCTATCTGGGCACCTGCGACGGCAACATGCAGAACGGCAACCTGCGCGCCGACGTCAACGTCAGCGTCTGCCGCCCCGGTGATTACGAGAAATACCAGGAAACCCAGGATTTCAGCCATCTGGGCACCCGCTGCGAGATCAAGAACATGAACTCCATGCGGTTCATCCAGCAGGCCATCGACTATGAGGCCCGGCGCCAGATCGCCATTCTGGAGGATGGCGGCAGCGTGGTGCAGGAAACCCGCCTTTACGATCCCGACAAGGGCGAGACGCGGTCGATGCGTTCCAAGGAAGAGGCGCATGATTACCGCTACTTCCCCTGCCCCGACCTTCTGCCGCTGGAGATCGAACAGGGTTGGGTCGACGACATTCAGGCCAACTTGCCTGAGCTGCCGGATGAAAAGCGCGCGCGTTTCGTCACCGAATACGGCGTCACCGAATATGACGCCGACGTGCTGACCGCCGACGTGGAAAGCGGGCATTATTTCGACGAGGTCGCCAAGGGCCGCGACGGCAAGCTGGCCGCCAACTGGGTCATCAACGAGCTTTTCGGCCGGCTGAAGAAGGAAGACCACGGCATCGCCGACAGCCCCGTTTCGGCGGCACAGCTGGGTGGCATTCTGGACCTGATCGCCAAGGGCGACATCTCGGGCAAGATCGCCAAGGACCTGTTCGAGATCGTCTACACCGAGGGCGGCGATCCGGCGCAGATCGTCGAGGATCGCGGCATGCGTCAGGTCACCGACACCGGCGCCATCGAAGCGGCTGTCGACAAGATTATCGCCGAGAACCCCGCCCAGGTCGAAAAGGCCAAGCAGAACCCCAAGCTGGCGGGCTGGTTTGTGGGTCAGGTGATGAAAGCCACGGGTGGCAAGGCCAACCCCAAGGCCGTCAACGAGATTGTGGCCGCCAAGCTGGCGGGCTGATCCTCAACGGACAGGCGAGTGCAGGCGTTGTCGCGCCCGCCCCGCCTGAGCTATCCCTTCCGGTTGCACGACCGATACCGCGCCGCCCCCAGAGGCTGGTTCGCGAATTTTCACGTGTGCGTGTTGACTCCTTCCCGAATCCTCCCAGTTAGAACCCTCAGGTGAGAAGAACGGAGAGACCGGATGCCCCGATACGAGTTCACGGCCATCGCCGCGCCCCGCAAGGGCAAGAGCGGCAAGGGGGTCAAGGGCCGCGAGGCCAAGTTCGCCCATGCTCTGGGCGAGGTCCTCAACGAGATGGGCGCCGACGGCTGGGATTATGTCCGTACCGACATGCTCCCCTGCGACGAGCGCTCGGGTCTGCTTGGTTCGACCACGACCGACATGCACATGATGATCTTCCGCCGCGAACTGCCCGAGCAGGGCCGCCGCGGCGCGGGCCAGGTCCGCGCCGACAGTCGGATGCCGGCGCCCGGACGCGATCAGGCGGCGCGTGGCGCCACCGGCTCCGACGACGGCGACGAAGACGAGGCACCGATGGACGACGCCGCCGCAGCCGGCAGCGCCCCCCGCGCCCAGGCGCCGCGCACCTCCTCGGTCGAGGCGCGTCCCGAAAGCCGCGACAAGGCCGAGCCCGGTCGCGCCCCCCGGGTTCAGGGCGAGGATCGCGGCAGCGGCGGGCGTGGCTGAGGCCGCGCGCGAGGCGACCGAACCGGGCCCGCCCGCGCGGGCCCCTATTCCTCCAGCGTCAGGGACAGGGCATGGATGCGCCCCATCAGGTCCTTGCCCAGCGCCTCGTGCACGGCGCGATGGCGGGCGATGCGCGACATTCCCCCAAATTGCGCGGCGTGGATCTCGACGTGGAAATGGCTTTCGCCCCCCTCGCGAAAGCCTGCGTGGCCCCGGTGGGCCTCGCTCTGATCCTCGATCTCGAGGTGCCGCGGGGACAGCCCCGCCTCAAGCCTGTTTCGGATTTCTTCGGTCACGGTCATTTTTAACTCCGGCCCCTTCATCTTGCTGTCAAAAGCCTTAAACTCGCGGACCCGAGTCGGAAAGGTGAGCTTCATGACTAAAAACGATCCATTCGGATTCGACCTGTCCGTTTCTTCCGACAAGAAGAAACGAACGCGGGGACGGCGCGGCATGTCCGGCGCCTTCGAGACATCGCGGAGACAGTGCGAACACGCCGGATGCGAGGAGGCCGGGCAGTACAGGGCTCCGAAATCCCCCGATACGCTGGACGACTACTTCTGGTTCTGCAAGGACCACGTCCGCGAGTACAACCTGAAATGGAACTTCTTCAACGGCGCCACCGAAGAGGAATACATGGACCAGGTCGACAAGGACCGGGTCTGGGAGCGCGAGACCAAGCCTTTCGGCAAGACCTCGGACGAACAGCGGGCCTGGGCCCGGCTGGGGGTCGACGACCCCCACCAGGTGCTGGGCGAGAATGCGACCCGCAACCCCGGCAAATCGGTCACCGGCACCCGCCGCCTGCCCGCCACCGAGCGTCGCGCGATCGAGATCCTCGAGGCGCGCGACCACTGGACCAAGGCCGAGGTGCGCAAGCAGTACAAGTCACTGATCAAGGTTCTGCACCCCGACATGAACGGCGGCGACCGTTCCGACGAAGAGCGTCTCCAGGAAGTCGTCTGGGCCTGGGACCAGATCAAGGTCAGCCGCAACTTCCGCGAGTGACCCCGCGCCCTGCCCGATTTTCGGGCAAAGTGCCCCGGCAACGCCCAGGTTGCCCCTGCGTAAGGCCAAGCGCCCTTTACCTGAAGCGGTCCAGCCACTAGGATCGCTTCCGGTTATCCACCATCCGATCGATCATTCGGAACGCCACCCCGGGCGCCATGCGCAGATGCTGCCAAGCCCCGGGGCAACTTCGAGTTTGCAAAGGACGGTTCGATGCTTGCTGACAAACACCCGCAGGAGGCGGAGCGTCTCGCGAAATTGCGTGCCCTGGGCATCCTCGACACCGAGGAAGAGGCCGATTTCGACGATATCGTGGCCCTGGCCGCAGAGATTTGCCAGGTTCCCATCGCCCTCATCAGCTTTGTCGATCGCGACCGCCAGTGGTTCAAGGCCAAGGTCGGGCTGGAGGCCCGGGAAACCGGGCTGGAGAAATCGGTCTGCTCCCACGCCCTGCTGCACCAGGGTGTTTTCGAGATCAACGACACGACCCTGGATGCCCGCACCGCCGACAACCCGCTGGTCGACGATCCCGACGTGCGGATGCGCTTTTACGCCGGCGCCCCCCTGCTGGGCGAAGGCGACCTGCCGCTGGGCACCCTGTGCGTGCTGGACAAGGAACCCCGCACCCTGACCGAGACCCAGCGCAACGCGCTGTCGATCCTGTCGCGCCGTGTCATCAAGGAACTGGACCTGCGCGCCGCCCTGATCGAGACCCGCCGCCTGTCCAGCGCCTACGAGGAAAAGGCCAAGCGCCTCGAACATGCGCTGGAAATGAGCGAGACGCTGAAGCTCGAGATCGACCACCGGGTCAAGAACTCGCTCCAGCAGGTCAGCGCCTTCCTGTCGCTCCAGGCCAGCCGGACAGAGGACGAGAACGTGCGCGACGCCCTCAACGAGGCGCGTGGTCGGGTCAACGCCATCGCATCGGTGCACTCCGAGCTGGGCCGCGCCCGGGCCACCAACACCGTTGACCTTGCCCATTACGTGCCCAGCCTGGTGCGCGAGCTTGAGATTGCCGCCCCCTCGAACATCAATATCGCCGTCGACGCCCCCTCCTACGTGGTGAACACGCAATTCGCCTCGTCGCTGGGGATCATCATCAACGAGTTCATCGCCAACTCGCTCAAGCACGCCTTTGTCGGCGACCGCCTGGGCCGGGTCGACGTGACCTTGTCCATCGAAGAACCCGACACCCTGCGCGTATGCCTCGCCGACAACGGCGTCGGACGCGCCCAGGCGTCGCCCGACAGCAGCGGCGCCGGGCTGGGAAGCCGGATCATCGACGCGATCTCGCGGCAGATCGGCGCATCGGTGGAAACCGGGGACGAGGCGCCGGGCACCTCGCTGACGCTGGTCATTCCGCGCGGCAGGCCCAGCGCGGTCCAGGCCGAACCCCTCGCGGCCCGCTCCGCCGTCGGCTGACCCGACCGGGGGGCCTACCCCATTGGCCGGGACCGGGCCGCGTCGAAGCACATGGCCACCCTCGCCCCTCGACGGGCGGTCCTATGCGGATCAATCCGGGACCCCGCGCAAAGCTTGCTGCGATCCTCCACCTCCGCCCTCGAAAGTGGGCCGCGAGGGTGCAATTGGGCCTTTCCCTTGCCCTTGGGCAAGATATGTTGCATCCCAACGCTGCTGGCGCGCCTGCAGGCGGGCGCCGGCCGGGATAGAGGAAACGCATTATGGCAGATGGCGCTATGGAATTGTCGGCGAAACCCACCGAGGAACTGTCGGTTCGCGAGGTTTTTGGCATCGATACGGACATGAAGGTGAAGGGGTTCGCGGATCGCACCGATCGCGTCCCGGAACTGGATTCGACCTACAAGTTCGATCCCGACACGACCCTGGCGATCCTGGCCGGCTTCAGCCACAACCGTCGCGTGATGATCCAGGGCTACCACGGCACGGGCAAGTCCACCCATATCGAACAGGTCGCCTCGCGGCTGAACTGGCCCTGCGTGCGCGTCAACCTCGACAGCCACATCAGCCGGATCGACCTGATCGGCAAGGATGCGATCAAACTCAAGGACGGCAAGCAGGTCACCGAGTTCCAGGAAGGCATCCTTCCGTGGGCGCTGCGCACCCCCACTGCCATCGTTTTCGATGAATACGACGCCGGCCGCGCCGACGTGATGTTCGTCATCCAGCGGGTTCTGGAAGTGGACGGCAAGCTGACGTTGCTGGACCAGAACAAGGTGATCACGCCCCACCCCTATTTCCGCATCTTCGCGACCGCGAACACCGTGGGCCTGGGCGACACCACCGGCCTTTACCACGGCACCCAGCAGATCAACCAGGGTCAGATGGACCGCTGGTCGCTGGTCGCCACCCTGAACTACCTGAGCCATGACGCGGAAACCGCGATCGTGCTGGCCAAGAACCCCCATTACAACACCGCCGCCGGGCGCCGCACCATCGGTCAGATGGTGACCGTGGCCGACCTGACGCGCACCGCCTTCATGAACGGCGACCTGTCGACCGTCATGTCGCCGCGCACGGTGCTGGCATGGGCCCAGAACGCCGAGATCTTCCGCGACGTGGGCTATGCCTTCCGGGTCTCGTTCCTGAACAAGTGCGACGAGCTGGAGCGCCAGACCGTGGCCGAGTTCTATCAGCGCTGCTTTGACGAGGAACTGCCCGAAAGCGCCGCCTCGATGAGCCTGGGCTGAAACCGGGCTGATCGCCGGGCGCGGCCAGCGTCGCGCCCTCTTTCCCCGCCACCCCGCCGCCCCCGGGCGCAGGAGGCCCGACCATGAAGCAGTCTGACAACCCGGCCGATCCGTTCAAGAAGGCCCTTGCCGAGGCCACCAAGGTCATGGCGGACGACCCCGACCTCACGGTCTCCTACTCGGTCGACCCGCCCAGCCTGGTTAACGACACGGTCCGCCTGCCCCAGGTCAGCCGCCGCATGAGCCGCGACGAGGTCATGCTGGCGCGCGGCACCGCCGACGCCTACGCCCTGCGCCACAAGTTCCACGACGAGGCCACCCACAACCGCTACGTGCCCCGGGGCACGATGGCGCGCGACATCTACGAGGCGATGGAGACCGCCCGCTGCGAGGCGATGGGTGCCCGCGTCATGCCCGGCACCGCCGGCAACATCGACGCCAAGGTCGCCGACGAGGCCGCGCGCAAGGGTTATGCCCAGATCACCCAAGCCTCCGACGCGCCGCTGGCGGTTGCGGCGGGCTATCTGGTGCGCCACCTGGCCACCGGCCGCCCCCTGCCCCCCGGCGCCCAGAACGTGATGGAGTTGTGGCGCGGCTTCATCGAGGAACAGGCCGCCCCCACCCTCGAGAACCTAGACGAGGCGCTGAGCGATCAGCGCGCCTTCGCCCGCTTTGCCCGCCAGGTCATCGATGACCTTGGCTACGGCGACCAGCTGGGCGAGGATCCCGACGCCGCCGACGACGACCAGGAAGACGAGGGCCAGTCCGAGGAGGACGAGGACGACGCCGAGAGCAGCGGCCAGGAGAACCAGGAAGACGACGAACAGGACGCCGACGCCGCCCCCGAGCAAAGCCAGGATCAGCAGCAGGACGCCGCCCAAGCACAGCTGTCGATGGACGACAGTGACCCCAGCGACGACGCCGAGGCCGCCGAACTTCCCGACGGCGAGGCCCCGATGGAGCCGCCCGCCCCCGCCCCGCCCAGCGAGGCGGATCCCCATTACCAGGTGTTCCACGCCGAGTTCGACGAGGAGATCCGCGCCGAGGATCTGGCCGAGCCCGCCGAGCTGGAGCGCCTGCGCGCCTATCTCGACCAGCAGCTCGAGCCGCTGAAAGGTTCGGTCTCGCGGCTGGCCAACAAGCTTCAGCGCCGGCTTCAGGCCCAGCAGAACCGCAGCTGGGAGTTCGATCTTGAGGAAGGCACGCTGGATGCGGGCCGTCTGGCGCGCGTGGTGGCCAACCCGACCACGCCCCTGTCGTTCAAGACCGAGCGCGACACCGAGTTCCGCGACACGGTGGTGACGCTGCTGCTGGACAACTCAGGCTCGATGCGGGGACGGCCGATCTCGATCGCGGCGATCTGCGCCGACGTGCTGGCCCGGACGCTGGAACGCTGTCAGGTCAAGGTCGAGATCCTGGGCTTTACCACCCGCGCCTGGAAAGGCGGCCAGAGCCGCGAGAAATGGCTGGCCGAGGGCCGCCCGCAGCAGCCCGGCCGCCTGAACGACCTGCGCCACATCATCTACAAACGCGCCGACGCCCCCTGGCGCCGCGCCCGCCCCAACCTGGGCTTGATGATGAAGGAAGGTCTGCTGAAGGAAAACGTCGACGGCGAGGCGCTGGAATGGGCGCACCGCCGCATGGTCGGTCGCCCCGAGGCGCGCAAGATCCTGATGGTGATCTCGGACGGGGCGCCGGTGGATGACAGCACCCTCTCGGTCAACCCCGCAAACTATCTGGAAAAGCACCTGCGCGACGTGATCGCGATGGTCGAAAAGCGCAAGGCGGTCGAACTGATCGCCATCGGTATCGGTCACGACGTGACCCGCTATTACGGCAAGGCGGTCACGATCACCGATGTCGAACAGCTTGCCGGCGCGATGACCGAGCAGCTGGCCTCGCTTTTTGATCGCGACCCGCGCGGCAAGGCCCGGCTTAAGGGCATCCGCAACGCCTGACCGGTCGCGCCGCGCCCCCGGCGGGCGCGGCGCCGTCCCACTTTCCCCACCCGCTCCAATTCCAGACAGGAGAGTCCGCGTGTTCCAGCAGTTCGAGGTCACTTCGACACCCGCCAACGGTCCGGCCCGGCTGGCCCGGCTTCAGGCGACGCTGGCCGACCAGGGGCTGGACGGCTTCCTTGTGCCCAAGGCCGACGCCCACCAGGGCGAATACGTCGCCCCCCGGGACGAGCGGCTGGCGTGGTTGACGGGCTTCACCGGCTCCGCGGGGTTCGCCATCGTGCTGCGCGACCGCGCGGGCGTCTTTGTAGACGGGCGCTACCGGCTTCAGGTCCGCGCTCAGGTGGCCCTGTCGCATTTCACCCCAGTCGACTGGCCCGAGGTGCAGCCCGCCGCCTGGCTGCGCGAAGCACTGCCCGAGGGCGGCACCATCGGTTTCGATCCCTGGCTCCACACGATGGGCGAGATCGCGCGGCTGAGGCAGGGGCTGGAAGGATCGGGCATCCTGCTGCGGGCGCTGGACGCCAACCCGATTGACGGTATGTGGGAGGATCAGCCCGCGCCCCCCGCCGCCGCCGCCCGCGCCCACCCCATCGAACTGGCGGGCCTGTCGCACGAGGAAAAGCGCGCCGATTGCGCCCGCGCCCTTTCGGACGGAGGCGCCCGCGCCGCCGTTCTGACCCAGCCCGACAGCATCGCCTGGCTGCTGAACATTCGCGGCGGTGACATCCCCCGCGTGCCGGTGATGCATGGCTTTGCCATCCTGCACCAGGATGGCGCGGTCGACCTCTTCGCGGCGCCGGCCAAGCTGGTGGGGCTGGAAGAGCATCTTGGCAAGCAGGTCCGCATTGCCCCGCCCGAGGATTTCGCGCCCGCCCTCAAGGCGCTTGAGGGGCCGGTCCGCCTTGATCCGGCCACCGCCCCCGTTGCCGTCGGAACCCTGCTTGAGGCCGCCGGCATCACCGTGGTCGAGGGGGCAGACCCCTGCGCCCTGCCCAAGGCGCGCAAGAACGCGGTCGAGCTTGAGGGCGCCCGCGCCGCCCACCAGCGCGACGGCGTCGCCATGGTCCGTTTCCTGGCCTGGCTGGACCGCAACACCCGCGAGGAGGCCGCCGCCCCGCTGACAGAGATCGACGTGATCCAACGGCTGGAGGGGTTTCGCGCCGAAAGCGGAGAACTGCGCGACATCTCGTTCGAGACCATCGCCGGCACCGGCCCCAACGGCGCCATCGTGCATTACCGGGTGACGACCGACAGCAACCGCCCCCTGGAACGCGACAACCTGCTTCTGGTCGACTCGGGCGGGCAATATGCCGACGGCACCACCGACATCACCCGCACCGTCGCCATCGGCCAGCCCTCGGGCGAACATCGGCGCCTTTTCACGCTGGTCCTCAAGGGGATGATAAACCTGTCGCGCGCGCGCTGGCCCGAGGGGCTGGCGGGGCGCGACCTCGATGCGCTGGCCCGCATCGCGCTGTGGCGCGCGGGCATGGATTACGGGCATGGCACCGGCCATGGCGTCGGCTCCTACCTGTCGGTGCACGAGGGGCCGCAGCGCCTGGCGCGCACCGGCGAGGTGGCCCTGGTCCCGGGCATGATCCTGTCGAACGAGCCGGGCTATTACCGCGAGGGGGCCTTCGGCATCCGTATCGAGAACCTGGTCGTGGTGCGTGCGGCGGGCCCTGTGCCCGGCGGCGACGCCCGGGCAATGCTGGAATTCGAGACGCTGACCCTGGCGCCGATCGACCGTGCCCTGGTCGATCCCGACCTGCTGGACACCGAGGAACGCGCCTGGCTTGACGCCTATCACGCCGAGGTGGCGCGCGTTCTGCTGCCCCGGCTGGACGAAAGCGACGCCGCCTGGCTGCGTGCCGCCACCGCGCCGATCTGACGCGGAAATGATCCTTTGACGCGGCCCGCTTAGTCGCTAGTCTGCGCCCTCTGGCTGAGAATTGAGGGAGCATCTGGCGCATGGAAAACGTGAGCGTTCACAAGGCATCCGGCAAATGGGTGGTTCGCGCCGGCGGCGCCGTGATCGGGGAAAGCAAGAATGCGCTGGAACTGGTCGAGGGCGACTATCCCCCCGTCATTTACTTCCCGCGCGAGGATATCGCGATGGCCTTCCTCGACCCGTCGGATACGCGCACGACCTGCCCCCGCAAGGGCGAGGCGAAGTATTTCTCGATCCAGACCAAAAGCGCGCTGATCAAGGACGCGGCCTGGTCCTACGAGGAGCCGCTGGACCAAGTGTCCCCGATCAAGGGGCATCTGGCCTTCTACAAGAGTGACAAGATCGCGGTCGAACAACTGTGACCGCGCGCGGCTGAAGCCTAGCCGTGCTCCTCGGCGGCGGTGGCCGCGAGGGCGCGGTTGTAGGCCTTCAGCGCATCGACCTGGAAAAGCGCGCCCCAAAGCTCGGGCGGGCTGTCCTCGCCCCCCAGGGTCACGACGGGGATGAACGTCAGGTTTGCCCTTTCGAACATCGGCATCGCTGCTTCCAGGGTCGAGTTGGCGTCGACATAGACCCCCTCCTCGACCAGGTCCCAGCAATCCTCCTCGGCGGCCGAACCGGCACCGCCCACGGGCCGCATCACCTTCGCGACGCTGAACATGGAGAGCAGATAGGCCTGGGGTCCGGCGGCCAGGTGAACATTGCGCCGCTCAAGCTGGGTCAGGAAGAAGGACCGGTCCACCGCCCGGCTTGCCAGCGCCGTCGAGGTCGAGACCGCCACCATCACCGCCAGACCCGTCTGCCAGTCGCCCGTCAGCTCGAACACGATCAGCGTGGTCGAGATGGGCGCGCCCAGAACCGCCGCCGCGACCGCCCCCATCCCCGCCAGCGCATAAAGCGTCTCGGATCCTGAAACGGCCGGGAAGATCCCCGTTGCCACCTGCCCGAAGGCCAACCCCGTCAGCGCCCCCAGCATCAGCGAGGGCGAGAAGATGCCGCCGCCCATCCGTCCGCCCATGGTGATCGCGACCGCAGCCACCTTGAGGACGGCGAAAACCACGGCCTCCTGAAACAGGAACCGGCCCGTCAGCGCCGCCGAGGTCGTTTCGTATCCGACGCCGATGATCCGGGGAAAGCCGATCGCCATCAGGCCCAGCAAGGCGCCCGCCACCGCCGGGCGGATCCAGTTGGGAAGGCCCGTCACCTCCTGGATCCGGTCGCCCGTCGCATCGGCCCAGAAGATCGAGCGCATGAGCACGACCGCCAGCAAGCCGCAGACCAGCCCGAGGATCAGGAAGGCCGGAAGCTCGACGTAGAATTCCAGCGCCGTGGCGGTCGACAGGGTGAATTCAGTCACGTCGCCGAAGGCCAGGCGGTTGACCACCGTGCCCGCGACCGAGGCGATGACAATGGGGGCGAAGGCATGCACGGCAAAGTGGCGCAGCACCACTTCCAGCGCGAAAAGCGCCCCCGCGATCGGCGCGTTGAACGAGGCCGAGACCGCGGCCGCCACCGCGCACCCCATCAGGTCGCGCCCGGTGATCCCGTCGGCGCGGATGCGGTCCGACACCCAGGACGAGATGACGCCGGCGATATGCACCACCGGCCCCTCGCGCCCCGTGGAGCCGCCCGAGGAGAGGGTCAGCAGCGACGCCAGCGCCGAGGCGATCCCCGCCTTGCCCCGCAGCCGGCCGTCGTACATGGCCGCCCCTTCGATCACGTCGGCCACGCCCTGCACCCGCCCGGTGTTCGAGAAAAAGCGCATCATCAGCCCGACGGTCAGCCCGCCCAGGATCGGCACGATCAGCACCAGCCACCAGGGCAAGGTGCCGGCGGCGGCGGCCCGTTCGACATCCTGGACCCGGTAGAACAAGCTTTGCAGGAACGAGATGCCGTGCCGGAACCCCACGGCGACGGCCCCGCCGACGATGCCGATCAGCAGCGCGATGAACCAGAACTGCATGCGGCCCGGCCCGTGACACCGCATCAGCGTCCAGCCGTCGCGCAGGTTCTGCGCCACATCCTCGATTGCGGTAAGAAGGGCATTGCGACCGAAATCTGCCAAGCGCCGGCCCTCCGTCCTGCCGGAGGAAAATTCCCGAACCCGGGCGCCCCGGTCCGCCCTGGCCGACTGTGACCCGCCCGGGCGCGTGGCCGCGCCCCGGGTCGCAGTCGAAGCTTTAGAACATGGGCGCCCGGGCCGAAAGAGGCACGGCGCACAAGGAGTTCAGATCGCAGGATAAATGTCACGCAAACCGGGGCCGCGCGCCAAGGGCCTGCCAGCGATGGTCCGGTGAGGGTTAATGGCGCCGGTTCAGGCCCGCAAGAGGGCGCGCGCCGCGTCGCGGGCCGCCTCGGTCACGGTGTCGCCGGCCAGCATCCGCGCGATCTCGTCGACCCGCGTTTCGGGGGCCAGCGGCACGACGGTCGAGGTCGTGACCTCGTCCGCGACGGTCTTTTCGACCCGCCAATGATGCGCCCCCAGCGCCGCCACCTGGGGCGAATGGGTGACAACCAGCACCTGCGCGTCCTGCGACAGCGCCGCCAGGCGGCGGCCCACCGCGTCGGCGGTGGCCCCGCCGACCCCGCGGTCGATCTCGTCGAAGATCATCGTCAGGCCAGAGACACCCGTGGTCAGGCAGACCTTCAGCGCCAAGAGAAAACGGCTGAGTTCCCCGCCCGAGGCGATGCGGTTCAGCGGCCCGGCGGGGGCGCCCGGGTTTGTCGCGACCGAGAATGTCACCAGATCGCGCCCCTCGGGACCGGGCTCATCCTCGGTAATCTCGGTGGCGAAAAGCGCGCGCTCCATCTTCAGCGGCGCCAACTCGGCGGCCATGGCGGCGTCCAGCGTCGCGGCAGCGCTGCGCCGGGCCTTTCCCAGGGTCGCGGCGGCGGCGTCGTAGGCCTGGCGCGCCTCGTCCAGCGCGGCGCGCAGTCGCTCCAGGTCCGCGCCGCCCGCATCGAGGGCGGCCAGGCGCTGGCGCAGGGTTTCGGCGAAATCGCCAAGCTGATCGGGGGTCACGTCATGCTTGCGGGCCAGGCCGCGCAGGGCGAAAAGGCGTTCCTCCACCCGCTCAAGCTCCTGATCGTCGAACGAAAGATCACGCAGGGCGTCCTTGACCCCCTGCTGCGCCTCGCCCAGCTCTGCCAGAAGTCGGCCAAGCGCCTCGATCGGTGCGTCGAGGGTCATGGCGGGATCCCCCGCCCCCTCTGCCCCATCATCAGCCGAGGCGTCGGGGCCGCCATCGGCGCCCTTGTCGGCGCTGGCCGCCGCGCGGGATTGGGCCCCCTCCAGCCAGCGCAGCGCGTCCAGAACCACCGTCTCGACCCCGTCCGAACCCAGCGCATGGTGGGCACGCACGACATCCTCGCGGATGCGGCCGGCGGCCTGCATCCGGCGGCGGGCGGTGTCGAGCTCGGCATCCTCGCCCGGCTGCGGGTCCAGCTTGTCCAGCTCCTCGACCGCGTGGCGCAGGTAATCCTCTTCCTGGCGCAGGGCGGCGATGGCCTTCTCGGCAGCCTCCAGCGCCTCGCGCGCGCTGGCCAGGCCGCGCCACGCCTTGCGGGTGGCGCCGACCATCTCTTCAAGATCGCCGAACTGGTCCAGCAGGCGGCGGTGCCCGCGCGGGTTCAGCAGGCCACGGTCGTCATGCTGACCATGAAGCTCGACCAGCGTTTCCGACAGGCGGCGCAGGACCTCGCCGCTGGTGCGGCGGTCGTTGACCCAGGCGGTCTTGCGCCCGTCGCGCCCGTTGACCCGGCGCAGGATCAACTCGGGCTCCTCGTCGGGCAGGCCCGCCTCAGCCAGGATTTCCCGGGCGGCATGGCCCGGCGGCAGGTCAAAGACTGCCACCACCTCGCCCTGCTGGGCACCCTGACGGACCAGCTCGGCCCTGCCCCGCCAGCCCAGCACGAAGCCCAGGCAATCCAGCAGGATCGACTTGCCGGCGCCGGTCTCGCCGGTCAGCACGTTCAGCCCTGGCTGAAACGCAAGTTCCAGCCGGTCGATGATAAGCATGTCGTGGATGTCGAGGCTGCGCAGCATCGATCGGGTTTCCGTCCCTTTGCCTAAGGCAGGATCAGAGCCATTCGCCCCGGACCACCTGCCGGTAGATCGCGGACAGCCAGTTGTCACCGATGGACTGGGGCTTCAGTCCCCGCCCGGTCAGCAGGCGATAGCTATCCTCGTACCATTCGGTGGACTTGAAGTTGTGGCCCAGGATGGCGCCGGCGGTCTGCGCCTCGGCATCCAGCCCCAGCGACAGGTAGGCCTCGACCAGGCGGTGCAGCGCCTCGGCGGTCTGGGTCGTTGTCTGGAACTCCTCGACCACCACGCGGAAGCGGTTGATGGCGGCGGCGTAGTGGCCACGCTTGAGGTAGTAGCGACCGATCTCCATCTCCTTGGCGGCGAGATGGTCGAAGGCCAGGTCGAATTTCAGGATGGCCGAGCGGGCATATTCGCTGTCGGGATAACGCTCGATCACCGTGCGCAGGGCCTGGAGGGCCTGGAAGGTCAGCCCCTGGTCGCGCCCGACCTCGTCGATCTGGTCATAATAGCTGAGCGCCAGGAGGTACTGGGCATAGGCCGCGTCCTCGTCGGCGGGATAGAACTCGATATAGCGCTGCGCCGAGGCGCGGCTGTTCTCGTAGTCCTTGTCCTGATGATAGGCGAAGGCCTGCATGATGATCGCGCGCTTGGCCAGCTCGGAATAGGGATACAGCCGCTCGACCTCGGCGAAGGTGGTGGCCGCGCGGTCGGGCTCGGACGAGGAAAGCTGGAACTCTGCCTTCTCGAACAGGGCTTCGGGCGTCAGCGCCTCATCGCTCGCCTCGGGGGCCGTGGCAAAGAGATCGCCCAGACCCAGGCCGCCGCTGTCGCCACAGCCGGCAAGCGCCAGGACCGAGACAAGAGTGACAGCCGAAGAAACCCGCCTGACCAGAGCCATATGCTGCAAACCTCACCCACGATTGCGCCGAACCCATTGGCCCGCTTTGCTGAGAATTTCCTAACACAGAAAAACGGGGGGCAAAACGCCTTTGGGGCGGTTTATGCCGTGGCCCGATCGGTTAGGCAACAGCCGCCAGATCGGCCGGGCGGATGTTGCAGCCCGGCAGGCGGTCGGCCGCCTCGGCATCGCATTCAACCAGCTCCCACGCACCGCGATCGGCCATGAGCGCCCGCAGCAGCGCGTTGGTCAGCGAATGACCAGCCCGGTCGCCTTCATAAAGGCCCAGGATCGGCGCGCCGGCCAGCATCAGGTCGCCCAGGGCATCCAGCATCTTGTGGCGCACGGCCTCGTCGGCATGGCGCAGGCCGCCGGGCGAAAGGACCTTCTCGCCGTCGACGACAACGGCATTGGAATAGGTGCCACCCAGGGCAAGCCCCTGCTCCTGCATGGCCTCGACATCGGCCTGGCGGCAGAAGGTGCGGCTGTCAGCCAGTTCGCGCAGGAAGGCGCCGTTGGACATTTTCAGGGTCTTGGACTGCTGGCCGATGGCCGCGTCGGGGAAGGAAATGTCGAAACGGATGGTCAGCGTGTCGGCGGGCGACAGGCGGGCGCATGCGCCACCGCGCGCAACCTCGACGGGGCGCAGGATGCGGATCGCGCGAATGGGGGCTTCAAGCGTGGTCAGCCCGGCCTTGAGAATGGCGGCGGCGAAGGGACGCGCGCTGCCGTCCAGGATCGGAACCTCGGGGCCGTCAACCTCGACCAGGGCGTTGTGCACGCCACAGCCCGCCAGGGCGGCCATCACATGTTCGACCGTCGAGACGCTGGCGCCGGCGGCATTGACCAGACGAGTGCAAAGCGGCGACTGCTCGGCCAGGTGCCACAGGGCCGGGATGGTCGCGGCGTCGGACGCGTCCGTGTCGGACGCACCGGCGATCAGGTCACGGCGCAGGAAGGTAATGCCCGCATCGGCCGCGGCCGGGCGGATGACCAGACGGACAGGCTTGCCGGAATGCAGGCCTGTACCGACAAAGGCGATGCTGGTCTTGAGCGTGGTTTGCACGAAAGGTCCCCCGGGGCGCGACGAAAGCGGACACGCGGGTCCGCCCTGAGGCTAATAAGGCCATCGGAGGGGGCAATCTCAACTCAATCTTTGCAACGGTTTGTAACATCATCGGCGGATTTGGGCAGGATTTCTGACCCGTCCGCCCAACCCGTTGAAATCAGGCTGGAAAAAGGGCGCACCCTGCAAGGCGCGCCCTTTGGATTGTCAACCGGCGAACGCGGTTGCGAGGTCAGTTCGCCTGTCGACGGAGGAAAGCCGGGATCTCGATCTTCTCTTGCTCGTCATCCATCTCCGCATGCCGCTGGGCGGGCTGCTGCGCGTGCTGGGGGCGCAGACGCTCGGGCTCGTGCCGGGGTTCTTCCTCGGCGCTGCCGGTCATCCGGTTGATGAGGTTGTTGATGCCGAAGCGCGGACGCTCCCCATGCTCGGGGCGTGCTTCCTGGCGACCCAGTGCCTCGACCCGGGCCCGTTCCTCGTTGGGCTTGGGCATGCGGCTGACGGCGGCCTTCAGGCGGGCCATCGCCTCGGGCGAGGGCTGACCGGCGGCGCGGGCGCGCGGCGCCACGAACTCGGCGGCGTCCTCGAAATGCTGGACCGGCTCGGGCTGTGCCTCGGGCTCGTCACGGTAGACGGGTTCGGGCAGGTCGTCGTCGGCAAAGCTCTGGTGGTCCGAGAAGAAGTCGTCGGCGGGCGCGGCCTCCTCCTGGTCCTGGAAGAGCGAGGGCTCTTCCATGTGCTCGGGCTCGGCGCGGGCCACGGCCGCGGCGGCAGCGCCACCCGAGGACATGGCAACTGGGGCCGGGGTCTGGACCGGAGCGGCGGCGGCGGGCGCAGGCTCGGCCTGCAGCGGCTTGGCCAGGCTGCGGCGCGGGACCGGAACCTCGAGGTGCATGTCGGACGCGTCGATGCCGGTGGCGACGACCGAGACGCGCATCTTGCCTTCCATCTCGGTGTCGAGGGTCGAGCCGACGATGATGTTGGCGTCGGGATCCACCTCTTCGCGGATGCGGTTGGCGGCTTCGTCCAGCTCGAACAGGGTCAGGTCGTGGCCGCCGGTGATGTTGATCAGAACACCCTTGGCGCCGCGCAGGCTGATCTCGTCCAGCAACGGGTTGGCGATGGCCTTTTCGGCGGCCTGGACGGCGCGATCTTCGCCATCGGCCTCGCCGGTGCCCATCATGGCCTTGCCCATCTCGTCCATGACGGCGCGGACGTCGGCGAAGTCGAGGTTGATGAGGCCCGGACGGACCATCAGGTCGGTCACGCCCTTGACGCCCTGGTAGAGCACGTCGTCGGCCAGGCTGAACGCCTCGGTGAAGGTGGTCTTTTCATTGGCGAGGCGGAACAGGTTCTGGTTCGGAATGATGATCAGCGTGTCCACGACCTTCTGCAGGGCCTCGACGCCCTCCTCGGCCTGGCGCATCCGCTTGCCACCCTCGAACTGGAAGGGCTTGGTCACGACGCCGACGGTCAGAACGCCCAGCTCACGGGCGGCCTGCGCGATGATCGGCGCGGCGCCGGTGCCGGTGCCCCCGCCCATGCCGGCGGTGATGAAACACATGTGCGCACCGGCCAGGTGATCGACGATCTCCTCGATGCTCTCCTCGGCGGCGGCGGCGCCGACTGCCGGACGGGCGCCTGCACCCAGACCTTCGGTGACCTTGACGCCCATCTGCACGCGGCTCGTCGCCTGCGCCTGCTGCAGTGCCTGGGCATCGGTGTTGGCGACAACGAATTCGACGCCGTCCAGCTGCTTCTCGATCATGTTGTTGACCGCGTTGCCGCCGGCACCCCCGACCCCGAATACGGTGATGCGTGGCTTCAGTTCGTTCTGGTCGGGCATCATCAAATTCAATGTCATTGTCAGTCCGCCTGTATTTTTGATCCGCGTGTCATTGCACGCCTTTTCCCTCACTTAATGCGCGATCCTACCGGGAAAGCGCAGACTCGTCACGGAAAAAACGACGAATCGCCACAAAATATGGCCTTAAACCCATGTCCTTCCGGCGGTATTTTGCCGGCGGACCCAAATCTGGTGTCTACCAGTTGTCCTTGAACCATTTCATCGCTCTCCTGATCGACCTGGCCGGGTATCCCTCGGCCGGAATGTCGAAATCCCACCACTCGTCCTGGGGACGCGTGGCGAAGAGGCACAGCCCCACAGCCGAGGCGAATGCAGGCCCTGTCGCAGCCTGTGGCAGGCCCTGGACGCGCAGCGGGCGACCCAGGCGCACCTGCTGGCCCAGGATGCGGCTGGCAAGCCCCTCGAGGCCCGGGATCTGACTGCCGCCGCCGGTCAGGACGATCTGCTGGCTGGGCAGGTGCTCGAACCCCGCGGCGTCCAGGCGCTCGCGCACCTCTTCCAGGATCTCCTCGATCCGGGGGCGCATGATGCCGATGACCTCGGCGCGGCTGACGGCGCGGCGGTCGTGATCCCAATCGCCGGTATCGCCGCCGATCTCGATCATGTCGCGGTCGTCCATGCCGGTGGCCATGGCGCCACCATGCACGGTCTTGATCCGCTCGGCCGCGGCCATCGAGACCTGAAGCCCCTTGGAGATGTCGGTGGTCACGTGCTCGCCGCCCATGCGCACGGCGTCGGCGTAGATCATGTGTTTCTTGAGGAAGACCGAGATGCCGGTCGCCCCGCCCCCCAGATCGATGCAGGCGCCGCCCAGCTCCTGCTCGTCCTCGACCATGGCCGCGATGCCGCTGGAATAGGCCGACGAGGCGATGCCGGCCAGTTCCAGATCGCAGCGTTTGACGCAGTGGATCAGGTTCTGGATGGCCGAGCGGTCGACGGTCAGCATGTGCATGTCCACCGCGAGGCGGTGACCGATCATGCCGCGCGGGTCCGACAGGCCCGCCCGGTGATCGAGGGCGAAGTTCACGGGCTGCGCGTGCAGCACCTCGCGCCCCTCGCCGTAGTCGGGCACGTCACAGACCGACATGACCCGCCCGATGTCGGGCTCGGTCACGGTGGTGTCCTGAAGCTCGATCGCGCCCGAAAGGCCGTAGGAGCGCGGCTCTGCCCCCGAGAAACAGGCGATGACGTGATCGACCCGCACGTTGGCCATCTTCTGGGCGCCCTGCACGGCGGTGCGGATGGCGCGCTCGGTCTCCTGCATGGCGTCGATCTCGCCGAAGCGCACCCCGCGCGAGCGGGTGGTGGCGGCGCCGATGACCCGGAAGCTCGATTGCCCGGCCATGGAGCTGACGCCATCGTCGGCGCGGAAACGCTCGGGGCCGTCAAACCGCAGGATCAGGCAGGCCACCTTCCAGGTGCCCACGTCCAGAATGGCCACGACACCACGCTGCATTGCCGCCTGGCGCATGTTCCGCATCGCACGTTGAGAGCGATAAAGGTCGGTCATCCGCGGTTTTCTCCCAGTTCGATATTCTTCATCCGCCGCATTTCCTCGACGGCGTGTTCTGTCAGCCGGATCGTTGGCCGCTTGCCGTGGCGCATGTCGACGGCCACGATGTCCCGGCTGAGAAGTTCGCGCGCCTGGTGCAGGGCCAGGACCCGCTCCAGCGCCAGTTCGGGCTGTGTCTCGGGCAGCAGGATGCGCTGATCCCCGGTCAGAACCAGGTCCCAGCGCCGTTCGCCCATGCGCACCAGCCCGCGCACACGCTCACCCAGCACCGAAGCGCTTTCCAGCAGACGCAGCGCCTCGGCGACGGCGCGGTCGGCGCCCTCGCCGCTGATGATGGGCAGGTCGGTGGAAAAGCGATGGGTGGTGATCGGGGCGACCCGGTGGCCGGCGACATCCAGAAGCTCGACCGCGTCGCGGCTGCGCCAGACGACGACGGGCACCCGTTCGGTCACGGCGATGTCGAGGATGCCGCCCGAGCGCACCCGAAGCTGCGCGTCCAGAACGGCGTCCAGGCCCAGCACGGTCTGGCGCATCTCCTCGAGATCGAGGTCGAAGGAGCTGACGGGGAAATCGAGGGGAAGGATTTCGCGGATGTCCTGGGCCACCTCGTCCGAGGCACCATCGAGGGTCAGCAGGTTGACCATGAACTCGGGCCGCTCTTCGACCGAGCGGCGGATGTCGGTGACCTTCTGGGTCAGCATATCGACCCGGGCCTCGTCGCTGACGAAGATCGCCGCCGCCCCCACCACCAGGAAGGCCGGAACGCCCGTGCGCAGCAGCGAGCGGAACATCGGTGTCAGCCAGAGACGTTGCAGCCGGTAGGCCACGCGCGACGGGGCGGGGTCGCGCTTGATGGCCGATTTGCGATCCAGGATCAGCGGTTGCACGAAGCGTCCTCCACCATCCAGCGAACCAGTTCGGGAAACGAAATGCCAAGGTGCGCGGCCTGCTCGGGCACGAGCGAGGTGGGCGTCATCCCCGGCTGGGTGTTGGTTTCCAGAAGGAACAGCCCCGCCAGCCCCCGTTCGGGGTCCCAGCGGAAATCGGTGCGGCTGACGCCCCGGCAGCCCAGGCATTCATGGGCGCGCAGGGCATAATCCAGGCAGGCCTGGGTGATCTCGGGCGGCAGATCGGCAGGCACCTCATGGCGCGAGCCGCCGGCGACGTATTTGGCGTCGTAATCGTACCAGCCGTCGGTCAGGATCTCGGTCACGGCAAGGGCGCGGTCGCCCATCACCGTGGTCGTCAGCTCCCGCCCCGGCACGAAGGTTTCGACCATCAGCCGCTCGGGCATCTCGGCGTTGAGGCGGGGCGGTGCGTCGCTTTCCTCCATGATCAGGAAAACACCGACCGAAGAGCCCTCGGCGACGGGTTTGACCACGTAGGGCGGCGGCAGCACGTGGCCGGCCTCGATCTCGTCCCGCCCGGCGATGCGGCTTTGGGCAACTGGCAGGCCGGCGGCCTCGTAGGCCTCCTTGGCCTTGATCTTGTCCATGGCCAGGGCCGAGGAAAGCACGCCCGAATGGGTATAGGGGATGCGCAGCCATTCCAGCACGCCCTGCACGCAGCCGTCTTCGCCCCAACGGCCATGCAGCGCGTTGAAAACGACGTCGGGCTTGGCGGCGCGCAACTGCTCCACCAGGTCGGGACCGGCGTCGATTACCTCGACCCGGTATCCGGCCTCTTTCAGAGCCTTGGCGCACTCGCGTCCCGACGAAAGCGACACGTCGCGTTCGGCCGAGGAGCCGCCCATCACTACCGCCACTGTGGGGCTTGTCCTGCTCGACATAACCCGCCTTCTATGCGTTCTGGGCCTTTGAAACGGCCCTTCTATTGATTTTTTCCCGGGTGCCTGTCCCGGAGGGGTCACTGCTGACCGGGGCTTCTATTGCCCCGGTTTCGGGTCGGTGGGTTCTCCCACTCTCATGATTTCCCACTGTAGCGTGAGGCCCGAGTTTTGGAAAACCTTTTTTCGCACCTCCTCGCCCAGACCCTCCAGGTCCGCCGCGGTGGCGTCGCCCGTGTTGACCAGAAAATTGGGATGCATTTCAGACATCTGCGCCCCGCCCAGCCGCGCACCGCGCATACCGGCGTCATCGATCACCTTCCACGCCTTCAGCTCGTGGCTGTCGTCGGCGCGCCCCGTGGAGCTGAAACCAGCGGGATTGCGGAAGGTCGAGCCTGCGGTGCGGTCCTTGGTGGGTTGTGTCGCGTCGCGCTTGGCCAGCTGGTCGGTCATCCGCTGCTCCAAAACCTCAGGCTCACCGGAGGGGCCTTCGAAGGTGGCGTCGACCAGTACCCAGCCCTCGGGCAGTTCGGTCTGACGGTAGGCGAAATTCAGCTCATCGGCGGTCAGCGTGACCAGCTCGCCCGCCCGGGTCACGGCCCGGGCCGAGACGAAGACATCCGCCACGTAAGATCCGTAGCAGCCCGCGTTCATCCGCACCGCCCCGCCGATGGCACCGGGAATGGTGCGCAGAAAGGTCAGGTCGACGCCGGCGGCGGCAGCCTTGCGCGCCACGTGGGCGTCCAGGGCGGCGACACCCGCGGTGACGCGGCTCCCCTCGATCTCGATCCCGTTGAAGCCGCGCCCCATGCGGATCACCACGGCCCGCAACCCGCCGTCGCGCACAATCAGGTTGGAGCCCACGCCCATGGGAAACACCTGAACATTCTCGGGCAGGTCCCGCAGGAACGCACGCAGATCGTCGAGGTCGGCGGGCTGGAAGAACCAGTCGGCCGGCCCCCCGACCCGCAGCCAGGTCAAGTCGGCCAGGGGGCGGTCGGCGGTCAGGTTGCCGCGCACCTCGGGCATGGCGGGGGCGGTTGTCCCCTTCGTCGCCGCCTTGCCGGCCCCGCTCATCGGGCCAGCCCCGCGCGGCGCAGGGCATAGCGCAGCGGCCAGCGCAGGATCGAGGCCGCGGCCAGCGTCAGGATCAGAACACCCCAGGGTCCGTTCTGCACCCACATCAGCACCAGCAGCGGCGCGCCCGTGGCCATCAGCACGTAGGCCAGCGGCCAGTGGTTGCGCCGGGAAGGCATCATCGCCAGCACGTTGGCGGCGATCGCCCAAAGACAGGCAAGCACGATCGAGAGCATCACGAAGGGTCCTTTCGCATCTTGGTCCGGCCCGGGGCCGGGGAGGTCGGATGGCCGCCGGCCGGAACGGTCCTAGCAGCCAATTCCGGCGGAAGCGAGACAGGGCGGCCCCGCGCCCGCCGCCAGAAATAGCGTATCGGGTTGCGATACATGGAAGCGACGGCAAAGCCGAAAGCAAGTCCCGCCACCCATCCCAGCCCCGAGACCAGGGCGGCAAGCAGCACCGGCGCGGTCAGTAGAAGGGCGATGCCGGGAAGGTACTGTCGGCGCATCGGCAGCATCGCCACTGCCGCCGAGGCCAGCACCCAAAGGCTTGCGAAGGTGATCAGCCAGGGCGTCACGGGGACGGGTGCGCGGCGTTATCCGCCGCCCCCCGCTGATCCCCGCGCCGCGCCCGGTCGGCCAAGCTCAGGCCGCCTTTTCCAGGCGCTGGGGCAGGCCGTTGGCCCAGGCGCTGATGGTGCCCGCACCAAGGCAGACGACCATGTCACCCGGACGGGCCTGTTCACGCACCAGGCGTTCCAGGTCATCCTCGCTCAGCAACGCACGAGCGTGGCGGTGACCGTGGCGGATCAGCCCGGCGACCAGATCGTCGCGCCCTGCCCCCTCGATCGGATCCTCGCCGGCGGCAAAGACCTCGGCGATGGCGACCACGTCGGCATCATGGAAACAGCTGCAGAAATCCTCGAACAGGGAATGCAGGCGCGAGTAGCGGTGCGGCTGGTGGACGGCAATGACGCGCCCCTCGCAAGCCTGACGGGCGGCCTTCAGCACGGCCGCGATCTCAACCGGGTGGTGGCCGTAATCGTCGATGATGGCAACGCCGTCGACCTCGCCCACGCGGGTGAAGCGGCGGTTGACGCCCTTGAACCCGGCAAGAGCTGCGCGGATCTCGTCGGCGGTCATGCCCAGATGGCGCGAGACGGCAACGGCGGCCAGCGCGTTCGAGACGTTGTGGTCGCCGGGCATCGGCAGGGTGCAGCCCTCGATCACCTCGTCCTCATATTGCAGGGCGATGTCGAAATGCGCGACGCCCGCCTCGTAGGTCAGGTTGACCGCGCGCACGTCGGCCTGGGCGTTGAAGCCGAAGGTCCGCACCCGGCGGTCGGTGATGCGGCCCACAAGGCTGCGCACCTCGGGGTGGTCGGTGCAGCAGACAGCCAGACCGTAGAACGGGATGTTCGAGACGAAATCGGTGAAGCCCTGACGCAGGCGGTCGAAATCGCCCCAATGCTCCATATGCTCGGGGTCGATGTTGGTGACGATGGCGATGGTGGCGGGCAGCCGGTTGAAGGTGCCATCGCTTTCATCGGCCTCGACCACCATCCATTCGCCCTGCCCCATCCGCGCGTTCGAGCCATAGGCATGGATGATGCCGCCGTTGATGACCGTGGGGTCGACCCCGCCCGCGTCCAGCAGCGTGGCGACCATCGTCGTGGTGGTGGTCTTGCCATGGGTGCCGGCGACAGCGATGTTGGATTTCAGGCGCATCAGCTCGGCCAGCATCTCGGCGCGGCGAACGACGGGCAGGCCCTGGGCGCGGGCCTCGTCCAGCTCGGGGTTGCCGGGTTTGATCGCCGACGAGATCACGACCACGGCCGCGTTCTGAAGGTTCTCGGCTTTCTGGCCTTCGAAGATGACGGCTCCCAGGCCTTCCAGCCGCTCGGTGATCTTGCTGCCCTTCAGGTCAGAGCCCTGGACCGAATAGCCGTGGTTCAACAGCACCTCGGCGATGCCGGACATGCCGATCCCGCCTATGCCCACGAAATGGATCGGTCCCAGTTGCGTGGGCAGCTTGGTGGCAGCGTTCATTCGTTCTTCCCTTTGTTGGACAGGGTCTCGACCATCTCGACCAGACGCTCTGTGGCGTCGGGCCGGCCCAGTTTGGATGCCTCTTGCGACATCTTCAACGCGGCTGTGGGATCGGAGAGTATGGCCGTGACATGTCCGGCCAACGCGGGCGGAGTGGTTTCGGTTTCCGACAAAACGACGGCGGCGCCGGATTCTCCCAGCGCGCGGGCGTTGGCGCTTTGCTCGTCGCGGATGGCGGCGGCCAGCGGGATCAGGATCGAGGGACGCCCGATGACAGAGATATCGGCGACCGAGCTGGCCCCCGCGCGCGAGATGATGAGCTGTGCCTCGGTGAAGCGGCGCGGCACGTCGTCGAAGAAGGGCGCCACCTCGGCATCGATCCCCAACTCGCGGTAACGCCCGGCAACGCGGTCCATGTCCTCGGCCCGGGCCTGGTGGGCGACGCGCAGGTTGGCGCGCAGGGCCTCGGGCACCTGGCCCAAGGCGTCGGGCACCACGTCCGACAGGATGCGCGCGCCCTGGCTGCCGCCGATCACCACCACGCTCAGCGGGTAGTCGCCCGGCGGGATATAGGCCGCGCCGGCGCGTTCCAGCACCGCCGCCCGAACCGGGTTGCCGGTATAGACCCCCTCGACCCCGTCGGGCAGGGTCGTGGGCCATGTGCCGCAGGCGATGGCGTCGACCTTGCGGGCGAAGACCTGATTGACCCGGCCCAGAACGCCGTTCTGTTCATGGAACATGCGCGGCAGGCGCATCAGCCATGCGGCCGCCATCGCCGGAAACGCCGGGTAGCCGCCAAAACCCACCACCACCGAGGGCCGGTCGCGGCGCATCGCGGCCATGGCCGACATCACACCCGCGCCCAGGCGCAGCGGCACGCCCGCCTTGGCCAGGATGCCGCCCCGCGCGAAGGTCGCGGCGGGCACCTGTTCGATCTGGACGGCCTGCGGAAATCCGCCGGTATAGCGCGCGCCGCGCGCATCGGTGGAGAGTTTGACCCGCCACCCCCTCTCGAGAAGGGCTTCGGCCAGGGCCTGGGCGGGGAACATGTGGCCGCCGGTTCCCCCGGCGGCGATGACGATAAGCTTCTGTTCGGCGGGCATATTACCTTCCACGGGTCAGCAGGATGTCCCCAAGCTCGCCCTGCGGGCGGCTGCGGGTCAAAGCCAGCAGCATACCGACCGCCAACCCGCCTGCAATCAACGAGGAGCCGCCGTAGCTGACGAAGGGCAGCGTCATGCCCTTGGCGGGCAGGATACGCACCGCCACCCCGAGATTGATGAAGGCCTGAAGCCCGAAAAGTGTCGCCAGCCCCGTGCCCGCCAGCCGCGTGAAGGGATCACGCTCGCGCATCAGGCGCACCAGCGAACGGACCGTAATGACCAGGTAGAGAAAGACGATGAAGAGCACCATGATGAGGCCGTATTCCTCGGCCGCGACCGCGATGATGAAATCGGTGTGCGCATCGGGCAGCGACCATTTCACAGACCCCTCGCCGACGCCGACCCCGAAGAAGCCCCCCTCCTGAATGGCGTTGGTGGCGTAACCGATCTGGGTGCGCGGATCGACATCGGGCGACAGGAAGCCATCGATGCGGCGGGCGAAATGCTCGGACCCGTTATAGGCGAAAGTGCCGGCCAGCGCGACGAGCCCGGCCAGACCCGACAGCAGCACGATCGAGGCGCCGCCGACGAAATACATGACACCCCAGGCCGCGAGAATCAGGCTGGCCTGGCCGAAGTCGGGCTGCAGCGCCAGGAACGAGACGACGATGATCGCCACGGCAAAGCTGAAGGTTCGCCCCGGAGGACCGTTGATTTCCTGCCCTGCGGCGATCAGCCACGCGGTCAGGATAACGAAGCCCGGCTTGAGGAATTCCGACGGCTGAACCGAGGCGAAGCCCAGCGAATACCACCGCGTCGCGCCCTTGCCGAAGTCGGTCCCGAAGAAGGGCAGAAGCGCCAGCGCCGCGAAGGCCGCGAGAAAGCCGATCACGCCCACCCGGCGCACCATGGCCGGCGGCATCATGGAGGCCAGCAGGATCGCCACCATCGCCAGGCCGCTGAAAAACGCCTGTCGGGTCACGTAATGAAAGGGATCAAGGCCGTTTCGCGACGCCAGCGGCGGCGAGGAGGCCAAGCCAAGCAGCAAGCCCGCGCCCATCAGGACCAGGATGCACGTCAGCGACCAGCGGTCGATCGTGCGCCACCAACGGGGGATAACGGGTTCGCCGGACTGCACGGGAACCGTGCCGAAAGCCATCTCTGTCATAATTTATCGCCTGCACTGCCACTGTTGCCCGTTTGCCCGGGTCTGGAAAAAACTGTAGCGTATTTTTGCCTCAGCCGCCAGCGAAACAGCCCGCGCGCCCCAAGAAAGATTGCATCCTCCGACTGGACAGGGAAACGGCGGCGGCACATCATCCGACGATGATTTTTCAGCCTCGGCATCCCCTTGCGCGCCTTTCCGGCGCGCTGTTCGCGACGGGCGGACTCCTGGCCTGGGCCTGCCTTGCGCAAGCCCAGCAGCGGATGTCCGAGGTCCCCCGCCCCGAAGAGGGCGTCTTCGCGAACAGCCCGGCCTTTCCCTATACCGGCCCCTACACCGGGCTGCACATGGTCTATGACCTGCCGCCGGGCACGGTTTTGATGGGCAGCGGCGTGCGCCACCCGGCCGAGGCGGCGCGCGAGGCCCGCGTGCCGGGGATCGACCAATCGCCGGTCGGCGACACCGCCCAGGTGCGCGGCGACGCGGGCGACGCGGCCCGGACCCAGCCGCCGGTGCCGCTTCAGCTTGGGGTGCTGGCGCCGCGCGGGGCCGAGGCGACGCTGAGCCGCTGGCACCAGACGGCGATCTACCTGGAACGGCGCCTCGGCCGCCCCGTTGAGCTGACGGCGCTGTCGCTGGACGGTCTGCGCTCCGCGCTCGAGGCCGAGCGGCTGGATCTGGTTCTGACCAACCCCGGTCATTTCGTCGACCTCGAAGGGCCCTATCGCCTGGCCCCCATGGCCACCCTGGCCACCGACCGCCCCGGGCGTCCGGCCACCGGCAACCGCTTCGGTTCGGTCATCTTCACCCGCGCGACCGACGATGCCCCCCGCTCCCTGAGCGATCTGAAGGGGCGCACGATGGCCGCGGTCTCGCCCTCGGCCTTCGGGGGCTATCTGATCGCCTATCATACCCTGCGGCGCAACGGGATCGACCCCGAGCGCGACCTCGAGAACATCGTCTACATGGGCTTTCCCCAAAGCGGGATCGTGCACGCGGTGATCGACGGCGAGGTCGACGCGGGAACCGTGCGCACCGGCATCATCGAGGACATGGTCGCCAGCGGCCAGATCGCCGGCGACGAGATCCGCCTGCTCAACGCCCTGCGCATCCCGGGTTTCGATCCCATGGTCTCGACCATGCTTTTCCCCGAATGGGGGATCGGCGCGGCCCCCCGCCTCGACCCCGAGACGCGCAAGCGGGTGACCGTCGCCCTGCTGGAGTTGCCGCTGCATCACCGCGCCGCGGTGGCCGGCAATTACGGCGGATGGCACACGCCGATGCCCGACAGCCTGGTGCGCGAGGTGCTGGCCGAACGCCACCAACCCGCCCCCGCCCGGCCCTGGCGGATCCCGGCGCTGGTGAGCTTGCTGGCATTCCTGCTGGTGCTTGCGGGCGTGGCGGCGGTCCTGCTGCGCCACCGCTTGGCCCGGTCCGCCGGCGCGTCCCTGGATCACCACGCCACCGCCCCCCGGGCCGCCCCCTTCCCGGCCGAACACGCCTCGCCCCCCGAGGCGGACCCCGAACCGCCGGCCGAGGCGATCCCCGCCCCACAGCTCACCCGGCGCGAGGCTCAGGTGCTTGCCATGGTGCGCCAGGGCCTGACCACCAAGCAGATCGCAAGGCGCCTCGGGATCAGCCCCAAAACCGTGGAATTCCATCGTGGACATCTGATCCGGAAGTACGATGTGCGCAATTCGGTCGAATTGGCGGCAAAAGCGGCAGACGCGTAACTTATTACTTTACATACGTTAATTACGATAAACCTAGGGTATACACTGGCACTCCCAAGGCTTTGCCCCGGCTGGCGAGTTCCGACAGCGGCTGGCTAGGGTGATCCCGAGGCGGCCCCGACCGGGACCGCACGACATCTGAAACGGGAGGAACGAAGATGTTCAGCAAAATCAAGATGGCAATCGCCGCACTCGCAGTCGCCCTGGTCTCGATCGGCGGCGCAACCAGCGCCGATGCCGCCCCGAGCGAGCGTTACGGCAAGCAGAAGGTCGTCTACCACATCAACTACAATGGTGGTGAAGAGGACAAGAAGTGGCGCGGTGCCATGCGCAACATCCAGAACCACATCAACGCCGTCGGCGCCGAGAACATGGAGATCAAGGTCGTCCTGCACGGCAATGGCGTCAACATGCTCAAGTCCGCCAAGCAGAACCAGTCGCTGCAGATGGACATCACCAACCTGAAGGCCCAGTCGGTCGCCTTCAACGTCTGCAACAACACCCTCGTCGGCCGCAAGATCAGCTACGAGAACGACCTCTTCGAAGTGTTCGAGGATGACATCGTTCCCTCCGGCGTGGCCGAGCTGTCGCACCTTCAGCAGCAGGGCTTCACCTACATCAAGCCCTGATCGGATCAGGCAGGTCAGAGCAGTGACACGGGCGCCCCACCGGGGCGCCCATTTTCGTTTCGGAGAGTGTGTGACGCCCGGTCCGCACAGAGGGGGCAGCGCCCCTTGCCCCACAAGACGTTCCGCATCTGCGACAGGCCACACCCGAGGGTGTGGCCTGCCTGCATCGATTGCGAGGGACCGGGGGCAGTTGAGCCAGGGTGACGGCCTCCGGACCCAGCCGAGGGTCAGGCCGGATCGACCGGCCTCACTTCAGCCCGGTGACGGTCAGCTTGCCCTTGACCCGGTCGGCGACGAACTCGATCTTCTGGCCTTCGGAGAGCCGGGCGAAAATGGTGGCGTCGGGGACCTCGAACACCATCGTCATCGCCGGCATGTCGAGGGTCACGAGTTCTTCGTGGATGATCGTCACCTTCGACTTGGCCTTGTCCAGTTTCTTCACCGTGCCCTTGGTAAAGACCGCGGCCGGGACCGCCGCAGCGGCTTGAGCTTGAGCTTGGGCTTGGGCTGGCGCGGGCGCGCTGACGGTGATCGGTCCGCGCATCCCGGCCTCGGCATGGCCGGGGATCAGGCAGGCGAACTCGAAGGTTCCGGCGGTCTCGAAGGTCCAGACGATTTCGCCTTCGGCGCCGGGTTCGAGCCTCAGCGCGTGGGGGTCTTCGTGCTCCATCTCGGGGAACCGGGCCATCAGCGCGCCGTGCTCGGCGTTCTTTGCGGGGGTGTCGAGCACGATCTCGTGGGGCATCTCGCCCGCGTTGCGCACCTTCAGGCGCAGTGTCTCGCCCTGGGCGATTTCCAGCGCGGCCGGCTCATAGGCCATGCCGCCATCGGTTTCGATCATCGTGATCTCGACCTCTCGGGTGACCTGCTGGGCGGTGCCGGGGCGGCCCATGGCGTGGCCCTCGGCGTGGCCGTGATCGCCGGAGCCGGCGGCGAAAGCCGCGCCGGCGGTTATTACGAGGGCCATGGCCATCATCAGGTATTTCATGTCGCGTTCCTTTTTCTGCTGTTCAATGCCCGTGGCCGCTGCCGTGACCGGCCGTCGCGGGGGGCGAGGTAATCGTAGTGGTGGCCGAAGCCTGCCGGGCGGGATCGGGAAGCTCCCCGGTCCATTCCCATGCCTCGGTTCCGGGAGGGTTCTCGTACCAGCCCGGATCCGAGTAATCGTCTGCGGCGATGCCGGGGCGGACCTTCACGACCGAGAACATGCCGCCCATCTCGATCGGGCCGTGGGGGCCCCAGCCGGTCATCATCGGCACCGTGTTCTCGGGCAGTTCCATCGACATCTCGCCCATGTCGGCCATGCCGGCGGTGCCCATGGGCATGTACTCGGGCTGGTGCCGGCGAATGATCTCTGCCACCCGGCGCTTGTCGGCGCCGATGAAGGTCGGCACGTCGTGGCCCATGGCATTCATCGTGTGGTGCGACTTGTGGCAGTGGATCGCCCAGTCGCCGGGGTGTACGGCGTCGAACTCGTATGCCCGCATGGCGCCGACCGGGATGTCGATGGACACCTCGGGCCAGCGGGCGCTTTTCGGCACCCAGCCGCCATCGGTGCAGGTTACCTCGAAATCATAGCCGTGCATATGGATCGGGTGGTTGGTCATGGTCAGGTTGCCCACCCGCACGCGCACCCGGTCCCCCTGGTTCACCACCAGCGGGTCGAGATCCGGGAACATGCGGCTGTTCCAGCACCAGAGGTTGAAATCCGCCATGGTCATGACCCGGGGCATGAAGGTGCCGGGCACGATGTCGAATGCGTTCAGCAGGAAGGCGAAGTCCCGGTCCACCGGCATGAAGGACGGATCCTTCGGGTGCACGATGAACAGCCCCATCATCCCCATCGCCATCTGCACCATCTCGTCGGCGTGGGGGTGGTACATGAAGGTGCCGGACTTGGTCAGGTCGAACTCGTAGACATAGGTCCTGCCCGGCGGGATCGCCTTGTGGCTCAGCCCGCCGACCCCGTCCATGCCCGAGGGCAGGATCAGCCCGTGCCAATGCACGCTGGTGTGTTCCGGCAGGCGGTTGGTGACGAAAATGCGCACCCGCTCGCCTTCCACGGCCTCGATCGTCGGGCCGGTGGACTGGCCGTTGTAGCCCCACAGACGGGCAATCATGCCGTCTGCAATCTCGCGTTCGACGGGTTCGGCCACGAGGTGGAATTCCTTGACGTTGCCATTCATCCGGAAGGGCAAGGACCAGCCGTTCAGCGTGACCACGGGGTTGTAGTCGCGCCCTGTCGCCGGGCGCGGCGGCACCTGTGTCGAGGCGTCCTGGGCAAAGGCCGCCTCGGGCAGGCCGGTGGTGGAGGTGCGCGCCAGGGCCGAGCTTGCCACCAACGTGGCGCCGCCGGTCAGGAGGTTTCTTCTTTTGATCATGTTGCTTTCCTCAATGTCCGGCGCCGCCGGCCTGTGCCTGGACGGGGGCGGCCGCACCGCCCCCGGTGCCGGATCCGGCCGACCCGCCACCGTGTATCGCCGCCCCCAGCGCGGTATCGGCACGCCAGAAGGCGGCCCGCGCTTGGGCCTCGGCCTGGCTCGACCCCAGCCGCGCGCGGGTATCGGCGATCAACTCGAAGGTGTTGGTGATCATGCCGTTGTAGCTGAGAAGGGATTCCCGCTCGATCTGGCGCCGAAGCGGCAGGACCGCGCTGCGGTAATGGCGCGCGATCTCGTGCGAACCGACCCAGGCGTCGTGGGCGGCGCGGGCCTCGGAGCGGACCGCGACGGCCTGCCCCGCCAGCTGGTGTGCCGCGCGCAGGTAGGTCAGTTCGCCCTTGCGCCGGCGCGCTTCACCGCTGTCGAAGATGGGGATCGGAAAGTCGATCTCCACCCGGCCGGTGGCCGCGGTTCTGGTCGCGCCATCCTCACGCTCGCGCTCGATCTCCACCCCGGTCACCAGGTCCAGGTCGCTGAGCACGCGCGTCGCCTCCGTCAGGTCGAACTCCCGCGCCACCGCCTCAAGCTCCAGCCGGGCGACGGCCAGGTCGACCCTGCGCGTGAGCGCCTCGGCCTCGATCTTCGCGCGGGGCCGGATGGCCGGCAGCGCCGGCAGGCGGTCGGGGACGTAGTAGTCCAGATCGGCCCCCCAAAGCCCCATCACCCGCGTCAGCGCCTCCTTGGCCTGCCTTGCGGCAAGCCGCGCCTCGGCGCGCTGTCCGGCAAGCTCGGACTCGAAGGCAAACTCGCGGGTCTGGTCGGCGGCGTTCAGGAACCCGGTTCGGCCCAGTTCGGCGGCCAGTTCCGCCGCGGCCTCGGCGGTGCTCTGCGCCTCGCCGATCAGCTGGGCCTGCTCGAAGGCCGCGACCGCGTTGATCCAGGCCAGCCGGGTTTCGTGCGCCACGGCCAGGGTCGCCTCGGCCGCGACCAGCTGGGCCTGGCGAAACCGGGTCTCGGCGATGGCAGTCCTGCGTTTCTGGGTCCTCAGGGCCAGGAGGTTGGTGGCGACCGCCGCCTCGATGGCGCGAACCAGCAACGCCTCGGCCCCCAACCCGGTCAGCCCGACGGACAGCGTCGGGTTGGGCCGCATCGTGGTCTGCCAGACCTCGGCAGAGCTGAGGCCGATCTCGGCATAGGCTGCCTGGAGCCCGCGGTTGTTCAGCAAGGCCACCTGGACCGCCGTGTCGGGCCCGATGGTCTTGCCCCGCACGAGGGTCGAGACGCGGGCCGCGTTCTTTTGCACGTCGGCCGTGGACTGGGCCCAGGCGGGCTGGCTGCCGGTGACGGCGCTGGTGCGACTGGCGACCGTGGCGAAACCCGCCTGCCTGTCGGACAGGAAGCTGCGCTGCTCGGTCGAGGCGCAGGCCGAAAGGACCAGCGCACAGGCCGTCGTGGCGAGGGTCGCGCGCTTCATGGCTGCCTCCCCGTCCGGGATTGCCGGTCGTTCAGCTCCCGCCAGGACTGGGGCGTGGATGCACGGCGGGGCGTGTAATCCACCAGACGCGCGGTCGATGCGGTTGGGGCAAGCTGGACGGGCTGAGCGGCCTGCAGCATGGGCGCGGGATCGGGCAGCGTGGCCACCGGCGCGCAACCGGCAACCACCAGCGGCAGGGCCGCAAGGGAAAGAAGTTTCAATCGGATCTCCTGAACCGAACAGTCGTCAAGAAGCGAAAGCCGACATCAGGCCGGACATCCCGCGCGAGCGAAGTCGATTCAGGCGTTGGGGGGGCGGTGCAGCTCGCCCGCGAAGGGCGGGAACGCGTCCCGGCCGGCGGCGGCGCCGAACCAGGCGGGGTGCGCGAATGTCAGGCGGCGCGCGGTGCCGAACTGGCCGCCGTGCTGCCAAGCCGACGCCCCGATGCACCCATCGTGGTCGCCGCCGACCGCCGCAGGCAGATGGTCCGTGGTTTCATGACCGGAGGGTGCGACGTCAAGAGTGGCCAATAAGGCCGGATGAACATGGTCACCATGACCCGCGACCTTGCACACGTAATCCCCCCGCGCGCTTGCAGGCACGACCCCGGCCAGCACCAAACCCAAGGTCAGGGTCAGGAGCAGCGCAGGAAGAGACCGAACTGAAGCAACAAGGGTCAGCATGGCGCCACTAGGAGGAGCGGCGCGAGATTCGGCAAGATGGATTCTGCATGGCCGAAGTGCCCTGAGCACGATTGTGCCTGAGCCGTATCCCGCCGGCCATCAGCCAGCGGGTCGGGGCCAGTCAGCGCCAGCGCCCATCAGAAGACACCCGAAGACAGCGGCCGCGCAAGGACGTGCGCCAGCCCCTGCCCCGGTGGCTTCAGCCTTGCGGGGCGTCGGGATCGATCAGGGAGCGCACGCGGGCGGTGAAATCCGCGCCGCGCATCTCGAAATCCTTGTACTGGTCGAAGCTGGCGGCGGCGGGGGCCAGCAAGACGGTGTCGCCCGGCTCGGCCTCGGCGCCGGCACGGGCGACGGCGACGTCCATCGTCTCGCAGATCTCATGGGGAACGTCGGCACCCAGTTCCAGCGCGAAGTCCCGCGCGCTGTGACCGATCAGATAGGCCTTGGCGACGCTGCCCACGTGGGGCAGCAGCGGGCCAAGCCCGCCTTCCTTGCCCAGACCGCCGGCAATCCAGCGGATACGGCCGAAGGCCTGGAGCGACTTGGCGGCGCTGTCGGCGTTGGTGGCCTTGGAGTCGTTGACGTAGACCACGCCGTCCTTCTCGCCAATCCGCTGGGAGCGGTGGGGCAGCCCGGCGAAGCTGTGGAAAGCGGCCTCGATCCGGCGCGGGTTGAGGCCCAGCGACCGGGCGACGGCATAGGCCGCGCAGGCGTTCTGGTGGTTGTGCTCGCCCGGCAGGCCCGGCACCGCGCGCAGGTCGATCGAGGCGACCTGCCGGCCCTTGCGCCATTCGCTCAGGAACCCCTTGCGGGCGACCACCTGCCAGCCGGCACCCGACGGCTTGCGCTGGGTCGAGATGCGGATGACCCGGTCGTCGCCCGGGGTCTCGGCCAGGACGTTGGCCAGGAACCGGCCTTCGTTCTCGTCGACGCCGATCACGGCGCGGTCGGGCCCGCCCTCGGTGAAAAGCCGCCGCTTGGCCGCGAAATAACCGCCCAGCCCGCCGTGGCGGTCCAGGTGGTCGGGGCTGAGGTTGGTGAAGACCGCGATGTCGGGGGTGAGGGCCCGTGCCAGGTCGGTCTGGTAGCTGGAAAGCTCCAGCACGACCACATCGCCATTGGCGGCGGGATCCAGGTCCAGCACGCCGCGGCCGATGTTGCCCGCAAGCTGGGTCGCGCGGCCCTCGGCCTCCAGCACGTGGTGGATCAGCGCCGATGTGGTGGATTTGCCGTTCGAGCCGGTGACCGCCACGACCTTCGGAATCTGGTCCATGCTGTCCCAGTCCGGCGTCGCGAAGGAGCGGAAGAAAAGGCCGATGTCGTTGTCCACCGGCACCCCCGCCTCCCAGGCGGCGGCGATGACGGGGTTGGGGCGGGGATAAAGGTGGGGGATCCCCGGCGAGACGACCAGCAACGCAATCTCGTCCCAGGCGTCGGGGCGCGCGGGATCCAGCAGGGCAAAGCCCTCTCCCTCGGCCCGGGCGCGGCCCTCGGGGCTGTCGTCCCAGCACAGCGGCGTCGCGCCGCCGGCCACCAGCGCCCGCGCGGTGGCCAGGCCCGAACGGCCCAGCCCCAGAACCGCGACGCGGCAATCCTTGTAGCCCCTGACAGGAATCATCCCCGTGCCCCTTTAGCCAGATCGGCCGGCCGGGAAGCCCCCGGTCCGGCCCGCGTGGTTTCAGCGCGCGATCAGCGCAGTTTCAGCGTCGCCAGGCCGATCAGCGCCAGGATCAGCGAGATGATCCAGAAGCGGATCACGATCTGCGGCTCGGCCCAGCCCTTCTTTTCGAAATGGTGGTGGATCGGGGCCATCAGGAACACGCGCTTGCCGGTCCGCTTGAAGTAGAGGACCTGGATGATGACCGACAGGGCCTCGACCACGAAAAGGCCGCCGACGATGGCCAGAACGATCTCGTGCTTGGTGGCCACGGCGATGGCGCCCAGGGCGCCGCCCAGGGCAAGGCTGCCGGTGTCGCCCATGAAGACGGCGGCCGGCGGCGCGTTATACCAAAGAAAGCCCAGCCCGCCCCCGATCAGTGCCGAGCAGAAGATCAGGATCTCGCCCGTCCCCGGCACGTAATGCACGTCCAGATACTCGGAAAAGTCGACCCGGCCGACGGCATATGCGATGACGCCCAGCGCGGCCGAGGCGATCATCACCGGCATGATCGCCAGCCCGTCCAGCCCGTCCGTGAGGTTGACCGCGTTGGCCGAGCCCACGATGACGAACATCGCAAACGGCAGGAAGAACCACGACAGGTTCAGCAGCGCGTCCTTGAAGACCGGCACGGCCAGTTGGTTCGTCAGCTCTGCCGGGTGCACCAGCGAGGCAAGATAGGCCGCGATCCCCGCGATCACGAAGCCGATCGCCAGGCGCACACGGCCCGGCACGCCGGCGGCATGGCTTTGGGTGATCTTCTGGTAGTCGTCGACAAAACCCACCGCGCCGAAGGACATGGTGACGAACAGCACGATCCAGACATAGGGGGTGTCCCAGCGCGCCCAGAGGACCGTCGCCACCACGATGGCGCCCAGGATCAGCACGCCGCCCATGGTGGGGGTGCCCGCCTTGGTCAGCAGGTGACTTTCCGGCCCGTCCTCGCGGATGGGCTGGCCATTGCGCTGGCGGCGTTTCAGCAGGTTGATCAGGGGCCTGCCGAACAGGAAGCCGAAGACCAGCGCGGTGAAGAACGCCCCGCCTGCCCGGAATGTGATGTACCGGAACAGGTTGAAAAGGTCGCCCCCGTCCGAGAGCTCCGTCAACCAGTAAAGCATGAGTGTGTTTATCCTTCGGTTTCCGAGGGCAGCGCTTGGCCCAATTTGCGGATAGCGTCAACGACGAGTGAAACGCGCGATCCTTTCGATCCCTTGACCAGGACGACGTCGCCGGCATCGATCAGCCCGCGCGCACGCTCGGCCATTTCCTCGGCGGTCTCGCACCATTCGCCACGTAGCTCGCCGGGAAGATCCTGCCACAGCTCCCGCATCCGGGGGCCGACGCAATGCACGCGGTCCAGCCGGGCCATGGCCGGGTGGCGGGCGACGGCGCGGTGCAGCTCGACCTCCTGCGGGCCCAGTTCCAGCATGTCGCCCAGGATGGCCAGGCGCCGCCCTGCCCGCACGCGGCCCAGCCCATCCTGAGGCGCCGAGGCCGCCAGCACGTCCAGCGCGGCACCCAGAGAGGCCGGGTTGGCGTTGAAGGCGTCGTCGATCAGGTCCAGCGTCTGCGCGCTTTCCACCCGGTCCAGCACCAGCCGTTCGCGGGTTCCACGCCCGGCCGGCGGCTGCCAGCGGCCCAGATCGCCCGAAGCGATGCCCGGATCGGCGCCGACGGAGGTGGCGGCGGCCATCACGCCCAGGGCGTTCATCGCAAAATGTCGCCCCGGAGAGTTGACCTTGTAAAGAAGCTCCCCCTCGGGGGTCAGGGCCCGGCAGACCGTGTGATCGGGGGCGGTGACCAGATCGATCAGGCGATACTGGGCGCCGTCGGCCTGGCCGAAGGCGATGACCGGACCGGCCGCGGGACGGGCTTCGGCGGCACGGGCCAGGATCGGCGTCTCGTCGAGGTCGGCGTTGACGACGGCAACGCCGCCCGGCTCCAGCCCCTCGAAGATTGCCGCCTTCTCGCGGGCGATCTCGGCCACGGAGGCGAACGCCTCGAGATGGGCGGCGGCCACGGTGGTGATCAGCGCCACGTGGGGGCGCGCCATGATCGACAGGGGCGCAATCTCGCCTGGGTGGTTCATGCCGATCTCGATCACGGCGAAATCGGCGTCCTGCGGCAGCCGCGCCAGGGTCAGCGGCACGCCCCAGTGATTGTTGAAGCTTTTCTCGGCGGCATGGACCTGCCCTTGCCCGCCCAGCACGGCGCGCAGCATCTCCTTGGCCGAGGTTTTGCCGACCGAGCCGGTGACGCCGATGACCTGGGCGCGGGCCCGGGCACGGCCCGCGCGGCCCAGCGCCTCAAGCGCGGGAAGCACATCATCGACGACCAGCAGGGGCGCGCTTTCGTCCAGCCCCTCGGGAATGCGCGAGACCAGGGCCGCCGCAGCCCCGGCGGCCAGCGCGTCGGCCACGAAATCATGCCCGTCGCGCACATCCTTGAGAGCCACGAACAGATCCCCCGGCGCCAGCGCGCGCGTGTCGATCGAGACGCCGCCCGCCTGCCAGTCGGTCGTGGCGCGCCCGCCAGTGGCGGCGGCCGCGTCGGCAGCGGTCCAGAGGGGGATGCTCATGCGCTGGCTCCATCAAGTGCGGCGACGGCGACGCTGGCCTGCTCGGCATCGTCGAAGGGAAAGACATCGTCGCCGACGATCTGGCCGGTTTCATGGCCCTTGCCCGCGATCAGCAGCGCGTCGCCCGGCTGAAGGGCATCGACACCGCGCAGGATCGCTTCGGCCCGGTCGCCGACCTCGGTGATCTCGGCGCTTGAGCCTGCACCCTCCGCCCCCTCGCGCACCATGGCGCGGATGCTTGCGGGTTCTTCGCTGCGGGGATTGTCGTCGGTGATGAAGACCACGTCGGCATTGGCCGCGGCGGCCGCGCCCATCAGGGGTCGCTTGCCCCGGTCCCGGTCGCCACCGGCGCCAAAGACCACGATCAGCCGGCCCATGACATGCGGGCGCAGGGCCTTCAGCGCGGTTTCCAGCGCGTCGGGCGTGTGGGCGTAGTCGACGAAGACCGAGGCGCCATTCTCGCGGGTCGCGGCCAGTTGCATCCGGCCGCGCACGGTCACCAGTTCCGGCAGCGCACGGAACACGTCTGTGGCCTCTTCCCCGGCGGCAATGACCAGCCCGGCGGCGGCCAGCACGTTCTCGGCCTGGAAGCCGCCGATCAGTTCAAGGCGCACGCGCTGCGCGTCGCCCTGCCAGCTGAACAGCACCTCCTGGCCGGTCGCGTCGAAACGCTGTCCCGTCAGGCGCAGGTGGGCCGCCTGGTCACGCCCCGTGGTGATAAGCTCGAGGCCTCTGCCCTCGGCCTCGGCGGCCATCTCGCGGCCGCGCTGGGCATCGAGGTTGATGACGCCGGTGGCACCCTCGAGGAGCACCCGGTTGAACAGGCCCGCCTTGGCGGCGAAATACTCATCGAACCCGGCGTGGTAATCCAGGTGGTCCTGGCTGAAGTTGGTGAACGCCCCGGCCTTCAGGACGACCCCGTCGAGGCGGCGCTGCTCCAACCCGTGGGAAGATGCCTCCATCGCCGCGTGGGTGATACCGGCCCCGGCCATCTCGGCCAGCAGACGGTGCAGGGTGACGGGCTCGGGCGTGGTGTGGGCGGTGGAGGCGGTGAACGCCCCCTCGACCCCGGTGGTGCCCAGGTTGGCCGCCTGGTGCCCCAGCGCGATCCAGATCTGGCGCACGAAGCTTGCGACCGATGTCTTGCCGTTGGTGCCGGTGACGGCGACCATGGTTTCGGGCTGGGCGCCGAACCACAGGGCCGCGGCATAGGCCAGCGCCTGGCGCGGATCCTGGGCCACGATCACCACCGCCTCCGATTCCGCCAGCACCTCGGCGGCGATCTTCGCCCCCTCGGCATCGGTCAGAACCGCGGCCGCGCCCATGCGCAGCGCGTAGGTGATGAAATCGGCGCCATGTCGCTGACTGCCCGGCATCGCGACGAAAAGGTGACCCGGCTTGACCTCGCGGCTGTCCACCGAAACGCCCGTCACGGTCACGTCACGCCCGTTCCGGGCGGCCAGACCCAGCTCCGAAAGCCTTTTTCCGCTGTGCTCGACCGCCATTTTCCCCGCTCGCGTCAGTTGCTGCTGACGCGTGTTACCTCAAAGGCCTTGTCGGGTTCAATCTCGGGTCGCAATCCCAACAGCGGAGCTGCCCGGCGGATGATCTCGGCGGCCACGGGAACGGCTGTCCAGCCGGCGGTGCGGCGGGGCTTGGTGCCCGATGTCTCGGTCGGCTCGTCCAGGGTCACGATCAGCACGTACTTGGGATCATGGCTGGGGAAGGCCGAGGCGAAGGTAGCGATCACCCGGTCCTTGTAATAGCCGCCGCGCGGCTTGGGCTTGTCGGCGGTGCCGGTCTTGCCCCCGACGGCGTAGCCCTCGACATCGCCCTGGCTGGCGGTGCCGCGGCTGACCACCTGGCGCAGGATGCCGCCCATCGCGGCCGAGGTTTTCTGCGACACGACCCGGTCGCCCTTCTGCGGCGCATCCCGGCGCAGCAGGGTCGGCTTCACCCGGGTGCCGCCGTTCAGGATGCTGGCATAGGCCGCCGCCAGGTGCACCGGACTGGTCGAGATGCCGTGGCCATAGCTGATCGTCATGGTCGAGATTTCGGACCAGCGCTCTGGCGTCAGGGGGCGGCCGCTGGGCGCCTCCGACAATTCGATCGGCGTGGCCTCCAGCAGGCCGAGGCTGGCCAGGAAGGGTTTCTGCCGCGCGCCGGTGATCTGCATGGCGATCCGTGCCGTCCCGATGTTCGAGGACTTGACGATGATGTCGGTGACCGAAAGCTCGGGGCCGTAATCGTGGAAATCCCGGATCCGGTAGCGGCCCCACGTCAGCGGCCCCTTGGTGGCGTAAAGCGTGTCCGGGTTGGCAAGGCCAAGGTCCAGCGCCTGGGCGGCGGCAAAGACCTTGAATGTCGAACCCAGCTCATAGACCCCCTGCACCGCGCGGTTGAAAAGCGGGCTGTCCGAGGGATCGCCCTGAAGCGCCGGTTGTGGGCGGTCGTTGGGGTCGAAATCGGGCAGGCTGGTCAGGCTGATGACCTCGCCCGTGCGCACATCCATCAGGACCGCCGTAGCACCCTTGGCGTTCATGATCTTCATGCCGCCGTAAAGCACCTGACGGACGGCCGATTGCACGGTCAGGTCGATGGACAGTTTCAGCGGATCGGGACGGGCCGGGTCGCGCAGACGCTCGTCAAAGGCGCGTTCGATGCCGGCGGTGCCGATCACCTCGGCGGAATGGACGCCCTCGCGGCCGAAGCTGGTCCCGCCCAGCACGTGAGCCGCCAGCCGCCCGTTGGGATAAAGCCGCATCTCGCGCGGGCCGAACAGCAGGCCGGGATCACCGATGTCATGCACCGCCTGCTTCTGCTCGGGCGAGAGTTTCTTCTTGATCCACATGAACTTGATCGAAGAGTTGAACCGCCGCAGCAGGTCCTCTTCCTTCAGGTCCGGGAAGATCGCCGCAAGCTCGCTGGCCGAACGTTCCTTGTCGGTCATCAGGTGCGGCTGGGCGTAAAGCGAGTAGGTCAGAAGGTTGGTCGCCAGCACCCGGCCATTGCGGTCGGTGATATCGGCGCGCTGCGCCGCGATGGGCGAGGTCGAGACCGCCGCGCGCGGTTCGGTGGGTTCGGTCGCCGCCAGCTTGAAGTTCTGCATGCCCACGACAGAGAAGGCGACCGTGAAGACGACCGCCATCACCACCAGCCGGCCCTCGGCCTGGTGGCGCTGCTTGTCGCGCATGGCCTCGTGGCGCCGGGCGATGTTCTCGCGCTCGATCAGGTCGGGGTTCTCGCCGGAGGCGCGGGCGTTGAGAATACGCGCCAGCGGGCGCAGCGGGATGCGGGTCATCGCGCGGCCTCGCCGCCCAGGGTGCCACGCACCGCGACCGCGTCGCTGACGTTCAGCCCGGCCATGGCGGGGGCGTCGTCGCCCTCGTCCTCATCGGCGGGCAGAAGGTTGGCGGGCGCCTCGTCGGCGAAGACCACCAGTTGCAGGTCGCCAAAATGGTCGGGCGACAGGGGGATCAGGTTCAGCCGCTCCCAGTTCAGCTCGGCCAGCTCGCGCAGGCGCTCGGGCCGGTTGAGATAGGCCCACTCGGCCCGCTGCACCGCCAGCGCCTCGCGCAGGTCGCCGATCTGCGACTGAAGCGCCGCGACATCCCGCAGGCTTTGCTGGGTGCGGTAGTTTTCGCGGTAGGCCCAGAAGGCCAGGCCCATGACGGCGATCGCGCTCAGCGCGTAGAAAAGGCCCCTCATTGTCCGCTCCTCTCGCTGTCCTTGTCGTCCAGTCGGGCGATGCCGGGCACGCCCAGGTTGCCCCGATCGGGGGCGCGCGCGGGCGCCTCTGTGCGCCGGCCCATCCGAAGCCGGGCCGAGCGGGCGCGCGGGTTGTCGGCAAGCTCGTCCTCGTCGGGGGCCACGGCGCGGCGGGTCAGGTTCTCGAACGTTGCCACCTGCTCGGGCGCCTCGGGGGCATAGCGGTTGGCCCGCCCCGCCTTGCCGGTGCCAGCCTGAAAGAAACGTTTGACGATGCGGTCCTCGATCGAATGGAAGGTGACGATGGCCAGCACGCCGCCGGGGCGCAGGGCGCGCTCGGCCGCTTCCATGCCACGCACCAGGGCGCCCAGCTCGTCGTTGACGGCGATGCGGATGGCCTGGAAGCTGCGGGTCGCCGGGTGGCTCTGGCCGGGCTTCGGGCGCGGCAGCACCGACTGAATCACCTCAGCCAGCTCTCCCGTCGTCGTGAAGGGGCGCTTGGCGACGATGGCGCGGGCGATGCGGCGCGAGGCCCGCTCCTCCCCATAGCCGTAAAGAATATCCGCCAGCTCGGATTCCTCGGCCGTGTTCACCAGGTCGGCGGCGGTGGGGCCGGACTGGCTCATGCGCATGTCGAGGGGGCCCGAGCGGCTGAAGGAAAAGCCCCGGTCGGCCATGTCGAGCTGCATCGACGAGACCCCCAGGTCCAGCACGATGCCGTCCAGGTCCTGGGCATACTCATCGAGGTTGGCGAAATTGCCGTGGCGGAAGACCAGGCGACTGTCCTCGCCACCCTCCTCGGTGGCCCCGTATTCCCCGGCCCAGGCGCGCGCCATCTCGAAGACCATGGGGTCCTGATCGACAGCAATCACACGTTCGGCGCCGGCATCCAGCAAACCACGGGCATAGCCGCCCGCACCAAAGGTGCCGTCCAGCCAAGTGCCGCTTACGGGGGCCGCGATACCAAGGATCGGCCGCAGCAGAACAGGGATGTGAGGGGCCTTGCGAGGGGTATCCGAAGCCGGGCCGGCCATCATTCGGACCCCGTGTCGCCCGCAGATGCGTCGGGACCAGGTGTTTCCGGGGCCGCCTCGGGGCTGGCGCCGTCAAGCAGCGTCAGCGGATCGAAATCATCGGGCAGGTCGTCCAGCCATTCCTCGGTCTTGCGGGCGTCTTCCTCGTAGGCGGCGGGGTTCCAGATCTGGAACGTGTCGCCAGTCGCCACGAAGAAGGCCTCGTCGTCGATGCCGATCTTCTCGCGAAGCTTCTGGGGAAGGACCAGGCGGCCGGTGTCGTCAACCTGGGTCTGGTGGGACTGGCCGCTGAACAGCCGCTCCAGCATGCGCCGGTTCTTCGAGCCGCGCGGCAGGCGGGCGATCATGTCGTCGACCTCGTCCATGGCGGCCATGGTATAGCATTCAAGGTAATTGCGGCGATGGTCGCCGTAGACGATCACGACATTGGGATTCTCGCCGTCAGAGTCGGTGTCGCCCTGCACCAGGACACGACGAAACGAGGCCGGTATGGATACCCGCCCCTTCTTGTCGACCTTGTGCTGGCTTTCGCCTCTGAACCTGCGTGCCACTTTGCGCGGCCCTTTTTGTTACCTCGTCCCGTTCGCCTGTCCGCCTGCCCGCCCGCCGCATTCGGGGGCCGGAAGCGGAAACGGCGGCTCATGCTGCTGCCAGTGCATGATCCGCCGTCCCTCATCCCGTCTCCGGGGTTGTCCAGCTGCGCGCGCCACCTGGGGGGATGTCTGCTCGCCCGCGCGCCGGATCTCTTGGTTCGATGAAATCGGGTGCCTGTATGAAACCTGACTTGGTGCCTCTGGGGTTCTTGTGATGCCCCTTAATAGCCCGTCCTCATCGTGTATTCAGTGATACTGTGGGATCCCATGCCAATCAACCCCTTTTCATGGGAATTTACCCTACCGCTTGCGGGAATTGATGCTCAAAAACATCATCTGGTGCCGGGTTAGCGCGACACAAAACCGCCGGTGGTGTATGGTTAAGCACTTACCCACTAGATGTAGGAAGACTTGGCGGGCCACGTTTTCCCATAAAAATCCGCCCCCGTCCCATCCCCCACCAGAACATATCCGGAACCTGCATGCGGGCGCCCACCGCTGGGCCCTGACATGGTCCCCTCCAGGGCCGCGGGATCGCGATTCCGACCGTGATTTCCCATGGAAAGGATTCGCCGCCCCTTCCCCATCGCGGCCTGAGGCCTTTTCACCCCATGCTTCCCCGCAGCCCACGCGCGCGCACGCGGGAACAGACGAGCCCCCCGCAAATGGGTCAGCCCTTGTTATGCAATTGCTGCATAGCGGCATTGATCATGGGCGGGATTGCGGCGGCGCAGCAAATGCCTATTTTCAATCTCAACAGACGGCGAGGCAACAGACGGTCCCAAGCGACCCGCCCCGCCGCCGAGCAGAAGGAGCCTGAACATGGCATATGTCGAACCCATCCGCGCCGCAGCCGGCCACCCCGAAGGGACCCTGCTTGAGCGCCTCGTCGCCGCATACAACCGCCGCGCCGTCTACACCCGCACCGTGCGCGAGCTGAACCAGCTGTCGGCCCGCGAGCTGGCCGATCTGGGCATCCACCGCAGCGCGATCCGCGGCCTGGCCCGCGAAGCCGCCTACGGCAACTGATCAAGGAATTCCGCCTACGCCCTCCTCCCTGGGCACGGCGGATACGGCGACGGCCTCTTCTCCTCCCTGAACGAGGCCGTCGCCCAAAGTAACAAGTGATCCGCCAAAGCCCTCCTCCCTGGGTCCGGCGGTTACGGCGACGGTATCCCGCTCCTCCCTGCAGGATGCCGTCGCCCTAAAGTTCGATGGTTTCCGCAACGCCCTCCTCCCTGGGCCGCGCGGATGTGGCGATGACATCTTCCTCCTCCCTGGATGTGGTCGCCGACACTACGGATCCCAGGATCCACGCGAACACAGAAGCCGGGCACCTCCCTGCCTGGCCTGTGCCCGAGAACGGCGCCCCTCCTCCCTGGGGCAGCTGTGATCAAGGCGGCGGCCCGTGACCTCCCTCACCGGTCGCCGCGCGAATTCGGACCCTCGGGTCCACATGGATACGGGACCCGGGCGGCGCCGCCGCCCGCCTTCCGTGACCGGCTCGACCTTGCTGCTCCTCCCTTGGCAGGGTCGTGATCTGCGGCGACGCGCTTCTCCTCCCTTGGCGCGTCGCCGCCAAAGATCCCTCTTCAAGCTTGATTTGCACGCCATCCCGCGCTGTTCGGGATGACGCCGCGCGCGCCCTTGCGCAAAAGCCGGAAAACCCGCGCGGATGACGCGGGGAAAACCGCCTCCGCGGGTGGCAATCCGGCCTTCCGGACCTAGGTAAAGCCCTCGACACCCAAGGGTGCGGGCGCCGCATCATGCCCTCCGCCCGCCCCATAGAAAATGCGCCGGCCCGGCCGGCGACGGAAAGGATACGACATGAAGATCCTGATGGTTCTGACCTCCCACGACACGCTTGGCGACACCGGTGAGAAAACCGGCTTCTGGCTCGAGGAATTCGCCGCCCCCTACTATGTGCTGCGCGACGCCGGCGCCGAGATCACCCTGGCCTCGCCCAAGGGCGGCCAGCCCCCGGTCGACCCCAAGTCCGACGCCGAGGAATCGCAGACCGACGCGACCCGCCGCTTCAAGGAAGATGAAGAGGGCAAGAAGGCCCTGGCCGACACCGTTCCCCTGTCGCAGATCAACGCCGATGAATATGACGCGGTCTTCTTCCCCGGCGGCCACGGCCCGATGTGGGACCTGGCCGAATCCGACGAAAGCCGCCGTCTGATCGAAAGCTTCGCCCATTCGGATCGCCCCGTCGGCGCGGTCTGCCACGCCCCGGCGGTGTTCCGCCACGTCACGGGCAAGGACGGCGAGCCGCTGGTCAAGGGCCGCCGCGTCACCGGCTTCACCAACACCGAGGAAGAGGCTGTCGGCCTCACCGACGTGGTCCCCTTCCTGCTGGAGGACATGCTTCAGGAGAAGGGCGGCAAATACGAGAAGGGTGCCGACTGGGGCTCCTTCGTGGTTGTGGACGGCAAGCTGGTCACCGGCCAGAATCCCGCCTCCTCGGAAGAGGCCGCGAAAGAGCTGCTGAACCTGCTGAAGTAAGCGCCGAAGCTCTGGCATACCGGGCCGCCGTCCCCCATCGGGGCGGCGGCCCTTTGCATTCGGGCACCCGGCTTTCGGGGCGAGACCCTAGAAGGGCACGTCGCCCGCCTCGGCCGCCGCGACCACGAAACGGGCCACGACCTTCTTGGTGCCGGCCTTGTCGAAGGCGATCTCCAGCTTGTCGCCCTCAATCCCCGCCACGGCTCCATAGCCGAACTTCTGGTGGAAGACCCGGTCGCCCTCGGAAAAGGCGCTCACCGCCTCGAGGTCGATTACCACGTTGCGGCTTTCGCGCGGCTGGGACATGCCCCGCTCGCTCGCCCGGCTCTGCATCCGCCGCCAGCCCGGAGAGTTGTAGACATCCGCGCGGCTGGCCTTCTCGTGCAGGTCCGATCCGATGCCGACGCTGGCCGGCGAGGCGCTGGTCGCCATGCCCGCCGCCCCGTAGCCCCCGCCGTAAAGCCCCGGCGGGGTCAGCACCTCGACATGGGCCTCGGGCAGCTCGTCGATGAAGCGCGACGGCAGCGCCGATTGCCACTGGCCAAAGACCCGCCGGTTGGCGGCAAAGGAAATGGTGCAAAGCTGCTCGGCCCGTGTGATGCCCACGTAGGCCAGCCGCCGCTCCTCCTCCAGACCCTTCAGGCCGCTTTCATCCATCGACCGCTGAGAGGGGAACAGGCCATCCTCCCAGCCCGGCAGGAACACCACCGGGAACTCAAGGCCCTTGGCGGCATGCAGGGTCATGATGCTGACCTTCTCCTCGCCGGCGTCGGTCTCGTTGTCCATCACCAGGCTGACATGCTCCAGAAATCCTTGAAGATTGTCGAAGTTTTCCAGCGCCTTGACCAGTTCCTTGAGGTTGTCAAGCCGGCCCGGCGCCTCGGGCGTCTTGTCGTTCTGCCACATCTCGGTGTAGCCCGATTCCTCCAGGATCGTCTCGGCGATCTCGATATGGCTCTGCCGCCCGTCCAGGATCGCCCCGTGCCAGCGGCCGATCCCCTCGACCAGGCGCTGCAACTCTCCCGCCCCCTTGCCGCCCAGCCCCTTGGCCTGCAGCAGGATCCGCGCGCCCTCTACCAGGCTGACCCCGTTGGAGCGGGCCGCCTGCTGGATCTTCTGCTGGGCCTTGTCACCCAGCCCGCGCTTGGGGGTGTTGACGATCCGCTCGAAGGCCAGGTCATCCTCGGGGCTGGTGGCCACGCGGAAATAGGCCATGGCATCGCGGATCTCCATCCGCTCGTAGAATCGCGGCCCCCCGATCACCCGGTAAGGTAGCCCGATGGTCAGGAACCGGTCCTCGAAGGCGCGCATCTGGTGGCTGGCGCGGACCAGGATCGCCATGGCGTCCAGCGACACCGGCTCCATCCCGCGGCTGCCCCGCTGCAGCGATTCGACCTCCTCGCCGATCCAGCGGGCCTCCTCCTCGCCATCCCAATGACCGATCAGGCGCAGCTTCTCGCCCTCGGTCTCGGCGGTCCACAGGGTCTTGCCCAACCGCCCCTTGTTGGCCGCGATGACGCCCGAGGCGGCGGCCAGGATATGCGGCGTGCTGCGGTAGTTCTGTTCCAGCCGGACCACCGTGGCGCCCGGGAAGTCCTTCTCGAACCGCAGGATGTTGCCAACCTCGGCCCCGCGCCAGCCATAGATCGACTGGTCGTCGTCGCCGACACAGCAGATGTTGCGATGCCCCTGCGCCAGCAGGCGCAGCCATAGGTATTGGGCGACATTGGTGTCCTGATACTCGTCCACCAGGATGTATTTGAAGCGGCGGCGATACTGCTCCAGCACATCCTCGTGGGTCTGGAAGATCGTGACGACATGCAGCAGCAGGTCGCCGAAATCCACCGCGTTCAGGGTCCGAAGCCGCTCCTGGTAGGCGGCGTAAAGGGGCACCCCCTGCCCGTTGTAGGCGGTGCCCTCCGAAGCAGGCACGTTCGCCGGCGTCCAGGCGCGGTTCTTCCAGCCGTCGATGATATGCGCCAGCTGTCGGGCGGGCCAACGCTTCTCGTCGATCTGTGCCGCCGCGATCAGCTGCTTGAGCAGGCGGATCTGGTCATCGGTGTCCAGAATGGTGAAGCTGGATTTCAGCCCCACCAGCTCCGCGTGGCGGCGCAGCAGCTTGACGCAGATCGCGTGGAACGTGCCCAGCCATGGCACCCCCTCGACGGCCTGGCCCAAAAGCCGGCCGACGCGCGTCTTCATCTCGCGCGCGGCCTTGTTGGTGAAGGTCACGGCCAGGATCTCATTCGGCCACGCCCGGCCCGAATTCAGAAGATGCGCGATGCGCGTGGTCAGGGCCTTGGTCTTGCCCGTGCCCGCCCCCGCCAGCATCAGCACGGGCCCGTCCAAAGCCTCGACCGCCGCGCGCTGCGCGGGGTTCAGATCGTCCAGGTAGGGCGCCGGCCGCGCCGCCATTGCCCGCGCCGAGAGGCTGGCCGCCGCAGCGCCGTCGAACGCGTCGATATCGTCAAAATCGCTCATGGGCACATGATAGGGGCTCGGCGCGGAAGTTTAAAGTTTGTTCTTCTATTGTTCGTCTGCCCCGCCCCGGCCCGCTCACCCCCCGGCCGCTTCGGCCGCGCCCGGTTCAACCAGGGGCGGTGCCGCCCCCTTCATTGTCGCCCAAATATCCCCGCCGGAGGCGGACAAGCCCACTTGCCAAGGCGCGAACCGGCTGCAAAAAACGCGCATGGACCTGGATCTCGATTATCCCGCGATCTCCGATCTGCGGCGGCGTGCGAAACGGCGGATCCCGCATTTCGCATGGGAATATCTTGACAGCGCGACCGGCGAGGAAACCACCAAGTCCCGCAACGAGGAGGATCTCGACCGGGTCCTGCTCACCCCCGCGATCCTGCGCGGCGAGGTGGCGCCCGACCTGCGCACGACGCTCTTGGGCCGCGACTATCCGCTGCCCTTCGGGGTGGCGCCGGTGGGCATGTCGGGGATGATCTGGCCCGGGGCCGAGATGATCCTGGCCGCCCTGGCCCGCGATCTGGGCATTCCCTACGGGCTTTCCACCGTCGCCTGCCACCTGCCCGACACGGTCAAACCCCATATCGGCGACCAGGGCTGGTTCCAGCTTTACCCGACCCGCGATACCGATGTGCGCCGCGACATCCTGCGCCGGGCGCGCGAGTGCGGCTTCCACACCCTTGTCGTGACGGCCGACATTCCCGCCCCTGCCCGGCGCGAGCGTCAGCGCCGCGCCCATCTCAACCAGCCGATGAAGATCTCGCCGTCGATCCTGGCCCAGGTCGCGATGCGCCCTGCCTGGGCGCTGGGCACCCTGCGCCACGGCCGGCCCCGCCTGCGCCTGATGGAGGATTACGCCCGCTTCCTGGCCGAGCGGCCCGAGGGTTCGCTCGATTCGACCAAGCACATGGGCTACCTGCTCCGCACCGCTCCTGACTGGGACTACCTCGCCGAGACGCTCGGCGAATGGGACGGGCCGGTCATCGTCAAGGGCGTGATGGAGCCCGCCGACGCCCTGCGCCTGCGCGACATGGGTGTGGCGGCGGCCTGGGTCTCGAACCACTCGGGGCGGCAGTTCGACGCGTCGCCCTCCTCGGTCTCGGTGCTGCCGGCAGTGCGGGCGGCGGTGGGCCCCGACTACCCGCTGATCTTCGATTCGGGCATCCGCTCGGGCCTCGATATCGTGCGCGCCATCGCGCTTGGGGCCGATTTCGTCATGCTGGGCCGGGCCTTCCATTACGGACTCGGGGCCTTCGGGGCCAAGGGCGCGGCCCACGCCGCCCATATCCTGACCGAGGACATCATCTCGACCCTCGGCCAGATCGGCGTCGCCCGCCCGGTCGAGGCCCGCGACCGCCTGGCGCATGTCGGCGCCTTCCCCCCGATGGCCGCGCCCGTCGCGGGCGCCACCCGGGGCCCCGTCCCCCGTCCGGCGCCGAAGACAGCTTGATCCCGGCGGCGCTGTCCGCCTAGGTTAGCCGCACTGCAGCAAGACGCCCCCGGGCCCCATGCGCCCGGAGACGCATCCGACACGCATCACCTCACGATCCGGCGCCGCCGCCGGAGCAGAAAGGGCAAGGACCATATGGCCGAATTCTCCAAGATCCTCATCGCGAACCGGGGCGAGATTGCCATCCGCGTGATGCGCGCCGCCAACGAACTGGGCAAACGCACCGTCGCCGTCTACGCCGAAGAAGACAAGCTGTCGCTGCACCGCTTCAAGGCCGACGAGGCTTACCGGATCGGCGAGGGCATGGGCCCCGTCTCGGCCTATCTGTCGATCGAGGAGATCATCCGCGTCGCCCGCATGTCCGGCGCCGACGCCATCCACCCCGGCTATGGCCTTCTGTCGGAAAACCCCGAGCTGGTCGACGCCTGCGACGCCGCCGGCATCCGCTTCATCGGCCCGCGCGCCGAGACCATGCGCAAGCTGGGCGACAAGGCCAGCGCCCGCCGCGTCGCCATCGAGGCCGGCGTGCCGGTCATCCCCGCCACCGAGGTGCTGGGCGACGACATGGACAAGATCCGCGCCGAGGCCGCCGAAGTGGGCTATCCGCTGATGCTGAAAGCCAGCTGGGGCGGCGGCGGGCGCGGCATGCGCCCGATCGCCTCCGAGGACGAGTTGGAAGAAAAGGTCCGCGAAGGCCGCCGCGAGGCCGAGGCCGCCTTCGGCAACGGCGAGGGCTATCTGGAGAAGATGATCCTGCGTGCCCGCCATGTCGAGGTGCAGATCCTCGGCGACAGTCAGGGCAACATCTACCATCTGTGGGAACGCGACTGCTCGGTCCAGCGGCGCAACCAGAAGGTCGTGGAACGCGCCCCCGCCCCCTATCTGTCGGACACGCAGCGCGAACACCTGTGCAATCTTGGCAAGAAGATCTGCGAGCATGTGAATTACGAATGCGCGGGCACGGTCGAGTTCCTGATGGATATGGACTCGGGCGAGTTCTACTTCATCGAGGTGAACCCCCGCGTTCAGGTCGAGCATACCGTCACCGAAGAGGTGACCGGCATCGACATCGTCCGCGCCCAGATCCTGATCGCCGAAGGCAAGAGTCTGGTCGAGGCCACCGGCACCGCCACCCAGTATGACGTGACCCTTGACGGCCACGCCCTGCAATGCCGGATCACCACCGAGGATCCGCAGAACAATTTCATACCCGATTACGGCCGCATCACCGCCTATCGCGGTGCAACCGGCATGGGCATCCGCCTTGACGGCGGCACCGCCTATTCGGGCGCGGTCATCACCCGCTACTACGACAGCCTGCTGGAAAAGGTCACCGCCTGGGCCCCCACCCCCGAGGCCGCGATCGCCCGCATGGACCGGGCCCTGCGCGAATTTCGCATCCGGGGCGTGTCGACCAACATCGCCTTCGTCGAGAACCTGCTCAAGCACCCGACCTTCCTGAACAACGAATACCACACGAAATTCATCGACCAGACGCCCGAGCTTTTCAACTTTGCCAAGCGGCGCGACCGGGCGACCAAGATCCTGACCTATATCGCCGACGTCACCGTCAACGGCCACCCCGAGACCAAGGGCCGCGCCCGCCCCGCCGAGGTCCGCGCCCCCCGCGCGCCCCTGCCCGCGACCGGCCCCGCCTCACCCGCAGGCGGCGCGCTGCCCGAAGGCACCCGCACCCTGCTGGAGCGTGAGGGCCCGCAGGCCGTGGCCGACTGGATGCTGGCCCAGAAGCAACTTTTGGTCACCGACACCACCATGCGCGACAGCCACCAGTCGCTGCTGGCGACCCGCATGCGCTCGGTCGACATGATCCGCGTGGCGCCCGCCTATGCCGCCAACCTGCCGCAGCTTTTCAGCGTGGAATGCTGGGGCGGGGCCACCTTCGACGTGGCCTACCGTTTCCTGCAGGAATGCCCGTGGCAGCGCCTGCGCGACCTGCGCGCGGCCATGCCGAACCTGATGACACAGATGCTTCTGCGCGGCTCGAACGGGGTGGGCTACACCAACTATCCCGACAATGTGGTGCAATCCTTCGTGCATCAGGCCGCCGAGACGGGGATCGATCTGTTCCGCGTCTTCGATCCGCTGAACTGGGTCGAGAACATGCGCGTGTCGATGGACGCGGTGCTGGACTCGAACAAGGTGCTCGAGGCCGCGATCTGCTACACCGGCGACGTGCTGGACCCCGAGCGGGCGAAATACGACCTGAAGTATTATGTCGAGATGGGCCGCGAGCTGAAGGCCGCTGGCACCCACATCCTGTGTATCAAGGACATGGGCGGCCTGCTGAAGCCCGCCGCCGCCAGCCTGCTGGTCAAGGCCCTCAAGGAAGAAACCGGCCTGCCGATCCACGTTCACACCCATGACACCGCAGGCTTCGCGGGTGCCACCCTGCTGGCCGCAGCCGAGGCGGGTGCCGACGCGGTCGATTGCGCGATGGACCCGCTGTCGGGCAACACCAGTCAGGCACCCTTGGGCACATTGGTCGAATCCCTGCGCCATTCCGACCGCGCCACCGGGCTCGACATGGCGGCGGTGCGCAGCATCAACAATTATTGGGAAAACGTCCGCGCCCAATATGCCGCCTTCGAGTCGGGCGTTCAGGCCCCCTCGTCCGAGGTCTACCTGCACGAGATGCCCGGCGGTCAGGTCACCAACCTCAAGGCTCAGGCCCGCAGCATGGGCCTTGAAGACCGCTGGCACGAGGTGGCGCACACCTATGCCGAGGTGAACCAGATGTTCGGCGATGTCATCAAGGTCACGCCCATCGCCAAGACCGTGGGCGACATGGCCCTGATGATGGTCAGCCAGGGGCTGAGCTGTGCCGACGTGCTGAACCCCGAAACCGAGGTCAGCTTCCCCGAAAGCGTTGTCACCCTGATGAAGGGCTATGTCGGCAAGCCTCACGGCGGCTTCCCCGAGGCGATCCAGAAAAAGGTGCTGAAGGGCGAGAAGCCGATCACCGTGCGCCCCGGCTCGCTGCTGGAGCCTGCGGATCTTGAGGCCGAGCGCCGCGCGCTCGAGGAAAAGCTGGAGATCGAGATCGATGACGAGGATCTCAACGGCTACCTGATGTATCCCAAGGTCTTTCTGGATTACGTCGCCCGGCACGAGGATTACGGCCCCGTCCGCGCCCTGCCCACCCATACGTTCTTCTACGGCATGGAGCCGGGCGAGGAGATCACCGCCGAGATCGACCCCGGCAAGACCCTCGAGGTCCGTCTTCAGGCCGTGGGCGAGACCCGCGACGATGGCCATGTCCGGGTCTTCTTCGAGCTGAACGGCCAACCCCGCGTCATCAACATCGCCGACCGGGCGGTGCAGGCCGCGACCGCAAGCCGTCCGCGTGCCGAGACCGGCAATCCCGATCACGTCGGCGCCCCCATGCCCGGCACGGTCGCCACCGTCGCGGCCCAGGCGGGACGCAAGGTGCAAAAGGGCGACCTGCTGCTGACGATCGAGGCGATGAAGATGGAAACCGGCATCCACGCCGAGCGGGACGCCACCGTCAAGGCGGTCCATGTGACGCCGGGCACCCAGATCGACGCCAAGGACCTGCTGGTCGAGCTGGAGTAACTATCCGCCCTCGGCCCGTGGGCCGATCGGGCCTCCCGGCGTCACCGGGACCTCACGGGGCACGCCCGGCGGCGCGCGGTTCAGGCCACGCGCCGCCCGCCCCGGTTCATCCGGCGTGAAGTGAACGGGAACACAATGCGCATCCGGTGGTTGATCCGCAAATTCCCAAGGACCTGTCCATGCTTGAACTTTTGAACGACCCGGCCGTCTGGGCCTCCTTCTTCACGCTGACCATCCTCGAGATCGTGCTCGGCGTGGACAACGTCATCTTCATTTCCATCGCCGCCGAAAGGCTACCCGAAGAACAGCGCGCCCGCGCCCGCATCGTCGGGCTTGCCGGGGCGCTGATCCTGCGCATCCTGCTGCTGTTCTCGATCGCCTGGATCGTGTCGCTGAAGGAGCCCTTCATGTCCGTGATGGGGTTCGACCTGGGCTGGCGGGACCTCATCCTGATCGCGGGCGGCCTGTTCCTGATCTGGAAGGCCGCGACCGAGATCTTCGACGAGGTCGAGGGCGAGGAAGAGGTCAAGCGCAAGGTCACCAGCACCTTCATGGCCGTCATTGCGCAGATCATGATCCTGGACCTGGTTTTCTCGCTGGACAGCGTCATCACAGCCGTCGGCATCGCCGATCATATCGAGGTGATGGTCGCCGCCGTGATCGTGGCGATCCTGGTGATGATGGCCGCGGCCGAGCCGATCTCGAGCTTCGTGTCCTCCCACCCGTCGACCAAGATGCTGGCCCTGGCCTTCCTGGTCATGGTGGGCATGGCACTGGTGGCCGATGGCATGGGCTTCCACATCGAGCGGGGCTTCATCTACGCCGCCATGGTCTTTGCCGGCGGGGTCGAGGGGCTGAACCTGCTGCGTCAACGCCGCCGCCGCAAGCAAAAGGCCCGCGCCGCCACCGGCGCCTGAGCCGCGGCACAAAGCAACCTTGGCACAATCGAAGGGGGGCGCCGCTGGCGCCCCCCTTTTTCGTGGTCGCCCGCTAGCTGTTCAACAGCTTCTTGCGGGCGGCATATTCATCGCCGTCGATCTCGCCCCGCGCCAGGCGCAGGTCCAGTTCCGTCAGCGCGCCCGTGGGCGGACGGTGGCCGCCGGCGGGTGTTTCGGTCTGGCGCACAAGCCAGATCACCCCGGCCACCACCAGACCCAGCACGATCAGCCAGATCACGGGGCCGAAGATCATTCCGACCCCGTAGCCGTCCCCCCATCGCATGTGGCCATACTCGCCGGCATCGGCCAGGGCCGGACCGGCAGCGAACAGTATCGGTATCGCAAGACGCAGCATGATTTCCTCCATCGCTCGTCGGGTAACGCCTTGGTTCTACCGCCCTGCGACGCCCCGTTCATTGACCTGCCTCAACTCCGGGGTTGGGCGGCATGCATGCCGGAAGACGCCGTTGAAGGGGCTTGGCGGGCCACATCACGGGGCGCGCGGATTTTTTCCGCCGGGCCGTGATTTTTCGCTTGCGAAGCCGGGGCCTGATTATTATTCACCCCCTACCCAAGGAAGCGGGCGTAGCTCAGGGGTAGAGCATAACCTTGCCAAGGTTAGGGTCGGGCGTTCGAATCGCCTCGCCCGCTCCAATTGGGTCTGCCGGATGGCAGTTTGCAAATGGTCGCCTCGGGCGGCCATTTTGCGTTTCTGCCCCTCCCCCATGTCGCTCTGCCCCTTGCGAGAGGGCTAACGCGCATTGCCCCTTGCAGCCTTCCTCGCCTTGGGGTAGCACCCGCTTACCCACGGACGCGGGCGTAGCTCAGGGGTAGAGCACAACCTTGCCAAGGTTGGGGTCGAGAGTTCGAATCTCTTCGCCCGCTCCAATTTTTCCTATCATCGATTGCATGCGCGCCGGGCCAAGCCCGCCGCCGCCTGCATGCCCCCGGGCAGTGCCGTGCCCCCTTCCTCCCCTTCCCGTTGCGCACGAAAAAGGGCCGCGCCATGCGGCGCGACCCTTTGGTGAACTGCGGCTTTGGCGAAAGATCAGTCGCCGCCGTTGTTCTTGCCTTCCGAGTTACCCGGATCGTCGTCCTGGCCATCACCATCGATGTCTTCCGAGCCGTTGCCGGCCCCGGCGTTCACGTTGGATTTGGATTTCGACTTGGATTTGGACTTGGATTTCGACTTCGACTTGCCGTCGTCGTCATCCCGGTCATCACCGTCATCCATGTCCATATCGCTGCCCGACGAGGAGGCGCTGGCGCTGCTGGAACCCGAGGCGCTGCCCGAGGTGCTGCTCGAAGCTTTTGCGCTGTCCGAGCTGCTGGTGCTGCCCGAGGTCGAGCCGCTGGCAGAGCCGGAAACCGACCCGGAGGTCGATGCCGATACGCCCGTGGTACCGGCCTGAGTGCCAGCCTGGGTCGTGGTCCCGCCCGTGGCGGTCGTCGTGCCCGTCGCGGTCGTCGTGCCGGTCGCGGTCGTCTGGCCGCTGACGGTGGCGGCGGCCTGGCCATTGGCGTTCACGGCCAGCGGACGCTCGGTCCCGTCGCTGATGCGGCCGGTGTAGAAATAGGCGACCTTGCCGCGACCCAGCTTGGGGTTCACGTCAACGATGACGCGCTTGCGCTCGTTGTCGGGCATCAGTTGAACCTGGACGACGCGGCCAAGCTCCAGACCGTCGGCGGTCCGCACCTCCTGGCCCAGCAGCGGGCTGGACACGTCGAGCGAGGCGGCCTCGGCCTCGCCGGGGATCTCCATCGGCTGGTTGGACGCGACGACACGGCTGGCACTGGTGAAGACGACCGTGCTGTCGACATCGGGGAGTTCCAGCACCGTGGCCGAGGCCATGGGCGCCACGGCAAAGGTAGCGGCCGTGGCCATGAGCGAGGCGAAAGCGGCCGTTCTGAGGGACTTGCGGTTCATTGCACTTCTCCAATCGTTACAGTTTGCTAGCGTTCGACCAAGCGCCCCTTGCGGTGTGGGCCGCTGCGCGCCGGTCGGATCCACGGACAGATGGTCCGAGGGGGCTGTCTTTCCGATGACAGGGACGCGCCATATTCATCGGCGTCGCCCCACAGAATGTGCATCGGTTCATTGCCGGGATAACGCCCTGATATCACTTCGGGTTTCCCTAAATATATCGGGAACGAAAGGCGCCCCTGCGCATTGTCTTCCCCTTGGTCAACCTGAACCCACCCGATTTCCGACCCAAAGCCGCCACAACGCGGGTAGAGGAGCGCGGGCAACGCCCGGTGGCCCCCTGCCGCGGCGCCCTTGGCAAGCCTACGCCCACCGCCCTATAAGCGGCCCACATCACCGAAAGGACGACTGATGCGGACCGCCAAGATCACCCGCAAGACCGCCGAGACGGACATCACCGTCGAGATCGACCTCGACGGCTCGGGCCGTTACGACAACCAGACCGGCGTCGGATTCTTCGATCACATGCTGGACCAGCTGGCGCGGCATTCGCTGATCGACATGACGATCCGCGCGACGGGCGATCTGCACATCGACGATCACCACACGGTCGAGGATACCGGCATCGCCCTGGGTCAGGCCCTGGGCAAGGCGCTGGGCGACAAGCGCGGCATCCGCCGCTACGGCGCCTGCCTGTTGCCTATGGACGACGCGCTGGTGCGCTGTGCGCTGGACCTGTCGGGCCGGCCCTTCCTGGTGTGGAACGTCGCCCTGCCCACCGCCCAGATCGGCCGCTTCGATACCGAGCTGGTGCGCGAGTTCTTCCAGGCGCTGGCGACCCACGGCGGCATCACCCTGCATGTCGACGCGCTGCACGGGATCAACAGCCACCACATTGCCGAGGCCGCGTTCAAATCCGTCGCCCGCGCCCTGCGCGAGGCGGTCGAAACCGACCCGCGCAAGGCCGACGAGATCCCTTCGACCAAGGGGGCCCTCTGACGTGCTGACGGCGCTTATCGACTACGACAGCGGCAACCTGCACTCGGCCGAGAAGGCGTTCCAACGGATGGCGCGCGAAGTGGATGCCGGCGATGTCGTCGTTACCTCGGACCCCGAGGTGGTGCGCCGCGCCGACCGCATCGTGCTGCCGGGAGACGGAGCCTTCCCGGCCTGTCGCCGCGCCCTGCTGGATGTGCCGGGCCTGTTCGAGGCGGTCGAGGAGGCCGCGATCACCCGCGCCCGCCCCTTCTTGGGGATCTGCGTCGGCATGCAGATGCTGGCCACCACCGGCCATGAATACAGCCAGACCCCCGGCTTCGACTGGATCGGGGGCGAGGTGGTGCCGATCCGGCCGGCGGACCCGTCGCTGAAGGTGCCGCACATGGGCTGGAATGACCTGGTGATCGACAATCCGCACCCGGTGCTGGAGGGCATTGGCGCGGGGGCGCATGCCTATTTCGTGCACAGCTATCACATGGCGGTGGCAGATCCGGGCGCGCATCGCATCGCCCACGTGGATTATGCCGGTGACATCACCGCCATCATCGGCCGCGACAACCTGCTGGGGATGCAGTTCCACCCCGAGAAAAGCCAGGCCGACGGGCTGCGGATGATCGCCAATTTCCTGCGCTGGGCCCCCTGACAGGAGGGCCGTCCGCGCCCCCGCGCCGGGGGCGCGTCTTGCAAGGCAAAGGCAGGGGGCGGGTGTTGCCCGCCCCGCGCCCCTTACTTGACCTTCTGCCAGCTCTGCGAGCGGCAGATCGGCCCGATGCAGCCCGACACTTTCAGCCGGCTGCCGTCGACACTCATCTTCGAGCGGTAGGTCTTGTCCCGGTCGGGGGCCCAGATCTTGCCGCCCGAGAAGGAGCCGTCGGAATTCTCGGACATGTCCCAGACGATGGGCTTGCCCGCATGCTCGTAATCACCTCGCGGCTTGTTGTTCTTGTCGAAGGCCGACTTGATCGTGCCGCAGGCCTTGGCGGGGGCCTTGGCACAGGGGCCCATCACCACGTGCAGAAAGCCGCCGGTGTCGCCGCGCTCGGTCTGGTAGATGCCCGACGGAGGGGCCGCCTGTGTCGTGGTTGCAAACATCACGGCAAGGGCGCCGAGGCTCAGAACTTTACGCATTGTTATCATCCTCCCTGACGATATAGCTGACAGTCTGCTCGGCGAGCGGCCCCGCGGGCAAGACTGACGTGGGGTCGCTCTGCGCGCGGGCGCGCAGGACCCGGCCGCGTGACGCAGCGTCTGGCCATTTGTCGCCCTGCGTGGCACAGAGCGGCACGGAAAACGAAAGGCCTGCCCCCATGATCCTCTACCCCGCCATCGACCTCAAGGACGGCCAGTGCGTGCGTCTTTTCAAGGGTGAAATGGACGAAGCGACCGTCTTCAGCGACAACCCCGCCGCCCAGGCCCGTGCCTTCGTCGACGCGGGATGCGAATGGCTGCACCTGGTGGACCTGAACGGCGCGTTCGAGGGGCGGCCCGTCAATGCCGAGGCCGTCGAGGCGATTCTGGCCGCGGTCGACGTGCCGGCGCAGCTGGGCGGTGGCATCCGCGACATGGCGACGATCGACGCCTGGCTGGAAAAGGGCATTCGCCGGGTGATTCTGGGCACCGTCGCCGTCGAGAACCCCGAGCTGGTCCGCGAGGCCGCGCGCAAACATCCGGGCCGGATTGCCGTGGGCATCGACGCGCGCCACGGCAAGGTCGCGACCCGCGGCTGGGCCGAGGAGACCGAGATCGACGCCACCGACCTAGCCCGCCAGTTCGAGGACGCGGGCGTTGCCGCGATCATCTATACCGACATCAATCGCGATGGCGCCATGCAGGGCCCCAACGTGGCCGAGACGGCGGCGCTGGCCAATGCGGTCTCGATCCCGGTGATCGCCTCGGGCGGGGTGTCGTCCCTGGCCGACCTGAAGGCGCTGCGCGACAGCGGCGCGCCGCTGGACGGCGCGATCTCGGGTCGGGCGCTTTACGACGGGGCGCTGGACCTGGCCGAGGCGCTGCGCGTCCTCGCCTGACCCCTTGTCTGCAGTCGAAAACGGAGGGGCCGGGCGGCGGTGACCGCCTGCCCTGCCCCGTCTTTTGCGGCGACCTTGGCGGCCGGCGTTATTCGACCGCCTTCTCGGTCAGCTTCTCCAGCGCCTCTTCCATCTTCTTCACGTATTCCGCGTCGTCGTCGATCTTGAGGTCGTCGAACATCTCGTCGACTTCCTCATAAACGACCTTGGTCTCGTCCGAGACCGGATCGCGGTAGACCAGCACCCGCAGCGGCAGCACCAGACCGGCCAGCGGATCTGCGTTCATGGCGGGGGTGCCCAGCTTGGGGTTGCCGAAGATCAGAAGCTGCGCCTCGTGCATGCCAAGGCCAACCTCCTCGGCGCCCTTGGTGTGATCGACGCGGGCGAAGACGGTCGCGCCGGCCTCGTTTACGGCCTTTTCCAGCGCGTCCATCACCTGCGCCACGGGCTTGTCGGTGCTGCGCGTCTCGTAATCGCCCCCGGTCAGGCCGGCGGCAGCAGGCCCGGCGGTGGCGGTCAGGCCGGCGGCAAGGGCAAGCGCCGCGGCGGCAAGCGTGCGGGTCATCGGGCGGGTGATCGGGCGGGTGATCGGGAAGGGCATGTCATTCTCCTGCTGTGGGGCCCGGCGGCATGCCGGTGCCTTGGTCAACGTGGCCGCACCCGGCCCGTTCCCCCGGCATTTGGTCTGGTCACCGCCCCACCCGGGCCGTAAAAGGCCGCGAGGGGGCCCCGCGCCGCCCCCAGCGCCCCGACACGGATAGGAGCCCGCATGCTCAAGACCCGGATCATTCCCTGCCTCGACGTCAAGGACGGGCGTGTCGTCAAGGGCGTCAACTTCGTCGACCTGGTGGACGCGGGCGACCCCGTGGAGGCCGCGCGCGCCTATGATGCCGCCGGCGCCGACGAGCTTTGCTTTCTGGACATCAACGCCACCCACGAGAACCGGGGCACGATGTACGATCTGGCCACCCGCACCGCCGAGCAGTGCTTCATGCCGCTGACCATCGGCGGCGGCGTGCGCACCCCCGAGGATGTGCGCGCCCTGCTGCTGGCAGGGGCCGACAAGGTCAGTTTCAACTCGGCAGCCGTGGCCGACCCCGACGTGGTCGCCCGCTCGGCCGACCGCTTCGGCAGCCAGTGCATCGTGGTCGCCATCGACGCCCGCACCGTCAGCCCCGGCAAGTGGGAGATCTTCACCCACGGCGGCCGGCGCGGCACCGGCATCGACGCGGTCGAGTTTGCCTGCACGGTCGTGGCCAAGGGCGCGGGCGAAATCCTTCTGACCTCGATGGACCGGGACGGCACGCGCGCGGGCTTCAACCTGCCGCTGACCCGCGCCGTGTCGGACGCAGTCAGCGTGCCGGTGATCGCCTCGGGCGGGGTCGGCAATCTGGACCACCTTGTCGAAGGGGTGACCGAGGGCGGCGCCTCTGCGGTGCTGGCGGCCTCGATCTTCCATTTCGGGGATCACACGATCGCCGAGGCCAAGGCGCACATGGCCCGGGCCGGTATTCCCGTCCGCCAGACCGTGCCTGCCGAAGGGGCCGCCCCCCGCGCCCCCGCAGACGAGGCCGCAAGGAGCATCCGATGACCGATCAGCCCACCGATCCCCTTGATCCCCTTGTCCGGCTTGCGCCGCTGGCCGAGCTTGCCCGCACCGTCGCCGCCCGCAAGGGTGCCGACCCCGACACGAGCTGGACCGCCAAGCTGCTGTCGCAGGGACCCGACAAATGCGCTGAGAAATTCGGCGAGGAGGCGGTCGAGGCCGTGGTGGCCGCCGTGCGCGGAGACCGCGCCCACCTGACCGCCGAGGCCGCTGACGTGATCTTCCATCTGCTGGTGATGTGTGCCGCCCGCGATGTCGATCTTGCCGATATCGCCGACGAGCTGGCCCGCCGCGCCGGCACGTCCGGCATCGCCGAAAAGGCCGCCCGCCCCCGGGGCTGATGCGCCCGAAGGGAAGCCGCCCGCGCCTCAGCGGTTCGCGTAAAGGCGCGGATACTCGATCTTGGGACAGCGATTCTCGACCACGGTCATGCCCGCGTCATGGGCGCGGCGCGCCGCACCGGGGTGGATGACGCCGAGTTGCGCCCACAGGACCGCCGGTCGCGGCACCATCGCCAGCGCCTCCTCGACCAGACCGGGCAACGCCTCCGACTGGCGGAAGACATCGATCACATCCACAGCCTCGTCTATGGCGGCCAGATCGGCACGCACCGTCTCGCCAAAGAGGGTTTGCCCGGCAAGGCCCGGATTGACCGGGATCACCCGGTAACCCTTGTCGACCAGGAATTGCGACACGTAATGGCTGGGCCGCGCCGGATTGGCCGAGGCGCCGACACAGGCGAAGACGCGCGCCTCGTCGAAGATCCGGCGCAGGGTGGCGTCATCGGGTGCGGGAACGGGTGCGGGGTTGGGATCGGTCATGTTCATGGCCCGAAATCTAGCCCGCCTTCGGGGCTGCGCAAGCCGTATCGCAAACGGGCACGGAAGAACGGATCGGGGAAAAGAAAAATGCGCCCGGACCATGAGCCGGGCGCAAGTTATGGAACGAGGGACAGTACAGTTGGGCGCGAGGTTCCGATCGCACCCATGCATTCAAGATGGGGACGGGTTGTCGCAGGTGCAAAGCCCTTCATCAAATCGTGAAGTGCCGGGGATCGGGCGGTTCAGCCCCTGCGGCTGGCGTAAAGGGCCACCGCCGCCGCGTTCGATACGTTGAGCGAGCCGAAGCTGCCCGCCGCATCGATCCGTACCAGCTGGTCGCAGGTCTCCTTGGTCCGCTCGCGCAGACCCGGGCCCTCGGCCCCCAGCACCAGCGCGACGGGCCGGTCGGCCTGCCCCTCAAGCGCGGTCTCGATGGTCTGGTCGGCCTCGCCATCCAGACCCAGCAGCAGGTAGCCCATCTCGCGCAGGCTCACCATCGCGTCCGCCAGGTTGCGCACCCGCAGGTAAGGCATCCGCTCCAGCGCGCCCGAGGCGGTCTTGGCCAGCGCCCCGGTCTCGGGGGCCGAGTGGCGGGCGGGGGCGACGACGCCCAGCGCGCCCAGCACCTCGGCCGAGCGCAGGATCGCGCCGACGTTGTGCGGATCGGTCACGCGGTCGAGGCAGATCAGGCGCGGCGCGCCCTGCGGCCCGTCGGCGCGGGTGGCCACGGCATCCAGCCCGCCCCAATCCAGCGGCTTGACCTCAAGCGCGGCGCCCTGGTGCACCGACTCGCGGTCGATGGGGGCGTTGAACTTGCGCGGGTCGACCATCTCGGGCTCGATCCCCGAGGCGGCGATCGCATCGGCCAGCTTGTCGGCGGCGTTCTTGGTCACGATCAGGCGCAGGCGCTGGCGGGCGGGATTCATCAACGCGTCGCGCACCGCGTGCAGGCCGAACAGCCACACGGTCTCGGCGGCGCTGGCCTTGCGCGCACGCTCCTTGTCGACGACCCAGGTGGGTTTCTTTCCTGATCTCGCGGTCATGTTGCGTCCCCTGCGACGGTGGCTGCGGCGGTTGGGCTGCTGTGCCACGCCGCGCCCGGTGCCGCAAGGGCGCAGCTTTGGCCCGCCCCCGGCCCACCCGCCGCCGGAGGGCGGGAAAAACCCGCCGAAGGGGCCGGTTTTTCGGTTGACGGTCGCCGGGTGCAACGGTATTTCCGCCGTGCTGACCGGGGCTTCCCGGTCTGCGGGCGACGGGCTGCAAGGTGCGGCAGCGGACTGTAACTCCGCCGGGGAGACCCACGCCTGGTTCGATTCCAGGGTCGCCCACCATCCCCCCCTCTTATCAGCAAATTACGCGACGTTTTGCTCTGACGCGCCAATATAGTGCGACATCAGACACGCAAAGCGCATCCAACCTAAGCCCCCAGCCGGCAGGGCATTTTTGACTTCCGCAGGCCGAAACCGAGGGGAATGTCACCAAGCCGAAGCCGCCACTCGTCGCGGATCGCCACGCGCGGCAACTTGGAGGCACAGCAAGGAAGGTCTACAAGAGGACTTGTCAAACCGTTCAGAGGAGAGAACGAACATGATAAGAAATTTTGTTCTGAGCGCGTCCCTGGTCCTGTGTAGTTCAGCGGTATGGGCCGGGAGCTATGCTGACGCCTCCGATGCGCCCGACACGGCCATGCCGGCGCATGAAGTGGATATTGAGGCAGCCAAGAAGATCTTCCAGAAGTCGTGCCGCGGATGCCATGGCAACAAGGCTCAGGGTGCTGCGAGCTACCCCAAGATCAACGATCTGGAACCCGAGTATATGGCCGACAAGCTTGAGCGCTACCGGGCAGGCGAGAAGTTTGGGCCAAATTCCATTCTGATGATCCAGCAGGCCAAAAAGCTGTCCGACGAGGATATCGCCAACCTTTCGGTCTACGTCGCCACCGCGTTCGACAAATAGCGCACTGCGGGCAGCGATCGGGGTTCGGCGGCGCCCCATGCGAAACCCGTTGACCGAAACAGGTCCCGAGACTTACCGTGGAGACCTTGTTCACGGGACGACAAAGCGGCCCAGGATTATCCTCACCCAAGACGAGATATCGGGCGGTTTCGCGATCGATCTCGGGGCAAATTATTGGGAGGAAAATCATGAACTGGAACAAGTCTCATTCAAGACTGCCGCTGGTCGGGTGCCTGCTTGCCGGAACTGCCATCCTGTCATCTCCGGTGCTCGCGCAGAGCGGTATGAACACCACAAGCCTGCAACATGAGGTCGTCCTGGACGATCTAGAGAACCCGTGGGACATGGCGTTCCTCGATGACGGCACCATGCTGTTCACCGAGAAATGCAAAGGACTGTCGATCCGCATGCCCGACGGTGCGATCAATGCGCTCTACGGCGTTGGCGAAACGGAAGGCTACGGGTCAAACGGTGCCGATCTGTTCTGCGAAGGACAGGCCGGCATGATGGGCGTCGCCTTCGATCCGGAGTTTGCCAACAACCGCCGCATCTATGTCTACTCGACATCCAACATGTCGGATCCGCATACAAACCGGCTCATGCGGTTCACCTTGGCCGAGGATTTCACCTCGGTCGCCGACCGCACGGACATCGTGGACGACGTGCCCTACAAGATGGCGGCATCCGACCACCCGTTCGGCGGCCCGGGCGCGCATAACGGTGGCCGTGTCCGGTTTGGTCCGGACGGTGCGTTGTACCTCACAACGGGCGATAACCATAATGGTGAGGTGCCTCAAAGCCCGACGATGATGGGCTCCAAGGTCATACGCATCGATACCGACGGAAACGCGCATCCTGAGAACGCGCCGCCGGAAGGCTTCGACAAGCGGACCTATACGTACGGGCACCGCAACGTTCAGGGTATCGCGTTTCATCCGAAGACCGGTGCGGCGATCACCGCCGAGCACGGGCCATGGCATTCGGACGAGATCACCATCCTTCGGAATGGCGGCAACGCCGGATGGGATCCGCGGCCGAACATGGCCGGGCGCGGCGACTGCCCGGACAACTACTGCGGCTACAGCCCCAACCAGGAAGAGGGCATGAACCGCTACGAGCGGGCGGCCTACATGCCGATGACTGACTTCGACACCTATCCCGACGCCATGCCGCCCATCTGGAACAACAATGGCTGGTCACAAGGGACCTCCTCGGCCGCCTTTCTTGAAGGCGAGCAATGGGGCGACTGGAACGGTGCGATGGTCGTGGGCATCATGGGCATTGGCTTCGGCGGCACGCCGATCGGTCAGAGGATCGACGTCATCCAGTTCAACGACGAGAACACCGATGTCGAGGACGTGACAGAGATGACCTTGCCGATGGAGCCGGGCCGCTTTCGCTCGGTGGTGATGGGGCCCGATGGCAGCCTCTACACCGCGATCGACGAGGGCACGATCTACAAGCTGACCCCGGGCAGCTGATACAAAAAACGGGCCGCGCGACACCTTCGCGCGGCTCACTCTCCGAAGATCAGCCCTTCGGGAAGTTCGAAGCGCTGATCGTCGACCCGGACATAGTATATCTCCTCGGAAAGCTGCCACTCGACGTCGGTGCCGACACCGGACATGGTTGAATTACCGCGCATGAATTTCCGGTCCGAGAAGATCAGCAATCTCGAAAAGCCGTTTGCAAAAGTCACCTTGGCCACTGCCGCATCGGCGAAGCGGGCTACCGCTGCGTTGCAGGTGCCGCGGGCTTCTCCGACTTCCTGTGCACAGGCAACCGTCCCATATGCGTCGAAGGTGCCCGACCTCGCACGCAAGCTCGCCGCCTTGGTGTCGGCGGCACTGATGCTCGGCACCATGATCGCGGCGACGAGGATGAGTGGTAGGGTCGGGCGCACCAGCATGCTCCTTTGGACAGGCATGCACTATCCACGAAACCCGGCCTGCTGGCAAAATCTGATGGGGCTCTCTTCAGCAGCCAGGTCCACTGAGGGAAGTTCGGACGTTCGGGTTTGACACAGCGAACTATAACTTTCCGCCCATCGCACGTGCTGCCAAAGCCAGTCATGCCGAATGGTGCCCGGTCCGGGGTCGCCCACCCGGGACCCTTGGGGCACGCTCGACTGAACGTGCCCCTCTGACCGGTCTCAGCCGGCAGCGGCCAGAAGGCTCGCGTTGCCGCCGGCGGCGGTGGTGTCGACGCAGACGTGACGTTCGACCAGGCAGCCGGGGATGATGTCGGCCTGGCTCATCAGCGGCACGATTGCCCCTTCACGTTGCGCCAGTGCCTCGCGCAGGCTGCGCAAACGGTCCTCGTCACCCCAGCAGGCCACGCCGTCCAAGTGACGCAAACCGATCAGCGCCTCGGCGTCCAGCTCTCCATCGACCGCGTCGGCGCCCCGGGCGCCGGGGGCAACCATCACCGGGTGACAGCCCGCCTCGCGGGCCTGCACGGCCTGGGCGCGGGCCGAGTCCGCATCGGGGCCAAGGCACAGGATCACCCCCCGTCCCAGCCGCGTCAGGCGGTTGGATTCGCCCGTCGGCCCCGGCAGGTCGGTCACCGACAGCACCCCGCGCGGCGTGTGGCGCAGGCCCTCCAGAAGGCGCTGCACCGCTGAGGGATCGGCGGCGCCCGCCCCTCGGGGCGCGGGTGCCACCCGCCCCTCGGCACGGGTGAACCGCGGCAGGTAGTGGGGTCCGCCCGCCTTTGGACCGGTTCCCGACAGCCCCTCGCCCCCGAAGGGCTGGGAGCCGACGATCGCCCCGATCTGGTTGCGATTCACGTAGACATTGCCCGCCGCGATGCGCTTGGCCACGGTCTGCACCCGGTCGTCGATCCGGCTGTGGATGCCGAAGGTCAGGCCATAGCCGGTGGCGTTGATCTCCTCGACCACGCGGTCGAGGTCGGCGGCCTCGAAGCTTGCCACATGCAGGATCGGGCCGAAGACCTCGCGCTCCAGCGCGGCGATGCCCGGCAGGCGAATAAGCGTGGGGGCCACGAAATGCCCATCCTCGGGGATCCGGCCCTGCCACAGCACCTGCCCCGGGGCCTGGGCCTGGGCGACATGGGCGTCGATGTCCTGGCGCGCGGCGGCGTCGATGACGGGGCCCACGTCGGTCGCCGGCTCCCAGGGATCGCCCAGGCGCAGCTCGGCCATGGCGCCGGTCAGCATCTTCAGGAACCCCTCTTCCACGTCCTTCTGGACATAGAGCATCCGCAGCGCCGAGCACCGCTGCCCGGCCGACTGGAAGGCCGAGATGACGATGTCGCGCACCGCTTGCTGCGGCAGGGCCGTGCTATCGACGATCATTGCGTTCAGCCCGCCGGTCTCGGCGATCAGGGGGGCTTCGGGGGCCATGGTGCCGGCCATCGCCCGGTGGATGGTGCGGGCGGTCGCGGTGGAGCCGGTGAAGCACACGCCCCCCACGGCCGGAGACCCGGTCAAGGCGGCGCCGACCTCTCCCCCCGGTCCGGGAAGAAATTGCAGCGCGGCGCGCGGCACCCCAGCCCGGTGCAGCAAGCCCACCGCCAGGTGCGCGATCAGGGGCGTTGCCTCGGCCGGTTTGGCGAGGACGGCGTTGCCCGCGGCCAGCGCCGCCGCGATCTGCCCGGTGAAGATGGCCAGCGGAAAGTTCCAGGGCGAGATGCAGGTGAAGACACCCCGCGCCGGGGCCTCCAGATCCTCGATCCGGGCCGCGTAATAGCGCAGGAAATCCACCGCCTCGCGCAGCTCGGCAATGCCGTCGGCAAGGGTCTTGCCGGCCTCGCGGGTCAGCAGGGCAAGGATCTCCCCGGTCGATTGTTCAAATAGGTCGGCGGCATGGGTCAGGATCGCGGCCCGCTCCGCCCCATCGGCCCGCCAGGGGGCGGCCGCGGCAAGGGCCGCGCGGGTCTGGTCCGGGCTTGCCAGGCGGGTGCGCCCCACCTCCTCATCCGGGGCGGCGGGGTTCTTGAGGCGCTGTTCCTCGCCGGTGGCGCCGCCGGCCTCATCGGCCAGCAGGGGACCGCCGTGCCAGCGATGGGGCGCGGCGAAAGGTGCGCGCATTGCCTCCAGCCGCTCGAGCTCGGCGGGGCTGTGCAGGTCCCAGCCGGCGGAGTTGGTCCGCTCGGGCCGGAAAAGGTCGCGCGGCAGGCGCAAGGCCGTGATTGGCGCAACGTCCTCCAGCCGGTCGAAGGGATCGGCGGCGATCTCGGCGGCGGGCACCTCGGCGTTGACGATCTGGTTCACGAAGGAGCTGTTGGCGCCATTCTCCAGCAACCGCCGGACCAGATAGGCCAGAAGGTCCCGATGGGCCCCCACCGGCGCATAGATCCGGCAGTTGGTGCCGTGGCGGCGCATCACCAGGTCGTGCAGCGCCTCGCCCATGCCGTGCAGGCGCTGGAATTCGTAACTCGCGGGATCGGCCCCCGTCTCAAGGATCATGGCGACCGAATGGGCGTTATGGGTGGCGAATTGCGGGTAGATCCGGTCGGTCATCCTCAGCAGCTTTCGCGCGCACAGGATGTAGGAGACGTCGGTCGCGGGCTTGGTGGTGAAGACCGGAAAGCCCGCCGTGCCCTCGACCTGGGCGCGCTTGATCTCGCTATCCCAATAGGCGCCCTTGACCAGCCGCACCATGATGCGCCGGTCCAGCTTCTGCGCCAGCGCGTGCAGCCAGTCGATGACGGCGGGCGCGCGCTGCCCGTAGGCCTGCACCACCACGCCGAACCCGTCCCAGCCGGCCAGGCGCGGATCGGCCAGCACGGCCTCGATCACGTCCAGCGACAGCTCCAGCCTGTCGGCCTCCTCGGCGTCGATGTTCAGGCCCATCCCGCCCTCGCGTGCCATCAGCGCGAGCTCCAGCAGACGGGGGGCCAGCTCGGCCATCACCCGGTCCTTCTGGGTATGCTCGTAGCGCGGGTGCAGGGCCGAAAGCTTGACCGAGATGCCCGGCCGGCTGCGGATGTCGCCGCCCGCGTCCGGCAGGGAGGACAGATAACGGATCGCCCCGGCATAGGCCCGATGGTAGCTGCTTGCGTCCTCGGCGGTAATCGCGGCCTCGCCCAGCATGTCATACGAATGGGTATAGCCCTGGCTGCGGCGGCGTGCGCCCCGCGCGACCGCTTCCTCGATTGTCTGGCCCAGGACGAACTGGCGCCCCATTTCCTTCATCGCCCGCTGGACGGCGACGCGGATCACGGGCTCTCCCAATCGGCGCACGGCCCCGCGCAGGACCGAGGCCACGCCGGTCCCGTCACGCAGCACCTTGCCCGTCAGCATCAGCGCCCAGGTCGAGGCGTTGACCAGCGAGGAGCTGGAGCGCCCCAGATGTGCGCCCCATTCCGAGGGCGCGATCTTGTCCTCGATCAGGGCATCCAGCGTCTCGGCGTCGGGCACGCGCAGAAGCGCCTCGGCCAGGCACATCAGGGCGATCCCCTCATCGGTGGAAAGGCCGTATTCGGCCAAAAACACCTCCATCAGCCCCGGGGCGGCGTCGGCGCGGATCTCCTCGACCAGGGTTTGCGCACGGTCGCGGACCCGGGCGCGCAGGGCCGCGTCGGGACGGTCGCGGGACAGCAATCGCTCAATCGCCGCCTCCTGTGGTTCAAGATGCAGGCGCCGGAGGGTGCGCCGCAGCTCGGCCAGCGAGGGCGGCGTCGCCACGGGCGCCGGGGTCGACGGGCCCGCGCCCTGTGGCGCGGCGGCAGCCACGGGGGGCGAGGCTTCGGGGGTCTCTGCGGGGTGAGGTGCGATCATGGCCTGAACTCCGATCCGGTTACCCTTGGCAATATAGGTAGGATTCTGGTGGCAGACGGTCCAATCTTGCCCTTATCATAGCCCAATCGGACCTGATTTTCAGATCACAAAGGTGAAACGTCCCATGAAATCGTCTGAAACAGACCAATTGGACCGCTTTGACCATCGCATCATCGAAGAGCTGCGCCGCGACGGACGCCTGTCCTATTCCGAGCTTGCGCGCCGGGTGGGTCTGTCCAAGACCCCTTGCCAGCTACGTGTGCGCAAGCTGACCGAGGCGGGCTATATTCTTGGCTTCCGGGCTATCGTCGACCCGGCGCGCCTGGGCCTTGATCACATCGCCTTTCTCGAGGTCCGCCTGTCGGACACGACCGAGCCCGCGCTGCAGGCCTTCAACGAGGCCGTGCGCGCCGCACCGCAGATCGAACAATGTCACATGATCGCAGGCAGTTACGACTACCTGCTGAAGATCCGAACCCGGGATATCGCGGGCTATCGGCGGTTTCTGTCGGACGTGGCCTCGAACCTGCCGCACCTGGCCAACACTTCGACCCATGTGTCGATGGAGGCGGTCAAGGACGAGACAAGCCGCCCCTGACCCCCCCTGTCGCCAAGCGAAGGTTCACCCCTGGCGGCCGCGAGCCAGGAATTCGCCCATCCTCTCCAGCGCGCGGGTGATGTTCTCGCGGCTGTTGGCGTAGCTGAGGCGAATATACCCCTCGCCCAGGGTGCCGAAATCGGGGCCGCCGATGGTGGCGACACCCGCCTCCTCCAACAGGGCCGATGCCAGCGGCTTGGCCTGCCAGCCGGTGCCGGTGATGTTGGGAAAGGCATAGAAGGCGCCCTTGGGCCGGATGCAGCTGACCCCCTCGATGGCGTTCAGCCCCGCGACGACCAGCTCCCGCCTTGCGTCGAACTCGGCCAGCATCTCCGCCACCGCGACCTGTGGGCCGCGCAAAGCCTCGAGTGCTGCGAACTGGGCCGGGGCGTTGACGCAGGACCAGCAGTTCACGGCCAGCTTGCGGGCATAACCGATCAGTGCCTCGGGCCAGACCGAATAGCCCAACCGCCAGCCGGTCATGGCATAGGTCTTGGACCAGCCGTTCAACAGGATCAGCCGGTCGCGGATCGAGGGATAGGACAGCAGGCTGACGTGTTCCTCGCCGTCGTAGAGCATCTGGTCATAGATCTCGTCCGACAGGATCGCGACGCCGGGGTGCGCGTCCAGCCCCGCGACGAGGCGGTCGATCTCGGCCCGCGGGGTGACACCGCCGCAGGGGTTGGCCGGCGAGTTGACGATCAGGAGCCGCGTGCGCGGCGTGATCAGCGACAGCATCTCCTCGGCCGAGACGGCAAAGCCGTTCTCTTCGCGGATGGGGACGGGGATCGGGGTGGCGCCCGTGAACTCGATCATCGAGCGATAGATGGGAAAGCCCGGGTCGGGATAGAGGATCTCGGCCCCCGGCTCGCCGAACATGAGGATGGCCGCGAACATCGTCACCTTGCCGCCTGGCACGATCATCACGTGGCCCGGATCGACCGCGACGCCGTGGCGGCGGTCAAGATCCTCGGCCACCGCTTCGCGCAACGGGGCGATGCCGGTGGCGGGGGTATAGCCGTGTTCGCCGTCGCGCAGGGCCTTGACCGCCGCCTCGACGATATGGCCCGGGGTGGCAAAATCGGGCTGCCCGATCCCGAGGTTGATGACATCGCACCCCTGCGCCGACAGCTCGCCCGCGCGGGCCAGCACGGCAAAGGCGTTCTCCTCGCCGATACGGTCGAAACCTGCGATCGTTTTCAGCTTTGTGTTCGGCTGCGTTTTCAGCATCTTGACGGGCTTCCCTTCCTGCACGGCCTAAGATGGCGCACAGCATTCGCGCGCCCTTTGACGCGCGATCCTAGCGGCGGCAGGCTCAGGGCAAAAGGACCGATTGGCGATCGAACTCGGCCGTCTCCTCGCTGTTGTCGTCATAGACCACGCGCAGGCTGATCTGCTGGACCGAACCCAGGGGCTGCTGGAAATAGGGCACGCGCCCCTCGGCCTTGATGGCGTTGGGCTGGGCGCTGTCGGGATAGCAAGGCTCCATCTCCCAGCGGGTGTCGGGGGGCGCGCCGTTGAGGCCGTAGAAAACCGCGTGCAGGCCGCAGCGCCAGGATTCCAGGTGGGTCAGGTAGACCAGGTCCTGGCCGTTGAACTCCCGCACGGCGACCCAGTTGGCGCGGGTGGCCGACAGGATCGGCCTGACCTCCAGCGCGGTCAGGAAACGGCCGGTGGCGACCTGTTCCTCGGGCGGGGGCAAGGGGGTGCCCGTCGCGGGGGATGGAGCCTCGGCGGTCTCGGTGGCCTGGGCCCCACCGGGCGCCAGGGCGACCCCCGGGGCCTGCTGGACCAGGCCGAACCCGGTCATCGACAGCAATGCGAAGGCGATCAGTTCAAGCATCGGCACTCTCCCGGCATGGCGGCGGCGGGTGCCCCGCCCCGCGTCTTGGGGTTACGCTCTGAATTCGATGGCCTGGGCGCTTTGTGACCGGCGCCTTGTGCCCTATAGTCGGCAAAAATCCCATTCGAGGCAAGTTCCGGGCATGACCGACGAAAATCCCCGCCCCTTCAACGTGCTGGCCGTGGTGCAGGCGGGACGGCTGGAATACGAGGCTGCGCTGTTCGCGGTATCGTTCCGCGCCGCCAACCCCGATTTCGCCGGCCGCCTGATCCTGGCCGAGCCGCAGCCCGGCCCGCTTTGGGGCGACGAGGATCCCCGCATCCAGGACCCGGCCGTCCGCACCCTGTTGGAGGACCATGGCGCCGAGATCCGCCCGTTCCACAGCCGGCATTTCGGCGCGGCCTATCCAAACGGCAACAAGATCGAGGCGCTATCGACCCTGCCCGCCGGAGAACCCTTCGTTTTCTTCGACACCGACACGCTGCATCTCGACAGCCTGTCGCGAGTGCCCTTCGATTTCGACCGGCCGAGCGCCTCGATGAAGCGCGAGAACACCTGGCCCACGCAAGAGCTTTACGGCCCCGGATACAACCAGGTCTGGGGCGCGCTTTACGAACAGTTCGGGCTGGATTTCGAAAGCTCCCTCGACCCGGCCCAGCCGGACGAGCATTGGGAGCGGTACCTCTATTTCAACGCGGGCTGGTTCTTTCACGCGGATCCCGCGGCCTTCGGCGCGCGCTTCGTGGAATATGCCACCGCCATCCGCGACACACCGCCGCCCGAGCTGGTTTGCCAGCCCCTCTATCCCTGGCTTGACCAGATTGCCCTGCCGCTGGTCATCCATTCCTTCGGGGGCGGGCGCGCGACCCTGCCCGACGGGCATCTGGATGGCGACACGACCTGCCACTGGCGGGTGCTGCCACTGGCCTACGCCCGCGAGGCCGACGCCGTGATCGACACGCTCGAGGCGGTGACAGCCCCGAACAGGGTCAAGAAGGTGCTGAAGAACTATGAGCCGTTCAAGCGGATGATCTTCCAGGGCAAGGGCCGCAAGGTGCGCGAGATGTTCGACCGCGATGCCCTGCCCCGCAAGGAACAGCAGATCCGCAACCGCATCAAGAAGGCGCGCCTCTGGGTGCGCTGAGGCGCGCGCCGATCACTCCAGCTCGTAGACGATGGAGACCCCGGCCTCGACGCTCAGCTCACCCTCGGCGATGGGCACGGCCCGGGCCGAGCGCGCCATTTCCGCCGCCATCATCGGGCGCGGGCCGCCCTGGTCGGCGGCCTCGTTGATCGACACGAGTGAGCCAAGGTCCATCCCCGTCGCCTCTGCGTAAAGCTCGGCCTTGCGGCGGGCGTCAGCCACGGCGCGGCGGCGGGCCTCGTCGCGCGTCTCCTCGGGGGACTGCAACCCGAAGCTGAGGCCCTGGAATTCGTTGGCGCCGGCACTGACCACAGCGTCTAGGATCAGGCCCAGCCGGGAAAGGTCGCGCACCCGGACCGAGACCGTGTTGCGGGCCTGGAAGCCGGTGATTTCGGGCGGGGCCTCGGGGCCGCCGTTGCGCCGGTTGGTCCAGAGCGGGTTGAGCGACAGGTTCAGTGTCTGCACGTCCCGCCCCTCGATCCCCGCGTCGGCAAGCACGCGCAGCGTCTCTTCCATGTGCTGGCTGTTGAGGTCCAGAACCTCCTTGGCGACCTTGCCCTCGGCGGTCACGCCAAGGGTGATGACGGCCATGTCGGGGGCCACCTCGACCACGCCGCGCCCCTCGACGGTCAGCCGCGCCCGCTCCAGCGCCGAGGCGGGGGATGACAGGCCCAGGGCAACCAAGGAAAATCCTGTCAAAATAAGGGATAGGACGGTCGAATGCATGGCGGGTTCCTTTCTGGTATCGGGCCGGATCCGGGGGCGGTGACCGCGCCTTTGACGGGGCCACTGACGGGGCCGGATCCATGGTCTGCCCCGGCGGCAGCGTCGGGCCTGCCGGCACGAATGGCAAGGTTCCGCTGGCGGGCCCCTCTCACCCTCGGCGGTTTCCTGCTATAACGATGCGCGACACTGCTGTCCGGTAAGGCCATTGACAGATTCTATGCTAGGTCAGATGCCATGAAACCCAATTTTGCGCTCGATCTATCCCATGACGGAATCGGCCTCCTGCACAGGGGCCGAAAGGGCTGGCTGCGTGTCGGCGAGGTGTCGTTGGACGATCCGATGATGCGCGGAACCCTGGCCATGATGCGCCGCACGGCCGCCGAGCTGGCCACAGGCGGCATGACCACCAAGCTGGTGCTGCCCGCCTCGCAGATCCTGTACCTGACCGTCGACGCCCCCGGCCCCTCGGACGAGGAGCGCGAGGCGCAGGTCCGCGCCGCGCTGGACGGGCGCACCCCCTACGATGTGTCCGAGCTGGTCTTCGACCATTCGCCGACCGCCGGTGACAAGGGCCGCCGCCTGGTGGCCGTGGTCGCCCGCGAGACCCTGGACGAGGCCGAGGCCTTCGCGGTCGAGCATCGGTTCAACCCCGTCAGCTTCGTCGCCCGCCCCGACGGGGACGAATTCGCCGGAGAGCCGTTCTTCGGCATGACCGCCCATGCCCGGACCCTGCTGAACGGGGACACGGTCGAGCGCGACGCAGAGCCCGTGCGCATCAAGGGATCGGTCCCGCAGGGCGGCGATGCAGAGGTTGAGACTTCCGGCGCCGAGAAGGCGACCGCCGAAGACAATCAGGGCCGGGCCGCAGGGGATGCCGGCGCGAAGACAGACCCGGCGGCCGCACCTGCCGATGGGCAGAGCGAAGAGATGTCCGGCCCCGCGCCGGCCTTTTCCACCCGCCGCGCCGACCGCGAGGCGCGTCCCGCCGGCGGGACGGTGACCATCGAACGCGCCAGCCGTTTCAGCATGGGCGCGATCCCTCCGGCCAGCGCCGCGATGTCCGGTGCCGCCGACGCATCCACCGATCCCGCCGCCGTGGAACTCTCCGAGACTGGCGATGGTAAGCCGGGCGCGCGCCGCGCCCCGGTCGTGGCCCCCCTGCCCGACCTGCCCGGCGACGGACAGGCCACCGGCCAGCCCACATCGCAACCCACTGGCCGTCGGGGCGCACAGCCTGCCCTGCCCGGCGATGTCGCCGCGCGCAGCATGGCGGGCCGCGACGCGCCGCCCGTTGGTGGGGCCGTGGGTGGGGCCGACCGCCACGCGGAACATCGCGCCGGTTTCTCCTTTCCCGCCGAAGGGGGGCCGGTCGACGGTGCCCCCGCCGGGCACCCGCGCGGCATGTCGCGCCGCACCGGCATCCTGCTGACGCTGCTGCTGCTCGTGGCCCTGGCCCTAGCCGCCATCGCCACGACCCTCATCAAGCGCAACGAACTGGCCTCGGTCTTCACCAGCGCCGATTTCGAGCTGGCCGACGCGACCTTCCTGCCGCCCTTGGGCTATGACGAGCCGCCGCTGACCGCCTTCCGGCCGACGCCGCGCCCCGAGCAACCCGCGCGCCTGGCCCAGGATGCGCCCGCGGACGACCTGATCGGCCCCCGCGCCCCGGCGCCGGTGGTGACGGCGGTGATGACCTCGACCGGTCCCATCGCGCGGCCCGAGACGATGATGCCCGAGGTGCCGGCGATTGACGGCCCCGCCGGCGCGGTTCAGGACCTGGTGGCCGAGGCCGACACGATCCGCCTTTCCCTGCCGCCGCTGCCGCCCCTTGTCTCCGATGCGGCACCGGCCCCCTCCGGGCAGGCGAGCACCACAGCGCCTGCGGCCCTTGCCGCCGCGCCGCAACGCCTTGCGCCCCAGGCCGCCGATCCGCTGGCGCCACTGGCCGATGAAAGCGTCGGCCGCGCGGCATTCTCGGCACCCGACCTGGCCGAGATCCAACCACAGGACGCCGCCGCTGCGGGCGAGCTGCTGGCGCTTGTCACGCCTGAGACCTCCATCAGGCCCGACCGCCGCCCGACCTCGGACCCCGGCGCCCGGACCTCCCCCGAGACCACCCCCGACGAGGTGCGCGAGGAGCGTCCCGCCCTCGCCGACGATGCGGCCCCCCTCCTTCCCGACGGGCCCGACCCCGCCCTGCATTACGCCGCCACCGGCATCTGGACCGGCGCGCCCGAGATGATCGTCGTGCCCCCCTCGCAAGGGCTGGATGCGCTTTACATCGCCTCGATCGACCCGGCGGTGACCCAGCAGGACGCCATTGCCCTGCCGCCCGCCCTTGCCGGCGATGACCTGCGCCTGCCCAACCAGGCGGTGCCCGCCGACGCCTCCGCCCGGTTCGAGCTGGATGCGCGCGGGCTGGTGACGCCTGCCCCCTCTGGCACGCTCAGCCCCGACGGGGTCACCGTCTATGCCGGCCGTCCCGACCCGATGCCGGCAGAGCGCCCGCGCCGGGAGGCCGCCGCCCAGGATGCGACCGACGACGACAAGGCCGAGGCCACGGCCAACGCGCCAGCCGTCGCCGCCGTCCGCCCCACCGCGCGGCCCGACGACCTGTCGGACCGGACCGAGCGTCAGCAGCTTGCCGGCCTGACCCGCAAGGAGCTTTCGCAGGTCCGCCCCAAGCTGCGGCCCGAGGAGGCAGCCCTGACCGCCCCCGGCGCCAACACGAAGGCCGAAATCGAGAAGGCCGTCGCGGACGCCAACCGGGAGGTCGTGCCCGACACCAGCGCCGAGCCGGTCGTCAACGCCTCGAAACTGGCGGTCCGAAGCTCGGAGAAGCCCAAGCTGCGGCCGGCGAATTTCGCCTCCGTCATGCGCAAGGCGCGGGCGACGCGGATGAAAAGCGTGGCCTCGCCCGATCCCAAGGCCGACCCGCGCCTGCCCGAGAAGACCTCCGTCTCGCGCGCCGCGACCGAGCGGAATGCCGTCAACCTCTCGAAGATCAGCCTGATCGGTGTCTACGGCACCTCGTCCAGCCGCCGCGCGCTGGTCCGCCTGCCCTCGGGCAAGTTCAAGAAGGTCGAGGTTGGCGACCGCATGGACGGCGGCCGGGTCATCGCCATCGGCGACGAGTCGCTGCGCTATACCAAGAGCGGGCGCAGCGTCGTGCTGGCGATGCCCCGAAGCTGAGGGCCGGCGCCGTCCCTCCCCGAAGGATGGCGCCCTCGCCCGGTGAGAACACCGACCGCCGTGAGCGAATTCACCGGCAATTCCATTTAAAAGGTTGAGTTCCCGGCAAGTCGCCGCAACTTTGACAGGTGGGCGCCCGTTCGGGGGGTCCTGAACATGCGCCCGCCGGCCCCTGCCGCGCGGTGCCGGAACCGGTCTCGGGGGGACGATGGAAGGCTTTCTGCTTCAGGCGACGATCTATCTTGGGGCCGCCGTGATCTCGGTGCCCATCGCCGCCCGGCTGGGGCTGGGCTCGGTGCTGGGCTACCTGCTGGCGGGGATCGTCATCGGCCCCGCCCTGGGGCTGGTCGGATCCGAGGCCGAGGGCCTGCGCCACTTCGCCGAATTCGGCGTCGTGATGATGCTGTTCCTGATCGGTCTGGAGCTGGAGCCGCGGGCGCTGTGGGACATGCGCCATCGGCTGCTTGGCCTGGGCGGGCTTCAGGTGACGCTGACCATGGCCGCGGTCACATCGGGCGCCCTGCTGCTGGGCCAGCCCCTGGGCGGGGCCACGGCCATCGGCATGATCTTTGCCCTGTCCTCGACCGCGATCGTGCTGCAGACCCTGTCCGAAAAGAACCTGATGCAGACACCCGGGGGGCGCTCTTCCTTTTCCGTGCTGCTGACCCAGGACATCGCCGTCATCCCGATGCTGGTCCTGCTGCCCCTGCTGGCAACAGGCGGCGGATCGTCCAGCGGCGGCGGTGGCGGTGGCCACGGGGCCGAGCCTGCGGGCCTTCCGCCCCAGGTCGGCGAGGTGATCGGCGAGCCGGGCACCGGCAATGCCCGCGCGGACGCGGCCATGAAACTGGTCGAGGAGCTGCCTGGCTGGGGTGCCGCCCTGCTGACCATGGGGGTGATCCTGGGGATCATCCTGGTCGGCACGTTCCTGACGCGCCCGGTCTTTCGCTACATCCACGCCGCCCACCTGCGCGAGTTGAACACCGCGCTGGCGCTGCTGATGGTCACCGCCATCGGCTTCTCCATGAGCCTGGTCGGCCTGTCGCCCGCCCTCGGCACCTTCCTCACCGGCGTCGTCCTGGCCAACACCGAGTTCCGCCACGAGCTTCAGGCCGATATCGAACCCTTCAAGGGGCTGCTCCTGGGGCTTTTCTTCATCACCGTGGGGGCCGGCGTCAGCTTCGAGCTGCTGCGCGAGCAGCCGGTGCTGATCCTCAGCCTGACGCTGGCGCTGGTGGCGGTGAAGGGCACGATCCTCTACGGGCTGGGGCGCGTCTTCAAGTTGCGCGGGCGCAACCTTTGGCTGTTCACGCTGGGGCTGGCGCAGGCCGGCGAATTCGGCTTCGTGCTGGTTTCCTTCTCGCAGCAGCAGCAGGTGCTGGAGCGGTCGCTTGGGGAGCTTCTGCTGCTGGTCGTCGCGGTCAGCATGCTGCTGACGCCGCTTCTCTTTATCGTCTACGACCGCATCTCGAAACGTTCGCGCGACGCGGCGGGCGACGGCGGCCCCGAGGCCTACGACACCGTTGACGCCAAGGGGTCGATCATCATCGCGGGCGTCGGGCGCTTCGGCCAGATCGTCAACCGGATGGTGCGCGCGGCGGGGTTCGAGACGACCGTCCTCGACCACGACCTCAAGACCATCCAGCTTATGCGCAAGTTCGGCTTCAAAGGGTTTTTCGGGGATCCCACCCGGCCCGAACTGCTTCATGCCGCAGGGCTGGAGGAGGCGCGGGTGCTGGTGGTTGCGCTGGACGATCCGGCCTCCGCCGTGCGCCTGGTGAAACTGGCCCGCAAGGAGCGTCCGGACCTGCATATCGTGGCCCGCGCCCGCCACCGGGTCCACGCGTTCGAGCTTTACGCCGCAGGGGCCGACGACATCGTGCGCGAGCTGTTCGACAGCTCGCTCAGGGCCGCGCGCTATGTGCTGGAGAATTCGGGCCTGACGGAATACGAGGCCGCGGCCCATCAGCGTGCCTTCTACCACCATGACCGCGCCGCCCTTGCCGAGCTGGCGCAGCTTTGGGTCCCGGGCCGCCCCGTCGCCGAGAACGAGGCCTATATCGCCCGCTCCAAGCAGCTCAACAAGGAGATGGAGGCCGACCTGGTCGCCGCCCTCGACGATCACGGCCGCGCCGAGGAGCGCGACGAAGATGCCGCGATCGCGGGCCCGCTGGCCGGTGCCTCGGCAGATGGGCCCGACACCGATGGCCGGCACCGGCGCCAGGCATCACGACCCGACACCGAGGGGCATGAGCCCGGCCCCGACCCGGCCGAGATGTCGGCCGATGTCGACGCGGCCCGCCAGGCCGAGGTCTATGCCGAGTCCGAAAACGAGGGCGCGGCGGAAGAAGATACCCCCGCCGACAAGCGCAGCGCCGACAAGGCCCCCGAGTAAGGGGCCCGGCGCCGCGACAAGGCGGCATCAGGCGGTGGCGACGCCCGCCTCGGCAAAGGTCGCCATGCCCGAGTGGCAGGCGACCGCCCCCTTCAGCACGCCCAACGCCAGCGCCCCGCCCGAAGCCTCGCCCAGCCGCATGTCGAGCGACAGCAGCGCGGGCTTGCCCAGCGCGTCCAGCATGCGCCCGTGCGCCCCTTCGGCCGAGCGGTGGCCGCCGACGCAATGGTCCAGCGCCTGGGTCGACAGCGCGTTCAGCACGGCGGCGGCGGCACAGCAGATGAAACCGTCCAGGATCACCGGCACCGAATGATGCCGGGCGGCGGCGATGGCGCCCGCCATGGCCGCGATCTCGCGCCCGCCCAGCGCGGCCAGCAGGTGCAGCGGACGATCCTCGCCCCCCTCCACGTCCGCGTGGCGCTGACAGCCCCGGGCCACCACGTCGGTCTTCAGACGCAGCGCCGCGTCGTCCAGGCCAGTGCCGCGGCCGGTCCAGTCCGCGGCCTCGCCCCCAAGCAGCGCAAGCGCAAGCGCTGCCGCCGAGGTGGTGTTGCCGATCCCCATCTCGCCGGTGACCAGCACGTCGGCCTCCGGGTCGACCGCGTTCCAGCCAGCGGTCAGGGCCTCCAGCGTCTCGGCCGCGCTCATGGCGGGGGCGGTGGTGAAATCGGCCGTCGGCCGATCCAGCGACAGCGGATGCACGTCAAGCCGCGCGCCGAACGTGCGGGCAAGCTGGTTGATCGCCGCCCCCCCGGCCGCGAAATTCGCCACCATCTGCGCGGTCACCTCGGACGGGAAGGCCGAGACCCCCTGCGCCACGACACCGTGGTTGCCGGCAAAGACCACGATCTGCGGGGCCTCGATCCGGGGGCGGTCCGTGCCCCGCCAAGAGGCGTACCAGATCGCCAGGTCCTCAAGCCGCCCCAGCGAACCGGCGGGTTTGGTCAATTGCGCGTTGCGATCGCACGCGAGGTCGGCAATTCCGGTATCGGCGCTGCGCCCGGCCCGGACGGCCGCGGCAAAATCCCCGAGGGTGGCGAAAACAGGGCTGCTCATTCTTGGTGCATCCTTTAGACTTTGACAGATCGAGCGGCCACCTTCGCCGACCACCCCGCAACGGGATGCGCCAGAAAGACCGTCATGTCCACAGATCAACCCGCCATCGAAGCCGCCTTCACGGACCTGAGGGGGGCGCTGATGCTGCTGACCCGCCTGCCCGTGCCGCTGGATGACGCGGCTTTCGCGGCCACCGGCCCCCAGGGCGAAAGCACCCGGGGACAAGGCCGCCTGGTCTGGGCCTTTCCGCTGGTGGGCGCGATCGTGGCGCTTCTGGCGTTGCTGCCCGCCGGTCTTGCTGCCTGGTGGGGATTGGCGCCGGGGGGCGTTGCCCTGCTGGTGCTGGCGGGGGGCGTCTTGCTGACCGGCGCCATGCACGAGGACGGGCTGGCGGACCTGGCCGACGGGTTCTGGGGCGGTTGGACCCGCGAGCGGCGGCTGGAGATCATGAAGGACAGCCGGGTCGGCACCTACGGGGTGCTGGCGCTGATCCTGTCGCTGTTGGCCCGCTGGTGGGCGCTGAGCACCATTTTCGCAGGCGGGGCCTTCTGGGCACCGGTGCTGGCGGCCGCGGTGCTGTCGCGGGCCGCCATGGGCGTGACGATGGCCAGCCTGGACCACGCAAGGGCCGACGGTCTGGGCCAGAGCTTTGGCCGCACGCCGGCCCTTCCGGCAGCCGGCGGCCTGGGCCTGGCCGTGGTACTGGCGCTGGTCGTCATCGGCTGGGCCGCGCTGCCGGCACTGATTTTCGGGGCGGCGGCGGCACTGGCGCTGGCGCTGCTGGCCCAGGCCAAGATCGGCGGCCAGACGGGCGATGTCCTTGGCGCCCAGCAGCAGGTGACCGAGATTGCGGTGCTGATGGTGCTGGCCTCGATCCTCTGAGGCGCACGCTGGGCCCGGTCACAAAGATCGTCTGACATGAAAAAAGCCCCGGCGCGGGCGCCGGGGCTTGAATGCTTGATCGCACTGGGGCGGTCGGGGACGCCTGGGGTCAGGCAGCGACCGCGCGCGAGACGAGAACGTCGCCCACCCGCTTTTGTGCTTCGTCCTCGTTGCCGCCACTGACGGCCGCGATCTCGCGGGTCAGGCGCTCCAGCGCGGCTTCGTAAAGCTGGCGCTCGGAATAGCTCTGCTCGCGCTGGTCGTCGGTGCGGTGCAGGTCGCGGACAACCTCGGCGATCGAGATGAGATCGCCCGAGTTGATCTTTTGCTCATATTCCTGGGCGCGGCGGGACCACATCGCGCGCTTGACCTTGGCCTTGCCCTTGAGGGTATCCATGGCCTTCGACACGACGTCGGGCGAGGAAAGCGAGCGCATGCCCACCTCGGTCGCCTTGTTGGTGGGGACGCGCAGGGTCATCTTGTCCTTCTCGAAGGAGATGACGAACAGCTCGAGCGTCAGTCCGGCGACTTCCTGCTCCTCGATGGAGATGATCTGGCCAACACCATGGGCGGGATACACGACATGGTCGTTGGGGCGGAACTCGGACTTCTTGGACTTGCTCATGCGGCGGCGATCCTTTTGTCAGCTTCTCAGTCGGCGAAACCGACAGGTCGGACCACAACAGCAGTCCGGCACAATCGGCAGGAGTTTCGCTCAACAAATTACCGGAGCGGCGACCCAGCTAAGATCGCCACCGGCGATGGCAGCGCGGCCCCGAAAACAGGGCCGCTGAGAACATATATAGCAGAAAAGGCACCCGATTTAAAGTGCCGCGACGCCGAGATTCCTGAAAGACCCGCCTTTACGGCAGGTTACGGCGGCAGCTTTCTGCCGAAAATCAAACGGATCGCGCAGATGCAGCGATTCGCGACTCAGCCGCCCTCGCCCGGCTTCTCCGAGAAGTATTTCTCAAGCTTGCCCTCTTCGCCATCGTGTTTCTCGGCGTCGGGAAGCGGGTCTTTCTTGGTGATGATGACCGGCCACATCTCGGAATACTTGCGGTTGAACTCGACCCACTTGTCGGTGTCGGGCTCGGTGTCGGGGCGGATCGCATCGGCGGGGCATTCGGGTTCGCAGACACCGCAGTCGATGCATTCATCCGGATGGATGACCAGCATGTTCTCGCCTTCGTAGAAACAGTCCACGGGGCAAACCTCGACACAGTCGGTGAATTTGCAGGCGATGCAGTTGTCATTGACGATATAGGTCATGGGTTCTTCCGGATGCTTGCCGTTACCCGCTACCTAGACCCAGCCGAAGCGTCATTCAAGGAGCTTGCGGCGCGAAAGATCAAGCACCCTGCGATCGCGCTTGGAAGGCCGCCCCTTTCCCTCGAAGCGCGGCGTGGGCGGAACATCTGACCGGGCGGCGCCGGCGCCCTGGTCCGGCGTATCCGCGGCGCCCGGCCCCGGGTCCTCTGCACCCGCCGGTTGGGGTGACAGATCGTCGTAGAGAAGGGCCGCCTCGGTCGCCGGTCCGCGCCGCTGGGACAGGCCCAGAACGCGGATCACGCGGACCTTCTGGCCTTGGGAAAATGTCAGTGTGTCGTCGATACCGACGCCGGTCGCGGGCTTGGTGACCCGGGCGCTGTTGACCCGGACCCGCCCCGCCGCCACCGCCTGCGAGGCCAGGGTGCGCGTCTTGAAGAACCGCGCGTGCCACAGCCACTTGTCGAGACGGATCGTGGGGCGCGACCCGCTCATGGGCGGGGGGCCCGGCGCGTGCCTGTTTCCCCGGGCGTTCCCCTTCCCGAGCGGGGTGCAGCGACCACGATGGCCGGGACGACCGGGGCGGCAGGCCCCGGCCGGGGGGTGGCGCGCGGCGCCGGGCCCCTTCCCCTACTTATCGCGCAGCCCCATGAGCGCGGCGGCGAAGGGATTGTCCGGATCGATCCGGTCCTTCTTCTGCGGCCGCGACTCGTAGCTTTTGGGCGAGCGGTCGCGGGGCGGCGCATTGCGGTCCTGGCGGTTGCCGGGCTTGCCCCGGGGTTTGCCACCCGGCTTGCCGGCACCCTTGGCACCGGGCTTGCCGCCGGCGCGCTTCTCGCCACGGGCATTGTCACGGCCTTCGCCGCCACGATGCTGCGGCTTGCGCCGGGGCGCCCAGCGGAAGGTGTAGAACACTTCCGTCGCGTCGGCTGCGGCCTCGCCAGAAGCATCGGTCGCGGCATCGGCGGCCTCGGCCTTCTCGGGGAGCTTGCCCTCGGTGATGACGGCCGCGATCCCGGCGGCATCGGTGGTGGCATCGGCGCCCGCCTGGGGCGTCACGGGGGGATCTTCGGCCGGCGGTGCGGGCGGCGCCTCGGGCGGATCCTGAACCGGTGTCTCGGCGGGCGGTGCGGGCGGGGTTTCGTCCGGCGACTGGCCGGGCGCCTCTGCGGGCGGCGCGGGCGGCGTCTCGGTCGGGGCGTCGCCCGGAACCTCGACCGGCGTCTCGCCGGGCGTTTCGCCGGAGGCCGCATCGGCTGCCTCGGCGGGCGCTTCGGCAGCCGCCGGCTTGACCTTGGCGCGCTCACCACGCTCGGCGGCATAGCCCAGCCCCTGCATCAGGGCCGCGAACTGTTCCAGCGTCATGCCGGTGATCGACAGCATGTCGGGGTTGGCCTCGAACCCGGCGCGGGTGTCCTTGGTACGGATCATGTCTGCAAGACGCTCCAGCATGTCGATGCGGATCGCCCGGTCCCCCGCCAGGCGATAGCCGGACATCGTGCAGGTCTCGCCGTCCATGCCGGGGGTGGCCGGGATGGTCACGAGGCCCGGGGGCGGGCTTTCGGGGAAGGTGTCCAGCCCCTTCTGAAGCGACCACAGCACCAGCCGCAGCCGCGTCGGCGCGGGCTTCAGCAGCGCCGGCATGAAGATCGTGAACTGGCCGAACCGCACGCCGTGGCGGCGCAGTTGGCCGCGCGCGGCCTGATCCAGTTCCTTGACCTCCGAGACCACCGTGTCGCGGGGCAGCACGCCGAAATGCTCGACCATGCGGAAGGCAAAGCCGCGCACGACGCCGGTCAGTTCCTCGTCGCGGGACATGGCCAGCAGCGGCTCGAACAGGGTCGCGATCTTGCGGTCGATGAAATGCTGCAGGCGGCGCTGCACCTTCTGGGCGACCTCGGGGCCGGCCTCGGTGTCGACGAAGGCCTCGGCGGTCGGGCGCAGGGCCTCGGGACCGGCGACCAGCTTGCCGACGGCATGCTCGCCCCACATCAGCCCGCCTTGTTCGGTATAATCGAACTCGGTATCCGGGGCGTTGTAGAACCTGTCTGCGCGCAGGTGGAACTCGGGCGCAAGCGCCGCCACCGAAGCCGCGCGGAGCGTCTTGGCCTCGTCAGGCGTCGCGCTTTTGTCCTGCCGGAAGCGGAACCCCTCAAGACGGCCGACGAATTCGCCCTCGACCATCACTTCACCCTTGTCGTTCACCTCGGCCACAAGGCCCTCCTTCTGCTTCAAGCGGCGCATCAGTACCGAGGTGCGCCGGTCGACGAATCTTTGTGTCAGCCGCACATGCAGAGCATCCGACAACCGATCTTCTACAGCGCGGGTGGCGTCGCGCCAATGGTCGATATCCTCAAGCCATCCCTTGCGCTGCGCGACGTAGGTCCACGTGCGGATGAAGGCCATGCGCCGCGACAGGGCGTCGATATCGCCGTCGGCGCGGTCGATCCGCTGGACCTGACGGGCGAACCAGTCGGTGGGAACGTGGCCGCCGTCGTGCAGGAACAGGAACAGCTTTTCCAGCATCGCGGCGTGCTCGCCTTGGGAAATGCCCCTGAAATCAGGGATCCGGCAGACATCCCACAGCAGGCGGACATCGGGCGCGCCGCGCAGCCGGTCGCGCACCGCCGGCAACTCGCCCAGCGCCCTGAGCGCCAGCAGGTCGTCGGAATCGCGCACCCGGGTCAGCCAGGGGTTCTCGGTCCGCGTCTCCAGCGCGCCGATCAGCGCGCCCAGCGAGCCGAAGCGCAGCGTGCTGTTGCGCCACTGCAATTTGCGCTCGGGCGAGAAGCGGTGATTCTCGATCGCGTCGACCAGTTCCTCGTGCAGGGGCGCGGCCTCACCGGTGACGCCGAAGGTCCCGGGTTGCAGGTGGCGCCCCGCCCGGCCCGCGATCTGCGCCAGCTCGTTGGGCTGCAACGGGCGCATGCGGTTGCCGTCGAACTTGGTGGTCGAGGAAAACGCCACGTGCCGGATGTCCAGATTGAGCCCCATGCCGATGGCGTCGGTGGCGACCAGATAATCCACGTCGCCGTTCTGATACATCTCGACCTGCGCGTTGCGCGTGCGCGGGCTGAGCGCGCCCATCACCACCGCCGCCCCGCCCTTCTGGCGGCGCAGAAGCTCGGCAATGGCATAGACGTTCTCGACCGAAAACCCGACGATGGCGCTGCGCGGGATCATGCGGCTGATCTTGCGCGGGCCAGTATAGGTAAGCTGCGAGAACCGCTCGCGGCGCAGGAATTGCACACCCGGGACCAGGTCCGCGATGGCGCCGCGCATAGTGTCGGCGCCCAAGAAAACGGTTTCCTTCAACCCGCGGGCATGAAGAAGGCGGTCGGTGAAGACGTGGCCGCGTTCGTGGTCGGCGGCCAGCTGCACCTCGTCCACGGCGACGAAATCGGCGCCGATCTCCTGGGGCATGGCCTCGACCGTGCAGACCCAGTAGCGGGTGCGCTCGGGGACGATCCGCTCCTCGCCGGTGACAAGGGCCACGACCGAGGGGCCGCGCACCGCGACAAGGCGGTCGTAGACCTCGCGCGCAAGCAGCCGCAGCGGCAGTCCGATGACCCCCGTCCGGTGTGCCAGCATCCGCTCGATGGCATAATGTGTCTTTCCGGTATTGGTCGGTCCGAGGACCGCCGTGATCCGGGCATCTTCGCGCATGTCGGGCCTTTGTGGTCGGGAATGTCAGATATCGGTGCCGTCGGCCAGAATGGCAAGTCGTGCGACCGCATCCTGGAGATCCTGCCGATTGGGGTTGAGGCGGACGGCCTCGCGGTAGGCGATCAGCGCGTCGCTGTTGTACTCCATCTCCTCGAGGATCATGCCCAGCCCCGACAGCGCCCCGAAGTGGCGCGGGTTGAGGGCCAGCGTGCGCTGGATGTCGGCGATCGACAGCCCGTAGCGGCGGATCGAGAAGAAGGCGGTGGCGCGCATGTTCCACCCCTCGGCAAAGCCAGGGGCGTGGTCGGTCAGGGCCGTCAGGTGGTTGATCGCCTCATCCGTGCGGCCCGCGTCCAATGCGTCGCGCCCGCGCTGAAGCAGAAGATCCATCGCCGCCGATCCCGATTTGGACCATTCCAGCATGATCTCGCGCTCGATCATGCGCCAATCTTCCTGGCCCGGGTCCTGTAGCTGGGCCAGCAGATCGTCGATGCGGGCGCTGTCCGGAACCTCGGTTGGGGTCAGAACGGGGGCCTGGGCTTTGGGGGCATTGTCGGGGATGGCCGGAAGCCGCTCCTGCGCCCGGGCGGGCAGGCCGAATGCCGCCAGAACAATTCCTGACGCAAAGACTGCCGTCACGACAGCACTGGCAAATCGAGTCACAAAGCACATAACTAAAGAATAACGCGGAACGCGGCGAAGGCGACAGCTTTCACGGCCGACCGACGCGAGCAACGACACAGAAATCGACACAGAACCGGAGGAAGAGATGAGCGACATCGTGGACAAGGCCGTGGCAGCCCTGAACGAACGGATGCAGGACGGATTCGACGGCAGCGCCAAGTTCGAAATCGAGGACGAAGGCGAGATCCTCGTCGACGGTTCGGGTGCGCGCCGCGCCACCCCCGAGGACGAGGCCGAGTGCACCCTGACCGCCACCGCCGAGACCTTCGAATCGATCCTGTCGGGCGAGATGAACCCGACCGCCGCCTTCATGTCGGGCAAACTGTCGGTCGATGGGGACATGGGCGTCGCCATGCGCCTCGGCTCGGCGATGGGCTGAGGGCGTCTTGCCCCGCCAGCCCTCCAGTCCCGCGGCAGCCGCCCCGACCACGGGTCTGCTGGAGGCCGCGCCGCTTTTTACCGACGTGGCCCGCGCCCCCGAGGGGGGGGCGGCCCATTGGCTGACGGCCGAGGACGGGCTGCGCCTGCGGATCGGCCATTGGCCGGCGGCGCCTTCGTCCCGGGAGGGGGCCGGCACGGTCCTGATCTTCCCGGGTCGCACCGAATATATCGAGAAATACGGCCCGGCCGTTGCCGAACTGACGGCGCGCGGCCTGGCCTGCGCGGTGATCGACTGGCGCGGACAGGGCCTGTCGGACCGGCTCTGCGCCGATCCGCTGGCCGGACATGTCACCGATTTCGCCGAGTATCAGCGCGACGTGCGCGCCATGCTTCTCGCCGCGCGCGAGCTGTCCCTGCCCCGGCCCTGGCACCTGATGGCCCATTCCATGGGGGGCTGTATCGGCCTGCGCGCCATGATCGAGGGGATGAGCGTCCGCTCGGCCGTCTTCTCGGCGCCCATGTGGGGCATTCAGCTTGATCCCTACGTGCGCCCCGTGGCCTGGGGGCTGGGCTGGCTGAACACCGGCCTCGGGCGCGCCGACCGGGTGGCTGTGCGCACCAAGACCGAGAAATACGTGATCGACACCGCGTTCGAGAACAACCTGCTGACCTCGGACCTGCAGATGTATGCCTTCATGCGCCACCAGCTTGAGGAACACCCCGAACTGGCGCTGGGCGGACCAAGCTTTGGCTGGGGTTATGCTGCCTTGCGCGAATGCCGGCGCCTGCGCCTGCTTCCCGCCCCCGACGTGCCCGCCCTGACCTTCCTTGGCAGCAACGAGCGGCTGGTCGACATGGGCGCGATCCGCAGTCGCATGGCCGACTGGCCCGGCGGCGAACTGGTCGAGATGCCCGGAGCCGAGCACGAGATCATCATGGAAGCGCCGGACCGCCGGCAACTGTTCTTCGACCGCGCGACAGCCCACTTCGCCCTGTACGGCTAAGTCCGCCCGCCGCCCCTTCCCACCCCTTCCCGCCCCTCGCCCCTGCCGGGCCGCGCCCTATCTTGCGGGGAATGACACGCGAACCGGTCCTGACCTTCACAGAACGCGGCATCTACTGCCCGGCGGGCGATTTCTACATCGACCCGTGGCGCCCCGTCGACCGGGCGCTCATCACCCATGGCCACGCGGACCACGCCCGCGACGGCATGGGCCGATATCTGGCGACCCATGCGGCGGGCCCGGTCATGCGCCACCGGCTGGGCGACATCGCCCTTGAAACCGTGGCCTATGGCGAGGTGCGGCGCATCGGCGATGCCTCGGTCTCGTTCCACCCGGCGGGGCATGTTCCCGGCTCGGCACAGATCCGGGTCGAGGTGGGGGGCGAGGTCTGGGTCGCCTCGGGCGACTACAAGACCACGCCGGACGGGCTGTCCGAAGCGTTCGAGCCGGTCCGCTGCCACGCCTTCATCACCGAAAGCACTTTCGGCCTGCCGGTCTTCAAGTGGAAACCCCAGGACGAGGTCGTGGCCGAGATCAACGAGTGGTGGCGCACCAACCGCGAAGCCGGGCGTACCAGCTTCATCGGCGCCTATTCCCTCGGCAAGGCCCAGCGGGTTCTGGCCAGCCTCGATGCCTCCATCGGGCCGATCCTGACCCATGGCGCGGTCGAGAACACCAATGCCGTGATGCGCGCCCAGGGGATCACACTTCCCGACACGGTGCGGGTGACGCCCGATCTCGACGCCAAGGCCCACGCCGGGGCGATGGTGATCGCGCCGCCCTCGGCGCTGGGCAGCAACTGGTCGCGGCGCTTCGGGGCGGCCTCCACAGGCTTCGCCAGCGGCTGGATGGCCCTGCGCGGGATCCGTCGCCGCCGTTCGGGTGACCGGGGGTTCGTGATGTCCGATCACGCCGACTGGGACGAGTTGAACCGCGCCATCGCCGAAACCGGGGCCGAGCGGATCTTCGTCACCCACGGCTATACCGCGATCTTCGCCCGCTGGCTGAACGAGCAGGGCTACGACGCGGCCGTTGTCGAGACCGAATATGAGGGCGAGAGCCTGGACGCGGAGGCCGAGGCGGAACCGAGCGAGGCCAATGTCAGTGCCGAGGACGAGGGCAAGGTTGATCCCAACGAAGCTGTGGCCACCAAGCCCGCCTCGAAATCCAAAAGCCCGAAGAAAAACAAGAACACATCCGGGGACGCGGGCGAATGAAGCGCTTTGCCCGCCTCTTCACCCGCCTCGACCAGACCACCAAGACCACCGCCAAGGTCGATGCGCTGGCCGACTATTTCGGCGCGGCCCCCGAGGCCGACCGGCTGTGGACCATCGCCCTGCTGTCGGGGCGTCGCCCCCGGCGGGGCGTCACCACGACCCTGCTGCGCCGCTGGGCCGCCGAGCGCGCGGGCCTGCCCCTGTGGCTTTTCGAGGAAAGCTACCCGATCGTCGGCGACCTGGCCGAGACGATCGCGCTGATCCTTCCCGACGCCCAGTCGGAAAGCGACGAAAGCCTCGCCTACTGGATCGGCTACACCAAGGAATTGGGCCCCCTGCCCGAGGAGGAGAAACGCGTCCGCGTCCTGGCCGCTTGGGACCGGCTGGGAACGACCGAGCGCTTCGTCTTCAACAAGCTCATCACCGGCGGCTTCCGCATGGGCGTCAGCCAGAAACTGATGACCCGTGCCCTGGCCCGCGCCACCGGCATCGACGAGGCCGAGCTGAGCCACCGGCTGATGGGCGACTGGTCCCCCGACAGCACCAGTTTCGAGGCGCTGATCCTGACCCACGATCCCAGCGCGGACCTGTCCAAGCCCTACCCCTTCTACCTGGCCTACCAGCTTGACGATGGCCCCGAGGGCCTTTCCGACCCCGCCGACTGGTCCGCCGAGCACAAGTGGGACGGCATCCGGGGACAGCTTATCCTGCGTGGCGGCCGCCATTTCCTGTGGTCCCGGGGTGAGGAGCTGATGACCGACCGCTTCCCCGAGCTGGCGGCGGCGGGGGATTTCGTCCCCGATGGAACGGTCCTTGACGGCGAGGTGCTGGCCTGGGCCGACGAGGCGCCGATGTCCTTCAACGCTCTGCAAAAACGCATCGGTCGCAAGACCGTGCCTAAGAAGCTTCTGACCGAGGCGCCGGTGGTCCTGAGGGCCTATGACCTGCTTGAGCACGAGGGGCGCGACATCCGCGACCGCCCCTTCGCCGAGCGGCGCGCGCTGTTGCAGGGCATGCTTTCCGCCTGCCCGCCCGAGGCCAACCTGCGCCTGTCGCCCCTGCTGGAATTCGACGACTGGGACCGCCTGGCCGCCCTGCGCGAGACCTCGCGCCAGCTGGGGGCCGAGGGTGTCATGCTCAAACGTCTCGACAGCCCCTACCTGTCCGGGCGCAAGAAGGGCGATTGGTGGAAATGGAAGGTCGATCCGCTGACCGTGGATGCGGTGCTGATCTATGCCCAGCAAGGATCGGGGCGCCGCGCCAACCTCTTCACCGATTTCACCTTCGCCGCCTGGGATGGCGAGGATCTGGTTCCCTTTACCAAGGCCTATTCCGGCCTGACCGATGCCGAGTTCCGCCAGATCACCGCCTGGGTGCGGCGCAACACGCTTCAACGCTTCGGCCCCGTGCGGCAGGTCAAACCCCAGCATGTCTTCGAGATCGCCTTCGAGGGGATTCAGGAAAGCCCCCGCCACAAGTCCGGCATCGCCCTGCGCTTTCCGCGCATGGCGCGGTGGCGCCACGACAAGCCGCTCGCCGAGGCCAACACAATGGACGACCTGCGCGCCCTGCTGGCCGCCTACGGATAAGGAAAGAACAATGCGAAACATCCTGCTTCTGGCGATTGGTGCCGGCCTGCTGACCCTCTCGGTCCTGTCCTTCCTGCCCCGGTTCGAAACCGACCTCTGGGCGATCCGCATGCTAGGCTTTGCCCGGATGCAACTGGCCGCCGGGCTGGTCCTGCTGCTGGTCTTGCTGCTGCTGGCGGCGGCCATCGGGCGCGGCCGGGACGACGGCCCGCGCCACCCGGCCTGGCGTGCCACCGGGATCGGCGTGGCCCTTCTGGCCCTGGCGGCCCTGGTCGATCACGGGCTGCGCCTGTGGCATTACACGCCGCTGGCCGCCCCCACCGCCCCGGGAATCGCCGAATGCGCGCCCCAGAACCGCCTGCGCGTGCTCGTTGCCAATGTCCGCCGCTCCAACCGGGATGCCGAGGAGGTGCTGGCGCTGGTCCGGGACGAACAGCCGGACATCTTCCTCGCGCTCGAGACCAACGACTGGTGGAACAGCGCCCTCTCCCCGCTGAACGACGCCTTCACCAGCCATGTGGTCGAGGTCCCGGCCGAGGCGACCTATTACGGCATGCACCTTTTCGCGACCCATCCGCTTGAGCAGACCGAGGTCCGCTTTCCCTTCGGCGCCAGCACGCCCCTGATCTACACCGAGCTGATGCACCCGGCGGGGCGGCTGCGCTTTTTCGGCATCCACCCGCGCCCCCCCGCCCCGGGCCAGCCCACCCTGCTGCGCGACGCGACCCTCCTGCAGGCCGCGATCGAGGCCGGCGAGCAGGCCGATCGCGGCCCGGCCATCTTGGCGGGGGATTTCAACGCAACCCCGTGGGAGCCCAGCTCGCAGCGGGCGCTGCGGCTTGGCGGGCTGCTGGACCCCCGGATCGGGCGCGGACCGATGGTCAGCTTCGACGCGAAAAGCATGTGGATGAAATGGCCACTGGACCAGGTGCTGTTCCAGCCCGGCCTTGCCCTGCACGACTTCTCGGTGCTGGACCCCATCAACTCGGACCACTACCCCGTGCGCGCCGATCTCTGCATCGGCGCCGAGCCCGAGAAGGCCGAGCAGCGCCCGCCCGCCATGCGCCCCTCGGACATGGCAGAGGCCCGCGCCACCCTCGCCGCCGCCCGCCAGACCCCGATCGAGGAGATGGTCTCACCCCCCGGTGAATCGAAGGAAGAGGCCCGCGAGGCGACCCGCCCCGAATGAGCCGGGCCGCCGCATCGGACCCGGCGCGCGACACGCCCGGCGCGCCTGGCACTTGCACCCACCGCCCCCCGCACCCTATGTCGGGGACAGTCAATGAAAGAGGTATCCATGCGCATCCCCCGCCCCGTCCACGACGTCACCGCCCCTTCCGGGGGCAAGGACCTGGGATCGCTTCCCGAATGGAACCTGGCCGACCTCTACACCGCCCCCGACGCGGCCGAGCTCAAGCGCGACATGGACTGGCTCGAAGAGGCCTGCGCCAGCTTCGCCACCGATTACGAGGGCAAGCTTGCCGGGCTCGACGCCGGGCAGATGCTGGAATGCATCCTGCGCTACGAGCGGATCGACAGCGTGACCGGCCGGATCATGTCCTACGCCGGGCTGCGCTACTACCAGAACACCTCGGACGCCGAGCGCGCCAAGTTCATGTCCGACTGCCAGGACCGGATCACCGCCTTCACCACGCCGCTGGTCTTCTTCTCGCTGGAATTCAACAAGCTTGAGGATGCCCATCTCGAGCGGATGCTCGACGAAAACGCGGATCTCGCCCGCTACCGCCCCGTCTTCGACCGGATGCGCGCGATGAAGCCCTATCAGCTGTCCGACGAACTGGAGAAGTTCCTCCACGATCAGTCCACCGTCGGCGCCGCTGCCTGGAACCGGCTGTTCGATGAACACATGGCGCGACTGGAATTCGACGTCGATGGCGAGACGCTCGGCCTCGAAGCCACGCTGAACCTGCTGTCGGACCACGACCGCGACCGGCGCGAGGCCGGCGCCCGCGCGCTTGCCCGCGTCTTCACGGATGACATCAGCGTCTTTGCCCGCATCCACAACACGCTGGTCAAGGAAAAGGAGATCGAGGATCGCTGGCGCGGCCTCGAGACCCCGCAGATGGGCCGCCACCTGTCGAACCACGTCGAGCCCGAGGTGGTCGAGGCCCTGCGCAACGCCGTCGTCGCCGCCTATCCCAAGCTGTCGCACCGCTACTATGCACTGAAGGCCAAATGGCTGGGCCTCGACAAGCTGCAGGTCTGGGATCGCAATGCCCCCCTGCCGACCGAGGATCGCAAGACCATCAACTGGGACACCGCCCGCGACACCGTCCTGTCGGCCTATGGCGAGTTTGATCCCCGCATGGCCGATCTGGCCAAACCCTTCTTCGAGGATGGCTGGATCGACGCCGGCGTCAAACCCGGCAAGGCCCCCGGCGCCTTCGCCCACCCCACGGTGACGGACGTGCACCCCTATGTGATGCTGAACTATCTCGGCAAACAGCGTGACGTGATGACCTTGGCGCATGAGTTGGGCCACGGCGTGCATCAGGTGCTGGCCGCCGATCAGGGCGAGCTGCTGGCCTCGACCCCCCTGACCCTTGCCGAAACCGCCAGCGTGTTCGGCGAGATGCTGACCTTCCGCCGCCTGCTGGACCGCGCCGCCACCAAGGCCGAGCGCAAGACCCTGCTGGCCGGCAAGGTCGAGGACATGATCAACACGGTCGTGCGCCAGATCGCCTTTTACGATTTCGAATGCAAACTCCACGCCGCCCGCCGCAACGGCGAGCTGACGCCCGATGACATCAACGCCCTGTGGATGTCCGTGCAGGCCGAAAGCCTGGGGCCGGTCTTCGAGTACATGGACGGCTACGAGACCTTCTGGTCCTACGTCCCCCACTTCGTCCACACTCCGTTCTACGTCTACGCCTACGCCTTCGGCGACGGGCTGGTGAACGCGCTCTACGCCGTCTACGAATCCGACGCCGAGGGGTTCCAGGACAAGTATTTCGAGATGCTGAAGGCCGGCGGCTCGAAGCACCACAAGGCCCTGCTGGAGCCCTTCGGACTGGACGCCTCGGACCCGGCCTTCTGGGACAAGGGCCTGCAGATGATCTCGGGCATGATCGACGAGCTGGAAGCGATGGAAGACTGACCTCGCCGAAAGGCGCGGCCCGATGACTTCATTGTCGTGACAATATCCCCGCCGGAGGCTCCGACCCGCAACGTGGGCGCCTCCGGCGGGGATATTTTTTGCGACAATGAAACGTGGCGACTGTCAGGGGCGGCCGGCGAGTTCCAGCATCCGGTCAAGGTCGAGATGCGCCTCGCAATGGGCCGCGAGTGCATCGAGGGTTTCCTCGACCCGGGCGGCGTGACCCGCCTCGCCGGGAACGGCTGCGTGGTCGCGCAGCCATTGGGCGCGGAAGGCGTCGCCGGCGAAGATGCCGTGCAGGTAGGTGCCACAGACCTTCCCGTCGGGGGAGGAGGCCCCCTCGTCGCGGCCGGCGATGCGGGCGAAAGGGCGGGCGCGGTCGGGGCCGTCGGTGCGGCCCATGTGGATCTCGTATCCCTCCAGCGGAAGGTCGTGGGCGGCGCTGCGGCCAGTGACCTCGCAAAGGCGCTTCTCGGCGCTCATCACCGTGGTCACGTCCAGCAGGCCCAGCCCCTCCGTGGCGCCGGGCGTCCCTTCTACCCCCTCGGGGTCCTCTACCCGGCGGCCCAGCATCTGGTAGCCGCCGCAAAGGCCCAGCACCCGCCCGCCCCGCCGCCAATGGGCGCGCAGGTCGATGTCCCAGCCCTGGTCGCGCAGGAACGCCAGATCCCCTCGCGTGCTTTTGCTGCCGGGCAGGATCACCAGATCCAGATCGCCGGGAATGGGCTGGCCCGCGCGGATCATCCGCAGCTCGACATCCGGCTCGGAGCCCAGCGGGTCCAGATCGTCGAAATTGGCGATGCGCGAGAAGGCCAGACAGCCGATCTTCAGCGCGGCACCGGGGTTGGCCGGGCCCTGCGCCAGATCCAGCGCATCCTCGGCGGGCAGCAGATGGGCCTTGTCGAACCAGGGCAACACGCCCAGGCCAGGCCAGCCGCTGCGCGCCTCGATCAGCCGGTAGCCCGCGTCGAACAGCGCCGGATCTCCCCGGAACTTGTTGATGGCAAAGCCCCGGATCATCGCCGCGTCCTCGGCCTCCAGCACCGCTTGGGTGCCAAGGATCTGCGCGATCACCCCGCCCCGGTCAATGTCGCCCACCAGAACCACCGGCACCCCGGCAGCACGGGCAAAGCCCATGTTGGCGATGTCGCCGTCGCGCAGGTTGACCTCGGCCGGGGATCCGGCGCCTTCGACCAGCACCAGATCGGCGCCGGCCGCCAGCCGGTGGAAACTGTCCAGAACGGGGGCCATCAGCCGGGGCTTCAGTGCCGCATAATCGCCCGCCCGCACGCTGGTCAGGCGCTTGCCCTGCACCACCACCTGCGCGCCGGTCTCGGTCTCGGGCTTCAGCAGCACCGGGTTCATGTCGGTATGCGGGGCGCGGCCGGCGGCCAGCGCCTGCAGGGCCTGAGCCCGACCGATCTCGCCGCCATCCTCGGTGACGGCGGCGTTGTTGGACATGTTCTGGGGCTTGAAGGGGGCGACCGAGAGGCCACGGCGCACATACGCCCGCGCCAGCCCCGCCACCAGCATCGACTTGCCGACGTTCGAGCCGGCCCCCTGGATCATCAGCGCCCGCGTCATGGGGTCAGCCGCGCCCCCGGGTGACCTGCCCGTGCCGGGGCTGCATCAGAACTCGACCCCTGCCTGGGCCTTCACACCCGAGCGGAAGGGGTGTTTGACCAGCTCCATCTCGGTGACCAGATCGGCGATCTCGATCAGCTCGTCGCGGGCGTTACGACCGGTCAGCACCACATGGGTCATCGGCGGCTTGTTGGCCAGCAGCCAGTCGCGCACCTCGGCCACGTCCAGATAGTCGTAGCGCAGGGCGATGTTGATCTCGTCCAGCAGGACCATGCGGCGGCTGTCGTCTAGGATCAGCTCTTTCGCCTTGGCCCATGCGGCCTGTGCCATCTCGATATCGCGCGACCGGTCCTGGGTTTCCCAGGTGAAGCCTTCGCCCATCGTGTGAAACTCGCACAGCTCGCCGAAATTCTGCTCGATCAGGTCCCGCTCGCCGGTGTTCATGCCGCCCTTGATGAACTGCACCACGGCGCAGGGCATCTTGTGGGCGATGCAGCGGAAGATCATCCCGAAGGCCGACGAGGATTTGCCCTTGCCCTTGCCCGTATGGATGATGATCAGGCCCTTTTCCTCGGTCTTGGTGGCCATGATCTTGTCGCGGGCGGCCTTCTTCTTGGCCATCTTGGTGTTGTGGCGATCGAAATCCTCGGTCATCGCGGGCTCCTTTCGGTTGGGTGGCGGGCGGCGGATTGCAGGCGGGCAAGACGCCCGCGCGCGGCGTTCGAGCGCGGCTGCCACATGCCCCTCTCGATCGCCTCGGCCAGTCGGTCGGCGATCTCGGCCAAGGCCGGGGCGTTGTGTTCGGCGATGAACGCGCGGGTGTCATCGTCTTCCAGATAGGCGTCATAGACCAGATCGAAATGATGCGAGGCGACCGCATGGGTGGTGGCGGCAAAGGCGAAAAGGTAATCCACCGTTGCCGCGATCTCGAACGCGCCCTTGTAGCCGTGGCGCTTAACCCCCTCGATCCACTTGGGGTTGGCCGCGCGGGAGCGCATGACGCGGGCGATCTCTTCGTCGAGGGTGCGGATCACGGGGCGTTCGGGGCGCGAATGGTCGTTGTGATAGACGCGCGGCGCACGGCCCGACAGGGTCTCGACGGCGGCCGCCATCCCCCCTTCGAACTGGTAATAATCGTCGCTGTCCAGCAGGTCATGTTCGCGGTTGTCCTGGTTCTGGACCACGGCTTCCACGCGTTCCAGCCGGCGTTCCAGCACCGGGCGGGCGGGCGTGCCCTCGGCCCCCTCGCCGTAAGCATAGCCGCCCCATTCAAGGTAGGCATCGGCCAGATCGCCCCGGTCGGCCCAGAGCCGTTCGTCGATCATGGCCTGAAGTCCCGCGCCGTAGGCTCCGGGCTTCGAGCCGAAGACCCGGAAGGCGGCGCGATCCTCGCCCAGCTCGGGCGCCTCGGCCCGGAAGCGGGCGGCGGCGGGGTTCTGGGCCTGAGTTTCCTCAAGCCGCATGACCGCGCGGGCGGCCGAGGCGACTAGGTCGATCTGTGCCGGGAAGGCATCGCGGAAAAACCCCGAGACGCGCAGGGTCACGTCGACGCGGGGCCGACCCAGCACGCTTTCGGGCAGGATCTCGAAGCCGGTCACGCGGCCGGAATTGGCGTCCCATGTGGGGCGGACGCCCATCAGGGCCAAGGCTTGCGCGATGTCGTCGCCGCCAGTGCGCATGTTGGCCGTGCCCCATGCGGTCAGCGCCATCGTGCGGGGCCAGTCGCCGTTGTCCTGCAAATGCCGCTCCAGCAGCAGGTTTGCGGATTTCCAGCCCAGCGTCCAGGCGGCGCGGGTCGGCAGCGCCCGGCTGTCCACCGAGAAGAAGTTGCGCCCCGTGGGCAGCACATCAAGCCGCCCCCGCGTGGGCGCCCCCGAGGGGCCGGGCGGCAGGAAACGCCCCTCAAGCACGGTCAGCAGGCCCGCCATCTCGGCCGGGCCCGAGCCTTCGACCGCCGGGCGCACCCGTGCCGCGATCTGGTCCATCACCGCCCGGCTGGCGGGACCGGGGGCGGGTTCGCTGCCCTCGACCAAAGCATGGGCCAACAGCTCCAGCCGCTCGACCGTGTCGCCGTGGCTGCGCCAGCCGTCGTCGGTGAGCCTGGCCAGAAGGTCGGGGCGCGGCCCCTCCCACGGGGCGGACATGTCGCAATCCAGCGGGTCGAAGCCCAGCCCCAGATCATCCGCCAGCGCCCGGTGAAGCGAGGCGTCGCCGCCCGCGCCCTCGCCCCGCGCCACCCGCACCAGCGCCACGATCAGATCGCGGGCCAGCCGCCCCTCGGGGGCGGTGCCGAAGATGTGCAGCCCGTCGCGGATCTGCGCCTCTTTCAGATCGCAGAGCCAGGCGTCGATCTTGGCCAGCCGCGCGTCCGAGTCGTCCTCGCGGTCGACCCCGGCGTCGCGGTCCATGCCGGTGGCCTGCATCAGCGACAGGATCTCATCGCGCAGATGGGCGATGCGGCGCGGATCGACACCGGCGGCCTGATAGTATTCGTCGACCAGCACCTCGAGATCGCGCAGCGGGCCGTAGGTTTCGGCGCGGGTCAGGGGCGGCGTCAGGTGATCGACGATCACCGCCTGCGCCCGCCGCTTGGCCTGTGTGCCTTCGCCGGGATCGTTGACGATGAAGGGATAGGCGTGGGGCATGGGGCCCAGCGCCACTTCGGGGAAACAGGTCTCGGACAGGGCGACGGCCTTTCCGGGAAGCCATTCCAGATTGCCGTGTTTGCCCATGTGAACAATTGCTTGCGCCTCAAAGGTGAAACGCAGCCAGAAATAGAACGCCAGATAATGGTGCGGCGGCACCAGATCGGGCGAGTGATAGCTGTCCTTGGGATCGACGTTGTAGCCACGCGCGGGCTGGATGCCGACGACCACGTTGCCGAAGCTAAGGACCGACAGGCGGAAGCGGCCGCAATCGACCTCTCCGGGCTCGAAGAACGGATCGGATTCGGGGGGGCCCCAACGGTCCTCGATCCGTGTGCGGACCTCCAGCGGCAGGCGGCCATAGGCGATCTGATAGTCGGCAAAGCCGAAGGTCTCGCCCCCCGTCTTCTGCTGCCGGTCGGTCAGCCAGTTGGTCGGCCCGGCCATCAGCGCGGCCATCAGCGCATCGCTGTCTGCGGGCGCATCCGTCACCCGGTAGCCTGCCTGCGCCATCGCGCCCAGCACGCCCACGGTGGCGGCGGGCGTGTCCAGCCCCACCCCGTTGGCCAGCCGCCCGTCCCGGTTGGGATAGTTGGCAAGCACCAGCGCCACCCGGCGCTTTGGCTCGGGCGTGCGGGCCAGCGTCACCCAGTTGGCGGCCAGATCGGCGACAAAGCCGATGCGGTCGTTGCGGGCGCGGTAGGCCGCGATCGAACATTGGGTGGCCTCGTCGAAATAGGCCTCTCCCTTGAAGCTGACGGCGCGGGTGATAATGCGCCCGTCAACCTCCGGCAGCGAGACGTTCATCGCGATGTCCCGCGCGCCCAGCCCTTGTTCACCGTCCTCCCACCCGTCTTCCGAGGCGGCGGACAGGATCACCTGAAACACCGGCACGCCGGGGGCATCCAGAACGGTCGCGACGTGCCCTTCCTGCCAACCGGCCGGATCGGGGGACGAGATCGCGAAGCTGGTGGCGTTCAGCACCACGTCGGGCGGGGTATCAGCGAAAATGGCTTCCAGCGTGGCCCGCGACAGCGGGTCTTTGAGTGAGGCCGCGAAGACCGGCAGCGGGTTCAGCCCCCGGCGCAGCAGCGCCTTGATCGTCTGATTGATCGGCTGAAGCCCGGCCCCCTGCAACAGCGCACGGTAGAAGGTCAGCGCCACGACGGGCGCGCCGGGGGTCCAGTCGCGCCTGAGCGTATCAAGGTCGGTCACCCCGGCGCCGGGCCAGTAATAGCCCGCCCGCAGAAGCGGGGTCGCACCGGCCGGGGCCGGGTGACTGGCGGGGTCCTTCATGTGGCGGGCATGGCGCAGCAGGTTGGCGGCGTTCTGGGGCCCGCCCTCGACGCAATAGGCCCAAAGGCTTTCCCAGTCGGCGCGGCTGACCGAGGACAGGGCGAACAGCTCTTCGTCCGGCTTGTCGTCGCCGGGAAGGGCCGCAAAGGCGACCCCGGCCTCGCGCAGCCGGGCCGAGAACTGCTCGGCCGCGTAACGCCAGTAGGCCGCGCCGCCCAGAAAACGCACGATCACCAGACCCGAACGGGTGGCGGTGTCGTCCAGGTATTTGTCCACGGTGAAGGGATGCGTGAACCACGCCAGATTGCACAGGCGCAGCTCGGGGGCCTCCGCGTCAAGCGACTGGCGGGCTTCGGACAGGGCCGCAAGCTCGGTGTCGGCGGCCGACAGGAACAGAACCTCGGCCGGGGTTTGGCCCGGATCGACCGGCTCGGACCCGTCCGAGGCCTGACCGGCGGTGGCGGCAAGCATGTGCATCAGGCGGTCCCGTCCCGTTCGCAGGCGTCGCCGGTTTGCGACAACGCCTTTTGCATGAAGACCGAGCGCGGATCGTCGTCATAATCGCCGAAGGGCGGGCATTCGACATAGCCCAGCCGCCGGTAGAGGCGCCGCGCGGCATGCAACAGATCGCCCGTCTCCAGGCACAGACGGTCCAGGCCGCGGGCGCGCGCCTCGGCCTCGACCCGGTCCAGCAGGGCCGCCCCCACGCCCCGGCCGCGGGCGGCCTCGGCGGTGAAGAGCGCCTTGACCTCGCCATAGGGGGCGTTGCACCCATCGTCACAGGGCAGAAGCGCGCAGCAGCCGATCACCTCGCCCCCCTTTGCCGGCACATCCGGAGTGCCCGCCGTGGGCGCCCCGATCTCGCGCGCCGCGAACATCAGCACCCCCTTGGCGCGCTGCTGATCCTCGTCGAGGTAATGGTTCGACTCGGGCGCGAACAGCCGGTCCATCAGCGCCACCGACGCCTGGCGCAGGGCACGAACGCCCGGGTCGTCCAGATCGGCGCGATCTATGGCGAACCCCGGTCTCACGGGCGCAGGGCGGCCTCGATCGCCGCGCGGTCCAGACCGCTCTGGCCGATCACGACAAGGCGGCTGGCGCGGGCCTCGTCGCCGGTGAAGGGGCGGTCGAAATAGCTGTCGATGCGGGGCCCGACGGCCTGAAGGACCATGCGCATCGGCTTGCCCTCGATCGCGGCGAAGCCCTTGACGCGCAGCAGGTCGTGATCGGCGATCGCCGCCGAGACCCGGTCGCGGAGGGCAGCGGCATCGGCCTGCTCGGGCAGCTCGACGACAAAACTTTCGAACTCGTCATGACCGTGATGATCGTGGTGGTGATCGTCATCGTGATGATCGTCGTCATGGTCGTCATGGTCGTCGTGATGGTGATCGTCGTCATGGTGGTGGTGGTGCACCTCGCGCCGCGCCTCGAGGTCATTCTCGGCGCCCACGCCCAGCCCCAGCAGGACCGCCGGGTCCACCTGGCCCATGCGGGCGCCCAGCACAGTCACACCGCCGCGCACGCCCGCGCGCAGGCTTGCGGCCAGGGCCTCGGCCTCGGCGGGCTCCATCAGGTCGTTCTTCGAGACGACGACCATGTCGGCGCAGGCCAGTTGATCCTCGAACAGTTCCGAAAGCGGCGTCTCGTGGTCCAGCCCGTCATCGGCGGCGCGCTGGCGGTCCACCGCGTCGGTGTCGGCGGCGAAGCGTCCGGCGGCGACCGCCGGCCCGTCGACCAAGGTCACGACCCCGTCCACGGTCACGCGGGTGCGGATGTCGGGCCAGTTGAAGGCGCGGACCAGAGGCTGCGGCAGGGCCAGCCCCGAGGTCTCGATGACGATATGGTCGGGGGCCTGATCCCGGTCGATCAGCTTTTGCATGGCCGGGATGAAATCCTCGGCCACGGTGCAGCAGATGCAGCCATTCGACAGCTCGACCACATCGTCGTCGGCACAGCCCTCGATGCCGCAGCCCTTGAGGATCTCGCCGTCGACGCCCAGATCGCCGAACTCATTGATGACCAGCGCGATGCGGCGCCCGCCCGCGTTCTCGATCAGGTGGCGGATCAGGGTCGTCTTGCCGGCGCCAAGAAAGCCCGTGATGACGGTGACTGGAATCTTCTGGGCCATTGGATGCTCCGCTTGCTGGGCCGGCCGGCCCAGCCTGCAGGGCTGGCGGGGACCGGTCGCGATGATGTCGTAGCTGGGATGGGTATGCCAGCCCGGGGGCGCACGCAACATCGCAATTCCCGCCGCCGGGGCGCGCCGCTCAGACGTCGCTGTCGGCCAACAGCCCGCCCTCGCGGTCGAAACCGATGACGCGTGGGGCCACCGGCGCGTCCCCCAGGGCCGCACGCGCCGTGTCCCGGGCCCGGGCGACGATCTCGCCGGCCAGCCGGTCGGCCCCTGCCGGGTCGGCGGCGCGGGCAATCTCGAACGCCTCCAGAACGGTGTTGGCCCGGGCAATCCGCCCGCCATCCAGGCCCAGCCCGGCGGCCCATTCACCCAGCTGCGCGAAATCCACCTGGCTGCGGGCCGAATGCAGGTCCAGCGCCCCCTGCGCCAGCTTGGTCAGCTTGCCCATCCCGCCCGCGATCGTCAGCTGCGCGACCGGGTGGCGCGCCAGGTATTTCAGCAGCCCGCCCGCGAAATCACCCATGTCCAGCATGGCGTGATCCGGCAGGCCCAGCATCTCCTGCGCCGCGCGTTCCGAGGTTGCCCCGGTGGAGCCCGCGACATGGCTGAGCCCGCCGGCCCGCGCCACGTCCACCCCCCGGTGGATCGAGGCGATCCAGGCCGCGCAGGAGAAGGGCCGCACGATCCCCGTGGTTCCCAGGATCGAAATCCCCCCCTCGATCCCCAGCCGGGGGTTCCAGGTCTGCAGCGCCAGTTCGGCGCCACCGGGCACCGAGATGGTGACATCGAAATCCGCCGCGACCGCGTGGTCGCGGGCAATCCCTTCCAGCGTCTCGGTCATCATCCGGCGCGGCACCGGGTTGATCGCAGGCTCGCCCACCGGGACGGGAAGGCCCGGGCGGGTGACGATACCCACCCCCTCGCCCGCGTGGAACCGCACCCCCTGCCCGGCCGCGCCACGGCTCACCCGGGCGCGGATCAGCGCGCCGTGGGTCACGTCGGGATCGTCGCCGGCGTCCTTGCGCACGGTGGCGGTGGCAGCACCCGGCTCGGCCAGGCGGTCGTGAAGGGGGAAGGCAGGCTCCTGCCCGCGGGGAAGACGGATGCGGACGGGATCGGGCCAGGCCCCGCCCAGCAGCGCCTCGGTCGCCGCCGCCGCCGCCGCGGTGGCGCAGGCGCCCGTGGTGAAACCGGTGCGCAGGGGTCCTGGGGGTTTGCGGGCCATGGCACCGATATAACGGCCCCTTTGCCGCCACGGGTAGCCCCAAAAGCGCGCATTGAGCATTTCACCCCCCGGCAGCGGGGGGTATAGGATGGACCGACAAGTGACAGGCCGCCCACCACGGGGACACGCGCGATGCAACAGCCCTTCGATTTCACCGGCATGGACGTGCCCGAGTTTCCCGCCGGCATGGTCTGGCTGGTGGGTGCCGGTCCGGGTGACCCGGGGCTGATGACCCTGCAAGGCCTGTCGGCCCTGCGCCGCGCCGATGCCATCGTCTACGACGCGCTGGTGGATGAACGCATTCTCGCCTGGCGCCACCCCGACGCGAACCTGGAATATGCCGGCAAGCGGGGCGGCAAACCCTCGGCCAAGCAGCGCGACATCTCTCTGCGCCTGATCGAGCTTGCCCGCGCCGGGCGCCGGGTGGTGCGGCTGAAGGGGGGCGATCCGTTCGTCTTCGGACGCGGCGGCGAGGAGGCCCAGGCGCTGGTCCGCGCGGGGGTCGCCTTTCGCGTGACACCGGGGATCAGCGCCGGCATCGGCGGGCTGGGCTATGCCGGCATTCCCGTCACCCACCGGGACGTCAACCAGGCCGTGACCTTCGTGACCGGCCACGACCAAAGCGGCGATGCCCCATCGGCCATCGACTGGCAGGCGCTGGCCAAGGGCTCTCCGGTGCTGGTGATCTACATGGCGATCAAGCACCTGCCGCAGATCTCGGGCGCAATCCTGGCGGCGGGGCGCGACGGCGCGACACCGGTGGCGGTGGTCCAGAACGCAACCCGCCCCGACATGCGCGTGCTCGAGACGACCCTGGCCGAGGTGGTCGCGGACGTGGAGCGGCACGGCATGGGCTCCCCCGCCATCATCTGCGTCGGCGAGGTGGTGCGCATGCGCCAGGTGATCGACTGGGCCGGCCAGCTTGAGGGCGAAAAGCCACGGGCGCTGGATCCGCTGGGAAGCGCCCCGCCCGCCGCCGACGCGTCATGAGCGTGCCCCGCCCGCGCGGATTGCTGCTGAGCGCGCCCGCCTCGGGCAGCGGCAAGACCGTGCTGAGTCTCGCACTTTTGCGGGCGCTCGGTCGCGACGGCACAGGGGTCCGCGCGGCCAAGAGCGGCCCGGACTACATCGATCCGGCCTTCCACGCGGCGGCCTGCGGCACTCCTTCCGTCAACCTCGACGCCTGGGCCATGCCGGTGGAAGAGCTGCGCCAGCGGGCCACGGGCCAGGGCGGCGATCTGCTGCTGGTCGAGGGGGCGATGGGGGTGCTTGATGCCGGGCGCTGCGGCGAGGGCTCGGCGGCGGATCTGGCGACGGCACTGGGCATCCCGGTGGTGCTGATCCTCGACATCGCGAAACAGGCACAATCGGCGGCGCTGGCCGCGGCCGGTCTGCGGGCGCTGGCGCCCGATCTGCCGCTCGCGGGGGTGATCCTGAACCGCGCAGGCTCGGACGGGCACGTGGCAATGGCGCGACAGGGACTCGCCAAGGCGGGCATCCCGGTGCTGGGTGCGGTCCGCCGCAACCCCGCCCTTGCCCTGCCGGAACGCCACCTGGGCCTGGTCCAAGCCGGCGAGACCCACGCGCTGGAGGCCTTCATCGAAGCCGCCGCCGACATCGTGGCCGAGGGGGTCGACCTTGCCGCCCTGCGCGACGCGGCGCTTCCGCTGACGCCACCCGCCGGCGCGGCACGATCCTTTGCCCCGCCCGGTCAGCGGGTCGCCGTCGCCCGCGACACCGCCTTTGCCTTTGCCTACCCGCATCTGCTGTCGGACTGGCAGGCCGAGGGGGCCGAGATCCTGCCCTTCTCCCCCCTGGCCGACGAGGGGCCCGATCCCCGCGCCGACGCGGTCTTCCTGCCCGGCGGCTACCCCGAGCTGCACGCCGGGCACCTGTCGGCGGCGCGCGGTTTCCGCGCCGGGATGGCCCGCGCGGCGGCGATGGGCGCGCGGGTCTACGGAGAGTGTGGCGGCTACATGGTGCTGGGCGAGACGTTGGAGGACGCGGCGGGCGTGCTGCACCCGATGCTGGGGCTGCTGCCGCTGGGCACCAGCTTTGCCCGGCGCCGTCTGACCCTGGGCTACCGCAACCTCACGCCCATGTCGTCCGATGGCGCCTGGCCCGGTCCCGGCCCCCTGAAGGGGCACGAGTTTCACTATGCCACCATCACCCACGAGGGCGAGGCCGAGCGGCTTTTCGCAGCCTCTGACGCCACCGGCGCCCCTCTGCCCGAGATGGGGATGCGGCGGGACAACGTGGCCGGATCCTTCGCCCACCTGATCGCCACCGCCGGCTAGCCCCCTGCTTCATTGTCGCGGAAATATCCCCGCCGGAGGCGTCTCCTCAGCCGCGTTTCTTGCGGGCCCCCTCGGCGCGGGGGCGCAGGACATGGGGCATCGCCGCATCATATAGGGCGCTGTCGGGGAACTCGGCGGCTTCAAACACCCGGCCGACGAAGACCAGCGCCGTGCGCGTCAGCTTGGCGGCGCGGGCCTTTTCGCGGATGTCCGACAGGGTGCCGCGCAGAAACGCCTGATCGGGCCAGCCGACGCGGTAGGCCACCACCACCGGGCAGTCGGCACCATAGTGGGGCGTCAGTTCCCGCTCCACATGCAGCAGGTTGCGGATCGACAGGTGGATCGCCAGCGTCGCCCGGGAACGGCCAAGGGTCGCCAGATCCTCGCCCTCGGGCATGCCCGAGGATTTCATCGCCGTCCGCGTCAGGATCACCGTCTGCGCCAGTTCGGGCACGGTCAGTTCCTGCCCCAGCGCGGCAGCGGCGGCGGCGAAGGCGGGCACGCCGGGGATGATCTCGAACGGGATCTCCAGCGCGCGCAGACGGCGGATCTGCTCGGCGATGGCACCGTAAAGGGACGGATCGCCCGAATGCACCCGCGCCACGTCGTGGCCCTTGGCGTGGGCGTCCGCGATCTCGTCGATGATCTGGTCAAGGTGCAGGGGGGCCGTGTCGATCACCCGCGCCCCTTCGGGCGCACCGGCGACGATGGCCTCGGGCACCAGCGACCCGGCGAACAGGCACACCGGGCACTGCCCGATCAGGCGCTGGCCCTTGACGGTGATAAGGTCCGGATCGCCCGGCCCCGCCCCGATGAAATAAACCGTCATGACAGGTCCCCGTCGATCTTGCGCGCATAGCCGCGCGGCGTGAAAATCCAGTTGCCTTCCGCCCCGGCACCGCCGTCGCCCGACCGCGCCACCCGGCTGGTCGAGGCCCCGATCAGCACGATGGTCAGCATGTCGACCTCGTCCGTATCAAGGCTGCCAAGGTCGCGCAGGCGCAGCGTCTCGTCGGGCCGGCCAAGGTTCGAGGCCAGCAGCACCGGCGTCGTCGCGGGCCGGTGCTTCAGCAGGATCTGGCGGGCCTCTTCCAGCAGGGTGCGGCGGCGGCGCGAGACGGGGTTGTAGAAGGCGATGACGAAATCACCCTCGGCCGCGGCAGTGACCCGGCGGGTGATGGCATCGCGATAGGTTAGCAGGTCCGACAGCGAGATGGCGCAGAAATCATGCCCCAGAAGCGCCCCCGCGCGGGCCGAGGCCGCCTGCAACGCCGAGATCCCCGGCGCATGGGTGATCGCGACCCGCTTGGCGGGGGCGGTCACGCCGCCCTCATCCTCGGGGCGGGCGACCAGTTCCATCACCAGCGCACCCATCGCATAGATCCCCGCATCGCCCGAGCAAATCAGCGCCACGCGCCGCCCCTCGCCCGCGCGTTCCAGCGCGTAGCGGCAGCGGGCCTCCTCCTCGCCCAGGTCGAATTCGCGGTGCTGCTTGGTGCGGGCCCAGGGCCCCAGCAGATCAAGGTAGAGGCCATAGCCCACCAGCTCGTCGGCCTCGGCGATCAGGCGCGACGCCTCGGGCGTGCGCCAATCGGCCTTGCCGGGACCAATGCCCACGACCGCCAGATGGCCGCGCGGGGTGCCGGGGGCGGCCCCCTCTGCGGCCCCGCCCTCGTCCGACCCCGGCAGGGCCAGCGCACAGGTCGCATTGGCCGACTTGACCTTTTCGACCGTCAGCCGCCCCTCGGGGCCCGCCGCCAGCAGCGCCGCCGCCTCGGCCACACCGTGGCAGCCGATCTCGTCGAAAACCACGTCCGAGGGGTTGGCAAGGCGCGGCGTCTGCGCCTCCAGCTCGGCCACAGGGTGGAAACGGGCGGGCACGTTCAGGAAACGGGCCACGGCGTGGATCGCGGCCTCGTCTGATTTCAGATCGACGGAATGGACCGCCGCGATGTCGCCGGGGGCGTAGCCATTCTCGGCAAGCGTCGCCATGACCAGCGCCTGCATCTCGTCCACCGGGCAGCCCCGCGCGGCGCCAAGCCCCAGCATCAGCCGGCGGCGGCGCCAGATCAGCGGCTCGCAGCCCTCGACCGACAGGACCACGGGCGCATCCGCATCGGCGGCGTCCGAGCCTGTCAGCCTGTCGCCCAACTGCTCGGCCAGCGGCGCCAACCAATCCGCCCTGCCCGACTGCCGGGCCGGCGCGCCGCCCAGCAGGGCCGCCATCGCGGGTTTGGCGTCCGAAGGGTTTTCCAGCATCCAGCCGGCGGGCGGCTCGTCCAGGGCCACGCCAAGGCGGGCGTCGCCGGTGGTGGTGATGGCGGCACCCGCCCCCTCGATCATCGCGGCGATCCGCCGGGCCAGCGCGTTGGCTCCCCGGTGCCCGCCCAGCAGGGGGACGACGGCGCTGCCATCCTCGGACAGGGCCAGAACCGGCGGCTCTGCCCGCTTGTCGGACAGCAGCGGCGCCAGACAGCGGATCAGGATCCCGCTCGAGGCGATGCCGACGATGGCGTGACCGGCCAGAAAGAGCGCCCGCAAATGGGTCGCCACGTCGTCGAAGTCCCGCCCGCGCAGGTCGACCCGCGCCCCCAGTTCACCCGCCAACCTTTCGGCAAGCGGCAGGGCCGAGGGCAGTATCGCCACGAGAACGGTCTCAGACATGGGCATCCTTTCCGGGGATGAGGATCATGGAAAAATAGGGCGCGGTATCGGGCGCGTCGGCCAGCGCCGAGACGGTCTGATGCGGCAGCGAAGCATGGCTGACGAAACGCGCGCGATCGGTGAGGCCCAGCGCCTCGACCACCCGGCGGGCCTTGGCGAAATGCCGCCCCAGCTTCATGATCGCGGCGGCATCGGCCTTTTGCAGACGGTCGGTCAGCGCCTCTTCGGACAGGGTCGCGGGCAGGACGGTCAGCGTCTCTTCACGGGCGCAAAGCGGGCGCTGCGCCGCCGCCGAAACCGCGCCGAGCGAGCTGACGCCGGGCACGATCCGGACGGGGAAGCGCCCCTCGAGCCGACCGAAGAGATACATGAACGAGCCGTAGAAGAACGGATCCCCCTCGCACAGGACCACCACGTCGCGCCCGGCCGAAAGCTCCTGGCCGATCCGCTCGGCGGCCTTGTCATAGACCTCTTGCGCGGGGAAGCGGGCGGCGGTCATCGGCACCACGATGGGAATTTCCAACGCGCCTTCGGGGATGAACCCGGCCACGATGGCGCGGGCGAAGCTTTCGCCGCTGTCGGGGGCCGGATAGGCGATGACTTCAGCATCCCTGATCAGACGCCATGCCTTCAGGGTCAGCAGTTCGGGGTCGCCGGGGCCGGTGCCCACGCCGTAAAGCGTGCCGGGGACCGTGCCGCCGCCATCAGCGAGCTCTGAGGGGGTCATTTCATCAGGCTCCATTGGGTGACGGGCATGGCCGGGCGCCAGCCGTGCAGGCGGCCGATGGCCTCGGCCCGCTGGACCGCGACGCGGATAAGGCTGCCGCCGTGGCGCTGGTGCAGCTGGGTCAGGATGGCCTCGGATTCCAGCGTGACCGCATTGGCGACCAGCCGACCGTGGCGCGGCAGGGCGGCCAGTGCGATCTCGGCGGTGGCGACGCTGAGCCCGCCGCCGATGAAGACCGCGTCGGGGGTGGGCAGCCCTGCCAGCCCCTCGGGGGCCGAGACGTCCGACAGGCGCAGCCGGGGGGTGCCGAGGATCTGCGCGTTGCTGGCGGCCATTGCACGGCGGTCGGCGTCGGGCTCCAGCCCGGTGGCTTCCATGTCCCGATCAGCCCGCAGCCATTCGATCGCGACCGAGCCGCAGCCACAGCCGATGTCCCACAGCCGCTGGCCGCGCCGGGGGGCCAGCGCCGCCAGCGTCAGCACCCGCAGCTCGCGCTTGGTCATCTTGCCGTCGTGGTGGAAGGCGTCGTCGGGCAGGCCCCAGCGGGGCAACGGGCGGGCGTCTTCCTGGGCCACCACCTCGATGGCCAGAACGTGGAAATCGGGGCTGTCGCCGGACCAGTCGCGGGCCAGCCCGTCGCGGCGGGACTCGTCCGGGCCGCCCAGCGCGCCCAGCACCGTCATGCGGCTGTCGCCATAGCCGTTGTCGCGCAGGTGCGCGGCGATGGTGGCCGGGGTCGAGCCATCCTGGGTCAGCAGCAAAAGCCGTGCACCGGGAAAGAAATGGGGGATCGCCTGTTGCGAGGGCCGGCCGTGGACGGTGATCGCATCCAGATCGGCCAGGCTCCAGCGCATGCGGGCGGCGGCCCATTGGAACGCCGAGAGGCAGGGGTGATAGACCAGCTCGTCGGCATCAAAGGCCTTGGCAAAGAACGCCCCGGCCGAGAACCACAGCGGGTCGCCCGTGACCAGCACGCAGGTCAGGGTGCCGCGCAGGGCGCCGATTTCGTCCACCATCGCGCGGAAGGGGCTGGGCCAGTGCATGCGACGGGCGGTCAGATGGGGGGCCAGCCCGTGGTGCCGGTCGCCGCCCACCACCACCTCGGCGGCTTCCAGAATGGCCTGGGTGGCGGGGGCAAGCCCGTCCCAGCCGTCTTCGCCGATGCCGATCACATGCAGCCAGGGCGTCATGTTCCGTCCCCCCTCAGATCAAGGCTGATGGCATTGAAGGCGCCTGCCGCCATCGCCGAGCCGCCCCGCCGCCCCAGCAGCGTCGCGTAGGGCAGGTTCAGCGCCGGGGCCATGTCGTGCAACGCCTGCTTGGATTCCGCCGCCCCCACGAAACCCACCGGAAAGGCCAGCAGGACGGCGGGCCGGGGCCAGCCCTGTTGCAGGCCCTCGAGCAGGTGGAACAGAGCCGTGGGCGCGTTGCCGATCACCACCACGGCACCTTCCAGCCGGTCGCGCCACAGCTCCACCGCCGCGGCCGAGCGTGTGGTGCCCAGATCCCGCGCCAGCGCAGGCGTGCGCCCATCGTTCAGGGTGACAAGCGTTTCGCAATCCGGCGGCAGGGCGCGCCCGATGATGCCGCGGGCCACCATCTCGGCGTCGCAAAGGATCGGCGCACCCGCAGCCAGCGCGGCGCGGCCCGCATCAAGGCAATCGTCGCTGGCGCGCAGATCGCTGGCCACATCGACCATGCCACAGGCGTGGATCAGGCGGATCGCCAGCGGGTGCAGGGCGTCGGGCAGATGCGAAAGATCGGCCTCGTCGCGGATGATGCGGAAGCTTTCGGCGTAGATCCGGTCGGGGCGGCGTTCATAGTCCACCTTGCGTCAGTCCCGCGGTTTGAGATGGCGGCGCACGCTTTCCGGCCCCAGCGGGTGATCCGCATGCGGGTACTCGGGGTGGGCGTGATCATGCCCGTGGTGATGGTCGTGGTGGTGGCCATGATGATGGTCGTGATGGTGATGGTGGTCATGGCCGTGGTCATGCCCGTGACCATGCCCGTGATCCATGTCCAGCCGGCACGCGCCCGTGCAGAAATCATCGCAAAGCGCGCAATCGGCCACGTTCGAGCCGGGGGCCGTGGCGCCCTGCCCCTCGACATGGTGATGGTGGCTTTCCTGGGGGCTGCCCACCTCGGCCTCGAACCCCAGCACCTGCGTGCGATATTTGCACAGGCCGCAGTTCATGGCCGTGTCGCCGGTCAGGATCTCGGTCACGCGCTCGGCGAAGGTCGCCAGCACCTGCGGATGATCGTTGAGATACCCCGCCTTGACGAATTCGGTGCCAGGGTTGGCGGCAGCCACCATGTCAGTGAAGCCGTAAATCCGGTCGATCAGGATGCCGGTGAACAGGAAGTAGGGAAAGACGATGACCCGCTTGTAGCCCAGCTTGACGACGGCCTCGAGGCAGGGCTCCACCAGCGGGAAGGTGACGCCGGAATAGCCGACCTCGCACCAGCCAAAGCCCATCCCCTCCCACAGCATGCGGGCGACCTTGGAGACATTGGCATTGGCGTCGGGGTCCGAGGCCCCGCGCCCGATCACCACCAGGCAGGTTTCGTGCCGCGATACGGGGCCGTTTTCGGCGTCAGCGCTGGCGATGGCCTGCTCGATCCGTTCGCTGGCGGCACGGATCATGCGCGGATCCACCCCCAGTTCGCGCCCGTAGTCGACGCGGATGCCGTGGGTGCGGGCGTATTCGTTCAGCACCGAGGGGATGTCGTTCTTGGCGTGCATGGCAGCAAACAGCATCCCCGGCACCGCCAGAATCCGGTCGCAGCCCTTTTCGCGCAGATTGTCCAGGCCGGCGCGGATCACCGGGTTGGCGAATTCCAAATAGCCGTAGTCCACCTCCCATTCGGGCGGCAGAAGCGCGGGCAGACGCTGGGCCAGAACCGAGAACTCGCGCACGGCATCCTCGCTGCGCGAGCCGTGGCCGCACAGCATGACGCCGATCTTCTCGCCCCCGGCGGTAGCGCCGCCGCCATTGCTTTCGGAAATTGCCTTGCCGCTCATCCGCGTCGTCCCCTTGCAAGCCAGGCGCAGCGGATCGGAGGGGTCGCACCCCCGTTCCGACGATGACGCGCAAGCCCCCTGGATGGGTCGGCCCCGCCGTCTTCCGTTCCGCCTGATCGGCCTCGTCCCCGCCCGGTTAGCAGCCCGGCAAGGACTGCGCAACCGCCGCCCGCGGCGTTCCGGCGGCCCAATGCGTCATCACCCGGCGGCCCGCAAAGGGCGCGCTTGGCGGTTTCCCCCGTCCTTCCGCCGGGTTAAGACTGCCGCGACAGGCCGCCGCAGCCGGCGGCGGGGAACGGCCGGGGATGGCGTGTTGATGCGGCGGATAGAAGACGCCCGAAAGGGCCGGGGCAGGCGATGAACGAAATAGTGCAAGGGCTGCTCGAGGCGGGGCGGATGATCGTCACCCTCGACCGCGACCTGATCGAGATCACCCTGCGCAGCCTGCAGGTGACGCTGACGGCGGTGGTCATCGCCTCGGCCATCGGCTTGCCGATGGGGGCATGGCTGGCAATCAACCGCTTCCGTTTCCGCCGCGAGACGATCGCGCTGCTGAACGCGCTGATGGGGCTGCCGCCGGTGGTGGTGGGCCTGATCGTCTACCTGATGCTCAGCCGCTCGGGCCCGTTCGGGGTGTTCGGCCTTCTCTTCACGCCCACGGCGATGGTGATCGCGCAGGTCATCATCGTGACGCCGCTGGTGGCCTCGATCGCGCATCAGGCGATCCGCGATCTCTGGGCCGAGTATCACGACCTTCTCATCTCGCTCAACACGACCCGGGGACAGCGGATCCTGGCGCTGATCTGGGACGGGCGGCGGGCGCTTCTGACGGCCTCGCTTGCCGGGTTCGGCCGCGCCATCGGCGAGGTGGGGGCTATCATGATCGTCGGCGGCAACATCGACCACGCGACGCGGGTCCTGACCACCGCCATCGCGCTGGAGACGGGCAAGGGCAACTTCGCCCTGGCGCTTGGCCTGGGCTTTGTCCTGATCGGGCTGGCAATCGCGCTGAACATCGCCATCCACGCCCTGTCGCGCACCGAGAGGGACAGCCAATGGTAAGCTCGATCCTGCCGCTCGAGGTCGCGGGCGCCTGCGTGCGAAAGCGCGGGGCGCACCTAGTGGGGCCGGTGGACCTGACGCTCACCGGCAAGGGGATCTCGATCCTGATGGGGCCGAACGGGTCGGGCAAGACCACGCTCTTGCGGCTTTTGCACGGGCTGGAGCGGCCGGCCACCGGCAGCCTGCGCTGGTCCGCCCCCGCCACCGAGGCGCGGCAGCGGCAGGCCTACGTCTTCCAGACCCCGATCATGATGCGCCGCTCGGTGCTGGATTCCATCGCCTACCCGATGACCCTGCACGGCGAAAGGCGCGCCCGCGCCCGCGAGATGGCCCGCGACTGGGCAGAGCGGGTGGGCATCGGCCACGCGATCGACCGGCATGCGACCGTGCTGTCGGGCGGCGAGAAGCAGAAGCTGGCCCTGGCCCGCGCCCTCATCCGGCAGCCCGACGTGCTGTTTCTGGACGAGCCCTGTGCGAACCTGGACGGCCGCGCCACCCGCGAGATCGAGGCGATCCTGACCCGCGCCCGCGACGAAGGGGTGCGCATCGTCATGGCGACCCACGATATGGGCCAGGCGCGGCGTCTCGCCGACGAGGTCCTGTTCCTCCTCAAGGGCCGGTTGCACAGCTCCGGGCCGGCCGATACGTTCTTCTCGCACCCGCGAACACCAGAGGCGAAAGCCTTTCTGAACGGAGACATCCTCGAATGATCACTTCGCGAATTTCTGCCACTGTTTCAGCCATTTGCGTCAGTGCTGCGCTTGCAGCACCGGCAATGGCCGAAGAGATGAAAATGGCGGTCACGACATCGTTCCACAACTCGGGGCTGAGTGAGGTCCTGCTGCCTGCAATCAAGACGGATCTCGATATCGACCTGCAACTTCTGGTCGTCGGCACCGGCCAAGCGCTGAAGCTGGGCGAATCCGGGGATGTGGACGCCATCCTCGTCCATTCCCGCTCTGCCGAGGAGGCCTTTGTCGATGCCGGCCACGGCACCGAACGCACCGAGATCATGTACAACGACTTCGTCCTGATCGGGCCCGAGCAGGACCCCGTCGGCGTCGCCCTGTCCAAGGACGCCGCCGAGGCGATGTCGCGCATGGCCCTTGGGGAGCACAGCTTCGTCAGCCGCGGCGACGACAGCGGCACCCACAAGAAGGAACTGGCGCTCTGGGCCAGCGCCGAGGAGAACCCCGAAAAGTTCGGGTCCTGGTACCGCGCCGTGGGCGCGGGCATGGGATCGGCGCTGAACACGGCCGCCGGCATGGACGCCTACATCATGTCCGACCGGGCGAGCTGGCTGAACTTTGGCAACAAGGGCGATCTGAAACTGCTGTTCTCGGGCGATCCGGTGCTGTTCAACCAATACGCCTACATCCCCGTGAACCCGCAGAAGCACCCCCACGTGAAGGCCGAGCTTGCGACCCGTCTGAAGGACTGGCTTGTCAGTGATCGCGCGCGGGAGCTGATCGACGGCTACAAGCTGAACGGCGAGCAGCTTTTCACCTTCAACGCGGTCGACCCCAACGCCGAACCCGCCCCCGAGCAGGGCGAGGCGGCCGAGGAAGAGGTCGAGGCCCAGGACCCCGACACCACCGAGGTTTCGCCCGAGCAGACCCAGCCGCTGGAGCCCGAGACCGAGGTCGAGGCGTCCAAGCCCGCAAAGTAAGCACGCGGCGCGCCCGAATGGGCGCAGCACCGCAAACGACGAAGGGGCGCCGCGGCGCCCCTTTTTTTGTCCGGTTGAAATCCACCCTGCCCCGCTGCATCGGCCCGGGGCCGGGCGTCAGTCCTGCTTGTCTGTCCCGGGGGCGTGGCTGTGGCCGTGGTCATGCCCGTGATCGTGCCCATGGTCGTGCCCATGCCCATGATCGTGCCCATGATCATGACCGTGCGCATGGTCGTGACCGTCTTCTTCCAACTCGCCGTGGATGGCGAATTGTTCAAGATCGGCCTCCTGTGCCTCGATGGCCCGGAAGGCCTCGCGCACGCCGGCGTCGGTCAACTCCCGCGAAACGCAAAGCAGGGTGTTCGGGTCCTGATCCTCGCAAAGCTCGACCATCAGGGCCATCTCGTCCCGTGCCACGCCATAGGCGGCCTCGATCCCCGGGGCGCCGTAGACGTCGACGAAATGCTGCGCCAGGTTGTGGGTCAGCGCCTCGTATTCGGGCTTTTCGATCGTGGTGACGGCGACGAAGGTCACCCGGCCGAAGGTCTCGATGCCCAGCCAGCCGTTGGAGAACGCCTGCTTGGCCTTGCCGCTCAGGTCGGCCTGGGACCAGTTGGAGAATTCGAACCCTCCCGAGATGCACCACTCCCCGGTGCGGGCGGGGCTGTGAAAGACCAGGGAATCGCTTTCGTCGAAATGGATGGCACGGGCCAGTTTCATCGGCAGGGGGTTCCTTCAAGAAGATCGGTGAGCGGCAGCAGCCGCGTGGTCTGTGCGGTGGCGTCGCCGGCGTCGGCGTCGGCTTCTGCATCGGCCCCGGTATCGGATTGGGGGCGCAGAAGCATCCCGAAATCCTCGTCCACGCCGATGAAGGTGCCTTGGACCCGCTCGCCGCCCGGCAGGGTGAAGTCCACCGCCTCGCCCAGCTTCACGACAAGGCCTTCCCACTCGGCGTGCAGGGGTTTCACGCCCTCGTCGTCCCAGCGGTTGATCCACAGCAGGCTGTGGCGCGCCCAGGCTTCCAGCAGAAGGGGCGGCAGCACCTCGGAACAGCCCTCATCGTAAAGCGAGGTCTGGTCGGGCGTCAGGCCCGGCGTCTCGGGGTCCTGGGGGATCAGCTGTAAAGTGAAACCCACGACCAGCCAGCCCGGCGGCTCCGTTGCGTCCCCCTCCGAGGCGGCGACGCGGAAGCGGCCGCATCGGGCGCCGTTGACCAGGATATCCCCATCCCAGGAAAGCAGCACGGCGACCTCGGGCGGGGCCAGCACGCCCAGAGCGTTCTGAAGGCCGATGCCCAGGGTCGGCAGCATCACCATCGCCTTGCCCAGCGGCACCTCGGGCGCCAGCACCAGCGCCGCCGACAGGGTGTCGGCGGTGATGGCGTGGGTGATCAGCCCCGCGTCGCAGCCTTCCTGCGCGCGGGCGCAGGCCAGGGCGAAAGGATCCTCGCCCCGGGCGGCTTCCAGCCCCTCCATCAGGGGCGGGAAGGACGGGGCGATCTGGTCTTCGTCCGCCGTCATCCGTTCCCCTCTTCGATCATCCGGCGGGCGACGGCGCGGAAGGCCTCGGCTTGGGGCGAGTTGGGCTTTGACACCACGATCGGGGCGCCCCCGTCGGCCGCCATGCGGATATCGAGGTGCAGCGGGATCTCGGCCAGCAGCGGCACGCCGATCTTCTCGGCCTCGGCCGCGACACCGCCATGGCCGAACAGATGCTCCTCGTGGCCGCAGTTCGAGCAGATGTGCGTCGACATGTTCTCGATCATGCCGATGACTTTCACGTTCATCTTCTTGAACATGTCCAGACCTTTGCGGGCATCCAGCAGGGCCACGTCCTGGGGTGTCGAGACGACGATCGCGCCAGTGATCTCGGCCTTCTGGCTGAGGGTCATCTGCACGTCGCCGGTGCCGGGCGGCAGATCCACGATCAGCACGTCAAGCGCGCCCCACTGGACCTGGTTCATCATCTGCTGCAGGGCGCCCATCAGCATCGGTCCACGCCAGACGACGGCCTCGTCCTCGCGGGTCATAAGGCCGATGGACATCATGGTGACGCCGTGGTTGCGCAGGGGCAGGATGGTCTTGCCGTCTGGGCTGGCAGGCCGGCCCGAAACGCCCAGCATCCGGGGCTGTGAAGGGCCGTAGACATCGGCGTCGAGCAGGCCCACACGGCGGCCTTCGGCGGCCAGGGCCACGGCCAGGTTGGCGGCGACGGTGGACTTGCCTACCCCGCCCTTGCCCGATGCGACGGCGATGATCCGGTCGACCCCGGCGATCTTCTGGGGGCCCTTGGGCGCGGCGGGCTTGCCCCCGCCCTTGAGGTCGGGCGGCGGCGCGGCGGCGGCATGGGCCGTCATCACCGCCGAGACGTTGCTGACACCGGCCAGGCCGCGGACCGTCTCCTCGGCCTCGGCGCGCACGGGCTCCATCATCTTGGCGCGGGCGGGGTCGATCTCGAGCACGAAGCGCACGGTCCCCTCCTCGACGTTGAGCGCACGGATCAGGCCCGCGCTCACCACGTCCTTGCCGGTGTTGGGATCGGTCACGCCCTTCAGCGCTTCGAGGACGTCATCGCGGCTGAGGCTCATTCGGTGCGCCCCGCGATCTCGCCTTCGACCACGTGGACAAGGTCCAGGTCATCGACCGTCAGCACGACCTTGGCCGAGAAGCTGCGGCCCTTGGTGGTGTCGAGGCCCGCGTCGCGCATGGCCTCCTCGATGGCCTGCTGCGAAGTCACGCCGACCTGCTTGAGGAACTTGCGCATCGTCATGTTGAATTCGTCGCTCATGCTGCACCTTTCGTTTTGGATTGACGGCCGAAACCCTCGGCCCCTAGGCTGACGGCAGGGCACTCAGGGGAGGCCGACTGCCGATGCGATCCGGTTGGAAGCTTGTGTTGACCTTCACGGTCCTTTTGTCCAGCGCTCTTGCCGCCGGCGCACAGGATCGCCAGGTCGTTGTCGCGGCCGATCCGGCCCTTGAAAGCAGCGGGTTGATGGCCCACCTGGCCCCCCGCTTCCTGCTCAAGACCCGCATAAGGGTGTTGAGCGTTCCGTTCGAGAATGCCGCCGGCGCCGGCGGCGCGGACGTCCTGCTTGCCCCTGTCGAGGCCCTGCCCGATGCCGCCCCCGCCCTGCGCGACGAGGCGCGGACCTACGCGGTGCGATCGACCCACGAGAATGCCGACGCGGCCGCGGCCACCTATGCCGCGCGCTTCGTCGACTGGCTGACCTCCGAGATCGGCGGCAACACCGTCGCGGCCTTCGCGCCTGGTGGCACGCAGATCTATTTCCCGGCCACTGGCCCCGCCGCCGATGCAAGCGGGCCCGCGCCCACGGGTGACGCGGTCCTGGGCGAGAAACTGTCGCTGACCTTCTGCGGGCGCTGCCATGTGGTCGGGCCGCAGAACCGGATGAAGGGCCTGGGATCGACCCCGTCCTTCGGCGTGATGCGCACCTTTGCCGACTGGGAAGTGCGGTTCAGCACGTTCTACCTGCTCAACCCGCACCCGTCCTTCACCCAGATCGCCGACGTGACCGAGCCCTTCGACGAGGGCCGGCCGCCACCGATCATCCCCCTCGAGATGACGATGGAGCATCTCGAGGCGATCATGGCCTATGTGACCGGCATCGATCCGGCCGATCTGGGCGCCCCCATCCGGCATCAGTGATCCTTGCGATCCGAGTAATAGTCGTCGGTTGTGCGCGGGCGCGGCCGCTCGGCGCCTGCGAAGGGGTTGTTTTGCGAATGATACTGGGCGTTCACCCGGCAATCATCGCACATCTGGATCATCTTGGCGGCCTCGCTGGTGGCGAACATCGAATGCTTGCCGGCCAACTTCTCGGTGATCCGCTCGATGGTGGAGCGCACGCCGAAGGTCTTGCCGCAGGAGATGCAGTCGAAGGGCTCCTCCTCGTGCAGGACCTGCTGACGATAGACCTCGTCGGAGAGGTTGAAGCGCGGCTCCAGCGTGATCGCATCCTCGGGGCAGATCGCGGCGCAGAGGCCGCATTGCAGGCAGGCATCCTCCTGGAAGCGAAGCTGTGGCGTGTCGGGGTTGTCGCCCAATGCCCCGGCGGGGCACAGGCCCGCGCAGGAGAGGCAGAGCGTACAGGCCTCGGTATCGACCAGGACCGCGCCGTAGGGCGCGCCCTCGGGCAGCGAGAACACCGCCTCGGAGCCGGGGTGAAGCGCCTTGGCCGCAAGCCGCGTCACCTGGCGGCGGCTGCCGAGCGACAGCGCGGCCTCCCCGACGCCCACCAGCGGGGACATCCCCTCGGCGGGGGCCAGGGCCTCGGTCAGCATCGTCGGGTCCGAAATGTCCAAGAGCCGGACGCGGACGGCGCTTTCCTCTTCGCCCCCTGCCCCGGCCAGCGCGTTGGCCAGCGCGGCCTCGCGTTCCAGCGCGTCGCGCTCGCTGTTGGGCGAAAGCAGCAGGTCGATGCCCGTAAAGCCGGCGGCCAGCGCCACCATCGCCTCGGCATGTCCGAAGCCCGAGATCGTCTCGAGGCCCAGGGGGATCACGTCGGCGGGCAGACCTTCGGCGAAGCGCGCGTTCAGGGCGATCATTTCGGCGCCGAACTCGGCGTCGTGGACCAGCAGGCGCGGTGCCTGCCCCCCGGCGCGGGCATAGGCGGCGGCCAGGGTCTCGATCCGGCGGAACAGGAAGGATACGGGCGGCGCGTCATAGGTGATCGCCCCCGAGGGGCAAAGCGCCGAGCAGGCGCCACAGCCGGCACAGACCATCGGGTCGATGGCGACATGGTCCCCGGCGGGCGAGATCGCCCCGGTCGGACAGATGTCGAGACAGTTGTGACAGCCCACGCGACCCGCGCGCGAATGGGCGCAGAGCGACTCTTCCAGCCGCACGTAAAGGGGCTTTTCGAATGTGCCGACCATCTGCGCGGCCTCGAAGACGGCACCCTCGACCGCGCCGCGATCGCCCGGGTCGACCCGCAGGTAGCCGTCGCGCTTGGCGGGCGCAGGAAAGAGCGAGGTGGCACCGCTGAGGTCCAGGATCAGATCACAGCGGGTTTCGGCCCCGTCCATGGGCGGGGTCAGGGTGAAGGCCCCGCGTCCGCCGGGCTCCAGCTGTTGCAGCGCGTCGATGGCCAGGGTGAAGTTGCCCAGCGTGCCCTGGGCCTTGCGCAACCGCCCGGCCACGATCTCGAAGCGCCGGTCGATGGGCAGATCCGCCGCCATGTCCGTGGCGTGGGTGGTCTGCCCGGTCAGCAGGACCGTTACCGCCAGCGTCTCGCACAGGCGTTCGGCGGCCGGCAGCGCCACTTCGGGCGCGCCCAGGATCAGGCAGATCCCCTCGGACTGGACGTCGAGGGCGCGAGCATCGGGCGGGGTGAGACGGGCCTCGGCGACGAGGGCCGCCTGTTTCGGGCCGGCCTCCTCGGCGTGGCTGGACCAGCCGGCGCGGTCGCGGATGTCGACGAACTGCGGCAGTTCGGCCCCGATCTCGGCGGCAAGCTCCTCGAAGCGGGCGCGCTCCTGCTGGCAGGCGATGGTGACCTCGCCATCCAGCATCGCCTGTGCCGCCAGGTCGGCCTGGCGGGTGCAAAGGGCGGTATGGACGCGCGAACAGGCGATCTCTGCCCCTGCCTCGATCTTGGCCGGGTCCACCTTCTGACTTCCCAGGCAGTCGCACAGAATTAGCGTATTGGTCACATCGATCCCCATAAATCGTTTCATTGCCGCGTCGTCATGCGGCAAGATGGCCCCTAGCTAGGCACGATTCCCGCGCCTCGAACAAGGCGATACTCCGCCGCGTTGGGGGCCTCACGGACCCTCGCGGAAAGCTGATCGCCGCCCTCTTTCGATAGTGAAAAGAGGGAAATATACATCGGTACACCAGCCGGCCGTTACAACGCCACGGGATGCCCTGCACCCCGCCCTAATGATGCATACCGAGGGAATTGGCCAGAAATTTTGACCATTTGCACAGTTTGCACTTGGCGAAACGCTCAGCCTGCTGCATTATTTACAACCAAGGGGATAGCGACATGGCACATCGAAAGATGGCGCCCGTCGCAAGGAGATCATTAACCGTATGCCGCCGAATGCCACCTCGTTGCCTCTTGGCATCGTGATTCGAAAATCACCGGGCGTCACCCGCTGGGCGGCCTGGAACTGGAAGGCCGTTGCGGTTCTTCCGGGCGCCGGCCCCGAGTCGTGGAAGGAACTGCGCCGCGACGGCGAGACGGTGGAATATCACGCGGGCACCATCCGGCTGGAACTTCATCGCACCGATACAGAGGCTTACCTGACGACCCTCGCGGGGCGCACGCCCTCGGTCTGCGTCGTCATGCGCCCGACCGAAAAGCCCACGCCGCCCGCCAACCTCGAGGTTGTGTTCGTGACCGCGTCGGCCTTCGAGGCCCAGGATTACTGTGACAACGCCGAGGACATCGTCGAGCTGGTTCCAATGCCCGCCGGTCTTGTCGCTTTCGTTCAGGAATTCTGCGACACTCACCACGAAGAGGAGGTCTTCGTGAAACGTCGCCGCGACCGCATCCGCACCGACCGGCAGGAAAATGGCAAGGGCGACAGCCGCATCCGCCAGGTCTCGGACGTGTATCGCGCACCGCGCCGCGCCGCCAACGCCCCCACCGGGGCCGACACGGGGACGGACGGATGAGTGCGCGCGGAAACTTCTGGTCCCGCCGCAAGGCGGCCGTGCGTGCCGAGGAACAGGCCGCCGCCCGCGCCGAGCAGGAGCTGCGCGAAGCCCGCGAGCTGGCCGAACTGGAAAGCACTCAGGCCGAGAAAACCGACGAGGAATTGCTGGAAGAGCTGGGCCTCCCCGATCCCGACACGCTGGGCAAGGGCGCCGATTTCGCCGCCTTCATGGCCCGCTCCGTGCCCGACCGCCTGCGCCGCCGCGCGCTGCGCCGGCTTTGGCTGTCCGATCCCGTGCTGGCCAACCTCGACGATCTGGTGGATTACGCCGACGATTACACCGACGCGGCGACCTGCGTTGAGAACCTTCAGACCGCCTATCAGGTCGGCCGCGGCATGACCCGCCACGTGGAGGCGATGGAAGCCAAGGCCCGCGCCCTCGCCGACGCGCTTGAAAACCCGCAGGATGGCGACGAAGGCACAAAGGTCGCCGACGCCGCGTCTGCCGAGGGTTCGGAAAGCTCCAGCTCGCTCCGCCTGCCCGAGGCCGGGTCGCGCACCGCGGCCCATGGCTCGGCCGAGAATGCCCGCGCCCGGGGCCTCGCCCCCGAAACCGAGATGGAAGACGCGGCCCAGGAGATGGCCGAGGGCGACAGCCCCGAGGACATCGACGACGAGACCGCAGATGCGATGGCCGAGCTTCGGCCGCGCGACGCCTACACCCATGACGACGAAGGGATGAGCCCCGCCCCCCGGCGGCACATGCGCTTTTCCTTCGCCGAAACCGCGTCCCCCGCGGATGCCCATAGTTCGAAAGGCAGGTTCTGATGGCCGAAACCGCCCAGGAGATGATCGCGGAAGAGGATCGGCTGCGCGCTGATCTTTACGATTTTCTCGGTGTGCTGCTGGCAACGCCGCCGGACAAGGTGCTGTTGCAGAAGACCCGCGCCCTGTCGGGTGACGACAGCGAACTGGGCCAGGCGGTGCAATCGCTGGCGCGGCTGGCGGGGGCGACCTCTCCTTCCGTCGCCGAAGCCGAGTTCAACGCGCTCTTCATCGGCCTCGGCCGGGGGGAGCTGCTGCCCTATGCCAGCTACTACCTGACCGGCTTCCTGAACGAAAAGCCCCTCGCCGCCCTGCGCGGTGACATGGGGCGGCTGTCGATCATCCGCGCGCCCAACGTCTTCGAGCCCGAGGACAATATCGCCAGCCTCTTCGAGATGATGGCCGGTCTGATCACCGGCCGCTTCGGCGCCCCGGCCCCGGTCAGCGTGCAGAAGGATTTCTTCAACCGCCACCTCGGCCCCTGGGCCGGACATTTCTTCACCGATCTCGAGGGGGCCAAGAACTCGGTCTTCTATGCGCCCGTGGGCGCCGCCGGCCGGGCCTTCATCGAGATCGAGAAAGACGCCTTTCGCATGACCGCGGACTGATCCGCGACCACCGGGCCACGGCCCAAAGACAGGAGAATCCAGATGAGCAAAAGAACAGACGGCGAGAAAGCTAATCGCCGAAACTTTCTCAAGCTTGCTTCGGTTTCCGCCCCCGCCGCCGCGGCCGCCGTGCTGACCGGCACCCAGGCCGAGGCCGCGGATGCGCTCGACGACGGCAAGCGCGAGGGGATGCAGGATACGGCGCATACCCGCGCCTACTACGACAGCGCCCGTTTCTGACGGCCGTTCGGACCATTGGTTTCGGGCGTTGATGATGCCCGCGGCCGCCTTCATCGAAAACCCGGCAACCCGGACTTGGACCGGGAAGCTTATCGGAGGTAACAATGCTCAGGAAAAAGACCAGCGGGGTCGCCCGGCGCCCTCAGCGGACATCGCTCCTGTCCAATATTTCGGAAAAGGCCCTTGATCGCCGCGCATTCCTGCGCGGATCCGGTCTGGCCATCGGCGGTCTGGCCGCCATCGGCGCCACCGGCGGCACCGTCACCCGCGCCTCGGCCCAGCAGGCCGTGCAGGGTGCGGTCCAGACGGTGAAGTCGGTCTGCACCCACTGCTCGGTCGGCTGTACGGTCGTGGCCGAGGTCAACAACGGCGTGTGGGTCGGCCAGGAACCCGGCTGGGACAGCCCCTTCAACCTCGGTTCGCACTGCGCCAAGGGCGCATCGGTGCGTGAACATGCCCATGGCGAGCGTCGCCTGAAGTATCCGATGAAGAAGGAAGGCGGTCAGTGGAAGCGCATCAGCTGGGAGACGGCGATCAACGAGATCGGCGACGGCATGATGAAGATCCGCGAAGAGTCGGGGCCGGATTCGGTCTACTGGCTGGGATCGGCCAAGCACAGCAATGAACAGGCCTACCTGTTCCGCAAGTTCGCCGCCTACTGGGGCACGAACAACGTGGACCACCAGGCCCGCATCTGCCACTCGACCACCGTGGCGGGCGTTGCGAACACATGGGGCTACGGCGCCATGACCAACAGCTACAACGACATCCACAACTCCAAGGCGATCTTCGTGATCGGCGGCAACCCTGCCGAGGCGCACCCCGTCTCGCTGCTGCACCTTCTCAAGGCCAAGGAGCAGAACAACGCGCCGCTGATCGTCTGCGATCCGCGCTTCACTCGCACCGCCGCCCACGCTGACGAATACGTCCGCTTCCGGCCCGGTTCGGACGTGGCGCTGGTCTGGGGCATCCTGTGGCACATCTTCGAGAACAGCTGGGAAGACAAGGACTTCATCCGCACCCGCGTCTGGGGCATGGACGAGATCCGCGCCGAAGTTGCCCGCTGGACCCCCGAAGAGGTCGAGCGCGTCACCGGCACCCCCGGCAGCCAGCTGCGCCGCGTCGCCATGACCCTGGCCAACAACCGTCCCGGCACCGTGATCTGGTGCATGGGCGGCACCCAGCACACCAACGGCAACAACAACACCCGCGCCTACTGCATCCTGCAGCTTGCCCTTGGCAACATGGGCACCTCGGGTGGTGGCACCAACATCTTCCGCGGCCATGACAACGTTCAGGGCGCGACCGATCTTGGCGTTCTTGCCGATACCCTGCCCGGCTACTACGGCCTGGCGCCCGGCTCCTGGGCCCACTGGGCCCGCGTCTGGGAAGAGGATCTGGACTGGCTCAAGGATCGCTTCGCCGTCATGGAAGGCGCCGATGCCGACGGCAAGGACCGGATGATGATGAACTTCACCGGGATTCCGGTGAGCCGCTGGATCGACGGCGTGCTTGAGGATCGCGAGAACCTCGATCAGCCCGACAACACCCGCGCCATGGTTCTCTGGGGTCACGCCCCCAACTCGCAGACCCGTCAGAAAGAGATGAAGACGGCGATGGAGAAGCTGGACATGCTGGTCGTGGTGGACCCCTATCCCACCGTCTCGGCCGTGCTGCATGACCGCACCGACGGCGTCTACCTGCTGCCGGCCGCGACCCAGTTCGAGACCCGCGGCTCGGTCACGGCTTCGAACCGGTCGCTCCAGTGGCGCGATCAGGTCGTGGCACCGCTGTTCGAAAGCAAGCCCGACCACACCATCCTGCACATGTTCGCCGAGAAGTTCGGCTTTGCAGACCGCATGTTCCGCAACATCGCGGTCGAGGATGGCGAGCCCAACGTCGAGGACACCACCCGCGAGTTCAACCGCGGCATGTGGACGATCGGCTACACCGGCCAGTCTCCGGAACGCATGAAGCTGCACATGGAGAACCAGCACACCTTCGACCGCACCACGCTGCGCGCGGTTGGCGGCCCGGCCGATGGCGACTACTACGGCATGCCCTGGCCCTGCTGGGGAACGCCCGAGATGAAGCATCCCGGGACGGCGAACCTCTATGACCTGTCTCTGCCGGTGGCAGAGGGCGGCCTGACCTTCCGCGCGCGCTTCGGCGTCGAGCGGGACGGGCAGAACCTTCTGGCCGAGGGCGTCTACTCGGCGGGCTCGGAAATCCAGGATGGTTATCCCGAGTTCACCATGGCCATGCTGCAGGAACTGGGTTGGGACAAGGACCTGTCCGGCTACGAGCGCCGGGCGATCGAGTATGTCGCGGGCTTCCGCGACCAGCGTCCCGTCGCCGGCGAGGAAGAGGTCGGCGAGACCTCGCAGCAGGGTGAGATCCCGTCCGACTACAACGAGAAGGTCGGCGGCGTGAACTGGAAGACCGACCTTTCGGGCGGTATCCAGCGTGTCGCGATCGCCCATGGCTGCGCCCCCTTCGGCAACGCCAAGGCCCGCGCCGTGGTCTGGACCTTCCCGGATCCGGTCCCGCTTCACCGCGAGCCGCTCTACTCCAACCGCCGTGACCTGGTGGCCGACTACCCGACCTACGACGACAAGAAGTTCTGGCGGGTGCCGACCATGTACAAGTCGATCCAGGAGAAGGACTTCTCCGAGGATTATCCGATCATCCTCACCTCCGGCCGTCTGGTCGAATACGAGGGTGGCGGCGACGAGACCCGGTCCAACCCCTGGCTGGCCGAGCTTCAGCAGGACATGTTCGTCGAGATCAATCCCCGCGATGCCAACAACCTGGGCGTTCGCGACGGATCGCAGGTCTGGGTCGAAGGTCCTGAGGGCGGCAAGGTCAAGGTCATGGCAATGGTGACCGAGCGGGTTCATTCCGGCGTCGCCTTCATGCCCTTCCACTTCGGTGGCCACATGGAGGGCGTAGACCTGCGGGACAAGTATCCCGACGGTGCAGACCCCTACGTGCTGGGTGAATCGACCAACACGGCACAGACCTACGGCTATGACTCGGTGACCCAGATGCAGGAGACAAAAGCCACTCTCTGCAAGATCTGGGCAGCATAAGGAGAAATGAGAAATGGGAAGAGCTAAGTTTCTCTGTGACGCTGAACGCTGCATCGAGTGCAACGCATGTGTCACGGCGTGCAAGAACGAGCACGAGGTGCCCTGGGGCATCAACCGTCGCCGTGTGGTGACGATCCAGGACGGCAAGCCGGGCGAACGCTCGATCTCGGTGGCCTGCATGCATTGTTCGGACGCGCCTTGCATGGCCGTCTGCCCGGTGGATTGCTTCTACCAGGACGAGGAGGGCATCGTGCTGCACTCCAAGGATCTGTGCATCGGCTGCGGCTACTGCTTCTACGCGTGCCCCTTCGGCGCGCCGCAGTATCCCCAGGCCGGCAACTTCGGCAGCCGTGGCAAGATGGACAAGTGCACCTTCTGCGCCGGCGGCCCCGAGGCCGACGGCTCCACTGCCGAGTTCCAGAAATACGGCCGCAACCGGATCGCCGAGGGCAAGCTGCCCATCTGCGCCGAGATGTGCTCGACCAAGGCGCTGCTTGCCGGTGACGGCGACGTCGTCTCGGCGATCTACCGCGAGCGGGTCGTGGCCCGGGGCTTCGGCTCGGGCGCCTGGGGCTGGGGAACCGCCTATGGCCAGAAGGGCGGCTAAGCAGCCCTTCGCAAGAAAACGGGGCCGGGCATGTTCCGGCCCCCACCCATGACGGGGCGGGCATTCGCCCGCCCCGCGTCACATCCGACCCGCTGTCTTCCAAGGAACACATGATGCCGATGCTCCGCGCCCTGCTCACCCTCTTGACGGTCATCGTCCTGACCTCCACCGCGCCGGCCCCCGGCGTGGCCCAGGTCGTCCAGGACGGATACGTCATCGACAACCGCGAGAAGACGGGCGGTGCCCAGACCCTCGAGGACATCATCGCCCGCCAGAAGGGCGTGAAGATCGACGACAGTTTCCGCCGTAACGCCACCGGCGGCGGCGACACCGGCCTGCCCGAAACCGCACCCCTGGGCACGCTGGGCGGCGCCTCGGACCCCGAACTCTGGCGCGCCCTGCGCTACAACTCGGCCGATGTCATCGCCTCGTCCCGCACACCCGGCGCCACTGTCCTGGTGCAGGAGGGCGGCATGTGGTGGCTGGACTTCCGCGCCGGCCCGCTGCGCACCTACGGCGGCTGGCTGCTGCTGGGCACGCTGGGCCTGCTGGCGCTGTTCCTGCTGCTGCGCGGGCGCATCCGCATCGAAGGGCCGATCACCGGCGTCACCCTGCCCCGCTTCAACGGGTTCGAGCGATTCACCCACTGGATGACCGCCGTCAGCTTCGTGCTGCTGGGCATCTCGGGGCTGATCACGCTCTTTGGCCGCGTTGGCCTGATCCCCTATGTGGGCAAGGAAAACTACGCCGTTCTGGCCCAGGCTTCCAAATGGGTCCACAACAACGTCAGCTGGGCCTTCATGCTGGGGATCATCCTGATCTTCGTTCTGTGGGTCGTGGAGAATATCCCCAACCGGCATGACGTGAAGTGGCTGATGATGGGCGGCGGCATCTTCTCGAAGGGCAAGCACCCGCCCGCCAAGAAGTTCAACGCCGGTCAGAAGATGATCTTCTGGGCGGTGATCCTGCTGGGCGTCTCGGTCTCGGCCTCGGGGCTGTCGCTGCTGTTCCCGTTCGAGGTGCCGATGTTCGCGGCCACCTTCGCCTGGGTCAACGATCTGGGCCTGCCCCACTACCTGGGCATGGCGGACCTGCCCGGAACCCTTGCCCCGCACGAGGAGATGCAGTTCTCGCAGCTCTGGCACTCGATCGTGGCCTTCGTCTTCATGGCCGTGATCCTGGCGCACATCTACCTGGGAACCATCGGCATGGAAGGCGCGTTCGACGCCATGGGATCCGGTCGTGTGGAAAAGCAATGGGCCAAGGAACACCACTCCATCTGGTACGAGGAACTGACCGGCGAGGACGCACATGCGCCGGACCATCCTCCGCACGCCCCCACGCCTGCCGAGTGACATGAACGGTCGGCCCCGCATCCCGGCGCCGCTGGGCCGCCCCCACCAGGGGGCGCGCGCCGGCGGCTTGGGCCTTGCCACCCTCTGCGCCGGGCTGGTGCTGGGGGCGGGCATGGCGGGGGCGGCCGAATTCTTCACCCTCAAGGGCCACGGCGGCCCCGTGAAGGGCCTGGCCGAGGCCACCGACGGATCGGCCATCCTGACCGCCAGCTTCGACTATTCCGTGGGCCTGTGGCACGACGGCCAGCCCCGGTGGCTGGAAAAGCACCGCGCCGCCGTCAACGCCGTGGAATTCGCGGGCCCCGGCCGCGCGATCAGCGGCGGCGACGATTTCGATGTTATCCTGTGGGACCTGGACGCGCCGGCGGACGACGATCCGGGCAAGGTGCTGGGCCGTCACGCGGGCAAGGTCATCGCGCTGGACGTCAGCGCCGACGCCACCATGGCCGCCTCGGCCAGCTGGGACGGCACCGTGGGCCTCTGGCCCCTGCCCGCCCCCGGCGAGACCGCGTCAGGCGCCACCCGGGCGGGCCGCCTGTTGAAGGGCCACGACGCGGGCGTCAACGATGTCCTTTTTTCCGCTGACGGCAGTCGCCTCTACTCGGCCTCGGCCGACGGCACGATCCTGGTCTGGGACGTGGCCGCGGGGGAGCCCCTGCGCCAGCTGGTGCGCCACGGGTTCGGCGTCAATACAATGGTGTTGAACGAGGCCGAAGGCTGGCTTGCCTATGGCGCCGTCGACGGGGTGACCCGGATCGTCGATGCCACCACTGGCGACGAGATCGCCGATTTCACGCTTGAACGCCGCCCGATCCTGGCCATGGCGGGCGACCCCGGGTTTACGACTCTGGCCGTCGGCGACGGCGAGGGGTTCATCATGCTGATCGACACCGCCAGCTGGACGATCACCCGCGATTTCCGCGCCACGCTGAAAGGGCCGGTCTGGGCGCTGGCCTTCTCGGCCGACGGCAGCAGCATTCACGCGGGCGGCCTGGACGACGCGGCCTATTCCTGGCCGGTCGGCGCGCTGGACGAGCCCACCCAGATGGTCCGCGACGCGCGCAGCTTCCTGCGCCCCCCCGAAGAGATGAGCAACGGCGAGCGCCAGTTCCAGCGGAAATGCTCGATCTGCCACAGCCTGACCCCGGGCAGCGCCCGCCGTGCGGGCCCGTCGCTGGCGGGTCTGTTCGGGCGCCGCGCCGGAAGCGTCGCCGACTACAGCTATTCGCCCATCCTGACCGGATCGGACATCGTCTGGAACGACGACACAATCGACCGGCTCTTCGACATCGGGCCCGACCACTACATCCCCGGCAGCAAGATGCCGATGCAGCGCATCACCGGCGCCGGGGACCGGGCCGACCTAATCGCCTTTCTCCGTCACGCCACCGGGGCGGGAAGCATCAGCCAATTCAAGCAAGAGGACACCAAATGAAATCCTTCCTTCTGGCCCTGGTCGCCATCACCGCGATCGCCTGGGGCGCCAACGAGGCGCTGGAGCACGCCGGCTTCTCGACCCGCGAACTGACGACCGGCGCCGCCGTCCGCAACGGCTGAGCGATCCGGGGCGGGCGCCGGCGGCGCGCCCGCATCACTATTTCGCCCCCTGTTGGGCCTCATGGCCCGGCACGGGGGCATCTCGCCGCCTTCCCCCTCAACACAGCAGGCTCCAATGCGATCCGGCGAGGCCGAAAAGCCCCCCGCGGACGTTTCGCGGAATTTGTGCCAGATCAATGAATGGCCCTCCGCCGCGCGGCATCCTGTCTTCATCAAGCATCCGACTGATGGAGATTCGATATGTCCTACCGCACGATCGTCACCCTGCTGAATGACCCCGAGGCCCCCACAGGCGCCCTCGAAGCCGCGATTGCCCTGGCCAGTGCCCAGGACGCCCACCTGGACGTGATCTGCCTTGGCATCGACCGCACGGACCCCGGCCTTTACTACGCGGGCTCCGAGGCCATCGCCATCGGCACCGCCCAGCGCGAGGCCCGCGCCAACGCCGCCCAGCTTGAAGAGCGGGTGACCGAGCGCCTGGCCCATGAGTCCCTGCCTTGGGAGGTCCAGATCGTCACCGTTCACGAGAACGGTCTTTACACTTCGCTGACCGACCGGATGCGCTATGCCGACATGGCGGTCATGCCCACCCCCTACACCCCGCAAAGCCGGGGCGAAGAGGCCACCGCGGTCGAGGCCGCCCTCTTCGGTGCCGATATCCCCATCGTCATCGTCCCCGAGGGTCTCGAAATGCCTCCGCGGTTCAGCCGGGTGATGGTGGGTTGGGACGAAAGCGACCAGGCGCTTGCCGCCGTGCGCGCGGCCCTGCCCATCGTCACCTCGGCTGACGAGGTCGAGATCACCGTCATCGACCCGCCCCGCCGCGATGCCGATAGCCCCGACCCCGGCGGGCGCCTGGCACGGTTCATCGACCGTCACGGCGGCAACCCCGAGATCGCCGTGCTGGCCCGGTCCGAGCCCAACACCGCCAACATGCTCAACACGCGTGCCATCCAGGGCGGCTATGACCTGCTGGTGATCGGCGCCTACGGCCACTCCCGCCTGCGGGAGGCTTTCCTGGGCGGTGTAACCCGGGACATGCTGCGCGACGCCAAGGTGCCGGTCCTGCTGGCCCGCTGAGCACACGCGCACACGAACAGGTCCGTTCCCGGACAGTCGGGATGCCATCAGCTCTCGGGAACGGATCTGACAGGGCCAGACGCGAAGCGCGGCAAGATCGCGCGTCGCAGGGATCCTGTCACCAGGCCTCGCCAGCAATGGCGGGGCCTGGTCGTATCAGAGGCCGATGCGATCCAGCGGCAGCAACTCGTGCCCGGCTGCCAGAAGCGCCTGACGGACCAGCCGCGCCGTCTCGACCGCGCCCGGCCCGTCGCCATGCACGCAGATACTGTGGAACGGGGTCGCGATGACCTCGCCCTCGCGGGTCACAAGGCCGCCGGCCTCGACCATGGAGAGCACGTGGTCGCGGGCAGCCTCGGGGCTGTGCAGCACCGCGCCCGGCTGCGAACGCGGGCTGAGCTGGCCGTCGCTCTCGTAGCTGCGGTCGGCAAAAACCTCGAGCGCCACGCGCAGCCCCGCCGCGGCCCCGGCCTGGGCAAGCGCGCTTTCGGCCGGTGCCAGCAGGATCAGCGAGGGGTCCAGCCGCGCCACCGCCCGCGCCAGCACGTCGGCCATCGCCCGGTCGGCGCAGGCCATGTTGTTCATCGCACCGTGCGGCTTGACGTGGCGGATCGGCCAGCCCGCCGCCTGCCCCATCGCCGCCAGCGCCCCGACCTGGTAATGCACCAGCGCCTCAAGCTCCTCCTCGGGCAGGTGCATGGGGCGGCGGCCGAAACCGTTCAGGTCGGCAAACCCCGGGTGCGCCCCGATAGAGACGCCGGCGTCGCGCGCGGCCCCCACCGCGCGCCGCATCACCATAGGATCGCCCGCGTGCAGGCCGCAGGCCAGGTTGGCACTGTCGATGATCCCCAGCAAAGCCTCGTCGCTGCCCATCACCCAGGGACCGAAGCTTTCGCCCATGTCGGCGTTGAGGTTCAGCTGCATGCTCTTACCCTTCCTGCGGGGATGGCGTTTCCAGGTGGCCGGGGAAATGGTCGGTCCGGCTGACATCAATGATGCCGCTGATCAGGTTGGCCTCGTAAAGGGTGCGCAGGTCAAGCCGCCCCTCCGGCAGGGCCGGGCCGACGGCCACGGTCTGCGCCGCGATCCGGGCCAGGCTTTCGCGGTGGGTGCGGGCGATAGCCTCGGCCTCGTCCCGGGTGACGGCGGCAAAGCGTAGGCGGTCCCCCGGCACCATCCGCCCCAGCCGGGACAGATCGGCGCTGATCACCGTCGCGATCTTGGCATAGCCGCCGGTGGTCTGGGCGTCCGACAGCAGCACGATGGGCTGTCCGTTGCCCGGCACCTGGATCGCCCCCGGCGCTATGCCGTCCGAGATGATATCGGCGCCGCATTCGGGGCGATGTTCCAGCGCGGGCCCCTCCAGGCGCATGCCCATCCGGTCGGTCATCGGCGTGACCGTGTAATCGGCGCCCTGCAGGCAGGCATGGGCGGCCTGGGTGAAGTGGGCGTCCTGGGGGCCGGGCACGACCCGGATCGGGCCGCTTGCCGGAGCGGGCGGCGCGGCGAAGGTCAGATCCTCGGCCCCGGCGGCCGGACCCGGGCTGCCGACCCTCAGCCGATCGCCCTTGCGCAGGACCCGCCCCTCCAGGCCGCCGAAGCCCGCTTTGAGGAAGGTCGAGCGGCTTTCCAGCACGCGCGGCACCTCGATCCCGCCGGCGATACCAAGCAGCGCCGTTCCCCCGCCCAGGGGCGGATCAAGCCGCAGCACCTCACCCTCGGCGAGGGTGGTGGCGGTCCAGGGGCGCAGCAGGCGCAGAACCTCCTCGTCACTCTCGCGCGTGACACGGCCCTGGAGGTTGCCGCCGGTCGCGACCCGCACCTTGCCGCCGCGCACCCGCAGCGCCGGGGCCACCAGAGCCAACTCCAGCGCCTCGGTCCCCTCGGGGTTGCCCAGCAGCGCGTTCAACAGAAAGAGGCTGTCACGGTCCAGCACGCCGCCACGGGGCACGCCCTGGGCGCGCCCGCCGCGAAAGCCGGTATCCTGGACCATGGTGCGTGGTCCGGGGCTGAGGATCTCGATCTCAGGCATGGGGCTGTCCATCCGTGCGAAATTCATCCGGGTCGAGTTCGCCCGCCCGGGCGCGTTCTGCCAACGCATCGAAAGCGGCCCGATCGACGGGTCGCAGGTGCACAAGGTCGCCACTGGCCAGCAGCGCCGGGCGCGCCCACGCGATGTCGAATAGAGGCACCGGGCAGCGGCCCAGTATGTGCCAGCCGCCGGGGCTTTCCCAAGGGTAGATCACGCATTGGCGGTTGGCGATGGCGACGGAGCCGGCGGGCACGCGGGCACGCGGCTCGGTCCGGCGCGGCAGACCCAGCTCGGGCGCGAGGTCGCCCATGAACGGCAGCCCCGGCAGGAACCCGAGGGCGTGGACGGAAAGAGGCGCGGCGGTCATGCCGTCGATCAACGCCTCGCGGCTGATGCCGAGGGTCGCGGGAAGCTCGGCCAGGTCGGGGGCGACCTCTTCGTCGAAAAGGCAGGGCAGCGACCAGGCACGGCCCGCCCCACCCTCGCCCGCATCCGTGTCCTTCAGAAGCGGGTGCACGAGGCCGAGCAGCGCCTCCTGCCCCGTCAGCAGCGGATCGTAGTAGAGGGTGACCGACCGGAAGGCGCCCGCCACTTCCTCAAGGCCCGGCAGCTGGCCGGAGGTGCGGGCGTGGTCCAGCGCCTCGCAGGCCCGGGCCACCAGCGCCGAGGCGGCCGCGCCCGGACCGGGCGCCAGTTCCAATGTCAAAGCGGTGTCGCCCAGGGGGCGGATCGAGAGGATATCCACGGCAGCTTTCCCGACAAGGTTCCCCCCATCGCATAGCCTCTGGTCATCCGGATTGCCAGCGCCCGGGGCCGCGTGGATCGGCCCCGTGTCTGGAGGGGAATTGTGGAACAGAAGACGGGCCGGCCCGGTCCGGCGCTACGAAGACCCAGGCGTCGGCCTAGTGCAGACGGCCGCCGCTATCCTCGCCCTCATCAGGCTCAGGCAGATCCTCGTTCTCCTCGCGCTGGGAGGGCACGGCGTAGGAGCCGTTGAACCAGCGCGCGAGGTCCAGATCCGCGCAGCGGCGGGAGCAGAAGGGGCGATACTTGGGATCGGTCTCGGCGTGACAGATCGGGCAGCTCATCCGACAATCTCCATCGGGACGGGACAACGCTCGCGCTTGCGCTGCAATTCAAAATGGCCCAGCGGGGTCCAGCCGACAAGGGCCGTCTCGACCGGGTCGGCGCGGAAGGCGGCGCGCAGGCATTGTTCGATCTGGCGGCGGTCCTTCTTGGGGGACGGCGCGAAATCGATCGTGATCTGACCCGAAAGACCCCGCAGGCGCAGCGCCTTCGGCAAGGCTCGGGCCGCGGCCATGTTGGCCTTCAGCGCCGCCGCCGGAGAGGTGTCGCCGCCGGTGTTTACGTCGACGGCGATCAGCGCGCGGGTCGGCTCGACATAGATCGAGGCGCCGCCGGACAGGCGCAGGTGATCGGCGCCGTCGATGGCCAGCGCGTCCAGCACGCCGTGCAGCTCGAACCCGCCCTCCTGCTCGACCACCTGATCGGGAAGCGGGTCGGCCCAGTCGCGCCAGGCCAGGTGATGGGCGTCGGGCGCATCCAGCAGCAACTCGGCCTCGGGGCCTTCGGCATCGCCGGAGACGGCCAGCGCCAGGCGCACGGTCTCGTCGATGTCGAGGGCGATCTCCTCCTCGGTGGCGTGGGCGGCGGCACTGCGCAGAATGAGGCCCAGCCGCGCGGTCAGCGCGCCCTCGCCAGCCTCGGCATCCGTATCGGCCTGCTCACCGGGGCCAAGATCCTCCTCGACGGCGGCGACCACCTCATGGGCAATAAGCAGCAACCGGTCGCGCAGTTCCTCGTCACGGATGGAACGGGCGACGTTGATGCCGGGCTTGCCGGGGGTGACGATGACATTGCGGCTTTTGAAGATGGGCAGCGGCGCGACCGGCGCGGCCTTGCCCGGCTCGGCATAGCCGGTGACCTGCACCAGAAGGGCATCCCCCGGGCGCAGACCCTTGGTCTGGCGCAGGAAAGCGGTGCCGCCGGGGATGCGGACGATCATGCTGCCCTGTCCCTTCAGGGGACGGTCGAGGATGCCGCGAAACACCGCGCCGGGCGCGGGCGGGGCGTCGGCGGGCGGATCGATCAGGAAATCCTCAAGCCGACCGTCGACCATCAGGGCGGCAGCGGCGCGCCCTTCCAGGCGGTCCAGGATGACGACGCGTCCCTTCATGGGGCCTCCGGCTGGGTTTGGGGTCGGGGAAGGTAGCCGGCGGCGCGCAAAAGCCCCGCGGTCTCGGCCAGCGGCAGACCGACGACACCGGTAAACGAGCCGCTGATCCACGGGATCAGCGCACCCGCCGGGCCCTGGATGCCATAGGCACCGGCCTTGCCCTGCCAGTCGCCGGTGGCGAGGTAGGCATTCAGTTCTTCGTCGGAAAGGCGTTTCATGCGGACGGTGGTAACGACATCGGCCTGCCACATCCGCGTGCCCCACCTCAGGGCGACCGCGGTGATGACCTTGTGCCGGCGCCCCGAGAGGGCCAGCAGAAACTCTGCCGCCTCGCCGGCCGTGGCAGGTTTGCCCAGGATCCGGCGGCCGAGGGCCACGGTGGTGTCGGCGCAAAGCATCAGCTCGTCGTCGGCAAGGGTGCCGGCGGCGGCCTTCTCGGCGGCCATGCGCGCGCAATAGGGGCGCGGCAGCTCGGCGCGGTGGGGCGTCTCGTCGATGTCGGGCGGGCGGACGGCATCGGGTGTGATGCCGATCTGCGCCAACAATTCAAGCCGGCGCGGACTGCCCGAGCCGAGAACCAGTTTCACGGCGCTTACTTGAAACGGTAGTTGATACGACCCTTGGTCAGGTCATAGGGGGTCATCTCGACCTGCACCTTGTCGCCGGCAAGAACACGGATACGGTTCTTGCGCATCTTTCCTGCCGTGTGCGCGATGATCTCATGGCCGTTCTCAAGCTCGACCCGGAATGTCGCGTTCGGCAGGAGTTCCTTCACGACGCCGGGAAATTCGAGCAGTTCTTCCTTGGCCATGGTCACTCCTGTTTTGCATCCCAAAGTCGGGACGTGCACTAAATGCGCTCAATGAGCGATCTTTTCAAGGCTGGATCGTCGGAATGCCAATTTTGTTTGCGTTCCGGCAAAGGGGCGCCGTCGGCGGCCCCAAAGGACCGGCCCCGCCCTGCCCCCATGACCCGCGTGACCCGCGTCACTGCCCCGGGCGGTCCTTGGCGCCCGCGCCGGGCCGGGCCGAAGGCTTGGCGGCTCCTGCCGGTCCCGCCGCGCGGTCCGGGGGGCCGAAGCGGGTCAGGATACGTTCGCGGATCTGGTCGCGTGTCTGGCGATAGGCGTCCAGCTTCTCGTCGCGCCGGGTGCCCAGGCCCGTGGGGTCCAGCACCGGCCAGTATTCCACCTCCAGGTGGCAATAGCGCGTCATCTCCAGCGCCAGGCGCTGGCTGGCCGGGGAGAGCGCGACGATCAGCTCGAATCCCGACAGGTCATCGCCCCACTGCTGCATCTCGTCGAAACTGCGCGAGCGGTGACGCTCCAGCTCGACCCCGATCTCACGACAGACCGCGACCGAGAAGCCGTCGACCTCCATCTCGCTGTGCACGCCGGCGGACTGGACGTAGGATTCGCGGCCGAAGAATTCCTTCATCATCCCCTCCGCCATCGGCGAGCGCACCGCGTTCTGGTCGCAGCAGAAGAGAACCGATGAGGGAAGCCGCGCCATCCTATCCGCCGAAATGAAGGACGCAAATCAGGGTGAACAGCCGGCGCGAGGTGTCCGTGTCGACCTCGGCCTTGCCTTCCAGCCGCTCCTGGAGGATGCGCGCGCCCTCGTTGTGGATGCCGCGGCGGGCCATGTCGATGGTCTCGATCTGGTTGGTCGGCAGCTTCTTGACCGCATCGAAATAGCTTTGGCAGATCTGGAAATAATCCTTCACGACCTGGCGGAAGGGCCCCAGCGACAGGTGAAACTCGGCCGCCTTGCTCTCGTCTTCGGTTTGCAGGTCGAAGACCAGACGGCGGTCGCGGATCGCAAGATTCAGCCGGTATGGACCGGGCGGGGCCTCGCGCCCCTCGCGACCGGGCAGGCTGAAGCGGTTGGCCTCCAGCAGATCGAAGATGGCGACGCGCCGCTCCTGCTCGATCTCGGGGGTGGGGGCCGGCAGGTTGCTGTCGTCGATCTCGACATGGATCAGGCGATCGGTCATTGCCCCGCCCCGTTCAGCCGATCAAGCCGCAGGCGCACCGACAGGCCGTGCGCCTCAAGGCTTTCCGAGCGCGCCAGCGTTTCGGCCGCCGGGCCGATCGCGCCCAGGGCTTCCGGCGACATCCGCGCCAGGGTGGTGCGCTTCATGAAGTCCAGCACCGACAGCCCCGACGAGAAGCGCGACGAGCGCGCGGTCGGCAGCACGTGGTTCGGGCCGCCGATGTAGTCGCCGATCGCCTCGGGCGTCCAGGCGCCGATGAAGATCGCGCCGGCATGGGTGATCCGGGCCGCCAGCGCATCGGCGTCGGCGACGCAAAGCTCCAGGTGTTCGGGCGCGATGCGGTCCGAAAGCTCGGCCGCCTGGGCCAGGTCGCGCACGGTGATGACCGCGCCGTAATCGCGCCAGCTTGGGCCGGCGATGGCGCGCCGCTCCAGCGTCTCGAGCCGCGCCTCCACGGCGCGGGCGACGGCTTGGCCGAAAGCTTCGTCATCGGTGATCAGGATCGACTGGGCCGATTCGTCATGCTCGGCCTGGCTGAGCAGATCGGCGGCGATCCAATCGGGGTCGTTGTCTCGGTCGGCGATGACCAGGATCTCGGAGGGGCCGGCGATCATGTCGATGCCCACCTTGCCGAAGACCCGGCGCTTGGCGGCGGCCACGAAGGCGTTGCCGGGGCCGGTGATCTTGTCGACGGGCCGCACGGTGGCCGTGCCATAGGCCAGCGCCGCGATCGCCTGTGCGCCGCCGATGCGATAGACCTCGTGCACGCCGGCCAGACGCGCCGCCAGAAGCACCAGCGGGTTCACCGCCCCGTCCGGCGTCGGCACCGTCACCACCAGACGCCCGACGCCCGCGACCTGGGCCGGGATCGCGTTCATAAGGACCGAGGACGGATAGGAAGCCAGCCCCCCCGGCACGTAGAGCCCCGCCGCCGAAACCGGCGACCAGCGCCAGCCCAGCGTCGCCCCCGCCTCGTCGGTCCAGCTTTCGTCGCGCGGAAGCTGGCGGTCGTGATAGGCGCGGATGCGCGCCGCGGCCAGCTCCAGCGCCGCGCGCTCGGCCGCGGGCACCTGGGCGCAATATGCGTCGATCTCGTCATCGGTGAAGGCCAGGGTATCGGGCGTCAGCTGAAGGCGGTCGAACTTGGCCGTCAGCTCGACCAGGGCCTCGTCGCCGCGCTGGCGCACGTCGGCGATGATCGCCGCGACCGTGTCGTCCACGTCCGGCGCATCCTCACGCTTGGAGCCGAGAAGAGCCTGGAAACGAGCCTCGAACCCCGGTTCGCGTGCATCGAGAAATTGGGGCATGAACTTATTCCGGGTGGCTTGGGGCGCGGCCGGAGGGGGCCGCATAGGGGCGCGTCACGTCGCGCAGCAGGACGGACAGGCATTCGACATCCAGCGCCAGCGCGCCGTCGCCGGCCAGGGTCAGGACGACGCGGCCCGCGCCATCCTCGCCCGGCTCGAACTCGACCGAGAGAACCGAAAGGATGACATCGCGGTCATGCGGGTCGACACCCTGGCTCGAAACCTTCAGCACGTCGCTGAAATGCAAAACGCTCTGGACCCGCTCGGCGGTGCGGCGGCGGCCGGCGCCCGGCCCCGCCTCCCAGCGGAACCGGTTGACGAGCAGTGCAAATTCGCGCCGCGACGCCCGCCAGGCGATTTCCGAGGCGGGAAAGACCGCGTCCTGAACCAGGGTCGAGATGACCTTCAGATCCTCGGCATCCTCGGCGCCCAGTCGCAGGGGCGCCTCGTCGGCGTCCTCGAAACGTGCGTCCTCGCTCATGATTCCCGGATCCGTTCCACCTGTGCTCCGCATGCGGCCAGCTTCTCTTCCAGCTTCTCATATCCGCGATCCAGGTGGTAGACCCGGCGAACCACGGTCTCGCCCTCGGCGGCAAGACCCGCCAGGATCAGCGAGACGCTGGCCCGCAGGTCGGTCGCCATCACCGGCGCACCGCGCAAGCGCTCGACCCCGTGGACGACGGCGGTGCCGCCGTGCACCTCGATATGGGCGCCCATACGTTGCAGTTCGGGGGCGTGCATGAAGCGGTTCTCGAAGATCTTCTCTTCCAGGCGGCTGGTGCCCTCGGCGGTGCAAAGAAGCGCCATCATCTGGGCCTGAAGATCGGTGGGGAATCCGGGGAAAGGCTCGGTCGTCACGTCGACCGCCTGCACCCGGTCGCCCCGGCGGCGCACTTTCAGCCCCTCGTCGGTCTCGGTCACGTCGATGCCGGCGGCGTCCAGCTTCTCGACGAAGGCCTCGACCAGGTCGAGGCGACCGCCCAGAAGCTCGACCTCGCCGCCGGTGAAGGCGGGGGCCAGCATGTAGGTGCCCAGCTCGATCCGGTCGGTGACGACGGGATGGGTCGCGCCCGACAGACGGTCAACGCCCTGCACGGTGATGGTTGAGGTGCCGTCGCCTTCGATCTGCGCGCCCATGCGGCGCAGGCAGTCGGCCAGATCGACGATCTCGGGCTCGCGGGCAGCGTTGTTGATGACGGTGGTGCCCTTGGCCAAGGTCGCCGCCATCAGCACGTTCTCGGTCGCGCCGACGGAGACCAGCGGGAAGTCGACCGTGCCGCCCTTCAACCCGCCCGGGGCCTTGGCATGGACGTAGCCGTCGCGCAGCTCCAGCTCGGCGCCCAGCGCCTCGAGCCCCTTGAGGTGCAGATCGACGGGGCGCGCGCCGATGGCACAGCCGCCCGGCAGCGAGACCACGGCCTGGCCGTCGCGGGCCAGCATCGGGCCCAGCACCAGGATCGAGGCGCGCATCTTGCGCACGATGTCATAGTCGGCGGTGTGGCTGGTCATGTCGTGGGAGGACAGCGCCAGGACCTTGCCGCCCTGAAGCGCGGTCACCTCGGTGCCCAGCGACTGGAGCAGCTGGGTCATGGTCTTGATGTCGCTGAGACGCGGAGCGTTGGTCAGGGTCAGGGGCTCTTCGCTGAGCAGCGTCGCCGGCATCAGCGTGAGACAGGCGTTCTTGGCGCCGGCAATGGGAATGCGGCCGCGAAGCTCGGCCCCGCCTTTGATCAGAATTGCGTCCATGGGGTATTCAGTCCTGCTTGTTGCCGCTCTCGCCATCGGCGCCGCTGCGCGCCTTCGCCTGTGCCTTGCGACGTTTCAGATTGGCCTTGAGGGCAGCCTTGAGACGCTCCTCGCGCGTCTGGGCCACCCTTTTCGGGCCTGATTTGTCCGGTTTCCGCTCCATCGGCACTGTCTATAACAGCCGCCCTCAGCCGTCCAGCCAAGGGCGGGCCCCAGATAGCCCCCGCAACGGGTCACCCCGGCTCAATCCCGCCATGCCCCGGGGGTTCCGAAATCACCGCCGCAAAAGGCCCGTTGGCACCCTTAGTGGCACGGGCGCCACGCTTGCGCCGGGCGGGGGCGGTTTTCCAAGGGCATCGGCCCTGCCCGGCCGGCGGATCGCAGCGGAAATCGAAAACTTGCCAGAAGCCCCTTGCACCGAATTTGGGAATTGTCTAATCAGCCGCCACATCACGACGCCGAGACGTTCCGGGCCAACCCGGATCCTTGGCCGAGCGATCGGATGCTGTGGTAGCTCAGTGGTAGAGCACACCCTTGGTAAGGGTGAGGTCGAGAGTTCAATCCTCTCTCACAGCACCATCCCCCACTTTTCCAATGATCCGCCGGCCCCTCGGCCCGACAGCCGTCGTCCTAGAGGATGCCCTCGGCCAGTTCCGGCGCTGGCGAAAGCTCCCCCCGCTCGATGCGGCGGATGATGCGGTGCACCTTCTCGTGGGGGGCGCAGTCGATTCCCATCTCCTGTCCCCGCCGGGCGACGAGGCCGTTGATCGCGTCGGTTTCCGTCCGACGCCCCTTGCGGATGTCCTGCGCCATCGAGGGGCGCTGATCGGCGCTGCGCCCGCCGGCAATGCGCGCCATGGCGGCGCGGATCTCGGCGGCGGCGCCGGTGTCGCCATCCTCGGCCGCGACCAGTGCGTCGAAGGAATAGGCCGTGTCGACAAGGCCATAGTCCAGCGCCCGCCCCACCCGCACGGTCTGGGCGCCCAGGCGCATCCCCAGTTCGATCGTGACCGGGGTCGTGTCCCGCTCCAGCCCGGTCATTCCGGTCATGCCCGACAGGCCGTTGCGCATGGAATTGACCACCAGCTTGGACCATTTGATACCCGGCAGATCCTGCATCACGTCCACATCCTCGGCATGGGCCAGGGCCCGGGCGATGCCGTCGCAGGCGCCGATGCGCGCGGGATCCATGGCACCCACGTTGACATGGCCGCGCGGCGACATGCGCTTGATCCGCCCGGGCGCGATCATGTCACAAGCCAGCGCGGCGATGGCACAGCCGAAAGTGGCCGAGGGGCCCGCGATCTGGGCGATCTCGGGTTCGTTGAACGAGTTCTGCAGGGATACGATCGCCCCGTCCCGGGCCATGTAGGGCAGGATCATCTCGGTCGCCCAGCGGGTGTCGTAGGATTTGACCGCGATGAAGGCGATATCGACGGGATGCTCGCGGATCAGCTCCTGCACCTGGCTGAGGTGTCGGATGTCGGGATGGACGACGGCGCGGGCATCGCTGTCCAGCTCTTCCAGGCTCAACCCGTCGCGGCGCACGGTCTCGACGTGCTCGGGCCAGGCGTCGAACATCACGACATCCATGCCGGCCTGTGCCATCTGCCCCCCGAAATAGCCGCCCATGGCGCCGGCCCCGATGATCGCGATCCGCTTGTCCAAATCCGTCCCTCCCGTGGCCCGTGCCGGGCCAGTTCCACGCCCCCTCCCCGGGGCGCATGGTGCTGATTTGAAGCCCAAAACCGGCGGCGAAGCCATCCCTTTCGGGCGATCGTTCCGCATTTGCCCGCCCCGCGCACCACCCCCGGCGGAGCAGTCCGGCCACCATGCAAGCATGGGCTGTGACGCCCAGCCTCCCCAGGCGCGACCTACCCGTCGATGGTCCGCGCGGCTTTGCGGGCTAGGTCATCGGGCATCCCCGTCAAAGCCCCCGCCGGGGCCCTGGTGAAAGGCGCGCGCATGTCCGACCTATCGACCTGGTTCACGTCTTGGGACCGTCTGGAAAGCATCGCGGTCTCGTCGGTGGCGCTTTACGTGCTGATCGTGGTGCTGGTCCGGGTGATGGGCAAGCGGGTGACGGGCCAGATGAACAGTTTCGACTGGATCATCACCGTCGCCGTGGGCAGCCTGCTGGCCAGCGGCATCTTGCAGAACAGCGTCTCGGTCAGCGATGCGGCCTTGGCGATCGGGATCCTGGCGGCCTGTCAGTGGCTGATGACCAAGGCCTCGGTCCGCAGCCAGCGGTTCGAGAAACTGGTCAAACCCGCCCCGCGCCTGCTGGTTCACAAGGGCGCCTATCTGGACGCCCAGATGGAGCATGAGCGCGTGACCCGCGCCGAGGTGGACGCGGCCCTGCGCGAACAGGGCCATGCCTCCATCGACGAGGTGAACTGGGTCGTTCTGGAAACCGACGGCACCATGAGCGTCGTTCCCCGCATGGCCGTGCCGCTGGATCAGGCCGGGCTGATGCGGCAGGTGGCCGGGCACGAAAAGCTGGACGAGACACCGCCGCAGGCCGCGCCGCGCGGCTAGGGGCGCAGATGCTCCAGCGGCAATGCGGTGCTGTATGATACCTGGTTGAGGGCGAAACTGGATTTGATGCTGGCGACGCCGGGGATCCGGGTCAGATGCTCCTTCAGGAACTGCTCGTAATGCTGAAGGTCGGGCACCACGACGCGCAGCAGGTAATCTGCCTCGCCCGTCATCAGGTAGCATTCGACCACCTCCGGCCGGTCGCGGACATCATCCTCGAATTCCTGAAGGCGTTCCTTGACCTGCTTTTCCAGCGTGACGCTGACAAAGACGTTCACCATCAGCCCGATGCCCGCCGCGTCCAGCAAGGTGACACGGCTGCGGATGATCCCCGCCTCCTCCAGCAGTCTTACCCGTCGCAGGCAGGGAGAGGGCGACAGGCCCACCCGCTCGGCCAGTTCCAGATTGGATATGTCGGCCCGCTGCTGAAGGATCTTGAGGATTCGCAGGTCTGTCGCGTCCAATCGCAAAGTTGGCATGAATTACCCTGAATTGACCACTTTGAAGCAAGTTATTCCACAACCCCGTCGGCACGCCAGTCAATTCGCAACCCTGCGCCGGGGGATCCGTGGCACACTCTGCCCAAAGCCGCCTTTTCCGATATGGACGCCCGATGACCCGCACGCCCCCGACCTCCCCTGCCCCCCTCGACACGATGGCGCAGCTTGAGCGCAAGATCCTCTGGCTCTCGGCCTGGATGATCCACAATGCCAACCACCTGCGCGCCAAGAGCGACGATCTGAAGGTCGGCGGGCACCAGGCCTCCTGCGCGTCGATCACCACGATCATGACCGCGCTTTACATGGATATCCTGCGGCCCCAGGACCGGGTGGCGGTCAAGCCCCACGCCAGCCCTGTCTTTCACGCGATCCAATACCTTCTGGGCCAGCAGAGCCTTGAGGCCCTGAAGGATTTCCGGGCCTTCGGGGGGGCGCAATCCTACCCGTCGCGCACCAAGGACGCGGACGACGTCGATTTCTCGACCGGCTCCGTTGGGCTAGGGGTTGCGATGACGGCCTTTGCCAGCCTGACCCAGGACTATCTGAAGGGGCACGGCTGGCTGAACCGCCCCGAGGGGCGGATGGTGGCCCTGGCAGGTGATGCCGAATTCGACGAGGGCAACATCTTCGAGGCGCTTCAGGAAGGGTATCGCCACGATCTGCGCAATACCTGGTGGGTGATCGACTACAACCGCCAGAGCCTGGACGCCGTCGTGCACGAGCAGATGCACGGCCGCTATGCCGAGGTGTTCCGCTCTTTCGGATGGGACGTGAAGACGATCAAATACGGCCGCCTGCTGGAAGAGGCGTTCGAGCGGCCCGGCGGCGGCGCCCTGCGCGAGTGGATCGATACCTGCGCCAACCCGCTCTACTCGGCCCTGACCTATCGCGGCGCGCCCGCCTGGCGCGACCGGCTGGAGGCCGACTTGGGCAACAACCTCGCAGGTGCGATCCTGGCGGACCTGGACGACGCGGGGATCGAGCGGCTGATGACCAACCTGGGCGGGCACGACCTGTCGGCCCTGCGCAGCACCTTCCGCGACACCACCAGTGACCGCCCCACGGCCTTCATCGCCTATACGATCAAGGGGTTCGGCACCCCGCTTGCCGGTCACAAGGACAACCACGGCGGGTTGATGACGCCCGAGCAGATGGACCGTTTCCGTCAGGACATGGGCGTCCGCGAGGGCCATGAATGGGATCCGTTCGAGGGGGTCGACGCCGACGCCCTGCGCGCCCACCTCGATGCCGTTCCTTTCGCCGCCGAGGGGCGTCGGCGCTACCGGGCCGCGACCCTGCCGGTGCCCGAAGCACTCGCCCAACCGGTCCGGGGCCGCAGCTCGACCCAGCTGGCGTTCGGCAAGATCCTCGACGACATCGGGCGCGACCGCGAGGGCGCGCTGGCCTCGCGCATCGTCACCACATCGCCCGACGTGACGGTTTCGACCGGGCTGGGCCCCTGGGTGAACCGGCGCGGGCGCTTCTCGGTCGATGCGCAGGCCGACGTCTTTCGAGACGAGAAGGTGCCCAGCATGCAGAAATGGGCGGCAGGCACCTCTGGGCAGCATCTGGAACTGGGGATCGCCGAGAACAACTTCTTCACCATGCTGGCCGCACTTGGCCTATCGCATTCGGTCTTCGGAGAGCGGCTGCTGCCGGTGGGCACGCTTTACGACCCCTTCGTGGCCCGCGGCCTCGATGCGTTGAACTATGCCTGCTACCAGGATGCGCGGTTCATGGTGGTCGGCACGCCATCGGGGATCAGCCTGGCGCCCGAAGGCGGCGCGCACCAGTCCATCAACTCGCCCCTGATCGGCATGGCCCAGGACGGGCTGGCCAGTTTCGAACCCGCCTTCGCCGATGAGCTTGAGGCGATCATGCGCTGGTCCTTCGACTACCTGCAACGCGACGCCGATGCCCTGCCCGAAAAGCCCGACGCATGGGACCGCGATGCCAAGGGCGGATCGGTCTACCTGCGGCTTTCGACCCGCACCCTGGAACAGCCCGCCCGCAGCTTCACCCCCGAGGAGGAGCGCGCGGTGATCGACGGCGGCTACTGGATGCGCCCCCCCGGCCCCAACTGTGAACTTGTCGTCGCCTACAGCGGCGCCGTCGCCGAGGAGGCGATGACCGCCGTGGGGCTGCTGTCCGAAAGCCTGCGCGACATCGGTCTGCTGGCCGTCACCTCGCCCGACCGCCTCAGCGCCGGCTGGCACGCCGCCGCCCGGGCGCGCGAGGACGGTCAGCTTCATGTCACCAGCCATGTAGAGCGGCTGTTGCAGGCCGTGCCGCGCCACGCCGGGATCATCACCGTCTGCGACGCCTATCCGGCGACGCTGGAGTGGCTGGGCTCGGTCAACGGCAACCGCACCCGCGCCCTGGGCGTCGAAAGTTTTGGCCAGTCCGGCAGTGTCGAGGATCTTTACGCAGCCTACGGCATCGACGCACAGGCGATCATGCGCGCCGCGCGGATCAGCGTGGGCCTGGTGCCCCGGGCGATCCGGGGCTGACAGGCCCACGCGGGGCCGGGTGGCGCGAGGTCGAAGGCCCCGCGCCCAAGCCCGGCCCGAGGGCCGTGGCTCAGCCCTTCTTCGGGGCGCCGGTGGTGCGCAGGTAAGGCAGCACCCGCTCGTATTCTCCGAACCGCTCGGTCGCCTCGTCGTCAGAGACGGCGGCGGTGATGATCACGTCCTCGCCGGATTTCCAGTTGGCGGGGGTCGCGACCTTGTGCTCGGCCGTCAGCTGGATGGAATCGAGGGCGCGCAGGATCTCGTCGAAATTGCGCCCGGTGGTCATCGGATAGGTCAGCGACAGCTTGATCTTCTTGTCGGGCCCGATGATGAACACCGACCGCACGGTGGCGTTGTCGGCGGCGCTGCGCCCCTCGGACGAGCCGCCGGTATCGGCCGGCAGCATGCCGTAAAGCTTGGCCACCTTCAGATCCGTGTCACCGATCATCGGATAGCCGACCGCGTTGCCCGACACCGTCTGGATGTCGGATTTCCACTTGTGGTGATCCTCGACCGGGTCGACCGAGATGCCGATGATCTTGGTGTTGCGCTTGGCGAACTCGTCGGCCATCCCGGCCATCACGCCCAGTTCGGTCGTGCAGACCGGCGTAAAATCCTTGGGATGCGAGAACATCACCGCGTAGCCGTCGCCGATCCAGTCGTGAAAGTGGATCTCGCCCTCGGTGGTCTGGGCCGTGAAGTCGGGGGCCGTGTCGTTGATGCGTATGGACATGGTGTCCTCCTGAAATGGGTGCGACACCATTGATAAAGGCATGCCCGCGCGGCAAGGCAATGGCCCGCGCGCAGTCGGCGGCAACTGGCCCATGGCGCCGACCTGCCTTTTATCCCCCGCACGAAGGTGGGCGCGGCTCAGCCCGCGGGCTGGAAACTGTCCTTCTGCTCCTCGCGCAGGATGTTCTTCTGGACCTTGCCCATCGTGTTGCGCGGCAACTCTGCCTGCACCACGTAGCGGCGCGGCTGCTTGAACCCGGCCAGGCGCGCCCCAAGATCGGCGCGGATCGCGTCGAGGTCGGGACCGCCCGCCCCGTCGGGGACCAGAACGGCGACGACGCTTTCGCCGAAATCGGGGTGCGGAACGCCGATCACGGCGCTTTCGCGAACGCCCGGCTGCTCATCGAGGATCAACTCGATTTCCTTGGGGTAGATGTTGTAGCCCCCGGAGATGATGAGGTCCTTGTTGCGCCCGACGATGGTCAGATAGCCGTCGTCGTCGAAGCGGCCCAGGTCGCCTGTGATGAAGAACCCGTCGGCGCGCAGCTCCTCGGCGGTCTTTTCGGGCATCTGCCAATACCCCTTGAAGACATTGGGACCGCGAAGCTCGATCTGGCCGATCTCTCCCTTGGGCAGGGTCTTGCCCGTGTCCGGATCGGTGATCTTGATCTCGACCCCCGGCAGGGCAAAGCCGACGGTGCCGGCGCGCCGCTCGGCGTCGTAGGGGTTTGAGCTGTTCATCGAGGTCTCGGTCATCCCATAGCGTTCCAGGATCCGGTGGCCGGTCCGCTCTTCGAAGCGGACATGGGTCTCGGCCAACAGCGGCGCGCTGCCCGAGATGAAGACGCGCACGTGTCCGACCAGCGCGCGGGTGAACCGCTCGTCGTCCAGCAGGCGGGTGTAGAAGGTCGGCACCCCCATCATCGTCGTCGCCCGGGGCAGCTGCTCGATCACCGTGTCCTGATCGAACTTCGGCAGGAAGATCATCGCGCCCCCCGCCAGAAGCGAAACGTTGGTCGCCACGAAAAGCCCGTGACTGTGGAAGATCGGCAGCGCGTGGAGCAGCACGTCGCGGTCGGTGAACCGCCAGCACGAGACCAGGGCGATGGCGTTCGACAACAGGTTCTCCTGGGTCAGCATCGCCCCTTTCGAGCGCCCCGTCGTGCCCGAGGTGTAAAGCAGTGCGGCCAGATCATCGCGCCCACGCGCGACAGTGGTGAAGTTTTCGGGGGCGGCCGCCGCCATATCGGCCAGCGATCCGCCGCCCACGGCGTCCAGCGTCGCAAGGCGGATCCCGGCCCCCTCGGCGATCGGCGCCAGCGCCTCCGCATCACCGGGATCGCAGACGAAAAGCCCCGCCCCACTGTTGGCGATGAAATACTCAAGCTCGCTGGCGGTATAGGCCGTGTTGAGCGGCAGGAAGACCGCCCCCGCCCGCACGCAGGCGCCATAGAGGGCAAGCGCCTGGGGCGACTTGGCCACCTGAACCGCCACCCGGTCGCCCGGCGCGATCCCCTGCTGAACCAGCGCGTTGGCATAGCGCGCCACCTGGCCCAGGAACCCTGCGTGGGTGATCGTCTGCCCGTCGGGCAGGTGCAGGAAGGGCGTGTCCTTGCCCTCGTGACGGCCGAACAGCGTGTCGTAAAGCGGATTGCTCATGGGTCTTGCGGGTCCTTTGAACGGGGTATGGCCGCGCCCGGGGCACATGGCCGGGGCGCGGCCGGATGCTCAGCTCTGACTGGCCAGGCGCCGGCGGCGGGCGCGATACTGGGCGATCACCGGCAGCGACATCGACAGCAGGGTCAGGGCCAGGAAGGTCACGACGATCGGCCGCTCCAGAAAGCCAAGCCAGGAATGATCGAAGATGATCAGCGACTGCTTCAGCGTGCCCTCGACCAGCTCGCCCAGGATCAGCCCCATGATGACCGGCGCCGCCGAGAAGCCGAAACGCTGCATCACGAAGCCAAGAACAGCGGCCGAAATCATGATCCAGACGTCCAGCAGCGCCTGCTCCAGCGCATAGGCCCCGATGCAGGCCAGCACGAAGACCGCGGGCCACAAATAGGTGGTGGGGATCAGGGTAATGCGGGCGAAGAACTTGGCCCCGACGAAGCCGAAGGCGGCAAAGGCGAAATTGGCGATCAGCATGGCCAGGAAGATCGAGTAGAGAAGCGTCGGCTGCTCGGTGAAGAGATGCGGGCCGGGACGCAGCCCGTGCACCATCAGCGCTCCCAGGATGATCGCGGTGGTGGCACTGCCGGGAATGCCCAGCGCCAGCGTCGGCACCATGGCAGCGCCGGTGGCGGCGTTGTTGGCAGCCTCCGGGCCCGCGATACCGCGCAGGTCGCCCTTGCCGAACTCGCTCTTGTCCTTGGCAAAGCGCTTGGCCTCGGCATAGCCCATCATCGCGGCGACGGTGCCCCCCTCGGCCGGCAGCAGCCCGATGAACGAGCCGATGCCGCAGGACCGCGCGATGGTGCCCAGACAGAAGCGGATGTCCTGCCTGGTCGGCAGCTTGACCGCGTTGATCGGCACCGCGACCTTCTTGAGGTTCAGCTTGCCCGACTGCTTGATGAATTCGGCCCCGGCAAAGAGGCCGATCATCACGGGGATGAAGCCGATCCCTTCCGAAAGCTCCCAGTTGCCGAAGGTGAAGCGCTCGATCCCGGTGGTGAAATCCATCCCCACGGTGGCGACCAGCACGCCCAGTGCGCCGCCGATCAGGTTCTTCAGCGCGCTTTCCCCCGAGATGGTGGCCAGCATCGACAGGCCGAAGACGGCAAGGGCGAAATACTCGGGCGGACCGAAGCTGTAGGCCACCCGGCTGAGCAGCGGCGCCGCCACGATCAGAACGATGATCGAGAAGATGCCGCCGATCACGCTAGAGACGGCGGCCATGCCCAGCGCCTTGCCGGCATAGCCCTTCTGCGCCAGCGGGTAGCCGTCGAAGGCCGTGGCGGCGGCGGGCGGCGCGCCCGGCGCGTTGACAAGGATCGCGGTGATCGAGCCGCCGAACGTGCCCGCACAGTAGAGCGCGGACAGCAGCGCGATGGCGGCGATCGGGTCCATGGTCAGGGTGAAGGGCAACAGCAGCGCCGTCGCCATGGTCGAGGAAAGCCCCGGCATCGCGCCCACCAGCACCCCGCCCAGGGTGCCGAAGATCACCACGCCCACGAGATAGGGATCACCGAACCCGGCCAGTGCTGCAAGAAAGGAATCCATGCTTCAAAAAGCTCCTGTTGGTGCTGGCTTCGCCCGGCCCGGCCGGCTGCGAAGAAAGGTCCTTTGAATTGCGACGCGCACGGCGCCGGGCCGATCCGCCTGCGGGCGGGCCCGGGCCGGACGCCTCAGATCATCTTGTCGATCAGCCCCTCGACGACGCCCGGCGGGAAATGCACCTTCAGCAGGACGTCGAACAGCAGGTAGACCGCCACCGGAAAGCCCAGCGCATAGAGAACCAGCGTGGCCGTGAACCGCTCTCCCCAGGTCAGGGGCATGACGATGCAGAACAGGAACATCGCCGCCAGCGGGCCCAGGGCCTCGAAGGCCATGACGAAGGCCACCATCAGCGCCCCCGTCACCAGCATGATGATCTTTGGCGCGCGGCGGGCGGGCTCGGGCTGTCCCAGCCCAAGCGCCATCATCAGCACCGTCAGCGCGGCGATCACCGCAAGGACCATGCGCGGAAACGTGGCCGGCTGGACGTTCTGGGCCAGGGCCGCGGGGGCCTTCTGGATGTCCAGCGACACCCAGTAGGCCACGGCGCAGAACAGCAGGATCACGAATCCCACCGCCATGTCGCGCGGCAGGCGGCCCGCCTCCACGGGCCGCCCGGTCTCGGATCCGACCTGCATCAGATCAGGCCGAGTTCCTTGAGCGCGGTCTCGCTCTCGACGTAGATCCGCTCGATATGGGCGTTCCACTTGTCCTGACCCACGACCGAGGATTTCGGCATGCCGCCGCTTTCCAGGTAGGCCTGGTAGACCGAATGCTCCATCGACTTGACCAGACCGTCGGACAGGATCTGCATACGGTCCTCAGGGACACCCGAAAGGCAGGCAAAGCCGCGCACGGTCGAGGCATAGGCGTCGACCCCCTGCTCGGCCGCCGTCGGCACGTCGGGAATACCCGAGATGCGCTCCTCGGACAGGGCCACGACGGGGATCAGGTCGCCCGCCTCGAACTGGCTCTCGCCTTCGGCGTAGTTCAGGATTGCCGCGTCCACGTTGCCGCCGACCAGCGCCGTGACGATGTCGCCGCCGCCCTGGAAGGGCACGATGGCGTAGGGAATGCCGCCGGCCTTCTTGCAGAAATTGTGGATGCCCACATGGTCAGCGCCGCCCGCGAAGGTGGTGCCCCACTTCAGGCCGCCGTCCTTCTCGGAGGAAGCCTTGATCACGTCCTCGAGGGTCTTGATCTCGCTGTTGGCGGGCACGGCGATCACGGTGGGATCGTCGGTGGCGCGGGCCAGACCGGCCAGATCCTCGATCTTCAGGGGCACCTTCTTCTGGATGATCTGGAAGATGTGGCTCTGAGTGATCGTCATGAAGGTGTAGCCGTCGCGCGGACGCGAATCGACATACATCAGCGCCGCGGCACCCGAGCCGCCGCGCTTGGACACCACGACCATGTCCTGGTCGAAGACGCGGCGCGCGCGCAGCATCATCATGCGGGTGGTGATGTCGGTGCCGCCCCCCGGACCCGCGTGGGTCACGACGTTCAGCGTATCGTTGGGAAAGGCGTCCTGCGCGAAAGCAGGCCCGGCAAGGGGCCCAAGGGCTGCCATGCCGCCCAGCGCGGCCGAGCGCCCGAGAAAGGCGCGACGGTTCGGTACAAGGATATCAGTCATTTTTCCTCCCCTAAATGACCTGGCCCCTTTCGGTGCCGTTGCTTATGGCGCGTCGGCATCTCCCCTGCCGACGCTGCCCCCGGCCGGTGCGGCCAGGGGATCGTTGCGCGCCCCGTCCACCGGCGAGCCGGCGGCGGTGACGTTGGTGTCCAGGGCCCTGTCGTCCGCCAGGGTGCGCACAAAGCGCTCCAGCCCGGCCTCGATATGGCAAAGGGCGGCCAGACGTGCGGCTGCCGCATCGCCCTGGCGCACGGCCTCGACGATGGCCTCGTGTTCGCTGATCGACCGGGCGATGTTCATCGCGACCGACAGGCCGCGACGGCGAAACAGGTGCATTTCCTTGACCAGGCCGTCGTAGACGCCCTTGGCCTTGGGGTTCTGGGCCCCGCGAAGCAGCATGTCGTGAAAGGCGATGTTCAGTTCGTAATAGGCCGGGCGGTCGTCACCGGCGAAGGCCGCGCGCATGTCCGTCAGGTTCCGGTCCAGCGCCGACATCAGCTCCTCGTCGGGGGTCCGGGCCATGTGGCGCGCGGTTGCGGCGCAGGCCATCGCGAAGATCGCCCCGCGCAGGTCATAAAGGTTGCGGATCTCCTCGACCGTCAGGCGACGCACGAAGGCGCCCCGGTTGGCGATCGTCACGATCAGGCCTGAATCGATCAGCGAACGGATCGCCTCGCGGACGGTGCCACGGCTGACGTGCATGGAGTTCGCCAAAGCCAGCTCGTTGAGCTTCTCGCCCGACTGGATCTCGCCCGCGAGGATACGCCGCTCGATCTCCGAGCGGACCTCCCCCGCCAGGGTTTCGCGGCGTGCGCCGATGGGATGCGTAAGCTGGTTCATGCCCTACACCTCGCCGTCTCGAATGCATTTTGTCAACAATTAACATTTGGATTGTCAACATTTCCAAATGCCCTTATGGCTCAAGGGGTCTGGAGAACGGGGAGGAACCGGATGTCCCACGAAAACACCGCGAGAGATGCGGGCGCGGCACGGCTGCCCCTGCCCAGCACCGCGCTACAGCACATCCGCGTCCTGGACCTGACCCGCGTCCGCTCGGGCCCGACCTGCGTGCGCCAGCTTGCCGACTGGGGCGCGGACGTCATCAAGATCGAGGCGCCGGTCGACGGCGCCCAGCTTGGCGGCCCCCGCCAAGGATCCGATTTCCAGAACCTGCACCGCAACAAGCGCAGCCTGACCCTCAACCTCAAGACCGACGCCGGGCGCGATGCTTTCCGCCGGCTGGCCGACACCGCCGACGTGGTGGTCGAGAATTTCCGCCCCGACGTGAAGACCCGCCTCGGCATCGACTACGACACGCTGGCGGCCAGCAATCCGGGGCTGGTCTATGCCTCGATCTCGGGCTTCGGCCAGGACGGCCCCTACGCGGGACGCCCGGGCTTCGACCAGATCGCGCAGGGCATGGGCGGGCTGATGTCCATCACCGGCAAACCCGGCGAAGGACCGATGCGCGTCGGGATCCCGATCGCCGACCTCTGCGCCGGGCTGATGGCCGCGCAGGCGATCATGATCGCCCTGCTGGAGCGTCACCACTCGGGCAAGGGGCAATGGGTGCAGACATCGCTTTTGCAGGCGCAGGTCTTCATGCTGGACTTCCAGGGCGCGCGCTACCTGATGGATGGCGAGGTGCCCGGCCAGGCCGGCAATAATCACCCCACCTCGATCCCGACCGGGGTCTTCCGCACCCAGGATGGCCACATGAACCTGGCCGTCGCCGGACAGGAGATCTGGAAGCGGTTCGCGATCGCCCTTGGCCGGGAGGACTGGACGACGGACCCCCGTTTCGAAACCGCCCCCGCCCGGTCGGAAAACCGCGATGCCCTGACCGAGGAGATCGAGGCCGTCACCACCACCCAGACCACCGCCCACTGGGTCGAGGCGATGAACCGGGCCGGCGTGCCCGCAGGCGAGATCAACGACATCGGCCAGGTCTTCCGCGACCCGCAGGTGCAGCACCTGGGCATCGCCCAGCCCGTCACCAGCCAGGAGCGCGGCGAGACCCACCTGATCGGCCAGCCCATCAAGATGAGCCGCACGCCAAGCCACATCGCCGCCCCGCCCCCCTTGGCCGGTCAGCACAATGCCGAAATCCTGTCCGAGGTCGGTTTCTCGGAACAGCAGATCGAGGCGATGAAACGCGATGGCGCCATCTAGGCGCCCAAGGAACGAAAGGCCCCAACATGGCAGACAGCACCCTCACCGCCGGCTCCACTTCCGGCCCCGTGGCCTCGCCCACGACCGACAAGATCCTGACCCAGCGCGATGGCGAAATCGCGAGGATCGTCTTCAACCAGCCCGAGAAGCGCAACGCCGTCTCGCTTGAGATGTGGCAGGCGGTCGAGGCCGCCCTGACCGAATTCCGCGACGACCCTGAGGTGCGCATCCTCGTCCTGTCCGGTGCGGGCGGCAAGGCCTTCGTTTCGGGCGCCGACATCTCGAAATTCGAGAGCGAACGCGCCAGCAAGGAGGCCGTGGCCACCTACAACGCCACCACCAAGCGGGTCTATGACATGGTCGAGGCCTTCCCCAAGCCGACCATCGCCCAGATCGACGGCTTCTGCGTCGGCGGCGGCGTGGCGCTGTCGCTCTGCTGCGACATGCGGATCTGCGGCAAGGGCAGCCAGTTCGCCGTGCCCGCCGCCAAGCTGGGCCTGGGCTATGCCTTTCCGGGCCTCAAGCGCCTGGTTGACGTGGTGGGCCCCTCCTTCGCCAAGGAGATCTTCTATACCGCCCGCCGCTTCGACGCCGAGGAATGCCGCACCATGGGGCTGGTCAACCGTGTCGTCCCCGACGACCAGGTCGCCGAGACCGTCACCGAGACCGCGCGCATGATCGCCGCCAACGCCCCGCTGACGGTGGAATCGGTGAAGTTCATCGTGGGCGAGGTGCTCAAGGACGCCGACAAGCGCGACCTCGCGGCCTGCGACGCCAAGGTCGCGGACTGCTTTGCCAGCCGTGACTATGTCGAGGGCCGCCGCGCCTTCATGGAAAAGCGCAAGCCCGTCTTCGAGGGGGCGTGATGTCCGGCGGACAGGGCGGATCCGCCGAAGGCGGCGCGCAGCGGCGGGTCGATCCCGCCGCGGCGCGCGCCCGTTTCGACGCGGCGCTGGACGGCCACCACCAGGATTTCGAAACCTTCTTCCTGGCGCGGCTGATCGGGCTGGAATTCGACTACCTCCCCACCGGGGCCAGCGACCCCGAGAAGGAGGCCTGCCGCCTGACCTTCCCGGTCGGGGAGATGCTGATGAACCCCCAGGGAAGCCTGCACGGCGGCATCATCGCCACGGCCATGGACATCTCGATGGGACACCTGCTGCGCAAGGTCCAGGGCGCCGCCGGCGCGACGATCGAGATGAAGGTCCAGTACCTGCGCCCGGTCGGCCCCGGCCAGGCCGTCTGCGAAGGCCGCTTCATCCGCCGCGGCCGCGCCCTTTCCTTCATGGAAAGCCGGATGTTCAACGACGAGGGCAAGCTGGCCGCCCACGCCACGGCGACCTGGAAGATGCCCGGCTGAGGGCCGCGCTTTCACTGGCAAATGAAATCCGGGGTGGCCAATTCCCAACGCCATCCTAACAGACCTCGCCGGGCTGAATTCCCGGCTCATCCCTTCAGCTGTACGGGGCCCCCAAAGCGTTCTCACACAGGGCGGTCACGTGGCTGGCGATATGAAAAGTTTGGATGAGGTCGAAGGTCGCGCCCGGTCCGGAACGAACGGCGCCGGACTATCCCTTCTCGGGACGCATCCACTCTTCGCCATTTTTTGATGAAGCTATCTAATCCCAAGCTTTGGGATAATGGCGGAGACGAAGGGATTCGAACCCTCGAGACGGTTTCCCGCCTACTCCCTTAGCAGGGGAGCGCCTTCGACCACTCGGCCACGTCTCCGCGGACGGGTATAGCCGGGCAAGCCACGGAGTTACAAGGCGAAACAGGCGGTTCGGGGCAAAAACCCGAGGGGAAGTACAAACCTTTGAAATAGGGGGGAAAAGGTTCCTGCGCCGGGCATTGCGGCGCAGGTGGCAGGGTCCTTGCGGGCCAAACGGATGCTCCAGGCCAAGGCGCGAACGGTCGTCAGGGGGCCGGGAATCCGGCGGCCGGGCAAGCGGCGCCCAGCCCTATGCCACACCGCGAGGGGCTGGCGGAAGACCGCCACCCTCCCCCTCTTCCGGCGGTGACGTAGGGGCACTGCCCTTGAGGAGGGGGCCGCAGGAACATATCATGAACTTTATGAAACAGGATCTCCGCCAGAAACTCGCCATCCTCAGTGACGCCGCCAAATACGACGCCTCCTGCGCGTCCAGCGGATCGGTGCGCCGGGACTCGAGCGACGGCAAGGGACTCGGCTCGAACGAGGGGACCGGCATCTGCCATGCCTATGCGCCAGACGGGCGCTGCATCAGCCTGCTGAAGATCCTGATGACCAATTTCTGCATCTACGACTGCGCCTATTGCGTGAACCGGGTCTCGTCCAACGTCGAGCGGGCGCGCTTCTCGGTCGAGGAGGTGGTGACGCTGACCCTCGAGTTCTACCGGCGCAACTACATCGAGGGGCTGTTCCTCAGCTCGGGCATCATCCGCTCGCCCGATGCCACCATGGCCGACATGGTCCGCATTGCCCGCACCCTGCGGCACGAGCATGGTTTTCGCGGATACATCCACCTCAAGACCATCCCCGACGCCGCGCCCGAGCTGATCGAGGAGGCCGGCCTGCTGGCCGACCGCCTGTCGATCAATGTCGAGCTTCCGACCGACGACAGCGTTCGCGCCTACGCGCCCGAGAAGGACCCCGCGCAGATCCGCCGCGCCATGGCGGGGGTGCGGGTAAAACAGCTTGAACGCTCGGAGAAATCGCACACCGGCCGCCTGCCCGCCCGTTTCGCCCCGGCGGGCCAGTCGACCCAGATGATCGTCGGGGCCGACGGCGCAAGTGACAGCGCCATCCTGGGCAATGCCACCCGGCTCTATTCCAGCTACAGGCTCAAGCGGGTCTATTATTCGGCCTTCTCTCCCATCCCAGACAGTTCCAGCGCGCTGCCCCTGATCAGCCCGCCGCTTCAGCGAGAGCACCGGCTCTACCAGGCCGACTGGCTCTTGCGTTTCTACGGCTTCGGGGTCGAGGAGATCACCGGCGTCAGCCGCGACGGCAACCTTGATCTGGAGATCGACCCGAAACTGGCCTGGGCGCTGGCGCATCGGGAGCTGTTCCCGGTCGATGTGAACCTGGCCGAACGGGAGATGTTGCTGCGCGTGCCCGGGTTCGGCACCAAGACCGTGGGCCGCATCCTCGCGACCCGGGCGCACCGGTGGCTGCGCTACGACGATCTGCGGCGGATGGGGGCGCAGATGAAAAAGGCACGGGCCTTCGTGACCCTGACCGACTGGACCCCCGGCGCGCTGACCGACAGCGCGGGGCTGCGGGCGCGGTTCGCGCCACCGCCCGAACAGCTCAGCCTGTTCTGAGGGCAGCCATGCGATCGGTCATCCTGCCCGTGATGGGCACCAATGCCGCGTGGCGTAACGCGGCCCGCGACCTGGCGGCGCGGGGCGTGCCGCCCGAAGACGTGTTGTGGCAATTCGGCGAGGGGGGCAGTGACCTGTTCGCGGCCGGTCAAGCCGCACCACCCGGGCCGGATGCCCCTGGGGCCCCTGCCCTTCGCGTTCCCCGCGCCTTCGTGGCGTTGGCGGGGGAAGTCACGTGCCACTCGGACCCCGAACGCTTTGCCCTGCTTTACGCGATGCTCTGGCGGCTGCAGAAGCGCCCGGGCCTGCTGTCGGACCGGGGCGACGCCCAGGTGGACCGGCTGGAGGCGATGGCCAAGTCCGTCCGCCGCGACATGCACAAGATGAAGGCATTCGTGCGGTTTCGCGACATCGGCGGTGCCGACGGGCAGGAGCCCGGCGCGCGGCGCGCCTTCGCCGCCTGGTTCGAGCCCGAGCACAACATCGTGGAGGCGACCGCCCCCTTCTTTGCCAAGCGTTTCGGTGACATGGACTGGACCATCCTGACGCCGAAGGAGTGCGCCCGGTTCGATCGCGAGGGTCTGCACTTCTCGCCCGGGGCCGCGCGCCCGCCCCTGCCCGAGGACGCAACCGAGGAGCTGTGGACCACCTATTTCCGCAACATCTTCAACCCCGCCCGCCTGAAGGTGAAGGCGATGCAATCCGAGATGCCGCGAAAATACTGGAAGAACATGCCCGAGACGGCCGCCATCCCCGAGATGATCGCGGGCGCCGAGGCGCGGGTGCGCGGGATGCAGGCCGCCGCCCCCAGCCTGCCGCCCTTGCGGGCCGAACGGATTCTGGAGCGCAACCGCACGGCCCCGGGGGCGCAGGCGGATGCGGCCGACAGGGACGGGCCGCTTCAGACCCGCCCCGTCACCTGGCCCGCACTCGACAAGGGGTTGGCGGGCTGTCGTCGCTGCCCGCTCCATGCCGACGCGACCCAGGTCGTGCCCGGACGCGGCCCCCGCGACGCCGCGCTGATGATCGTGGGCGAGCAGCCGGGCGACCATGAGGATCTGACAGGCCAGCCCTTCGTTGGTCCGGCCGGGCAGCTTCTGGACCGCGCCGCGCGCGAGGCCGGGCTGGACCGAAACGCGGCCTTCATCACCAACGCGGTCAAGCATTTCAAGTTTGCCCCGCGCGGCAAGCGGCGCATCCATCAGCGCCCTGACAACACCGAGGTGATGGCCTGCAAATGGTGGCTGGATGTCGAGCGAGAGCTGCTGCGCCCTCGCCTGATCCTGGCCCTGGGCGCCACCGCGGCGCGGGCGCTGACCGGCAATGGCGACGCCATACTTGCCCGCCGCGGCCGGGTCGAGCGGACGGCAGACGGCACGCCGGTGCTGCTGACCGTTCACCCCTCCTACCTTTTGCGGCGCAGCGATGCCGCCACGATCGAGGCCGACATGGCCGCCTTCGTGGATGACCTGCGCCATGCCGCCCGGCTGCTGGCCGCGTGACGTTCCGACGCGCCCTGCGTATGAAGCTGAAAAATCCTTGATGCGTTCCGGCGCGGCCCGGGGCGGATCCAGAATCGCGCCCCCGCCCAGCCAGGTTTCGCAGGGTAAATTCAGGCAGTTACGCGAAATCCCTTTCGGTTCCCCGCGAATTCACAGATTGGCGGCACGTTGCCGATCTGCCGCAATCTGGGGTTGAGAGGGGTGTTTCCTTAAGGTTTCGATGCAAAAAACGCGAAAGGCCCCCGCATACTCAGGGCAGCAATACCACAGGCAATAACAAGAAAAGGATACAGGCATGAAAACCGGTTCTCTTGCTCTTTTGTTGGCCATGGGCCTTGCGGCTTCGGCCATATCGCCTTCGCGGCTTGCGGCGGCCCCCGCTCAGGCGGGCGTCGACGGACAGGGCTTTGCCCAGACATGCACCCATTACGGTAAACGCGCCAATGGCGACGAGGTGGAGCCTTTCTATATCTCGGCGCTTGCAGACAGTTGCGAGGTGGCGCTGGCGCAGCTCGCCGCCGGTCCGGCCCGCGACAACCGCGCCCCAATGGCACAGACCCGCGCCCGGGTCTTCCTGGAGCGGCTGACCCTGCTGCGCCAGACGGTCACAGCGATCAACATCAACCGCTTCCTTCACGTGCGCACGGCGACCCAGCCCACCGTGGCCTTCAAGCCGGTCACGAAAACCGGGGAATACCTGATTGCCCGGCGCCTTGGCGCCTTCGCCGCGCACCGCGCCTTCGAGGCGCAGGCCGACTTCAAGGTCTCGGCGCGGAAGTAAGCGGGATCACGGGCGCGGCCGCCCTTATCGGCGCCGCGACCGGCCCGGCGCAGGCGAGCGCTGTTCAGGCGTTGAAAGCGGTCAGGCGTTGAAAAGGAAGTGCAGCACATCGCCATCCTTGACGATGTAGCTCTTGCCCTCGACCCGCAGCTTGCCGGCGTCCTTGGCCCCCTGCTCGCCGTTGTTGGCGATATAATCGTCGTAGGCGATGGTCTCGGCCCGGATGAAACCGCGCTCGAAATCGCCGTGGATGACACCGGCGGCCTTCGGCGCGGTGGAACCCGCGGGCACGGTCCAGGCCCGTGCTTCCTTGGGTCCGACAGTGAAATAGGTCTGCAGGTCCAGCAACTCGTAGCCCGCCCGGATCAGACGGTCGAGGCCCGCCTCCTCCAGCCCCAGCTCCTCCAGGAACTCGCGCGCCTCCTCGGGGTCGAGCTGGCTGATCTCTTCCTCGATCGCGGCCGAGATCACGACATGGGCCGCGCCCTGCGCCTCGGCCATCTCGGCGACGCGGCGGGTCTGGTCATTGCCGGTGGCGGCGCTGGCCTCGTCGACGTTGCAGACATAGAGGACGGGCTTGGAGGTCAGAAGCTGAAGCATCGCCCAGGCCTTCTCGTCCTCGGCGTCGATCTCGACGGTGCGGGCGGGGCGCCCCTCTTCCAGGGCGGCCAGCGCCCGGCGCAGCAGGCGGTCCTGCTGGGCGGCATCCTTGTCGTTGCCCTTCAACTTGCGCTGCAGGTTCTGAAGCCGCTTCTCGATCGATTCCATGTCCGCCAGCATCAGCTCGGTCTCGATGGTCTCGGCATCCTCGACCGGGTCGACGCGCCCGTCGACATGGGTGATGTCGTCATTCTCGAAACAGCGCAGCACATGGGCGATGGCGTCGCACTCGCGGATGTTGGCCAGGAACTGGTTGCCCAGCCCCTCGCCCTTGGAGGCACCCTTCACCAGGCCGGCGATATCGACGAAGGTCATGCGGGTCGGGATGATCTGCTTGGAACTGGCGATCGCGGCCAGCTTGTCGAGCCGCGCGTCGGGCACGGCCACCTCGCCCACATTGGGCTCGATCGTGCAGAAGGGAAAGTTCGCCGCCTGGGCGGCAGCCGTGCGCGTCAGCGCATTGAACAGCGTGGATTTGCCCACATTCGGAAGCCCGACGATCCCGGTCTTGAAACCCATTTCCGCACCCTTTCGTGACGATCGCCGCCGCTTCTAGTGGCAGCCCCCTTCCGGCGCAAGCCAAGCCTTGGTGCGGCGCCCTGCAAGGGGTATGCTGATCCCCTGAAGATCGGGAGGATTTTCCATGCCATTCACCCCATACCTGCATTTCGACGGCACCTGCGCCGAAGCCATGAAATTCTACGAAGATGTCTTCGACGGGCGCGATCTGTTCATGATGCGCTTTGACGAGATGCCCGAGGACGCCGGAGGCGACATGCCGCGCTCGGACCGGATCATGCACGCCACGCTGAAGACCGACGACGGCATCCTCTACGCCTCGGATTTCCCCCAAGGGGGCGAGCCGCAGAAGGCCGTCAGCGTGAGCGTCCCGATCAAGGAGGTGGAGCGCGCGCGCGCCATCTTTGACCGTCTGACCAGCAACGGCGGCGAGGCTGCGATGCCCTTCGGAAAGACGTTCTTCTCGTCGGGCTTCGGCGTCGTGCGCGACCGCTTCGGCACCCATTGGTTCATCATGGTCGACGAGCCCGAAGGCCCGATGCCCGACGCCTGAGGCACCCCGTCACCCCCCGCCAACCGCTGTGCCCCATTGATTTCCGCGCGCGTTTTCTGCACTACCACACGACCGCAGACCAGAGGACGCCGCATGACCCGCATCGACGCCAAATTCGCCGAACTCCGCAAGGCGGGCCGCAAGGCCTTCGTCACCTATGTCATGGCCGGCGACCCCGATTACGAGCGGTCGCTCGAGGTGGTGCGCGGCCTGCCCGGCGCCGGCGTCGACATCATCGAACTGGGCCTGCCCTTCACCGATCCCATGGCCGACGGCGGCACCATCCAGCTGGCCGGTCAGCGCGCCCTCGAGGCGGGACAGACCCTGGCCCGCACCCTCGAGCTGGCCCACGCCTTCCGCGAGCAGGACGACACCACGCCCATCGTGCTGATGGGCTATTACAACCCGATCTATTCCCGCGGGGTCGAGCGGTTCCTGGCCGAGGCCAAGGAGGCCGGGATCGACGGGCTGATCGTCGTCGACCTGCCCCCCGAGGAGGATGACGAGCTTTGCATTCCGGCCCAGAAAGCGGGGTTGAACTTCATCCGCCTGGCCACCCCCACCACCGACGACAAGCGCCTGCCCAAGGTGCTGACCAACACCAGCGGTTTCGTCTACTACGTATCGATCACCGGCATCACCGGATCCGCCGCCGCCGAGGCGGGCGATGTCGGCCCCGAAGTCGCCCGCATCAAGGCCGCGACCGACCTTCCGGTGATCGTGGGCTTCGGCATCCGCACCCCCGAGGCGGCGGAGCGTATCGCCTCGGTCGCCGACGGCGCGGTCGTCGGCTCGGCCATCGTGGACCGTATCGGCAAGGGCGAGCCGACCGAGAAGGTCCTGGAATTCGTGGCAGGCCTGGCCGAGGGCGCCCACCGGGGCTGATCCCGCGCGCCGGGGCCCCACAGGCATCTGTCCCGCAAGGGGATCCGCCCCGTATACCGGCCTTGCCCCTGCATCCGCGGCCCGGGTGGCGCTTGCCTCGGACCGGGGCGATTGGTAATCCCACCTTACCAAACCCTGCGCAAAGGCCCGGCCCATGCCCGTCATCACCAATATCGAAGACCTCCGGCAGATCTATCAGCGGCGGGTGCCGCGGATGTTCTACGACTACACCCAGTCCGGCAGCTGGACCGAACAGACCTTCCGCGACAACACCAGCGACTTCGACAAGATCCGGCTGCGCCAGCGGGTGGCGGTCAACATGGAGAACCGCAACCTCTCCTCGACCATGATCGGACAGCCCGTCACCATGCCCGTGGCCCTGGCGCCGGTGGGGCTGACGGGGATGCAGCACGCCGACGGCGAAATCAAGGCCGCCCGCGCGGCCGAAAAATTCGGCGTGCCCTTCACCCTGACCACCATGTCGATCTGCTCGATCGAGGACGTGGCCGAACACACTTCCAAGCCTTTCTGGTTCCAGCTCTACGTCATGCGCGACACCGATTTCGTCAGCCGCATGATCCAGCGCGCCAAGGATGCCGGCTGCTCGGCGCTGGTGCTGACCCTGGACCTGCAGATCCTGGGCCAGCGGCACAAGGACCTCAAGAACGGCCTCTCGGCCCCGCCCAAACTGACCCCCTCCAGCATCGCGGACATGATGACCAAATGGAACTGGGGCATGGGCATGCTGGGAACCAAGCGGCGGTTCTTCGGCAATATCGTCGGCCACGCCAAGGGGGTCGAGGATGCCTCCTCGCTCTCGGCCTGGACGGCCGAGCAGTTCGACCCCGCGCTCGACTGGGACAAGGTCGCGCGGATCAAGGAGGAATGGGGTGGCAAGCTGATCCTCAAGGGCATCCTCGACGCCGATGACGCCCGCATGGCCGCCAAGGTCGGCGCCGACGCGATCGTGGTCTCGAACCACGGCGGCCGCCAGCTTGACGGCGCGATCAGCTCGATCCGCGCCCTGCCCGGAATCGTCGATGCCGTCGGCGACCAGGTCGAGATCCATCTCGACAGCGGCATCCGCTCGGGCCAGGACGTGCTGAAGGCACTGGCAATGGGCGCCAAGGGCACTTTCATCGGGCGCAGCTACATCTACGGGCTGGGCGCAATGGGCGAGGCCGGCGTCACCCGCGCGCTCGAGATCATCCGCACAGAGCTCGACACCACCATGGCCCTCTGCGGCCGCCGGGACGTGCGCGAACTGGACCGGGACATCCTGCTCGTGCCGCGCGATTTCGCCGGCGACTGGCAGGCCTGATCGACAGGCGTCTCTCGCGACGCCTTTGGCATGGGGCGCGCGCTCTTTCACTGTCGGGAAAATATCCCCGCCGGAGGCTCCAGGCCCCGGCGGCGGATGCCTCCGGCGGGGATACTTGGGCGACAATGAAGGGAGCAGCCGGCGCGCACGGAAGGCCCGTGGCGCGCCGGGGCGGATTGGACCTTTCCAAAAGCCGCGTTCTCTTCTATACGCGCGGCTTCACGCGGGCATACACCCTTGGAGGATGCCCGATAACCAAGGAGACAGACCCATGGCAGGAGAGATTCCTGATCTCACAGCTACGGTACGGACGGGGACAGGCAAGGGGGCCGCTCGTCAAGCTCGCCGCGAAGGCAACGTACCCGGTATCGTTTACGGCGGTGGCGCAGACCCCGTCGCGATCAACATTCCCTACAACGCGCTCTTCAAGCGCCTGAAGGCCGGTCGCTTCCTCTCGACCCTCTTCAACATGAAGCTTGAAGGCCACGACGACGTTCGCGTCATCTGCCGTGGCGTTCAGCGCGACACGGTCAAGGACCTGCCGACGCATGTCGACTTCATGCGCCTGCGCCGCACCTCGCGGATCGCCCTGTTCATCCCCGTCGAGATCGAGGGCGAGGAGGTGTCGCCCGGCATCAAGAAGGGTGGCGTTCTGACCATGGTCCGTCCCGAGGTCGAGCTGGTGTGCACCGCCGGCGAGATTCCCGAGAAGATCGTGGCCTCGATCGCGGACATGCAGATCGGCGACACGCTGACCATCTCGTCGATCACCCTGCCCGACGGTACGCGGCCGACCATCGACCGCGATTTCGTCATCGCCAACATCCAGGCGCCCAGCGGCCTGGCTTCGCAGAACGATGACGAAGAGGAAGAGGTGGATGCGGACGAGGTTCCCGCCACCGAGCAATCCGAGGAGTGACGAATCGGATTTGCCGCGCGGCAAACCGCATTTCGGGAAACGGGGCCTTCTGGCCCCGTTTTTTTTGCGAGCGGGGCACCTTAAAAATAAAGCAAAAACGCGTTTGCGTTTTTGCATGACCTAACGTTAACCCGCGCGTCAATTGACGGAGCAACTACCGGCTGGTAGATATTGGGGTGTAACGAGTGTGATGTGTAAAGGGGCGCCGCCACGCGGACCCCGAAGCGGGTACTACCTATCTTGAACGCCCTTCGGGGCGTTCTTTTTTTTGCCCGGACGGTTTTTTGCGCGCGGCAAATAATTGCGGTTATGACGTACCGTCACAGGGGGCGGATGATTGACCCCACAACCATTCTCGCGCTATCCGAAAGTAGTAACGAGTGTGATGTGTAACCGAGGGCCCGATTTCCGGATCAGTCCCTCAACAGCGGGTACTGCCTACTTTGAACGCCCCCTTCCCGGGGCGTTCTTTTTTTGCGCCGGCGGGCCTTTGCGAAGCGGTCCCCTCCTCTGGCAATCCGGACCCGATCCGGAGCATACTCACCCCAGGCCCACGTGGGGTCGCCGCGAGCAAGGGAGAACATCGGTGCGTCTATTCGTAGGTCTCGGAAATCCCGGCGCCAAGTATGCCGCCAACCGCCACAACATCGGCTGGATGGCGGTGGAGCGCATCGCGGAGGATCACGGCTTCGCCCCCTGGCGCGCAAAGTTTCAGGGCGAGATGACCGAGGGGCGGCTGGGCGCGGAGAAGGTCGTCCTGCTCAAGCCGGGCACGTTCATGAACCTCTCGGGCCAGTCGGTCGGGGAGGCGATGCGCTTTTTCAAGCTGAGCCCCGAGGACATCGTTGTCTTCCACGACGAGATCGACCTCGCCCCCGGCAAGCTGCGCTGCAAGACGGGCGGCGGGCATGCGGGCCACAATGGGCTGCGCTCGCTCCATCAGCACGTGGGGCCCGATTATCATCGCGTCCGGATGGGCGTCGGTCACCCCGGCCACAAGGACCGGGTGCCGGGATACGTGCTGTCGGATTTCGCCAAGGCCGAAGCCGGTTGGCTGGACGACATGCTGCGCGGCGTGAGCGACGGCGCTCCGGCCCTGGCCGAGGGGGATACGGGTGCCTTCACGAACGCCGTAGCACGCCGCCTGGCGCCGCCGCGTCCCTCGACAGGGACCAAGGGCCCTGCTGCCGCCAAACAGGCTCCCAAGACCACGGGCGACGCAGCTGCCGCCCCCGGGGCGCGCCCGGTCAAAGCCGCCCCCCCTGCCCCCGACAAGGAGGACGCGGCGCCTGCCCCGCGCTCTGCGCTGCAACGGCTGGCCGACAAGTTCCGCTGAGCGGAGAAGGAGAGTTCCGATGGAGAAGACCACCCCCGTGAACGTGCTGGGCGGGCCGCTCGCGCCCTGCTCCCATCAGCCCCGGACCGGGTTCTTCCGGGACGGCCATTGCAACACCTGCGCCGAGGATACCGGCAGCCACACGGTCTGCGCGGTGATGACGGACGAGTTCCTGGCCTATTCGAAATATGTCGGCAACGATCTGACCACCCCTCGGCCCGAGTTCGGGTTCGCCGGCCTGCGGGAAGGGGACCGCTGGTGCCTTTGCGCCGCGCGCTTCCGCCAGGCGGCGGAGGAAGGGCTGGGCCCGCGCGTGGATCTGGAGGCCACCCATGCCCGTGCCCTGGACCTGGTGCCGCTGTCGCTGCTGAAATCCCATGCCGAGGCGCCGGAAGAGCCGTAGGCGCGCGCGGCTCCGGGTTGGCTGACGGGGGGGCAGGGACAGGCCCCAAGGTCCCCGACGGCGCTAGCCTCGGCAAGGGCCGCCCCGGGATTTGGCGGCAGGATCAGGAGGCGGAAGCCGCCTCTGTCCGGGAGGGGGTTTCGTCGGGGGCGTTCGAAAGGCTCGCGTCGCTCACCATCTCGTCCAGGAAATGGCTCATCAGCGCGACCCGTCCGCCCAGGCCCGACTTGCGGAAAACGGCGTTGGACTGGGATTTCACCGTGCCCTCGCTCTTGCCGGTCAGGCCGGCAATCTCGCCGTTGGAATAGCCCTTGATCGCGAACAGCGCGACCTCGCGCTCGGCCGGGGTAAGATCCCAGCGGCGGAACTCGGCCTCCAGCAGCTCGTGGAAGGCGCCGCGGGCCAGCATCAGGCCCTGCTCCATGGCCTGGGACCGGCGGACTACCCGGCGCAGCAGGAAGACGTTGATGACGATGCTCAGCACCAGCCCGGCGCCGGCGGCGATCTGCACCAGCTCGAACAGGGTGTAGCTGGACGGGGTGCTGCGCAGGCCCGTCAGGTCCATCACGAAAAAGCCGATGAAGAAGGCGGCACAGGCGAATTGCACCGCCATCACCAGAAGGATCATCGCCGTCGAGGAGGGCATGCCGCCCCTGTTCGTCATCCGTCCCGCGCCCCTGTTGTCGTCCTGTAACCGGGCGACCTTATCCCAGGCGCGATCCGGATCGAAAGGGCGGATCCGCAGGGATCCGCCCGAAAGTCTTGCATTGGGTGCGAATGCGATCAATTGCCGATCCCGAGGCCGCCGCCCAGGCCGCCGCCGACATCGCCGCCAGCGCTGCCGCCGCCGCCCGACGACCCGCCCGACGACGACCCGCCGACGGAGCCACCGACCGAAGCGTCGACCGAGGCATCAACCGACACGCCGACCGAGCCGTTATCGACACCCGAGGTGTTGCCCGAGGCGTTCCCGGCCGAGTTGCCGGCGCGGGCGCCGCTGGAGGTCGCGCCCTGAATGGCCGAGCCCAGCGACAGGCCGAAGGCGCCGCCCTGGCTTGCGTTGCCACGGGCCTGCTTGGCGGCGGTGCCGGTAGCGCCGGCCTCGGCCTTGGCGCTGCCTTCCTTGGGCATGATGATGTCACGCAGGATTTCACCGGTGCGCTGGTGGATCACCACCTCGCGGACGTGGCCCGAGGTCTCGGCGCGGACCAGGTTGCGGCCCAGCAGGGTGCGGCGGCGCTCGGTGATGACGTAGCCGCGGCTGCGAAGCTCGGCCTCGACCAGGGCGGCACCGCGTGCCTGAACGCTTTGGTAGGCGTCGATGCGCTGTGTCGCCTGACCCGAGGCCGAGGCGCCGCCTTCGACTGCGGGGGCGGCCATGAGGCCGGTGCCGCTGACCAGAGCGATGGCGGTGGCGACGGTGACGGGCTTGAGTTTCGCGGTGGGGTTCATGTGCTCGTATTCCTTTTAGACGTTGTCCCGGGGGTTAAGTGCGCCCCGCGTCGAAGGGGGGATATGGGTGGGGGGATCGACGCAGGGCGCTGGGAACGAGATCACCAACACCACACGATTCGCCCCGCCGCTATCCAACCCGAGGGGGGAAACCGCCCCCATGAACCGCAGGTTTAGTGGCATAAACCAAAGGAAAGGGGCGCATGAACCCCAGTTCATGCGCCCCAGTGCATTGATTTTACTGTGACTTTTGCCGAAAGGTCAGTCCGACGGGCCCATATTCACGTCCAGCGCCTTCGCCACGGTGAAGATATCCTTGTCGCCCCGACCGCAGAGATTCATGCAGATCAGGTGATCGGCGGGCAGCTCGGGCGCGATTTTCATCACGTGGGCCAGGGCGTGGCTGGGTTCGAGCGCGGGAATGATTCCCTCCAACTCGCAGCAAAGCTGGAATGCCTTGAGTGCTTCGACATCGGTGATGGCCACGTATTCCGCCCGCTTGGTGTCGTGCAGCCAGGAGTGCTCGGGCCCGATCCCGGGGTAGTCGAGACCCGCCGAAATCGAATAGCCCTCGAGGATCTGACCGTCGTCATCCTGAAGCAGGTAGGTGCGGTTGCCATGCAGAACGCCCGGACGCCCGCCGGTCAGCGAGGCACAATGCTCCATCTTGGCGTTGACGCCCTTGCCGCCGGCCTCGACCCCGATGATCCGCACATCCTTGTCGTCAAGGAACGGGTAGAACAGACCCATCGCGTTCGAACCCCCGCCGATCGCCGCGATCAGCGTGTCGGGCAGACGGCCCTCGGCGGCCATCATCTGCTCGCGCGCTTCCTTGCCGATGATGGCCTGAAAATCGCGGACCATCGCCGGATAGGGGTGCGGGCCTGCGACGGTGCCGATGCAGTAGAACGTGTCACGCACGTTGGTCACCCAGTCGCGCAGCGCGTCGTTCATCGCGTCCTTCAGCGTGCCGCGGCCCGAGGTGACGGGCACGACCTCGGCCCCCAGCAGCTTCATGCGGAAGACGTTGGGCGCCTGACGCTCGACATCATGGGCACCCATGTAGACCACGCATTTCAGACCGAACTTGGCGCAGACGGTCGCGGTGGCGACGCCGTGCTGCCCGGCTCCGGTCTCGGCGATGATCCGGGTCTTGCCCATGCGCCGCGCCAGAATGATCTGGCCCAGCACGTTGTTGATCTTGTGGGCGCCAGTGTGGTTCAGCTCGTCGCGCTTGAGGTAGATCTTGGCGCCGCCCAGATGCTTGGTCAGACGCTCGGCATAGTAAAGCGGGCTGGGACGGCCGACATAGTTCGTCCACAGGTCGTTCATCTCGTCCCAGAAGCTCTGGTCCGTCTTGGCATGCTCATACTGCTCTTCCAACTCAAGGATCAGCGGCATGAGCGTTTCGGACACGAAGCGGCCGCCGAAATCGCCGAACCGGCCTTTCTCGTCGGGGCCGTTCATGAACGAGTTGATGATATCTTCAGGCATGGCTCTCTCCTCGAGCTGCGGCGGCAAACGCGGCCATCTTGGCAGCATCCTTTTGACCGGGGGCGGATTCGACCCCCGATGATACATCTATCTGGCGTGCCCCGGTCCGCGCGATCGCCTCTGCGACATTGGCGACATCAAGTCCACCGGCCAGCATCCAGGGCCCGCGCCAATCGCGGCCCTCGATCAGGCGCCAGTCGAATTTCAGGCCGTTGCCCCCGGGCAGGACCGCGTCGCGGGGCGGACGGGCATCAATCAGAAGCTGGTCGGCCACGCCCTCGTAACGTTCGATCGCCTCAAGGTCCGCGGCATCGGCGACGCCGATTGCCTTCATCACCGGCAAGCCGTGCCGCGCGCGCAGCTCGGCCACGCGCTCGGGCGTCTCGTGCCCGTGCAGCTGGATCATGTCCAGCGGCACCTGCTGCACGATGCGATCAAGGGTGGCGTCGTCGGGATCGACCGTCAGCGCCACCTTGGCGATGCCGGCGGGGACGGCCAGCGCAAGGGCACGGGCCTCGTCCACGCTGACGGCGCGGGGCGAGCGGTCAAAGAAGACAAAGCCGACATAGGTCGCGCCGGCGGCAACGGCGACGGCGATATCGGCCTCGGTCCTCAGTCCACAGAATTTGATGCGGGGGTCAGCGCTTGTCATGCAGGGGCTTTACCCCTTGCGCGCCCCATTCTCAAGCAGCGCCAGCACTTCGTCCTGGTGGGCACCTGTGCTTTGGCGCAGACGCTCGTTCTCGCGCTCAAGCTTTTCGGCGCGGCGGCGACGGCTGGAAGCGGCGGCGCGATATTTGTATTCGCGCGCCCATTCCCAGAAAAAGCCGATGAAAAGCCCGACCAGCACGAAGCCCAGGATCACGATGAACAGGGGCAGGTTGATCGAAGCGTTGAAGCCCAGAAGATCGGCCATCTCCTCGGGCAGGAGGCGCAGCGCAACCATCCCCCGGTTGGCCAGCGCCACCATGAGCAGCACGATCCCGATGAGGGCCAGAAACGCAAATTTGATATAGTGCATGGGTAAGTCAGTCCGCCTTGCCGTTCAGACGATCCCGCAGCAGCTTGCCGGTCTTGAAGAACGGAACATATTTCTCTTCGACCTCAACGCTCTCGCCGGTGCGCGGGTTCCGCCCGATCCGGGCATCGCGCTTTTTCACCGAGAACGCCCCGAAACCGCGCAGCTCGACCCGGTCGCCCGAGGCCATGGCGTTGATGATCTCTTCGAAGAGGGTGTTCACGATACGCTCAACATCGCGTTGATATAGATGCGGGTTCTCATCAGCGATGATTTGGATGAGTTCTGAACGGATCATGTCGTCCCCCGGTATTGTTATGCGCAGGCAATAGGGCCCCGCGGTCCCATTTCGCAGAACTATAGGAAAGATCTGAGCAATTAGGAATTATAAAGGCGATGAGCCATCGGTTTTCCAAGCGTTTTCTCTGCTGCGGGCAAGGATTTGCCAGAGGACACGCCGGAAATCGCAGACTTGTCGGCTTCCTGCCGCCGGGCTGCCATCGCGCCGGATGACCGCCACAATCGATTCGTGAACGAAAAAGGGCGGCCCCGGAAACCAGAGCCGCCCCAATCAGCGTCGCAACCTGAGTTACGCTATCAGTTGTCGTCGCCCTTCAGAGCAGCGCCCAGGATGTCGCCCAGCGACGCACCGGCGTCCGAGGAGCCATACTGTTCAACCGCCTCTTTCTCTTCGGCGATCTCGCGTGCCTTGATCGACAGGCCCAGACGGCGCGACTTGGGATCGACGTTGGTGACGCGAACGTCGACCTTGTCGCCCACGCCGAAACGCTCGGGGCGCTGCTCGGCACGGTCACGGCTGAGGTCCGAGCGGCGGATGAAGGACTTGGCGCCCTCATACTCGACCTCGATGCCGCCGTCTTCGATGGCGGTGACTTCAACGGTGATGATCGAGCCGCGCTTGACGCCCTCGACAGCACCCGAGAAGCTGTTGTCCAGTGCCTTGACCGACAGCGAGATACGCTCTTTCTCGACGTCCACTTCGGTAACGATGGCCTTGACCATGTCGCCCTTGCGGTAGTCGCCGATCACGTCCTCGCCACGACCTTCCCAAGTCAGGTCCGACAGGTGAACCATGCCGTCGATGTCGTTCTCGAGGCCGATGAACAGACCGAATTCGGTGATGTTCTTGACCTCGCCCTCGACCTCGGTGCCCACGGGGTGGGTTTCGGCGAAGACTTCCCACGGGTTGCGCATGGTCTGCTTGAGACCCAGCGAAACGCGACGCTTGGCGGTGTCGATCTCCAGCACCATGACTTCGACTTCCTGAGAGGTCGAGACGATCTTGCCGGGATGGACGTTCTTCTTGGTCCAGGACATCTCGCTGACGTGAACCAGACCCTCGACGCCGGGCTCCAGCTCGACGAACGCACCGTAGTCGGTGATGTTGGTCACGCGGCCGGTGTGGACCGAGTTCAGCGGGTACTTGCCTTCGACGGCGTTCCACGGATCGTCCTGAAGCTGCTTCATGCCCAGGCTGATACGGTGGGTTTCCTTGTTGATCTTGATGACCTGAACCTTGACGGTTTCGCCGATCGCCAGGATCTCGTTGGGGTGGTTCACACGGCGCCAAGCCATGTCGGTGACGTGCAGCAGACCGTCAACACCGCCCAGGTCGACGAATGCGCCGTACTCGGTGATGTTCTTGACCACGCCGTCAACGGCGTCGCCCTCGGTCAGCTTGCCGATGACCTCGGCGCGCTGCTCGGCACGGGATTCTTCCAGGATGGCGCGGCGCGACACGACGATGTTGCCACGGCGACGGTCCATTTTCAGGATCTGGAAGGGCTGCTTCATACCCATCAGCGGGCCGGCGTCGCGCACGGGGCGGACATCGACTTGGCTGCCGGGCAGGAACGCAACAGCGCCGCCCAGATCGACGGTGAAGCCACCCTTGACGCGGCCGAAGATCGCGCCTTCGACGCGGGCGTCGTCGGCATAGGCCTTCTCGAGCTTGTCCCAGGCTTCCTCGCGGCGGGCCTTGTCACGGCTGATCGAGGCTTCGCCACGGGCGTTCTCGACGCGGTCCAGATAGACCTCGACTTCGTCGCCCACGGAAATCTCGGGGGCCTCGCCGGGGTTTGCGAATTCCTTGAGATCGACGCGGCCTTCCATCTTGTAGCCTACGTCGATGATGGCCTGGCCCGCCTCGATAGCGATGACCTTGCCCTTGACAACCGAACCCTCGTCCGGAGTGTCCATTTCGAAGCTTTCGTTCAGGAGGGCTTCGAATTCCTCCATGGATGCTTTAGCGCACATATACGTATCGGTCCTTTTTCAATCGATATTCCGGCCGCGCGGTTGTCTCCGCGGGTCTTGGGTTTCCATTGGTCGAAAGGGCACAATGACGAAGGGCCGGTGAAAACCGACCCTGCCCCTGTGCCCGTGCGCGGCTGTTTCCGCCGCTTCGACAGGGGCGCGTATACCCCTGTCGGGCGAAGGGATCAAGGGCTTAGCGCCCCGGCACGACGCGGGGCGGCGTGCGGTGATGGCTGGCGCGTGCCGCAGGGGAAGGCCCGATGCCGCGCCCGGGACGGCGCGGCTGCCCGGCTCAGTCCGTGCCGGGGGTGCCACGGCGCCCGAGGGCGGCATCGACCTCGGCCACGGCGCGGGCGACGGCGGCCTCGATGTCCAGCTCGCTGGTGTCGATGGCGACGGCGTCGCGGGCCGGGCGCAGGGGGGCATCGGCGCGCTCGCGGTCGCGCATGTCGCGGGCCTCGACATCCGCCAGGACCTGCTCGTAGGCCCCCTCGTAGCCGCCGGCGCACAGCTCGTCGAAGCGGCGGCGGGCGCGAATGTCGGCCCGGGCGGTCACGAACAGCTTCACCTCGGCGCGCGGGCAGATCACCGTGCCGATGTCGCGCCCGTCCAGCACGGCGCCGCCCTCACGCCGGGCGAAATCACGCTGAAAGGCGACAAGCGCCGCGCGCACCGCCGGCAGGGCCGCGATGCGGCTGGCGGCCTGTGCCACCTCGGGGCTGCGCAGACCGTCGGCCTCAAGGTCGGCGGGGCGCAGGGCGCGGGCGGCGGCGACGGGATCCTCGCCCGCCATCACCCGGCGGCCGGTGGCGCGGTAAAGCAGGCCGGTATCCAAGTGGGCCAGGCCGAACCGCTCGGCCACGGCCCGCGAGATCGTGCCCTTGCCCGCCGCCGCGGGCCCGTCGATGGCAACCGTGAAACGCATGGGCCTATTCCTTTCGGCCAAGGACGCGGCGGGCGCCCGGCATTGCCGGCTGGGCGTGGGCGATCGGACCGGGTGCCGCGATCATGCGCCCTGCCCCCCGGCGTCGGCGCCACCCCGGCGCAGGTCGGCGCCCAGGTCGCGCATCAGCGTCTCGAAGATCGGGAAGCTGGTGACCACGGGGCCAGCGTCATCGACCGCAACGGGCTGGCGCGCGGCCATGCCGAGGCAGAGGAACGACATGGCGATCCGGTGATCCAGGCGGGTGGCGGCCGTGGCCCCGCCGGGCACGCCGCCCGGGCCCATGCCATGCACCACCATGCGCGCGGGCCCCTCTTCGATGCGCACGCCGCAGGCCTCGAGGCCACGAGCCATGGCGTCGATACGGTCGCATTCCTTGACGCGCAGCTCCTCGACCCCGTCCATCACGGTCTCGCCCTCGGCAAAGGACGCGACCACCGACAGGATCGGGTATTCGTCGATCATCGAGGCGGCGCGGGCGGGCGGCACCGCGATGCCCTTCATGTCGGGCGAGTAGCGGGCGCGCAGGTCGGCCACCGGCTCCCCCCCCTCTTCGCGCATGTTCTCGAAGGTGAGATCCGCGCCCATCTCCTGCAGGGTCGTGAAGAGGCCCGCGCGGGTCGGGTTGAGGCCGATATTGGGCACCAGCACGTCCGAGCCCTCGGTTATGAGAGCGGCGCAGACGGGGAAAGCCGCCGAGGAGGGATCGCGCGGCACGGCGATATCCTGGGCCCGCAACTCGGGCCGACCGCGCAGTGTGATGACATGCTCGCTCCCCTGCCCGTCCTCGGCCGGCCGCTCGACGGTCTCGATCTCGGCGCCGAAGCCGGCCAGCATCCGCTCGGTGTGGTCGCGGGTGGGCACGCGTTCGATCACGACCGTCTCGCCGGGGGCGTTGAGCCCGGCCAGCAGAACGGCTGATTTCACCTGGGCCGAGGCCACGGGAAGGCGATAGGTGACGGGCACAGGCTCGGCCGCGCCGACCAGCGTCATCGGCAGCCGCCCGCCCTCGCGGCCATAGGCCCGCGCCCCGAACAGCGCCAGCGGATCGGTGACCCGCCCCATGGGACGCTTGTTGAGCGAGGCATCGCCCGTGAAACTCGCGGTCACCGGCGTGGTGGCCATGGCCCCCATCACCAGCCGCACCCCGGTGCCCGAGTTGCCGCAGTCGATGACCTGCGAAGGCTCGGCAAAGCCGCCGACGCCAACCCCGTGCACCGACCAGCTGCCGCCGCCGTGGTTCTCGACCTGGGCGCCGAAAGCCGCCATGGCTGCCGCCGTGTCGAGCACGTCCTGCCCCTCGAGAAGGCCGGTGATGCGCGTCTCTCCGACCGAGAGCGCGCCGAGGATCAGGGACCGGTGCGAGATCGACTTGTCGCCGGGCACGTCGGCCTGACCCCTGAGCGGGCCCGCGCGGCGCGCGTGCATTGGAACTGGCTGACCATGTGCCGACATCGAAGGCCCCTCTTTGCGATCCTGAATGGGATGCTTAGCCAATGGTCCGGGCGGGGTCCACCGTCAAAGACCGCGCGGGGCACAGCGGCCCCCGCCCGGTGCCCGGGGCGGCACAGGGCCGGACAGGTGCGGATGCCTCCGGCGGGGATATTTTCGCGACAATGAAAGGCGGGCGCGCCTCAGGTCCGGCGGAAGGTCAGGTAATGGGGCGTGCGCCCTTCGCGCAGGGCCTTCTGCTCGTAGCGGGTGGGGATCCAGTCGGCCCAGGGCTGACGCCAATCCTCGGGGCCTTCGGCCAGCCATTCGAAGCCGGCGCGGGGCACTTCGAGCAGAGTCTGGCGGACGTAATCCTCGATGTCGGTGGCGACCCGCAGGATCGCGCCCCGGGGCATCAGCCGGGCGAGCGGTTCGAGATGCTCGGGCGTGACGAAGCGGCGGCGGTGGTGGCGCGCCTTGGGCCAGGGGTCGGGGTAGAGCAGGAAGGCGCGCTGGACGGATCCCTCGGGGAGCACGTCGAAGAGGTCGCGCGCATCGCCAGGGTGGATCGCAAGGTTCTCGACCCCGGCGCGACGGATCTTGCCCAGCAGCATGGCGACGCCGTTGACGTAGGGCTCGGCGCCGATGATGCCGACATCGGGGTTGGAGGCGGCCTGGTGGACGAGATGCTCGCCACCTCCGAAGCCGATTTCGAGCCAGAGGGGGCGGTCGCCGAAGAGGGCCTTGAGATCGAGGGGCCGGCGGTCGGGGTTGACGTCCCAGTCGACAGCGCCGGGGGAGAGTTTCGCCAGATCCTCGTCCAGATAGGTCTTCTGGCTGTCGCGCAGGCCCTTGCCCTTGCGCCGGCCGTAGAAGTTGCGCCACGGCGCGCCCGAGGGTGAGGTCCGGTCGGTCATGTCAATTCTGCCCTGTCATCTGCGAACCGGGCCTTTAGCATGGCCGGGGCGGGCGCCGTCAAGGGCGGCCGGCGGCGCGGGGCAGCATTGCGAAAGAAGAAGGCGGGCGGCCCTGTCCCGGACCGCCCGCCTTCCTGATCTTTTGCCGGCCTGGGGCCGGGGTCGTGGCTCGGGTCCCGTCAGACGGCGGCTTTCAGCGCCTCGGCCAGGTCGCGGCGTTCCCAGGAGAAGCCGCCATCCGCCTCGGGGGCGCGGCCGAAATGGCCGTAGGCCGCGGTGCGCTGATAGATGGGACGGTTGAGGCCCAGATGCTCGCGAATGCCACGGGGGGTGAGGTCCATGACCTCGTTCACCGCCTTCTCGATCCGGGATTCGTCAACCTCGCCCGTGCCGTGGGTGTCGGCGTAGATCGACAGGGGCCGGGCGACGCCGATGGCATAGGAAAGCTGGATGGTGCAGCGGCGGGCAAGCCCGGCCGAAACCACATTCTTGGCCAGGTAGCGCGCGGCATAGGCGGCCGAGCGGTCGACCTTGGTGGGATCCTTGCCCGAGAAGGCGCCGCCGCCGTGGGGCGCGGCACCGCCGTAAGTGTCGACGATGATCTTGCGCCCGGTCAGGCCCGCGTCGCCATCGGGGCCGCCGATGACGAACTTGCCGGTGGGGTTGACCCACCACTCGGTCTCGTCGCTCAGCCAGCCCTCGGGCAGAACTTCGGTGATGTAGGGCTCGACAATGGCGCGGACATCGGCAGAGCTGAGGTCCGGGTCCATGTGCTGGGTCGAAAGCACCAGTGAGGTTACGCCGACGGGGCGGCCGTTCTCGTAGCGCACGGTCAGCTGGGACTTGGCATCGGGGCCCAGGGCGGGCTCGGCGCCGCTTTTGCGCACCTCGGCCAGACGCCGCAGGATGGCGTGGCTGTAGTGGATCGGGGCGGGCATCAGCTCTTCGGTCTCGTCGATGGCATAGCCGAACATCAGGCCCTGGTCGCCGGCGCCCTCTTCCTTGTCATTGGAGGAATCGACGCCTTGGGCGATATGGGCCGACTGTTCGTGCAGCAGGTTGTCGACGGTCAGGGTCTTCCAGTGGAAGGCGTCCTGCTCGTAGCCGATGTCGCGCACGCAGTCGCGGGCGATCTGCTCGATCCGGCCAAGGTATTCCTTGAGCTTGCTCTTGTCCGACAGGCCCACCTCGCCGCCGATGACCACGCGGTTGGTGGTGGCGAAGGTCTCGCAGGCGACGCGCGCTTCGGGTTCCTGGTCGAGGAAGGCGTCAAGGACGGCGTCGGAAATGCGGTCGCAGACCTTGTCCGGGTGGCCCTCGGAAACGGATTCCGAAGTGAAGATATAGTTCTGTCGGGACATTGAAAAAGTGCTCCATTGGGTTTCACCGCCACGTCAGGAAGCCGTTGTGGCGGAACAGATGCCGGAATATGGGGCTAGAGGCTCCGCGTCAACGTGAAAGGCGACGCCAGAGCAGCAGCCCTCCAAGCAGCAGATAGGCCGGCACCATCGGCCAGTCGCCGCTTTTGCCATAGGTCGTCTCGTCCGGGGCGGCAGGCGGCAGGCGCTGATCGAGGAATCCCTGCGCGCCCAGCGGCAGAGAGGCCAGCACCCGGCCGCGCGCGTCGATCACCGCGCTGACGCCGGTATTGGCGACGCGCACCATCGGCAGGCGCCGCTCGATCGCGCGGATCCGGGCCTGGGCCAGGTGCTGATAGGGGCCGGTGAAGCGGCCGAACCAGCCATCGTTCGTGACCTGGAGGATCCAGTCGGGGCGCGGCCCGCCGGTGCGCAGATCGTCGGGAAAGACGGCCTCGTAACAGATGAGCGGCAGGGCGCGGCCCAGCTTGCCCAGACGCAGGCTGGTCGGGCCGGGACCGGGGCTGAACCCCTGCTCGGCCACCTGCGCCAGGCCCCGGATGCCCAGGCGCGACAGCCAGCTGCCGAAGGGCACGTATTCCCCGAAGGGGACCAGATGCTGCTTGTCGTAGCGGGCGCCCAGCTCGCCCGAAGGCGAGAGGACGCCCAGCGAGTTGTAGAACCGGCCCGCCTCGCGCCGCTGGTAGCCAAGGGCAACGGGCACGCCGCCGGCGGCGTCGACGATGGTGCGGCGCAGTTGCTCGGACCCTTCCAGGTCGTAGGCGATCGCGGTCTCGGGCCAGATCACCAGGTCGGGACGGGGGGCGCGCGGATCCTGGGGCGCGGCGGCGCTGAGTTCGATCAGCCGGTCGAAGAAGACGGGGATCCACTCGGGGTCCCATTTGCGGCGCTGGGTGGCGTTGGGCTGGACCAGGCGCACGATCGGGCTGTTGGCGGTGAGGGTGGTCCCGGTCACGGGTTCGGCCCCGACCCACATGCCCGCGCCGACCAGCGCCGGCAGCAGCAGAAGCGTCGGCCCCAGGGCCGCGCGCGAGCTGGCGCGCGCCGCGGTCACGGGGGCCGCCAGCGCCAGCAGCGTCGCCAGCGTCAGCCCGTGGGGACCGATCAGCGAGACCAGCTGCATCGGCGCCGTGTCCAGCCAGATGTAGGAAATGGCATTCCAGGGAAAGCCCGTCATCGCATAGGCGCGGAAAAGCTCGACCGCGCCCAGGCAGACCGCAAGCCCCACCGGCCCCGCCTTCAGCCAGGCGGCCGCCCGGAAGGCCACCGCCCAGATCAGGCCAAGCCCCAGCGCCAGGAGGATCAGGGCAAAGGGGGCCATCCAGCCGTGGCGGGCGATGTCGACCAGGAAAGGCTCGACGATCCAGGTCAGCGACAGGCCGAAATAGGACGCACCGAAGGTCAGACCGTCGCGCAGGGGACGGCGGGCGGAGAAGATCGCGAAGATGCCGACCAGTCCCAGCAGCGCCAGAGGCCAGAGCCCGAAAGGTGCCTGGCCGGCGGCCAGTGCCGCACCACAGAGCACCAGGAAGATCGGACGGCGCCAGCGGGTCCAGCCCCGGCGCGCCCTCGGGGGCGCGGTGTCGACCCGCGTGGCGCTGTTGCTCGCATCGCGGCGGGGAGGACGGCCCGGGTCGGGGATGATCGTCCATTCCGACCCGTCCGAGGGGTCGGTGGGGTCAGTGGGGTCGGAGTCTTCCAACGGCTCGAGCCGCTCATCGGGTGCGAAAGGGGGTGGGTCGCCCGCCTCGGGCGCCACCTCGGGGGTAACGGTGTCGGTGGGAGGCGCGTCGATTGACGCCCCCTGCCCTTCGGCTCCGGGCGCGGCCTCGGAAATATCGGGCGCGCCCGGGTTAGCTCCCCGGGTGCCGCTGCTGCTGGGCCCCTGGCCGTCGCTCACGCCGCGCCGTCTTCCAACGCGCCGGGAAGCCGGACGCGCAGCCGTTTCAGGCGGCGGGGATCGGCATCGACGACCTCGAACTCGGCGCCAGTGGGATGGGGAACCATCTCGCCGCGCACGGGAACCCGGCCGGTCATCATGAAGACCAGCCCGCCCAGCGTGTCGACATCCTCGTCGGCCTCGGGGCTGCCCAGCTTGACGCCGATCTCGGCCTCGAACTCGTCGAGCGGTGCGCGGGCATCGACGACGTAGCCGCCCTGCTTGTCGCGGCGCCAGAGCGGCCCCTCGGTCAGGTCGTGCTCATCCTCGATCTCGCCGATCACGGTCTCGATCAGATCCTCGATCGTGACCAGCCCGTCGACCCCGCCGTATTCGTCGATGACAAGGGCCATGTGGATCCGCTCGGACTGCATCTTTTGAAGCAGCACACCCGTGCCCATCGAGGGCGGCGCGTAGAGCAGCGGCCGCAGCATGGCCTTGAGCGAGAATTTGGTGCCATTGGCGCTGAACCCGTGGCGCAGGGCCAGGTCCTTGAGGTGAACAAAGCCCATCGGCGTGTCCAGCGTGCCCTTGTAGACCGGCAGGCGGGTGAAGCCGCTTTCGCGGAACACGTCGACCAGTTCTTCCTTCTTGATGGTGTTGGGGACCGCCACGATCTCGACCTTGGGAATGGCCACATCCTCGACCCGCATCCGGCGCAGGTTCAGTATGCCCATGCTGTCGGTGGCATGCGGGTCCGCGTTTTCCTTCTCGCGGTCGCCCTCGGCCCCGTCATCGCCCGTGTCCGAGCCGGAAATCGTTGATACGAAACGCTGCCAGAGGCCACGCTGTTCGGTATCGCTGTCGTCATCCTGCGCGCTCAGCGCTGCGCTAGAAGAGCCGTCGGTCTGGTCGCCCATCTCATCCTTGTCCAAATTTCACCGGCCTCTCAGGCCGTCTGGCCTGAATATGGATCAGGCACACCCAGGGAAACAAGTATTTCCCGCTCGAGACGTTCCATCACTGCGGCATCTTCGTCCGTCTCGTGGTCATAGCCCAGCAGGTGCAACGTCGCATGCGCCAGCAGGTGCAGCAGGTGGTTTTCCAGCGGTTTGCCCTGTTCCTCGGCCTCGCGCAGGCAGGTGTCATAGGCGATGGCGATGTCACCTAACGCGCCGTCGAACATCGGTTCGGGGGGCGGCGGAATGGCGCCGGGGCTTTCGGGGGCCAGATCCTCGGCCGGCCAGCTCAGCACGTTGGTGGGTGCGGGCTTGCCCCGAAACTCCTCGTTCAGAACGGCGATGCGCGCGTCATCACAGCCCAGCAGGCTGATCTCGAATTCCTCGGGATCCAGGTCGAGATGCGTCAGCACGGCGCCGGCGGCGCGGGCGGCCAGATCCTCAAGCCCCAGTGCGCACCAGCGGTCGTCCTCGATCAGGGCGTCAACCGGCGTCGGTGTCGGTAGCATCATAAGCTTCGATGATCCGGGCCACGAGCGGGTGGCGAACCACGTCCTTGGCGCTGAAATAGTTGAAGGCGATGCGGTCGATGCCGCCCAGCCGCCGCTCGGCGTCGGCAAGGCCCGACTGGACGCCACGCGGCAGGTCGACCTGGGTGCGGTCGCCGGTGATGACCATCCGCGAACCCTCGCCAAGGCGGGTCAGGAACATCTTCATCTGCATCGACGTGGCGTTCTGCGCCTCGTCCAGCACCACGAAGGCGTTGGACAGGGTGCGGCCGCGCATGAAGGCCAGCGGCGCGATCTCGACCCGCTTCTCCTCGATCATCTTGGCCAGCTGCTTGCCGGGCAGGAAATCGTTCAGCGCGTCGTAGAGCGGCTGCATGTAGGGATCGACCTTGTCCTTCATGTCGCCGGGCAGGTAGCCCAGCTTCTCGCCGGCCTCCACAGCCGGGCGCGACAGGATGATCCGGTCGACATGGCCGCCGATGAACATGTTCACCGCCGCGGCCACCGCGATATAGGTCTTGCCGGTGCCGGCGGGGCCGATGCCGAAGACAAGCTCGTTGTCGAAAAGCGCACGGGCATAGGCCTTCTGTGCCGCCGTGCGCGGTTCGACCGACTTCTTGCGCGTCTTGATCTCGATCTCGCCGCCCTTGAACATCTCAAGCTGATCGCCGTCGCGGGACTGGCTGTCGCTTTCGGCGCCCATGCGGATCATGGCGTCGATCACGCCCACATCCACCGCCTTGCCGCTTTCCAGCCGCTGGTAGAGGCCGCGAAGCACCTCGAGCGCCTTGGCGCGCGCGGCGGGTTCGCCGGCGACCTCAAGTTGGTTGCCCCGGCGCACGACCTGCACGCCGAGCGCGGTTTCAAGATGCGCGAGATGACTGTCGAATTCGCCGCAAAGCTCGATCAGAAGGCGATTGTCCGGGAACTCGAGCCGAGGCGTGTCGGCCTGATCCTGAGGGGGTTCGGGGGTCAGGGTGTCGATTCCCAATGCCTGCTCCGTGCGGTTGGCGTGTCAGGCAATGGTGCCCTGCTTCGCGCCCCGCCGCAAGCCGTCCTATGCGCCGCGGGGCAGTTCCTTGCCAATGGGCGGCGCCGCCCTTCCCCGGCCCTGCCCCGCCCGCACCTTCCGGAACGCAAGAACCCCGCCGGTTGCCCGGCGGGGTCCTCAAGATGCGCGGCCTGTCGGTCGCGATCAGATCTGGTCGGCGACCGGGCTGCCCGACTTGAACTTGCCGATGGCGGTGTTGGCCGGCGCGGCGCCCGAGCAGACGGGCTTGCCGTACTTGTCCAGCCGCTGCGACAGGTAGCCCTCGAACCCGTCGTCGATGATCCAGTGGTCGCAGCCATGGGGATCGATCCAGATCCCGGCCTGCAGCTGGCTGAGGTCCTTGGAGTCCACGAAGCGGTCGACGGTCTTGTTCTGCTTCGAGACGCAGCCGGCGAGGCTGGCGGCGACAAGGACGAGCACGGTGCCTTTAACGATACGCATTTGTCTCATCCTCTCAGCGAATGCACATGATTTCGACGCGGCGGTTCTGGGCGCGCCCCTGCACCGTCGCGTTGGTTGCCTTGGGCATCCGCTCGCCGAAGCTGCGGATATCTGCAATGCGGGCGCCGACCGACTGGCCGACGGCAGCAGCGGCGCGGGCCCGGTTCAGGCCCAGGCGCATGTTGTAGGCGTCGCTGGCCCGGCTGTCGGTGTGGCCGACCACCACGTAGGCGCTGGCCTTGGCGGACCGGAAGAAACTCGCCAGCTTGGAACGACCCGCCGCATTGAGCCGGTAGCTGTCGGTGGCGAAATGCTGGTCGGTGTTCAGCACCATGCAGGCGTTGCCCCGGTTGCAGACCGGAATGCCGTCGCGGGTGACGTTGGGGGTCATGTACCCCTCGGCCCCGTCGTCCATCACCCAGTGCTGGCAACCGTCGGGATCGACCCAGATTGTCGGCTTGTAGCGCTCGCCGTCGACGACCTTGGCGCGGCCGTTCGCGGTCGCGACGGTGCGGTGGGTATGACGGCCGATGGACGCATCCTCGTGGGCCGTTGCGGCCGAGGCGGGCAGCAGGACCGCAATCGTCGCCGCGGCCAGCACCCCCCCCGTGGATGCGCCGATGGCGGAAAACATCTTATTCAGCACAGCGAAAATTCCTTTGCCAAACCATTGGGAAAGACCACCCAACCCTCCCCCCGGAGGTCGCGGCCCATTGCGGAAAAGTTTAGCGGTTTTCGTGCCAAAGTGAAGGTATTTCTGCCTTGTATAGTTGCTGATCGGGAAACATCACCGCCCGTTCGCGCCCATTGTCCGCACCCCGGCCAAGTTTTTGCCACATTCCTGATTTTTCAGGAATTTCAGATCAGTTCACCGGCCAGCGAATTGCTGGTGCTTTCCACGATTCTGACGCGCCGCACCTGGCCGATCAGGTCCTGCGGACCGGGCACGTGGACGGCGTGGAGGTAATCGGACTTGCCGACGATCTGGCCGGGCATCCGGCCGGGTTTCTCGAACAGGACGCCGACCTCGCGGCCGACCATCGCCTGCTGGACCGCCTTCTGCTGGCGCTCAAGCAGGGCCTGGAGGCGGCGCAGACGCTCGGTTGCGACCGCGTCGTCGACATGGCCGGCACGCTCGGCGGCGGGGGTGCCGGGACGGGGCGAGTATTTGAACGAATAGGCCTGCCCGTAGTTGACCGCCTCGATCAGGGCGAGGGTCTGCTCGAAATCCTCGTCGGTCTCGCCGGGGAAGCCGACGATGAAGTCGCCCGACAGCATGATGTCGGGCCGGCGCGCGCGGATGCGGGCGATCAGGTCCAGGTATTGCCGGGCGGTATGCTTGCGGTTCATCGCCTTCAGGATCCGGTCCGATCCGGACTGAACCGGCAGGTGCAGATAGGGCATCAGCTTGTCGCAATCGGCATGGGCCTGGATCAGATCATCGGCCATGTCGTTGGGATGGGACGTGGTATAGCGGATCCGTTCCAGCCCCTCGATCGCGGCCAGGCCGCGGGCCAGGTCGGCCAGCGACCAGGGGCCTTCCCCCTCGGGGGCGGCGCCGTGGTAGGCATTGACGTTCTGGCCCAGCAGCGTCACCTCGCGCACCCCGCGCGAAACCAGATCGCGGGCCTCCGACAGGATGCGGGCGGCGGGGCGCGAAACCTCGGCACCCCGGGTGTAGGGCACGACGCAGAAGGCGCAGAACTTGTCGCACCCCTCCTGCACCGTCAGAAAGGCCGAGGGGCCGCGCGCGGCCCGGGGCCGTTTCTGCAGCGTCTCGAATTTGTCTTCCTCGGGGAAATCGGTGTCGAGGGCCTTGTGCCCCTCGGCGACACGGGCCTCCATCTGTGGCAGGCGATGGTAGCTTTGGGGGCCGACAACCAGATCGACCAGCGGCTGCCGGCGCATGATCTCCTCGCCCTCGGCCTGGGCGACGCAGCCGGTGACACCGATCTTCAGGTCAGGCCGCTCGGCCTTCAGGGGCTTGAGGCGGCCCAGTTCGGAATAGACCTTCTCGGCGGCCTTCTCGCGGATGTGGCAGGTGTTGAGAAGGATCATGTCCGCGTCATCGGCCCGGTCGGTGGCGACATAGCCCGCCCCGCCCAGCGCCTCGGCCATGCGCTCGCTGTCGTATACGTTCATCTGGCACCCGTAGGTCTTGATGAAAAGCTTCTTGGCCTCGCCCATGATCCGGCTCCCGTGGTAATCAGATCGGGGGCATACACCAAAGCGGGGCGACACCGCAACGTGGGCGCGCCGGGCGGGGCGCCTCACAGGCACGCCCGGGCACAGCGCAGCCACGAGGCTTGAAATGCGCCCGCGCCTGGCCCATTCAGGAACAAGCTGAACATCGGGACCCCGCATGCCGCACCGCGATCTGAACGCCTTCCTGTCCTCGCCGCGCCTCGAGCGGGAAAAAGGGCCGCTGTGCATGATCTTCGTCGAGGATCTGGTCGAGGTGGACAGCACCATCCGCCACCACCTGGACCTGGGCTTTCAGCGCCCCCTGGTCTTCGCCCCGCCGGAACTGAAGCTGCCCCGCCACCTCGAGGAGGAGGTCGAGCGCATCGGCTACAATTTCGCGCTGGAGACCCCGTTCCAGGTCATCAACCGGATCATCGCCGATGCGCCGGGGATCTGGATGTATTACTGCTACAACTCGGAATACCTGTTTTTTCCCTATTGCGAGACGCGCAGCGCCCGCGAGATGCTGATCTTCAACACCGAAGAGCGGCGGGACTCGGTGCTGTGCTACACGCTGGACCTCTATGCCTCGGACCTGGGCAGCAACGAGACGGCGGTCTCGCTTGAGGATGCCCATCTCGACAAGTCGGGCTATTACGCGCTGGCGCGCCCGGATCCGGACAATCACGGCTATCCCAAGGAACGTCAGCTTGATTTCTTCGGAGGTCTGCGCTGGCGCTTCGAGGAGCATATCCCCGTGGCCAAGCGCAAGATCGACCGCATCGCGCTCTTCCGGTCAAAACCCGGCCTGGCCCTTTTAGAGAACCACACGTTCAACATAGAGGAATACAACACATTCGCCTGCCCGTGGCACAACAACCTGACGGCGGCGATCTGTTCGTTCCGGACAGCCAAGGCGTTGAAGCTGAACCCGGGCAGCACTTTCGATATCTATGATTTCACCTGGTACAACTCGACCAGGTTCGAATGGAACTCACAGCAGCTGCTGGATCTTGGCCTGATCGAACCCGGCCAGTGGTTCTGAGCGCGGCGTCCGGCCGGGCCTGGGGGACGAAACCCCGGCTCAGGCCTTGCGCAGGCGGATCACCACATCGACCCGCGCGATCTCGGCTCCCTCGGGGGCCTGGGGCAGGCGCGTGATTTCCAGCGCGTTGGCCGGGGCGTCGACCAGGGCGCCGGTATCTTCCCAGAAGAAATGCGGATGGTTGTCCATGCGGGTGTCGAAATAGGATTTCGACCCCTCGACCGCGACCTCCTGCATCAGGCCGGCGTCGCAGAAGGCCCGCAGCGTGTTGTAGACGGTCGCCAGCGACACGCTTTCGCCCGCGCGCTCACATGCCGCATAAAGACTTTCGGCGGTGACATGCCGATCCTTGCCGTCGCCCACCAGAAGCGCGGCCAACGCCCGGCGCTGCCGTGTCGGGCGCAAACCGCCCGCGCGGAGCCATGCGGTTCCCAGTTCAATCGCTTCGGATGTCATTTTCACCGTCCGGGTTAAAAGCCGTCCTTGATGCCACATATAAGGCCTCGGACCCGGCGTATTCAAATCTTTTCAAGCGAGGGGGGCAGGTCAGCGCACTTGCCCTGCAAGTTGACGCGATGCTAGAGGGATCGACGAACGAGCGGTTTTCACGAGGCAGGACATAATGGCCGACTACCCCAGACAATTCGACAAGGACGGGTTGCTTGCCTGCGCGCGCGGCGAGCTTTTCGGCGAGGGCAACCCCCAGCTGCCGGAACCGCCGATGCTGATGATGGACCGCGTGACGGACATCAGCGCCGATGGCGGCCTGCACGGCAAGGGCCACGTCGTGGCCGAGTTCGACATCGACCCCGACCTTTGGTTCTTCGCCTGCCATTTCCCCGGCGACCCGGTGATGCCCGGCTGTCTTGGCCTGGACGCGCTGTGGCAGCTGACCGGCTTCAACCTGGGCTGGCGCGGCATGCAGGGGCGCGGCCGCGCCCTGGGCGTGGGCGAGGTCAAGTTCACCGGCATGGTCACCCCCGAGACCAAGCTTGTCACTTATCACGTGGATTTCACCCGGGTCATCGACCGGCGGCTCAAGATGGGCATCGCCAACGGTCGCATGCTGGCCGACGGTGAAGAGATCTACACCACGGAAAACATGAAGGTCGGCCTGTTCCAGGATCAGGAAGGCTGACCGCTTGAACGCGAACAACCGCCCCCAGGGGCAGAGGAGGACGGACATGCGCCGTGTGGTCATTACCGGGATGGGCATCATCTCCCCCATCGGAAACAGCATCGACGAAGTGACCGAGAGCCTGCGGGCCGGACGGTCGGGCATCACCGCCGAGCCGGAATATGCCGCACACGGCTTCCGCAGCCAGATCGCCGGCGTGCCCGACATCGTGCTCGAGGATCACATCGACAAGCGTCAGCTGCGCTTCATGGGGCCGGGTGCCGCCTACAACTTCCTGGCGATGGAGCAGGCGGTCAAGGACAGCGGCCTCAGCCCCGAGGATGTCTCGAACCCGATGACCGGCCTGATCATGGGCTCGGGCGGTCCGTCGACCTCGAACTTCTTCACCGCCTTCCAGACGGTCAAGGAAAAGGGCGCGCCCAAGCGGATGGGTCCCTTCATGGTCACCCGCTGCATGAGCTCGACCAACAGCGCCTGTCTGGCGACGCCCTTCAAGATCAAGGGCATCAACTACTCGATCACCTCGGCCTGCTCGACCAGTGCCCATTGCATCGGCAACGGCACCGAGCAGATCCAGATGGGCAAGCAGGACATCGTCTTCGCCGGCGGCGGCGAGGAGGTCGACTGGACCCTGTCGTGCCTGTTCGACGCGATGGGCGCCATGTCCTCGAAGTATAACGACACGCCCGAAAAGGCCTCGCGCCCCTTCGACGCAACCCGCGACGGCTTCGTGATCGCTGGCGGCGGCGGTGTCGTCGTGCTGGAAGAGCTGGAGCATGCTCTGGCCCGCGGTGCCAAGATCTACGCCGAGGTCACGGGCTACGGCGCCACCTCGGACGGCCACGACATGGTTGCCCCCTCGGGCGAGGGCGGCGAGCGGTCCATGCGTCTGGCGATCAAGGATCTGGGCGATCGCAAGGTCGACTACATCAACGCCCACGGCACATCGACCCCAGCGGGCGATGTGACCGAGGTCGAGGCCGTGCGTCGCGTCTTCGGCGAAAAGCACCCGCCGATCTCGTCCACCAAGTCGATGACCGGCCACAGCCTTGGCGCGACCGGCGTCCACGAGGCGATCTATTCGCTGATCATGATGGAAAACGACTTCATCGCGCCCTCGATCAACGTCACCGAGCTTGATCCCGCCCTGCGCGCCGATGAGATCGTGACCGAGACCCGCGAGGCCAAGCTGGACACGATCCTGTCGAACTCGTTCGGCTTCGGCGGCACCAACGCATCGCTGGCTCTCAGCAAGTACAACGGATAACCGGACATGGCTGAACTGATGAAGGGCAAGCGGGGCCTGATCATGGGCGTCGCGAACGAACGCTCGATCGCCTGGGGCATCGCCCGCCAGATGGCCGCTGAGGGCGCCGAGCTTGCGTTTTCCTATCAGGGCGAGGCTTTCGGCAAGCGGGTCGAGCCGCTGGCCGCCTCGGTCGGTTCGGACATCCTTGTGGATGTGGACGTGACCGACGACGCCTCGCTGGATGCCGCGTTCGAGACCCTCGGCACCCATTGGGACCGGCTGGATTTCGTCGTGCATGCCATCGCCTTTTCCGACAAGGCCGAGCTGACGGGCAGGTTCATCAACACCAGCCGCGAGAACTTCAAGAACTCGCTGGCGATCTCGTGCTACTCGCTGATCGACGTGGCGCGGCGTGCGCGCCCGATGATGAGCGAGGGCGGCACCATCCTGACCCTGACCTATCAGGGCTCGAACCGGGTGACGCCCTTCTACAACGTGATGGGCGTGGCCAAGGCGGCGCTGGAATCGACCGTGCGCTATCTGGCCAACGATCTGGGACCCGAGGGCATTCGCGTCAACGCCGTCTCGCCCGGACCGATGAAGACGCTGGCTGGCGCGGCCATTGGTGGCGCGCGCAAGACCTACCGGCAGACCGAGATGAACGCGCCCCTGCGCTCGAACGCGACGCTTGAGGCCGTGGGCGGCACTGCCGTCTGGCTGGCGTCGGATTACGGCGCCTGCACCACCGGCGAGATCGTGCGTGTCGACGGCGGCTATCACGTCCTGGGCATGAACCAGCCCGAGAACATCTGAAGATCCGCGACCGGCGGGCGGGAACGATCCCCGCCCCGGGCCGCACCGGAATGCAGCAGGGGCCCCGCGTTTTCACGCGGGGCCCCTGCCCGTTGCCGTCACCCGTGGAATTTGCAACGGCGAACGTTGGCCTTACTGGCCGGCACCATTACTTACCCGCGGTGAACGGCAGCGCGTAGGGGCTGCCATCGGCCTTGGTCGCCGGGGTGTCGACATCGGTCGAACCCTCGCCGAAATCGTAGGTGTCGTTGTCGTTTGTCTCGTAGTGCAGCATGCCGATGTAATCGGTGCCCGCGACCGCGTCGTCCATGATCTCGACCTCCACGTTCTCGGTCGTGCCGGCCTTCACGGCGACATGGCCGATCGAACCGGGGATGACGGGCTGACCGTCCTTGAGGGCGTGGATGGTCAGGTAGCCATCCTTGTCGATCATGACCGACGGGAAGGTCACGACGTGCTTGACGGTGGTGCCCTCGGTCTTGAGGATCAGGTGCTCGGCCATTGCCGGTGCGGCAAGAGTGGTCGAGAGGGCGGCTGCGATAGCGATGAGTTTCATTGAGCTGGCTCCTTGCTGGCTTGTCCCTCCACTCACGAGGGGCCGGGGCGCGAAGTTTCAGGCACCCGCATAATTTTTTCCGACCTGCCCCGGAGCGCCCCGCCGGGCAGCGGCCCCGTCCCCGCGCAGGATGGGGGTTTTACCCCCCTTCGGGTCGTGTATCGTCGGCGAAAACCCCGCGGAGGATCCCATGCCCATCACCACCTGCATCTTCGACGCCTACGGCACCCTGTTCGACGTCTCGGCCGCCGCGCGCGAGGCGGCCGCCGAACCGGGCCGCGAGGCCTTCGCCCCCCATTGGCCGCAGATCGCTTTCGACTGGCGGATGAAGCAACTCAACTACACCTGGCTGCGGGCCGTGACCGGGGCCCATGCCGATTTCGGCGAGGTGACGCGCAACGCCCTCGACTGGGCGCTGGAGGCATCGGGGATGGATGGCGACCCCGAGCTGCGCCAGCGGCTGCTGGACCTCTACTGGGAGCTGTCGGCCTATCCCGAGGTGCCGACGATGCTGCGGGCGCTGAAGGAGGCGGGCCACAACACCGCGATCCTGTCCAATGGATCCCCCGAGATGCTGGAGGCGGCTGTGAACTCGGCCGGCGTGGGCGAAGTGTTGGACGATCTGCTGTCGGTTGAGACGGTCGGCGTCTTCAAGCCCCACGCCTCGGTCTACGACCTGGTGGGCAAACGCTTCGACTGCGCGCCCGACGAGGTGCTTTTCGTCTCGTCCAACGGCTGGGACGCGGCGGCGGCGACGGGCTACGGCTTCCGCACCGCCTGGGTCAACCGCGCGAAGGAGCCGATGGACCGCCTGCCCTGGACGCCGGGCAACGTGCTGGACGATCTGACCACGATCCCGGACCTGGCGGCCCGGCTGTGACGGGCGGGGCCAGCCCCCAGGCGGCCCGCTTCACCGCCAGCGACGGGGTGGGCCTTGCTTATGACGACACCCACCCGCAGGGCCATCCCGACCCCGCGATGGTCCCCGTGCTGTGCCTCTCCGGGCTCAGCCGCAACGCTCGTGATTTCGAGTATGTCCTGCCCCACCTTGGGCCGGGGCGGGTCCTGCGGCTGGATTACCGGGGGCGCGGCCGGTCGGATTATGCCGATCCCGGCACCTACAGCGTGCCGACCGAGGCGCGCGACGCGCTGGAACTGCTCGACCACCTCGGGCTTGAACGGGCGGCGATCCTGGGCACATCGCGCGGGGGGCTGATCGCGATGTTCCTGGCCGCCACCGCGCCCGGGCGGCTGGCCGGGGTCTGCCTCAACGACGTGGGCCCCCAGATCGCGCCCAAGGGGATCGAGGATATCCGCGCCTACTTGGGCCGCAATCCCGCCGCCACCGACATGGACACCCTTGCGCGTGAGCGGGCGCGCATCGCCGGCGGCTTTGTCGGCGTGCCACACGCGCGCTGGCTGAACGAGGTGCGCCACAATTACCGCGAGAAGGCCGGGCGGCTGGTCATCGACTATGACCCGCGCCTGCGCGAAGCGGTGCTGCCCTCGCTTGATCGTCCCGTGGACCTATGGCCGCTGTTCGAGGCGATGGCGGGCCTGCCGCTGGCGCTGATCCGGGGCGCCAACTCGGACCTGCTGTCGCCCGCCACCGCAGCCGAGATGCGCCGCCGTCGCCCCGACATGATCTTCGCCGAGGTGCCCGACCGCGGTCATGTTCCCTTCATGGACGAGGCCGAAAGCCTGGCCGCGATCCGACAATTCAAGGAGGCAATCGGATGGACATCAACCTGATCGAGGCCGCCGACCGGCGGCTCGAGGGACATGTGCGGCGCACGCCGCTGCTGTCCTCCCCCTTTCTCGACGAGATCGCGGGCCGCCGCGTGCTGGTCAAGCCCGAGTGCCTGCAACACACCGGCTCGTTCAAGTTTCGCGGCGGCTGGGCCGCGATCACCGCCCTTGATCCCGAGCAACGGGCGCGCGGGGTACTGGCCACCTCGTCGGGTAATCATGCCCAGGGGATCGCCAAGGCGGCGGCCGCCCACGGGGTGCGCGCGGTCATCGTCATGCCTTCGGACGCGCCGGAGATCAAAATCGCCAACACCCGCGCCCTCGGGGCCGAGGTGGTCCTATACGACCGCGCGACCGAGGATCGCGACCTGCTTGCCGCCGACCGGATCGAAGCCGACGGGCTGAGTTTCATCCCGCCCTTCGACCATCCGCAGGTGATCGCGGGCCAGGGCAGCGTCGGCCTGGAAATCGCCGCCCAGGCGCAGGAGGAGGGGGTGACCGAGGGCGATGTGCTGGTCTGTTGCGGCGGTGGCGGCCTGACGTCGGGCATCGCCCTGGCGCTGGAGGCCCGCGCCCCCGGCCTGCGCCCCCGCACGGTCGAGCCCGAGGGCTTCGACGATTTCGCCCGCTCGCTCGACGAGGGGCGGATCTGCCGCAACCCGGCCACCTCCGGCAGCATCTGCGACGCGATCCTGACGCCCGAGCCGGGGCGGCTGACCTTCCCGGTGGTCTCGCGCCTGGCCGGTCCGGGTCTTGTCGTCAGCGAAGATGAATGCCTGCGCGCCATGGCGCTGGCCTTCGCCCGGCTGCGCATCGTTCTGGAACCGGGGGGCGCCGCCGCCTTGGCCGCCGCCCTCTTCCGGCCTGAAGAGATCGCGGGCGAGGCAGTGATCGCCGTGGCCACCGGCGGCAATGTCGATCCCGCCGTCTTCCGCCAGGCGCTGGACCGGCACGGCTGAGCCAAGCCGCCCCGCGTCCGCGGCATTTGCCATTGACCCGGCGCAGGCGCGGGTCACAGACTGACCGTCGCAGCCCTAAATTAGGGCGTCCGCCCCGGCGCATCCCCGGCGCATCACCGGCCCGGCACCCGCGCAAGATACGAAGAAGAAAGGCCCCAAAGATGAAGATGGCAGCGATCAACGGCACGATGATCCATTACCGTGAGGATGGCGATCCCGATGGCGCCCCCCTGGTCTTTGCCAACTCTCTGGGCTGCGACCTACGGCTCTGGGACCAGATCCTGCCGCTGCTGCCCAAGGGGCTGCGCATCATCCGCTACGACAAGCGCGGCCACGGCCTGTCGGACGCCCCGCCCGCGCCCTACAAGATGGGCCAGCTTGTAACCGATGCCGAGCAACTTCTGGATCATCTGGAAGTCAGGGATTGTCTGTTCGTCGGCCTGTCGATCGGCGGCCTGATCGCCCAGGGGCTGGCGGTCAAGCGGATGGACCTCGTGCGCGCGATGGTAATCTCGAACACCGCAGCCAAGATCGGGACGGCCGACCTCTGGCAGCAGCGTATCCAGGCGATCGAGGCCGGCGGGGTCGAGGCGTTGGCGGACTCGATCATGGAACGCTGGTTTCCGAAGGCATTCCGCGAAACCCCCGCCCTGCACGCCTGGCGCAACATGCTGACCCGCACCCCGGCCCAGGGATATATCGGATGCTCCCAGGCGATCGCGGGGACGGATTTCATGACCCCGACATCGGGGCTGCGCCTGCCGACCCTGGCCATCGCAGGCAGCGAGGATGGATCGACCCCGCCCGACCTGGTGCGCGAAACGGCCGACCTGATCCCCGGCTCTAAGTTCCACCTGATCCGTGGCGGCGGGCATCTGCCTTGTGTCGACTCCCCCGAGGAATACGCAAGGGTTCTGACCGGCTTCCTGCGCGAGACTGGCCATGTCTGAGGCCCGCGTGGCCCCATCCGTCCAGCGGCCCGGATCCTAGGACATGGCGCGGTTTCTTCTGATCCACGGCTCCTGTCACGGGGCCTGGTGCTGGGACATGCTGATTTCCGAGCTGGAGGCGCTTGGTCACGCCGCCCGGGCCATCGACCTGCCCGGCGCGGGCGATGATGCCACCCCTGTCGGACAGGTGACATTGGCGGCCTATCGCGATGCGGTGGTGGCGGCGCTGGACGACGGCGCCGGCCCCTCGATCCTGCTGGGCCATTCGGCGGGCGGCTTTCCGATCACCGCCGCGGCCGAGGAGGCCCCCGAACTGGTCCGCGCGTTGGTCTACCTGTGCGCCTACGTCCCCAAGCCCGGACAAAGCCTGGTCGACCTGCGTCGCGCCGCCCCGCGCCAGCCCCTCATGCCGGCGGTCAAGCTGGCCGAGGATGGCAAAAGCTTCACCGTGCGCCCGGAGATGCGGGAGGAGGTCTTTTACCATGACTGCCCGCCCGAGGCGCGCGCCCTGGCCGACGCAAAGTTGCGCCCGCAACCGGTCGCGCCGCAGGCCACGGCCCTCGGGCCCACCCCCCGGGCGGACCGCCTGCCCCGCCACTACATCCGCTGCACCCAGGACCGGACCATTCCACCGGAATACCAGCTTACCCTGTCCAAAGACTTTACGTCGGGGAATGTGCATGCTCTCAATAGCGCGCATTCACCATTTTTCTCTCAGCCCGCCACGCTGGCGGCGCTGCTCAACACAATATCAGAGGCCCTTTGATCATGTCCGATCCCTGCATCATCTGCGTTGCAATCACCGGCTCCGTTCCCACCAAGGCCGACAACCCGGCCGTGCCCGTGACCATCGAGGAGCAGATCGAAAGCACCCACGAGGCTTTCGAGGCGGGAGCATCGATCGCCCATTGCCACGTGCGCAATCCCGATCAGACGCCGACCTCGGACCCCGAGCTTTACGGCCGTCTGAAGGAAGGCATCGAAAAGCATTGCCCCGGCATGATCGTGCAGCTTTCGACCGGCGGCCGCTCGGGCAGCGGGCGCGAGCGGGGCGGCATGCTTTCCCTGCGGCCCGACATGGCCTCTCTTTCGGTGGGCTCGAACAACTTTCCCAACCGCGTCTACCAGAACGACCCCGAGCTGATCGACTGGCTCGCCTCGGAGATGCTGAAATACGACGTCAAACCCGAGATCGAGGCGTTCGATCTGTCGCACATCCTCCAGGCCATCGCGATGGGTGAGGCAGGCAAGCTGAAAAAGCCCCTCTACGTGCAGTTCGTGATGGGCGTAAAGAACGCCATGCCCGCCGACAAGGAGGTCTTCGATTTCTACGTGAAGACCATGCGCGACCGGGCCCCCGACGCGGCCTGGTGCGCCGCCGGCATCGGCCCCAACCAGATCCGGGTCAACGAATGGTCGATCGCCGCGGGCGGCCACACCCGCACCGGGATGGAAGACAACGTCCGCCTCGACCGCGAGACGCTGGCACCGTCGAACGCGGCATTGGTGCGCCGGGCGGTGGAGCTGTGCGAGAAATACGAGCGCCCCGTCGCCACCACCGAACAGGCCCGCAAGATCCTGGGCCTGCGCCCCGCCGCCTGAATGGGGGCCACCGCCGCCTGTCGCGCTGCCCTTGGCCGCGAATAAATCAACGGTTTCCCCGGGTTGGCCGCGAAGCCGCGGCCGCCCGCTCCTCCCCCGCGTGTGAATGGGCGGGTTCAAGCCGAAATTAAGCGATGTTCGGCTGCAACAATATGAAACTTTTATCCGGTCGCCGCGTTAGCTGAGCAATGGCCGGAAACGTGATCGGGCAATGCCTGCGGCAACTCCGGGTTGTGCAGGGTGCCCGTTGCCGATCTCCGAAATGCCGGCTGCCTGCATAAGGAGACAGAAAATGACAGATCCCAAGAACCCGTCGGCTTCGAACAATCCTTCGACGAAGAAATCGCTCGATAACCCGCCCGCCGGCACCTCGACCTCGGCCAAGCCGATCACCGGCGCAGGCCAGAGCGCGGGCCAAAACTCGGGCCAAAGCTCGGGCCAAAGCTCGGGCAAAGCCGCATCCCACACCCCCAGCAGCTCCGCCCAGGGCGGCGCGACTGCGGACAAGGGCCTGACCCGCGACACCGCCAAGCAGGCCGTCTCGGACGCTGCCGAGGAAGCCAAGAGCCACGCCTCGAACCTGGCCGACAAGGCCCGCGACGAAGCCCGCACCCTGGCCGGCGACGCCAAGTCCATGGCCCATGACCGCGCCGAATCCTACAAGAACACCGCCGCCAATGAGGCCGGCAAGGTTGCCGACGCCCTGCGTAAGGCATCCGACGACCTGCGCGACGGCTCCCCCCAGGAGCGCGCGGTCAGCGAGATCGCCGCGGGTCTTGCCGGCGTGGCCGACACCATCCGCGATCGCGACATCAGCGATCTGATCACCGACGCGACCGACTTCGCCCGTCGCAACCCGGCCGCCTTCCTTGGTGGTGCCGCCCTGCTGGGCTTTGCCGCCTCGCGCTTTGCCAAGGCTTCGGGAAGCAACTCGGACGGGACCGGCTATCAGTCGCGCCGCACCGCATCGCAGGGATACCAGGTCCCCGCCCGTACGGAGATTCACTGATGCAGCCCAACTCTCCCAAATCCACCAGTTCGCTGGTCAGCGACGCGCTTTACCACGTCAGCGGCCTTGTCCGTAAGGAGATCGACCTTGCCAAGGCCGAGGTGAAATCCCGCCTCAGCTCGATGGGCACGGCGATCGGCCTGATCGTGGCCGGTGCCATCGTGGCGCTGGTTGCCCTCAACGTGCTGGCGGCCGCGCTAGTCGCGGCCCTGACCGAAGCCGGCCTCGACGGCGGCTGGGCCGCCCTGATCGTGGGCGTCGGCCTGGCACTCATCGCCTTCTTCGCCGCGATGAAGGGCGTCAACGACCTGAAAAATACCAATCTTACGCCGCGTCGCACCGTTCGCAACGTCAAGCGTGACACACAAGTTCTTAAGGAGACATACCATGGCGCATAATCATGACCGTTCGCCTGAGCAGATCGAGCAGGAAATCGAGCAGGAGCGTTCGGCCCTGTCCCACACCCTCGAAAACCTTCAGCACCGCCTGTCCTTCGACAACATGTTCGGCGGCGTCGCCGAAAGTGTGAAGGAACATGGCGGCGAGATCGGCCATCAGGCCGTCCGCAAGGTCAAGGAAAACCCCATGGCCATCGCCCTTGCCGGCGTCGGCATCGCATGGATGATCCTGGGCAACCGCAACTCGGGCCAGGACACGGGCCATGATATGGACCGTCGCGGCTATGGCGCGCGCCCCATGGGCTATGACGGCGGCGATATGCGTTCCAGCACCCTGCGCGACCCGTCCGACCGGGACGCGGGTGATTTCACCCGCCGCGTCGCCAAGGCCGACAGCGAGATGCGCTCGCAGGCCAGCGGCACAACCGGCCGCTACTCGGCCCCCTCCTATGCCGGCACCACCGCCGGTCATAGCGGCGAGACCGGCGAGATGCCGGAAGGTCCCGGCATCTGGACCCGCACCTCGGACGCCGTGAAGGGCAAGGCGCAACATCTGCTGTCGCGGATCTCGGAAGGCACCGAGGACATGAGCACCGAGGCCCGCGAGCGGGTGATGCGTGCCCGCGTCCGCGCCTACGAGGCCCAGCGCCACGCCGAGGACACCGCCCGTCGTGCCAAGTCGTCGGCGATCGACTTCTACGACCGCCAGCCGCTGGTCGCAGGGGCGCTTGCCCTGGCGACGGGTGCCCTGATCGGCAGCCTGCTGCCGCGCACCCAGCGCGAAGACGAAGCCTTCGGCACCCAGTCCGACCACCTCTTCGACGAGGCGCGCCGCGTCTACGAAGAAGAGAAGGTCAAGGCGCAGAAGGTCTACGAGGCCGCCAAGGACGAGGCCACGGCCATCGCCCGCGAGGCCCGCGACGAGACCCGTTCCTCCATCCCCGATGGCAAGAGCGTGGTCGAAAGCGTCGAAGCCAAGGCCAAATCCTCGGCCAAGCGCGTTGCCGATGCGGCCAAATCCGAGGCCGACAAGCAGAAGCTTGGCAAGATCTGAACGAAGATACCGGCGCGGCCCTTGTGAAGAGACGCGCCGGGTGCCCGCCCCTGAAGCTGGCAGAGAAAACCGGGCCTTTTGGCCCGGTTTTTTTATGTGCGGCGCATGGCGGGGCGCCGTATCATATGCTTCCCGGCATGATGGAGAGGGCTATGACTGATGGCACAGGTCACGCATGCGGAGACGTTCAGCTGACGGGACAGTTGATCTGCACCTCTGAACAGTACGCCCGGATCGTCCGCCGTCGTCTGCCCGAACACGTCCGCCTGACATTGGCCGAGCCGGGGTGCATTTCGTTCACGGTAGCCCCGACCGACGATCCCTTTGTCTGGTCCGTCGAAGAGCATTTTCGCGACGCAAAGGCTTTTCGCGCCCATCAGGACCGCGCCCGCGCCTCGGCTTGGGGCCGGGCCACGGCCGATATCTCGCGCAGCTACCGGATCACGGGGCTGGACGGGGCGTGACCCACAGGGTGGCCCGTGCCCCTATTCCCCGCTTGCGAAGACTTCCAGCCGGTCCACCACCTCGCGGGTGATCGACTGGGGCTCGGGGAAGGCAACCGGGCCGTTCTTGGCGCGGTCTTGTGCGGCAGACAGATCGAAGCGCGGCAACTTGCGCTTGTGGTCAAGCTCGCGCCAGTCGATGGGCATCGCCACGGGCGCCCCGGGACGGGCGCGCACCGAGTAGGGCGCGATGGCGGTGTTGCCCCGGTCATTGCGCAGCCAGTCGATGAAGATCCGCCCCTTGCGCCGCGCCTTGGACATGGTGGCGGTGAACCGCTGCGGCTCGCGCTCGGCCAGGATGGTGGCGAAGGTCCGGGCAAAGCCGCGCACCGTGTCCCAGTCGTTGGACCGGCGCAGGGGCACCATGATGTGCACCCCCTTGCCGCCCGTCAGCATCAGCCCGCATTCCAGCCCCAGATCGGCCAGATGCTCGCGGATGTCCTGGGCCGCAGCACGCAGCTCGGCAAACCCCACAGCCTCGTCGGGGTCAAGGTCCAGCACCATACGGTCGGGCCGGTCCAGCCGGTCGACCTTCGCACCCCATAGGTGAAATTCGATCGTGCCCATCTGGACGGCGGTGACGAGGCCGCCGGCCGAGGTGACATACATGTATTCGGCATCATCGCCGTCGGCCTCGTCTATGGCCACCTTGCGGATGGGATCCTCGAACCCCGGAGCCACGTGTTTCTGGAAGAACCCCGGATCCGACAGGCCCGAGGGGTGGCGCACCAGCGAAAGGGGCCGGCGGGCGGTCTCGTCCAGCATGGCCGGGGCCACGGCCGCATAATAGCGGGCAAGCTCCAGCTTGGTGGTGCCGGTATCCTCGAAGACGACCCGGTCGGGGCTTGAGATCGTGACGCCCGCGACCTTGGGGCCCGCTTTCCTTGACGCTTTCGCTTCGGGTTTGGCGGTCTTTGCATCGCTTGCCGCCTTCTCGCCCTTGCGGTTGCGGGCGGGAACCTCTTCGTCCATCTCCACCTCCTTGGCGGGCTTGTCGCCCCGCAGGCCCAGATAACGCGAATGGCGCAGGCGCCCGTCGCCGGTGATCTCGCCATAGACAACCTCGGCCACCAGTTCGGGGCGCAGCCAGCGCACGCCGCGCGCAGGCGCGTCATCCGGGTCCGAAAGCGCGCTTTTGCTTACCTCCAGCGGGGCCATTGCCGCCGCAAGTTCGGCCATCCCCTCGTCCGAAAAGCCGGTGCCGACCTTGCCGCGATAGTGCAGCTTGCCACGCTCGTATGTGCCAAGAAGCAGCGACGAAAAGGGGCGACCGCGTTTGTCGGACTGCTGGTAGCCGACGATCACGAACTCGGCCCGCTTGTCGCATTTGACCTTGATCCAGCTTCGGCTGCGGCCCGCGCGATAGGGGCTGTCGGTGCGCTTTGCGACCAGCCCCTCGCCGCCGGCCTGACAGATGGCGTCCAGCATGGCGGTGCCCTCGCCCTCGATCACGGTGGTGCTGGCAAGGGCCGCGCGGGCTGGCAGGCCGGACAAAAGCCCATCCAGCATCTCGCGCCGGTCGCGCAGGGGCAGGTCCGTAAGGGTCTTGCCGTCCAGCTCCAGCAGGTCAAAGGCCTGAAATGCCAGCGGCCCGCCGTGTTTCAACGCGGTCTGTAACGCGCCAAAGCCGCTGTGACCGGCCCCGGCGATAATCTCTCCGTCGATCAGGGCCGAGGCGCAGTCCAGCCGTTCGAACCACGGCACCAACTCGGCGAAGCGGTCGGTCCAGTCCTGACCGCTGCGGGTCCAGATCCGCACGCCGCCCTTGCCGATCGCTGCCTGCCCGCGATAGCCGTCGAGCTTCAGCTCGTGCCACCAGCCGTCGCCTTCGGGCACCGTGTCGCGCAGGGTGGCGAGCTGGGGTTTGCGGAACTTCGGACGGGCGGCTGTGCGGCGCGGCGGAAAGGCCGCCTTGCCCCCGGCGGCAATCGCGTCGAAATCCCGGCCCGACTGGATGCCGGTGGATTGCGCCTGCCCGATCTCGGCCGCCTTGCCCTCGACCACCGCCTCGTCGCGCTCTTTGATCATCAGCCAGTTCTCGCGGCCTTTGTCGGAAGCCTTTCGGCCCCGCATGCGCACCAAGGCCCAACCGCCGGTCAGGCGCTGGCCGTGGATGTTGAAATGCAGCTTGCCCGATTTCAGACCCTCATCGACATCATGCAGCGGCTGCCACCAGCCCAGATCCCACAGCATCACCGTGCCGCCGCCGTATTCGTCCTTGGGAATGGTGCCCTCGAACTGCAGATAGGACAGGGGGTGATCCTCGGTCCGCACGGCAAGGCGCTTTTCGGCCGGATCCAGGCTGGGCCCCTTGGTGACGGCCCAGCTGAGCAGGACGCCGTCCCATTCGAGGCGCAGGTCGAAATGCAGGCGGGTGGCCGCGTGTTTCTGCATCGAGAACCGCAGCCCCATGGCCGAGGGGGTGCCCTGCGCGTCCGGCTCGGGCGTTACCGCGAAATCGCGCTTGGCGAGATACCGGTCCAGCCGCGTCATCAGCCCGCCTTCCTGCTCCGACCGCCCGATTTCGTGGCGGCCGACTTCGAGGCCGGCTTGGACGCGGGTTTGGACGCAGCCTTGGCAGGCGCCTTGGACCCCTTGCTGCCCGCCGACTTCGACCCCGACGATCCCTTGGCCCCCGTCTTACCGCCGCCCGACCCGGCCAGGCTTTCCTTCAGCGCCGCCATCAGATCGACCACGTTACCGCCCTTGGGCGCGGCGGCGTCTTCGTCAGGGCGGGCCCGGGGCGTCTTGGAGTTGCGCCGTTTGGAGGCGATCAACTCCCGCAGGGCCTTGTCGTAATGATCCTCGAAAGCCTCGGGGTTGAACGGCGCCGTTTTCTTCTCGATCAGTTGCGTCGCCACGGCCAGAAGGTCGTCATCCGCCTTCTCGTCGGCAATCTGGGAGAAAAGCGGCTCGGCCTCGCGAATCTCGTCCCCGTAGAACAGCGTCTCGAGCAGCAGCCCGTCGCCGCAGGGTTTCACCGCGCAGAGGTATTCCTTCCCCCGCATCGTCATCTGGCCCAGCCCCACCTTCTCGGCCTGCCGCAGGGCATCGCGCACCACGCGGTAGGCATCCTCTGCCAGGTCGTCCGATGGGACGATGTAATAGGGCTTGTCGAAATAGAGCGGCGGGATCTCGCAGGCGCCGACGAACTGGACCAGCTCGAAGGTCTTCTTGGTCTCCAGCCGGATCGCGTCGATCTCCTCGGGCTCGATCAGCAGGTATTCGTCGTCCCCCGTCTCATATCCCTTCATGATTTCCGAGGCATCCACGGGCCCGACACCGGGGACCGTTTTCTCATAGCGGACCCGCTGACCGCTGGGTCCGTGGATCTGGCGAAAGGAGACGCGGGCGCCGGTCTTGCTGGCGCTGTGGATCTCGATCGGGATCGAGACGAGCGACAGCCGAAGCTGGCCTTTCCAGACGGGACGCGACGCCATGGGAAATCCTTTCAGGTGTAAAAAGTCCCAACGCGGAACGGCCGGATTTGTTCACGGCATCGCCTGCGGGAACCGGCCGCGAGGGGCCTGAAAAAATAACATAGTTTTTTTGTCGGATTTATTGCCAAGGCCTCGATGTTCGGTTAGCAGAGGCTTCAGAAGGTCAATCCGCATTGCGCAAGGAGTGAATCATGACCCAAAGCAAGACCCCCCGCACCATCCGCGCCCGCCGTCTGCTGACGCTGGGCACCGCCGCCGTTGGCCTCGCGGCCCCGGCCGTGTCCGGCACCCCGCCCGTCGGCGCGGGCTACCCCAACCCCTACCACATCAGCGATGCCGACAGCGCCAGCGCCAGCATCGTGCTTGCCTCTTCCGAAGGTGAAGGCGAGGGCGAAGGTGAAGGTGAAGCCAAGCGCCTGAAGCTCCTCAAGGGCGAAGGCGAAGGCGAAGGCGACGAGGCCCACGCCGAAGGTGAAGGCGAAGCTGGCGAGGAAGCTCACGCCGAGGCCGAAGGTGAAGGCGAAGCCGGCGAGGAAGCTCACGCCGAGGGCGAAGGCGAAGGCGAAGCCGGCGAGGAAGCTCACGCCGAGGGTGAAGGCGAAGGCGAAGCCGGTGAGGAAGCCCACGCCGAGGGCGAAGGTGAAGGTGAGGGCGAGGAAGCCCATGCCGAGGCAGAGGGTGAAGGCGAAGCCGCACCTGCCGCCGCCGCCGAGGGCGAGAGCGAGGGCGGTTCCTCCGAGAAGGGCGACGCCGTCACCTTCCAGCGTGACATGGGCTTCATGGCTGGTCACCTGCGCGCGGGCCTGGCCCTTTACGAGCTGGGCGACCTCGAGGCTGCCAAGACCCACATGGGCCACCCGATCGAGGAGAAATACGAGGCCGTCGCCGAAGAGCTGGAAGAGATGGGCCGCGGCGAGCTGCGCGGTGACATCGAGGCCCTCGCCGCCGCCGTCGAGCGTGACGCCGAACTGGCAGAGGTCCAAGGCCTCTTCGACACGGTCATCACCAACCTCGAAGGCGCCCGCGATCAGGCCGGTGGCGGCCCCCGCGCCCGTCTGCTGGCCCTCGCCGGCCTGACCCGCATCGCGGCCGAGGAATACGCCGTCGGCACCAAGGACGGCAAGATCGCCAACCTGCACGAATACCAGGACAGCTGGGGCTTCCTGCGGTCGGTCGAGGCCGAGGCGCAGCGCCTGTCCCAGGACGGTAACGCCGACGTGGCCAAGGCCGCCGGGCGCATCCTGGAGCTGGTCGGAGAGCTGGACACCGCCTACGGCGACATGCAGGGCCTGGGCGAGATGAACATCGATCCCAGCCTGCTTTACGGCGCCGCCGCGCGCATGGAGCTGGCCGCGATGGCGGTGCGCTGAACCATGGTCTTCGTTCTGGGAAACGTTCTTGACCAGGCCGAGGTGGCAGCCCTGCGGGAGGCTGCCACCGCCCTGCCCTACAAGGACGGCCGCGCCACGGCGGGCCGCTACGCCCGCGGCGTCAAGCGCAACGAGCAGGCCGCCAAGTCCGACGCCCTCTCGGCGGTGCTGAGCAAGGCCACCGAGGCGCTCTCGCGCCACGAGGTCTTCCGCTCGGTCGCCCGGCCCCGCAAGTTCGTCCGAACGCTGGTGTCGCGCTACGGGCCCGGCATGGAATACGGCACCCATGTGGATGACGCGATCATGGCCGGTGCGCGCACCGACATGTCCTTCACCCTCTTTCTGTCGCCCCTCGACAGCTACGAGGGTGGTGGGCTGATCATGGAAGAGCAGATCGAGGATCGCCGCTTCCGGCTGGAGCCTGGCGACGCGGTCCTCTACCCGACCTCGGTCCTGCACCGGGTCGAGGGCGTGACCAGCGGCGAGCGGCTGGCCATCGTCGGCTGGATCCAGAGCTGGGTCCGGGACCCGGCCCGGCGCGAGGTGCTGCACGACCTGGACGTGGCCGCCGACGCCCTTTTCCGGGACAGCGGCAAGACCCCGCATTTCGACCGGCTGCTCAAGGCCAAGGCAAACCTATACCGGATGTGGGCCGAAGGCTGAGCCAGCCCCGCCACGCCCGGATGTGCAAAGGCCCCGCCTCCTCCCCGGCGGGGCCTTTCGCGTTGGTGTCCCGCAGGCCGCGCTGGGTGCTGGCGCCCGGCCCCGGAACGCGCTAGCTATCCGGGGTCCGATACGAGGTTTCCCTGATGCAGAAAATCCCCCTGCCCGAGCGTGATGGCTGGCGCGAGGAAGCCGAGGAGCTTGGCTTCACCTTTGCCGACATGCATGGCGAGCCCTATTGGGACGAGACCTCGGCCTATTGCTTCAGCCTGCGCCAGGTGGAGGATGACATCGAGGATCCGGCGACCGAGCTTCACGCCATGTGCCGCGAGGCCGCCGCCGCCATCGTCGCCAGCCAGGAACTGATGGAGCGTCTGGCCATCCCCGAGGCCCATCGCGACCTGGTCGCCGACAGCTGGTCCCGGGGGGAGCCCGAGCTCTACGGTCGGTTCGACCTGGCCTATGACGGCACCGGGCCGGCTAAGTTGCTGGAATACAACGCCGACACGCCGACCTCGCTTTACGAAAGCGCCTCCTACCAGTGGCGCTGGTTCGAGGCCCAACAAGAGGCCGGCGTCCTGCGCGAGGGCGACGATCAGTTCAACGGTATCCACGAGGCGCTGATCGAGCGGTTTGGCGAGCTGTTCACCCCCGGCACCGATCTGCATTTTGCCGCCATGGCCGACGTGCCCGAGGATTACGCCACCGTCGAAAGCCTCGGCTGGGCCGCCCGCGCCGCCGACCTGGGCGCCCATTACACCGACCTCGAGAAGATCGCGATCAGCACCGAGGGCCAGTTCCTCGACGACGAGGACCGGGTCATCGGCATCCTCTTCAAGCTGTATCCGTGGGAGGATCTTTTCCGCGACGAGTTCGCCGATCACCTGGCCACCTCCGGCACCCTCTTTCTGGAGCCGCCCTGGAAGGGGCTGCTGTCCAACAAGGGTCTGCTGCCCGTCCTGTGGCAGATGTTCGAGGGCCACCCGAACCTTCTGCCCGCCTTCTTCGAGGAGGACGTGGCCGAGGCGCTGACGGGAAAGGGCGCGCCTGCCCCCTCGGTGGCCGAGGCCTTCGACCGGGTGGCGCCCGAACTGTTGCGCGGGCACGTGCGCAAGCCGCTCTTCTCGCGCGAGGGGGCGTCGATCGCCATCGTCGAAAGCGGCCGCGTCACCGACGCCTCGCCCAGCGACGAATATGCCGCCCATCCGAAGGTGATCCAGGCCTATTACGCCCTGCCCGAGTTCGACGGGTTCCGCCCCGTTGTGGGTGCCTGGATCGTCGGGCACGAGGCCGCCGGCATGGGCCTGCGCGAGGACCGCGCGCGCATCACCCAGGACCTGTCGCGGTTCAAGCCGCATTTCATCCGCGACTGACCGGCCCCCGCCCCCGGGTGGGGCGGGCCGCGACCGCGCGAAACGTTCGAAAGGACACGACATGAGAAAACGCTCCAACCGCGTCGCGCTCACCATCCTGGGCGCCACCGCCTTCACCCTGGCCGGCTGCCAGCACGAAAAGGTCGAAGCCGAGGCATTCCCCGATCTGCAAAGCTGTGAAGCGGCCGCATCGGCCGGCGCCGGCGGCCCCGATGCCGCCGATTGCGCCGCAGCCTTCGCCGAGGCGCAGAAGCTGCACGTGGAAAGCGCGCCGCGCTATGACAGCCTTCAGCTCTGCGAGGAACAGCACGGCGCCGGGGCCTGCGGATCCGAGGCCGACGCGGTCGGCAACCAGTCCGGCGGCTCGGGCAGCATCTTCATGCCGCTGCTGGCGGGATACCTGATCGGCAACATGCTGGGCCGGGGCGGTGTCGGGGCGCAGCCGCTTTACAAGACGTCGAACGGGCGCTTTGCCAATGCCACCGGCAGCCAGGTCTACGGCTCGAACCGAGGCCGGGCGACGCTGGGCGCCAATCACTTCGCCCGTCCGCCTTCCACTCTGGGCAAGGCACCGATGACACGGGCGTCTGTGGCCTCGCGCGGTGGATTCGGCAAGACCGTAGGCTCGCGCGGCGGCTTCGGGGGGTAGATCCCCCGCCCGGGCGCTGACAGCCGATTCGCCGAAAAGCGGCGATTTTTGGCAGCTTTGGCGTCTATGGGATAGGGGAATACCCCCTTCAGACCTGACCTTGGGGCAACTGGCAAGCCGTCTTTTGGTCGCACAGACGCAAACGCGGCGCTCGCTCAACATTCCTCTCGCGGTAATCCGCCGTCATTTGGGAGGATGTGATGAGAATAATCGTAGCAACAGCTGCCGCTGTCGCGCTGCTCAGCAGCGGCGCCGCGCGCGCGCAAACCGCCGATGTGCCAGACAATCTGGAAAAGCTGTCGAATTTCCAAAGCACCGGCACCACCGAATTCCGGTTCATCGAACAGTCGGGCGAGTATGCAGATGGTATTCGCAAGACGCTTGAGCGGATCACCCTGCCCGACGGCTTCAAGATCGAGCTTTACGCCATCGTGCCCGACGCCCGCCACATGGCCGTGGGTCCGCAGGGCATCGTCACCTTCGTGGGCACCCGCAAGGACAAGGTCTGGTCGGTCACCGATCGCAACAAGGATCGTAAGGCCGACGAGGTGAAGGATTTCGCCCCCTCGCTGACCTTCAGCATCCCCAACGGGCCCTGCTTCTCGAACGATGGTTTTCTTTACATCGCCGAGCAGAACCGCGTGCTTCTCTTTCCCGCCGCCGAGTTCTTCTACGAAAGCCCGGACGTGGCGGCCTTCAACCTGGTCGCCAAGGGGGATCTGATCCCCACGGACGAGGAAAGCTTCAACCACACGGCGCGGGTCTGCAAGATCGGGCCGGACGGCAAGATCTACATCTCGCTGGGACAGCCCTTCAACGTCGCCCCGGCCGAAAAGCTGGACAAGTACAACAAGTACGGGATCGGCGGCATCATCCGCATGAACACCGACGGAACCGGACGCGAGGTCTATACCTACGGCGTGCGCAACTCGGTCGGGCATGATTTCCACCCCGTCACCGGCGAGCTGTGGTTCACCGACAACCAAGTCGACGGCATGGGCGACGACATCCCTCCGGGCGAGATCAACCACCAGACCGCGGCGGGCCAGAACTTTGGCGCGCCCTGGTATGGGGGCGGTGACGTCCGCACCAACGAGTACAAGGGAGAGGAGCCGCCCGCCGACGTGGTGATGCCCGCGGTCGAAACCGTGGCCCACGCGGCCGACCTGGGGATGGAGTTCTACGAGGGGTCGATGTTCCCGGCGAAGTACCGCAACGCGATTTTCTCGGCCCAGCACGGGTCCTGGAACCGCACGACGCCGGTCGGCGCACGGGTGATGGTGACCTTCATCGACGATGAGGGCAACGCCACCACCGAGCCCTTTGCCGAGGGCTGGATCGATGAGAACGGCGAATACCTTGGCCGCCCTGTCGACGTGGCCGAGCTTCGCGACGGCTCGATCCTGGTGTCGGACGACCTGGCCGGCGCCCTCTACCGGATCAGTTACGACAAATGAGGCTGATCGTGCACGCGGCGCTGGCAGGGGTCCTCCTTGCCGGCGCCACCCCGGTCCCGGGGGCGGGCGCAGGTTCGGGTAACGCGGCGGCCGGTTCAGGTGCCGCAGACGCCGGGTCGGCCCCCGCGCATTCGTCGGCCACGCCCGAAGGGGCGGAGGCGGGCGCACCCGAGATTCCGGGCGAGATCCGGGGGGATCCGCAGGCCGGCCGCAAGCTGGCGGGACAATGCCGCACCTGCCACGGGCTGGACGGCTATGCCAAGATCCCCATCGCCCCCCATATCGGGGGCGAGCCCGCCGAATATCTGGCGGCACAGCTGCGCGCCTTTCGCGACGGCACCCGCACCCACGAGATGATGAGCGTGGTGGCCGCCGCCCTCACCGACGAGCAGATCGACGATCTGGCCGCCTGGTATGGGGCCCAGGTCGCCACCGCCACCCTCGAGGCCGACCCCGAGGACGCGCCCGAGCTTTGCGCGGGCTGTCACGGTGTCGACGGCATTACCGAGGATGCACACACACCCAACCTGGCCGGGGAGGCCAACATCTACATCGACACCCAGCTCAAGGCCTTCCGGTCCGGCAAACGCGTCCACGAGGTGATGACCGACATCGCCGCCGACATGACCGACGAGGAGATCCGCGCCGCCGCCGACTGGTACGGCGCGGTGAAGCTGGAAATCGCGCCGCCCCCCGGGGAGGACGCGCCGAAATAGCGCGCGGCGCGCGGGGCTCAGGCCAGGCGCGCCAGCACCGCCTTGAGGTCGTTGTCACTGATGGGCTTGCGCAGCATCGGCACCGCCGCAAAGCGGCCCGGCAGATCCTGAAGGCTGGCATAGCCGGTGCAGAAGGCGAAGGGCACGCCCAATTCCCGCAGCCGGTCGGCGATGGGATAGCTGCGTTCGCCCGCCAGGTTCACGTCCAATATGGCCGCGTCGGGGCGGGCGCGCTCGATTTCTGCCAGCGCTTCGTTCACCAGGGCGAAGGGTCCCTGCACCGTCATCCCCGAATCCTCCAGCGCCGCCGCCATCTCCAGCGCGATCAACGCCTCGTCCTCGACCAGCAGGATCCGCTCCAGCCGGGTCTCGCTCATGGCCACGGGGCGGGCCGGCTCGTCGCCGCGGGGGCGCGCGGGGTCGACGGTGCCCCTGGCGATCTGCTCGGGGGGCAGGACCATGCGATACTCAGGCCCGTCAGCGGCCCAGTTCACGTCCAGAACGCCGCCAAGCTGCCCCTGCACCATTGCCTTGATCATGGTCGTGCCAAAGCCGTCCCGCCGATCCGGGGCGATCGCCGGCCCTTCGCTTTCGCACCAAGTCAGTTCCAACGCCCCCTTGGCGATGGGCGCGCCTTGGGCGTCGCGCTCGGCCTTGCCTACGAGGCGCCAGCGGACATGCAGCAGGCCGCCGTCGCCGGACATCGCGCCGTATTTCGCAGCATTGGTCGCCAGTTCATGCAGCACCAGCGCCAGGGACTGGCCCGCCGCCGGCATCAGCTGGACTTGGGGTCCCTCGACGACGATGCGGTGGGGCAGCGACTCGCGGAAGGGCACAAATTCCCCCTCGACGATCTGGGCCAAGGGGACGCCTGCCCATTGGGAGGCCGCAAGCAGATTGTGGGCCTTCGACAGGGCGTGAATGCGTCCGACCAGCGCGGTCTTGAGGTCGCGGATCGTGTCGGCCCGGGTCAACTGAACCACCGACTGCACCACCGCCAGCAGGTTCTTGGCGCGGTGATCGATCTCGCGCGCCAGCAGGGTCTGGCGCTCCTCGGTGCGGCGCCGATCGGTGATGTCCATTACGGTTCCGGTGAACCGGGTGGCGCGACCTTTCTCGAACAGGGCGCGTCCCTTGGCCTTCAGCCAGCGGTCGCCGTCGCCGTTCAGCCCTGTCGCGCGATACTCGCAATCGAAAATACCCCCCTCAGGGTCGGTCAGCGCGGCGCGCACCGCGGCTGTGACCCGTCCCCGGTCACCGGGGTGCAGCACCTCGATGAAAGCGTCCCCCGGCAGGGTCGAGCGGTCGGTGTCCAGGTTGAAGAGCTTGCGGCACTGGCTGTCGCATTTCAGCTCGTCCTTCTCAACGTCGAAACTCCAGATGCCGACCTGAGCGGCCTCGATGGCAAGGCGGCTGCGGTCCTTACTGCGGCGCAGGGCGTCGGAAATGCGGGCCTGCTCGACCGCGACGGCGGCCAGCTGGGCCATCTGCAGCAGAATGGCCTCGTCGGCTTGGTCGAACTCGGTCCCGTCGCACTTGTCCGAAAGCTGGATCAGGCCCAGGTTCTGACCGTCGCGCCCGACCAGGGGTGCGGCCAGCCAACCGCGCATGGGCGGGTGGACATCGACGTCGGCACTGAAGTTGCGAAAGCGCGGATGCGCCTCCAGCTCGGCCTGGGTCATGCGCAGGGCGCGGTTTTCCTCGCAGACGAGGTTGTAGATCCCCTCGCCCGTGGGGGGCGCATCGTACTCGGCGAACTCAGCGTATTTGTCGCTGAGGTAGACCGCGTTGATCGATTGTTCCCAATGCTCGCCCGCCGTCAGGCTGACGACGGCCTGATGCACCTCGACCACGCGGCGCGCGCCCTCGATGATCTGGTCCATCGCGGCATCGAGCCCGTCGGCCGCCGTCACCCGCACCGAGGTTTCGGTGAGGATCTGAAGCTGTTCCAGGCGCCGCCGCTCGATGTTCTCGGCGCGGGCGCGTTGCAGCATGGCCCAGACGTTGTCGGCCACTTCCTGGACCAGGGCGATCTCGCTGGCGTTCCAGTGCCGTTCGGAATCCGACAGCACCGCGATCAGGCCGACCATGCGACCGTGCTGGAACAGGGGCACGTCCAGAAGGGCCGTGACCTCCAGCGCGCGGTAGGCCGGCTCGTATACCGTGCCGGCGATTCGTTGGTCGCGGTAGACATCGGGCACCGCCACCACCTTGCCCGAGCGCAGGGCGCCGATGACCTCGGGGCCGAAATCATCCATCCGGTAGCGACCGGACAGGCACTTTTCTGGCTCTCTCGCCCAAGCCTGCTGGATGATGACGTGCTCATCGTCCGGATCGACCTCGGCGAAGGCGGCCTGGCTGGCGCCAAGGTGATGGGCCAGAAGCTCGATCGCGTCGCGCATGATCAGCCCGGAATCGCTGCCGCCGCGCAGCCGGTCCATCAGCTCGATGCGGAAGCGCTGCCGCGCCTCCTCGCGGATCTGGGAGGTGATCTCGTTCAGCGGACAGAAGATGCCCGAGACATTGTCGCCGCCATCGCGGATCGGCGTGTAGGAGAAGGAGAAATTCGCAACCTCGGAATATCCGTTCCGCTCCATCAACAGGGCGATGTTATCCATGTGGATGGACTCGCCCCCGTATGCGCGGCCGACCAGCGCCTCGAGGTCGGTTTCCCAGATCTCGCTCCAGACCTGATCGAAGGGCTGGGCCAGGGCCGCGGGATGTTTGCGTGCAAGGACTTCGGCATAGCGGTCGTTGTAGAGAAGCGTGCGCGCCTCGCCCCAGATGATGAACATCGCCTGGCGCGATTTCAGCATCAGCGGCACCAGCACCCTCAGCGAGCGCGGCCATCCCGCGGGCGGGCCCAGCGGTGTGCCGTCCCAGTCAAAAGCGGCCATGCGACGGCCCATGTCGCCGCCGCCCTCGAAAAGCTGCCCCGCGACATTCACGATGTCCTGCGGACTACTGGTCTGATCCACCACTACCTTCTTTATTTTCCGTTTCCCCATTCCGACGCGACAAGGATCATCCCACCCGGTTGCCCCCGGATGTTGCCCGGCTGTCCCAACATGCCGCGTCGCCTTGCGAGATAGCAGAGACTCCGCCCCCGGCAAGAGCCGGCCCGCACGAACATCCGCGGCATGGCGTCCGAAGCGGCAGCCTATTCGCCCGGGTCGCGGGAATAAAGGTCTTCGTATCTCACGATGTCGTCTTCGCCGACATAGGGCCCCGTCTGCACCTCGATCAGGATCATCGGCACCTTGCCGGGGTTCTCCATCCGGTGGCGGGCGCCGACGGGCACGTAGACGGACTGGTTCTCGCTGACCAGCCGCTCCTCGCCGTCGATCTGGACCCGGGCGGTGCCGCTGACCACAACCCAATGCTCCGAGCGGTGGACATGGCTTTGCAGCGACAGGGCGGCGCCGGGATGCACAAGGATGCGCTTGACCTGGAAGCGGTCGCCAATGGCCAGGCTTTCGAACCAGCCCCAGGGGCGGTGATCGCGGGGATGATCGGTGGCCTGGGCCGCCCCCTTGCCGCGCAGGTGTTCCACCGCAAGCCGGACGTCCTGGGCGCGGCTCATGTCGGCCACCAGGACCGCGTCGGGCATGGCAATGGCGATGACATCGCGCAGCCCGATGCCGACGATCTCGGTCCCTTCGGCCTCGGAGCGCAGGAGGCTGTCGTGACAGTCGATGGCAAGCGCGCGGTCCGACAGGGCAACGCCGCGCGCGTCCGGGCCCGCCTCGCGCCAGACCGCGTCCCAACCGCCAAGATCCGACCAGCCCCCGGTCAGGGGCACGACCGCCAGCCCCGCCACCTTCTCCATCACCGCATAATCGACCGATATGGCCTCTGCATCCGACCAGGCCGCCGGGTCGAGACGCAGGAACCCCAGATCCGGCCTGGCCCGCGCCAGCGCCTGGCTCACCGGGCGCACCAGATTGGGCGCATGTGCGTGGAAGGCGTCGATCAGGCTGCGGGCCGAGGCGAGGAAAATGCCCGCGTTCCACAGGAAATTGCCGGCCTCGATCATGCCGCCGGCGGTCTCGGCATCGGGCTTCTCGACGAAGCGGCGCAGGTCGGTGGCACCGCCCGTCGCGTCCGGGCGCCCGGCCAGTTCCAGGTAGCCATAGCCGGTCTCGGGCCGGTCGGGGGCGACGCCGAAGGTGACGATACGCCCCGCCTCGGCCGCCGCCAGCCCCTGTCCCACGGCCGCGGCGAAGGCATCGCGATCGCCGATGGCGTGGTCCGAGGGGGCGATCAGCAGCATGGCGTCGGGATTGGCCGCCGAGGCGTGTATCGCGGCGGCGAGGACCGCGGGCGCGGTGTTGCGCGCCTCGGGCTCGATCAGCACGGCACCGGGGTCGATCCCCGCCTCGGCCAGTTGCTGGGTCGCGATGAAGCGGTAATCCGACGCGGTGATGACCAGCGGCGCGGAATAGTGGTGGCCGGGCCCGGTGCCCGCGAGGCGCGTCGCGGCCTGCTGGAACAGCGACCGGGTGCCGGTCAGCGGCGCGAACTGTTTGGGAAAGCTCTGGCGCGACAGCGGCCAAAGGCGCTCCCCCGCGCCGCCGCAGAGCAGGACCGGTGTGATGGAACGCATTGGTCTTCTCCCCTCGTGTCCGCCGAATTGCTGGCCACCGGCCGACCCCTGACCGGCCTTCGTGCGGGCGTGGACGGCGGCACCTTGGCGGCGCATCCGCCCGGCACGCAGTCAAACGCCGGGGGTGCGATCCGTGCAAGCCGTCCCGCCCGCCAATGCAAAGATTGGCGCGATAGGTTGCATTTTAGTTAAATCCGATCCGGCCTATCTCCGGGTTAACCTCAGGGAATTCGGGAACTTTCAACCAATGCTGGTGTTTGTGCGGGAAAGACCGCAAGATCGTCCCCGCGACGAGCGCATGCAAGGCCTCCTGCCCTGCTCCGGCTCGCGATCAGGTCAACACGTTCCAACCGGAGGCCTTTCATGAGCCGTTACGACCAAGACGATCCGCAGGCCGCCCCCGGCCATCACGCCACGGGCGCGAACGCCGGCCCGGGCGCCGACCAGGTCCCCGCCGAGGCCGAGGAGAAGGAAGAGAACCCCTTCTCGGAAGAGCGCGAACAGCACGCCCCGAAATACCAGCGCGACCGGGAGGAAAAGGCCCAGATCGCCGAGCGGCAGGGCCTGTCGTCGGTCACCGTCTACTCCATCGTGCGCCACGAGGGCATCGAGGAGCTGTCGCGCCCGGTCCAGTCCCTGTGGTGGTCCGGCGTCGCCGCCGGTATCGGCATCACCACCTCGGTCTATGCCGAGGCGATCCTGCACACCGGCCTCCAGGGGCACCCGTACCTGTCGCTGCTGGAAAGCCTTGGCTATACGGTGGGCTTCGTGCTGGTGATCCTGTCCCGGCTTCAGCTTTTCACCGAAAACACCCTGACCGTGATCCTGCCGCTGCTGAACAACTTCAGCCTGTCGCGGGCCGGCGTCGCGGCGCGGCTTTGGGGCGTGGTCTTTGCCGCCAACCTTACCGGGGCGGCGGCGACGATGGCGGTGACGCTTTATTTCGGGACCGCCACGGCCGAACATATCGAGGCGATGCTGGTCATCTCGCGCGAGTATGCGCACAACGCGGGCTGGACCGCGATGTGGCTGGGCGTGCCGGCAGGCTTCTTCATCGCGGCGCTGGTGTGGATGCTGCCCTCGTCCCGCGGGTTCGAGATCTTCACCATCATCCTCTTCACCTTCCTGATCGCTGCCGGCGGGCTGACCCACGTTGTCGCAGGCTCGGCCGAGGCCTTCCTGCTGGTCTTCAACGGCGAGATGGGGGTCTTCGACGCGGCGTTCACCCTGATCCTGCCGACGTTCATCGGCAACGTGCTTGGGGGCACGGGCCTCTTCGCGCTGTTGGCCTATGCCCAGGTGGAAGAGGAACTCTGACACCCGGACGACACCGATCGCCTTAGGGGGCGTCGCCGCGAATGGTCGTGGCGGCGCCCCTACTCGTTTCGGCGACCTCACATCCGCGACCCGCTGTGAACCTACCCGCGCCTGCACATCACAAGTCCGGGTGCACACTCACATTTCTCGCCCTTTCGCTGGAACCCCGGCGCGGTGTCCTCGTTGGAGTCTGACAGGCGGGGCGCCATGCCGCCGCCCGCCCTGCCCGCAATTCCGCGCCCCAGGCGCCGCGATCCCACGCGAGGTCCCAGATGTCCGATGAAGTTCCGCACGCCCCCAAGCCCCCCCGCCCGCAGGCCAACCGCCCCGGACCGGGGATAAGCCGCCGGGGTCTGCTGGGCGGCACCGGCGCGCTGGCCGCCAGCGTCGCCGCCGGCCCCGCCGCCGCCACGCCGGATGCGGCGCCGACCGGGCCTAAGGGACGCCACGATCCGCAGATCGCCGACACCGACCACATCCGCACCTATTACGCGCTGGCCCGGGGCTGAGCCCCGCGCCGGCGGCGCCTTTGCGCGCCTGACGAAAGCAAGGACAGACACCATGCTGAAAAGAAAGACCTTCGACCGGCCGGGACAGTCGCCCAGCGCCCCGCGCCCCGGTCGCGCGGCCCCGCTTGGGGCGGCCGAGGCCTCTGCCCCCTCCCGGCGCGATTTTCTGCGCAACAGCGGACTGATGGGCTTGGCGCTTGGCGCGGGCTGGAGTGCGGGCACCGTCCAGCGGGCGGAGGCCTCCACGCCCTACACCTCGGGCGAGGTCACGCGGCACAAGACGATCTGTCACTTCTGTTCAGTGGGATGCTCGGTCTGGGCCGAGGTCCAGCAAGGCGTGTGGATCGGGCAGGAACCGGTCTTTGAAAGCCCCGTCAACCAGGGCACCCATTGCGCCAAGGGCGCCGCGATGCGCGAAATCGCGATCAGCGAACGGCGCCTGAAATACCCGATGAAGAAGGAAGGCGGCGTCTGGAAACGCATCTCCTGGGACCAGGCGATGCAGGAAATTGCCGAGAAACAGCTCGCCATCCGGGAGAAATACGGGCCCGACAGCTCCTACTGGCTGGGGTCGGCGAAATTCTCGAACGAGCAATCCTATCTTTTCCGCAAGTTCGTCGCCTTCTGGGGCACCAACAACATCGACCACCAGGCCCGGATCTGCCACTCGACCACCGTCGCGGGCGTCGCCAACACCTTCGGCTACGGCGCGATGACCAACACGTTCAACGACATCCGCAACTCGCGCTCGATCATCATCCTGGGCGGCAACCCCGCCGAGGCGCATCCCGTCTCGATGCTGCATGTCCTGGCCGGCAAGGAGAACGGCGCGCCCCTGATCGTGGTCGATCCCCGCTTCACCCGCACCGCCGCCCATGCCGATGAATATGTCCGCATCCGTCCCGGCGCCGACGTGGGCTTCATCAACGGGCTGATCCGCGAGATCCTGGCCAACGGCTGGGAGGATCGCGAGTACCTGCGCCAGCGGGTCTTCGGGCTGGACGAGCTGCGCGCCGAGGTCGAGAAATGGACCCCCGAGGAGGTCGAGCGCGTCTCGGGCATTCCCGCTGACCAGACCCGCCGCGTCGCCCGCACCCTGGCCGAGAACCGCCCCGGCACCCTGATCTGGTGCATGGGCCTGACCCAGTCCCACATCGGCAACAACAAGACGCGCGCGGCCTCGATCCTGCAACTTGTGCTTGGCAACATCGGCAAGTCGGGGGGCGGCACCAACATCTTCCGCGGCCATGACAACGTGCAGGGGGCGACCGACATGGGCGTCTCCTGCGACACGCTGCCGGCCTATTACGGCCTGAGCGAGGGGGCATGGAAGCACTGGGCCCGCGTCTGGGGCGTTGACTACGACTGGGTGAAGGGGCGCTTCGGCTCGAAGGAGCTGATGGAGAAGGCGGGCATGCCGGTCAGCCGCTGGCTGGACGGCGTCCTGGAGGATCCGGCCAACCTGGAACAGCCCAACCCGGTCAAGGCGATGACCTTCTGGGGCCATGCCGCCAACTCGCTGACCCGCGGCCCCGAGCAGCGCGCCGCCCTCGACACGGTGGAATTGCTGACCATCATCGATCCGCATCCGACCCAGGTCGCGATCATGACCGACAAGACCGACGGGGTATATCTGTTGCCGGCGGCCTCGACCGCCGAATCCCACGGCACGGTCACCAACTCCAACCGCTCGGTGCAGATGCGCGACCAGGTGGTCGACCCGATCTTCGAATCCAAGACCGACTACGAGATTGTGCGCCTTTTTGCCGAGGCCTTCGGCTTTGCCGACAAGCTGTTCCAGGGCATCCGCATCGTGGACGGCGTGCCCGACGCCTATGACCTGCTTCGCGAGATCAACCGCGGCTGCTGGACCATCGGTTACACCGGCCAGAGCCCCGAGCGCCTGCGCCTGCACATGGATCATCAGGACAAGTTCGACAGCGTCTCCCTGCTGGGCAAGGAAGAGCCCGTGAAGGGCGAATATTACTGCCTGCCCTGGCCCGCCTGGGGCAAGGACACCCACGGCCACCCCGGCACGCCGCTGCTTTACGACACCTCGAAATCCGTGCGCGAAGGGGGCCTGCCCTTCCGCGCCCGCTGGGGGGTTGAGCACGAGGGCCGCAACCTGCTGGCCGAGGACAGTTTCACCAAGGGCAGCGAGATCCGCGACGGGTATCCCGAAGGGACGATCGGCATGCTCCAGGCCCTTGGCTGGGCCGGGGAGTTGACCGACCGCGAAATGCTGATCGCCGTCGCCATCGCCGCCGACCGCTTTTCGCTGGACATGCTGGAGATGCCCGACGCCGAGGTGCGCGACGCCATGGACCGGCTGGAGGAGTTCGCCCGCCAGAACCGGCTGGACCGCAAGGGCGAGGCGCTGGCCACCGACGAAGGAAGCTGGCAAGGCGGCCCGTTCGAGGCCAACACCGGCGGCAACGGCGATGGCACGAAGAAGCCCGGCGACAAGCCTGCCGAGAAGAAGGCCGAGAAGAAGAACAAGGAGAAGGCCGACTCGAACGCTCCGACCGATCGCGCATCGGTCCGCCGTCGATTCCCCGATTATCCCGACAACGCCATCACCGCGATCAGCGCCTACCTGGCCGACAACCCCCAAGATGACCCCAAACCCGACGCGCCCCTGCGCGACAAGATCATGCGCGTCAACTGGAAGACCGACCTGTCGGGCGGGGTTCAGCGCGTGATGCTGGCCCACAACCTGGCCCCCTATGGCAATGGCAAGGCGCGGATGGTGGTCTGGAACTTCCCCGACCCCGTCCCGGTCCACCGCGAGCCGCTCTATACCGTCCGGCGCGACCTGCTGCCCGAGTACAAGACCCTCGAGGATCGCCGCATGTGGCGCCTGCCCGTGCTCTACGAGTCGATTCAGGAGCAGGACTACAGCCAGGAGTTTCCGATGATCCTGACATCGGGCCGCCTGGTCGAGTTCGAGGGCGGCGGCGACGAGACCCGGTCGAACAAATGGCTGGCCGAGTTCCAGCAGCAGATGTTCGTCGAGATCAACCCCGCCGACGCTGGCGCCGCCGGCATCGAGAACAAGGCCTTCTGCTGGGTGCGCACCCCCGTCGGCAACCTGCGGGTGCAGGCGATGGTGACACGGCGGGTCGATCCGGGCGTGGCCTTCATGCCCTTCCACTTCGCCGGCATGTGGATGGGCGAGGATCTGTCCCATCGCTACCCGGTCGGCACCGTGCCCTACGTCATCGGCGAGGCCTCCAACACCGCGCAGACATACGGCTACGACTCGGTCACCCAGATGCAGGAGACCAAAGCCACCATCTGCCGAATCGAACCAGCCTGAGGAACCATCCATGTCCCGAATGAAATTCCTGTGCGACACGGACCGGTGCATCGAATGCAACGCCTGTTCGACCGTCTGCAAGAACGAGCACGAAGTCCCATGGGGGATGGTCCGCCGTCGGGTGGTCACCATCAACGACGGCGAGGCTGACGAGACCTCGGTCGCCATATCCTGCATGCATTGCACCGACGCGCCCTGTGTCGCCGTCTGCCCGGTCTCGACCCTCTACCAGACGGACCTGGGCATCGTGCTGCACGACAAGGACACCTGCATCGGCTGTGGCTACTGCTTCTACGCCTGCCCCTTCGGCGCGCCGCAATATCCCAACAGCACTCTCTTTGGCAGCCGCGGCGTGATGGACAAATGCACCTTCTGCGCCGGCGGCCCCGAGGAGAACGGCAGCCAGGCAGAGTTCGAGAAATACGGCCGCAACCGCATCGCAGAGGGCAAGCTGCCGATCTGCGCCGAGGTCTGTTCGACCCGCGCCCTGCTGGCGGGTGACGGCGACACCATCGGCGAGATCTACCGCGAGCGGGTCATCCACCGTGGCTACGGTTCGGGGGCCTGGGGCTGGAAAACCGCATATTACCCGGAAGAGAAGTCATGAGCGAGAAAGAGGTCCTGGTCCGGGGGCGCGACTTCACCGCCTACCGCATCGGCGGCGCGATCGCCGCCCTTCTGCTGGCCGTCGCGCTGGCCTTTCAATTCATCCTGCTGCTGAGCGGCCCGGACGTGACCGCCCCCGAGCGTCACTGGGGGGTGGAGCGCCTGCGCGGCGCCCCGGTCGAGGCGACGGCCGGCGACGTGGCCCCCGCCACCGGCGACAACGCCCTGCCCGACAGCGGGCTATTGGCGGCCGAGATCCTGCGCAACCGCACCCGGTTGCAGGACGAGCGGTTCCGCACCGGCCCCTCGCCCGACGGCGACCAGCCGCCACTGGCGCTGGAGGGGGGCGATCACCTGACCGCGCGCCCGCTGATGGATGGCGGACGGCTTTTCGACCAGGAGGGCGACCGCGCCCTGACCCGTGCCTGGGCCTCGCTGGACAGTGACACCGGCTCGATGCTGGCCCCGGGGCGCGAAGTGGTGGGCCTGTCGTCGCTGCCCTATCCCAACGCGCCGCTTTTCGAACGGCCCGCCGCCCGCGACTGGCGCATGGGCATGGTCGACGTGGCCACCCACCTGGGCGCCTTCGCGATCCTGGGCTTTTCCTTCCTGCTGGCGCTGATGCTGGCAATCCGCGGCCGAGTGCCCATCGCCCATGGCAAGGCCCATCGCCGTGTGCGGCGGTTCAACTTCCTCGAGCGGGCCAATCACTGGATGACCGCGGGCAGTTTCATCATGCTGGCGCTGACCGGGCTGACCATCGGCTATGGCGACACCCTCATCCGCCCCTTCGGCGAGGATGTGCTGGGCGACGCCGGCTGGCTGGCGACCTGGGGCCATCCGCTGTTCTTCCCGCCCTTCGCGCTGGGGCTGCTGGTGATGGCCAGCCTCTGGACCTGGCGGAACCTGCCCGAGAAACTGGACTGGTACTGGCTGAAGCGGGGCGGCGGCTTGTTCTCGGACAATCCCGACAACCCGCCCGCGCGCAAGTTCAACGCAGGTCAGAAGCTGATCTTCTGGTCGGCGATCCTGGGCGGTGGCCTGATGATCGCGACCGGCGTCGTGCTGATGTTCCCCTATTACGTCTTCGGGCTGGAATGGATGACCTGGACCATGCTGACCCATGCCATCGTCAGCGTGCTGCTGATCGCGATCTTCATCGGTCACATCTACATCGGCACCGTCGGCATGCAGGGCGCGATCGACGCCATGTGGGACGGGGACGTGGATTACAACTGGGCCGAGGAGCATCACGAGCTGTGGCTGAAGGAGCTTGAGGCCAAGGGCCTTCTGGACGACGACACCAGAACGGGGAGCCTGACATGACATCCTTTCTGACCGGCACCACCATCGCCGCCCTGCTGGCCGTGGGCATGTATTTCACCCTCGATCTGTCCACGATCACCATGGTCGAGGCCTATGACGACCAGTCCGTGCTGGCGCACGAGATCTCGAACCGGGGCGATGCGCTTCATAAGGAGGCCAGCGACGCGGTGGAATAGGTCCCCGCGCACCCTGCCCCCGGCGTCACGCGGTCGCGGCGCGGTCAAGAACCCGTGCGCTTTCCGGGTTCGCCCTTGTCCTTCGGGGCCGGAATTCTCATTGTCCGCCCGTGACCTCAGCCCGTCACCCCGACCGTGACAAGCCCCGGGAAGCAAGGACAAGACCGCATGAGCCCTACCGACGCGCCGCAAGACCACGACCCCCGGAACACCGACACCAACACCGACACCGCGCCCACGGCGCCCCCTGTCCCGCCGGCTGACGATGGCGCGGACAAGCCCGCCGGGGGCCGCTTGCGTCTGGCCGTAGTGGTGCCGATCGTCGGGATCGCGCTCTTCGCGCTGTTCGCGTGGGGACTGCGCTATGGCAGCAATGACCTGCCGTCGGTGATGCTCAACAAACCGGTGCCGCAGTTCGACCTTCAGGCCGTCAAGGGGCGCGAGGGGGGCTTGGCCACACCGGACCTTCAGGGACACGTCTCGCTGGTCAATGTCTTCGCCTCCTGGTGCGTGCCCTGCCGGGCCGAGCATCCGCTGATCATGGCCCTGGCAGAAAAGGGCGAATTCCCGATCTACGGCTTCAATTACAAGGACGACCCCGAGGCCGCGCGCGCCTGGCTGGCCCAGCTGGGCGATCCCTATTCCCGCACCGGCGCCGATCTGGACGGGCGGGTCGCCATCGAGTGGGGCAGCTACGGCGTGCCCGAGACCTTCATCATCGATGGCCAGGGTCGGATCGCCTATCGCCACGTGGGCCCGCTGACCCAGGACGACATCGACAACACCATTCTGCCCCTGGCGCGCAAGCTGCGCGATGACGCCGCCGCCGGGGCCGCCAACGGCACGAAAGGAACCGCCGGATGATCCGTCCCGCTCCCCGCCCCTTTTCCCGCCCGCTGCGCCTCGCCGCGAACGCGTTGACGGTTCTGGGCCTGGGCCTGGCCCCGCTGCTCGGCACCGGGGCGGCCGTGGCCGCGCCCGAGCAGGCCTTCCAGATGACCCTCCCTGCGGTCGAACTGCCGCCGGTGCGCTTCAACGATCCCGACGGCAAGGCGATGACCCTGGAGGATCTGCGCGGCAAGACGATTCTTCTGAACATCTGGGCGACCTGGTGCCCGCCCTGCGTCAAGGAGATGCCCACCCTCGACGCCCTTCAGAAGCGGCTGGGGGATGACGATTTCCAGGTGGTGATCCTGTCGATCGACAAGGCCAAGCCCGAGGTGGTTCAAGCCTTCCTGGACAAGCTGGGCGTGACCGAGCTTGCGGCCTACCAGGACGACACGATGCTGTCGCTCTCGGCCCTTCAGGGCGGTGGCTTGCCGGTCACCCTTCTCATCGACCCGGAGGGGCGCGAGATCGGGCGGCTGGAAGGGCCGGCCGAATGGGATTCCGAGGAGATGATCGAGTTCATCGAAAGCAAGATCGTCCGATAACCTCGCGGTTCCGCCCCCCGGAGTCGGCAGGGGCGGAAACCGTTCCCTTTGGCGGTGGGGATGGGGCCACCCGCGCCCTTTGCTGGGCCAACACCCCCTTCATCCTCGATTGTTTCTTATATTTCAACAACACAGCCGCTGAGGGGTGATTTAATCCGCTCGGGCCACCTTGGCCCCCGTTTGGCCCCAATCGGCGGAGCCTTGCCGGCCCGCCTCCTTTCCCCCCTCTGAACCGGAACAGCACGCAGGGCCGCACGTTGCTCCTGTGTAAGACGGTGCGCGTGTGTTGCGCGCCGGAAGACCGGACCAGTACCTGCAGTTTCGACCCGGGGGGAGTGTTTGACGAGTGTTTCGCGTTTGAGTGCCCCGGGGCCGGCCCGTCCCGCCCCCGCGGCGACGAGCGAGCGAGCCCCGACATCCCCCTGACCGCCGGAAGCAATGGGACCGGCCTTGACCAGAATTTCGGATAGCGTCACCGCCGCGTCGCGGTGACCGAGAACGGGTGTCCCGGGCGAAGACGGCCAATGGCCGCGCCGGCACGCACCCACCCAGGCAGGGGCAGTTTGGCTGCCCTTGACGGCAGGACCCTCCGCCTGCCACTCACCACTCTCGCCCCCGTGCAATTTTGCCGGGGGCGAGACGTGTTGCCCCCCTCGCAGACTCAGAACGGCAAGGTCCGGGCGTGAATGCCTTGGACTATGTTGAGATGTGAGAAGGGCAGCGGCCCTTTGCGACAGGGCACCCCGGAATCAATCAACCCCCGCTCGGGTGAACGGGGGTCGAATGTATCATCGGTCGGCCGGCGGTGATCCGCGGCCAGACGGGAAATCGCTTAGGCGGTTGCGCCGGCCTTTGCGATGTCCTTCTTGATCTTCAGCGCCTTGTCCGACAGATCGGCGTCTTTCGCCTTGGCCAGGAAGGCATCGAGGCCGCCCCGGTGATCCACGGTCCGCAGTGCCGAAGCCGAGATCCGCAGCGAGAAGCTGCGACCCAGCGATTCCGAAACCAGCGTGGTATCGTTCAGGTTCGGCAGAAACCGGCGACGGGTTCTGTTTTTCGCATGGCTGACATTGTTGCCTACCATGGGGCCTTTTCCGGTCAGTTCGCAACGGCGCGACATGGCTGTTATCCTTGTCTCTCTGACGACGGCACCCCGGTTCGGCATCGGGCCGGGCGGAGGTTCGTCTAACGTGAAAAGGCGCCGCTTATGCAGCGCCCGAAAATCTGTCTGGCGTCTATAGGCGCGGCTCAGGGCAGCGTCAAGCGATTCATCCCCGAAAAATCGCCCCCCTTCCGGCAGAAAATCCCTGTCCTCACAGGGGCGCCCGGACAGGGACGCATGCCGTCCCGCCGTCGGCGGCCCCGGCCTGGGCGAATCTCCCGTCCCGGGCCGGGATCAGTCGTCGCCCAGCCGCGAGAGCACCCGGGCGGCCGCGGCGCCGGGCACCATATCGCCCCGGGCGACCTGCTCGCCCAGCTCTGCGATCAGGGCGCGCAGATCCTCGCGCGCGTCGATCCGGGCCAGGAGCCCCGCGCGCAGCTCCTCCTCGAACCAGTGCCGGGCCTGACGGGCGCGGCGGCGGTCCCAGTGGCCCTGCTCGCGCCGCCAGTCGGCCAGGCGGCGCATCTCGTCCCAGGCCTCGGCCAGGCCGGTGCCCTCGACAGCCGAAACCAGCATCGCCTTGGGAAATCCCTCGGGGTCCTGTTCCCTGCGGCGCAACAGGCGCAGGGCGCCCGCGTAATCGGCGCAGGTGCGGGTCGCGGTGGCGCGAAGCTCTCCGTCGGCCTTGTTGACAAGGATGATGTCGGCCATCTCCATGATGCCGCGCTTGACGCCCTGAAGCTCGTCGCCGCCGGCGGGGGCCAGCAGCAGGACGAACAGATCCGACATCTCGGCGACCATGGTCTCGGATTGGCCCACGCCCACGGTCTCGATCAGCACCACGTCAAAGCCCGCCCCCTCGCACAGGGCAATGGCGTCGCGGGTGCGACGGGCGACGCCGCCCAGCTGGGTCTGGCTGGGCGAGGGGCGGATGAAGGCGCCGGGGGCGCGCGACAACCGCTCCATCCGGGTCTTGTCCCCCAGGATCGAGCCGCCCGACCGCGCCGAGGACGGGTCCACCGCCAGCACCGCGACCCGCAGCCCCTGCTCGACCAGCTGCATGCCGAAAGCCTCGATGAAGCTGGACTTGCCGACGCCGGGCGTGCCCGACAGGCCGATGCGCAGGGCCTGGCGTCCGTTCGCCCGCAGCTTGTCCAGCAATTCGGTCGCGCGGGCCCGGTGATCGGCGCGGTTGCTTTCGACCAGGGTGATCGCGCGGGCCAGCGCCCGGCGGTCGCCCGCGCTCACGCTTCCTGCCATTTCTGAAATATCACTCACGTTCGCTTGCACACTTCCGCTTGCCGAATATGTGAGCCCCGATAACGGCCCGATGGCTGTCTTGCCCTGTGCGGCAATGGTATGTCCAGCCTCAAGACGTCACAAACAATACGAGTGGTAATCCCGATGTTCGCGACCGAAAGAACCCTGAAGAAGACATTCCTGGCCGCCGCCCTGCCGGTGGCAATGGCCCTTTCCACCGTCGCCGCCCCCGTTGCCGGCACCGCCGCCGAGCGGACCGACAAGGCGACATTCGACATCTACCTGCGCGGTATCAAGACCGGCGCGCTGGCCTTCACCGGCGTCGACAACGGCGCCTCCTACGCGGCGGCCGGCAAGGTCGAAAGCACCGGCCTTGTCGGCGCGATCGTCAAGGTCCGCTACGACGCCAGCTCGAACGGCGCGGTCAAGGGCGACCGTTTCGTGCCCCAGAGCTACACCGAGAAGACGACCGGCGTGCGCAACAACGAGTCGGTGATGAACTTCCGGGGCGGTGTGCCTCAGGTGAAGAAATACTCTCCGCCCAAGCCCCCCGGCCCCGATGACGTGAACCCCGCCACCCAGGCCGGGTCGGTCGATCCGATGACCGCGATCTACGGCGCCCTGCGCGACGTGCCGCGCAAGGATGTCTGCGACTACAGCGTCAAGATGTTCGACGGCAAGCGGGCCTCGAAGATCTCGCTGAAGGGGCCGAAGCCGACCGACACAGGCTTTACCTGCAACGGCGCCTACGACCGCCTGAAGGGCTGGAGCCCCGAGGAGATGGCCGAGAAGAAGCATTTCCCCTTCACGGTCACCTACAACAAGATCGGCGACGATCTTTACCGGGTCAGCCAGATCGACCTGGACACGACCTTCGGCCGCGCCCGCATGGTCCGCCGCTGAATTGACACGACCCTGGGGGGCCGCCACCAACGGCGGCCCCCTTCCGCAAGCCCATGGCTTCCGGCCCCCGCGCGGCGCGTGCTAGACAGCGGCCATGACCGCGCCCCAGCCCCTTCCCATCGACGATTGCCTTGATGATCTGCTTGCCGCCCTGGCAGGCCAGGGTCAGGCCGTGTTGCAGGCCCCGCCGGGCGCAGGCAAGACCACGCGGGTGCCGCTCGCCCTGCTGGACGCGATGCGCGGCCAGGCGCGGGCCGGCCGCATCCTGATGCTGGAGCCGCGCCGCCTTGCCGCCATCGCCGCGGCCGAACGCATGGCCGATATCTTGGGGGAGCCGGTGGGCCAGACCGTCGGCTACCGCATCCGCGGCGAGGCCCGCACCGGCCCCGAAACCCGCATCGAGGTTGTGACCGAGGGTATCCTGACCCGGATGATCCAGTCCGACCCCGAGCTTGGGGGCGTCGCGGCCGTGATCTTTGACGAGTTTCACGAACGTTCGCTCAACGCCGACCTGGGCCTTGCCCTCGCCCTCGAGATCCGGGGCGCCCTGCGCGAGGATCTGACGTTGCTGGTGATGTCGGCGACGCTGGACGCGGCCCCGGTGGCCGAGTTGATGGGTGGTGCGCCGGTCATCACCAGCAGCGGCCGCGCCTACCCGGTCGAGACCCGCTGGCTGGATCGGCCGATCCCCTCTGCCGCTGCCATGCGGGGGCGCGGGGTGCGCGGCCCCCGGCCCCGCGATACCGCGCTGATCGCCACGGTCAGCCGCGCCGCGCAGGAGACCGAGGGCGGCATCCTTGTATTCCTGCCGGGAGAGGCCGAGATCCGGCGCGCCGCCTCGGCACTGGCGGGGGTGTTGCCGGGCAACTGCCGGATCCTGCCGCTTTACGGTGCCCTGCCCGCCGCCGAACAGCGCGCGGCCATCGCGCCGCTGGAAGGGGCTCGCAAGGTCGTGCTTTCCACCGCCATCGCCGAAACCTCGCTGACCATCGACGGCATTCGCGTGGTGGTCGACGGCGGCCTGTCGCGCCGCGCCCGGTTCGATCCGGGCTCGGGCATGTCGCGGCTGGTGACCGAACCTGTGACCCGGGCCGAGGCCGACCAGCGCCGGGGCCGCGCCGGCCGGGTCGCGCCGGGCACCTGCTACCGCCTTTGGACGAAGGGGGAGGAAGGCGCCCTGCCCGCCTTTCCGCCCGCCGAGATCGAGGCCGGCGACCTGACCGGCCTTGCCCTCGACCTGGCCGAATGGGGCGCCCCGCCCGAGGCTTTGTCCTTCCTGACCCCGCCGCCTGCCGGCCCGATGGCCAGCGCCCGGCGGCTGCTGCGCGACCTGGGCGCGATCGCGGTGCCCGCCGGCTCAGGGGGCGGGGCCGGCAAAAGGGCCGAGGAGGAGGAGCCGGAGGGGGCCACCATCACCGCCCATGGCAAGCGGCTGGCGCGGATGCCCATGCACCCCCGACTGGCGCACATGATGTGTCTTGCCGCCCCCGCGGCCCGGCCCGTGGCGGCGCGACTGGCGGCCCTTTTGGGCGACCGGGACATCCTGCGGGGGGCACCGGTGGATGTCGCCCTTCGGTTGGCGATCCTGGCGGGGGATCGGGCCGGCGGCGGAAAGGACAACGGGGAGGGCCGCGAGGCCAACCGCGCCGCCGTCGCCCGCATCCGTGCCGAGGCAAAGCGTTTGGAACGTCGCTTGGCGGGCGGGGCGGCCAAGGGCGGCATGGCCGACACGGGCGCGACCAGTCCCGGCGCGCTGGCCGCGCTGGCCTTTCCCGACCGCATCGGCCTGCGCCGGCCCGGGGATGAGCCGCGCTGGATCCTGTCGAACGGCAAGGGCGCGGTGATGGACGCCGGCGATCCGCTTGGCCCCAGCCGCCTGCTGGTGGCGCTGGACCTCGACGGTGACACGCGCGAGGCCCGCATCCGCCTGGCCGCCCCCCTGACCGAGGCTGAGCTGCGCGAGGTGCATGCCGACCGCATCGGGACCGGCCGTCTGTGCCGCTGGTCCCGTCGCGACCGCCGCGTCGAGGCGCGCGAGCAGGTGACGATGGGCGCACTGGTGCTGGAGGATCGCGCCTGGAAGACCGCCCCGCCCGAGGCCGTCGCCGCCGCCGCGCTGGACGGGGTGCGCGACCTGGGCCTCGCGACCGCCCTGGCCCCTTCCCCCGCCGTCCAGCGCCTGCGTCGGCGGGTCGAGCTTCTGCGCCAGGGGGGCGATGACGACATGCCCGATGTGACCGACGCGGGCCTTCTTGAGCGGGCGGCCGAGTGGCTTCTGCCGCATCTGGGCGGCTGCCGCAGCCTGGCCGACCTGCGCGCGCTCGATCTGCTGGAGCCGCTGCGCCAATGGCTGGGGTGGGACCGGCTGCAACGGCTGGACCGGCTGGCGCCGGCGGGGTTCACGACGCCGCTCGGCCGTTCGGTCCCCATCGATTACGAGGACGAGGTCCCCACCATCGAGGTCCGACTGCAGGAGATGTTCGGCCTGACGCGGCATCCCACCGTGGGGCCGGATCGCCGGCCACTGCGGATCGCGCTGCTGTCGCCGGCCCGGCGCCCGGTGCAGGTGACGATGGACCTGCCGGGGTTCTGGACCAACAGCTATGCCGACGTGCGCAAGGACATGCGCGGGCGTTATCCGCGCCACCCCTGGCCCGAGGATCCCACCACCGCCGCCCCCACCAGCCGCGCGAATCCGCGCAAGTCGTAAGGCCCGGCGCTTTGCCGCCCGCTTTCTACCAGGGGCCGTGGTGCTGGCCGTCGCGGTCGATCCGCTCGAACCCGTGTTCGCCGAAGAAATCCCGCTGTGCCTGGATCAGGTCGGCGGTGCCGCGCGCCTGGCGGATCCCGTCGAAATAGCCCAGCGCGGCCGAAAGCGCCGGCACCGGCAGGCCCTGGGTCGCCGCCTGGCAGACCACGCGGCGCAAGGCGGGAACCGTGCGGCCGACCATCTTGGCAAAGCTGGGTGCCAGCAGCAGGTTGTCATGGGCGGGGCCCTTGCCCGACAGCGCCTCGGCCATCCCGTCGAGAAGGGCCGAGCGGATGATGCAGCCCGCGCGCCAGATCTCGGCCACACGCGACAGCTTCATGTCCCAGTCAAAGGCGCGCCGCGCCTCGGCCAGCAGGATGAACCCTTGCGCATAGGCCATGATCTTGGCCGCCAGCAGGGCGGCCTCCAGGTCGTCCTCGTCGAAGGGCGTGGCGCCGTCGCCCGGCGCATCGAAACGCGTCGAGGCTTCCAGCCGCAATTCCCGCTGGGCCGACACCGCCCTTGCCGCGACGGCCGCCTCGATCGTCGTGGCGGATTGGCCCAGCTTGAGCGCCTCGATCAGGGTCCAGCGCCCGGTGCCCTTCTGGCCGGCGCGGTCCAGGATCAGCTCGACCATCGGGCGGCCGCTGGCCGGATCCTCGGTGCCAAGGACGGTCGCCGTGATCTCGACCAGGTAGGAGGAAAGCGGCCCCTTGTTCCATTCGCCGAAAAGCCGCCCCGCCTCGGCGGGGGCGGCGCCGTTGCCGTCGCGCAGAAGTCCCCAGACCTCGGCGATAAGCTGCATGTCGGCATATTCGATGCCGTTGTGGACGGTCTTGACGAAATGGCCCGCCCCGTCGCCGCCCAGCCGGTCGGCGCAGGGATCGCCCCGGAAGCGGGCGGCGATGGCGTTGACCATCGGGCGGATCGCCTGCCAGGCCTCGGGCGTCGTGCCGACCATGATCGAGGGGCCGTGGCGCGCGCCCTCGGCCCCGCCTGACACACCCATGCCGACGTGCACCAGCCCCGCCTCGGCCAGTTCGGTCGCGCGCCGGCGGGTGTCGTTGAAATCGGCGTTGCCGGCGTCGATGATCATGTCGCCGGGCGACAGCAGCGGCGCGAGGGCCGCGATCTGCTGATCTACCGGGGCGCCGGCGGGCACCATCAGGATGATCGCGCGCGGCGGCTGGAGGGCGGCGACCAGTTGATTGGGGGTTTCGGCCCCGGCAAGCTTGTCTTCCAGGGGCCCCGCATCGGCCAGGAACTCCTCGGTCCGGGCGTGGGTGCGGTTCTGAACGACCAGGGGAAAGCCGCTGGCGGCGATGTTCAGCGCCAGGTTCGATCCCATGGTTCCCAGGCCGATCAGCCCGTAGGACGGCGCGACGCCCTGGTCCCGGGCCTGTTCGGTGTCCGGATTCTGCCCCGGCACCACGCTGCCAAGCGATGCTTTGCTAGATGCGGACATGCGCGCCTCTCCTGCTGCACCGGCACGGAGGTGCCGGCCACGCATTGAAGACTAGGCCGCGCCCGGGGCGGTGCAAGGGGGGCTGCGCTGGGGGCTGCTGTCGGCCGGGGCGAGCCCCCTGCCCCCTTAGACTAAACTGCGCCTCAGACCCCGAGGCAGTAGCGCAGCACCGCCTTCTGGGCGTGCAGGCGGTTCTCGGCCTCGTCGAAGATCACCGACTGGGGGCCGTCCATCACGGTGCTGGTGACCTCTTCCTCGCGGTGGGCGGGCAGGCAATGCATGAAAAGCGCATCGGGTGCCGCCCGCGCCATCAGATCCTCGTCCACCTGGAAGGGGCGCAGCAGGTTGTGGCGCCGCTCCCGCGCGGTCTGGCTGTCGTGCATCGAGACCCAGGTATCCGTCACCACCAGGTCGGCCCCCTCGACCGCGACCCGGGGGTCGCGTTCGATCCGCACGTCCGACCCCTTCGAGCGGGCGTAGTCGACGAAGACCTGCTCTGGATCCAGCACTTCGGGACCAGTGAAGGTGAAGTCGAAGCCCATCTGCCCGGCGGCGTGCAGGAACGAGGCGCAGACGTTGTTGCCGTCCCCCGCCCAGACCACCCGGCGCCCCTTGATCGGGCCCCGATGCTCTTCGTAGGTCATCAGGTCGGCCATGATCTGGCAGGGGTGGGTGCGGTTGGTCAGGCCATTGATGACCGGCACGGTTGCATGCTCGGCCAACTCCTCCAGCGTCGTCTCCTCGAACGTCCGGATCATGATCGCATCGACATAGCGCGACAGGACCCGCGCCGTGTCGGCGATCGACTCGCCATGACCCAGCTGCATGTCCGCGCCCGACAGCACCATCGATTGGCCGCCCAGCTGGCGCACGCCCACGTCAAAGCTGACGCGGGTCCGGGTCGAGGGTTTCTCGAAGATCAGCGCGATCATGCGACCGTCCAGCGGCTTGCCCTCGTCGGGGACCGCCTTGGGAAACGTGCGCCGCGCGTCCTTCATGCTGCGCGCCTGATCCAGCATCCGGTGCAGCGCGTCGGCGTCGGTTTTGTGAATGTCGAGGAAATGCGGCATGGGAAAACTTTCTGGCGTCGGAATCGGATGGAACGGCAACCGAGGGACCTGCCCCCGGGCCGGTGAGTGACGGGAAGCGGATCAGGCGGCGCGGTCCGCCTTCAGACGGCTTGCGGCGCGATCGAGGCGGGCGACCGCCTCGGCGATCTCCTCGTCGGTGATGTTGAGCGCGGGCAGCAGCCGCAGCACGTTGTCGGCCGCGGGCACGGTCAGCACATGCTCGGCATAACCGGCCGAGACGACGCGGCTGTTCTCGACCACGCAATGCAGCCCCAGCATCAGGCCCGAGCCGCGCACGCCGTCGAAGATGTCGTCATGCTCGGCGACCAGCGCCTCCAGCTTCTGGCGCAGCAGCCCCGCCTTGCGGTTCACCTTGGCCAGGAAATCGGGATCCGAGACGATCTCCATCACCTTGCCGCCAACGGCACAAGCCAGCGGGTTGCCGCCATAGGTCGACCCGTGGGTGCCCGCGATCATGCCCGAGGCCGCGGCCTCGGTCGCCAGCACCGCACCCAGCGGAAAGCCCCCGCCGATGCCCTTGGCGACCATCATGATATCGGGGGCAATGCCGGCCCATTCATGGGCGAAGAGACGCCCGGTCCGGCCCATGCCACATTGCACCTCGTCGAAGATCAGCAGCAGACCATGCTCGTCGCACAGATCGCGCATCCCCTTCAGGCAGACATCGGGCAACGCGCGGATGCCGCCCTCGCCCTGAATGGGCTCGACCAGAATGGCGGCGGTCTTGTCGGTGACGGCGGCGCGCAGGGCGTCGTGATCGCCGAAGGGAAGCTGCCGGAAGCCGGGCAGCAGGGGGCCGAAGCCCTTGGTCATCTTCTCGGACCCGGCGGCGGCGATCCCCGCCGAGGAACGACCATGGAACGCCCCCTCGAATGTCAGGATCTCGACCCGCTCGGGCTGGCCCGCGTCATGGAAATGCTTGCGCGCCATCTTGACCGCCAGCTCGCACGCCTCGGTGCCCGAGTTGGTGAAGAAAACGGTATCGGCAAAGCTTGCCGCCACCAGCGCGTCGGCCAGCGCCTGCTGGGCCGGGATCTGGTAGAGGTTCGAGACATGCCACAGCGCGCCGGCCTGCGCGGTCAGCGCCTCGACCAGCTCGGGGTTGGCGTGGCCAAGGGCGTTGACGGCGATCCCTGCGCCCAGGTCCAGGTATCGCGTCCCGTCCGCCTCGATCAGCCAGCTGCCCTCACCCTTGACGAAAGCCAGAGGGGCACGGTTGTAGGTCGGAAGCACGGACGGGATCATCGCAGAGGTCCTTGGCAAAAGCGAAAGCCCTGAAATGCCCGAAGCGGCGGCGCTAGTCAATCAGCGCAGGGCTCAGGGCTTCATCCGGTAGCCGATGCGGAACCAGTACCAGCACAGGCCCAGCACCGCGCCGGTGGTGGCGGCACAGACCGCCAGCCCCAGCCAGGGAGAGCTGTCCGAGACCCCGATCACCCCGAAGCGCAGCCCGTCGATCAGGTAGAAGAACGGGTTGAAACGGGTGATCGTCTCCATCACCGGCGGCAGCGAGGTGATCGAGTAGAACGTGCCGGACAAAAAGCTCAGCGGCGTGATGATGAAATTGGTGATCGCCGCCATCTGGTCGAACTTGTTGGCGAAGATCGCGGCCACGATCCCCAGCCCGCCCAGCATGGTCGAGCCCAGCAGCACGTAAACCAGCGCCCAGACCGGGTGGACCATCCCCACCCCCAGCGCCAACGCCATCAGCAGCCAGATCGCCGCCGCCACCATCAGCCCGCGCCCCACCGCGCCGGCGACGTAGCCGGTGACAAGCTCTCCGGCCGACAGGGGCGGCATCAGCGTGTCGACGATGTTGCCCTGCACCTTGGCGATCACGATCGAGGACGAGGTATTGGCGAATGCGTTCTGGATCACCGTCATCATCAGGATGCCGGGTGCCAGGAACTCGATGAAGGACACACCCATCACGTCGCCCCGGCGCGGCCCGATCGCCACGCTGAAGACCAGCAGGAAAAGCGCCGCCGTGATGATCGGGGCGATCAGCGTCTGCGAGGCGACCGACAGGAAGCGCCGGGTTTCACGCTGGGCCAGCGTCCAGGTGCCCAGCCAGTTGATGCGTCCGAAGCGGCGCGCGCCCATCGTGTCCTGTGCCATGGGCACCCCTTTTCTGCCAATCATCGCCATGGGGACGCCGGGCGCCCCGCGGGTTCTTGTATCCCCGTATCCAGAAGATAGAATAGGCGCAAATCGGAACTCTCCAAGTCGGCTGCCTCTGGTAACGCGGATCAAGACCCGTTATCTGTGCCCGATCATGAACAGCGAGGCCATGCGATGTCCTGGACGGAAAAGCGTGTCGAGACACTCAAGACCATGTGGGGCGAGGGCAAATCGGCCTCGCAGATCGCCAAGGAACTGGGCGGCGTCACCCGCAACGCGGTAATCGGCAAGGTGCACCGCCTGGGTCTCTCGAACCGGGCCGGGGCCGGTGGCAATGCCAAGCCCGCGGCCGCCGCCAAGGAAACCGCGACCGCGGCCCCCGCCAAGGAGGCCCCGCGCCCCCGCGCCGCGAAGGGAGAGGCCGCCAAGCCCCAGCCCGCCGCCGCCGAACCCGCCGAGGCAGAGCCCGCGCCCAAGCCCGCCACACCCCTGCGCAAGCCCATCGTGCCCGCCGGCCAGCCCCTGCCGCCCCAGCCCTCGGCCAACGAGATCAGCCCCGAGGCCCTAGCCACGGTGCGCGAGGTCGAGAAGAAATCGAAGAAGCTGCACCTGATGGAGCTGACCGAGCGCACCTGCAAATGGCCCGTCGGCGACCCCGCGACCGAGGATTTCTGGTTCTGCGGCCTGCCCGTGCAATCCGGCAAACCCTATTGCGAGGCCCATGTCGGCGTCGCCTTCCAACCCATGTCCAGCCGCCGCGACCGCCGGCGGTAGGATCGGCCTGCCCCTCGGGGCGGTGAAATCAGAAACACCCGTCGGGAAACCGGCGGGTGTTTTTTTTGCTAGGCGGAAGTGCGAATCTCAGCAATCGCCATTAGATTGTCTGAGATTTTTGCACAGCCCGCTCCGACTTCGTACCTACACATGCAGTAAGCAATTAGTTAGAGTGCGCTCACCTCTAGCGCATATGAATACGGATGGAATTTGTGTTTGACGGTCAAGGTGGAAGACACCGCGGATCTCGCGATCGCCACCCCGGCACCTGCCACAAATGCCTTATCAATCGGCACTCCCGCCATAAACATTACTCCACCTGGGAGCACCCCATCAAGAGCGAACGCAGAGGTCAGACTTCGGGAGAACTTTTGCACCCATGTTTCTTGGTAAACGCGCTGCAAGTCAGAAACCGCGGAACTGACGTCGTGCAAGGCCATTTTAAGAGCTGTTTCGTCGTCCATTAGGCCTACGTATCGCGATGCGACTTGGCTTAGTTCAGCGTGCAGCCGTTGGATCTCGCTATTCCTATGAGCCTTGAACTCTAAGAGATCCTCGTAAGGAACATCGCGACTCGGCACAGGAAGTGCGTCCTTTAACTGCACTTCAATCGATGCAGCGGTTCTGCGTGACTGGGGCAAGAACGAGGAGGACTGCGCCGCGAGCGTAGCTTTGCGGTCAGGAATCAGAGGCATCACTGACCACGTCTCAGCGCCCCTGGAATCAAGATCACGGAGCCTGTCCGCATAACGGGATATCATGGGGGGAATATCAGATTGCGAAAAAGAGTTCTCAGCCTTCAGATCAAAGCTTTCCGCAACACCGAGTTGAACCAACCTATCAACTGCTGCGTCATAGAGCGGCGACATACCTCTGATAGCTACTGGCGCGTAAATCTTATCCCAATATAATACCGCCGCTGGGGCAGAGTCTAAGAATGGCCCATCCCCCACCGTGAAAAAGCTGGATCCTCCCCGCTCTTTCTTTGTCCCGATAGGAGGCAACATAACGCCACGTTTCATTCTTCACTCCCGCTGCGCGGTCACATCTTACCTCAAACTATAGTAAGTTTAAATTCGAGGCCAGTTCGAGTGAGTGGCTCATCAGTGCTATTCGCGCTGAGCTTCCAAGGCGACGGATTATAATTTATTGAAAGTGGCCGGGGGTGCCGGACTGCAAGGTAGGGATAGTTGACGAGCAATCGCTCTCCCAAAAAATAACCCGCCCCGTCTCCAGGGCGGGTCTCTTTAGCACTCAGAACCGGCGGGTCCAGCCGATGCTGGCGCTCAGCTGGTGCATCTCCAGCTTGATGGTGCCGCCGGTGGGGCCGCCGGGGGTGGTCTCGGGGCCGGAGGTGGAGTTGGGCAGCGCGTAGACCACCGAGAAGTCCAGCGTGTCGCGCCCGTTCAGCCGCATCGAGCCGCCGGCGGTCACGTGATCCTCGACCACGCCGGGGGCCAGGATGTTCAGGGTCACGTCCTCGGGGCCGATCGGGTTGGTGGCATGGGCATAGCCTGCCCGCCAGGTCATCATCTCGGACTGTTTCCACTCGGCGCCGATCTTGTAGACGTTGACATCGTCCCAGCCGAAGCCCGCGCCGCCCTTGGCGCCCAGCGCGCCTGCGTTGGTGGCGTTGCCCACCGCGCCGACGCCGCTGTAGTAGATCCGCTGGTAATCGGCGACCACGGTCAGGGTCGGCGTCGCCTTCCACGCCACGCCCGCCGAGATCGAGGCGGGAATGTCGAAATCGCCCCCGTCCTCGAAGAGGCCCGCGTATTTCTCGAACTTGGACATGTACATCTTGGTCTGGCCCGAGACGCCGAAGGTCAGGGTCGGAGAGACCTCGACCTCGGCCCCCAGCCGCAGGCCGAAGCCGTAGGACATGTCATAGCCGTTGTCGGTCAGCTTGGCGCCGTTGGTCGAGATGCCGGCGTAGTTCGACAGGCCCTTGGCCTTGAACCGCTGCACCGCCAGTGTCGGCGAGATGCCCCAGCTGATGGCGCCGGTCTTCTGGGCGTAGGTGGCCGCGATGAAAAGCTGTGCCAGGTCCACCCCCGCCTCGCCACCGCAATAGACCGAGCCGCAACCGCCCAGCCCGGTGGGATAGTCGGTGTTCAGCCCGCCGTTGCCATAGGCCGCCAGGTTGAAGACCGCGCCATTGGCCAGCGGCAGGTTGTAGGCGAAGTTGGGGATCGGAAAGATGTCGTTGCCGCTTTCGACCTTGCCCGAGGGGACAAAGCCGGTGCCTGTGCCCGTGTAGCTGCGGGTCGGCGCGAAGATCTCCAGTCCGAATTGAAGCTCGTGGCCGATGCCGGCGACACCGGCGGGGTTGACGGCGGCCGACATGGCCTCGAACCCGTAAGCGACGCCCGCGCCGCCGATCGCACGCTGCGAGGGGCCATAGCCCAGGGCGAAATACCCCTCGGTCGCGGCGGCCGTTCCCGCCAGGCTGCTCCAGATGGCCAGGACGGCAAGTCCGGGACCGAATCTGCCCTTGGTGATTCTCATATATGTCTCCTCCCGTTAGGGCGCGCCCGCGCGGGCGGACTGCGCCTTCTGCGACCGCCCCGTCGGCGGGCGGCCTTGTGTTTTCAGGGCTCCGCGGCGCGATCCGCCTGCGTGGCTGGCGGCCCGGGGCCCTCGTCGACGGCCCCTCCCGGCCTGCGACAGATTGACCATACAGTTTTATATGCGGCGTGAGGAATATAATTGCGCAATGTTGCGTTTGCGCGCCCGTGCTGTGGCCCCGAGGGCGCGGTCCCTGCCCTCAGGATAGCGTTTCCCCCGGCCGCGGCTTTGCAGTATAGCGGCGCCATGAGTCAGAACCCGCCAGAACTGCGCCCCGATCTTGCGCCCCGTGCCCGCATTGATATCGCCGAAAGCGCCCCGCGCCCCCACCAGCCCCGGATCGGCATGGTCAGCCTTGGCTGTCCCAAGGCCCTGGTCGACAGCGAGCGCATCCTGACCCGCCTGCGGGCCGAGGGCTACGCGATCTCGCCCGATTACGCGGGGGCCGAGGCGGTCATCGTCAATACCTGCGGCTTTCTCGACAGCGCCAAGGCCGAGTCGCTGGAGGCCATCGGCGAGGCCCTGACCGAGAATGGCCGCGTCATCGTCACCGGCTGTCTGGGCGCCGAGCCCGAGTATATCACCGGCCGTCATCCCAACGTTCTGGCCGTCACCGGCCCGCATCAATACGAACAGGTGCTGGATGCGGTCCACCGCGCGGTGCCTCCCGCCCCCGACCCCTTCGTCGATCTGCTGCCCGCCCGTGGCGTCAACCTGACACCGCGCCACTACAGCTATCTGAAGATATCCGAGGGCTGTAACCACAAATGCCGTTTCTGCATCATCCCCGACATGCGCGGGCGGCTGGTGTCGCGCCCCGTCAACGCCGTGCTGCGCGAGGCCGAGCGGCTGGTCGACGCCGGGGTGAAGGAGTTGCTGGTCATCAGTCAGGACACCTCGGCCTATGGGCTGGACCGACGCCATGACCGGCACGAATGGCAGGGCCGCGACGTGCGCAGCCACATCACCGATCTGGCCCGCGAGATGGGCAGCTTGGGTGCCTGGGTGCGGTTGCATTACGTCTACCCCTACCCGCATGTGCGCGACCTCATCCCGCTGATGGCCGAGGGGCTGGTGCTGCCTTACCTCGACATACCCTTTCAGCATGCCCACCCCGACACGCTGAAGCGCATGGCGCGACCTGCCGCCGGATCGAAGACGCTGGACGAGATCGCGGCATGGCGGGCGAGTTGCCCGGACATCGCCCTGCGGTCGACCTTCATCGTCGGCTATCCCGGCGAGACCGAGGCCGAATTCCAGACCCTGCTGGACTGGCTGGACGAGGCGCAGCTGGATCGCGTCGGCTGCTTCCAATACGAAAACGTCGCCGGTGCGCGTTCGAACGATCTGCCCGACCATGTCCCCGCCGAGATCAAGCAAGAGCGTTGGGACCGGTTCATGGAAAAGGCGCAAGCCATCTCCGAGGCCAAGCTGGCCGCCAAGGTAGGCCGCCGGATCGAGGTGATCGTGGACGAGGTCGACGCCGACGCCGCCACCTGCCGCACCAAGGCCGACGCCCCCGAGATCGACGGCAACCTCTTCATCGACGAAGGGTTTCAGGACCTGTCCCCCGGCGACATCGTCACGGTCGAGGTGGACGAGGCCGGGGAATATGATCTTTGGGGCCGGCTGGTAAGCTGAGCCCCCCTGCCGAGAGGATGCCCATGCCCCGCCTTGCGCTTGTCACCGTCACCTGCCCCGACGTCGGCTCGGCCCGGGCGCTGGCACGCCGGGCGCTGGAGGCGCGGCTGACGGCCTGTGTCAGCCTGGCGGGTCCGGTCCAGAGCCTGTTTCACTGGCAGGGTACGGTCGAGACGGAAACCGAGACCGAACTGCATTGCAAGACGACGCCGGCCTGCGCCCCCGCCCTGGCGGCGCTGTTGCGGCGTCATCATCCCTATGAGCTTCCGGTCATCCTGACCGTCATGGCCGAAGTCGATGACGAGACCCTGGCCTGGGCCGAGGCCGAGACGCGGGGCGACGCTGGCGAGGATCCGGTCGAGGACCCCGGCCCCTGATCCCAGGTGAGCAAGGATCGGCGAACAGCCGCCGCCCCGGCAGACACCGGCGCTGACCGGCGTTGAGGGACAAGGGCCCTGCCGGTAGATTTCTCCCCGAGGGTCCTTTTTACGCCAAGATCTCGTGCACCATGGCCCCCGATATGAAGAACATCCAAGGATACCCATTCCCATGACCCGCGTGAAAACCTTCGTCCTCTCCGGTATTGGCCTTGCGCTTGCCTCCACCTCGGCCATGGCCGTCACCTTCTCGGAGCTGGATGCCGATGGCAGCGGCAGCGTCGATGCGGCCGAGTTCTCGACCGCCTTTCCCGACGCCCCCGAGGGCAGCTTTGCCCAGTATGACGCAGATGGCGACGGGTCGATCAGCCAAACCGAGGCCGGCGGCGGCAGCGGCGATGGCGGCATCTCGTTTGGCGAGATCGACACCAACGACAACGGCGTTCTGGAGCCCGAGGAGATGAAGCATGTCTTCGGAGCCCGCGCCCAGGTCGCCCTTGCCAAATTCGACAAGGACGGCGACGGGGTGGTGACCCTGGACGAGGTCCGCTCCTCCGACGATCCGAAGGGTGAGCGCGGGCATCGCGACGACAATCGCGGTGCGGAAAACCGCGGCGGCAAGCGGGGTGAGGACAATTCGGGCCGGGGCAACGCCTCGGACCGGTCTGACGATCGCGGCCGCGGTGGTCACGGCAGCGACGATGCCGAGGAGGCGGAGGATCGCAGCGACGACAGCGGCCACGGCGGTGGTAACGGCAACGGCGGCGGCAATGGCGGTGGTCGCGACCGCTGATCCGGCCCGGGTTTCCGACCCACGCGGACATGACAAGGCCCGCCGCGGAGAACGCGGCGGGCCTTTGCATTGTGGGCAGAGCCTCTGGCAGCCTCGCCTGGATTAGATCCAGTAGGGCGGCACGCCCCAGTGGGTGAACGTCTGCTCTTCCCAACGGCGGTCGCGCTGCCAGTCGTCGGGCCGGCGTGGTGCGCCCTCGATCTGTTCGCGGGTGATGTCGGTGACGAAACCGTCACGCTGGGTGTCGTAGTTCAGTTTGTTCCACGGCACGGGGTGGGCTTCCTCGCCCATGCCCAGGAAGCCGCCGAAATGCATCACGGCATAGGCCACCTTGCCGGATTTCTTGTCGATCATCAGATGGTCGATATGACCCAGCTCTTCGCCCGTGCGGCTGAAGACGCGGGTGCCGTTGACGTTGCTGGTCGAAACCAGCGGGTCCGCAATTCGCTCTTGGGTAGACATGTCGTCCTCCTTGGCTTGTATCGGTGAAGGACCAACCGGCATCCCCGGCATGCTGTTCCTGCCTTCGTGACCTCACCGCGCACCATCGGCGCAACTTGGCGCATGGCAGCTCGGCGAGGATACGCAGGAAAAAGGCGCCGCCCTTGGGGCGACGCCTTGGAATGGCAGGACGAAAGCGCCCCGGCCCGAACATGAGGCGATCAGAGGCCGGCGGCGGTCCGGCGCACGGTCTCGATCCGCTGGGAGTTCGCCGGGTGGCTGCCCAGGAAGCGGTCGCCGGGATCGGGGATGCGGGTGAAGAACTCGGCCCCCTTGACCGGGTCATAGCCCGCCCGCGCGGTGATGATCGTGCCCAATTCGTCGGCCTCAAGCTCCAGATCCTTGGAATAGCGGCGGGTGCCCACGGTGGCGCCGATCTGCTGGGCGGTGCGGATCACCCCGTCGCTGGCCCCGGCGACCGAGGCCAGGATGCCACCCAGGATGGCGCCGGTCTGGGCGTTGGTCTGCTGGCGCGGCAGGTGACCGGCGATGTGGTGTGCCGTCTCGTGGCCCAGCACGAAGGCCAGCTCGTCGCGGTTGCGCGCATCCCCGATCAGCGCCAGCGTGAAGACCACGACCGGACGGCCGTCCTTGTCCACGGTCTGATAGGCGTTGGCGGGCTGGCCCGGGCGATCGTCCACGAGGATCGCGAAGTCGCAGTTGAGGCGGCGGTTGCGCTGGCGGCACTCGCGCTCGGCTACAGGCTCCACCTGCTGGACGACGGCGACGAAATTGTTGACCGCCGTGCGCGGCGAGATGCGGTCGGGGGTTGTCGTGGCGGTGGCACCGCCTCCGACGCCGCCATCGCCCCGGGGGGCCACGGTGGTCACTTCGCAGGCAGTCAGGGCCATCAGGGCCACGAGGGGTAGAACGCGCATGAAATCTGTCTCCGTCTGTTGGCGGTGGCCGGACGCCGGCCGGTCCTCTTTGCGGGGGAAGCGCCAGGCCGGGGCCAGGCCGCTTCCTGCGGGGCTTTCGCGCACCCCGACGTCCGCCCAACGCCCGCAGGTGCCGTTTGGTTGCGCAGCGCGTTCAATAGTTTGCCCCGCCTTGGTGCTTCCCATCCCGCGCGCCGCCCCATAGACTGATCCCATGTTTACAATCGAGCATGAATTCGACGCGACGGTCGTCACCCTGATGGATGAGAACGCCACTCATCTCCAGGAGGACGTGACCATCAACGCCTTCGACGACGTGGTCACGATCGAACAGCTGGATCCGCGCACCGACCGGATCCAGAAGGTCACCCTGTCGATGCAGATGCTGCGCGACCTGGGTGCGGCCCTGGACCTGCCCGAAGGGGTCTATCGGCTGTCGCCCGGCAGTGGCGACCAATCGCGCTGAGAGGGCGTGACAAACCGCCCCCGAGGCGGTTTCATCGCGCCCGGGGCCGGCCCTGTAGAGCGTCGGCCGAACACCACGTGCGAGCAGGAGCATGGGCCAATGAAAACCGGTTTCTTCTATGATGAGCTGTGCTTCTGGCACAGCGGCGGCAACTACGCCTTCACCATGCAGGTGGGCGGACCCGGCGGCGGGCTGGTGCAGCCCTCGATGGGGGGCCTGCCCGAGAACCCCGAGACCAAGCGGCGCCTGAAGAACCTGGTCGAGGTGACGGGGCTGATGGCCGAGCTGGATGTCCGCCACGGCCAGGCCGCCACCGAGGAGGAACTGGCCCGCGTCCACCCCCGCGACTTCCTGAATCGCTTCCGCGCCCTGTCGAACGATATCGGCGGCGAGCTGGGGTTGCGCACGCCCTTCGCCAAGGGCGGGTTCGACATCGCGGCCCTCTCGGCCGGTCTGGCCCGCAGCGCGCTTTTCTCGGTCCTGCGCGGCCAGCATGACAACGCCTACGCCCTCTCGCGCCCGCCAGGTCATCACTGTCTGCCGGAATTTCCCAACGGGTTCTGCCTGCTGGCCAATATCGCCATCGCGATCGAGGCCGCCCTGGCCGAGGGCCTGACCGAGCGTATCGCCGTCGTCGACTGGGACGTGCACCACGGCAACGGGACCGAGGCGATCTTCTACGACCGGGACGACGTGCTGACGATCTCGGTCCACCAGGACCGCAACTACCCGATCGACACCGGCGACGCGGCCGACATCGGTGCCGGCCGGGGCGAAGGGTTCAACATGAACATCCCCCTGCCCGCCGGATCGGGCCATGCCACCTACATGGCGGCCATGGACCATCTGGTGATCCCCGCCCTCGAAAGGTTCCAGCCCGACGCGATCATCGTCGCCTGCGGCTTCGACGCGGCGGCGGTGGATCCGCTGGGCCGGATGCTTTGCACCGCCGAGACCTTCCGCGCCATGACCGAGCGGATGGTCGAGGCGGCCGATCTGCTGTGTGCGGGGCGGCTGACCCTGGTCCACGAGGGCGGCTATTCCGAGGCCTACGTGCCCTTCTGCGGCCATGCAGTCCTGGCCGAGATGTCGGGCAGCGCCATCCGCGCCCCCGACCCGCTGGCCGACATGTTCGCCGCCCGCCAGCCCCGGGGCGCGACCCGGCGCTTCCTTGATGCCCATATCGACGAGCTGCGGGCGCATTTCTTCTGAGGGGCGCGCCCGCCTCCGCCCCGCCCCGCGCTCCCGCGCCCTTGACCCCGGCGCCTGAAACCACGATCTCGGTGCAGGGCCCCGCCGGCACGCGCGCGGGTCCTGCCAAGACAAAGCAAAGGACGCCGATGCCCCAGCCCGATTCCGCCGCCCTGCATTTCCTGATGACCCGCCGGTCGCGCCCCGCGAAGACCCTGCGCGCCCCCGGCCCTTCGCGGGCCGAGCTGCTGCCGCTGCTGACCGCCGCCGCGCGCACCCCCGATCACGGCAAGCTGGAGCCTTGGCGTTTCATGGTGCTGACCAAGCCGGCCCTGGTGCGGCTTGCGGAACTGGTGGCCGGGATTGGCCCCGACTCCGGCCTCGGCCCCGATCAGATCGCCAAGATGGAAGCTCAGTTCGCCACCGCCGAGGTGGTTGTCGCCGTCATCGCCTGCCCCGTGCCCTCGGACAAGGTCCCGGCGATCGAGCAGACCCTGTCTGCCGGTGCCGTGTGCCTCTCGCTGCTCAACGCCGCGCTGGCGGCGGGCTGGGGCGCCAACTGGCTGACCGGCTGGGCCAGCCATGACCGGCGCTTCATGACCGAGGGGCTGGGCCTGGCCGAAGAGGAATACGTCGCAGGCTTCATCCATATCGGCACCGAGACCGTCGCCCCGCCCGAGCGTCCGCGCCCGAACCTGGACGCCAAGGTCACCTGGGTCGAGGAATGATCTTCACCGCATTTGCCCGCGCCCTGGCGCAGCTTGGCGACCGGCCCTTCCGCCGGACGCTGCTGCTGGGCCTTGGCCTGACGCTGGCGCTGCTGGCCGGGGCAACGGTGCTGTTCGTCGGTGGCATCGAATGGCTGACCCCCGACAGCTTCACCCTGCCCTGGATCGGCGAGATCACCTGGATCGACAACATCGCCTCGGTCGCGGGCGTGTTGCTGATGCTGGCGCTGTCGGTCTTTCTGATGGTGCCGGTGGCGGCGGCCTTTACCGGCCTGTTCCTCGACGACGTGGCCGACGCGGTCGAGGCTCGTCACTACCCCGAACTGGAACCCGCCCGCCGCATCGGCATGCTTGAGGGGCTGCGCGACGCGCTGTCGTTCCTGGGGGTGCTGATCGCGGTGAACCTCGTGGCGCTGGTGATCTACCTGCTGCTGGCGCCGGCGGCGCCCTTCGTCTTCTGGGCGGTGAACGGCTTCTTGCTGGGGCGGGAGTATTACCAGATGGTGGCGATCCGCAGGCTTGGCCGCGAAGGCGCCCGCCGGGCCCGTCGCCGCCACACGGGCACGATATGGCTTGCCGGCGCGCTGATGGCGGTGCCGCTGACGGTTCCGGTGGTCAACCTGTTGGTGCCGATCCTGGGAGCGGCAAGCTTCACCCACCTCTTCCACATGCTGGAACAGCGCGACGCGCGCCGCCGGGGTTAAGCCCGGCGGCCGCCGTCGGATCGATCAGAACGGATCGTCGGCCGAGGGTCCGAAGCGGTGGAAAAGGTCGAAATCCTCCAAGCCGATCACGCCCGACAGGATCACCCCCATCAGCAGCAGCCACAGCGGCACCGACACGATGGTCGCCAGGATGAAGCTGCGCTTCACATGGGGCTGCGCCGGGGCCGAGGCCGGGGTGCCGGGGGTGACGTCGCCCGCGTCTCCCTGGCTTTTGAAACGGATGGGCAGCAGGATCAGCAGCGACAGGAACCACAGGACCGCCAACAGGACGATGGATGAGGTGATGGACATGGCTCAGACCTCCTCAAGTTCGACAAGCGTGCCGTTGAAATCCTTGGGATGCAGGAACAGCACCGGCTTGCCATGGGCGCCGATCTTCGGCTCGCCCGAACCCAGCACCCGCGCCCCGCTTTCCGTCAGCCGGGCGGCGGCCGCACGGATATCCTCGACCTCGTAGCAGATGTGGTGGATGCCACCGGCAGGGTTCTTTTCCAGAAAGCCCGCGATGGGGCTGCCCTCGCCCAGCGGATGCAGAAGCTCGATCTTGGTGTTGGGAAGGGTGATGAAGACCACCGTCACGCCGTGATCGGGCTCGGCCTGGGGCGGGCCGACCTCGGCCCCAAGAACGCCGCGATACTGCGCCGCCGCGGCCTCAAGGTCCGGGACGGCGATGGCGACGTGGTTGAGACGTCCGATCATGCCAGAACTCCTTTTCGCAATGCCCGAGTTATGTTCGCCGCCGCGCCCGGGCGCAAGGGGCGCATCCGCGCACGCCTGCACGAGCCGTGGCGTCACCGCCCCCTTCCCGAGGCCCCGCGGCGCGTTCGAGCATTCACCGGATGGTAAGCCGACTCGGTTCTGATCGGGACTTGGCAATGGGATAACGGGGGCAGACATGACGGCGAAGGTCATTGAATGGACGGGTCCGGCGAAGGGCACGTATGGAGCGGCTGGAGACGGGCACACGCCGGAACGCTCGGGGGAATGCCCGGGTGACAAAGCGGTTGGTGCCGACGGGGAGCGTTTGGTGCGCCCCGCTCCGCACCCGCCGGGGGCCCTGCCCCACAGCGTCACGATCCTTCTGGTCGAAGACAGCCGCTGCGCCTCGGACGCGATCCGCCGGCTTTGCCAGGCCAGCGGCATACGGGTCAGGCGCGCCGATTGCCTGAAATCCGCACGGCGGCATCTCGCGACATACCGGCCGGCGCTGGTCATCGTGGACATCGGCCTGCCCGACGGATCCGGCCTCGACCTGGTGGCAGAGCTGCGCCAGCAGCCCACCTGCCCCGCCATCATCGCCACCAGCGGCGACGACACCCGCATGAAGGAGGCGCTGATCGGCGGCGCGGATGGCTTCGTGGCCAAGCCCTTCGGCTCCCTCGCCGCCTTCCAGCGGATCCTGCGCAACAGCCTGCCACCCGAAAGCGCCGCCGCCTGCCGCTTCACCGCGCTGGAGCGGGGTGATCCGATCGTCGAAAGCATCTCCGCGCGGCATGGCACGTATCCTGCAACCGGACGAGCGCCAGGCACGGCACCTGCCGCCCTTCCCGACGCGGCATCTCGGACAAGCGGCCGGATCCCCGGAACCGCGCAGACCACGCGCCAAGCAACGGCAGACCGGGGCGTTTCGGTTGTCAAAGTCGCACCGGTCACGGGGCCTGCGCCGACCGACCGGCCTGTGCCCTCCGCCAGCGCCCACTGCGGCCAAGCACCCGATCAGCTGACGTTTCGTGACGATCTTCGTCAGGCCAGGCGGCTCATCCACCGGCCCGGAGAGGCCCATCTTCCCTACGTGGCGCAATTCGTCGGCGGGCTGGCCCTCATCAGCGCCGACGCGGAGCTGGGCCGCGCCGCCCGCGATCTCGCGCGGGCCGGCCGGTCCAGCCTTCCCGCCCTTGAGCAGGCCATCCACGAGCGATTGGAGAAACCCCCTCTGATCTAGCGGATGAAGGCCCCGCGCACCTGGCCGCGCAGTAAGGAGTAAGGTGCCGTGCCTCCCAAGGGGCCTACGGGCCACAGTCTTGTCGCCGAAGATGCCGACCGTGGGGCATCGCATGAGGGACCTTCGAGGTAGGGCGTCCTTCGGCCCGCCGAGGGCCAGTCAGGCGGCAAGTCAGGCACCCCCCCCCGCGCCGACCGGTCCTATCGCGCCAGGTCGCGCAGCATCGGATCGGAGGAGACACGGACCAGGGAGGTCAGGTTGCCCAGGCGCTCACGCTGGCGGCCCGTCGCACCAAAGTTGGCGGGCTCCAGCCAGGCGCGAAAGGCCTCTTCCAGCGCCGACCAGTCCTTGTCGATCGCCGCGAACCAGGCCGTGTCCCGGTTGCGCCCGCGCACGACATTGGCCTGGCGAAACGTGCCCTCGTAGCTTAGGCCCAGCCGCTCGGCGGCACGGCGCGAGGCGAGGTTGGTGGCGTCGCATTTCCATTCCAGCCGGCGGTAGCCGGCGCCGAAGGCCCAGCGCATCATCAGGTAGAAGACCTCGGTCGCCGCCGCCGTCTGCCGCAACTCCGGGGAAAACGCGACGTGGCCGATCTCCAGGCTGCCGCTCTCGGGCTTGATGCGCAGAAAGCTTGCCACGCCGGTGCAACGCCCCTCGGCCAGGTCGCGCACCGCGTAGAACAGCGGGTCCTCTCCGGATGCGAACTCCCGCACCCAGCGGTGGTAGCCCGCGGCCGAGGCGAAGGGCCCATAGGGCAGGTAATCCCACATGGCAGTATCGCGGGAGAAGGCGCGGTGCAGCTCGGCCGCGTGGCGGTCGGCGTCCATCGGCTCCAGCCGGACCAGTCGCCCCTCGAGCGGCTCGCGCCGCGGCGCGGGCGGCGCGTTCCAGCGCGGCAGCGCCTCGTCCAGTCGTCGATCTTCCTGCATCCCGCCCCCGTTCCGTCGTGGCGCATCCTCGTGGCGTGGGCGAATCCTTACCCGCGCATGTCGCCATGGCAAGAACCGATCCCGCCCGTTCAGGCAAGAATTCCCGGATCCGCGCCCAGTTCCAGCCCCGGAAAGATCACGTCCTCGACCGCGCCACGGTCAAGCCCGTAAAGCCCCCGCAGCGCCCAGCCCGCGTAGGCGCGCACGTCCCGCGTCGGCCGCAGGTCGCGGCGATCCAGCAAGGCGCTTTCGCCCAGGCCGGGCCACTCGCCGTGAACCCGCGCCCCCGAGAGGGCACCGCCGGCCATCACCAGAACGCCGCCCGTGCCGTGATCCGTGCCGCCCGATCCGTTCTCGACCACGGTGCGCCCGAACTCGGTCATGGCCAGCACGGTGGTCCGCCCCCAGACGGGGCCGAGACGGTCGCGCAGGGCCAGGATCGCGGCGTTCAGCCGCTTGGCAGCATTGCGCAGCCCGCGCCCCTGGTTCTGGTGGGTGTCCCAGCCGTTGATCGAGAAGGCGGCGATGCGCGTGTCCTCCAGCAGCCGGTCGGCGGCAAAGCTGGCCAGGGCATCGGGGGCCTCCTCGCGGCGGGCGGCGGCGGCCATCTCGCCCAGTGCCATCGCGCCGCCGGCATAGCCCCCGTCCAAGGAACCCATATCGAGCCCCTCGGCCAGGGCCATCGCCTCGGCGGCGGCCTCGCGGAAGAGGGGATCGTCGTGATAGACCTCCTCCAACAGGCGCTGGCTGCGGGGCGACAGGTTCAGCCGGGTGGCGGGCGACCAGCTGGGCACCGACAGGTCACCGTCAAGGATCCGCATGTTGGCGCGCCCCACCGCGAAGGCGGTCTGGGCCGACAGGCCCGGCGTCACCTGCAGCATCCGGTTCAGCCAGCCCTGGCGGGCCAGGGCACCGCCCACGTCGGGCCCGGTCCCGGCCTCGAGAAGGTCCTGGCCGTCGAAATGGCTACGCCGCTGGCGATAGGGGGTCGAAACCGCGTGGGCAAAGGCCAGCTCTCCCTTGCGCCAGAGCGGCATCAAGGGCGCGAAGGACCCGTTCAGCGCGAAGAACCCGTCAAGATCCTCGGCCCCCGCATCGGGCCCCGCCAGCAGGTTCGGGCGGTAACGCGAAAGCCGCGCATCGCCATAGGGTTGCACCATGTCGGTCCCGTCCAGCCCGCCGCGCAGCACGATCACCACCAGGCGGTTGTCGGTCGGGGCACTGGCCAGGGTGACGCTGGTCAGGAAGGGATGCGCCGCCGCCGAACAGCCAAGCAGCGCGCCCGATTTCAGAAAACTGCGTCTGTCCATCTGCCTCTCCTTGCCGCTCATCGCCGGTTGAACGCCGGAGAGGCCAGCACCAGGCCGACCCCTTCCCAGCGTGTCTCGGCCGCCGAGACGGCGAAGCGCAGCCGCCCGTCCGCCGCGTCCGCCAGGGCCGTCTCGAGGAAAAGCCGCGGGTCCGGCAGGTCGCGATGGACCTCGGAGGGCACGGCCATCGCCCACTGGATCCGGGCGGCCATTGCCTGGGGGGTGATCCAGGCCTCGTCCTCCTCGGGCCAGCCGTTGGGGGCGGAGGGCTGCTGGAAGGGCTGGCCCATCACCGACAGGGGCCCGAAGATGCTGCGCTGCCGGTCCTTGCGCTTCATCCGGTGCAGCGCCTCCTCCTCGGGATCGAGGGCGCGATAGGCGGCGACGATAAATTCCAGCGGGCGGCGGGCCTTGGTGCCCAGCGGCTCCCACGCGGCGGGGTGGTCCAGCATGGCGGCGGTCATGGCGCGCAGGTCGTCACCCCCTGCCAGATAGGCCCCGGCCATCGCCTCGATCAGGTCGTCCGGCGGGGCGGGCCCCAGGAAATGCACCGCCAGCTTCCGCGCCAGGTGCCGGGCCGTGGCGGGATGGCGGGCCAGCATCTCGAGGGCTGCGTGAATATCCTCGATCGCCGGCCGCTTACCGCCAAACCGCTGACCCAGAACGGTCTTCGTCCCCGGCTCTGCGATGTTGCGGCGATAGGTGAAACCGCGGCCAAGGTCGGCGTATAGACCCGTCAGCAACAGCGCCATCTGCTTGACGTCTTGCTGGTCATAGGGGCCGCCCACGCCAAGGGTGTGCAGCTCCAGCATCTCGCGGGCGAGGTTCTCGTTGACGCCCCTGCCCTTCTTCAGGCCGACCGGAGAATTCGGGCCGAAGGACCGGCTTTGGTCCAGGTATTCCAGCATCATCGGATGGGTTACGACGGCCCGCAGCATGGCGCCGAACCGGCCGGCGACATGGGGGCGGATCGCATCCTCGACATAGTTCGTGACCGCGCCGCGCAGGGCACGCGGGCGGGCGCGCACGGTGAAATGATCGGCCCAGAACCAGGTCAGCCGCTCGCGCAGCGGCGCGGGTGAGTGGATACCGCGGGACAGGAAATTCATCGCGTCGCGGGCGGTGCCGGCATCCATCTCCTTGCCGGCGGCCTTCAGCCGCGCCTTGACCTCGGCATTGCTGCGATCCGATTTCATCTGCCGTCGCAGGGTCTGGAAGGCGTCGGCCGTGACGCGCCGGGCCTCGAAGGACTGCATGGGAAAGCGGCGGGCGGCCTCGTCGGGGGCGTCCAACCCCGCCATCAGCGCGGCGGCGTCGGCGGGCGCGGGATAACGCGGTGACAGGCCGGTCCCGAAGCGGATGGCGCTGATCGTCGCTTTGGCGGTCATCTTGCGCACTCCGTCTGGATGGGCGTCGGCGACAGGGGCCCGGCCGGAACAGTTTAGCACCCGCCGGGACCCAAGGCACGGGCGAAGACGCGGCCCGGGCGGCCTTGGCGGATGGAACCGGCGGAACATTGCGACCTCACGCGGCGTTGATCGCACGAACAGCCCCCGGGGAGATTACAGATGCCGAACATTTACGAGGCCATCATGGCCGACCACGAAGAACACCGCGCCCTGCTGGAGCGCATCGCAGCCACCAGCGGCGACAGCGAGGAGCGGCGCGAGGCTTGGGAAAGCTTCTATTACGACGTCAAATCCCACGCCGCCGCCGAGGAAGAGACCTTCTATTCCAAGCTGATCTCGAAGACCTGGGGCCAGGACGCCGCCCGCCACTCGGTGCACGAGCATCAGCAGCTGGACGATCTGCTGGAAGAGCTGAACGAGATGGACATGTCCCAGGGCGCATGGCTTGAGAAGTTCAAGAAGCTGCGCGAGGAATACGAGCATCACATCGACGAGGAAGAGGACGAGGTCTTCAGCCGCGCCAAGGAAGTGATCGACGCCTCCGAGATCGAGGGCTACGGCCGCCGGTTCCTGTCCCGCAAGGACGAGGAGCGCAAGCTGGTCGACAAGAAGGTCGCCGACAGCCTCGAGGACTGAGTTTCATTACGACGCTCACGGAAAGTAAAACGCCGGCCTGTTGAGGGCCGGCGTTTGCACATTCATTGGTGTAAATTCGATGGACGGGATCAATCCTCGGCGGGGATGACCCGCAGGCGCAATTCGCGTAGCTGCTCGTTGGTGGGCTCCGAGGGAGCCTCCATCATCAGGTCCTCGGCGCGCTGGTTCATCGGGAACATGATGACCTCGCGGATGTTGGCCTCGTCGGCCAGCAGCATCACGATCCGGTCGATGCCGGCCGCGCAACCGCCGTGGGGCGGTGCGCCGTAGCGGAACGCCTTGACCATGCCGCCGAAGCGCTTGTCGACCTCTTCGGGGCCATAGCCCGCCAGCTCGAACGCCTTGTACATGATGTCCAGCTTGTGGTTCCGGATCGCGCCCGAGATCAGCTCGTAGCCGTTGCAGGCAAGGTCATACTGGTAGCCAAGGACCTCCAGCGGATCGCCCTGCAGCGCCTCCAGCCCGCCCTGGGGCATCGAGAAGGGGTTGTGCGAGAAGTCGATCGCGCCGGTCTCCTCGTCCTTCTCGTACATCGGGAAGTCGACGATCCAGGCGAATGCAAAGCGGTCGGTGTCGGTGAGCCCAAGCTCGTTGCCGATCTCGGTGCGGGCCTTGCCGGCGACGGTCTCGAAGGCCGACGGCTTGCCGCCAAGGAAGAAGGCCGCGTCGCCCACGCCCAGGTCAAGTTGCTGGCGGATGGCCTCGGTCCGCTCGGGGCCGATGTTCTTGGCGAGGGGGCCGGCGGCCTCCATCTGGCCGTCGGTCTCGCGCCAGAAGATGTAGCCCATGCCGGGCAGACCCTCTTTCTGGGCGAAGGCGTTCATGCGGTCGCAGAACTTGCGGCTGCCGCCCTTGGGGGCGGGGATGGCGCGGATCTGGGTGCCGTCCTGTTCCAGCAGTTTGGCGAAGATGGCAAAGCCCGAGCCGCGGAAATGCTCGGACACGTCCTGCATCTTGATCGGGTTGCGCAGGTCGGGCTTGTCGGTGCCATACCACATGGCCGCGTCGCGATAGCTGATCTGCTCCCACGTGGTGTCGACTTTGCGGCCGCCGCCGAATTCCTCGAAGATGCCCTGCACCACGGGCTGGATCGTGTCGAACACGTCCTGCTGGGTGACGAACGACATCTCCATGTCGAGCTGGTAGAAATCGGTGGGCGAACGGTCGGCGCGCGGATCTTCATCGCGGAAACAGGGGGCGATCTGGAAATACTTGTCGAAGCCCGAGACCATGATCAGCTGTTTGAACTGCTGCGGTGCCTGGGGCAGCGCGTAGAACTTGCCGGGATGCAGGCGCGAGGGCACCAGAAAGTCGCGCGCGCCCTCGGGAGAGGACGCGGTGATGATCGGCGTCTGATACTCGCGGAAATCCGCACCCCACATCCGCTTGCGGATCGAGGCCACCACGTCCGAGCGCAGGGTCATGTTGCGCTGAAGCTTCTCGCGGCGCAGGTCCAGGAAGCGATAGCGCAGACGCGTCTCTTCGGGGTATTCCTGATCGCCGAAGACCATCAGCGGCAGTTCCGCAGCCTCGCCCAGAACCTCGATGTCGCGTACGAAGACCTCGACCTCGCCGGTGGGGATCTTGGGGTTCACCAGCTCGGGGTCGCGGGCCTTCACGGTGCCGTCGATGCGGATGCACCATTCGCTGCGCACCTTCTCGACATCGGCGAAAACGGGGCTGTCGGGGTCGGCCAGCACCTGGGTCACGCCGTAATGGTCACGCAGGTCGATGAACAGGATGCCGCCGTGGTCGCGCACCCGGTGGACCCAGCCCGACAGGCGGACGGTATCGCCGACGTTGGATTTGTCGAGATCGGCGCAGGTATGGGTGCGGAAAGCGTGCATTTCGGTTCCTCGGGCGGGCGTCTTGGACGGATTTCGGTCAGGTATCGTGCGGATAACTGGTTTGCGCCGATACATACCGCAAGCGCCCGGAAGTCAAGGGATGCAGCGGTGCCGTGCCGTCGCGGCGGCCGGATCGGCCCCTTGGAGGTGGCCCGGGCGCGCGCATCCCCCGAGGGAGGCTCGGGCAGCCGAAGATTCCAGCGCGGGAACCCGCCACCCAGCCCCGATCGCGGCTGCCACCAGGCGATCATGGCAAACCCGGTTCTCCAAACTGTGAAACGGGGTAAATCTTTACAAGTGGTTTATACCGTCCCAGAATATCCCTGTTTTACGCAAATACGCGGTCGCATTCCGCCGCGCGGGTCCAGATTTCGGACCTCATGAGAATGGAAGGTTGCCATGTGGATCAGCCTGCTTGACCAGATGCTCGGACGCCTGTTCCGCCAGGGACGGCTTCGGGTCGTATTCCCCGACGGGCAAGAACGAAGCTACGGCACCGGCCCGCAGAAGCCGATGGTCGTTCGCCTGAACGATCCCGCCCTGCCCCGTCGGCTTGTCCTCAACCCCGATCTCGCCTTGGGCGAGGCCTACATGGACCAGACCCTGACCATAGACGGTGACGACCTGGAGGGCTTTCTTGCGCTTCTGATCGCCAACCGCTCGGCCGGGGGGCGCAGCTGGATCCTGGACGCCAACCTCAAGGCGCAAAAGGCGATGCGTCGCATCCGGCAGCGCAACACCGCGCGTAGCGCCCAGTCAAACGTCGCCCATCACTACGATCTGTCGGGGCGCCTCTACGAGTTGTTCCTCGACGAGGACCGGCAATATTCCTGTGCCTATTTCCGCCATCCAGACGACACGCTGGAAGAGGCCCAGGCCCAGAAGAAGGCCCATATCGCCGCCAAGCTGCTGCTGCGCCCGGGAATGCGGGTGCTGGACATCGGCTGTGGTTGGGGCGGCATGGCGCTGACGCTGGCGCGCGATTATGGGGTCCGGGTTGTCGGCCTGACCCTCAGCGAGGAACAGCTTGGCGTGGCCCGCCGCCGCGCCGAGGAGGCGGGCCTTGCCGAGCAGATCGAATTCCGGCTGCAGGATTACCGCGCGGTCGCCGAACGGTTCGACCGCGTGGTCTCGGTCGGCATGTTCGAACATGTGGGCGTGCCCCACTACCGCGACTATTTCCGCAAGGTTCAGCAATTGCTGGTGCCCGATGGAATCGCCTTGATCCACACGATCGGGCGCGGCACGCCGCCGGGGGCCACCAGCCCCTGGATCGCCAAGTACATCTTTCCTGGCGGTTACGTTCCGGCCATGTCGGAGGTGCTTGAAGCGATCGAGAAGGAGGACCTGGTGACCACGGATGTCGAGGTCTGGCGCATGCATTACGCCGAAACCCTGCGCCACTGGCGGATGCGCTTCGACGAGAATGTCGAGCAGATCCGCGCGCTTTACGACGAGCGGTTCGTGCGCATGTTCCGGTATTACATGCTGGCGTCCGAGATGACCTTCCGCCATGCGCGACAGTCGGTGTTCCAGTTCCAGCTGAGCCCCAGCATGAACGCCGTGCCGCTGACCCGAGACTACCTATACGGCGGCGGCGAGGACCAGGCGATGACCCGCGCCGCCGAATAGGCGGGCACGCGGCAAGGCGACCGGCCGGGAATCGCACCAAGGGCGGCGCACCCGCCCTGCGGGGGCCTTGCGCCCCTTTCCTCGCCCCTGTGCTGCCAGCCGACCGGCGGTTTCTGCCGCCAACCGCCGCCCGGGGCAGAAACCGGCCTTGCAACACGGGGCCGTCCCTCTATAACCGCGTCAATTTGGAACATGACACACTGGCCCGGTTCGTCCGGGCAAGCCGCTTCGGGGAAACTGCCGCCATGCCGAAAAGAACCGACATCAAAACCATCATGATCATCGGCGCAGGGCCTATCGTCATCGGACAGGCCTGCGAGTTCGACTATTCCGGTGCACAGGCTTGCAAGGCCCTGCGCGAGGAAGGCTATCGCGTGGTTCTGGTCAACTCGAACCCCGCCACGATCATGACCGACCCGGACATGGCCGATGCCACCTACATCGAGCCCATCACCCCCGAGATCGTCGCCCGCATCATCGAGAAGGAACGTCCCGACGCGCTGCTGCCCACGATGGGCGGACAGACCGGGCTGAATACCTCGCTGGCGCTGGCCGACATGGGCGTGCTTGAGAAATTCGGCGTCGAGCTGATCGGCGCCAACCGCGAGGCCATCGAGATGGCCGAGGACCGCAAGCTGTTCCGCGAGGCGATGGACCGCATCGGTCTGGAGAACCCCAAGGCCACCATCGCCAACAACATGCAGGAATGCATGGACGCCATCGAATACGTCGGCCTGCCGGCGATCATCCGCCCCGCCTTCACCCTTGGCGGTACCGGCGGCGGCGTGGCCTACAACCGCGACGACTACGAACATTACTGCAAGACCGGCCTCGACGCTTCGCCGGTCAACCAGATCCTGATCGACGAATCCCTGCTGGGCTGGAAAGAGTTCGAGATGGAGGTCGTGCGCGACCGCAACGACAACGCCATCATCGTCTGCGCCATCGAGAATGTGGACCCGATGGGCGTGCACACGGGCGATTCGATCACCGTGGCCCCCGCGCTGACCCTGACCGACAAGGAATACCAGATCATGCGCAACGGCTCGCTGGCCGTGCTGCGCGAGATCGGCGTCGAGACCGGCGGCTCGAACGTGCAATGGGCCGTGAACCCCGAAGACGGCCGCATGGTCGTGATCGAGATGAACCCGCGGGTCTCGCGCTCGTCGGCGCTGGCCTCCAAGGCCACGGGCTTCCCCATCGCCAAGATCGCCGCCAAGCTCGCCGTCGGCTATACGCTGGACGAGCTGGACAACGACATCACCAAGGTGACGCCCGCCAGCTTCGAGCCGACCATCGACTATGTGGTCACCAAGATCCCGCGCTTCGCCTTCGAGAAGTTCCCCGGCGCCCAGAACAACCTGACCACGGCGATGAAGTCGGTGGGCGAGGCGATGGCCATCGGCCGCACCATCCACGAGTCGCTGCAAAAGGCGCTGGCCTCGATGGAGACCGGCCTGACCGGCTTTGACGAGATCGACATCCCCGGCGCCCCCGACATGGCCGCCATCACCAAGGCGCTCAGCGCCCAGACCCCGGACCGCATCCGGGTGATCGCCCAGGCCATGCGCCACGGGCTGGACAATGACGCCATTCAGGCCGCGACCTCGTTCGATCCGTGGTTTCTGGCCCGCATCCGCGAGATCGTCGAGGCCGAGGCCGCCATCCGTCGCGATGGCCTGCCCCTGACCGAAGACGGTTTGCGCAAGCTCAAAATGATGGGCTTCACCGACGCGCGTCTGGCCAAGCTGACCGGCCGCGACGAGGGCACCGTGCGCCGCGCCCGCCGCAACCTTGGCGTCAACGCCGTCTTCAAACGGATCGACACCTGCGCCGCCGAGTTCGAGGCCCAGACCCCCTACATGTATTCCACCTACGAAGCCGACGCGATGGGCGACGTGGAATGCGAATCGCGCCCCAGCGACCGCAAGAAGGTGGTCATCCTTGGCGGCGGCCCCAACCGGATCGGTCAGGGGATCGAGTTCGACTATTGCTGCTGCCACGCCTGTTTCTCGCTGACCGATGCCGGTTACGAGACGATCATGGTTAACTGCAACCCCGAGACGGTCTCGACCGACTACGACACCTCGGACCGGCTTTATTTCGAACCGCTGACCTTCGAGCATGTGATGGAGATCCTGCGGGTCGAGATGTCCAACGGCACCCTGCACGGCGTGATCGTCCAGTTCGGCGGCCAGACGCCCCTGAAGCTGGCCAACGCTTTGGAGGCCGAGGGCATCCCGATCCTTGGCACCTCGCCCGACGCCATCGACCTTGCCGAGGACCGCGAGCGGTTTCAGGCACTTGTCCAGCGCCTTGGCCTGAAGCAGCCCCATAACGGCATCGCCTCGACCGACGCCCAAGCGATGATGATCGCGCAGGAAATCGGCTTCCCGCTGGTGATCCGCCCTTCCTACGTGCTGGGCGGCCGGGCGATGGAGATCGTCCGCGACATGCCCCAGCTGGAGCGCTACATCGCCGAGGCCGTGGTGGTCTCGGGCGACAGCCCCGTGCTGCTGGACAGCTACCTGTCCGGCGCGGTCGAGATCGACGTGGACGCCATCTGCGACGGCACAGACGTGCATGTCGCCGGCATCATGCAGCATATCGAAGAGGCCGGCGTGCACTCGGGCGACAGCGCCTGTTCGCTGCCCCCCTACTCGCTGCCCCAGTCGATCATCGACGAGCTGCACGTCCAGACCCGCGCGCTGGCGCTGGCCCTTGGCGTGGTCGGCCTGATGAACATCCAGTTCGCGGTCAAGGATGGCGAAATCTACCTGATCGAGGTCAACCCCCGCGCCTCGCGCACCGTGCCCTTCGTCGCCAAGGCCGTCGGCAGCCCCATCGCCTCGATCGCGGCACGGGTCATGGCCGGCGAGAAGCTTTCGGCCTTCGACCTGAAAGACCCGCAGATCGAAGGATTCGCGGTCAAGGAAGCCGTCCTGCCCTTCGCCCGCTTCCCGGGCGTCGACACGCTGCTTGGGCCCGAGATGCGCTCGACCGGCGAGGTCATGGGCTATGACGCCAGCTTCGCGCGCGCCTTCCTCAAGGCGCAGCTGGGTGCCGGCACCGTCCTGCCCCAGTCGGGCCGGGTCTTCCTGTCGATCAAGGACGCCGACAAGACGCCCGAGCTGGTCGAGACCGCCAAGATCCTGCGCGAGCTGGGCTTCGAGATCGTCGCGACCCGCGGCACGGCCGAGTTCCTGACCACCAACAAGGTGGAATCGACCGTGGTGAACAAGGTCTACGAGGGCCGTCCGAACATCGTCGACATGATGAAGGACGGCGGGATCGCCCTGGTGATGAACACCACCGAGGGCGCCCAGGCAGTCGAGGACTCGCGTTCGATGCGCGCGGTCGCGCTTTACGACAAGATCCCCTACTTCACCACCGCCGCGGCCTCCCATGCCGCTGCGCTGGCGATGCGCTCGGCACGCGAGGGCGAGATCGGCGTGCAGGCCCTCCAGGGCTGAACCACCCGCCATCGGGGAAATGATCGGGGGCTGCTGCGGCGGCCCCCTTTTCTTTGGGCGATGTCACGGGACAGGCGCCGGCGCTGTGGCCCTGCTGCGTCATGTTTCGGCAGAGGGGTCGTCGGCGCACGGGAAGGCGGGGTTCGGCTTGCAGGGCCCGGGACGACAGGCCACCCTTGGACCGAACCAACGGGGGACGAAAGATGCGCGTTTTACTGATGCTGAGCCTGCCACTGCTTCTGTCGGCCTGTGGCGTGCCGCTGGTGCCCTTCATCTGAAGGGCGCTGCCGTCATCGTGACGGCGGCCGATCAGCCGATGGTCTCGTCCTCGAGATGCAGGCGCATCTCCAGCAGGACCTGCTGGATCTCGTTGGTCTCGCGCAGCAGACGCTTGGCCTCATTGGCCGAGATCACCCCGTCCTCGATCGCGACGTTGTATTCCCCCATCAGCGAGGCAAAGCGCTGGGACAGCGCCACCACGTCCGCGTTGACCCCGCCCGAGCGGGGCTCGCGGGTGCCACCATACTGAATGGTCACGCCCCGCAGGTCGGCAAGGGCGGCGGTGACATGGGGAAAGCGGGCGGCCTCTTCCAGGGCGGCGACCGTGTCGATCGGCATGAACCGGTCTTCATGCTCGGGGCTGGTGGAATAATAGCGTCCCAGGGTGGCCTTGGACTTGCCGGCCAGCGCGCAGGCGGCTTCGAAACCCACGTCCTTGACGAGAGCCTCCGTGTGTTTCTTCAAATACCCACCTGCCGTACCCATAGGAGCCTGATAATCCTTTGACATGGCTAAAGGAAGCGAAATTTCGCCTTCCGCCCGCCTGCGACGGATTTCGCGGTTGTCAAAAGGCCGGTAATCGGCTGGGGGGAAAACCGGAACCGCTTTCCCATTACGATTTGTTAACTATGCGCTCATCATGATGGACATTCCTTGGGGATTTTGGTGCCGGGGAATGTGACGAGTGGCCGATTATTTCGTCGGTTTAGTGTGGGGGGTGCCGTAGTTCCCGCGCCTTGGGAAATATCGCCGAAATTGAGACGGCTTCCTCTGCGGCAGCCCCCTTTTCGCCTTCGCCTCGTATTTTCAAGCGCTCGAGTCAGTACAGCCTGCCGCCGATAGGCACGTCGTGGTCCGGTGCGACCAGCACGACCTCGCCATCGGCGTCGGGCACGCCCAGGACCAGCACTTCGGACATGAACTTGCCGATCTGGCGCGGGGCGAAATTGACCACCGCCATGACCCGCCGCCCGACCAGTTCGTCGGGCGTGTAATGGGCGGTGATCTGGGCCGAGCTTCTGCGCTCGCCCAGTTCGGAACCCAGATCGACCCACAGCTTGATGGCGGGCTTGCGCGCCTCCGGGAAGGGTTCGGCGCGCGTGATGCGGCCGACCCGGATGTCGATCTTCAGGAAATCGTCGAAGGTGGCTATTTGCGCCGCTTCCGTGCCGTCCACCTCACTCATCGGTCCGGCCCAACTCGCGGCTGCGGTCGGCCGAGGCCGCCACCGCCTTGCGCATCAACGGCCCCAACCCGGTCTGGGGATCCATCAACACCTTGAGCGCCTCGTAGGTGGTGCCATTGGGAGAGGTCACGTTCTCGCGCAGGGTGCCGGGGCCTTCGGGGGACGCCTCGGCCAGCGCGCCGGCGCCCGCAACGGTCGCCTTGGCAAGATGCAGCGACATCTCGGGCGTCAGGCCCTGGGCCTCGCCGGCGGCGGCCAGCGCCTCGATCATGTTGAAGACATAGGCCGGCCCCGACCCGGACAGCCCGACGACCGCGTCCATCTGCGATTCGGAGTCGAGGAGCACGGTCTGGCCCACCGCCTGCAACAGCGCGTCGGCCAGGTCCAGCTGGGCCGGCGTGCTCGGGCCATTGCCGATGATCGCGGTGATGCCGCGTCCGACGGCGGCGGGAGTGTTGGGCATGGCGCGCACAATCGGGGCATTCTCGCCCAGCACGGCCTCGTAGCCGGCAAAGGAGATGCCGGCGGCCACGGTCACGAACAGGGTCCGACCGTCGGCCAGCCGACGCAGCCCCGGAAGGGCGTCGGTCATCATCTGCGGCTTGACCGCGATCAGCGCGATCGCGGCATCCTCGGGCAGATCGGCGTTGAGGTGCAGCCCCTCCTCGGCCAAAGCGCGCAGCCGGGCCGAGGGGTTCGGATCGATCACATGCACCGAGGACGGCGGCAGGCCCTGTTTCAGCCATCCTTCGAGAAGGGCCGATCCCATCCGGCCACACCCCAGCAGGACAAGGCCCCGCGCCGCGACTTCGCTCATGTTCATTGCGTCTTCCCTGATTGGTCCGATGATTGGACCCGCAGGTTAGGCGCGGCCGTAGGCCTCTGCAATGGCGACCTGAAGCGCATCGTCGGGCGCCTCGTTGCCCCAGCAGACCAGCTGGAAGGCGGGGTAGAAACGCTCGGCGCTGCGCACGGCGGCGTTGAGAAGCCGGTCGATCTGCTCGGGTGTGACCATGGCCTCGCCGTCCAGCAGAAGGCCGTAGCGATAGACCATCAGCTTCTGCTCGGCCCAGTAGGTGAAGGCGCCGGCCCAGCACATGTCGTTGGTCTGGTTGAGCGTGTGATAGAGATCGGGAAGCTTGTCGGTCGGCGGCTCCATCTCGAAGGTGCAGATCAGGCGCAGGGTCGCGTCATAAGCGGACCAGGCCAAGGTGATTGAGTAGGTCCGCCACTGCCCCTCGATCGCCATGGCGATCTGGTCGTCGCCGACCCGGTCGAATTCCCATTCGTGGTGCTCGGCCAGGGATTCGACCATGTCGATGGGGTGAAGGTCTTCGGCTTGAAGGTACTGCTCGGAAAGTGCCATGCGCTGCCCCTTTCATTGTCGCCCGCTGGCGCGCTGCCACCAGACGCTGGGTTCCGACCTGGGAATTAGGTACAACCGCCCAACTCCATACCAGATATGGTGTTCCCAAATACGAAACGAGTAAAGCTCTAATTCCCGCTTATCCCCAGAAAGCTGCCGGCTTGGGGATATCGCCCGGGGCCTGTTGACAAAAAAACAGACGCCGCCCGAAAAGGCGGCGCCTGTGGAAAAGACGGATTTATCCGGCACGCCCCGTGGGGCGGCAGGTTCAGGCCTTGGTGCCGTCGGGATCGGCCTTGGGCGCGGTCTTCTTCGTGGCCCCCGCCTTCGCAGGCTTGGCCGGCTTGGCGCCGGAGCTGGGGCCGGTCTTGGCGGATTTCGTCGCGGCGCCGGGCTTGCCGTCTTCCAGCGCGTCCAGCCGTGCCTTCAGGGCGGCATTCTCCTCGCGTGCTTTCTGGGCCATGGCCCGCACGGCGTCGAACTCGTCCCGGGTAACGAAATCCCGGTCCGCCAGCCAACGGTCGATCATGCCCTTTACGGCGGTCTCGGCCTCTCCCCGTGCGCCCTGGGCCACGCCCATGGCATTGGTCATCAGTTGCGAGATATCGTCGAAAATCTTGTTGCGCGTCTGCATCGTGGCTCTCCGGGTTGCTTTGCCCTATATGGGCCGCCACACACGCCCCATCAAGTCCGGGAGAGCGCGGTTGACTTCATCCGGCGCGCAAAGGACAGAGGATCGGACCCCGAAAGGCACCAGACCCCATGATCGCGACCCTTCCCTTCCCGAACATCGACCCCGAGATCTTCGCCATCGACATCGGCGGCTTTCACCTGGCACTGCGCTGGTACGCGCTGGCCTATATCACGGGGATCATCCTGGGCTGGCGGCTTGCGAATTCCTACCTGAAGAAACCGGGCCTCTGGGCCAACAACACCCCTGCCATGACCTCCGAGCAGCTTGAATCGCTGCTGACCTGGGTGATCCTGGGGATCATCCTGGGCGGGCGACTGGGCTTCGTGCTGTTCTACCAGCCGGCCTATTACATGCAGAACCCCGGCGAGATCCTGGCCGTCTGGGAGGGGGGGATGTCCTTCCACGGCGGTATGCTGGGTGTCATCGTGGCGCTGCTGCTCTTTGCCTGGGCGAACGGGCTGCGCATCCTGTCGGTGGCCGACGTGCTGGCGATCGCGACGCCCCCCGGCATCCTGCTGGGGCGGCTGGCGAATTTCATCAACGCCGAGCTTTGGGGCCGCCCGACCGATCTGCCCTGGGGCGTGGTCTTTCCCGGCCAGGCCGCCCAGAACTGCCCCGGCGTCGAGGGGGTCTGCGCGCGCCACCCCTCCCAGCTTTACGAGGCGGGGATGGAAGGGATCCTGCTGGGCCTTGCGCTGGTGGTTCTGGCGTCCTCGGGGGCGCTTCGTCGTCCGGGGCTTCTGACGGGCGTGTTCCTGACAGGCTATGCCGTCGCGCGTTTCCTGGTGGAATTCGTCCGGCAGGCCGACGCCCAGTTCATCACCCCCGACAACCCGCTGGGTCGCGTCGTGCAGATCGGCGCCGGCGGGCTGAGCATGGGTCAGCTTCTGTCGCTGCCGATGCTGGCCTTCGGCCTGTGGCTGATCTTCCGCGCCATCCGACGCGACCGGACGGCCCAGCCCGGGGCCTGACACGCCGATGACCCCGCTTGCCCGACAGCTTGTCCGCCGCATCGCCCATGACGGGCCCATCGGGCTGGACAGTTACATGCGCGACTGCCTGCTCCACCCCGAGCATGGCTATTACACCACCGCCGAGCCCTTCGGCGCGGAAGGCGATTTCACCACCGCGCCCGAGATAACCCAGATGTTCGGTGAACTGCTGGGCCTGTGGCTGGCACAGTGCTGGCTGGACCAGGGCGCACCCAATCCGTTCTACTTGGCCGAGCTGGGGCCCGGCCGTGGCACGCTGATGGCCGACGCCCTGCGCGCGGGCCGGGGCGTGCCCGGCTTTCTCGCCGCCGCCCGTCCCGTCCTGGTCGAGGCCAGCCCCCGCCTGATCGCCCGGCAGCGCGCCACCCTCGAGGGGCTGGACCTGCCGAAACCGCCCCGCTGGATCGACCGGGTCGAGGACCTTCCCGAGGGGCCGCTTTTCCTGCTGGCGAACGAATTTTTCGACGCCCTGCCCATCCGCCAGTTCCAGCGCCACGCCGACGGCTGGCAGGAGCGGGTCGTGGGCCTTGCCGAGGCCGCGGGCGGCGCCGAGGGGACGGAGGGGCCATCCCTGACCCTCGGCCTCACGCCCCCTGCCCGGCTGGGAGAGCTGGCCCATCGCCTGGCCGACACCGGCCCCGGCGACGTGGTCGAGATCCGGCCCGCCGCCAACGCCATCCTCGCCACCATCGCCGGGCGCATCGCCGCAGATGGGGGCGCCGCGTTGATCGTGGATTACGGCGACTGGCAGTCGCTGGGCGACACGTTCCAGGCCGTGGCCGGCCACGTGCCGGTCGACCCTCTCGCCGCCCCGGGCCAGGCCGATCTGACCGCGCATGTGGATTTCGCCCGTCTGGCCGAGGCCGCCCAGGCCGCCGGCGCCCGCGCCACCCGCATGACGACCCAGGGCGCCTTTCTCGAAGCCCTGGGCATCGGCGCCCGGGCCGAGCGGCTGGCCCGTACCCTGGCCGCCCGCCCCCCCGATGGCGGGGCCGCCGGCAATCCCGCGCTTGAGGCCCATCTGCGTGCATATCGCCGCTTGACCCACCCCGACGAAATGGGGAGCCTCTTCAAGACGATTGCCATTCATCCCATTGAAACATCCGCCCCCCCTGGATTCGGTTCATGACGCTTCACATACTGACGAACGACCTTCTGATGCCCCTTGCCCACGGGTTTTTCACCCGCAGAGGCGGGGCCTCGACCGGCATCTACGCCGAGCTGAACGGCGGCGCCGGATCCTCGGATCAGGCCCATGTGGTCTCGCTCAACCGCGCGCGCGTGGCCGAGGCGCTGGACCTCGCGCCCGCCTCGCTGTTCTCGGTGCACCAGTATCACTCGGCCGAGGTCTTCGTGCTGGACGGGGAGCCCCCCGCCGAGAAGCCGCGCGCCGATGCCATCGTCACCCGCCAGCCGGGCTATGCGCTGACCATCCTGACCGCCGACTGCCAGCCCGTGCTTTTCGCCGACCACGAGGCCCAGGTGATCGGCGCGGCCCACGCCGGCTGGCAAGGCGCGCTTGGCGGCGTGCTTGAGGCGACCATCGACAGGATGGTCGAACTGGGCGCGCAGCGCGAGCGTATCGTCGCGGCCATCGGCCCCTCCATCAGCCAGAAGAACTACGAGGTCGGGCCCGACTTCATGGAGCGTTTCCTGGACGACGACCCCGAGAACCAGAGGTTCTTTGCCCAGGGCAAGGGCGACCGGGTGCAATTCGACCTGCCGGGCTACGGGTTGCACCGCCTGCGCAGCGCCGGGATCCGCGACGCCGAGTGGATCCGCCACTGCACCTACGAGGATCCGGGCGCCTTCTATTCCTACCGCCGTTCGGTCCACCTGAACGAGGCCGATTACGGCCGGCTGATGTCCTCGATCAGGCTCTGAGCAGGGGCACCGGAGCGGCGCCTTGCCGCCCCATTCCCGCCGAAATTGGCACGACAAACGGGGTTCGGTCGGGCCAATATCCGGCATTTAGCACGTGATTTCAGACCCTTGGCTGAAGGGTCGCGCCCAAGGCCACTGCCTGCCCTGCCCTGTCCAAAAAAGGGCGCCTGCGCGATTTTTTCCCGATCCCCGCCTTCGCGCCGCCTCAAACCGGGGGCAGTCTGAAGGTCAGCAATCAGTGACATCCAACGGACCCGACCCGGGCCACCCGCTGGACCATTACGAGGATCAGACCAATGAAAAAAGAACGCAGATGGTTGAAGCGGGTGATCAAGGAAGCCGAAGAGTTGACAGTCCCCATGCCCTGGGCATCCGGACGCCGGGAAACCCTTTCCGTGGCGCCGATCCAGGTTCTTGCCACACGCTGCGCATGACGAGTCGGGCCGTGGCCTGACCCTCCAACGCCACGAAGCCAAGGCCTTTCCACGGGGCCGAACCCAGGCTTTCCCGGGCGGAAACGCGAGCAGACCCACACGACGGGGCAGCGACAGCCCCGGTCGGCCGGAAACGCCAGGTGCACGGTGTTTCCGGCCTTTCCTTTTCCCCGACCCCACAGGCCTCTAGGCGCCCGGCTGGTGATCCGCAGACTGCCCGCCACCGGCGCGGACCCGGCGCGGACCCGGCCCTGCCGCAGCGTCAGCCTGTGAATGATGCCCGCCCGGGTCCATATCTGGACAATCGCCGCAACTGCCCGGGCCCGACGCCAGATGTATCCCAGCACCACCCTCGCCGAACGCCGCGCCGACGGCCTGGTCCACGCCGTGGGCCTGACCTTTGCCCTGGTCGGCGGCGGCGTCCTGATCGTTCTGGCGGCAAGCCGCCTCGACCCGCTGCTGATCCTTGCCTGCGGCATCTATGCGGCGACGCTGGCCCTCTCCTTCGGGGCCTCGGCCTGCTATCACATGCTGCCTTGGCACCGGGCACGCCCCGGGCTGCGTCGGCTTGACCACGCGGCGATCTACGGTCTGATCGCGGGCACCTTCACGCCGCTGCTGATCCATATCGGCACCGGCTGGTCCCACGCCGTGCTGGCGGCGACCTGGGCGCTGGCGCTGCCGGCGATGCTTTACAAGATCTTCGGCACCAGCATCGACACCCGCTGGTCGGTGCTGTCCTACCTGGGCCTGGGATGGATGGGGATGCTGGCGCTGCCACAGCTTGCCTCGCATCTGTCGGCCACGGCGCTTGGCGCGCTGGTTGCCGGGGGGCTGACCTATTCGCTGGGCACGATCTTCTACGCTCGGCGCAGTATGCGCTTTCGCTACGCGATCTGGCACGGTTTTGTGCTGGTGGGCACGGCGGCGCTTTTCGTGGCGGTCACGCTGACCCTGCTGCCCGCCCCCCCGGCCTGACACGCCCGCCCGCCCGCAGACGGCGCAGCCAATCAAGCGAGGCGTCGGTGCCCGCCTCGGGGCGATACTCGGCCCCCAGCGGTGCGGTGTGGCCCATCTCTGCCACCGCGCGGAACACCTCGTCATAGTCCAGCTCGCCATGATCGGGCGCGCCCCGATCGGGGACCGAGGCGAATTGGATATGCCCGACATGGGGCAGCGCCCGGCGCAGGCGCGCCACCGCGTCGCCCTCTGTCCGCTCCACGTGGTAGAAATCGAACATCAGCCGAAGGTTGGGCCGCTTCAGCCCCTCGATGACGCCGATCACCTGCTCAAGGCTTGATAGGAAATAGCCCGGTGCGTCGTGTCTGTTCAGCGCCTCGATCAGGATCGAGATCCCGTGGGGCGCCGCGCTGTCGCAGGCATGGCGCAGGTTCTCGGCAAAGACCGCCCCGGCGTCCGCCCCCTCCGCCCGGCCGGCCATGACGTGGATGCAGGGCGTCCCGATCGCGCGGGCATAGGCGATGGCCTCGTCGATCGCGGCACGGGCCTCGGCCTCGCGCCCGGGAAGGGCCGTCAGCCCGAACTCGCCCGCGTCGACATCGCCCCGCCGGGTATTCAGGCTGAGCATGCGCAACCCGGTCTCCTCCAGCGCGGCCTGCACATCGGCCACCGGCACCGCGTAGGGCCAATGGCATTCTACCGCATCGAACCCGGCGGCCCCGGCCGCGCGGATGGCGTCCGGCAAGGACAGCTCGGTCCAGAGAAATCCAAGATTGGCCGAGAACCTCATCCATCCACTCCGCTGTTGTTGCTGCGCGCACCCGGCGCGGGCCTGTCAGGATGCCGGGGATGGGGCGCCGCCGCAACCGACTTCACGTGGCGCCGGCGAGCCTTGCCACCCGTATGCAACCAAGGGCTGTGCCCCTCACGCCATCTATGTGGATCGCCGGGATTGGAGTATGCTCCGGGAATGGCATTGCACCAGGAAACCTCTTTCTGTGCGTCCGAGGATGGAACCCGCATCGCCATGTCGAGCTGCGGTTCCGGGCCGGTCCTTTTGCGGGCCGCCCATTGGCTGAGCCACATCGCCCACGACCTTGAAAGCCCCATCTGGCGCCCCTGGATCAAGGCCCTGTCACGCCACCACCGCTATGTCCGATACGATCCCCGCGGCTGCGGCCTGTCCGAGCGTCACTGCGCCGACCTGAGCTTCGACGCATGGTGCAAGGACCTCGACGCGGTCGTGGCGTCGATCCCCGAAGAACGCTTCGCACTTCTGGGCGTTTCCCAGGGCGGCGCGCTGGCGGTGCGCTACGCCGCGCTGCACCCCGAGAGGGTCTCCCACCTGGTGCTGTTCAACGCCTATGCCGAGGGCGGCCGAACCCGTGCCCGAAACGAGGCCGAGCTGCTCGAGGCCGAGACCCTCGTCAACTTCATCCGCGTGGGCTGGGGCCGCGACAATCCCGCGTTCTCCCAGTTCTTCACCCAGCTCTTCATTCCTGGCGGCACCCCCGAGCAGCATCGCTGGTGGGCCGACCTGGAGAAATTGACCGCGACGCCCGAGGTGGCGGCGGAATCGCTGGCGCATATGCAAAGGATCGATGTCGTCGATTTCTGCGCCCAGGTGCGCGTGCCCACGCTGGTCCTGGCGTGCCGCTGCGACGCGCGCGTCCCGTTCGAGCAGGGAGCCCTGCTGGCAACACGCATTCCCGGCGCCCGCTTCGTGGCCCTGGACAGCGACAACCACGTCCTGCTGCCCGAAGAGCCCGCATGGGAGGAGTTTCACCGCGAACTGTCGCTCTTTCTCGGGGATGCCGCGCCGGATCCGCGCGTGGCGGATGAGGCCGGCCTGACAGGCGCCGAGGCCGCGGTCTACCGCCTGCTGGCCGAGGGGTTCGACAACCGCTCCATCGCTGCCCGCCTGGGCAAGAGCGAGAAAACCGTGCGCAACCAGCTGTCGGTGATCTTCTCCAAGCTGGGCGTCACCAGCCGGGCGCAGGCGATCGTTCGCGCGCTGGGCCACTGACCCCTTGGGACATTGGCCCCATGAGCCGGGCCGCGCCGACGGGACGGGTGCCTCATGCGCCGCCCTCGCGGCGGGTCCATGCTTTCCCCGCGCAGCACGGAGCTGCGATAGGAGGATGGTTCAATGGCACTTGATGAAAATACCCTCAACGCCTTCGTCGGCCGCGTGCTGGGCGATCTTGGCGGCGCCGTCAGCGTTCCGCTGGTCCGTATCGGCGACGCCCTCGGCCTTTACACCGCGCTCGACAAGCTGGGCCCGTCGACGCCCGAGGAACTGGCGTCGGAAACCGACTGTCACCCCCGTTACATCCGCGAATGGCTGTCCGCCCAGACGGCCTCCGGCTATATCACCCACGAGGACGGGCGCTTCTCGCTGTCGCCTGAACAGGCCTTCGTCTTCGCCTCGCCGGACAGCCCGGCCAACCTGATCGGCGCCTTCGACACCGCCGCCGCGATGGTCGAGAACCAGCCCAAGGTGCAGGCCGCCTTCAAAAGCGGCAAGGGCGTCGCATGGGGCGACCAGGCCGGATGTCTCTTCTGCTCGGTCGCGCGCATGTTCCGACCGGGCTATGTCAACGCCCTGGTGCAGGACTGGCTTCCCTCGCTGGACGGGGTGGTCGATCTGCTGAACGAGGGCGCCAGCGTCGCCGACATCGGCTGCGGCCACGGGGTTTCGACCATCGTCATGGCCCAGGCCTTCCCGAAATCGACCTTCGTCGGCTTCGATTTCCACCCCGGATCGATCGGCGCGGCCAGGGCCCACGCGGCGGCCCATGGCGTCGACAACGTCCGCTTCGAGGTGGGCCGCGCCCAGGACTTCCCCGGGACCTATGATTTCGTGACCTGCTTTGACTGCCTGCACGACATGGGTGATCCCGTGGCCGCCGCCGCCCACATCCGCAAGGCGCTTAAATCGGGGGGCCGGTGGATGATCGTCGAGCCCAACGCCGGCGACACGCTCGAGGACAACGTCAACCCGGTCGGGCGGCTCTTCTACTCGGCCTCAACCATGATCTGCGTGCCCACGTCCCTGGCCCAGGAAACCGGCGCCGCCCTGGGCGCCCAGGCAGGCGAGGGCAGGATCGCCAAGGTCATCAAGGCCGGCGGCTTCGCCTCGCTCCGGCGCGCGACGGAAACGCCGCTCAATATGGTCCTCGAAGCCAGCTGAACCGGCAGGGCACCCTCGGCCCGTGCTCATGCCCATGCCCACGAAAAAGGCCATCGGAAGATCCCGGTGGCCTTGAGCCGTTATTAAGCAAACAATTAAACTGCGCTGCCCCCAATCCAATCACTGTGTCATCACGCGAAGGCTCGGCGGAGCCGAAGTTTCCGAGAAGCCATTACTAATTATTCGAAAGATGATCTTACTTGATATTCCCAATTACCTGCACTCCGTCTTTGGCAATAAAACAAGTGCCTCGGCTTAGGGTAGGCAGGCGATTTCCGCTGAGAGTGAGTTGCGCAGGTGTAACTCCTTCAGGGCAAGGAGGGATTGAAACGGAGCGCCATCCCTTCTGAGCCATGCATTGAGAAAACGCTCTTCGTCTAAGATCAGCATTCGCATCTACTGAGTAAGTTCGTCCGCCATATGTTTGCCCACCCGATGTGTTGCAAAATGTGGAGTAGCCGATGTTATTGCAAGTCGTATATGTCGGCGTCGTGTATGTCGGCGTCGTATTGACTTGCATGTTCTGCGGGACCCTTTGAGCGGCAGACACTTCACAATCCAACTTTTCACTTTCCAAAGCCGCAGGTGTCGCGCCATTTTTATAGAATGGCATCGCGAACGGTTTGCCCTCTTTGTAAAGCTGTTCAGGCGTCAACTGCGCGGCGCAGGCCACCACAAGCGTTAAGGCGGGAAAAGATGCGAACATCAATTTTCTATTCATTTGGGGCCTATACGTATGTTTCGCAAACAGAGTGCATATAAACCGAAGCTTTTCAAGGCCGTTACGCCACTCATGTTGTCGGGGGAATGACGAGGTTGCATCATCCGCACTCGGCACGGCTTTCCCAGCCAATTATTTTGCTTTAACTGCGAGCTTCGCCCGGATAGTAGCTTCCGGCGCTGCTGACGAAAAGCCGCGGGGCCCAGCGGTCATCCGTGGCCGCGCACCGAACTACCGCTTTCCGCCCTTTTCTCATCATGACACGAGCAATCGCGGCGAAGGCAGGACACTCTCGCAGCCGACCGCATGAAGGTCCGCATAGCGGACCAACACAGCTTACGACACCCCATGGTTTTTTCCCAACCTTCGAGGTGCACGCGCCGGGCGCCGACAAGTTTTTTAGTCTCAGATGTTCATGGTGGCTGCGACTGAGGTCTGTCTTTCGACCTTAGTCAGGGTTCCGCCAGCACTCCGGCGCAACCTCGTGACGGTCGCCGATGACGATGACGGCTCACCTTAATGACCGCACGAAAGTCGAAACTCGCTCATTGCTCGACACTTCAAGTGGCCTTATTTTATGAGGACGCGCGGCCTGCGGCGGAAGCGCGGGCAGGCTTCTCCCTCCGAGCCCGAAGTCCCCGCAGGAGAAACTTTGGCTGCAAAAAGTGCGCGAAAACCCCGAAAAAGTGCAAACATTGCTTGGCGACATAGCCGTTTGTAAGTGCAAGCGATTACTGACCATCGACACCTCCTAACCCATTGATTTTTCGCGGCCCTCCAAAGCAAAACACCGAGCGATTTGGCCACTTTGATAGCCAATATTGGCCACTCGCCGCGCGGCCGAAGCGCGAACATCCGGGAACCGCAAACAGAAAAGGCCGCACTGAAGGGCGGCCTGTCATCTTGGTCGAATTTGTTGGGGGAAGTCTTAGTCGGTTCAGGCTGGCAGAACCTTCGCGATGTCAGAAGTTCGGTAGATATCCGCTCCGACTTCCCTCCACTTGAGAAGGGGCTTCACTCCAACCTTCTTCAGCAAATCCTTCATCGTTCTGACACCGATCCCATCGCGCTTGGCAACATGGGCCAGCGTTGTGAAACGCTCTTCAAAGGTGGTGACGATTTCAGGCAGGAACCGTGTGATGGGATAGGCTGGATCGGGACCAATGATCTTGAAGGGCATTAGCGAGACATCGCCGCCGCTCCGACCGGCAAGTTCCCAACCTGCGTCAACAGGAAGTGTGAGAGCCGCAAAAGCATGTGTCGCACCTATCCCAACCAGGACTGCCTCGGCAGTTTTTTTTACCTCCGCAGGGCAAAGCCGAAGCCCACCGATCCCCGGCTCGTTTTCAACTCGCACGACGCGCTTGAGATATCCCGCCAGGATCAGTTGGACGATGGTCGAGCCCGGAAGCTTGGCCTTCTCCGACGCCTTCGAAAGCCTCACCAAATCAGCATCTGCTTTTCCGACGAGCGGCGCCTTTGCCTCGAGATCGCGCAGCAGGTGGGAGATTTCCTCACTGTCCACACCCTGTTGGCTACCACCATCTGCCCTTGAGCCTTGATAAAAGATTGGCGTCAAAAGCCGGTCACTGAGAAGTTGGCTTGCCAGTGGCCGAGTGCAGTGAAGAACCTCCGGGAGTCTGATCACATCCACGATGCGCTTCACACGCGCTGCAACCTCCCTACCCTTTTCCACCGGAATGGGAAAATGCGCGACTGCATTGCCTGGGATGACGCCCTCGGCAACCAGCATGTTGCGGAGACGACGAGCATCGTGACCAGTTTCCTTCGCAAGAGATGCCACGGTGTGCAGGCGCCGCTCCTCCAAGATCGCACCGAGCACCTTCCTGCCAGCAGGCATCGGAATGTGATCCCACATGAACTCACGCACTATCCGCGCGATGTCACCGGGGTTCTTCATCGACTTCGAGTGCGCCAAGGCATTGTAAAAGCATCCAAAGATCTTGCGCGGTCCGGGAGACCCCTTTGCATTGGAGAACCTGTCGAATTGCTCCTGCAAAGCTTGGCGGACACCAACCTCGCCCTGTGACGTGTAGTGAAAGCCCACCCGACCAGCGCGATCCCATTCAGCTTCTGTCAGCTCAGGTAGTAGCTGGGTCGGACCGAACTCCAACAAGACGCCCAATAGCTCCGTCGCCCGGACAGCCTGATCCAGTGTCTGTTCATCCAGCCATTGAGGGCCGGCGTTACCCTCCAGACGAGCCAGGACGTAATCCTGGAGCGGAGAAGGAGCGCGGTGCGCGGATGCGGCGGCGAGGGCCTGCAACGCCTCGCCCTTCTCCGGGACAACGTGCGTCAACGATTGAAGGCTATCGTTCCAGCTCGCTTTGACCCTGCTCTGGAGGGCAATCTGGTGAGCGGGGCAAGTGCGCACCACCGCAAAGCTCCAAGTCCAACGCGACCGGCGTTCACCCGCCTGGTCATCTTCATGAAGACATGCCGGGCAGAAGGCGATCTTCGGGCTTGAAAGAAACTCGGCAGTGACAATCTCCCCGCGAAGATCATACTCCCGCCCTCCCAGGGCGACGGGCACATTTCGCCGGAAATCCGCAACCGTAGCACCGGAAATTTCGGCGAGGCGCGACAGTGCGGAAAGCTTGTTCGAGATCATATCAAGCGGATCAATCCTGAAGTCTTTCACAGTGGTCGTCAGCGGACGTCCCGTGTGGAATTTGCTGAAGCGGACCCCATATGAAATCGGAGTCTCATCACCCAGGAAAGGCAGATAAGGCAAAAGCATCTCAACGTGCCCCCTTCTGTTTGTCTGCGCTGTTCTGGCCGAAGGCAATTTGCCCCCAGTTCTTTACCAGGAAGACGTTCTGGCTCAATTCACAGCCCTCTCTTTGCCCCCACGCCTCCGCGAAATGCTGAATTCTGAGCTCGGCGTCCCCGGCGAAAGCAGCGACCTCCAACGCAGCAAGCGTGTATTCGATGAACCGTCCGAAACGGCCTCGACTGGCATGCACGAGACGTTCGAGCAAGTCATGTGAAACGGGAGCGGTCATCCCAGCCTCTTTGCACAGGGTGCGCACGATCTGGTTCAACATCTTCTGGTCTGGCACCGCCGATATCGCCCCCAATGGCATCTTGCTGAACCGTCGGTTCAGCTGCTCGTCGCTCCCGATCAACGTCCACAGAGTGTCGATGCCGCTCAGGATTAGGCCAACCGCCCCGGCTCCCTGCATCAGGTTCTTTGTCGACTTGACGGTCATCTGGACCTTGTGGGGAGTTCCCCCTCCGATCAGGTCATGAGCCTCATCAATCCAGACAATCATGACACCACGCAGTTGCAGACGGTGCCGCAGGATCTTCGCAATCTCTTGCTCCGACTTTGCCCAGGACACATTCTCGTATCCTGTCGCAATAAGAAGCTCGATCAGAAGGCTCTTGGTTGTCGCGCGGGGCTCGGGGCATCGATTTTGATGTATGGCAGGTGACCCTCATATTTTGGCTGGAGCATGGGGTGCCGCGACAGGCCCTTTTCGATGAGCGTCGATTTCCCGCCACCGGCAGCTTCGATCACCGCAAGTCCCCTCGCGTCTCCGGTCCCGAGGTCCGTCCTCAGTGAAGCCGTCTGCGCTCCTGCCTCATCGCGAGCGAAGAGACGATCCAATTGGCGCCGGAATTCCTCGTCCCGGCGCGTAGGGATGTATTTGGTTCCTGCCCGGTCCACGGCTGCGAGAGCCTGGGCCGGGAATGCGGTCATCATGGTCATCGATCATTTGTCCCAAAGAGGCATCAGTTCGCCATCATCCTCGTCGCCATCAGAAGCGGCAGGATGCTGCTCCGCAGGAAATTGGGTCGGTTCAGTCGGGGCAGAAGAAATATTCGGCTGGTCGCGGACTTTTTCTTCCACGCCCCTTTCCGATGTGCTGGCAGAAGATAGCCTTTCGCCCCAACGCTGGCTTACGGCGTCGACCGGACGCTCGACTTCATCCTCGGCGATCCGGAAACCCGTGAACCAATTCTGCTCTTCACGCTCGATCCGTTCAGAAGACCAGTCCTGCTGCACGACACCGATGCGCCTCATGGCGTATCCGTTTTGCTCCTCTACGAAATCGAGGGCTTGCTGAACGACATGTGCTTTGACCTGCGCGTCGCGTTCATTCTGGATACGCAACTGACGGCGTGCCACCAGCCATTGCTGAGCGGAAACCCCATCGAAGCCTTTGTGGACAGCACCCACGGGGGACCAAGCCCCGCCGATCTCGACCCAGATCGCACCGATGTCTTCTGGATACCAACGCACCTCCATCTTCATGTCAGAGCCGTGCATCAAGTGCTGGGCGAGCTTCCTCGAGTGATAGCGCACACCCATTACCGTAATCCCATCCTTATGCAGGACCCGGCTGAACTCCTGCCCGAAGATCAGACGGCGGTGGGGCAATGAAGGCGGCGGTGTGACACCATATTTCTGCGTGAGGCTCTGCCAGCAATTGCGTGGCGTCTGACCGTTCAGCCCTTCGTGCGGCGTATTATGGTAGATATCAACGATCCAGCGCACCAGCACGGCGCAGAGTTGGTCCGCTGCCAGCGCAGCTTTTTCCTCGGGGTCACTCGATCCTCTTCGCAGGATATCCCCGAATGTGCACCCGGAAAGGCGCGGCATAAGCCGTGTCGAAAAGGTGCGGAATACGCGCTCGATGTATGGCTTCAACCAAGGCGCCGCAGCCGGTGTGTGCAGCACATTGATCCCAAGGTCATGCATGCGTGCACGAAACTCGTGGCTGACGTAGTTCTTGCCGCAATCGGTAACAAGCGTGCCGATCATTCCGGATTCTGCCCAAGGGTCGAGAGCTCCAGCAGCATCGGACCAGACGCCCTTGTCACGCATCGTCATGTCGACAGTCCGCAATGCGCTCTGCGCCGTCGGTTCGCGCGACAGGTTCATGCCGACAATGCAACGAGTGCGAACACACAAGGCTACCGTCATCCACCAACGCGCCTTGGTGTCATCCAGGCCATACGTTGCCTTTTCCTCTTCCGTGAGGAGGCTTAGCAAACCGGAGTCTGCCATGAGAGAGATCAAGTCGATCTTTTGCTCATCCATCTCCACACGCTGCATGGGGCGTTCGACATCGATCCCCTGCCCGACGGGCGAAAACGCACGACGAGCAGCATCTCGGCCCTCACGCATGAGTTTGACCCTTGCTGGATCAAGGGATGCTATGGCCGCCAGAATGGTCGGACGTGAAGGACAGGCCAATTCAGGCTCCCCGGCCTCCATAAGCTTCTTGTTCTCTGCAACAAATGCTGCGCGAACGTCTGTCACGATGTTGGCAGGAGTCTTTTTCAGATCACTGAGATATCCAAGCACACTTCGATACATGAGCTTTCGCTCATTGTCCGTCAGTTGACGGTTGCGGTTCCCCCGCTGGGCGACGCCATCGTAAAGAGCTGCAATACCGTGATCCCGGTAGCCTTTCAGCCAGCGCCGGAGGGATCTCGCGCCGACTTTTTTCGGCATTTCGATTTTCTGGAGAATTCCCGGAGATGAGTGCTTCTCGAGAATTTCGCCGGCTCGCGCGCAGATATTTCTCATTTCCGCCTCGATGGAGACGTCGGTCGTTTTGACCTTTCCGCGGCTCTGTTGCACAAAGCCTCTGATGTCCGGAGTTCCCCTTTCCCCGGACGGATTCATCCCACGGTTTCTGTGACAGGGATGCCAAGCGCGGTGT
>NZ_PGFI01000013.1 GCF_002797755.1 Brevirhabdus pacifica
ACACCGCGCTTGGCATCCCTGTCACAGAAACCGTGGGATGAATCCGTCCGGGGAAAGGGGAACTCCGGACATCAGAGGCTTTGTGCAACAGAGCCCTAATACGTGGTTTCGCACCCTCAAGGATCCGGCCAAATTTTGCCGAGGATCAGGTGCCTCAAGTTCTCCCCTCGGCGGCCCCACGCTGAGCGGCTGTCCGCCCGCCACCTTCCCGGACGGCAGGCCCATGCGGCCCGCGGGCAAATGGTTCCCATAATTTTATGGAAAAAATATGCCCTCCGCCGCGAACCATTTCGGCGCGCATGGAGTTGGTTCAGCAAATGTCAACAGAACAATACTGGAGAATAAAAATGCTTCGTCTCACCTCCGCCCTGACCGCCGGTGTCTACATGACCATGGTTGTATTTGGCGATGGGGGGCCCACGTCGCAGATCTCCGCCGCCCAGGCCTCGACCGAGAGCGAAGGCGCCGTCGTGAGCCGTGCCGCCGCAAGCAACACCGCCCTCTACACGGCCAAGTTGAGCGACGAAGACGCGATCAAGGTCGCCGTCGCCGCCACCAAGGCCCCCCTGCCCACCGCAGAGCCGGCCGAGGCCACCGAAGAGGTCAAAACCGCCGCTGTCGCAGAAGACAAGGCCGATGCCGCCAACAAGGTGTTTGTCACCGGCAACGTTGTGAACATGCGCGCCGGTCCCTCGACCAAGAACCCCGTCCTGAGCAAGCTGAACATGGGTTCCGCCGCCGACCTTCTCGACAGCCTCGACAATGGCTGGGCCAAGATCCGCGACGAGAATGGCAAGATCGGCTACATGTCGGCCAAGTTCCTCTCGGACAAGAACCCGCGCGAAAGCTGACCGCGCCGGCATCCATAAATGTTGACATCCTTCGTGGCGCCCTTGGGCGCCACTTTTTTTGTGCCGCACCCGCCGCCCGGCGTCTCGCTTGTTATGAGAACGCGCGCCGACTACACCCGTTGGACAAGACCACATCAGCCCCGGAGGCGCCTTGACCCGTTCGATCCTAATCACCGGATGCTCCTCTGGCATTGGTGCCGACGCCGCCCGCACCCTGGCCGACCGCGGCTGGACGGTGTTCGCAAGCTGCCGCCAGGCCACGGATTGCGAGCGCCTGACGGCCGAGGGGTTCGACAGCCCCCAGCTTGACTACGATGCCCCCGACAGCATCGGCGCGGCGCTGGATCACGTGCTGGGCAAAACGGGCGGGACGTTGGATGCGCTTTTCAACAACGGTGCCTATGCCATTCCCGGCGCGGTCGAGGATCTGCCCCGCGACGCCCTGCGCGCCATATTCGAGACGAACCTCGTCGGGCAGTTCGACCTGATCAACCGGGTCCTGCCGGTGATGCGGCGGCAGGGGCACGGGCGGATCGTCAACAACTCCTCCGTGCTGGGTTTTGCCGCCATGCCCTGGCGCGGCGCCTACAACGCCACGAAATTCGCGATGGAGGGGCTGACGGACACCCTGCGGCTGGAAATGTCGGACACCCCCGTTCACATCTGCCTGATCGAACCCGGCCCGATCCGCACCGCTTTCCGGCGCAATGCCCAGAAGCAGTTCGCGCGCTGGATCGACTGGAAGGCCTCGGCCCGTGCCGCCCAGTACGAGGCCGAGTTACTGCCCCGCCTGCACGATCACGAGGGAAAGTCGCGCTTCGAGTTGCCGCCTTCGGCCGTCACGGCCAAGCTGATCCACGCGCTTGAGGCTACCAAGCCGCGCCCGCGCTATTTCGTGACCACGCCGACCTACGGCGCAGCCGCGATGAAACGCCTCTTGCCGACCCGTGCGTCGGACTGGCTTTCCGGCGCCAGATAGGGTTCAACGGACCCATGTCCCGACACAAGGAGTCGCCATGTTCCAGGATCCGCTATTCATTCTGATCGCCCTTGCGATGGCTGTCGTGGTGATCATCCTGCTGCTCGGGATCGGCGGCTTCGCCAAGGGCGGAGAGTTCAACCGCAAGCACGCCAACCGGCTCATGCGCTACCGCGTGGCGGCCCAGTTCGTGGCCGTGGTGCTGATCCTGCTATTCGTCTTCGTGCGGCGGTAATCCCCGATGGTGGTGCTCAGCAAGATCTACACCCGCACCGGTGACGCCGGCGACACGGCCTTGGGCGACGGGATGCGCGTGCGCAAGGACGCCGCCCGGGTCGAGGCCTATGGCACGGTAGACGAAACCAACGCCACCGTCGGGCTTGCCCGCCTGCACGCCCCCAAGGGCCAGTCGGCCGCCCCGGACGGCGCGCTGGACATGGATGCCCGCCTGGCCGCGATCCAGAACGATCTTTTCGACCTGGGGGCCGACCTCTGCCGTCCCGGCCACGACCGTGACGCCGAGGCCGAGTATCCCCCTCTGCGCGTGACCGAGGCTCAGGTGACGCGGCTGGAGCATGAGATTGACACGATGAACACGGCACTGACGCCGCTTCGGTCCTTCGTGCTGCCCGGCGGTTCCGCCCTGGCCGCACAGCTTCACCTCTGCCGGGTGGTCAGCCGCCGGGCCGAACGGCTGACCGTGACACTGGCGGTGAACGAACCCGTCAACCCGGCGGCCCTGCGCTATCTCAACCGGCTCAGCGACTGGTTCTTCTGCGCGGCCCGGATCGCCAATGACAATGGTGCGGCCGACGTGCTGTGGGTGCCCGGCGCCAATCGCGAGGGCTGAGAGGCCCGTCGCCCGCCAGTGAACGTCGCGGCGCCCCCCGGCGCAGGGCCAACTTTGCCCTGTTTTCCCCCTGCATGACCCGTTAAGCCTGTGACCGAAATAATTGGCGTGCCGGGTCTGCCGGCATTTAAACGGGAGAAAACGCAGATGAAGGTGCTCGTGCCGGTCAAGCGCGTGATCGATTACAACGTCAAGGTCCGGGTCAAGTCGGACGGCAGCGGTGTCGATCTCAACAACGTCAAGATGTCCATGAACCCCTTCGACGAAATCGCCGTCGAAGAGGCCATCCGCCTCAAGGAGGCCGGCAAGGTCGAAGAGGTCATCGCCGTCTCCATCGGCGTGAAGCAGGCGCAGGAAACCCTGCGCACCGCGCTGGCCATGGGCGCCGACCGGGCCATCCTGGTCGTCGCTGCAGATGACGTGCACCAGGACATCGAGCCGCTGGCCGTGGCCAAGATCCTCAAGGGCGTGGTCGAGCAGGAACAGCCCGGCCTCGTCCTCTGCGGCAAGCAGGCGATCGACAACGACATGAACGCCACCGGTCAGATGCTGGCGGCGCTGCTGGGCTGGTCGCAGGCGACCTTCGCCTCGAAGGTCGAGATCGAGGGCGACAAGGCCCGCGTCACCCGTGAGGTCGACGGCGGCCTTCAGACCATCGCCGTCGCGATGCCCGCCGTGGTCACCGTGGACCTGCGCCTGAACGAGCCGCGCTATGCCTCGCTGCCCAACATCATGAAGGCAAAGAAGAAGCCGCTGGACGAGAAGACCGCCGAGGATTACGGCGTCGACGTCTCGCCCCGGCTGGAAATCGTCGGCACCACCGAGCCCGCCGCCCGCAAGGCCGGCGTCATGGTCGGTTCGGTCGACGAGCTCGTGGACAAACTCAAGAACGAAGCGGGGGTTATCTGATGGCTGTACTTCTTCTGGCAGAAGTGACCGATGGCGAACTGTCGGTCGACGCGACCGCCAAGGCCGTGACCGCGGCCCAGGCGCTGGGTGACGTGACCGTGCTCTGCACCGGCGCAAGCTGTGCCGCCGCTGCCGAGACCGCCGCCAAGATCGACGGCGTGGCGAAGGTGCTTTGCGCCGAGGATCCGCTTTACGGTCACCGCCTGGCCGAGCCGGTCGCCGCGCTGGTCGTTTCGCTGGCCGGCGACTATTCGCATATCGTCGCCCCGGCCACGACCGACGCCAAGAACATCATGCCGCGCATCGCCGCGCTGCTAGACGTAATGGTGCTGTCCGACGTTTCGGGCATCAAGGACGCCGACACGTTCGAGCGCCCGGTTTACGCCGGCAACGCGATCCAGACCGTCAAGTCGCGCGACAGCGTCAAGGTGATGACGATCCGCACCTCGACCTTCGACGCCGCGGGCCAGTCCAATTCGGCCTCGGTCGAGCAGATCGGCGCCGCCGTGGATCCGGGCCTGTCGGAATGGGTCGAGGACAAGGTCGCCGAATCCGACCGCCCCGAGCTGACTTCGGCCGGCATCGTCGTCTCTGGCGGCCGCGGCGTCGGTTCCGAGGATGACTTCGCCCTGATCGAGAAGCTTGCCGACAAGCTGGGCGCTGCCGTCGGCGCCAGCCGTGCCGCCGTCGACTCGGGCTTTGCGCCCAACGACTGGCAGGTCGGGCAGACCGGCAAGGTCGTCGCCCCCGACCTCTACATCGCGGTCGGCATCTCGGGTGCGATCCAGCACTTGGCGGGGATGAAGGACTCGAAGGTCATCGTCGCGATCAACAAGGACGAAGAGGCCCCGATCTTCCAGGTCGCCGATTACGGGCTTGTCGCGGACCTCTTCACCGCCGTGCCGGAGCTGGTCGAAAAGCTCTGATCCGGCCGGATCAACGATGAACGGATCTGCGGGTCCGCCCCCCGGGGCGGGCCCGCTTGCGTTCCGGCCCCCAGGTCGGCCAGCGAGTCGATGATATGCGCCGCCGCCTCGCGATGGGCCGAAGGGCCCACCAGCCGCGCGGCCATGCGCGCATCGTCGGGGCCGACCATCATCCCCTGCGCCTGGGTCGCCCGGGCCGTGGCGCTGATCCGGCAGATACGCAGATCGCTGACCTCCTTGCGCAGGGCCGCCACCATGCCGGCGGTCACGAATAGAGGGGAGCGCCAGCGGTCCGCCGGGGCGATCTGGGCGGCGCAGGGCGCCTCGGACATCCACAGCAGGGTGATGCGCCCGCCGATCCGGTCCAGCAACAGCCGCATCCGCGCGGTCCAAGCCGCCTGCAACTCGTGCTCGATCGCGCCGAAGCGTTTCGGGCAGCGTTCCCACAGGCTGCGCAGCATGTGCTGCGTGAAGTTGAACTCGGTGAAATCCACATCGTGGTAGAGGGCGCGCAGCGCATCTGTCGCCTCCAGGAAGCGGTCGTTACGGCGGGGATGAACCGTGTAAAGGCGGTTCGACATGTTGGCGGCGCCCAGCACCTGGATCACCGTCGCGCGCGAACGGCGGCAGATGTCGATCACCGCCCCGTCGCGCAGGAACACGTCCAACCCCGCGTTGTGGATCGCCAGGTTCACGGTCGGCACGCCCAGCCCCTCGGCCACCAGATCCGGCAGCGGCCGGGGCACGCAGCGCCCGTAGAACATCGCCGCACCGACGAAGGCCACCTCCTGGCCGGTGCCGGCGCTGCGCATGGGCGGTGGCCCCTGGGCCGCCTTGGCCTTTGCCGGGCGAGAACCCGAATTCTGCCCCCGGAATATCTGTGCCGATCCCTCGTACCGGCACTCGTCATAGTCCATCGCCTCGTCAAATGAACGATCGCAGGTCATCTCGACCCCCCGCATTGAAACTTCACCCGGGGACCTTTCTGCAGGCCAAGGCTTACCAAAACGGAAAGCTTAAAATTAGCCCGGTCCCCGCCGGTCGTTCCGCCTTGCGCCGGTCGCGCCAGTCCATATGCTCGGCGCCGATCAGCGAAAGGACAGCGGATGGAGATCAAGAGCATCGGGATCGTCGGCGCGGGCCAGATGGGCAACGGCATCGCCCATGTCTGCGCGCTTGCCGGTTATGACGTCCTCATGACCGACATCACCCAGGAGGCGCTGGACAGCGCCCTGGCGCTGATCCGCTCGAACCTTGAAAGACAGGCCTCCCGCGGGAAGATCGAGGAAGACGAGGTGTCCGCCGCCCTGGACCGGATCCGCTGCACGCTGAAGCTGTCGGACCTTGGCCAGACCGACCTGGTGATCGAGGCCGCGACCGAGCGTGAGACCGTCAAGCAGGCAATCTTCGAGGATCTGCTGCCGCACCTCAAGCCCGAGACGATCCTGACCTCGAACACCTCGTCGATCTCGATCACCCGGCTGGCCAGCCGCACAGACCGGCCGGAAAAATTCATGGGCTTCCACTTCATGAACCCGGTGCCGGTGATGCAGCTGGTCGAGTTGATTCGCGGTATCGCCACCGACGAGGCCACCTTCAAGGCCTGCCTCCAGGTCGTGGAGCGTCTGAACAAGAGCGCCGCCACCGCCGAGGATTTTCCCGCCTTCATCGTCAACCGCATCCTGATGCCGATGATCAACGAGGCGATCTACACGCTTTACGAAGGCGTCGGGAACGTGAAGTCGATCGACACCTCGATGAAACTGGGCGCCAATCATCCCATGGGGCCGCTGGAGCTGGCCGATTTCATCGGGCTCGACACCTGCCTGGCGATCATGAACGTGCTGCACGACGGGCTGGCGGACACCAAGTATCGTCCCTGCCCCCTGCTGACGAAATACGTCGAGGCCGGCTGGCTGGGCCGCAAGACCCGGCGTGGTTTCTATGATTATCGCGGTGAGGGCGATCCCGTTCCGACCCGCTGAACCGGCGCGGGGAACGCGGGATCGAGGCGGTCGGTCTAGCGGTCCTCGCCGAAGCGGTTGGTGACCAGCTCTTCCAGCGCGGCGGCCAGATCCTCGGCCGCGTTGCCCTTGGTGGCGATGCGGATCTCGCTGCCCTTCGACGCCGCCAACATCAAAAGCCCCATGATCGAATCGCCCGACACGTCCATCCCGTCCTTGCTGACGGTGGCCTCGGCATCATGGGCCTCGACCACCTCGACCAGCTTGGCCGAGGCGCGGGCATGCAGCCCCTTTTCATTCACGATCTTGAGAACGCGTTCCGGCATTCCAGCCCCCCTTTTCATTGGCACGCGGGCTTAGCCGGCGGATCCGTCAAAACTGTTGATGTATTTGCGCCCTGCATTCATCGCGGCGGTGACCGCCTCGGCTACCGGCAGGCGGCGGGACTTGGCCAGCTTGATGAGCATGGGCAGGTTGGCACCGTAGAGAATCTTGCGATTCACCGGGTGACAGGCCATCAGCGACAGGTTCGAGGGCGAGCCGCCGAACATGTCCGTCACCACGACGACACCCTCACCCTCGTCGACCGCATCCGCGGCCGCACAGATTTCTCGCTGTTTCACGCCTCTGTCATGATCGGGCTCTATAGAGATGGCACGGATGCCGGGTTGGTCACCGACAACATGTTCCACCGCGGCCAGGTATTCCCTGGCAAGCCCGCCATGCGCGACGATGACGATACCGATCACGCTTGTGTCCCTTTGTCCGACGCAGGTGCCCCCCCACCTGTCCGCTCAAGCTCCCTATGTCGTTTAGACACCTGCCATCCCCGTTCTTCAAGGGCCATGGAGAGGGTTTCGGCCAATGTGACGGAACGGTGTTGCCCGCCGGTGCAGCCAAAGCCGATCGACAGGTGCGATTTGCCCTCGGCAAGGTATCCCGGCAGCAGCAGAAGCACCATTTCCAGCAGGTGGTGAAAGAACTCCTCGAAGCGCGGATCGGCCTTCACATAGTCCTGCACCGGCGTGTCGCGACCGTTGAACGGGCGCAGCGCCGGCTCCCAATAGGGGTTTTGCAGGAAGCGCACGTCGAAGACCATGTCGATGCCCCGGGGCACGCCGCGTTTGTAACTGAAGGACTGGACCGTGATGGCCAGGGTCAGCGCATCCTTGGGCTGAAACCAGCGGGCGATCTCGGCCCGTAGTTCGTGCGGGGTCAGATCCGAGGTGTCGATCAGGATATTGGCGCGGCTGCGGATCGGCATCAGCAGGTCGATGTCGACGGCGATGCCATCGGCCGGGGTCTCGGCCGGGGCCATGGGGTGGCGGCGCCGGGTCTCGGAAAAGCGCTGCACCAGAACCTCCGGCCGGCAGTCCAGGTATACCACCTCGAGGTTGATGTCGGTGCGCGCGGTCAACCGCTCGATCAGCTCGATCAGTTCCGCGCCCGAGAAATCCCGGTTCCGCGTGTCGAAGCCAAGCGCCAGCGGCCGGTTCAGGGGCGCGTTCTTCAGCAGCGGCTCGAGCAGGCTGAGGGGCATGTTGTCGATCGCCTCGTAGCCGAGGTCCTCGAGCGCGTTGATCGCGGTCGAGCGCCCGGCGCCGGAAGGCCCGGTGATCATGACGAGAGTATTGAAGCCCTGCTCGCGCATGGCGGGTCCCTTTCAGGCAGCACGTCCGTTGAATCTGAGATAGACAATTATCGCCGCCGCAAAATGGCACATCCCGGATCTGTGAACGAGGGCAATGTCATGGCCCAGGAAATTCCGCACCCGGGCGGGTGGCATGCGCTCTTCCTCGGTGATGTCCAGATCGGCGCAAAGCGTCAGGGCGATCGGGCCGCTGGCCGCGGGCGCCCGCAGAAGGCCCACGCCCCGCGCCTCGATCAGGCCGCGGATGGGGGTCGGGCAGCGCATCTTCACCCCCGCGCCGTCGGACACCAGTTCGACCCGGTCGTCGGCCACCAGTTCGGCCCCGAGGGCGATCAGCTCCAGCGCCAGGGACGACTTGCCCGCCCCGGACCGGCCGGTCACGAGGACACCCCGCCCGTCGATGCTGACGGCGCTTGCGTGAACTGTCAGGGGTTCGGCAGGCACCGCCGTCAGACCGGAAGGCCGACCACGAAACGGGCGCCCAGCGGCTCGGAGGTGATGTCGGCATCGGTCGGGCGGATATTCTCGGCCCAGATAACGCCGCCATGGGCCTCGACGATCTGCTTCGAGATGGCCAGGCCAAGGCCCGAATGGTTGCCGAACTGCTTCTCGGGACGCTCGGAGTAGAAGCGCTTGAAGATCTTGTTCAGCGCCTCTTCGGGGATGCCGGGGCCGGTATCCTCGACCACCACCAGCACGCGATTGTCACGGCGGCGAACCCAGATGCGGACCGCGTCCCCTTCGGAGCAGAAGCTGACGGCGTTGGTGATGAGGTTGACGAATACCTGCGCCAGGCGCCCCTCGAGACCGTCGATGATGACCGGCTCCTTGGGGATGTCCGAGATGAACTCGACCCCGCGCGAAGCCGCCTCGGCGCTGTGGAATTCGATCAGGTGGCCCAGCATGCGCAGCAGGTCGAAAGGCTCCTCGTCCTCCTTGACCAGCTCGCTGTCCAGGCGGGACGCGTTCGAGATATCGCTGACCAGCCGGTCAAGGCGGCGCACGTCATGGTCGATCACGTCCAGCAGCTTTTCGCGCTGCTCGTCCTTCTTGATGAAACGCAGGCTGCCCACTGCCGAACGCAGGGAAGCGAGCGGGTTCTTGATCTCGTGGGCCACGTCCGCGGCGAATTGTTCGTTGGAATCGATGCGGTCGTACAGCGCCATCACCATCCCGCGCAGGGCGCCCGAAAGGCGGCCGATCTCGTCGGGGCGGGCCGTCAGGTCCGGGATGCGGACGCGGCTGGGACTCATCTTGCGGGCGTTCTTGTCGCGGCCCAACTCGGCGGCCAGGGCAAGGTCCGACAGCGGATTGGCGATGGTGCTGGCCAGGACCATGCTGAGGCCGATGGAGACGATCATCGCCAGCAGGAACATCTGCAACACCTGCTCCCGCTCGGAGCGGACGAAGGCCTCGATCTCTTCGTTGGAGGTCATGACCGAGACCAGGCCCAGGACGCGCCCGCCCGTGATGACCGGCGTCGAGACGATATAGATCACCCCCCGGTCCGAGCTGTCGACCGCCTCGATCGAGGTCTTGCCGGCCAGCGCGATGTCGGCGCGCTTGGTGATCTCGGCGACCGCGTCGATGCGGTTCTCGTCAAGCCGGTTGGTGCCGAAAAGCCCCTTCAGCCAGGAAAAGGCCCGATCAAACGCGTCGGTCAGATGAGCCTTGGGAGACCCTTCGGATGCCGGCGTCGCGGTCAACTCGGCCGTTTCGCGGGCCAGACCCTGGGTGGTCGCAAGGATGCGCTTCTGCCGGTCCAGCACGAAGACCTCGACCCCCGCGGGCAGGTCCAGAAGGGCCATGCTGCGGCGCAGTTGGGGCGCCATGTCGGGTCCCAGGTCGGGCGCGCCTTCGGCCGGCAGCTGGGCCTCGACCAGGTTGGCCAGAAGCCGCGCCTCGGTCACGAGCGCACGCTCGCGCTGAACGACAAGACTGCCGCGGAACGGGTCGACGTAGAGAACCCCCACCACAAGGATGATAAGGGCGATCAGGTTGAAGGTGATGATCTTGCGGGCCAGTGGAGAGCTGCGCAGCGTGATGAAGCCGCGCTTCTCGCGGCCGGCGCGCAGGTCATCCTCGACCGACTCGGACGCCCCGACCCAATCCTCGCCGATCAGCACGTCGGCGTTCTTCGGCGCTTTCTTCGCCAACGGCCCCCCTTCCGCGAGTGTCATTCCTCGTTGTATCTGTATCCGATACCATAAAGCGTCTCGATCGCCGAGAACTCGGGATCCACGCTCCGCATCTTCTTGCGCAGGCGCTTGATATGGCTGTCGATGGTGCGGTCGTCGACATAGACCTGATCGTCATAGGCGACGTCCATCAACTGATCGCGGCTTTTCACGAAGCCGGGCCGCTGTGCCAGGGCCTGCAACAGCAGGAACTCGGTCACGGTAAGGGTGACTTCCTGGCCCTTCCACGACACGGCGTGACGCAGCGGATCCATCTGAAGCTGCCCGCGGATCATGACCGTCTGGTCGGGCGTCTCGGGTTCGGCACGGCCGTCAAGGGCCTCCTGCCGGCGCAGAAGCGCGCGGATGCGTTCGATCAGAAGACGCTGAGAGAAGGGTTTCTTGACGTAGTCGTCCGCCCCCATGCGCAGGCCCAGGACCTCGTCGATCTCGTCATCCTTGGAGGTGAGGAAGATCACCGGCATCTTCGATTTCTGACGCAGCCGCTGAAGCAGGTCCATGCCGTCCATGCGCGGCATCTTGATGTCCAGAACCGCAAGCTCCGGCATGTTCTTCGCAAAAGCGTCCAGGGCGGTCTGCCCGTCGTTGTAGGTCTCAACCTCGAAACCCTCGGCTTCGAGAGTCATTGAAACCGACGTCAGGATGTTCCTGTCGTCGTCGACCAAGGCGATTTTCGACATTAGCCTGTCCCCTTACTGCCCGATTTCTATCTTTTTCACGCAATCTCTGCGCATTACGTCCTTGAATCAACACAAATCGCGAATCGTGCCCGCCATCTGGGCCCAGCTATGGCCGAATTTCGTTACCTTTGACTAATTTGCCGCACATTCCGCCTGAATTGGTTGCGCTAACCGTAACAACCCGCCTGTTTTCCCGCAGTTGAGCCGTGTTAAGGGTAGCGCGCCTGAATGATTCAGGCGGCGCGGGACTGGTCCCTCGCGCGACGGATGACGAAAAGGAGCGGTCCGGCATACGGCCTCTCCGTATCGGGAGCAATACGATGACGACAGGACGCGTTAATCCAGCCATGACGCTGGAGAAACAAGGTATTTCTGGTCTCAAGGCAGTTCACTACAACCTGCTCGAGCCGGCGCTGATCGAAGAGTCGCTGAAGCGTGGCGAGTCCACTCTGGGCAAGGGCGGCACGATTCTGGCGACCACCGGCGCGCACACCGGACGGTCCCCCAAGGACAAGTTCACGGTCAAATCCGAGTCCAACGCCGACAAGATCTGGTGGGAGAACAACCCCCCGATGGAGGCCGAGGCCTTCGACCGGCTTTATGAGGACATGATCGCCCACATGCAAGGCGGCGAGTATTTCGTGCAGGACCTCTATGCCTGCGCCGATCCGGAGCACCGTCTGAATGTCCGCGTCGTGAACGAGCTTGCCTGGCACCAGCTCTTCATCCGCTACATGCTGCGCCGCCCCGAGACCTCCGAGCTGGACAGCTTCGTTCCCGATTTCACCGTCATCAACTGCCCCAGCTTCAAGGCCGATCCCGAGCGTCACGGCTGCCGCTCCGAGACCGTCATCGCCGTCAACTTCGACCGGAAGATGATCCTGATCGCCAACACCGCATATGCCGGCGAGAACAAGAAATCCGTCTTCTCGCTGCTCAACTACATGCTGCCCGAGAAGGGCGTCATGCCCATGCACTGCTCGGCCAACCACGCCAAGGGCAACCCGGTCGACACGGCCGTGTTCTTCGGCCTGTCCGGCACCGGCAAGACCACCCTGTCGAACGACCCCAACCGCACCCTCCTGGGTGATGACGAGCATGGCTGGTCCGATCGCGGCACCTTCAACTTCGAAGGCGGCTGCTATCCCAAGACCATCAACCTGTCCCAGGAAGCCGAGCCCGACATCTACGCCACCACGACGATGTTCGGCACCGTCATCGAGAACATGGTCCACGATCCCTACACCAAGGAACTGGACTTCGACGACGACAGCCTGACCGCCAACATGCGCTGCGCCTACCCGATGGAATTCATCGACTACGCGTCCGACACCGGTCTTGGCGGCCACCCCAAGAACATCGTGATGCTGACCTGCGATGCCTTCGGCGTTCTGCCTCCGATCTCGCGACTGTCGCCGGCGCAGGCCATGTACCACTTCCTGTCCGGCTTCACCTCGAAGGTCGCCGGGACCGAGCGCGGCGTGACCGAGCCCGAACCCACCTTCTCGACCTGCTTCGGCGCGCCCTTCATGCCCCGCCGCCCCGAGGTCTACGGCAAGCTGCTGAGCGAGAAGATCGCCAAGCACGGCGCCACCTGCTGGCTGGTCAACACCGGCTGGACCGGCGGCGCCTACGGCACCGGTTCGCGGATGCCGATCAAGGCCACCCGCGCCCTGCTGACGGCGGCCCTGGACGGCAGCCTGAATGATGTGGAATTCCGCAAGGATCCGAACTTCGGCTTCGAGGTTCCGGTCTCGGTCCCCGGCGTCGACGACAAGCTGCTGGACCCGCGCAACACCTGGGACGACCCCGCGGCCTACGACGCGCAGGCCCGCAAGCTGGTGCAGATGTTCGCCGACAACTTCGCCCAGTACGAGGCCAACATCGACGAGGATGTGCGCGCCGTCGCCATCGGCTGAACCATCCGCAACGCGTGAATTGAAACGGGGCGCCCTGGCCGGGGCGCCCCGTTTTCGTTTCCACCCGTCTCTTCCGCTCAGCCGGTGACGGCCCGCCGGATCAGGTTCAGCCCCGCGACCGCCAGCACGATCAGCGTCACCCGGCGGAACCGCTCCTGGTCCAGCCGGTCGTGGATCTGGAAGCCCAGCGCCAGCCCCACGCAGGCCGGAATGATCAGCGCCGCCGACAGGGGCGCCGTCGCCGCGTTCAGCACGCCCGACTTCACATGTGCCACAAGCAGCATCACCGCCCCCAGCCCATAGATCACGCCCTGCACGCGAAGCTGCTGCGCCTTGGGGGTTTCCAGCATGGTGAGGTAGGCCACCGTCGGCGCGCCCCAGGTGCCCGAGGTGCCGCCCATGAACCCCGCCACGGCGGCCAGGATGACCTCCCCCCGGCGGCGGTGGCGGCTGTGCAACGCGGGACGCCAGCCCAGAAGCTGGGGCACCGCGAAAAAGAGGATCGGCAGCCCCACCAGCAGGAACATCGTGCGGGCGGGCAAAAGCGGGACCAACTGCGCGCTAAGCGCCAAGGTCAGCAGCAGTACGACCAGGAAGCGGCGATTGCGGGCCACCGCGTCCAGCATTGGCCGCACGCCACCCCGCAGCGCCTGCATCAGGTTGGTGAAAAGCGTGGGCAGGATCAGAAGTCCCAGCGCCACCTCGACCGAGACGAAGGAGGCCAGCGCCGACATCATCACCATGGGCTGGGCAAAACCGATGGTGCCCTTCACCACGCCGGCCGCGAAGGCCGAGGCGACCGCGACCCAGACGATCCAGCCTTCCAGCCCGCCCGTGATGCCAGCATACTCCACCTAGACCACAGCCCGGTGGTCCGGGTGGTGCCCGGCTTTCTGCGCTGCAGCCACGTCAGGGCGGACGGGGAATTCGATCAGGATCCCCCGACCAGGCTTAAAGAAGGTAAACTCACTGCTGGAAAAGGGGAAATCAGGATCGGCCGCAAAGACATTATCGTTCAATTCTGTAACTTCTGACGTATTTTTGTTGCGCTGCACCTGCAAACATCCTATGTCATTTCCGGCCCCCGCCGCGAAGGGGCCAATGGCCGAACCGACCCTGCGAGAGGAGCCCTCCCGATGCCGCATGATGGACAAGACAGCACAGCGATCCAAGCGAAAAGCCGGCTCGACGGAGAGCTTCTTGCCGTGACTTCGGCCGCACTCGGCGCCGTCTCGCCGTTGCTGGAGCGCGCCACGCAACTTGGACGCGAGCGCACGGTACGCGACGGGCGCGTCGCCGCCGACCTGGTCGAGGCGGAGCAGTCCGCCAGCCACGGGCTTGCCTGGTTGGCGACCTACATCGAGGCGCTGACCCAAATGCAGGCCTGGGCCGAGCGCCTGGACGCCGAGGGCACCCTGGGTGAGGTCGAGCGGCTGATCCTCGCGATCGCCTTTGGCGAGTATCTGGGCCAGCTCGCCGGTGGCATCCCCATGAGCCAAGGCGAGATCCTTCGCCTGCACGACATGGGGCTGACCCGCGCCGACGCGGCCTGTCTCGAGCATGGCGAAGTGCGCCTGCTGATCGAGCAGGGCAACACCCAAGCCCGCCGCACCCGCCTGGTCGAGCTGATGCAGGAGCAGTCCGCGAACGTCACCGTCGGCCGCACCGGCCTTGATGACGAGCTGGAGATGATCCGCGAACAGTTCCGCCGCTTCGCCGTCGAGAAGGTCGAGCCCGAGGCGCACGGCTGGCACCTGCGCGACGAGCTGATCCCGATGCCCATCATCGAGGAGATGGCAGAACTGGGCGTCTTCGGCCTGACCATTCCCGAGGAATACGGCGGCTTTGGCCTATCCAAAGCCTCGATGTGCGTGGTGTCCGAGGAACTGTCGCGCGGCTACATCGGTGTCGGCTCGCTCGGCACCCGATCCGAGATCGCGGCCGAGCTGATCCTGTGCGGCGGCACCGAGGCGCAGAAACAGCACTGGCTGCCCAAGATCGCCAGCGCCGAGATCCTGCCAACGGCCGTTTTCACGGAACCCAACACCGGGTCGGACCTGGGCAGCTTGCGCACCCGTGCGGTGCGCGAGGGCGACGATTATCTGGTGACCGGCAACAAGACATGGATCACCCATGCCGCCCGCGCGCATGTGATGACCCTGCTGGCCCGGACCGATCCCGCCACCAGCGACTACAAGGGCCTGTCGATGTTCCTGGCCGAGAAAGAGCCGGGCACCGACGCCGACCCCTTCCCCACCCCCGGCATGACCGGCGGCGAGATCGAGGTGCTGGGCTATCGCGGCATGAAGGAATACGAACTGGGCTTCGACGGCTTCCGCGTCTCGGGCGACAACCTGCTGGGCGGGGTTGAAGGGCAAGGCTTCAAGCAACTCATGCAGACCTTCGAAAGTGCCCGCATCCAGACCGCCGCCCGCGCCATCGGCGTGGCCCAGTCGGCACTGGATACCGGCCTGCGCTATGCCCAGGACCGCAAGCAATTCGGGAAGGCGCTGATCGCCTTCCCGCGGGTCAGCGGAAAGCTTGCGATGATGGCGGTCGAGATCATGATCGCGCGGCAGCTGACCTATCATTCCGCCCGCCAGAAGGATGGCGGGAAGCGCTGCGACCTGGAGGCCGGAATGGCCAAGCTTCTGGGCGCACGGGTCGCCTGGGCGGCTGCCGACAACGCCCTCCAGATCCACGGCGGTAACGGTTTCGCCCAGGAATATGCGATCAGCCGAATTCTTTGCGACGCGCGAATCCTCAACATTTTCGAGGGTGCGGCCGAGATTCAGGCTCAAGTCATCGCCAGACGCCTGCTTGGTTGATCCAAGGCCCTTTGATTTCACCCCTGTCGCGCACTACCTTGCCCTGATCTGCAACCACTGGATTGGGCAATGGACCAGGAAACCGTCCTGCTGACCGGCATCACCGGCTACATCGGCAAGCACGTCGCGCTGCGCCTGCTGAAGGCGGGGCTGCGCGTGCGCGGATCCGTGCGCGATCTTGACCGGGCCGAGGAGGTACGCCGCGCCCTGCGCCCCCACCTGCGGGATCCTGATACGCTGCCCGACATGCTGGAATTCGTCACCCTCGACCTGAACCGGGACGAGGGCTGGGACGAGGCGATGGCGGGCGTCGATATCCTGATGCACACGGCTTCGCCCTTTCCTCTGGCCGAGCCGCGCGATGCCGCGAGCCTCATCCGTCCCGCCGTCGAGGGGACCGAGCGCGCCCTGCGCGCCGCGGCCCGCGCGGGGGTCGAGCGGGTGATCCTGACCTCCTCGGTCGCCGCCATCCTGTCGCGCGACCTGCCAGCCGATCGAGAAGTCTTTACCGAGGATGACTGGACCGACCCCGCCCACCCGACCGCCGGCGCCTATGTCCGCTCGAAGACCGAGGCCGAGCGGGCGGCATGGCGTATCGCCGGGACCGAGGCTCCCGCGCTGCGCCTGACGGCCATCAACCCCGGGCTGGTCCTGGGCCCGCCCCTCGACCGCAATTTCGGCAGTTCCGTCTCGATCGTGCAGCGGCTGATGCGCGGCACGGACCCGATGCTGCCGCGGCTGGGCTTTGCCGCCGTCGACGTGCGCGACGTGGCCGAGATGCACCTGCGGGCCATCAGCCGCCCCGAGACCGAGGGTCGCCGCTACATCGCGGCCGAGCGGTTCATGTGGTTCAGCGATCTGGCCGCCGCGGTGCAGGAGGCCCTGCCCGACCGCCGCATCAAGGAGCGTGTCGCGCCTGACATGCTGGTGCGGGCGATGGCCCTCTTCGACCGGAGCTTGCGGCCCGTGCTTCCCACCCTTGGCCGGCGCACCGACGTATCGAACGCGCGCGCCGTCGCGGACATGGACATGGAGTTCATGGACGCCCGCGAGAGCGCTGCCGAAACCGCCCTTTTCCTTTCCGCGACGGGAGTGGGCTAGACCATGCGCATCCTTCTGCTGAGCCTGCTTGCGCCGCTGGCGCTGTCCTGGTGCGACAAGCCGGATGAGACCATCTACGGCCAGATCGACCGGGGCGTCCGCTGGGAGTTGGTGAGCCTGGGCGGCCGCCCGGCCGAGCCCGGATTCCAGATCGGCTTTCCCGGCCCCCGGCAAATCACTGGTCAGACAAGCTGCGGCCCGTTCAAGGCCGCGCAGGAGGCACCCTACCCCTGGATCGAGATTGGGGCGCTTTCGTCCCCCGACAAGGGGGATTGCAAGGATCCCCGCAGCCACCGGAGCGCCTACCTGGCGCTGAGAACCATGGGTATCGCCGATGTGGCGGGTGACATGCTGATGCTGAGCGATCCCGAAGGCGCGGCCGAGCTTGTCTTCCGCAGGGTCGGCTCGGAACCCGCCGAGGCGGAGCCCGTCCGTGTGCCCGGCGACGTGCCCGAGATCCCCACCGCCAAGGCGCCCCAGACCAGTGGTGCGACCCGCCAGCGCGCGGTCGCCAGCCCGCGCGTCACCGCGCCCGCCCGCGACAATCGCACCGCCGGTCCCGTCATCCTGCTGGACACGGATGCCTTCGTGGTGATCAGCCCGCTTTAGGGGGGCCACGGCGCGCCCTCGCCTATTCCCGGGCCAGCAAATCCACCAGCCGCTGCCGCGCCTTGGGCAGGGGCCGGTCGCCCAGTTCCGGTGCCAGGCGGTTGGCCAGGAAATGGCCTGTCGTCGCCAGCCCTGCCAGCAGATCCGACAGGCCCACCCCCTCTGACCGCACCAGCGCGGGCGAAAGGGGCAGCATCCGGTCGATCCATTCGCCGGCGGCCTCGGCGTGGACCGCCTTGCCGGTGCGGGGCGAGACATAGGTCAGCCCCTCGGTCCGGCCCGAGACGGTGCAGCGGGTCAGATCCAGGCCAAAGCCCATCTGCTCCAGCAGCGCCATTTCCCAGTGCAGGTAATCCAGCGGCCAGTCGTCGCTGTCCTCCATCGCCGCCAGCAGCGCCTGGGTCAGGGTGTAAAGCCCGGGCATGGGCGCACGCTCGGGCAGGCAGAAGGCCAGCAGCGCACAGACCGCGTTCAGCCCCGACAGCGCCAGCCTGTCCGACAACAGCCCCGCCCGCGATTGCAACGGCTCGACCGTGTACGCGCCGATGTGCTGGTCCAGCCGGGCGCGCCAGACGACCTCAAGCTGGGCGCCGGGTTGCAGGATGGTGGTTAGCCGTCGGCCGGTGCCGCCGCGCACCACGCCCGCGTGCAGCCCGTGCCCCTCGGTGAAGACCTGGATGATGACCGAGCTTTCGCCGTGCTTGCGCAGGCTCAGAAGCGTTCCGCGGTCTCTCCAGTCCATCCTGCGACCCTCCCAGCCGGTCAGGCGCTCAGCCGTCCAGCCCGGGCTGGTCCAGCATGTGACGGCCCTGGCGATCCTCGATCTCGACGATCCACAGGTCCGGATCCCGCTCGGCCTGGCGGGCCAGGGTCTGGCCGACCTCGGCCTCGGGCCCCTCGGCCAGGACGACCCATCGCCGCTCTCCGGTCATCAGGTCGAAGGAGCGTTGGAAGACCCGCGCCTGCCCGTCCATCGTATCGAGCCGCACCAGCACGGCCCCCGCCGTCGCATCGCCCCGACGCATCAGGTAGGCCGGGATGTCCGCCAGCTGAAGGCGGCGCATGTAGGCGTCGACCCAGAATTCGGCCGTGAGCCGGGTCATGCGAACCTAGTCGCCATCATTGAAATCAAGACCCATTTCCGAGAAGCGCTCGCGCTCTTCCAGCCAGTTCGGGCGCACCTTGACCTGTAGGAACAGGTGCACCGTGCGGCCAAGGAACTCGGTCAACTCGGCCCGCGAGGCCTGGCTGACAGCCTTGATCGTCTCACCCTTGTTGCCCAGCACGATGCCCTTGTGACCGTCTCGGATGACATAGATCAGCTGGTCGATGCGGACGGTGCCGTCCTTGCGCTCTTCCCAGGATTCGGTCTCGACGGTCAGCTGGTAGGGCAGTTCCTGATGCAGGCGCAGGGTCAGTTTCTCGCGGGTGATCTCGGCGGCGATCATGCGCATCGGCAGGTCGGCGATCTGATCCTCGGGGTAAAGCCAGGGGCCCGCCGGCACTTCCTGCGCCAGCCACTCGCGCAGGTGGTCGACACCGTGACCCCGCTCGGCCGAGATCATGAAGGTCTTGGTGAAGGGATAGGCCGCGTTCAGCTTCTCGGTCAGGGCCAGCAGGGCCTCGGACTTCACGCGGTCGATCTTGTTGATGGCCAGGGCCACGGGACGGTCGGGCGCGCGTTCGTTCAGCGCCTCCAGGATCGCCTCGACCCCTTCTGTCAGGCCGCGATGGGCCTCGATCAGAAGGACGACGACATCGGCGTCGGCGGCACCGGACCAGGCCGCGGCGACCATCGCGCGGTCCAGCCGGCGGCGGGGCCGGAACAGACCGGGCGTGTCCACGAAAACGATCTGCGAGGCACCTTCCAGCGCCACGCCGCGAATGCGGGCGCGGGTCGTCTGCACCTTGTGCGTGACGATCGAGACCTTGGCCCCCACCATGCGGTTGAGCAGGGTGGACTTGCCGGCGTTCGGCTCGCCGATCAGGGCGACGAAGCCGGCGCGCGAATTCTCGGGTTGGGTCAGCATCCCCTCGTCCGAGGCGGGATCCATGGGCTGGCCTTCGGCTCCGGACGCCTCATGGGGCTCCTCGCGGCGCTCCTCGGGCGTTGCCTCGGCGCCGTCCTTGCCGGGGTCGTTTTCCTTGCGATCAGCCATTCTTTTCAACCCGTTCCAGAAGTTTGCGCGCCACCGCCTGTTCGGCCTGGCGCTTGGAGCCGGCCGTCGCCTGTTCGCTCAGGCCATCGGCAAGCCGGGCCTCGATGGTGAATTGCGGCGCGTGGTCGGGGCCGTCGCGGCCGACCTCGCGGTAGGCGGGGGGCTGCTGCCCCCGGGCCTGGGCCCATTCCTGCAACGCGGTCTTGGGATCGCGGGCGTCGGCCTCGACCTTCTCGATCCGGTCGCCCCAGAGGCGCAGGATCATGTCGCGCGCCGCCTCGAACCCGCCGTCCAGGTAGACCGCCGCGATCACCGCTTCCATGGCGTCGGCAAGCAGGGCCTCCTTGCGGCGGCCGCCCGACATCTGCTCTGAACGGCCAAGCTTCAGCACGCTGCCCAGGTCGGCATCGCGGGCCACTTCGGCGCAGGTCTCCTTGCGCACCAACGCGTTGAACCGGGGCGCCAGCCGCCCCTCCGAGGCCGCGGGATCTGCCTTCAGCAGCGCCTCGGCCATGACCAGGCCCAGCACTCGGTCGCCCAGGAATTCGTAGCGCTGGTTGTCGGGGCGGGTCGCGGTCGAGATCGAGGCGTGGGTGACAGACTCGACCAGGCGCTCCGGCTTTCTGAAGCGATAGCCGATCCGCTTGGAGAATTGGTCGAGTTCAGCCGAAAGGTTCACGAGATTCCCTTGAAGAAACGATCGGGACGCCAAGTCCAGAAATATAGCATGGAGCGGCCCGCCGACGAGAAGATGATCCGGTCGGCCCGGCCGATCAGGTATTTCGACGGCACGAAGCCCACGCCGCCGACCGCCTGCGAGAAGCGGCTGTCCTGGCTGTTGTCGCGGTTGTCGCCAACGAAGAAGTAATTGCCCTCGGGCACCTCGAAGACGGGGGTGTCATCGCCGAAGCGGCCGTCGACGATATTCAGCACCGAATGCGACAGCCCGTTGGGCAGCGTCTCGGTGTAGCGGTCCTTGACGCAGGTCGCGCCCAGCCCGACCGGCAGGCCGTCCTTGCAGCTCGGCAGGTTGCCCACAGGCCCCTGCTTTTCATAGGTTTCGACGAAGGTGCCCGCGGGCTCCTGAGGGGCCAGTTCGCCGTTCAGGTAAAGGCGGCCGCCCTTGAACTGCACCTTGTCGCCCGGCAGGCCGATCAGCCGCTTGATGTAGTCCTGACCATTGACCGGGTGGCGGAAGACGACGACATCACCCCGCTCCGGCTCGGACGCGAGGATGCGATCCTCGATCGGGCACATGGAGAAGGGGCACGAGGCAGCCGAGTAGCCGTAGGCCATCTTGTTGACGAAGAGGAAGTCGCCGATCAGCAGCGTGTCCTTCATCGACCCCGAAGGGATCCAGAAGGGCTGAAAGAAGAGCGTGCGGAACACCCCCGCGATCAGCAGCGCGTAGACGATCGTCTTGATGGTCTCGACCGCCCAGCTGTCGGTTTTGGCCTCGTTCGCCATGTTTTGGCATCCCTCATGTGGTTTCGGGGTAAATGAAAGGCGCGACCGGGGGAGTCAACCGCCGCCGGTGTCGCCCTTATCCTTTTTCGGCAGGGCCTCGATGACCACGAAGGCCTGTGCCCAGGGGTGATCGTCGGTCAGGGTCACGTGGATCACGCTTTCATGTCCCGGCGGCGTCATGGCGCGCAGTCGCTCTGCCGCCCAGCCGGTCACGTGCATCACCGGCTGGCCGGTGGCCAGGTTGGTGACCTGCATGTCACGCCAGGCGATCCCCATCCGCAGCCCGGTGCCCAGCGCCTTGGAACAGGCCTCCTTGGCGGCCCAGCGCTTGGCATAGGTGCCCGCGACGTCGCGGCGCCGCGCGGCGCGGGCCTGCTCTTCGGGGGTGAAGACGCGGTTTCGGAAGCGGTCGCCAAAGCGCTCCAGCGTTCCGGCGATACGATCGATGTTGGCAAGGTCGGTGCCGATCCCCAGGATCATCTTGGGCCTTTCCTGGCGCTATCTGAACATGTTGGCGAAACCGTCGCCCAGGGCGCCCGCCCCCGAGGAGACGCGCGCCCGCACCTGCTGGGCCAAGGCGCCGGCGTCGGGCACCTCCATACCGCAAACGGCGTCGCCGTCTATGGCCGCGTCAGGATTGAAGGCCACGTCCAACTCGTGCAGTTCGGCCATCAGCTCGCAGGAATCGTGCAGCTCCCACGCAGTGGCGGCGGCGACGACGCCAAGGCCGACGACAGGCATCGCCTCGGCGGGCATGGTCAGGATGTTGCGCCGGGCCGCGTTGAAGACCCGCACCGAGGTCCGCCTGCTGGTGTCGGCCACGGCCCGGGCCACCGGGACCATTCGCCCGCGATAACGCACCTTCGGATTGGCCGCCGCGCGAGCCAGCGACTTGTTGCGCAGGTGCAGGTCGGCCTCGCGCCGGACCATGCGGGCGCGCACGGTGCTGGCGCCCGTGACCGCCGCCACCGCCCCCGAGGCTAGGGCAAAGGCCCCGTCGAACAGCAGGACCGCGCCGCTCAGCCCCAACGAGGCCACCAGCAAAAGCCCCATCACCGCCATCCGCAGACGCCAGATCAGGGCCAGCAGGAAGCGTGGCGCCGAGATGAAGAGAATGGAGAGGAGTGGAATGGCCGGATCCCCGCGTGACGGATTGCCGGGACTGTTTCACCGACAGGGACCGCAAGTCAAGTTTCGGGGCCGGATGTGCGAACGCCGCCCCCCTCTCGGGGGACGGCGCGATCAGTCTCATTCGGATCGTGGGCCGGTGGATCGCCCCGGACCCCCTGAACCCGTCGTTCAGGCCGCGTGGCGCTGACGCTCGGCCTCGGCGGTGTTGATCGCCTGGGCAACGTCGGCGCGCTGCTCGGCCAGGAAGTCCCAGCCGGGCTTTCCGGCGGTCGCCTCGATCGCCTCGTCGTAGAGGGACTTGAGGTCGGTCTCGCCGTTGACGATCTCGGCGTAGACGGCAGCATCGTCGCCGGTCACCTTGTCACGAAGCGCAAGCCAGGTGCGGTGGGCCGCCGCCAGGATCGAGCCGTCGTCGTCCATCTTCTCGCCCTCGGCCTCAAGCTGGCCGCGGATGCGGGTGGCGAATTGCTGACGCTGGGCGATCATGCGGTCGAAGAACGTCCCGTAGGAGGCGGTGCCTTCCACCTGCTCGCGCGAGGATTTGTAGCCGTCGCGGCTGTCGATGATACGGGTGTGCAGTTTTTTCAGCGTGTCGATATGGGACATTGGGTGCTCCTGTTCATTGGGCTTTCAGGATCACAACGCAAAGAGGTCCGGTATCGGTCCGAAGAATTCCGGCGAAATCCCGGCGTGTCGGCCCGCCGGGCGCCAATCCGCTGAAGCGTGCCGGGGCATCCCCCCTGCCCAGCGTCCGCACGGTCTGGCCTATGCGCGGGCGGCGTCCATCAGGCGGCGCATCTCCGCGATGGCGGGACCCAGCCCGCGAAACACGGCCTCTCCGATCAGGAAGTGCCCGATGTTCAGCTCCATCACCTGCGGCAGGGCCGCGATCGGGGTCACCGTGTCATAGGTCAGCCCATGGCCGGCGTGCACCTCCAGGCCCAGATCATCGGCCTGGCGCGCCGCCGCGGCCAGGCGCGCCAGCTCGGCGTCGCGCTCCGGCAGGCGCCCCTCGGCGTGCAGGTCGCAATAGGCGCCTGTGTGCAGCTCGACCACCTGTGCGCCCGAGCGGGCGGCGGCGTCGATCTGGCCCTCGTCGGCGGCCACGAACAGCGACACCCGGCACCCGGCCTCGCGCAGGGGCGCGATGAAGCGGGTCAGCCGGTCCAGCTCGCCCGCCACCTCAAGGCCGCCTTCGGTCGTCCGTTCTTCCCGCCGTTCGGGCACGAGGCAGACGGCATGGGGGCGGTGCCGCAGGGCGATGGCCTGCATCTCGTCCGTCGCGGCCATCTCGAAGTTCAGCGGCAGGCGCAGCCGCTCCATCAGCCGGTCGATGTCGGCATCGACGATGTGGCGCCGGTCTTCGCGCAGATGGGCTGTGATGCCGTCGGCGCCCGCCTCCTCGGCCAGCAGCGCCGCGCGCAGAGGGTCGGGATAGGCCGACCCGCGCGCGTTGCGCAGGGTGGCCACGTGGTCGATGTTCACACCCAGCCGCTGGGCGCCGTCCTTGTCCATGCCGGACCCTCCGTCACGTTGGGGCCGGGGGCCCCGTGATGGGGCGGATGGCCGCCCCGGCCTCAGTTCGATGTGATCCCGTCCTCGGACGTCTCGCGACCCTGCTTGCGAAGCTCGGCCAGCTTGGCGGCAAGCCGCTTCTTGCGTCGCTTCTGATAGGCCGAGACCACGACCACCGTCAGGTGATAGCAGAACATCGCCGCCACCAGCCCCGGAATGATGCCCCCGACCAGATAGGGCAGGAAGACCTGATCGTAGAACTGCGACAGGTTGTGCCAGTTGGCGTCCTGCCCGGTGAAGATGGCCATCAGGTTGTTACGCAGGTCCCGGCCCGCGTCGACGAAGCTGCGCAGCACGGATTTCTCGACCGTCTGCGACAGCCGCGAACCCATCAGGTAATGCCCGGTCTTCAGCGAGATCAGCGCGATCGGCACGTAGCTGAGCGGATTGCCGATGAACGTGCCCAGAAGCGCCGCCAGCAGGTTACCCCGCATCACCTTGGCCAGCGCCACGGCGACCACAAAGTGAAGGCCGAAGAAGGGGGTGAAGGCGGTGAACACCCCGGCGAAGACACCGCGGGCAATCTTCTCGGGCCGGTCGGGCAGCCGCCTCAGCCGATGGCCCACGTAGGACGCCGCCCGCGCCCAGCCGCCGCGGGGCCACAGGAAGTCGCCCAGCCGTTGCAGCAATGAGCGTGGAGTTCGGCGTTTGAACACGCGGTCGGTTGTCCTTGGCTGCCTGCAGTTAAGGCTATGGCTTGCGTTCCAGGCCGCGGTAACGGTCGGTCGATGCGACGTCGCTTTCGGCCTCGATCGCGGTCATCACGGCGTGCAGATGCTCTGCGTCGCGCACGTCCACGTCGATCAGCAGACGGTAGTAGTCGGGCTTGCGGTCGACGAAGTGCAGGTCACTGATATTCGCCTTCTGCTCGCCAATCACGGTACAGATCCGCCCCAGCGCGCCCCAGTCGTTGCCCAGCGCCAGGTTGATTGTGACGTTGTGGATCGCGGCGTGACGCCCCTCGTGCCAGTGCAGGTCGATCCAGCGGTCGGGCGTCTCTTCGAATTCTTCCAGCGCGGGGCAGTCGATGGAATGCACGATCACGCCCTGGCCACGGTAGGTGATGCCGACGATACGCTCCCCCGGGACGGGCTGACAGCACTGGGCCCGCTCGAATGTTTCCTCGGCGGCAAGGCCCGCGACCGCGCGCCGGCTGTCGATCTCGTCATCGTGGTGGGTCTTGGCCAGTTCGGGGTAAAGGCGTTCGACCACGGCGCGGGCCGACAGCTCGGCCGAGCCAAGCCGCGCCAGCAGCTCACCCGTGTCGGGCAGACCGTACGCCTTGGCGGCGATGCGCAGCGCCTTGTCGGTCGCGCGCTTGCCCACATGTTCGAACGCCACCCGCGCCAGTTCGCTGCCCAGCTTGATGTAGCGGTCGCGGTCAGCCTCGCGCAGGGACTTGCGGATCGCGGCCTTGGCCCGACCGGTCACGACAATATCGACCCATGTCGATTGCGGGCGCTGACCCTCGGCGGTGATGATGTCGACCGACTGGCCGTTCTTCAGCCGGGTCCACAGCGGCACGCGGATGCCGTCGACCTTGGCGCCGACGCAGCTATCGCCGATACGGGTGTGGATCGCATAGGCGAAATCCAGCGGCGTGCCCCCGCGCGGCAGCTTGACCACGTCGCCCTTGGGCGTGAAGCAGAAGACCTGGTCGGCATACATCTCAAGCTTCACATGCTCGAGAAACTCGTCGTGGTCGTCGGCATTCTCGAACCGCTCGGTCAGCGATGCGATCCAGCGGGCGGGATCAACCGCGAACGGGTTCTCGACCCGCTCGCCATCGCGATAGGACCAGTGGGCGGCGACGCCGGCCTCGGCCACTTCATGCATCTGGCGGGTGCGGATCTGAACCTCGACCCGCTTGCCGTCGCGCCCCGACACGGTGGTATGGAGCGAGCGGTAGCCGTTGGTCTTGGGCTGGCTGATGTAATCCTTGAAACGGCCCGGCACCGCGCGCCAGCGGCTGTGGATCGCGCCAAGCGCCCGGTAACAATCCTGATCGGAATGGGTGATGATGCGGAAACCATAGATGTCCGACAGGCGCGAGAAGCCCTGCTTCTTGGCCTCCATCTTGCGCCAGATCGAATAGGGTTTCTTGGCGCGACCGAAAACGTCGGCCTCGATCCCCTCGTTGTCCAGCTCGGTGCGGATGTCGTTGGTGATCTTGTGGACCACATCGCCGGTTTCGCGCTGCAGGGTGATGAAGCGCCGCAGGATCGAGTTGCGTCCCTCGGGGTTCAGCACCCGGAACGCCAGATCCTCAAGCTCCTCACGCATCCACTGCATGCCCATGCGGCCGGCAAGCGGGGCGTAGATCTCCATCGTCTCGCGGGCCTTCTTGGCCTGCTTGTCGGGGCGCATGGCCTTGATCGTCCGCATGTTGTGCAGACGGTCGGCCAGCTTGACGAGAATCACCCGCAGGTCCTTGGACATGGCCATGAAGAGCTTGCGGAAGTTCTCGGCCTGCTTGGTCTCGGTCGACGACAGTTGCAGGTTGGTCAGCTTGGTGACCCCGTCGACCAGCTCGGCGATGTCGGCACCGAATTCGCGCGTCACCTCGGTATAGGTCGAGCGCGTATCCTCGATCGTGTCGTGCAGCAGGGCAGTGACGATGGTCGCGTCGTCCAGCTGCATCTCGGTCAGGATGGCGGCGACGGCGACGGGATGCGAAAAATAGGGCTCGCCCGAATAGCGGAACTGCCCCTCGTGCATCCGGAGGCCATAGTCATAGGCCCGCCGGATGAGGTCTTCGTTCGTTCTGGGATTGTAGTTTCGGACCAGCGAAATAAGGTCTTCGACGTCGATCATTCGCCCCGGCCCGTCGCTGCGGTCAGCCCTGGCCCTGAGCTTCCATCAGGGCGCGCAGAAGCTTTTCCTCGTCCATGTCATCGTCGGCGGGCTTGTCGGCCTCGACACCCATCAGCAGGGCCATCGCGTCCTCTTCGGGCTCATCGACCTCGATCTGGGTCTGATGCGCCTCGATCATGCGCTCGCGCAGGTCATCGGCGGACTGGGTTTCCTCGGCGATCTCGCGCAGGCTGACGACGGGGTTCTTGTCGTTGTCGCGGTCCACGGTCAGCGGCGACCCGGCGGCCACTTCGCGCGCACGGTGCGCGGCCAGCATCACCAGCTCGAACCGGTTGGGGACTTTATCAACGCAATCTTCAACCGTCACGCGGGCCATGGGGATCTCCAAACTCAGTCAGGAAGGTATCAGGGCGTGTATGTATAAGGAACGCGCGGGGTTTACAAGGGGACACCGGGGCGCGCCCGGACGGGCCACGCCAAGGCCCGGCTCAGGTTCCCGGGGGGGCCGCGATGGGGCGGATCTCGGCCCGGGCCGCGGGGTCCAGCCGGTTCGTCATCTCGGCGACGGTCAGGCCCAGGACCGGGTGGCGCCAATGGGGCGCCACGTCGTTCAGCGGCACCAGCACAAAGGCCCGTTCCTGCACCCGGGGATGGGGCAGGATCAGGTCGTCGGGGGCCTCGCTCATCTGCCTCTGCAGGGGCAGATCCATCCATTGCTGCAAGGTTTCGCGATCAGGAAGGATCGTGTCGCCAAGTGCAATCAGGTCCAGATCCAGGGTGCGCGGCGCCCATCGTTCATTGCGAGTGCGGCCGAACTCAGCCTCGATCACATGCAATTTTTGCAAAACGCAGGTTGCAGAAATCGACGTTCTCACAAGTGCAGCCGCGTTAACGAAATCCGGGCCCGAACCTGGCGGGAAGGCAGGGGTCCTGTAGAATTTACTGATTTTTATTGAATGATGAGTTAAACTTTCGAGATTAACCAAGGCTTCCGTCAACGTCTCGATTGACGTTTCGACAGATGACGTCGCGTTACTACCCAGCGCGATCAGTGCTTCCGTAACAGTTTCGTAACGTTCTTTAGGTTGCGGCACCCGAGTTCATTCCTATTTTAGCGAGAGTCCTGCGTAGCACATTTCCATCCCTCACACTCACGAGGGCGCCGACGCGGGGCTATTACCGGAAGGACAGATTATGTTTTACAGAGACGAACGGCTTGCCCTGTTCATAGATGGGTCAAACCTTTACGCCGCGGCAAAGGCACTTGGATTCGATATCGACTACAAGCTGCTGCGGCAAGAGTTCATGCGCAGGGGCAAGATGCTGCGGGCGTTCTACTACACCGCACTGCTTGAGAATGACGAGTATTCCCCCATCCGTCCCCTAGTCGACTGGCTCCATTACAACGGCTTCTCGATGGTGACGAAACCGGCGAAGGAATACACCGACAGCCAGGGCCGTCGGAAGGTCAAAGGCAACATGGACATCGAGCTGACGGTGGACGCGCTGGAGCTGGCTCCGCACGTGGATCACATCGTGCTGTTCTCGGGCGACGGTGATTTCAAACCGCTGATCGAGGCGCTTCAGCGCAAGGGCGTCCGGGTTTCGGTCGTTTCCACCATCCGCTCGCAGCCGCCGATGATTTCCGACGAGCTGCGCCGCCAGGCCGATAATTTCATCGAGCTGGACGAGCTGAAGGAAGTGATCGGCCGCCCCCCGCGCGAGCCCCGCGCCGAAGAAGAGCAGCGCAGCGAGGAAATGGCCGATATCTGAGTTGCCGTTCCCGTTTCGCAAAGACACGGACGTTGAAGGCCGGGGCATTGTCCCCGGCTTTCGCGCGTCTGGCCGCCCGGGCCGGGGTGCGTTTGCGCCCCTCGCCGCCACCCAGCCGGGCGGGCGCTGATGGATCCCGCACTTTGGTCCCAATTGGGGGGCATGTTTCTTGCGGCCTTCGGCGCCGCTACCATTCTTCCGTTTCAGTCCGAGGTGGTGTTTGCCGGTATCCAGCTTGCCGGATCGGTCCCTCTCGGCCTTCTGATACTGGTTGCCAGCGTCGGCAATGTTCTGGGCGCCGTGGTCAACTACGTGCTGGGTCGCGGGATCGAGCGGTTTCAGGACCGGCGCTGGTTTCCCGTATCGCCCGCGTCACTGGACCGTGCGCGGGGCTGGTACGGGCGGTGGGGCGTCTGGACCCTGCTGCTGAGCTGGGCGCCGCTGGGCGATGCCTTCACCGTGGTCGCCGGGGTCCTGCGCACCCCTTTCTGGCTGTTCCTGCTGCTGGTCACCATCGCCAAGACCGGCCGCTACCTGTTCCTGGCCTGGGCCACGGCCAGCATCGCCGGCTGACCCGCCGCGCCCGGTTGCCTCTGGACCCCGGGGCGCGAAATCCTTACCTCTGCTGACGACGACACGCGCCGCTGGCCGCCACCCGGGCAGCGTGCCCCGACCGGAGAGACCGATGTCCCGCCCTCCCCTCACCCTCTACCTGGCCGCGCCGCGCGGCTTCTGCGCCGGGGTCGACCGCGCCATCAAAATCGTCGAGATGGCGTTGGAGAAATGGGGCGCGCCGGTCTACGTGCGCCACGAGATCGTGCACAACCGCTATGTGGTGGACGGGCTGCGGGACAAGGGCGCGGTCTTTGTCGAAGAGCTGTCCGACTGTCCGCCCGACCGGCCGGTGATCTTCTCGGCCCACGGCGTGCCCAAATCCGTGCCCGCCGAGGCCCGCGAACGCGAGATGGTCTTTGTCGACGCCACCTGCCCGCTGGTCTCCAAGGTGCATATCGAGGCCGAGCGCCATGCCGAGGCCGGCCGCCAGATGGTGATGATCGGCCACCAAGGCCACCCAGAGACCATCGGCACCATGGGGCAACTGCCCGAGGGCGAGGTGCTGCTGGTCGAGACGGCAGAGGACGTGGACCGGCTGGAGGTGCGCGATCCGGACCAGCTTGCCTTCATCACCCAGACCACCCTCAGCGTCGATGACACCGCCGGCATCGTCGAGGCGCTGAAGCGCCGTTTCCCGGCCATCGTCGGCCCCCACAAGGAAGACATCTGCTATGCCACCACCAACCGCCAGCAGGCGGTAAAGGCGGTGGCGCCCAAGGTTGACGCGATGCTGGTGATCGGTGCGCCGAACTCGTCGAACTCGCGCCGCCTGGTCGAGGTGGGTTCGGCCGCGGGATGCGCCTATTCGCAACTGGTCCAGCGCGCCGCCGACATCGACTGGCGTGCCCTGGGCGACATCCGCTCGGTCGGGATCACCGCCGGCGCCTCGGCCCCCGAGGTGCTGATCGAAGAGGTGATCAACGCCTTCCGCGACCGCTATGACGTCACCGTCGAACTGGTCGAGACCGCCCGCGAGAACGTGGAATTCAAGGTGCCCCGCGTTCTGCGCGAACCCGCCTGATCTGACCCTGCAGAACCGCGCAGGCCCGCGCCGGCGCACGCCTTGCTTGACCCGCGCCCCGCTTCGCGCCATCCCGAACGGGATGCCCCGCCCGCCCAAAAGGCCCCGCAATGACCGATCGGATCACGCTTTATTCGATGCCCTCCTCAGGCAACAGCTACAAGCTGCGGCTGATGCTGGCGCTTCTGGGCCGCCCTTATACCCACGTTGCGCTGGAAGATGGCACGCCCGAGCTGGACCGTGCCAAGGCGCAGGGCCTTCTGCCTCAGGGCAAACTGCCGGCGCTGCATCTGGACGACGGCACGGTGCTGGTCGAATCCAACGCCATCCTGTGGTTTCTGGCCCAAGGCAGCGACTGGATACCCGCCGATCCCCTTGATCAGGCCCGCGTGCTGGCCTGGATGTTCTTTGAGCAGAACCGCCATGAGCCGGTGATCGCCGGGCGTGCCTCGTTGCGCTGCTATGAAAACCGCCGCGCCCAAGCCACGCCCGAGCGGATGGCCGAGTTGCTGGAGTCGGGCCACGCGCTGCTGGCGATCCTGGATCAGGGTCTTGCGGGGCGCGACTGGCTTGTGGGCCATGCCCCCAGCCTCGCGGATATCGCCCTTTATGCCTACACCCACAGCGCCGGAAGCCGGGGCGGCTTCGACATGGCGCGTTTTCCCAACATCGCCGCTTGGTGCGTCCGCATGGCCGCCCTGCCCGGCCATATCGAACTGGACCACATCCCGTGACAGAACTTTTTGCCTATACCGATGGTGCCTGCAGCGGAAACCCCGGCCCCGGCGGCTGGGGAGCCCTTCTGATCGCCCGCGAGGATGGCAAGGTCATCAAGGAACGCGAGTTGAAGGGCGGCGAGGCCGACACCACCAACAACCGCATGGAGCTTCTGGCCGCGATCTCGGCGCTGGAAAGCCTGACGCGGCCCTCGACGCTGGTGATCGTGACCGACAGCGCCTACGTCAAGAACGGGGTCACGTCGTGGATCCACGGCTGGAAGCGCAACGGCTGGAAGACCTCGACCCGCAAACCCGTCAAGAACGAGGATCTGTGGCGCCGCCTTGACGAGGCGCAGGCCCGTCACAATGTGGAATGGCGCTGGATCAAGGGCCACGCCGGACACGAGGAAAACGAGCGCGCCGACGAGTTGGCGCGCGCCGGCATGGCCCCCTTCAAGCCTGCCGCGCGCCGGCCCGCCGGCGCGGCCGGGCGGCGCTGATGGAGGCGGCGGCCGCAGGCGCCACCCTTGTTCAGGTGCTGGACCTGGCCGCGGTCTTCGTCTTCGCGCTGACAGGGGGCCTTTCGGCCAGCCGGGCACAGCTTGACCCCGTGGGCTTCATCTTTGTCGCCGCCGTCACCGGCCTGGGCGGCGGCACACTGCGCGACCTGATCCTTGACCGCACTCCGGTCTTCTGGGTCGCCAACCCCTATTACCTTCTGGTGGCGGCGATCGCGGCGCTGCTGGTCTTCTTCACCGCACACCTGCTGATGTCGCGCCTGCGCGCGATCTACTGGCTGGACGCGCTGGCGCTGGGCATGGCCGTGCCGGCGGGCCTGGCCGTGGCTGTGGGGCTGGGCGCGGACTGGCCCATCGCGATCACGATGGGGATCATCACCGCGTCGTTCGGCGGGATCGCCCGCGACGTGATCTGCAACGAGGTGCCCGTGGTCCTGCAAGAGGGCGAGCTTTACATCACCGCCGCCTTCGCGGGCGGCGCGGCCGGGATGGCGGCGCTTGCCGTGACCGGCAGCCCGGTGACCATGGCGCTGGTCTGCGGCTTTACCGCCGTCATCATCCGGGCCGCGGCGCTGGCTTTCAACCTGCGCCTGCCGCGATACAAGCCGCGCCCGCCCCGCGAACGCTGAGAGCGGCCGCGCCGGGAAGGCTCAGTCGCCCATTCGCTCAGGCAAGGTGTTGCCGCGCAGGAATTCGGCCGCGCCCGCCGCCCGCTTGCCCTGGCGCTGGGCTTCCAGCACCTCGACCGCACCTTCGCCACAGGCGATGGTAAAGCCGGTCAGAACCTCGCCTGGGGCACCTGCCCCGCCCTCCGCCACGCGCGAGCGCAGCAGTTTCACCCGTTCGCCCGCCATCTCGGTCCAGGCGCCGGGAAAGGGCGACAGGCCCCTGATTTTGCGATCTACCTCTGCGGCCGGACGGGACCAGTCGATCCGCGCCTCGGCCTTGTCGATCTTGGCCGCGTAAGTCACGCCCTCTTCGGGCTGGGGCACGGGGGTCAGCCCCTCCAGCCGCTCCAGCGCCTCGACGATCCGGGCCGCGCCCAGCGCCGACAGCGCGTCGTGCAGATCGCCGGTGGTGTCTGTGGGTCCGATCGGGATCTCGGCCCGCAACAGCACCGGCCCGGTGTCGAGCCCGGCTTCCATCTGCATGATGCAGACGCCGGTGCGCGCGTCGCCCGCCATGATCGCCCGGTGGATGGGCGCCGCCCCTCGCCAGCGCGGCAGAAGGCTGGCGTGGATGTTCAGGCACCCGTGACGCGGCGCATCCAGCACCGCCTGCGGCAGCAGCAGGCCATAGGCCACGACCACCGCCACGTCAGCCTCAAGCGCCGCGAAGCGCGCCTGTTCATCCGCGTCGCGCAGGGTTTCGGGGTGGCGCACCTCAAGGCCCAGCGCCTCGGCCCGGGCATGGACGGGGGTGGGGCGCGGTTTCTTGCCCCGACCCGCCGGGCGGGGCGGCTGGCAGTAGACGGCGGCGATCTCGTGCCCGGCCGCGATCAGCGCGTCCAGGACGGGGACCGAGAAATCGGGCGTGCCCATGAAGACGATCCGCATCAGCCGATCTCCTTTCGTGCCTTGCGCAGAAGCATGTCGCGCTTGAGCCGGCTCAGCCGGTCGAAATACATCCGCCCCTCAAGGTGATCCAGTTGGTGCTGCGCCGAGGTGGACCACAGCCCCTCGAACCGGCGCGTCACCCGCGCACCCTCGGGGTCCAGATAGCCGATCTCAACCCATTCGGGGCGCTCCAGCCGGGCCGAGACACCGGGCAGGTTGGGGCTTGCCTCCTCGTGCCGGCGCATCCGGTCCGAGGCTGCGATCAGCACCGGGTCGGCCATCAGCACGGCCTCATCGCCGGTGCCGGTGGCATCGACCACCGCCAGCCGCCGCATCACGCCTATCTGGGGCGCGGCAAGGCCGACGCCGGGCATGGCGACCATCGTGGCGACCATGTCGGCCAAGATCTGGTGCACCGCTTCATCCACCGTGCCCACAGGCTCGGCGGGCGTCCGCAGCCGGGGGTCGGGCCAGGGGACGAACGGCCGGGGGGTGCCAAGGTGGCGCTTCATTGCGGCCCCGCCGCGCCGGGCGCGTCGCCCGAAATTTCGCCGCCGGCACCTTCACCGGCAGGATCCTCAGCCACCCGGTCGATGCAAAGGATCCCGTCCAGGTGGTCAAGCTCGTGCAGGATGCAGCGGGCGTCGATCCCCTCGAACCGGGCCTTCTGGGGGCGCCCGCGCTGGTCGGTCCATGCCAGGGTCACGGCGACGGGGCGCCAGACCGGCACCACGCGCCCCGGGATCGACAGGCAGGCCTCCGCGCCCAGTTCGCTGACAGGTGCCACGTCCAGAACCTCGGGATCGATGAAGGCGATGGGGCGCGGCGGCCCTTCCTTCCAGCGGGTGTCCATCACGAAGATCCGGGACAGCGCGCCGACCTGCGGGGCGGCAAGGCCCCGCCCCTCTGCCTGATACATCGCCTGCAACAGATCCTCGACAAGGGCCCGGGCGCGTTCGTCCACCGTGCCGACGGGCCGCGCGACTTGACGCAGAACCGGATCGGGATACAGGCGGATGGGCAGGGTCATGGCCGCAACGCCCCGGCGTGCGCCGGGCGGCTCACGACCGCGCCCGCTCGCGCTTGAGCTTCTGCATGCGCCGCGTGATCATCTGACGCTTGAGCGGCTTGAGGTAATCGATGAACAGCCGCCCATCGAGATGATCGATCTCGTGCTGCACGCAGGTGGCCCAAAGACCGGCGAAATCCTCCTGGTGCTCCTCGCCGTCGCGGCCGATCCAGCGCACGGTCACCTCGGCGGGCCGCTCGACATCGGCGTATTGCTCGGGGATGGACAGACAGCCTTCCTCGTAGACATTGCGCTCGTCCGAGCTGGCGATCACCTCGGGGTTGAACATCACCATGGGGCGCGGCTCGGCCCCCTCCTCCTTGACGCAATCCATCACAAGGGCGCGGGTCAGCACGCCGACCTGGGGTGCGGCCAGGCCGATGCCGGGCGCGGCATACATCGTCTCCAGCATGTCATCGGCCAGGGAGATGAGGGCGCCGTTCACGTCGGTCACCGGCGAAGCGACGGTTTTCAGACGCGGGTCGGGGTGGATCAGGATGGTGCGTTTGCTCATGCCGTTGGATTTAGGCGATGACCGCCCGATCCGCAACGCCCCCTTGCACCCGGCGTCCTGCAGGGTAGCGTGCCACAAAACGGAGGACAGCGCGTGAATTTCGACGAAGAGATCGACCGGCGGGGCACCCATTCCAGCAAATGGGACCAGATGGAGAAACTGTTCGGCGTCAGCCCCGAGGGGGGCATCCCCATGTGGGTGGCCGACATGGACTTCCGCGCCCCGCAGGCGGTGGAGAATGCGCTGCGCGATTACGCGGACCGGGGCGTATACGGCTATTACGGGGACGAGGATGCCTATCGCGCCGCCGTCGCCTGGTGGGCCGCGAACCGCCACGGCTGGCAGATCGAGGCCGACTGGATCTTCACCACCCACGGCCTGGTCAACGGCACCGCCCTCTGCCTCGACGCCTTCAGCAAGCCCGGCGACGGCGTCGTTCTTTTCACCCCCGTCTACCACGCCTTCGCCCGGGTGATTCGCGCCGGCGGCCGCCGGGTCGTCGAATGCCCCCTGGCCGTGGAAGAAGGGCGCCACGTGCTCGACCTCGAGGATGCGCAGTCGCGCCTGACGGGCGACGAGACGATGCTGATCTTCTGCTCGCCCCACAACCCGGGCGGACGCGTCTGGACAGAAGATGAGCTGCGCGCCGTGGCCGAATTCGCCCGCCGCAACGACCTGATCCTCGTCTCGGACGAGATCCATTGCGACCTGGTTTTCCCGGGACACCGACACCTGCCCCTTGCCACCGCCGTCCCCGAGGCGCTGCCGCGGCTGGTGATGATGACGGCGGCCACCAAAACCTTCAACATCGCCGGCGCGCACCTGGGCAATGTCATTATCCCCGACCCCGAGCTGCGCGCGCGCTTTGCTGCGCGCATCGCGTCACAAGGCATCTCGGCCAATTCGATGGGGCTTTTCATGGTGACGGCCGCCTTCTCGCCCGAGGGGGCGGAATGGGTCGATGCGCTGATGGGTTACCTGGACGGCAACCGTCAGATGCTGGACGAAACGCTGAACGCCATTCCCGGCGTGCGCTCCATGCCGCTGGAGGCGACCTATCTCGGATGGGCCGATTTCTCGGGGACTGGCATGATTGACGACGAGCTGACCCGCCGCATGCACGAGGATGCCCGCGTGGTGCCCAGCCCCGGCCCCTCCTTCGGCACGGGCGGAAGCCGGCACCTGCGCTTCAACTTCGCCACGCCCCGCGCTCGGGTGGCCCAGGCATGCGAACGGATCGCGGCGGCTTTCTCGGACCTGCAATGATCGGGACCGGTATGGAAATTCCGGGATACGAGCCACCGGCGGCGGCGCGGGTGCCCCAGCCCCGTCTTGCCCCCCGCGCCGGTCGCCGGGGCGCCGCCCTGTGGCGCACCGACGAGCTGGAAAAGGCACTGGAGCGGGCGGGCCTGCGCGACGGGATGACCGTGTCCTTCCACCATCACCTGCGCAACGGTGACTGGGTGATGAACATGGTGCTGGGCGCGGCGGCGCGGATGGGCATCCGCGACCTGCACCTGGCGGCAAGCTCGATCTTCCCGGTCCAGGCGCCGCTGGTGCCCCTGGTCGAGGATGGCACGATCACCCGGCTGACCACCAACTACCTGACCGGTCCCCTGGCAGAGGCGGTCCGCCAGGGCCGGCTGGCCCACCCGGCGGTCCTTCAGACCCATGGCGGGCGCGCCCGCGCGATCGAGGATGGATCGCTGCCGATCGACATCGCCTTCATCGCCGCCCCCGGCGCCGATGCAGAGGGGAACCTGAGCGGCGTCCACGGTCCATCGTCCTTCGGGCCGATGGGCTATCCCGCCGTGGACGCCACCCAGGCCCGCCAGGTCGTGGCCCTGACCGACAGCCCTTTCGAGGGGGTATTCCCCCGCGCCGACATCCCCGGCCATCTGGTCGACGGTATCGTCACCCTGCCCCGCCTGGGCGACGCGGCCCGCATCGTCAGCGGCACCACCAGCCCCACAACCGATCCCGCCGCCCTGCACCTGGCGCAGGTCGCCGCCCGGGCCATCGCCGCCGCCGGGCTGCTGCGCGACGGGTTCTCGTTCCAGACCGGTGCGGGCGGCATCTCGCTGGCCGTCGCCGGAGAGCTGCGCCGCATGATGCACGAGGGCGGCATCACCGGCAGCTTCGCCTCGGGCGGGATCACCGCGCACCTGGTCGGCATGCTCGAAGACGGCCTGTTGCGCGAATTGCGCGATGTTCAGTGTTTTGATCTGGAGGCCGTGGCCTCCTACGCCTGCAACGTGGCCCACCGGGGGATGAGCGCCTCGGATTACGCCAGTCCCGCCCGCCCCGACGCGGCGGTCAACGCGCTGGACGCGATGATCCTGGGCGCGGCCGAAATCGACCTGGAGTTCAACGTCAACGTCACCACGGCAGGCGACGGGCGTATCATCGGGGGCTCTGGCGGGCATGCGGACGCGGCGGCGGGGGCCAAGCTTACGCTGGTGACGACGCGGCTTTGCGCCGGGGACAATCCCAAGATCGTGGCGCGGGTCGGCCATGTCACCACCCCCGGCCACACGATCGACGCCGTCGTGACCGAGGCCGGGATCGCGGTGAACCCGCGTCGACCGGAACTGGCGCGCGCCTTCCGTGCGGCGGGGTTGACGGTGGAACCGATCGAGGCGCTTGCCCGGCTGGCCGCGGAAACCTCGGGCCGGGCCCCGGCGCCCCCCGCATCGGGAGACCCGGGGCCGGTGGTCGCCGTCAGCGAGTATCGCGACGGAACGCTTTCGGACGTGATCCGGCGCGCGGGCTGAGGGGCGCCCCTCTCCGCGCGAAGGGCAGATCCCGGCCGCGTGCCGAGACGGGACCTAACGGCCCAGCAGTGCGATCGGCGCGTCGGGCGCGCGGTAGAAATCAAGCGGCGCCCGGTCGCTTGCCTGGGTGCTGCGCTTGTATTCATACCGCATCTCGTCGCCCTCAAGCTCGGAGGCAACGATGAGGCACTGGTAAAGGTGCTTGCCGGCAGAATGGATGTCCACCAGCCCGCGCAGATTTGGCACCGCACCATGCTCCACCGCGAAGCCGCCCTCCCAGATCCGGTCGATCGGCCAGTGTTGGTCGCCCATCGCGACCCGCAGGCGCGTCTTGCGGCGTCCATCATTGCGCTTGGCCTTCAACAGGCCCTCGCGCACCTCCTTGGGTAGAAAATCGTCCATGCCACTCCCCCGGTCTACATGTTCGAAGCTTCCTGTTGTTCCCGATTCGGTCAAGTGAAGCTTTGACGACAATTCGTTCCGTTGCCGAAACAAATCGCCCCGGCCGAAAATCGCAACACATCCGGGACCATGCGGTTCCGTGCGTTCGCGAACATGCGCCCTGCGGGTATCTGCGGTTTTATGCAGTCGGGGAATGCTATCTCAGAAGGGACGGCACGAAACCGACTGTAAACGGAGAGCGGCATGGGACTTCTGATCGAGGGTGAATGGCATGACGCCTGGTACGACACCGAGAAGACGGGCGGTGCCTTCGTCCGCTCCACCGCCGGGTTTCGCAACTGGGTGACACCCGACGGCGCCCCCGGTCCCAGCGGCGAGGGGGGCTTCAAGGCCGAAAGCGGCCGCTACCATCTTTACGTCTCCTATGCCTGCCCTTGGGCGCACCGGGCATTGATCTTTCGCAAGCTGAAGCAGTTGGAAGACCATATCGACATCTCTGTCGTGCACCCCGACATGCTGGGCGACGGCTGGACCTTCGCCACCGATTTCCCCGGCACGACGGGGGACCGTCTGTTTGGTCACGACTACCTGCGCGAGGTCTATCTGCGCGCCGATCCGGGCATCACCGGGCGGGTCACGGTGCCCGTGCTGTGGGACCGGCAGCGCGAGACGATCGTCTCGAACGAGTCGGCCGAGATCATCCGCATGTTCAACAGCGCCTTCGACGACATCACCGACAACCGCGACGATTATCGCCCGGCCGAGCTGGAAGCGCGGATCGACGAGGTCAATTCCTGGGTCTACGACGACATCAACAACGGGGTCTACAAGGCCGGCTTCGCCACCACCCAGGACGCCTACGACAAGGCCGTCACCACCCTTTTCGCCACCCTCGACCGGGCCGAGGATATCCTGACCGCCCAGCGCTACCTGGCCGGCGACCGCGTGACCGAGGCCGACTGGCGTCTTGCGACCACGCTCTTCCGTTTCGATGCGGTCTATCACCTGCATTTCAAATGCAATCGGCGGCGGCTGATCGACTACCCCGCGCTTTGGGACTATGCCCGCGAGCTTTACCAGTGGCCCGGCGTGGCCGAGACGGTCCGCTTCGACCATTTCGTGCGCCATTACCACTACAGCCACGACACGATTAACCCGCACCGGATCATCCCGATCAACCCGCGCCCCGACTGGGATGCGCCGACCGGGCGGCGGCTGGCCCGCAGCGACGCGGCCTGAGACAGCACGCGCGTGGGGGACGAACGCGGAAACAGGCGACGGGCTTGCGCCGGTTGATCCCGTTCCGGCGGCGGGCTATTGCGGGTTGCCGCGGCCCCGCCCCGGCCCAAGCTCGGAGGGCGCGATGACCACCTGGATTACCGTCTGTGACACCTGCATGGAGCAGGGCCGCCCCGACAAGGATGTCGAGGAGTTTGACGGCGCGCGCTTTGCCGGCCTGATCGAGGGGGCGCTTGCCGACCGGCTTCGGGCCGACCCGTCGGGCACCGCCCCGGCCACCCCCACCGCCCCCGATGCCCCCAAGGCCCTGACCCCGGCGCCTGCCCAGGCCCTGCGCGTCCGGCGCCATTCGTGCCTGATGGGCTGTGCCAACGGTTGCAACGTGGCGATCCAGTCCGAAGGCAAGCTGAACTATACCCTGGGCGGATTTGCCGGCCTGGCGGACGAGGCCGAGGCCATCGTCGATTATGCCCGCCTGCATGCCGCCAGCCCGATTGGCCAGGTGCCCTATCGCCAGTGGCCGCAGCCCATCAAGGGACATTTCGTGACCCGCCACCCGCCCCTTCCCGTCACCGAGCCGGAACTGGCGCAGGCGGTAGAGGCCGCCCCCTCCCTTTCCGAAAAGACCCCGGTCGGGAAATGACGCCCCCTGCCGCGTCGTCGCCCCCGACCGCACCCGTCGAGGCGCGCGACCACGGCGGCGGGCTGGACGCCGCCCGCGCCCGCCATGGCGGGGAACGCAGCGACTGGCTGGACCTTTCGACCGGTATCAACCCGCTCGCCTACCCGGTCGAGGGCATACCCTCCGCCGCCTGGACCGAGCTGCCGGATGCCGGGGCGCAGGCGGAGCTGCTGACCGCCGCCCGCCGCTTCTGGCAGGTGCCCGACCGGCTGGCGGTGCTGGCCGTTCCCGGAACCTCCTCGGCGATCGCGCACATGCCCCGGCTGGCGGGCAGGCTGGCACCGCCCTCGGCCGACGGTGCGCCCCGGGCCGTGCTGATCCGGCAGCGGACCTATAACGAACACGCTGCTGCCTTCCGCCAGGCTGGCTGGCAGGTGCTGCACGCAGCCTCCGCCGGCACCCCGCCTTCGGCGGCGGTTCTGGTTCACCCCGACAACCCGACCGGCGACCTCTGGCCCGATCCCCTTGCCGCCGCCGGGCAGGACGGGCTGCTGGTCATCGACGAAAGCTTCGGCGAATGCTGCCCCCACGCCAGCCACGTGCCGCTGGCCGGCGGACGGGTGGTGGTCCTGAAGGGGCTGGGCAAGTTCTGGGGGCTTGCGGGCCTGCGGCTGGGCTTCGTCATTGGTGAGGCGTCGCTTCTGACGCCGCTGGCCGAGGCGTTGGGCCCTTGGCCCGTCTCGGGCCCGGCGCTGACGCTGGGCGCCCGGGCGCTTTCGGATGCCGGCTGGATCGCCGCGACAAGGGCGCGCGTGGCCCGTGACGCCGACAGGCTGGACGCGCTGATGGCGCCGCACCTCGCCCCCGGCGCGTCCCCCCGGGGCACCACGCTCTTCCGTCTCTACACGGTGGCGGATGCCGCCGCGTTGCAGGACCGGCTGGCCCGCGCCCGGATCTGGAGCCGCGTCTTCCCCTACGATCCGACCTGGATCCGCCTTGGCCTGCCGGGCCGGGCGGAAGACTGGGACCGGCTGACCGAGGCGCTGGCATCCGCACCTGGGGCCGCGCCATGAGCCTTGCCCTCATGCTGATGCTGGCCCTGCTGCTGGACGCGATGATGGGAGAGCCGCGCTGGCTCTGGTCCCGGCTGCCGCACCCGGCGGTGGCGATGGGGCGCGCCATCTCGGGTGCCGACCGGCGCTGGAACCGGGGGCGCGCGCGCCGCCTGCGCGGTGTGCTGGTGTTGGCGGGGCTGTCGCTTCTGGTGCTGGTGCTGGGGGCGATCCTGGCCTCGCTTCTGCCCTGGCCGTTCGAGGTGCTGCTGGTTGCCATCCTGCTGGCCCAGCGAAGCCTGGCCGAGCATGTGCGCGACGTGGCCCGCGCGCTGGAGGCCAGCCGCGACCCCGCCCCGGCCCGGAGCGCCGTTGCCAAGATCGTCGGGCGCGACACGGCGGCGCTGGACCGGCCGGGCATCGCCCGGGCCGCCATCGAAAGCGCCGCCGAGAACCTGTCGGACGGGGTCGTCGCGCCGGTCTTCTGGTACCTTCTGGGCGGGTTGCAGGGCCTGCTGCTCTACAAGCTGGTCAACACCGCCGACAGCACCATCGGGTATCGCACGCCCCGGCACCTGGCCTTCGGCTGGGCCGCCGCCCGTCTGGACGACGCGATGAATTTCCTGCCCGCGCGGCTGACCGCGCTGCTGCTGGCGGCGGCGGGGGCCTTGCCGGTCCGATCCCGCGCCATGGAAGGGGCGGGGGGCTTTGCCTACGCCTGGCGCATTGCGCGCCGGGATGCGGGCCTGCACCGGTCGCCCAACGCCGGCTGGCCCGAGGCCGCGATGGCGGCCACGCTGGGCATCGCGCTGGCCGGGCCGCGGGTCTATGACGGGCAGGCGACCGCCGATGCCTTCGTCCACCCCGAGGGCCGCCGCGATCCCGATGCCGCGCAGCTGCGGGGGGCGATCGCCATGCTGTGGCGGGTCTGGGTGCTGCTGATTGTGGGCGCCTTTCTGCTTGCCTTGCTGGTTTGAGCGTTACCTGTTGGCCGGGGGCTGCTAGGTTTCCCCCAACAAGGAGGGTTTTCCACATGCGCTTTACCAACGTTCTCGCCGCATCCGCCGTGGCCGTGGCCGCCGCGATCGCGCCGACCGGCGCCGCCTGGGCACAGGCCTGCGGCGGGGATTTCAACAGCTGGCTGTCCGGCGTGAAGAAAGAGGCCGTCGCCAAGGGCCATCCCGCCGCCAAGGTCGACGCCTTTCTTGCATCGGCCCGCCGCGACCCCGCCGTCATCAAGGCCGACCGCGCCCAGGGCGTGTTCCAGCTTCCGTTTCTGGAGTTCTCCCAGCGGCTGATCAGCCAGAACCGGATCAACAACGGCCAGTCGATGGCGCGCAAGTACAACAGCGTCTTCAACTCGGTCGAGCGGAACTTCGGCGTCAGCCGCGGCGTGCTGCTGGCCTTCTGGGCCTTCGAGACCGATTTCGGCCAGGTCCAGGGCAATTTCAACACCGTCAACGCCCTGCTGACCCTCAGCCACGATTGCCGCCGCCCCAACCTCTTCCGGCCGCAGATCTTCGCGGCGATGAAACTGTTCGAGCGGGGCGATCTTGATCCCGCCCGCACCCAGGGCGCCTGGGCTGGCGAGATCGGCATGGTCCAGATGCTGCCCGAGGACATCATCAACAACGGCGTGGACGGCGACGGCGACGGGCATGTGAACCTCAAGACCTCGGCGCCCGACGCGCTGATGTCGGGGGGCAAGATGCTGCGTTCGCTGGGTTGGCGCGCGGGTGAGCCCTGGCTTCAGGAAGTGGTCGTGCCGGCGCAGATGGATTGGTCGCAGACCGGGCTGCACACCAAGAAACGCGCCTCGGACTGGGTCGCGATGGGGGTGCAACCGCGCTCGGGCAAGGTATCTGGCGGACTGCCCGCCTCGCTTCTGCTGCCCCAGGGCCGCAAGGGTCCCGCGTTCCTCGCCTACCCGAACTTCGATGTCTATTTCGAGTGGAACCAGAGCTTTGTCTACGTGACGACGGCCGCCTATTTCGCCACCCGTCTCGAGGGGGCGCCGTCCTACCGCGCGGGCAAACCCGATCCCTCGCTCAACGGCAACCAGATGAAGCAGCTTCAACAGAAGCTGGTGGCGCGCGGACATGACGTCGGCAAGGTCGACGGCATCCTGGGCGAAAAGACCCGCCGCGCTGTCCAGCGCGAGCAGCAGCGCCTTGGCCTGCCCGCGGACGCCTGGCCGACCCCGGCCCTTCTGTCCAAGCTGTGATCGGGTCCTTGTGATCCCCCGACGGCCCCGCCCTGCGGCTGGGGCCGTATTCGGGGCGCCGGCGTAGTCCCCCGCCCTCAAGCCACCATCGACGCGGCCTTTTTCAGATCCACCGAGACAAGTTGGCTGACCCCCTGTTCGGCCATGGTGACGCCGAACAGCCGGTCCATGCGGCTCATGGTGATGGCGTGGTGGGTGATGATCAAAAAGCGCGTGTCGGTGCGGCGCGTCATCTCGTCCAGCAGCCCGCAGAAGCGCGTCACGTTGGCGTCGTCCAGCGGCGCGTCGACCTCGTCCAGCACGCAGATCGGCGCCGGGTTCGCGATGAAGACGGCGAAGATCAGCGCCATGGCGGTCAGCGTCTGCTCCCCGCCCGACAGCAGCGACAGGGTCGACAGCTTCTTGCCCGGCGGCTGGCACATGATCTCCAGGCCGGCCTCAAGCGGATCGTCGCTTTCCACCAGCACCAGCCGCGCCTCGCCCCCGTTGAAGAGCAGGGTGAAAAGCGTGCCGAAGTTGCGGTTCACCTCCTCGAAGGCGGTCAGAAGCCGTTCGCGGCCTTCCTTGTTGAGGCTGGCGATGCCCTGGCGCAGCTTCTTGATCGCCTCTTCAAGGTCGATCTTCTCGGCCGCCAAGGTGTCATGCTCCTCCTGGACCTCGCGGGCGTCCTCCTCGGCGCGCAGGTTGACCGAGCCCAGGGCGTCGCGCTGACGCCGGTGGCGCAGCACGTCGGCTTCGATGGTGGCGACGGCGGGCATGTTGGCGGGGTCGATGTCCAGCGCCGCCAGAAGCTCCTCGGGGTCGCATTCCTGTTCCTCGCGGATCCGCTCGACCGCGGCGGCCTGGGCATCGCGCAGGGCCTCGGCGCGGGCGGCGGCGCCGGCGCGGGCCTCGCGGGCGTCAGCGGCAAGGCGTTCGGCCTCGCGCTCGGCCTGGATCGCCTGGCGCAGGGTCGATTCGCCGGCAGAGAGGGCATCGGCGGCCCGGGCGCGGCGGCTGCCGGCCTCGTCCAGCGCGGCGGCCAGCTTCTCGCGCCGCTCGGTCAGGGTGCCGGGGATGGCGCGGGCGGTCTCCAGCTCGGCCTCGGCCTCGGTCCGGCGGCTGTTCAGCTCGGCGATCCGGTCGCTGGCGGTGCGCAGGCGGCTGCGCCAGCCGGTCAATTCCCGCTCGACCGCTTCCGCCCGACGCTCGCGCGCCTCCCCGCCCCGGCGCAACTCATCATGGGCCGAGCGCTTGGACAGCATCGTGACCCGCGCGGCCTCGACCGTCAGCTTCAGCTCCTCGACCTCGGCCCGTGCCGCGTCCAGATCCCCCAGGTTCGCCGCCGCGACCTGCGCCTCCGCAAGGCGCGAGCGGGCAGCGGCCAGTTCCTGTTCGTGGCGGCCCGCGGCAAGGCTGAGGTTCTCAAGCTGGCCCGCGGCGATGTTGCGATCGGCTTCGGCCCGCGACAGGTCGCGGTTGGCGGTGGCCACGGCCTGGTCGGCCTCGCGCCGCGCGGCGCGGGCCTGGCGGTCGGCCTCGCCGCTGGCCTCAAGTTCGGCCACCAAGGTCTGATGCGCGCGCCGTGTCCCCTCGGCGCGCGCATTCGCCGCCTCGAGATCCTGTTTCAGGGCCTCAAGACGGTTGAGCTGTTGCAGGCGCAGGGCCGCGGCGGTGGGCGCATCCTCGGCCCCCGCCCGCAACCCGTCCCAGCGCCAGAGGTCGCCCTCGACGCTGACCAGGCGCTGGCCGGGCTTCAACTCGGGCTGAAGCCGGGCGCCCTCGGCGGCGTCGACCAGGCCGATCTGGCCCATCCGGCGCGACAGCACCCCCGGCCCGCGCACATGGCGCGAAAGCGGCACGACCCCGCGCGGCAGGCTCTGCAATTCGTTGTAATTCGGCAAGGTGACCCAGCCCGACGCATCGGCCTGACCCACCTCGGGCGCGCGCAGGTCGTCGGCCAATGCCGCGCCAAGCGCCTTTTCAAAGCCCGGATCGACACGCATGCGGTCAAGCAGCATCGCGTCCTCGTTCGACTCGCGCTCGACCAGGCGGGCAAGCGCCGCCTTTTCGGCCGCCAGCGCCCCCGCCTCCCCCTCGGCCGAGGAGCGGTTGGCGCGGGCGTCGGCCTCGGCCGACTGGGCGCTTGAGCGGGCCTCCTCGGCGGCCTGGGCGGCGGCTTCGGCGGCTTCGGCCTCGGCTGCGGCGCGGGCCTGGGCCTCGGTCGCGGCCTCGAAACGCGCGCCAGCCTCGTCCAGCGCGGCGCGGGCGGCTTCCATCCCGGCCTGGACCTTGCGCGCCTCGTTCTCGGTGCGCTCCAGCGTGGTGGCGCTGTCATCATGCAGGCGGCGGGCGGACTGATGACGGGCGGCCAGGCGGGCCACCTCCTCGGTCGCGGCCGAAAGCAGCGCCTCGCGCTCCTGCAAAAGGGTCGCCGCCTCCGTCGCCTCCTGCATGGCCGCGTCCATGCGGGCCTCGTGCCCCGATCCGGCCTCGGCCAGCTCGGCGGCCTCGGCTTCCAGCCCGGCGATCGTCTCGCCGGCATCGCTGTTCAGCGCGCCCTCCCGCTCGGCGTCATTGGCAAGCTGGGCGATGCGGCCGGTCAGGCGTTCGATCGCCTCGGCGGCGCGGCTTTCCTCCTGCCCCAGGGTGTCGCGCTCCACCTCCAGCCGCTGCAAAAGGGCCGAGGCGATGGCCTCCTCCTCGCGCAGGGGGGGCAGGGCGGCCTCGGCCTCCTCGCGGTGCTTCTCGGCGGCGCGGGCAGCGGCCTCGCCCCGGGCGGCCAGGGTGGTCCGCTCGGTCATGGCGGCGGCGGCGGCGGCCATCTCGTCGGCGGCCTCGCGCCATCGGCGGTAAAGCAGCAGCCCCTCGGCATGGCGCAGCGCGGTGCCGATCTCGCGGTAGCGCGCGGCCTGCCGGGCCTGGCGCGCAAGCTGTGCCAGCTGCGCCGCCAACTGCTCCAGCACGTCGTCGACCCGGGTCAGGTTGGTCTCTGTCTGGCGCAGCTTCAGCTCGGCCTCGTGGCGCCGCTGGTACAGGCCCGAGATGCCGGCGGCCTCTTCGAGGATGCGGCGGCGGGCCTTGGGGCGGGCGTTGATCAGCTCCGAGATCTGGCCCTGCCGGACCAGCGCCGGAGAATGCGCCCCGGTCGAGGCGTCGGCGAACAGCATCTGGACATCGCGGGCGCGCACGTCCTTGCCATTGGTCTTGTAGGCGCTGCCCGCGTCGCGGGTGATGCGGCGCACGATGTCCAGCGTGTCGCGGTCGTTGAACCCTGCCGGGGCCAGCCGGTCGGTGTTGTCGATGGCAAGGGAGACTTCGGCGAAATTGCGGGCGGGCCGGGTCGCGGCACCGGCGAAGATCACGTCCTCCATGCCGCCACCGCGCATGGCCGAGGGTCGGTTCTCCCCCATCACCCAGCGCAGCGCCTCAAGCAGGTTCGACTTGCCGCAGCCGTTGGGCCCGACCACCCCGGTCAGCCCCTCGGCAATGACCAGCTCCGTCGGGTCGACGAAGCTCTTGAAGCCGTTCAGTCTGAGGCGGGTGAAGCGCACTCTGGCACCCCTCGTCTGTGACGTCCTGACCAAAAGGACACCCGCAAACCGGGCCTGAGTCAACGATAGCCCACCGCATCTGGCCAAAACCGGCGACTTATCCACAATATATAGCCGATTCCGGCAATATTATGCCTTCAGGAGCGGCGTGAACCCCACCCAAGCCGGCGCCTGGCCCGTCGGGGCAGGCCCGCGGCCCGGCACATCGGGAATCATCCTTGACCGACGGCGCCCGCGCCCGCTACGTAGAACGGGCATGGTCCCCCGTCGGTGCAAAGCGCCTGGGGGATAAATGGGAATTCGGTCAGGGTGACCCAACTCGGGACCCGATGCCGAAGCCGCCCCCGCGACTGTATGCGGCGAGCCTCCGCCAAACGCCACTGGATCCCCGGATCCGGGAAGGCGGCGGACAGGCCCCGACCCGCAAGCCAGGAGACCAGCCATGCACTCAACCAGGCCGCCTGTCGGGTGTGACAGGCAAGGAGAACCAACATGACCGCGATCACTTCCTACAAGACCACCGCATCCGTGCACGGCGGCACCGCCGCGCGCACCGAGACTCTTGGCATCGCCGCCGCCATCCTGGCCGGCCTCGCGCTGCTGTTCGTCGCCGGGATTTCCCAGGCTTCGGTCGTGCATGGCGCCGCCCACGATCAGCGCCACGCCATCTCGTTCCCCTGCCACTGACACGATGACCTATCGTCTGTTCGCCGGCGCGCTCTACGCCGGCCTCGCCGCGGGGCTTGTCGCCGCGGTGCTTCAGTTCGTCTTCGTCATCCCCCTCCTGGTCGAGGGGGAGTTGTTCGAGACGGGGATGCGGGTCCATTTCCAGGATGGCAGCGTGCAAAGCCCGGCCGGCTCCGGCGGGCTGGAGTTCGACCTCGTGCGCCACGGGCTGACCGTCGGCATGGCGATCGTCAGCTATACCGCCTTCGCCCTGCTGATGAGTGCCAGCATGGCCATCGCCGCCCGGCGCGGCGAGGTCATCACCCCCCGGCGCGGCGCCGTCTGGGGGCTGGCGGGCTTTGCCGCCATCGCCCTGTCGCCCGCCGCCGGCCTTCCGCCCGAGCTGCCTGGCACCATCGGGGCCGAATTGGTCGCCCGCCAGGTCTGGTGGGTGGCGGCGATGCTCTTTTCGGTGGCTGGCATCGCGCTGATCGCCTTTGCCCGCGGGCCCCATGCCTGGGCCCTAGCGCTGGCGGGGCTTGGCCTGCTGCTGCTGCCGCATCTCTACGGTGCGCCGATGATCGACCGGTACTACGGCATCAGCCCGCCCGAACTCTCGGCGCTTTTCGCCACCCGATCGCTGGCCGTCACTGCGGTGGCCTGGGTGGTGATGGGGGCGGTCGCCGCCCATTTCCGCGCCGACCATCGGCCCGCGGGCTGAGCGGCCTGTCCTGAACCCGATCCCGGGCGGCCTCAGATCGCCCGGGTTACGATCAGCGCCGTTGCCGCCAGCGCCGCCAGACCCAGCGCCACGGGCCGCATCCGCGCCCGGCCCTGGCCCAGCGGATCCCCGCGCGCCACCAACCCGGCCAGCGCCACACCCAGCGCCACCATCGGCAGCAGGCTCAGCGCCAGAACCAGGTCCGTCAGGCCCACCAGGCCCTGCCACGCCAGAGCCAGGATCGAAACCGTCATCCCCCAGAAGAAGAACACGTTCTGCATCGCCGCCGAGCGGCGCGCCTCGTGGTACTGGTAAAGCAGCGCCATCGGCGGCGCGCCCACCGCCGTCAGCGTGCCCATCAGCCCGGCGGTGACCCCCGCGCCGAAAAGGCTCAGCCTGCTGATCGCGACCCGCACGCCCAGAAGCGACAGCGCGATGCCAAGGTAGACCGTGCCGCCCACCACCCAGGCCACCAGCGCCGGATCCCCGGCCAGGCGCTGCGCCACCAGCGCCGCCAGGACCGCCCCCGCCGCCCGCCCCGCGAAGCCGGCCGGCAGGTCGGCCCTCTCGACCAGCCGCAAGTCCACCGCCGTCGACGAAAGCCCCACGGCGATCCCCACCAGAAGCAGCGTGGCGGGCACGAACTCGGGCGCCACCATCGCCACCATGGGTGCTGCGATCATGCCGAACCCCTGCCCCGCCAGCCGCTGCAACATGGTGCCGGCCAGCACCGCGAGGGCGGCCACCACCCAGGCCGATGCTGCAAGGCCCGGCCACACCAGCAACTCAGACAATGGCGGTTGCCCCGCCCGAAAGCTCTGTGCAGAATTGAACTCCGCGCCGGGCGGCGACGCGTTGCGGCGTCATCGGCGACCTCCGAAAAATACAGGGACAGGACAGATCATGCACGAAGCCGAGGGACGAGCGCAAACGGTAACCGATCCCATGGACCCCGCGCGGCTGGCGGCATTGCACGCCACCCTCGGACGGCCCGGCCCCGTGCCCGAACTTCTGCCCCCCTTCGCCCACCAGATCCATTTCTGGCAGGCCAGCCCCCCCGAGGGGCTGGGCGCCGACGGCCACCCCCGCACCGGCGCCTTCATCCCCGATCTTGGCCTGCCCCGGCGGATGTGGGCGGGCGGCCGGCTGATGTTCCATGCCCCCCTTCGCCCCGGCACCCCGGCCGAGCGCCAGACCAGCATCGTCCGCGTCGCCCGCAAGCAGGGCCGGAGCGGCCCGCTGGGCTTTGTCACCCTCTGTCACGAGATCTTCCAGGACGGCACCCTGTGCCGCACCGAGGAGCAGGACCTCGTCTACCGCGAGGCCGCCGACCCCGAGGCCCCGCCCCCCCTCGCCATCGACGCCCCCCTCGACGAGACCGAGGCCCATGTCGTCAGCTTCGACACCACCCTGCTCTTTCGCTACTCGGCCCTGACCTTCAACGGCCACCGCATCCATTACGATACCGAATACGCCCGCCAGGCCGAAGGCTATCCCGGCCTCGTCGTCCACGGCCCCCTGCTGGCCCACCTGCTGATGGATCTGGCCGAGGACAGGCTGGGCGGGCTTCAGACCTTCAAGTTCCGCGCCACCGCCCCGCTCTTCCATTTCGAGACGGCCGAGCTTTGCCTGCGCGACCGCGACAGCGACCTGATGCTCTGGGTGCGGGCACCCGACGGACGGCAATGCATGGTCGCCGAGGCGATGTGACCGCCCCGCCCTCGCGGCACCGTCCTTCAGTGTCGTGAAAATATCCCGGCCCCCCGGTCGGGCCGGGCGCGGCCTCAGCCGAGGCGCAGGACGGTGATCACCGTGTCGCCATAGCGGCGCTGGTCTTCCATCTCGGCCCCCTCGGGGATCTGCGGCGGGCCACTCTCTTCCCAGACGACAAGGGCGCCGGGCGCGATCCAGCCGCCCTCGCCCGCCCGCGCCAGGGCCCGCTCGCCCATGGATTTGCCATAGGGCGGGTCCAAGAAGATCAGATCGTGGGGCGCGTCGGGGTTGGCCTCCAGCCTGGTGGCGTCGCGCCGGTGCAGCCGGGTACTGTCGGCGCTGCGCGTCAGCTCGACGTTGCGCCGGATCAGCCCGCCCGCGACCCGCCCGTCATCGACAAAGGTGACATGCGCCGCCCCGCGCGACAGCGCCTCGAGGCCCAGCGCGCCGGTCCCTGCAAAAAGGTCCAGCACCCGCGCGCCCGAGATGGGATCGCCATAGCGGCCGCCCAGCAGGTGGCTGAACAGGGCCTCGCGCACCCGGTCCGAGGTCGGGCGCAAATGCTTGCCCGCGTCCCCCTTGCCCAGCGCCGCCAGGGTCAGGCCGCGAAAGGATCCCGCGATGATCCGCATTCAGCCCAGCAGCTCCTTGACCGGCAGATCGTGCCGCGCCACCTGCGCGGGCTCCGGCGAGCGGCCGGCCTCGATCAGCCGCTTGCCCACCATGTAGCTGCGCGGATCGTTGATTGCGTCGACGGCCAGCAGGGTGTCGCCCCGGAAGTACCAGTAGGAGACCGGCGCCGACAGGTCCTCGGCGGCCTCTGGTGCGGCGCGCACGACGACCCGGTCGTAGCCGGTGTTCAGCCCGGCGATCTGCAGCTTCGCGTCATACTGGTCCGACCAGAACCAAGGCCGGGGGACATAGGGCGTCTCGGCACCCATCATGTTGTCAGCCACGGCCTCGGCCTGATCGATGGCATTCTGCACGCTTTCCAGCCTCAGCCGCCCTTCGCCCAGGGGGAAGTTGGCGCAATCCCCCGCCGCCCAGACATCGGGGGCCGAGCTGCGACCCAGCGCGTCGACGCGGATGCCATCCTCGACCGCAAGCCCCGCGGCCTCGGCCAGCTCCGTCTCGGGCAGGATACCGACGCCGACGATGACGAAATCCACCTCCAGGGTGCTGCCGTCGGTCAATTGCGCCGCGTGAACCCGCCCGTCGCCCCGCCCGTCGCCAGCATCAGCCTCGCCCTCGGTCAGCCGCTCCAGCCCGACGCCTTCGCGCAGGTCGACCCCATGGGCCGCGTGCAGCTGGCGGAACCGCTCGGATGTCTCGGGCGCGGCCACGCGCTGCAGGATGCGCTCGCCCATCTCGACCACGGTCACCGCGACGCCCAGCTTGCAGGCCACCGCGGCGGCCTCCAGGCCGATGTAGCCACCGCCGACGATCAGGGCGCGGCGCCCCTCGGCGAACTCGGGTGCCATGGCGTCGACATCCGCGAGGGTGCGGACCACGTGCACGCCCTTCAATGCGCCGCCGATTGCCGCCGGCAGGTGGCGCGGACGCGAGCCGGTGGTCAGCGCCAGCGCGTCGTAGGACAGGCTCTCCTCCGCGCCATCCGGGCCGGCAAGGGTCAGGCTGCGCACGGAGGTGTCGATGGCCGTCACCTTGCGGCCGGTCAGCAGGTCGATCTTCTGCTCGCCATAGAAACGCTCGGGGCGCAGGAACAACCGCTCGCGGCTGATCTCGCCCAACAGGTAGCCCTTGGACAGGGGCGGGCGTTGGTAGGGGGGTGCATCCTCGTCGCCGACCAGGGTGATGCGCCCCTCGAAGCCCTTGGCCCTGAGCCGCGCCACCAGAGAGGCCCCGGCCTGCCCGGCGCCCACCACCACGAAATGTGTCATCCGACGCTCTCCCCCTCTGGTTTGCCGCGCGGGGGAACCTATAACACGGGGGGTGAAACGCAATGAATGAAAGGTGATGGCATGGCAATTAAGGTGGGTGACCGGATTCCCGACGCAACCCTGCTGAGGATCGGCGATGCCGGCCCCGAGGCGGTCTCGATGGAGGGGCTGACCAAGGGCCGCAAGGTGGTGATCTTCGCCGTGCCCGGCGCCTATACGCCGACTTGCGACTCTGCCCATGTGCCCAGCTTCATTCGCACCCGCGACCGCTATGACGCCGCCGGCGTGGACGAGATCGTCTGCCTCTCGGTCAACGATCCCTTCGTGATGAAAAGCTGGGGCGAATCGACCGGCGCCCTGGATGCCGGCATCACTATGCTGGCCGACGCCGGGGCCGAATTCACCCGCGCCGTGGGAATGGACTTCACCGCCGAGGGCGCCGGGTTCATCAACCGCTCTGTCCGCTACGCCATGCTGGTCGAGGATGGCGTGGTCAAGCTGCTGAACATCGAGGAGGCGCGGGGCGTCTGCGAGGTTTCGGGCGGCGAGGGGCTTCTGGCCGACATGGCCGCCCTCTGATCACTTGAGGGTCCCGCGCCTTGCGCGGGACACCTATGCGCCAGAAGGGCGCGCTCAGCCTGCGGGCGCCGGGGTTCCGGGGCGATCGACCCCGTTCGCGCCCTCGGATCCATCGGCGTCGTTGCCCTCTTCGGCGCGGGCCTGCACCAGCGTCCGCGTCGGGAAGGGGATATCGATGCCGTTGGCGTCGAAGGCTTCCTTGACGGCGCGGGTCATGTCGGCGTGGAACTTGAAGAACTCGGCCCGGTCGCACCAGACCCGCACCGTGAAATCGACCGAGCTGTCGCCAAGGTTGCGGACCTGGATGAATGGCTCGGGGTTGGCATGGGCGCGGGGGTCCGACAGGATGGTGTCGCGGATCACCTGCTCGGCCCGGGCCAGATCGGCGCCGTAGCCCACGCCGAAGATCCACTCGGCATTGCGCAGGGGATAGGCCGAGTAGTTGGTGATCGCCGAGCCCCAGACATCGCTGTTGGGAATGATGATCTGGACGTTGCCGGTGGTCGCAAGCTCGGTCATCACGATCGAGATGTCCTTGACCGTGCCCGAATGGCCCGCCACCTCGACGAAATCACCCACGCGGAAGGGGCGGAAAATCACCATCATCACGCCCGCGGCGATGTTCGACAGCGTGCCCTGCAGCGCCAGGCCGATGGCCAGGCCCGCGGCACCGATGATTGCCACCAGCGAGGCCGTCTGCACCCCGAAGCGGTTCAGCACGAACACGGCCGCGAATGTCAGGATGGCATAGCGCGCCACGTTCCCCAGAAAGGCGAAAAGCGTGTCGTCGATCCGCTTGTAGCGCGCCGCTATGCCGATGATGCGCCGCCGCACCCAGCCCGAGATCATGAAGGCCAGCACCACGATCAGGATCGCCACCAGCACGTTGCCGATGACCGAGGCCAGGAACTGGATCGTCAGGAGGTCGCCGATCGTCACGCCGCTGGCGATCGGGGTCGAAAGAATATCGTTCATCAAGAGTTCAGTGCATCCATCTTGCGGGCGAGTTTCACGTCCCTTTGCGTCAGACCGCCAGCATCGTGGCTGGTCAGCGTGACGTCAACGCGGTTGTAGACGTTGGACCATTCGGGGTGGTGGTTCCACTTTTCCGCCCAGATGGCGGCGCGGGTCATCCAGCCGAAGGCCTCGACGAAGTTCTTGAACTCGAACCTCTTGGACAGGGCATCGCGCCCCTCGTCCAGGCGCCAGCCATTGTCCAGCAGGGGCGCCAGCGCTTCCTCGCGCGCCTCCCGCTCCAGCATGTCCTGCGGGGTCTTCTGGTTCTTGTCGGTCATTCTCTCTCCGTCGCGGTGGTCTTGCGGAAGGGTCCGTAGGAAGTCAGCACCTCAATTTCATCCTCGACCGCCTCGCGCTCGGCCTCGAGGAATTGCGCCACGGCGCGGCGGAACCCGGCGTCCGCGATCCAGTGCAGCGAATGGGTCGCCACCGGCAGGTAGCCACGGGCAAGCTTGTGTTCGCCCTGGGCGCCGGCCTCGACCCGGGCGAGACCGTGGGCGATGGCATGGTCCATCGCCTGATAGTAGCATAGTTCGAAATGCAGGAAGGGGTGATCCTCGACACAGCCCCAGTAGCGCCCGTAAAGCGTGTCGCGCCCGATGAAGTTCAGCGCGCCCGCGACAGGTTCATCCCCGCGCAGCGCCAGGACCAGCAACACGTCGCGGCGCATGGTCTCCTGCACCTCGTCGAAAAAGGCACGGGTCAGGTAGGGATGGCCCCATTTACGGGCCCCGGTGTCCTGGTAGAAGCGCCAGAAGGCATCCCAGTGCTCAGGCTCGATCTCGTCGCCGGTCAGCCGCACGATGCGCCCGCCGAAGCGCGCCGCGCCCTCACGCTCCTTGCGGATGTTTCGGCGCTTGCGCGAGCTAAGCGTGGCGAGAAAGGCATCGAAATCCGCGTATTCCCGGTTCTGCCAGTGGAATTGCTGACCGGTGCGGTGCATCAGGCCCATCGCCTCGCCTGCGGCGGCTTCCTGCGGGGTGCAGAAGGTGGCGTGGGCGGAGGAAAGGTCGTTGTCGGCGGCGATCTGGACCATGCCCTGGACCAGCGCGGCCATCCCCGCCTCGTGCCAGCCGGGTGCGGTCAGGAACCGGCGGCCGGTGGCGGGGGTGAAGGGCACGGCCAGTTGCAGCTTGGGGTAGTAATCCCCGCCTGCCCGCTCGAAGGCATGGGCCCAGGAGTGGTCGAAGACGTATTCGCCCTGGCTGTGCGACTTGGCGTAAAGCGGGGCGCAGGCGATGACGCGCCCCTCGCTTCGGGCTACCAGGTAGCGCGGCTGCCAGCCGGTTCCCCGCCCGACCGAGCCCGAGCGTTCCAGCGCCAGCAGGAAGCGGTGGGTGGTGAAAGGGTCGACGGGGCGGGCCGCTTTGTCGGGATCCGGCCCATCGGATTGCACTACCTCCGGGCAGGCGCAGGCATCCCACTCCGCGGCCGGGATATCCCCTAGGCTGGGATGGACGTGGATCTCGATCTCGGTGCTTTGCATCTGCTCTTCCATGCGCCCTGCTCCAGATGGTCCGGGCACGATCCGCGTCAAGTGGGGCGGGCCCGGTGCCCTAGGGCACCGCGGGGGTATACCCCTCGAAGGTGATGCCCTGCGCGTGGTCGCGGGCGCGCCCCTCCTGCGCGGCGGAGCGGACGGTCCAGCACAGGATGTCATGCCCGGCTCCGGCGATCCGGGCCACGGCAGGGGCGTCGAGGTCGCGGACATCGTGGCTGATGAAGCTGCCGCCGACGCGCGCAAGATCCGGGATGCCGCGCAGCGCCGCCAGGTCGGCCGGGTCGACCCCGGGCCAGTCGTCCGCCGCGAAATCGCAGGTGACCAGCCCCCGCGCCACGCCGGGCGCCAGGTCTTGCAGCCGCGCCATGCTGTGGGGATTGAAGGACATCACCGCGACCGGCCCGTCGTAATCCGCCAGCTCGGCGGCGACCGCCGCCTCCAGCCGGCCGGCATCCGGCCCCTGCCCCGACCTTTGCCCCGGGCCCAGGCTGCCGCTCTGGTCCTTGATCTCGATCAGCAGGGGCACGCGGCCGGCAACCAGCGCCAGCACCTGCGCCAGGGTGGGGATCCCCTCCTCGCCGCCGCTGAGCGGGATCCGACCCAGCTCTTCCGCCGGCAGGGCGGCGACCGGGCCCTTGCGCGCGGTCAGCCGATCCAGCGTCTCGTCGTGAAAGACCATCGCCCGCCCGTCGGCCGACGGTTGCACGTCCAACTCGATCCCGAAGCCCGCCTCGATCGCCGCGCGAAAGGCGGCAAGCGAGTTCTCGGGCCGACCCTGTGCACGGTCGTGCAGACCGCGGTGCGCCAGCGGCAGCCGCAGGAAATCGCGCGCCAGACGCGGGGCCGGGGTGCCGGTGGGTGTCATCGCCGGTGCCTCAGCGGACCTGAAAGATGCCTTCGATCTCGACCGCGACTCCCAGCGGCAGTGACGCCGCCGACACGGCGGCCCGCGCGTGCCGCCCCGCGTCACCCAGCACCTCGGCGAACAGGTCCGAGGCGCCGTTGATGACCTTGGGCTGGTCGGTGAAGTCGGGGGTGGAGTTGACGAAGCCGGTCAGCTTGACGACCCGCACCAGCCGGTCGAGGTCGCCGTCACAGGCCGCGCGCACCTGCGCCAGCAGCGACAGGGCACAGGCCCGGGCCGCGCGGGCCCCCTGCTCCACGCCCAGGTCATCGCCCAGCCGGCCGGTGATGAAGCCATCGCGGTCCTGGGAGATCTGGCCCGAGACGTAAAGCACGTCGCCCAGCAACACGTAGGGCACGTAGTTGGCGGCCGGGGCCGGGGCGTCGGGCAGGGTCTCGCCCAGGTCGGCGAGGCGGGTTTCAAAGGTGCCGGGCATGGTGACCTCCTGGATTGGCGGCGCGGGGCGCGCGTGAATTGTGGGCGACGCTAGCGCGGGGCCGGCGCCGGGGGAACAGCAAAACGCATCGCTCAGCTTTCGCGAAAGGCGCGCGAGAAATAGTCGGCCAGCGGTTCGATCAGGTAGGCCAGCGGCGTGCGGTCGGCGGTGCGGATAAACGCCTCGACCGGCATGCCGGGGATCAGGGTCATGTCGTCCAGCTTCTCGATCTCGCGCGGATCAAGTCGGATCTCGGCCCGGTAGAAGCTGACTTGCGACTCGCGGTCGGTAAAGGCGTCGGCCGAGATGCGGGTGACCTTGCCCGACAGTTCGGGCGTGATCCGTCGGTCAAAGACCGGAAAGCGCAACGTCACCTCCTGGCCGACGAACACCTCGTCCACGTCCAGCGGGGTGATACGGCTTGAGACGATCAGCGGCCGGTCCTGGGGCACGATGTAGAGCACCGGGTCGGCCGCGCGGATGACCGAGCGGGGGGCAAAGACCTCCAGCCCGTAGATCACCCCGGCGGTGGGCGCGCGGATGTCCAGCCGGGCCAGCCGCTCGCGCAGGCTGGCGCGCTGCTCTGCCATCTCGACCTCGCGGTATTGCAGGTCTCGGGTCTGGGCGATGGCCTCCTCGCGGCGGGTGGATTCCAGGGTCAGGATCTCGATCTCAAGCTCGGTGATCCGGCCCTCCGCCTCGGCGGCCGAGGCGGTCAGCTCGCCCAGCACGCCCTCAAGCCGCGCCTCCTCGCGCTGAAGGGTCAGGACGCGGCTGGCCTGGGCCAGTTGCCGGTCCAGCAGGGATTGCTGTGCCGCAAGCTCCTGCCGGACCAGTTCGACCTGGCGGGCGATGGCGGTCTTCTGGGCCTCGATCCCCTCGATCTGGCTGCCGATCTGGGCCTTGCGGCGGCCCAGCTGCTCGACCCGCTGACCTAGCGAGCGGCGGCGCGCCTCGAACAGGCGCCGCTGTCCCTCGATCAGATCTTCGACAACCGGGTTCTCGGCCTGGGCAGCGATCAATTCGGGGGGGAAGACGACGCCATCCTCGCCATCCCGCTCGGCCGCGAGGCGGGCGCGGCGGGCCATGATCTCGTAAAGCTGGCCCTCGGTCGCGTTCAGCTCCGAGCGTAGCAGCGTCGCATCGAGGGTCAGCAGCGGATCGCCCGCCTGCACGCTGTCCCCCTCGCGGACGTGGACAGCCTCGACCACGCCGCCGTCAGGGTGCTGGACCACCTGGCGGTTCTGCTCGACCTCGACCCGGCCGTCAGCGACGATGGCGCCCGCGATGGTGCTGCGGGCCGACCAGGTTCCGAAACCACCCAGCAGGATCAGCAGGGCGCCGAAGCCGATGGCAAGCGGCATGCGGGCCGACCAGGCCCTGTTCCCGCGCCCGGCCATCACGCGACCCCCCCGGCGCTTCGGTTGCCGATGATGTTCTGATGATTGCGCACCGTGCGCGACAGCACTTCGTCGCGGGGGCCCAGGGCGCGGACGGCTCCGTTCTCCAGCACCAGAAGCACATCGCATTCCTGGATCGCGGCGGGCCGGTGCGCCATGATGAGGACCGCGCCCCCCTCGGCCTTCTTGCGGCGGATCGCGAGGTTCAGCGCCTCGGACCCGTCGTTGTCGAGGTTCGAGTTCGGCTCGTCCAGCACCAGCAGCACGGGGTCGCCGTAAAGCGCGCGGGCCAGGCCGATGCGCTGGATCTGTCCGCCCGACAGGTTCCCGCCCGAGGGCGAAACCAGCGTGTCATAACCGTCGGGGAGTTGCAGGATCATCTCATGCGCCGCGGCGGCCCGGGCGGCGGCGACCACCGCCGCGTCGTCGGGTGCCTCGGCCAGCCGGGCGATGTTTTGGGCGATCGTGCCCTCGAACAGGGTGACCCGCTGGGGCAGGTAGCCGATCAGCCCGCCCAGGACATCCGGGTCGTAGTGGTCCAGGGCGGCGCCATCCAGGCGGATCTTGCCGCCAGCCGGCCGCCAGACGCCGGTGATGGCGCGGGCCAGGGTCGACTTGCCGGCCCCCGATGATCCGATCACGCCCATCGCCTGGCCCGGTTCGACACCGAACGTGACACTGCGCAACGCGGCCGTCTGCTGGCCGGGCGGCAGCACGGTAAGGGCCGCCGCCTGAAGCCGCGCGGCGGGGCGCGGCAGGGCGGTGCGCGGCGGCTCGGGGCGGACCTCGGACAGCAGGTCGCCCAGGGCGGACCAGCCGCGCAGCGCCCGCTGCACCACCTGCCACTGACCCAGCGCCACGTCGATCGGCGCCAACGCGCGCCCCATCAGGATCGAGGCCGCGATCATCGCCCCCGGGGTGATCGTGCCATCCAGGGCCAGATAGGCCCCGAGGCCCAGCATCGCCGATTGCAGGAACAACCGCAGCGTCCGGGTCAGGGTCGAGAAGCCGCCCGAGCGGTCCGAGGCCTGGATCGTGCGTTCCAGCGCCCGACCGCGAAGCCGCTGCCAGCGGGCGAAGGCCGCGTCGCGCATGCCAAGGCTGCGGACGGTCTCGGCCTCGTCGCGGATCTGGTCGGCCATGCGGTCGGCATGGATCGCGGCCCCGCCGGCGACCCGCCGCGCCCCCGACGTCAGGACCTGGTTCAGCAGCGTGACAAGTATCAGCACCCCCGCCCCGGCCAGCGCCAGGAACCCCAGCCAGGGATGAAAGACGAAGATCGCCAGCAGGAAGATCGGCGTCCAGGGAATGTCGTAAAGCGCCAGCAGCGCCGGCGAGGCCATCAGCGTCTGCACCGCCTCTAGGTCACGCAGACCCGTGGCCTCGGCCTTGTCCTGGGGGCGGTCGGTGGCGCGGCGCAGAAGAGCGCTAAAGACGCGCCGGTCAAGCGTGGCCTGAAAACGCGCCCCGGCGCCGGCCAGAAGGCGTCCCCGCGCGTAATCCAGAAGCCCCATCATCAGGTAGAGGAAGGCCACCAGAAGCGTCAGCGCGATCAGCGTTTCCTCCGATCGGCTTCCCAGCACCCGGTCATAGACCTGCAACATGTAGAGCGGCCCGGTCAGCATCAGCAGATTGACGAAGAGGCTGAACAGAAAGACCGAGGCGAAAAGACCCGCGCTTTGCCAGCGGACGCGGCCCAGCTCTGCCCGGCCGGGGCGGGTATCGAGTATCCGTGTCGGTGGCATGATCCCGCCCTCTCCTCTGTCTCCGCCCTGCCCGGCCGCCTGACCGGCCAACTTCCCTGCCCCCGGCACGCAAGGGGCCCGCGCCCCCACCGCGCGACAACCGCGCAACGGTGCCGGGCCGGGTCCATGGGCAGCTTGCGCCTACAAGCCTAACATCCTATCGATGAACCCGGTCCGGCACGCCGAGATGATCGGGTTGGATGACGATACGTCCTGCAAACTAGCTGCTACGGGGGCCCTGTTCCATTGCAACATTTTCATTCCCGGTTTTCCGCCACCCTGCGTCCCGTTTCCCGCCTGCTGATCGCGCTGCCGCTGGTGGCGCTGGTCGCGGCCTGCACCCCCGGCACCCCCGGGCCGGACGGGGTGTTCGACCCCTACGAGCAGGCCAACAGGTCGCGCCACGCCTCCAGCCTTCGGGTCGACCAGGCGGTGGTGAAGCCGGTGTCGGACACCTACGGAACGGTCGTGCCCCGGCCCGTGCGGCGGGGGGTGAGCAATTTCGCCTCGAACCTCGATCTGCCGGGGATCGTCGTCAACGACGTGCTTCAGTTCAAGGTCGAGAACGCGGTCCACAACACCTGGCGCTTCGCCATCAACTCCACCATCGGGGTGGCCGGCCTCTTCGATGTCGCGGGCTCGATGGGCCTGCCCGAGCGGGACAATGACTTCGGCCGTACCCTGCACGCCTGGGGCGCGCCCGAGGGCGCCTACTTGGTGCTGCCGGTGCTGGGCCCCTCGACCGAGCGGGACTTCGCCGGCAAGGTCGTGGATTTCATCATCAACCCGACCCGCTACCTGCTGGAATCGCCTGAAAGCTACTATGGCACCGGCGCAAAGGTGCTCAAAAAGCTGGGCGACCGGCACCAGTATTCCGATGTGCTGGATTCGGTCATATATCAAAGCGCGGACAGCTACGGCCAGGCCCGCATGCTCTACCTGCAGAACCGCCGGTTCGAGCTGGGGATCGACGTCAGCGACCAGTATATCGACCCCTATGAGGTTTCTCGATGACACGTAAAATGACCCGCCGCGACTTTGCCGCCATGGCCGCGTCCTCGCTTCTTGCGATGACGATGCTGGGCCGGCCCGCGGCCGCGGCGATCTCCCCCTCGGATGCCCAGGGCCTGGTACAGGCGCTGGTCGACGATATCTTCCGGGTGATCGAATCGGGCCGCTCCGAATCTGCGATCCTGAAGGATTTCGACGGGCTCTTCGCCAAATACGCCGATGTCGAGATCATCGCGCGGCAGGTACTGGGCGCCGACTCGCGCCGGGCCACCCCGGCCCAGATGCGCGCCTTCACCGATGCCTTCCGCGGCTATATCGCCCGCAAGTACGGCAAGCGCTTCCGGGAGTTCATCGGCGGCCGCATCGACGTGCAGAGCGCGGCCAAGGTGAAATCCTTCCACGAAGTGCGCACTATGGCCCACCTGAAGGGCGAGGCCCCGTTCGAGGTCAAGTTCCTCGTCTCGGACAAGTCCGGTCGGCCACGCTTCTTCAACATGCTGATCGAGGGCGTGAACCTGATGCTGACCGAGACCGCCGAGATCGGCGCGCGCCTGGACCAGCGCCGGGGCGACATCGACGCGCTGATCCGGGACCTGCGCACCATGGGCTGAGCCCTGGAGACGTAGTGCAGACATGAAAACACCCCGTCGCAGGACGGGGTGTTTTTTTTGGGGCCTATATACTTAACTAGCCATCTCAGCTAATGACAGCGCCCTCGGGAGGTTCGATGTTATCCCAACGCTCCGCGATGGTGGCGCAAGCGGCTTCCATATTCTGAAACCTGCGGGTCGCGTCAGTCGGTGCTGGAATGAATGTCGCGGTTGCACAGTCCAAGGTCACGCAGAGCTTTTCTTCCGGAGCCGTCTCATCCTGCACGTCGAGCATTTTGCGCACCCCTAACAACAAAGAAGACTGGTAAGCCCCCGTCTCTTCATCCAGCGGCGTGTTCTTAGCATATCGGATAGTGCCGAGGCCGGTGCGCAGTCGATTGGTCTTCATCACACGCTGGACGCCAAACCGGATGTCTGGGTTCACCTCTACACCGTTAATGTTGGTCCGAAAGCCGGTCGGCGCATCAACAACCTCAGCGGTGTTTGGGAACGTGTCCATGTTGAAGACTGCCCCGTAGGCGATCAGGAAGTCGCCGTTGACGTCCAAGGTATCGCGCTCGAAGTTCGTGTCAGACATCATTTCGTGCAACCGCTCGCCCTCGCCCTTCAGTGCATCTGGGCTAAGTGTGCCAGACCTGAGTGCGTTGGCGACGTAAGCTTTCGCCCGGTCATGCTGGATTGCTCTGGCGATTTTGCGATACTTGCAGTCGCGAATGATCGTGCGCTGCCTTCGTTCGGATGCGACCATATAGTCACTCAGGTATCGGCTGTTGACCTTGGGTGTCTTGACCAAACGGTGGGTCGGCGTTTCACTCATTTAAAAACCTCTGAGGCAGGCATGGCAGAACTCTATCTTACCGGGACAGCGCCAGATGGAAAGCATCTGATGATTGCCCCCATCACGTCCAAAAAGCTCGCCCGGTGCCCGGAGCCACCTGCGGACACCAGCGGCTATTTCCTGATGGAGGAAGACTGCACTGGAACTGGCGTCCTGACCATACTTGCACGTGTTTCCGATGCCGAAGCCGCGTTCCGCTTGGGCCGGATGTTCTGCATGTCCTAGTCCTCAATCAGCTTCGGGGATAATCGCTCTATTGCGAGTTGGGCAACAGAAGGCGCAAGATCTTTCCTTCCCTTCAGGTAGTTCTTGAACCTCCCGCTATCCAAATAGACGTCCTGCAACCACCTTCTGTATTCGCCGAGCGCATCAAGGGGGTAGCAATTCGCAATCTGAGGGTTGGATCGCGCTTGCGGGTGATCTTTGGGGTAGCGGTGCGGAAACCTCTCCCGATCACCAAACTTACTTCCAAGGTCGTTCGCATCCCAGTGCTTTGCCCAGTGTTGACCTATCGAGATATCCGGGACCATCTTTTCACCGATGTTGGCTCCCGCCATTATCAGTTCATAGATCACAGTATGCGCCTCGTTGAAAATACTGAAATAGCCGCTGGGGGCGCTTTGATGGTTGAGCTCAATCCGCTCGTGCCACTTCCTCAGGGGTTCAGTGATACGCTGCCCTGTCGGGTCATACCCGACCTGACTGTAAATTAGGTCTTGCAGGGCCTTCCCTGCGAGTATCCGGAAATTGTCCCGCGCGGTGTCCCTGGGGTTAGCCGCGTCGAAGGCATAGTACTCTAGGACGGCAAGACAGATCACGTCAGGAAAAGCGTGAATTACACGCTTTCCATCAGATGTCTCAATATGGGCCTCGGGCGCTGATATGCCGCGTTTTTCCAAGATGGACTTGATCGCGGCGACACGCGGCTTTGGCGGGTCCTCGTTCCATTCCTGACTAATCGTTCGAATGTGGAGGTTTTCGATACCGACGAGACGAGCAAGTCCTCTCCCCGTCAAGAATGCAGTGCCGTCCCTCAAGACGCCCATGCCAATTCCTTCGATTTCAGCCTGACGCTCTATCTGAAGGTCTAGGGAGCCTTGCCTTGGGTCGAGTTCCTTTCCGCCCATATTTTTAGGTAGCGATTTGATTTCATTGCTTTTCATGCCGAGTTCCTTACCCTTTGCCCGAGGCACCAGAGAGTTAACGACTTCATCGAACGAGCCGTCTATTGGCTCGATCAAATCTTTCTTCTTGTCAGGCATTGATTAGGCTCCTGTATGTCAGTCGCTTGTCGATCATGCGCTCGATAGTCAGTTCAATGAAGTCCATAGTGCCGATGTGCGCCGTGTTGTGACGGAAGGAGAACTCCTTCACGTAGCGGTGCAGATGCTTGGCGCTCATGTAGTGATAAATGCCGATGTAGCCGCGTTTGAGCAACGCCCAGAAGCTTTCGATGCCGTTGGTATGCGCCATGTCACGGACATACTCGCCAGCAGAATGATTGATGGTGATGTGATTGTAGCCACGTGCCTTGAGGTTGATGTAGCCGCCGTGAGTATCGGTCACGATGGTTGCGCCAGCCTTGCAATGTTCGCGGACGAAGCGCTCAAGGGTAGCAGCTTTGGTATTCTCGACCACAACGGCGCGAACCTGCCCAGCTTCGTCACGGACGCCAACAACAGCAGTTTTGCCAACCGTACCACGACCGGCGTGAAGCTTCTTGTTAGCGTGCTTGTTCTTCTCGCGACCACCAACATAGGTTTCGTCAACTTGCATCTGACCGTCCATGTGGTCGTCGCGATCTTTCAGCCACGTCTCGCGGATGCGCTGGGCGAGGAACCACGCAGTTTTCTGGGTGACGCCAAGTTCGCGGGCCATCTGGGTGCTGGGGATGCCCTTGCGGGCGCTGGTGAGCATGAAGATAGCCAGCAGCCACTTCTGCAAGGGAAGGCGGCTCTCGGCCAGCACGGTGCCTGTGCGAACGCTGAAATGTTTCCGGCAGTCTTTGCAGCGGTAGGGCATCGGCTTATGGTCTTTGCACTCGGTCACGGAGACCGAACCGCAGTGACCGCAAACCGGCTCACCACCCCAGCGCTTGGCCTCGAAGAACTTGCGCGCCGCTTCCTCATCCGGGAACTTCTGAAAAAACTGGAAGGTGGAGAGGGATTCAGGCTTCGGCTGCGTCATGGGTCGGGCTCCTTATGGAACCCTTGTAACTTAACTAGCCAGGACGCGCAAGAGATTTATGGCTAGTTAAGTATATAGACCCCTTTTTTTTTGTGAAGGGCCGGGCCGGCGGGCTTCAGGTCGGCGGGTTCAGGTCGGAGGGCGCGGGCCGGCCTTGGCGGACCGGCCCTTCGCCGGCCTCAACGGCCGCCCAAGATCTTGCCCAGAACGTCCAGGATGATCCGCTCGGCGGCCTGGGCGGGGTTGGGCTGCCGGCGCTGCTGCGTGCGGCTGGGGGCCTGACGCTCGCTGTAGCCGCCGTCGTTGTCGCCGCCAAGGGCGACCGGCTCGCCACCGCTTTCCATCGGCAGTGGCTGCGGCGGCAGCCCCTCGTGCACGCGGATCATGGCGTCCTGCCAGATCTCGGCCGGAAGGCCGCCGCCGGTAACGCCGGTCAGGGGCGTGTTGTCGTCATAGCCCATCCAGACCCCGGCCACGTAATCGGCGGTGAAGCCCACGAACCAGGCATCGCGGGCGGCCTGGGTGGTGCCGGTCTTGCCGGCGGCCTCCCGATCGGGAAGCCGGGCGCGCGCGCCGGTGCCCCCGTCGATCACCTTGCTCATCATGTAGGTCAGCTGACGCGCGGCGGTTTCCGAGATCACGCGCTCCCCCATGCCGCCGTCCTGATCCATCAGCGACCGGCTTTCCCCCACGAGGCGCAGTTCGGTCAGCCCGTAGGGCTTCACGCTCCGGCCACCGTTGAGGATGCCGGCATAGGCGCCCGTCATCTCCATCAGCGTGCTTTCCGAGGCGCCCAGCGCCAGCGCGGGGCCGGCGGCAAGGTCGCTCTTGATGCCGAACATCTCGGCGGTACGGCGCACGTTCTCGCGCCCGACCTCTTCCGAGATGCGCACCGCCGGCGTGTTGAGCGAGTTGCGCAGCGCCTCGGTCAGGGTGACGCGGCCGCGATACTTGCCGTCGTAGTTCTTTGGCGACCAGGGACCCGAGCCAGGGATGTTGATCGTCAGCGGCGTATCCTCGACCGTCGAATTGGGTGACATGCCCAGATCCAGCGCCGCCGCGTAGACGAAGGGCTTGAACGCCGAGCCGGTCTGACGCTGGGCCTGCACCGCGCGGTTGAAGGCGCCGGAAACCTTGGTCTGTCGCCCGCCCACCACGGCGCGCACCGCACCGTCCGAGCTCATCACCACGATTGCGGCCTGGGCTTCGGATCCTTCCTTCACCTTGTCGGCGAAGATGGTCTTCATCGCCGCCTCGGCCGCGGTCTGGATGCGGGGATCGAAGGTGGTGCGGATGATGACATCTTCGGTGGTGTCGCGGGTCAGGAAGGACGGGCCGCTCGACATCACCCAGTCGGCGAAATAGCCGCCGGCGCGCGCCTGTGCGGCCTCGGACAGGGTGGCGGGGTTGGCCCGCGCCTGCCGCGCCTCGGATTCCGAAATCTTGCCCTGTTCGGCCATCAGGCCCAGCACGACGGAGGCCCGATCACGCGACCGCTTCAGGTCGTTGGTGGGCGCGTAGCGGGTCGGCGCGACCAGCAGGCCGGCCAGCATGGCGGCCTCGGCGGTGTCGACCTGAGAGGCGGACTTGCCGAAATAGCGCTGGCTGGCGGCCTCGAAGCCGCGGGCACCGGCGCCGAGGAAGGCGCGGTTGAGATAGATGGTGAGGATCTCGGCCTTGGAGTAGCGGGCCTCCATCGCCATGGCGAAGATCGCTTCGTTGATCTTGCGCACCAGGGTGGAGCGTCGGCACTCGGCCTCATAATCGGCTTCGGAGCCATCGACCTGCGGGTCGTAGGGGCGCCCAAGGCAAAGCAGCTTGGCCGTCTGCTGGGTGATGGTCGACCCACCGTGACCCGACAGCGGGCCGCGCCCCTCGCGTAGGTTGATGCTGATGGCCGAGGCGATGCCCCGGGGCGACAGGCCGAAATGGTTGTAGAAACGACGGTCCTCGGTCGCCACGATCGCCTTGGTCAGGACCGGCGCCACCGTATCGGTGGTGATGGCACCGCCGAATTGCTCCCCGCGCCAGGCGAAGACCTCGCCATAGCGGTCGAGCATCCGGACCGAACCCTTGGCCCGCCCGTCCAGCAGCTCTGCCACCGGCGGCAGCGTCGCGGCGGTATAGGCCACCGCAAGCCCGACAAGCAGGATCACCACGACCGAGCCGCGCCAGATCAGGCTCCAGAACACACGCAGGAACCACAGCGGCACCGCCAGGATCATCCCGACCAGGCCCCGGGGCCGACGTGCGCTGCTTTTGCGGTTGGTCTTGCGCGAGCGGCTGGGCGGGCGCCCACGGCCGCCACCGGATCCGCCGCCTGTCTTGGTCTTGGCGCTGTATCTCCGGTCCGCGACCAGACGGGAGCGAGGTTTGCTTTTCGAACTCATATTCCACCCAGACTGCTCGGTTTCGGGGCACGATACAGGCCCCGCCAGCAAATGTGGAGCCGCCATCGCCACTTCGGCGACATCCCCCAATGCTTGGCCTGATGCATAATTTTTAATCACTTTGCACAAATTGTATAATTTTTAGGCGTTTTTTCCAGGAATCCGTCGCTGCGCCCCGCGCCAAAGCTTGCCGCAGCCCCCGCCTCGGCGAGGGTGCTGGGGTGACGGTCCCGTGGGGCCAACTGCCGAAGGGGTAAGACGTGAAACTCATCATAGCTACAATCAAGCCGTTCAAGCTCGAGGAGGTCCGCGAGGCGCTGACCCTCATCGGTGTGCGCGGGATGATGGTGACCGAGATCAAGGGCTTCGGCTCTCAGTCCGGGCACACGGAAATCTATCGCGGAGCCGAATACGCGGTGAACTTCGTTCCCAAGATCAAGCTCGAGATCGTGGTCAGCAGCGGCATGGCCGAAACGGTCGTCGACACGATCCGCCAGACCGCCTGCACCGACAAGATCGGCGACGGCAAGATCTTCGTGCTGGACGTGCTCCAGGCGGTCCGTGTGCGCACGGGCGAAACCGATACAGACGCGCTCTGAGCCGCGACACGAGACAAGGAAGACCCAGATGATACTCAAGAAATATCTCCTTACCGCCGCGGCGCTGGCAGCCCTGCCCGCCCTGGCCCCGACAGTGGCCCTGGCCCAGGAGGCCGCCGCCGAGGCAACCGCCCCCGCCGCCGTGCCCACCGATGTCGTCTTCATCCTGAACTCGGTCCTGTTCCTGGTCGGCGGTTTCCTTGTGTTCTGGATGGCCGCCGGCTTTGCCATGCTCGAGGCCGGCCTGGTGCGCGGCAAGAACGTCACGATGCAGCTGACCAAGAACGTGGTGCTGTTCTCGCTGGCGTCGATCTTCTACTGGCTGATCGGCTACAACCTGATGTACCCGCTGGGCGACTGGGCCATCGAGGGTTGGCTATCGGGCCTCTTCCCGTCCTGGGGCGTGCTTGAGGCCGTGGGCGTCACCGCCGACAAGGTGGACGATTATTCCTATGCCTCGACCGGCTCGGACTTCTTCTTCCAGCTGATGTTCGCCGCCGCCACCGCCTCCATCGTCTCGGGCACCCTCGCCGAGCGCATCAAGCTGTGGCCCTTCCTGCTCTTCACCATCGTGCTGACCTCCATCATCTACCCGCTGCAGGCCAGCTGGAAATGGGGTGGCGGCTGGCTCGACGCCATGGGCTTCCAGGATTTCGCAGGCTCGACCGTCGTCCACTCGGTGGGTGGTTGGGCCGCGCTGACCGGCGCCATCATCCTCGGCCCGCGCCTTGGCAAGTACAAGGACGGCCGCACCGTGCCGATGCCCGGCTCTAACCTGGCGCTGGCGACCCTGGGCACGTTCATCCTGTGGCTCGGCTGGTTCGGCTTCAACGGCGGCTCGCAGCTGGCGATGGGCTCCATCGGTGACGTGGCCGACATCAGCCGGATCTTCGCCAACACCAACGCCGCCGCCGCCGGTGGCGCGGTCGCCGCGGTGATCCTGACCCAGCTTCTCTACAAGAAGCCCGACCTGACCATGATCCTGAACGGCGCCCTGGCGGGCCTGGTCTCGATCACGGCCGAACCGCTGAACCCCTCGCTTGGCCTCGCGACCGTCATCGGCATGGCCGGCGGCACCCTGGTCGTCTTCGCGGTCCCGATGCTGGACAAACTGCGCATCGACGACGTGGTCGGCGCCATCCCGGTGCACCTGGTCGCCGGCATCTGGGGCACGCTGGTCGTCCCGCTCAGCAACCCCGATGCCAGCTTCATGGTCCAGATCACCGGCATCGTCTCGGTCGGCGTGTTCGTCACCGTCTGCTCGGCCGTGCTGTGGCTCGTGCTGAAGGCCGTGACCGGCATCCGGGTCAGCGAAGAGGCCGAGATCAACGGCCTCGACATGGCCGAGCTGGGGATGGAGGCCTACCCCGAGTTTTCCAAGGGCTGACCGACCTCCTCCCCGGTCCGCCAATATGGAAAAGCCCCGCCGTCTGGCGGGGCTTTTTTTCGTCTGCCGGGCGGGGGCCGCGGGCCCCGGCGCCTCACTTGTTGTTGAACCGCTTGGGCGCCCCCGTCGCCATGTCGGTCCCGACATAGCATTTCTCGGCCTTCTTCCAGGCGCCGAAGCCGCCTTCCATATGGGCCACCTTGTCGTTGCCGGCCTCAAGGAAGCCCTTGGCGACCTTTTCCGAGCGGACGCCGCTGCCGCAATGGAACACGATCTGCTTTCCGTCCTGGGTGGGCAGCGCGCCGGGCTTAAAGAAGGACATCGGCATCAGCAGCGCGCCCTCGATATGCTCCATCATGTATTCGGCCGGGGTGCGCACGTCGATCAGGACGATCTTCTCGTCCTTCACCGCCTGTTCCACCTCGTCGATGGTCCAGGTCTCCAACGTTCCGTTGTCGAGCTTGTCGGTCTTCATGGTCGCGCCTTTCTGTGCTGTCGCTCTCAGAAGCGGTTTGCGGGGATCTTGAAGTAGCTGTTGCCGTCATCTTCGGCCGGCGGCAGGTTGCCGCCGCGCAGGTTCACCTGAAGGGCATGCAGCATCCGGTCGGGAAGCGACAGGGTCGCGTCGCGCTTCTCGCGGAGCTTGATGAACTCCTCCTCGGTGGTGCCGCCGCCCACATGGGGGTTGTCGCGCTTGTGCTCGGCGACGGTGGCTTCCCAGGCCGGCTCGTCCCGGGTCTTGGTGCAATAATCGTGGCCGACGAACAGCCGCGTCTCGTCCGGCAGGCTCAGGATCTCCTGGATCGACTGGTACAGGTCATGGGCCGAACCGCCCGGAAAATCCGCCCGCGACGAACCCACGTCCACATGCATCAGCGTATCGTGCACGAAGGCCGCGTCCTTGCCCACCACATAGGTGATCGACCCCAGCGTGTGGCCCGGCGACAGCATCACGCGGCACTCCAGATTGCCGATGCGGAACGTGTCGCCCTTGTCGAAGAGACGATCGAAACAGGATTCGGGATCGAAGGCGTCGGGCGTGTTGTAGATCCCTCGCCAAAGCTCGGCGATCTCCAGCACCTTCGAGCCGATGGCATTGGGTGCGCCCAGCTTCTCCTTCAGCCAGGACGAGGCCATCAGGTGGTCGGCATGGGGGTGGGTGTCGAGGATCCACTCGATCTCCAACCCGTTGTCGCGAACGAAGTCGAGGATTTCGCGCGCGCTGTCGAAACTGCTGCGCGCATTGGGCACGTCGAAATCCTGCACCACGTCGATCAGCGCAGCCTTCTTCGTCTCTTCGCAGACAGCCAGGTACTGGCAGCTGCCGGTCGGCTTGTCGTAAAAACCCACCACGCGGGCGGAACCCGTCCCGTTCGAGGCACTCTCACGCTTGAACATCGGCAATCCCCTTGTTTGCTGCGAAACGTTCATATTCAACGCGTCGCATATTTCCGGGTTCCATGAAGATTGCCGAAAAAGCGGGGCGGCCCCTTTTCACTGTCGCAGAAATATCCCCGCCGGAGGCGTCGCGGCATCCGCAAACGTGCCCCGGGAAGGGATTGAGAGACCCGGCAACCAGGCCTCGCACTGCCTTCGGCCCGGGGGTTGGACAGGCGCGGCATCCCGGTCGCCCGGGGCGCCGCGCGCTTGCGATCAGATCCCCACGTCGAGGATGGCGCGCGCCAGCACCGGCACCGTCTCGGCGTTGAGGCCGGCGATGTTCAGGCGGCTGTCGCCCACCATGTAGATGCCGTGCTTCTCTCGCAGGGCCGCGACCTGCTCGGGCGTGGCGCCCAGGCGCGAGAACATGCCGCGATGGCGCGCGATGAAGTCGAACCGGTCCGAGTTCGACCGCTGGCGCAGCTCCTCGGCCAGTTGCTCGCGCAGCTTGAGCATGCCCAGGCGCACCTCTTCCAGTTCGGCCTGCCAATCGGCGCGCAGGGCCTCGTCGCCCAGGATGGTCGAGACGATCCGCGCCCCGTGGTCCGGCGGGAAGGAGAAGTTCTGGCGGTTGAGGTAGTTGAGCGTCCCCTGGGTCAGGCGCACGGTCTCGCCCTCGGGGGCGATGGCCATCAGGATGCCCGTCCGCTCACGGTAGATGCCGAAGTTCTTCGAGCAGCTTGCCGCGATCAGGCATTGCTCCATCTCCGAGGCGACCATGCGGGTGGCGGCGGCGTCATCCTCCAGCCCGTCACCGAAGCCCTGGTAGGCGATGTCGATGAAGGGGATCGCCTCGCGCTCCTGCAGCAGGGCAATGACCTCGGCCCACTGGGCGAGGGTCAGGTTGGCGCCGGTGGGGTTATGGCAGCAGCCGTGCAGCAGCACCACGTCGCCGGCGGCGACGGTGCCCAGGTCGGCCATCATGCCGTCGAAATCCACGTCGCGGGTTTCATTGTCGAAATAGCGGTATTCGCGCATCGACATGCCCAGGTGCTTGATGATCGACGGGTGGTTGGGCCAGGTCGGGTCCGAGATCCAGATCGTCGCCTCAGGGGCGGCCATGCGGATCAGCTCCAGCCCCTGGCGGATCGCGCCGGTGCCGCCGGGCGTGGCGGCGGCCGCCACCCGGGCGCGCGGCACGGCACTGCCCAGCACCATCTCGACCATGGCGTCGCCAAAGGCCGGATCGCCGGCGAGGCCGGTGTAGGCCTTGGTCTCCTGGGTGTCGACGAGGCGCTGCTCGGCGGCCTTGACGGCGCGCATGACGGGGGTCTTGCCCTCGGCGTTGCGATAGACGCCGACCCCCATGTCGATCTTGTCGTCACGGGGATCGTCGCGGAACAGCTGCATCAGCGCCAGGATCTTGTCGGCGGGCAGTTCCTTGAGGTTTTCGAACATTCAGGCGTCTCCAGTTGCGACCTTCAGGTCGTCATACATTCCCCATTCCGCCCAGGACCCGTCGTAGAGCGAGTGGTCCCGGTGGCCGATCCGCTCCAGCGCCAGCGACAGGATCGCGGCGGTGACGCCCGATCCGCAGGTGGTGATGATCGGACGGTCCAGCTCGACGCCGCCGGCTTCGAAGGCGGCGCGCAGGGCGTCGGGGGATTTCATTGTCCCGTCCTTTTCAAGCAGCGTGGCGTAATGCACGTTGCGCGAACCGGGGATATGGCCGGCGCGCAGGCCGGGACGGGGTTCGGGCGCGTCGCCGCGAAAGCGCGCGGGCGAGCGGGCGTCGACGATGACATGGCTGCCCAGCTTCGAGGCCGAGGCGACCTGGGTCACGTCGCGGACGAGCTGCGACTGGCGCTGCACGGTCATGTGGCGGTCGCGGATGACGGGGGGCAGATCCTCGGTCGGACGGCCCTCGGCCTGCCACTTGGGAAAGCCGCCGTCCAGCACGGCGACATCGGTCTTGCCCATCAGGCGGAAGAGCCACCAGACCCGCGCCGCCGAGAAAAGGCCGGCGCCGTCGTAGATCACCACCTGGTGCCCGTCGCCCACGCCCATGGCCCTGAGCCGGGACATGAACTTCTCGACCGGGGGGACGGTATGGGGCAGGTCCGAGCGCTGGTCGCTGTTTTCCTCGATGTCGAAGAAGCGGGCGCCGGGGATGTGGGCGGCGGCATATTCGGCCGCGGCATCGCGCCCCTCGGAGGGCATGTGCCACGAGGCGTCGAGGATGCGCAGATCGGGATCGCGCAGATGATCGTTGAGCCAGGCTGTGCTGACCAGGGTGCGGGGATCGTCGTCGCTCATGTCGCGGCACCTCGTTCAAGGGACGCAACTGACCTATCGGGCGGCGGTACTGCTGACAAGGGGGTGCGACGGCGCAGGGTTGCCGGGAACGCGGTGCTCAAAGGGACCTGCATCGGCCGGGGGTGCCTAGCCCTGGCGCAACAACCGCGCCTTCTGACGCTGCCAGTCGCGCTTGGCCTCGTTGGCGCGCTTGTCCTGGTTCTTCTTGCCCTTGGCGATGGCGATCTTGATCTTCGCCATGCCGCGATGGTTGAAGTAGAGCACCAGGGGGACCAGGGTCATCCCCTCGCGCTTGGTGGCGTTCCACAGGCGCGCCAGCTCCTTGCGGGAAACCAGCAGCTTGCGGCGCCGCCGCTCGTCGTGGCCGAAGGTGCGGGCCTGCTCGTAGGGCGCGATGTAGGAGTTGATCAGCCACAGCTCACCGTCCTCGACGGCGGCATAGCTCTCGGCGATGTTGGCCGATTTCTGGCGCAGGGCCTTCACCTCGGAGCCCTCGAGCATGATCCCGCATTCGAGATCCTCCTCGATCGCGTAATCGTAGCGCGCGCGCCGGTTCTCGGCGACGACCTTGTAGTTGGGATCGGACTTCGGCTTGGCCATGGAACGCACTTAGGGTCTGGGTGGTGTGAAGTCCAGTTCGACCTGGGATCCGCGCGGGGCGGACGGCGGCCGGGAGTTGGACGCGGAAGGGCGAAATCGGCGGCGTTGCGCGGGCTGAAAGGAGGCCTCCGGCGGGGATATTTGGACGACAATGAAGGGGGGCGTTCCGCGTGCCCCCCCTTGGTGGTCGCGGTGGGCCCCGTGCCCGGTCCCGCGGGAGATCAGCCGATGAGGCCGGCGTGGCGCATCGCGTCCTTGATCGCGAGGCGCGTCACCTCGCCCAGGGGCAGCAGCGGCAGGCGCACGCTGTCGGCGCAGCGACCCAGAAGCGACAATGCGTATTTGGCACCGGCAACGCCCGGCTCCATGAAGATCGCCTCGTGCAGGGGCATCAGGCGGTCCTGATACTCGAGCGCCTTGGCGTAGTCGCCGGCCAGGGTGGCCTTCTGGAACTCGGCGCAGAGGCGGGGGGCGACGTTGGCGGTGACCGAGATGCAGCCGACGCCGCCATGGGCGTTGAAGCCCAGCGCGGTCGCATCCTCGCCCGAGAGCTGGATGAACTCGGGACCGCAGGCGGCGCGCTGCTGGCTGACGCGGGCCAGGTCGCCGGTGGCGTCCTTGACCCCGATGATGTTCTCAAGCTCTGCCAGGCGGCCCATGGTGGCCGGGCTCATGTCCACGACCGAGCGGCCGGGGATGTTGTAGATGATGATCGGCAGGCCCACCTCGTTCAGACGGGCGTAATGGGCATAAAGCCCTTCCTGGGTCGGCTTGTTGTAATAGGGGGTGACGACCAGCGCCGCGTCGGCACCCGCGCCCTGGGCGTGGTTGACCAGGCGCACGGCCTCGGTCGTGTTGTTGGAGCCCGCACCCGCGATCACGGGCACGCGGCCCTTGGCGGCGCGGATCACCGCGTCGATCACCGCCTCGTGCTCGGCGTGGCTGAGGGTGGGGCTTTCGCCGGTGGTGCCAACGGGGACAAGCCCGTCGGTGCCTTCGCCGATCTGCCATTCGACCAGCGATTCAAGGGTTCCGAAATCCACGGCACCGTCCTTGAACGGGGTCACCAGGGCGGGCATCGAACCTTTGAACATCGGGGGTCTCCTGTCGGGCGGCACCTTGGCCGGGATGAAAGTGGGCGGAACCTAGCCGGGGCGGGGCCGGTTGCCAAGAACGTCTGTTGTCGGGGGGGTGATGAAAGATACAGTCGGGGCGTAAATCACGAGTGGGGATCGAATGTTTCGGACAATATGCCTGATCGCAACGTGTTTCCTGGCCGCCCCCACGGGGGTTTCGGCCGAGAATCGCACATCCGCCGCCCGGGAACTGGCGGCGGCCATGGAAGACGTCCGCGGCCAGAAATGGGACGGGCTGTCGCGCCTCTCCGACCCCAACGCACAGGCGGTGGTGGACTGGTTCAGACTGCGCGCCCGCGAGGGGGATTTCGCCGAGTATCTGGCCTTCCTGAAGGATTACGGCGACTGGCCGGGCCTGCCGCTGCTGCGCCAGCGCGGCGAGTATCGCATTCCGCGCGATGCCCCGGCCGACCGGGTGCTGGAGTATTTCGCAGGTCAGGAGCCGGGGACCGCCCTGGGCGCCCTGCGCCTGGCCAGCGCGCTGGAGGCGAAGGGACGCACCGCCGAGGCCGAGAAGGCGATCATCCGCGCCTGGCGCGAATACCCGACCACGCCCGACGTGGTGGATGCCTTCCTGGAACGCTATGGCAAGATCCTGAAGCCGCACCACGAGGAGCGTCTGGACATGCTTCTGTGGCGGCAGCGCTTTTCCGAAGTCGACGCCATGCTGCCGCTGGTGCCGGAGGGGCAGCGCGCCCTGGCCCGCGCCCGCATCGGTCTGCAACGGCGGGTCAACGGGGTCGACAACCTGGTGGCCGCCGTACCGTCCGACCTGCGCGACACGCCCGGTCTGGCCTATGAGCGATTCGTCTGGCGCGTGCGCAAGGGGCTCGACGACAGCGCCCTTGAGCTGATGCTGGAGACCAGTGCCGCGGGCCGCCTTGGCCGCCCGGAGGAATGGTCGAACCGCCGGCGCAGCATGGCGCGGCAGCTGATGCGCGACGGCAAGGGCAAGACCGCCTACGAACTGGCCAGCAAGCACGGCCTGACCGAGGGGTCGCATTACGCCGATCTGGAATGGCTGTCGGGATATATCGCGCTGACGTATCTCAAGGATCCCAAGCGGGCGCTGTCGCATTTCAACAACCACCGCGACGACGTCGAAAGCCCGATCAGCATGGGGCGCGCCGGCTATTGGCGGGGCCGCGCCCACGAGGCGATGGGCAACAAGGCCGAAGCCGAGAAATCCTACCGCGAGGGGGCCAGGCACCAGACCAGCTTCTACGGGCAGCTGGCGGCCGAGCGTATCGGTCAGCCCACCGACCCCGATCTGCTGGGCGACAAGCTTTATCCCGGCTGGAAGACCGCGAAATTCCGCGAAGCCTCGGTCTTCAAGGCGGGCATCTTGCTGCTGGAGGCGGGCGAGCTTGACCTGGCCGAACGCTGGTTCGTGCACCTGTCCGAGCGGTTGAACGGCGACGAGATGGGTCAGCTCGCCGACATGCTGCTGGACCGGGACGAGCCGCACCTGGCGCTGAAGGTCGCCAAATACGCGGCGTCGCGGGGGATCGTGCTTCAGCGGGCCTATTACCCGGTGACGGCGCTGGCCAAGCGGGATCTGCCGGTCGACAAATCGCTGGCCCTGTCCATCGCGCGGCGCGAGTCCGAGTTCGACAAATCCGTCGTCAGCCCCGCCGGCGCGCGCGGCCTGATGCAGCTGATGCCGGCCACGGCAAAGGCGATGGCGGCCGAGGTCGGGCTTTCCTACTCGGGCAACCGGCTGCTGTCGGACGGGGATTACAACGCGGCCCTCGGCGGCGCCTACCTGGCGCGGCTGCTGCCCCAGTTCAACGGCAACAAGGCGCTGGTGGCCGCGGGCTACAACGCCGGGCCGGGGCGGCCACGGTCGTGGATGCGGACCTATGGCGATCCGCGCACCTCGCAGGTCGATCCCGTCGACTGGATCGAGCATGTGCCCTTCCGCGAGACCCGCAATTACATCATGCGGGTGATGGAATCGGTGCCGATCTATCGCATGCGGCTGGAGGGCAAGGTCGGCCCGCTGAATCTGATGAAAGAGCTGAAGGCGGGGGGCTGACGTCCACGCCGAAGCAGACGATGCGAGTAGGGCCGGTGCATGCACCGGCCCTTTTCATTGCCACGCCCTGAAAGGTCGATGGTGGACCGGGCCTCAGCCAGCCTCGGGGCCCGAGGTGACCGGGGGTGCGACGGGGACGGCCTCCCGCGCCTTGGCGGCTGCGCGCAACCGGGCCCGGCGTTCCCGCCACAGGGTGAAGATGCCGGCCGCCACCACGATCGCGGCGCCGAAGGCCACGTTGGGCGCCAGCGTCTCGCCGAAGACCGCAAGCCCGATCGCGGAGGCGAAGACCAGCTGTAGGTAGGCGAAGGGCTGGACGGTGCTGGCCTCGGCCACGTCATAGCAGCGGATCAGAAGGTAGTGGCCCAGCGCACCGGTGACGCACAGGCTACCCATCCACAGCCAGTCGTCGGCGGCCATCGGCTCCCAGAACCAGATGCCGATGGCGCTCATGCCGATGGCGCCGACGATGCCGGTCCAGAAGAAACTGGTCGCGGCGCTGTCGTAGCGCGCGGCATAGCGGGTCAGCAGGCCGTAGACCGCGAACATCAGCGCCGCCGCCAGCGGCACCACCGCCTCGGGGGCGAAGACCGCGTAACCGGGTTGCAGGATGATGAGGACGCCGACGAAGCCCACGCCAATGGCGGCCCAGCGGCGCCAACCCACCTTCTCGCCCAGTAGCGGCCCCGAAAGGGCCGCGATCAACAGCGGGTAGCTGGTGAAGATCGCGTGGCTTTCCACCAGCCCCAGCAGGACAAAGCCCCAGATCATCACGCAGATCTCGGTGATCAGAAGCAGTCCGCGCAGGATTTGCAGACCCGGCCGCGCGGTGCGGGCGGTGGCGCGCAGACCACCGGGCCGCCGCGCCGCCAGCGCCAGCACGAAGAGCGCGAAGAACCAATAGCGGATCATCACCACCATCAGAACGTTGTACTCGCTGGCCAGGTGGCGCGAGATACCGTCCTGCACGGCGAAGACGGCCGTGGTGCCGATCATCAGGTAGATGCCCAGGCGGTCGTTGCGCTCAGCCATGGGCGACCTGCCCTTCAAGCCGACCGCGCGTCATGTGCCGCTTGCGGCCAAAGCCCGGCACCCGCACGACCGCGAAGCCCGCTTTGGCAAGACCTTCGCGCACGAATCCCGCGGCGGTATAGGTGGCGAAGCTGCCGCCCGGGACGGTGTGGCGGGCGACCTCGTCCATCAGCTCGGGCTGCCACATCTCGGGGTTGCGGGCGGGCGAGAAGCCGTCGAGAAACCAGGCGTCGGCGCGGCCGGACCAGTCGGGCAGCGTGTCGCGCACATCGCCATGGATCACCCGAAGTTCCAGCCCCTCCAGCCGGATGGTGCCATGCGGGTCGGCCTCCCATGCGCGGACCAGGACCTCGGCGTCCTGCTCCAGCACCGGAAAGGCCGACAGGGCGCGCGCCATCTGCGCGGCGGACATGGCAAACCCCTCGAAGCTGGTGAAGCGGATGGGCGGGGTCGCGTCCCGGGCCGTTTCTGCCCGCGCCGCGCGCCAGGCGGCGACCGTGGCCAGCGCGTTCAGGCCCGTGCCGAACCCCAGCTCGGCGATGTGGAAGCCCGGCCGCAGGCGGGCGGGCAGGTCGTTGCCCGCCAAAAAGACTTGGCGCGTCTCATCAAGCCCGTGGTCAAGCGAGAAGTACGGATCCTGAAACCGGGTCGAGACGGGCACCCGCCCGTCACGCCATTCCAGCCCGCCCTGCCCCGCCCCGGCGGCAGGGGCCGCGTCGTCGCCGGCGGCTGCGCTCTGGTGATCCTGCATCAATTGTCCTACGAAATTCACGGCGACAATGAGCGGGAGCGCGGCAATTGGCAACGGTCGATCTGACAGTCAGGGGGGCCGGGGTGATCGGCCTGTCGGTGGCCTGGGCCTGCCTGCGCCGAGGGGCCCGTGTGCGGGTGATCGACCCCGCCGGCATCGCCGCAGGCGCCAGCGGCGGACTGGTCGGCGCCCTTGCCCCGCACACTCCCGACCGCTGGAACGAGAAGAAGGCGTTCCAGCTTGAAAGCCTGCTCATGGCGCGCGGGTTCTGGTCGGAGGTGGCCGAGGTCTCGGGCCTGCCCACAGGCTATGCGCCCACCGGCCGGCTGCAACCGCTGGCCGACGACCGGGCGGTCGCACTGGCCCGGGAGCGCGAGGCCGACGCCCGCGCCAACTGGGGCGAGGCAGCCAACTGGCGGGTTGTGGCGGCCAATGACCTTGACCCGGGCGCGCACGAAGCCCCCTGGCTGCCGCCCAGCCCGACGGGGATGCTGGTGCATGACACGCTGTCGGCCCTGCTGCATCCGCGCCAGGCCACCCGGGCCCTTGCCGGGGCCGTCCGCGCCCTTGGCGGAGAGGTGATAACCGGCGTGGACGCCGCATCCGAGGCCGCCCCGAACCCGCCCGAGGTCTGGGCGACTGGCGCCGAGGGCATCGAGGCGCTGAACCGCGAGTTGGCCGAACAGGGCCGCCGTTCGGCGGGCGCGGGGGTGAAGGGACAGGCTATGCTGCTGGACCTGGACCGCGCCGGCAGGCCGCAGCTTTTCGTCGATGGCATGCACCTGATCCCGCATCTCGACGGCACCCTCGCCATCGGCTCCACCACCGAGCGGTATTACGAAGAAGCGACCGGCACCGATGCACAGCTTGACGAGCTGCTGTCGCGCGCCGTGGCCGCGATGCCGGAGCTGGATGGGGTTTCGGTTCTGGATCGCTGGGCCGGGGTCAGGCCCCGCGCCCGCAGCCGCGCACCGATGATGGGCGCGCACCCGCTGCGCAAGGGGATCACCCTTGCCAACGGCGGCTTCAAGATTGGGTTCGGCATGGCCCCACTGATGGGCGAAGTCATTGCCGACCTTGTGTTAGAGGGGCGCGACCGCATCCCGCCCGGGTTCCGGGTCGAGGATAACCTCTGAGCCGCGCCTTGCTTACTCGGACAGGCTGGGGAAATAGAGGCCGCCGGGCGACAGGGTGAAGATCTCGTAACCGGTGGCGGTGACGCCGATCGAATGCTCGAACTGGGCCGAGAGGGACTTGTCGCGCGTCACGGCGGTCCAGTCGTCGGCCAGGACCTTGGTTTCAGGGCGTCCCAGATTCACCATCGGCTCGATGGTGAAGAACATCCCCTCTTCCAGCACGGGTCCGGTGCCCCAGCGGCCATAGTGCAGCACGTTGGGCGGCGCGTGGAACACGCGTCCCAGGCCGTGGCCGCAGAAATCGCGCACGATCGACATGCGATGCCCCTCGGCATGCTGCTGGATCGCGGCGCCGATATCGCCGAATGTATTGCCCGGCTTGACCTGCTCGATGCCCTTGAACAGCGCATCGTGGGTCACCTGGATCAGGCGCTCTGCCTTGCGGTTGGCGGTGCCGGCCACGTACATCCGGCTGGTGTCGCCGAACCAGCCATCGACAATAACCGTCACGTCGATGTTCAGGATATCGCCGTCCTTGAGCTTCTTGTCGCCGGGAATGCCGTGACAGACCACGTGGTTGACGCTGATGCAGGAGGCGTGCCGATAGCCCTTGTAGCCGATCGTGGCCGAGGTGGCCCCGGCATCCTCGACGGCCTTGGTGATGAAGGCATCAAGCGCGCCGGTCGTCTGGCCCGGCTGGACCAGGGGTCCGACCTCGTCGAGGATCTGTGCGGCAAGGGCGCCTGCCTTGCGCATGCCTTCGAAATCCGCGGGTTCATAGACGCGGATCCCATCTCGGGTCACATGTGCGGTTTGGCGATCGTCCAAGGTCAACTCCGGAAACTTTCTTGTATCAACTGAATTTAGAACAATTCACGACAAACCGCCAGCCGCCGTGCTGCCCTGCAGCGTGGGCGGCGTGAGGGCGCGGTCAAGCGTGATGCCCAGCGGCGAGATCCGCGTGCCGTGACACAGCACCTCGACCCCGTCGCCGATGGCCTGAAAATAGGCCGCCGCATAGGCCGGATCAAGGTCGGCCGCCAGTTCCACCGCCGTGCAATCGGTGCGCTGCACCACGTAGAGAAGCATGGCGCGTTGACCCTGCGCCACCATCCGCCCCAACTCGGCCAGGTGGCGGGCGCCACGGGCGGTGACGCAATCGGGAAACTCGGCCAGGCCGGGACGGCGGCAGAGGTGGACGTTCTTCACTTCGAGGTAAAGGTCGGGCAACCCCCCGCCGCTCAACAGGAAATCGACGCGGCTACGCTCGCCATAGCGGACTTCGGGGCGGACTGTTTCATACTGTGCCAGGGCAGGGATCGCCCCCTGGGCCAGCGCCTCTGCCACCAGCCTGTTTGGCAGGGCGGTGTCGATCCCGGCCCAGTGACCTTCGCCCAGGTCTGACAGTCGCCAGGCCCAGCCAAGCTTGCGGCGCGGATCGTCGTTGGGTTCCACCAGGATGGGCTGACCGGGTGTGTTCAACCCCAGCATCGCACCGGGATTGGGGCAATGGGCCGTCACCTCGCGCCCGTCTTCCAGCCGGATGTCGGCCAGAAACCGTTTGTAGCGGCGCAGCAGCGTGGCGCGGACGAGAGGGGTTTGAAAGCGCATGGCGCCGACCTATACCGCTTGTAGGTCGACGGACAAGCGGATCGCCCCGCGCCGCGCGGGCATTTCCCCGCCCCACTGCCGCCACCGCGCCATATCGCCAAGGAGCCGCCATGCAGAACCCCACCGCCGCCATGCTTGCCATCGGGGACGAGATCCTGTCGGGCCGCACCCAGGACGCCAACATGCACCACCTGGCGCAGGAATTGACGGCGGCCGGGATCGACCTGCGCGAGTGTCGGGTGGTGGCCGATGACCACGACGCCATCGTCGAGGCCGTGCGCGCGCTTTCGTCACGCTGGGACCATGTGTTCACCTCGGGCGGGATCGGGCCCACCCATGACGACATCACCGCCGACGCCATTGCCGCCGCGTTCGACCGGCCGATCGACGTGCGCGCCGACGCCCGCGCGTTGCTGGCCGCCCATTACGCCGCCTCGGGGCGGGAGCTGAACGCCGCCCGGCTGCGCATGGCGCGCATTCCCGACGGTGCGGCCCTGATCGAGAACCCGATCTCGACCGCGCCGGGGTTCATCCTTGAGAATGTGCATGTCATGGCGGGCGTGCCCGCGATCTTCCGCGCGATGCTGGCCTCGGTCCTGCCCGGGCTGACCGGCGGCGCCCCGATCCAGAGCCGCACCCTGCGCGTCGAGCGCCCCGAGGGCGACGTGGCCGAGGTGCTGGGCGCCGTCGCCGCCGAATGCCCTGACCTTTCCATCGGCTCCTACCCCTTTGTCGAGGCGGGGGTGCTGGGCACAAACCTGGTGCTGCGCGGCCCCGATCCGGACCGGCTTGAGGCCGCGCTGGCCGAGCTGAAGCGCCGGTTCGGAGGCTTGGCATGACCGGGGCGGCAGATCACCGCCCCGCACAGGCGGACGCCCCTTCACCGGGCACGGCGAATGACCAGGCCATCGGGGGGCAGGCCCTCGGGGGTGACGCCCCCCGCTTCCTGCGCGCGATGGAGGCGACCTGGCCCCCCCGTGCGGTCACGTCCCTCGGCCCCTGGCGGCTGCGCGACGGGGCGGGCGGGGGCAAGCGTGCCTCGGCCGCGACCTTTACGGGTGACCCCGGCGAGGTGTCGGATGCCACGATCGACGACGCCGTGCAGGCCATGCGCGACGCGGGCGGCCCGGTGCTTTTCCAGGTGCTGCCGGGGCAGGAGGCCCTGGACGCCGCCCTTGCCACCCGCGACTTTGCGCTGGTGGATCCCGTGGTCATCAAGGCCGCCCCCGTTGCCGCCCTGGTCGGCAACGCACCCCCCTCGCCCACGGCACAGTTCATCTGGCCCGCCCTCGCCATCATGCGAGAGATTTGGGAAATGGGCGGCATCGGCCCCGAACGCCTGTCGGTGATGGAGCGTGTGGCCGGCCCCAAGACCGCGATTTTCGACCGGGTTGGCATGAAACCCGCGGGCGTCGGCTTCGTCGCCATGCATGAAGGTATCGCCATGCTGCACGCGCTGGAGGTTCAGCCGCCCCTGCGCCGCAAGGGGGCCGCGCGGCATATCTTGGGCTCGGCAATCCAGTGGGCACAAGAGCTGGGGGCCGATCACCTTGCGGTTGCCGTGACAAGCGAAAATACGCCGGCCCGGGGCCTCTATACTTCTCTGAATATGGGAATCGTGGGACATTACCACTATCGGGCGGGGAGCTAAGGCAAGGAACATAAACGGTTGAAAGACGAACCGGACATGCCGACGGCACTGAACCTGCCGCCAGCCGCGCCTATGCCTTCGCATATGGCGGGGTATTTCGACAAATGCGTCGAAAAGCTGGGCATGGTCCCCAACGTCCTTCGCGCCTATGCCTTCGACCCCGACAAGTTCGACGCCTTCACCGCCATGTATAACGACCTCATGCTCGCCGACAGCCCCCTGTCGAAGCTGGAGCGTGAGATGATCGCCGTCGCCGTCTCGGCGGTGAACCGGTGCTATTATTGCCTGGTCTCGCACGGGGCCGCCGTCCGGCAATTGTCGGGCGACCCCGAGCTGGGGGAGCGTCTGGTGATGAACTATCGCACTGCGCCCCTTGAGCCGCGCCAGCGCGCGATGCTGGATTTCGCCGTCAAGATGACCGAGCAGAGCTACAGCATCGAGGAGGCCGACCGCGCGGCCCTGCGCAAGGTCGGTTTCGACGACCGCGCGATCTGGGACATCGCGGCCGTGGCCGGGTTCTTCAACATGACGAACCGAATGGCCTCGGCCACCGACATGCGCCCCAACCCCGAATATCACGGCCTGGCCCGATGATCGCACGGCTCCTTCCCCTGGCCCTGGTCGCGGCCCTGATGCCAATTGCCGCCCCGGCGATGGAATTCGACCTGCCGGCCAACGCCAAGCTGACCGCGCGTCAGACCGAAGAGACGGGAAGCTATGCCGTGCCGGTCGGTCCCTGGTCCGACGGCGCCCTGCCGACCCTGCGGGCGGAGGGCGCGATCCTGCGCCGGGCGATGCGGGTCGACGGCGGCGCGCTCAGCTCTCCGCAAGTGCTGTTCCCGATGCGCGAACAGCTTCTCAAGGCCGGCTACGAGGTCCTGTTCGAATGCAAGGCCCGCGCCTGCGGCGGTTTCGATTTCCGCTTCGGCACCGAGGTCATGGCCGAACCCGACATGCACGTCGACTTGGGCGATTTCCGCTTTCTCTCGGCCCGGCGGATCAATCGCGAGCGGGGCGCCAAGCCGGAATTCGTCAGCCTGATGGTCAGCCGCGGCTCCGACACCGCCTGGATCCAGGTGATCGAGGTGGGCGCCGATGTGCTGCGCCAGCCCGTGGCGTCCGTGGGCAAGTCCAGCCGCAGCGCCCGCGCCGGCAACAACCCCCATCCCGCTACCCGCAGCCGCCTGGTGCCCCAGACCGGTCTGATCGCCCGCATGGAAAGCGACGGAACCGCGGTCCTTGGGGATCTGGTCTTCGACACCGGCGCGGCCAGCCTGTCCCAAGGGGAATACGGCACGCTGGGCACCCTTGCCCGCTATCTTCGCGAAAGCCCCGAGCGTCGGGTCACGCTGGTCGGCCACACCGACGCCGAGGGCAGCCTTCAGGGCAATATCTCCCTCTCCAAGCGCCGCGCCCGTTCGGTCGGAGAGCATCTTGTCGCGCTGGGGGTCAGCCCCGCGCAGATCGAGACCGACGGCGTTGGCTACCTGTCGCCGCTGGCCAGCAACCTCACGGAAGAGGGGCGGCGCAAAAACAGACGGGTCGAAGCCATGTTGACCTCGACCCGCTGATTTTCTGCCTTGCCGGTGGCGCCGCTCAGATCGGCGCTTCCATCCCGGCGAAATGCGACACCAGATAATCGATGAAGGACCGCACCTTGGGTTGGGTGAACCGCCCCGGGGGATAGACCGCGTAGATGCCCAGCCGTTCCTGCGGCAGATCGGGGATCGCCTCCTCGATCAGGCCCTTTTCCAGCGCCTCTCGGTAGAGGAAGCTGGGCAGGTAGGCGATGCCAAGCCCCGAGATTGCAGCGTTCAGCAGCGACTGGCCGTCATTGACCGTCAGCCAACCGGCCGAGCGGACCTGACGCTTCTCGCCCGAGGGGGCGGTGATCTTCCAGACGTTGCCGTTCGACTGGTTGGAATAATGCAGCAGCTTGTGCTCGTTCAGATCGTCGATCTTCTGGGGCCGCCCGTAGCGCGCGAAATACGCCGGGGAGCCGACCATGCGGCGGGTGGTTTCGGTCAGCTTGCGCGAACGCAGGGTGCTGTCCTCCAGCTCGCCGATGCGGATGGCCATGTCGAACCCTTCCGAAATCAGCTCCACGAAGCGGTTGTTGAGGACCATGTTGACGGTGATCTCGGGGAATTCCGACAGGAAGTCGCCCAGGATCGGCGACAGGTGATTGACCCCGAAATCCGTCGCGACCGAGATCCGCAGCAGGCCGCTGGGCGCCGATTGCATCGAGGTGACAAGCGCGTCGGCCTCGCCGGCATCGTTCAGCACACGGCGGGCGCGGTCATAATAGGCCAGACCGATCTCTGTCGGGCTGACGCGGCGTGTGGTGCGGTTGAGAAGTCGTGCGCCCAGCCGCGCCTCCAGCGAGGAGACGTGCTTGGAAACCGCCGACTTCGAGATCCCCATCTTCTTTGCAGCATCGGTAAACCCACCTTGGTCCACCACCGTCGCAAAGGCTTCCATTTCGGTCAGACGGTCCATTGACGTGCCCTTTTCACTCGCATTCAACGTGACCTGTTTTCTGCGGGAATTCAGGCAGGAATGCGGAGGGCGTCGGACAATACCGGGGTAACTTCACGGACCGTTCAGGACACGTGCACAATGAAACAGGTGTTCCCGAAACGCGAACAGGGATCAAAAAGGGCGAAAAGGGCGCCTACAGGCCCGCCGCCAGCCGTGCGCCCTGGTCGATGGCCCGCTTGGCGTCCAGTTCCGCCGCCACATCGGCGCCACCGATGACATGGGGCGTCACGCCCAACGCCTGCAAACTGTCGGCCAGCGACCGGTCGCTCACCTGCCCCGAACAAAGGACGATCGTGTCGGCGGGGATGAGCCGCGCCTCGCCCCCTTCGCCGGTCGAGACCTCAAGCCCCTCGGGCGTGATCCGTTCGTAACCCACCCCGCCGCGCATTTCCACGCCCAGGTGGCGCAGGCTGGTGCGGTGGATCCAGCCGGTGGTCTTGCCCAGCCGGCGGCCCGGCTTCTCGGGCTTGCGCTGAAGCAGGGTGATGCGGCGGCGCGAAGGTTCGGGCTGTGGCCCCTCGGGGGCAAGACCGGCGCGCTGCCGCTCGGGGTCGGCCACGCCCCATTCATGCAGCCAGCGGTCCAGATCCGTGGTCGGGCTGGGCACGGGCTGGCCCAGGAATTCGGCCACGTCGAAACCGATGCCGCCGGCACCGATCAGCACCACCCGGTCGCCCACCGGAGCGTCGCCTGCCAGCACGTCGACATAGCTTAGCACATGGGGCAGGTCCTGGCCGGGGATGCCCGGATCGCGGGGCAGCACGCCGGTCGCAACGATCACCTCGTCAAAACCCGCAAGCTCCTCGGCACTGGCTTCCTGGCCGAGGCGCAGGTCGATGCCGGCGGCCCCAACGGCGGTGGCGAAATAATCCAGCAGGCCCGCGAACTCTTCCTTGCCGGGGATACGCGCGGCCATGTTCAACTGTCCGCCAAGGCGCGGGGCGCGGTCGATCAGCGTCACGGCATGGCCGCGCTCTGCCGCGACCAGCGCGGCCGACAGGCCCGCAGGCCCGGCCCCTACGACCGCGATGCGGCGGGGCGTGGCCGCAGGCTCATAGCGCAGCTTCGTCTCATAGCCCGCGCGGGGGTTCACCAGGCAACTGGCGATCTTGCCGCCGAAGGTGTGATCCAGGCAGGCCTGGTTGCACGCGATGCAGGGGGCGATCCGGTCGGCCTGCCCCGCCGCGGCCTTGGCGACGAAATCGGGGTCGGCCAGGAAGGGCCGCGCCATCGAGACCATGTCGGCGGCTCCCTCGGCCAGGATCTCCTCGGCGACGCCGGGGGTGTTGATCCGGTTCGAGGCGATCACCGGGATGCCCACCTTGCCCATCAGCTTGGCCGTGACCCAGGCGAAGGCCCGGCGCGGCACCGAGGTCGCGATGGTGGGAATGCGCGCCTCGTGCCAGCCGATGCCGGTGTTGAGGATGCTGGCGCCCGCCGCCTCGACCCGGCGGGCCAGCTCGACCACCTCGTCAAAGCTGGACCCGTCGGACACGAGGTCCATCATCGACAATCGGTAGATCAGGATGAACTCGGCCCCCACGGCGGCCCGGACCCGGGCCACAACCTCCAGCGGCAATCGCATCCGGTTCTCGTAGCTGCCGCCCCAGCGGTCTGTGCGCTTGTTGGTATGGGCGACGAGAAACTGGTTCAGGAAATACCCTTCCGAGCCCATGATCTCGACCCCGTCGTAACCGGCCTGCTGCGCCCGGGTGGCCGCGGTCACGATGTCGGCGATCTGCTTCTCGATCCCCTCCTCGTCCAGTTCGGTCGGCACGAAGGGCGAGATCGGCGACTTGATCGCCGAGGGGGCCACGCATTCCTTGCCATAGGCATAACGCCCGGCATGGAGGATCTGCATCGCGATCTTGCCGCCGGCCTCGTGGACCCGGTCGGTCACGACGCGGTGGTTGGCGATGTCCTGGTCGGTGAAAAGGCCCGCAGCCCCGGGAAAGACCCCGCCTTCGCGGTTGGGGGCCATGCCCCCGGTCACCATCAGCGCGACACCGCCGCGCGCCCGCTCGGCGTAGAACTCGGCGACCCGGTTCCAGTCGCCGGTCTCTTCCAGGCCGGTGTGCATCGACCCCATCAGCACCCGGTTGCGCAGGGTGGTGAAGCCAAGGTCGAGCGGGGCAAGCATGTGCGGGTAACGGATCATGGCCTCTCCTTCTTGCGGCCAATCTCGGGCAAGAGGGGGCAGGCTGTCACGCCCGACCCCGCGTCAACTGACGCGGCGGGAATGCTGTGGACGTTGGGACGCGCCGCGGCTCAGCTGGTTTCCAGGCAATGGCGGCGGAAGGCGCGCTTGAGCATGTCCAGCTCGGCCCGCAGCAGGTCGATCTCGGAGCGGATGTCATCCTCCAGCGGCTCGCCGGTGACGATGGTGAAGCTGCCAAGGCGCACGGCGCTGCGGGCGTCCTGGATCAGGATCGTCTGCACCCCGTCCGACAGGATCTCGGCGGGCACGGGAATGCGCAGCACCCACTGACCCTCGGTCGCCGGATCCTCGGTGATCTCGACCCCGTCCAGGGGCTGTTCGAGATGGGTGATCAACAGGTGGGGCCGGCCCGCGGCCTCGTCCACGGCGGTCAGGACGCCTTCCCAGACGCCAGCGTGCAGCCGCGTCTTGGTCAGCACGAAGCCCGCCATTGCCGGATCGCCCCTCACAGCTCGGACCTCGGGCGGCGGATCATCGTCAGGTCGCGGATGACGATCTGATTCATCTCGGGGCCCTCGAAGATGAGGTCGAGCCAGATACGCTCGACTCGTTTTTCGTTGATCTTGGTATAGGCCATGTCGAATTCGACCATAATCTCTTTCGACCCTACGGGCAATTCGCGCACGATCTGCTCGGTATTAGGGCCGTGTTTGATGTTCAGCCGGGCAAAAAGTTCCAGCGGCTTTTCCAGCTCGACGATGGCCTCGATGCGCAGCACGTGGGTCAGGCGCAGGTCGCGCGCGGCTTCGGCCGGCAGGTCCAGAACTAGGGACAGGAACGAGCCGTCGAACTGAAACACGTCCATGCGCAGGCCGAAGGGGGCAAGATCCTCCCCCCGCGTGTTGCGCAGCTGGCGCAGGGTCAGCTCGCTGACCTTGCAGTCATGGAAGACGGTCGCCTCGTCGCCGAAGGCCGTTTGGCTTTCGACCGCGCTAATGCCAGGGGGCGAGAGGGGCCCGCGCCAGATCTGCGGCCGGTAGGCCCAGTCGCAATACATCGGCTTGCGGATGGCGTTGGAACTTAGAAGCGGCAGGGTCAGGCGGGCATCGGCCACGTGCAGCACCTGCTCCACCCGGCGGCGTTGCTGGCGGGCGTGGGTGCGCAGGGTGCGCAGCCGCTCAAGATCCGTGGTCTCGGCGATGGCGACGGCATCGTGCCACCAGTTCAGCGACCGGCGCTGACGGTATCGCCCGATGACTTCCTTCAAGCGTTCAAGCATTGCCGATCCTTTCGTCGCCCCATAATGCGCAATCATGGCGGCCCGGACAAAGGGTTTCGCGGCGGGGGCCCGATTTCGGCCCGCCGCGCCCAATGTATCGACCGGACCCACCGGGGCCGGCGGCCCGCTCAGACCCGGCGGGAGTCGCTGTTGGCCTGCTGAACCCGGCGCACGAAATCGCGCATCAGCTCCAGCCCGGCGCGGCCATCCAGCGGATAGTCGGCGGTGCCGCCTACCGTCAACGACACCATGCGCGAGCGCACGTCGAAGAAGGCCCGCCACTGGTCCGAGCCAAGCGTCCGGTCCGAGGTGCGCACATAGAAGACACCGTCACGGGTAAAGGATTGGCGAACCGTCACGTCCGCGGCGCGACCCGATTGCGACAGCGCGGCGCGCCCCGCCTCGGAGGCCAGGAACACCCGCAGCTCTTCCAGCATCAGAGCCACGGCGGGCCCTTCCTCTGGCGCGCTGATCGAGGCCGTCAGCCGCGCCGGAACGCTGGGTTGGGGCGCGTCGGGCATGCGCGAGATCGCGGCGCAATTGCCCATCAGCACGAAGGATCCGGCCTCCCGCGCGGCCGAGGCCGCGGGGTCGACGCAGAAGCCGCGCGGACCGACGATGGTGACATCGGTCCCCGAGGCCACCACCTGCTTCGGCGCGACCCGCGACAGGGCCTTGCCCCCCGCGCCGGCGGTTGCCCCCGCGAAGGGGCCCCCGTTCAGCCCGGCGCATCCGGCAAGCCCCCCGGCGACGCCAAGCGCCGCCACCAGGCCGTAAAGCTGCATCATGCTCAAAGATCCATGTAGGCGTGCTTCTCGGCCTTGCCGCCGGGATGGGTGACAGCACCCTTGTTGGTGGCGCCGACAAGCTGGGCGTATTTCCACAGGGCGCCGGCGGCATAGATCGTCTCGCGCGGGCCGGACCAGGCGGCCTTGCGGCTGGCCAGTTCCTCGTCGCTGAGATCGACCGAGATCGTCCCCTCGATGGCGTTGAGGGTGATGACATCGCCATCCTTGAGCAGGGCGATCGGGCCGCCATGCGCGGCCTCGGGGCCGACGTGTCCGACGCAGAAGCCCCGCGTCGCGCCCGAGAAACGCCCGTCGGTGATCAGCGCGACCTTCTTGCCCATGCCCTGACCCGAAAGGGCCGCGGTGGTGGCCAGCATCTCGCGCATGCCGGGGCCGCCTGCGGGGCCCTCGTTGCGGATCACGATGACCTCACCTTCCTTGTATTCGCGGTTGCGCACCGCCTGGAAGGCATCCTCTTCGCATTCGAAGACGCGGGCGGGGCCGGTGAAGACCTGCTCGGCCTCGGACATGCCGGCGACCTTCACGATGGCACCCTCGGGGGCGACGTTGCCCTTCAGGCCGACGACGCCGCCGGTCTTGGTGATGGGGGTGCTGACGGGATGGATGACGCGACCGTCGGCCTCACGCGTGACCTTGTCGATCTCGACGCCGATGCTTTCGCCGGTGACGGTCATGCAATCCTCGTGGATCAGACCGGCCTTGCGCAGCTCCTTCATTACGACGGGCACGCCGCCGGCCTCATAAAGATCCTTGGCGACATAGGCACCGCCGGGCTTGAGGTCGACGAAGTAGGGGGTGTCGCGGAAGATGGCGCAGACGTCATCCAGATCGAAATCGATCCCGGCTTCGTGGGCGATGGCAGGCAGGTGCAGGCCGGCGTTGGTCGAGCCGCCGGTGCAGGCCACGACCCGTGCCGCGTTCTCGAGCGATTTGCGGGTGACGATGTCGCGCGCAAGGATGTTCTTTTCGATCAGGTGCATGACAGCCTGACCCGAAGCCTCGGCGTATTGGTCGCGGCTTTCGTAGGGCGCGGGCGCCCCGGATGAGTTGGGCAGCGCCAGACCGATCGCCTCGGAGACGCAGGCCATCGTGTTGGCGGTGAACTGACCACCACAGGCCCCGGCGGAGGGGCAGGCCACGGCTTCCAGCTTTTCCAGCTCGCAGGTGGACAGGTTGCCGGCCTGGTGCTGGCCGACGGCTTCGAACACGTCCTGGACGGTGACGTCCTTGCCGTTCAGCCGGCCCGGCAGGATCGAGCCGCCATAGATGAAGACCGACGGCACGTTCAGGCGAACCATCGCCATCATCATGCCGGGCAGCGACTTGTCGCAGCCGGCCAGACCGACGATCGCGTCGTAGCAGTGGCCGCGCATGGTCAGCTCGACCGAGTCGGTGATGGCCTCACGCGATGCGAGCGAGCTGCGCATCCCCTCGTGGCCCATCGCGATGCCGTCGGTGACGGTGATGGTGGTGAACTCGCGCGGGGTGCCGCCCTGGGCCTTCACGCCCAGCTTCACGGCCTGCGCCTGACGGTTGAGCGAGATGTTGCACGGCGCGGCCTCGTTCCAGCAGGTCGCGACGCCGATGAAGGGCTGGTGGATCTCGGTCTCGCTCAGCCCCATGGCATAGTAATAGGACCGGTGCGGTGCACGGGCGGGCCCTTCGGTCACATGACGGCTGGGCAGTTTGGATTTATCGAACGGACGTTTCAGCATGAGACCCTCCCGATGGCGCTGCTTGGGCTTTGGAATAGACGCGTGCGCGTTCAGACACAAGCGGGTGAACGCCATGCCGCGCCCGCCTGCGGCGGTGCATCGCCTCTTGTCAGCGCGCCCCTCGGCGCCGGGCTTGCCGCGCCACTTGTTCGGGGCGCCAAGCGGGGCACCGGGCGGCGACACCTCGCCGCCGGGGCGCCCGCGCGCTATATGCAGGGGAATTGCCCCCGTGATGCCCGAAGGACCCGCCAATGCGCCTGGCCTATTCCCGCCCCCTGCAACGGCTGATCGCGCCGGCGCGGCGCCGCCCGGCCCTGTGGCGCCTTGCTCTTGGCGTGGTGCTGGGTCTTGCGGTCTATGGCGTGCCCTTATTGGGCGCGGGGCTTGCCCTGCGCCTGGCCCTGCCCGAGGGGACCGGCGCCGCCCTGATGCAGGAGGTGGCCGAGGGCGCCACCCCGCGGGGCCTGCTGCTGGCGCTGGCAAGCTTCGGCTTCATGGCGCTGGCCCCGATCGCGGCGGCCTGGCTGCTGCACCGGCGCGGGGCGGGCACGCTTTTTGGTCCGCGCGCGGGGCTGTGGCGCAACTTCCTGCGGGTCACGGCGGTGCTGAGCGTGATGCAGGTCGCGGTCCTGATCGTGCTGGCAACGATGACCGACCTGGAGCCCAATGTCGCACCCGCCACCTGGCTGATGCTGCTGCCCCTGTCGCTGCCGCTGTTGCTGCTTCAGGTCAGCGCCGAGGAGATGGTCTTCCGCGGCTACCTGATGCAGCAGCTCGCCGCCCGCTTCCGCAGCCCGCTAATCTGGATGTTCCTGCCGGCCGTGCTGTTCGGGATCGGGCATTTCTCGCCCCAGGACGCGGGCGCGAACGCCTGGGTGGTCGCGGCCTGGGCCACGCTGTTCGCGGTCTATGCCGCGGACCTGACGGCGCGGACCGGCGATCTGGGGGCCGCCATCGGCTTTCACTTCATCAACAACTTCTTCTCGTTGCTGCTGGTCTCTCTCCAAGGGCCGATGTCGGGCCTGTCGCTCTATACCCTGCCCTTCGACGGCGCGGACGACGCCACGCTGCCGGGCCTTCTGTGGGCCGAACTGGCGGTGCTGACCCTGGCGTGGGCGCTGTGCCTTCTGGTGGCGCGCCCGTGGCCCGAGGACGCGGCGGAAACCCCGCCGCCCTCAGCGATGGGCCCGGAGCCTGTGGCCGAACCCGCCCCCGCGCTCGCCTCCATACAGACGGGGCGCACCCGCTCGCCGGGGGACGGCCCCGGCTCATGATTGCATTCGCCGGCCCGCCGAATTATCTCAGGGGCCGACAAACGGCCCGCGCGGATCTGCGCGCGGCAGGAGGGATCGCCTGAATGAACTGGATTTCCAACTACGTCCGGCCGAAGATCAACTCGCTCTTTTCGCGGCGCGAGGTGCCCGAGAACCTGTGGACCAAGTGCTCCGAATGCGGAACGATGCTTTTCCACCGCGAGCTGGCCGACAACCTGATGGTCTGCACCAACTGCGACCACCACATGGCGATCACCCCGCGTGAACGTTTCGCAAGCCTGTTCGACGGCGGTGTCTACACCGAGGTCAAAGTGCCCGCGCCGGTCACCGACCCGCTGCATTTCAAGGATCAGAAACGCTATCCCGACCGGATGAAGGCCGCGCAGAAATCCACCGGCGAGGAAGAGGCCATGCTGGTCGCCGAGGGCGAGATCGGGCGCACGCCTATCGTCGCGGCGGCACAGGACTTCAGCTTCATGGGCGGATCCATGGGCATGTATGTGGGCAACGCCATCATCGCCGCCGCCCAGCGCGCGGTGAAGCTGAAGCGGCCTCTGGTGCTGTTCTCGGCCGCCGGCGGTGCCCGGATGCAGGAAGGGATCCTGTCGCTGATGCAGATGCCGCGCACCACCGTGGCCGTGCAGATGCTGAAGGAAGCGGGCCTGCCCTATATCGTCGTGCTGACCCATCCCACGACCGGTGGCGTCACCGCCTCCTACGCGATGCTGGGTGATGTCCATATCGCCGAGCCGAACGCGCTGATCTGCTTCGCCGGGCCGCGCGTGATCGAACAGACGATTCGCGAGAAGCTGCCCGAAGGGTTCCAGCGTGCCGAATACCTGCTGGACCACGGCATGCTGGACCGGGTCACCCACCGCAGCCAGATGCGCGCCGAGCTGATCACCCTGACACGGATGCTGACCGGCCTGCCGCCCGAGGTGAAGGGCGACCTGCCGCCCCCCTCGATCGGTCCCGACGCCGAAACCGCGCCCGAACTTCCGGCCGCCGTCGAGAACGCCGAACCTGCCAAGGCGGGCGCCAAAACCGCCGGCGATGCGGCCGCGGCGAAACCCGTGACGGCGAAATCCGCCAAGCCCGCGGCTGACGCCAAGGACAAGGGCACGGCGAAGTGAGCGAGGCCACCGCGCCGTCGGCGCTTGCCGGCTCGGACGCCCTGCTGGAACGGATGATGACCTTGCACCCCAAGGTCATCGACCTGACGCTGGATCGCGTCTGGCGGCTGCTGGCCGCCCTGGGCCACCCCGAGAAGAACATGCCGCCTGTGATCCACGTCGCGGGCACCAACGGCAAGGGCTCGACCCAGGCGATGATCCGGGCCGGGCTGGAGGCGGGGGACAAACGGGTGCATGCCTACACCTCCCCCCATCTCGCCCGCTTCCACGAGCGGATCCGCCTGGCCGGCGAGCTGATTTCGGAAAGCTACCTGTCCGAGATCCTCGACGAGTGCTACGCCGCCAACGACGGCGCCCCGATCACCTATTTCGAGATCACGACCGTCGCCGCCATCCTGGCCTTTTCCCGGGTGCCCGCCGACTACACCGTGCTTGAGGTCGGGCTGGGCGGGCGGTTGGATGCGACCAACGTGGTCGAAAGCCCCGCCCTCAGCATCATCACCCCGGTCTCCATCGACCATCAGCAATACCTGGGTGAGACCCTGGCCCTGATCGCCGGCGAAAAGGCCGGCATCATCAAGCGCGGCGTGCCCTGCATCGTCGGCGCCCAGGAAGAGGCCGGCCTCGACGTGATCGAGGCGCGGGCCCGGGCGCTTGACGCCCCGCTGCTGGTGCGCGGACAGCACTGGCACGTCTGGGAAGAACGCGGGCGCCTCGTGTTCCAGGACGAGACCGGCCTGCTGGACCTGCCGCTTCCCAACCTGATCGGCGCCCATCAGGTGCAGAACGCCGGGATGGCGATCGCCGCCCTGCGCCATCTGGGGTTCGGCGAGGCCGAGTGCGAGGCCGCGATGCGCGATGCCTACTGGCCCGCGCGCCTGCAACGGCTGACTACCGGACCGTTGATCGCCGCCGCCGGCGAGGCCGAGTTGTGGCTGGACGGCGGGCACAACCCCGCCGCGGGCGAGGCATTGGCCGAGGCGCTGGCCCGCCTGCCCGAGCGCCCGCTGCACCTGATTTGCGGCATGCTGGATACCAAGGATATCGGCGGCTACCTGCGCCCCCTGGCCGGGCTGGCCCAGGACCTGATCGCCGTCTCGATCCCCGGCGAGGCCGCGACCCTGCCCGCCGAACGCACTGCCGAGGCCGCCCGGAAGGCCGGCATCCCCGCCACCACCGCCGAAAGTGTCGATGAGGCGGTGGCGGAGTTGAAGGCACAGGCCCCGGGCGGGCGCATCCTGATCTGCGGCTCGCTTTACTTGGCCGGTCGGGTGCTGCGCGAAAACGGCTGACCCTTCGCGCGCGGCCCGGCCGCGCGCGCCTGTCCCTCCCCCCGGCCACCTCCGCGCCCTCAAATCGCCCGGGCCGCGCCACAGTTGCGTGCAACCTTTGTCGCGTCTTTTTTTGAGCGTGAGTGACGGGGCCCCGGCCCCAGAGGGTTGTAGATGAAAGAGATTCTTCTGCTTTCGGCCAAGGGAATCGCGGGCGTGCTTGCGCTGACCCTGTTCTACCTGTGGGACATGGCCACCCGCCTTTACGAGGCATATGGCGCCGCCGCCCGCGAAGCTGCGGGCAAGATCGGCGCCCAGATCCAGCCCCATCTTCCCCAGATCTCGGAACTGCTGCGCATCAAAGAGCTGAACTGCGCCGGCTCCACCTGCATGGTGACCCAGATCATCGTGCCCCTCTTCGTCGTACTGGCAAGCTGGGTGCTGTTCTTCGGGGCGCTCTTTCTGCTGCGGCGGCTGATGGGCGCGCAGGGCGACCGGCCGCTGCTGCTGAACCTGCTGGTTCTGGCGGTGCTGCTGGCCTCGCCAACGGCGGTGTTCGACGTGTCGCGGGACGTGGCGGCACTCAGGGCCCAGACCAAGGCGCTTGCCGAGGCGACCGCGCAGAAGCTCTGACTTCGCGCGGGCGCGTCAGGCCGAAGCGGCCTCAGACGCCGGGCGGCCCCAGTCGGCCGATTGCATCTCGGCTAGGCGCGAGGCCGTGCGCTCGAACTCGAACGATCCCTCGCCTTCCAGGTAAAGCCGGTGCGGCGGGGCCTCGGCCGAGCAGATCAGCGTCACCCGTGCCTCGTAAAGCGCATCAATCAAGGTGACGAACCGCTTTGCCTGGTTGAAGTTGCTGCGTCCCAGGCAGGGAATATCCTCAAGCACCAGCACCCGCAGCGCCCCGGCGATGGCCAGGTAGTCTGCCGGGCCCAGGGGCTGGCCGCAAAGATCCCAGAACGCCGCCCGCCCCGCGCCGTTGCGGTAGGCGGGCACGGTCACCTCGCGCCCGTTGACCCGCAGGACCAGGGGAGACGACGCGCCGCCGGTCAACCCGGTCCAGATCGCCTCGATCCTGGCGCGGGCATTGGCATTGATTGGGGTGAAATAACGCGCCTCGCCCTGCAGGCGATGCTGTCGGTGGTCGCGGGGGCTTTCCAGCTCGTGGACCTGCATCCGTTCCTTCAGCAACCCGATGAACGGCAGGAAGAGGTCCCGGTTCAGGCCGTCCTTGTAAAGATCGTCCGGCGGCCGGTTCGAGGTGGTGACGACGGTCACGCCGGCATCGAAAAGCTTCTGGAACAGCCTGCCGACGATCATCGCGTCGGTAATGTCGGTGATCTGCATCTCGTCAAGACACAGCAGCCGCACGTCCCGCGCCAGCCCTTCGGCCACCGGGGCGATCGCGTCCTCGACCCCGGTCTGGCGCGCGGCATGAAGCTTGGCGTGGACCTCTTGCATGAAGGCGTGGAAATGGACGCGGCGCCGGGCCTCGACGGGCGCGTGTTCGTAGAACAGGTCCATCAGCATGGACTTGCCCCGGCCCACACCGCCCCAGATGTAAAGCCCCCTGGGCGGTGGCGGCGCCGCACGGAAAAAGCGCATCAGCCCGCCGGGGGCCGGAACCTCCTCGAGCGAGCGGCGCAGATCCTCGAGAAGGGCCAGCGCGTCTTCCTGCGCCGGATCCTGCTTCAACCTGCCTTCCGCGACGCGGGCTGCGTAGATCTCTTTCAGCGATGCCATGGCGACGGGATAATACCCCCCGCCGCCGGAGGGAAGCCGGAACGCGCCCCCTTGCGGCGATTGCGGGCTTCACCGATAAATGGCCGGGTTTCGGCGGCCCCGCGCGGGCCGCCCCACCTTCCCGTCGAATACCGAAGGATTCAGCATGAACGCCACGCTTCCGCAGGCCAAGGCGGCCTCGATCTTCACGCCGGTCCTGATCGCCGGTTGCTGCATCATGCTTGTCAGCTTCGCGATCCGGGCCTCCTTCGGCGTCTTCCAGATCCCGATCGCCGAGGAGTTCGGCTGGCTCCGGGCCGACTTCTCGCTGGCGATTGCCATCCAGAACCTGGCCTGGGGCATCGGCCAGCCCCTCTTCGGCGCCATCGCCGAGAAGTTCGGCGACCGCAAGGCCATCGTGCTGGGCGCGATCACCTACGCGGCGGGTCTGATCCTGTCGTCCTATGCCTTCACCCCGGGGCAGCATCAGCTTCTGGAGATCCTGGTCGGCTTCGGCATCGCAGGCACCGGATTTGGCGTCATCCTGGCGGTGGTCGGTCGCGCCGCCTCGGACGAGCATCGGTCGATGGCCCTGGGCATCGCCACGGCGGCGGGTTCGGCCGGCCAGGTGGTGGGCGCACCCGCCGCCGAATTCCTGCTGGGGTTCATGTCCTGGCAATGGGTCTTTGTCGTCTTCGCGGGCGCGATCCTGGCGTCGCTGATGGTGCTGCCGATGATGCGCGCCCCCGCGCCCGCCGCCCGCGCCGAGCTTGAGGAGACCCTGGGCCAGATCCTGGTCCGGGCGTTCCGCGACCGGTCCTACCTGCTGATCTTCGTGGGGTTCTTTTCCTGTGGCTACCAGCTTGCGTTCGTGACCGCCCATTTCCCGGCGCTGGTGGCCGAGATGTCGTCACCCATCGCGCCCGGCGGCTGGCTGGCGGGCATGGGCGTGACGACCACGGCGGGCCTGGGCGCGCTGGCCATCGCGTTGATCGGCCTTGCGAACATCGCCGGCACGCTGACGGCCGGCTGGGCCGGCAAACGCTATACCAAGAAATACCTGCTGGCGGGGATCTACGTCGGCCGCACCGTGGTCGCGGCGCTGTTCATCATGGCGCCGATCACCCCGACCAGCGTGATCCTCTTCTCGATCGGGATGGGGGCGCTTTGGCTGGCGACAGTGCCGCTGACCAGCGGGCTGGTCGCGCATCTTTTCGGGCTGCGCTACATGGGCACGCTTTACGGGTTTGTCTTCTTCAGCCACCAGCTTGGGTCGTTCGTGGGGGTCTGGCTGGGCGGCAAGCTTTACGATCTTTACGGCAGCTACGAGACCGTCTGGTGGATGGGCGTCGGCGTCAGCCTCTTCAGCGCCATCGTCCACCTGCCGGTGAAGGAGCATCGCAGCCCCGCACCCGCCCCCGCCTGATCGCCCGCGCCAATCCCCGCCCGGTCCGCCGGGCGGGGGGCGGGCCGGTCAGCTTGCGTCCTCGGCCGCGGCAAATGTGGCCTCGTCCCGGGACAGCAACCCTTCCGCGACCAGCCGGTCGGCCCAGCCCTGGGGCCCCTGGAACAGGTGCGTCTGCCAGCCCCTGGCGGCAGCGGCGGTGATGTTGTCGGGGCGGTCGTCAGCGAAAAGAAGCGTCGCGGGCGCCAGGCCGCAATCTTCCTCGACCATGCGATAGATCTTCTCGGCGGGCTTGATGACGCCCATGTGCCCCGAGATGTAGCGCCGGTCGAATTCGGCCAGGAATGGGTAATGCCCCGAGGCGAAGTCGAAGCTTTCGATGCCGAAATTGGTCAGGGCGAAGACGGGCACGCCCCGGGCGCGCAGGCGCCGCAGCAGGTGAACCGAATGCTCGATCACCGGTGTCGCCAGCTCCAGCCAGTTGTCGTGCCACATGCGGATCTCGTCGCGCCACTCGGGGTAGCTGTCTGCGGTGGCGTAGATCGTGTCGGTGAAATGCTGGCCGCTGTCGACCTTGTCGTTCATCGCGTGCAGGTCGACGGAGGCGAACATCTCGCGCCGCCGGGCCTCGCCGATGGTGCGGTCGTAGAACCGCTCGGGCTGCCATTCGATCAGCACGTTGCCGATGTCGAAGATCACCGCCTTGATATTGCTCATTCGCCTTGTTCTCCATCCTGGCCGCGCGGGACGGCCCCGTCGGCAAGATCCTGGGCCGCCGCCCGCAGCGCCCGTTCCAGTGCGTCGAGAAAGCGCGACCGGTCGGCCTTGCCGAAGCCCTTTCCGCCGCCCTGGCGGAAGGGATCGGCGGCGCGCAGGTCGGCCATCAGGTCGCGGGTTGCCAATGTCTGGCCGATGTTGGCGCGGGTCAGCGCCTCGCCGTTGTGGCGCAGCACCCGGGCGCCCGCTTCCACGCATTTGGCCGCCAGGGGGATGTCGCCTGTGACCACCACGTCACCGGGTCCGGCCCGGTCGGCGATCCACATGTCCGCAAGATCGGGCCCTTCGGGAACGTAAACCATCTCCACCAGCGGATTGGCCGAGGGGCGCAGCCCCCCGTTCGAGACGAATTTCACCGGCGTCCGGTGGCGCGTCGCCACCGCCTCGGCCTCGGCCTTGACCGGGCAGGCGTCGGCGTCGACGTAGATCGTCATGACCAGAGCGCCTCGGCGTGGAAGGCCAGGTGATCCTCCATGAAGGAGGCGATGAAGAAATACGAATGATCATATCCCGGCTGCATCCGGAACTGTCCCTGCTGGCGGCGCGCCATCATCGCGTGGGCCAGGGTCTCAGGACGCAGGAGATCCAGGAACTGGTCGTCCGAACCCTGGTCGATCAACACCGGGCCATCGAATCCGCGATCGGCCATCAGCAGGCTGGCGTCATGGCCCGAGGCGTCCGCCCCCTCGCCAAGATAGGCCGCGAACTGCTTGCGTCCCCAGTCCGAGGCGGTGGGATTGGCGATCGGGGAGAAGGCGCTGACCGAGCGGTAGCGCCCGGGATGGCGCATGGCCAGGGTCAGCGCGCCGTGCCCGCCCATGGAGTGGCCGGTGATCGCCTGACGCTCCACGTCAAGGGCGAATTCCTCGAACAGCAGGCCCGGCAGCTCGCCGACAATATAGCTTTCCATGCGGTAGTGGTCGGACCAAGGCTCTTGTGTCGCGTCGAGGTAGAAACCCGCGCCCTGGCCCAGATCGAAGGCCTCGTCGTCGGCGACGTGTTCGCCGCGCGGCGAGGTGTCGGGAAAGACCAGGGCCACACCATGTTCGGCGGCCCAGCCCTGGGCACCGGCCTTGATCATCGCGTTCTCGTGGGTGCAGGTCAGACCAGACAGGTACCACAGCACAGGCACGGGCCCGTCGCGGGCCTCCTCGGGCAGGAATAGGCCGAAGGTCATCTCGCTGTCGCAGCAGGCAGGACGGTGGGAATAGACCCCCTGGACGCCGCCAAAACACCGATTTTCCGAGATCGTCTTCATGCCTGTTCTCCTTGCCTGGCGGCCCTGTTGCCGGTGCCGTCTGCTCTGCCCGGACCTACCCCATCCCGCCGGCCCAGGTCAAAGCGGTTTGACCCATCCGATCACGAACGTCACGGTAAGTACGCTGAGCGCGGTCGAGACCAGGATCGCGGTCGAGACCCGCTGCGGCGCGACCCTGTAATGCTGGGCCAGCATGTAGACATTGCCGGCCACCGGCAGGGCGGCGGCGGCGATCGCGACCCCGGCGGAATATCGCTCGACCTTGAAGATCAGCAGCATCGAGATAGCGACCGCCACCGGGTGAAGCACCAGTTTCACCGTGCTCAGCCAGATGGCGATGCGCATCCGCTCGGCCGACTTGTCGGAAAGCGAGGCGCCGATCGCGAAAAGCGCGCCGGGCGTCGCGGCGGCCCCCAGCAGCACCAGGAACTGGTTAACGGGGCCGGGCACCGGCCAGCCGAGGGCCGAGACGGCAAAGCCCAGACCGATGGCCACGATCATCGGGTTGCGCAACAGACCCAGACCGATCGTGCGCAGGATCGCCGGTTCCAGCCGCCCCTGGCGGGAGCCTGTGATGATCGCGACCACCAGGCTGGAAAAGACCAGCAGGTCGGTTGCCAGCACCAGCATGACGGGGCCGATCGCCGCCTCGCCCAGCAGCATCACCAGCATCGGCACGCCCAGGAACCCGACGTTGCCGATGACGCCGCATTGAGCTTCGATCGCGGCCTCGGCCACCGGCAGGCGGCGCAGCCGCGCCACCAGGGTCACCAGCAGGTAAAGCGGGACGGTCGCGGCCAGATAGGCGGCCACCAGAGTCCAGTCCAGCACCTCGGCCAGCGACAGGTTGGCCGAAAACCGAAACAGCATCGCGGTCAGCGCGAAGTAGAAGACGAACTTCGTCAGCCAGGCGTTCGCCTCGGGCGGGAAGAAGCCACTGCGCCCGGCACCATAGCCAAGACCGATGAGGGCGAAGAAGGGGATCGTCTGGAGGAATATGTCAACCATGCCCGCCCGATAGCACGCGGCGGCGGCGGGCGGAATGGCCCGCGGAACGTTGCGTCAAGGCCGCGGCACCGCGGGCACATCCGGGCCACAGGCGGACCGGAATGCGCCCACCGGAAGGGGCCGCCCGGCCTTAGCCGGAGCCGATCAGAACGCCCGCCGCCAGCACCAGCGCGCCGCCCAGGACCACCTGCATCGCGGCCCGGAAGAAGGGCGTTTCCATATAGCGGTTCTGGATCCAGGCGATGGCCCAAAGCTCTATGAAGACCACGATGCCGGCGATGGTGGTGGCGGTCCAGAAATCGGGGATGAGATAGGGCAGCGCGTGGCCAAGGCCGCCCAGGGTCGTCATGACCCCCGAGGCGATGCCGCGCTTTAACGGAGAGCCACGGCCCGACAACTCGCCATCGTCCGATGCGGCCTCGGTGAAGCCCATCGAGATGCCGGCGCCGACCGAGGCGGCCAGCCCGACCAGGAAGGTCTGCCAGGTGTCGCCGGTCGCGAAGGCCGCCGCGAAGATCGGCGCCAGGGTCGAGACGGAGCCGTCCATCAGCCCCGCCAGCCCCGGCTGCACCCAGGTCAGAACGAACTGGCGCTTGGCGGCCTCGTCCTCGGTGTCGCGGGCTTCGGGGTCGAGGTGCTTGTCCTCCAGCTCGTCGGCGGTGGCGGCATGACCCGCCTCGGCGGCAGCCAGGTCGCCCAGCAGCTTGCGGGTGGCGCTATCGGTGGTGCGGCGTGCGGCGGCCTCGTAGAAGCGGCGGGCCTGGTCTTCCATGCCGGCGGCCTCCTCGCGGATCCGCTCAAGGCCGAGGTTCTCCACCAGCCAGACCGGCCGGCGGGCGTAATAGCCCGAGACATGCTCACGCCGGATCAGGGGGATCATTGTGCCGAAACGCGCCTCGTGCAGCTCGATCAGGCGGCGGCGATGCTCGTCCTCCTCGGCCGCCATGCCATCGAAGATGGATGCCGAGGCGGGAAACTCGTCGCGCAGGGATTCGGCATATTGGCGGTAAATCCGGGCGTCATCCTCTTCCGAGGAAATGGCCAGCGCCAGGACCTCCTGCTCGCTCAGGTCCGAAAAGCGGCGGCGTTGGGCAAATCCGGGTATCATCGGGGGCGACCTCCTGCTGGTTTCCCCTCAAGCTAGAGGAAGGGGCCGCTCCCGCAAGGGGCAAGCGTCGCGCCCCTGCCCTAGTCCAGTCGGCGCACGTGCATCTGGTTGCCGACCTTGCGGGTTTCGAACCGCTTGAGGTCCTGAACCAGATCAGACAGCTTCTTGCGCCCGTAGCTGCGGGTGTCGAAATCGGGGTTGTCGGCGGTGATGTACTGGCCAAGCTGGCCCAGCGCATACCAGTCGTCGTCCTGGGCGATCTTGTCCATCGCCCGCAGGATCAGCGGGATCGCATCGGTGGGATCGGCCTTGCCCTTGCGCGGGGCCTCGGAGCGGGCGCCGCCGCTTGCGGGTTCGGGCTCGTCGACGAGGTTCTCGATCATCACGAACCGGGTGCAGACATTGCGCAGGGATTCGGGCGCCTTGCCCTCGCCGATGCCGATCACGTCCAGGCCGTTCTCGCGGATGCGGTTGGCCAGGGCGGTGAAGTCGCTGTCCGACGAGACGATGACAAAACCGTCGAACCGGCCGGTGTGCAGGATGTCCATCGCGTCGATCACCAGACCGATGTCGCTGGCGTTCTTGCCCTTGGTATTGGCGGTTTCCTGATGCGCGACAAGCCCGTGTTCCAGCACCTTCTCGGCCCAGCCGCGCAGGCGGTCGCTGGACCAGTCGCCATAAACCCGGCGCAGGGCGGGCTTACCCAGGCTCGTGATCTCTTTCAGGATCGCCTCGGCGAATTTCGCCGGGATGTTGTCGGCGTCGATCAGGACGGCCAGCAGGGGCGGTTTGGTAAGCTCGGGCATGGGGCTTGGCCTTTGTTGTTCTGGTGGGCCGCCGCCGGTCGGGGGCGGCCCTTTCCCTCGCACATAGCCCGCAAGGCGGGGTCAGTAAACGACGACCGAGCGGATGGATTCGCCCGAGTGCATCAGATCGAAGCCCTTGTTGATGTCCTCAAGGCCCATCGTGTGGGTGATCATCGGGTCGATGTCGATCTTGCCGTCCATGTACCAGTCGACGATCCTGGGCACATCCGTGCGCCCGCGCGCACCACCAAAGGCCGTACCGCGCCAGACCCGCCCGGTGACAAGCTGGAAGGGCCGGGTCGAGATTTCGGCCCCCGCGGGCGCCACGCCGATGATGATCGACTCGCCCCAGCCCTTGTGCGCCGACTCCAGCGCCTGACGCATGACTGTGACGTTGCCGGTGGCGTCGAAGGTGTAATCGGCCCCGCCGCCGGTCAGCTCGACCAGATGGGGCACCACGTCGCCGTCGATCTCCTTGGGGTTCACGAAATCGGTCATGCCGAAGCGGGTCGCCATATCCTTCTTGCTGTCGTTGATGTCGACGCCGACGATCTGGTCGGCCCCCGCCAGACGCAGGCCCTGAATGACGTTCAGCCCGATGCCGCCCAGACCGAAGACCACGGCGCGGGCGCCGATCTCGACCTTGGCGGTGTTGATGACGGCACCAATCCCGGTGGTCACACCGCAGCCGATGTAACAGATCTTTTCGAAGGGCGCGTCGGGGCGGACCTTGGCCAGCGCGATCTCGGGCAGGACGGTGTGGTTGGCGAAGGTCGAGCAGCCCATGTAATGCAGGATCGGCGTGCCATCCAGCATCGAAAAGCGCGAGCTTCCGTCGGGCATCACCCCTTGGCCTTGCGTCGTGCGGATCGCCTGACACAGGTTCGTCTTGGGGTTGAGGCAATATTCGCACTGCCGGCATTCGGGCGTGTAAAGCGGGATGACGTGATCGCCGGGCTTCAGGGTGGTGACGCCCGGCCCGACCTCCAGCACCACGCCGGCGCCTTCGTGGCCCAGAATGGCGGGGAACAACCCTTCGGGGTCGGCACCCGAGCGGGTGAATTCGTCGGTGTGGCAGATGCCGGTTGCCTTGATCTCGACCAGCACCTCGCCGGCGCGGGGGCCTTCAAGATTGACCTCCATGATCTCAAGCGGTTTGCCGGCCTCAAGCGCGACGGCTGCTCTGGTTCTCATACTCGGGGTCCTTTCAGCGAGGTGGTGCGGCAGAATGTGGCAAAGCCGGCGCGGGATCAACCGCCCGGCGGGGCGTTCGGGTCCGGTGCCGGGGCGACATTGGTCGCAAGGAAGGGGGATGGATCGGGCCCGGCGCGCGGGCGGGCGGGTCAGCGCAGGTGGTCGGCGAACTCGGCCAGGACGCTGACGTAGATATCGCGCTTGAAGGGCACGATCGCCTCGACCAGGTCGGCCCGGCGCATCCACTGCCAGCGGGCGAACTCGGGGTGGCCCCCGTTGATGTCGATACCGTTCTCCGAACCCGTAAGCTGCATCAGGAACCAGTGCTGGGACTGGCCCCGGAAGCGGCCCTTCCAGACCTTGGGCACCAGGTCATGGGGCAGGTCGTAACAGCGGGCCTCGCGGGTTTCGGCCAGCACTGTCACCTGCTCGTCGGTCAGCCCCGTCTCCTCACTCAGCTCTCGCAAGGCGGCCTGGCGCGGGCTTTCGCCGGGATCGACCCCGCCCTGGGGCATCTGCCATGCGCCGGGCGTGTCCAGCCGTTCGCCGGCAAAGATCAGCCCGTCGCGGTTGATCAGCACGATGCCCACGCAGGGGCGATAGGGCAGGCGCGCGATCTCTTCGGCACAGGGGGCGGTCGGGGAGTTGTCGGTCATGTCAGGCGAAAACCCGGGTCTTGAGGGTGGTGGCGGGCGGGGCCGGGCCCCGCCGCACCGCATGGTGCATGGCCGTGGATCACTCCTGCGGGCCGAGCACCTTGAGACCCTTCAGCAGGTCGATGGCATAGGAAAGCTGGTAATCCTCCTCGCGCAGCTTGGCGGCTGCGGCGGCGGCTTCCTGCTCTTTCTTGAGCTGCTCACGCTCGGCGTCGGTCATGCTGTCGTTGCTGATCGCGCCGCGCAGGTCCGCCTCAGAACGGTTGGGACGGCGGGTGCCGTTCGCCTTCTCGTCCCCGTCCTCGCCCTCGGCGGCGGCCTCGGGGCGCGGGGGCTGTTCGACCACGATGTCGGGCGAGACGCCCAGCGCCTGGATCGAGCGGCCCGACGGCGTGTAGTAACGCGCCGTCGTAAGGCGCATCGCGGCCTCGCCGCGCAGGGGCATGATCGTCTGGACCGACCCCTTGCCGAAGCTCTTGGTGCCGACCACCACCGCGCGATGGTGATCCTGAAGCGCGCCCGCGACGATTTCCGAGGCCGAGGCCGAACCGCCGTTGATCAGCACGACCATCGGCTTGCCCTCGGCCAGGTCGCCGGGGCTGGCGTTGACGCGGTCGCTGTCCTGGGGATTGCGGCCACGGGTCGAAACGATCTCGCCCTTGTCGAGGAAGGCGTCCGACACGCGGATCGCCTGGGTCAGCAGACCACCGGGGTTGTTGCGCAGGTCCAGGATGAAGCCGTTGACCTTGTCGATCCCGCCGGCCTCTTCGACCAGCTTCTTCAGCTCGGTCTCGAGGTTGGGATAGGTCTGGTCGTTGAAGGTCGTCACGCGCAGCACGGGGGTCGTCCCCTCCAGCCGGGCGCGCACGGCGGTCAGGCGGATGGTGTCGCGCACGATGGTCACGTCGAAAGGCTCGGCCTTGCCCTCGCGGACGACGGTGATCACGATTTCCGAACCGACGGGACCGCGCATCATCTCGACCGCGTCATCCAGGGTCAGGCCCAGCACGCTTTCGCCGTCCACGTGGGTCACGAAATCGCCGGCCTCGATCCCGGCCTCGTCGGCGGGGGTGCCGTCGATGGGCGAGACGACCTTCACGAAGCCCTCTTCCTGAGTGACCTCGATGCCGAGGCCGCCGAACTCACCCCGGGTCTGGACCTGCATGTCGTCGAAATCCTTCGGCGGCAGGTAGCTCGAGTGGGGATCCAGCGAGGTCAGCATGCCGTTGATCGCGGCCTCGATCAGGTCGGCCTCGTCCACCTCTTCGACATATTGGGCGCGGATGCGTTCGAAGATGTCGCCGAACAGGTCGAGCTGTTCGTAGACATTGGTCTTCTGTTCGGATTCCTGGGCGATCAGCGGACCGGCGACCTGGGTGGTCATGACGATCCCGGCCAGGGTGCCGCCGACGGCGGCCATCACATATCTCTTCATCGCATCCTATTCCTCTGTCAGGCGGAACCAGTCGGCTGGATCCATCGGCACGTTGGCCTGTCTCACTTCCATATAAAGCGTTTCCTCCCGGGATCCGCCATCGTCTTTGACCCCCACGGTCAGGAAGTCGCGCTCTTCCGGCGCCTCGCCGCCCATGAGCCCGATCGGCGCGCCGGCGGGGATGATCTCTCCGACCTCACCATAAACCTCTTTAAGCCCGGCGATCACCAGCAAGAAGTCGGCCGCAGGCTCCAGGATCATCACGTTTCCGTAGTCCAGCAGCGGGCCGCGGTAGCGGATCGTCGCGGGCCAGGGGCTGGTGACCAGGGCGCGGGGCCGGGTCGCAAGGACGATGCCCGGCCGGCGCACGCCCGCGGCGTCCGCCTCTTCGAACCGGCGCAGAAGCTTGCCATCGACGGGCAGCGGCAGCCGCCCCCGTGCGCCCGCGAACCTGTCGGGCGCCTCGGCCTCCCCCGCTCCGCTTTCCAGCGCGGTGACCTCCTGCCGGCTCAGCCCGTCGGCAAAGCTGTCGAGGGTCTGGCTGCTTTCGGCCAGGCGGGCCAGGGCGGCCGGGTCGGCGGCGAAACGGCGCGGCAGGTCGGTGCGGTCGGCCACGGCGCGCGACAGGGCGATGCGGGCCTTCTGCGCCCCATCCAGCCCCTCGCTCAGCGTCGCGGCAGCGCTTTCCTGCAAAAGGCGCAGAACCTGAAGCTCGGACAGCTCGGCACCAAGTGTGCGGGCCTGGGATTGCAGCGCGGGCGTGATCTCGGACAGGATCATCCCCGAGCGGGCGGTGCCGACCGGCCCCGAGGGATGAAGCAGCAGCAGGGGCGCCGGCGCGCGCTGGATCGTCTGCAACGCTCCCAGAAGCCGCGCCACCTCCTCGCGCTTGGCGTCCAGCCGCATGACCAGCACCCGCTCGCGCAGGGTCGCCTGGCGCAGTCCCTCGCGCAGGGCGATCAGCCCTTCCTCGTAGCCGCGCACCGCCTCGCTGAGGGCCCGGACCCGGTCACGGGCGCCTTCCGCCTCGGTCAAAGCGATCGCGGCGCGCTCCAGCATCTGGGCCGCGCGTTGTGCGGTGATGGCGGGATCGGCCTGCCCCGATGCCATGCCCGGCAGCAAAAGCGCCAGCAGGATGGCAAGGCCACGGGGGCCGCGGGGTCGGAACCGGCCCCTCACCGGATCAATGACTTTCCGGTCATCTCGGGCGGGGGCGTCAGGCCCATCAGCTCCAGCACCGTGGGCGCCAGGTCCGCCAGCCGCCCATCGGCCAGGCGCGCGCCCTCGGGGCCGCCGTCCAGCAGGACGGGCACCGGGTTGAGGGTGTGGGCGGTGTGCGCCTTGCCGGTCTCGGGGTCGACCATCAGCTCACAATTGCCGTGGTCGGCGGTGACAAGCAGCGCGCCGCCGCTGGCGCGGGTCGCCTCGATCAGCCGGCCGAGGGCCACATCCACGGCCTCGCAGGCGCGGGTCGCCGCAGAGATCGAGCCGGTGTGACCGACCATGTCGGGATTGGCAAAGTTGACCACGACCAGATCATATCCCTTGCGCACGGCCGCGACCAGGTGATCGGCCACCTCGACCGAGGACATTTCGGGGCGCAGGTCATAGGTGGGCACGTCGGGGCTGGCGGGCATGTGACGGTCCTCGCCCGGCTCGGGCTCTTCGCGCCCGCCGTTCAGGAAGAATGTCACGTGTGGGTATTTCTCGGTCTCGGCGATGTGGAACTGGGTCAGCCCCTTGGCCGCGACCCAGGCGCCCAGCGTATTCTCGACCTCGTGCTTGGGAAAGACCGTGTCGAAGAAGGCGTCGTGACGTTCGGAATAGTCGGCCATGCCAAGGCGGGCGACCAGTTCGGGGCGGGTCGCAGTGGGGAAATGGTCGAAGGCCGGGTCGACGATGGCCGACAGGATCTCGCGGGCGCGGTCGGCGCGGAAGTTCAGGCAGAAAAGCCCGTCGCCGTCGCCCATGCCGGCATAGTCGCCGATGACGGTCGGATCGTAGAACTCGTCGCTTTCGCCGCGGCCACGGGCGGCGCGGTCGGCGTCGCGGGCGCTGGCGGCGCGGTGGGCGGCGCGCCCCTCGACCATGGCGGCATAGGCCTTCTCGACCCGCTCCCAGCGCTGGTCGCGGTCCATCGCCCAGTAGCGGCCGATGACAGTGCCTATGCGCGCCCCCTCGGGCAGGGCCTCCTCAAGCTGCCTGAGAAAGCCACCGGCTGAGCCGGGGGCGACATCGCGCCCGTCGGTCAGCGCGTGCACCACCACGGGAATACCGCGCCCCGCCAGAAGGCGCACCGCCTCGATCAGGTGGGCGATGTGGCCGTGGACGCCCCCGTCCGATGCCACTCCCAGCAGGTGGGCGGTGCCGCCGCTGGTCCCAACCCTGTCGGCAAAGCGCAGAAGGGCGGGATGCGCGGCAAAGCTGCCGTCCTCGATCGCAAGGTCGATCCGGCCAAGGTCCATCGGCACGATGCGCCCGGCACCGATATTCATGTGCCCGACCTCGGAATTGCCCATCTGACCGGTGGGCAGGCCCACGTCCGGCCCGTGGGTAATCAACCGTCCCATCGGCCCCTTGGCCATCAGCGCATCGAAATTGGGGGTGTCCGCCTGGGCCGGCGCATCCTCTGGTCCGCCCGTGCCGATGCCCCAGCCATCCAGAATGCACAGAACGACGGGTCGGGGACTGGTCATGCGGGCGGCTCCTTGGCGTTTGCCGGGTTTGTAGCCGGTCCCATCGGCGGGGGAAACACCCAGAACGCCGCGCGCGGCGATTGGCGCCTGTCAGAAAGGGATAACCTGGCCCGGATGCGGCCCTTCACCCTCAGTCCCGGTGATAGGGGCTGCCGGACAGGATCGAGGCCGCGCGGTAAAGCTGTTCGGACAGCATCACGCGGGCCAGCATGTGCGGCCAGACCATCGCGCCCAGAGAGATCGCCATGTCGGCCCGGGCGCGCAGCGCGGGGTCGATCCCGTCGGCGCCGCCGATCATCAGCGCCAGCTCGCCCCGCCCGTCATCGCGGTGACGGGCCAGTTCCTGCGCGAAATCGCGCGAGCTCAGCTTGCGCCCGCGCTCGTCCAGGACCCAGAGGGCCGCGGCTTCGGGCACGGCACGCTCCAGCAGGGCGGCCTCGGCGGTCATGCCGCCGCCCTTGCGGTCCTCGACCTCGACCACCTGGGCCGGGCCGAGGCCCAGCGCGCGGCCGGTCTTGTCAAATCGTGAGAGATAATCGTCGAGCAAAAGCCGTTCGGGACCGGCCCGAAGCCGGCCCACGGCACAGATCCTGACGCGCATGGCTCCTACCGGGGTTCGGTCGGCAGCCACATCTTTTCGAGGGCGTAGAATTCACGCACCTCGGGGCGAAAGACGTGAACGATCACATCACCCGTGTCGATCAGCACCCAGTCGCCGGCATCCTTGCCTTCGACCTTGCTGAGACGGCCGAACTCCTGCTTCAGGCGATCGACCAGCTTTTCCGAGATCGCGGCCACCTGACGGGTCGAGCGCCCCGACGCGATCACCATGTGATCGGCCAGTTCGGTCCGCCCGCGCAGATCGATGGTCACGACATCCTCGGCCTTGTCGCTGGCCAGGGAGTCCAGGATTTCGTCAAGAAGTTGTTTGCTCGTGGCATTGTCCGCCGCCGATTCGGCGCCGGCATGTCGTGCGGCCGTCATATCGACCGTCTCCGCATGTTGAGACAGGACATCGTCCTCCTTAACAACGCGCCGGCAAGCCCCGGCGCCGGGCATGGGGCCAATATAGCAACCGCAAGCCCCATTCTCAATTGCGCCGGCCATTTTTTGCGCAGCACGGTCAGTCGAGCACCACCCCCGGGCTCTTGGGTATCTCGCCCAGGATGCGCACCTCGCGCTGGGGGAAGGGGATGTTGATGCCGTTTTCCTTGAACGTGTCCCACAGCGCCAGGAAAACGCCGCCGCGCACGTTGGTCAGCCCCTCGGTCGGGTCGCGGATCCAGAAGCGCAGCACGTAGTCGACCGAACTGTCGCCGAATCCCACGATGTGACAGACCGGCGGACGGATCGACAGCACCCGGTCGACCGACTTGGCCGCCGCGATTGCCAGCCGGCGCACGTCATGGGGATCGTCGTCGTAGGCGGCGCCGAAATTGATGTCGAGGCGCACGTAATCGTTGGAATGGGACCAGTTGACCACCTGGGTGGTGATCAGGTCCTCGTTCGGGATCAGGTATTCCTTGCCGTCGCGGGTGGTGATCGAGACGTAGCGCGCGGTCAGGGCGTTGATCCAGCCGAAGGTCTCGCCCAGGCTGATGACGTCGCCGGGCTTGATCGACTTGTCGAGCAGGATGATCACCCCCGACACCAGGTTCGAAACGACCTTCTGCAGGCCGAAGCCAAGGCCGACGCCGATGGCACCCGACAGCACCGCAAGGCCCGTCAGGTCGAAGCCGACGGATTTCAGCCCGATGAAGAAGGCCGCGCCGTAAAGCACGATCTGCAGGATCTTGACCGCCAGCACCCGCATGGAGGGCGACAGATCCTCATTGCCCTGGATGCGGTTCGAGGTGGCCGAGGAGACCAGCCGCGCCCCCGTGAACAGCAGCGCCGTGATCACCAGCGCCTTGAGAATGGCGAGCGCGGTCAGGCGAAACTCGCCAAACTCCAGCGCCAGCCCCTCCAGCATCCTGCCGAAGCTGTCGTCCAGTTCCAGATAGTAGAGCGTGACGTAGATCCACGCGCCCCAGGTCGCGACCCGGCGCAGCAGCGGATTGCGGATCAGCCGGGCGATCAGCCCGACGACGAACCAGGCGGTGACGATGGTGGCGAAGAGCCCCACGAAATAGCTGCGAGAGGGCCAGGTCAGCTCGCGCATGACGAAGACGACGCCCCAGGCAACCAGCATGGTGGCGATCAGCCAGATCCGCCGGTGCAGCAGCACCAGGACCCGCATCCGCCACTTCGCCAGGCCTTCGAGGCTGCGCATCCAGTCGTGCATGCGTGGCGCCACGACCATCCGCAGCAGGTAGGCGACCAGCACGATCCCGACGACGATGCCAAGCTGATAGAGCCGCCAGGGCAGCAGGAGATCGTTGAGCAGGGCCTCGACCTGCGACCAGAGGCCGATCGCCTTGTCGGACACGGCGTCGGGGAGGCCGGGAATTTCTGGGTTCATTCCGCCTGACCTTTTTTTGCCAGAGTTGCACAGCGCCCCGGCGCGCCGCAACAGTTCCGGCCGCCCCGCCCGCCGCCGCGGCACTGTGCGGGGCGGATCGCGGCTGTCGGGCAACGGATTCGTTATCCTCCATCAGCCGATCGTGTGGGGAAGCCGGGGGGATGGGCCCTAGGTTCCGGGGTCGATGAAACGACAACAGGGAACACAGCAATGAACAAGCAAAGACACACACGTCCCGGAACAGCGATCCTGGCCGCCGGCCTTGCACTGGCACTGGGCGCCGCGGCACAGGCCGCCCCCGTCGCGGTCGAGGCGGTGATGACCCCGAAAGAGCAGATGAAGTTCGAGTTCGGCGACGGCTCCAAGCACTTCGTCCTGGCCGTGCGCCGCGAGGGCAAGGCCGAGGGCGAGGGCATCCTGGCCGGCGCCTCGGTCACCGAGTTCGGCTGGCACGACATCCGCCCGCCCGTCGATGGCGACCCGCAGGGATACCTCGAGATGACCGACGCCGATGGCGATCTGGCAGTTCTGAAATGGTCCGTGCGCGCGATCTTCATGGCCGGCGAGGGCAAGCCCGCCCTGCATGACAACGGCGTCTGGGAACTGGTCAGCGGCACCGGCAAGTTCGAGGGCATGCGCGGCGTCGGCTCACTGGTCATCGAACCGGCGGGCGAGACCGAGCGCCGCTTCATCCTTGAAGGCGAGATCAGCGACGCCCCCTGAGGCGTGGCCTCCAATCAGACGATCCGGGACGGCCCTTTGGAACGGGGCCGTCCCGAGCCATCCGCCTTTGGCCCCCGCCGCTCCGGACCGGCCAAGTGCCTTCAAAACCCCTCGTCGCGGCCTGCGCCGCCCCCGCCCCGATGGCGGCACATCGGCCCAACGCGCTTCGCGCGCTTGCTGCCCGCCAGGTTAAGTTGTATTTGAGCGGCGTGACTCAGTTTTTTGACATGGATGACCGGGCGCGCCTTCCCTGGCGGTTCCACGGTTCGACGCTGACAATCCTGGCAGCCGAGTAGCGCCTGCGCGACCGGTGCCGCCTGCGCGGCCACCCGTCTTGATGCCCTTTCACGTTACATACCTATGCGGGAGATCCCCCGATGACTGCCCCCAAGACCCTCTATGACAAGATCTGGGACGCCCATGTCGCCCACGAGGCCGACGACGGCACCACCCTTCTCTACATCGACCGGCACCTGGTCCACGAAGTGACCAGCCCGCAGGCCTTCGAAGGGCTGCGCATGAACGGCCGCAAGGTCCGCGCCCCCGAGAAGACCATCGCCGTGCCGGACCACAACGTCCCCACCACCGAGGGGCGCGACACCTATATCGAGAACGAGGAAAGCCGCATCCAGGTCGAGGCGCTGGACCGCAACGCGCGCGAGTTCGAGCTGGTCTACTACCCGGTCAGCGACATCCGTCAGGGCATCGTCCACATCGTCGGCCCCGAGCAGGGCTGGACCCTGCCCGGCATGACCGTGGTCTGCGGCGACAGCCACACTGCGACCCACGGCGCCTTCGGTGCGCTGGCCCACGGCATCGGCACCTCGGAGGTCGAGCATGTGCTCGCCACCCAGACGCTGATCCAGAAGAAGTCCAAGAACATGAAGGTCGAGATCACCGGCAAGCTGCGCCCCGGTGTGACCGCCAAGGACATCACCCTGGCCGTCATCGGCGAGACCGGCACCGCCGGCGGCACCGGCTATGTCATCGAATATTGCGGTGAAGCGATCCGCGACCTGTCGATGGAAGGCCGCATGACCGTCTGCAACATGGCGATCGAGGGTGGCGCCCGCGCCGGCCTGATAGCGCCGGACGAGAAGACGTTCGACTATGTGATGGGCCGCCCCCACGCGCCCAAGGGCGCCCAGTGGGAAGCCGCCCTGGCCTGGTGGAAGACGCTTTACACCGACGAAGGCGCGCATTTCGACAAGGTGCTGACACTGAAGGGCGAAGACATTGCCCCGGTCGTGACCTGGGGCACCTCGCCCGAGGACGTGCTGCCGATCACGGCCAGCGTGCCCTCGCCCTCGGATTTCGAGGGTGGCAAGTCCGAGGCGGTCAAGCGCTCGCTCGACTACATGGGCCTGACCCCCGGCACGCCGCTGGACCAGGTCGAGATCGACACGGTTTTCATCGGGTCGTGCACCAACGGGCGGATCGAGGATCTGCGCGCCGCCGCGGCGATCCTGAAGGGCAAGAAGGTCAAGGACGGCCTGCGCGCCATGGTGGTGCCGGGTTCGGGCCTGGTCCGGGCCCAGGCCGAGGAAGAGGGCCTGGCCGACATCTTCAAGGAGGCCGGTTTCGAATGGCGCCTTGCGGGCTGTTCCATGTGCCTTGCCATGAACCCCGACCAGCTGTCGCCCGGCGAGCGTTGCGCCGCCACCTCGAACCGCAATTTCGAGGGGCGCCAGGGCCGGGGCGGACGCACCCACCTGCTGAGCCCCGCGATGGCGGCGGCCGCCGCGATCACCGGGCGGCTGACGGATGTGCGCGAACTGATGTAAGGCCCCAGGGCCACGGGCCGGCCTGCCTCCGGCGGGGATATTTTTCCTCGAGTGAAGCCCGCCGGGGCGGCCTGTCCGAGCAAGGAGACGACAATGGACAAATTCGAAAAGATCACCGGGGTGGCGGCGCCGATGCCGCTCATCAATGTCGACACCGACATGATCATTCCCAAGCAGTACCTGAAGACCATCGCGCGCACCGGCCTGGGCAAGAGCCTGTTCGACGAGATGCGGTATGACGACGACGGCAACGAGATCGAAAGCTTCGTGCTGAACCAGCCGGCCTATCGCAATGCCGAGATCCTGGTCGCAGGCGACAATTTCGGCTGCGGCTCCTCGCGCGAGCATGCGCCCTGGGCGCTGAAGGATTTCGGCATCTCCTGCGTGATCGCCCCCAGCTTCGCCGACATCTTTTACAGCAACTGCTTCAAGAACGGGATCCTGCCCGTCATCCTGCCCCAGGAACAGGTGGACGTGCTGATGAAGGACGCCGAGAAGGGCGCCAACGCCCGCATGACGGTGGACCTGGAGAACCAGACGATCACGACCTCGGAGGGCGAGAGCTTCGGCTTCGAGATCGACGCCTTCAAGAAGCATTGCCTGCTGAACGGCCTGGACGACATCGCGCTGACCTTGGAGAAGGGCGCCGCGATCGACGCCTTCGAGGCCAACGTCAACCAGCAGCGCCCCTGGGTCTGACCCGGGCCGCGCCACCGGCCAACAAGGCGGGCGGCGGCGATGCATGTGACATTTCGGGGCCCGGCCTTTCGCGTGAAGGGCCGGGCCCCGGTGCTTCCGACGCGCCCCGACGCAGGGCGCGGCTGATGCAAAGGGGCGACAGTGAGGGGGCGAAAACCCCTTCGCGCGGCCCCACCCGGCCCGGCGGCCTTGTCGCTCGGGGTGAAAAAAGGCAGGAATAAGACAATAAAGAGGCATTCCGCCACAATCGGACGGGGCCCGAAATGGAACAAGGATCCGGCGTGTACCGGGTTCGTCCAGTCGAGAGGCAGAGCAGTGATCCTACGGGTAGCAAGCGCGCTTTTGCGTGCATTCCTGATGATGACCTTGATCGTCCTGCCGTCACTTCTGGTGCCGACGGCCGGGGTGAACACCCATCTCATCACCCTGATCATCGGCCTGTCGCTGGCTGTCTTCGTCTTCACCGAGTACATGGCCCAATCGCCCGGCATTCTGGAATTCCGCGATGCGCCGCCCTACAACCGCATGCGCTTCCTTTTGCTGTTCGGCTCGATCATCCTGGCGGCGGTGGCCTATCGCGCGCCCTGGGATGGCACGCCGCTGGTGCGGCTGGTCTATTCGCTGGGCCTGCTGGTGGGGCAGACGCTGGACGTGCCCTTCAGCCCGATGCGCCTGGCCAGCGGGCTGATCCGGCCCGACGCCTCGCCCTGGATCTCGCAACTGGTCTACGTCACGCTGGGCCTGTCGTTCATCATGAGCGTCTTCGTCGTCTGGTCGCTGCTGCTGATCCTGCGGGTTAATAACTGGCCGTCGCGGTCGCGGGCCTTCAACCTGTGGGTCAACCTGCCGACCTTCGATCCGACCAGCGGCGGCGACGTGGTGGCGAGCCTGGTGCGCTCGGCCCGGATTAACATTTCATTGGCGATTCTGCTGCCATTCTTCCTGCCACTGGCGATGCGGGTAGTGATCGGGACACTGGATCCGAGCGCCCTGAACGCGCCCCTGTCGATCATCTGGATCGTGTCCATATGGATGTTCCTGCCCACCTGCTGCGTCATGAAGGCGATCGTCATGCACCGCCTGGCGCGGCTGGTCAGCATGCAGCGGCGCCTGGACCGGGTCCGGGAGGAACCGGCGGAGTTGGTTCCCGCCTGAGGCCGTCAGACCCGGGGCAGCGCCGGGCGGCTGGGCTTCACGGTCTTCATCGAACATGGCGTTTCGCTTGGTTGGTGCGGCACGGGGGCATTGCCGCCTGCCGGAATGTCGGCCTGCGCCTTGTCGCATTCCTGCTTGTCGGACTCCTTTGCACAGTGCCGGTCCGGGCGGCCTCGGCGCAGGCGCCCCCCCTTCCGCTGACGCCCCCTCCGCCCGAAAAGGGCAGCCTGCGGATTGCCGTCTTCAATGCCGAGTTGACGCGGCGGGGACCGGGGGTCCTGTTGCGGGACATTTCGCAAGGGCGCGATCCGCAGGTCGAGGCCGTGGTCGCGGTGATCGCCGCCGCGCGGCCCGATATCCTTCTGCTAGCCGGCTTCGACACGGATCTCGACGGGCATGCACTGGCAGCCCTTCGCGGGCAGATCTCGCGGGCAGGGCATCCGATGGACCATGCCTTTGGCGCCCTGCCCAACGCCGGCCTGTCCAGCGGGATGGACCTGGACGGGGACGGTCGGTTAAACGGGCCGCGCGATGCCCAAGGCTACGGGGCCTTCCACGGCGCGGGGGGCATGGCCCTTCTGTCGCGCCTGCCGCTCGGGTCCGTCACGGACCTGTCCCCCCTGCGCTGGGCGGAGCTGCCGGGTGCCCGCCTGCCGCGCCGGGGGGGCAAGCTGTTCCCGGACGAGAAAGCCGCGCAACAGCGCCGGCTGTCGTCGGTCGCCCATTGGCTAGTGCCGGTGCCCCTGCCCGATGGGGGTCGGCTGATGCTGATGCTCTACCATGCGGGGCCCCCGGTCTTTGACGGGCCGGAGGATGCCAACGGCCTGCGCAACGCCGAGGAGAACCGCCTGTGGCGGCTGGTGCTGGACGGCTGGGCGCCTTCCCAGACCGAGGGGCAGCTGATCGGGTCCGGGGATCTGCCGGTGCTGGCGGGGATATCGAACCTTGATGTGCGACGTGGCGAGGGGCGGCGCGCGGCGATGGCCGCACTCCTGCGCCACCCCCGGCTTCGGGATGCGCGCCCGGCATCCGCCGGCGCGGCGGCGGCGAATTCGGGGGCACCGAACGGCGAGCCGGCCCTCGACACGGTCGACTGGCCCGAGGAGGACGCGGCGGGCGGCCCCGCGCCGGGCAACCTGCGGGTGGCCTACGTGCTGCCCGACGCCCGGCTGCGAGTGACAGGCGCCGGGGTGTTCTGGCCGGCGCCGCAACCAAAGGCGGGCGGGGCGCGCGACAGGGGAGGACGGGGCTGGGCCGAGATCGTGGCCACCGCCTCGCGCCACCGGCTGGTCTGGGTCGATGTCGCGCCATCGCCACCCGGCGCATCCGGGCCGCGCAGAGCCGACATTTCGCCACTCCGGGGACGTGTTCGGGGGACAACGCCCGGCGCGGGCCGGGTCCGGCCCAGCTTGACCCCCCCTGCGGGCCGGGATACGCCATCCGGCGACCCATTCAAGGAGCCCGCGACCCATGAGCAACCCTACCCTTCTGATCCTTCCCGGCGACGGCATCGGCCCCGAAGTGATGACCGAGGTGCGCCGCATCATCGACTGGTTCGGCGACAAGCGCGGCCTTAAGTTCGACGTGGCCGAGGATCTGGTGGGCGGCGCCGCCTATGACGCGCATGGCACGCCGCTGACCGACAAGACCATGGCGCATGCCCAGTCTGTCGACGCCGTTCTGCTGGGTGCCGTCGGCGGCCCCAAATACGACGATCTGGATTTCTCGGTGAAGCCCGAGCGTGGCCTGCTGCGTCTGCGCAAGGAAATGGACCTTTACGCCAACCTGCGCCCCGCCCAGTGCTTTGACGCGCTGGCCGATTTCTCGTCGCTCAAGCGCGACATCGTGGCCGGGCTGGACATCATGATCGTCCGCGAGCTGACCTCGGGGATCTACTTCGGTGAGCCGCGCGGCATTCAGGCCGACAACGAGGGCGGGCGCGTCGGCGTCAACACCCAGCGTTACACCACCAACGAGATTCGTCGCGTCGCGCGCTCGGCGTTCGAACTGGCCCGCCGCCGCTCGAATCGCCTGTGCTCGATGGAGAAGGCCAACGTGATGGAATCTGGCATCCTCTGGCGCGAAGAGGTGCAGTGGGTCCATGACAACGAATACCCCGATGTCGAGCTGACCCACATGTATGCCGACGCCGGCGCTATGCAGCTGGTGCGCGCGCCCAAGCAGTTCGACGTCATCGTCACCGACAACCTCTTCGGCGATCTGCTGTCGGATGCCGCCGCGATGCTGACCGGCTCGCTGGGCATGCTACCCTCGGCCTCGCTGGGGGCGCCGGCTGAAAACGGCCGGCCCAAGGCCCTTTACGAGCCGGTGCACGGTTCGGCCCCCGACATTGCCGGTCAGGGCAAGGCCAACCCCTGCGCCTGTATCCTCAGCTTCGCGATGGCGCTGCGCTACTCGTTCGACCAGGGCACCGAGGCCGACCGCCTCGAGGCCGCGGTCGAGTCGGTCCTGCGCGACGGCGTGCGCACCGCCGACCTGATGCAGGCCGGCGACCGCGATCCGGCCTCCACCACCCAGGTCGGCGACGCCGTCCTCAAGGCGCTCGACGCCAGCCTCTGAGACTTCGCGGAACCCGGCCCCGGGCCGGGTTCCGCCCCTGCCCACCACCGGGGGAAGCCCGCCGGTTCGCGTCCGGCGCAGGCCCGGCGGGTTGACCCCGCCGCGGACGCTGCTTTTATCAGCCGTCAATCGCCTGCGGAGATCGCCCATGCCCGATACAGCCCGATCCAACCTGCGCGGCACGATCCTGGCGCTGCTGGCCTTTGCCACCTTCTCGACCCATGACGTGGTGGTGAAAAGCCTGGGCGGCTTCTATTCGGCGCCGCAGATCCTGTTCTTCAGCGTCCTGCTCAGCTTTCCGCTGGCGACGCTGATGCTGGTGCGCGACAGGACGGCCGGAAACCTGCGCCCTGTGCATCCCTGGTGGTCGGCCCTGCGCACGGCGGCCAGCGTGGCAACGGGGCTTTCGGCCTTCTACGCCTTCTCGGTCCTGCCCATGGCGCAGGTCTACGCCATCCTTTTCGCGGCCCCGCTGCTGGTGACGATCCTGTCGATTCCGATCCTCGGTGAAAGGGTCGGGCGCCACCGCTGGTTCGCCATCGCGCTGGGCATGCTGGGGGTGCTGGTGGTGCTGCGCCCCGGGGTGACCCCGATCGGCGCCGGGCACCTCGCGGCGCTGGTGGCAGCGGTCGGTTCGGCCACGGCCTCGGTCGTGGTGCGCAAGATCGGCAATGATGAACGGTCGGTCGTCCTGATGCTCTACCCGATGATGGCCAGCGTGGTGCTGATGGGGCTGATCATGCCCGTCAGCTACACCCCCATGCCCGTTACCCACCTGGGCATGCTGGCGGTGATCTCGGCCCTCAGTTTCGTGGCGGGGCTGCTCCTGATCGGGGCCTACCGGTCGGGCGACGCGGCGGTGGTCGCGCCGATGCAGTATTCCCAGATCCTGTGGGCGGTGCTTTACGGCGCGCTTTTCTTCGGCGAAAGCCCCGGCATCTTCACCCTCATCGGGGCCGGCCTGGTGATCGCCAGCGGCGTCTATATCGTGCTGCGCGAAAGCATCCGCGGACCCTCGCGCAACCAGCCGGTGCAGAAGATGCGGAGCCGTCAGGACAGCTGGCTTTCAATGCGCGCGGTGGCCCGCGCCACGCGCCGGCCGGTGGTCTGAATCACGGCCCCCGCGATAGGCATCGCGGGCCGGGCAAGCTGCTTGACACGCAACCGAAAAAAGCAAATAACCCGCCGCAACGGCAGACGCCCCGAGCCATCTGCCCCGCGCCCGAGCGGGGAAATGACAGGGCCGGACAAGCGTGCCGTTCGCGTCGGAGTGTAGCTCAGCCTGGTAGAGCACTGTCTTCGGGAGGCAGGGGTCGGAGGTTCGAATCCTCTCACTCCGACCACTTATTTCTCAAGCGATTGGATTGGCTGCGGACTGTTTGCCGCCGGGACGGATGTCGGGACGGATTTTCGCGCAGGTTTCGCGCCCGCGAAGGCTGGGTCAGCGGTCGGGGCCGAACAGCAGCGGCGCCGGAAGGTTGGGCCTTGTCAGGTCGGGGATCACCCATTCGGCGCCGGTGAAATCCTCGTCGGCGGTGTATGCCGACGGCGTTACCACGACCTTCAGCCCCGCCCCACGGGCCGATTTCAAACCGTTCAGGCTGTCCTCGAACGCAATCGCTTGCGACGGGTCAAGATCAAGCCGGCTGAGGGCCAGTTCGAACACATCGGGCGCGGGCTTCTTGGCGGCGACCTGATCGCCCGCCGCGATGACCTCGAACACCTCCGTGGCAGGGCGGCCCCAGCAGGCGCGGCACAGGGTCTCGACATTGGGAAGGTTGGTGGTGGTGGCGACGGCGACCCTGATTCCGGCATCCACCGCCGCCTGGATCAGCTGCGCGACGCCCGGGCGCAGGCTCAGCTCGCCCCCGGCTATGATCTCGCCGTAGATCTCGGTCTTGCGGCGGTGCAGGCGCGCGATTTCCCCGTCGTCCGGCATCCGGGCCCCGATATCGTCGCGATGGCGGCGGATCCGCTCCTTGCCGCCGGTGGTCTTCAGCAGCCGCTTGTAATCCGCGACCGTCCAGCACCAGTCCAGCCCGGCCTCGTCGAAGGTGCGGTTGAACGCCCTGCGATGCGCCTCTTCGGTTTCGGCGAGGGTTCCGTCCACATCGAATATTAGCGCCCTCAGGGTCATGCCCCCTCCGCCGCGGCGCGGATGGCGGCGATGTTGCGGCCATAGACATCGGGGGCTTCCACCGAGCCGCCGCGGAACACGGCCGAGCCTGCAACCAGCACATCCGCCCCTGCGGCGCGGACAAGCGGGGCGGTGTCGGGATCGACGCCGCCGTCTATCTCGATATGGACCTCGCGGTCGCCGATCATCTCGCGCAGGCGGCGCACCTTGGCCGTCATGTCGATGAACTTCTGGCCGCCGAAGCCCGGGTTCACCGTCATCACGCAGACCAGATCGCACAGATCGAGGACGTGGGCGATTGCCTCGGCCGGGGTGCCGGGGTTCAGCGCGACGCCCGCCTTCATCCCGGCGGCGCGGATCGCTTGCAGCGTTCGGTGGATATGCGGCCCCGCCTCCACATGGGCCGTCAGAATGTCGGCCCCTGCGTCGGCGTAGGCGTCGATCGAGGAATCGACCGGTGAGATCATCAGGTGGACGTCCATCACCGTCTTGACGTGCTTGCGGAACGCCTTGACCGCCGGCGGACCGAAGGTCAGGTTCGGCACGAAATGGTTGTCCATCACGTCGACATGGACCCAGTCGGCGCCCTGCGCCTCGATCGCGCGGATCTCCTGTCCGAAATTGGCGAAATCGGCGGACAGGATCGACGGCGCGATCTTAACGTTGCGATCAAAACCCATCTTGGGCCCCCTCTGGTTCTGGTTTGCGTGCGGCGCGGATCAGGCGGCCTTGGCGGCGCCGATGACCGGGTCGAGCGATCCGTCGGCATAGCGTCTGGCCATGTCATCCATCGGGATGACCTTGATCTTCGAGGCGTTTCCGGCCGTTCCGAACCGCTCGAACCGGTCACGGCACAGATCCTCCATCTCCTGCATGGCGGGGATCAGGAACTTGCGCGGGTCGAACTCTTTCGGGTTCTGGGTGGCGACCTTGCGGAACTGCGCGGTCATCGCCATGCGGCAATCGGTGTCGATGTTGACCTTGCGGACCCCGGACTTGATGCCCTTTTCGATTTCCTCCACCGGCACGCCGTAGGTCTGGGGCATCTCACCGCCGAATTCGTTGATCATGTCCTGCAACGACTGCGGCACCGAGGAGGATCCGTGCATGACCAGATGCACCGTGGGAATGCGCTTGTGGATTTCGGCGATGCGCGTCATCGCCAGGATCTCGCCGTCGGGCTTGCGCGAGAACTTGTAGGCCCCGTGCGAGGTGCCGCAGGCGATCGCCAGCGCGTCGACCTTGGTCGTGGCAACGAAATCGGCAGCCTGGTCGGGGTCGGTCAGAAGGTCCTCCATCGACAGCTTGCCGACCGCGCCCGATCCGTCCTCTTCGGCGGCTTCCCCGGTTTCCAGCGATCCCAGAACGCCCAGCTCACCCTCGACCGAGGCGCCGACCCAATGGGCCATCTGCGACACCCGCTGCGTGATGTCCACGTTGTATTCGTAGGAGGCGGGCGTCTTCATGTCCGCCTCGAGAGAGCCGTCCATCATCACCGAGGTGAAGCCGTGGCCGATTGCGCTGAGGCATGTCTGTTCGTTGTTGCCATGGTCCTGATGCATGCAGATCGGGTTGTTCGGAAACATCTCGGCCAGCGCCTGAACCATGTGGCGCAGCATGATGTCACCGGCGTAGGACCGGGCGCCGCGACTGGCCTGGAGGATCACGGGGGCGTCCACGGCCTCGGCGGCCTTCATGATGGCGATGCCCTGTTCCATGTTGTTGATGTTGAATGCCGGGACCCCGTAACCATACTCGGCGCCGTGATCCAGAAGCTGGCGAAGCGTAATCAGTGCCATTTGCGGTGAACCTCCTCAGGCTGCTTTGGTGGCCTGCATCAAGGCCGCGATACCGGGGAGCGCCTTGCCCTCCAGCCATTCCAGGAATGCCCCCCCGGCAGAGGAGACATAGGTGAAGTCGTCCGCGACCCCGGCGACGTTCAGCGCCGCGACGGTGTCACCGCCGCCGGCCACGCTGACGCAACTGCCCGCGCGCGTGGCCCGGGCGGCCTTTTGCGCCAGCGCGACCGTCGAACGGTCGAATGGCGGCACCTCAAACGCGCCCAGCGGGCCGTTCCAAAGGATCGTCCGTGCCCCGGCCACGACCTTCTCGAATTCGGCCAGCGAGTGGGGCCCGGCGTCGAGGATCATCATGTCATCGGGGCATTCGTCGGCGGCGAAGACATGCTGTTCGGCCCCTTCTGCAAATTCGCGCGCGCCGACGCAATCGGTAGGCAGCACCAGCCGGCAACCGGCCTTGGCGGCAAGCGCGCGGATCTCGGCGACGGTCTCGATCTGGTCGGCTTCGTGCAGCGATTTGCCCATGGGGGCGCCATCTGCGAACAGGAACGTGTTGGCCATGCCGCCGCCGATGATGACGGCATCTAGCTTGCCTACCAGGTTCTTCAGCACCGCGATCTTCGAGGACACCTTGGCCCCGCCGACAATGGCGACGGCGGGGGATCGGGGCGCCTCGAGTGCGGCGGAAAGTGCCTCGATCTCCTCGATCAGCAGGGGGCCGGCGGCCGAGGGCAGCAGCCGGGTGATCGCATGGGTAGAGGCATGGGCACGGTGGGCGCAGGAAAAGGCGTCGTTGACATAGATATCGCCAAGACGGGCCAGCCGGGCCGCGAAACCCGGGTCGTTCGCGGCCTCGCCCTCGTCGAAGCGCAGGTTCTCGCACAACAGAACCTCGCCGTCGCGCAACAGGGCGGCCTGGGTTTCGGCAGCCTCGCCCGTGCAGGTTTCGGCGAAGCGCACCGGCACGCCCAGCGCGTCGGACAGCGCCGGGCACAGCTTTCCGACCGAAAACTCGGGCTCGGGGCTTTGCGGATCGGGGCGACCGAAGTGGGTCAAGATCACAAGCCGGGCGCCCCGGGCCAGAAGCGGTTTCATCCCGGCGGCGAAGCGTTCGATACGCGTCGCGTCGGTGATCCGGTCGCCATCGACCGGCACGTTGAGGTCGGCGCGGACCAGCAATCGCTTGCCGCGCACGTCCATGTCATGGATGCGAGAAATATCCATCAGATCAACCTTTCCTTCGTTCCGGTTCATCCCAGGCCAAGCTTGCGTTTCGCCACGGCGGCGACATTGGCGGCGGTGATGCCGAAATGTTCGTAAAGCTCGGGGGCCGGCCCCGAGGCGCCGAATCCCGTCATGCCGACGAAAGCGTCGGAGCGTTCCAGAAACACCTCCCAGCCGTGGCGCACCGCGGCCTCGATGCCGACGCGGGGGACCGTGCCCCTGACCTGCTGGCGGTATTCGGAGGGTTGTTCGCGGAACAGCTTGAAAGAGGGGGCCGAGACGACCGCGGCGCCAATGCCTTCGGCGGCAAGCAGATCGGCGGCGTTCATGGCGATCTCGACCTCGGAGCCGGTGGCGATCAGCGTCACCTGGCGGGTGCCTTCGGCTTCGCGCAGCACATAGGCGCCCCGGGCGACAAGGTTTTCGCCTTCGTGTTCGGTGCGCAGTGTCGGCAGCCCCTGCCGCGACAGGCACATCAGCGTCGGCGTCGCGGTGGCGGTGGCGGCGATCTGCCAGGCCTCAGCGGTCTCGACCGCGTCGGCTGGGCGGATCACCGTAAGGTTGGGAATGGCGCGCAGCCCCGAGATGGTTTCCACCGGCTGGTGAGTCGGCCCGTCCTCGCCCAGACCGATGGAATCGTGGGTCATCACATAGGCGACCGGGAGGCCCATCAGGGCCGACAGGCGGATCGCGGGACGGCAGTAATCGGCAAAGGCCAGAAAGGAGCCGCCATAGGTGAAGAACCCGCCATGCAGCGCGATGCCGTTCATCGCCGCCGCCATCGCGTGCTCCCGGATGCCGTAATGGATGTAATCGCCCGAATAATCGCTGCGGGTCACGGGCCGCATGCCGCTTGTCATCGTGTTGTTGGACCCGGTGAGGTCGGCCGATCCGCCAATCGAATTCGGTAAGGTGCTGTTGATCACTTCCAGCGCCATTTCCGATGCCTTGCGGGTCGCCACCTTGGGCTTGTCCGCCGAAAGCCCGGCCTTGTAGGTATCGATCGCCTTGGCCAAGCGGTCGGCGTCGACCGGCGCGAGGGAGGCATCGAACGCACCGCTTTCGGGGCTGTCGGCCTTGCGCGCGCGCCACTCGGCGCGAGCCTCGGCGCCGCGTCGCGCCACGGCCTGCCAGGCGGCCCGCACGTCATCGGGCACCTCGAACGGGGGCGCGGTCCAGCCCAGCGCGTCGCGGGTGGCGGCGATTTCCTCGTCGCCCAGGGGGGCGCCGTGCACCTTGTGGCTGCCCGCCTTGTTGGGCGCGCCCTTCCCGATCACCGTGCGGCAGGCGATCATCGAGGGTTTGCCGGTCTCGGCCCGGGCGGCCTCGATCGCGGCGGCGATGGCCTGGTTGTCGTGACCGTCGATTGACTGGACATGCCAGCCCGCCGCCTCGAAGCGCATGGCCTGATTCATGGATGTGGACAGGTCGGTCCCGCCGTCGATCGTGATCCGGTTGTCGTCCCAGAAGACGACAAGGCGGCCAAGGCCCAGGTGGCCGGCAAGGTCGATCGCCTCGTGGCTGATCCCCTCCATCAGGCATCCGTCGCCGGCCAGGACATAGGTGAAGTGATCCACCAGCCCATCGCCGAACCGCGCGTTGTGCATCCGCTCGGCAAGGGCCATGCCGACAGCGGTCGAGATCCCCTGACCCAGCGGGCCGGTCGTGGTCTCGATCCCCTTGGCGTGGCCGTATTCCGGGTGCCCGGCGGTGCGATAGCCCATCTGCCGGAAATTCCGGATCTGGTCGGCATCCATGTCGTCATAGCCCAGAAGATGGTTGATCGCGTAGACCAGCATGGAGCCGTGGCCGGCACTCATGACAAAGCGGTCGCGATCGGGCCATTGGTGGTCGGCCGGGTCGATCCGCATGAAGCGGTTGAACAGGACGGTCGCCACATCGGCCAGGCCCATCGGCGCGCCGGGGTGGCCGGAATTGGCGGCCTGGACCGCATCCATGGACAGGACGCGGATCGCGCTGGCCATGCGGGCCTCGTCCGAGGTGACGGGGATCTGTTGGTTCATCTTCGCGTCCTCACTGTTTTCTGGACTCGTCGACCAGCCGCTGGATCATCGGGGTGAAGATCAGCTGCATCGCCAGGTCCATCTTGCCGCCGGGAACGACCAGGCTGTTGGCGCGGGTCATCCAGCTGTCGTGGATCATCGAGGTCAGATACTGGAAATCGATGCCGCGCGGATTTTTGAAGCGGATGACCAGCAGGCTCTCGTCGGCGGTGGGGATCCAGCGCGCGATGAACGGGTTCGAGGTGTCCACGACGGGCACGCGCTGAAAGTTGATGTCGGTTTCGGAAAACTGCGGACAGATGCAGTGCACATAGGCGTGCATGCGCCGCAGGATCGTGTCGGTCACGGCCTCGGTCGTGTACCCGCGCGAGGCCTTGTCCCGGTGGATCTTCTGGATCCACTCCAGGTTGATGACCGGCACCACCCCGATCTTCAGGTCGGCCAGCGCCGCCAGATTGACCTGATCGTTGACCACGGCGCCGTGGAGCCCCTCGTAGAACAGAAGATCGGATTCCTCCTGAAAGGCGGTCCAGGCGGTGAAATGCCCGGGCGGGACGCCGAATTTCTCGGCCTCCTCGTCGTCATGGACATAATGGCGCTTCAGCCCGTTGCCGGTCTCGCCATATTCGCGGAACACGCGCTCCAGCTCGCCCAACTCGTTGGCATCATAGCTGAAGTGGCTGAAGGTGTAATCGCCCTCGGCCATCCGCTTTTGCAGCTCGGTTTTCATCTGGGCGCGGTCGTAACGGTGAAAGGCGTCCCCCTCGATCGAGGCGGCCTTAACCCCCTCGCGACGGAAGATCGCATCGAAGGTGGTCTTCACCGTCGAGGTGCCCGCCCCGGAGGAGCCTGTGACCGAGATGATCGGATGCTTCTTTGACATTTCGCTCTCTTTCTCAGGCGCGGAACAGGCCGCGATTGCCGAAAAGGGCCGAGATCTCTTCATCCGGCAGCTCATGGTAGCCCGCGACGCGCATGACCTTGTCCACGCCCCCGAAGACCAGCGGCGATCGGGCGTGAAGCTCGTCGGGCACTATGTCCAGGATCGGGTCAGACCCGTTCGAGGCCATGCCGCCCGCGGCCTCGACCAGAAAGGCGATCGGCGCGCATTCATAGACCAGACGAAGGCGGCCGTGGGCGTAACCCTCCCGCGCGTCGGACGGGTAAAGGAAGATGCCGCCCCGCGTGAGGATACGGTGGGTTTCGGCGACCAGCGAGGCGACCCAGCGCAGGTTGAAGTTGCGGCCGCGCGGCCCTTCGGCGCCGGCGACCAGATCGTCGACATAGGCGCGGACCGGCTTGGTCCAGTGCCGGTAGTTCGACGCGTTGATCGCATATTCCGCCGAGTCGATGCCGACCCCGGCGGGCGAGGCGACCTGAACGAATTCCTGCGTCTCAGGGTCCAGCACGAATTTGAGAATGCCGTCGCCCACGGTCAGAACCACGGAACATTGCGGCCCGTAGATCGCATAGCCCGCAGCGATCAGTTCGCGCCCCGGGCGAAGGAAGGTCGCATCGCCGTCCGGTCCGGCGGGGTAGATGCCGAAGATGGCCCCGATCGAGACGTTGGTGTCGATGTTGGAGGAGCCGTCCAGCGGATCGATCGCCAGGCCAAGCCCGCCCTGCCCGTTCAACTCGACGACGCTGTCCTGTTCCTCGGACGCGTAATAGCGCACGTCGCTTCCCGCGAGGGCGGCCATGAAAGCCTCGTCCGCGATAACGTCCAGGGCCTTTTGCGCATCTCCGTCGGTATTGGTGCCGGCGGCTTTCGCCAGATCGCCCTCGATCTCGCCCCGCGCGATCAGGCGCGCGGTCTTGCGGAACACATCCGCCATCCGCTCCAGAACGTCCGATACGCCCGGGTGGCCCTCGACCGACGGAAAGCAGGTTCTTTTCGGATCTGCCACGTTCTTTCCTCCCAATCTGTGCTTTTCTCAGGGGTGACACGTTGCGAGACTTCAATAAATTTAATAATTGTGACGTATCTTTAAATTATTTGGATATCTGCCGTGTTCGACGCCGTCACACTGAAACAGCTGCGCAGCCTGAAGACCGTCGCCGAAACGCGGTCGATCACCGAGGCGGCGGCGCTGCATTCGCTCAGCCCCCCCGCGATTCACAGTCAAATAAGGAAGTTGGAAAGCCTTTTGGACGTTCACCTGTTGGCCAAGGATGTGGAGGACGGCGGCCTTGCCGCGACGGCCGAAGCCCGGATCCTGATCTCGGCGACCCAGCGGATCGAGGGCATTCTGGGCTGGGCCCGCGACAATTTGCGCGCGCTGGAAAGCGGCAATGTCGGCCACGTCCGGCTGGGGTTCGAATCGACGGGCCGTTATTTCGCGCCGCGCGTGGTGGCGTTGCTGAAGCACTGCTGCCCCAGCGTCGAAATCAGTTTCGAGGTCGCCAACCGGGGCAAGGTGATCGAGCGTTTCGAACAGGAACTGCTGGACCTTGCCTTCATGGGCCGCCCGCCGCGGACCGCCGGCATCGAGGCCGCACCGATCGGGGAGCACCCCTTCGGTCTGTTCGTGCCCAGCGGCCACGAACTTGCCGAAAGGGGCGATTACAACCCCGAGGGTCTTCTGGGACAGGTAGTCTTCGCGCGCGAACCGGGGTCCGCGACCCGGATCCTGCTGGACCGCTATCTGGACCAGATCGAGGGCTATGGCCCGCCGAAGCTGATCCAGCTGGATTCGAACGAGACGATCAAGGAATGCGTGATGGCCGGGCTGGGGGTCGCGATGCTGTCGCATCACGTCGTCCAGCGGGAACTGAAGGAGGGGCGGCTGACCGAACTGAAATGGCCGCGGCTGCCGATCATGCGCTATTGGTATCTGGTGTCGCACCGCAAGGAGGATGGCGCCGAAAGCACCCAAAAGGTGCGCCAGGCGGTCCTGGACGCCCACGGCTCGTTCATCGAGGGGTAGCGCTCAGTCGCTGAACTTGACCAGTCGGGTGACCTGGATATCCGATACGAAAACGACGCCGGAATGTTCCGAGAAGAATGGCTCCAGCCCCTCGAGGATGGGATCCACCCGCTCTTCCACGATGGCGGCGATGACCATGACAAGGACATCGTCCTCGTTGAACATCAGATGCCCTTCGTGAAAGCCCTGGCTTCCCTTGCCCGACAGGTTGTTGACGATCGTGTATCCCTTGACCCCCGCACGATCCAGAAGGTCCTTGGCGAAACCGACATGTTCGCCCCCAAGGACGATTTCGATTTTCTTGAGCGGGCTGAGTTTGATCTTGGTCATCTTGTCACCAGGTCCTCTGTTTGGTCGATCTGGCTCGGGCGCGTGATCCATTTCGACTCATCAAAAACATGTGCCTGCCCCGTCACGGGATCCAGGATCACCATCCGTATCCAGCCGTTCAGCACCAGCCGCTTGACCGAGGCGACGCCGTTGATCGCCCGCATCGCATGGTCAAAGGGGGCTTCGATCAGCGTCGTCAGGCGCAGGGGCTGATGATAGGGCTGACCCCGGTTCAGCACGGTCTGCGACGGCAGGCCGGTGCGCAGGTCGCTGAGATTCCCGGTCATGACCCCGAACTGCCCGGTGACGTTTTGATAAACCTTCGAACCCGCGCCCAGCCGGTCGTTATCGACGGTCGAGAAGTAATGTTCGAGGTTGATCCACTGGCCCACCACCAGCGGTCCGGTCAGGATGTTCTCGAGCAGCCGGCGCTTGGGATCCAGCCGGTAGTCGTAGGAATGCAGGAACGCCCGGCCGTCCATGCTGGTGCCCCGCGTCAGATCGCGGCGGCCGATGACGAAATAGGCGTTGCCCGACAGGCCCCATTCGGGGCGCACCTGCGACCAGTCGACCGCGTTGCGCTGGGTGCCGCGCAGGGCCGCGCGCGGATCGCAGCCGTGGTCGCTGCGGAACCCCAGCGCCGGCAGCCGTTCCTGGGCGCACAGCCGGCTGGCCGAGGCAAGGCCCACCCGCAGCCGGTCCAGATAGACCAAATGGGTTGCCGGCAGAAGCTCCAGATCGTGCAAGGCGATCTCGTCGGTGGTGGTGTTGTGCATGGCCGGCAGGAACCAGGTGTCGTCGGGGATCTCGATTCCCTTTTCCGCCAGCCGGCGGCGCACCGTGTGCTTGTTGGCCATGTTCGCCAGGATCCGCGCGCTGGACAGGCCGTCGTTGCCGCCGCAGGCGCCGCAGTCGAGCGAGGATTCATAGGCGTTGTTCTCGGACGTGCTGCCATGGCCGACCAGCAGGACGAAGCGCGAGAAATTCTCGCTTAGCCCGATGGAGCTGAGGGCCTGCTGCACGAACATCACCTGTTCTTCCAGACCGAAGCCGACCCGGCCCAGATGCTCCATCTGCATGTCGGCGACGCCGCGGTTGATGCGGTAGACCTCGCGCAGCTGCTCGACGAAACCCGCCAGGCCAGGCTCGTCTGTCTTCAGGCGGGCGGCCAGATCCGGCGAGGGTTCGGCGTTCTTCAGGGCGTATTCACGCAGCTCGCGCACGATGGCGTCGTTGATGTCCTCGGTCGGCAGGCCCAGCTCATGCTCTGCCGCTTCGATGATGACGGCGCGCTGCACGGCGCGGACGATTGAGTCGGCCTGCTCGCGGCTCAGCTTGTCCAGGATCAGATGGGTGCGGGGCTTTTTCGCGTCCAGCCGCTCGCGCAGACGGTGATAGGTCTGTGGCGCCAATGTCTTGCCGATCATGTCCAGACCGAACAGAAGCCCGATCGCCTCGACCGTCACGAAGGGCGAGATCACGGTCTCTTTCAACTCGTGCATGACCTTGTCCAGCAGCGTCACCGCGGCTTCGTCGCTCCAGTCCGCAGCGGACATTTCCAGGACCAGGTTGCGGGGGGTCAGCAGCACCGGGCAAAGGTGTTTCTCGCTGCCCTTGCCAAGTTCCAGCAGGCTGGCTGGAACACCGAAGAAGCCGGCGATGCCGAAGGTCTGGTAGTCGCCCACCCCCTCCAGGTGACGCCGGATCCGTTCGGACCGCACGTCGATACAGAAAGCGGCCTGCACGAAGGGTCTTTTGTCCCGGGGCGGCGGCGGCGTCAGGGTGAGACCCCCCATCAGCGTATCCAGCGCCGTGGCCTCGCTTGCGCGCAACCAGATCATCCCCTCGCGCCGCTCGATCCGGGAAAGAAGGTCCACCAGCGCCGCAAGATCCTCGGGCCCGAGCGACATCAGCGCGTCCAGCTGACCGGTTTTCCGGCCCAGGCGTTGCAGTTCCCCGGCCAGCCGCCGGTGGGCGGCGCGGTGACGTTCAGCCAGATAGCGGCTGGCGACCTTGTCCAGCCTGCTGGCTTTACCGCGTTCCACCGCAGTCTGCACGTCGCGGATCATCGGGGCCGGCACGCGGCGTTCGTGATAATCCCGCCGAAGCGCCATTTCGAAGGGCCGTTGCGCACACAGATCGCGCAGGGCCGGAACGGTGACCGGGCAGCCCTCAAGCCCCTGCATCAGGGCCATGCCGAGGGTGCAGCGGACCGCAAGCAGATCGACAAGGTCGCCGGGATGTTCCTGCGACCAGTAGTAACGCTTGGCCTGGGCCCGCCAGCGGATGAAACCCGACCACCCCTGAAGCCGCATCATCTCGCGGGTGAGATAGGTCGGCCGGGCCTCGGACGGCACGCCGATCGCGCTCAGCACGTGGTCGATCACCCGCTCGGGACCGGGCGCGGTGCCCGCCGGCGCGCCGGCCTCAACCTCGGCCAGCACGCGCCTTGCCCCCGAGGGGGCGACATTGCGCCAGGCTGTGAAGAACCCCTTGCTCCGGTCCGGCATGGACCAGACCGACTGTCCCTCGTCGAAAAAGGCAAGACAGGCGCGGATCACCTGTCCGTCCAACCTTTCGCCCAACTCGGTGCCGAACAGGGCGTCGATGGCCTCGTAAAGCGGGCGGTCGTCGGGAAAGGCCGCAAGAAGCTCGGCTTCGACGGCTTCTCGCGATGCCGGGGCGGCGGGGATTTCTGCGCCGTGCAGGGCGGCGTGAAGATCGGGCCCCTTCGCGGCCACCGCCGGCGACAGTGGGTCGATACATCCCGTCAGAAGGCTTTTGACCCAGGCCCCAAGGTCGATCCCCGGCAGGGTCGCCGCGTTCTTCGCCTCGCCCGCCGCTTCGCCGATCGCCGCGGCGATCTCGTGTTCCAGCGATTCTGCCGAGACCTTCCCGCCTGCCAGATAGGCCTGATACTGCCCGCGCGACAGGAACGTCCGCGCGCGGAAGAGATCGGCGCCTTTCGCCAACGCCTCCTCGAAGGCAAGATGTTCCAGACCGTGAAGCGGATTGCGTTTCACGAATGTCCGCATGGGCCAGAAGAATGGCACAGCCTCGCCCGCCACATAGGCTGTGGCGCGAATGCTGAGTTGGCGGCCAAGATCCTGTTTCACAGCAACATCCCCCCCAGAACGATCCCTGTTGCCCCCAGCCCGACGAAACCGGCGCCGTAGATCCGGGCAAGACCGGCAGGAATATCGTCGGTTCGCTCACGCCGGGGCCCAACCGCGATCCCCGCGAAGAGGCGCGCGGCCGACCATGACCACAGGATCCAGCAGCCAAGGATGGCAAGCGTGGTCGGCGCCGAAAGGCGGGACTGATCGACAACCAGCGCCAGCATTGTGAAGAAGGACGGCGAGACCGGCATGGCGATCACGGCAAGCAGGGCCGCGACAAACAGGGCCGACAGCTTTGGCGCCGCGGTTGCCAAACGAAGGTCCATACCCGCATGGGCGGCGCCGAACCGGCGTTCGATCAGCTCGACCAGCACACTCATCATCGCCAGAGGCAGCCCCAGGCCGAGCGCCTTCCAGAGTAACCCGTCATGCCCCGCCCCGGCCCACAGAAGCGCCCCCGAGGAGACGGCAAGAAACACCACCCACAGGCGCGCGTCCTGCAAGGCCACGGCCCGCCAGGCATAGAACACGGCCGTCAGCATCGCCCAGGCCAGCATCCAGTCGGGTGGAATGAACCCGGCCCGGTCCAGCACCGCCGCGCCGGGCAGAAGGCAGACCAGCAGTAAAAGCGACCGCAATGTTCCGTTGCCGATACGCTCGAAAACAGCGACCGCCAGAATGCTGAAGGGAAACAGCGGCAGCAGAAGGGCGGCACCGGCCAGAAGGGCAAGATCCGAGCTCATCTCAGCGCCAACCCAGCATGGCGTTGATCCGGCCGGCCCCGCCGATCACGGCCCGGGCGGTCCGGGCATAGACATCGCCCAGGAAGAATTCGCGCGAGACGGTGGCATAGAACATCCCGCGCAGCCGGCGGCTCCAGACGGGGGCAGGCAGGCGCTTGCGCTCGGAGTAATAGGTGAAGATCCAGCCCAGGACGATGACGGCGGCCAGCAGCGCGACGAAGACATCGAAATAGATCAGCTTCACCCCGGCGGCAGTGTAAAGCGCCTTGCGGAAGGCCTCGTCGGGATAGAGGTACAGATCGAACGTGTGGGCGATGGCCGAATAGCCGATGACGACGATGGTGAAGGACACCAGGATCAGCGAGAACAGCCGCAAGGGGTTCTCCGCCCGCATGTGATAGGTGGCGAAGATCAGCTGCGCCCCCGTCATCCACCCGAAGAACAGCAGGATCACCGCGCCCTGCTTTTCCATGAACGCCTGCTCGACGAAGTAATGGGCCAGGAACAGGATCACCGCGGGTACGGTCAGGGTAAAGATCGCCATGGCAAGCCAGGGCCGCCGCCGGCGCGCGACCTGGCGTTCGACGATGAAGGTATAAAGATCCTCGGCGGGGACACCGTCGTCGCGGCGCGCCGAACGGATGACCCCGGCGGCGTTCAGGAACATCGTGCCCTTGAACATGCCGTGCGCGATCAGGTGATAGATCGCCAGCGAAAAGGCCCCGACCCCGCATTCCATGATCATGAACCCCATCTGGCCCATGGTGGAATAGCCCAGCGATTTCTTGATGTCGTGCTGGGTCAGCATCAGCACCGATCCGACGATCGCGGTGAAGAGCCCGACCACGAACATCAGGTGCAGGATCTCGCCCGCATGGACATAGACCGGTGCGAAGCGGTTTACCAGCACGCCGCCGGCGTTCACGATGCCCGCATGCATCAGCGCCGAGACCGGCGTCGGGCCGTTCATCGTGTAGGGCAGCCAGGTGTGCACCAGAAACTGCGCCGAGCGGGCAAAGGCCGACAGCGCGATCAGAAAACCCACGACAACCGGCAGCGGAAGGCCGAAGGCGGTCGTCTGGGGTGTGTCGCCCAGGCGCGCGAAGATCTCGGTCAGCGACCAGGTCCCGTAGGCATGGAACAGCAACGCGGCCGCAAGCACCATCGGCAGATCGCCCAGCCGGTAGGTGAAGAAGGTCGTGAAGGCATGGCGTTGCGCGGGCCGGCTGTGCAGATCCTGCCCCAGCAGCAGATACAGCAGCACCCCGACGAAATGCCACGCGATGAGCAGCAGGATCAGGTTGCTGGCCGAGACCATGACCAGCAGTGCTGCGGTCATCAGGTTCAGCAGGATGAAAAAGCGCGCGTATCCCGGTTCATCGGCCATGTAGCGCCGGGAATAGACATGCACGATCAGGCTGAAACCGGCGATGACCCATGCCAGGATGGCGCTCAGCGGATCACGGAAGAGGGTGAGCCAGCCGCCCAGGACGATCTCGGCCCGGCCCTCCCATCCGCGGATCGCGGACCAGAATTCCAGCGTCGTCAGCGCAAAGCTGAGCGCGATCAGCGCGACGCTGATCTCGGAAACCTTCCGACCCATGCGCGCCGACAGAAAGAACGTCAACACGGCCGAAATCAGCGGAAGAGCCACGACAGAGGGAAGAAGGAGTGTCATCAGCGGCACCCGGGAACGTCAGTCGTCGCGGTTGCGGCAGATCACGCCGTGCAGGCCCCGCGGATCCATCCGGGAATGCATCGGCGAACCCGCGAAGACGTAGATGGGCGGGAAGGCAGGCACCCCCTCGGGCAGCGGCCGGTCGCGCAGAAGGATCACGTCGGCGTGCCGGGCCTCGTCCCCGCAGGGGTCGATCGCGGCATAGATCATGCCCGACCCCCGTTGCCGGGGCCCTTGGGCGCAACGGGTCGAAAGGACCGCGCCCGCACGCGCCGCGGTGTCCGGCGCCGCATCGACCCACAAGGCGATGCCCTGGCGCGAAAGTTCTGCCTGAAGCCTGCCGGCAAGTGCGGCCTGCTGTGCGGGGGGAAGACGACGGCAGGCCAGAAAGACCGCGCCTGCGCCGGAGGAGCGTGCCCGCAGCGCCGCGTCGCGGGCCCAGGCCGAGACATCCACCGCCGGCGGATCGACCTGCATCACGCGGGGCGGCAGGGTCAGCAGCTTCAGCGCCTTGAAATTCGATCCCAGGATCGGGGCGACATGGGGCTGGTCGGGGCGCACCCAGTCCAGCCTTTGGTTTTCGCGCCCGTGCGGGGTGCCGGACCATTCCGCCGCCTCGAACAACGTCAGCTCGATGCTGCGTCTTTCGAAACGATGGGCATAGCGGCTTACCGGTCTGAGGTTCCGCGCCACAAGGCCGGTTTCCTCGTGAAGTTCGCGGATCGCGGCATCGGCGGCGGCTTCGCCGGGTTCGACCTTGCCGCCGGGTATTTCCCAGGTGCCGGGCGACATCTGGTCGGCCCTACGCTGTGCCAGGAGCACCCTGCCCTGTTGGTCGCGGACGATGCAGGCAGCCACGGCGATCGTTCCGGCGCGATCTGGGGCGGTCGGCCCGGGCCGCCGCGCGTAACGGTGCGCGAGACCCTGCATCAGTCGGGCCAGACGGAAAGCTCGGCCGGGGTCGCCGATCCGAAGGCGTCGGTCGTCCCAGCTGTCTGGCCAACCGTCCGGTCCGTGATCCGATCAGCGGTCTTCGGCTGGTCGTCGCCGGATTTGGCCTTGGCGGGCTTGCGGCCCGGTGCCTTGGAGGTTGGGGCATCGGTGTTCATTCCGCGCCCTCCGCATAGGCTTCGTTGATCCGCAGGGCGAACTGGTCGCGCTCCGGGTCGTCTGGGATCGTCACGTTCACATAGGTCGCGGCGAACCCGAGGTCGGGAAACAGCCCTGTTTCTTCGGACAGGGCGTTAACGCGGTCCAGAAAGGCGCTTGTGCGCGCATAATCCGGAAATTCGAAACGGCGGGTGATGGATGCCGTCTTTCCGACGGTCTTCCAGTCGCTGGGCGTTGCTGCTGTCACACTCATCCCCGTTCCTGGCGTGATAGTCGTCATCAGTGTCATGATTAATGCCTCCCATCTGCCCTCCGCCGGATCCTGGGACCCGACGGAGGGGGATTGAAACGAAGCCAGACGTCCTGTCGTTGGCCGTTTATGCGCTGGCGTCGGTGGGGAGGACGTTCTCGACCTCCGAATGCGGACGGGCGATGATGTGCGCCGCCGCAAGGCCGTCTCCGACCCGCTCGCAGGCGTCAGCGCCCGCACGAACCGCCGCGTTCACGGCACCGGTTTCGCCGCGCACCATGACGGTGACATAACCGCCGCCCACGAACTGGCGCGAGATCAGGCGCACTTCGGACGCCTTGGTCATGGCATCCGCTGCCTCGATTGCCGGAACCAGGCCACGCGTTTCGATCATTCCCAGGGCGATGCCCGCTCTTTCAGTCGCCATTGTTTTCTCCTCTCTGGCTAAGCTTCTTCCATTCATCGCGCCGCCCGGACTGCCCGGGCGCCGCCGATCCGTTACGTTCCGGCGCGTGCCGGTCCGTGCCATTTGTCTTCGTCCCAGTCGTCGATGATCCCGCCGATCGTCAGATCGGTCGTGACCCGCGGGTCACCGGTGGCGATCCGCGCGGACGAATAGGCGATGGTGATGACGAAATCGCCGACCCTTGCGCCCACCGCGTCGACCGCGACCTCGAAATTGCCCCGGGCATCCTCGAGAACCCGCAGGGGGCGGGCTTGCAGGCCGCTCACCCGTTGGGTGGTGACCAGATCCCGGACGACGCGCATGATGTTCATGGTGCCGCCTTCCCGGCCGCATCGGCCTCCCAGAAGTCGATGATGCCTACGATTGTCAGGTCCGAGGGGTATTTCGCGTGGCCCGCGGCGTCCTTTGCCGCCGAGCTGCCGACCGCAATGACCCAGTCGCCTTCCTTGCAGCCCACCGGATCGACGGCGACCGAGCGGCTTCCGCCTTTTTCGCGCACGACCAGAAGGCGGTGATTTTCAAGCTGCGTGATCCGCGCGGTGGCGACCAGCGTTCGTTCCACCTGAAAGATTTTCATGTCCGAGCCTCCAGAAACTCCAGCGCACCGCCGGTGCCGGGCCGCAGCGCCGCCTCGACCGTCACGCGGGCCTCGGTTTCCATTGCGAGAACCGCCGCGCGCATCCTGTCCGCGACCTCGGCCGCCGCCCGGTCGTCGCCGGGGATCTCGGGGTCGAAGTCCCGCAGCACCAGGACCGGCACGTTTGCGGAGGATTGACCGGCCAGGATATGAAGGCCGACCTTCAGGTCCTGCGCGCCTTCCTCGACCGAATTCATCTGCGCCTGGAACGCCAGGTTGCGCAGCTGCACATCATCCACCGGGTCGCCGATCACGATCAGCTTTTCGGCGTGGCCCGCTTCGGGATAGGGGCCGTGATATTTCTGCAAGACGGCATCGACCTGGGCGATGTTGTTCTTCAGAAGGTAGCCGCAGAACCAGCGCATTCCCTCGGTTCCCGCGTCGTCGGCGTGAACCCCGGCGGCCCGGGCGACCGCTTCACGCACCGCATCCTTGGCGGCGTCGCGGGGCATGTCGCGGGTCGTCTGGTATAGGTCGGCCGCATCGACGAAACGGTTGTCATCCATCGCTCCCGAGGCGTCGGGCACATGCACGCGGATCGCGTCCGTGTCGGTGTCGAGCCCGATCAGAAGCAGGGCGATTTCGTCCCCGGCGCCGTGCATGGCCTGGGCGGCCGCCTGGAATTCAAGCAGGCGGCCATGAAGCGCGGTCATGGCGCGGCAGGTATCGCTGCCGTGGGCGGCACAGCCGTCGTGGGCGGGATCGACGCTGGAGTAGTGATAGACGCCGACCTTCAGGAAGCGGGTGCCCGCGTCGGGCGCGTTGGGCAAGCCCCGGCGATGACGGTTCAGCTCGACCTCTTCCCATTCGTGCAGGTTCTGCGCCACGTTGAACATGGCCCCCGCGAAGGATTTGCGCGCCGTGACGATGGACAGCGGGATCCGCAGAACCGCCCCCAGCAGACCGGCCAGGCGGCCATCGGCGCAGGGGGTGATATCGACCGCGTGGAAACCCCAGCGGCGGATCAGCTCGGCAACGGGCTCGCCATCGTCCGAGGCGTAGCGGTCCCGTTCCGTCCCGCTTTGAACAAGCGTCGCGAACAGGCGGCTGGCGGCGCGGGCATGGATCGCACCCATGTCCAGCGGGCGGGTCCAGTGGGCGTGAAACCAATCCGGGTCGGCATCGACGCCGATCGCACGAAGCCGCGCGACGGCAAGGGCCGGGAAATCATCCTCGAACTGCCGGGGCGCAAGATCGCGAAGCGTCTCGGACAGACGGGCGAAGCTGCTTTCGACCTCCTGCTCGCGGCGGTCCAGGTCCAGCGCGATCGCCGGTTCCGCGAAGGGGTGACTACCCCCCCCGACCGATAGGGAGAGGGCCGGCCGGGAGGGTGTGCTGCGAGGGCGCGCTTTCTGCGCCATCGGAACCCAGCTTGCGCGCCAGGCCTTGTTCGGCCCGGAGGAGGTGTGAATTGCGCTCATCATCCGGCCGCTCCGCCCGAAAGGGTGACCGTCGCGCCGGAGGCGGGCGTGCCGCCGGTGGCGCCGGTAACGGGGCTGACGGGATCATAATGAGGGGCCTTGGACTTGAAGGACCGGGCGCCCGCGAAGGAGTTCGCGCTACCGGACCGCTCCGAAGGGTTGCGCCCGGCGGCAAAGAAATCCTCGGTGCCGGTCACGTGCCGGTTTTCGCTCCAGGCCGAGCCGGTGATGTTCGCGCCGCGGGTAGAGCCCTCGCCGGTGATGTTGCCGCGGGCGGGGCGCTGGCCGGATTGCCCGCCGCCTGCCCCGCTACGCCGGGGGGCATGGAATTCGGCGTTGCCCGTCACCTTGCCCTCGCCCCGGGCGAAGGTGCCGGTGATGGCGGAAGGTGCCTGTTCCTCGGCCGGGCGGGTGGCGCGGGCCTGAAGATGCGTCTCGCGCTGGGGCGACATCACCGAGAAGCCGGCGATCGACTGGCAGACGGGGTCGCCGTCATCCTCGCGGCCACGCTCCGCGGCGACGAAATAGCTGGAGCCTGTGATGTTACGGTCGGCGCCGCGCCCTGTGCCCGAGACCATGGGATCGTTGAGCGGCACGTTGCCGGTGATGGCGCGCGGCATCTGCTTGGCGCGGCGCGCGTCCTCGGCGCAGGCGGTTTCGGGATCGCACCAGCCCTGGGCACCGCTGGCGCCGTAATAGGGCGTGCCGGTCAGCGTCTGGCAGGCACCATGTTCGGAGCCGGTGACCCGGCGGTCGCGTTCCATCTCGGGGCCGGTGATCGTCTGGCCGCCCCAGGTCTGGGATGCCGTGACCTTCCCGCCCGAGGCCGGATCCGCGCGGCCGCCTTCGGGGGCCGACATCGCCTGCTGGGATGCGGGGGCAAGATATTGCGATCCGGTCAGACTGTGGGCCGAGCCGTTCTCGTCCCCGGTGACCCGGGCCGAACGCCCGATCGCCGTGCCCGAGACCGAATGCCCCGCCAGCGTCTGCTCGACCGCGCGTTCGGTGTCGCGGCTGCGGGAGCCGACAGAACGTGCCGAGCGGCCCAGGTTCGTTCCGAAGACCGATGTACCATGGGGCTGCGATTGCCGGGCGAACTGCGCGCCGGTGGGCACGATGCTTTCCCCGCGGCCTTCGACATCGGTGAATTTCTGGTCGGCGTTGCCGGTGATCCGAAGATCGGCGTTGTCCTCGTCCCCGGTGATGCGCACGCCCGACCGGACCATGGTGCCCGATACGGTCTGTCCGCCGCCGGTCCGGGCATGCCCGACCTTGCCGGCCGAAGCGCGGTAACCGCCCTCGGTCCCGCCGACATATTGCGTGCCGGTCAGCGGCTTGTCATGGCCTGCCTCGGCGCCGGTCATGGCGCGGCCCGAGGCATAGCTGAGGCCGGTGACGGTCGCGTTGGCGACGGCGGTGGTGACCGAATGCACCTTGCGGGGGTAGCTCATCTCGCCCTGGCGCGCGGCCTGGGCCTGCGTGGCGCAGGACTGCTCGCCATTGCCGAGCTTGGCCCGGCGGGCGCGATACATCTGTGCGATTTCCCGCCCCGACAGCCGTTCGGGCGCCGGACCCGGCAGATCGACCGAGCTGGGATCGGGCATCGAACTGCCCATGGGGGCCTGTGCGACATCGCGGGGCATATCAGCCTCGCGGAAGCCCGAGCGGACGCGCTCGCTTGCCGCCGGAAGCGCGGCCTTGCCCTTGGAGAGGGCGCGGCGGCGGGCGATCGACGCCTCGCGGCCACCCTTGGGCTGGGGCGCGGAGCCCGCGTTGGAATTCTGGGGTGCGGACGGCTGAGCGGTGGCCGTGGTCCCGGGCAGCGACGCCTCCCGGAAGCCCGAGCGGAGACGCTCGGAGGCACCAGGCAGCGCGGCCTTGCCCTTGGACAGGGCGCGTCGACGCTCGATCGAGGCGGCGCGGCCGGTGGCGACCCCGCCGGCGGCCGGGGATGCCGGTGCCGGGGGCGGGCTCACGACCGTGTTCATGGTCACTTTCGCGTCCGCAGGGGTCGTCTTGGCGGGCATGTCGGCTTCACGAAAACCGGAACGCACCCGTTCGGAGGCCACCGGAAGGGCGGCCTTGCCCTGGGACAGCATCCGCCGTCTCAGCTGCGAGGCCTCGCGTCCGGACATGCCTTCGAGTGTGTTCTGGCTTGTCATGTTATACTCCACTCCGATCCGTCTTGATCCCAGGTTCCGTTGCTCAGGCGCGGTAGACCACGAAGGCCATGCCCTGCGATTGAGCGTAGTTGTCGTAGGCGATGAACCGGACATGCATGCCCGGGTTGGCCCGGTGACATGCCTCGAGTTCGTTCAGCACCAGTTCCACCGATTGCGTGCCGAAGAACGGCAGCTTCCACAGATACCAGAAGTTGGAAAAGGACTTCTCGGGCTCGGTGTATTCGATGGCGGGGTTCCAGCCGCGAGAGATGCAATAGGCGATCTGCTGCGCCATCCTCTCGGGGGACATCGGGGGAAGATACGAGAATGTCTCGGTTCTCGTCTTGGTTTCGGGATAGGCGGATGCGTCAGCCATGATCGTCTCCGATTGTCATTTTGCGGGAAGTGCGGCTTCTCAGGCGTCGAGCTTGTCGACGGTGTCGAAGTCGAACTTGATCTCTTTCCAGGTCTCCATGGCGACCGCCAGCTCGGGGCTGTGGCGGGCGGCCTCGGTCAGGATATCGCGACCTTCCCTCTCGACCGCGCGACCCTGGTTGCGGGCCTCGGTGCAGGCTTCCAGGGCGACCCGGTTGGCGTGTGCGCCCGCGGCGTTGCCCCAGGGGTGGCCAAGGGTGCCGCCGCCGAACTGCAGACAGGCGTCATCGCCGAAGATCTGGACCAGCGCCGGCATGTGCCAGACGTGGATACCGCCCGAGGCGACCGGCATCACACCGGGCATCGCGCCCCAGTCCTGGTCGAAGAACAAACCACGCTTGCGGTTCTCGGGGATGAAGGGTTCGCGCATCTGGTCGACCCAGCCCAGCGTCGCCTCGCGGTCGCCCTCGAGCTTGCCGACGACGGTGCCCGAGTGCATGTGGTCGCCACCCGAAAGCCGCAGACACTTGGTCAGGACGCGGAAGTGGATGCCGTGCATCGGGTTGCGGTCGACGACCGCGTGCATGGCCCGGTGGATGTGCAGCAACATGCCGTTTTCGCGACACCAGTTGGCAAGGCCCGTGTTGGCCGTGAAACCGGCGGTAAAGAAATCGTGCATGATGATCGGCGCGCCAAGTTGCTTGGCGAATTCCGCGCGCTTGTACATCTCTTCGGGCGTGGCCGCGGTGACGTTCAGGTAGTGACCCTTGCGCTCGCCGGTCTCGGCCTCGGCCTTCTGGACGGCCTCCATGACGAACTCGAACCGGTGCTGCCAGCGCATGAAGGGCTGAGAGTTGATGTTCTCGTCGTCCTTGGTGAAGTCCAGACCGCCGCGAAGGCATTCATAGACCGCACGACCGTAGTTCTTGGCCGACAGGCCCAGCTTGGGCTTGATCGTGCAACCCAGCAGCGCACGGCCATACTTGTTCAGCCGGTCGCGTTCCACCTGGATGCCGTTGGGCGGGCCGCCGCATGTCTTGACGTAGGCCAGCGGGAAACGGATGTCCTCGAGGCGCAGCGAGCGCACGGCCTTGAAGCCGAAGACGTTGCCCACAAGCGAGGTCAGGACGTTGACGACAGAGCCTTCCTCGAACAGGTCGATGGGATAGGCGATGAAGGCGAAGAAGGCGTCGCGGTTGCCCGGCACTTCCTCGATCCGGTAGCAGCGACCCTTGTAATATTCCAGGTCGGTCAGAAGGTCAGTCCAGACCGTCGTCCATGTGCCGGTCGAGCTTTCGGCTGCGACCGCGGCGGCGGCTTCCTCACGCGGAACACCTTCCTGGGCTACGACCTTGAACACGGCCAAAAGGTCCGTATCCAGAGGCACGTAATCGGGCGTCCAGTAAGTCTTGGCGTAGTCCTTGACGCCTGCTTGATACGTTTTCTCGGCCAACGCAGCTCCTCCCGGGTCGAATTTTTGAACAGTCATCTACTGTGGTTGCTTGAACCATAGGCGGGTTTAGAACATTCGCACAAATTACCTGTTGTTTAATTCTCATAACTATTGCTTATAGATTGTATGAGGATTGATCTGCGCCAGTTGGAGATGATCGACGCGGTCGCGCGCCTTGGGTCGCTGACCCAGGCGGCGGAGGCTCTCCACGTCACCCAGCCCGCCATTTCCAGTCAGATCCGCAAGCTTGAGGAACAGGTCGGGCTGCCCCTGATCGAACGGGACGGGCGCGGCATCCGCCTTACCGAGCCGGGCCAGAGCGTGGCCGACCACGCCCGGCGCGCGGCCCAGCTTCTGGAGGACCTGCGCGAGGATTTGCGCCAGTTCAAAAGCGTCGACAAGGGCGTGCTGAGGGTCGCGGTCGTGTCGACCGCCAATTACTTCATCCCCGAATACATCGCCCGATTCCGCGCCGCTCATCCGGGGGTCGAAATCAACCTGCGTGTGGCCAACCGCGACGAGATCCTGGAGATCCTGGCGGCGAACGAATCCGATCTTGCCATCACCGGCCAGCCGCCGGACGACGCGGATCTGGTCGCGCGGCCCTTCAAGGAAAACCCGCTGGTCGTGATCGCCCCCCCCGGGCACCCCCTGGCCGGGCGCAAGGGGGTGGGACCGCGCGATTTGGTGAAATACCCGTTCGTGACGCGCGAACAGGGCTCGGGCACCCGGGGGGTGATGGAACGCGCCTTCCTCGAACACGGGCTGGAATACTCAATCGCCTGTGTCCTGTCGTCGAACGAGGCCGTCAAACAGGCCGTGCAGGCCGGGCTGGGCCTTGCCGTGATCTCGCGGCAGACGATCGAGTTGGAACTGGAAACCGGCAGGCTGACGACCCTGCAAAGCGACAAGCTGTCCCTGGAACGCCAGTGGTTCCTGCTCTATCGCAGCTATCGCAGGCTGTCGCCCGCCGCCCTCAGGTTCAGGGATCAGCTTATGACGCCGGCCCCGTGATCCCGGGCGCGGCGCGCCAGGCTCAGCGCAGCGCGTCGGTGCGGTGCAGACGGACCTTCAGCCCGCCGAAGGCGACCGGCGGCTCCTCGGGGCCGAAGGGCAGGCCCGTCGCCTTCGCCAGCCCCGGGTCGCTGGTCACCAGCCCCACCCGCCAGCCCCGGAACCGGTCGGTCAGGACCTGCCCCAGCGTGCCGTAAAGGGCGAACAGCAGCTTCTTGTTGCCGATCCGCGCGCCATAGGGCGGATTGACCATGACCAGACCGGGCGGCCCCGGCGGCGGGGTCAACTGGCCCACGGGCAACATCTGGAACCCGGTCGTCGCCGCCACGCCGGCGCGTTCGGCATTGGCCGTGGCCATGCGAATCGCCCCCTGATCGCGGTCGGAGCCGTAAAACCGCACCGCCGAGTCGGGTCTGGGCAGGGCGCCGGCCCCGCGCATTTCCTCGAAGGCGGCCGCGTCGAAACAGGCCAGATCCTGGAAGGCGAAGCGGCGGTCGCGCCCGGGGGCCAGGCCGGCCGCGATCTCGGCGGCTTCGATCACGAAGGTGCCCGATCCGCACATCGGGTCGACCACCGGCTCGGACCCGTCGAAGCCGCAGCGCCGCAGGAACATCGCGGCAAGGGTTTCGCGCATGGGGGCCTTGCCGACGGCCTCCTTGTGACCGCGTCTGTGCAGGGGCTCGCCCGAGGTGTCGACGCTGAGCTGCACCCGGTTGTCGTCAATCCGCACCTTCAGGACCAGCGCGGCCTCGGGGGTGACGGAGGCGCCCAAGGTGTCGCGGATGGCGTTCTCGATCCTCTGGGCGGCGGCCCCGGCGTGGTAGATCTTGGACTTGCGGCTTGTCACCTCGACCCGCAGGGGCACGTCGGGGCGCAGGAACCGGTCCCAGGGGAATTTGCGCGCGCGCTTGTCCAGCTGTGCCAGGTGAAAGGCCATGAAGTCGCCGATCCGGGCCAGGACCCGGCCGGCGCCGCGCAGTTGCAGGTTGGCGCGCCAGACATCCGGCCAGCCCCCCTGAAAGATCACGCCGCCGGGCACGACCTCCAGCGGGCCGAAGCCCTTTTCCTCCGCCTCGCGGGCAAGGATCTGTTCCAGCCCCGGGGGGGCGGCAAGGAAGATCTCGAATGTGTCGGAACCTGTCATGGGGCGGGCTTACAGGGTCCGGGGCCCGCCGACGACAGGAATCTGCGTCTATCCGGCCCGCGCGCGCAGCAGGATTATTCCGCCCGCGCGCACAGCACGACGGCCACCGTCCGCAGCAGGATGCGCAGATCCCCGCGCAACGAGGTGGTGCGGTGATAGAGGTCATCGAAGGCGGCCCGGTCGGCGAAGCCCGATTGCGACCGCCCCGAGACCTGCCAAGGTCCGGTCAGCCCCGGCCGCATCCGGTAATAGAGAAATCCGCCCGCCGCGCCGTAAAGCCCGCGCTGAGAGGGCATGAAGGGCCGGGGCCCCACCAGACTCATTTCGCCCCGCAGCACGTTCCAGATCTGCGGCAGCTCGTCCAGGCCGGTGCGGCGCAACAGGCGGCCGACACGGGTGATGCGGGGATCGGCGGTCAGCTTCTGATGCCGGCGCCACTCGGCCGCCAGCGCTGGGTCGTCGCGGCACAGACGGCGCAGGGCAAGGTCGGCATCGGGGATCATGCTGCGCAGTTTCCAGCACCGGAAAACCCGGCCGTCCAGCCCCACCCTATCCTGGGCGAAGAAGGCCGCCCCGCCGCCGGCCCGCACCGCCAGCCACAGCAACAGCATCAGCGGCGCCAGCAGCGGCGAGAAGAGCGCGATCAGCGACAGGTCCAGCGCCCGCTTGCCCCCTCGGCGATAGAAGCCAGGCGCGAGTGCGGCGCCTCCCCCCAGGACGGCCCCCGGGGGCATGGCCGCCCGCAACCTGCGGCGGCGGGTGTCGGGCATCCTGTCCCCGGCGGGCAGCAGGCCGGAGGGGGTGGGGGCGGTTCGGTCGGTCATCTGGCGTCATCCTGGCGGGCAGCGCGCCCGGGGGACCGGGCGCTGGAATGACCTTCAGAGTTTCGACAAAAGGTAATTTTTTTGAGAACGAAGGATTAACGCTGATCGCGGCGGCCCCTTCCGTGGCGGAAGGAGACCTTTCGGAATTCGACACGAATTGTCTTTGTTTTCCTGCGGTGCCTTAACCCCCTCTTCCATGCGCGCGGGCCATGACTAAGCCGGGTGGTGGGCGTGTGCCCGGCGGATCCTGTATCGCCGGACACAGGTCTGGGGTGCCACATGAGATATATCCGACCCGGGGCGGGCCCCGGGATGGAACGGGGGCGGACCGGTTGGTCGCGCCCCCCGAATCGGCTTTTCCAATCCTGGGCGACCTGGGGGCGGCTGACGATCCTTTGCCTGTGCCTGGCCTGGGGGGCGACCGGGCCCATCCAGGCGGCATCGGCCAAACCGCCAGGCGCGCCGCCGCTGGTCATCCGTGGTGATCCCGGCGGCCTGCTGGAGGAACGGCTGACCCTGATCCGGCGGTTGCGGGCCAGCGGTCAGCGGGTCGAACTTCGGTCGGGCGAATGTCTGTCGGCCTGCACCCTTTATCTGGGGCTGAGCAATCTTTGCGTCTCGCCCGGCGTTGTCTTCGGCTTTCACGGCCCGTCGTCGGTGTTGCGGGGGCTGGCCCTGCCGCCGGACCTGTTCGAGAAATACTCCCGGCTGATGGCCGCCCACTATCCGCCCCCGCTGCGCCGGTGGTTCCTGCGCGAGGGGCGGCAGCGGACCTTGGGGTTTCATCGCATCGACGGCGGCACACTTATCGGGCTGGGTGTGCCGGCCTGCGCCGCCTGACCCGTCCGCCGGGCTCAGCGCGGGCTTGCCGCCACCGCCACCCCGACGGGCAAGGTGTCGAACGTGCCGTTGGCCACGGCCCCGGCCACCTGGCGCAGGGTGGTCTCCTGTGCCGGATCGTCGGTCGCGTCTGCGAGGCGTACGAGCACGCTTGCCAACGCGTCCGCCAGATCGGCCGCGCGCGAAGGCGGGGCCGAGGTCACGGCCTGCAACACCGCCGTGGCCAGAAGGGCGATGCGGCTGCGCAGATCGGCCGGCGCCAGCCCGGCCGCGGCCAGCCGGGCAAGATGGCCGTCGACGATGGCGCGGCAACTGCTGCCCGAGCTGGCGCAGGCGGCGGTCACCGCGCCCGGGTCGATGGCCACGCCCTGGGCCGGGGCGGGCTGGGACAAAGCGACATGCGCCAAGGCTGCGAACGCGAACGCCGGCGCCGGGATGGGGGAGAAACTGTTCATGCCCTCAGCCTTGCCCCGTATCGGTAAATATTTTGTTCACCTCGTTTTGCTCAGCTGCTTCCCGACTGGGGCTGGGAAGGACGACGATGATGACACAGGCGGAGTTGCTGGCGGGGGTGCTGAGCCGGGGCGGTTGCCTGGCCGCCGGCCTGGCGCTGATGACCGGGGCCCTCGGGCTTGCCGGGCCCGAGCTTGAGGCGTTGCGCCTGGCCGGTCGCGCAGCCGCCACGCCGATCTGGGCCTGGCCCGAAATCCCGGAGTTGAGCCGCACCGCAATGGCGCCAGGCCGCCGCGCCCGTGCCGCCGTGACCGATGGTTGCATCGCCGCCCTGCCCCCGGGGCCCAAGGGCCTTGTCCCCGAACCCGCCCTGCGCCGCGCCGCCCGACCCTGTGCAGCCCTGGGCCGCGCCTTGACCAACCGCACCCCGACCGACGCCAGTGCCTGGCTGATGCGCGCCCATGCCGCGCGCCACCTGGACCATCTTCCCACCGCGCGGTCCATGCTGGAGCGCGCACATCGGGCGGACCCCGAGAGCGCACATGCCGCCCGCATGCGGCTGGGCCTTGCCGCGGATCTCGACGGGCCCGCCTACGACGGACGGGCCGAGGACATGCGACTGGTCGCAAAATCCTGGCAGGGACAGCGGTTTCTGGCGGGGCTATACCGCGCCGCCCCTCGGATCCGCCCTGCACTGACCGCCGTGCTGGAGGGGGCAGACCACGCGGTCCAAAACGGCTTTCTGCGCGCCTTGCGCCAGATGAGCGGCGGAGCCCGTCCTTGAGCGCCGCGCACGCCTCCCTGCCCCCGGGCTATCCTGGCCGGACGCTGTCCGGGCTCGGGGATCTGCCCGCCCGGGCCGCCCTGACCGCGCCGCTGGCGGTGACCCTTGGGGCGCCCCTGGTCATGGGATCGGACCGCCCGCTCGCTTGGCTGAGCTGGGCGGGGGTTCTGGGCCTTGCTCTGAGCTTGCGTGCCCTGGACCGGCGAGCGGTTCGGGGATCGGCCACGCCGGCACTGACCGCCCTGCTGCCGGTCGCCGCCGCTTGGGTCTGGGCAGTCTGGCTGGCGCTGGAGGGTTCGGCCGATCCGGGCGCCAGCCTGGCCGGGCTGTTGCGCTGGCTCTCCTATGGCGCGCTGTTCGTGCTGGGGCTGGAACTGGGCTTGGCGGCGTCATCCGAGGACGGGGCGGGACGCCGCCGCCTGGCTTCGTGCATCCTTCTGGCCGGGGCGGCACAGGGAGTGCTTGCGCTGGGCCTGCTGCTGGGGGGCGATCTGTCCCCGTGGGGCACCAAGGCCCATTACCCCGACGCCGCGACCGGCAGTTTCATGAACCCCAACGCCCTGGCGGCACAGCTGGGAATGGCCGGCATCTGCGGTCTGGCGCTGATGCGCGGCTCCATGCGCACAAATGGCTGGCTCCTTCTTGCGCTGATGTTGATGGCGGCGGCGCTGCTGGCTACGGGGTCGCGCATGGGGGTGCTGGCCGCGCTGGCCGGCGGCGCGACTGTCTGCGTGGCCCGCGACACGGGGCGGCGATCGGGCCGCTTTCCGTTCTGGTCGCTGGGCCTGACGGGGGCGGCGGCGCTTGTCATGATGCCCCGCCTGGCCGACCTGCCCGCCGACCTTGCCATCCGGGCCGAGCTTTACCGCCAGGTGATCGAGATGATCGCCCTGCGGCCCTGGACGGGCTACGGGTTGGATGCTTTCGCAACCGCTTTTCCGCCGCTGCGGACGGCCGGTCTCCCGCCGGAACTCGTCTGGCTGAATCCCCATTCCACCTATCTTTCGCTGTGGGTCGAACTGGGACTGATCGCGGGCAGCCTGCCGCTTCTGGCGCTGGGCCTCATCGCGATGCGGCTGATCGGGCCTAGGGCGGGTGCGAGTGTGCCGGCGGATCCGCTGCGCCTGGCGGCGCTTGGCGTACTGGTGCAGGCGGGCCTGCATGCGTCGGTCGATTTCAGCTTCGAGATCGCGGCCAACGCCTATCTTCTTGTCCTGATCCTGTCGCTGGGCCTGACCGCCCTGCCCCGAACGGAGACCCTCCAATGAACCCTCCGCCCTTCCGCCCCGCTGCGGGGGCGATCCTGTCGATCCTCCACCGCAGGCTGTCGTCCTTTCTCATCGGTTTCGCCCTGGTGCTGGGCCTGGCCCTCGGCGCGCTTGCCGCGCTGGAGCCGCGGTTCACCGCCTCGGCCCTCATCCTGGTTGATCCCGGGCAGAAAAACCTGCTGAGCGCCGAGGCAGGCACCCCGGTTGCGGGCCCCCGCGCCGACGCCCGGGTCGAGAGCGAGGTCGGCATCCTGCGCTCGGACCGGGTGGCGCTGGCCACGGTGCGCGCCGCCGACCTGCTGGATGATCCAGAGTTTTCCCCCCGCCCCGGACCATGGACGCGGCTGCTCGCGCTGGCCGGGATCTCGGCCGCCACCCCACCCGTGGGCGCCCAGGTTCTGGAACAGACGCTGGCCAAGCTGCGCCGTGCCACGACCGTCCGGCGCGAGGGGCTGACCTACCTGGTGCGGGTTTCGGTCACCGCCGCCGAGCGCGACCGCGCGGCACATCTCGCCAACACCATGGCGCGCACCTACATCCGGCTACAGCTTGAGGCCAAGGTCGACAGCTTCCTGGCCGCCCGGGATCTGCTTGAGGGCCAGATCGAGGCCGCCCGCGACCGGCTGGCCCGGTCAGAAGATGCGCTCGACCGTTTCGTCGATGCCAATCCCGACCTGCTGGGATTGTCGGCCGGCGCCCCCCGGATCCGCCAGCTGCGCCAATCGCTGAAGGAGCTGAGTGCGCCGCGCCGACGTGCCGACGCCCTGGCGGCGATGGCCGGAACGGCGGTGGTCAACCGCGACTGGGACCGGCTTGCCGCCGCGCTGGAGGACGAGGCGCTGGAGGGGCTGCTGTCGCGGCGGCACGAGCTGGACCGCGTGGCCGCGGCCCCGGGCCGCCAGTCGGACGCCGTCGGCCTGCGCGAACGGATCGCCGGGCTGGAACTGGAAATCGCCGAAAGGGCGCGGCGCGTCACCGAAGGCCTTCGCGACGAATCCGGTCGCTTGGACGACGAGGCCGCGCGCCTGCGCGAGGAGATCCGCCAGGAGCTGGGCGCCACCATATCCGCCGACGCCCTTTCGCGGGCCTATGCCCTGCGCCAGGACGCCGAGATCGCGCAGCGCCATTACGCGACCCTGCTGTCGCGCTTGCGCGAGTTGGAGGCGCAATCGCTCCTGCAGGTCGCCGACAGCCGCATCGTCTCGGATGCTCTGACGCCCGGCGAGGCCAGCTTTCCCCGGGTGGGGATCCTCCTGATGATCGCGCTGATCGCGGCATCGGGGGTGGGGATCGCGGTGGCGGTCGGTCAGGAATACCTGAGCCGGCCGATCGTGACCGCCGATCAGCTGCGCAGGATGCTGCCGGGGGGCGCCCGGGTGGTGGCCCTGCCAAGGGTGGCCGCGCCCCGGGGTGGAACACTCCAAGGGCGGGAACCCGACAACAAGCCGTCGCCCGCAGATCTGGTGCTGGACGCGCCGCTATCGGCCTATGGCGAGGCGCTGCGCCGTCTGCGCGCAGAGGCGCGGCGGGCGGCCGATGGGCCCGCCCCCGATACTGCAAGCGGTTGCCGGGTCATCATGGTCGGCTCCTGCCTGCCGGACGAAGGCAAGACCACGGTCGCGGTCTCGCTGGCGCGAAGCTGCGCCGCAAGCGGGCAGCGTACGCTTCTGATCGACGCGGACCTGCGCCGTCCGGGCGTGCATCGGCTGCTGGGCCTGCCGCCCTCTGGCGGGCTGCTGCGGCTGCTGGACGGGGATGATGGGAAGGGCGTCTCGGCGGCGCGATCCCCGGGCGTGCCCGGCGCCGCGCTGCATGGCGATCCCCGCTCCTCCCTCTCGGTGCTGACGGGGCGGACGCCCGGCGAGCGGCCGGACGAGCGGGCTCTTCAGGACGGCCGCCTTGCCCGCCTGATCGAGCGGGCGCGCCATTCCTGCGAGGTGATCGTGATCGACACGCCGCCGCTGCACCCGGTGGTGGACGGGCTGCACGTCCTGCCGCTGGTCGATGGGCTTGTGCTGTGCGTGCGCCAAGGGCGGACACCATCGGAGGTGCTAGCAGCTACGCTGCGCAGCATCGGCGACGTGTCGCCGGGGACGGCCGTCGTGACGGCACTGACCCATAGCCCCCCCTCGCAGGTGCCGGCCGGCGAGGGGTATTACACCGACGCGCGCGGTGCTGTGATGTCGTAAGGGGCGGCGAAGGGGATCAGCCCCCGCGCGTCAGGCGGCGGGCATTGGCGCCCGTGCGCTTGCGCAGTGGGCGGATCCAGACCGCCAGCACCTGGTCGGCGCGCCGCCCGCGCATCAGCGCAGAGCCCGCCGCGAAGGCTGCCTCGGCAAAGGCCTCGGGCTTTTCGCTCAGCATCCTCTGGTTCTCGCCTGCGGCGGCGGGGATCATGCCGGCCATGCCCATCAGCCGCCAGGCGATGACAAGCTGGGCCTCGATTGCCAGCTGCTGAAGCTGAAAGCCGGTGCGGATAAGGTCGACGGGGGTGGAATGGGTCCTGCGCATGGGGGAGGGATCCTTGTGAATGCATGGATCAACTTCGGCCAAGGCAAATAAGATCCCCCGCGCCGCTGACGTCGGCGGATTGGTGTCGGCCGTCCCCCCGAGGGGTCACATCGCGGGGCCCATTTTGGTTTCGCCCGGCGCGCGCAGGCGCCGCCAGAAAACCACCGCCGGCACCGTCAGCGCCGCCAGAGTCAGCAGGCTTGCCACCGGGCTGGAGAACAGGAACAAACCGTCCCCGCCCGTGGCCGAGAAGGCCTGGCGCGCCGTATCCTCCAGCCGGTCGCCCAGGATATAGGCGATGACGAAGGGCAGCGGCGTGATCCCAAGCCGACGCATCCCCCAGCCGAGCGCGCCGAACAGCACCACGATCACCATGGCCGAAAAGCGCATCTGCTGGATGTAGATCCCGCTGAGCGTCAGCAGCAGGACGAAGGGCATGAGGATATGCTCGGGCACCCGCGACAGCACCGCCAGCCAGCGCATCATCGACCCGCCCATCAGCCAGTTGAAGGCGTTGGCCAGCATCATCATCGTGAAGATGCCGAAGACGATCACCAGCTCTGGATTCACGAGGCCGGGGCTGGTGCGGAAGGCGGTGGGGCCGGGGTTGAACCCCTCGATGGTCTCGGCGGCCAGGATCAGGAAGACGGCCGCGACATTGCCGGGGATGCCCAGGGAAAGCGCAGGGATCAGGTTGGCGCCCACGACCGAGGAATTGGCAGCCTCAGCGGCGGCGACCCCTTCGATCGCGCCCTCGCCGAAGGGGACCCGGTCATCCGCCCGCTTGCCGGCCGCCCCCGCATCCATCGCACCCGCCGCAGCGCGCGCCCGCAGGGCGCGGGCCTGCCGCATCCGCCCGGCCCGGTAGCCCAGCAGCGCCGCCAGGGTCGAGCCGATGCCAGGCAGCGCCCCGATGATCGTCCCGATCAGGGCCGAGCGGGCGATATGGGGCAGGAGGCGCCGGCGTTCCTGCCGGGTCAGCCGGCCCGCAAGGCGCTGGTGGACGGGGCGGGGGGTCCGGCGCAGGCGGCGGGCGTGCCACATCCCCTCGAACCGGGTGAAGACCTCCCCCAGGATCAGCACGCCCAGGATTACCGGCGCGGGTGCGAACCCGTCGGCCAGATCGTCGATCCCCAGGGTCAGGCGCGGGTGGAAATCCAGCCCCGTGCCGACATAGGCCACCAAAAGCCCCAACCCGGTCGAGATCAGGCCCCGCCCGACCGATCCGCCGATCGCCGCCGAGACGAAGGCCAGCGACAGCAGCAAAAGGGCTGTCTTTTCCGGCAGGTCGAGGAAGCGTTCGACCCCCACCGCCAGGAAGGGCGCGCAGAGGATCAGCACCAGGTCCGAAAACGTATCCCCCGAGGCCGATGAGAAATGCGCCACCCGCAACGCCTTGCCCGCCTGCCCCTGCCGGGTCAGCGGGTAGCCGTCCAGCGCGGTCATGTAGGCATCGGGCGTGCCCGGGGTGTTGAACAGGATCGCCGGGACGGCACCGCCCACGGTCGCCCCCTTCATCACCCCGATCAGAAAGCCCATCACCGGCAACAGGGCGTCCGACCCGAACCCGAAGACCGAAATCAGGATCGGCAGGGAGACCGCCATCGCCATCGGCCCCGCCAGACCCGGCGTCGCCCCCACGGCCACGCCCAGCACGAAGCCCGCCGCCACCATCACCAGCGCCGCCGAGACGCCATAGCCGCCCAGCGCGAAAAGCGGGTCGCCCAGAAGGACGGCCAGGATGCCCAGCCAGGCGTGATGCAGGATTTCGGTCATGGCGCGGCGTTGGGGGGCAGCAGAAGATGTTTGAACGGCAGGTCGAAGACCGCCCAGATCGCGATGGCCATCAGCAGGCCCAGGCCCAGCGCCCGCCAGCTGAGCCGATGCTCGAACGTGGCGATCAGCGCGGCGACCATGCCGCCGCCGCCCAGCACGAAGCCGATGGCGTTCCAGGGCGGGCTGGCCCGTAGGGCGCGATACTCGGGCACCGGGAACCCCGCCAGTTTGGCCAGGCCCAGAAGAACGGGACCGGCCCAGACCACCACAAGCGCCGCGGCGCAAAGCGTGGCGGCCAGGAACAGCACGAACAGCGCCCGCTTGCGCGCGCCCTGCCCCCCTTCCGTGCCCGCTCTCATAACGCCGGTCGGCGGTGACGCTCCCCGTTCAAATGCGGTGAGCAGACCGCCCAGGCCCAGCACTGCCGCCGCCAGAAGCGGCGCGAAGGCGTCGCCCAGCATCACCTGCCGCCGGGCGTATTGCAGGATTCCGGTCTGGGTATCGGCAGGAACCCAGACGGCCCCCAGAAGCAGCGCCGCCAGCAGGGTCGCCAGTCCCAGCGCCAGGCGCGACCTGCCCCGGCCCCCCCTGACGTTCGGGGTCGCGTCGTGCCGGCCCGCCAGCGCGCCCGCGTCCGCACCCGAAAAGGCGCCGGGCGGACCGGATCGGCCGGAAGGCTGGGACGGGCCGCTCATCCGATCGTCAGTCGCTGGCTGATGTCATCAGCGCGTCGGCATCGTCCCATGCCTTGCGCACCAGCGTGTCCAGCTCCTCGCCAGTGGTCAGGACCGCGCCGCCGAAAGCGCGCTCGACGAAGGCGGCGGGCTTGGTCGCGGGATCGCTCAGCACCTCGCCGATGGCCTGGGCCAAGGCGGTGCGCGCCTCGTCCGGCAGACCGGCGGGGGCGACGAAGATGAAACCGCCATCGGCGTTGAAGGGCACCCCGAATTCTCCGATCAGAGGCGCCTCGGGCGATTGCACGAGGGGTTCGCTCATGGCCGAGGCAAGGTTCACCAGATCGCCCGAGGCGACGCCCGACGACTGGACCCCGGCGATCATGCCCGCGTCCAGATCGCCGGCGATGATGCCGTCCAGCACCGCGCGCCCACCCGGCAGCTCGACAATGTTCAGCCGCGCGCCGGATTCCCGGCCCAGCACGTAGGCAAGATCGGCAAGCTTCGGGCTCATCACCCCGAAACGCAGGGGCTTGTCGTCGCGGGAGGCATCGATGGCGTCGGCCAGCGTCTTCCAGCCGCGCGCGCTTTGGGCAACGATCCCCATCTGGAACCCAGCGGTGGTCGTCAGCATGGTGAAGTCGTCCAGCGTCAGGTCCGAGTTCGAGGCCCGCATGTTGTAGCCAAGCGTCTCGATCGCGACGATGCCGATGGCGGTGCCGTCGGCGGGGGCCTTGCGCAGCTTGGCGGCCATGGCAAGGCCGCCCTGACCGGTGACATTTTCCGGGATCAGCTTCCAGCCGCGACGGTTCTCCAGCTCTTCGGCGATCAGGCGGGCCTGGGTGTCGGCGCCGCCGCCGGCGCGATAGGCGATCATCATCTGGATCGGGCCCGGCGGCGACCATTCGGCCGCCGTGGCGGGGGCGGCGAAAGCCACGGCCCCAAGCACGAGGGCCCGCAGGCCGCGGGCCCAAGGCGCCACACTCCGCTTCACAACCCCTTGCAGCGACCCCATATTGAACATCGAACCCGAACCGAACATGACCATTCTCCTGTGTTCACCATATCGTTGACCGCACAACTTCTTGATTGACGCCCAATCAGTTGGTGACGATACTCCCCGCACATACCAGCAGAGGGTTAACATGTCCGCAGGAGTCTCTGCAGCAAAACAATCATTGGATTCCTTCCAGGAAGCCGAGCTGAACCGGTTCATCACGTTCCGCATTGCGCGCCTGCACGCCAAGCTCAACATCCAGGCCGCCAAGCTGCTGGCCGAGACCGCCGGGCTCAGCCTGACCCAGTGGCGGATCATTGCCCTGCTGGGCAACATGGGCCAGTGCAATTCCTCGGACCTCGTCCGCGTCTCGGCCATGGACAAGGGACTGCTCAGCCGCCGCCTGAAATCCCTTGTGCAGGAGGGGCTGGTCGTGTCGATGGTCGACCGGTCCGACAGCCGGGTGCACCCTTTGCGCCTGTCGGCCAAGGGCCGCCGCCTGTTCGAAGAAACCCTGCCCCACACCCGCCGCCGTCAAGCCGCGATCCGCGCCTCCCTGACCGACGAGGAGCTGGAGACCCTTTTCACCATCTTCGAGAAGCTGGACCGCGCCGCCGAGCTGACCGAGTTCGACTGACCCCGCCGGCCGCCTCCGCCCCGGCCCGCAACCTTTCCCCTACACCGCGCAGAATTGCAGACCCGTCCCGACGGCCCCCGGCCCCTTGCCCCCCGCGCGCGATAGTGGCACCTGAGGCCAGGTCCCGAACGGAGCAGGCTCTTGAGAACCGGTCTATTGTTTCTGGTGCTGGCGTATATCCTCAGCCAGTTCTACCGATCCTTCCTTGCCGTGATGAGCCCCGTGCTGGCCGCCGACATCGGCGCCCGGGCCGAGGATCTGTCGCGCGCCTCGGGGCTGTGGTTTCTGGCCTTCGCCTGCATGCAGCTTCTCGTCGGTGCGGCGCTGGACAGGGTCGGTCCGCGGCTGACGGCGGCAGTGCTGCTGACCCTGGGCGGCGGCGGCGGTGCCGCGGTCTTTGCCATGGCGCAGGGGCCGGCCGCGCTGGACGTTGCGATGGTGATGATCGGGATCGGATGCTCGCCCGTGCTGATGGCCTCCTATTACATCTTCGCGCGGATGTTCCGCCCCGCCGTCTTCGCCACCCTGGCGGGGGCGCTGATCGGCGTCGGATCGCTTGGCAACCTAGCCGGGTCCCTGCCCATGGCCTGGGCGGTGGAGGTCTTTGGCTGGCGCGGCACCATGTGGGGACTGTGCATTGTCACGTTGCTGATCGGTGCGGCCCTCTTCGCGCTGGTGCAGAACCCGCCGCGCCTTGAGCATGACGGGCCGCGCGGATCGGTGCTGGATCTGCTGAAGATGCCGGTGATCTGGGCAATCCTGCCGATGATGTTCGTCAACTACGCCCCCGCCGCCGGCATCCGTGGCCTGTGGATCGGGCCCTACCTCGACGAGGTGTTCGGCCTGGATGCGGTCGGCATCGGGCGGATGACCCTGGTGATGGGCCTCGCGATGATCGCCGGCAATTTCATCTACGGCCCCCTCGACCGCATCTTCGGGTCGCGCAAATGGGTGATCCTTGCGGGCAACCTGCTTTGCGCCGGGGCGCTCCTGCTGCTGGCGGTTCTGCCGGCGGATTCGCTGGTCGCCGCCGTCGCGCTGATGTCGGCGGTGGGCTTTTTCGGTGCCTCCTTCCCGCTGGTGGTGGCCCACGCGCGGTCCTTCTTTCCGCCCCACATGATCGGGCGGGGGGTGACGCTTCTGAACCTATTCGGGATCGGGGGCGCCGGGCTGATGCAGCTTGCGACCGGCCGCATCTACGAGCGGATGGCGCCCGCCGGCGCGGGGGGACCGGCCCTGGCCGACACCGCCGCCCAGTCCCAGGCCTTCGCTGCGATCTTCCTGTTCTTCGCGCTGGCGGTCCTGGCGGGCTGTCTGGCCTACCTGTGGTCGCGCGACAGCACCGAATGACCGCTCACCGCCCCGGCCGGGGCACGCCGGGGCTTGCCCAACCGACCCCGGGTGCGCCAGATGGCAGGATGAAACCCGCAACTTCCCAGATCGCCGTTGTCGCGCCGAACCTCAAACGGCGCCTGTCGGGCGTCACCGCAACCATCGTCCGACTGGTGCCGCTGATGGCCCGCACGATGGGAGTCGTCGCCACCGGCCCCGGCCTGCCGCCCGAGGTGCCGCACATCCCGCTCGCGCGCGCCGCAACCCTGCCCCGGGACCGCTGGCGCGTTTGGCACGCCCGCCGCAACACCGAGATGCTGCTGGGCCTGGCGCTGCGCCACGTGCTGCGCAGACGCTACAGGCTTCTGTTCACCTCGGCCTCCCAGCGGCGTCACAGCGGCTATACGAAGTGGCTGATTGCCCGGATGGACGGGATCATCGCCACCTCGCAGAAGACGGCGCAATATCTGGAACATCCCTCGACCGTGATCCTGCACGGGATCGACACCGACCGCTTCTCGCCCCCTGCGGACCGGGCGGCGCTGCGGGCGCGCCTGGACCTGCCGGCCGGGCGGGTGATCGGCTGTTTCGGACGGATCCGCGAACAGAAGGGCACCGATGTCTTCGTCGAGGCGATGTGCCGCCTGCTGACGGCCATGCCCGGAGTTTCGGCCGTGGTCATGGGCCGCGCCACCGGCCCGCACGAAGAGCTGCTGGCGCGGCTGAAGGCACAGGTGGCGGCGGCCGGCCTGTCCGATCGCATCCTCTTTCCGCCCGAAGTGCCGGTCTCGCAGGTCGCCGAATGGTACCAGGCGCTGGACCTCTTCATCGCGCCCCAGCGGTGGGAGGGTTTCGGCCTGACGCCACTTGAGGCGATGGCCTGCGGCGTGCCGACGATTGCCACCCGCGTCGGTGCTTTCGAGGAGCTGATCCTCGACGGGCGCACCGGCCGCCTGATCGCCCCCGGCGACGCCGCCGAGATGACCGATGCCGCCCGCGACCTGCTGTCTGACCCCGAGGCCCTGGCCACCATGGCGGAAGCGGCCCGCGCCGACATGCTCAGCCGGTTCCGGCTGGAGCGGGAGGCCGAGGAGATCATGGCCGTCTACCGCGACTTGCTGGACAATGCCCCCGGCGGGGCGGCCTGATCCATGGGCGTGCGGGGCGACAGCCGGCAATTGGGATGTTGCCAAGCGACGGTTTCGGCGGCAGGACAGGCGCAACTTCCGCCCCGCCGCGCCGGATCGCGGCCCGGGGCCAGGCGAAGGCAGCGGGGCAAGACCATGGAAAGCGGTTTCTGGAACAGGCGCGCGGCGGATCTGAGGCAGGCGATCGGCACCCGCCGGATGCGCCTTGCGGGCATGGTCCTGCTATCCGGCCGCGATGGCCCGGCCGCCGCCCTGCCCGCCCGCACCCGCCGCGAGGTGCTGGAGGGCACCCACCGAAGCGCCGCGGCCGCGATGATCCGCGATTTCCTGCAACCCGGCGACAGGGTGCTGGAGGTCGGCACCGGCCCGGGGCTGACCGCCCTTCTGGCCGCCGAACGCACCGGCCCCGGGCAGGTCGTCACCTACGAGGCCAATCCCGCGCTGGCGCCGCTGATCCGCGCCAATTTCGCCCTGAACGACAGCGCGCCCGACCTGCGGATCGCGGCGATCTCGGCCGACGGGCGGGACTTCCCCGTCGCGGGCCACGCCCCGACCCCCGGCCTTTCAGTCGACGCGGCATTGGCCGAGCATCGCGCCAACGCGCTGGTGCTTGACGCGGGCGGCTCCGAGGTCGAGATCCTGACCGCGGCCGACCTGCGAAGGATCGCGCGCATCATCCTTGCCACCCACCCCGAGCGCACCGGCCCCGCCGCCCAGCGGGCGCTGGAAAAGACGCTGGTGGACCGGGGATTCCGCGTGTGGGCCCGCGCCGGCGCAACCTGCCTGGTGACCCGCTGATGTGGCCTGCCTACCTCATAAACCTTGCCGACAACACCGAACGGCTGGACCGCTCCAAGGCGCAGTTCGACGCCCAGGGCATCGCCTTTTCGCGCATCGACGGCGTCAACGGCTGGGCCATGTCCGAAGACGAGCTGTCCCGTGTCCACGACGCCGAGGGCAACGCCCGCATCGCGCGCCACCCGCTCGTTCCCGCTGAGATCGGCTGCTACCTCAGCCACATTGACGCCTGGCGTGCGATTGCCGAGGGCGACGCGCCGGGCGGCTTCATCTTCGAGGATGATTTCGCCGCCGAGGGTTTCCTGGCCGAGACGCTGGCCCTGCTGACCGCCGACGCCGAGGAGGGGGGCGCCTGGGACATGGTGAAGCTGTTCGCCTTCGACCCCGACGCCCGGCTTCTGGACCCGCGCCCGCTGGGGCGGTTCACCATCGGCATTCCCTACCGGGTGCCGACCTGCCTGATCGGCTATGGCCTGACCCGCGCCGCCGCCCGCCGCCTGTCGGAGGGCGCCCTGCCGATCCGCCGGCCCGTGGACGAGGATCAGAAATTCTTCTGGGAGACGGGCCTGCGCGTCGCGCTGATCACGCCGCCGCCGATACTGGTCGGCGACCAGCAGGCCGCCACCGGCACCATCGGTGAGACCCGCCGCAAGGCTGCCCGCAACGGCGGGTTTCCGGCCCGCCGCGGCCGGCTGGCCCAGGCCTGGCGCAGCCTGCGCTACCAGATCAACTACACGCTGCGCCTGCACTGGCACCGGCTGAAAGGGACAGGACGATGAGCGACGCCGCCGCCCCCCGGGCTGATACGGACTACCGCGCTGACAACGCCCCTCAGCGTATCCTCCACATGCATTTCGGCAAGGAGGGCGGGGCCGAGCGGTTCTTCGTCAACCTGGCCCGCGCCTTCGACGAGCGCGGCATCGAGCAGCGTTTCGTGATCCGCCCGAACCGCAGCTTCCTGCCCGCGCTCCAGGCCATGGGGCCGGTCATGCAGAACGATTACCGCCGGCTGTCGCTGAGCGCGCCGTTCCTGACCTGGCGGGTCCACCGCATGATCCGCGAGTGGCAGCCCGACGTCATCATGGCGTGGATGTCCCGGTCGTCGCGGCTGATCCCGGATTACCCACCGGCCTTCAAGGTGACCCGGCTTGGCGACTATCCCCGCCACCTGAAGCATTTCCGCCATAACGATGCGATCATCACCAATGCCCCCGGCATGGCCGAGGCCTGCCGCGAACTGGGCTGGGAGGGCGGGCTTCACATCGTCTCGAACTTCCCGCGCGAGGTGACGCCCGTCGCCATCGACCGCGCCAGCCTCGACACGCCCGAGGATGCTTTCGTCGTGGCCGGCACCGGGCGTTTCGTGCGCCGCAAGGGGTTCGACACGCTGATCCGCGCCGTCGCCGCCATTCCCGACGCCTGGCTGTGGCTGGCCGGAGAAGGGACCGAGGACGCCAACCTGCGCGCCCTGGTGGACGAGTTGGGGATGGCCGGGCGCACGCGCTTCACCGGCTGGGTCGATGAGCCGATGCACATCGTCGCCGCCGCCGATGCCTATTGCATGCCCTCGCGCCATGAACCGCTTGGCAATGTCATCCTTGAAAGCTGGCGCGCGGGCGTGCCCACCGTCACCACCCGCTCCGAAGGTCCCTCGTGGTTCGTCGAGGACGGTAAGGACGCGCTGATGGTCGACATCGACGACACCGAGGCGATGACGGCCGCCTTCCTCCGCCTGCGCGACGACCCAGCACTTGGCCGCACCCTGGTCGAGAACGCCAGCGCCAAGCTCGCGGCCCGCTTCACCAAGGAGCGGATCGTGGACGAGTACCTCGACCTCTTCGCGCGGCGGGGCTGATGCGGGCGCTGATCATCAACCTGGACCGCGCGACGGACCGACTGGCCCTGCAACAGCGCCAGATGCAAGTGCTGGGCATCGCGTGGGCGCGGGTCGCCGCCGTCACCCCCGACACCCTGGAGCCGCCAGTCGACGATCCGCTCTGGCACCGTTGGCAGCGGCCCCTGCGCGCCACCGAAAAGGCCCTGCTGGCATCGCACGCCCGGGCCTGGAGCCAGGTCGTCAAGCTTGATGAGCCGTGCCTGATCCTCGAGGATGACGCCCTTCTGGCCGTCGAAACACCTGTCGTCCTGGACCGGATCGCCGCGACTGACGGTATTGATCACGTCTCGCTGGAAACCCGCAGCCGCAAGAAGATCGTCGCCCGGCGGCCTCACCCGACCCTTCCGATCCGCCGTCTGTGGCAGGACAGGACCGGCTCCGCCGCCTATGTCCTCTTCCCGTCGGGCGCGCGCAAACTGCTGGGCCGCGCGGCCTATGCCGCCGCCCCTTCGGACGCCGCCATTTCGGGCACCTATTCCCTGCGCTCCTTCCAGGCCGATCCCGCGCTGGCGATCCAGCTGGACCAATGCGCGGCCTATGGCGTGCCGCAGCCGCTGGCCACGGCCTCGTCCATCGACGCGGTGCCGAAGCCCCCGGCCACCGACGGCTACTCGCCCCTGAAACAGCGCCTGTTCCGCGCCCGCCGCATCGGCGCGCAGCTGCGGATGGGGTGGCGCCAGCTGTCGCGCCTGCCGGTCGCGCAGCGTATCCACGTGCCCCCCGCCGAACGCTGGCCCGACCTCACCCTGCCGGAATAGCCCACGCCAGCCCGCGCACCGCCGCTGCAGAAGCGCACGTCTTCATTGTCGTGAAAATATCCCCGCCGGAGGCCGCGCGCCCGCCGCCTGCGCCCGTGTGGACAGACGCACCCCGCTCAGACCCCTCTTTCCCCCGCCGGGGAATTCAACTACAAGCCCGCGTCAACCCCGAGATGACCAGAGGAGTACCCGTCATGGGCTACAAAGTCGCCGTCGTCGGCGCCACGGGCAACGTGGGCCGCGAAATGCTGAATATTCTGGCCGAGCGCCAGTTCCCCGTCGATGAGATCTGCGCGCTGGCCAGCCGCAAATCCCTCGGCTCCGAGGTCAGCTTCGGTGACAAGACCCTCAAGACCAAGGACCTCGACACCTTCGATTTCACCGGCTGGGACATCGCGCTGTTTGCGGTGGGTTCGGACGCGACGAAGATCTATGCGCCCAAGGCCGCCAAGGCCGGCTGCGTCGTGATCGACAACAGCTCGCTCTACCGCTACGACGCCGACGTGCCGCTGATCGTGCCGGAAGTGAACGCCGACGCCATCACCGGCTACACCAAGAAGAACATCATCGCGAACCCCAACTGCTCGACCGCGCAGATGGTGGTGGCGCTGAAGCCGCTGCATGACCGCGCCCGGATCAAGCGCGTCGTTGTCTCGACCTACCAGTCGGTTTCCGGCGCGGGCAAGGCGGGCATCGATGAGCTGTGGGATCAGACCAAGTCGATCTACAACCCGGTCGACAACAAGCCGCCGACGAAGTTCACCAAGCAGATCGCCTTCAACGTCATTCCCCATATCGACGTCTTCATGGAAGACGGCTCGACCAAGGAAGAGTGGAAGATGGTGGTCGAGACCAAGAAGATCGTCGATAAGGATATCAAGGTCACCGCAACCTGCGTTCGCGTTCCGGTCTTCGTCGGCCACGCCGAGTCGATCAACATCGAGTTCGAGGAGTTCCTCGACGAGGACGAGGCCCGCGAGATCCTGCGCGAAGCCCCTGGTGTCATGGTCATCGACAAGCGCGAGGACGGCGGCTACGTCACCCCGACCGAATGCGTCGGCGACTTCGCCACCTTCATCAGCCGCATCCGTCAGGACGGCACGATCGAGAACGGTCTGAACCTGTGGTGCGTGTCCGACAACCTGCGCAAGGGTGCCGCCCTGAACGCCGTCCAGATCGCCGAGACCCTGGGCCAGCGCTGCCTGAAAAAGGGCTGAGCGGGCGCCGGCGCCCGGCTTTGGCCGAAGCAGAACAAGAAAAGGCGCCCCGCGGGGCGCCTTTTTTTCTTGGCCTATCCTGTGGTTCAGGAGGTCATATACGAATTTTCAAGAAATTCTCGTCTGCTCGTGAAACTTTAGGGGCCCTTCGACCGTAAGTTCTTCATGGATGTGGGGGCATCCAACGGGAAGACCTGACATGACTGCCATCATTGCCACCTGTGCCCGCCTTGCAGACGTTCTCAACCGCCGCAGCGCCATGGTCATCGCCGACCAGCCCATGCGCCCGCAGCTTTCCCGCTCGGAGCTGACGGCGCTTTTCGCGGCCGACCTGGCCCAGCAGGACACCTGCCTGCTTGCCCGCGCCCGCTGAGTGACCGCCCCGCGCGCCGACCGACCGCCCTTGCGGATGGCACGGCGCACGGGGGCCGATCCGGCCCGGTCAGACCGGGTGAAACTCTCCGTCGTCGGGGTGATAGCTGTGCAGCGTGCCTTCGCTGATGTCGGTCCACAGGCCGTGAAGCGACAGGAGCCCTGCATCGGCCCGCTCCTTGACGAAGGGGAAGGTCAGCAGGTTCTCCAGCGACACAAGCACGGCCTGATATTCAAGCGCGCGCGCCTTCTCTTCCTCGGGGACGTCGGCGATCCGCTCGTAGCCCGGGCGAAGAATATCCATCCAGCGGCCCACGAAGCTTGAGCTTTTCTCAAGCTCGGGCGCCTCGCCGGAACACATCTTCAGACAGCCGTTGACGCCACCGCAAAGCGAGTGGCCCAGCACCACGACATGGGCCACCTTCAGCACCGTCACCGCGTATTCCACTGCCGCCGAGGTGCCGTGATGATCGCCGTCGGGCTCGAACGGCGGCACAAGGTTGGCGATGTTGCGGTGGATGAAGAACTCCCCCTGTTCGGCCCCGAAGATCGAGGTCACATGAACGCGGCTGTCGCAGCACGAGATCACCATGGCGCGGGGGCGCTGCCCCTCTGAGGCCAGAAGCCTGTACCAGGCCTTGTTCTCGTCATAGGTCGTGGCTTTCCAGCCGTGATAGCGCTGCGCCAGGAAGTTGGGCAGGGGTTTGATGCTGGACATTGGTCCCTCCGGGCTGAGTGTCCCGCCACATCTAGGGGGAGGATGCCAATAATTCGAGCGATTTTTTTCCTGCGTCCTAAAGGTTTTCTACGGCCTTTCCCTGCAATCTTGCAGAAGGCGGCCATTTCGGGAACCAGCCAATGCCCCTTACCTTCGGACTTCGGGATCATGTCTTTGTCGACGACGCGGTACTTCACGGGCTTCGCGGTGCGCTGGGCTGTGTCGGCGCCGATCAGGCCATCACCCTCAGCTACGAAATCATGTCGGACCGGCTGAAGGAGATGGCGCGCCTCAGCCAGGCGGGCGACCTGGCGGGCGTCGCGGCGCGCTGTGACAGCGTCGACGCCATGGGCCGGGCGGTCGCCATGACCTCGGTCTGCGCCGTTGCGGGCGACGCCGGCCAATGTGCCCGGCGGGGGGAACTGGCGGCGCTTGCCGCCGTGCTGTCGCGACTGGGCCGGGTGCTGGACCGTTCCATTATGCAACTTCTGGACCTCTGACGCGGCAACCCTCACGGGCGGTGACTGCCGGTGCCCCCACCCTCGACCGCCGATCAGCCCAAGGGGCCGCCGCCGGGGCTTGCCCCGCCGGGCCATCTGGATAGTCTGGCCGCCGGTCAACACGAGGTTTTTCATGACGCCCGCCTTCGCCCCCCGGACTGCCGACGCGTCCGACGCAATCCCCGTCCACCTGCTCGACGAAGGGGACATTGAGGCCCGCATTGCCGGCTGGCGCGAAAGCGGTCAGGCCAACCTGGCCGATTGGGCCGAGGCCACGAAATTCACAGGCAAGGCGGGGCAGGTCCAGGTCGTGCGCGCCGCGACAGGCCAGCCGCTTGCCGTTCTCGCCGGCCACGGCACCCCGGCCACCCGCCGGCGCGGGCGCTTTGCCACCGCCGGTATCGCGGCGGGCCTTCCGGCGGGCACCTACCGCCTGGAATGCGATCTGGACGGCCCGGCATTGGAAGAGGCCGCCCTGGGCTGGCTTCTGTCGGCCTATCGCTTCGATCGCTACAAGAGCATGCCCCCGGCCGAGGCCCTGCTGCTGGCCCCCGACGGCGTGGACGCCAAGCGGCTTGAGATCCTGGCGGCGGCCGAGTTCCTGACCCGCGACCTGGTCAACACCCCCGCCTCGGATCTGGGGCCCGACGCGTTGGAGGCCGCGCTACGTGACCTGGCCGAGGCCCATGGCGCCGGCGTCTCGGTGACAGCCGGCGACCAGCTACTTACCGACAATTTTCCGCTGATCCACACCGTCGGCCGCGCCGCCGCCCAGGCGCCCCGGCTGCTGGACATGCGCTGGGGCAGCGAGGGCCCGACGCTGACGCTTGTGGGCAAGGGGGTCTGTTTCGACACCGGCGGGCTGAACATCAAACCCGGCACCTCCATGGGTCTGATGAAAAAGGACATGGGCGGCGCGGCCAACGTGATGGGCCTGGCAAGCGCGATCATGGCGCTGAAACTGCCCCTGCGGTTGCGGGTGCTGATCCCGGCGGTCGAGAACGCGATCGACGGCAGCGCCTTCCGCCCGGGCGACATCCTGCCCTCGCGCAAGGGGCTGACGGTCGAGGTCAACAACACCGACGCCGAGGGGCGGCTGGTGCTTGCAGACGCGCTAGCCCTGGCCTGCGAGGAGCCGCCCGAGATGCTGATCTCGATGGCAACGCTGACGGGCGCCGCGCGGGTCGCGGTCGGCCCGGACCTTGCCCCCTTCTATACCGACGACGACGACCTGGCCCGGGAACTGTCGGAGGCGGGCGGGCGGATGGCCGACCCGGTTTGGCGCCTGCCCTTCTGGGACCCTTACGAGGCACTGATCGAACCCGAGACCGCCGATCTGGACAACGCCCCCTCCGGCGGGTTCGCCGGGTCCATCACCGCCGCGCTGTTCCTGCGCCGCTTTGTCGGCGAGGGGCAGCGTTATTGCCATTTCGACATCTTCGCCTGGCGCCCCACCGGCAAGCCGGGCCTGCCCAAGGGCGGGCTGGGCCAGGGCCCGCGCGCCCTGCTCCACACGATCGAGCGGGTGCTGCTGGCATGAGCGATCCGCGCCTGACCCCGGCCAATGGCCGCGTCGCCCACGACAGCCTTCGGGGCAAGGTGCAGGCCGAACGCTTCACCCCGGGCACCGCCCATCGGGTCGCCGTGCCGCTGGTCGATCTCTGCCGTGCGCCCGGGGGCGCCCGCGATCGCCAGCTACTAGCGGGCGAAGGGTTCCTGGTGCTGGAACGGCGGGACGGCTACGCCTTTGGCCAGGCGGCGAATGACGGCTACGTCGGCTACCTGCCCGAGGATGCCCTTGGCCCCGACGGCCCCGTCACCCACCGGGTGGCGGCCCTGGCCACCCATGTCTATGACAAGGCGAATTTCAAATCCCGCGATCTGAGGCGTTTGAGCCATGGCGCCCTGTTGAACGTCACCGGCACCGAGGGTCGGTTCGCCCGGCTGGCGGATGGCGGCCACGTGCCAATGCAACACCTGGCGCCGCTGGACCGCCCCGACAGCGATCCCGCCGCCGTCGCCCTGTCCTTCCTGGGCACACCCTACCTGTGGGGCGGCAACAGCGCCGACGGAATCGATTGCAGCGGCCTGGTCCAGCGCGCGCTGCTGAGCTGTGGCATCGACTTCCCCCGCGACAGCGATCAGCAGGAGGCAGGCCCCGGAAAGGACCTGTCCCCCGACGCCCCCCTGCAGCGGGGCGACCTGATCTTCTGGAAAGGACACGTGGGCATGCTGCTGGATCCCGAAACGTTGATCCACGCCAACGCCCATCACATGCAGGTCGCGGTCGAGCCTCTGGAAACGGCCGTCGCCCGGATCGCCCAAGCCGAGTTCGGCGAATTGCGCAGCCGCCGCCGTCCGCCCGTGCCCCGGGGCTGAACCCGCCCGGCCCCCGGCGAATGTCCGAAAAAAAGGGCGGCTACTCGACCGCCCGGATCAATTTTCGCTCCAGCACCCGCAGGACGCTTTTCAGATCGTGCCCGCGTTTCAGGATCCGCCCATCCATTCCGATCACCGAATATTGCCCCTGCCGCAGGGCCAGGCGCGGGCGCTTTTCGATTCTGTAGATCGGGTGCTCGGCCGTGCGCCGGAAAATCGAGAAGATCGCCACCTCGCGCAAGCTCGAGATGCCATAATCCCGCCACTCTCCGGCGGCGACCATCCGCCCGTAAAGCCCCATGATCGCCCCCAGCTCGCGCCGCTGGAAATGGACCTTGTCGTCGGGGGCCTGGCCTGTAAGGGGCACGGGGGTGTGAGTGTTCATTCCCGAATGGTGGCGTCTGATCCCCGGGAAATCAAGCATGGCGGTGAGGAAGCGGGCGAATCCCCCATCAGCCGCGGATCCCGCCCCAATCTTGCCCACGAATTACCCCGCCCCCTCCGCGTTCGGATCACCTTCTGACCCTGATTGACTGCGATAAGGATCCCATAGCGATGAAGCGCTAACCCCGGTGTCGTGGATTTATTGCCCCCACCCAGCCTGCGGCACCGGGGACCTTACAAACCAAAAGCCTCGGCCCTCCCGGCCGGGGCTTTTCGCTTTCAAGCCCCCGAAAACAGCCCCCCGAACGAAAAACGGCGCGCAGGAGATGCGCGCCGCTTGGCATGTCGGGTAGGGCCGAAGTTTGGCCTCAGGCGTCCAGATTCTCGACGTTGAGGGCGTTGGTCTGGATGAACTCGCGCCGGGGTTCGACCACGTCGCCCATCAGCTTGGTGAAGATGTCGTCGGCCTCGGCCAGGTCCTCGATGCGGACCTGCAACAGGGTGCGGGCCTCGGGGTCGAGGGTGGTTTCCCACAGCTGGTCGGGGTTCATCTCTCCTAGGCCCTTGTAGCGTTGCAGCGACAGGCCCTTCTCGCCCTCGGTCAGGATGGCGTCCAGCAGGTCGACGGGGCCATAGATCAGCTGCTCGCGGTCCTTGCGGACCAGCTTGGCGGGCTTGTCGTAAACCTCCTGCAGCGCATCGGTCATCTGCCCCAGACGGCGGGATTCGCCCGAACGCAGGACCTGCCCGTCAAGGGTGCGGACCTCTTCGACCCCACGCAGGGTGCGGTTCAGGCGCAGGCCACGATCCTGGGTCTGGCGGCCTTGCCAGCCACGCTCGTATTCCACGGCGATCAGGTCCAGACGCTCGGCCACGCGGTCGGCGGTGCCTTGCAGATCGGCATCCACCACACCGGGCTTGAAGGCGCCGGCGATGGCGGCCTGTTCAAGGATGTGGGACGGGTAGTGGGTGGGGAAGGCCTGAAGGATGCGCCGGGTCTGGCGGGCCTCTTCGACGACGCGGGCCAGATCCTGACCCATGATCTCTTCGCCCGTGCCAAGGCGCAGGACCGCGCCATCGACACCCTGCTGGATCAGGTAATCCTCCAGCGCGGTCTGGTCCTTCAGATAGACCTCGGACTTGCCGCGGGCCACTTTGTAAAGCGGGGGCTGCGCGATATAAAGATAGCCCCCCTCGATCAGCTCGGGCATCTGGCGGAAGAAGAAGGTCAGAAGCAGCGTGCGGATGTGGGCGCCGTCGACGTCGGCGTCGGTCATGATGACGATCTTGTGGTAGCGCAGCTTCGAGATGTCGAATTCGTCTCGGCCGATGCCGGTGCCAAGCGCCATCACAAGGTTGCCGATTTCCTGACTGCCAAGCATCCGGTCGAAACGGGCGCGTTCCACGTTCAGGATCTTGCCGCGCAGGGGCAGCACCGCCTGGGTGCGCCGGTCGCGACCGGTCTGGGCCGAGCCGCCAGCGCTGTCACCCTCGACCAGAAACACCTCGGTCTTCGAGGGGTCCTTTTCGGAACAGTCCTTCAGCTTGCCGGCCAGAAAGTTCACGTCCATCGCCGACTTGCGCCGGGTCAGTTCGCGCGCCTTGCGGGCGGCCTCGCGGGCCATCGCGGCCTCGACGATCTTGCCGACGATCTGGCGGGCCTCGTTGGGGTTCTCCTCGAACCACTCGGCCAGCTTTTCGTTCATCAGACCCTCGACCGCGGGGCGCACCTCGGAGGAGACAAGCTTGTCCTTGGTCTGAGAGCTGAACTTTGGATCCGGCACCTTCACCGACAGCACGCAGGTCAGACCCTCGCGGGCGTCGTCGCCGGTGAACGAGATCTTCTCTTTCTTGGCGATGCCGCTGGACTGGGCGTAGTTGTTGATGGTGCGGGTCAGCGCGCCGCGGAAACCGGCCATGTGGGTGCCGCCGTCGCGCTGGGGAATGTTGTTGGTGAAGGGCAGCACCGTCTCGTGGTAGCTGTCGTTCCACCACATCGCGACCTCGACGCCGATGCCGTCACGCTCGCCCGAGACATAGATGGGCGCATCCATCACCGGGGTCTTGGAGCGGTCGAGATATTTCACGAACTCGCGCACGCCGCCTTCGTAGACCAGTTCGGTGCGCAGGGGCTCGGCGGGGCGCAGGTCCTCCAGCACGATCTTCACGCCCGAGTTCAGGAAGGCCAGTTCGCGCAGGCGATGCTCCAGCGTCTTGAAAGAATATTCCAGGTTCGAGAACGTGTCGGTCGAGGCCAGGAACCGCACCTCGGTGCCCTTGCGGCCGTTGGCGTCGCCAACGACGGTCAGATGCTCGGCCGTGTCGCCCCGCTCGAACCGGGCGTAATGCTCCTTGCCGTCGCGCCAGACCCGCAGTTCCAGCCAGTCCGACAGCGCGTTCACCACCGAGACACCCACCCCGTGCAGACCGCCCGAGACCTTGTAGGAGTTCTGGTCGAACTTACCGCCCGCGTGGAGTTGGGTCATGATGACCTCGGCCGCCGAGACGCCCTCTTCCTCGTGGATGCCGACCGGAATCCCGCGCCCGTTGTCGCTGACGGAAACGCTGCTGTCGGCGTGGATCCGCACGGTCACGGCGTCGGCATGACCGGCCAAAGCCTCGTCGATGCCGTTGTCGACGACCTCGTAGACCATGTGATGCAGGCCGCTTCCGTCGTCGGTATCGCCGATATACATGCCGGGGCGTTTGCGGACCGCCTCCAAGCCTTTGAGAACCTTAATGGAATCGGCGCCGTATTCTTCGGCGTTTTGCAGCTGTTCGGCCATGCGGACCTTCCTTGTGAACGTCCCGTTTTTATACGGGGGCCGGCCGGGAATGTCACGCCTTCACCCCTATATTTCGCGGTTATGCGAAGGGGATGACACAACCTACGATAATCAGCAGCCCCCCGGCGATCAGATTGGTCCGTCGCAGGGCGCGCGGGCTGCTCAGAAGGGCGCGGGCGCGGCCGATGAACACGGCCAGCATCAGGTTGCCGACAAGAGGCACCATGAAGCTGAGGGTGCAGATCGCGACGATGTCCGCCGCCCGCAGGCCGCTGAGATCGAAGAACCCCGGCAGCACCCCCATGTAGAACAGGATCGCCTTGGGATTGCCCAGGATCACCGCCAGCCCAGCGACAAAGCCCGCCCACATGCCGGGACGGGTAAGGCGGCTGTCGGTCGCGATCGACCGGTCGGCGTGGCGGATCAGCATGCCGCCCATCACCAGGAAGACCCCGCTGGCGATCCAGCGCATGATGGTCATGAAGCCCTCGAACGTGTCCACGATCCAGACCGCGCCCAGCACCGCCAGCAGCGGCCACAGGACATCGCCCACCACGACGCCCATTGCCAGCGGCCAGGCGGCGTGGAACCCGCCGGACATGGCGCGCGCGGTCAGGGCCACCCAGACCGGGCCGGGGGTCAGGAACAGCACGAAAAGCGCCCCTGCATAAATGGCAAGCTGTGCGATGGTGACAGTCATGGCCTCTCCTCGGGCGAGCGGTCGTCAGGCAGACGGGCAAGGATCCGCGTGGTGCTGGCGCCGTCGGTCTCGTCGACCGCGACCGCCATGGCCCGGTCGCCCACGGCGCGGAACAGTCCGGGCTCGGTCCCCGTCATGAAGGCCTGGGCCCCCAGGCCGGTGATCTCGTCGTAAAGGGCGGCGCGCCGGGCCTCGTCCAGGTGGGCCGCCACCTCATCAAGAAGCAGGATCGGCGGCGCGTCGAGCCGGGCCGAGAGTGCCCGCGCATTGGCCAGGATCAGCGAAATCAGAAGCGCCTTCTGCTCGCCGGTCGAGCAATGGCGCGCCTCCATGCCCTTGGCTTCGTAGATGGCGACAAGATCGGCGCGGTGGGGTCCGACCAAGGTGCGACCGGCCGCCATGTCGCGGGCGCGGCCGCGGGCCAGCGCCTCCCGCAGGGACGCTTCGTCCATCGCCGGGTCTTCAACGCCCTCCTGCCCCGCCTCCTCCATCCGAAGTTGGGCGGTCGGAAAGGCGGTTGTGGCGTCGGTCTGGGCCAGGCTCAGCGCGGTAAGCGCCTCGGCACGGTTCTGCCGGATCTCTGCGCCCAAGCGCGCCATCTGGGATTCCAATGCGCCATACCATGCCGGGTCGCGCGCTTGGTCCTTCAGCAGGCGGTTGCGTTCCCGCATGGCCTTTTCATAGGCCAGCGACGCCTCACCATGGGCAGGCTCGAAACTCAGTGTGACGCGGTCGAGAAAGCGGCGGCGCCCCTCGGCCCCCTCGATCCACAGCCGGTCCATGGCCGGGATCAGCCACAGGATACGGATCATCCGGCCCAAAGCCATCTGCGCAGCCGGCTTCTCGTCGATTGACAGGGTGCGGGGGGTGCCGGCCTCGGACCGCATCGCGATTTCATGGCTAACGCCCGGCCCGGTCAGCTCGGCCCGCAGTTTCCAGCCCAATGCCTCGGGCTTGCGGGCGATCTCTTCCATCGCGGCGCGGCGCATTCCGCGCCCCGGCGACAGCAGGGATATGGCCTCGAGGATGTTGGTCTTGCCGGCCCCGTTCGGACCAAAAATCGCGACCGGGCGCCCGTCAAGCGCCAGGTCCAGCGTGCGGTGCGAGCGGAAGCGCGACAGCGACAGGTGGCTCAGGATCAACCGACTCATGTCGCGGGCGCCCCTTGGCAGGCCGGCGGGCCGGCATTCCCTCCGGCGACGCCCGGCGTCAAACGCGCATCGGCATCACGACATAGACGGCCGAGCTGTCGTTGCCCTCGCGCATCAAGGTGGGATCGCCCGAGGAGTTGAACATGAAGACCGCATTCTCGCGGTCCACCTGGCTTGCGATCTCAAGCAGGTATTTGGCGTTGAACCCGATCTCGAGCTTCTCGTCGGCATAGGCGACGGCAAGCTCCTCTTCGGCGGCGCCGCTGTCGGGGGCGTTGACCGACAGGATCAGCCGGTCCTCGTCCAGCGACAGCTTGACGGCGCGCGAACGCTCGGAGCTGACGGTCGCGACACGGTCGACGGCCTTGGCGAATTCCTGTGCGTCCACCTCAAGCCGGCGAGTGTTGCCCATCGGAATGACCCGCGTGTAATCGGGGAAAGTCCCGTCGATCACCTTGGAGGTCAGCGTGATCTCGGGCGTGGCGAAACGGACCTTGGTCTCGGAGACCGAGACCGCGATCTCGGCGTCGTCATCGTCCAGCAGCTTGCGCAGCTCGCCCACGGTCTTGCGGGGCACGATGACGCCGGGCATGTCGGCGGCCCCTTCGGGCAGCGGCGTGTCGATCCGGGCAAGACGGTGGCCGTCTGTGGCCACACAGCGCAGCATGCGGCCATCCTCGGCCTCGGCGACATGCATGTAGACGCCGTTCAGGTAATAGCGGGTCTCTTCGGTCGAGATGGCAAACTTGGACTTGTCGAACAGGCGCCGCAGCACCGGGGCGGGCGCGCTGAAGTTCGACTGATACTCCGACGAGGCCATGACCGGAAAATCTTCCTTGGGCAGGGTCGCCAGCGCGAAGTTCGAGCGTCCGGCCTCGACCGTCAGGCGGCCCGAGGTGCCGTCGTCGGTCAACTGAACCAGCGCCCCGTCGGGCAGCTTGCGGACAATCTCGTGCAAGGTGACGGCGCTGACGGTGGTAGCGCCGGGGCGTTCCACATGGGCGACGGTCTTGTCGACAACCTCGATATCCAGGTCGGTCGCCCGGAAACTGACCGAGTTCGCGTCGGCTTCGATCAGCACATTGGCCAGGATCGGGATGGTGTTGCGGCGTTCGACCACCGATTGCGCCTGTGCCACGGCCTTCAGAAGCGTGCCGCGTTCGATGCTGATCTTCATTTTGATAGTCCCTCGTGCTGCCGGGGCCGGCAAGGTATCCGAAAATACCGGCGGCTCAAGCTTATTTTCCGGACTGTCCGACGTTCAATCAGGGGCGTCAAGGGGTGCGCGGGCACCCCCCGATCATGCCTCGAGCATGCGGCGCAAAAGTTCCACATCCTCGTCGATCTGGTTGTCGATCGACCGCAGCTCCTCGATCTTGCGGACCGCGTGCAGCACCGTGGTGTGGTCGCGACCGCCGAAACGCCGGCCGATCTCGGGCAGCGACCGCGAGGTCAGCTGCTTGGCGAGATACATCGCCACCTGGCGCGGGCGGGCAATGGTGCGCGTCCGCTTGGGGCTGAGGATGTCCGACATGCGGATGTTGTAATGCTCGCTGACCTTGCGGATGATTTCGTCGATCGTGACCTTACGGTCGCTGGCGCGCAGAATGTCGGCCAGGCAGTCCTGGGTCAGGTCCAGCGTGATCTCGCGGCCCACAAGAGAGGCGAAGGCGAAGAGGCGCGTCAGCGCGCCTTCCAGCACCCGCACGTTGGTCGAGATGCGATGCGCCAGGAATTCCAGCACGCCGTTGGCGATATCCAGTTGCGGATAGTCGCGGCGATACTGCTCGACCTTGGACTGCAGGATCCCGAGGCGCAGTTCGTAGTCGGTCGGGTGCAGGTCGACGACCAGACCCCATTGCAGCCGCGAGCGGATGCGCTCGTCCATGCCGTCCATCTCCGAGGGCGAGCGGTCGCCCGAGATGATGATCTGCCGGCCCTGATCGACCAACGCGTTGAAGGTATGGAAGAATTCGTCCTGGGTGGAGTTCTTGCCGGCGATGAACTGAACGTCATCCACCATCAGAACATCGACCGAGCGGAATAGCTGTTTGAAATCCATGGTCGAGCGGTCGCGCAGGGATTGCACGAAGCGGTACATGAACTGTTCAGCCGAGAGATACACGACCTTCTTTTCGGGGCTGCGGGCCTGAAGCTCCCACGCGATGGCGTGCATCAGGTGGGTCTTGCCGAGACCGACGCCGCCATAAAGGAAAAGCGGGTTGAACGTCACGGGCCCCGAGGAGGCAACCCGCCGCGCGGCGGCGTTTGCCAGCTCGTTCGGCTTGCCGACGACGAAGCTGTCGAAGGTGAAGCGGGCATCGAGCGGCGCCCCCGGGATCTCGTCGGTGACCGAGGCGGCGCTGGCTGGCACGGTGGCGGTGCGGGTGGTCGTCGCGGCCTCGTCCATGTCCCCGTCCTCGGGGTCACGGCCGGCGCGTGCGGCCTGGGCCTTGCCCGCGGGGGCATCGCCCGCCGTGGCGGCACAGGCCTGGTCGGCGCTGGCCTGGGCCGGCGGTGCAACAACGAAACGCAACCGTTCCACAGCCTCGCCCTCAGCCATCAGGTGCTGGCGGATCTGATCCCCGAAGTTCCGCGACACCCAGTCGCCGATAAAGACGGTCGGAACGCCGAAGGTCACGACGCCCGCCTCTTCCTTCAGAAATCGAAGCGGCTTGATCCAGGTTGTGTAATTGTTGTTCCCCACCGACCTTTTCAAAAGCTTGCTAACACGTCCCCAAGTGTCATCGGTCATTTTTTATAGCCCGTTTCTTTATTGTGCAGGACCGCCCCAAACAGCGATCCCCGGGCCTTCCATCCGATGAGGCCCCCCAGGTGTTCGTGCAGGTTCACACCACTGTCACAAGCCGCCGCTACGTTGACGCATGTGGCGGCGGGCCTTTTGCAGCAAAGGCCCCGACCACCACACTGGCAGCGCGCAACGTCCTGTCCCCGGCCCTGCACGCAGAGATGATCGACGGGATGACCCGTCGAGACCTCTCGGCGTTCGGACCGCGAACCGCGGCTTCAGGGGACACTTCGGAAAACCTCGTCCGTTCCGTCAGCGCATGCTGACGGCGACGCTCCGACATAGACGAGCAGACTACAAAAAACCGCACCGACAACAGCAAGCGCAAAGCCTTTGGCGGCTTTCGATCCCGCCCGACCTGCTCAGGAAAATCCTGTGCCTGGCCGCGCGACTTGCCCGCGCTCGTTAACTGTCCCCCAAGACAACGATGTGAATCGCAAGACCAAGCTAGCAAGCCGTGCACGGCACAGGCAACTGATCTTCACGCTTGACTCAGAGGGTTGTGGAAACCGAATCCGATGGGCGTTGCCAAAGGCCCACAGTTGCATGCGCTTCAACCGCGGGATGAACGAAAAAAGGGCGCTAACCATATGGTTGCGCCCGAATTCCGGATCTTCAAAATCTGTCGGCGATCAGGCCAGGGCTTTGACCCGGCTGTTCAGGCGCGACATCTTGCGCGAGGCGGTGCTCTTGTGCATCACGCCTTTGGTAACGCCGCGCATCAGCTCGGGCTGGGCCTGCTGAAGGGCGGTCTTGGCGGCATCCGCGTCGCCGGAGGTAATCGCTTCCTCGACCTTGCGGAGGAAGGTCCGGATCCGCGAACGGCGGGCCTTGTTCACGTTCTGGCGGCGCTCATTCTGGCGCGCGCGTTTTTTTGCCTGAGGCGAGTTAGCCATGGTTGCGCTGTCCGTTCTGTTCGGGTCACGATCTATTCAGAAGTGGCGCTTCTAGGGGCGACTCGGGTTCGTGTCAACAGCAGCCGCCGCGCGCCTGTGAATTTTGGCCTATTTATCGCGAAACTGCGGTTCGCGCTTCTCGACAAAGGCGTTCATCCCCTCTTTCTGGTCCTCTGTGGCGAACAGCGCGTGGAAGACGCGGCGTTCGAACAGAAGCCCTTCGGAGAGCGTGGTTTCATAGGAGCGGTTGACCGCTTCCTTGACGACCATGGTGGTCAGGGCGGATTTCTCGGCGATCTTCTGGGCCGCCGCGGTTGCCTCTTCGATCAGGCGCTTGGCGGGCACGACGCGGCTGACCAGGCCAGAGCGCTCTGCCTCCTCGGCATCCATGAACCGGCCTGTCAGGTGCATTTCCATTGCCTTGGACTTGCCGACAAAGCGGGTCAGACGCTGGGTGCCGCCGATTCCCGCGACAATGCCCAGGTTGATCTCAGGCTGGCCGAACTTGGCCGTGTCGGCGGCGATGATGAAGTCGCACATCATCGCCAGCTCGCAACCCCCGCCCAGCGCATAGCCCGCGACCGCCGCGATGATCGGCTTGCGACAACGCAGGATCTGGTCGGTCTCGGCTGAGAAGAGATCCTCCGTGAAAACATCGACAAAGCTTTTCTCGGCCATCTCGGTGATGTCGGCGCCGGCGGCAAAAGCCTTCTCGGATCCGGTCAGGATGGTCACACGCACCTTGTCGTTGACCTCCATCGAGCGCAGGCAGTCGGCCAGCTCGGACATCAGTTGCGCGTTGAGGGCGTTGAGCGCCTCGGGGCGGTTCAGCCTCACGATGGCGACGTGATCCTCGATCTCCACATTCAGCGTCTCGTAAGCCATGGCACGCCCCTTCCTTCGCTTTTGTCAGACCCGATTCCTTAACATTCGCGCGGGCCGGTTCAAGCTATCTTTGGCATTGCGCGCAATAGAAGGTCGATCTGCCTGCCTGCGTGATTCGACGAATACGCGCCCCGCAGCCGGGGGTCGCACAAGGCTGGTCCTCGCGGCCATAGACCTGGAAACTGTGCTGGAAATAGCCCAGCTCCCCGTCCGCCTGCCGATAATCGCGCAAAGAAGAGCCCCCCGAGGCGATCGCCTCCTGAAGCACCTCGCGGATGATCGGCACCAGCGCCTCGGCGCGGGCGGACGACAGGGCGCCGGCCTTGCGACGGGGCGAGATCCCGGCGCGAAACAGCGCCTCGCAGACATAGATGTTACCCAGGCCCGCGACGATTCCCTGATCCAGCAGCGCCGATTTGACGGGCGTATTCCGCCCGCGCAGACGTTCGGCCAGGTAAGTCCCCGAGAACCCGTTCCCCAGGGGTTCGGGCCCGATAACCGCCAGCAGGGGGTGCCCCTCCAGCCCCTCGGTCGGGGCAAGGTCCATCGACCCGAACCGGCGCGGATCGTTGAAGGTGATCCGCGCGCCCCCCTCCATGTCCAGCACGACGTGGTCGTGCTTTCCGGGCGCGGAATGGGCGTGGTGGAACTGACCCGGGCCATGCCGTTCCTCGTCGATCGAGATCAGCATCCGCCCGGACATGCCCAGATGCACGATCAACGTCTCGCCCGTCGACAGGTCCAACAGCAGGTATTTCGACCGCCGCCGCAGGCGCAGCACCTCGGCGCCCGTCAGGCGCTCGGCCATCCGTTCGGGGAAGGGGCGGCGCAGATCGGGGCGGCGGACGTCGGCCCGCAGGATCCGCCGACCTTCCATCACCGGTTCCAGTCCGCGCCGGACGGTTTCGACCTCGGGAAGTTCGGGCATGGGGTTCGGACCTTCGCATTGTAACGGCGGAGCGGCGTCCTATAAGAAGGGTGTGTTTCAGCAAACGGCAAGGCCCGGATGACCGACGAGCAGAAGAATACGACGCATTTCGGGTTCAGAACCGTCCCCGAGGACGAGAAGGCCGGCATGGTGCACGGCGTCTTCACCAATGTAGCCTCGCGCTACGATGTGATGAACGACGTCATGTCCGGCGGGGTCCACCGGCTGTGGAAGGACGCGATGATGGACTGGCTGGCGCCGCGTCCCGGCCAGCGCCTGCTGGACGTGGCGGGGGGCACGGGCGACATCTCGTTCCGGTTCCTCGACCGGGCGGGCGATGCCGAGGCCGTGGTGCTGGACATGACCGAGCAGATGCTGGTCGAGGGCCGCCGCCGCGCCGAGGCCGGTGCCCGCGCCGACCGCCTGTCCTGGATCGTCGGCGACGCCATGCAGCTTCCGTTCGAGGATGACAGCTTCGACGTCTACACCATCAGCTTCGGCATCCGGAACGTGACCCGCATTCCCGACGCCCTGTCCGAGGCCTACCGCGTGCTCAAGCCCGGCGGCCGTCTGATGGTGCTGGAATTCAGTCAGATCCCAAACCCGGCGATGCAATGGGCCTATGACCGCTATTCCTTCAACGTCATCCCGGCCATGGGCCAGGTGATCGCCAATGATCGCGACAGCTATCAGTATCTGGTGGAATCGATCCGCAAGTTTCCCGACCAGGAAAGCTTTGCCGCGATGATCCGCCAGGCAGGATTCGGCCAGGTGAAATACCGCAACCTCACCTTCGGGGTGGCGGCGCTGCACTCGGGCTGGAAACTCTAGGTGCGCGGGCCGCACAACCTCTGGCGTCTGGTCCAGACCGGCGCCACGCTGGAACGCACCGGGGCGATGGGCCCCGTGCTCGAGGCGTTTCAGGCCCCGCCCCGCATCCGCCTTCTGGTGCGGCTGCTGGCCAAGCCGTTCGGCTTCCTGGGCCTGCGCGGCGACACCAGCCTGCCGCCCGTTCCACGCGCCCTGACCGCGCTGGGGCCCGCGTTCATCAAGTTCGGCCAGATCATGTCGACCCGCCCCGACGTGGTCGGCGACGAACTGGCGATGCAGCTGCGCTTTCTTCAGGACAAGCTGCCGCCCTTCCCGCTGGCCGAGGCGAAGCGCACGATCGAGGTCGAGCTGGGCGAGCCGTGGGACGCGCTGTTCAGTGAGATCAGCGAGCCCATCGCGGCGGCCTCCATCGCCCAGGTTCACAAGGCCCGCCTTGCCACCAACGGCGAGGAGGTGGCGATCAAGGTCCTGCGCCCGGGGATCGAGCGGGCCTTTCGCAAGGACATCGACGCCTTCTACCTGGCGGCCCGGACGGTCGAGATCCTGTCGCCCGCCTCGCGCCGGCTGCATCCGACCGACGTGATCCGCCATTTCGAGGGCGTCGTCATGGGCGAGCTGGACATGCGCGTCGAAACCGCCGCCTGCGCCGAGTTCGCGGCCAACACCGGCGGTGACGCGGGCTTTGCCGTGCCGACCACGGATTACGTCCACTCGGCCCGCCGGGTGATGACGATGGAATGGATCGAGGGGGTGCCGCTGGGCGACATCGCCGCGCTGGACGCCGCCGGTCACGACCGCGAGGCTCTGGGCGACCGGGTCCTGCAACTGTTTCTCAGCCACGCGCTGCGCGACGGGTTCTTCCACGCGGATATGCATCAGGGCAACATGAAGGTGGCCGCCGACGGCACAATCGTGGCCCTGGACTTCGGCATCATGGGCCGGATCGACGAATATACCCGACGGGTCTATGCCGAGATCCTCTATGGCTTCATCCGCAAGGATTACCGACGCGTCGCGGAGGTCCATTTCGAGGCAGGCTACGTGCCCCCCGACCGCGACATCGACGAGTTCGCCCAGGCCCTTCGCTCTGTCGGAGAGCCGATTTTCGGCATGGACGCGACCCGGATCTCAATGGGCCGGCTGCTCAGCTACCTCTTCGAGGTGACCGAGCGTTTCGGGATGGAGACGCGGACCGAGCTGATCCTGCTGCAACGGACCATGGTGGTGGTCGAGGGGGTGGCGCGCTCGCTCAACCCCCATATCAACATCTGGCAGGTGGCCCGCCCAGTGGTGGAAAGCTACATCGCCGAATCCATCGGTCCCCGGGCCTTCGCCCGCGACCTGATGCTGACCGCCCGGGTGCTGGCCCGGTTCGGCCCGCGCCTGCCTGTGCTTGCCCAGGAAGCCCTGCAACGACAAAGCCAGCCGCGCGAGGTCGAGGTGCAGATGGGCAGCATCCACCCGATCCTGTGGTTTGCCGCCGGGGCAGTGACAACCCTCGGCTCGGCCTGGCTGATCAGCCTACTTTAGAGCCGCTTTCGCAGTCGTTCAAAGACCGGCGGCGGCCAGCTCCGCCGTCATCGCCTGCCGTGCGCGGGCGGGGTCCCCGCCGGGCCGAACACCGCGCCAGGCGCAATAGACTGCCATCCGCCAATGCAGCAGCGCTGACCAAGCCCCCAACCGTTGCCGCACCCCGGGCTCGGGGTAAACCGCGATCAGGGCCTGCCGCTCGGTCTTCTCCAGCGGCGCGCGGCCATAGGTGATCTGCATCGCGGGCGAGAGGGCTGTGGCAAGATCCAGCACCGGGTCGCCCGATGCCGGACATTGCCAGTCAACCAGCGTGACCTGCCCGTCCGCCCCCTCGATCGCGTTCGCGGCGACGGGATCCCCGTGTAAAAGAGCCGGTTTCGATGGGGCCAGCCCGCTGGGTGCGGGCAGATCCGGGCGCCGGGACCGCAGGTCCGCCGCCAGGTCCGCCGGCAGTTCGGCCAGCATGGGGGCGCATTGATCCGACAGCGCGCGCGGCCCTTGGGGTGCCGGCGGCAGCCACGCCGGCGGGTTGAGGGCATGAACACGCGAAAGGGCCTTTATAAGAGCCGCATTCGGCCGTGCCAGGGGCCTTCCCGCCGCTTTCCGGTAAAGGATCGCGGGGCGGGCATCGCCGGCTTGCCCGGCCTTCACCTCGGCCAGCAACCCGGGCGCCAGACCGTTTGGGGACAGGTGCCGCAGGATCGCGGCCTCGGCCCCGGCGTCATTGGCAAAGAGGGGCGTGGCGCCATCCGGGTCGTAGGATTTGCAGATCACGTCGCCCGCCGCCCAGACCCGGTTTGTGCGTCCCCCGGTCAGCAGCTGCCAGGGCCCGGCGTCGGGTTCCAGCCAGGGCGCGGCCAGCCGGGCCAGCGCCGGCGGGGGCGCGGCGGCGTCCAGGGGCCTCGGCGCGGCCGGGGCGGGAAGGGCGGGGTCGAACAAAGGCGCCTCCTGTCGGGCCCGGGGCCCTGTAGGCCGTTGCGACGAGCGCGCCGAAGCTACGGTCGGGCAGCGATGCGCGCAAGGGTGGGGCCGTCTAGGAAAGCGCCCGGCAATGCGCGACGGCGCGGCCTCAGTCGGGGCTGCCCAGGTGCCGCTCCCCCCGTTTGCGAGCCAGGGCGATCTGGCGCTGGCGCTCGCGGAACCGCTCCCGGTCCGCTTCGGAGAACTGGTCGACACATTGGTGGCACTGCACCCCCGCCTCGTATTCCGGGCGGCCCAGGTCAGGCATTGCAAGCGGGCGGCGGCAGGCATGGCACAGCACGTGGCTGCCCTGTTCCAGCCCGTGGCCCACGGAAACCCGCTGATCAAAGACGAAGCATTCGCCCTGCCAGCGGCTGTCCTCGGCCGGGACCTCCTCAAGGTATTTCAGGATGCCGCCCTTGAGGTGAAAGACCTCATCCACCCCCTCGCCTAGCAGGAAGTTGGTCGATTTCTCGCAACGGATACCGCCGGTGCAGAACATGGCCACGCGCTTGTTGTGGAACCGCTCGCGGTTGGCGCGCCACCAGGCAGGAAATTCGCCGAAACTGCGGGTGCCGGGGTCGACCGCGCCCTCGAACGTGCCGATCCCCACCTCATAATCGTTGCGGGTGTCGATCACGACGACGTCTTCCTGACCGATCAATTCGTTCCAGTCAGCCGGCGCCACATAACGCCCCACCGCCGCCGTCGGGTCGACATCGGGCTGGCCCATGGTGACGATCTCGCGCTTGAGGCGCACCCGCAGCCGCAGGAACGGCATCTCCTCGGCGTGGCTTTCCTTCCACTCCAGCCCGGCACAGCCCGGCAGCGCGCGCAGATGGGCGATCAGCGCGGCGATACCCCCCCGCGATCCGGCGACCGTCCCATTGACCCCCTCGGGGGCCAGAAGCAGCGTCCCGCGCAGGCCGTGGCCCTCGCAAAGCGCGCGGATCGGTGCGCGCAGGGCGTCAGGGTCGGAGAATCGGGCGAAGTGGTACAATGCGGCAACGGTGATCATGGCTGCGATCTACGCAGCCGCGCGCCGTCAGGCAAGGGCACGCAGCGGACGGCGACAGCCCAGATGCGGTCCGGATCGGGCAATCTGCCGCCATTGACGCCATGGCAAGGGCCTCTTAACCAGTTAACGCAGCCTGAGGGAGACAGCCATGCGACCCGCCAACGAAGCCCTGATCGTCATCGACGTGCAGTATGATTTCTGTCCGGGCGGAGCCTTGGCGGTCGAGGATGGGGATGCCGTGGTCGCGCCCATCAACCGCATGATGGACGAGTTTTCCGTTCGCGTCCTGACCCAGGACTGGCACCCGGAGGGGCATTCGTCCTTTGCCTCGCAGCATCCGGACAAAGCGCCCTTCGATGTCACCGACATGCCCTACGGCCCACAGGTGCTGTGGCCCGACCATTGCGTCCAGGGATCCGACGGCGCGCGCCTGCTGCTGGACCTGCACACCGACCGGGCCGACATGATCCTACGCAAGGGCTTTCGCCCCGATGTGGACAGCTATTCCGCCTTTTTCGAGAACGACCATGAAACCCCGACGGGGCTGGACGGCTACCTTGGCAGCCGCGGCGTCGACAGCGTGACGATCGTCGGGCTGGCGACGGATTTCTGTGTCCTCTACTCGGCGCTAGATGCTGCTCGGCTGGGATACCGCGTCCGGGTCGTTGAAAGCGCCTGCCGAGGGATCGACCTTGACGGATCCCTCGAGGAGGCGCGGGCCGCAATGCTGGCCGCCGACGTCGTGCTGGAGCGCTGAGATGGTCGATATCGCCGCCCGGGTCTATGACCACCGCTGGAAGATCGACCCGATCGTACGGTCGCTGATCGACACGGATTTCTACAAGCTGCTGATGTGCCAGTCGGTGTTCCGCAACCGGCCCGAGGCGAATGTCACCTTCAGCCTCATCAACCGCTCCAAGCAGATCCGCCTGGCCGACATCGTCGACGAGGGCGAGCTTCGTGAGCAACTTGATCACATCCGTTCGCTGTCGCTGACGCGCGGCGAGTCGACCTGGCTGCGCGGCAATACCTTTTATGGCAAGCGCCAGATGTTCCGCCCCGATTTCATGGAGTGGTTCGAGGCCCTGCGCCTGCCGCCCTACCACCTGGAAAAGCGCGACGGGCAATACGAGCTGACGTTCGAGGGCAAGTGGCCCGAGGTCATGCTGTGGGAGATCCCGGCGCTGGCCGTGCTGATGGAACTGCGGTCGCGCGCGGTGATGCAGGACATGGGCCGGTTCGAGCTTCAGGTGCTTTATGCCCGGGCGATGACCAAGCTGTGGGAAAAAGTCGAGAAGCTGCGCGAGGTGCCGAACCTGCGCCTGGCCGATTTCGGCACCCGGCGGCGCCATTCCTTCCTGTGGCAGGATTGGTGCGTGCGCGCCATGGTCGAGGGGCTGGGCTCGAAATTCGTCGGCACCTCGAACTGTCTCATCGCCAAGAACCGCGACCTCGAGGCGATCGGCACCAACGCCCACGAGTTGCCGATGGTCTATGCCGCCCTTGCCGACAGCGACGCAGAGCTGCGCCAAGCCCCCTACCGGGTGCTGGAGGAATGGCAGGAAGAGCATGACGGCAACCTGCGCATCATCCTGCCCGACACCTATGGCACCGCCGGTTTCCTGGCCGGGGCCCCCGACTGGCTGGCATCCTGGACGGGGATGCGCATCGACAGCGGCAGCCCCGAAGAAGGGGCCGAGGCCGCAATCGCCTGGTGGCAGGCCAAGGGCGAGGATCCCCGCAAGAAGCTGGTGATCTTTTCGGATGGGCTGGACGTGGACCGGATCGCCCAGTTGCAGGCCCGCTTTGCCGGCCGCGTCCGGATCTCCTTCGGCTGGGGCACGCTGATGACCAACGACTTCCGCGGGCTGGTGCCGGGGGACGCGCTGGCGCCCTTCAGCCTGGTGTGCAAGGCGGTCGCCGCGAACGGCCGCCCGACCGTCAAGCTGTCCGACAACCCCAGCAAGGCCATGGGCCCGCCCGAGGAGATCGAGCGTTACAAGCGCGTCTTCGGCGTCGGCCACCAGAAAGCGATGGAAGTGCTGGTCTAGGGATCGCGCCCCACGAACGCCGCCGCCGTCTCGATGGCGCGGCGGCGATAGACCTCCATCTTCCAGTGGCCGGGATGCAGGCGGGGCACCACCCAGCCCAGCGAGGCACAGCAGCGCAGCATCACGAACATGGGCAGGTCCCGCCGGGCATTTTGAGGCAGCGGGCGCGCGTCCTCGTACCCCTCCAGAAGCGCCGCCGCCAGATCGGCGGCGTGGGGGCTGTCGAGCGATTGGGTCAGGGCCACGCCCAGGTCGTACATGCGGTATCCGAACCCGCCGTCATCATAGTCGATCAGGCTAAGCCCGGGCGCGTCCCCCTCACCATGGGCGAAGATGTTCTCGCGCAGGGGATCGGCGTGGATCAGGCCGAAATCAGGCTCTTCACAAGCGTCCAGCACGGCGCGGGCCTTGTCACGGGCTTCCTGCAACAGGGTCATTTCCGCGGCCGAGAGGCTGGGGTTTTCCCAAAAGCGCCCCCAATGGGGGGCCTCACCAAGAAGTCCATCCGCGTCCCAGCGCGGGCGGTCCAGATCCGCGCCCCCCTCGATCCGGTCCGAGGTGGCGTGAAGACCCGCCAGCAGCGCCCCGATCCGACGGTGCAGCGCGCATTGCGCGGCCAGATCGCCGGTCAGCGGGGCCTCGCCGCTGCCCAGCGGCGCGCCCTCGACCCAGGCGATCAGCGTGGCAAGACAGCCCGCGTCCGCCGGCAGGACCAGCGGGCCGTCGCGGGTCGGGATCGGCGCGGGCGCAGCGAAGCCCAGCCGCGACAGGGCGCCGGTCCAGGCCAGTTCGGCCGCGATCTCCGAGGCGGTGCGATAGCCGGGACGATGCAGCCTCAGGGCCGCGCGCCGACCGTCCGACAGGCGGACGTCGAAAACCGCGTTCTCGCGGTGGGCGATGAGTGACGGCGGCTCCGCCACCCCGCCCCACTGCGCAAGCACCTTGCCCGCGATTGCATCAAGATCCAGCTCCGCCATGTCGGTGACACCTGCGCCCGGCCCTGCACCCCCGCTCATGGCGCGACCTCGTCCAGCGCCTCGGTCAGGGTCGCGATCATCAGGTCGGCGTGGCCATGGTCGAACACCATCGGCGGACGGATCTTCAGGATGTTCCCCTCGGGGCCGATCCGGTTGAGGAGCACGCCGCGCCGGCGCATCGCCTCGACGAGGTCGGCGGTCGCGTCGCTGGCCGCGCTTCCATCCGCATGCCGCAGCTCGGCCCCGAAAAACAGGCCCCGGCCTCGCAGCCCGGCGATCAGCGGGTGGCCGATGGCCGCCAGCCTTTCGCGGGCATAGGCGCCCACGTCCCGGGCCTTCGTCACAAGGTCCTCGTCCTCGATCACCGACAGGGTGGCATTGGCGGCGGCGGCGCTGACCGGGTTGCCGCCGAAGGTGTTGAAATAGCCGAATGCACCGCGAAAGGCCGCCATGATGTCGGGCCGCGTCATGACCCCGGCGACCGGGTGGCCGTTGCCCATGGGCTTGCCCATGCTCACTGCATCAGGCGCGATACCCAGAAGCTCATGTCCCCAGAAATGGCTGCCGACCCGGCCGAACCCGGCCTGCACCTCATCGCACAGGACCAGGCCGCCGGCCTTGCGCACAGCCGCGACCGCCGCGTCGGCATAGCCGGGCGGCACGTCGGGAAACCCCTCGTTGGCGAAGATCGGGCACAGCATCAGGCCGGCCAGGCCGTGACCGGCCTCTTCCAGCTCCTGGGCCGCGCGGGCCACGCTGCTTGCGAAGGCCTCGGCGTCGACATCGCCGCCGGGGGCGGGGACCAGGCGGATGTTTCCGGCATAACCACCGACGGGCGGGCGCCGGGTCGAAAGCTGGCTCACCAGGGCGGTGTTGCCGTGATAGGTCGCGTCGGTGGCGATGAAGCCGGTGCGCCCGGTCGCGGCCTGGGCCATGCGCATGGCCACGTCATTAGCCTCGGACCCGGTGCAGACCGGGACCATCTGGCTGAGGCCGTGGCCGAAACGGGCGCCCAGCCGCTCGACATAATCCAGGATGCCGCGATGCAGATAGCGCGAGTGGGTGTTGAGCGTGCCGGCCTGCTTGGCAATGGCCGCGACAACGCGGGGGTGGCAATGACCGACATGGGCCACGTTGTTGTAGCAATCCAGGTAGCGGCGGCCGTCGGCATCCCACAGCCAGACCCCTTCGCCGTGCACCAGTTCGACCGGGTCGCGATAGAAGGTCGGAACCGAGGGGCCAAGCAGCCGTTCGCGCCGTTGCAGCAGGGTTTCCGTCTGGTTCATCTCATTCCTCGCCGGTGACCTTGCCGCGCAGGGACTTGACCGTGCCGCGTTGCGCCTTGGCGGCCAGGCGCCGCCGCTCGGACCCTTTGGTGGGGCGGGTCGGGATACGCCGCTTGGGCTTGACCGTGGCCATGCGGATCAGGTCGGCCAGCCGGTTGCGGGCATCCTCGCGGTTGCGGGCCTGACTGCGGTGGCTTTCGGCGCGGATCACCACCGCCCCGTCGGTCGTCCAGCGCCGTCCGGCCAGACGCCGCAGTCGGGTCTTAACGGGTTCGGGCAGGTTGGGACTTCGGGCGGCCTCGAAACGCAGCTCGACGGCGGTCGAGACCTTGTTGACGTTCTGCCCGCCGGGACCCGAGGCGCGGGTGAACTGCTCGGTCAGCTCCCAATCCTCGATGGTGATCCTGTCGTCGATCCTGAGCATCCTGTCGTCCCGCCTGTCGCCGTCTTGTCATCGCGTGTTCGTTGCGCCTGTCCCGATGTGGACCCGCGCGGGCCCGAGGTTACCGCCCCCTCAAGGCGAAGACCATCGTTGGCGCGTCATGTCGCAGCGGCGGGAGGGGCCCGCCTGAATCGCAAAGGGCCGCCCGTTGCCGGGACGGCCCTTCCGAGAATTCCGGAGGCAGGGTCGGTCGATCAACCGATCTGCCGGGGCGGTCTCACACCGCTGGGGCTGCCCTAGCGGCGCGCCTCCCCGACTGTTCCGACACCTCTCTCCAATACCTCTCTCGACACTGGATCACCTCCTTTCAGAATGTTTCGGTCACAACTTGAAGGTGGGGTCGAAATCCTTCCGTGTCAAATCTTTCCGTGCGATTTCCCTCACGTCACTTTCCGCTGCCGCAAGCGGGCCGCGCCGACCTAGCGGGGCAGCGCGTATTCGACGATCTCGGTGCGCTGGAAGAAATTCTCGTTGTCATCCGAGATCAGGGTCATCCGCATCCCTTCCGGCGCCTGCCAGATCGCCATGCCCTCGAGGTTGTCGCGCTCGGTGCGCGGGGTTTCGAGGATGACCGTCTCGTGGCTGAGCGCGTCGCCGCGTAGCTCGAACCGGCGCACCCGGGAGGCAAAGCCCCCCAGCAGGCTGAACGAGCGTTCGAGCAGGTAGAACCGCCCGTCGGGACCGATCGCCGCCTCGGTGACAAGAAAGTCGCCGCGCTGGGGAATGGTGAAGGGCGTGTCCCAGTTGCCCCGTCGGTAGCGATAGACCTGAAAGGCCGTGCCGCCCACGTTCGGAGCCTCGGGGATGGTGTAAAGCGTGCCGTCCGGCGCCCGCGCCAGCGCCTCGAGCGACTTGTTGATGGGAAGCCCCTCGAAATCCTTGTGCCGGGGCAGCCAGGCTGCCTTGCCGCCGGGGCGGGCATAGGTCCAGACCCGGTGGAACCCCTCGAACGAGATGTAGAGCCGCCCGTCGGGCCGCACCGCCAGCCCCTCGCTGTCGGCGCGAAACCGGGTCAGCCCTTCGCCCTCGGTGCCCAGCAGGGGCACGAAACTGTCCAGGCGCGCGCCGGTGATGCGCCCCTTTGCGTCGCGACTCAGCCGCCCCTGCCCCAGCCTGCCGCGATCGGAAAGCACGGTGAAGGCCAACCCGTCCGAGCCCATGGCAAGCGCCGAGAAGCCGCCGAAGCCCTCGACGGATGATTGCCAGGTGAAGGCCGACAGAAGCTGCGCCTTGCCGTTGGCAAGGGCATCTGAGGACATCGGGGGCAGGAGGGCCAGGACCAGCGCAAGCGCCAGTCCCCGGGCCGCGCCTAGCGCCCTTGAAGGACGGTCGAGCATGCGTTGGGAAGATCCGCCAGAACCAGCTCTCGCCGGGGTTTCGGTTTGGGGGCGTTGGGATCGGGCGGGGGCGGGTTCAGGATGTCGTTGACCCATTTGCGCGCGTCCTCGCAGCCGTCGCCCGGAGGCGGGGGGGCCTGGTTCTCGCAGCCACGCGCGCCAGGCGGGCAACTCAGGCGGACATGGAAGTGATAGTGATGTCCCCACCACGGGCGGATCTTGCGCAACCAGGCGCGGTCGCCCTTCTCGTCATTGCACATCTGCACCTTGGCGCCAGGGAAGATGAAGATCCGCGCGACCCGGGGGTCGCTGGCCGCGGCCTTCAGAAGCTGGTGGTGCTGGGGTGTCCAGTTATTGTTGACGAAGGCGCCCTGGTTGCGCCGCAGCGAGATCGAGGAGATCTGCTCGCGCTGGCTCTGGCTCAGGCGCAGAGTGTCGGGCGGCAGCAGCCAGATATCCGCATCAAGCCCGATCTGATGGCTGCGGTGGCCGCTCGACATCGGCCCGCCCCGGGGCTGGCTGATGTCACCGACGTAAAGGCCGCCCCAGCCCGGAAGCTGGGCCGCCTTGCGCGACAGCTTGTCGATGTAGTCCAGCATCTGGGGGTGGCCCCAGTTGCGGTTGCGGCTGAGGCGCATCGCCTGCCAGGTGCGCCCGGTCTCGGGAAGCTGGCTGGCGCCCGCGATACAGCCCTTGGAATAGCTGCCGAAAGGCTCTGCCCGGTGGTTCGAGGCGGTGGGCTTGGCGCTGAACAATTCCTTGGCCAGGGGGGCCGCGGCGGCGGGGGCGGCAAGGCCCAGGCAGATCGCGGCGACGGCACCCAGCCGCGCAACGCAGCGCCGGACCCCGCTGGGCAGGGACCGGACAGGTCGGGAATTTCTCGGGGTCATTTCTGCTGCTCTCCCTCGGGTTTCACCCAGCGTAGCAGGGCCAAACCCGCAAGGAAAAGGACAATTACGGGCACCACGCCGATCCGCTGACTTCCGCTCAGGGCGGTGACGGCACCGATCATCAGCGGCGCCAGGAACGAGGTCGCCTTGCCCGCCAGCGCGTAAAGACCGAAGGCCTCGGTCATGCGGTCGGGATCGGCCTGATGCACCAGCATCGTGCGCGATGCCGATTGCAACGCGCCCCCTGCCGCACCGATCACCGCCCCCAGCCCGTAGAAGACGATATCCGGCAATGCGCTGCCCGCCGGCAGGCCGATGCCGAAGACGCTGTCGCGAGAGACCAGCACCACCGAGACAGAGGCCGCCACCAGCAGCAGGATGCATGTCAGGATCACCGGGCGCGGGCCGAACCGCCGGTCCGCGCGCCCACCCAGCCAGGCAAAGATCGCCCCCGAAACGGCGGCCAGGATGCCGAAGACACCGATGTCGATCACCGACCAGCCCAGAACCCCGGCGGCGTAGATCCCGCCGAATGTGTACATGCCGTTCAGCGCGTCGCGATAACTCATGGAGGAGGCGAGATAGGCCATCAGGCTGGGGCGGCGCGGCAAGGTGCGCAATGTCCGGGCCAGGCCCGACAGGGCGGCGCCCACGACCTCGCCCAGTGGCTGGCGGGCGGCGGGGGCTGGACGGGCCTCGCGCACCCACAGGAAGAACGGGATCATGAAAAGCGCGTACCAGATCGCCACCAACGGCCCCACCGACCGCGTCCCCTCGCGCAGCGCGGGATCAAGCCCGAAAAGCGGCGGGCGGCCCAGAAGGGTGACGCCGGCCTCGTTCTCGGCCAGCAGCAGCAGCATCAGCAGCAGGCTCAGCACACCGCCCACATAGCCCAGCGCCCAACCCGATCCCGAGATGCGCCCGATCTCGCGGCGCGGACCCAGCCCTGGCAGAAGGGCGTTTGTGAAGATCGTCGCGAACTCCATCCCGATGAGGCCCAGCGCGAAGAGGACCAGCACCGGCCAGACATGGACCATCCCCGGCACCGCCCACCACAGGCCGAAGGCACCAACGAAATAGAGGGCCGAGAACAACCAGATCCATGGCATCCGCCGACCGCTGCTGTCGGCAAGCGCCCCCAGAACCGGCGCGAGCAGCGCGATAACCAGCCCCGCCATCCCGATGGTCAGACCCCAGAGCGATTGCGCCCGCACCGGGTCGCCCAGCACGCCCGAGGCGAAGTAGGGGGCGAAGATGAAGGTCAGCAGCAGGGTGTTGTAGGGCTGGCTGGCCCAGTCGAACATCATCCACCCGAAGATCCGCCTGCGTGCCGTCCGGTCCATGCCATTCCCCTGTCGCCCGTTGGGGCAAGTAAGACAGGCTTCGACCCCGGCCCGCAACCCGGCGCAGACGCAGACCCGGGGTCTCGTGGCCGCAGGGCGCCGCAGGTGGCGCGCGAAGGGGTCCCGCCCCCGTCTTGTCAGTCGCGCAAGGTCATCGGTGGCCAGGGGCGCAGGTCTTCGGCCTCGCTCCAGGCGCGGGCCCAATCTTCCAACGCGGGCAGACGGGCCAGTTCGGGCATCACCTCGACCGCGCGCTCGGGCGGCACGATGTGGCCGTCGGTCATCGCGATACGCAGCAACGCGTGCGAGCAGGCATCGCCACGCACGCGGATCGACTGTTCGACGTAGAAGAAACGGCGGTCCATGCTGGCGATGCGGCTGCGCATCTCCATCCGGTCCCACATCTGCACCCGGCGGCGGTATCGCACGGTCGAGCCTGCGACGGTGAAGCCCCAGCCGTTGCGCCGCAGGGCGTCCACCAGGCCCATCCGCTCCATCATGCCCAACCGGCCCAGGTCGAACATCGTCATGGTGCGCCCGTTGTTCAGCTCGACCCAGGGATCCAGGTCCCAGGGCCAGCAGATGTGGTGCGAGACATGGATGTCGGTGACACCGATCGGCGGCTGGCTGCGGGCGATGCTGCGGCTGCGCATCATGCGGAAGAAGGGATACATCGCGGGTCTCGCTCCTTGGACTGGCTGGCGCAAAGCGCGCCTTCCGGGCTGGGCCCTAAGCCCGCCAAGGTCAAGACCCGCGTGACGGAAACCACGCGCCCTGGCCCCTTTGCCCGCCCGTCAGCTTGCCAAGCTGCCCTCGCGCCCTTACCTCTGCCCGCGAACACCGGCCGCCTGTTCATGGGCGGCGCAGCAAGGAACGCGCCCCATGCTCTCGCTTCTCCAAGCCCTCGACCTCGTGCTCAGCGTCGTCTGGTTCTTCATGATCGCCCACCTGATCATGAGCTGGCTCATCACCTTCCAGGTGCTGAACCTGGCCCAGCCCCTGGTGGCGCAGATCTGGTACGGGCTGAACCGCCTGCTGGAGCCCGTCTACGGGCCTATCCGCCGGATCCTTCCCAACATGGGCGGCCTCGACCTGGCGCCGCTGGTGGCGCTGATCGTGATCATCATCCTGCGCAACACGATCCAGAACAACATGTACGCCTTCGCCTGACGGGGCGGCCACCCGTTCGCGGGAAGGGGCCGATCGCCCCGGCTTGCCCTTGTTCAGGATTCCTTAGTGTGAAATCCTGAACCTCAGAGCAGCACCAACAGGCAAAAGCAGGTCATGGACGGATCCACACCCCCGCCCGATACCGGGGCGATTCTATCCTCGGTCTTCGGGTTCGACGCGTTCCGCCCCGGCCAGGAAGAGGTGGTCGAGGCCGTCCGCGCCGGCCGCAACACCCTGGCGATCATGCCCACCGGCGGCGGCAAATCCCTGTGTTTCCAACTTCCTGCCCTCTGCCGGGGCGGCGTCACCGTCGTCATCTCGCCGCTGATCGCGCTGATGCGCGACCAGGTCCGCGCCCTGCGCGAGGCCGGGGTCGAGGCCGGCGCACTGACGTCCGGCAACACCGACGAAGAGAATGACGAGGTGTTCCGCGCCCTTGACGAGGGGCGGCTGAAACTCCTCTACATGGCGCCGGAACGGCTGGCCTCGGGGGGGACGCACGCGCTTTTGCAGCGGATCGGCTGTGGCCTGATCGCCGTGGACGAGGCCCATTGCGTAAGCCAGTGGGGCCATGACTTCCGCCCCGACTACCTGCGCATCGGCGAGCTGAAGCGCGCCCTCGACGTGCCGCTGGCCGCCTTCACCGCCACCGCCGACGCCGAGACCCGCGACGAGATCGTCCGCCGCCTCTTCGGCGCCGAGATGCCCGAGATCTTCCTGCGCGGGTTCGACCGGCCGAACATCCACCTGGCGTTTCAGGCCAAGGACGGCCCGCGCCGGCAGATCCTGGATTTCGCGGCTGCCCGAAAGGGACAGTCGGGCATCGTCTATTGCGGCACCCGCGCCAAGACCGAGACCCTGTCGAAAGCCTTGGCCGATGCCGGGCACAGTGCCTGCTACTACCACGGCGGCATGGATCCCGAGGATCGCCGCCAGGTCGAACGCCGCTTCCAGCAGGAAGACGGGCTGATCGTCGTGGCCACCGTCGCCTTCGGCATGGGCATCGACAAACCAGACATCCGCTGGGTCGCACACGCCGACCTGCCCAAGTCGATCGAGGCCTATTACCAGGAAATCGGCCGCGCCGGGCGCGACGGCGCCCCGGCCGAGACGCTGACCCTTTTCGGGCCCGACGACATTCGCCTGCGCCGCAGCCAGATCGACGAAAGCGTCGCCCCGCCCGAACGCAAGGCGGCCGACCACGGGCGGCTGAACGCGCTGCTGGGCCTGGCCGAGGCGCTGCGCTGTCGCCGCACCGTCCTGCTGGATTACTTCGGGGAGGCGGCGGAGCCTTGCGGCAACTGCGACCTCTGCGCTACCCCGCCCGAGGTGTTCGACGGGACCGAGGCTGTCCGCAAGGCGCTTTCGGCGGCGCTGAGGACGGGCGAGTATTTCGGTGCCGGCCACCTGATCGACATCCTGACCGGCAACGCCACCGAGAAGGTCCGTCAGCGCGGCCACGACGCCCTGCCAACCTTCGGCGTCGGGCGCGAGTTCGACCGCCGCCAGTGGCAGGCGATCTTCCGGCAGATGATGGGCCGCGACCTGATGCGCCCCGACCCCGAGCGTCACGGCGCCCTGCGCATGACCCATGCCGCCCGGCCCCTCCTGAAGGGCGAGGCCGGGATCGAGCTGCGCCGCGAAAGCCTGACGGCCGCCAGCCGCAGCCGCCCCGCCGTCAAGGGCCTGGTGAACGAGGAGGACGCGCCGCTGCTGTCGGCGCTGAAGGCCAAGCGCCGTGCCCTCGCCGAACAGGCGGGCGTGCCGGCCTATGTCATCTTCAACGACCGAACCCTGATCGAGATGGCCGAGAAGCGCCCCCTCGATCGCGACGCGATGACCGGCATCACCGGGGTCGGCGCCAAGAAGCTGGAGCGGTACGGCGACGCCTTCCTGACCATTATCCGGGGCGAGGCCCCCGACGAACAGCACCCCCGCCGCCGCCGCATGGCGGGCACCGGCGCGGGTGAGCTTTACGACCGGCTGCTGGAGGTCCAGGCCGATCTGGCGCGCGGCCCCGACGGGCTGGACAAGCCCATGAGCTGTTCGGCCGCGCAGCTCGCGCGTTTGGCAGAGCATCGCCCCCGCGACGCCGCCGGCATTGCCCGCATTCTGGGTGAGCGTCGGGCCGAACGGTTCGGTGGAGCTTTCCTGGAATTGATCGAGGCTGTTTGAGGCTGTCCCCGCCCCCTAGGCATAATGTCCGCCCGCGCGCGGCCTAGCGCGGCCTGTGGGGTCTGGACCCCGGCGGCGCGCCTGCTAGGTTGCCCGCAACCGAACAAGATGCGGAGGGCCGGATGCTGGTCGTAATTTCGCCGGCCAAGCGGCTGGACTGGGACCGGGGTGCCGACCTGGAGACCACCCAACCAAGATTCGACCGCGAGGCCGCGCGCCTTGCCGGTCACGCGCGACAGCTGAACATCAAGGAGTTGCGCGCGCTGATGGACATCAGCGAGGATCTGGCCCGCCTGAACCGCGACCGCTTCCGCGACTTCGCGGCCGAGCCCGACCCCCGGGCGACCCGCCCCGCGGTTCTGGCATTTGCCGGCGACACCTACACCGGTCTGGATGCCCCCAGCCTCGATCCCGAGGGGCTGGCCTGGGCGCAGGATCACCTGCGCATCCTGTCTGGGCTTTACGGCGCGCTGCGCCCGCTCGACGCGATCCAGCCCTACCGCCTGGAGATGGGCAGCGCCCTGCGCAGCCGCCGGGGGGGGACGCTTTACGATTTCTGGCGCAAGGACCTTGCCCGCAGCCTGAAAGAGGACGCCCGCGCCCTGGGCACCGACACGTTGGTGAACTGCGCCTCGCAGGAATATTTCGGCGCGGTCGACGAGAAGTCGCTGGGCCTGCGGGTGATCTCGCCGGTGTTCCTCGAGCGCAAGGACGGCAAGGAAAAGATCGTCAGCTTCTTCGCCAAGAAGGCCCGGGGCGCCATGGCCCGTTTCATCATCGACCAGCGGGTTACCGACGCCGAGGGGGTGCTGGATTTCGATTACGGCGGCTACCGGCACGAGGCCGCGATGTCGGATTCCGATCGCCCGGTCTTCGTGCGCGAAACCCCGGCCGAGGCCGGCTGAACGCGCACCGGGCCAGGCCGGATCCGGGGAGGGTTTGGCCGGAATCACCATCTGCGATAGATTGGGGTCAGGAAATTTGACCCATGAATTTATCGGCCTTCGACCTCAACCTTCTGCGCGTGCTCGACGCCCTTCTGCACGAAGGCTCGACCGTGGGCGCCGCGCGTCGCATCGGCCTGTCGCAGCCCGCCGTTTCGGCCGCGCTCTCGCGCCTGCGCCACGCGCTGGGCGATCCGCTTTTCCTGCGGCGGGGCCAGGGTCTGGTCCCCACCGATTTCGCCCGCTCCCTCGCCACGCCCCTCCACGAGGCGCTGTCGGGGCTGGAGCAGCTTCTGGATCCCCCGGGTCAGTTCGATCCGCGTGCCGAGCGGCGGGACTTCCGCATCTCGGGCATGGATTTCTTTGCCGAGATGCTGATGCCCGAACTGGCCCGCCGCCTTGCCGACGAGGCCCCTGGCCTGCGGGTGCAGCTGGTCGACATCGCGCCCGACGACGACCTGCGGGTGCTGGAGCGGGAAGAGGCCGACGTGGTCCTGCTGCCCCGGGTCGAGATCCCGGACTGGCTGTGCCAGCAAACCGTGTTCACGGCGCATTTCGTGATGATCGCCCGCCGGGACAATGCCGCGATGAAGGCGGCCGGGACGGCGCCCGGCGCGACGGTGCCGCTTGATCTTTTCTGCGGGCTGAACCACGTGCTGACCTCGCCCCGGGGGCGGTTCAGCGGCCTCACCGACGTGGCGCTGGAACGGATCGGCCGCAGCCGCCGGGTGGTGATGACGATGCCCTTCTTCTGGGGGGTGTGCCGCGCGGTTTCGCAAAGCGATCTGGTGGCGCTGGTGCCCGAGCCGATGGCGCGGCGCGTCGCGGAATTCCTCCCGCTGGAGATCTACCTGCCGCCGATCACGGTCGGGCCCGCCGTGCTGGCGATGGTGTGGCACCGGCGCAGCGACCGCACCCCGGCGCATCAATGGCTGCGCCGGACCGTGGCCGAGGTGCTGCGCCCGCTGGACTGCGGCCAGGCGGCCGTTAAGGGAGCGGCCCGGAGCGGCTGACCTCCCCCGGGCCTACCCGCCGTTCAGCCCCAGTCCAGCACCACCTTGCCCGAACTGCCGCCACCCATGATCTCGAAGGCCCTTTCGAACTGGTCGGCGGGCATGCGGTGGGTGATGACCTCTCGCACGCCGAGGCCGTTTTCCAGCATCGCGATCATCTTGTACCAGGTCTCGAAGATCTCGCGGCCGTAGACGCCCTTGATCGTCAGCGCCTTGAAGACGATCCGCGACCAGTCCACCGGCGACTTGCCGGGCGGGATACCAAGCAGGGCGATGCGCCCGCCCATGATCAGCGCCTCGACCATCTGGTCCAGCGCCGCCTGGCTGCCCGACATCTCGAGGCCTACGTCGAACCCCTGCACCAGCTTCAGCCGGGCGGCGACATCGCGCAGGTCCTCCCGGGCGGGGTTGACGGTGACCACGTCGGCGACCCGGGCCGCGAGGGCCAGACGCTCCTCGCTGAGGTCGGTGATGACCACGTGGCGCGCACCCACATGGCGGGCGACGGCGGCTGCCATGATGCCGATGGGCCCCGCGCCGGTGATCAGCACGTCCTCGCCCACCAGATCGAAGGAGAGGGCAGTGTGCACCGCGTTGCCCAGCGGATCGAGAATCGCACCGATCTCGTCGTCGATGGCGTCGGGTAGCGGAATCACGTTGAAGGCCGGCAGCACCATGTATTCGGCGAAGGCGCCGGGCGCGTTGACCCCGACGCCCCGCGTCTCGGGATCGAGGTGGAACCGCCCCGAACGCGCCTGGCGCGAGCTATGACCGATCAGATGCCCCTCGCCAGAGCAGCGCTGCCCGACTTTCAGGTCCGTCACGTTCCGCCCCAACTCGACAATCTCGCCGGCGAATTCGTGTCCGGTGACGAGGGGCGTGGGCACGGTGCGCGCCGCCCACTCGTCCCAGTTCCAGATATGCATGTCGGTGCCGCAGACCCCGGTCTTGCGCACCCGGATCAGCACATCGTCGGGGCCGGGCGCGGGCTTGGGAACCTCGGTCAGGGTCAGCCCCGGGCCGGGTTCGGTCTTGACCAGTGCTTTCATGTCCCGTCTCCTTGGATGCGGCCACGACGGCCGCGGGCCGGGGCGACCCTGTCCCCGCCCGGGGCGACTGTCAACGCAAAGGCGGAACCTCGCCCTGCCTTCGCACGTTACCCGCCCGAGCGGCCCGAAGTCGCCGCCCCAGAACCGGGGCGCCCACCCCCCGGGGCCGCGAATGCGGCACCCCAGAATTCAAGGACGATCCATGCGCCTTCTCGGTTTTCTACTCCCCGCCCTTCTCGCAGCCCTGCCCCTCAGTGCCGAACAGGTGGGCGAGGTCGGTGTCGACTGGGTCGGCAACGACATCCTGATCGAAGCGATCCGCGACCCCAAGGTCGAGGGCGTGACCTGTCACATCGCCTATTTCGACCGCAGCCTGATCGACCGGCTGAGCAAGGGCAACTGGTTCGAGGATCCCTCCAACGCCTCGATCGCCTGCCGTCAGACCGGCCCGATCAAGATGGGCGATATCGACCGCAGCGAGGGTGGCGAAGAGGTCTTCCGCGAGCGTCGCTCGATCGTCCTGAAATCGCTGCGAATCAAGCGGATCTTCGACGAGGCCAACCAGACCCTGATCTACCTCGCCCATGCGCGCGAACTGACCAACGGTTCGGCCAAAACCTCGATCTCGACCGTGCCGCTCTACCAGCCCGGCGCGAGTGTTCCCGCACCTGCAAAATAAGCGGCAATCGGCAGGGCCCGTGACACGGCGGGTCCCTGTCCTGACATCTCCCTGACCGGCGGGGCCGCACGTGCTGCGGGCGCGCGCCGCCACGGCAATCCGCGCACGGGCTTTTGCCCGCCCCCGTTGCCCCCTAAAAGGGGGGTGAAAGCGCCCCCGGTGGCGCCCGTTTAGGGGAGAACTATCGTGAACGACATCGTGATTCTGAGTGGCGCGCGCACCGCGATCGGTACCTTCGGCGGCTCGCTGGCGGGGACGCCGCCGATCGAGTTGGCGACCACGGTCTCGACCGCCGCGCTGGACCGCGCCGGGGTGGAACCGGGGCGCATCGGTCATGTCGTCTTCGGCCATGTCATCAACACCGAGCCCCGCGACATGTACCTGTCGCGCGTCGCGGCCATGGGGGCGGGCGTGCCCGACACGGTGCCGGCAATGAACGTGAACCGGCTCTGCGGCTCAGGCGTGCAGGCCATCGTCTCGGTGATCCAGTCGCTGATGCTGGGCGATGCCGAATTCGGCCTTGCCGGCGGCTCCGAGAACATGTCGCGCGCACCTTACATCCTGCCCAATGCCCGCTGGGGCCAGAAGATGGGCGATATGGGCGGCCAGGACATGATGCTGGGCGCGCTCAACTGTCCCTTCGGCACCGGCCACATGGGCGTCACCGCCGAGAATGTCGCCGCCGAGCACAAGATCACCCGCGAGGATCAGGACGCCTTCGCACTGGAAAGCCAGGCGCGCGCCGCCCGGGCCATCAGCGAGGGCCGGTTCACCGACCAGATCGTTCCCGTCGAAGTGCGGCGCGGCCGCGAGACCGTCGAGTTCGCCACCGACGAGCATCCCAAGGCGACAGATGCCGCCGCTCTCGCCAAACTGCGCGCGGTCTTCCAGAAGGACGGCACCGTGACCGCCGGCAACGCCTCGGGGATCAACGACGGGGCCGCGGCGGTCGTCCTGGCCCGCGCCGACGCGGCCGAGGCGGCCGGCCTCAAGCCCCGTGCCCGCGTGCTTGGCTATGCCCACGCAGGGGTGCGCCCCGAGGTGATGGGCATCGGCCCGGTTCCCGCGGTCGAGCGGCTGCTGGAGCGGACCGGCCTGAAGGCCGAGGATTTCGACGTCATCGAATCGAACGAGGCTTTTGCCGCCCAGGCGCTGGCAGTCTCGGGCAAGCTGGGTTTCGACCCCGACAAGGTGAACCCCAACGGCGGCGCCATCGCCCTTGGCCACCCGGTGGGCGCAACCGGCGCGATCATCACCGTCAAGGCCTTGCACGAGCTTGAGCGGACCGGCGGGCGCCGGGCGCTGATCACCATGTGCATCGGCGGCGGCCAGGGCATCGCCCTTGCGATCGAGCGTATCTAGGCGAAAACAGGCTCTGATATTGGGCTTTTGACGGATTTGCGGCCTGCCCTTACCCGGCGGGCCGCAGCTCTTTCCGGCCCTCGTCCGTCAGCACGTAGACGGTCGTGCCCTCGCACACCACGGCGGTCAGCGGGTGGCCGTGACCCGCCCCGGTGTCGATGTTCACGCGGTTGCCGTAATGGGTCGGCTGGTCCACCGGCGTATGGCCGTGGATGATCAACGCTCCATGGTCGCGCGTATCAACATGGAAATCATCGCGGATCCACAGCAGGTCATCCTCGGATTGTTGCTCCAGCAGGATGCCGGGCCGGATGCCGGCGTGCACGAACAGCAGGCCGTCGCGGACAAGATGGGTTGGTAGTGTGCGCAGGAACTCTGGATGGGCCGGGTCGACGGCGGCCAGCGCCTCGCGGTGAATCTCGCGGCGGTCCCGCTCGGTCGTGTCCATCACCCCGTAGGAGGCCATGGTCGCATCGCCCCCCACCCGGGGATGGGTCCACCAGCGTCCCTCGCGCAGGCCCGCATCGCGGTAATCGGCATCGGCCATGAAGCCCGCGAACATGCGGTCATGGTTGCCCTTCACAACCTGCCACGGCTGTCCCGCCGCGATGCCAGAGATGAGGTGATCCAGCACGCCCCGGCTGTCGGGGCCCCGGTCGGTCAGATCGCCCATGTGGATCACCGGCGCGTCTGCATCGCCGTGGCGCTGACGGTCGTCCTCGATCCGGTCGTGGGCGGCACGCAGGGCGTCCAACTGGCCGTGGATGTCACCGATGGCATAGGTTTGCATGCACGTTCCTTTCCCGTGAATTCCCTGTGAAAGGGCCGGTTTTTACGCCGTCACATGGGTGTCGCTGGCGTAGCCCTGCAAGTAGAGCAGCGCAGATAGATCGCCATGGTTGATGCGAACCTTGGCCTGGGCCGCGACGGCCGGCTTGGCGTGCAGGGCAACGCCGGTTCCGGCCAGTTGCAGCATCCCCAGATCGTTGGCGCCGTCGCCGACGGCGATGGCATCGTCGGGCGTCAGGCCCAGCTTGGCGGCGGTCTCTTGCAGGGCCGTGACCTTGGCCTCGCGGCCCAGAATCGGCTCTTGCACAAGGCCCGAGAGGGTCTCGTCCTCGGCCAGCAGGACGTTGGCGCGATGCTCGGCAAAGCCAAGCTGGCGGGCGATCTCGGCGGCGAAATCGGTGAACCCGCCCGAAACCAGGATCGAATGGTGTCCACGCGCGGCCATCGTCGCCAGCAAGGTGGCGCCGCCGGGCATCAAAGTGATCCGCTCGCGCAGGACCTGCCCAATCACCGCCCGGTCCAGCCCTTTCAAAAGGCCGACACGCTCGCGCAGGGCCTCTTCGAAATCGAGCTCTCCGTTCATGGCGCGGGCGGTGATGTCGGCCACATGGGCACCGACGCCGGCCATGTCCGCCAACTCGTCGATGCATTCCTGCCGGATCATCGTGCTGTCCATGTCGGCGATCAGCAGGCGCTTTTCGCGGTTCGCGGTGGGCTGGATGGCAAGGTCCGTCTTCATCGACTGAAGCTCGGCCCAGTGACGCTCGAAATCCTGCGGCGCGTGGGCCAGTCCGAACTCGGCCGCGCAGCGGGGGTTCAGCCACAGGACATCGCCGCCGCCCCAAGCGTTGCGCAGCGCCTCGACCAGCGCGGGATCCAGCGGGGCGCCGGCAGGGTCGGTCAGCAGCGAGACGGTGAACATGGCCGGAATACCTTTCGCAACAGGGACATGAGGGCCCCGGACCAGCGGCGCGCGGATGTCGGACGCGCGCAATCGTGAAGGCATAGGACCCCGATGCCGCGTCATAGCGACCATTTCGCAGTTGCGAAAGGGTGCGGATGCCGCTACTTCGGTCAGTGGGACACCCTTCCCCAACGAAGGGCGAATATCTGGAAGGATATCCAAATGTTGGATGACACCAAACCGGCCGCGCGGCCGGCAAATCCGCGCTTTTCTTCTGGCCCCTGTGCCAAACCCCCCGCATGGACACTGGACAAGTTGCGCGACGCCCCGTTGGGTCGGTCGCATCGCGCCGCCGTGGGCAAGGAACGCCTTCTGAAGGCGATCGAGGACACCCGCGAGATCCTGGGCATTCCCGCAGATTACCGCATCGGCATCGTGCCCGCCTCGGACACCGGCGCGGTCGAGATGGCCATGTGGTCGATGCTGGGCCAGCGCCCGGTCGAGATGGTCGCCTGGGAAAGCTTCGGGGCCGGCTGGGTCACCGACGCCGTCAAGCAGCTGAAGCTGGACGCCCGCGTCCATGAGGCGCCTTACGGCCAGATCGTCGACATGAACGCGCTGGATTACGACCGCGACGTGGTCTTCACGTGGAACGGCACCACATCGGGCGTGCGGATGCCTGATGGTCAGGCCATCCCCGCCGACCGCGATGGCCTGACCATCTGCGACGCAACCTCGGCGGCCTTCGCGATGGACCTGCCCTGGGACAAGCTGGATGTCACCACCTTCTCTTGGCAGAAGGTGCTGGGCGGCGAGGCGGCGCACGGCATGCTGATCCTCAGCCCCCGCGCGGTCGAGCGGCTGGAAAGCTACACCCCCGACCGCCCGCTTCCCAAGATCTTCCGCCTGACCAAGGGCGGCAAGCTAATCGAAGGCATCTTCAAGGGCGAGACGATCAACACCCCCTCGATGCTGTGCGTCGAGGATTACCTGCTGGCGCTGGACTGGGCACGATCGGTCGGGGGCCTGAAGGGGCTGATCGCCCGCGCCGACGCCAATGCCGGTGCCGTGGCCGATTTCGTCGCCGCACACGACTGGATCGAGAATCTGGCCGAGGATCCGGCGACGCGTTCGACCACCAGCGTCTGCCTGAAGTTCACCGATGCGCGCATCACCGATGGCGCGGCGTTCGCCAAGGCTGTTGCCAAGCGGCTTGAGGGTGAGGGCGTGGCGCTGGACGTGGGCGCCTATCGCGATGCCCCCGCCGGTCTGCGGATCTGGTGCGGCAGCACGGTCGAAACCTCGGACATTCAAGCGATGCTTCCGTGGCTGGACTGGGCCTTCAACGCCGAGATCGACGCCCAGCGCGGCTGATCCCCCTTCGGGGCGGACAGCGATCCGCCCCCACCAAAATCCCCCGTGCAGGGCGCATTCCGCGCCCGCCTGACCCTTCTTTTTTCAAGGAGCCTCTCAGATGGCACCCAAGGTACTCGTCTCCGACAAGCTTTCGGAAACCGCTGTTCAGATCTTCCGCGACCGTGGCATCGAGGTCGATTTCGACCCCGCGCTGGGCAAGGACAAGGATCGCCTGCTTGAGGTGATCGGCCAGTATGACGGTCTGGCGATCCGCTCGGCCACCAAGGTCAGCGACAAGGTGCTGGCGGCCGCGACCAACCTCAAGGTCATCGGCCGGGCCGGCATCGGCGTCGACAACGTCGACATCCCCGCCGCCAGCCGCAAGGGCGTGATCGTGATGAACACGCCCTTCGGCAACTCGATCACCACGGCCGAGCATGCCATCGCGATGATGTTCGCCGTGGCCCGCCAGATCCCCGAGGCCAGCACCTCGACCCACGCCGGCAAGTGGGAAAAGAGCCGCTTCATGGGGGTCGAGCTGACCTCGAAGACGCTGGGCGTCATCGGCGCCGGCAACATCGGTTCGATCGTGATCGAGCGGGCGCACGGCCTGAAGATGAAGGTCGTGGCCTACGATCCCTTCCTGTCCCAGGAGCGGGCCGACAAGATGGGCGTGGAAAAGGTCGAGCTGGACGAGCTGTTGAAACGTGCCGACTTCATCACCCTGCACGTGCCGCTGACCGACAAGACCCGTAACATCCTGTCGCGTGAGAACATCGCCAAGCTGAAGCCGGGCGTGCGGATCATCAACTGCGCCCGTGGCGGTCTGGTGGACGAGGCCGCGCTGGCCGAGGCCCTGACCGATGGCCGCGTCGCCGGTGCCGCCTTCGACGTGTTCGAGACCGAGCCCGCGACCGACAGCCCGCTCTTCAACCTGCCCAACGTGGTCGTCACCCCGCATCTGGGTGCCGCCACCACCGAGGCGCAGGAGAACGTTGCGCTTCAGGTCGCCGAGCAGATGTCCGACTACCTGCTGTCGGGCGCTGTCACCAACGCGCTGAACATGCCGTCGGTCACCGCCGAGGAGGCCGCCGTCATGGGCCCCTGGATCAAGCTGGCCGAGCATCTGGGCGCCTTCGCCGGCCAGATGACCGACGAGCCGATCGAGGCGATCAACATCCTTTATGACGGCGCTGTCGCCGAGATGAACCTGGCCGCGCTGAACTGTGCCGCCGTCGCGGGTATCATGAAAGCGTCGAACCCCGACGTGAACATGGTCTCGGCCCCCGTCGTGGCCGAGGAGCGCGGGATCACCGTCTCGAAGACCACCCAGAACAAGTCGGGCGTCTTCGATGCCTACATGAAGCTGACGGTCCGCACCTCCAAGCGCGAGCGGTCGATCGCGGGCACGGTCTTCTCGGACGGCAAGCCGCGGTTCATCCAGATCAAGGGCATCAACGTCGACGCCGAGATCGGGCGCCACATGCTCTACACCACCAACATGGACGTGCCGGGCATCATCGGCGTTCTGGGCCAGACCCTGGGCGAGAATGGCGTCAACATCGCCAACTTCACCCTCGGACGTCACGACGGGCAGGCGATCGCGCTGCTTTATGTCGATGATGCGATTGGCGAGGACGTGCTTGATCAGATCCGTGCGACTGGCAAGTTCCAGTCGGTCGCGCCCCTGACCTTCGACGTCGAGTAAGACGCGGAGCCGGGCACCCGGATCGGGCGAGTTTGCGGGGCGCGCAGGGGACGGTCAGGACCAGGTCCTTCCCCCGCCTGCCCCGCGGACCCGCCCTCCGGGTCCCCTTACCAACCCGTGCGCAGCGCTTGGGCGGCGCGCACGGACCCCACGGTCATCCCCCGGCGGTTGATCAGCGGCGCGTTTGCCAGGCGCTGCACCTCGGGATCATTCTCCTCCAGCACGCCCAGCCCGACCAGGATCGCCGCGATCGCGGCTTCCGAGGCGCGGGTCGTGCCATCGTTGACCTTCAGCGCCACGCCCAGCCCCTGTTCAGGCAGGATGGCGACAAAGACGCCCTCGGCCCCGGTCTTGACCGCGGCCCGCCCCTTGGCCGCTCGCATCAGCCCGGTGCAGGCCCGACCCTCGCCGGCGACCAGCGCGGGATGGGTGACCATCGCCTCGTAAAGCCGTTGCTGCGCCACGCCCCGGACCGAGCTTTCGTCGGGCGCGGCAAACTTCGCCATCGCCCGCGCCAGCCCGCCCAGCGAGGTCGCGAAATTGGGCGCCGAGCAGCCGTCGATGCCATAGCCGGGAGAGGTCTCGCCGGTCTCTTCCTCGAAGGCCTCGCGCACGGCGCGCTGCACCGGGTGGTCGGGTTCGTGATACTCGGTCCCGCCGCCCAGATGCCGGTTCAGGGTCAGAAAACCTGCGTGCTTTCCCGAGCAGTTGTTGTGCACCTGGCAGGGGCTGGCGCCCGTGCGGATCATCTCGTGCCGCGCCTCGCGGTCGTCGGGGCGCTGGGGGCCACAGCGCAGGTCGTCGTCGCCCATCCCCAGGTCCTTCAGCCAGGCGCCGACCCGGTCGGTATGGATATGGGCGCCATTGTGCGACGCACAGGCCAGCGCCAGCGCCTCGTCGTTCAGCCCGGCGGCATCGGCCGCGCCGCTTTCCAGCAGCGGCAGCGCCTGAAGCATCTTGCACGAGGAGCGCGGGAAGACCTGCACGTCCGCATCACCCCAGACCCGCACCACCTGCCCCTCGGCATCGCAGATCACCGCGTGACCGGCATGCAGGCTTTCCACGAAATCGCCGCGGATCACTTCGCACAGGAGCGCCGGCGATGTCGTCGAAAGGGGCTTCAGGGCGGTCATAAGCGGTTCTCCATTCAGGGTTGGGCGGAATCATGCCAACGGGGTTCCCAAGATCGGGGCCTTCGCGTTATTGTCCCGCCGTCGGGTTGAAATAGAACCGCAAATAAGACCTTCCTCAAGAGCGGGTCCCGCGGTCGAACGAGGCAATAGCAGCTGGAGGCTGTAACACAACATGTCAACATCCGTAACGAAAACACGCGCAATGCTGGCAGCATCCGTTCTGGCAGCCGCCACCGCCCTGTCCACCGCGGCACCGGTCGTGGCGCAGGAATCGTCGAACCGCGTGGCGGCCAAGACCGACTGGAGCGTCTTCGTCGAGAAGGACCCGGCGGAATGCTGGATCGTCTCGGCGCCGAAGGAAACCGTCAACACCCGCGATGGCCGGGTCGTGGCTGTGCGGCGCGGCGACATCCGCCTGTTCGTCAGCTTCCGCCCCGAGGCCAACGTGGCCGGCGAAGTTTCCTTCCGGGGGGGATACCCCTTCGCCGACGGCTCGACCGTCTCGCTTCAGATCGGCGACGACACATTCGAGATGTTCACCTCGTCCGAGGATGAAACCGCATGGCCCCCCTCGGCCGCAGAGGACAGCAAGATCATCAGCTCGATGAAGCGCGGCTCCCAGGCGGTGCTGACGGCGGTGTCGGGTCGCGGAACCAAGACACGCGATTCGTTCTCGCTTCTGGGCTTCACCGCGGCGCTGGAAGACGCCGAGAAGCGGTGCAAGTCCGGCGCCAACGGCTGACACGGGACAAGCCCCCGGCGTTCGTCCGGGGGATAAACCGGGGGTTGAACCGGAGGCCCTGATCGGGCCCCGGCGACCGATGGACGCCCCGCGCGGGGGCTTGACGCGCCCTTCCAGACAGGCAAGCAAGGAGGCGCGCGGACGACATTGCCGTCCCGTGCGCCATCGCCAGCGTGCCGAAAATTTTGCGGCTCTCCCCGTTGGACAGGCGCGCCCCGCGATCTATTTGGCGACTGGACACCCAACCCGGAGGGATGATGTCTGACCTAGATCTGGAGTCCGTCTTCGCGGCGGTCTCAAGCCCCTATGTGCTTGTGGATCGCGATCTGCGGATGCTCTGGGCCAACCAGGCCTACATGACCGTCACGGGCCGCACCCGCGAACAGCTCATCGGTCGCATCATGACCGAGGAATTCCCCGCCGAGCCCGACAGCGTCTCGGACCAGATGCTGCGCCAGTCGCTGGCCCGCGCCTTCGACACCGGCATCACCGATCACCTTCCGTTGATCCCCTACCCGATCCAGAACGCCGACGGCACGCTTGTCACCCGCTACTGGAGCGCCAGCCACGCCCCGATCCGCGGCGCCGATGGCAAGGTGGCCTACGTGTTGCAGAACACCAACGACGTCACCGACCTCTATGACGAGATCAAATCCGCCGGCTCGGGCGAGGTCGGGCCGAAAAGCGACCTCCTCCGCCGCGCCGAGGAGGTCTCGATCCGCAACCTCGAACTGGGCAACGCGACCCAGTTCTTCCAGACCATCTTCGATCAGGCTCCCGGCTTCATGGCCGTCACCACCGGCCAAGAGCATGCTTTCAAGATCGTCAACGAGGCCTATTCCGACCTTTGCGGCCAGCGAGAGCTGGTGGGCCTGGGCGTGCGGGAGGCCCTGCCCGAACTTGCCGACCAGGGGTTCTTCGAGCTTCTGGACAAGGTCTACGAGACCGGCAAGCCGATCGGCCTGAACGGGGCCGAGGCCATCCTGACCGAGCGCGGGGGCGCACAGACCCGGGTCTATGCCGATTTCGTCTACCAGCCCCTGCGCGACCGCACGGGCAAGGTCATCGGCATCTTCACCCAAGGCCACGATGTCACCAGCAAGGTCCTGGCCGAACGCGCCCTGGCCGAGGCCGAGGAGCGGTTCCGCACCATGGCCCAATCGATGCCCAGCCCGGTCTGGACCGCCCTGCCCGACGGGCAGCTCGACTGGTTGAGCGACCGGTTCTACGAGGTGACCGGCCACGCCCAGGGCACGCTCTTTGGCGACGGCTGGCGGCAACTGCTGCATCCTGACGAAAGCGCCGAGGTCATCGCCGCTTGGGACCGCACCATCGCCGCCACCCGCGATTTCGAGGCCGAGCTGCGTCTGAAAGTGGCCGACGGCAGCTTCCGTTGGCACCTGGTCCGCGCCGCAGTGGTGCAGGATCCTTCGGGCAGGATCGTCCGCTGGGTCGGCACCAACACCGACATCCACGACCGCAAGCTCGCCGAGGCCGCGCTGGCCGATCTCAACGCCACGCTGGAAGAACGGGTGCAGGCCCGTAACAAGGAGCTGGAGGCCGTCCACGCCGCGCTGCGCCAAAGCCAGAAGATGGAAGCGATCGGCACCCTTGCCGGCGGCGTCGCGCATGATTTCAACAACCTGCTTCAGGCCATCACCGGCAGCCTCGAGCTGGCGTCGAAGGACATGGCCGAGGGATCGGCCGAACATCGGCGCATCGAACAGGCCATGACGGCGGTCGGGCGCGGCGCACGCCTTGCCTCGCAGCTTCTGTCCTTCAGCCGTCGCCAGCCCCTCAGCCCGCGTCCCGTCGACCTCGGCGCGCTGATCGAGGAAAGTCAGCCCATCCTCCGCAGCGCCCTGGGCGCCGGGATCGAGCTGCGCCTGGAATCGGCGCCTGACCTCTGGAACACGCTGGTCGATCCGGCCAGCATGGAAAACGCCCTGTTGAACCTGGCGGTCAACGCCCGCGACGCCATGGAGGGCATGGGCCGGCTGACCATTGAGGCATCCAACGTCCGTCTCGACGAGGAATATGCCCGCACCCACACCGATGCGGCGGCGGGCGAACACGTGATGCTGACGGTGTCCGACACCGGTCCGGGCATGAGTGCTGACGTGATCGAACGCGCGATAGAGCCCTTCTTCTCGACCAAGTCCGACGGGCGGGGCACCGGCCTTGGCCTGCCGATGGTCTACGGCTTCACGACCCAGTCGGGCGGCCACATGCGGCTGGAAAGCCCGCCGGGATCGGGCGCCGTGGTGCGCATCTACCTGCCCCGGACCGTGCGGCCCGCACTGGAGTCGGCGCCCGCCGTCATCCGCACCGGCGCCCGTGGCGGCCACGAGACCATCCTGCTGGTCGAGGATGACGAGATCGTGCGCGCAACCGTCCTCTCGCAACTGCACGACCTCGGGTACCGGGTGCTTGAGGCGCAGGATGCCGACGAGGGGCTCGTGATCGTCGACAGCGACGCCCATATCGACCTGATTCTGACCGATGTCGTGATGCCCGGCCGTCTGACCAGCCGCGAACTTGCGGCCCACGCGCTGAAGGTGCGCCCCGGCCTGCCCGTGCTGTTCAGCTCGGGCTACACGCGCGACGCGATGCTGCACGACGGCCGGCTGGAGGAAGGGGTGCAGCTTCTCAGCAAGCCCTACAGCCGCGAGACCCTGGCGGCCAAGCTGCGCGAGATGCTCGACGGCGCCGATGGGGCACCAGCCGCGTCCCCGCCTTCGGATCACTCCGCGGGCCGCGAATCGGGCAACGGTGCCGCCCCGTGGTCCCCGACGGGCAAAGGCCCCTCCGAGGACCAGGCCCAGGCCAACCCCGAGGAAAGCCAGTCCGGGATGCGCATCCTTGTCTGCGAGGACGACGCGCTGATCTGCCTGGACCTTGCCGAAATGTCGGCGACCCGGGGCGCCAAGGTCGAAATGGCGAACAACGGCCGCGATGCGATCCGCATCCTGGACCGGGACGGCGCCGACCTGTTGCTGGTGGATTTGGGCCTGCCGGACATGTCCGGCCTCGAGGTTGCGCAGCGGGCGGTCGAGATCAATCCCGACATCGCGATCCTCTTTGCCACCGGTCAGCATGATCTGCCGGAGCTGAGCGGCTTTGCCCGCGCCGGCCTGCTGACCAAGCCCTTCGGCGAGAAGATGCTGCATCGGCAGATCGACGCGCTGCTGCGCTAGCAAGGGATTGGCTGCAACACGCCGGCGGGGCCCTTTTGCGGGTGCCGCCGCGCCGCGACGCGGCGGCGGGGCTGTTTATTTCCCCCCAATCTTCCTATATGCGGGGCCAATCCGACGGAGATCAGACCATGACCGACACCCGTGCAGACATTGGCACCCCGGGGCCCGACAGCGATGGCGCCCCCCGCGCGAGCGATGCAACCCGCCCCTCCGGGGCGGTTGATGCGTCGCGCCCCTCCGGGGAGTCAGCCGGGCCGCGCCCCTCCGGGGCGACTGCACCCGTGACCCAGGACGTCATGACCATCCCGCGCAAGCTGCCGGAGGGGCCGACCAACCTTGTCGGCCTGACCCGCGACGGCCTGGCCGAAGCCCTGCGCGCCGCCGGCACGCCCGAGCGCCAGGTCAAGATGCGCACCGGGCAGGTCTGGCAGTGGATCTATGAAAAGGGTGTCCGCGACTTCGAGGCGATGACCAACCTCGCCAAGCCCTACCGCACCCTGCTGGCCGAGAACTTCGTGATCGCCGTCCCCGAGGTGGTGTCGCGCAATGTCTCGACCGACGGCACCCGCAAGTATCTGGTGCGGATCGCCGGCGGCCACGAGGTCGAGGTGGTCTATATCCCCGAGACCGATCGCGGCACGCTCTGCGTCTCCAGTCAGGTCGGCTGCACCCTGACATGCTCGTTCTGCCATACCGGCACCCAGAAACTGGTGCGCAACCTGACCGCCGGCGAGATCGTCGGCCAGATCCTTGTCGCCCGCGACGATCTGGGCGAATGGCCCGTCCAGGGTGCCCCCAAGAACGAAACGCGCCTTTTGTCCAACGTCGTGCTGATGGGCATGGGCGAGCCGCTTTACAATTTCGACAACGTCCGCGACGCGATGAAGATCGCGATGGACCCCGAGGGGATCAGCCTGTCGCGCCGGCGCATCACCCTGTCGACCAGCGGCGTCGTCCCCGAGATCGCCCGCACCGCCGCCGAGATCGGCTGCATGCTGGCGATCAGCTTCCACGCCACCACCGACGAGGTGCGCGACAAGCTGGTGCCGATCAACCGCAAGTGGAACATCGAGAAGCTGCTAAAGGCCCTGAAGGAATATCCCAAGGCCTCCAACTCCGAACGTATCACCTTTGAATACGTGATGCTGAAGGACGTGAACGACAGCGACGAGGATGCCCGCCGCCTGATCCGCCTGATCGAGGGGATCCCGGCCAAGATCAACCTGATCCCCTTCAACGAATGGCCCGGCTCGCCCTACCAGCGATCGGATTGGAAGCGGATCAAGGCCTTTGCCGACATCATCTACAAGGCCGGCTACGCCAGCCCGATCCGCACCCCGCGCGGCGAGGATATCATGGCCGCCTGCGGCCAGCTGAAATCCGCGACCGAACGGGCGCGCAAAAGCCGCGCCGAGATCGAGGCCGATATCGCCCGGGGCTGACATGGTAGTGCGGCTGACTTGGTAGAGCGCCGGGGTCTTCACCCCTCCTCGGTCTTCATCCCGCGCTGGATTTGAAGGAAGAGGAACGAGGCCGAGCAGCTGATCAGCAGAAAGCCGTTCAGCGCCTCAACCCCCGCCATCAGCCGCAAATGATCGCTGGGATAGATGTCGCCAAGGCCAAGCGACGTGTAGTTCACGATCGAGAAGTAATAGATGTCCATGAAGTTCTGGGGATCCTCGGGCTTAAACCCGCCCAAGCCCAGCTCGCGGCCGTAGAAGAAGCCGGCGGCGTAGAACCCGGCCTCGGCCGCGTGGGCCAGCCCCATCAGGCCCAGCGCCAGCACCAGCTTGCCCCCGTGCCCGATCGACAGCCGATTCACCCCATCCATCGAGCTGCGCATCGCCCAGTAATGGAAGTAACCCGAGCCGAGAAAGATCGCGGCGGTGAGCAGGATGGACAGCGTCATGGCATTCCCCGATATCGACGATGATTTCGGACCCATCCCGTGACGAAACACATCCGGCACCCCGGACCGTCCCGGGTTGATGTGTCAACCAACCGGGACGTGCAGGGTTCCCGTCAGGGTGGAATCAGCCAAAGCCATAGGGCGCGCTGGTGAATGCGCCGCCGGGTGAACGCCTGGCGTCAGCCCGCGTCGGGGCGACCGGGCACATGGTCGCGCGGGGTTTCGGGCAGGGGCCAGTTCTCGATCAGCTCGACCGCCTCCTCGGCGGTTTCCACAAAGCGGAACAGCTCCAGATCTTGGTCCGAGATCGTGCCCGCCTCGGCCAGCGCTTCCCAGTTGATGATGCTGCGCCAGAACTTCTCGCCGAACAGCAGGAAGGGGATGCGGGCCATGCGGCCCGTCTGGATCAGGGTCAGCGACTCGAACATCTCGTCCAGGGTGCCGAAGCCGCCGGGGAAACAGCAGATCGCCCGCGCGCGCATCAGGAAATGCATCTTGCGGATCGCGAAATAGTGGAAGTTGAAGCACAGCTCGGGGGTGACATACTCGTTCGGCGCCTGTTCATGGGGCAGAACGATATTCAGGCCGATGGACTTGCCGCCGGCATCGGCCGCACCACGGTTGCCGGCCTCCATCACGCCCGGGCCGCCGCCAGTGACGATGACGCTCTCGCCGCCGCCCGCGGCCATCGACCGTTCGGTCATGAGCTGGGAGAAGCGGCGCGCCTCGTCGTAGAAATGCGACAGCTCGGCCAGGGTCTGGGTGCGCGCGGTCGCGCGCTCGGCCGGGGCGGGGATGCGGGCGCCGCCGAAAAGGACGATCGTGCTTTCGATCCCGGCCTCTTCCAGCAGCATCTGCGGCTTGAGCAGTTCCAGCTGAAGGCGCACGGGACGCAGCTCGTCCCGGCACAGGAAATCCCCGTCCACGAAGGCAAGACGATAGGCCGACGCACGCGTCTGCGGCGTGTCCGGCGTCTCCCTCATCGTCTCTACATCCTGGTGTGAATCGCGGAACACCTGACGACGGCGATCGTCCATGCCTCTTGCCTCCTCGGATTGCGCCTGTATCAACCAGCATCTATAGGCTCGGGCTGACCTGCGCCATACACTTTCCGGAGGGACCCCATGTCGAACGCCCAGCTTGAAACCGCCATCGAAGCCGCCTGGGAAGGCCGCGACCAGATCACGCCCCAAACCAAGGGCGAGACCCGCGACGCGATCGAAACGACGCTGAATGCTCTGGACAGCGGCACCCTGCGGGTCGCCGAACGCCGCGAGAGCGGCGACTGGCACGTCAATCAGTGGGCCAAGAAGGCCGTTCTGCTGGGCTTCCGGCTGAACGACATGGAGATGCAGTCCGGCGGCCCGCAGGGCAGCGGCTGGTGGGACAAGGTCGACAGCAAGTTCAAAGGCTGGAACGAGGCCGACTGGAAAAAGGCCGGCTTCCGCGCCGTCCCCAACTGTGTCGTCCGCCGCTCGGCCTATATCGCGCCCGGCGTGGTGCTGATGCCGTCCTTCGTGAACCTCGGCGCCTATGTCGACGAGGGCACGATGGTCGACACATGGGCCACCGTCGGAAGCTGTGCCCAGATCGGCAAGGGCGTGCACCTGTCGGGCGGCGTCGGCATCGGCGGCGTGCTGGAGCCGATGCAGGCCGGCCCCACCATCATCGAAGACAACTGCTTCATCGGTGCCCGCTCCGAGGTGGTCGAGGGCGTGATCGTCCGCGAAGGCTCGGTGCTGGGCATGGGGGTGTTCCTTGGCCAGTCCACCAAGATCCTCGACCGCGAGACCGGCAAGGTCACCTATGGCGAGGTTCCGTCGGGCTCGGTCGTGGTGGCGGGCTCCATGCCCTCCAGCAACGGCGTGCATCTTTACTGCGCCGTGATCGTCAAGCGCGTGGACGAGAAGACCCGTTCCAAGACCTCGATCAACGAGCTGCTGCGCGACTGATCCGGGTTCAGGGACCGGCGGGGTCCCTTCAGGGAACTCCGCGGCCCCGCCGCGCGTTGCCAGCCCGAAACCGTCGCAATGGCGGTCATTGGAATGGAAAGGCGCGGAATATGGAAGGTCTTGGCTGGATTGCGGCTATCATCGTCGGCGGTATCGCCGGCTGGATCGCTGAAAAGATCATGCGGTCCGATCACTCGTTGCTGACGAACATCATCCTGGGCATCCTGGGTGCCGTGATCCTGAACGCGATCCTGGCGATGTTCGACGTCGCCTGGGGCGGCTGGATCGGTCAGCTGGTGATCGGCGTGATTGGCGCCTCGCTGCTGATCTGGGCCTCGCGGCTGGTGCGCGGCCGGGCCTGACACGGGCGCATCGCGCGGGCGGCTCAAGCCCACGGCAGATGACATGAAAGGCCGGTGCCCCCGTGGCACCGGCCTTTTTCGTGCGCCGCCCGTGGCGCCGCCGCCGCCCTTCTGGCACGCTCTCCCCGAAACCGGGACCGAAGGAGAGACGAATGGACCAGGCCACCTATGACAAGGGCATGAAGATCCGCCGCGAGACCCTGGGCGACGCCTATGTCGATCGCGCGATGGAAAACGTGGATGATTTCACCGACGATCTTCAGAAGATGGTCACCACCTATTGCTGGGGAGAGGTCTGGGGCCGCGAGGGCCTTGATCGCAAGAGCCGCTCGCTCATCAACATCGCGATGATCGCCACCCTGAACCGTCAGCATGAACTGGCGGCCCACCTGCGCGGCGCGCTCAACAACGGGGTCAGCCGGGACGAGATCAAGGAAGTGCTGCTTCAGGTCGGGATCTACGCCGGCGTGCCGGCCATGGTCGACAGTTTCCGCACCGCGCGCCGGACCCTGGACGAGATCGACGCCGAGGGCTGAAGCTTCCCACCGCCTGGCCCCCGCCTAAGGGGGGCTTGGCCTTCGGGGGCTTTGCCGACATAAGCGGTCCGCCGGCACTGCCGCCGGCGGCGAAGGCGGGATGCGAACGGATGGGCAAACAGCCGCAAGAGGTCTTTACCCTGGTGATCGAACTGGGACGCGCCCCCGGCGACGGCCTGCCCGAGGGCGCCACCGGCGCGGCGCTGATGTGCTATGCCTCGGGCGTGGACGAGGCCGAAGCCGTGCGCGAGACTGTCGCCATCCTGAAACAGGCCGAGATGGCGCCGCTGGACGTGACCGCCTACGGCACGGCCGAGGAACGAATCGAGCAGGGCCACGAGATCGGCGAGGACGAGCGTGAACTGATGGACCGGGCCCTGGCCGAGAACTCGGTCGTGGTGGCCCAGATCACCCCCTTCTTCGACGAGGCCGGGGCCGATGCCGCCCTGGGCCGGGACCCCGAGGATGACGGCGCCGGGGAAGAGACCGTGCTGGTCGCGGCCTCTGCCCCCGAGGCCAGCGAAAAGCCCCGGCGCACGGGAAAGGGGCCCGGCAAGGGCGCGGGTGGCAAGGGCGCGGGTGCCAAGCCCGCCAAATCCCGGCGCAAGCCCGGAGCCGGGCCGCGCACCACCAAGCCACAGCCCCGCTGACGACGCGACCTAGCGGTGGCGGTTGGTGCCGAACCACTTGAGCGTCAGGTCGTCATAGGTCCCGTTCTCGCGCAGCCGCAGCAGCGAGCGGTTCACCGGTTCGATCAGCGGGGAATGCTGCGGCAGGGCGATGCCGTAATTCTCTGACAGGAAGACACCGCCCACCAGTTTTCCGTGTTCGCGCCCCGAGGTGTTGACGTAATGGGCCAGTATCGGGGCGTCGAAGACCACCGCGTCGATCTCATGCTCTTCAAACCCTTTCAGCAGCGTGGCCAGGTCGATGTAGGTCCGGTGCTCCAACCCCCGCCCGGCCAGATAGGCGCTGGAGGTCGAGCCGACGGTCGTCCCCACGCTGCGCCCGTATAGATCGTTCACCGAACTGACCGACGACTGGATCGCGTTGACCGTCAGCACGGCGGTGATCTTGGCCACGAACAGCGACACGATGAAGAGTGACGAGATCACCATGAACGTGCCAAAAAGCCGGCCCATCGGCGTGCGCGGCATCCGCTCCTCGAAGCCGCCGTTCAGGATCAGGTTCAACGCCCACCAGAAGGCGGGGAACATGGCCTGCCGCGGCGGGTGGTCGAAATAGGGCTGGGCGCGCCGCTCGAAGAACCACATCAGCATGCCGCCCCCGAACAGCAGCGCGAAGGCGCCCACCACGGCCAGCAGCAGGTCGCGGGACATCAGCACCGACCAGACCGAGACGGACGTGTCGTTGACGCCGATCATGATCTGCAACCCGCTGGCAAAGATCGGGTGGCTGAAATCCATCACCTGCTCACGCGCGGCGGTGATCGAGATATTGGCGATCGCAAGGTCGGCCTCGGCCCGTTCGACCATGCCCAACATCTGGGCAAACTCGTCCACTCGCACGACCCGGTAGCGCATCCGCTGATCGGCGGCGATGGCCCGCCACAGATCCAGGCTGAAGCCCGTCTGCATCCGGTTGAGCTCCATCGAGAAGGGGGGCCGGGTGACGGTGGCGACGATCAGTTCCTGGCGTGGCCCGGACGGCGTCGTGACAGGATCGCCGGCGCCCTGTTGCGCAGGGGCCGGACCGCTGAGGGCCATCACGAGCCACAGGGCGGCGCCGACCAGCACCACTACCCTGAGGAACCGCATCCGCAGCGGACGCAACAGCAGCAACGGCCCGACCAGCAGGATCGGGACCGCCAGCCTGAGCGTCATCGCCAGGAACACGGAAACCAGCGCGCCCATCGTTGTCCTTCGCCCCCCATCGGGCGCTTTTCGCACCCGTTCGCTTGTCCCGATCCCCACCGGGACGACCTTCACCTTCGCGTCAACGTTAACCTCTCCTTACCGTTACGGATAGTTTCGCGCGCCTCGAAGGCCCTTGTCCGGACCCGCAAGCGCCCGGGTGATGCAGGATTGCAGCCCTTGACGCCAAAGTTGCCGGTTTGATCCCCTCGCCCGAAGGCGCTATCGCTGTCGGCGCACCCCCGCGAAGGAGCCGCCATGACCACCGATCCCGTAGCCCTGACCGCCGAGCTGGTCCGCTGCCCCTCGATCACGCCCGAGGAAGGGGGCGCGCTGTCGCTGCTTGAGGAGCGCCTTTCGCGGGCCGGTTTCGCCTGCACCCGGGTCGACCGGGGCGGCATTGCCAACCTCTATGCCCGCTGGGGCGCCGCCGGCCATCCGCGCAGCTTCGGGTTCAACGGCCACACCGACGTGGTGCCGCTGGGCGATCCGGAGGCCTGGACCATGCCCCCCTTCGGCGCCGAGATCCGCGACGGCATCCTTTACGGGCGGGGTGCCACCGACATGAAGTCGGGCGTCGCCGCCTTTGCCGCGGCGGCGATCGATTTCGTCACCGCAACCCCGCCCGATGGCGCCGTGATTCTGGCCATTACGGGTGACGAGGAGGGCGTGGCCACCGACGGCACCGTCGCCCTGCTGGACTGGATGCAGGAGAAGGGTGAGGCGATGTCCGTCTGCCTGGTCGGGGAACCCACTTGCCCCGAGACCTTGGGCGAGATGATGAAGATCGGCCGACGCGGATCGCTGACCGCCCGCTTCCGGGCGCGGGGGCGGCAGGGTCACGTGGCCTATCCGCACCGGGCGCTGAACCCGATGCCGGCGCTGGTCCGGCTGCTGGATCGTCTGGCGGGGCGCGAGCTGGACCAAGGCACCGATCATTTCGACGCCTCGACGCTGGCGATCACCACGATCGACGTGGGCAACCCGGCCAACAACGTCATCCCGGCCGAGGGGCGCGCCACGGTCAACATCCGCTTCAACGACGCCCACAGCGCCGACAGCCTGACGACCTGGATGCAGGAAGAATGCGACGCCATCGCCGCCGACACCGGCGTCACTATCGAGATGGAGGCCAGCTGTTCGGGCGAAAGCTTCGTCACCCCGCCGGGGCCTCTTTCGGATCTGGTGGCCGGCGCGGTCGAGGCCGAGACGGGGATCCGCCCCGTCCTGTCGACCTCGGGCGGGACCTCGGACGCGCGGTTCGTCAAGGATCACTGTCCGGTGGTCGAGTTCGGACTTGTCGGGCGGACCATGCATCAGGTCGACGAATGCGTCGAGGTGGCCCAGATCGAGGCGCTGAAGGCCATCTACCTGCGCTGCCTGCGGGATTACTTTGCGCAATAGCCTGATCGTCATGGTCAAGCTGCCGCGACCCGGACGGGTCAAGACGCGGCTGGCCCCGGCACTGGGAACGACCGGTGCCGCCTGGTGGTACCGGCACCAATGCGCGGCGCTGTTGCGGCGGCTGGAAGATCCGCGCTGGGACCTGATCCTTGCCGTGGCACCCGACGCCGAGGGGATGACGGCCCGGGCCTGGCCCGCCCACCTGTCCCGCATGCCCCAGGGGCCGGGCGACCTGGGCCAGCGCATGCGGCGCCTTCTGCGGATCGCGCCCGCGGGAAAGGTGCTGCTGGTCGGCTCCGACATCCCGGCGCTGGGGCGCGCGCAGGTCGCGCGGGCCTTTGCGGCGCTGGGGGCGGCCGACGCCGTGATCGGCCCGGCCCGGGATGGCGGTTACTGGGGCGTGGGATTGAAGCGCCGGCAGGCCGTGACGCCCCGGCTTTTCGACGGGGTGCGCTGGTCGGGGCCCCATGCCCGGGCCGACACGCTGGCCGGGATGCGCGGACTGCGCGTGGCGCTGGTGGACATGTTGGACGACGTGGACGAACCGGCGGACCTGGCCGCTGTTCCCAGGTCGGATCGGGCCCGGCGCTGACCGGCACGCGCCCTCGGGCGGAATTTCGCCTTTTCGCATGACCTGCCAGGGGCCGCGTGCTACCTCCCGGACATGAGCAACATTCCCTCCCGCGCGGAAATCCTCGACTGGATCGCGCAGAACCCGACATTGACCTCCAAGCGCGACATCGCCAAGGCGTTCGGCGTCAAGGGCGCCGCCCGGATCGACCTCAAGCGCCTGCTCAAGGAGCTGGAGGCCGAAGGCCATCTTGAGAAGCGTCGCAAGACCTATCGCGACCCCGACCGCCTGCCGCCGGTGGCGGTGCTTCAGGTTACCGGCCCGGACCGGGACGGCGACCTGTTCGCCCGCCCGCTGGAATGGCAGGGCGAGGGCGACGAGCCGCGCATCCTGCTGGCCCTGAGAGAGGCGGACCCGGCCCTCGGCGCCGGCGATCGCATCCTTGCGCGCATGCAGGAGGTGAAGGGCGAGGATCACCATTACGTCGGCCGGCTGATCCGCCGCATCGGCACCAATCCCAAGAAGATCCTCGGCATCTTCCGCAAGAGTGCCGAGGGCGGGCGCGTCATCCCCATCGACAAGAAGGACGACAAGGAATGGATGGTGCCCGAGGGCGCTACCCACGGCGCCCAGGACGGCGAGCTGGTCGAGGCCGAGCAATCGGGCCCCCGCGCCCGCATGGGCCTGCCCCGCGCCCGCGTCATCGACCGGCTGGGCGACCCCGGCGCGCCCAAGGCCGTTTCGCTGATCGCCATCCACCAGCACGGTATCCCCGACGAATTTCCCGATGACGCCATCGCCGAGGCCGACGCCGCCAAGCCCGCCGGTCTGAAGGGCCGCGAGGATCTGCGCGACCTGCCGCTGCTGACGATCGACCCCTCGGATGCGCGCGACCGCGACGACGCGGTGCTGGCCCAGCCCGATGACGATCCCGGCAACCCCGGCGGTCATGCGATCTGGGTCGCCATCGCGGACGTGGCCCATTACGTGCGCCCCGGTTCCGCCCTGGACCGCGAGGCCTGGAACAGGGGCAACTCGACCTATTTCCCCGACCGGGTCGTGCCGATGCTGCCGGACCGGCTGTCGGGGGACCTGTGTTCGCTGCACGAGGGCGTGCCGCGCGCCTGCGTTGCGGTGCGGATGGTGCTGGACGCCGACGGAAACAAGCTGTCGCACCGCTTCGTGCGTGGGCTGATGCGCTCGGTCGCCTCGCTGTCCTACCAGCAGGTTCAGGCCGCGATGGATGGCGCGCCCGACGACAAGACCGGCCCGCTGCTTGATGACGTGATCCGCCCCCTCTACGCGGCCTACGAGGCGCTGGCCTCGGCGCGCCGCCGACGTCAGCCGCTGGACCTTGACCTGCCCGAGCGCAAGATCGTGCTGAGCGACGAGGGTCACGTCACCTCGGTCGCCTTCTCCGAACGGCTGGACGCCCACCGCCTGATCGAGGAATTCATGGTGTTGGCCAACGTGGCCGCCGCCGAGGAACTCAAGAAGCGCCGTCAGCCCCTATTGTTCCGCGTCCACGAGGAACCCAGCCCCGAAAAGCTGGACAGCCTGCGTGAGGTCGCCCAGGCCAGCGGCCTGGTGCTGGCCAAGGGTCAGGTCCTTCAGACCCGCCACCTAAACCAGCTTCTGGCCCAAGCCGAGGGCACGGATTTCGACGAGCTGATCAACATGTCCACCCTGCGCGCCATGACCCAGGCCTATTACGGGGCCGAGAATTTCGGCCATTTCGGCCTGGCCCTGAAGGACTATGCGCATTTCACCTCGCCGATCCGGCGCTACTCGGACCTGGTGGTGCACCGTGCGCTCATCACGGCCCACGGCTGGGGCAAGGATGGCCTGGACGAGGCCCAGATCGAGCGGCTGGACGCCACCGGGGAACATATCTCCGAGACCGAGCGCCGATCGATGATGGCAGAGCGGGACACCAACGACCGCTACCTCGCCGCCTTCCTGGCCGAGCGTGTGGGCAACGAGTTCACGGGCCGCGTCTCGGGCGTGGCCAAGTTCGGCCTATTCGTGAAACTGGCCGAGACAGGCGCCGACGGGCTGGTCCCGGTCAGCACGCTGGGCCGCGAATTCTTCCATTTCGACGCCGACAGCCAGACCCTGATGGGCGCCGACAGCGGCACCACCATCGGTCTGGGCCAGACCGTCACCGTGCGCCTGGCCGAGGCCAGCCCCGTGACAGGCGGCCTGATCCTGGAACTGCTCAGCATCGACGGCGCGGCCATGCCCGCCGGCGGCGGCGGTGCGCGGCGGGGACGCGGCGGGCGCAAGGGGCCACCCACCGGCAGGCGCAAGAACCGCGACAAGATCCGCAAGGAAAAGCTGGGCAAGAAGATCACCCGGCGCAAGAAGAACGACTGAGGCCCGGGGCCGGACGGGCCGGACGCAGGTTCCGATCCGCCCGGCCCCTGCGGCACGCGGCAAAGCAGCGGTCTCTCGCCTATCGCCCGCGCGGTTTCCTTTCCGCGTCGGGCGGTTTCGGGTATACTGCGCGCAAACAAAGCAGTGACATACAGGTGTTTTCCATGCGGGCGCTGATTGCTCTCCTCGCGGTTCTGGTGCAGGTTTTTCCCATCATGGCCACCCCCGCCAACGCGGGCGCGGTCGAGGCTTCTCACCGCCCGATGCCACGGGCGGTCAAGGAAATGATCGTGCAGACGGCCACTCGCCCCGCGGGCTACATCTCCTGGATCCGCGACTTTCGCGGACGCGCCCGGGCCGAGGGCATCTCGGACCGCACCTTCGAGGCCGCGTTCAGCGGTGTCAGCTATCGCCAGGACGTGATCGAGAAGGATCGCAACCAGTCCGAGTTCACCAAGCAGATCTGGGAATATCTGGACCGCGCCGTGTCGGACAAGCGGGTCGCCAACGGGCGCGACGCTGTCCGCCGGCAACGCAACCTTCTGGAAGCGATCGAGCGTACCTACCGGGTCGAGGCCGAGGTGGTCGCCGCGATCTGGGGGCTGGAATCCTCCTACGGTGATTTCCGGGGCGACATCCCCATGGTCGATGCCCTGTCGACGCTGGCCTATGACGGTCGGCGCGGACGGTTCTTCGAGCAGCAGCTTATCGCAGTGCTCAAGATCATCCAGGCCGGCGATGTGGCCCCCCGCCAGATGACCGGCAGCTGGGCCGGCGCCATGGGCCATACCCAATTCATTCCCACCAGCTACCTGGCCTACGCGGTCGATTTCACCGGCGACGGCAAGCGGGACATCTGGTCCGAGAACCCGGCCGACGCGCTGGCCTCGACCGCCGCCTACCTCAAGCGCTTCGGCTGGACCTACGGGCAGCCCTGGGGGATGGAAGTGGCCCTGCCGCGCGGTTTCGATTATTCGCAGACCGGATCGCGCAACAAGAAAAGCGTCGGCGAATGGTCGGCCATGGGCGTGCGCCAGGCCGACGGCAGCGCCATCCCCGACCACGGCCCGGCCTCGATCCTGCTGCCGGCCGGTGCCCGGGGCGCGGCCTTCGTGATTTTCAAGAACTTCCACGTCATTGCCCGCTACAACGCCGCCGACGCCTATGTCATCGGGGTCGGCCACCTGTCGGACCGCATTCGCGGCGGCGGAGAACTGCGTGCCGGCTGGCCGCGCGGCGACCGGGGTCTGCTCTTCGCCGAGCGGCGCGAGATGCAGCAGCGCCTGACCGCGATGGGGTATGACACCATGGGCGCCGACGGCATCATCGGCCCCAACACCCTGCGCGCGATCAAGCGATTCCAGGCGGCCCAGGGCATGGTCCCCGACGGCTATGTCTCCTACGAGATCCTCCGCCGCCTGCGCTAACCCCACCCCTCCAATCGGCTAACTTCAGGTCACGACCCGCAGGGTCGTGGCGCGGGGTAAGCATTGCGGTGGCGCAGAATAATCTTTGCGCGCGGCAATTTTTCTGGAAAGATAGGCATCAGGCGCCGCAACCCCGGGGATGATTGCCGTGAGTAACAAGATCAAGAACATGGAGGAGTTTGCGCGCGTCAGCGGCATTTCTCGTCCGACGGTGTCGAAATACTTCAACGAACCCGAAAGCGTCCGCCCCTCGACCCGCGCCCGGATCGAGGAGGCGCTGGCCCGCTACGACTACCGGCCCAACGTCTATGCGATGAACCAGAACCGGCGCCTGACCAAGAACGTGGGCATCATCGTGCCCTACCTGGCAGACCCTTTCTTCGCCGAGATCGCCCGCAACATCGAGGATGCCTGCATCGCCCGGGGCTATACCCCGATGCTCCACAGCTCCCACGGGGATCCGGCGATGGAGGTCGAGATCCTGGAAAGCCTGCGCTCGCTGAAACCGGCGGGTGTGTTGCTGGCGCCGATCGGGCGCCGCTCGGACCGCAAGGCGGTTGCGGCATTTGCCAAGCATGTGCCCACCATGCTGTTCGACAGCAACCTTGAAGGCATCGGGGCGGGGTTCGTCGGGTCGGACAACTTCCAGTCCGTGCCGATGATCGTTGATTACCTGTGCCGCACGGGGGAGGCCCCCTGCTTCATGGAGATGCCCCCCGTAAACCCCAACGCCAACAAGCGCCGCATGGCCTATGTCGGCGCGATGGAGCGGCTGGGCAAGGAGCCGCAGGTGATCTCTCTGCCTGGTGATGGATGGAACTTCGAGGAGGTCGGCTTTCGCGAGGGGCGGCGCATCCTGGGCGACGGCGGCTTTCCCTCAAGCAATGTCCTGTGCAGCAACGACCGCCTGGCGATCGGCCTTCTGGCCGCAGCCTACGAGGCCGGGATCAAGGTCGGCCACGGCGCGGGGTGCAGCATGCGCATCGCGGGCCACGACGACCATCCCTTCGCCCGCTACACCTGCCCTTCCCTGACCACCGTCTCCCAGGACTACGACTCCATATCCCAGCGCAGTGTCGATTCGCTTTTTGCCCTGGTCGAGGGTGGGGGCAAGGCCACGTCTCGACCCGAAATCCTGTTCGAAGGGCGGTTGGTAATGCGGGACTCGGCCTGATAAATTTACGCGCGTAAAATTTTGATTGACTCCGAGTAGTGTTTCTGGCCATCCTCTCCCATGCCACATCCAAGGCAATCTGGGAGGATAATCGGATGATTCGTGTAGTTTCGACGGCCATGGCGAGCGCCCTGGCCCTTGCCGTGTCCGGCGCGGCGTTTGCCGAAGGCCACAGCAAGACCCTGACCATCGCAACGGTCAACAACGGTGACATGATCCGCATGCAGGGTCTGACCGAAGATTTCACAGCCAAGAACCCCGACATCGCGCTCGAGTGGGTGACCCTCGAAGAGAACGTCCTGCGTCAGCGCGTGACCCAGGACATCTCGGCCAAGGGTGGCCAGTTCGACGTGATGACCATCGGCACCTACGAGGTTCCGATCTGGGGCAAGAACGGTTGGCTGGTCTCGCTCAACGATCTGCCCGCGGAATGGGACGCCGATGACATCCTTCCGGCCATCCGCGGCGGTCTGACTGTCGACGGAGAGCTTTACGCCGCGCCCTTCTACGGCGAATCTTCCATGGTCATGTACCGCAAGGACCTGATGGAAAAGGCCGGCATGGAAATGCCCGATGCCCCGACCTGGGGCGACATCGCCAAGGCCGCCGAGGCGATGACCGACAAGGACGCCGAGGTTTACGGCATCTGCCTGCGCGGCAAGGCCGGCTGGGGCGAGAACATGGCCTTCCTGACCGCCATGTCCAACAGCTTCGGCGCCAAGTGGTTCGATGCGGACTGGAAACCCCAGTTCGACGGCGACGCCTGGAAGACCACGCTGACCACCTACATGGACCTGATGAACAACTATGGTCCTCCGGGTGCCTCGACCAACGGGTTTAACGAGAACCTGTCGCTGTTCCAGCAGGGCAAGTGCGGCATGTGGATCGACGCTACCGTGGCGGCCTCCTTCGTGACCAACCCCAAGGACTCGACCGTGGCCGACAAGGTCGGCTTTGCTCTGGCCCCCGATAACGGCCTTGGCAAGCGCGGCAACTGGCTCTGGGCCTGGAGCCTTGCGATCCCCGCCGGCACCGACGCCGAGGATGCGGCCAAGAAGTTCATCGCCTGGGCAACCAGCAAGGAATACACCGCCCTCGTCGCCGAGAAGGAAGGCTGGGCCAACGTTCCCCCGGGCACCCGCAGCTCGCTCTACGAGAATGCCGAGTACCAGAAGGTCCCCTTCGCCGAGATGACCCTCAATTCCATCAACTCGGCCGACCCGACCAAGCCGACCGTGGACGACGTGCCCTACACCGGCGTCCAGTTCGTCGCGATCCCCGAGTTCGCGGGCATCGCAACCCAGGTGGGCCAGGAGTTCTCGGCCGCCCTCGCCGGACAGCAGTCCATCGACGAGGCGCTGGCCAAGGCACAGGCCCTGACCACCGAGGAAATGGAAGCCGCAGGCTACTGACGCCTTCCCGGGGGGCGGCACGCCCGCCCCCCGAACCCCGTCCCGATTTCGCGCCCGGGCCCGCCTTCGCGCTGCCGCCCCCGCGCCCCGCACTGCCCACACGCTCCGAAATTCCATTATGATCGTCAGGCCACCATCGCGCCGCGGTAATTCCGCCGGTTATTCGGACCTGTGAGGAGAAACGTCATGGCCACCAGACATTCCCGTTCCGCCGCCCGCCTGATGATGGCGCCCGCCGTGATCCTGCTGCTTGGCTGGATGCTGGTGCCGCTGACGATGACCCTGTGGTTCAGCTTTCGCAAATACCTGCCCATGCGCGGCGGCGACCTGGGCGGCGTCGGCTTTGACAACTACGTTCGTTTCGTCACATCGTCGGCCTTCTGGCCCAGCGTCCAGGCGACGCTTGTGATCGTGGGCGGCGTGCTGGCGATCACCGTCACTTTCGGGGTGCTGCTGGCGCTGCTGCTGGACCAACCGATCTGGGGCCAGGGCATTGTCCGCATCCTCGTGATCGCACCCTTCTTCGTGATGCCCACCGTCTCGGCCCTGGTCTGGAAGAACATGTTCATGGACCCGGTGAACGGCCTGCTGGCGCACCTGTGGGGGTTTTTCGGGGCAGAGCCCGTGCAATGGCTCAGCCAGGCGCCGCTGGCCTCGATCATCCTGATCGTCGCCTGGCAATGGCTGCCCTTCGCGACCCTGATCCTTCTGACCGCGATCCAGAGCCTGGACAGCGAACAGCTTGAGGCCGCCGAGATGGATGGCGCACCGCCGCTCTCGCGCTTCGGCCACATCGTTCTGCCGCACCTCGGCCGTGCCATCACCGTCGTGGTGCTGATCCAGACCATTTTCCTGCTGTCGATCTTTGCCGAGATCTTCGTCACCACCCAGGGGTCATTCGGGACCCGCACGCTGACCTACCTGATCTACCAGCGCGTGCTGGAAAGCCAGAACGTCGGCCTGGGCTCCGCCGGCGGCATCTATGCCGTCATCCTTGCCAACATCGTCGCGATCTTCCTGATGCGGATCGTCGGCAAGAACCTCGACGCCTGAGGAGGGAACTGCCATGGCCCGCGCCGTCTCGACCCGCCGAAAGCTGATCTACACCCTCGCCGCATGGACGGCCGGGCTGCTGATCTTCTTTCCCATCCTCTGGACCGTCCTGACCAGCTTCAAGACCGAGGCCGACGCCATCGCCGATCCGCCCGTCTTCCTGTTCTTCGACTGGACGCTCGAGAATTACGCCATCGTGCAGGAACGCTCGGACTACATGCGCTTCCTTTGGAACAGCGTCATCATCGCCGGCGGCTCGACCCTGCTGGGCGTACTGATCGCGGTGCCGGCGGCCTGGTCGATGGCCTTCGTGCCCTCGCGCCGGACCAAGGACATTCTGCTGTGGATGCTCTCGACCAAGATGCTGCCGGCGGTGGGGGTTCTTTATCCCATCTACCTGATCTTCATCGAGATGGGCCTTCTGGACAGCCGCATCGGCCTGACACTCGTGCTGATGCTCATCAACCTGCCGATCATCGTGTGGATGCTCTACACCTATTTCCGCGAGATCCCCGCAGAGATCCTGGAGGCCGCCCGCATGGACGGCGCCACCCTGCGCGAGGAGATCCTGTACGTGCTGACGCCGATGGCGGTGCCGGGCATCGCCTCGACCGTCCTGCTCAACATCATCCTGGCCTGGAACGAGGCGTTCTGGACCCTCAACCTGACGGCGGCCAAGGCGGCCCCGCTCACGGCCTTCATCGCCAGCTATTCCAGCCCCGAGGGCCTGTTCTACGCAAAGCTCAGCGCGGCCTCGACCATGGCCATCGCTCCGATCCTCATCCTCGGCTGGTTCAGCCAGAAACAACTCGTGCGCGGTCTCACCTTCGGCGCGGTCAAGTAGGGAAGAATCATCATGGGACAGATCACGCTTGAAAAGGTGACCAAGAGCTTCGGCGACGTGGAGGTGATCCCGCCGCTGGACCTGACGATCCAGGACGGGGAGTTCACGGTGTTTGTCGGCCCGTCGGGCTGTGGCAAGTCCACGCTGCTGCGGCTGATCGCCGGGCTCGAGGATATCAGCGGCGGGACCATCTCGATCGACGGGCAGGACGCCACCAGCATCCCGCCGGCCAAGCGTGGCCTGGCGATGGTGTTCCAGTCCTACGCGCTTTATCCGCACATGAGCGTGCGCAAGAACATCGCCTTTCCGATGCGCATGGCCGGCCTGCCCAAGGACGAGCAGGACCGCCGGATCGCACAGGCGGCCGAGGCGCTGAACCTGACCGACTATTTGGACCGGCGCCCCGGCCAGCTGTCCGGTGGCCAGCGTCAGCGCGTGGCCATCGGCCGGGCGATCGTGCGCGAACCCTCGGCCTTCCTGTTTGACGAGCCGCTCTCGAACCTGGACGCGGCCTTGCGGGTCGGCATGCGGCTCGAGATCAGCGAGCTGCACAAGCGACTGGCGACGACGATGATTTACGTCACCCACGACCAGGTGGAGGCCATGACCATGGCCGACCGCATCGTGGTTCTGCGCGCCGGCCATATCGAGCAGGTCGGCTCCCCGCTGGAGCTTTACCGCAGCCCCCGCAACACCTTCGTCGCGGGTTTCATCGGCTCTCCGCGGATGAACTTCATCGAGGGGGCGGCGGCGCAGGCCCTGGGCGCCCACACCATCGGAATCCGCCCCGAGCATATCGACGTGGCCGCGCAAGACGCGCCCTGGCAGGGCACGGTCGGCGTGGCCGAACACCTGGGCTCGGACACCTTCTTCCATGTCCACGGCACAGGCCTTGCCGAGACCCTCACCGTTCGCGCCCCCGGCGAGGTCAGCTTCCGCCACGGCGACCGCATCGGCCTGGCACCCCGGACCCAGGAATTCCATCGTTTCGACGCAGAGGGACTGCGCATCGCATGAACCGCCTGACGGGAAAGATCGCCCTCATCACGGGGGCCGCGCGGGGCATCGGCCTGGCCTTCGCCCGCGCCTACGTGGCTGAGGGGGCCCGCGTGGTGCTGGCCGACATCGACATCGACCGCGCCCGCGCCGAGGCCACTGCCATCTGTGCCGAGAATGGCGGGGAGGCCTGCGCCATCGCCGTCCCCCTGGACGTGCGCAGCCAGCAAAGCATCGATGCGGCCATGGAGCAGACGCTGGCGGCCTTCGGGCGGCTGGACATCCTGATCAACAACGCCGCCGTCTTTACCGCCGCGCCCCTGACCGAGATCACGCGCGAGGATCACGCCCGCGCTTTCGACATCAATGTCACCGGCACGCTCTTCATGATGCAGGCCGCCGCCCGCCACATGATCGCGCGCGAAGGCGGCGGGCGGATCATCAACATGGCCAGCCAGGCCGGCCGCCGGGGCGAGACGCTGGTCGCCGTCTACTGCGCCACCAAGGCCGCCGTCATCTCGCTGACCCAGTCGGCGGGGCTGGCACTGATCGAACACGGGATCAACGTCAACGCCATCTCGCCGGGCGTGGTCGACGGGGACCACTGGGACGGGGTCGACGCGCTTTTCGCCCGCTACGAGGGCAAGCCCCCCGGCCAGAAAAAACGCGAGGTCGCGGCCTCTGTCCCCTTCGGACGGATGGGCACGGCCGAGGACCTGACCGGCATGGCGATCTTCCTGGCCAGCGACGAGGCCGCCTATGTCGTCGCGCAGACCTACAACGTGGATGGCGGCCAATGGATGAGCTGATTCCCCTTTCCGACGCGACCCTCGACCGGCTGCCCGCCGCGGTGGGCCGACCGCGCTATGACCGCCGCGCCCTGCGGCCGGGCATCGTCCATATCGGCCTGGGCAATTTCCACCGGGCCCACCAGGCCTGGTACCTGCACCGGCTGATGCAGGCGGGGCAGGCCCTGAACTGGGCCATCGTCGGGGCCGGGGTGCGCCCCGCCGACACGATCCAGCGCGACCGCCTGCTGGCGCAGGACTGTCTGACGACGCTGATCTCCCTCGATCCCGGCGGCAGCAGCGCCGAAGTGATCGGCCCGATGATCGATTTCCTGCCGGTCGAGGAGGACAACGCCGCCCTGATCCGTCAGATGGCCGATCCGGCGATCCGCATCGTCGCCTTGACGGTCACCGAGGGGGGCTATTACCGCACGCCCACGGGCGAGGCGCTGGACACCGCGCATCCCGACATCCGCCACGATGCAGAAAACCCCTACAGGCCGCGTACCGCCTTCGGCGCGATGGTCGCCGCCCTCGCCCTGCGGCGCCGGGCGGGGCTGGGCGCCTTCACCGCCATGTCCTGCGACAACCTGCAGGGCAACGGCGCGATCCTGCGGCGGGTGGTGGTATCGCTGGCGCGGCTGTCGGACCCGGGGCTTGCCGACTGGATCGAGGCCGAGGCCAGCTTTCCCAATTCGATGGTCGATTGCATCGTGCCCGCCACCGGCCCGAAGGAGATCGCGCTGGCCCGCAGCCTGGGTATCGACGACCGCTCCCCCGTCACCCACGAAAGTTTCCGCCAGTGGGTGATCGAGGATGATTTCTGCGCCGGCCGCCCCGATTGGGACCGCGCGGGGGCCATCTTCTCGGACCGGGTCCACGACTGGGAGGCGATGAAGATCCGGCTGCTGAACGCCAGCCACCAGCTTCTGGCCAACGCGGGCGAGATCCTGGGCGTCGAGACCATCGCCGCCTGCATGAACGACGCGGACATCGCGGGGTTCTTCCGCAACGTGGTCAGCACCGAGATCGCGCCCCATGTGGCACCAGTGCCCGGCATGACCCCCGCCGCCTATATCGAGTTGGTGGCCCGCCGCTTTGCCAACCCGGCGATCATCGACACCACCCGGCGGGTGGCCTTCGACGGGGCCTCGCGCCATCCCGGTTTCCTGCTGCCCGTGCTGCGCGACGCGCTGGCTGCCGGCACGCAGATCGAAGGGCTGGCCCTGGCCGAGGCGCTGTGGTGCCGGATGTGCGCCGGCACCCGCGAGGATGGCAGCCCCATCCCCGACAACGATCCGAACTGGGCTTCGTTGCAGATCGCCGCCCTCGCGGCCCGCGACCGCCCGGCCGCCTGGCTGGAACAGTCCCAGATCTACGGTGATCTGGGGGCCGATGGGCGATTCGCCGACAGCTTCGGACGCTGGCTGACGCTGCTGTGGACCCAAGGATGCCGCGCGACCCTTCATGCCTATGGCGCGAATGGCGGGGACCGGGCGGCGGTGCTTCGCGCCGGGCGCTGACCGGGCCCCGGCCTAGGCCGGGGTGCGAAGCTCCGACAGAACCCCGGCCGCGATGCGGAAGGATTTCAGCCGCGCGGCGGGATCGTGGATCATGCCCGTGACCATCAGCTCATCGGGCTTCCAGAGGTTGATGATCCTCTCCAGCCCCTCGCGCAGGCGCGGCGCGGCGCCGGTGGCCGAGCAGGACAGCGCCTGGTTCACCTGGGCAAGCAGGGGGGCCGGGATCTCGGCGGACAGATCGCGCACCGGGCGCGGCAGCTTGCCGGGCCTGCCGCTGCGCAGTCGGGCAAAGGCCAGAAGCTGGGAGGATCTGAGATACTCGGCCTCCTCGTCGCTGTCGGCGGCGAAGACCCCGGCGGCGATCATCGCATAAGGCCGCGACAGGTGGCGCGAGGGACGGAAGCTGCTGCGATAGACCTCCAGGGCCTCGCCCAGCATGGCGGGCGCGAAATGCGAGGCGAAGGCGTATGGCAGGCCAAGATAGGCCGCCAGCTGCGCGCCGAACAGGCTGGACCCCAGGATCCACACCGGCACGCCCGTTCCCTCGCCCGGGATGGCGCGGACCTGCGCCGGGGCCTCGCCCGGTTCGTCCAGATAGGCGATCAGCTCCTGGACATCCTCGGGGAAACGGTCCTCGGGGGACATGTGGCGCCTGAGGGCGCGCATGGTGCCGGGGTCGGTGCCGGGCGCGCGCCCAAGCCCCAGGTCGATCCGATCGGGGTAAAGCGTGGCGAGGGTGCCGAACTGTTCGGCCACCACCAGCGGCGCGTGGTTGGGCAGCATGATTCCCCCCGCACCCACCCGGATCGTGCGGGTGGCGCCGGCGACATGACCGATGACCACCGCCGTCGCGGCACTGGCGATGCCGGGCATGTTGTGATGCTCGGCCAGCCAGAAGCGGTGATACCCCTCCGCCTCGGCAAGCCGGGCCAAGTCGACCGTGTTGCGCAGGGCGTCGGCGGCGGTCCCGCCCTCGGGCACCGGCGACAGGTCGAGAATCGAGAACCGCTGCATCGCGGTCAGAAACTGTAGCTGACGCCGATGTTCAGCGCGTTGGTGACCAGGTTGGTCTCCAGCCGGCCACCGTTGTCCAGGTCCGCCTTGTTGCGTGAATAGCTGCCCTTGTATTCGCCGAAGACCGACCAGCTTTCGGTCAGACGATAGCTGACACCGGCCAGGGCGATCAGCGCGGGGCCCGTCATCTGGTAGCCGAAGGTCTTGCCGCCAGCGGTCTGCACATCGACATGGGGCACCGCGATGCCCAGGCCCGCGCCGACGTAGGGCGTCCAGGCGCGCTGGGGCTGATGCCAGCGATACATGACATTGGCAGTCAGAAGGTTCAGACCGTCGGTGAACTCCAGCCGGTTGAAGCCGTTGTTGGCCAGGGTGGCGTCATCGGCATAAACCTTGGCGTGGTTGAACTCGACCCCGTAGCCCAGGCGCGAATCCTGCCACCAGGTGGCGCGGAAGCCGTAATAGGGCGGCATCTCGAACGAGCGTCCGTCCCACTTCGCGTTGAAGTCGAAATTGCCGACACCACCGGGATCGTTGCCGCTGACGCCCGAGTGGGGGGCCGACTGCACGCCGGTGTAGAAGCTGAGTTCGACCTCGGCCATCGCCGCCGGCACCGTGCCGACGAGCATGCTGAGGGCAAGGGCCAGATAACGGATCATGAGAAGCACTCCAAAATGTCGCCCGGGGGCGAAGCCATCGCGCACAGCCTGTGCCAAAGCCGGGGGCAGCCGCAACCCCCCGCCCGGGGCAAGGGCGCGCATTTCTCCGCGAGCATGCCTTCGCGATCTGGGCACGGACCCGGCCGGAAACCGGCGACCACGGGAGGAATCGGCCGCTATGGATGGGTGGGGGCAAGGTTGCGACAGTCCACTGCGGGGCCGGTGAACCTGGGGCGCAAGGGCGGCAGATGCCATGCAGGACACGGAGAACAAGTAATTTTTCCGCCCCCTTGCCCTGTGGCCGAGGATTGGCAACCGTGTCCCTTATGGCGCTATTCCGGAAAAAAAATGCGAATCTGCGACAATAGGCCCGAACTGTGTGCCGATGCATGCTGGACGCGGGCGAACTCCGTGGATAGGAAAACACCAAACCGCGACCCGGAGGCGTCCGGGCCGTTTGCGACCGAGGCCACAAACCACCTTTGAAGGGAGTAACGCTCGTGTCCCATGCTGACGACCACGAAGGCACTCGCCGGGATTTCCTGTATTATGCAACTGCCGGAGCAGGCGCCGTCGCCACGGGCGCCGCTGTCTGGCCTCTGGTCAACCAGATGAACCCCTCGGCGGATGTCCAGGCGCTCAGCTCGATTCGCGTTGACGTGGGCGGTGTCGAACCCGGCACCCAGCTGACGGTGAAATGGCTGGGCAAGCCGGTCTTCATCCGCCGCCGCACCCCCGACGAGATCGAAGAAGCCCGCGCCGTCGACGTTTCGGCCCTGCCCGATCCCGTCGCGCGCAACGCCAACCTTCCCGACGCAGAGGCGACCGACGCCAACCGCGCCCTCGACGAGCAGGAAGAATGGCTGGTGATGATCGGCGTCTGCACCCACCTGGGTTGCGTGCCGCTGGGCGACGGTGCCGGCGACTTCAACGGCTGGTTCTGCCCCTGCCACGGCTCGCACTATGATACCGCCGGTCGCATCCGCAAGGGTCCGGCCCCCGAGAACCTCGCCGTCCCGGTGGCCGAGTTCCTCGACGAAACAACGATCAAACTCGGTTAAGGGAGAGGCGCATGTCCGGTATTCCTCACGACCATTACGAGCCGTCCACCAGTGGCGGCAGATGGCTTCACAAGCGCCTGCCCATCGTCGGGCTGCTTTACGACACGCTGATGATCCCCACGCCCAAGAACCTGAACTGGATGTGGATCTGGGGGATTGTCCTGGCCTTCTGCCTGGTGTTGCAGATCGCCACCGGCATCGTGCTGGTGATGCACTACACCCCCCATGTCGACATGGCCTTCGCCTCGATCGAGCACATCATGCGCAACGTCAACGGCGGCTACATGCTGCGTTACCTGCACATGAACGGCGCCTCGCTCTTCTTCGTCGCCGTCTACGCGCATATCTTCCGCGGTCTCTACTACGGGTCCTACAAGGCCCCGCGCGAGATCACCTGGATCATCGGCATGCTGATCTACCTGCTGATGATGGGCACCGCCTTCATGGGTTACGTCCTTCCCTGGGGTCAGATGTCCTTCTGGGGTGCGACGGTCATCACCGGCCTCTTCGGCGCCATCCCCCTGATCGGCGAGCCGATCCAGACCTGGCTGCTGGGCGGACCGGCGGTCGGCAACCCGACGCTGAACCGCTTCTTCTCGCTGCACTACCTGCTGCCCTTCATCATCGCGGGCCTGGTGATCGTGCATATCTGGGCCTTCCACACCACCGGCAACAACAACCCCACCGGGGTCGAGGTTCGCCGTGGCAGCCGCGCGGAAGCCGAGCGTGATACCGTTCCCTTCTGGCCCTACTTCGTCATCAAGGACCTCTTCGCGCTGGTCGTGATCCTGGTGGTCTTCTTCGCCATCGTCGGCTTCATGCCCAACTACCTCGGGCACCCCGACAACTACATCGAGGCAAACCCCCTGGCGACGCCGGCGCATATCGTCCCCGAATGGTACTTCCTGCCGTTCTACGCGATCCTGCGGGCCTTCACCTCGGACGTATGGGTCGTTCAGATCGCCAGCTTCGTCACCGGCGGCGTGATCGACGCCAAGTTCTTCGGCGTGCTGGCCATGTTCGGCGCCATCGCGGTCATGGCCCTGGTGCCCTGGCTCGATACCTCCAGCGTGCGTTCGGGCCGCTATCGCCCGATGTTCAAATGGTGGTTCGCCCTGCTGGTCGTCGACTTCGTCGTCCTGATGTGGCTGGGCGCCATGCCGGCGGAAGAGCCTTACGCCACCTTCTCGCTGATCGCATCGGCCTACTGGTTCGCCTATTTCCTGGTCATCCTGCCCCTGCTGGGCGTGATCGAGAAGCCGCTGGCCCGTCCCGAGACGATCGAGGAGGACTTCGAGGCGCATTACGGTCCTGTGGACGACGCCTTGAACGCCGGCTCGACTCCGGCCGAGTGAATGATGGAAAGGACTGTGAAAGTGACCTTCAAGAACCTGGCCCTGACCATTGCCACCACCCTGGCCCTGGCGCCGGCGCTTGTCGCCGGGCCGGCCATGGCCGCCGAATCCGAAGGCAAGATCGAGAACATCGATTTTCCCTTCGACGGGATCTTCGGCGCCTATGACCGCAACCAGCTGCAGCGCGGCCTGCAGGTCTACACCGAGGTATGCGCGGCCTGTCACGGGCTGAAATACGTCCCCCTGCGCACCCTGCACGACGAGGGCGGCCCCGCGCTGCCCGAGGATCAGGTCCGCGCCTATGCCGAGCAGTTCGAGATCTTCGATCCCGAACTGGACGACACCCGCCCGCGCAAACCCACCGATCCCTTCCCCTCTTCGGGGCTGGAGGGCGCTCCCGACCTCAGCCTGATGGCCAAGGCACGCGCCGGTTTCCACGGCCCCTACGGCCTGGGCATCAACCAGCTGACCAAGGGCATCGGCGGCGCCGAGTATATCGCGGCCCTCCTTCAGGGTTATACCGGCGAGGAGAAAGAGGAAGCGGGCGTCACCCTCTACGAAAACAAGGTCTTCCCCGGCGGCTGGATCGCCATGGCACCGCCGCTGGCCGGCGATGACGTGACCTTCGCCGACGGTTCCGCCAACACCCTGCGCGGCGAGGCCATCGATGTCGCGGCCTTCCTGCGCTGGACGGCCGAGCCTCATCAGAACGGCCGCAAGCACGTCGGCTTCCTGGCCGTCCTGTTCCTGGGTCTGCTGGCGGTTCTGCTGTACCTGACCAACAAGAAGATCTGGGCACCGTTCAAGTCGCGCCGCGCCAAGCACTGAGCCGCGTGCCACACATGATCGCGGGGGCGTCGTCCGAAAGGGCGGCGCCCCTTGCCTTTCGGGGTCCCCGCGGCGTGGCCCCCGGCCCCCACCATGCGCGCCACGGCGTCCCGCGTTCCGCCATAAGACTTGAGGCCCCGCCCCCGCCCCGCTAGACCGGCGCAAAGGAGCATCGCATGAGCATCAACGGTTTCGGTCACCTTTTCCGCGTCACCACCTGGGGCGAAAGCCACGGGCCCGCCCTGGGCGCCACCGTCGACGGCTGCCCGCCGGGGATCCCGCTGGACGCCGAGATGATCCAGACCTTCCTCGATCGTCGCAAGCCGGGGCAGAACCGCTATACCACCCAGCGGCGCGAGGCCGACGAGGTCGAGATCCTGTCGGGCGTGTTCGAGGGGCAGACCACCGGCACCCCGATCCAGCTGATGATCCGCAACACCGACCAGCGGTCCAAGGATTATGGTGACATCGCCAGCAAGTTCCGTCCCGGCCATGCCGATATCACCTACTGGCAGAAATACGGCATCCGCGACTATCGCGGCGGCGGACGTAGCTCGGCCCGCGAAACCGCCGCGCGGGTGGCGGCAGGCGGCGTGGCGCGGGCCGCGCTGTCGGTGCTGATGCCCGGTTTGCGTATCTCCGGCTACATGACACGCATGGGCGTGCATGCAACCGATCCCGCCCGCCATGATGCCGAAGAGATCGCGCGCAACCCCTTCTGGTGCCCCGACCCCGTCGCCGCCAGCGAGTGGGAGGGCTACCTCGACGGTCTGCGCAAGTCCGGAAGCTCGGTCGGCGCGGTGATCGAGGTGACGGCCAGCGGCCTGCCCGCCGGCCTGGGCGCGCCGGTCTACGCCAAGCTTGATACCGACCTTGCCGCCGGCATGATGTCGATCAACGCGGTCAAGGGCGTCGAGATCGGTGAAGGCATGGCCGCCGCCACCCTGACGGGCGAGGAGAACGCCGACGAGATCACGATGGGCCCCGACGGTCCTGTCTTTTCCTCGAACCATGCGGGCGGGATCCTTGGCGGCATCTCGACCGGGCAGGACGTGGTCGTGCGCTTCTCGGTCAAGCCGACCTCGTCGATCCTGACGCCCCGGCGCACGGTCAACATCGCCGGCGAAGAGACCGAGATCGTGACCAAGGGCCGCCACGACCCCTGCGTCGGCATCCGCGCCGTGCCCGTGGGCGAGGCGATGATGGCCTGCATCCTGCTGGATCACCTGCTGCTGCATCGCGGCCAGGTCGGCGACGGGCCGCGCGGCCACATCGGCTGACTACCCGCCCGTGCGGGCGCGCTGGCTGATCCCTGGGTATCGCCGCTAGTCGGGCCGCCCGCTTCGCGTGGCCGGGGCGGCGGGCACGGCGGGCGCGGCCACCGTTGTCACCCGGCACATCTGGACCGCCAGGATGCCGGCCATGATGATCAGCACCCCGATCAGGTCGGTCAGGTTCAGCGTCTCGCCCAGAAGGGCCGCGGCGACCAGCACCCCGAAGAACGGGTTGAGAAAGTGGAAGGTCGCCGAGCGGGTGGCGCCGATCCGACCCACCAGCATGAACCACACCCAGGTCGCGGCCAGCCCCGGCACCAGCGTCGTGTAGGCAAAGGCCATGAAGAGGCGCGGCGTCGGGTTGATCCACAGGGTCTCGGTCATCAGCGACACCGGCAACAGCACGGCCGAGCCGACCAGCATCTGAAGCCCCACGATCATCAGGATGTTGCCCCCCGAGGATGCCCCCCGCACCGCCAGCGTGGCAAAGGCCAGGGCAACGGCGGCGATGATGCACAGAACGATCCCCCAGGCATCGGCCCCGGTGCCCAGCCGTTCCCCCATGATAAAGGCGACGCCGACGAAGCCCGCGATCAGCCCTGCCACTCCCAGAAGGGGCAGCCGTTCGCGGAAGATCAGCCAGTTCGCCAGCGCCACCAGCAACGGCATGGACGAGGCGATGATCGCGGCCAGCGACGCCTCGATCGTTTGCATCGCGACGAAGTTCAGCCCGAGGTAAAGCGCGTTCTGGCAGACGCCGAAAACCACGATTGCCCACCATTGCCGTCGATCCAGCCGGCGCCAGCTTTGGCCAAGCGCCATGGCGATGCCTATGCCCAGCAAACCCGACACCAGGAACCGCGCCGACAGGGCCGCAAGCGGCGGGGCGTCGGCCACGATCATCCGCGCCGAGGTGAAGGCCGAGGACCACATCAGGGCAAAGGCCAGGCCCATTAGAAGCGCCTTGAAATCCAATCTCTCTCTCCGTCTGGGTCGGGGTCCCGGGGCGCGCGGCACAAAATGCGGCGCGTATGCCTGGGCCATGCGCGATGTCGGGGCCGCCCCCGAAATGAAAAGGGCCGCCCGAAGGCGACCCTAGTCATTCAGCAAGGCTGTGCAAGCGTCACTCGTTGACGCTGTCCTTGAGGGCCTTGGCGACGGTCACTTTGACGACGCGGTCGGCTTCTTTCTTGATCTGCTCGCCGGTGGCGGGGTTGCGCACCATGCGCTCGGGGCGCTCGCGGCAGTAGAACTTGCCCAGGCCGTGCAGCGTGACGGCGCCGCCTTCGGCGACGGTCTCGGTGACGATGCCGGTCAGCGCGTCCAGCGCGGCAGCAGCGGTCTTCTTGTCCAGATCGGCCCGTTCGGCCAGGGTGGCGACCAGCTGGGTCTTCGTCATGGGTTTTTGTGCCATGTAATCATCTCCTCGTTCTGGCCACCTTCTATAGGGCCATGATGCAGGCATTTAAGTGCATGTTGTGGTCTCGCACAACAATTAGTGTAGGAAAATAAGGCTGTTTCGGCGGAAAATCGGTCGATTTCCCCAAATCAGAGGAAAGCTGTTTCCTCAAAACTACGCAATTTGCGCGAATGAAGGCGCTCGAGCGGCATTTCCGACAACTCCTCCATAGCGCGAATTCCGATCAGCAGGTGCCTGAGGACCTGTGTCCTGTAGAAATCCGACGCCATTCCCGGCAGCTTCAGCTCTCCGTGGAGGGGTTTGTCCGAAACACACAGCAACGTGCCATAAGGCACGCGGAAGCGAAAGCCGTTTGCCGCGATCGTCGCACTTTCCATGTCGAGCGCGATGGCGCGGGACTGGGACAAGCGCTGCACCGGGCCGGACTGATCCCGCAACTCCCAGTTGCGGTTGTCGATGGTTGCCACCGTGCCGGTGCGCATGATCCGCTTAAGCTCGAACCCCGTCAGCTCGGTCACCTGCTCGACCGCGTTTTCCAGCGCGATCTGGATCTCGGCCAGAGCGGGAATCGGCACCCAAACCGGCAGGTCGTCGTCCAGCACGTGATCCTCGCGCAGATAGGCGTGGGCCAGGACGAAATCGCCCAGCCGCTGGCTGTTGCGCAGCCCGGCGCAGTGACCGACCATCAGCCACGCATGGGGGCGCAGGACCGCGATGTGATCGGTGGCCGTCTTGGCGTTCGAGGGGCCGACACCGATATTGACCAGCGTGATTCCCTGCCCGTCGGCGCGCTTGAGGTGATAGGCCGGCATCTGCGGCAGCTTCTCGGGGCCCGGCAGGGGCGAATGGGGCTCCGTGATCTCCTGATTGCCGGGGCCGACGAAGGCCACGTAGGGGCTGTCATCCTCGTCTAGCTTCATGCGGGCGTAGGCCTCGAACTCCTCGACGTAGAACTGGTAGTTGGTGAACAGGACGTGGTTCTGAAAATGCTCGGCCCTAGTGGCTGTGTAATGCTCGAGGCGCGCCAGCGAATAGTCGATACGCTGTGCGGTGAAGGGCGCCAGCGGCCCCGAGCCGTCGGGATGGGTGAAGCCATAGCCATTTACGATGGCGTCGTTGGTGGTGTTGAGGTCCGGCACATCGAAGACGTCGCGCAGCGGAAAGGCCATCGCCCCTTCCTGGGGCACGCTGAGATCGGGATCGCCCGCGACGGCGAAATGCAGCGGAATGGGCGTGTCCGACAGGCCGATCCGCACCGGAACCCGGTGGTTGCGCATCAAAAGGCCGATCTGCTGGATCAGGTATTGGCGGAAGAGGTCCGGCCGCGTCACGGTCGTGGAATAGCTGCCCGGCTGGGAGACATGGCCATAGGAGAGGCGGCTGTCGACCTGGACATAGCTGGTCGTGGTCAGACGAATCTCCGGGTAATAGGCGCGGTAGCGGCGGGTCGGGCTGTGCTGGGCGGCGGCCTCGGTGAAACGTTCGGCAAGGAAACGGGTGCCGCCGGCGTAAAGCTCTTCCAGCCGCGCGACGGCGGCCTCGGCGTTGTCGAATGTCTGCGCCTCCGGCAGGTCGGGGGTGACGACGGGCAGTTGGGTGGGCATGGCCGTTCGGATCCTTTCGCTTTTCCCAGTTAGAATTCAGTTTCGCCGCGGATGCCAGCCCCGATCCTCCCGGCTGCCCTTGGGTCCCCGCCCCCTTCGTGGCGATTGCACCGGCCCGGCCTTTGCCCGACAAGGGGATCATGGAAAAAACGCTCTTCATCTTCGGGCATGGCTACAGCGCCGCCGCCCTGACCCGCCGCCTCGTCGGAAAGGGCTGGACCGTGCACGGCACCACCCGCGACGCGGGCCGGGCCGAGGAAATTGCCAGCGCCGGGGCCATTCCGGTGGTTCTGAACGAGGGGGGTGGCGAGCCGTGGCTCGAAGGTCTGGCGCGGGCCGATCACCTGCTGATCTCGGCCGGGCCCGACGCGGACGGCGACCCGGTGCTGAACATGGCCGCCCAGCGCATCGCGGCGCTGGCGCCCCGGATCCGCTGGGCCGGGTATCTGTCGACGACCGGCGTCTATGGCGACAGGGGCGGCGACTGGGTCGACGAGGCCTCGGCCCTGGATCCCGCGACCGCGCGCGGACGCGCGCGGGTCGAGGCCGAGAGCGGGTGGCAGGCTTTGGCCGCGCGCAGCGGTCTGCCGCTGCATATCTTCCGGCTGGCGGGGATCTACGGCCCGGGGCGTGGCCCCTTCGCCAAGCTGCGCCAGGGCACGGCCCGACGGATCGTGAAGCCGGGGCAGGTCTTTTCGCGCATCCATGTCGAGGATATCGCGCGGGTACTCGACGCCTCGATCGCGGCGCCGCGACCGGGGGCGGTCTACAACGTCTGCGACGACGATCCGGCCCCGCCCCAGGATGTCATCGCCCACGCGGCGCGGCTGCTGGACCTGCCGGTGCCGCCCGAGGTCGATTTCGAGAGCGCCGAGCTTTCGCCCATGGCGCGCAGCTTCTACAGCGAGTCAAAGCGTGTCTCGAACCGGCTGATGCACGAGGAACTGGGGGTGGCACTGGCCTATCCCGATTATCGCAGCGGGCTGGCGGCACTGTTGCGCGACGACCCCCACGGCTGAGCCGGCAGGCCTTGGGGCAGGCCGGGCCTCCGGCGGGGATATTTTCGCGACAATGAAGGCGGGGGGCGCCCCCCTCAGGCGCGGCGGCTGGAGATGTCGGCGATGCCGAGCGCGTCGAGGACGCGCTGTACGATGTGGCGCGCATCCAGCTCGGCCATGGCATACATGTCGGCCGGCGAGGCCTGGTCGATGAAGGTGTCGGGCAGCACCATCGAGCGGAAGCGCAGCCCCTTGTCGAACACCCCCTCGTCCGAGAGAAGCTGGGCCACATGGCTGCCGAAGCCGCCGACGGCCCCTTCCTCGATGGTGATCACCGCCTCGTGCCGGGCGGCGAGATCGAGGATGAGATCCCGGTCCAGGGGCTTTGCGAAGCGGGCGTCGGCCACGGTGGGGGTGATGCCCATCTGGGCCAGGGTTTCAGCGGCGGCCTCCACCTCGGCCAGGCGGGTGCCGAAGGAAAGGATCGCGGCCCGCGCGCCCTCGCGGATGATGCGGCCCTTGCCGATCTCGAGAAGTTGGCCCTTTTCGGGCAGCTCGACGCCGACCCCCTCGCCGCGCGGGAAGCGGAAGGCGATGGGGCCCGCATCATAAGCGGCGGCGGTGGCGACCATATGCACCAGCTCGGCCTCGTCGGCGGCGGCCATGACCACGAAATCGGGCAGGTTGGCAAGAAAGGCAATGTCGAAGGCGCCGGCATGGGTGGCCCCGTCGGCGCCCACCAAACCGGCGCGGTCGATGGCGAAGCGCACCGGCAGGCGCTGAATCGCGACGTCGTGCACCACCTGGTCGTAGCCGCGCTGCAGGAAGGTCGAGTAGAGCGCGCAGAAGGGCCGCATTCCCCCTGCGGCCAGCGCTGCCGAGAAGGTGACCGCGTGCTGCTCGGCGATGCCGACATCGAAGCAGCGGGTGGGGAAGCGTTCGGCGAAGAGGTTCAGCCCGGTGCCGTCCGGCATGGCGGCGGTGATGGCGACGATGCGGTCGTCGGCCTCGCCTGCGCGGATCAGCGACTTGGCGAAGACCGAGGTGTAGCTGGGCGCGTTGGAGGGGGATTTCTTCTGCTTGCCGGTCACCACGTCGAAGCGGGCCACCCCATGGCCGCGGTCGATCGCGGCTTCGGCCGGGGCATAGCCCTTGCCCTTGCGCGTGAGGGCGTGGATCAGGATGGGGCCGGTGGCCCGCGCCTTGACCGTGCGCAGAACCGGCAGCAACTGGTCCAGGTCGTGCCCGTCGATGGGGCCCACGTAGGAAAAGCCCAGCTCCTCGAACATGGTGCCGCCGACGGCCATGCCCTTGAGCATTTCCTTGGCCCGGCGGGCGCCCTGCTGGAAGGGTTCGGGCAGCAGGCTGACCGCGCCCTTGGCGGCGGCCTTGAATTCCTGAAAGGGCGCGCCGGCGTAGAGCCGCGACAGATAGGCGGACATGGCACCCACGGGGGGCGCGATGCTCATCTCATTGTCGTTGAGGATGACGATCAGCCGCTTGCCAAGGTGGCCCGCGTTGTTCATCGCCTCATAGGCCATGCCGGCGGACATCGCCCCGTCGCCGATGACGGCGATGGCGTCGCCGAGTCCGGGATCGGGGGCGCCGCCCAGATCGCGGGCCACGGCAAAGCCCAGCGCCGCGCTGATCGAGGTCGAGCTGTGGGCCGCGCCGAAGGGATCGTAGGGGCTTTCGCTGCGCTTGGTGAAGCCAGAAAGGCCATCCTTCTGGCGCAGGGTGCGGATGCGATCGCGGCGGCCGGTCAGGATCTTGTGGGGATAGCACTGGTGGCTGACGTCCCAGATGATGCGGTCGCGGGGCGTGTCGAAGACCGCGTGCAACGCGACCGTCAGCTCGACCACGCCGAGGCCCGCGCCGAGATGGCCGCCGGTCTCGGACACGGCCGAGATCGTCTCGCGGCGCAGCTCATCCGCCAGGCGATGCAGCTCGGCATCGCTCAGGGACTTCATGTCCGCGGGCACGTTCACGCGGTCAAGGGTCGGGGTCAGGGGTCGGTCGGACACGGGTTGTCGCCCTCCTGGGCCTGTCAGCTGTCGCGCTCGATAACGAAGCGCGCGGCCTGCCGCAAGGTTTCGCCATCCGCCCCGAAGGGCATGAGGGCGGCTTCGGCCTCGGCCACCAGTTCGCGCGCCCGGCTTCGGGCCCCTTCAAGGCCCAGCAGCGACACGAAGGTGGCCTTGCCGGCCGAGGCATCCTTGCGCAGGCGCTTGCCGGCGGCGTCGGCGTCGCCCTCTATGTCCAAGATGTCGTCGGCAAGCTGAAAGGCAAGACCCAGCGCGCGGGAATAGCGCGCCAGCGGTGCCGGATCGGCCCCGGCCAGCACCGCGCCCGCCGTGGCGGACCATTCGATCAGCGCGCCGGTCTTGGCCTGTTGCAGGCGGGTGATCTGCGCAAGGTCCAAGGGGGTGGCGGCGGTTTCGGCGGCGATGTCGAGGGCCTGGCCGTGGACCATGCCGGCGGCGCCGCTGGCCGCCGCCAGCCGGGCGACGAGGGCGATGCGGATCGCGGGATCGGCGGCGGTCTCGGGCCGGGCCAGCAGTTCGAACGCCAGGGTCTGAAGCGCGTCGCCGGCCAGGGTGGCTGTGGCCTCGTTCCATTTCACGTGGACCGTGGGCTGTCCCCGGCGCAGGTCGTCGTCATCCATGCAGGGCAGGTCGTCGTGGACCAGCGAATAGGCGTGCAGCGCCTCGACCGCCGCGCCGGCGTTGAGCGGGCCGGCCCCGTTCAGCCCGTGCAGGCGCGCGCCCTCGACCACCAGGAAGCCGCGCAATCCCTTGCCGCCCCGGGTGGCATAGGCCATCGCGTCACGCAGCTCTCCGCCGGGCTGGGCCAGGATCGCCTGTTGCAGCCGGTCGCGCACCGCGCCGGCGGACCGTTCCAAGGCATCGCGAAACATTCAGAGGCCGTCGACCGGGGTGGCGCCGGTGGCATTGCCCTCTGCATCGGTAGTGATGGCGGCAACCTTCTCCTCGGCTTCCTTCAGCTTCTCGTCGCAGCGCTTCTTCAGCCGAGCGCCGCGTTCGTAGAGGCGGATGGATTCCTCAAGCTCGACCTCCCCGCGCTCGAGCTTGCCGACCACGGTCTCCAGCTCGCGCATCGCCTGCTCGAAGCTCATCTCTTCAATGGGGGTCTCGGTCATCGGCCGCGCTCCATCAGGGTTTTCACGTGCACCGCCGTGCTGGCGGCCAGGGCGTCAAGGTCGTACCCCCCTTCGAGCGAGGAGACCACCCGCCCTTCGCAGACATCGTCGGCCAGGTCGCAGATCGCGCGGGTCACCCAAGCGAAATCGGCCTCTTTCAACATCATCTGTGCCAAGGGGTCGGCGGCATGGCTGTCGAAACCGGCGGAGATGATGATCAGCTCGGGCGCGAAATCGCGCACGCGGGGCAGGATATGGGCCTCCCACGCGCTGCGAAACTGGTCGCTGCCGGCGCCGGGGGGCAGCGGCACGTTGATGACATTGTCATGGGCGCCCGTCTCGTCGGCAGCGCCCGTGCCGGGATAAAGCGGCATCTGGTGGGTCGAGGCGAAAAGCACGCCCGCGTCATCCTCCAGCAGGTCCTGGGATCCATTCCCGTGGTGGACGTCGAAATCCAGCACCGCCACCCGCTTCAGCCCGTGGTTGGCCAAGGCGTATTTCGCGCCCACGGCGACGCTGCCGAACAGGCAAAAGCCCATGGGCGTCTCACGCTCGGCATGGTGGCCGGGGGGGCGGATGGCGCAGAAGGCGTTGTCGACCTCGCCGGACATTACCAGGTCGACGGCGCGGACATTGGCGCCGGCACAGCGCAGCACCGCGTCGAGGGTGCCGGGCGACATGTGCGTGTCGGCATCAAGCGAGACCGTCCCCGCATCGGGGGCGGCGTCGCGGATCGCCTGAATATAACGACGGGGATGGACCCGCTCCAGATCGTCGTCGGCGCAAAGCGGGGCGGTGACCCGGCGCAGGCCATCGAATTCGGGCGCTTCCAGCGCGCGCAGGACGTATTCCAGGCGCGCGACCTGCTCGGGGTGGCCCGGCGGCGTGACATGCGCAAGGCAGTCTTCGTGGGTGATGAGAGCTGTTGTCATGGCCCGACCCTAGTGCCGCCCGCAAAGCGCCGCAAGAGCGCGGCGCGACCCTAGTCGGGGGCCAGCATGTAGCCCGCGCCGCGCACCGTCTGAAGGTATCGGGGCTGACGCGGATCGGCCTCCAGCTTGCGGCGCAGGCGGGTAATCTGCACGTCGATCGCCCGTTCCTGGGCCTGGCCCCGGTCGCGGCCCAGATCCTCCACCAGCTTGTCGCGCCCGATCGGCTCACCGACCCGGCCCGAGAAGATGCGCATGAGCTGGCTTTCGGTGGCCGTCAGCCGCACCGGATCGGTGCCATGCCACAGCTCTCCGCGGTCCACATCATAGCGCAGGGGGCCCAGGTGAAGCACACGTGGGCCGTCATCCTCGGGCGGGTTCTGGGGCATCCGGCGCAGGATCGCGTTGATGCGCAGCAGCAGCTCGCGCGGCTCGAATGGCTTGGTCAGGTAATCGTCGGCCCCGGCTTCCAGCCCCGCGATGCGGTCGTTGGTCTCACCCTTGGCGGTCAACAGCAGGATCGGCGTGGTGACGGATTCTCGCAGGGCCGCGGTGAAGCTGATGCCATCCTCCCCCGGCATCATTACGTCCAGCACGATCAGATCGAATTCCAGCCCCGCCAGAATGCGCCGGGCATGGGCCGCGTCGCGGGCGGTGCTGACGCAGAACCCGTGACGGATCAGGAATTTCTGGATCAGGGTGCGGATACGCTCGTCATCGTCGACGACCAGCAGGTGGATGTCCGCCAATTCGCTCATCACGACCCGTCCTTCATGCGGTTGAACTGACGCCGCGGCTCGGGGTCCATCATCGCCTCGAGTACCTGCTTGAACCCGGCCACCGCCTCGGGGCCCGCATCGCGGAAGGCCTGGCGCATGCGCCGCCGCTGCGCCTCGCTCAGCGCCTGCTCCAGCTCGACCCCTGCCTCGGTCAGGTAGAGGTGCCGCTCGCGCTTGTCGCGGGTGCCGACGCGGCTTTCGATCAGCCCGTCGGCGATCAGGGTGCGCAGGACCCGGTTCAGGGACTGCTTGGTCACGCCGAGGATATCCAGAAGGTTGTTGACCGTGGTCCCGGGCGAGCGGTTGACGAAATGCACCGCCCGGTGATGGGCGCGGCCATAGCCGTGCTTGGCGAGGATGCGATCGGGATCGGCCGTGAAGCCGCGATAGGCGAAGAACATCGCCTCGATCCCCTTGCGGAGCTGCTCGTCTGTCAGGAACAGCAGGCTCTCGCCCCCCTGCCCCGCGGTCACCCGCTCTGCCATGCGCAAATCCAGCTTGCCTCAAATTACCGTCCGGGTAACATTAAGTCAGCCTTGTTGACTTTCCAAGAATCAATTGCTAGCAATCCCGGGATTTGGCGCAATATTATGTCCGTTTCGGACCTATAGGGCGCAACTATCGGAAAATTCAGGGCCTTGGGGTTGAGGGAGCGATTCATGTCCGGAACTTACGACGATCGTGACGGTGTCATCTGGATGGACGGGAAACTGATCCCGTGGCGCGATGCCAACGTGCATATCCTGACCCATGCCATGCATTATGCTAGCTCTGTCTTCGAGGGAGAGCGCGCCTACAACGGCAAGATCTTCGAAAGCCGGCGCCATTCCGAGCGGCTGAGAAAATCCGCCGAGATGATCGATTTCGAGATCCCCTGGACCGTCGACGAGATCGAGGCCGCCAAGATGGCGGTCCTTGAAGCCAACGGCCAGACCGACGCCTATGTGCGCGCCGTCGCATGGCGCGGTGTCGGCGAGGACATGGGCGTGGCCTCGGCCCGCAACCCGGTCCGTCTGGCCATCGCGTCCTGGGCGTGGGGCAACTATTACGGCGACGCCAAGATGAAGGGCGCCAAGCTTGACATCGCCAAGTGGCGCCGCCCCGATCCCGCCACTGCCCCCAGCCAGGCCAAGGCCGCCGGTCTTTACATGATCTGCACCATGTCCAAGCACGCCGCCGAGGCGAAGGGCTGTTCGGACGCGATGATGTTCGACTATCGCGGCTATGTCGCCGAGGCGACCGGCGCCAACATCTTCTTCGTCAAGGACGGCGAGGTGCACACCCCCGATCCCGATTGCTTCCTGAACGGCATCACCCGCCAGACGGTGATCGGCATGCTCAAGGATCGCCAGATCAAGGTACACGAGCGCCACATCATGCCCGAAGAGCTGGAAAGCTTCGAGCAGTGCTGGCTGACCGGCACCGCGGCCGAGGTCACCCCCGTCGGCAAGATCGGCGACTACAATTTCGAAGTCGGCAGCCTAACCCGCGACATCTCGCAATCCTATGAGGAGCTGGTGCGCAAGTAGGCGCCCGGCCCCGCGCCCGCCAGGCGCAGTTGACCAGCTTTCGGCGGCCCCCTCGGGGGCCGTTCGCGTTTGCGAGGGTACGGATCACCAGTTCTGCTTGGCGCCCAGTTTCCGTTGGGCGGTGCGGCGCAGGCCAAGCTGACGTTCGCGCAGGACAATCGCCACGCCCGACCCCATCACCAGCAGCGCGCCCGCCAGCATCGGCATCGTCGGAAGCTCGGCAAAGACAAGGTATCCGATCAGCAGCGACCAGACGATCGAGACATAGGTGAAGGGCGCCAGAACCGAGGCATCCGCGTGGCGGTAGGCCCCTGTCAGCATAAGCTGTCCCACAGCCCCCAGCGCACCCGCCGAAAGCAGCAGGGCGAATTCCGTCGGGGTGGGCATCACCCAACCCCACGGGATCGTCAGCAGCGAGGCCACCGTCGCCGTCAGCGAGAAGTAGAAGACGATGGCGATCGTGCGCTCTCCTCCGGCCATGGACTTGATGAAGATTTGCGCGAATGCCGCCGACAGGGCCGAGCCGAGCATCACCATCACGCCCAGCGTGCCCTGCGAGCTCGTGTCCGACAGGTCCAGGCGCGGCCACATGATCAGCACCACGCCCAGAAGGCCCACGCCCACCGCCGACAGGCGGATCAGGCGCAGCCGCTCGCCCAGCAGAAGCGCGGCCAGGATCACGATCAGGATCGGGGTCGCGAATTGCAGCGCCGTCACCTCCGGCAGCGGCAGAAGCTTCAGACCCGTGAAGGTCAGGCCCATCCCCGCCGTGCCGAAAAGCCCCCGCCAAGCGTGGGCCTTCCAGTTCTTCGTCGCAAGGTCCCGCGCCAGGGTGCCGCGCATCAAAAGCCAACCCGCGATAAACGGCAGGCCGGTCGCTGCGCGGAAGAACAGCGCCTCGCCCGCAGGGATGCGGTCGGCCGCCTTGACCAGCGCCGACATGACGACGAAGACGCTCATCGCCAGGATCATCATGATGATTCCACGGACCGGCTGCATGCGTGAGGTTTCCCGGCGCCGAAAGGGCGCGCGGTTTCTCTAACGCAGGAATTGGCCGCATGGGAAGGCCCGGGCGCGGGCATGCGCCTTTGCATGGCCGGTGCGGCGGGGTCGCGGCGCGCATGCGGCAACGCCTTCCCCGCCGGCTTGGATCAGGGCCGTGCCGTCAGGCCAGCCGTCCCCGCGCGATGCGCAGGAACTGCGCCGCCCGCCCGGGCGATACGCCGCGCGACCGCCGCCTCAGATCCTCGGCCGTCTGGGCGCCGGGGCGCGGGCCGGGACGCAGGCCAAGACGGGCCTCGACCTCGGTATAGATCCGCAAAAGGCCCTTCTGCGGGCGGCTGCGGGCCTTGTCGGCAAGATGTCGTGACATGGTGCACCTCATCCGTCTGGTGTCGGTCAGGGCAGCCAACATAGCAGATCGGCCGCGATTCTCACAGGATCGCGGTCGGCACCTCCAGCCCGGCGCGGCGCAGCTCATGATCAAAGCCGGTGAAGTCGGGCCCATGCAGCAGGGGCACGCCCATGGCGGTGATCGCCGCCATCTGCTGTTGGCTGGCGGCATCGGGGCCGGGGCCCGGTTCGCGCAGCACCACGGCACAGATGCGCCCCGGGTGACGCTCGCACGCGGCGCGGTAGACATGGGCGTCCTTCTGGCCGGTATCGCCCATCAGCACGAAGGCGATGTTCGGGTTGGCCTCGAGCACCCGGTCGATGGCCTCGCCCTTGTGGTCGGCGTGGGAGGCCCCGATGAACCGATCGCGCTTGACCCCCAGATCACGCAGGAACATCGGCCCCGGCACCAGCCCCGCCCGCGCGAAGATCCGGTCCAGGAAGGCATGCAGGTTCCAGGGCGACGAACTGACGTAGAAGACCGGGTTGCGGCCGCCAGCGTGCAGATGGCCCATCAGCTCGATCGCGTCGGGAAAGACATGCCGCGTCAGCGCGTTTCCGGTGAGCGATGTCCAGAGGTTGCGCAGCAACGAGTAGGCCCCGGTTTCGAGCATGGTGTCGTCGACATCCGAGATCACGCCGAAAGACGCCTCGGGATCCGTCACCAGCACGGGGAAATTGACCCGCGTCTCGGGGTGGCCCGCCACTTCGACCGCGACCTCGGTCCAGCCGGGGCCGAATTCCTGGCGCGGCACCTCAAGCCAGATGTACCCCTCGGGATCGGTGGTGGTGGCAACGCGGCTTTGCGAGGCGACGATGGGCACGTTCGCCAGCTCTCCGGTCAGGAAAAGCGAGATCATCTGACGAAGGTTGGTCGACAGGCGCTGGCCCTCGCTGGGATCGGTGCGGCGCAGGGCGGTCAGCGCCCTGCCCCGCACGATGGCATGGCCGGGGGTGGAAAAGCCGCGATAGGGGTCCAGCGCCGGCACATCCTTGCGGGTACGCAGGACCACTATGCGGTTGACCAGCCGCTCGATCCAGAAGGCCAGCCGGTGGAATATGGCCCGCAGCCAGCTCATGCAGCGTGGTCCCGAAGCCGGGCCACGGCCCAGCGGGCGGCGTCGGCCAGCGCGGGGTCGGGATCGTCCAGCAGCGGCCCGAGGCTGGGCAGCATGTCGGGCCGGCCCGAATTGCCGATGGCATAGCAGACATTGCGCAGGAAGCGCGCCCGCCCGATCCGCTTGATCGGGGAGCCCGAGAAAAGCGCCCGAAACCCGGCGTCGTCCAGGGCCGCCAGCCTCGACAGCTCCGGCGCATCCAGGTCGTCGCGGGCGTGGTAGCGGATCTCCTGCGCGTCGCGGGCGAACTTGTTCCAGGGACAGACCGCAAGGCAGTCGTCACAACCGTAGATCCGGTTTCCCAGCGCCGGGCGCAGCTCCTCGGGGACGGGGCCGTGATGCTCGATCGTCAGGTACGAGATGCAGCGGCGGGCATCCAGCTGGAAGGGCGCGGGGAAAGCGGCGGTGGGACAGATGTCCAGGCAGGCGGTGCAGCTTCCGCAATTCTCGCGTCCGGGCGTGTCGGGGGGCAGTTCCACCGTGGTGAAGATCGCGCCCAGGAAGAACCAGTTGCCCAGATCGCGGCTCAGCAGGTTGGTGTGCTTGCCCTGCCAGCCCAGCCCCGCGGCCGCGGCCAGGGGTTTCTCCATCACCGGTGCGGTATCGACGAAGACCTTGATCTCCTCGCCCCGGGATTGTTCCAGAAGCCAGCGGCCGACCTTCTTGAGGCGCTTTTTCACCACGTCGTGGTAATCGCGGTTGCGGGCATAGACGCTGATCGCGCCCCGGTCGGGCCTTTCCAGCACCTCCAGCGGATCGGCGTGGGGCGTGTAGAGGTCGGCCAGCATCACGATCGATCGCGCCTCGGGCCAGAGGGCGGCAGGGTTGCCGCGCCAGTTGCGCCGTTCTTCCATCCAGCCCATCTGCCCGTGGCGCCCGGCGGCGACGAAAGCTTCCAGCCGGCCGGCCAGTTCGGGCACGGCATCGGGGCGGCAGACTCCCATGCTGGCAAAGCCGCTTTCACGCGCGAAGACGGCCAGGCGGGCCTTGAGGTCGGAGCCCGGCAGATCGGAATCGCGCGAGCTGGTCAAAAATCCAGGTTCGAGTATTGCCGCGGCTGCGGAAAGCCCGGCACATTGTCCGCCAGGATCGAACGGAACGCGGGGCGCGACTTGATCTTGGCGTACCAGTCCTTGACCTGTGCGTTCCGGTTCCAATCCACGTCGCGGATATAGTCCAGCGACGAGAAATGCGCCGCGGCGGCGAAATCGGCCAGGGTCAGGTGATCGCCCGCAAGCCAGCGCCGCTGATCCAGAAGCCAGCCCATGTAGTCGATGTGGAACTTGATCCGCTTGGCACCCAGCTTGACGTTGGTGCTGTCGGGATAGCCCTGGCCGGTGATCTTCTTGTTGACCCGCTCGTACAGAAGTTTCGACGTCACCTCGTTGTGGAACTTGTCGTCGAACCACATCACAAGGCGCCGGACCTCGGCGCGGGTCACCGGATCGCGTGGCATCAGCGCCGGATCGGGCACCGTTTCTTCAAGGTATTCACAGATCGCTGAGCTTTCGGACAGGGTCAGACCGTTGATCTTCAGGACCGGCACCTTGCCCGCCGGGTTGCGGCGCAGGAAGTCGGGCTGCTCTTCCCAGTAGCGCTCCTCGATCAGTTCCACCTCGATCTTCTTCTCGGCCATGACCAGCCGCACCTTGCGGCAAAACGGAGAGAGGGGGACATGATATAGTCTGTTCATTCAATCACCTGAGACGCCTACAGCAACGGTTCTGCCGCTGCGGGAGAGGTTTTTCAACCGGCGAAACACCGCGCGCGGCCATCCAAGCGGAGGGTCGCCGCACCGTCCATGATCTGCCGCGTACGCTTCTTGATATAGTCCGTCGGCCGCGCCGCGCTACGGTCTTTCGGGTCCGGCAGGATCGCGGCAAGCCGGGCAGATTGCACCGGCGTCAGCTCGGACGCGCTGGTGCGGAAGTAGCGGAAGGCGGCGGCATCGACGCCGAAGACGCCTTCGTCGAACTCGGCCACGTTGAGGTAAAGCTCGAGGATGCGGCGCTTGGGCCAGGCAGCCTCGGCCATGGGGGTCAGGATCGCCTCCAGCGCCTTGCGCGTCCAGCTTCGCCCCTGCCACAGGTAGACGTTCTTGACCGTCTGCTGCGAGATGGTCGAGGCGCCGCGCTGGCCGCCATCGTCCAGCGCCTTGCGGATGGCCGCCATGTCAAAGCCCCAGTGCTGGCAGAAATTGGCATCCTCCGCCGCGACCGCCGACAGCGGCATCGAGGGGTCCATTTCCGAAAGCGGCACCCATTGGTGGTCGATGCTGCCCAGACGCTGTGCTTCGGCCGCCATGTAGTAGGTGGTGGGCGGGCTGAAAAAGCGAAGGTAAAGCAGCGAGAGCAGAAGCACCGCCAGAACCGCCAGCGCCCCCCGCCCGATCCACCGCAGAATCCGCGCGCGCAGGCCCGGCGTCGCGGCCTTGCCGCCCCGGCCTGATTTCTTCGCCGGGCGCTTGCGCGTCGGGGATTTGCGAGAGGATGTCTGCCGTGCCACGCACCGTTCATCCACCACCGGCGACATCGGGTCAAGGGCGCGCCTTGCGGGCATGCGCCAAAGCGCGGACGAAAAAGGCGCGACCCGTTTCGGGGCCGCGCCTTGGTCCTTGTTCGGGGCGTCACGCCCCGGCGGGGATCATTCTGCCGGGATGGCCGTATCCTCTTCCGAAAGGGGATAGGGCAGGCGCGACAGCATCTCCTTGGGACAGACCTGCAGGAAGTTGTCCCGCTCCAGGTCCCAATGCTGCAACAGATCGGCCGCCTTGACGCTACCCGTCTCCTCGTGGTGGCGACGGACCAGCCCGTGCAACAGTGTCATCCAGTGATCCACCGTGACCGGGCAGGTCACGACCGTCTCGCGGTTGATCATGGTCTCTGCCTTGCCCTCGGGGTCATAAAGGAACGCCATGCCCCCGGTCATGCCCGCGCCGAAGTTGGCGCCGACGCTGCCCAGGATCACGGCGGTGCCGCCGGTCATGTATTCGCACCCGTTGGTGCCACAGCCCTCGATCACGACCTGCGCGCCCGAGTTGCGGACGGCGAAACGCTCACCGGCGCGACCGGCGGCGAAAAGGCAGCCGTCGGTGGCACCGTAAAGCACGGTGTTGCCGATGATCGTGTTCTGCGAGGCCACCAGCGGCGAGGCCATCGGCGGACGCACCACGATGGTGCCCCCCGAGAGGCCCTTGCCGACATAGTCGTTGGCATCGCCCGACACTTCGATCTTCAGACCGGGCGCCGCAAAGGCCCCCAGCGACTGGCCGGCCGAGCCGTTCAGCTTCACCGTCAGGTGGTCCGGCTGGAGCGAGTTGCGCATCCCGAACTTTCTGACGATGTGGCTGGAGGTGCGGGTGCCCACCGTGCGCAGTGTGTTCTGCACGGCATATTGCAGCTGCATCTTCTCGCCATCGTTGAGGAAGCGCGAGGCGTCGTTGACGATCTGCGCGTCCAGCGTGTCGGGCACCGCGTTGCGGGGCTTGTCGCGATCGTAAACGATGTCGGCCGCGCCATCGACGGTGATCAGCAGCGGGTTCAGGTCCAGATCGTCCAGATGCGCCGAACCACGGCTGACCTGGCTGAGCAGATCGGCCCGGCCCACCACGTCATCCAGCGAACGCGCCCCGATCGAGGCCAGGATCTCGCGCACTTCGGTGGCGTAGAAGGTGATCAGGTTGACCACCTTGTCGGCGTTGCCGGTGAACTTGCCGCGCAGGGCCTCGTCCTGGGTGCAGACGCCCACCGGACAGGTGTTCGACTGGCACTGACGCACCATGATGCAGCCCATCGCGATCAGGGCGGCGGTGCCGATGCCGAATTCCTCGGCACCCATCATCGCGGCCATGACGATGTCGCGGCCCGTGCGCAGACCGCCATCGGTCCGCAGGGTGACGCGACCGCGCAGGTTGTTCATCGCCAGAACCTGATGCGCCTCGGTCAGGCCCATTTCCCACGGCAGGCCGACGTATTTGATCGAGGTCGCCGGGCTGGCACCCGTGCCGCCGTTGTGCCCCGAGATCAGGATCACGTCGGCCTTGGCCTTGGCCACGCCGGCGGCAATCGTGCCAACGCCCGAGCTGGCGACCAGCTTGACCGTCACCTTGCAGCGCGGGTTGATCTGCTTGAGGTCGTAGATCAGCTGCGCCAGATCCTCGATCGAGTAGATGTCGTGGTGCGGCGGCGGGCTGATCAGCGTGACACCGGGGGTCGAGTGGCGCAGGCGTGCGATCAGCTCGGTCACCTTCATGCCGGGCAGCTGGCCGCCCTCGCCGGGCTTGGCACCCTGGGCGATCTTGATCTCCAGCTCTTCGCACTGGTTTAGGTATTCGGCCGTGACGCCGAAACGTCCCGACGCGACCTGCTTGATCTTGGCGCTGGGGTTGTCGCCGTTGGCCTCGGGCACGAAATGCGCCGGATCCTCGCCGCCCTCGCCCGAGTCGGACTTGGCGCCGATGCGGTTCATGGCGACGTTCAGGGTCTTGTGCGCCTCGGGCGACAGAGCACCAAGGGACATGCCCGGCGTCACGAACCGCTTGCGGATCGAGGTGATGCTTTCGACCTCTTCGATGGGGACCGGGGTGCCCATCGGCTTGATCGCCAGCAGATCCCGCAGGTGGATGGGCGGGTTCGACTGCATCGCCTTGGAATACTGCTTCCACATCTCATAGGAGGCTTTGTTGCACGCCGCCTGAAGCAGGTGCATCGTCTGGGCTTCCCACGCGTGCTTCTCGCCCGAGCGGCGCAGCTTGTAGAAGCCGCCGATCGGCAGGATGTCGCGTTCGCCGCGCCAGCCAAGGGCGTGGACCTCTTCCAGCTTGCGCTGGATGCCGCTGACACCGATGCCCGAGATCCGCGACAGCATGCCGGGGAAATATTCGGCGCACATGGCGCGGCTGAGGCCCACGGCCTCGAAGTTGAGGCCGCCGCGATAGGACGAGATCACCGAGATGCCCATCTTGGACATGATCTTCAGCAGGCCCTGGTCGATGGCGGTGCGGTAGTTTCGGACCGCCTCGGTCACGGTGCAGTCCAGCAGGCCCCGCTCGACCCGGTCGGCCAGGCTGTCCTGGGCCAGGTAGGCGTTGACGGTGGTCGCACCGGCACCGATCAGCACGGCGAAGTAATGCGGATCGACACATTCGGCCGAGCGCACGTTGATCGAGCAGAAGGTCCGCAGACCCTTGCGCGTCAGCCACGAATGCACCGCGCTGGTGGCCAGGATCATGGGCATGGCGACACGCTCGGGGCCCTGGTTCTGGTCGGTCAGCACGATATGCGCGGCGCCCGAGGCAACGGCGTCCTCGACCTCGGCGCGGATGCGGGTCAGACCCTCGCTCAGCGCGGCGGGACCGGCATCGTAGGCGAAGGTACAGTCGATGGTGACGACGGCCTCGCCGAACTGCTCCAGCAGCGCCTCGAACTTGGCGTTGGACACGAAGGGGCTGTCCAGCGACAGGATTTCGGTCTGACTGCTCGACTCGTCCAGCACGTTCTTGAGGTTACCGAAGCGGGTCTTGAGGCTCATCACCCGGTATTCGCGCAGGCTGTCGATCGGCGGGTTGGTCACCTGACTGAAGTTCTGGCGGAAGAAATGGCTGAGCGGGCGGTATTTCGACGACAGAACCGCCGAGGGCGTGTCATCGCCCATCGAGGCCACCATCTCCTTGCCGTCCTCGGCCATGGGCGCCAGCACCTGCTCCAGCTCCTCGACCGAGAAGCCGGCGGCGATCTGACGCTTGCGCAGCTCGCTGCCCGCGTAGATCGGCTTGCCCTGATCCAGGGTGGTCTTGGCCTCGAGGTCGACAATCCGCTTCACCCAGTCGGCGTAGGGACGGGCGTTGGCCAGCTTGTCCTTGATCTCGGTGTCGTGGAACAGCTTGCCCTCTTTCATGTCGACGGCAATCATCTGGCCCGGACCCAGCGCGCCCTTTTCCTTCACGCGGGCTTCGTCGATCGGGACCATCCCGGCCTCGGAACCCGCGATGACCAGACCGTCGCCGGTCACGACATAGCGCATCGGGCGCAGGCCGTTGCGGTCAAGGCCGGCACAGACCCAGCGGCCATCGGTCATGGCCAGGGCGGCGGGGCCGTCCCAGGGTTCCATCACCGAGTTGCAATAGGAATACATGTCCCGCCACGCCTGCGGCAGGTCGCGGGCCTGCTTGGACCAGCTTTCGGGCACCAGCATGGTCTTGGCCATGGGCGCGTTGCGCCCGGCGCGGACCAGCACCTCGAACACCGAATCCAGCGCGGCCGAGTCGGACGATCCGGCGGCGACGATCGGTTTGATGTCCTCGGCCATGTCGCCGAAGTAGTTCGACGCCATGCGGATTTCGTGGGACTTCATCCAGTTGACGTTGCCCTTGAGGGTGTTGATCTCGCCGTTGTGGGCCAGCATGCGGAAGGGCTGTGCCAGCCACCACTGGGGGAAGGTGTTGGTGGAATAACGCTGGTGATAGATGGCAAAGGCGCTTTCGAAACGCTCGTCCATCAGGTCCGGATAGAACTCCGCGACCTGTTCGGCCAGCATCATGCCCTTGTAGATGATCGACCGGCACGACAGCGACGCCAGGTAGAGGGTCGGCACCTGGGCGGCCGCGGCGGCCTTCTCGATACGGCGGCGGATGACGTAAAGCTCGCGCTCGAACGTCTCTTCGTCGACACCCTTGGAGTTCGAGATCAGGATCTGCTCGATCTCGGGGCGGGTGGCGTTGGCCTTTTCGCCCAGACAGTCGATGTTCACCGGCACATGGCGCCAGCCGTAGATGTAGTAGCCCATGCGCAGAACTTCGGATTCCACGATGGTCCGGCAGATTTCCTGTGCACCGAAATTGGTGCGCGGCAGGAAGACCTGGCCAACGGCGATCTGGTGATTCTTGTTGGGCTTGTGGCCGGTGCGCTCGATCTGGTCGTAGAAGAACTCGACCGGGATCTGGACGTGGATGCCGGCGCCGTCGCCGGTCTTTCCGTCTGCATCGACCGCGCCGCGGTGCCAGATCGCCTTGAGTGCGGCGATCCCGTTTTCGACCACGGCGCGGGACTTGCTTCCATCCACCGAGACGACAAGACCGACGCCGCAGGAGGCGTGCTCGCTTTCCTCGTGGTAGAGGCTGTTTTCCGCCATGAACTTGCGCTTGGCCTCTTCGGCCGCGACCCAGGCGTCATCAAATTTGGTCATGAAGGATCTCCTCGCTGGCCCAGTCGGCCCCGTGCGTTACGGGCCGCGAGAACGACCCGTTATCTAGAACATGTGAGCAGGCGGATAGGCGCAGGCGCCCTCGCGTCCCATGACGACGGTGCGCTTCTCGGCGCCCATCTCGCTCATCGTTTCGGCAACCTTGTCGGTCGCCAGCCCGAAGCAATCGTTGACCAGCGGCGCAAGCGTGCCCTGCCGGCGCAGCCGGTAGGCCAGGCTCTCGTCGCTTTTCGGCATCACGAAGTGGTGCAGGTTGGGACGGATCGGAAACAGGTCGCACTGCATTGCCTCGTCCGGCGTGTCGCCGTGGAAGGCATAGAACTGTGTCTGCGCCACCAGGCGCCGCCCAAGCGAGCGGACGCGATAGCGGTGAATCTGCGCGCGATACTCCAGCCAACGCTCCTCTTCCGGGGCGAAATGCGGGTGCACCGAGAACTGCGGCGAGAAGGCGACAGCCGCCTTTAGCGGATAGCAGGAGGCCAGCGCCATGGCGCTGAAGCCGCCCATGGAATTGCCGATCGACACGACCTCGGTCGCCCGCATCTCGTAGGCGGTGTAGGTGACGTGCTTGATCACGCTGTCCAGAAAGCCCGGCGTGTTGAGCCAGGTGCGCTTGGGATCGGCGACGAAGATCGCGGAATCGAACCCCTCGCGGGTGGCGACCTGAGCAAACTCCACCTTCGGCGCCGTCTCTGGCGTTCCCAGACCCGAGAAGCAGACGACCAGCCGGCGACTGCGGCCGTGGTGCCGCCACATGCGGATGGTCTCGGAATCCTCGATCGTCTCGATGGTGACCGGATGTTTGATAGCTGTACTCATGGTCGATACCCCTTACCTGATGCGCACATGTGCATCTGGAATCAGAAGTATCGGGCAAATGTGAACCAAATTTGCCGAGATGCGGGCAAGGGCGGGACATTACTCTGCCGCCACCACTTCGCGGCTGGCAAATTCCGCGATGATCGCATCGGCGGCTTCGCGGCCGTCACGGATCGCCCAGACAACCAGGCTTGCACCGCGAACGATGTCGCCCACGGCGTAAACGCCCGGCATTGCGGTCTGGTGGGTGCGGAAATCGGCCTTCACCGTGCCCCAGCGCGTCACTTCAAGTTCCGGCTGGCTCCAAAGGGTCGGCAGGTCCTCGGGCTCGAAGCCCAGTGCCTTGATGACCAGATCGGCCTCCTCGACATAGTCGGCTCCTTCGATCACCTCGGGCATCTGGCGGCCGGTGGCGTCGGGCGCGCCAAGGCGCATCCGCGAAACCATCACCCCCTCGACCGTGTCGCCGGTGAAACCCTTGGGGGCCGAAAGCCAGACGAACTCGACGCCCTCTTCCTCGGCATTGGCAACCTCGCGCTGGGAGCCGGGCATGTTGGCCCGGTCGCGGCGATAAAGGCAGCGGACGCTTTCGGCGCCCTGGCGGATCGCCGTGCGCACGCAGTCCATCGCCGTGTCGCCGCCGCCGATGACGACAACGCGCTTGCCCTTGGCGTTCAGCTCGCCCGACTCGTACTCGGGGACAGTGTCGCCCATGTTCTGACGGTTCGAGGCAGTCAGGTAGTCCAGCGCCCGGACGATGCCCTGGGCACCGATGCCCGGCGCCTGAAGATCGCGCGACTTGTAGACGCCCGTCGCGATGACCACGGCGTCATGAGCCTCGCGGATCTCGTCAAACCCGATGTCCTCGCCGACATTGCAATCCAGACGGAAGGTGACACCGCCCTGCTCAAGCTGATCGATGCGGCGCATGACCACGTCCTTCTCCAGCTTGAAGCCGGGAATGCCGTAGGTCAGCAGGCCGCCCGCGCGGTCATAGCGGTCGTAGACGGTGACCTGGATCCCCTGCTGGCGCAGCATGTCCGCCGCCGCGAGACCCCCGGGGCCGGCACCGATGATGCCGACGCTTTCCGAACGCTCCTGCCGGGGTGCGGCGGGGGTGACCCAGCCTTCTTCCCAGGCGGTGTCGGTGATGTATTTCTCGACCGAGCCGATCGTGACGGTCCCGTGGCCCGACTGTTCGATCACGCAATTGCCCTCGCACAGGCGGTCCTGGGGGCAGATGCGGCCGCAGATCTCGGGGAAGGTGTTGGTGGCTTGGCTGACCTCGTAGGCCTCGCGCAGGCGGCCTTCGGCGGTCAGGCGCAGCCAGTCGGGGATGTTGTTGTGAAGCGGGCAATGGGACTGGCAATAGGGCACGCCACACTGGGAACAGCGGCTCGACTGCTCGGCCGCCTTCGCGTCGGCGAACTCGGCATAGATCTCGTCGAAATCCCGCGACCGAAGGTCGGGCGGGCGCTTTTCAGGCATATCCCGCTCAATGTTCACGAATTTGAGCATGGGCTGTTTTGCCATATGAGATTCCTCCGGGAATGCGAGTCATGTTCGAGAGCGCGCACCTATACCTCTTCCTTGAATCAAAGAAAAGGCAAATGTGCTGACCTATTATTATCGCTCGGCGGCTTTTTGGCATGCAATTTCGTCGCAGGGTGAAATTTTAGGTAAGCATGAGTTACCTATTAATGGCCTTTCCCTTCAAACACGTGGCGATAGGGTCGGCACAACGAATCACAGGCAGATCTCATGACGCTATTTCACCTGTTTCTGGTCGCTGTCATCCAGGGCCTTACCGAATTCCTCCCGATCTCATCTTCCGGCCACCTGATCCTCCTGCCCGAGCTGACGCGCCTTGCGGACCAGGGCCAAGGCGTGGACGTCGCGGTGCATGTCGGCACGCTGCTGGCAGTCATCCTCTACTTCCGCGCGGATGTGGCCCTGGCCGCGCGCGGCATTCCCGATCTTCTGCGCGGGCGCATCGACAGCCCCGGCGGGCGGTTGGCTTTTCTGCTGCTGATCGCGACCCTGCCGGTGATCGTGATCGGGCTGGCCTTCAAGGTAACGGGGCTGGACGACGCCCTGCGCTCGGTCGCGGTGATCGGCTGGACGATGCTGATTTTCGGGATCGTGCTTTATGTCGTCGACCAGCGCGGCGCGACCACCCGCGAAACCGCCGACTGGACCCGGCGCGACGCGCTGACCATGGGTCTTTGGCAGGCGGTGGCGCTGATCCCCGGCACCTCGCGCTCGGGCATCACCATCTCGGCGGCCCGCTACCTGGGATATGCCCGCGAGGATGCGGCGCGCCTGTCGATGCTGATGTCGATCCCCACGATCATCGCCTCGGGCGTGCTGGTGGGGGCGGACGCCGCGATGAACGCCGACGCGCAAATGTGGCACGACGCCGGCATTGGCGCGATCTTCGCCTTCGTCTCGGCACTGCTGGCGTTGACGCTGATGATGCGGCTGCTCCGCTCGGTCAGCTTCACGCCATACGTGATATACCGCGTCGTCCTGGGCGTGCTGCTGCTGGTCTACGCCTACAGCTAGCAGGCCCGGGCCGGCTCAGGTCTGTTCGTGGCGCAGGTTGCGGGCCGAGGCCTTGATCGCGTCATACTGGCCCGACGGGCGGTAGCGCCAAAGATACTCGGGCAGCACCGCCTCAAGGGAGACAGGTTCGATCCCCAGATCGGCAAAACCGCGCGCGCCGTCACCCACCACGTTGTCGCGCCGCAGGTTGATCACCTGGTCGCTGGTCACGGGCCCGGTTACAAGACCGAAGGTCAGCGCCCGGACAAGACCGAATGCCTTGGCCATCAGACCGGCGATCCCGAAGGGAATGTTGACCACCAGACGACGGCGGTTGATCACGCGCAGCATCTGCTGGATCAACTCGCGGAAGCTGTCCACGTCGGGGCCGCCCAGCTCGTAGACGCCGGGGGCCGCCTGGCCGGTGGCCCCGAGGACCGCGGCGCGGGCGACGTCATCGACATAGACGGGCTGGAACTTGGTGTCCGCGCCGATGATCGGCAGAACCGGCCCGAACCGCGACATCGAGGCGAAGCGGTTGAAGAACTCATCCTCGGGCCCGAAGATCACCGAGGGGCGCAGGATCACGGCGTCCGGCTGATGGCGCAGAACGCCCTCCTCGCCCAGCGCCTTGGTGCGGGAATAGTCGCTTTCGCTGTCGGCATCCGCGCCGATAGCCGAAACATGGACCATCCGGTGGATCCCAAGCCCGGCGGCGACGCGGGCAATCCGCTCGGCCCCCTCGGCCTGAACACTCTCGAACGTGTTGCGCCCCGAGGGCACCAGAACGCCAACACAGTTGATGACCACATCCGAGGATATCAGGACCTGGCGCACCGACTCGTCGTCGCGGATATTGGCGAAGACGGGCTCGACCTGGCCGACGACCCCGTAGGGGCGCACGAAGATCGCTTCGTTCGGATTGCGGCAGGCGACGCGGACGCGCCAGCCCTCGCGGGCCATCCGGCGGGCGATGTAACGCCCCACGAATCCCGAGCCGCCGAAGATGGTTACCAGCCTGGACATGTGCAATTCCCATTCCCTTTGTCGACAAAGGTCTACCGGCTGCCCGCCCCCCAGACAAGTCCGCAGAGCGCCACATCCCGCCGCATCCACCCGACCCGCGGACCCGAGCCCGCCGAAAGGTGTGCCGAACCCGGATCGCCACCTCGAAGTCGGGGTGCGAAAATTTTCTCGCCGCCAGCGCGATATTCCGTTGCGGGGCCATTGACACCCCCCCGCCCCCCGGCTAAATCGCGGCCTCGACACCTTGCCCAGGTGGCGGAATGGTAGACGCGCTAGCTTCAGGTGCTAGTGTCCGTATGGACGTGGAGGTTCGAGTCCTCTCCTGGGCACCAAATTCCCCCAAGACATTGTTCCGATATTCCCCGACGGCATTGCGGCCGGTTTCGGGCCGTATGCATGCCTGGATGAAGGCCGTGCTTGGCCGCACCTGTCAGGACCGCTTGCGGATCCGGACAAAAGGCTTGCCCGCCACCTCTACCGCGCCCTCGCCATCGGCGTCGGTCAGGCTTTCGGCCAGCAGCCGCTTGAGCTTGTTGCGCTTCCAATTGGTTTGAACCTGCCGCGTCAGCACGGTCGTCGGCAGGAAGATGCGCCGATCATCCCGCCATTCCACCTGAAAGCTGCGCCAGGCGGCGGCCAGGTGGCTGGCGTGGCCGGTGGCGGCGGCGACGGTGATGGTCATGCAGGTAATGTCCCGCTCTTCCAACGGGGTCTCGATCGCGTCGCGCGCACGCATCTCCAGCTCGTGAAAACTGCCGGCGTCGAAGAACTTGCCGCTTTCCAGCGGCCCCTGGTTCGTCCGCTCGGAGGGGCGGTTCAGGTCCTTGAAATCGGTCTCCACCCGGTCGGTTACCACCGCCGAGTAACTGCGATCCTTGGTGTGCAGCTCGGCGATGAGGTTGAGGATGTAGATCGCCTCGGACCCCATGTTGGTGATGAAGCACCGTGCCTCGTCATCCAAGGCAGCACTCCGGGTGATCATGATCACCGGCCGGCGCTGGCGCATAAATTGGGAAACGAAGACCTGAAGGTAGACCAGCCAGATCAGCGCCATGATGGCGCTGAGGGCGAGGCTCAGGATTTCGACATTGTCGCGCAGCCAGTCCATCACGGCCTCCTTGCAAGGTCATACATGGAGGGTGAACGGGCGCGGCGCCGAATCGTTGCAAGAAATCCCGGGCACGAGGGCCCGGGCGCCCGCTCAGTTGAAAGCGATGACCGCGAAGACGATGGCCAGCGTGACGCCACTCATCCCCACCATGGACCACAGACGCACCTTGCCGGGGTCGGGCGCGGGCCCGCCCGTTGCGGCCCGCCCGCGCAGCCATTTCAGGAACCCGCTTGCGCCCAGCACGACCGTCGCAGCCAGCAGCTTGACGTAGAAGGCCCAGCCGACGGCCAGGGTGCCCGCGGTGATCGAGATCATTCCCAACCCCGTCACCCAAAGCAGCACGATCGCCCAGAACGACATGTTGCCCAGCACGCCCATCGCCTCGCGCAGCCAGGGCGCGGGCGACTCGCCGCTGGCGCCCACCCGCTTGAGCAGGACGGCATTGCCGACCGACCCTGCCCCGCCAACGAAAAGACAGAACAGGTGGATGATCTTGAGCGTGATGAACATGCGTCCCCTCCGGATTTTGCCAACGCTAGCATGGGCGCACCGCCAGTCCCAGCGCTTCCGCGCGGGAGGACTGGCAGAGGGGCGCCATGCCGCTTTACCCGGGCGCGGCCTTTCGGCAGGTTGCGCAGCGGGCCGCCTGGATATTTATGACGGCATCGGATTGAGCAGAAGGAAGGCGAAGGCATGGCGGCAAAGATCATCGACGGCAAGGCATTCGCGGCCGACGTCCGCGGGCGGGTGGCCGAACACGTGGCGGGGCTGCAACGGGATCACGGCCTGACGCCGGGTCTGGCCGTCGTGCTGGTGGGCGAAGACCCCGCCAGCCAGGTCTATGTCCGCTCAAAGGGCAAGATGACCGTCGAGGTCGGCATGCACTCGGAAGAGCATCGCCTTGACGCCGACACCCCCGAGCAGGAGCTGATCGCGCTGATCGAGAAGCTGAACGCCGATCCCGCGATCCACGGTATCCTGGTGCAGCTGCCGCTGCCCAAGCACCTGGACGAGGACCTGGTCATCAACACCATCGATCCGGCCAAGGATGTCGACGGGTTCCACATCTCGAACGTGGGCCTGCTGAGCACGGGTCAGAAAAGCATGGTGCCCTGCACGCCGCTGGGCTGCCTGATGCTGCTGCGGGACGAGCTGGGCTCGCTCTCGGGCAAGGACGCGGTGGTGATCGGCCGGTCGAACATTGTCGGCAAGCCGATGGCACAGCTTCTGCTGGGCGACAGCGCCACCGTCACCGTTGCCCATTCGCGCACCAAGGACCTGGCCGAGGTCGTGCGCCGCGCCGACATCGTCGTGGCGGCCGTCGGCCGGCCCCAGATGGTGCCCGGCGACTGGATCAAGCCCGGCGCCACTGTGATCGACGTGGGCATCAACCGTATCGACGCGCCCGAGAAGGGCGAGGGCAAGACCCGCCTGGTCGGCGACGTCGATTTCAACTCGGTCTCCCAGGTGGCTGGGGCGATGACGCCGGTTCCGGGCGGGGTCGGGCCGATGACCATCGCCTGTTTGCTGGCCAACACCCTGACCGCCGCCTGCCGGGCCAACAACCTGCCCGAGCCGGAGGGTCTGACCGCCTGATTTTCCGACCGCGTTGCGGTCGCGGACATGAGAAGGGCCGGGCGCCTCGCGGCGACCCGGCCCTTTCCTTGTCCTCATGGCGCCCGCCGTGCGGGCCCCATACTTACCAGATGCCGTGGTCCTTCAGCTCCTGGCTCAGCTCCCCTTTGAAATCGAGGGCGGTGGCCGAGGGCCGTGTCAGCAGGCTGACGATGACGAACAGGCCCACCGTGACGCCGATGACCGTGGCCGCCAGGATCGGGTTGAAGACGCTGATCCCGGCAAACATCGCCATGTAGATGGCCGTGCCCGCACCGCCCACAAGCGATGCCAGCACGCCCCAGGCGGTGCCGCCGCGCCAGAAGAAGGCGCCGATGGTCGCCGGCACAGTCACGATCAGGCCCGCCGCCGACAAGGCGGCAAGCTGATCCACGATCGTGGCGTTGCGCAGGGCAAACCAGGCCGCGAACAGCACCACCAGGACCACGACGACCCGACCGACGAAGATCTGCTGCGCGTCGCGCCCCTCACCCTGGCGCATCAGGTCGCGCGCCACCATCGAGCCCAGGGTCAGCGCGATGGAGTCGAGGGTCGAGACCGCTGCCGCCAGGATGCCCACGATCAGCAGCAGGCTGATCCAGACCGGAACCGCACCCGAACCCAAAAGCGCGGGCGTCGCACCGCTGGGATTCTCAAGATCCGGCACCAGCACCAGGGCGGCAAAGCCCCAGATCACGGCAATCAGCGTGAAGACCAGACCGAAGCCCAGCACCCAGAAGATCATCCGGCGCATGGCCGCAAGATCCTTGGTCACGAAAAGCCGCTGGCTGACCTGCGGGTTCGAGAGGGGAAAGAAGAACCAGGGCAGGGCAAGCGCCAGGAAGGTCGGCAACTTCCACAGGCCCGGTCCCGGCACGTCCAGCCACTGGCCACGGCTTTCCTTGATCTCGCCCGCGAAGGCATCAAGCCCGCCGATGGCCGCGATCACGAAGCCGACCGCCAGAAGCGCCGACACCAGCATCACCACCGCCTGCACCGCGTCCGTCCACGCGACCGAGCGCAGGCCGGCGACGAGGGTCCAGAAAATGGCCAGCACCGCGCCGATGGCGATGGCGGTGCCCAGGGTGATCGCCCCTCCGGTCACGCCCGAAAGCAGCAGGCCGATCCCGGCCATCTGCGTCGTGCAATACGGAAGCAGGAATATAAGGCTCAGCACCGCGGTCAGCCGCGAGATGTTGCGGCTGCCGTAGCGCGCGCCCAGCATCTCGGCCGGGGTGATGAAGTTCCAGCGCTTGGCAGCCAGCCAGAAGCGAGGGCCAAACACGACCAGCAAGGTCAGGCCCGAGAAATACACAAGCTCGAATCCCAGCGCGCCAATACCGCCGCGATAGGTCAGGCCGGTCAATACCACCAGCATGAAGGCCGAGTAGGTCGTCGCGGCGTAGGACAGGCCCGAGACCATGCCCCCGATATGGCGGCCGCCCAGGTAGTAGTCCGCCGCCGTGCCCTTGTTGCCCCGCGCTGCCGCGAAGGCCACGAAGCCACCGAAAACCGCGAAGATCGCGAGGGTGATCCAGATCAGTGTCGTCGAAATCATCGGCTCAGGCCCTCCAACGGGCGACACCGATGCCGACCAGGACGACGATCGCCGCCCCGAACAGACACCAGAAGATCAGGATGTCGAAGGAGGGCTCGCCCCCTCCGAGTATTGCGTAAGGCACAAGGATGCCGGCAACGATGACCACCCCCACACCGAGCAGCCACCGGGTAAATCCGTGCATTTCAGTCTTCCCTTCCATGAAACGACGGGTTTGCGTCGCTTTTCATGCCAAATCGATACCCGTTCACATGTCCGTGTGCAAATGCGGCATTTACGGCCGCGAGTTTTCTGCGGGCGCGCGGTAGCCCGTGCGAAAATACTGCGACCGGGCCTGATAAGCGGTTCAGCCCCGGGGACGGGCATGGAGCATTCGGTAGAGCCAGGGCGCGATCGTCACCGCCAGCCCGATCCGCATGACGTGATGGGTGGCCACGAAGACCGGGTCGGCATCCAGCGCGATCGCGATCAGCCCCATTTCGATCAGGCCGCCCGGCGCGAAGGCGATGAACGCAACCTCCGCCTCGGCCAGGCCAAGGCCCGCGGTCATCACCGCAAGACCCAAGGCGACGGATAGCGAAAAGCCCAGCGCAAGCACGGCCAGCCCCAGCCCCCTCAACAGGTCCCGCGTGGATGGCCCCGCGAAACGCGCGCCCAGCGTCGTGCCGATCACAAGCTGGGCCGCCTTCAAAAGCGCGTCGGGGATCTGGGCCTCGGTCATGCCGGTGGCGTGGATGATCGCGCTCAGCAACAGCGGGCCCAGCATGATGGCGGCGGGGATGTGCAGGCCGCGCCCCAGGTAGACCCCGGCCACCCCGGCGGCGGCCATCAGCAGGACATCGAATATCCCTTCGATGCCCGACGCCAGGCTATCATCTGGCGGCACGACGCCAACGGGCTGCCCCATCTCAAGGCTCAGCAACAGGGGGATCACCGAGACCGACAAGGTGAGCCGCGCAAAATGCTGCATCGACATCAAGGGGCCGTTGCCGCCATTTGCCTCGCCGATCAGCACCGCCTCGACCAAACCACCGGGACTTGCGGCGAAGAACGCCGTCGGCCGGTCATAACCGCCCAGCCGGCGCAGGATCGCGGCATTGATCAGCTGGACCACGACCATGTAGGGCACCACAATCAGCAGGCTTGGCCACCATCGCGCCACCTCGGTGGCAATATCGGGGGTGATCCGGGCCCCGATCATCACCCCGATCACCGGCACGAAGACGACCCGAAGCCCCACCGGCAAACCCAGCCTCAGCCCTTTGCCCCGGCCCGTCGGGCCCATTCCCGTCAGGCTGAGCATGGCGAAAAGGAAAAGCGGCCCCAGCATCCAGGGCAGCGGCATGCCTGCCCCCTCGAACAGCAACGCGGCGCCGACGCCCAGCCCGACCGAGGCGGCACCGCTGATAGCTGCATGGAGGGGGCTGGTCACGGGCATCTCCGGCCGGGCGAATGGGGATGGGCCATTGCGCAACCCGCGCGGCCCACCCCGGGCAATGCCGCCCGGGCAGTCCTGTGCCGACAAGTTGATACCGCAGATGGTTAAGAGAGGGTTGAGGCGGCACACCCCCGGATCGGCGCCGACGCACGACGCAGTTGCGCAAATGGCCCGGTTTCGGTAGTGCCGGCAGAGTTTTCGCAATTCGAAGAAGGACGGACCGACGTGGCGAACCACCTTTACAGGGGCGACTTGCCCGACGGGCTGGACTTGGGGCCGATCGTGGCCATCGACTGCGAGACGATGGGCCTGAACCCCCATCGCGACCGGCTGTGCGTCGTCCAGCTTTCCGGCGGCGACGGGAACGCCCACCTTGTGCAGATCGAGAAGGGACAGACCAGCGCGCCCAACCTGTGCCGGATGCTGGCCGACCCCGCCGTGCTGAAGCTGTTCCATTTCGGCCGTTTCGACATCGCCGCGATGCTCCATGCCTTCGGTGTCACCGCGGCCCCGGTCTATTGCACCAAGATCGCCTCGAAGCTGGTGCGCACCTACACCGACCGCCACGGGCTGAAGAACCTGCTGCAGGAGCTGTTGAACATCGACATCTCCAAGCAGCAGCAAAGCAGCGACTGGGGCGCACCGAACCTGACCGACGCACAGCTGAGCTATGCGGCCTCGGACGTGCTATACCTGCACAAGGTCAAGGAGGCGCTGGACACGATGCTGGAACGCGAGGGCCGCACCGAACTGGCCCAGGCCGCCTTCGACTTCCTGCCCACCCGCGCCCGGCTGGATCTTGCCGGCTGGGCTGAAATCGACATCTTCTCGCACTAGATAGGTCGGATGGAACAGTCGAACCCCCAAGCCCCGGACAGCACCGAAGCCGCCCCCCGCGAGGGCTCCGTCGGCGGCCAGGCCGGTACCCTTCTTGCCGCAGGCCGCCGCGTGGTCGCCCGCGAGGCCGAGGCGCTGCGCGCCCTCGAAGGCGCGCTGGGCGACAGCTTCGTCGCGGCGGTCGAGCTGATCCTGTCGGCCCGCGGCCGCATCATTGTCTCGGGCATGGGCAAATCGGGCCATGTAGGGCGCAAGATTGCCGCGACACTCGCCTCGACCGGGACGCCCGCGCATTTCGTCCACCCCGCCGAAGCCAGCCACGGCGACCTGGGCATGATGACCCGGGGCGACGTGGCGCTGGTGCTGTCGAACTCGGGCGAGACGCCCGAGTTGGCCGACCTCATCGCCCATACCCGCCGCTTCGACATCCCGCTGATCGGCATCGCGGGGCGGGCCGGCTCGACCTTGATGACCCGCTCGGACGTGGCGATTCTTCTGCCCCCGGCCGAGGAGGCCTGTGACAAGGGCATCGTGCCCACCACCTCGACCACCATGACCTTGGCGCTGGGCGACGCGCTGGCCATCGCCCTGATGGAACACCGCGACTTCACGCCCGAGAATTTCCGCGACTACCACCCCGGCGGCAAGCTGGGCGCGCGCCTATCGAAGGTCCGCGACCTGATGCACGGCGCGGACGAGCTGCCGATGATCGACCAGGATGCCCCGATGGCCGACGCCCTGCTCGCGATCAGCCGCAAGGGCTTCGGCGTCGCCGGTGTCCAGGACGCGACCGGCGCCCTGACCGGCATCATCACCGACGGCGACCTGCGCCGCCACATGGACGGGCTGCTGGACCTCACTGCCCGCGAGGTGATGACCGCGACACCCCGCACCATCGCCCCCGACGCCCTGGCCGAGGAGGCCGTGGCGCTGATGAACCGGCTGAAGATAACCTGCCTGTTCGTGGTGGCCCCCGACACCGCCGGCAAGGCGATCGGCATCCTGCACATCCACGACTGCCTGCGGGCCGGGGTGGCCTGACATGCTGCGCGCCGACAACCGGTATTCCCGGTTCGTGGCCCTGGCCAAGATCATCCTGCCGCTGGCCGCGCTGGGCCTGCTGTCGACGCTGGTTCTCTTCTCGCGCAGCGTCGACCATGAAAGCGCGATCCCCTATGCCGAGGTCGACGTGCACGAGCTGGCGCGCGGCCAGGGCATCGGAGAGCCGACTTATTCCACCGTCATGGGCGACGGCTCGGCCATCACGGTGCGCGCGGCCACCGCACGGCCCAACCTGGCCAAGCCTTCCCAGGCCACGGCCAGCGGCCTGTCGGCCCGTCTGACCGCCCCCGACGGCACCGTCGTCGACATGTCCGCCCGCGAGGGGGCGATCGACACCGACACCAGCACCGTCGACCTGCGCCGCGATGTCACGATCGTGACCTCGACCGGTTACACGATCACTACGGACGCCCTTGCCACACGCATGGACCGGACCCAGGTCGTATCGCCCGGACGCATCGTTGCCGACGGGCCGATGGGCCATCTGGAAGCCGGCCGGATGGAGCTGACCGACGGCTCGGGAATGGCCGCCGCGGGGGACAACGGCGGAGAGGCGCAGGGCGGCTACGTTCTGCTTTTCCAAGGCGGCGTGAAACTGGTATACAAGCCCGAATAACCCTTCAGAAAGGACGTCTCGTGCGATTTTCGACCGTAAGGATGGCACTTGCCGCCGCTGCCGCCGGGATGCTCTGGGCGGCCCTGCCCCAGGCTGCGATTGCCCAGGCCCAGGTGGCTTTCGGCGGCCTGAAGGTCGACAGCAGCCTGCCGGTCGAAGTCACCGCCGACAGCCTTTCCGTCAGCCAGAGCGACGGCACAGCCGTCTTCACCGGCAACGTCCTTGTCGGCCAGGGTGAGATGCGCATGACCGCCGGGACCATCCGGGTCGAATATGCTCAGGACGGTTCCAACGACATTCGCAAGATGGTCGCCACCGGCGGCGTCACCTTCGTCAACGGCCAGGAAGCCGCCGAGGCGCGCGAGGCCATCTACACCCTTGAATCCGGCCAGGTCGTGATGACGGGCGACGTGATCCTGACGCAGGGGCCGAACGCGATCTCGGGCGAACGCCTGACGGTGAACCTGAACGACGGCACCGGGCAGATGGACGGGCGGGTGAAGACCATCCTGCAGACGGGCAACCGGTGACCCTGGGACCGCGCGACAACGAACCCGGACAGGCTTCGGGGGCGGTGGCCGGTGACGGATCCAGCCCGTCGGCCAGTGCGTCCTCCGGCGGCTCGCCCGACCTGACGCTGGCCCAGGCCGACGGCGGCCTGCGGATCGAGCATCTGCGCAAATCCTACCGCAAGCGGCCCGTCATCCGCGATGTCTCGATGCACCTCGGCCGGGGTGAGGTCGTGGCGCTTCTGGGTCCCAACGGCTCGGGCAAGACCACCTGTTTCTATTCCATCGCCGGCCTTGTCACGCCCGAGGGCGGCAAGGTCCTGATCGATGGGCGCGACGCCACAACGCTGCCCATGTATCGCCGGGCCAAGATGGGCATCGGCTATCTGCCGCAGGAAGTCTCGATCTTTCGCGGACTCAGCGTGGAGCAGAACATCCTGGCCGTGCTGGAGGTCGTGGAGCCCAAGCCGAATCGCCGCCGCGAGCGGCTGGAACAGCTGCTATCGGAGTTCTCGATCGAGCATCTGAAGCGCGCGCCGGCCCTGTCGCTCTCGGGCGGGGAACGGCGCCGGGTCGAGATTGCCCGCTGCCTGGCGGCCAACCCGAAATACCTGCTTCTGGATGAGCCCTTCGCCGGGGTCGATCCCATCGCCGTCAGCGAAATCCGCAACCTCGTCGCCGACCTCAAGACCCGTGGCATCGGGGTGCTGATCACCGACCACAACGTCCGCGAGACGCTGGAAATCGTCGACCGCGCCTACATCCTGCATGACGGCAAGGTGTTGATGAGCGGCACAACCGACGAGGTCGTCCGCGACGAGCATGTGCGCCGGGTCTACCTCGGTCAGAATTTCCGCATTTCCTGAAGATAGGGTGAACGCGGTCTGAACCCCTTTCCGAGAGGTCATGCGGGCCCGTGCCGCGACGCCCCGAGTCGCAGCACATTCGCACAAGTCTTTGATTGAAAACTGATTTTGCGGAAATCAGCCGCCGCGCCCGGCTGCCGGAACGGAATCATGGGAAGATTTGACCAAGAGTTCAAGAGTTGACAGAGACCCCGCTTCCGGTCCCAAATATAAGGGATGACGACCGCATTTCCCTCCGTCTCTTCACCACAACCCGCGCGGGTTTCAGGGCCGCGCCGGCGGGGAAATGCCCAAGTCGCAAAACCCTGTTTTTCCCTAGATTCGCGGCGGAACGATGGAGGCGGTTCAAGCGATTACCTGTAGCATCAAACAATCCTTAAGGAGGTGCCATGCGTTACCAGATTACCGGCAAGCAAATCGACGTGGGCGAGTCGCTTCAACAGCACGTGAAGGACGAACTGGCCGCGATCATCGGGAAATATTCCGAGCGACCGACCGACGCTTTGGTCGTGTTTTCCCGCAACGCCCATGAACATGTCTGCGAAGCCACCGTGCATCTTTCGACCGGCCTGACCGCTCAGGCCAAGGCGCATGCCACTGATATCTATGCCGCATTCGATTCCTGCGGCGAGAAGATGGAAAAGCAGCTCCGCCGCTACAAACGACGCCTGAAAAACCATCACCGCGATCGGGCAGGCCCGGTTGAACTTTCGGGCGGGTCTTCGTATATCCTCGCCGCATCGGAGGACACCGGGGAAGAGAACGAGCCCGAGTCGCTGCAACCGATCATCATCGCCGAAACCGAGGCCAAGATCCCCTCGGTCTCCGTAGGAGAGGCGGTCATGCAAATGGAGTTGTCGAACGCCCCCCTGGTGGTGTTCCGGAATGAATCGAGTGACGGATTGAACGTGGTCTACCGGCGCGATGACGGAAACATCGGCTGGATCGATCCGAAATCTAGCGGCTGACCCCTGAGCGGGGATCTGAGGCAGGGACGATCAAAGGCATGGAACTTACCAAGATCCTCGTACCGGGGGCCGTCAGGGTCGTCGGTCACATGACCAGCAAGAAGCGGCTCTTCCAGGAATTGGGAGAGCTTGCCGCTTCCGCCTATGGCGTTTGCCCGGCGACCGCCTTCGACGGCCTGCAGGAACGCGAAAGCCTGGGTCCGACCGGGGTGGGCCACGGCGTTGCCCTGCCCCACGCCCGCATCGACGGGCTGGACCGCATGTGCGGCATGTTCCTGCGCCTCGAAAAGCCGATGCCCTACGACTCGGTCGACCGCCAGCCGGTCGACCTGATCTTCGCGCTGCTGGCCCCTCAGCAGGCCGGCGTCGATCACCTGAAGTCGCTGGCACTGGTATCGCGCACCATGCGCGACCCTGCGATCTGCACCAAGTTGCGCGCCAATCTGGAGCCGGCGACCCTTTACGCCATCTTCGCCGAAGGCCCCGCCAGCCAGGCAGCCTGACGGCATCGCGGTCGCGGCTGGCGGGCGGCCTGCGCCGTCAGCCCCAGTCCGCGAACCCGAAATTCAGGTAGTCGCGCTGGTAGACCCGGCGCGTCGCGGCCTCGATCTTTTCGTCATAGATTTTTTCCAGCGCTTGGGGCGCGGCCGGCGGCGTGGTCTTGATGCCGGTCGGATCGACGCCGACGGCACGGGCCAGTTCGGCCAGGCCGGCGGTCAGCTCCTCTTCGCGGATCAGACGGTCGGGGACCGAAACCTCGGCCATGCCGCGAAGCACCTCTGTCTGGGTGGCCCAGGCCGAGTCGACCCGGATCGCCGTCTGCCCGGCCAAATTGCCCCGCAGAAACTCGAGGAACTCGATGAAGGCGATGCGGTGCTTCTCGGCGCTGTAATCGGCACCTACCGCCCCCTCGGGGATCGGCAGGTTGTATTTCTTGCGCAGGCGCCTGCGGATCTCCAGGTAGGCGCCCTTCTCGGTCGACAGGATATACTGGCAGAAGGTGGCGTGCGCCCGCTCGACCGGGTGGCGCAGCACGGCAAAGCTGCGCAGCCCCTCGTGATCGCGCTTCCATTCCTTCAGGCTGTTCTGGGTCATGCCCGAAACCAGCTCGTCGCGCCCGCAGCCATCCAGCGCGGCCATCCAGTCCAGCACAGGCTCCACCGGGCCGCCCCGGATCGGCAGGAACAGCAGCGGCCGGCCCGGCGTGGCGAAGTAGGTGGGCACGCTGGGCGGGCGGCGCGGTTCGAACTGCGGGGTGCGCGACAGGTCGAACCGGTCCAGCTTGGCCAACTGGCGCTTCATCTCGTCGTAGTTGCGCACCTTCTCGGTCATCGGCGCCGGGTTCTGGGGCTTGAGGTGTCGCTGCAGATCCTCAAGCTGGTCTTCCGACCCCAGATAGCGCGCCAGACCGTTCAGCACGGCCACGTCGTTGATGTCGTCGTAATTGATGTAGAAGGGCGCCTGCCCCGTCACCTGACAGCCGCGCAGGATCCGAAGCTGAAACTCCTGCAGCCGGTCGAGATGGGCCTCGAACTCCTGCAGGTCGAAATTGATCATCGCCCGCTTGGCGTCCTTCATGTCGGTCAGGATCCACTGGTCCGTCTTCGAGGCCAGCTTGACCGAGACATAGCTGTCCAGCGGGTTGCGCGTCAGCACGACCTTGCCGCAACGCGGGTTCTCCAACATCTCGTCGATCACCCGCGGCTCATGGTCGAAGAAAAAGCGGAAGCCGGGCAGCGCCCGTGCCTGGGCGGCCATGTTGGTCAGAAGCCCCTTGGGATCGGCATCCCGCGCCTCCATGCTCTGGCCGAAGAGCTCTGGCCAGTTGGGCCGGCCGATGAAGTCCGGGTTGAAGGCCTCGCCATACATGTTGATGTCCTTGAACTCGCCCAGGTTGCGTTCAAGGAAATTGGAGCCGGTGCGCATCTCGGCGAAAATCACGAAATAATCGAACTTGCGGGCCACGTGGCGTCACCTCACCAGATAGGGTTTTGCGGGGATGGCGGCGGCGGTCGCCACGTCGTTACCGGCGGGGAAGTCCCCCATCAGGACCGGCTTCATGCCCTGGTTCTTCAGGTTCTGCAGGAACTGCCCGAAGCCGGTCATGTCGATCATCTGCGGCACCTCGGTCAGCCGCCGGGATGAGCGTGGCCCAGTCTCGTCCAGGATGTCCTGGAGGTTGGTCATCGGGTCCTGGATGAAATCGGCCAGGGTCCAGATGCGCACCCGTGCCTTCGTGTAGGGAGAGCGCAGGATGTTCAGATGCTCGCCCTCGATCTTCTGAAGGCGCGCGGCCTCCTTGCGGATCTCGGAGAAGTTTCGATTGGAATGGAATAGCGGCAAGGCCCAGGCGCCGCTGATGACGTTGACCTGGGCGTTGCTGTCCTTGGCCAGGAACCACGAGATGTCCTGATTGTCGGCGGGCCCGAACTGAAAGCTCTGGCGTTCGCCCCGGGTGGCCCAGATCAGGTTGATGAGGAACGCCTCGCTATCATAGTCACGCAGCGCCGCGCTGTCCGACAACGCCCCGTTATAGGTCGATTCCGTGCCCGCGAACTGCACCCGGCGCGGATCGAACAGGTTGCCATGCACCCGGGTGCCGGTGCGCCGCGTCAGCCACTGCTCGAAATCGTTGAAAAGACAGTTGAACCCTTCGAACACCGAGTAGGTTGCGGCGGTGCGGCCGTTCTCCCACCCGTCGTTGGGAAAGCGCGACTGCATGGTCAGCCCGGCGCGCCCCCGGGTCCGCCGGTCAACGGCTTGGGCAAAGACGCGGTCGATCTTCTCGGGGCTGGGTTCGGTCCCGGCCATGGTGGTGCGGCTGCCCGACAGGAACGTCTCGTAGAGCCGGTCGGCATGGGGCCAGATCTTGCGCGCCACGAAACAGTCGGACCGGCGCAGAAGCTGAAGGTGATCGTCGTAGAAGATATGCGGCTTGCCCTGGAAATCGAATTTGCTCAGCGTCAGCGAACGGCTTTCGATCTGGCGCGAGTAAAGGCGCACCAGCGTCTGGAAATAGCTTTCGTCGGGGATCCACACGCGCCTGAAGTAGCGGTCGAAAGTGGCCCGGTCCGGATCCTCCAACAGGGCCGACAGGGTCTGGCGGGTCAGGCACCACCATTGGGAGCCCATGTGCGGATCGATGCGCTCGGGGATCTTGCGTCTGACGCGCAGGGCGCGCTGGATCTGCACGTAGCGGTCGAACAGGAACCGCTGCCGCTTCCACGAGAAGGGAAAGCGCAGGGTGAAGCGTTCATGATCGAGGCCACCGACGATCCAGGGCACATCCTCGATGGTGACGCTTTCGATGAAATCGGTGTTGGGCCGCTTGGCCAGGTAATCCTTCAGCTCGCTCACCGGCCGCAGGGGCATGCAGGAGCCGGAGGCGAAATAGACGTGCCGCACCTCGGGAAATTCCCGCAGCATCACCTCGGACACTTCCTGCGTCGCGGCGACCAGCGACCAGGTCCCCCATTCGCAGCGGCGGCGCGAGGTGAAGCGGATGTTCTCCAGGTCCGAGAGGGATTCCATGAAGGCGCGGAATCGCTTCGTCGGCACCCGCTTGTCCGCGTGGATCACCACCGGACAGTCGCGTGACGCCCAGTGGCGCGCCACCTGGCTGGCCCGGTCCAGCGCCGTGTGGACAAGCATGACGAAACCGACGCTCATGCCCAGTTCCCCTTGGACATGAGGCCCAGGATCTCAAGCTGTCGCCAGTTGATGTACTTCTCGGACCACTTGCACCAGAGAGAGGGGTCGTCCTTCAGCTTGGAGTGGTAGGCGCGGTATTCGTGACTGTTGGCGTAATGCTGGCCGCGCGTCAGCTCCTCGGCGGATTTCTCGGCGAACGTGTCCAGGAACTTGGCGTGCAGCAGGCAGCCCGACGCCTTCTCGCCCCCCCACTCGTCGTAGACCTGGTTCAGGCCGCGCGGCAGCAGCATGTGGGTCGAGCTGACGTAGGTGTAGGAGCGGTGCCACTTCACCAGCGGGATCTTGTTCAGTGCAGGGGCCCGTTCCGGCAGGTCCGAGAAGAACGCCCGCGCCCGCGGCCCGCCCTGCACCCAAAGGTTCCCGTAAAGCCGGTTCCGCTTGATCGTGTAGTTCGAACTGTCGAACCAATTGGCGATCTCGAAAGGGTTCTGGCCGGGCGTGTAGGGCACGTCGCTGATCGCGCCCTTGGGGTACATGTCCAGCAGCATGGCGCCGAAGGACTTGATCGACGAGGCATCCAGCCAGTCGGTCAGCGCCCGCAACGGGCGCGTGTCGCAAAACGGGTAGACGAAGAATTCATCCGGGTCGACGACCAGCGTCCAGTGCCCGTGACCATAGCGCATCTGAAGCCAGTTCAGCCAGTCGACCCCGAAGCGCGACCGCTTGTAGCTGGCCCCGGTGGTCCAGAGCGACACGTCGCGCTGTTCGCGCAGAAACTCCCGCGAGCCGTCGTCGGAGGCGTTGTCGACCATCAGGAAATGGTTCACCCCCAGCTCGCGGTAAAAGCGCAGAAAATATTCAAGCCGCGCGCGTTCGTTGCGCATGGTCGAGAAGACAAGGATGTCGCTGGAGCGGATGGCGCTGGTGCGGTTGACCACGGATCTCAGCTCGCGCCGCTTGCGGAAGGCCCGCACGCGCCAACGTTTTCGTTCCAGCCGGAGTCGGTATGACGTCAGCGCGCCCATAGCCCGGTCATTTCACTGGCACCCTGTTCCCTGGTCGGATCACCGCGATCAGATCCGGCGAAAAACGGCGTCGAAATGCGTGCTCCAGCCCAGCAGGCGGGACAGGCCTTCGACGGTTTGCGCGTTCACCGACGTCTTTAGCCCAAGTCGAGCTTTGATCTCGTTAACCCAAGAATAGCTGTCGCCCATAGGCAGGTAAACCGGGTAATCGCCTAGAATCTCGCGAAAAACTTCAAGTGGTGCAGCAATGACCGGCACCCCCAGCGCGGCCGCCTCGACCAGGGGCAGGCCGAAGCCCTCGGCGTGGCTGGGAAAGAGCAGCCCCCGCGATTTTTGCAGCAACGCGGTGACCGCCCCGTCGGTCAGGTTGGAATATTCCAGCACGAACCGGCCGCTGAGGGGCGAAACCTCGAGCCAGTCGAACACCTCGGCATTGTTCCAGCCCCGATGCCCGATGACGTGCAGAAGCGGCATCTCCTCGGGCGGCTGATCCTCGGCCAGCTTTTCCCAGACCCGGAACAGCAGCATGTGGTTCTTGCGCGGCTCGATCGTGCCCAGCACGACGAAGCCGGGGCGATCGCCCTGCGCCGCTGTCGGCAGGGCCCCGGGGTCGGGCGGGGCGGGGGTGACGCCCAGATGGGCGACCAGCATCGGCGGCTGGCGCTGTCCCTCAAGGTGACGCTGCACATCCGCCCGTGTTTTTTCGGAGTTGCAGAGGATCAGCGCGGCATAGGTCGCCACCGCCGTCAGCCGGGCGCGGAACCGCTCGACACTGCCGGGGGCCTGAAACTGCGGGAAATCCAACGGGATGGTATCATGGATCATCACCGCGATCTGAAGCCCCGGCACCGCCCCCAGTGCCGCCAGGCCCGCCGCATCCAGGTTGGCAAGGCCCACGTTGAGATAGCTGACGCCGGTGGGCAGGGCCTGTGCCACCAGGTCGGTCAGACCGGGTTTGCCGCAGCGGCCGAAACACAGGCGGCGGGCGTCGGATTCGGCCCTTTTGCGGGCCTGCGACAGGCGCGGCGACAGCAGGCTGGTCAGGTCGGCGCGCCCCCAACGGACCCGCCCCTCGAACCGGTCGCGCAGAGCCATGCCCCCCGCCCGGTCCAACAGCAGGTAGCCGCGTCCGGTGCGGATCAGGAAAAAGCATGGGTCGGGACGGCGCAGAAGCTCGTCCAGATAGGCGGCCTCCACCCGGTCGACGCCGGTTGCCGCCCCCCGACCCACCCGCGACATCAGCCGGGTCAGGTCAAGCAGCCGGCAGCGGGGGCTATCGGTCGTAATGTCCATGCTGGTGCCATTGCCAGGCGTCGGCGATCATCGTCCGCATCTGGGACCGTTCCGGCGCCCAGCCCAGTTCCGAGCGCGCGCGCGAACTGCCCGAGACCAGCCGCGTGCAATCGCCGGGTCTGCGCTGCCCCTCCACCACGGGGACGGGGCGGTTGGTGACGCCGGCGCTGGCATCCACCACCTCGCGAACCGAGAAACCCGTGCCGGTGCCCAGGTTGAAGACCCGGCTGGGATGCCCGTCGCGCAGCCACCGCAGCCCCAGAATATGGGCGTCGACCAGGTCGCAGACATGGACGTAATCGCGCACGCAGGTGCCGTCGGGCGTGTCGTAGTCGGTGCCGAAGATGGTCAGCGCCGGCCGCTTGCCGTCGATCGCGTCCAGCATCAATGGCACAAGATGCGTCTCGGGGCGGTGAAACTCGCCAACCTCCCCGTCGGGATCGGCCCCGGCCACGTTGAAATAGCGGAAGATCACGTGGCGCAGCCCGTGGCTGACGCCGAAATTGGCCAACATATCCTCGATCGCGCGTTTCGAAGCGCCGTAGGCGTTGATCGGGTGCTGGGCGCTGTTCTCGTCCAGAACCACGCCGTCCTGGTCGCCATAGGTCGCGCAGGTCGAGGAGAAGACGAAATCCAGGCACCCGGCCGCGACCGCCGCCTCAATGAGTGTCAGGGAGCCGGCGACATTGTTGCGCCAGTAGAGGCCCGGTTTCTCCATGGATTCGCCGACCTGGCTGAGGGCAGCGAAATGCATGACTGCCACCGGGCGATGCTTGGCGAAAACCTCGGCCAGCCGGTCGGCATCGGTCAACTCGCCCTGCTCGAACGGGCCGAACTTCACCGCGTCCTGCCAGCCGGTCGATAGGTTGTCGTAGGTGACGGGGACATAGCCTGCCCGCGCCAGCGCCTTGCAGGCGTGGGAGCCGATGTAGCCGGCCCCGCCGGTAACCAGCACAACAGGGGACGGCGTTTGCAGGGCCATGGTTACTGGGCGGCCTTCTGGGTCGCGACCATCTCGTTGAGATAGGCCCAAAGCTCGTCGCGCAGGTCATCGCGCGACAGGCCGAAGGCGACCGTGGCCTGAAGGAACCCGGCCTTGGAGCCGCAATCGAAGCGTTGGCCGCGGAAGCGATAGCCGAAGACCTCTCCGGTCTCGTCGATCTCGCGGGCGATGGCGTCGGTCAGCTGGATCTCACCACCGGCGCCGCTTTTGATGCGGTTGAGGTTCTGCATGATGCGCGGCGTCAGGATGTAGCGGCCGATGACCGCCAGGTTCGACGGGGCGGTGCCGGGCGCCGGCTTCTCGACCATGCCCTTGACCGAGACGATCGAACCGCGATCTTCCTTGATGTCCAGCACGCCATAGGCCTGCGCCCGGTCCTCGGGGACATCCATGGCGGCGACGATGTTGCCGCCCGTCTCCTCGAAGGCCTCGACCATCTGCTTGAGGCAGGGCACGTCGCCGGCGATGACGTCATCGGGAAGGATGACGGCGAAGGGCTCGTTGCCGACCAGGCGACGGGCGCACCAGACCGCATGACCCAGGCCGAGGGGCTTGTGCTGGCGGATGTAGGCGATGGCGCCGCTGTCCATGTTGGTCGTTTTCAGCGCCTCCAGCAGGTCGTCCTTGCCGCGCTTGCGCAGGGAATGCTCCAACTCGGGGGCGTGATCGAAATAATCCTCCAGCGCGGATTTCCCGCGCGAGGTGACGAAGATGAATTCCTTGATGCCGGCGGCGCGGGCCTCATCGATCGCGTACTGGATCAACGGGCGGTCGACGAGGGTCATGATCTCTTTCGGGATCGACTTGGTCGCGGGCAGGAATCGCGTGCCCAGCCCCGCGACGGGAAAGATGGCCTTGGTGACCTTGCGTTTCATCTGACCTCGAACTCCCTTCAAACTCGAACACCTGACCCCGTGAAACCACATGAATGTGGCGGGAAAACCGTTACAATTGAGTAATTAGTTGGACACGCTCCGGTTGCCACCGTTTTTTTACGTGCCCTTACCGCCCCGTTATCGGCCCGAAACGGCCCGCTTTCAACCGCCTTGCGGGGTTTTTACGGCGGGGCGAACCCCTGTGCCTCCTTCGCCACGCGGCGGCTGAAGCGGACAAGGCGAAAGAGGGGCTCGTCGCGCTCGGCCCGGCCGAAAAGACCGCCTTCCTGCACCCAGAAGCCGCGCGCATCGAACCGGCGACGATGAAAGCGGGCGTCGGGCCACAAGATGATAACATGGGCCAGGATACCCTGCTCGGCCAGCCTCGATGCCCTTTGAAAGAGCCGCTTTTTCTGCCAGGGGCGACCGGCCAGTAACTCTTGTGCCTCGTGCCGTCCCCAGGCGTTGAAGGGTTTGAAGGGTTTGAAGGCGGGTATCTCACCCAACGTGGGTGCAGGTGTCGGGCAACGCCCGCGCCCTGCGGCGATGCCGTTTGCGAGGGTCTTCATCAGGCGATTTACCTGACCCGGATCCAGCCGGCCCGCCCGCAAGTGGTCGCACAGACGCGCGTGCTGATCGCGGGTCAGCCTGGCCAGCGCCCCGGCATGACTGCCTGGCGGGGCGTGCTTGCGCAGGTAAAGCATGGTGCTGGCCCCAATCTCGGTCATATCCAGCGGCACCCGCGCCGTCGTCCGCCGGCGACTCGCCGCGAACCCGTGATGGACCAGCGCCCCCGGCACGACGGCCACGCCCGCCCCCTCCCTGTGCAGGCGCCAGCACAGGTCCGTCTCATCAAGGTAGAAATGAAACCCCTCGTCGAACCCGCCCATCGCCCGCAATGTCGCGGTGCGAAAGGCGCAGTTGGTCCCCTCCAGCTTGACCGCGTGATCGCGGTCGGGGATAGGCAGGTAGACCGGCCCCGCCCCCGCTTCCAGATCCACTGCATGGCCCTGTGCGTCGACCTGGCGGGTGCGCCACTGGTAGGAAAAGCCGTTGCGCCCGATGACGTGGCCGCCGACCGCTGCCACCCCGGGCAGGGCAAAGCCCGCCATCAGTCCGGTCAGCCAGTCGGGCCGCGCCACGGCGTCGTCATCCAGGAAAGCCACCACCGGCGCGGCGGCCAGGGCAAGGCCCATGTTGCGCGCCCGGGAGATGTTGGGCAGGTCCAGCCGCGCAAGCTTCAGGTCGTCCTGCCCCGTCAGCGCCTCCAGCCCGGCGGCATCGGCCACGACGATCACTTCGAGCGGACGGTGGAACTGGGTCCGCAGCGAGGCGATGCAGCGCGGCAGAAGATCGGGGCGCCCGTGGCTGACCACGATGACGCTGACGGCGGGCCAGTCGCCGCAGGCCTTGTGCGCGGCGCCGGGATCACTCTCGGGCCGCGCAGGCGTCACGACATGCCCATCCGGGCCATCATCGCCTCGATGCGGGGGATGTCCTCGGGGTTGTTCAACTCCCAGAACTGGCGGCCGCGGGCATCGACCTGCACGCAAAGAAGTCGGGCGCCATTTTCCAGGAAGCGCAGCTGTTCCAGCCCCTCCAGGTCCTCCAGCGGACCGCTGCTCCAGCCCAGGTAATCCTCCAGCGCGGAGGGGCGGTAGGCGTAGACACCGACATGGTGGAAGACCGGCGTCGGGGCGGCGTCGTCGAACCGCTCGGAGGTGAAGGGGATCACCTCTTTCGAGAAATAGAGCGCCGCCATCGAGCGGTCGAAGACGGCGGTGGTGCCACCCACGCGGCCGTTGCGCCGATCCTCGAGAAAACCGTTCAGCGCCGCGCCATCGGCGCGCAGCACGGGGGTCGCCACCTCGGCATCGCCATCGCGCAGCATGCCGGCGATCAGATCCTCGATGAACCAGGGCGGGGTCAGGGGCGCGTCGCCCTGAAGGTTGACCACCAGGTCGTATTGCCCGCCCAGCGCGGCCAGAGCCGCGGCGCAACGCTCGGTGCCGTTGGCGCAGCTTTCGGGGGTCATCACCACCTCGGCGCCGAACTCGGCGCAGGCCGTGGCAATGCGGTCGTCGTCGGTGGCGACGACGATGCGCGCCGCGCCCTCGACCTCGACCTCGACCTGGCAGGCAGCTTCCCATGTGCGGCGCACCAGACTGCGGGCGACGCCGTCGGCGCCCGTCAGCTCGGCCAGCGGCTTGCCGGGATAACGGGTCGATGCATAGCGCGCCGGGATCACGATCAGGACGCGCGGCTGCTCGGTGTCCTGGGCCATCTTGCCGTCCTTGTCCGCCATCAGCCTTCCCTCAGCTCGACGCCCGGCGCATGGGCGATGAAGAACGGGTTGGCGTGGCCCGGCTTGCCGTAGGTCAGCGGCTCCAGCCGGTCGAAGTCGACGACCCGGCCGCCCGCGCCGCGCAGGACGGCATCGCCCGCGGCAGTGTCCCATTCCATGGTGCGCCCCAGCCGGGGGTAAAGGTCGGCCTCGCCCGTCGCGACGAGGCAGAATTTCAGGGACGACCCCGCGCTCGCGGCCTCGGCCACCTCGTAGCGCGAGATATAGGCGTCGGTCGCCTCGTCCCGGTGGCTTTTCGAGGCGACGACGATCAGCGCGTCGTTGTCGGGGTCCGAGACGCGGATCGGCGCGCAGACGCCTGGCTCTTCGCCGAAGGGCCCCTGCTCTTCGATGCTGGTGCCATCGGCGAGGGTGTAGAACATGCGCTTGCGGGCGGGGGCGTAGACCACGCCGCGAAGGGGCACGCCGTCGCGCACGTAGGCGATGTTGACGGTGAACTCCCCCCGCCGCTTGACGAATTCCTTGGTGCCGTCCAGCGGATCGACGATGATGAACTCGGTCCCCGCCCCGCTGTGCGAGGCTGCCTGTTCCTCGGTCACGACGGGGATATCGGGAAAGGCCTGGGCCAGGCCGGCCGAGATGATGGCGTCGGCGGCGAGATCGGCGGCGGTCACCGGGCTTTCGTCGGCCTTGGACATGACCCCGAAATCGTCGGAGCCATAGATCTCCATGATCTTCTCGCCCGCTTCCAGCGCCAGCTTGCGGAACACCCGCTCCATCCGTTTTCCCAGATCGCCCTGCACGTCATCAATCCTCCGTTACGGGGCCGCGAAATGGCCGCAATGTTGCTAGATGCTGTCTCAAACCTTATGGTGCGAGTGCGGACGGACGGCAAGATCCGTTCAGGGTAACGGTAGGTGGGACCATGTTCACAAACGGCAGACCGACGACCTTTCTGGGGTCCGCGTTCGTCACGCTATCCCTGATATTCGAGGTCGCCGTGCGCGAGCAGCGCAAGGGTCACCGAAACGCCCTTCTGGGCCTTATCATGAACATCGCCACCACGGTCGCCTTCATCCTGGTCTTCCAGCTGATGTTCTCGATCCTCGGCCTGCGGGGCGCGGCCCTGCGGGGGGATTTCCTGCTGTTCATGATGACGGGCGTGTTCCTCTTCCTGACCCACACCAAGGCCGTGGGCGCCGTCGCCAGCGCCGAGGGTCCGACCTCTTCGATCATGCTGCACGGGCCGATGAACACGGGCGTCGCCATCGCGGGCGCCGCGCTGGGATCGCTTTATACTCAGACACTGACAGTCTTTCTGGTGCTGTTCTTCTATCACGCCGCCTTCACCCCGATCCTGATCGAAGACCCGGTGTCGACCTTCGGGATGTTCCTGCTGGCGTGGTTCTCGGGCTGCGCGATCGGCATGCTGTTTCTGGCCGTGACGCCCTGGGCGCCGGGCTTCTTCTCGCTGGTGCGGACGATCTACCAGCGGGCCAACATGATCGCCTCGGGCAAGATGTTCGTCGCCAACACGCTGCCGGCGACCGCGCTGATGATGTTCGACTGGAACCCGCTGTTCCACACGATCGATCAGGCGCGGGGCTTCACCTTCATCAACTATGTGCCGCAGAAGACGTCGATCATGTACCCGGTCTACCTGTCGATCACCTGCATCGTGCTGGGCCTGATGATGGAATTCTTCACCCGCCGCAGCATGTCCGCCAGCTGGAGCGCCGGGCGCTGACAGGCCCTGTCGCAGCCGGTTTCACTGTCTAGGTCACAACCCGCAGGGTGACGTTGATGCGTCCGCCATCGGGCAGCAGGGTCGAGCTGTTGTAGCGGATCCGATCCACCCCGTGGTGGGTCAGCCGCGCCTCGCCCCCCATGACCACCACGTCGCCCGAGCGCAGCCAGATCGACTCGGTCGATCCTTCGCGGGTGGTGTTCCCGATGCGGAACAGCCCCTCGTCACCCAACGAGATCGAGACCACGGGCCATTTGAAATCGGCCTCGTCCCGATCTTGGTGCAGCCCCATGCGCGCACCCTCGCCATAGTAGTTTATCAAGCAGCAATCGGGCGCCCGCGCCACGCCCGAGACGGCATCCCACACCGCCGCGACGGATGGGGGGACCGGCGGCCATGCGACGCCCGAGGGGTGCGCCGGGGCATAGCGGTAGCCGCGCCTGTCCGAAATCCACCCGTGGGAGCCGGCCGAGGTCATGCGCACCGACATCTTCTTGCCGAACCGCGTCTCGGGCGTGACGAAGGGCGCCAGGCGCGCGACCTCGCGCAGCTCCTCGACCATCGCGGCCTGTGCCTCGGGGTCAAGGAACCCCTCGTGGATGCGAAAGCCGCGGACGATCAGGTCGGGCCTGGGGAAGGGGCGGGTTTCGGGATCGTCTGCCATCGGATCAGACCCGCGACAGCAGGGCGCCGCCCAGCACCAGCACGACGCTCAGCAACCGGGTCCAGCCAATCTCGCGCACAGGCAGGCCGAAAGCGCCCACCGCGTCCATCACCATCCCCGTCAGGACCTGTCCAAGGATCACCACCGCGACCAGCGTCACCAGCCCTAGCGACCCCACGCTGAAGGCCGATCCCCAGACGTACCACGCCCCCAGCGCCCCGCCCGCGAAGGCCCACCAGGGTGCCTGGGCCAGCCCGGCCAGCGACGGCGTCTCGCCCCGCATGACCCCCAGTGCCACCAGCACCAGCAGCCCGATCCCGAACGAGATCACCGCCGCCGCCAGCGTGCCGCCCGCATGGGCCGCCAGCCGCCCGTTGATCGGCGCCTGAAGCGCCACCGCCGAGCCTGCCACCAGCATCACCGCCAGGGCCGTCCAGAATCCGTCTGCCATCGTCCTTGGTCCTTTTTCCCGGCCCCTGCGGGGCCCGCACCGATCTTGTCACCGCGCTGCGGCATCCCCAGATTGTAGCCCGGGCGCCGGATCCGCAAGCGCGGCCCCACGACCAAGGCAACAAAGGGAAAAATTCGCCGTTCTGCCCCCCTGCACGAGGTTGCAGCACCCAAGGGCGGCACTTATATACCCACCGGAACGTGATCGGGGCACCCTGCTTCGGTCTTTGGGATCGGGGCTTGGGCGCCGGAACGGGCCTTCGCCCCCCAACATCGCCAACGTAAAGAGGACTGAGCACATGGCTAAAGTCATTGGTATCGACCTGGGGACAACCAACTCCTGCGTCGCAATCATGGACGGCTCGCAGCCGCGGGTCATCGAAAACCAGGAAGGCGCACGCACCACGCCTTCGATCGTCGCCTACACGGATGACGAGCGTCTTGTCGGCCAGCCCGCCAAGCGTCAGGCCGTGACCAACCCGGAAAACACCGTCTTTGCCGTCAAGCGTCTGATCGGCCGCCGCGCCGACGACCCGGATCTGGCGAAAGACCTCAAGAACCTGCCCTATGCCGTCGTCGATGGTGGCAACGGCGACGCCTGGGTCCAGGTGCATGGCGAGAAGTTCTCGCCGGCGCAGGTCTCGGCGCTGATCCTGCAAAAGATGAAGGAAACCGCCGAGAAATATCTGGGCGAGGATGTCACGCAGGCCGTCATCACCGTGCCCGCCTACTTCAACGACGCCCAGCGTCAGGCCACCAAGGACGCCGGCAAGATCGCCGGTCTGGAAGTGCTGCGGATCATCAACGAGCCGACCGCCGCTGCCCTTGCCTATGGCCTGGACAAGAAGGACAGCAAGACCATCGCCGTCTATGACCTTGGCGGCGGCACCTTCGACATCACCATCCTCGAGATCGACGATGGCCTGTTCGAGGTGAAGTCCACCAACGGCGACACCTTCCTGGGTGGCGAAGACTTCGACATGCGGATCGTCAACTACCTTGCCGACGAGTTCAAGAAAGAGAACGGCGTCGACCTGACCAAGGACAAGATGGCCCTGCAGCGTCTGAAAGAGGCGGCTGAAAAGGCCAAGATCGAACTGTCCTCCTCGACCCAGACCGAGATCAACCAGCCGTTCATCTCGATGGACCCCAAGGGCGGCCAGCCGCTGCACATGGTCATGAAGCTGACCCGTGCCAAGCTGGAAAGCCTTGTGGGCGACCTGATCAAGGCCTCGATCAAGCCTTGCAAGGAAGCTCTGAAGGACGCGGGCCTGTCGACCAACGACATCGACGAGATCGTTCTGGTCGGCGGCATGACCCGCATGCCCAAGGTCAAGGAAGAGGTCACCAAGTTCTTCGGCAAAGAGCCGCATCAGGGCGTGAACCCCGATGAGGTTGTCGCGATGGGCGCCGCCATTCAGGCCGGCGTTCTGCAAGGCGACGTCAAGGACGTGGTCCTGCTGGACGTGACCCCGCTGTCGCTGGGAATCGAAACGCTGGGCGGTGTCTTCACCCGTCTGATCGACCGCAACACGACCATCCCGACGAAGAAAAGCCAGATCTTCTCGACCGCCGAGGACAACCAGAACGCCGTGACGATCCGGGTGTTCCAGGGTGAGCGCGAGATGGCTGCCGACAACAAGATGCTGGGCCAGTTCAACCTTGAGAACATCCCCCCCGCACCGCGTGGCATGCCCCAGATCGAGGTGACCTTCGACATCGACGCCAACGGCATTGTCTCGGTCGCGGCCAAGGACAAGGGCACCGGCAAGGAGCAGACGATCACCATCCAGGCTTCGGGCGGTCTGTCGGACGACGAGATCGAACAGATGGTCAAGGATGCCGAGGCCAACGCCGACGCCGACAAGGAGCGTCGCGAGCTGGTCGAGGCGCGCAACCAGGCCGAGAGCCTCATCCACTCGACCGAGAAGTCGATGGAAGAGCATTCGGACAAGGTCGACCCGACCACGATCGAAGCCATCGAGCTGGCCATCGCGGCCCTCAAGGACGACCTGGAAAAGGACGATCCGGCCAAGATCAAGTCGGGCATCCAGAACGTCACCGAAGCCGCGATGAAGCTGGGCGAGGCCATCTACAAGACGCAGCAGGAATCGGCTGCGGGCGAGGCCCCGGAAGGCGAGAGCGAGGAGTCTCCGCGCTCGGTCGATGATGACATCGTCGATGCCGACTTCGAGGACATCGACGACGACAAGCGCGCCTGAGGCGACGAGACAGACCTACGGGCCGGCCCTGTTCCAGAAACGGGGCCGGCCTGCGTGTTCAAGGATGGATGATCCATGGCTAAACGTGACTTTTATGACGTTCTCGGCGTATCGCGCGGCGCCTCGGAGGCCGAGATCAAGAAGGCCTACCGCACCAAGGCCAAGGAATTGCACCCCGACCGCAACGCCGACAAGCCCGAGGCCGAGTCCCAGTTCAAGGAGGTCAACGAGGCCTACGACGCGCTGAAGGACCCCTCCAAGAAAGCCGCCTACGACCGCTACGGACATGCCGCCTTCGAGGGCGGAAACGGCGCCAGCGCCGGCCACGGCCGCGGCGGCTTCCACCCCGGCGGCGGCGACTTCGCCTCTGCCTTCTCGGACGTGTTCGACGACCTCTTCGGCGATTTCGTCGGCGGCGGCCCCCGCGGTCGCGGCGGTCAGCCCCGCGCCGCCCGCGGCTCGGACCTGCGCTACAACCTGCGCGTCACCCTCGAGGACGCCTACGCTGGCGTCCAGAAATCGATCAACGTTCCCACCTCCGTGCGCTGCGGCACCTGCGAGGGCTCGGGCGCCGAAGGCGGCGCCGTCCCCGAGGCCTGCCCCACCTGTTCAGGCATGGGCAAGGTCCGCGCACAGCAGGGCTTCTTCACGGTCGAAAGGACCTGCCCCACCTGCGGCGGCATCGGCCAGATCATCAAGAACCCCTGCAAGTCCTGCGGCGGCGCCGGCCGGGTCGAGAAGGAACGCGCGCTCAGCGTCAACATCCCCGCCGGGGTCGAGACCGGAACCCGCATCCGCCTTGCCGGCGAGGGCGAGGCCGGGCTGCGCGGCGGACCGGCGGGCGATCTCTACATCTTCATCGAGGTGGCCGAGCACACGCTTTTCGAGCGCGACGGCGAGAACCTCTTCTGCCGGGTGCCCGTCTCGCTGACGGCGGCCGCCCTGGGCGGCGACATCGAGGTGCCCACCATCGACGGCGGCCGCAGCCGGGTTAAGGTCCCCGCCGGCAGCCAGTCGGGCCGGCAGATGCGCCTGCGCGGCAAGGGCATGCCCCGCCTGCGTGGCGGCGGCTCGGGCGACATGTTCATCGAGATGGCGGTCGAGACCCCGGTCAACCTGACCTCCAAGCAGAAGGACCTGCTGCGCGAATTCGAACGACTGTCCGAGGACAACAACCCCCACGGCAGCAGCTTCTTCGACTCGGTCAAATCCTTTTGGGACGGCATGAAGGGCTAATCCACCGTTTGAGCCGGATGCGATTAAACCCCGCTTAACGATCTTTGTGAAAGGGTCGGGCCATGGCCCGGCCCTTTTCCGCATCCACCCCCGAGGGCGATTCCGCCGCACCCGGCCTCTTTGATGCCCAGGGGCTGGCCCCCGTGGCGCCACCCCCGCCTGCGGCATCGCCGCGCCAACCCTCCTACATCCGCGGTCACCGCCAGCGCCTGCGCCGGCGTTTCACCGAGGGCGGCGCCGAAGCCATCCCCGATTACGAGATGCTGGAACTGGTCCTCTTCCGCGCCCTGCCCCGCCAGGACGTCAAACCCCTCGCCTCCCGCCTGATGGAGGCTTTCGGCAGCTTCAACGCCGTCCTCTCGGCCCCGCCCGCCCGCCTGCTGGCCTTGCCCGAGGTCGGCCCCGCCGTGGTCTGCGAGCTCAAGATCGTCGAGGCCGCGGCCCACCGGCTCGCCCGCTCGCGGGTGATGAACCGCCAGGTGCTCTCCTCCTGGGACGCGCTGCTGGCCTATTGCCACGCCACCATGTCCCACCGGGAAACCGAGCAGTTCCGCATCTTCTACCTGGACCGCAAGAACGTCTTGATTGCGGACGAGGAGCAGGCGCGCGGCACGGTCGACCATGTCCCCGTCTACCCGCGCGAGGTTGCCAAGCGCGCGCTCGAGATCAACGCCTCGGCGGTGATCCTGGTCCACAACCACCCCTCGGGCGATCCCACCCCCTCGGACAGCGACATCGACATGACCGGCCGCATCCTCCAAGCGCTGACGGCGCTGGGGATCGTGCTGCACGACCATTTGGTGATCGGCAAATCGCGCGAGATATCGTTCCGCGCCGAGGGTCTGATCCTCTGACCTCGTCCCCGGTTCATTGTCGTGAAAATATCCAGGCCCCCCGAAGGGGCCGCCACGGACCGCAATTCAGCGCAGCCACAGCTCCACCCGGCGATTGACACGCCGGCCCCAGGCGCTGTCGTCGCAGGCCATGGGCAGCGCCTCGCCAAAGGCGTCCACCGTCAATTTCAACCGCGAGAAATCGGCCGTGTGCGCCTCGGCGCGCACGGCTTTGCGCACCGCCTCGGCCCGGCGGCGGGAAATGGCGCGGTTGGGCATCGCCCCGCCCTCTCCGTCCGAGAACCCGACGAAGACCAGTTGCCGGCCATCGAAGGCGCCGGTCTCGATCGCCTGGGCCAGCCGCGCCACGTTGCCCCGCGACTGGGCGTCGAGGTCGCTGGAGCCGCCCTCGAAGCGGAAGGTTGTGCTCAGCCGCTCGGCGCCGCGCAGGGCCCGCGCCAGGCGCTGCAACTCCTCCAGCGGGACCTCACCCCCCGCGCCAAGGATTGCGTTGGTCAGCCGCGCGCCCTGACGTGCCAGCGGCGTGCGGTCGATCCCCTGGTCGACAAAGCCCGCCCGGCGGATCACCAGCTCGGCGGCCGAGCTGTCGAAGAAGGCAATGAACTCCCGCGCCAGCAACGGCAACCGCCGCGCGGGGGAATAAAGCATCAACGGAAGGCTCAGCGGGTAATCCTCGGACTTCAGCGTCGCCACCTCGGCGGCCAGCACCGCGCCGCAGGATCCGCGCAGGTCCAGGGGCGCGGTGTTGCCCATCTCGGACCAGGCCGTCAGGCCGATGGCACCGGGATCGTCGGCCACCGCATCGACCAGGTCGGCAACATCGGCATGTCGCCGCGCTTGCCCCGACATGGTCTTGCCGAAGGGCGCCAGCACCTCCTCGGCGAAAAGCTGGCCCAGCGCCGAGTCGCCCGCCGGAGCGTGCAGGCTGATCGGCCCCTCGGCACCGCCCAGGGCGGACCAGTCCGAGACCTCTCCGGCGAAGACCGCCGCCAGCTCGTCGGGCGTCAGGGCCCGCAGGGGGTTGGCCGCCGCCACCACCGGCACCAGCGCGTCCAGCGCCAGCACCAGCGACCGCCTGGGCCCCGAGAGGTCCCCCAGCCCGGCAAGCGCCGCGACTGACAGCTCCTCGGGCCCGATCTCTCGCAGGGACAGGGCCAGGTCGGCCTCTCCCGCCGCCAGGTCGGCGAACCCTTCCTCGCTGCTGGACAGGCGCAGGGTGATGCGGGCCTGGTCGGTGCCCGTGGCCGGATCGCTCAGCACAAAGCGCGAGCGGCTTTCGTCCAGCACCTCGCGCAACAGGCGCAGACCCCGCTGGCGGGCAAAGGCATCGACCAGGGCCGGCAGCAGGACCTGCCCCATCGCCGCCGAGCCCGAGAGGGCGAATTCGGCCACGAACGCCTCCAAGTCCGGGCAGCCGATGCCGTTGCAGATCACCCCCTGCCCGTCGATCGTCAGCGGCCCGTAGACCGTGTCGACCCGGTAGAATTCCCCGTCGTAGGATTGCAGCGTGCCCGAGATGTCCACTGTGCCATCGCGCGACGTCAGCGTCACGTCCTGCGCGACGGCGGGGCCAATCGCCAGGGACGCGACAGCCGCCGCTGCAAGGGCGGCGCGGAACGGACGATTGGGCATGGGCGGATCAGGTCACTTCAGTTTCGCGCGATCTTCAGGTCTGGCAGCACGCTTTTCAACCGAAGATATTCCCCCACCCGTGCGCAACCGGGCATGCGCAGGCTCAGCGCGCTGCGCTCGGGCCCTCCGGCAGGGGCGGCGCGCAGCACGGTCGCGGGCACGGCCTGACTGCAATTGGCCTGCGTCACCTCGCCTTCCAGGCTCAGCCGCACCGTGCCCAGACGGCGCGGCGCGGTATAGACCTCGGCCCGGCCATTGTCCGCGTCGATCACCGTCATGCGCCCGCCCTGACCGCGCAGCAGGCGTCCGGAATTGCCGGGCTGTCGGTGCCACAGATCGGCGCCCTTGGCGGCGGTGCGGGCCACCTCGCGGGCGTGCAGGGCCAGCGGGGGCTCCCCCACCCCCTCGTCGCCAGACGCCGCCCCACGCTCCCACAGGACGACGACGCGGGTGAATTCGCCCATGTCGGGGACAACCACCGTGCGGGCCAGCCGCGTGCCGTCCTCGAACCCGGCCGAGAGTTCGCCCAGCCCGACCAGCGCCGGCAGATCGACGCGCAGGGCGCCCATGGAATCGGTGGGCATCTCCAGCACCAGACCGGCATGCTCGATGCGCACCGTTGCCCCGGCCCGGCAGGGGGCGAACAGGGTCAGGCGGATCATGGCACCCGGTGCCGATACGGCGGAAAGCTCTTCCCGGCAGGGCATGCCATAGGGGGAGAGCCGTCGCTCGGGCGCACGGGCCCAGTCGCCCGGGCCGGCGTTGTCTCCGGCCCCCTCGGCCCTGTCGGCAGGACGCGCGGAAAGGGGAAGCAGCGCGCCCGGGTCAAAGCCCGCGCGACCGGCCCCCGGCGCCCGGGGCAGGTGGGGCGCGGCCCCCGCATCACCCGCCACGACAGGCGCAGGAAGGGTGCCCGACACCAGGGTGCCAAGCGCGATGACGGCCATCGCGGCCCATCGGCGGGGAAAGATCTGCATGCCTGCTCCGACGCGTCGTTGCGCGATGGGACAAGTATGGCGAAAATCGGGCAGGCTGAAAAGCCGAACGCCCCGCCAAGGGCGGGGCGCTGGGAACTGTGTCGGATAAGTCGCCGCGATCAGGCGGTGACGGCACCGTGGCAATGCTTGTAGCGCTTGCCCGAGCCACAGGGGCAGGGATCGTTGCGCCCCACCTCGGCGACGGCTGTCTCTCCGGCCCCGTCAGGCTGTGCGGCCGCCTGCGGGCCGGCCGCCGGTGCGGCACCGGGTTGCGCGCCCGCCTCGGCGCCCTGCAAGGCACGCTGCTGTTCGATCAGCTGGGCCAGCATCTGCTTCTGCTCTTCCTCGCTGAGCGGGCGAAGCTGTGCCAGCTTCTCGGTCACTTCCTCGCGGAGGGAGTTCAGCAGGCTCTCGAAAAGCTGGAAGCTTTCGTTCTTGTACTCGTTGAGCGGATCGCGCTGTGCATAGCCGCGGAACCCCACGACCGAGCGCAGATGCTCCAGCGTCACAAGATGCTCGCGCCACTTGGCGTCGATGGTCTGCAGCAGGACCTGTTTTTCGATACGGCGCATCTGCTCGGGGCCGAACTTGGCGGCCTTGCCGGCCATGAACTCGTCCGTTGCCTTGTAAAGACGCTCGCGGATGTCGGAATCATCGACCCCTTCTTCCTGCGTCCAGGCGATGACGGGGGCGTCGACGCCCAGCTTCTCGATGACAGCGGCATAAAGCCCCTCGCCATCCCACTGGTCGGCGTAGGACCGGGCGGGGATGTAGAAATCGACCAGGTCGTCGATGACCTGGTGGCGCATATCCTCGACAATCTCGTTGACGTCTTTGCTTTCCATGATCTCCAGACGCTGGCCGAAGATGGCCTTGCGCTGGTCGTTCATCACGTCGTCGAACTTCAGCAGTTGCTTGCGGATGTCGAAGTTGCGCGCCTCGACCTTGGCCTGGGCCTTCTCGAGGCTCTTGTTCACCCATGGGTGGATGATCGCCTCGCCTTCCTTCATGCCCAGCTTGCCCAGCACGTTGTCCAGACGCTCGGACCCGAAGATCCGCATCAGGTCATCTTCAAGGCTGAGGTAGAAGGCCGAGCGGCCGGGGTCGCCCTGACGGCCCGAGCGGCCGCGCAGCTGGTTGTCGATGCGGCGGCTTTCGTGCCGCTCGGTGGCCAGAACGAACAGGCCGCCTGCCTCCAGCACCTTCTTCTTGTCGCCGGCGACCTCGGCCTCGGCGCGTTCGCGCAGGGCGGCGGGATCGGCCTCGGGGTCGGTGGCCAGGGCCTCCAGCACCTTCATGTCGACGTTGCCGCCAAGCTGGATGTCGGTGCCGCGACCGGCCATGTTGGTGGCGATGGTCACAGCGCCCGGCTTGCCGGCGTCGGCGACGATGGCGGCCTCCTGCTCATGCTGGCGGGCGTTGAGGACGTTGTGGGGCACGCCGCGTTCCTTGAGCATCTGCGACAGGAACTCGGACTTCTCGATCGAGGTGGTGCCGACGAGGATCGGCTGACCCTTCTTGTGGGCCTCCTCGATCGTCTCGCGGATGGCGTCGTATTTTTCCTTGGCGGTCCGGTAGACGGCGTCATGCTCGTCGACGCGGGCGATGGGCCGGTTGGTCGGCACCTCGATCACGCCCAGCTTGTAGATCTCGGCGAATTCCTCGGCCTCGGTCGCGGCGGTGCCGGTCATGCCGCCCAGCTTGTCGTAAAGCCGGAAATAGTTCTGGAAGGTGACCGATGCCAGGGTCACGTTCTCGGGCTGGATCGAGACGTTCTCCTTGGCCTCGATCGCCTGGTGCAGGCCGTCCGACAGGCGGCGACCCGACATCATGCGGCCGGTGAATTCGTCGATCAGCACGACCTCGTCATCGCGGACGATGTAATCCTTGTCGCGCTGGAACAGCTTGTGGGCGCGCAGGGCCTGGGTGACGTGGTGCACCAGCGTCGTCGACTCGGGGTCATAGAGGGATTGACCCTCCGGCAGGATCCCCTGACGCAGCAGCTCCTGTTCCAGGAACTCGTTGCCCTCGTCGGTGTAGGTGACGTTGCGGGTCTTCTCGTCGATGGTGAAATGCTCGTCCGAGAGGCTGGGGACCACCGTGTCGATGGTCTTGTAAAGTTCGCTCCGGTCCTCGGAGGGGCCCGAGATGATCAGCGGCGTGCGCGCCTCGTCGATCAGGATCGAATCGACCTCGTCGACGATGGCGAAGTAGTGGTCGCGCTGGTTCATCTCGTCGAGATCCATGCGCATGTTGTCCCGAAGGTAGTCGAAACCCAGCTCGTTGTTGGTGGCGTAGGTGACGTCGGCGCCGTAGGCCTCCGCCTTTTCCTGCTCGGGCTGCTGGGGGTAGACCACGCCGGTGGTCAGGCCCAGGGCGGCATAGACCTTGCCCATCCATTCGGCATCGCGCCGCGCCAGGTAGTCGTTGACCGTGACGATGTGCACGCCGCGCCCCGTCAGGGCGTTCAGATAGGCCGGGAAGGTCGCCATCAGCGTCTTGCCCTCGCCGGTTTTCATCTCGGCGATGTTGCCCTGGTGCAGGAAGATCCCGCCCATGAGCTGCACGTCGAAGGCCCGCAGGCCCAGGGTGCGGCGGGCCGCTTCGCGCACGTTGGCGAAGGCCTCGGGCAGCAGGTCGTCCAGGGCTTCGCCCTTGGCCAGGCGCTCGCGGAACTCGGCGGTCTTCTCGATGATCTGCTCATCGGTGAGGTCGGTGAACTGTGGCTCGAGGGCGTTGATCTTTTCGACAAGCGGCCTGCGGGCTTTCACCTCGCGGTCATTTGGCGTTCCGAATACTTTCTTGGCGATGGTTCCGAGACCCAGCATCGTGTCGTCCGCTCTCCGCTTGGGGGCGTGGTTCGCCCCGTCCTGACAGGCTTTTCTGACAGGTTCGTGTGATGGCAAGCCTTGCCCCTGCTTCACGCCACCCATAGAACGGCGGACAAGCGCGGCACGGCCTGCTGAACCCTTCGGCACATAAGGGCCTGCCTGTTGACTGTCAACTTGACCCGCTGTCCCAGTGGATTCTGGACGCGGGCCGGCCACCTCGAGGCCACGCGAAAGGAGCCTACCATGAGCCGATTCCACGCCTACGGTCCCGCCCTTGCCATAAGCGCCGCCCTGCTCACCGCGACGGGCCTTGCCGCCCCTCTCGCCGCGCAGGAAGAAAAGGCCGCGGATCCCGCCGCCGAGACTGCCCAGACCGAAGCCCCCGCCCCCTCAGGAGCTCCCGCCGAGGGCGCCGACACGGTTCTGGCGCGCGTCGGCGGCACCGACATCAAGCTGGGTCATCTGATGCTTCTGCGCGAGGGTCTGCCCGCGCAATACCAGTCGCTTCCGGCCGAAACCCTGTTCGAAGGGCTGCTTGAGCAGCTGATCCGCCAGGCCGCCCTGGCCCAGTCCCTTGAGGATGACGACAGCAGCCGCCTGACCCTCGGCCTCGAGAACGAGGTGCGCGGCTACAAGGCCGGCCTGGTGCTGGACCGCGTCGTGCGCGAGCAGGTGACGGAGGGGGCCATTCAGGCCGCCTACGACGCCCAGTACGGCGACCAGGAGGTGCAGACCGAATGGAACGCCTCGCACATCCTCGTGAAGACCGAGGAAGAGGCCAAGGAACTGACCGCCGCCCTCGACAAGGGCGCCGATTTCGCCGAGCTGGCCAAGGAGAAATCCACCGGCCCCTCCGGCCCCCGCGGGGGTGAGCTGGGCTGGTTCTCGGACGGGCAGATGGTGCCGCCCTTCCAGAACGCGGTCGCCGCGCTGGAGATCGGCGAGGTCTCTGCCCCCTTCCAGACCGATTTCGGCTGGCACGTGGCCAAGCTGAACGACACCCGCGAGGCGGCGCCGACCAGTCTTGAGGATGTCCGCCAGGAAATCGTCACGACCCTGACCAACGCCGCCATCGACCAGGTGATGACCAACGCCACCGAAGGTGTCGAGGTCGAGCGTATGGTCGAAGGGATCGACCCCTCGGTCATCGATCAGCGCGACCTGGTCTCGGACTGATCCACTAGCGACACACGACTGACACGCGGACAGCACAGGAACTTTCCGATGGGTGCCAACGACATGCTCCGGCAGCTTTCGCTCCGGCTCAAGGCGGCGGGGCAGGCATTGCGCCAGCCCCTCCCCGAAACCTCCGCTGGCACGACCGGCGCCCAGGCCGACCAGGCCGCCGTCAAACCGGCCAAGCCCGCCAAGGCGCCGCCGCCGGTCTCTCCGCTGGCGCCCAAGGGCGGCTTCCCCGCCCTGCCGGTGATCGAGGGCGCCCGCTTTGCCGCCGCCGCGGCCGGTGTCCGCTACACGACCGGCCGGCTTGACGTGGCTTTGATGGAGCTTTGTGCAGGCTCCACCGTGGCCGCCGTCTTCACCCGCTCCGCCACCCGCGCGGCCCCCGTCCTGGACGGTGAGGAGAAGCTGGCGCGGATCGCCACCGGCTCGGCCGGTTCGGGCGACGCGGGCTTTGCGATCATCGTCAATGCCGGCAATGCCAACGCCTTCACCGGCGCCGCCGGCAGCGGTAGCGTCGAGGCGGTGTCGAAAGCCGTTGGGGAACGGCTGGGCATCCCCGCAGGCCATGTCTTCATGTCGTCGACCGGCGTCATCGGCGAGCCGCTGAAGCACGAGCGCATTGTCGCCGTTCTGGACGGGCTGAAATCCGACCTGGATGGCGCGGCCCTGCCCCGCGCCGCCGAGGCGATCCGCACCACCGACACCTTCGCAAAGGGCGCCTCGGCCGAGGTGGCGATTGGCGGCGGCACGGTCCGCATTGCCGGCATCGCCAAAGGCTCCGGCATGATCGCGCCCGACATGGCGACGATGCTGGTCTATCTTTTCACCGATGCGCCCATCGACCAGCCGCTGCTTCAAGCAATGGTATCGCGCGCCTCGGACCGCACCTTCAACTGCATCACGGTCGACGGCGACACTTCGACCTCGGACACGCTGATATGCGGCGCAACCGGCAAGGCCAAGGGCGTCGCCCGCCTGACCGACGCCGAGAGCGACGACGCCCGCGCCTTCGAGAAGGCGCTGCACGGCGTCATGCTGGACCTGGCCCACCAGGTCGTACGCGACGGTGAAGGCGCCACCAAGTTCGTCGAGGTGCGCGTCACCGGCGCCCGCTCGGACGAGGACGCGCGCAAGGTCGCGCTGGCGACCGCCAACTCGCCGCTGGTCAAGACCGCCCTGGCGGGAGAGGACCCGAACTGGGGCCGCATCGTCATGGCGGTGGGCAAATCCGGGGCCGAGGCGGACCGTGACCGCCTGGCGATCCGCCTGGGCGATCTGACCATCGCCGAGAAGGGATGGGTCGCCGAGGGCTACCGCGAAGAGGACGGCGCCGCCTACATGAAGCGCGACGAGCTTGTGATCGGGATCGACCTGGGGCTGGGCGACGGCGAATCCGTGGTCTGGACCTGCGACCTGACCCATCAATACATCACGATCAACGCGGATTACCGTTCGTGAAGACGGTTCTGGTCTCGGCCGTCGCACTGATTGACGTGGACGGCCGGGTCCTGCTGACCCAGCGGCCCGAGGGGAAATCCATGGCGGGCCTGTGGGAATTTCCCGGTGGCAAGGTCGAACCGGGCGAAACGCCGGAGGCCGCGCTCATCCGCGAGCTGAAGGAAGAACTGGATATCGACACCTGGCAATCCTGCCTCGCGCCGCTGACCTTTGCCTCCCACAGCTACGAGAATTTCCATTTGCTAATGCCACTCTTTGCATGTCGCAAATGGCAAGGCACGCCCAGGGGCCTGGAGGGGCAAGAGATGGCCTGGGTACGCCCGAACGCCCTCCGCGACTATCAAATGCCCCCTGCGGACGTTCCCCTCATCCCTATTTTGCGTGACTGGTTGTAAGCTTACAGCCACCGGATTGAGCGGCCAAAGGCCACTGGGCTCCAGTTTATGCTAGACAAAGCTGCGCGATTGTAACAACTTACGGTTGTTATTGGCGCGGTCGCATCCCGTCCGACCAAAGTCGCATTAGCTATTTGCGCAACCCCGCAGCGCACAATTACGCGCTCTCATGAAGGTAGCCAAAGCCAATACCGGCACGCTACAGTTGTGACAAGAACAACAACAACAATACCAGAATAACAAGAATAACCTGCATCTAGGGGAGGCGTTCTAAATGGTGGCAACAATCATGATCGGCTCCTGTGTATCAGTGCAGGGAACCTTCATCAGGCAGCTGAGCGACGGCAAGATCGTGGTTCAAGTCGGCGACCGGCTCTATCAGGGTCGGGCCGTGAACCAAGCAGCCTGACACCGCTTTCACATCACATTCGACACATCCCGCCATCACTCAACACCCTCCCTACTACCCAATGAGCAGGATGCTAAAAGGGCCCCTTCGGGGGCCCTTTTTGTGTCTTGCGATAGTGTTTGAGGGTTGGCCGGGCCCAGGGCCTCGAGGGCCCCGGGCGGCGCGCCCCGAGCCTTAGCTCAGGGTACGCTCGACCTCTTCGCGCTCGAAGATCTCGATGACATCGCCGGCACGGATATCGTCGTAGTTCTCGAAGGCCATACCGCATTCCTGGCCGGACTGGACCTCTGCAACCTCGTCCTTGAAGCGCTTGAGCGTCTTCAGCGTGCCCTCGTGGATCACCACGTTGTCGCGCAGCAGGCGCACACCGGCCGAACGGCGGGCAACACCCTCGGTGACCAGACAGCCGGCGACCTTGCCGACGTTGGACACCTTGAACACGTCCTTGATCTCGGCGTAGCCGATGAAGTTCTCGCGAACCTCTGCCGACAGCAGGCCGGATGCGGCCGCTTTCACGTCGTCCACAAGGTCGTAGATCACCGAGTAGTAGCGGATCTCCACGCCCTTCTGGTTGGCGCTGTTGCGGGCCGAGGCATTGGCACGGACGTTGAAGCCGAAGACCGGCGCGCCCGAGGCTTCGGCCAGGCCGATGTCGGATTCAGTGATCGCGCCGACGCCGGAATGCAGGACGCGCACGCGCACCTCCTCGTTCCCGATCTTCTCCATCGCCTGAACGATGGCTTCGGCGGAACCCTGAACGTCGGCTTTGACCAGGATCGGCATCTCCGAGACGTTCTCGTCGTCCTTGGCCTTGGCCATGAGCTGTTCGAGGGTCGTCGCGGCACCGGCAGCGGCGCGCTTTTCCTTGGCCGCCTTCTCGCGGTATTCGGCGATCTCGCGGGCCTGTGCCTCGGTCTCGACGACGTTGAGCACGTCACCGGCCTCGGGGGTGCCGTTGAGGCCGAGAACCTCGACCGGGACCGAGGGGCCGGCTTCGTCGACCCGCTCGCCCTTGTCGTTGATCAGGGCGCGAACCTTGCCGTACTGCTCGCCCACGACGAAGATGTCGCCGCGGCGCAGGGTGCCGTTCTGAACCAGGACGGTGGCCACGGGACCGCGGCCGACGTCCAGCTGGGCCTCGATCACGGCGCCGGAGGCGGCACGGTCGGGGTTGGCTTTCAGTTCCAGGATCTCTGCCTGCAGGGCAATCGCCTCAAGCAGTTCGTCCAGGCCGGTGCCCTTGATGGCCGAAACCTCGACATCCTGCACGTCGCCGGACATCTTCTCGACCACGACTTCGTGCTGCAGCAGATCGGTGCGCACCTTGTCGGGGTTGGCCTCATGACGGTCGATCTTGTTGATCGCGACGATCATCGGAACGCCGGCCGCCTTGGCATGGTGGATGGCTTCGACGGTCTGGGGCATCACGGCGTCATCGGCCGCGACCACCAGGACCACGATGTCGGTCACCTGCGCACCACGGGCACGCATCGAGGTGAAGGCCGCGTGGCCGGGCGTATCCAGGAAGGTCAGGATCTGGCCGTCGGCCGCCTGCACCTGGTAGGCGCCGATGTGCTGGGTGATACCGCCGGCTTCGCCCGCGACGACCTTGGCGTTGCGGATCGCGTCCAGCAACGAGGTCTTGCCGTGGTCGACGTGACCCATGACGGTGATGACCGGCGGACGGTTGCGCAGATCCTCGGGCTTGTCGTCGATCGTGTCGATGACCTGCTCGACGTCGGCATCCGAAACGCGCACGACCTTGTGGCCGAACTCTTCGATGATGAGCTCGGCGGTATCGGCGTCGATGGTCTGGTTCTGGGTCGCCATGATGCCGCTGGTCATCAGCGACTTGACCACGTCGGCCACACGCTCTGCCATGCGGTTGGCAAGTTCCTGGACGGTGATCGCCTCGGGCAGGTTGACGTTGCGCACGACCTTTTCGCGCTCGACGTTCTGACCCATCGCCTTCTGGCGGGCGCGTTCCTGCTTGCGCTTCATCGCGGCCATGGACCGCTGACGGCCACCCTCGCCGCCCGAAAGCGCCTGGTTCAGCGTCAGCTTGCCCGAGCGGCGGCGGTCGCCGGCGCCCTTGGCTTCGCGCTTGGGACGGTCGTCCCGCTCGGTCTTGCGGGGCGTTGCGGCGGGCTTGAGGCCGCCACGGGGCCCGGCGGGACCGGCGTCAGCCTGGGGCTCGGCGCGTTCCTGCGGTGCGGGCTGTGCGGCACGCTGCTTGGCTTCCTCGGCCTCGCGCTGCTTGCGCTCGTCCTCTTCGGCCTTCTGGCGGGCACGCTCTTCGCGCTCACGCTCTTCGCGTTCCTTGGCCTCGGCCTCGGCGCGGCGGCGTTCGCGGTCTTCGGCGCGCTCGCGCTCCTCGCGCTCGCGGCGCTCGGCCTCTTCGGCTTCGCGGGCCTTGGCGGCCTGCAACGCCTTCAGGCGACGCTCCATCTCGGCATCGGTAATCCCGGCGGGACGCTTGGAGGCGTCACCCCCGCGGTTCGACGCGGCGCCGGCGGCCTTGCCGGAAGCACCCGGCTTGGGAACCACGACGCGTTTGCGTTTGGTTTCCACCACGACGTTCTTCGTCCGGCCATGGCTGAAGCTTTGCTTAACCTGACCGCTGCGAGGTCCGCCGCGAAGACCGAGAGTTTTCTTGCCGTCTTGATCGCTCATGCGTCTGTCGTACCCTTTCCGGTGGCTGAATCGCCGCCGATTTCGCGAAGGCCCGTAAGCCGCGCGGCCTCATCTACAACACGTGCAGTGAGTCCGCCAGCCGATAAGGCGCCATGTATCACACTTTCCCGACCGAATGCCAAACCCAATTCCCGGGCGTACAGGCATCCGATAAAACTGTCTTTTCCGTCCGGTGGACGAAGCTTCGTCTTGCCCCGTTCCGAGCCGTCGATCGCCTGCATCAGCACCCGGCCCTCGCCGGTGGCGAGCCAGCCGCGGACCTTCTCGTAGCCCGCGACCGCCTGCCCGGCCTTGCGGGCCATCGAGATCCGGTCGACCAGCCGGCGCACCAGCGCCGCCTCGATCATCCCGACCAGGTCCTCCGGCACGGTGACCTGCTGTCGCGCCGCACGGGCGAAGCCGCCCTTGCGCGCGGCCTTGTCCAACGCGTCGCGGGTGGGGGTCACCCACATCCCGCGCCCGGGCAGCCGCCCGAGAAGATCGGGCACGACCTGGCCGTCGGGCCCGGTCACGAAGCGGATCATACGCTCCTTCGGGGCCACCTCGCGGGTCACGATGCACCGGCGCTCCGGTGCATCATTGTCCTTCTTGCGGCCGCCGCGCGTCATGCCCGGTTCTCCGCGGCTCAGGCGCCGGACCCCGCGGGGGTTGCGGTCTCGTCATCCGAGGGTGCGGCGTCGCCTTCGGCGGCCTGGCCCTCTTCGCCCTCGGCGTCCTCGCCGGTATCCTCGGCCAGCATCTCGGTCGGATCGACCCAGCCCAGCATAACGCGGGCGGTCATAACCATGTCCTGGGCCTCTTCCAGCGAAACGTCGAATTTCTCCAGCAGGCCGTCATCCTTGACCCGCTCGCCTTCGACCGTGGTCCAGCCGCCGGCCAGTTCCCAGTCGGCGCAGGTCGCGAAATCTTCGAGCGACAGGATACCGTCCTCGGCCAGCGCTTCTACCATCTGGGGGGTCAGCCCCTCGAAATCAACCAGGCTCTGGTCGACGCCAAGCTCGGCGGCGCGCTCCAGCGCCTTCTTGTTGATCGCCTCCAGGTGGTCGCGGGCGCGGGCCTGAAGCTCGCCGGCGGTGTCGCTGTCGACTCCGTCGATCACCAGCAACTCGTCGGCGTCGACATAGGCGACTTCCTCGAGGTTGGTGAAGCCTTCCGAGACCAGAAGCTGGGCGAAGAACTCGTCCAGATCCAGCGTGTCCATGAAGAGCTGCGTGCGCTCGGCAAACTCGGCCTGGCGGCGCTTGCTTTCCTCTTCCTCGGTCATGATGTCGATGTCGAGGCCGGTCAGCTGGCTGGCCAGACGCACGTTCTGACCGCGACGGCCGATGGCCAGCGACAGCTGCTCGTCGGGCACGACGACCTCGATGCGCTCGGCCTCTTCATCCAGAACCACCTTGGTGACCTCGGCGGGCTGCAGCGCGTTCACAAGGAAGGTCGGCTGATCCTCGTTCCACGGGATGATGTCGATCTTCTCGCCCTGAAGCTCGTTGACGACAGCCTGAACCCGGCTGCCGCGCATGCCGACGCAGGCGCCGACGGGGTCGATCGAGCTGTCGTAGGAGATGACGGCGATCTTGGCGCGGGAGCCCGGATCGCGGGCGACGGCCTTGATCTCGATGATGCCGTCGTAGATCTCGGGCACTTCCATCTTGAACAGCTCGGCCATGAACTCGGGCGCGGTGCGGCTGAGGAAGATCTGCGGGCCACGGGGTTCGCGGCGCACGTCCTTGATGTAGACGCGGATGCGGTCGTTGGGCCGGTAGCTTTCGCGGCCGATCTTCTCGTTGCGGCGCAGGACAGCCTCGCCACGGCCGATGTCGACGATGACGTTGCCGTATTCCTCGCGCTTGACGACACCGTTGATGATGGTGCCGGCGCGGTCCTTGAATTCCTCGTACTGGCGGTCACGCTCGGCTTCGCGGACCTTCTGCAGGATCACCTGCTTGGCGGACTGGGCGGCGATGCGGCCCATCTCGACGGGGGGAACCTCATCGACGATCTCGTCGCCGATCTGGGGGTCCTCTTTATACTGCTTGGCTTCCTTGACGGTCAGCTCGGCCTGGTAGTTCTCGACCGCGTCATCTTCCACAACGGTGCGGACGCGGGTGAAGGTGGCACGTCCGGTCTTGCGGTCGATGCTGACGCGGATGTCCATCTCGGCGCCGTAACGGCTCTTGGCGGCCCGGGCCAGGCTTTCTTCCATCGCCTCGATCACGAGCGACGGGTCGATCATCTTCTCGCGCGCGACCGCCTCGGCGGTCTGCAACAGCTCCAGCTGGTTTGCAGAAGTAATAGCCATTAGTCCTCACCCTCTCCGTCGATGATGGTTTCGATCTCGTCGAATTGTTTCTCGTCCACTTCGCCCGCGTCCTTGCGCTGGCGCAGCACGTCGCGGATCAGTTCGTCGGTCAGCACCAGCTTGGCGTCCGACAGCCAGTCGTATTGCAGCCCGATGGTGCCTTCCTCGATCTCGATCAGGACCTCGCTGCCCTCGACGCCGGCCAGCTCGCCCTTGAAGCGGCGGCGCCCGTCGATCAGTTCGGTCGTCTCGATCTTGGCCTCGTAACCCTGCCAGGCCTCGAAATCCTTCAACCGGGTCAGCGGCCGGTCGATGCCGGGGCTGGAGACCTCGAGCGTGTAGGCGTCCTCCAGCGGATCCTCGACATCGAGGGTGGCGCTGACGGCGGTGGAAATGCGGGCGCAATCGTCCACCTCGATGCCGCCGCCGGGGCGTTCGGCCATGATCTGAAGGGTGCGGGTCTTGCCCGACATCAGACGCACACGCACAAGTTCGAACCCCAGGTCCTCGATGACCGGGGTGATGACCTCCGCCAGGCGGCGGTCGATCGAGGTCTTGGCGATGAGATCCGACATGGCTTCGTCCAAATTCCAGATACGGCAAACACAAAAAAACGGGCGCGCGGCCCGTTGATCTTTCCCGGTGGAGCGCCGGGTGTGGAGGCCGGTGCGCCGCTGTTGAGGGGGATATACGCCGCCGACCCCGAGTCTGCAAGCCCCCCTGATCCGGGGGGCGATGGGGGGATGGCTGCGCGCCCGCCCGCGCCTGCCCTTCAAGGGCGCGCGGGCGGGGCTTAGGCCCTGGGGCTTACGCCTTCATCCACCAGCGTTCGCCCATCCGGCAGTTGTCCATCTGGAACATGTTGCCGATGGTCTCGTCGGTGCCGACCTTGTTGGACAGCGCCTGGACGTAGTTGGCGAACATCGGGATGATCGCGCCGCCCTCGTCGCGCAGGATTTCCTGCATCTCGAAATACTGGGCGCGGCGCTTGTCGCTATCCAGCTCGGCCCGGGCCGACAGGAGCAGTTCCTGGAACCGCGGGTGATCCCAATGGGTATCGTTCCACGGCACGCCCTTCTCGTAGGCAGACGAGAACATCCAGTCCTCGGTCGCCCGGCCCGACCAATAGGCGGCACCCCAGGGCTTTTTCAGCCAGACGTTGGACCAGTAGCCGTCGGCAGGCTCCTGTACGACGTTGATCTCGATGCCGGCGGCACCGGCCGAGGCTTGGTAAAGCTGCACCGCGTCAACCGCCCCCTCGAAGGCCGCGTTCGAGGCCGACAGATCGACCTTGAGATTGTCCAGCCCGGCTTCTTTCAGGTGGAACTTGGCCTTGTCGGGGTCGTAGGCCAGCTGCTCCATCTCGGTGTTGAAATACTGGTTGGCGGGGCCGATCGGAGAGTCGTTGCCCACCTGACCGTGACCAAGCAGGATCTTGTCGACCATTTCCTGCCGGTTGATGCCGTATTTCAGCGCCTTGCGGACGTGCAGATTGTCGAAGGGCGCAACATCGGTCAGCATCGGGAAGGTATAGTGCTGGTTGCCCGTCACCTCCTGGATGGTGACGTTGGGATTGGCGCGCAGAAGCGCCTCGGTCTTGAAGTCGATGCGGTTGATGGCGTCGACCTGACCGGTCATCAGCGCGTTCATCCGGGCGGTGGAATCGTTGATCGCGATATATTCCAGCTCGTCGAAGAAGCCGGCCTTGCCGTCCTTGTAGTGGCTGTCGACCCGCTTGCCGACGAACCGCACGCCCGGCTCGAAGCTGACGACGCTGTAAAGGCCGGTGCCGATGCCCTTGGCGATGGCCTCTTCGATCTGGCCGGCGGGATAGATCAGTAGGTGATAGTCGGCCATCAGGAAGGGGAAGTCGGCGTTGCCGGATTCCAGCGTCATCTGGACCTGATGCTCGCCCAGCTTCTTCATCTCGGTGATGGCGCTGATGATGGGCTTGGCGGCCGATTTGGCGCCCTCGGCGGTGTGCAGCGCCAGGCTTTCGATCACGTCGTCGGCGCCGAAGGCCTTGCCGTTGTGGAAGGTGACGCCCTTGCGCAGGTTGAAGGTCCAGACCTTCGCATCGGCCGAGGCTTCCCAGCTTTCGGCAAGCTCGCCGCGCAGGGTGCCGTCGGGGGCCACTTCGGTCAGGTTGTCAAAGACCGCGCCCTGCCCGCAGGAGTTCATGAACACGTCAGAATGGGTCCGTGCATCCCAGCTGTCCGAGCTGTTGGCCCCGTTCATGCCGACCCGAAGCCGCCCGCCCTTCTGGGGCGCGGCCCGAAGCGGCATGCCGGTCGCGGCAAGAAGGCTGGCCGCAACACCGGTTCTGAGAAGTCCGCGTCTGCTGAATCGTGTCATCTCTTCTTTCTCCCTTGGTCGTATGCCAAGCCTCCGAAGTGGCGCCCGTCAGGGGCCGGCGGAGGCGATTCGTCTTACATCTTATCAGTTGCCGCCTCGCCGATGTTCCCGACCCCGCGTTCGGCCAGCAGGTTGGTCAGCCAATCGGGATCCATTTCCGGAACAGAGGATAGCAGAAGGTCGGTATAGGCGTGGTGGGGCGGGCGGAACATGTCGTCCTTGGCGCCCTGTTCGACGACCTCGCCCTCCTTCATCACCACCACCTCGTCGGCGATGGCGCGAACGGTCGCCAGGTCGTGGGTAATGAACATGTAGCTCAGGCCCAGCTTGTCCTGAAGGTTGGCCAGCAGGCGCAGGATGCCCTCGGCGACCAGTTGGTCGAGGGCGCTCGTCACCTCGTCGCAGATGATGAACCGCGGCTCAGCGGCCAGGGCGCGGGCAATGCCGACGCGCTGTTTCTGGCCGCCCGACAGCTCGGACGGCAGCCGGTCGCGGTAGGTCTCGGGCTCCAGCTCGATCTGTTCCAGCAGGTCGTCGACCCGGGCGCGCAGCGCCTTGCCCCGCAGGCCCGAGTAGAATTGCACCGGGCGCCCGATAAGCTGTGCCACCGTCTTCGACGGATTCAGCGCCGTGTCGGCCATCTGATAGATCATCTGGATCTGGCGAAGCTGATCCTTGGAGCGGCGGCGATAATCGGCAGGCAGCGCCTCTCCCATGAACTCGATCGTGCCTTCGGTGGGCGGAAGAAGGCCCGTGATGCAGCGCGCCGCCGTCGATTTGCCCGATCCCGACTCGCCAACCACGGCGACGGTGCGCCCCTCGTGGATGTCGAAATGGACATTGTGCAGAACCGGCGTGCGCCCGTAGGAGGCCGAGACACCATCGACCCGCAAAAGCGGCGTCTGCCCGCGGGGCACCAGCGGTTTCTGGGGCCGCTTGTAAGCCCGCACCGCCCAGAGCGAGCGGGTGTATTCCTCTTTCGGGTCGGCCAGCATCTCGCGGGTTTCGGCCTCTTCGACCTCGTCGCCGCGCAACAGGACCTTGATGCGGTCGGCCATCTGGGCAACCACGGCCAGATCGTGAGTGATGTAGATCGCGGCGGTATCGAACTGCTCGACGATGTCGCGGATCGCCGCCAGCACCTCGATCTGGGTGGTCACGTCCAGCGCGGTCGTCGGCTCGTCGAAGATGATGAGGTCGGGGCGGCTGGACATGGCCATAGCGGTCATCGCCCGCTGCAACTGACCGCCCGATACCTGGTGCGGGTAGCGGAAACCGATCTCCTCGGGGTCGGGCAGGCGCAGACGGCGATAAAGCTCGACCGCGTCGGCCTGGCTTTCCTTGCGCCCCATGACCCCGTGCTGCACCGGCGCCTCGGCATATTGGTCGATCAGCCGGTGCGCGGGGTTGAACGAGGCCGCCGCCGACTGGGCGACGTAGGCGATGCGCTTGCCCAGCAGACTGCGCCGGGTCGCCGCCGGCGCCTTCACCAGTTCGATCCCGTCGAATTCGACCGAGCCCTTGCGGATGCGCACGCCGTCGCGGGTGAAGCCCATCGCGGCCAGGCCCAGGGTCGACTTGCCGGCCCCCGACTCGCCGATCAGGCCCAGCACCTCGCCCCGGTGCAGGTCCAGGTTCACCCCGTTGATGATCGGATTCCACGTCTCGTCCGAGCGCCCCTCGATCCACAGATCGCGTATTTTCAGCAGGGGCGCGCTCATTCCTTCAACCCCGAGGATCGGTGCAGCATCCAGTCCACCACGAAGTTCACCGCCACCGTCAAAAGTGCGATCGCCCCCGCCGCCAGCAGCGGGACCGAGGCGGCAAGCGGCACGAAGGCGGCGTAGTTGATGAATTGCGACAGGTCGCGCACCATCGTTCCCCAGTCGGCCAGCGGCGGCTGGATCCCGACCCCCAGGAAGGACAGCGACGCAATCGTCAGGAAGACGAAGCAGAAGCGCAGGCCGAACTCGGCCAGCAGGGGCGCGGTGGCGTTCGGCAGGATCTCACGGAAGACCAGATACCTCAGCCCCTCCCCGCGCAGGCGCGCGGCCTCGATATAGTCCATGACGACGATGTTCAGCCCCACCGCCCGCGACAGCCGGAAGACGCGGGTGGAATCGATCACCGCGATGATGACCACCATGTAGAGGGTCAGCAATCCGCGCTCGGATCCCGCCCAGGCCGAGGCGATGGTCATCAGCAAAAGCGCGAAGATCAGCGCCGGGATCGCCATCAGCACATCCATCAACCGCGACAGGAGCTGATCCAGCCAGCCGCCCAGCGTCGCCGCGAGGAACCCCAGCGTGCCGCCCAGCAGGAAGGCAAGGCAGGTGGTTGCGAAGGCGATGCCGACCGTGTTCTGGGCGCCGTAGATCAGGCGGCTGAGGATGTCGCGCCCGATCTGGTCGGTGCCCAGCGGAAAGCCCGGATCGCCGCCCAACGCCGGGTCTCCCCCGGGCACCAGGTTGGCACGGGCCAGGATCTCTTCCTGGCCATAGGGGGCCAGCCATTGGGCGAAGATCGCGACAACTGCGTAGACCAGGATCGTCAGGATGCCGAAGCTGGCGGTCAGCGGCATCTTGCGGAACTGGCGACGGCTCCAGCCGGTGCCGATGTGCCGCCCCGCCAGTCGGAAGAGATAGGCCGCGATGGCGAAGGCGATGAAGCCCTGCACCCCCCAGCGGAAGAAGACGTTGCCGTTGACGAAGTAAAGCCACGCCGAACCCGCCAGCGCCAGCGCCGCCAGCACATAGCCGTAGGCGGCCCCATAGGGCATGTCGCGCCAATAAGGCGCGTCCCCGCTGAGGCGGCGGCCGGACCAGCGCACCAGCGGCGCCACCAGAAGGCCCAGCGCCAGGGCCAGAGGAATGATCATCCAGCCGCTCACTTGGGATGCCTCAGGCGCGGGTTGGACAGGATCGACATGATGTCCGCCACCAGGTTCAGAAGGATGTAGGCCCCTGCGAAGATCAGACACGAAGCCTGGACCACGGGGATGTCACGGATCTTGACGCTGTCGACGAAAAGCTGCCCGATCCCGGGGTAGACGAAGACCACCTCGACCACGACGACGCCGGTAATCAGGTAGGCCAGGTTCAGCGCGATCACGGTGATGATCGGCGCCAGCGCGTTGGGCAGGGCGTGGACCACGATCACCCGCAGGGGCGACAGGCCCTTCAGGCGCGCCATCTCGATATAGGGGCTGGCCAGCAGGTTGATGATGGCGGCGCGGGTCATGCGCATCATGTGGGCCGTGACCACCAGCGTCAGCGTCAGTGCCGGCAGCAGCGTGCGGTCCAGACGCTCGGCAAAACTCATGCCCTGGTAGATGTTCGACAGGCTCGGCAAGACCGGGTTCAGGACCGCGAGGAAGAGGATCAGGATATAGGCCAGGAAGAACTCGGGGCTGGAGATGGCCGAGAGGGTAAAGATATTCGTGGCCTTGTCGAAAAGCGTGTTCCGGTAAAGCGCGGCCAGCACCCCCAGGATGAGGGAGACCGGCACCGCGATGGCGGCCGAGACGCCGGCCAGGAACAGGGTGTTGGCAAAACGCGGCGCGATCTGCGCGGCCACCGTGTCCAGGCCCGAACCCGCGTCGGCCCCCACGAAGGAAGCGAAGTTCGCCTTGGCAAAGCTGGTGCCCAGGTCCCCCTGCAACGCGCCGCCCAGCCATTCGAGGTAGCGTGTCACCGGCGGCTGATCGAGACCCAGGTCACGGCGGATGGCGGTTACCGCCTCCTCGGTCGCGCCCTGGCCCAGCACCGCCTCCGCAAAGTCGCCGGGCAGCATGTTCACTGCGGCGAAGATCACGATCGACACGATCAGAAGAGTCAGAAGTCCGAGTAGCAGTCGCTGCAGGATTATTCTGAACAGGGTACTCACCCAGGCGCCACTCCGACCGGTTACAGTTGCGGACAGCGTAGCGAACCCGCGCCTGCTGTAAACCCTCGGTTGTCGGTTGCCATTGCCACAGACCGGATTTCAGACGCTTAACGGGGAGATCCGGTTGATAAGAAAAATCGCGCGCAACTTATGCGTGTGTCGCGAGACCCAGCGCGCCCAGATCGTCGCGCAGCCCGTCCATCACGCGCACCAGTTCGGCGCTGATCCCCGGCTCGGACAGGGCATGTCCTGCCCGGGTCACCATGTGCAGACGCGCCATCGGCATCGCGCTGGCCAGGTCATAGGCGGCGCGCGGCGGGCAGATCATGTCGTACCGTCCCTGCACAACCGCCGCGGGCGTGTTGCGCAGCAGGCCGATGTTGTCCAGCAGCTGGCCGTCGGCCTCGAAGAAGCCGCCGTTGATGAAATAGTGATTCTCCAGCCGCGAGAAGGCGCGCGCATATTCGGGCGGGCTTTCCCCGCCCCGCCCGTCCGAGTTGATCGAGGCCAGCGCGTTTTCCCAGGCGGCCCAAGCCCGGCCGAACCGGATCTCGGTGGTCAGGTCCCCCGAGAAAAGGCGCCGGTTATAGCCGGCGATGGGATCGCCCCGCTCGGCCTCGGGCAGAAGGCTCAGGAAATCCGCCCAGAGATCGGGCCAGAAATGCCCCGCGCCACCGCCATAGAACCAATCAAGCTCGGACCTGGTCATCAGGAAGACGCCGCGCAGCGCCAGGAAGGCGGCACGGTCGGGATGCGTTTCGGCATAGGCCAGGGCCAGAGTCGCGCCCCAGCTCCCGCCGAAGACGATCCAGCGGTCGATGTCCAGCCGCTCGCGGATGGTCTCGATGTCGCGCACCAGATGCCAGGTGGTGTTTGCCGTGACGCTGGCATGGGGACGCGAGCGTCCGCAGCCGCGCTGATCGAACAGGATGATGCGATAGACCGCAGGGTCGAAATAGCGGCGCATCGTGGGGCTGCACCCGCCACCGGGCCCGCCGTGAAGCACCACCACGGGCACGCCCTGGGGGTTTCCGCACTGCTCGACATAGATTCGATGGCCGTCGCCGACGTTCAGCATCTTCTGGTCGAACGGGTCGATCAGTGGATAGAGATGCTGATACGCGCGATTTTGGCTCGAAGACTTGTCCATATACGACCTATATAGGCGGCGAGGGGGAGGCCGCAGGCGCGGCCCTTGCCCAACATTTGCAACTCGGAGGTCAGATGTCCATGCCAAGCGATCCAAGCACTGGTCCAGACACGGGCCCCCGGGCGAACCCGAAGACCGGCCCGGGCAGCCAATCGGGCACCGGCAACACCATCGACCCGTCCGAGGTCGCCAAGTTCGAGGCCATGGCGGCCGAGTGGTGGGACCCGTCCGGCAAGTTCAAGCCGCTGCACATGCTCAACCCCTGCCGGCTGGACTACATCACGCGGCAGATCGCGGCGGAATACGGCCGCGACCTGTCGGTGCCGCGCCCCTTCGAGGGGCTGCGGATCCTGGATATCGGGTGCGGCGGCGGGCTGCTGTCGGAACCCATGGCCCGGCTGGGCGCCGAGGTCGTCGGCGCCGACGCGGCCGAGCGCAACATCCCCGTCGCCCAGGTCCATGCCGCCCAATCGGGGCTGGATATCGACTATCGTCACACCACCGCCGAGGCCATGGCCGAGGCCGGCGAGACATTCGATGCCGTCCTCAACATGGAGGTGATCGAGCATGTCTCCGATCCCGCCGCCTACCTGCGGGCCTGTCACGCGCTGCTCAGGCCCGGGGGGGTGATGGTCTGCTCGACCCTCAACCGGAACCCGAAATCCTTCCTCTTTGCCATCGTCGGCGCCGAGCAGGTGATGCGGTGGCTGCCGCGCGGCACCCATGAGTGGAGCAAGTTCATCACCCCGGACGAGCTTTACGACCTGCTGCGCCAGGCAGGGTTCGAACCTGTGGACCGCAAGGGGTTCGTCTTCAACTTCGCCCTGTGGGACTGGTCCTTGTCGGACCGGGATCTGTCGGTGAACTACGTCACGACCAGCCTACGGCCCGGCGGGTAATCCGGGCCGATCCGGCGGCAAGCCTCAGCCGATGTCGCCCAGCCGCGAGCGCAGTTCGCGCAGAACAGGCAGGGCTGCGCGCACCTTGTCGGCGCCGATTTCCTGTACGACCTCGTCGATCAGGGGCACGATGGTTTCCAGTGCGGCGTCGCGGGCCTTGATGCCCGAGGGGCTGATGCCCACGAACTTGCGCCGCGCATCCTCCCAGTCGGGGCGGATATGGACGTGGCCGGCCCATTCCAGCTTGTTCAGCGTGTTGGTCATCGCGCCCTTGGTGACGTGAAAGCTGCGGGCAAGCTGGGCCGGCGTCCGCTCTGCCTGACTGCGGGCAAGGTGGTTCAGCACCGAGAAATGCGACAGCTCCATCCCTTTGGGAAGAACCTTGCTGATGCGGTTGCGCGCAAGCTGATCGGCCGAGAAGATCTCGCTGAACAGCGCCACGGCGAGAGAGGCGGATTCGTCGTTCATCCCCGCGCTCTCACTCCTCGACCGGGCCGAAATCGCGGTCATGCTCCAGCGAGGGCACGCGCTGGCGCGCCTCGGTCACGGCGGCAAGGTCGATGTCCAGCACGTGGACGCCCGGCTCGGTTCCGGCATCCAGAAGAACCTCGCCCCAGGGGGCCACGACCATCGAGTGACCGTGGGTCCGCCTTGCCCGTCCTTCGCTGGCGCGGTGTGTGCCGGTCTGGGCCGGCGCCAGGACGAAGGCACCGTTCTCGATCGCGCGGGCGCGCAAAAGCACCTCCCAATGGGCCTCGCCGGTGACGGGCGAGAAGGCCGAGGGGACGGTCAGGATCTGGGCCCCGGCCTGGGCCAGGCCCCGGTAAAGCGACGGGAAGCGCAGGTCGTAGCAGATGCTCAGGCCGAGGTTGCCGAACGGAGTCGTCGCCAGCACGGCCTGGGCGCCCGGCCGGAACCCGGCCGATTCCCGGTAGGATTCCCGGTCCGAGATTGCCACGTCGAACATATGGATCTTGTCATAGCGGGCGCGGATGGCGCCATCTGGCCCGATAAGGAACGATCGGTTGGCAAAGCGCCCGTCCGCATCCTCGGTCTTCAGGGCGAGTGAGCCGATCAGGATCCATACCGAGTTTTCCAGCGCAAAGGCCCGGATCGCGGTCAGCGTCGCGTCATCCTCCTCGGTGGAAAGGACGCGGCGCTGATGGTCCCGATCCGCCGAGACGCAGTTGGTGACCTCGGGCGTCAGCAGGAAGCGCGCGCCCTGTGCCACCCCTTGGCGCAGCATCTCGAGCGTGCGTTCCAGGTTTTCGGGGGGCGCGTCAGACGCGTTCAGCTGACAGAGCCCGACACGCATGGTCAGGCCGCCAGCATCGGGTCAAGCTTGCCAGACCGTTCCATCGCATGCAGCTCGTCCGAGCCGCCGACATGGGTGTCGCCGATGAAGATCTGAGGCACCGTGTGCCGCCCGTTGGCGCGTTGCATCATTTCCTTGCGCTTGGCGGGGTCGCGGCTGATGTCGTATTCGGTGAACGACACGCCCTTGCCCTTCAGAAGGCGTTTTGCCGCGTGACAGAAGCCGCAAAGCGGCGAGGTGTAGATCTCGACTGGTTTCATGACCGATCCCTTCGGGGTTTGTTGGAACTATAGGGATTTAGTCATCCTTCGCAACGCGTGCGAGGGTCTGCACGAAGACTTCCGCCGCGCCGGCGGAAAGACACGCCTCGGCCGCCGCCGCCAGGGTCGCCCCCGAGGTCATCACGTCGTCGACCAGCAGGATCCGCGCCCCCCGGATGAGGGCCCGATGGCGCGGCGTCACCGTGATCGCCCCCTGCATGTTGGCAAAGCGTTCGCGGGCATCCAGGCCCCGGTGCTGGCGTGTGGCCCGCCCCCGGCGCAGCAGGTCGGCGACCACCGGCAGGTCCAGCTCTCGCCCCAGCCCCAGCGCCAGCAGCGCCGCCTGGTTGTAGCGCCGCGCCAGCAGGCGCCGCCAATGCAGGGGCACCGGCACAACCAGGGTCGGGGACTCTGCCGCCCCTTCCAGCATCCGGCGCGCACCCCGTGCCATCCATGCCGCCGCCGGGCGGGCGAAATCCTGGCGATCCCCATGTTTCAGGCCCAGAACCAGCCGCCGCGCGTTGTCGCGATAAATCAGCGCCGTGCGCCCCCGCGACCAAGGCCGGGCAATGCGCAGACAGTCGTCGCAGGTGGCGCGCCCCTCCTCACCGCCGGGCCCGGGGGGCAGCGGCGCGCCGCACAGATCGCAGACGACCCCCTCGACAAAGGGCGTGTCCCGCCAGCAGGGGCCGCAAAGGCCGAAATAGCTCTCGACCGGCTCGGAACAGCTGATGCAGAGGGGCGGGTATACCATGCGCAGCAGCATTTGCATTTGTCCCCGTTCCCTCTAGATATGCGCAAACCTCGCCAAGGACCCCCATGCCAGCACCGCCCGAGATCTTCGACCGCGCCGCCGTCCGGCTTCACCGCGACCGCGCGCGGCACAGCGGCGACCCGGGCGCGCTGTTCCTGCATGACATCGCCATCGACGAGATCCAGCAGAGGCTGAGTGAGGTTAAAAGAACCTTTACCGACATCGTGATCGTGACCGGCCATCCCGAGACATGGGCGCCCGCCTTTCCCGGGGCCCGCGTGATCGAGGATACCGCCACGCTGGAGGTGGCCGAGGGGCAGGCCGACCTGGTGATCCACGCCATGGCCCTGCACCTTGCCAATGATCCGGTCGGCCAGATCGTCCAATGCGGCCGCGCGCTACGGCCCGACGGCCTGTTCCTGGCCGCCGCGCCGGGCGGCGAGACCCTGACCGAGCTGCGCAGCACCTTGGCCGAGGCCGAGATCGCCCTATCGGGGGGCCTTTCACCCCGCGTCTCGCCCATGGCCGAGATCCGCGACATGGGCGGGCTGTTGCAACGGGCGGGCCTGGCCCTTCCGGTGGCGGATGCGGTAAAACACCGCGCCAGCTACCCGTCGCTGACCGCGCTGATGCACGACCTGCGCGCGATGGGCGAGGCCAACGCTCTTGCCGGGCGGTTGCGTCACGCGACGCGGCGCGCCCTGTTCGAACGGGCGCAGACCCTCTACCAGCAGCATTTTCCCGATACCGGGACGCCGCCGGACGGGGCACCGCGCCTGCTGGCAACCTTCGAAATTCTGTTCCTGACCGCCTGGCGGCCGGACAGTTCGCAACCCCGGCCAGCGCGGCCGGGATCGGCCAGCCACAGCCTGGCCGAGGCATTGAATGCAATCGACATCCAAGGGTTGAACGGGCAGTCTGCCGGGATGACGGAAAGTGAAAGGGGACAGGTAGATGAGTGAGCAGACCGAGGGCGCCAAACAGCCATCAGCCAAGGCGGAATCCGCCGCCGCAGGAACCGTCCCAAACCACGCCCCGGCCGATCACCCGCGCATCAAGCCCGCCCGGATCGGCGTGCTTCTGGCCAACCTGGGCACCCCCGACGGGCATGATTACTGGTCGATGCGCCGCTACCTGTCCGAGTTTCTGTCCGACCGCCGGGTAATCGACTATTCCCCCTGGCTGTGGCAACCGCTGCTGCAGGGTGTGATCCTGACCAAGCGGCCCTTCACCTCGGGGGCGGCCTACCGCTCGATCTGGAACAACGAGGCGAACGAAAGCCCGCTTGCCACCATCACCAAGGCCCAGACCGAGGCGATCCGCCAGGACCTGGCCGCCAGCTTCGGTGACGCGGTGCAGGTCGAATACTGCATGCGCTATGGCAACCCCTCGACCCGTTCGGTGGTGGACCGGATGATCGCCGACGGCTGCCAGAAGATCCTGTTCTTCCCGCTTTACCCGCAATACGCGGGCGCCACCTCTGCCACCGCGAACGATGCCTTCTTCGCCGCGCTTTCCAAGGCGATCTGGCAGCCCGCCGCCCGCACGGTGCCGCCCTATTTCGACGATCCGGCCTATATCGACGCCCTCGCCCAATCGGTCGAGCGGGCCTATGCTGCGATGGAGAAAAAGCCCGATATTCTGGTCTGTTCCTACCACGGTGTGCCGGAACGCTACCTGACCCAGGGCGACCCCTATCATTGCCAATGCCAGAAGACGACGCGCCTGCTGCGCGAACGGCTGGGCTGGGGCGCGGACCAGCTGCGCACGACCTTCCAGTCGAAGTTCGGCCCCGAGGAATGGCTGAAGCCCTACACCGTCGAAGAGGTGGCGCGCCTGGCATCCGACGAGGGCAAGAAGCGAATTGCCGTCATCGCGCCGGCCTTCTCGGCCGACTGCATCGAGACGCTTGAGGAGATCAACGAGGAGATCCGCGAAAGCTTCGAGCACGCGGGCGGCGAATCCTTCACCTACATCCCCTGCCTCAACGACGACGCGGCCCATGTGGCGGCCCTGTCGGGCGTCATCCGCCGCAACCTGGAAGGGTGGATCGGCTAGGTTCTGCGTGATCGGGGGCGCCGCAGACGCGCCCGAGCGCGGCCCTGAGAGGGGATCCGCGCATGAAAAAAGGCGGTGGAACCCCACCGCCTTTTAATTGTTCTGTCCCTGAGGACTCGCGCTTAGCTGGTTGCAGCGGCGACGAGAACCAGAAGCAGCAGCGGAATGACGATTCCGGCGCTGGAGGACGAAGTGTCCTCAACGATCACTTCGGGCTCGATGATCGGCTCGACATAGCTACCGGCAAAAGCGGTAGAAGCGGCAACCGAGAACGCAGCAGCGAGAGCGATTTTTTTCATTGGATCCTCCGATTAATTTACTCACCTTGGGCTAATTCACAAACCCGCGATAAGTTCCAAGTCTGTACCTCGTTTTTTCGTTTAAGCAACAACACCATGCTTTTGCAATGGGATCGCTCAACGTACACAGGGTGGCACGGCCCTTTGTCGTCAAATTAGCAACACCTGTGTCCCCACCTTGGTCAGGGCGAAAAGCTCCTGGATGTGCTGATTGTAGAGGCCGATGCAGCCGTTCGACGACTTCCGACCGATCTTGCGCGTGTCGTGGGTGCCGTGGATGCGGTAATACTGCCAGCTGAGATAGAGGGCATGGGTGCCCAGCGGGTTGTCCGGGCCGGGGCCGACGAACTCGGGCCATTCGGGGTTGCGCCGGCGCATCGCCGGGGTCGGACGCCACGAAGGACCCTCGACCTTGCGGATGACCGAGGTGCGGCCCAGGCGGGTCAGATCCTCGGACAGCGGCACACTGGTCGGGTAAAGCTTGTAGACCGACTGATCCTCGGACCAGTAATGCGCGACCCGGCTGGTCGTATCGACCAGCACCGCGCCGTTGCGCAGGCTTTTGAAATAGGGGCGCCAGTCCAGCGATCTGAAGCTGGATACGTTGTGGCGGGCGATCTCTACCCCTTGCTCTGCCTGGCCGGCGGCGCTTTGCGCCAGCGCAGGAGAGGCGATCAGGCCGGCCGTGGCGGCCGACGCGGCCACGAAGGCGCGGCGGTTCACGGTCGAATGTCTGGACGGATCGGTCATGGCTTCCCTCACGAATAGTCCCAATTGCGTCAGATGGGCCCGAAAATGCACTTATCTGTTGAAATGGTGCGCCGGTGACAGCAGGGCCCTGAGTGCGAACGTTTGAATCCGGTTCTGGTTCCGGCTACAGCAGATCCAGACAATTTCAAGATCGGTGGTCCCATGATCCGTAAAATCGCCCTGCTGCTGCTTCCTACACTGTTTTTCGCCGCCTGCTCCCAGACGACCTTCGTCGCCGCGGACGGCACGACCAAGGTCGGCAAGGTCTATCGCCTGCCTGCCGGCAACTCCGACAAGGTCCAGCTTCGCATGCTGGATTCGGTCAACGCCCTGCGTCAGGCCGCCGGCGTTTCGCCGGTCGTGCTCAACGCCCAGCTCAACGCCGCCGCCGCGACCCACTCGCGCGACATGAGCGTCCAGAATCGTCCCTGGCACTTCGGCTCGGACGGCTCCTCGCCGCTGGAGCGGGCTGCCCGCGTCGGCTACACCGGCACCCTGAAGGGAGAGGCCATCTCGGAAACCTTCGAGACCGAGGTCGAGACCCTGGCCGCCTGGATGGAGGAAGAGGGCACCCGCGAGGTGATCCTGGATCCCGCAGCCCGCGACATGGGCTTTGCCTACTACCAAGAGACCAACGGCAAGATCTGGTGGACCCTGGTGCTGGGCGACCCCGGCACCCCGCCGGCCCGCATCACCGCATCGCCCAGCGCGACGGCGGCCTTCTGAACGACCTGATTCGTCCCCATCGGGACAAATGCAAAGGGCCGGGCGTCATCGCCCGGCCCTTTCGCGTTTAGATCAAACCCTGTTTCAGGGGTAGATGTCGATCGGGGTGCCGTCGCGGACCATGGCATAGATCTTTTCGATCTCGCGGTTGGTCACGGCGATGCATCCGGCGGTCCAGTCATCCCCGCCCTTGAAGAACAGGTTCTTCTGGCCGTGGATGAAGATGTCGCCGCCGGGGCTTTTGCCCATCGAGCTTGCGCGCGCGCGGTCGTCCTGGTTCGGGTAGGAGATGCCCAACGACAGGTGATAGCTGCTGTTGGGATTGCGCCTGTCGATGAAATAGCGCCCCTCCGGGGTCTTTCCGTCGCCTTCGAACTCCTTCGGGCCGTCGGGGGCGAATCCCAGCTCCATCCTGAACGCCTCGAGGACCTGCTCTCCGCTGTAAAGGACGATGCTGCGCGATGACTTGAAGACCGCGACGCGGGTGACTTCGGGGCCGGTGTAGGTCTGGAACTTGGAACAGCCGGCGACGACTGCCATCAGACCCAGCACGGCCAGGATTTTCAGGATTTTCATTTTTTTGCCTGCTCTGCTTGCCTGGGCCCGAGCATACAAAAATCACCACGACCCGACTAGGGGGCGCGGCCCCCGCGACACCGCGTTCCGGGCCGGCCGTGGCAGGAATATCAGGGCAGGCGGTCCAGCTTCTGCTCGATCGCCGCAAGCCGCGCCACCACCTCGTCGCGGTGGGCGTCGGTGCGGGCGTTGTCCTCTTCGTGGTGGGCGTCCTGCATCGAGTTGACGATGAGACCGACCACCAGGTTCACGACCGCGAATGTCGTGATCAGGATGAAGGGCACGAAGAAGGCCCAGGCCCAGGGGTAGACCTCCATGATGGGGCGGACCATGCCCATCGACCAGCTTTCCAGCGTCATGATCTGGAACAGTGAATAGCCCGAGCGGCCAAGGCTGCCGAACCACTCGGGGAAGGCCTCTCCGAAGATGTTCGTCGCCATCACCGAGCCGATGTAGAAGATCAGCCCCGTCAGCAGAAACACCGATCCCATCCCCGGCAGCGCCGCCAGGAACCCCTCGACCACGCGGCGCAGGCGGGGGGCGACCGACACCACCCGCAGAACCCGCAGGATCCGCAGGGCGCGCAGCACCGACAGGCTTTGCGCGCCGGGCACGATCGAGATGCCGACGATGAAGAAATCGAAGATTCGCCAGCCCGAACGCGGGAAATCGCGCCCGTAGGCGATCATCTTGGCGACGATCTCGGCAACGAAGACGGCCAGACATGCCGCATCCAGCGCCCGGATTACCCCGCCGAAACTGGCCATCACCGTCTCGGAGGTCTCAAGCCCCAGCAGGATGGCGTTGAAGATGATGACACCGATGATGGCGTTGCGCACGTCGGCGCGTTCCATCCATGCCTTCAGACGTTCTCTCATTCGCTTCTCAATGCCTCTGGTCCGCGCATTCGTTGGTTTCCGCGCCGGGGGTTAGCCTGGGCGATCAGCCCGGGGGATGGCCCAACGCGAAGCGGGCCGCAAGTTCGACATGTGCCGACCAGCGGAATTGGTCCACCACGTCGACCCGCTCAAGGACATATCCCCCCGCAACCAGCACCGCCGCGTCGCGGGCGAAGGTCACCGGGTTACACGAGACATAGGCCACCACCGGCACCCGAGCGCGCGCGATCTCGGCGACTTGGGCCGCTGCGCCGGCGCGGGGCGGGTCCAGCACCACGGCATCGAACCCGGCCAACTCGTCCGGCAGCAGCGGGCGGCGGAACAGGTCCCTTTGCAGGGTCTTCAGCGGGCGAAGCCCCTGCGCCTCGCGCCAGCCCCGGTCCATCGCCGCCAGCAATGCCTCGTCCCCCTCGACGGCGGTGACGCGGGCGCGCTCGGCCAGCGGCAGGGCGAAGGTGCCCATGCCGGCGAACAGATCCGCCACCTCGCGCGCATCGCCCACAGCCTCGGCGACCAGCGCTTGCAAGGCAGCCTGACCCTCAAGCGTGGCCTGCAGGAAGGCGCCCGGCGGCATCGCCACCCGGGCGCGGCCCAGGCTCAGCAGCGGGCGTTCACGCTCGGCGATGATCTCGTCGTTCCACGACAAGCGGGCCAGGCGGTGCTGACCAGTCAACTCGCCCAGACGCATCCGCAGGGCGCCGTCGGCGGGCTTGCCACCCCGGAACGCCAGGTCCGCACCCGACTCCGTCTCGGTCATGGTGATCGACATCTCGCCCTTGCGCGAAGCCCCCAGCGGCACGATCTCACGCACGGCCGGCAGGGCAGCCATCAGCCCGGGTGTCAGAAGCTGACAACCGGGGATGTCCACCACCACGTCCGAGCCGCGGGCGTGAAACCCCAGCAGAAGACCCGATTTCGTGCGTCGCGCCGTCAGGGTCGCCCGCCGCCTGGAGTTGGGTGGAGAGGTGTGGATCCCCCGGATCGGCGCCGGAAGATCCCGCGCCAGCAGAGACTGCCGCACGACATCGGCCTTCCAGTCCGCGACGAAGGCGTCATCGGCATGCTGAAGGGCGCAGCCGCCGCAGCGTTTGAAATGCACGCAGGGCGGCGCCACCCGCCGGTCCGAGGGATGAAGGATGCGCATCCCCTCCAGGCGGTCGTCCTCAAGCCGGCCCTCGACCCGTTCGCCAGGCAGGCTGCGCGGCACGAAAACCGGCCCCTCGGCGATGCCGTCGCCATGATGGCCCAGCCGTTCGATCACAAACTCTGTCATTCGTACGCTACTTCCTGCCTCGTCCCGCCGCGCATCGTCACGCGCCGGCATCTACCCGGTCGACCGCCGGATCGCCCACCTGCGCGTCGATCCCATTGGCCCCCTCTTCATCCGGCACGTCGTCGTCCATGCCGATGAAGCCCCCCGATTGCCGGTTCCAGAACCGCGCGTAAAGGCCGTTCTGCGCCAACAGGCTTGCGTGATCCCCCTCTTCGGCGATGCGCCCGTCCTGCATGACAACGATCCGGTCCATCCGGGCCAACGTCGACAGCCGGTGCGCGATGGCGATCACGGTCTTGCCCTCCATCACCCGTTCCAGCGCGGTCTGGATCGACGCCTCGACCTCGGAATCCAGTGCCGATGTCGCCTCGTCCAGAACCAGGATGGGGGCGTTCTTGAGGATGGCGCGGGCCAGGGCGATGCGCTGGCGCTGCCCGCCCGACAGCTTCACCCCCCGCTCACCGAGATGGGCGTCATAACCGCGCCGCCCGGCATGGTCGCAAAGGCCGGTGATGAACTCGTGGGCCTCGGCGCGGCGGGCGGCCTCGATCATCTCGTCCTCCGAGGCGTCGGGGCGGCCGTAAAGGATGTTGGCACGGGCCGAGCGGTTGAACATCGCCGTTTCCTGCGTGACCATCCCGATGTGACGGCGCAGGCTGTCCTGCGTCACCTCGCGGATGTCGCGGCCGCCGATGCGGACGCGGCCCCTCTCGGGGTCGTAGAGGCGCAGCAAAAGCGCCACCAGGGTTGATTTCCCGGCGCCCGAGGCGCCGACAATGCCCAGCTTCTCGCCCTCGGCGATGGCCAGGTCCACGCCCTGGATGCCGCCCGCGCGCCGGCCATAGGCGAAATCGACCCGCTCGAACGTGATGGGGCCGCCCGCGCCCAGCGGCGTGGCGTTCGGGGCATCCTTGATCCGGTCGCGGCGGGCCAGGGTGCGCATTCCGTCCTCGACCTCGCCGACGTTGGAATACATCGCCATCAGTGTGAAACTGACCCAGCCGGTCATCTGCGAAATTCGGATCGCGATGGCACCGGCGGCAGTGATGTCGCCGGCCGTGGCGCTGCCCTGGGACCACAAATAGACCGTGCCCCCGATCAGAAGCACCGGCAGGATCCCCGCGATCGCCATCAGCGAGAACCGGAAGCCCGCCGCCAGCCGCCCGAAATGCAGCGCCTTGTCGCGGAAACTGTGCATCGCGCCCAGCGCCGCGCGATCCTCGTGATCGTCATGGGCGAACAGCTTGACCGTCTTGATGTTGGTGATGGTGTCGACCACCTGCCCCGAGACCATGGCCCGCGCCCCCGCCCGCGCCGCCGAACGCTTGCGCACACGCGGCATGAACCACACGATCAGCGCGAAGTAGCCCCCCAGCCAGATCAGCAGCATCAGCGCCACCCGCCAGTCGATCGTGGTCAGCAGCAGGGCCGAGCCGATCAACGAGGCCAGCGCGAAAAACACCACGTTGACCGTCTCGACCGTGACATCGGTGACGGCGCGGGCGGTCTGCATCTGTTTCTGCGCGATGCGGCCCGCGAAGTCGTCGTCGAAGAAGGTCACCGATTGTCCAAGGGTCCAACGGTGCAGGCGCGACAGCACCAGCGGGTTGATGTTGGGCCCCACCACGATCGAGTTCGCCGCCGCCGAAAGCCCGAAGAGAAGCGGCCGCAGCACCATGAAGAACCCGGCAAAACCCAGCAGGAAGAGCCAATTGTCCACGAAGAACCCCTTGGGATCCGAGGCCAGCGCCAGGTCGATCACCTGCCCCAACAGGATGGCCGTCACCACCTCCAGCGTTCCGGCCCCCGCCGACAAAAGCCCCGCCAGCGCCAGGATCGGCAAGGCCCCCTTGAGGCACCAGAACATGAAGGCGCGCAGGGTCTCGGGCGGCGGGCCGTCCGCGGGGCGGAAGGCGTCGATGAGGTTCGCGATCCTCATGGGCGGCGACCGTCGGCTGGCCGCGGCAAGGGATTGGTGTGGATTGGGGGCATCTGTGGAACCTTTACGGGGTGATGCAGGATATAGCCCGCGACGGGTGCATTTGCCACGGTCGGGCGCGCTAAGGGCCGCGCCAGAGGATCCCGCCCCTCAGTCCAGCGCCAGCAGCGCCTCTCGCCCCAGGGTGAAGCCCGAGGCGATCCAGGCCTCCTCCAGCTGGTGCAGGCGCTGGCCCAGCGCAGCACCGGAATAGGCGGGCATCAAGTCCTGGGCCGAGACGGGGAAGCGGGCATTGCCGCCCTCCGCCACCTTGTCGGCGAGGTCGGCGGGCAGGGGTGATTCCAGCATCGCCGCCCGGATCAGGGACGCATCCAACGCTGCCTGCGCGCCATGGCGATAAGCATCGGCGGCGGGCGCACTGCCCCGCCCGGCCAGATCCCGCAGAAGGGCATGTCGGCGGCTGTCAGCGCGGCTCAGCCGCAGGGTGCCAGCGCCGTCCTCGTCCGCGATCAGGGCAAGGCGGCGGACGGCGTCCGGGCCCTGCCCAGCCGTCCCTTCCAGGTGCACCAACAGGGCAAGTTGCCGGGCGTCGGCGCCGGGTAGCACGCGTGATAGGATACCGGCCTGCTGCATGGTGGCGACCGAGGGCGCGGGATCGGGGGCGCCAAGCAGGCGCATCAACTCACCCCCCACCCTTTCGCGCGAAAGCTGCTCCAGCCCGTCGGCAAGCTCGGCCGCGGCGGCAAGCCCCTCGGGGTCGATCCCTTGGGCGGGGTCGCCATACCATGCGTGAAAACGAAAAAGGCGCAGGATCCTCAGAAAATCCTCGCGGATGCGCTGCTGCGGCTCGCCGATAAAGCGGAAACGGCGCGCCCGAAGGTCGGCCATGCCCCCGACCGGGTCAAAAATGGTGCCGTCGGGCCCGGCGTAAAGGGCGTTCATGGTGAAGTCGCGGCGCCGGGCATCCTCGGCAATGTCGGTCGAAAAGGCGACGACCGCGCGCCGGCCGTCGGTGGCCACATCCCTGCGCAGGGTCGTGACCTCGTATCCCGCGCCCTCGGCCACCACGGTGATGGTGCCGTGATCCTCCCCCGTGGGCACCGGCTTCAGACCGGCGCGGGCGGCCAGGTCGCTGACCTGCGCGGGGGTGGCGTCAGTTGCTATATCGATGTCGCCCACGGGCGCGCCCAGAAGCGTGTTGCGCACACAGCCGCCCACGAACCAGGCCCGCTTGCCCCCGTCCGCCAACGCCCCCATCACCCGAAGGGCGCCGGGATCGCGCATCCAGGGGGCATCAAGCCGCGTCATGGCGCGGCCCGATCGGCCAGGGAGCGCAGGATCCGGGCCGTGGCGCCCCAGATATAGTAGGGCCCATAGGGAACGGTGTAATAGCGCCGCTCGCGCCCTTGCCAGATCCGCGACTGCACAGCGTAATTTGCCGGGTCGAGGACATGGGCCAGCGGTACGGCGAAGACCTCGTCCACCTCCCCCGCCTCGGGCACACAGGCGAAATCCCGGTGCAGGATCGCAACCACCGGGGTCACCGAGAAACCGGTCACCGTCTCGTGCAGAGGCATGGTGCCGACGACATCAAGGCACCCGCTGTGGAGGTTGATCTCCTCATGGGCCTCGCGCAGGGCGGCGGCGATCGGATCGGCATCCTCGGGGTCCTGCTTGCCGCCCGGCAGGGCGATCTGCCCGGGGTGGTGACGCAGCCGCGAAGACCGCTTGGTCAGAATCAGTTCGGGCCCCGACGCGGTCCGGCGCACCGCGACCAGCACGGCAGCGGGGCGAAGCTCCCGCCCGGGCGGCAGGCGAAACTCGGGGTTGAGGTCGAAATCGGACGAGCTGCCACCGGGCCGCGCCATGGCCCGGTGCAATTGTTTCATCGGATCGGCGATCACGCTTCGTCCCGTGTCGCGGGGCCGCCCTCGGCCCCGTTCGCGGCACTGGACGCGTCCTCCCCTTCGGCCTCGCGGGTGGCCTCGAACCCAAGGGTCGCGGGGTCGAACTTGTAGTGGGCGCCGCAGAACTGGCAATCGGCGGTCACGATCCCCTCGTCGGTGGTCATGTGCTCGATGTCCTTGGACGAGTAGATCGACAGGCTCTGGCGCACACGATCGGCCGAGCAGGTGCAACCGAACTTGACCGGCTGGGCGTCGAAGACCCGCGGGGCCTCTTCGTGGAACAGCCGCAGAAGCAGCTCGGTCGGCTGCACCAGCGGGCCGATCAGCTCCAGGTCCTCGACCGTATCCAGCAGGATGTTGGCGCGGTTCCAGTTCTCACCCTCGTCAGGCGACAGCAGGTCCTCGGCGCTCAGGAGCGCGGGCTGGGCGGCGGCGCTTCCCTCGGGCTTGGCCGCGAAGGGAGAAGCCTTGGGCATCTGTTGCAGCATGATGCCGCCGGCGCGCCAGCCGGGTTCGTGCCCCGGCGACTGGCTGCGGCCGAAGGACAGGGCGAACCGGGTCGGCAACTGCTCGGACTGGGCGAAATACGTCTCGGCACAGGCCGAGAGAGAGCCGCCTGCAAGCGGGGTAATCCCCTGGTAGGGCACCGTGCCGTCACCCTGATCGATCAGAACCGCGAAATAGCCCTTGCCGATCTGCGGGAAGCCCGCGTCCTCACGGTCCAGCCGGTCGGCATCATAGCTGGCATAGGCGCGGATGCGGGCGGGTTCGCCCTCGGCCTCGGGCGCATAGTAATCGGTCGCGATGATCCGCACGGGACCGTTGCCCCGCACCTGGAGCGACAGCTTCCAACGCAGCTTGATGGTCTGGCCGATGATGGCGGTCAGCAGGGCCGCCTCGGCGACCAGCGCCTCGACGACGGGCGGATAGTCATGCTGCTCGAGAATACCCTCCAGCACCCCGTCCAGCCGCGCGACCCGGCCACGGATGTCGGACCGGTCCAGCTGAAATGGCAGGACGGTGTCGTCCCAGGCGATTTTCGATCCAAGCAACATGGGTTTCCTCTTCGGCCTCGAATTGGCATACCGCGTGCATATAGGCACGGGCAACCGGAACACCAACGCCCGCCCCGGGGACAGGTCCACATGATACGCCGCTACGACGAAGGCATTCGCAACGATCAGGTCTATCGGTGTCGTCCCGGCATCTATGCCATTCTTTGGCGCGAGGGGAAGGTCCTGCTGACCCTGCAGATGGGCGAGACCGCCGAATACCAGCTGCCTGGCGGCGGGATCGAGCGGGGCGAGCAGCCCCTACCCGCCCTGCACCGCGAGGTGGTCGAGGAAACCGGCTGGCGTATGCGGCTGGACCACAGGCTCGGCACCTACCGGCGGTTCACCTACATGCCCGAATATGGCTACTGGGCCGAGAAGCTATGCCACATCTACCTGGGTCGCCCGACCCTGCGTCTCGGCCCCCCGGTCGAACCGCATCACCACGCCGGCTGGTTCACGCCCGACGACGCGCTGGAGCGGTTGGCGAACGCCGGCGATCGCGCCTTTCTGGCGCAGCTTGTCGCGGCCTGACCGAAGGCGCTGCCGCAGTTATCCAGTCCCGCTTCATCGCTCAGGCGGCCGCCGTTCCTTGCGCGGCTTCGGGGTCCGGCGCCCCTTCATCAGGGGGCGTGGTGAATTCCAGGTTCACGACCGAGATGTCGTCGCCGAACCCGGCCTCACCCGCAAATCCTTCCAACTCGGCCATCAGCGCGTCCAGAAACCCCTGGCCTGTGGCCGCGCCGCAGCGGGTCAGGATGTCCTTCAACCCCTCCTGCCCCAGCTGCCGGCCCTCGGGATCCTCGCACTCGCCGATCCCGTCCGATGTCAGAAGCAGGCGGTCGCCTGGCGACAGGGTCAGCGGCAGGCGGGTGTAAAGCGCGTCAGGCAACAGCCCGACCGGAAAGCCGCCGCCGCCCGGAAACTCGATCCGGCCATCGCGCCGCTGGATGACCGGGTTGGGATGGCCCGCCTGGCACAGGGCCACCGCCCCGGTGGAAGTATCGACCTCGGCCAGCAGCAGGGTCAGGTAATGATCGCTTGCCACCTCGGCCAGCATCAGGCGGTTCAGCCTGGCGACCGTCTCTTCCGGGGGGCGGTGGACAAGCTGCCCCTCCCCGTCCCGGCGCAGGGCCAGGTGCCGCACGGGCGAATGCCCCGAAAGATAGCCCGAGAGCCGTGCCGTCACCAACGCCGAGCTGACACCGTGGCCCGACACGTCCAGCGCGTAGATACCAATGCGGCGGGCGTCGATCGGATAGGTCCCCACCAGGTCGCCCCCCACGTGCCCCGAGGCCCGCAGCAACAGCGAGATGCGCGCGCCGCCGTGGCGCTGATGCAGTTCCGGCAGAAGCGATTCCTGCAACCGCTGCGCCGCGCGCAGGTCCCGTTCCACCCCGTCATACATCACCCGCAACTCGTCCAGCGTTTGGTTCACGACGCGATTGCGGCTGCGAAGCTGGCCCTCCATCGCCAGGATCCTCTCGCCGGCGCGGATGCGGGCGCGAAGCTCGGACACATCCACCGGCTTGGTGACGAAATCATCCGCCCCGATGTCCAGCGCCGCCGCGACCGCGGCCTTGTCGCTGATCGAGGTCATCAGGATGAAATAGCCATATCCCTCCCGGTCCAGCTTGCGAAAGCTGCGGCAGAATTCGGGGCCTGACATGCCGGGCATGATCCAGTCGCAGATGACCATGTCGATCTGGGTCGTGCGGCAGATCTCCATCGCCCGGGCGCCCGACGCGGCCTCGAGCACGCGAAAGCCGAAGCGTTCCAGCGTCCGGCACAGGATACGGCGTTGGGTCGGACTGTCCTCGACCAGCAGGATGGTAAGCCGGCGTCGCGCGGCCGTGCCCGCGGCGACCGCGAGGGGTCCGATGCACGCCCTTGCCGCCGGGGGGCCGCCGGGCCGGATAGCGCCTCGGGCCGGGGTCCGGGGCGCACGTCGGGGCGGGCGTCCCCCGTCTCGGCGCGTGTTATCGGGCCGGTAGCGGCCCCGTTCTGCTGTCCAGGCTGCATCGGCGCCCTCCTTTCAGGACCACCGCTAACCGCGTGCGTCTTAATGTTCGTTGAATGTTTTTTTGTCCTAAATGCCCCGGACAGGAGGGTGCGATGCTGAACACCATCAAGTTTCACGAGTTGCTTCGCGAGTTGGGCGCGGGCGAATGCCGCGCGGTCATCGCAGTTTTCGCCGAGGAGGCCCAGGAAACCATCACGCAGCTTGGCGGCGCCATTGGCACCCCCGCGGCGGCACAGCTGTGCCACGGGTTGCGCGGCGCGGCAGAGGCGCTGGGCTTCGACGGGCTGGCGCGGCTTTGCCTTCTGCACGAGGACGGGAAATCCACGCCCCCGCCCGAGGCCGCCCCCGACGCCCTTGGCGATTGCCTTCAGGACAGCATCCGCCTGGCCGAGGCCGAGATTGACCGGCGCAGGCCCGCGTAGCGCGTCACCACCCCGCGCCGCCATCGCCCCGCGACCCTGCCGCCGGCTGCAAAGGCCACACCGGCGGCGGCTGGCCGGTCGCGACCGCGCCATCCCTTGCGCAGAAGGCTGTAAACCGATAATCGCGCCCCAGATCATCGGCCCCCAACATCGGAGCTTGCAACATGTCCGCGCCCAAGAAAGTCGTCCTTGCCTATTCAGGCGGCCTCGACACCTCGATCATCCTGAAGTGGCTCCGCACCGAATACGATTGCGAAGTCGTCACCTTCACCGCCGACCTCGGCCAGGGCGAAGAGCTTGAGCCCGCCCGCAAGAAGGCCGAGATGATGGGCGTCTCGGAGATCTATATCGAGGACCTGCGCGAGGAGTTCACCCGCGACTTCGTCTTCCCGATGTTCCGCGCCAACGCCCTTTACGAAGGGCTCTACCTGCTGGGCACCTCGATCGCACGGCCGCTGATTTCCAAGCGCCTGATCGAGATTGCCGAGGCGACCGGCGCCGATGCCGTCGCCCATGGCGCCACCGGCAAGGGCAACGACCAGGTCCGCTTCGAGCTGTCCGCCTACGCGCTGAACCCCGACATCAAGGTCATCGCGCCCTGGCGCGAGTGGGACCTGACCAGCCGTACCAAGCTGCTGGACTTTGCCGAGCGGAACCAGATCCCGATCGCCAAGGACAAGCGCGGCGAGGCGCCGTTCAGCGTCGACGCCAACCTGCTGCACACCTCGTCCGAGGGCAAGGTGCTTGAGGATCCCGCCGACGAGGCACCCGATTACGTCTACCAGCGCACGGTCCACCCCGAGGATGCGCCCGACACCCCCGAGTATATCGAGGTCGGGTTCGAGAAGGGCGATGCCGTCTCGATCAACGGCGAGGCCATGTCGCCCGCCACCATCCTGACCCGCCTGAACGAGCTGGGCGGCAAGCACGGCATCGGCCGCCTCGACCTGGTCGAGGGGCGTTTTGTCGGCATGAAATCCCGCGGCATCTACGAGACCCCCGGCGGCACCATCCTGCTGGAGGCCCACCGCGGCATCGAGCAGATCACCCTGGACCGTGGCGCGGCGCATCTGAAGGACCAGATCATGCCGCAGTATGCCGAGCTGATCTACAACGGCTTCTGGTTCTCGCCCGAGCGCGAGATGCTCCAGGCCCTGATCGACAAGAGCCAGGAGCATGTGACCGGCACTGTCCGGCTGAAGCTTTACAAGGGCTTGGCCCGCACCGTCGGCCGCTGGTCGGATCACTCGCTCTACTCGGAAGAGCATGTGACCTTCGAGGATGACGCCGGCGCCTATGACCAGAAGGACGCGGCGGGCTTCATCAAGCTGAACGCCCTGCGCCTGCGCCTGATCGCCATGCGCAACCGTCGCCTCAAGGGCTAAGGGAGTCGGGGCCCGGGCGGGCCCCGTCACCGAGCCTTCTGAAATTCAAGCACCTCGGCAAGGGCCGGTATCGCGATGGCGGCACCGGCCCTCGTCACCTGTATCGCCGAGGCTGCCGCCGCGCGGGCCAGCGCCTCGCGCGGGTTCAGCCCCCCGTTTGGCCCCCCGTCCAGCCCGGCAATGAAGTAGCCCGCGAAAGTGTCACCCGCGCCGGTCGTATCGACGGGATCAACCTTGAAGGCAGGCTGTTCCACCGTCTCCTGCCCCTGGACGTAAAGGCCCACGCCGCGCGCGCCACGGGTGACGACCAGCGTCGGCACCGGTATCTCCTCGACAGAGCAACCCAGCATTTGGCGGATCTCCTCGGCCTCGCCCTCATTGCACAGAAGAATATCGCACAGGGGCAGCATTGCCCGAACCGCCCCGGCATCGAAGGGCGCGGCGGAATAGGCCACGCGCAGGCCCTTCGCCCGACCGATCGAAGCGGCCTCCTCGACCGCGTTGGTCTCGTTCTGAAGCATCAGCGTGTCGCCCGGCGCGGCAGCGGCGAGGGCCTGGGTGATCCTTCCTGTGTCCAGGCAGGCGTTGGCACCGGCAAGGATCACGATGGCATTTTCCCCGGAATCATCGACGTTGATGATGGCGTGGCCCGTCGGCCCCGCCTGCCGGTCGACGCCAGCGACGTCCACCCCGGCCTGCGACAGGGCCGCAATGGCCGCGTCGCCGTCGGGGCCCACCGCGCCGACATGGTGCACCGTCGCCCCGGCGCGTGCGGCCGCGATCGACTGGTTGGCACCCTTGCCGCCCAGCCCGCAGGAATAGTCATGCGCTGCTATCGTCTCGCCGGCGCGCGGCAGCTCGTGCACCCGGTAGACATGGTCAAGATTGATCGACCCCAGAACCCAGATACCCATGTCGCATTCTCCATGAAACAGGGCCTAACCAAGGGCATTTCCCCGGTTTCGGCCGCGTTCTGCCCGCGGGTGAATTCCCGCTTTTCGTCGCTGTCGCGCACCGTTAGTCTTTTGCGAAATTCTGTTCGGGGGCAACCGTGAGTGTAGCAAAGACGGCTGTCACGCCGATGATGGCGCAATTCCTTGAAATCAAGTCCGAGCATCAGGACGCGCTCCTGTTCTACCGGATGGGCGATTTCTACGAGATGTTCTTTGACGATGCCGTCGCCGCCGCCGAGGCGCTGGACATCTCGCTGACCAAACGCGGCAAGCACCTGGGCGATGACATACCCATGTGCGGCGTGCCGGTGCATGCTGCCGAAAACTACCTGCTGACCTTGATCCGCAAGGGCTTTCGCGTCGCCGTCTGCGAACAGACCGAGGATCCGGCCGAGGCCCGCAAGCGCGGCTCGAAATCCGTGGTCCGGCGCGAGGTCGTGCGCCTCGTCACCCCCGGCACCCTGACCGAGGATGCCCTGCTGGACGCCCGGCGTCACAACTACCTTTCGGCCTGGGCACAGGTGCGCGACACGGCGGCGCTGGCCTGGGTCGATATCTCGACCGGCGCCTTTCACGTCATGCCCTGCCCCGCCGTCCGCCTGTCGCCCGAACTGGCCCGCCTGACCCCGCGCGAGGTTATCGTTGCCGAGGGCGCGCAGGAGCCCCTGCGCGATATCGCCCGCGAGATGGGCGCGGCGCTGACGCCGCTGGCGGCCTCCGCCTTCGACAGCACCGCGGCCGAGCATCGCCTGACCGATCTTTTCAAGGTCGGCACGCTCGAGGCCTTCGGGCGCTTCGACCGGGCAGAGCTGGCGGCCATGGGCGGCATCGTCGAATATCTGACCCTGACCCAGAAGGGGAATCTGCCGCTGTTGCGGGCGCCGGTGCGTGAACAGGCGCGCGATGCCGTGCAGATCGACGGCGCCACCCGCCGCAATCTGGAACTGACCCAGGCCCTGTCGGGGGGACGCGCAGGGTCGCTGATATCTGCCATCGACCGGACGGCCACCGCCGGGGGCGCCCGGTTGCTTGAGCGGCGCCTGTCCAGCCCCTCGCGCCATCTGGAAACGGTGCGGGCGCGCCACGACGCCGTCGAATGGCTGGTCGAGAACCGCGCCATCGCCGCCGACCTGCGCGACACGCTGCGCAAGGTGCCGGATCTGTCGCGGGCCTTGTCGCGCCTGTCGCTGGAACGTGGCGGGCCGCGCGATCTGGCCGCCGTGCGCAACGGGTTGGAGCAGGCGGACCGCATCGCCGATAGCCTTTGCCGGCTTGAGATGCCGCCCGTCCTGGCCGAGGCGGTGCAAAGCCTGATGGGACATGACGCCCTTCTTGAACGGCTGCAATCGGCGCTGGTGGCGGAGCCGCCGCTCCTGGTGCGCGACGGCGGCTTCATCGCCCCCGGGGTGGACCCCGAACTGGACGAGGCGCGCCAGCTTCGCGACGAGGGGCGCGGCGTCATCGCCCGCCTGCAGGCCCACTATGCCGAGGAGACGGGGATCCAGAGCCTGAAGGTCAAGCACAACAACGTGCTGGGCTATTTCATCGAGGCTACCGCCACCCATTCGGCCAAGCTGCTGGCCGAGCCGTTGTCGCAACGCTTCATCCACCGCCAGACCACCGCCAACGCCATCCGCTTCACCACAGTCGAACTGAGCGAGCTTGAAACCCGCATTCTGAACGCTGGCGGCCGCGCGCAGGAGATCGAAAAACGGCTCTTTTCCACGCTTTGCGACGAGGTTTTGGCCCTCGCCCCCCAGCTTGGCGATGCCGCCGCAGGGCTGGCAGAGGTCGATCATTCCCGCGCTCTGGCCGACCTGGCGGTGGAATGCGACTGGTCGCGCCCGCAGATGGAGGACAGCCGCGCCTTCGACATTCGCGGCGGACGCCATCCGGTGGTAGAACGCGCCCTTCGCCAGCAGGGGGGCGCCGCATTCATCGCCAATGATTGCGATCTGTCGGGCGAGGACGGCACCGGCGCCGATCCCGCGCGCATCTGGCTTCTGACCGGTCCCAACATGGCCGGTAAGTCGACCTTCCTTCGGCAGAACGCGCTGATCGCGCTGCTGGCGCAGGCCGGTTCCTACATTCCCGCCACCTCGGGACGGATCGGGCTGGTGTCGCAGATTTTCAGCCGCGTCGGCGCCTCGGACGACCTGGCGCGGGGCCGCTCGACCTTCATGGTCGAGATGGTCGAGACCGCCGCCATCCTCAACCAAGCCGACGAGAATGCGCTGGTCATCCTGGATGAGATCGGGCGCGGCACCGCCACATACGATGGCCTGTCCATCGCATGGGCGACGTTGGAGCACATGCACGACACCAACCGCTGCCGCGCTCTTTTCGCTACCCATTACCACGAGCTGACCGGCCTCTCGGCCAAGCTGGAGGGGGTGGAGAACGCCACCGTCGCCGTCAAGGAATGGGAGGGCGAGGTGATCTTCCTGCACGAGGTGCGTCGCGGCGCCGCCGACCGCTCCTACGGGGTGCAGGTGGCGCGGCTGGCGGGGCTGCCGGCCTCGGTCGTGGAACGGGCGCGCACCGTGCTTGAGGCCCTTGAACAGGGCGAGCGCGAGGGCGGAAAGCGCAAGCAGACCTTGATCGACGATCTGCCGCTTTTCTCGGCCACGCCGCCGCCACCGGTCCGTCCCGCGCCCCCCGCCGCCGATCCCCTGGCCGAGCGGTTGGAGGCCGTGAACCCGGACCAGCTGACGCCCATGGAGGCGCTGAACCTCGTCTACGAGATGAAGGCGCTGGGTCGCGATCGGGGCTGAAGCGTCCACGCGATCCACGGACCAGGCGCGAAAAGAAAAAACCGGGCGCTGGGGCCCGGTTCATTCAATCGTCCATAGAAAGCGTTGCCCCAGCGGGGCCTGCCCCTCAGCTGGCGGGGGTCGAGGACACACCGACCTGCGCCGGGCGCAGAAGGCGGTCGTGCAGCAGGAAGCCTTCGACCATCACCTGGATGATCTCGCCGGCGCGGGTGCCGGGCAGCGGCGCTTCGAACATGGCCTGATGCATCTGGGGATCGAACTTGTCGCCAACCTCGGGGCTGACGGGCGTGATGCCGTGCTTGGAAAACACATTCAGAAGCTCGCGCATGGTCAGTTCGATCCCTTCCAGGATCGGACCGGCGGTGCTGCGATGCTCGTCATTGGCGGCATCCAGCGCCCGGCGCAGGTTGTCGTAGACCGGCAGCATGTCGCGGGCCAGCTTGGAGCCGCCATACTGCTCGGCCTCGCGCCGGTCGCGGTCGCTACGCTTGCGCATGTTCTCGGCATCGGCCAGCGCCCGCAGCAACCGGTCCTTCAGCTCATCCCGCTCTTCGGTCAGGGCAGCCATCTCGGCCGCGCCGGAGGGGCGCTGCTCGTTGCTGGCCTCGTCATCCGTGATGTCGATGAGGTCGTCGGATTCCGCGTTCATCAGTTCGTCGGGATCGTCCAAAAAGGGGTTTTCTCTCGATTCAGCCATTTCGTCACCTGTCAGCCTCGGTCGGAAATCAGCTTTCCCACCAGTTGCGCGGTATAGTTCACGATCGGAACGACGCGTCCGTAGTTCAGCCGCGTCGGACCGATCACACCGACCGCGCCCACAATCTTTCGGTCAGCGTTCATATATGGGCTGACGACCAAAGAGGAACCCGAAAGTGAAAAAAGCTTGTTCTCGGAGCCGATAAAAATCCGCACACCATCGCCTGCCTCGGCCAATTCAAGGAATTCCGCGATGTCCCGCTTGCGCTCCAGGTCGTCGAAAAGCGAACGGATGCGGTCAAGATCGGCCTCGCTGCCGCCCTCACCCAGCAGATTCGCCCGGCCGCGCACGATCAGCCGCTCGTTCTGACCGTCGGCGTCATCCCAGATCGCCAGGCCGCTCTCCACCAGATCGCGGGCCAGCACGTCGATCTCCTGCCGGCGGCGGGCGATCTCCTTGGTCATCCGCGCGCCCAGCTCGGACAGGGTCAGCCCCTCTGCGACGGCGTTGACGAAATTCGCGGCCTCGCGCATGGCCGAAGGGGTCAGTCCCGGCGGCGGGGTGAAGACACGGTTCTCGACCTGGCCGTCGGCAAAGACCAGAACCACCAGCGCCCGGTGCGGCGCCAGGCTGACGAATTCGATATGCTTGATCGGGGCCTCGTGCTTGGGCGCAAGCACCAGGCTCGCCCCCCGCGTCACGCCCGACAGGGCCGCGCCCACCCGGTCAAGGATGGAACCCACATCCCCGTTGCTGTTGCCGACCGTCGCCTCGATCCGCAGACGGTCGTCGGGCGTCAGGTCATCGACCTCCAGAAGGCCGTCGACGAACATCCGCAACCCCTGTTGGGTCGGGATCCGCCCGGCCGAGACATGGGGGCTGTCCAGCAAGCCGAGATGCTCCAGATCCTGCATCACGTTGCGCACGGTCGCGGCACTGATCCGTTCGCTCATACTGCGCGTGAGCGTGCGCGAACCGACGGGGTCCCCGGTGATCAGGTAACCCTCGACGACCCGGCGAAAGACTTCGCGGGAGCGGTCGTTCATCTGTTTCAGTATGTCGCCGCTGTCGGTCATGTGATCCGCCAATCGTGGAATGCCATTAAATCCGTCGCGCTGGCGGGGTCAATCAGGGCTTGTCTTGATCAACCACGCCCGGCTATCTGTGCCGCAATCAATGGACAAGGACGGTTTTGCATGCGCCCCTCAGGCCGACAGATAAGCGAATTGCGCCCGGTTTCAATCGAAACCGGGGTTATGAAACACGCCGAGGGCTCCTGCCTGATCCGCTGTGGTGACACCCACGTGCTGTGCACCGCCACCCTGGAAGAGCGCGTGCCGCCCTTCCTCAAGAACACCGGTCTTGGCTGGGTCACGGCCGAATACGGCATGCTGCCCCGCGCCACCAACACCCGTATGCGCCGTGAGGCCAAGAACGGCCAGTCCGGCCGCACCCAGGAGATCCAGCGCCTGATCGGCCGCAGCCTGCGTGCCGGGATCGACCGCTCGGCCCTGGGCGAACGTCAGATCAGCATCGACTGCGACGTGATCCAGGCCGACGGCGGCACCCGCTGCGCCTCGATCACCGGCGGCTGGGTCGCCCTGCGCCTTGCGGTCAACAAGCTGATGAAGGCCGGCGACATCACCAGCGATCCGCTGACCGACCACGTGGCCGCCGTCTCCTGCGGCGTCTACGCCGGGCAGACCATCCTTGATCTGGATTACGCCGAAGATTCCCAAGCTGGCACCGACGCCAACTTCGTGATGACCGGCAGCCACGGCCTGATCGAAATCCAGGGATCGGCCGAAGGTGCGACATTTTCGCGCACCCAGTTCGACGAGCTGATGAACCTTGCTGAGGCCGGGATCACCCAATTGGTCGAGGCCCAGAAGGCGGCCATCTGATGCGGCGCTTCTCCGGCGATACCCTGCTGATTGCGACCCACAACCAGGGCAAGCTGGAGGAGATCCGGCGCCTGCTGGCGCCTTACGACGTGAACGTCACCTCCGCGGCCGAGCATGACCTGCCCGAGCCCGAGGAGACCGAAGACAGCTTCGTCGGCAATGCCCGCATCAAGGCCCATGCCGCAGCCCGGGCCACCGGGCTGCCGGCCCTTTCCGACGACAGCGGGATCGAGATCGAGGCGCTTGGCGGCAAGCCGGGCGTCTACACCGCCGACTGGGCCGAAACGCCCGAAGGCCGCGATTTCGAAATGGCCATGCGCCGCACCTGGGACGAGCTTGAGCGGATCGCCGCCCCCTTCCCCCGCCGCGCCCGCTTTTGTTGCACCCTGGTCCTTGCATGGCCGGACGGCCATGACGAAGTATTCCCGGGCAAGATGGACGGGCAGATCGTCTGGCCGATGCGCGGTGAACAGGGCCATGGCTATGATCCGATCTTCCAGCCTGACGGGTTCGACCAGACCTTCGGCGAAATGGAACGCTGGCAGAAAAACCGCATCAGCCACCGGGCCGACGCCTTCGCGCAGCTGGTCGCAGGCTGTTTCGCAAACCCCGATGACTGAACCTTCACAAGGGGGTTTCGGCCTTTATCTGCATTGGCCCTTCTGCCAGGCAAAATGCCCCTATTGCGATTTCAACTCCCATGTCGTGGCCCGGATCGATCAGGAACAATGGGAAACCGCCTACCTGGCCGAGCTTGATCGCGCCGCGGCCGAGACACCGGACCGCATCCTCGACACCGTGTTCTTCGGCGGCGGCACGCCCAGCCTGATGTCCGCCAGCCTGGTCCAGGCGATCATGGACAGGATCCGCCGCAACTGGCGCCTCTCCAACAGCCTCGAAGTCACGCTGGAGGCCAACCCCACTTCGGTCGAGGCGGGCCGGTTCCAAGGCTACCGGCAGGCCGGGGTGAACCGCGTATCCATGGGAATTCAGGCTCTAAACAACGACGATTTGCGTCGCCTGGGCCGGCTGCACTCGGTCGAGGAAGCCCGCCGCGCCTTTGACTTCGCGCGAGAGACGTTCCCTCAGGTGAGCTTTGATCTGATCTACGCGCGCCAGGACCAAAGCCTTGCAGCCTGGGAGGAGGAATTGTCTTCCGCCCTCAACATGGCGGCCGATCATCTCTCGCTTTATCAACTGACGATCGAGGAAGGCACCGCCTTTGGCGAGCGTATGGCACGCGGTGGCTTGAAAGGCCTGCCGGACGAGGACACCGCCGCCGCGATGTTCGAGATGACCCAGGCCATGACCGCTGACGCCGGCCTGCCGGCCTACGAGATCTCAAACCACGCCCGGCCGGGCGCCGAATCCCGCCACAACATGATCTACTGGAAGGGCGGCGAATACGTGGGCGTCGGTCCCGGCGCCCACGGGCGTATCGTATCCGATGGTCAGCGTTACGCGACCGAGACCCATCTTGCGCCCGGGGCCTGGCTTCAGGCGGTGGAGCGGCAGGGGCACGGGGAAAGCCTCAGAACGGCTCTTACAAAGGCCGATCAGGGCGAAGAACTGCTACTGATGGGGCTTCGGATATCCGACGGTGTCTCGGTTTCCCAAGTTCAGGATCTTCTGGGCCGCCCCCTGCCCTATAGCGCAATCAAGCAGCTTTCAGATGACGGCTACCTCGTTCATGACGGCGATCGCCTACGGGTCACGGGCGCCGGTCGCCTGGTTCTGAACGGCGTGCTGCGCGAACTTCTGGCCGGCTGATGCGCGCGTTCTGGTTCATCATCGGAATGCTAAGCCTGATCCTCGGATTGGCGGGCATCCTGTTGCCCCTGCTGCCCACCGTGCCGTTCCTGCTGCTGGCCGCCTTCTGCTTTGCCCGCTCATCCCAGCGGGTGCACGCCTGGCTGATCGGGCATCCGCGCCTGGGCCCGCCCATCACCGATTGGCAGGAACGTGGTGCAATCGGCCCGAGGGCAAAACGGCTCGCCAGCCTATCGATCGGTCTGGCCTTCGCCCTGTCGGTCGCGATGGGCGTGCGTCCGCAAATCCTTGGAATTCAAGCCGCCGTATTGGTCGCCGTGACGATCTTTATCTGGACACGTCCATCGGCCTGACGTTCAGAAGCGCGATCAGCCCATCAAGCTGGTCCAGATCCTTGTAATTCAGGACCATTCGACCGCTTTCCTGGCCAGCCTGGTGCTCGATCCGTACCTCCAGACCGAGGTTCGCCGTCAGCTGATCCTCCAGCGCCAGCGTATCCGGATCGGTGGTTCGCCCACTGGACTTGCGCGACGCTTTGGGCGCGGCTGAGCTGCCGCCGCCCCCCTTGGCCAGATCTTCGGTTTGGCGCACCGACAGGCCCTTCGCGATCACTTGGCGGGCAAGCTCCGACGGGTTTTCCGTGGTGATGAGCGCCCGCGCATGCCCCGCGCTCAGCCGCCCCTGGCGCAGATGGTCCTGCACGTCTTCGGGCAACTGCAGCAGGCGCATGAGGTTCGCGATATGACTGCGCGACTTCCCAAGCGAGGCCGACAGACGTTCCTGCGTATGCCCGAACTTCTCCATCAACTGCTTGTAGCCGGCCGCCTCCTCCACCGCGTTCAGATCGGCGCGCTGGATGTTCTCGATGATCGCCAGCTCAAGGACCTCAGTATCGTCCAAGTCCCTGACAATAACTGGAATTTCATGAAGTTGGGCACGCTGGGCGGCGCGCCAGCGTCGTTCGCCCGCCACGATCTCGAACCGGTCCGCGCCGGCGGGGTGCGGACGAACGATCAGCGGTTGGATGATCCCCTTCTCGCGCACCGAATCCGTCAGTTCCTGCAGCGCCTGAGCCGAGAAATCGCGGCGCGGCTGGTCAGGGTTGGCAGCAATCTTCTCTATCGGAACCACGCGCTCGGCCGCCGCAGGTTCGCTTCGGGCCTTGCCGGGTTGCAGATCCACGTCGGCCATCAGTGCCGACAGGCCACGACCCAGGCCGCGGCGCTCCTGCTTTTTATCCGACATGCTGCACCCCGCGTTCACTGTGTTGTTTCATGATTTCCGTGGCCAGCGACTTGTAGGCGACGCTCCCGCGGGAGGTCGGATCATACTGGATCACCGGCATTGCATAGCTGGGCGCCTCGCTGACCCGAACATTTCGCGGAATCTTGGTCTTGAAGACCAGATCCCCAAGATTGTCCCGGGCATCCTCTTCAACCTGCCGCGCCAAGTTGTTGCGCGCGTCGAACATGGTCAGGACCACCCCCTCGATGCGCAAATCGGGGTTGGCCGTCTGACGTATCTCGCGGATCGACAGCATCAACTGGGACAGCCCCTCCAGCGCAAAGAACTCGCTTTGCAGCGGGATCAGCAAAGCATGCGCCGCGACCATGGCGTTCAGAGTGAGCAGGTTCAGCGAGGGCGGGCAATCGATCAGGACGAAATCGAACTTCTGGTCCTGAACTCCCTCCCGCAATGCCTTCTGAAGCAGAAATATCCGCTTTTCATGGGAAACCAGCTGCATATCGGCCGAGCTGAGGTCAGTTGTCGCCGGCGCGATCATCAACCGGTTGAACTTTGTCGGCCTTACCACGTCGGCAAGGGCGGTGCCTTCGATGATCAGGTCATACGTGGTGAATTCGCGGTCTTCCGGTTCGATCCCCAGGCCCGTCGATGCGTTACCTTGGGGGTCCAGATCCACGATCAGGACATTCAGCCCCTTTGAGGCCAGCGCAGCGCCCAGGTTGATCGTCGTGGTGGTCTTGCCCACCCCGCCCTTCTGATTAACGACTGCGATGATATGGGGTTCATTCTGCACGCTCGACCTCGCTTATTTCCAGAACGACAGCGTCTTCTTGTGTACGGCTTGGTCTAATCTGCGTCTGGAAACGCCACTGCGCAAGAGCTTCTTCGACTTCGTCCCGGTGCGTGCGCCCTTTTAGCAGAAGCGCCGTGGCCCCCGGGGCACCGTGTCGGTCAACATGCGCGAGCAAATGCTTCAATGGCGCCAGGGCACGGGCAGAGATGATATCGGCCCCAAGGGATGCCTGACGCTCAATTCTTTCGGCGATTACAGTAACGGGCGTGCTTGTTTCACGTGAAACACTGCGCAGGAACTCAGTCTTTCGCTGATCGGCCTCGAGCAGAGTGAATTTTCGATCCGGATGGGTTTCTGCCGATATGATGGCACAAACCAAACCTGGGAAACCGGCGCCACTGCCGATATCCAGCCAATGCTCGCCTGCTCGAGCGGGCAGCATGAGCTGCGCGCTATCAAGGATATGTCGCTCCCAAGCGTCCTGAATGGTCGAACGAGCAACTAAGTTGATCGATCGGTTCCACTTTTCCAGCAGCGCTTGGTATTGCTTAAGCTTGTCGATTGTTTCACGTGAAACAACCAAACCGTCGATGAGGGCTTCAGCCGGCTTTTTTGACGTCATGCTTCCTCAAATGGCCGAGTATCAGCATAAGTGCCGCAGGCGTGATGCCTTCAATCTGCGCAGCCTGGCCCAATGTTTCGGGCAGAGATGCCTGAAGTTTGCTCTTAACCTCGTTCGACAGCCCACGCACCAATTCGTAATCGAACCCGGGCGGGATCAGCCGCTGCTCATCCTTCCGTAGGGAATCGACATCGTGCTGCTGACGCTCCACATAATGGGCGTAGCGCGCGTCAGCCATCAACTGGGCGCGAATTTCCGGGGCAATCGCCTCCGCGCCTTCCACCAACGACATCACCTGCTCCGGGTCCTGATCGCTGTAAGACAGTAGGTCATAAGCCGAGCGGCGGGATCCGTCCTGCCGCACGGTTATGCCGCGGGCCTCAAGTTCGGTTGCGGAGTAGGCCCTCTCTTTAAGCATGGCCTCCCCGGCCGCCAGAAGGTCCATTTTCTCGAGGAACCGGGACCGACGCGACTCGCTGACGCAGCCCACCTCATCACCAAGTCCAGTCAATCTTTGGTCGGCATTGTCGGCCCGTAGCGAAAGCCGGAACTCAGCACGCGAGGTGAACATGCGATACGGCTCGGCAACGCCCTTGGTTACCAGGTCGTCGATCATAACGCCGATATAGGCCTCGGCCCGCCCAAGGACGAAATCGTCGTTACCCTGTGCAGCACTGGCCGCGTTGATCCCGGCCAGCAGGCCTTGGGCGGCCGCCTCTTCATAGCCGGTTGTTCCATTGATCTGCCCGGCCAGAAAGAGGCCCGGGATTTGCTTGCACTCCAGCGTCCGGCGCAAAGCACGTGGATCGATGTAATCATACTCGATCGCGTATCCGGGTTGAGTAATCTCAACATTTTCCAAGCCGCGGATGGAGCGGACGTAAGCTTCCTGCACATCAACTGGAAGAGAGGTTGAGATCCCGTTGGGGTAAACCGTGCTGGTGGTCAGCCCCTCTGGCTCAAGGAAGACCTGGTGGCTGTCCTTGTCGGCAAACCGCATGATCTTGTCTTCGATCGACGGGCAATAGCGGGGGCCAACCCCGCTGATATGACCGCCATACATGGCCGAGCGGCCGATGTTTTCAAGAATGATGTCATGGGTTTGGGCGTTGGTCGCCGTGACTCCGCAATCAACCTGGCGCAGCACTGGCGCCGCGCTGTCGAACGAGAAGAGGACCGGATCTTCGTCGCCCGGTTGGCGATCAACCACGGACCAGTCGATTGTCTTGCCGTCCAATCGTGGAGGGGTTCCCGTCTTCAGCCGACCAAGCGGAAGTTCGAACCCCTTCATCCTTTCGGCGAGTTTGAGGGATGCATTGTCGCCCATCCGCCCGCCGGTCCGGCGTTCTTCGCCGATATGGATTGTCCCGCCCAAGAAAGTGCCGGTGGTCAGAATGACGGAGGAAGCTGCGAGCCGGCTGCCATCTGCGAGGATCACGCCCGTTACCCGCCCGCCATCCATGGTCAGGTCGGCGACCTCCCCCTCGACGATGCGGAGATGTTCCAGCCTGCTAAGCAGGTCCTGGATTGCGGCCTTGTACGCCTCACGATCAGCTTGGGCACGCGGTCCTTGGACGGCCGGACCTTTGCGGCGGTTCAGAAGACGGAACTGGATACCGGCACGATCGGCGGCCTTGCCCATGATGCCATCAAGCGCGTCGATCTCGCGAACCAAGTGCCCCTTGCCCAGCCCGCCAATCGCCGGGTTGCACGACATGACGCCAAGGTCGCCGCGCTTCAGTGTAACAAGGATCGTGGGAACGCCCATCCGCGCGCTGACAGCGGCGGCCTCGCATCCTGCGTGACCACCTCCGACAACGATAACCGGGTACCGATGTTTCACGTGAAACACTCCTACTTTCCCAGACAGAAGCTGCTGAAAATCTCATCCAGCACGTTTTCGACATCGACGCGCCCGATCAGCGCATCGAGGGTGCGCAGAGCGATCCTGATGTGCTCGGCGCCCAATTCGGCAAAATCAGACTCGCCTTCTACTATACGCGTCGCCTCGGTCAAAGACGAAACTGTGCGGGTCATGGCCACCCGGTGACGCTCTTTCACCGCACTGGCGGCGGAGGTCGCACGGGTCGAAAGCCGCTCCTCGATCATCCGCAAAAGCTGCCCTACCCCTTCGCCGGACTTACCCGAGACGCCGATGACGTCGGTGGATGCGGGGGGATTAAGATCGGCCTTGGCACGGACGACTAGATCGCCGGCCTCCGGCGACAGGTCGACACCCTCGCCCTCCACATCCAGAAAGACGCGCAGGTCTGCCTTACGCGCCCGGTCGATTGCCCGCTCGATCCCCAGGGCTTCAACCCGGTCCTCAGTGCTGCGCAGACCGGCGGTGTCCAGCATGGTGACAGCGAGGCCGCCCAGGTCCATGCGCACCTCCACAATATCCCGGGTTGTGCCCGCGATGTCCGAGGTGATGGCCGCATCACGCCCCGCAAACGCGTTAAGCAGGGTCGATTTCCCGGCATTCGGGGGGCCGATGATCGCAACCTCGAACCCGTCGCGCACCCGCTCTGCGGCGAAGGATCCGGCAATCTCACGCTCCAGTTCAGCCTGGACGCGCGTTAGCAGCTCCAGCACCTCGGGGGTCACGTCAGTGGGTACGTCCTCGTCGGCGAAATCGATGGTCGCCTCGATCAGAGCGGCGGCGCGGATGAGGTCGCGGCGCCATGCCTCGGTCTTTCGGCCAAGTTCCCCATCCAGGACGCGGAGGGCCTGGCGGCGCTGGGATTCGGTTTCGGCCTCGATCAGGTCGCCAAGCGCCTCCACCTGGGTCAGGTCCAGCCGGCCGTTTTCCAGTGCGCGGCGGGTGAACTCGCCGGGTTCGGCCAGGCGCAGCCCCTCGAATTCAGACAGTTCCCGCGACAGCGCGGCCAGCGTCGCCATGCTGCCGTGGATATGAAGCTCTGCCGACTGCTCGCCGGTGAAACTTGCGCCCTCAGCAAAGGTCAGGACAAGCGCCTCGTCCAGATAATCGCCTTTGCGGTCGCGCAGCTTGCGCAGCGAGGCGACGCGCGGCGCCGGCAGCGCACCCGCAAGACTTTCGACGACCGCCCAGGCTCGGGGGCCGGAAATGCGGACAACGGTCACGCCTGCCTTGCCGCGGCCAGACGCTGTGGCAAAGACGGTATCCATCTGTTAAACCTCTGATTTAAAACGCTAATGCGTCTTTCAGCAGCCCTGTCAGGTGTTCATCGAATCGAAGAACTCGGAATTGGACTTGGTCTGCTTGAGCTTCGAGATCAAGAACTCGATCGCATCAGTGGTGCCCATCGGGTTGAGGATGCGGCGCAGGACATAGGTTTTCTGAAGATCGATCTTGTCGACCAGCAGCTCTTCTTTCCGGGTGCCGGACTTGAGGATGTCCATCGCCGGGAAGACGCGCTTGTCGGCGACCTTGCGGTCCAGCACGATCTCGGAGTTGCCGGTGCCCTTGAACTCTTCGAAGATCACCTCGTCCATGCGGCTGCCGGTATCGATCAGCGCGGTCGCGATGATGGTGAGCGAGCCGCCCTCCTCGATGTTCCGTGCGGCACCGAAGAAGCGTTTGGGCCGTTGCAGGGCGTTGGCGTCGACACCGCCGGTCAGCACCTTGCCCGAGGACGGGACGACGGTGTTGAAGGCACGGCCGAGGCGCGTGATCGAGTCCAGCAGGATGACGACATCGCGCTTGTGCTCGACCAGCCGCTTGGCCTTTTCGATCACCATCTCCGAGACGGCCACGTGACGGGTCGCAGGTTCGTCGAAGGTCGAGGAGACGACCTCGCCCTTGACCGAACGCTGCATGTCGGTGACTTCTTCGGGGCGTTCGTCGATCAGCAGGACGATCAGGTAGCACTCGGGGTGGTTCTTCTCGATCGAGTGGGCAATGTTCTGCAGAAGAACCGTTTTACCCGTACGCGGCGGCGCCACGATCAGCGAACGCTGGCCCTTGCCGATGGGCGAGACCAGATCGATGATCCGGGCCGAACGGTCCTTGGTGGTGGGATCGTCCAGCTCCATCTTCAGACGCTCATCGGGGTAGAGCGGCGTCAGGTTGTCAAAGGCGACCTTGTGGCGCGCACGCTCGGGATCCTCGAAGTTGATCTTCTCGACTTGGGTCAGGCCGAAATACCGCTCGGTGTCGCGGGGGGCGATGATCACGCCCTCGATCGTGTCGCCGGTGCGCAGCGAGAACTGACGGATCATCTCGGGCGAGACGTAGATGTCATCGGGACCGGGCAGGTAGTTCGCCTCGGGCGAGCGCAGGAAGCCGAACCCGTCCTGCATCACCTCAAGCACGCCGTCGCCACCGATCACCCAGCCATCCTCGGCCTGTTCCTTGAGGATCTGGAACATCATGTCGCCCTTGCGCATGGTCGACGCGTTGTCGATCTCAAGCTCTTCGGCCATGGACAGCAGATCCTTGGGGCTTTTGGCCTTCAGGTCGGACAGGTTCAAACGTTCGGTGGTCATGGGTAGGGTTCCGCATTCAGGCACCCGGGAACGGGCGGCTGCAACATCAGGTCTCGATGGAAGATACCGGTGCCCGGACGGGCTGGTCCCACATCCCCTACAGTCCCGGCGCGGCCGAGTCAAACCCGCTGGCGTCCCCAGGGGTGCCACGGGGGCCAGAGACCCCTCAGCGGGCCGCTGGTGGCGCCCCAGGGTCTGCGGGCATCTGGCGGGGGCTCAGGGGGGCGGCCTGGGGCGAGCCCCTGTCAGGAGACCAGGATCAGATGTTCGTCAGAAAGGCCGGGCGATGACCGAGACCACGATCACGATCAGAAGCAGCGTCGGCACCTCGTTCATCATCCGGTAATGCCTGCCGCTCTTGAGATTGCTGCCGGCGGCAAATTCCTTGCGCCGTTTGCCACACCAATGGTGGAACCAGGTCATTGCCAGCACCGACGCGGCCTTGGTCCAGGGCCAACCCTGGGTCCAGTCGACGATCCCCGGCGTCAGGACCAGCATCAGGCCAAAGATCCAGGTCGCGATCATTGCCGGTGCCATGATCACGCGCAGCAGCTTGAATTCCATCATCTGGAACAGGGCGTCCGTCTCGGTGCCCTCGCGCACCTTTTCTGCGTGATGGACGAACAGTCTGGGCAGGTAGAACAGGCCAGCCATCCAGGCGATGACCGAGATCACGTGCAGGGACTTGGTCCATGGGTAAAGCGTGCTGAGAAGGTCGGTCATCAGGTCTGTCATGCGGGTCCCGGGGTTTTCCCTTCTTAAGATAAGAAAGAGAGAAAGAAAGATATGATGATTTAGTATGGCCAGTGGATACTGTGGATTAACCACTTATCCAAGCAAGGCGACCTCTGCGTCACCCCAACTTGGAAAAAACCATGAAGAACCTCGCGTAGGAGGAGTCCAAGCCTCTGAGTCAAAATCATTTTCCGCTATCCGGATCTGTGGATAACTTTGTGGGCGAAAGGCGTATGCGTGCTGGACGACCGGATTCAACGCACATCCGGGGACAGTTGCGTGCACATGGAGGAAGAGGGGTATCAACGCCGGGAGAAATGGGGAGGAATCCGGCGGGGGCTGTTTTCCTGTTAATCATTTGCTAACGCTCCACGGGAACAAAGCTGACTTATCCACGGGTTCCTGCACATGGCGGCACAGATCATCCTCGCGTCCACCTCGGCCATACGCCGTCAGCTGCTGGAGAACGCGGGCGTCAGCTTTACCGCCCTGCCCCCGCGCGTCGACGAGCAGGCGATCAAGCAGGCGTTGGCCGACGAAGGTGCAACACCCCGCGACGTTGCCGACACCCTAGCCGAGTACAAGGCCCGCAAGGTCAGCGACAAGAACCCCGGCGCGCTGGTGATCGGCGCTGACCAGGTGCTGGAAATCGGGGGCGAGATTCTGGACAAGCCGCGCGACGCCGAGGAGGCGCGCGCCCAGCTTCTGCGCCTGCGGGGCCGGCCGCACAGGCTTCTGTCGGCGGCGGTGATCTATCGCGACGGCGAACCCCTGTGGCGCACTGTCGGTATCGTCCGCCTGACCATGCGCGACTTTTCAGATGAATTCCTGTCGGATTATATGGGGCGGAACGGGGCCGGGCTGACCAGCTCGGTCGGGGGATACAAGCTGGAGGAAGAGGGCGTGCGTTTGTTCAGCCGGGTCGAGGGCGACTATTTCTCGGTTCTGGGCCTGCCTTTGGTCGAGATCCTGAACTACCTGACATTGCAGGGCGAGATCGACGGATGAGCGAGAATGTGATCCCGCTTGCCGGCGTCATCGGCCACCCGATCGCGCACAGCCGCTCCCCCCGGCTGCATGGGTATTGGCTGAGCCATTACGGGCTGAACGGTCACTACATTCCGATGGACGTGGCCCGCGACGATCTGGAGCGGGTGCTGCGCACCCTGCCCCGCATGGGGTTTCGCGGCGTCAACATCACCATCCCCCACAAGGAACGCGCGTTGGAGCTGGCCGATCTGGTCACGGACCGTGCCGCGCTGATCGGGGCCGCCAACACCTTGATTTTCCGGGCCGACGGCAAGATCCACGCGGATAACACCGACGGCTATGGTTTTATCGAGAACCTGCGCCAGCATGCGCCCGGATGGCAGGCCGATGCCGGGCCCGCGGCGGTGCTTGGATCGGGCGGGGCCTCGCGCGCGGTGGTCTGCGCGCTTCTGGACGCCGGCGCGCCCGAGGTGCGGCTGACCAATCGCACCCGTGCCCGGGCGGAGCAGATCCGTGGCGACCTGGGCGCGCGGATCACGGTCTTCGACTGGTCACAGGCCGGCAACATGCTGGACGAGGCCGCGACCGTGGTGAATACGACCTCCCTGGGAATGGAGGGTCAGCCGCCCCTGCGGGTGCCGCTTGACGGTCTGTCCCCCTCCGCGCTTGTCACCGACCTGGTCTATGCACCCCTGGAAACCCCGCTGCTGGCCCAGGCGCGAGAGCGCGGCTGCACCACCGTGGACGGGCTGGGAATGCTGTTGCACCAGGCCGTTCCGGGGTTTGAACGCTGGTTCGGCCAGCGCCCCGAAGTGACCGACGCCCTGCGGGCGCATGTCATGGCCAACACGGGGCCGCAGACGTGACGCGACCGCACCTGATCGGGCTCACCGGTTCCATCGGCATGGGAAAGTCGACGACGGCGGGACTTTTCGCCGCCGAAGGGGTGCCGGTCTGGGATGCCGATGCGGCGGTGCACCGCCTTTATGGTCCTGGCGGGGCTGCCGTCGCCCCACTGGCGCGGATCTGTCCCGATGCGATTGTCGAGGATGCGACCGGCCAGGCTATTGTGGACCGCCAGCGCCTCAAGGACTGGATCGCCCGGGACGACGCCGCCCTGCCCCGGATCGAGGCGATCGTTCACCCGCTGGTCGGCGCCGATCGCGCCGCATTTCTGGACGAGGCCGCGCGCGCCGGCGCAGACATCGTGGTTCTTGATATCCCGCTGATCTTCGAAACCGGCGCCGCCGACCGTTTCGACACGCTGGTCGTGGTCAGCGCGCCGGCCGAGGTGCAGCGCGCCCGCGTCCTCGCCCGGGGCACCATGACCGAGGCCGAGTTCGAGAATATCCTGGCCCGCCAGGTTCCCGATGCCGAAAAGCGCCGCCGCGCCGATCACGTCATTCCGACCACGACCCTTGAAGCCGCCGCCGCCGCCGTGCGACAGATCCTTGAGCAGATCAGGGGAAATCGCGATGCGTGAAATCGTTCTGGATACGGAAACCACCGGGCTTGACCCCTTCGACGGCCACCGCATCGTCGAGATCGGGGCCGTGGAACTTCTGAACCACATGCCCACGGGCCGGACCTTTCACAAATACATCAATCCCCAGCGCAGCATGCCGCAGGAAGCGTTCCAGGTGCACGGGCTGGGCGACGAGTTTCTGGCCGACAAGCCGCTCTTCGCCGCCATCGCGGACGAATTCCTCAGCTTTGTTGGCGAGGCACGGCTGGTGATCCACAACGCCTCGTTCGACATGAAATTCCTCAACGCCGAGCTGGACTGGTGCAAGCGCACGAAGCTGCCGATGACCCAAGCGCTGGACACGCTGGCCATCGCGCGCAAGCGTTTTCCCGGCGCACCCTCGTCGCTGGATGCGCTTTGCCGGCGCTTTGCCATCGACAACTCGGCACGGACGCTGCACGGCGCATTGCTCGACTCCGAGATCCTGGCCGAGGTCTATCTTGAGCTTATCGGCGGCCGGCAGCCCGATTTCGCGCTGAATGTGCGCAGTTCGGGTAGTGGCGACGATCAGGGCGCGGGCGACTGGCGCCCCGCCCCGCGCCCGACGCCCCTGCCCTCGCGTCTGACCGCGGCCGAGGCAGAGGCCCATGCCGCGTTTGTCGCCAAGCTGGGCGATGCGCCCCTGTGGTTGAAGGAAGGCCGCGGCTAAACCGCGGCGGTCGGGCGGCCCGGAACGCGTCCGGCCCGGCCCGTAAGGCCCGATCAGGCCGTGCCGGCGCTTTCGGCTTGGGCGCGGCGTGCCAGTTCCTGGCGATAGAGGGCCACGAAATCGATCTGTTCCAGGTTCAGCGGGGCGAAGCCACCGTCACGGGTGACGTCGCTGACGACCCGGCGGAGGTAGGGGAACAGCATCCGCGGGCATTCGATCATCAGGAAGGGGTGAAGCTGCTCGTCGGGCAGGTTCTCGATGTTGAAGACACCTGCATAATCGATCTCGAGGATGAAGATCGGCTTCTGGTCCGAGGCATTATTGCTTTTGCACGACAGCTTGATCGCGACCTCGTACTGGGTCTCGCCGCGCTTGCGCGCGTCCAGGTTCACCTGGATGGCGATCTCGGGCTTCACCTCACCCGAGAAACCGCTTTGCGAGGCGACGTTCTCGAAGGACATGTCGCGGATGAACTGGCCCACGATCTGCATCTTGACCTGCGGTGCTTCCGCCGCCCCGTTACCACCGGCCGCGCCGTTTTCCGTCTGATCCGCCATCTGCTGTCGCTCCGCTTGAAATGATCTTTGGCCAAGGCATAGCAGGTCGCCCGCAGCGCCTCAATCAGGGATGGTGCGACGGGCGCGACCCTCGGTCGCAACCCGGAGAACAGTCGCCGCTCACTCCTCGGGGCGGGTCCAGCCTGAGGGTTTTGCCAACGGATCGCGGGGTGTCGCGGGGCGGTTAGGGGCGGGTTCCGTCACCTCGTATTCGCCGTCGATCACGTCGGGTCGGCCGCCGCCCGGACCGCGCCCGGGACCCTGGCCGCCGGCGCCCCGGAAGGGATCGGGCCCGGTCGAGAAGCTCGTCACCTTGACCCGTGCCTTTACCCAGCGGAAGACGGCCGCGCGCACAGCGGGGATCAACAGGGCAAAGCCCACCGAATCCGTGAAAAAACCGGGTGTCAGCAGAAGCGCGCCGGAAAACAGGATCATCGCGCCATGGGCCAGCGGCTCGGTCGGGTCGCGCACCTCGTTGAAGGATTGCTTGACCTGTCCCAGCGCCAGCAACCCCTGAGAGCGGACCAGCCAGGAGCCCAGGATCGCCGTCAGTATGACGATAAGCAGGGTCGGCCACAGCCCGATGAAGCCCCCGACCTGGATGAACAGGGCGATTTCGATCAGCGGAACGGCGACGAACGCCACGAACAGCCACATGGCTATACCTCATCTATCGTGAACCGGGCGGAGTGGACTTGCCCCATTGGCTGACATACATATGAGCGGCAGCGCCAAGTTACCATGCGCCCAGGCCAAGAGGAATTCATGAGTTCAGCCTTCATTCAGCTTCTGGTCCTGGCGGGGATCGCTATTTTTCTCATCCTGCGGCTCAAGAACGTGCTTGGCACGCGGGACGGGTTCGAGAAGCCGCCGCTGACCAAGGCGCCTGCGGGCTCGCCGACGGTGCAGCGCGATTTCGAGGTGATCGAGGGCGGTCCCGACAACGAGATCGCCGATTACGTCCCCGAGGAAAGCGAGGCCGCCAAGGCCCTTGCCGCCATGAAGCTGGCTGAGCCCGGTTTCTCGATCCGCGAGTTCCTCGAAGGGGCCAAGGGCGCCTACGAGATGATCCTGATGGGGTTCGAGCGGGGCGACATCAAGCAGATCGAACCGTTCCTCGCCGACGAGGTGCGCGACAGCTTTGTCGACGTGATCGGTCAGCGCGAGGACCAGGGCCTGTCGATCGAGGCGAATTTCGTCGGCCTGCGTGAGGTTTCGCTGGAGGACGCGACCTACGACCGCGCCACCGGCGAGGGTGAGATTACCGTGCGTTTCGTGGGCGAGCTGACTTCGGCCGTGCGCGACGCCAGCGGTGAAATCATCGAAGGCAACCCAAACGAAATCAAGCGCCAGCGCGACGTTTGGACGTTCGGGCGCGTGATGGGCTCGGAAGACCCGAACTGGCAGCTGGTGGCCACCGGCGGATGACCCCGGCCCTCGGGGCACCGCTGGCGCTTCTCCTGGGGGCGTTTCTCATGACCTCGGCATGGGCGGAAACGCCCCAGACAATCCTTCGCTTCGAGGATCTCGACGGCTGGGCCGAGGATGACCACCAGGCCGCGCTGGACGTTTTCCTGAACACCTGCCCCGACCTGCCGGACCCCGAATGGCAATCGCTTTGTGCTTTGGCGCAGGGCCGGCCCAACGCCCGCACCTTTTTCGAGCTGTTCTTCCGCCCGGTGCTTGTGGGGGGCGACGATCCGGCCCTTTTCACCGCCTATTTCGAACCCGAACTCGAGGGCGCCAGCACCCCCGACGGGCGCTATCGCTATCCCCTCTACACCCGCCCGCCCGAGCTGGACGGGCAGTGGTTCACCCGCGCCGAGATCGAGGATCAGGCCCTGCTCGCCGGACGCGGGCTGGAGATTGCTTGGGTCGACGATCCGGTCGACGTCTTCTTCCTTCAGATCCAGGGATCGGGCCGCATCCGCCTGCGTGACGGCAGCATGGTGCGCGTGGGTTACGGCGGGGCCAACGGCCATCCCTATCGCTCCATCGGGCAGGAGTTGATCCGCCGGGGCCTGTTCAAGGCGCACCAGGTGTCAGCCCAGGTGATCCGCAACTGGGTCCGCCGCAATCCCGAGGAGGGGCGCGCCCTGTTGCAGCACAACCCGTCCTTTGTCTTTTTCCGCCGGATCGGCAACGTGCCCGCCCATCAGGGGCCACTGGGGGCGATGAACCGTTCGATCACGCCGATGCGGACCGTGGCAGTGGATCCCGCCTTCACGCCGCTGGGCGCCCCGGTCTGGATCGAGAAGGGGGGCCGCAACCCGTTGCGGCGGCTGATGATTGCCCAGGATACCGGCTCTGCCATCAAGGGCGCGCAGCGGGCCGACATCTTTTTCGGGACCGGCAAGGCCGCGGGTCGCGCCGCGGGCAGGGTGCGCGATGCCGGGCGCATGGTCGTGCTTCTGCCGATCGAGACCGCTTTCGCCCGCGTTCCGGAGGGCTGAGCCGTGGCCGGGCGGAGGAAACGCGGGTTGAGGCCCGAGGAGGAGGAGCTTTGGCGCAAGGTGGCCCGGGGCGCGACCCCGCTGGTCCGGCCGCGCACCAAGCTGGGCATGTCGCTGGACGATGACAGCGCCAAACCCGCCGCATCCGACGCGGGCAAGCCCCGGGCCGGATCGGGAACGGATCCAATCCAACCGTTCGAAGTGGGGCAGAAATCGCGCGGGCAGGCCGGGTCGCGCGCGCTGATGTCAGGCGAGGGTGCCGGCAAGCCCTCTGGCGCCGCCCTGCGGATGGACCGCAAGTCCTTTGGCAAGATGAAGCGCGGCAAGCTGCGTCCCGAAGGGCGCATCGACCTGCACGGAATGACCCTGGACCAGGCCCAGCCCGCCCTGACCGGATTCATTCTTGAGGCCCATGCAAGGGGCAAGCGACTGGTGCTTGTGATCACGGGCAAGGGACGGACCAGCCGCGACAGCGGCGGCCCGGTGCCCGAGCGGGGCGGCGTCCTGCGCCGGCAGGTGCCGCTGTGGCTGGGGCAGGGCGCGCTGAAATCCGCAATCCTGCAAGTCACCCCGGCCCATATCAGCCACGGCGGCGAGGGGGCCTATTACGTCTACCTCGCCCGCCGGAAGTAGGCCGATCCGACCCCGCCGGCCCCGGCCTACAGCACGTAGCGGCTGAGGTCGGACGAACGGGTCAGTTCACCCAGGTTATCCTCGACAAACTGCGCGTCCACCGTCACCTCGGCGCCCGAGCGGTCGGGCGCGTGAAAGCTCAGCTCCTCGAACACCCGCTCCATCACGGTGTAAAGACGCCGCGCGCCGATATTCTCCACCGACTGGTTCACATCCGCCGCGATGCGGGCCAGGGCGGCAATCCCCTCGGGGGTGAAGGTAACAGCCACCTCCTCGGTCGCCATCAGGGCGGCATACTGGCGGGTCAGGGCGTTGTCAGTCTCGGTCAGGATGCGCACGAAATCCTCTTCGGTCAGCGCCCGCAGCTCGACCCGGATCGGCAGGCGGCCCTGTAGTTCGGGCAGCAGGTCCGAGGGCTTTGCAATGTGGAACGCGCCCGAGGCGATGAACAGGATATGGTCGGTCTTGACCGGCCCGTGCTTCGTGCTGACGGTCGTGCCCTCGATCAGGGGCAGCAGGTCGCGCTGCACGCCTTCGCGGCTGACGTCACCGCCGCGTGCATCGGCGCGGGCGCAGACCTTGTCGATCTCGTCCAGAAAAACGATGCCGTTCTGCTCGACCGCCTCAATGGCGGCGCGGTTGACGGTCTCGTCGTCCAGCAGCTTGTCGGCCTCTTCGCCGATCAGGATGTCATAGCTTTCGGCCACAGTGGTGCGCTTCTTGGTGGTGCGCCCGCCAAAAGCCTTGCCGAAGATGTCGCCCAGGTTCATGCCGCCCATTCCGCCACCGCCGGGCTGGCCGGGGATGTGCATCATCGGAAGGCTGGGGCCCGCGTCGGCAACCTCGATCTCGATCTCGGTATTGTCCAGCTCTCCGGATTTCAGCTTCTTGCGATACATCTCGCGGGTGCCCTCGCGCGCCTGGTCACCGACCAGCGCGTCGATCACGCGGTCCTCGGCGGCCTTGTGGGCGGCGGATTTCACATCCTCGCGCATGTGCTCGCGGGTCATCGCAATGGCGCTGTCCAGCAGGTCGCGGACGATCTGCTCGACATCGCGTCCGACATAGCCGACCTCGGTGAACTTGGTGGCCTCGACCTTGATGAAGGGCGCGCGCGCCAGCTTGGCCAGCCGGCGGCTGATCTCGGTCTTGCCGACGCCGGTGGGGCCGATCATCAGGATGTTCTTGGGATAAACCTCGTCGCGCAGCTCGGGGCCCAGCTGCTTGCGGCGCCAGCGGTTGCGCAGGGCCACCGCAACGGCCCGTTTGGCATCCTTCTGACCGATGATGAAACGGTCCAGTTCGGAAACGATCTCGCGCGGGGTCAGGTCGGTCATTTGTCGATGCTCTCCACGGTCAGGTTGCCGTTGGTATAGACACAGATGTCGGCGGCGATCGCCATTGCCTTGCGGGCGACCTGTTCGGCGTCCAGATCGGTTTCCATCAGGCCCCGCGCGGCGGCCAGCGCGAAATTCCCGCCCGAGCCGATGGCGGCCACGTCGTTCTCGGGCTCCAGCACGTCGCCGGCACCCGTGATCACAAGAAGGTCGGTGCCGTCGGTGACGATCAGCATCGCCTCCAGTTTCTGGAGATACTTGTCGGTGCGCCAGTCCTTCGCCAGTTCGACCGAGGCGCGGGCCAGTTGGCCCGGCGTCGCCTCAAGCTTGGTTTCCAGCCGCTCCAGCAGGGTGAAGGCATCGGCTGTCGAACCGGCAAAGCCAGCCACCACGTCATGGCCGCCGGGCGACAGGCGCCGCACCTTGCGGGCGGTGCCCTTGATCACGGTCTGGCCCAGGCTGACCTGTCCGTCGCCAGCCACCACCACGCGGCCACCGCGACGTACGCCGATGATCGTGGTGCCGTGCCAGCCGGGGAAATCTGTCTCTGCCATCCGGGAAACTCCTGCGACAAGGGCCTGGGGATGAGGCCAAAGCAAAGGGCGCCCGCGGGCGCCCGGAAACCGCCCCGGACCAACCGTGCGAAGGCACGGCGTGGACCGGGGCGAAGAAAGACGTCAGGCTCAGATAGCCTCGTCGATCCAGCTCTGAAGTGCGGCCTTGGGCGCGGCGCCGACCTTGTTCGAGATGACTTCGCCATCCTTGAACATGAAGAGGGCGGGAATGCCGCGAACACCAAGCTGTGCCGGCGAGTTCGGGTTCTCGTCCACGTTGACCTTCACGATCTTGACCTTGCCGTCATACTGGTCCGACAGCTCTTCCAGCGCGGGGCCGATCTGCTTGCAAGGGCCGCACCATTCGGCCCAGAAATCCACGACGACGGGCACGTCGGACTGGCGGACGATTTCGTCGAAATTCGCATCGGTGGCGGCAACAGTTGCCATTGGCAGTCCCTCCTTGGGGTTTGGCGCGAGGGCTCTCGCGTCGGGTTGATTGCAACCTAGGTATCGCCGGCCAGAGGGTCAAGCGGCGCCCTCTCGGCCAATGCGGCGATGACAAGGTCCGTGGGCAGCGGCATGAGCGTCGCATCGCGCGTCCACAGGATCGCGCAATCGACCCGCCGCCCGGGGAAGATCTGTTCTGCCGCCTGGCAATAGGCCCCCATCTGGCGCAACAGGCCAAGCGGCACCTCCTGGGCGCTGGCGGGGACGACGGCGTTGGTCTTGAAATCGACGATGCGGACCGCGTCCGGTGACAGGATCACCCGGTCCATGATGCCATAGACGGGCCGGCCGCCAAGGGCGGGCAGGGGCGCGGTAAAGGGCACCTCGGCCAATGCGTCGGGCGCGAAGACGGGGTGCAGGGCAGGGGCCGACAGCACCGCCGCGGCTTCCTCCAGCAGGGCGGGGATCTCGTCGGGGCGGGCCTGGTCGCTGCTCCCCGACAGGATCGCGGCGGCGGCCTGCGGCCAGCGCGCGGCATCCATTCCGGGCAGAAGCTCCAGCAACAGATGGATCATCCGCCCTTTGCGAAGGGCCGTTTCGGTGTCCATCGGCCCGTCCGCGCCAGCCGGGTCGTGGGGCCAGGTGCCCTCTCCCGGCAGGGACTTGGCGCCGCCCAGTTCCGAAGGGGTGAGGGGACGAAGCGGACGCGCCGGGGTCGCCGCGTGCTGCTTGATCCAGTCCGGCAGGGGAAGGCCTGCCGGGGCCGTCTCGGTCTGGGTCGGATCGGCAGCGCCGGGGGCTTCTATCCGTGCGCGGTGACCGGACCAGTCGCCCGTTTCCAGCCTCAGGATGTCAAATGGGTCATCCTCCGGCGCTTCGCCCTCGCCCTCGCCCAGGGCGAGGGGGGTCGCGCCAGCGGTCTCCATCGCCTCGGCCACCCGTCCGTACCAACTTTGCTGACCCTCGCCGACATCGCCCGCCGCGGTGACGATCAGCCATTGTTCGGCCCGGGTCATGGCGACGTAAAGCAGGCGCAGCCGCTCTTCCTCGACGCTTCGTTCCATGTCCGACAGCACGTCGATGATCGCCTCGGGGCAATCCGGCCGGGCCTGCCGCCAAAGAGGCAGGTCGCGCCCGTCGCGATCCTCCATCAGGATCACCTCGTCGCGGATCTGGACCTTGCGGACGGCGGCGTCCGGCAGGATCACGATCGGTGCTTCAAGGCCCTTGGCTCCGTGGACGCTCATCACCCGGATCCGGTCGCCGGCGTTGTCGAGCTGTCGCTTGATGTCCAGCTCTCCGGCGGACAGCCAGCCAAGAAAGCCGGTCAGGCTGGGAATATCCAGCGTCTCGTAGGCAAGGGTCTGGCCAAGCAGCGCGTCGATCCCGTCTTCGGCCTCGGTGCCCAGCTGGGCGATCAGCCGTTCGCGGCCGCCGTGACGGGTCAGGATCCTCTCGATCAACTCATAGGGGCGCAGGAAATCGGCGTTGCGCAGCAGGTCGCGCAGGATTTCCATCGTCTCGGGGAATTCGTCCTGGCGCCGGCGAAGCGTCGTCCAGAGGTATTTCTCGGCCAGCGGCCGGTTGTGGGCCAGGTCGTAAAGCTGCCGTTCGCTCCACCCCAGCAGGGGCGAGCGGAGGGCGGCGGCGAGGGACAGCGAATCCTCGTTCGTGGCCAGGAAGGACAGCAAGGCCGAGAGGTCCTTGACCGCCAGCTCGCCCCCCACCTTCAGCCGGTCGGCGCCGGCCATCGGCAGCCCCTCGGCTTTGCAGGCGCGGATGATCTCGTGGAACAGATCCGACCGGCGCTGAACCAGCACCAGGAAATCGCCGGGCCGGATGGGGCGCGCGCCGCCCTTTTCGTCCGGCATCGGCGTGCCGATCATCGCCTTGATGCGCCGCGCGATCCGCCGGGCCAGCACCACCTCGTGGTGGTTCGAGGCGGGCTTGTCCACCGGATCGGTCCAGGCGGGCTTATCTGCCTCCTCGGTCTTCTCGACCACGGGCCAAAGGTCGACGCGCCCCGGCAGGTCCGACTTGAACGCCCGGTGCAGGGTTTCGCCCCCCAGGCCGTTTGCATCGCCATCCCGGAACGCCAGATCCACCAGTCGAAGGATCGGTTCGGCCGAGCGGAAGGAGTAGAGCAGGCTTTCCTCCTGCAACGGCTGCTGGATCGCGCCAAGTGCGTCACGGAAATGCAGCTTCAGCCGGTCGAAAGCGGCCGGATCGGCGCCCTGGAAGGAATAGATCGACTGTTTCTTGTCCCCGACCACAAAAATCGAGCGCTGGGCCTCGTGCCGCGCCCCCTGGCCGGAGGTGAATTCCCGCGCCAGCATCGTGATCACGTCCCACTGTGCCGGAGAAGTGTCCTGTGCCTCGTCGACCAGTATGTGGTCGATGCCGCCGTCCAGCTTGAAGAGGACCCAGTCGGCGACGGCCGGATCGGTCAGCAGGCGGCGTGCGCCCAAGATCAGGTCGTCGAAATCAAGCCAGCCGCGCTGTTGCTTACGGGCCGAATAATCCGGCAGGAACAGGTTGGCCAACCGGTGCAGCGCCCGCGCCCGTTGCAGCGACATCAGCGCCATGCGCCGGGGCCGTCCCGCCGCCACCCGCTCGAACCAGTCGTGAAGCGGCTCCAACAAGGGGCCGAGGGCGGTCCGCGTATCCTTGGTCGGTGTGCTGCCGGTCTTGACGGTGAAGGGCTCCTTGGCGGTTTCGCCGGTCAGGAAACACCCCTCCAGCTCGCGCAGGACAGCCAGGGAAGGGGGGCGCGCCACGATGGCACGCAGCTTCTTCAACAGCCCCTGGTCCGAGACTTTGCCCGCCTCCAGCGCCGGGGCGATGGCGGTGACAAGATCCTCCTCCTCGCCGGTCAGAACGTCGGCCAGCAGGCGCTCGACACTGTCGTTGGCATCAAGGCCGCAGCACCGCAGGAAGGCGCCCTCGTCCAGCGGTTGCAGAAGGATGTCGGCGCGGGCCACGATCCCCGCCAGCAGCGCCGTCGGATCATCCCCCGAAAGGAAGGTCGCCATCGTGTCGATGGCCCCGACACGCCCGTCCGAAGCCATTTCCTCCAGAACCTCCTCGCGCAGCAGGGCAGCGGCGCGGTCGTCCATCTCGGTGAAGCGCGGCGAAACGCCGGCCTCCAGCGGAAAGCGGCGCAGCAGCGTGGCGCAGAAGGAATGGATCGTCTGGATTTTCAGGCCGCCGGGCGTTTCGATGGCCCGGGCAAAGAGGGTGCGGGCCCGCTTGCGGGCCTCGGGCGTGTTCTCGTCGGCAGGCACGCCAAGGGTTTCCAGCTCCTCGGCAAGCTTCTTGTCGGCAAGCATCGCCCAGGCTCCAAGCCTTTTGAAGAGCCTGTTTTGCATCTCGGACGCGGCGGCCTTGGTATAGGTCAGACACAGGATGCGTTCGGGCAGAACCTCCTTCAGCAGAAGCCGCGCCACCCTATCGGTCAGCACCCGGGTCTTGCCCGAACCGGCGTTGGCCGACAGCCAGGTCGATGCCAGCGGCTCGGCCGCGCGTACCTGGGCCTCGGTGGCGTCGTCGCGTCGGATCATCCCACCTCCTCCGGCCCGGGTTCGCTGCTTTCGTCCCACTCGCCGAAGCGCGCCAGATGGTCGTAGTCCCGCGCATCGGTGCGCAGGTTCATCGCCCGGCGCGAGGTATAGCCGCGCTCGGGCATAGACCAGGCGCGGATCAGCTCGGCCAGATCGGTCCAGATCGCTTGGGCGGTTCCGGGCTCCAGCCTGTGCACCGTCGTCTTGGGCTTGCTGCCGAGCGAGATGTAGGTGACGGCCGAGACGCTGGCGCCGGCGCAATCCTCGAACGCGCCCTGCTCGATCATCGCGGCTTCCAACAGGAGCTGCTTGTCGAAATGCTCGATCATGGGTTTCGTCGGAGCCTCGCCGGTCTTGTAGTCATAGACCACCATCGTGCCGTCGTTCTGCCGGTCGATGCGGTCCACCTTGCCGGTGAGGGTGAAATCCAGATCGCCGAGGGGCAGGGTGCGCTTTTCCTCGATCACCAGAGGGGCGCCCTCCTGCCGGCGGCGGATCTCCTCCTCGATAAACCAGTCTGCGACCCGGTCCAGCCGCGCCAGCCAGATCCGGCGGGTGGTGGGCCAGGGCACGTCCTGCTCCATCCGGCGGGCGGCGATGCCCATCAGAAGGTCCCGTGGCTCCTGTGGAAGAGCCGCTTTTGTCTCGCGGATGAATTCGTCAAGGATGTCATGCAGAACCGTGCCGCGCAGGGGCGGGTCGGGTTCAGGCCGTAGCGGATCAAGCTTATTGAGGCGCAGCACGTGGCGGGCATAGATCGCGTAGGGATCGCGGATCAGCGTCTGGATACTGGTCACCGAAAGGTTGCGCGGCCGCGCGTGGACCGGGGGCCTGGGCGAGGGGCGTCGCGCCGGCGGCAGGGGCCGGGCCGGGCGTTCCATCGCCGCGGCGAGGTCCAGGTATCGCCGGCCTCTCGCGCGCATGGCGTCCAGCACCTCGGGCCCGTCCTGATCGCCCGACAGGCCGTTCAGCAGGTTGACCAGACGGTTCAGCCAGCGGGAGGGGACGGTCTCGGCCTCGGCGTTGCGGATGGCGCGGGACAGGAGGACCCGGGGGGCGGCAACCGCCTGCTGGAAGTCATGGGCCGACAGGCCGATGCCGCGTTCCGGCAGCAACAACCTCGCCTGGTGGCGAAGCGACCGGTTGAGCCACGGATCGGGGGTCGGCATGGCGGGCCATGTGCCGTCGTTCAAACCGCCCAGAACCACCAGGTCGGCGCCCTGCACCCGCGCCTCCAGCGTCCCCCAGATCATCACGTCGGGATGCGCCTCCTGGGTGCGGCGCACCTCTTCGCCCGACAGGAGCTTGTCCAGAAGGGCGGCGTAATCCGCCGGGGTGATGGCGGCACAATATTCGGCCTCGGCGCGCATTTCGGCCAAGATTCGAGCCGCTTTCTGGCCCGCGTCCTTCTGCCAGAGCTCGCCTGCCTCATCCGTCGCGCCCTCGCGATCCGCAGTTTCCACACCGTCGGGCGTCTGACCAAGGGCCAGGGCCTCGGCCACGGCAACGTGGCGGTCGACGATGCGCCCAAGGGGGCCGGTCCCCACGCCGCCCAGCCCGTCCAGCGTGCGCGCCAGCCAGTCGGTCCAGGCCACCGCGCCCGCCTCGTCGCGACGGGCGGCCCAGGCGCGCAGGTCATCGTCTGTCGGGAACACCGGGCCCGAGCGGCGCAGCGACAGCTCCAGCTCCCGCGTCAGGCGCAGATGCTCGCCCCGCCCGGCCGGGCCGGAATGGGTCATCGGGTGCTTGAGCAGGGTCAGCAGGCTCTCGGCCGAGAGTTTCTGATCGATCAGCGCCGCCACGTGGCGCAGGAAACGCCCCGGCGCCGAGAGGTGCAGCGGCATGCCCGCGCTGTCGTCGGGTCGAATGTGCCAGCGGTCCAGCGCCGCCGTGACCTGGCGCGAGAGCATCCGGTCGGGGGTGATGAGCGCCGCGCGCCTGCCCTCTGCCACCGCCTCGCGCAGGCTGAGGGCGATGGCCAGCGCCTCGGACCGAACCGAAGGCGCCTCGATCAGGTCCACAGCTTCCATGGCGGGGGCAACGGGGCCAAGCGCGGGGCCCTCGGACATCCACTGATCGGTGACGGGGGCGGGGCGCAGCGCCAGCGAGACCAGCGCATTGCGCGCCCTTGGCTCGGGCGCGCCGGGGCACCAGTTGGCAACCTCGGCCGGCTGCATGTCGAGGCTGTCGAGCAACCGCGCGAAACGGAATTGCGGGTGATCCTCGGCGGTGAAGGCATCGTCCAGCGCCTGCCAGCCATGGTCGGGCATGGCGAAATCGAACCCGGGCAGCACCACGGCGCCCTGGGGCAGCCGTGCCACCGCTTGCAGGAAAAGCGAGGTTGCCCCCCGCGACCCGGTCGAACCCGCCACGATCACCGGGTTCTGCGGCGGCGCGGTCTGCCACAGGGCGATCAGCCGTTCGATCGCGGCGCGCTGCCGGGCCTCGCGGTCCATCTCGGCGCCGCCGGTCTCGAGGAAGCGTGTGACGAGGTTCAGGAAACGCAAACTGCGCTGCCAATGGCCGGAAAGCTGGCCGACATCCAACCCTTCCAGTCGTTCGAACGGAACGCCCTCGCCCTGCATCTCGTCGAGAAGGGCGGCAAGGCTGGCCGCCAGGTCGAAGATCGCCGCGCGGGGGGCAAGGTCAGGCTCCTGTTCCAGCAGGCGGGCGATGAGTTGTGCCAGCAGAAGCTGTCGGCGCAGGGGCGGCAGGGCCGGGGGCAGATCGGCCAGGTCGGGATGGGCCGAGACATCGGTAATCAGTCGGATGCGGGGCAGCAAACGGGGCGTGCCATCCGCGAAAAGCTCGCCCACCCGCCGGGCCATTCGCCGTGTGTTGACGTAAAGATCGACCCGCGCCAATTCTGCGGGGTCCGCCCCCTCAAGACGCGAAAGCAGGCCCTTTACAAGGTATTTCGGAAAATCACAGCCCGGTGGCAGTGCCAGGATCCGGGGCTGCCCCGAGGGGTCAAACAAGACCACCCTCCGTCAGCATGGCCTCGGCGGTCTCGATCCCCTCGGGGCGGCCGACGTCGCACCAGCCGCCGTCGTGCAGCGTGCCGTAGGTCCGGCCGGCGGCCAGGGTCAGGTCCCACAGCTTGTTCACCGAGAAGGAGGTTTCGGGGATGGTCTTCAGCAGGTCGGTGCGGATGATCTGCGCCCCGGTGTAGACCTCACCCGGGCCGCGGCCGATACGCCCGTCGGGGGACAGGATGAAATCGCCCTTGCCGCGATAGCCGGTCGCGCGCGCCCGGGGCACCAGCAGCAAAAGCGCGTCCATCCGCGTCGGATCCCAGGCCGAAAGCAACTGGCCCAACGGGTTCGATCCCGTCCAGATCGCGTCTGTGTTCAGGGTAAAGACCGGATCCGGCCCCAGCAGCGGAAGCGCGTGGCGCAGGCCGCCGCCGGTCTCGAGGATCTCGGGCATTTCGTGGGAAATGCGGATATCCTCGCGCCCGGCCAGGTGGTCGGCGATCTGCTCGCCCAGGTAATGGGTGTTGACCACCTTGCGCGGAATGCCGGCCCGGTCGACCACATCCAACGCATGATCCAGCAGCGGCTTGCCCCCCACACGCACCAGCGGCTTTGGCATGTCCCGGGTCAGCGGGCCCATGCGCGTGCCGAAGCCGGCGGCGTAGATCAGGATGCTGTCTGGACTGCTGGCTGGCATCGGTTGGCCAATCCTTTCAGGATGTCTGGGGTGGGTTCGGGCAGGTGCCGCTCTACGCTGGCGCGAAGGTCTGCAAGCGCGGGGTGACGCAAGTCGCGCTGAAGCAGGTTCCAGACCCGGGGCACGAAGGCCAGATAATGGGGTTTGCCGTCCCGCAGGCCCAGCCGCGCGAAGACGCCCAGGATGCGCAGGTTGCGCTGGGCAGACAGCGTGTCGCGGGCGCGCAGGAAATCGGCCCGGTCGAACCCGGTGGCCTTCAGGAAACGGTCGGTCATCGCGTCAGACAGCGCCTCGGGCACGTCCCGGCGGGCATCTTCCAGAAGCGAGACGAGGTCATAAGCCGGGTGGGCCGTGGTGGCGTCCTGGAAATCCAGCAGGCCGACGCGGGCCTCACCCTGCCGCTCGGGCAGCCAAAGAAGGTTCTCGGCATGAAAATCGCGCAGGGCGATGCTGCGCGGTCCCTGGCAATGCTCAAGGCAGGCGCGCTCCACCTCGTCCTGGAAGGTCTGCTCCAGGTCGGGATCCTCCTGGCCGGTGAGGGCGCGGCGATACCAGCTGATGACGAGCGAGGCGGCCTCGGCCATATGGCGGGCGTCGTAATCCTCGATCGGGGCGGGGGGCCGGGATTGGGCAAGGCTGATCAGAACGTCGGTCGCGGCCTCGTAAAGCGGGCGTTCCAGTGCCGGGTCGCGGGTCAGGACGCGGGCATAAAGATCGTCGCCCAGATCCTCCAGCAACAGCAGGCCCAGCGCCTCGTCGCCGGCGAAGACGCGGGGCGCCGAAAGGCCCAGGTCGGCCAGGTGTGCGCCGATGCGCAGGAAGGGGCGCACGTCCTCGCCGCGCTCGGGCGGTGCGTCCATCAGAACGGCGGCGCCGTGGCGGGGGTGGTGCAGCCGTTCATAGCGGCGGTTCGAGGCGTCGCCCGCCAGCGGGCGGCGCTGTGCCTCGGCCCAGCCGGCGGCCTTGAGAAAGGCGCGGGTAGCGGCGGCGCGGTCGCCGTTGGTGGCGGTGTCCTGTGCCGGCGCGCGCCCGGTCCGGGTGGGGGTCTGCATCATTCTTCGGTCTCCAGCCTGCGGGCCCATTCGGCGGATCCAGACAACGTGGCAATTCGGCGGTCAGGGTTGCCATCCTCGCCCGCGTCGGCGCGCAGATCCAGGCGCAGCGCGCCCTCGGGCTGCAACCCGCCAAGGCGCCCCGGCCATTCCACCAGACAGATCGCCTGGTCGAAGGCTTCGTCAAGGCCCAGCTCGTAGGCCTCGGCGGGATCGGTCAGGCGATAGAGGTCGCAATGCCACAGTTCGACATCGTCGAGGTCATAGACCTGAACCAGCGTGAAGGTTGGGGAAGGGACATCCTCGGACCGGCCAAGGGCGGCAAGCCGCGCCTGGATGACGGAGCGCGCGAAAAAGCTTTTGCCGGCCCCGACCGGGCCTTCCAGCAGAAGGGTGTCGCCCGCGCGCAGCATGGGCGCGAGCGCAGTGGCGAATGCCAGCGTCGCAGCCTCTGATCCCAGAGTGATCTCCTTGATGATGCGGCGGTCCGGCATGGGCCGAGTTTTAGACGAGCCATCCCCACCCGCAAGGGTCCGGGGGAGATTTGCTCCGTAGCCTAGCCCAGGGCGGCGGATTTCGGCACAAGCGCCGGGGCTCTGGGCATTGCCTCGGCCGCCCATTGAAAGCCGACCAGGGTGGCGCCGCCCGGCATCGGGTTGACCCGCAGCTTGACCTCGAACCCCTGGCGGTGGCGCAGGCTCGCGCTCCAGGCGCCGCGCTCTTCGAGGGAGGCGACGAAATCGCGGATCTCGGCCCAGACCGGAGAGGGATCACACGCCTGGGCCCAGATGCGCGAGGCTTCGAGGATGTCGGTATCGGCCAGCACCGCGCCCGGCGCCACGTTCCAAAGATCCTCGTAGGAAGGGTTTGCCAGCACCAGCGTCCCGCCGCGCGAGAACACGGCCAGCGCCTCGCCGCACAGGTTCAACAGCGCCTCGTGGGTTTCCAGGTCGGCGCGAAAGCCCCGGATCGTGCCCATTTCGGCGCTGATGTCCTGAAGCACCAGCGCCAGGGCGCCGTCGTCGTCGGCGCGGCAGCTGACGCGGTAGGTCTGACCGTTGGGCAGCGGCCAATCGGCATCGTAGCCGGCCGGATCCTCGAGGAATTTCTTGCGCCAGGCCCGGTAATCCCGTGGCTCGGGGATGAACTGCCGCTCGCGCAGCCGGTCGAGGATCTGGTCCAACCGGGGCCGACTGCTCAGCCAGGCGGGATCGAGGCGTGTCAGCTCGGCCAGCATGGGGTTGAAAAGGATCAGGCGCTGGGCGTCGGCGTCGAAGATGGCAAGCCCGGTCGGCAGCCGGGCGAAGGTCTTGGCCAGGGTTCGCGTCACCGGGTTGAGCGATGATCGCGTCCCGTCGGCCAAGTGGGCGGGCAGGGCGTGGCAAAGCGTCCCCTCGGTCCTGGGGCGGCGATAAACATCGTATTCGCACAGGTCCCTGCCGTCCTGCACCAGCACAGCGCGCTGGGGCTGGTCGTCAGAAATGGCGGCATGGGCCGGATCCTCTGCCGGGGGCGGGAAGATCGCGGGCGGCGGCCAGGTTCCGGCCTCGTACCCCGGGCAGCAGGCAAGGTAGGCGGGGTTGGCCCAGATGATCTCTCCGCCGCTGCCTTCGGCCCACGTGGGGGTCGGGTCCAGGGCCACGATCTGCCGCAGGAAGCGCAGCTCCTGCTCGGCGGCGGCGTGGCTGTCGCGGGTCAGCGTGATCGTCTCGTCGGCCTCGCCCGCAGGGTCAAGGGTGACGAAGGTCAGCCCATGCAGCCGCCGGGCGCGCAGGATCCGGTCGCCCGTCGCGTCCCGGTGGCGCAGGACCAGCCCCCTGTCCGGCAGGTGGCGGCAAAGGGCGCGCGCAGCACCGGGAACCATGCGTTCCAGTGCCCGAAGTGCCAGGTCCCAGTCCGATATGTGAACCCCGGCCTCCCGGGACGTGCGCAAGGCCTCAAGCCCGGCAGGCGAGGTGTCCAACAGCTCCCTTCCGTCAAAAAGAAGGCGAATGCCGTCGGCCTCTTCACATGGCGAACCCTCCTCGGCGGGATCCATCACCCGCAGGGGGTCCGGGGGCGTAAGCCCTGCCAATAGCGGACCGCCGGCGGTGGACCAGCCGTCCCGCGCGCCGGCATGCACCCTGCGCGACGCTGCCAGCGTGAGCATCACCACCAACAGCGCAGGCAGCGCCCCGCCCAGCATCCAGGCCATATCGGCAAATGGCTGTGTCATTCCTGCCCGCCCTTTCTTCCGCGACCGGAGAAGACTGGGCCCGCAAGGTTAATCCCCGCTTAATGGCGGCTCAGGGCGAGAAAGGCTGGTTTTCTCCCAACGGGCCCTTGGCGGCCTCGGGGTCAATGCAGATGGCGGCCAGGGGCCAGGTGACCTCGGCGATGGCGCCGCTTCGGGTCAGCGGCCCGGCGACGCCACCCGCAGGGTCGGTGCCATTGGCGAAGTTCACTTCGGCGCCAGAACGCTCCAGCAGGGTCTTGGCGATGAACAGGCCCAGCCCCATGCCGTCATAGCCGGGTCGTCGGGCGCGGTCGGCCTCGGACCGGCGATGTCGCAGGAAAGGGTCGCCCAGCCGCCCCAGCAGATGTGGCGGGAAGCCGGGACCGTCGTCGATGATGCGGGCCGAAACACGGGTGTCGGTCCATTTCACGTCCACCCAGACATGGGCATCGGCGAAATCGACTGCGTTCTGCACCAGGTTGCGCAGCCCGTGGATGATCTCGGGGCGGCGATGCACCAGGGGCTGGCGGGGATCGCCCCCTTCGGCGGGAAGGAAGGTGTAATGCACCTGTTTCCCACGGCTCAGGTGCGGCTCGGCGGCCTCGGCCACCACGGCCTCAAGCGGGGCCTGGTGCATGTGCAGGTCGTCCTTGCCGGCCCTGCCCATCGAATGGAGGATGTCGCGACAGCGATTGGCCTGCTCGCCGATCAGGCGCGCATCTTCTTGAAGCTGAGGCTGATCCTCCAGCTCCTCGGCCAGTTCGGCCGAAACCAGCTTGATCGTCGCCAGCGGCGTGCCCAGCTCGTGGGCGGCGGCGGCAACCACGCCGCCCAGGTCGGTCAGCTTCTGCTCGCGCGACAGGGCCATCTGGGTGGCCAGCAGGGCGCGCGACATCGACTGGATCTCGCCCGTGACCTTCATGGCATAGCCGGCCTCGAACACGATCCCGATGGTGATCGCCAGCCAGAAGCCGAACAGAAACAGCGGGCTTTGCTGAAGGACCAGCCCCTCGGAGGTGTGCAGCGGCGTGTGATAAAGCGCCAGGACGCTGATCAGCGCGATCGCCGCCAGCCCCAGGATCACGGTCGAGCGCAGGCGCAGCGCCGTCGCCGAAATCGTAACCGGCGCCAGGATCAGCACCGCGAACGGGTTGTTCAGACCCCCGGTCAGATACAGCAGTAAAGCCAGCTGCGAGATGTCGAAAAGCAGGGTCAGCATCGCCTCGACATCCGACAGCCGCTTGGTTGGCGGATAGACGACGCTGGCGATCAGGTTGGCGGTGATCGAGATGCCGATGGTCATCATCGCCAGGCTCATGTTGAGCTGCAGGTCCAGATAGACCGTCGCGATCAGCAAGGCCGCCGCCTGGCCCGCCAGCGCCAGCCAGCGCAGGTGGATCAGGGTCCTGAGCCGGATCCATCCCCCCTTGCCTGTCGATTGAAGCGGGTCGGCCGCGCTGTCATCCATCCGGTCGGGTCCAAGTGTCACATCCATCAGCCCGCGAGTATTATCTAGATAAGGGCCAATGGAAAAGCGGCCATTGGCTGCGGGTCGGAAAGGTCGAGCCTTGAGAAAATCTTATGTCATAGCGGTTTCAGCCTTGGTTCTGCTGTTGCTGGGCGTCCTCGGGTACATGGTCCTTGTCGGACCCGACCGCATGCGCCTTGCCTCCTGCGAGGGGGCGGGGGTCGCGGGGGCCGACATCGGCGGGCCCTTCACGCTGGTCGACGAGACGGGCCGCACCGTCACCGACAAGGATGTCATCACCGGCCCGACCCTGGTCTATTTCGGCTTCACGAACTGCCCCGATGTCTGCCCGGTCGACTCGGCCCGCAACGCCGTTGCCGTCACCCTGCTGGAGCAGCGCGGCATCGAGGCGACGCCGGTGCTGATCACGGTCGATCCCCAGCGGGACACCCCCGCCGCCCTGGCCGAATACACCGACAATTTCCACGAGCGGATGCTTGGCCTCACCGGCAGCAAGGAACAGATCGCTGACGTCACCAGCACCTACCGCGTCTATGCCTCGCGCACGGTTATCGAGGACGAGGCCGACCACGACGCGGCCAAGGCCGACGAGGGCGCGATGAACGGCGCGGCCGTGACGGGAGAGGCCATGAAAGAAATGGACCACTCGGAGATGAAGATGACCGAGGCCGAAGGCGGCGAGGCCCCCGATCACAGCGGCCACGGCGAGATCCGGGTCGATCACAGTGCTTACACCTACCTGATGCTGCCCGGCACCGGCCTGGCGGATTTCTTCGATCGCGAGATCAGCGCCGAGGGCATGGCCGACCGCGTATCATGCGCCTTGCAGAAAAACTGATACCTGCGACATTGTAAGTCCGGTCCAGGGGGCCGGGAAGCCTTTGCAACCAAGGATGAGAGGGAGCGGTTTATGTCGGACAGAGAGCTGCGTGAGATCGGGCCTGACAAATCCCTTCTGCTGGTCGATGATGACGAGCCGTTTCTGCGCCGTCTGGCGCGTGCCATGGAAAAGCGCGGCTTTGACGTGGAGACCGCCGATTGCGTCGCCGCCGGCCGCGCCATCGCGACGGCCCGCCCGCCCGCCTATGCCGTGGTTGACCTGCGGCTTGAGGATGGCAACGGTCTCGACGTGGTCGAGGTGCTGCGCGAGAAGCGCCCCGACAGCCGGATCGTCGTTCTGACCGGCTATGGCGCCATCGCCACCGCCGTCACCGCCGTCAAGATCGGCGCCACCGACTACCTGTCCAAGCCCGCCGACGCCAACGAAGTGACGGCGGCCCTGCTGGCAGACGGCAGCGACCTGCCGCCGCCGCCCGAGAATCCGATGTCCGCAGACCGGGTGCGTTGGGAGCATATCCAGCGGGTCTACGAGCTTTGCGATCGCAACGTGTCCGAGACCGCGCGCCGGCTGAACATGCACCGCCGCACCTTGCAGCGTATCCTGGCCAAGCGCAGCCCGCGCTAACCTTCCTGCGGCGGTCGCCCGGCGACGGGGGCCACCGTCTGGGCCGTTGCGGCCGTCCGTTCCAGCCAGTTGACGAAGATGCCGACGCGGCTTTGGCGCGGCGGCTCATCCACGCCCGTGGGCAGGATCAAGTGATAGCCGAGGCCGCCGTGCTCGCCCTGAAACAGGCTGACCAGGCGGCCGTCGGCAAGGTCAGCCTCGACCAGGGCCATGGGTTGGATCGACAGGCCATAGCCCGCCCTGACCGCCGACAGGGCCATGCCGTTATTGGACAGCTCTCGACTGTCCATTGTCGAGAAATCCAGCCCCAGCGCGCCGCCCCAGTTGCGCTGTTCGGATGCGGCGCGGGACGTGTACCAGGTGTATCCCGTCAGCTCGTCGATGCTGTGGGGCCGCCGGGTTGCGAAAAGGCCGGGGGACGCCACCACCGCGAAAGGCGCCATCAGCAGGGGCTGGGAACGGACCCCGGGCCATTCCCCTTCGCCGAAGCGAATCGCGAGGTCGATGCCATCCCGGCGCAAATCCACCAACCCGGCCGAGGGCAGGAGCGCCAGCTCGACCTCGGGGTGGCGCCCCCAGAAATCCCCCAGGCGCGGCATCAGCCATGATTCCGCGAAGGCGGGGGTCAGCGACACGCGCACGGGCCGGTCGGCGGCCCGCGCCGACAGGGCGTCGACCCCCGCCGCGATGGTGTCGAAGCCATCGCTCAACGCTGCCGCAAGTGCCGCACCGGATTCGGTCAGCGCCATGCCCTGCCCCTCGCGCCGGGCCAGGGGTTCGCCGAAATGCCGCTCCAGCGCGCGCACATGCTGTGACAGGGCGGCGTGGGTCACGTTCAGTTCGGCCGCCGCCGCCGTCAGGCTGCGCAATCGCGCCACCGCTTCGAAGGCGCGCAATGCGGCAAGGGAGGGGATACGCGACCAGTCCATCCCTAAATGTTAGCACAGCTTACAACTTGAAATCCATAGAAACTGGCTTTTGCCCGTGTATGGCGGCAAAAATCCGTCAGTCTCTATTGGAGGAAAGCCGATGCTTAGAATTCTCGCTGTCAGTTTCGCCCGTGCCTTGGGGTTCGCTCAGCCGTCGGCGCAGGCATCCGAGGAACGCGCCCGCCTCAATCGGCAAGAGGACGCCCGCTTGGCTGCACGCCTGGCGATCTCGCGTCGTGACGGGCCGCGCGATTGGGTGAGGGAGCGGTGCATCGCCTCCCCGATCATCACGCGTGAGGGATCCGGCGCGGCGTTCGACGACAGACCGTCTCAGCCCTCCATCGACGCCAGCAGCGTGCGGTGCCGGGCGGTGTAGTCGCGCCGCACCTCGACCGGGGGGCGCAGGCGGATACTCAGCCCCTCGCGAAGGGGGGCGGGCATCTTCCCGAAAAGGCGGTCGGCCTCGGCCTCGGTGAAGCCGGCGATGCACGTCGCCTCAAGCCAGGCGCTGACCCGGTCGGCGCGTTTGATCTTGGCCTTGATCGTCTTGGGCACCGCCGCCGGCAGGCCAAAGCGCAAATGGATAGCCGCCGTCAGCCGCTGGTCCAGCTCGGCATAGCCGGGCCCGACGGAGGATTTGACCGGCGAGATCATGTCGCCGATCACGTATTCCGGGGCATCGTGCAACAGCGCCGCCATCCGCCAGCGCACCGGGGCGGCAGGGTTGAGACGGCCGAAAATCTCCTCGACCAGCAGCGAATGCTCGGCCACCGAATAGGCGAACTCACCTTCGGTCTGCCCGTTCCAGCGGGCCACGAAGGCCAGGCCGCGGGCGATGTCCTCAATCTCGATATCCATGGGCGTCGGGTCCAGCAGGTCCAGGCGACGGCCCGACAGCATGCGCTGCCACGCGCGGGGAGCCACGGCTCAGACCCGTTCGAGGATCGATGCCAGAAGGGCGGAGCCCCGTACCCCCGCGATGAAATTGTACCCCTTGCGGCGGTCGGTCTTCAGCGCGGCGATCTCGGCAATGGATGACATGGGTCTGACGGTCCCCTCGATGGCGTGAATGTCCACGCCCTCCCTCCGCAGAAGCCGGGCGCTGGGCGCGCAATCGCGATCGGCGCCATGATCCTCGTATATCAGCACCGAGCCGTCGTTCAATGCGCGCTGTCCCCCGTCGATGGCCGCGACCTCTGCCCCCTCCACGTCCAGCTTGACCAGGGCGGGGGCGCCGGGGGGGATCAGATCATCGATACAGACGGTGCTGACCGGCACCAGCTCCTCCCCCGGGTTCAGATTGTTGGGGGTCATCCCCTCGGAGGCAAGGCGAGCGGCGGCGTGGCGGCGCCGGTCGCAGATGAAGCGCATCTCGCCGCCCGAGTGGCGATGCACCGCAGCGTGGTGCAGCCGCACCCGCGGCAACCCGCGCAGGTTGGCGCGCAGCCGCGCGAGGGTGGGCGGCGCGGCCTCGACCGCCGTCAGGTGGGGGAAGTCCGGCGCGGCCCGCAGGGTCCAGTACCCGATGTTCGCACCCAGATCGCAGAAATGGGTGGTGGCGCCCCGGGCCGCGGCCAGGATGCGCCCGACCTCGGGCTCGTAGCGGGCGCGGCCCAGGGCGACACGGGTCCAGTATTCATCATCCAGGTGCACCCGAATGCGTTGCCCACCCTCGACCGGCACCAGAATCGCGTTGTCGGGATCGAAGGCCCGGGCCACGGCCCGCGTCAGCCGCCCGTAGCCGCGCCCGAAGGGGTTCGCGGCGAAGGCAAGCGACAGCAACCGGTGCTGCAACGCGGCCGAAGGACCGCTGGCGATGGTGGAAAGGGGCGGGCTCATGCGGCCATGCTCGGTCGCGATTGGCTAAGAAAGTCCTAAAATCGCCTCCGCACGCTACGAATGGGCGGGTTTGGGCCGTTTGCGACCGACCAAGGGCTTGCCTGACCGTCGTCAGATGGTAAAGCCGGGGCCAGCCCGAGGATTGGAGCACGACAGATGACCAAAGACTATATCGTCAAGGATATTTCGCTGGCCGACTATGGCCGCAAGGAACTCGCCATTGCCGAAACCGAGATGCCGGGCCTGATGGCCCTGCGCGAGGAATACGGCGCCAGCCAGCCGCTGAAGGGTGCCCGCATCGCCGGCAGCCTGCACATGACGATCCAGACCGCGGTCCTGATCGAGACGCTGACCGCCCTGGGCGCCGAGGTCCGCTGGGCCTCGTGCAACATCTTCTCGACCCAGGACCACGCCGCCGCGGCCATCGCCGCCGCCGGCATCCCGGTCTTCGCCATCAAGGGCGAAACGCTGCCGGAATACTGGGACTATGCCGACAAGATCTTCGACTTCGGCGATCAGCCCGCGAACATGATCCTGGACGATGGGGGCGACGCCACCCTCTACATCCTGATCGGTGCCCGCGTCGAAGCCGGCGAAACCGATCTGATCGCGACCCCCACCTCGGAAGAGGAAGAGGCGCTGTTCGCCCAGATTCGCAAGCGGCTGAAGGACAGCCCCGGCTGGTTCACCCGCCAGCGCGACGCGATCAAAGGCGTCAGCGAGGAAACCACCACCGGCGTCCACCGCCTCTATGAGCTGGTCAAGGCCGGTCAGCTGCCCTTCCCGGCGATCAACGTCAACGACTCGGTCACCAAGTCGAAGTTCGACAACAAGTACGGCTGCAAGGAATCGCTGGTCGACGGCATCCGCCGCGCCACCGACACGATGATGGCCGGCAAGGTCGCCGTTGTCTGCGGCTATGGCGACGTGGGCAAGGGCTCTGCCGCCTCGCTGCGCGGCGCTGGCGCCCGCGTGAAGGTGACCGAGATCGACCCGATCTGCGCCCTTCAGGCCGCCATGGACGGGTTCGAGGTTGTCGTCCTTGAGGATGTCGTCGCCGACGCCGACATCTTCGTCACCACCACCGGCAACAAGGACGTGATCCGCATCGAGCACATGCGCGAGATGAAGGACATGGCCATCGTCGGCAACATCGGCCACTTCGACAACGAGATCCAGGTCGCCAATCTGAAGAACCACAAGTGGACCAACATCAAGGACCAGGTGGACATGATCGAGATGCCTTCGGGCAACCGTATCATCCTGCTGTCCGAGGGTCGTCTGCTGAACCTCGGCAACGCCACGGGCCACCCCTCGTTCGTGATGTCGGCCAGCTTCACCAACCAGGTGCTGGCGCAGATCGAGCTTTGGACCAAGGGTGACGAGTACAAGAACGACGTCTACATCCTGCCCAAGCACCTGGACGAGAAGGTCGCCCGCCTGCACCTGGCCAAGATCGGCGTCAAGCTGACCGAGCTGAAGAAAGAGCAGGCCGACTACATCGGCGTGCCGCAGGAAGGCCCGTTCAAGCCCGAGCATTACCGCTACTGACGGCAGGCGCGGCGGGCCCGGCCCGATCGCGCAGCCAACTCCGGAATCGCCCGGCGGGACCCGTTCCCGCCGGGTTTTTCTTGGGCGAATGGGGCCGACGGCGGCCCCGTGGGTCGGCCCTGTCCCGGGGTGCCGAACCCGCCCGCCTAGCCCTGAAATCGAAAATTCTTTGTTCCGTGGGCGTTTCACCTTAACGTCAAGCAGTGCCGCAGGGCCGGTCAGCCGGTCCGGACGCCGTGGAAACAGGAGAACGACATGGGTAAAAGAGACGAGCTGATCGAGCGCTACGCCGACGATCTGAAGAAAAAGTGCAACATGAATCCCGACATGGATCTGCTGCGCAAGGTGACCATCGGATGCGGACCGTCGATCTATAACGCCGATTCCGCGACCATCGCCGCCTCTCAGCCGGGCGAGGTCGAGACCGTGAAAAACAATTTCCTGATCAAGAAACTCGGCCTCAGCGACGGCCCCGAGCTTGGCAACGCGATCGAGGAGGCCTTCGAGACCTATGGCCGGTCCGAGCGGAACAAGTATCGCGCCGTGGTCTATTACATGCTGACCAAGAAGTTCGGCCGCGAGTCCGCTTACGCATGACCCGGAGTCGGCAATCCTCTGCCAACCGTTGACGTAAACTGCGGACAATTCTCCGGACTAAGAAGTTGTCGAGTCAACTAACCCCGGGTAGAAAGACCTCAAGGACGAGGGGCCAGCGGCCCGCCATCTTGGGGCCTTGGCGGGCGCAGATGGCCACCCGGCGACCTATGTGCACGAGGGGTGCGTGATCAGGTTGGGGGTGCCGATCCAATTCACTGGCCGGCCGGACGATGCGGGGGTGCATCGACCGGCCGGCCAGTTCACGTTTCGGGGCACGGGTCAGACGGGCCAGACGGGGGGGCGACGCACAAAGCGCCCTCAGGCCTTCGGGATCCCGCCCAGTTCACAGATCAGATCCCATTCGTCGTCGGCCACGGGCTGCACCGACAGGCGGCTGTTCCTGACCAGGACCATCTCGGCCAGGCGCGGCTCTTCGCGGATCTGCTCCAGGGTGACGGGGGTGGGCAGAGGGCGGATGGCGCGGATGTCGACGCATTCCCAACGCGCGTCATCCGTGGTGCTGTCGGGATGGCTTTCGGCGATCACCTCGACAATGCCCACGACCGCCTTCTCGCTTTGTGAATGGTAGAAGAAGCCCTGATCGCCCAGCTTCATCTCGCGCATGAAATTGCGCGCTTGGTAGTTGCGCACGCCGTCCCATTCCTCTCCCTTGGCGCCGCGCGCCTGCTGATCCTGCCAGGACCAGGTCGAGGGTTCGGACTTGAACAGCCAGCGGGCCATCAGCCGATGACCTTCTTCCAGGGGTGGAACTCGACCGAGGTGAAGAGGTCGGCGGCGGCATAGGGATCGCCCGAGGCCCAACCGCGGGCTGCGGACATGTCCTCGACCTCGAGGATGATGAGCGAGCCGCACATCTCGCCATGGGCATCCAGGATCGGGCCGGCCATCTCGACGCAGCCGGTCTTCTCGATATAGGCCAAGTGGGCGTCGCGGTTGTCCTTGCGGATCTGGAGGGCACCGGGTTTGTCGTGGGCGATCAGGGCAATACGCATTTCATTCCTCTTTCAAAGGTCGGGCGAGCAGCAGCTCCTTTGCCCGGTCTACATCGATCTTGCCGCTGACGACGGCGTTGACAAGGGTGGTGATCGGCATGTCGATCCCCTCCTGCTTGGCGATCCCGGCCACGGCGCGGGCGGTATGCACCCCTTCGACCGTGGTGCCGGCGCCGGTGCCGGAGGCATCGCCCCGGCCCAGTGCCAGCCCGTGGGCATAGTTGCGCGATTTCTCGGAGGTGCAGGTCAGCACCATGTCGCCGAAACCCGAAAGCCCCGCCAGCGTCTCGGGCCGCGCGCCACGCAGCCGGGCAAAGCGGCCCATTTCGGCATAGCCGCGGGTCATGAGGGCTGCCCGGGCGCTTTCGCCGAGGCCCGCACCCACAGTCAGCCCGCAGGCGATCGCCATCACGTTCTTCAACGCGCCGCCCAGCTCGGCGCCGACGGTGTCGGAGGTCAGGTAGAGACGCAGCGCCGCGGTCGAAAGAAGCGTCTGCAAAGCCGTCCCCGCAGCGGGGTCGGCACAGGCCAGCGTCAGCGCGGTGGGCAGGCCATTGGCCAGGTCGACGGCAAAGCTGGGGCCCGACAGGATCGCCGGCACGGAATCCGGCACGGCGTTGGCAATGATCCCGGTCGGGCCAAGGCCGCTGCGCAGGTCGATCCCCTTGGCGCAGGCCACCAGCCGGCGCCCGGCCAGCAGCTTGCGGTTCTCGGTCAGGAAACCGTCGAGGGTCTGGGCCGGGATCGCCAGCAGGACCGTGTCGGCCCGCAACGCGGCCGGATCGTCGGCGATGTTCAGACTTGGCGGCAGTTCGACCCCCGGCAGGCGCCGGTCGTTGCGGCGGCTCTCCCGCATCTCATCTCGGTGCCCGGGGTTGCGGGACCACAGGCAGACCCGACGTCCGTCGCGGGCCAGGGTGACGCCAAGGGCGGTGCCGAAGGCGCCCGCGCCGATGATGTCCACGTCACTCATGCCTTGGCCCCTTTCTTGCCCGAACCCAGAAGGCTGGGGCTGGTGCGATCAAGCGGCCAGCGCGGCCGCGGAACCAGATCCTGCGGCTCGACAAGGTCGGCGGCAAGCCGTTCGGCGCCGGCCCATGCGATCATCGCGGCATTGTCGGTGCAATAGCGCAACGGCGGGGCGACCAGGGCGATGCCGCGCGCGTCGGCGAGCGACTGCAAGCCCTTGCGAAGGGCCGTATTGGCGGCAACGCCGCCGGCCACCGCAAGGGCGGGGACCTGCCCGCCGCAGGCTCCGGCCGCCACATCCAGGGCGCGGCGGGTCTTCTCGATCAGCACGTCCGATGCGGCGGCCTGGAAGGCGGCGCACAGATCGGCCCGGTCCTGGACCGACAGCCCGCCTTTCTGCGCGACGATCCCGTCCCGGGCGCGTAGTAGGGCGGTCTTCAGCCCGGAAAAGGACATGTCGCAGCCGGGCCGGTCCAGCAGGGGGCGCGGCAGGCGGTGGGCGGTCGGATCGCCAGCGCGTGCCTCGCGCTCCACCGCCGGGCCGCCGGGTTGTTCCAGGCCCAGCAGGCGGGCGCATTTGTCAAAAGCCTCGCCGGGGGCATCGTCGATCGTGCCGCCCAGCCGGGTGAAGCTGTCGACGCCGCGCACCAGCAGGAACTGACAGTGCCCGCCCGAAACCAGCAGCATCAGATAAGGAAATTCCAGCCCATCGGTCATGCGCGGGGTCAGGGCGTGACCCGCCAGGTGGTTGACCCCGATCAGCGGCAGGCCCGCGCCGGCGGCCAGGCCGCGCGCGCACATCACCCCCGACATCACCCCGCCAATCAGGCCCGGGCCCGAGGTGACGGCGATCGCATCCACCGCCGAAAGCGGCACTTCCGCCTGTGAAAGAGCCTGTTCCACGGCCAGGTCCAGCTTTTCGGCATGGGCCCGCGCGGCCAGTTCGGGGACAACGCCGCCAAAGGCCGCGTGAAGGTCCGTCTGCCCGTGCACGACCGAGGCCAGCACCCGCCCGGGGCCCGTGACCTGCCCGTCGGCGGCGCGCGTCAGCTCGACCACGGCCGCGGCCGTGTCGTCGCAGCTGCTTTCCAGCCCCAGCACTGTCAGCTTGTCCATGGCACCGCCCGTTCCTCGCGCCGCAGCTTGCCCGGCGCCCGTTCCGCAGGTAACACCGCCGACAGGCGCAAACAATCCCGGCGGAGCCATGGCGCGAACGATCCCCACCGTTCTACTGACCCGCCCCGAGGCGCAGTCGCGGGCGCTGGCGGATCTGTTGCGCGCACGTGCCGGACCCCAAACCCCCATCGTGATCGCGCCGCTCATGCGCATCGAAAGCATCCCGGCCGCGTGGGACCGCGCGGCGCCCGTGCTTCTTTTCACCTCGCAGCAGGGGGTGGCGGAGTACCGGGCCCAGGGCGGCGCCGGCGGTGGGCAGGCCTTCTGCGTCGGCGACAGCACGGCCCGCGCGGCCGAGGCCGCCGGCCTGCAAGCGACCTCGGCCGGCGGCACGGTGGAAGATCTTTTGCGCCTCCTGATCGCCCAACGCCCTGCCGGGCCGCTTCTGCACCTGCGCGGCGCCCACGCGCGGGGGAACCTGGCCCAGCGTCTCTGCGACGCAGGGCTGCAGGCGCGTGAATGCGTCGTCTATACTCAGCAGGACGTGGCACCAGGCGATGCCGCGCGGGCGCTTTTCGCCGCGCAAGCCCCTGTCCTGGCACCGATATATTCGCCCCGCTCTGCCCTGCGCTTTGCCCGCGAATTCGCCCCGGCACCCAGCGCCCACCTGCTGTGCATGAGCGAATTCGTCCAACAGAATCTGGAACCCGATGCGTTCGGGCGCATTGATGTTATTGCGCAGCCCGACGGCGCCACTATGGTTGAGTCTGTTCTACGGATTCTTCTCCAGGCGTCGCAAGGCTGAGGCCTGGCTACCCGGATCGTCGATTTTGACGGTGCGGGATGACCGATGCCGACAAAGACCGGAACGAAGGAAATACCAGAGTGGCCCGATCCAGGAAAACCAACGGCAAGACGGGCAGCCCCCGTTCCGCCGCATCTTCCAAGACCCCCTCGAAAACCACGCCCGCCGCAGCGCCGGAGGAGGCCACATCACAGGCCCCCGGATCACAGGTCCGCGGCACCGGCGCGCCGGTCACGGCCGTAAGCGGCAAGCGCCGCACCCCCAGTCGCCTTGGCCCGACCGGAAAGCCGATCGAAGGCGCCGCGCAGGCGGCCGCCACATCCTCCGCCTCCGCGTCGCAGGCCCCGGCCGCCGGGTCCATGCCAAAGGTGTCCCGCAGCCGCAAGGACGGGGGCCCGACGGGCAAGACCCCTTCGGAGGACAAGATCATCACGCCCCCGCCCGGGGCCGAGGTGGCTGGCGATCATGGCACCACGACCCGGCGCGAGGATGCCGCCGAAAACGGCAGCGATGAGACCGAGGCGCAGGCCGAAGCGACGCCGCCCGCCGTCTATCCCACGCCCGCCCCAACCTCCGAACCCCGGACCGAGGCCCGTCGCGGCGGGTTCTTCCCGATGGTGCTGGGGGGAATCGTGGCTGGCCTGATCGGTTATGGCACCGCGCAATACCTCGGGCCCGACGGCTGGTTCCCCACTGCCCGCAACGGCGGTGATCAGGACGGAACAACCCTGGCCGAGCTTCAGGCCCAGATCGAAGAGCTGCGCGCCGAGGCTGCCACCGCCGCCGATGGCCGCGCCGCCCTTGAGACCGAACTTGCCAGCGCCCGCAGCGGGGCCACCGACAGCGCGGCGCCCTTGGTCGACCGGCTGGATGGCCTCCAGATCAACTCGGAGGAGCTTGATCAGCGCCTCGCCGCGCTGGAAGAGGCGCGCGCCACCGACCCCGCTGAAGAGGTTCAGCAGTCCCTGGCCACCTTCGAGGAGCGTCAGCAACAGCAGTTTACCGAGCTTCGCAGCACCCTGACCGATGAGATGGCGGCGAGCCTTGCCCCGGTCCGCGAGGGGCAAGATGCCCTGGGCCGCGATCTTGCGGCACTGCAGGAGCGTGTTGCACGCCTGGAAGAGGGGCTTGAGGCGCGTCTGGCCGAAGTCTCGGACGTGCGCGAAAGCGCCGAGGCCGCCGAGGCCCGCGCCCGGCGCCAGGCCGCGCTGGCCGACATCCAGGCCGCACTGACCTCGGGCGCCCCTTACCAGGAGCCTGTTTCGGCCATCGCCGCCAGCATGGACGGGGCCGAGGCGCCCTCCGTCCCCGAGGCTCTGGCAGCCACCGCCCAGGATGGCGTGGCGACCCTGGCGCAGCTGCAACAGGATTTCCCCGACGCGGCCCGCGCCGCCCTGGCGGAATCGATCAAGGCGACGGCCGGCGACGACCCGGTCAGCCGCTTCGGCGCCTTCCTGCGGACCCAGACCGGGGCCCGGTCGCTTTCGGCCCGCGACGGCGACGATCCCGATGCCATCCTGTCCCAGGCGCAGGATGCCCTGAACCAGGGCCGGGTCGAGGAGACACTCACCCTGCTGGAACGCCTGCCCGAGGAAGGGCGCGCCGAGATGGCGACCTGGATGGCGGCGGCGCGCGACCGCGTCGCTGCACTTGCCGCCTTCGATGAATACTCTGCCAGCCTGGCCCAGAATTAAGGACGACTTCATGCTTTGGTCTTTGTTGAAGATTACGATTTTTGTCGCCCTGATCGCCGCGGCCACCTTGGGCGCGGGCTACCTGATGGAAACCTCCGGCGGCATCCGCCTGTCGGTCGCCAATACCGAGTTCACCCTGGGACCGCTTCAGTCCGTGGTCGCGGTTCTGTTGCTGGTTCTGGCGCTGTGGATCCTGTTCAAGCTGGTCGGCCTGCTGGTGGCGATCCTGCGCTTCGTGAAGGGCGATGAGACCGCGCTGACCCGGTATTTCGACCGCAACCGCGAGCGCAAGGGATACCAGGCGCTGTCGGATGGAATGGTCGCCCTGGCCTCGGGCGAGGGGCGGCTGGCCATGGCCAAGGCCGAGAAGGCCGAGCGGTATCTGCATCGCCCCGAGCTGACCAACCTGTTGACCGCACAGGCCGCCGAGATGGCCGGCGATCACACCCGCGCACAAGAGGTCTACAAGACCCTTTTGCAGGATGATCGCACCCGTTTCGTCGGCATTCGCGGTATCCTGCGCCAACGCTTGGCCGAGGGGGATACCGACACCGCGCTCGCCCTTGCCCAGAAAGCGTTCGAGCTGAAGCCGCGCCACAACGAGGTGCAGGATGTTCTGCTGAAGCTTCAGGCCGATGATGGCGACTGGGCCGGCGCGCGCCGCACCCTCGACGCCAAGCTGAAATCGGGTACCCTGCCGCGCGACGTCCACAAGCGCCGCGATGCCGTCCTGGCCCTGGCCACCGCCCGCAGTGGCGCGCAGGGCGACGGCGTTTCGGGCGATGCGGCGATCGAGGCCAACCGCCTGGCGCCCGATCTGGTGCCCGCCGCCGTGCTGGCGGCCGAGACCTATATCGACCGTGCGCGCCCGCGTTACGCGACCAAGGTGCTGAAAACCGCCTGGGATGCCGAACCTCACCCCGACCTTGCCGCCGCCTTCGCCCGGATCGACCCCGAAGAGACGCCGGCGCAGCGCATCAATCGCTTCCGCGCCCTGGTCAAATCCAACCCCGACCATCCCGAGTCGCGGATGCTGATGGCCGAGCTTCACATCGCCAACGAGGATTTCCCCGAGGCGCGACGCGCCCTGGGCGATCTGGTCACGACCCATCCCACCGCCCGTTCGCTGACCATCATGGCGGCGATCGAACGGGGCGAGGGGGCGGACGATTCGGTGGTTCGCGGCTGGCTAACCCGGGCACTGACCGCGCCCCGTGGTCCCCAGTGGATCTGTGACAATTGTCACCACCTGCACGGTCACTGGACTCCCGTCTGCGGCAATTGCCACGCCTTCGACACCCTCGCTTGGCGCGAACCGCCCACCGGCGAGGTCGCAATGCCCAACTCGACCGACATGCTGCCCCTGATCGTGGGCCGGCCCGACGCCTCGGGCTCCGGTGCCGGCACGCCGGCCCTGTCCTCGGGCGGGACCGCCGCGATCGAGACGCGCGGCCCCGTCGCGGAAGAGGTCGTGCCCCCCGCCGAGCCGCCCGCGCGGTCCGAGAAGGACACCGACAAGGATGTGGAGGATGCGGAGATCGCGGCCGCGTCGGACACCGATAGGTCCGACGAGGAGCTTCCGCCCAGCGCCATCCCCCCCTCCAGCCCCGCCGCATCCTCGGAAAACGAGGGCGACGAGACGGTCGAGGGCGACGCCCCCCACGGCAAGACCGTCGGCATGGCCATGCCCCGCGTCATGCCGGATGTTGAGCCGCCGACACGCCGCCAAGCCTGAGCGAAAATAGGACTACCACCGGCGGCCAAAGGTTGCTAATAGGCCGCCGGGGCCCCAATAGCTCAGCTGGTAGAGCAACTGTTTCGTAAATAGTAGGTCGGCGGTTCGAGTCCGTCTTGGGGCACCACTTCTCAAAAATCCAAGCACTTCTCCGGGGCATGACCCCAAAGCAAACCGGGTTATCCGCCCGACCCAGCCCTCATTCGATCAGAAGAAGCTGCACGTCCGCGACGTTGGTGCCGGTGGCGCCCGTGACCAGCAGATCGCCCGAGAGGTCCAGCGCCCGATTGCTGTCGTTGTTGGCCAGCAGGGCCGCGGGATCGGCGCCTGCCATGCGCAGCCGTGTCACCGTATCGGAATCGACCAGCCCGCCCGCGGCGTCGGTGGGGCCGTCGCGCCCGTCGGTGCCCCCGCTCAGGAAGACCCAGCGGCCGGGCAGCAGACGCTCGGCCGCCATTGCCACCCGGAGGGCCATCTCCTGGTTGCGGCCGCCCAGGCCGGTGCCGCTGAGGCGGACGGTCGTCTCGCCGCCGAAGATCAGGGCGGCGGGGCCGCGAGTGGCCTCCTGGCGCAGGGTCTCGACCACCAGTTCGGCGGCGTCGGCGACATCACCGACCAGGTGATCGTTGACGATCCGGGCGCTGCGTCCGGCCGTGGTCGCCATCGCCTCGAGCGACAGGCGGTTGCTGCCGATCAGGATGTTGGTCGCGGTGGGCGTCGTCGGCGGCGGGCAGGTCTTTTCCAGGTGGGCGCGGACAGGCTGGGGAAGACGGTCCCAGAAACCGGCGCTGCGGGCGAGGCGGGCAGCCTCGGCGCGCGAGCCGATGGGCGCCACGGTGGGTCCGCTGGCGATGGCCCGCAGGTCGTCGCCGATCACGTCCGACAGGATATAGGCGGTGACGGGCGCCGGTTCGGCATGGCGCAGGAAGCCGCCGCCCTTCAGCTCGGAGAGTTGCTGGCGGATCAGGTTCATCTCTTCGATCCCCAGCCCCGAGGCCAGCAGCAGCTTGTTCACGGCAATCTTGTCTTCGAGGGTCAGCGTCCCAGCCGGGGCCGGCATCAGGGCCGATCCGCCGCCAGAGATCAGGGCGATGACTTGGTCCTGGGGGCCGGCCTCGTCCAGCAGGGCGATGACCTCGCGTGCCGCATCGTGCCCGGCCTGGTCGGGCAGGGGGTGCCCGGCGTGGCGCAGGGGCGCGCCGCCGGAATCCGCCTCGTTGCCACGATGGGTGATGGCCAGGGCGGTGCAGCCGGAGCCGAAATGCGCCATCGCCTCGGCCATCATCGCCGGCGCGGCCTTGCCGACGCTGATGACGATCTGGCGGCCGCCGCCCCGGGGGCGCGGCGCGGTTTTCAGATGCTGACGCAGGGCGGGGACCGGATCGGCGGCACGCACCGCGCTGTCGAAAATGCGCCGGGCGCGGGCCCGCATGTCGGCAATCTGATCGGTCACGTGTCGGCTTCCTTTTACATCTGCCCCCTGCCTTACCCATCCCGGCCCCCTGCGTCGAGGCTTCAGGCCATGTCGGTGGTGGCACGCGCCCCTGCCTGTGGCTAAGGTCCCCCGTATCGTTGAGGAGGAGCGACACAAACATGCCCAAACCCCGGATTCTGGTCACGCGAAGATGGCCCCAGGCCGTCGAGGATCTGCTCGAGCAGGAGTTCGACGCGGATTTCAACATCGACGACCGCGCGCTCAGCCCGGATGAGCTGCGGATCGCCATGACCGAGTATGACGCGATCCTGCCCACCGTGACCGACCGGCTGGGCCCGGAGGCCTTTCCGGACGCGGCCCCGCGGGTGCAAATCCTTGCCAATTACGGCGTGGGCTTCAGCCATATCGACACGGAGGCCGCGCGGCGGCTGGGCGTGGCGGTCACCAATACCCCCGATGTGCTGAGCGATTGCACCGCGGACCTGGCGATGACCCTGCTTTTGATGGCGGCCCGCCGCGCCGGCGAGGGGGAGCGCGAGCTGCGCGCCGGTGACTGGTCCGGCTGGCGCCCGACGCATCTGGTCGGAAGCAAGGTCACGGGCAAGACGCTGGGCATCATCGGCTTTGGTCGCATTGGACGGGAAATGGCCCGCCGCGCCCACCACGGGTTCGGCATGCGCATCCTCGTCCAGAACCGCAGCCGGGTCGATCCGACGGTCCTGGCCGAGTTCGGCGCCACCCAGGTGGCCTCGGTCGAGGATCTTTTGCCCGAATGCGATTTCGTCTCGCTTCACTGCCCGGGCGGCGATGCCAACCGGCATCTCATCAATGCCGAGCGTCTCGCGCTGATGCGGGGCGATGCCTACCTGATCAACACCGCCCGCGGAGAGGTCATCCACGAGGAGGATCTTGCCAAGGCCCTGACCGAGGGCCGCATCGGCGGCGCCGCGCTAGATGTCTTCGAGGGGGAACCCGCGATCAACCCGACGCTTGCTTGCTGTGACCGGCTGGTGATGCTGCCGCATCTGGGCAGCGCCACCAGGGAAACGCGCGAGGGGATGGGCCTACGGGCACTGGAGAACCTGCGCGCCTTTTTCGCAGGGCAGGAGCCGCCCGACCGCGTGGCATGACGGGTCCCTGAACGGCGGGCTTCCGGGCCGATCGGGGCTATCGGCGGGTTTCGCGCGGCTCACGTGCATGTGAGGGGCCGGCCATTGCCCTCCCGCGGGCGAAGGGGGTTAGATCGACCCCATGAGATTGTTCGTGATCCTCTTCGCCGCGCTTGCGCTGACGCTCGGCTCCACCTTCTCGGCGGGGCTGGGAAAGCTGGTAGACGGCGGCGCCTGGCCGCGCGAGATGGTCTTGGAACAGCACGCCCGGATGCAGGCGCCTGAGGTGACCCCCGGTCCTTGTAGCGCCTGCCTGCCCGAACCCGGACCTCACCAGGCCTGCGACATGGCGGCGGGCGCGACCTGCGCCGCACCGGTGCTGGCGGCCCTGCCCGACGGGGCCGTGCGGGCCGAACCCATGGCCGCGGCAAGACGCCTCGCCCGGGTCTTGAGCGACCGGCGATTGCGGGGCCTGGGCCCGGCCCCGGCACTCGATCCTCCGCGATACCGCCTCTGACGGTCGGCGCTTTGGCGCCGTTCCGTCGGTTGGATCCCCGTTCGTGCCCCAGACCCGTTATCGGACGGGAACCCGGGGGCCGTCGGAAGACTTGCTCAATCACGGAGAGACATCATGAAAACGACATCGCGCACGCCCACCGTGGCCGCACTGCTTCTGGGGCTGGGCCTTGGACTTCCCGCCGTTGCCGGCGCCGAGACCGTAAAGCTCTACAAGAACGCCGAGTGTTCGTGCTGTGACAATTACACGACCTACCTGCGGGCCAACGGCTTCGAGGTCGAGGTCATCGCCACCGACGATCTTGTCGAGCGATCCGAGGCGCTGGGCATTCCGGCCGAACTTCAGGGCTGTCACACCGCCATCCACCAGGGCCGCGCCGTCAGCGGGCACGTGCCGGTGGAAAGCCTGCGGGCCTTTCTGAAGCAAGCACCCGAGGGCGCGGCGCTGACCCTGCCGGGCATGCCGGCCGGATCGCCCGGGATGGGCGGCAAGGCCGATGGCCCGCTGCGTCCCCTGATCATCCCGAAAAGCGGCAAGCCCGCGTATTTCGACGTAACCACCGCACGCTGAGACCGACCAAGACCCTTCCCGCCCGGGCAGGGCGGGGCAAACTCTCAATCCAAGGATGGAACAGACGATGACCAGACTGGCAATCATCACCGCGGCCGCGCTTCTCGGCATGAGCCCCGCCGCTTCTTTCGCCGCCTCGCACATGGGGCATGACGGGGGCTCGGCCACCGCGCAGGACCAGGTCACAGGCCGCGTGTCGACCGAACCGCAGGAAGCCGCGCCGGGCACCCCGGTGACGCCGGGCAGCGGTGCCGCGGGCGGCATGATGGGCATGATGAACGCCCAGCCGGGTGCTGCGGGCGCCGACGACCATGACGAGGGCGAGGGCCGCGGTAAGGGCGGTCACGGCAAGGGCTATGGCAAGGGTATGGGCATGCACGGCATGGGTATGGGCATGCACGGCATGGGAATGCAGGGCCAGGGCATGATGCCCATGATGGCGATGATGCAACAGATGATGATGATGCATCAGATGATGATGATGCAGCACATGATGATGATGGGCGGCGACATGTCGAACATGGGCATGATGGGCAACATGGGCCGGATGATGGGCGGCATGAAGGGCCAGGGCACGCCCGGGATGATGCCCTTCCCCGGCGGCCCCGGTGCCCCCGGTTCGGCTGATCTTGCCGATGATGCCGACGGTGGCGACGAGGACGGCGAGACGACCGACGATGTTGACGGCGGCGCCGCACCGTCCGACGGTGGTACCCGGATGCCGATGCAGAACTGATGCGGGCGTGCCGGCGGCCGCCTGGCCGCCGGCCCCAGCCGCAGCCGGGGCACGCCTGCCCGGGCCGATCTTCCCGGCACGCAGATGGAGGGCGAGAGGCTGAACATTCAATATCCGCCCACGATCCAGGACGACGCACGCGACCCGGGCACGGTCCCGATCCTGCGCCGGTACTTTGCCGTTCTGATCCCCGCTCACCTGCTGTGGGAGTTTGCCCACATGCCCCTCTACCAGCTTTGGTACGAGGACACCTGGCAACAGATCGCCTTTGCCGGGCTGCATTGCACGGGGGGCGACGTGCTGATCGCGGGCTCGGTCCTATTGGCGGCGCTGGTGTCGGTGGGGCGCGGCTGGCCCCGGGATCCGGCGGCCTGGCGTCGGGTCGCGATGCTGACTGTCATCCTCGGCCTCGGCTACACGATCTTTAGCGAATGGATGAACACCGAGCTGCGCGAGGCCTGGGCCTACGCCCCCGCGATGCCGGTCCTGCCCTTGATCGGAACCGGTCTGACCCCATTTTTACAGTGGATCGTGATTCCGGTCGCCGCGCTCTGGTGGGCAGGGCGTGCGCGTAACCCGGATTCTCTGGATGAAAGGTGACGCACATGGCTGGCGGCTGGGCACGTGACGGCGCGGTCGAGGAACAGATCGAAGCCTCCATCGAAGACGAGTTGAAGCGCATGCAGGCCCGGCGCAGGCCGGGCGGCGAAAGCCGGACCCATTGCGCCGAGTGCGAGGAGCCCATCCCCGAGGCACGCCGCCAGGCGATTCCGGGCGTGAAGCTTTGTATCGATTGCCAGCAGGAGCGCGACGCGCGCCCCGTCATGCGGGGCGGAATCAACCGACGCGGCTCCAAGGACAGCCAGCTGAAATAGCGACCTAGAGGGGGCGGGTCATTTCCCGGTGGGGAATGCCCGCGTCCAGGAACTCGGGCCCTTCGGCGACGAACCCCAATTTTTCATAGAACCCCAGTGCGTGGATCTGCGCGCCCAGCCGGGCCTTGCGCATGCCGCGGGCGCGCGCAAGCTCCATCGCGTGGCGCATCAACTGCGCCCCCAGGCCCGTTCCGCGCCACTCGGGCAGCACCGCCACCCGCTGGATCTTTACCGTGTCGCCGGATTCGCGCAGCCGCAGGGTGCCGGCGGGGCGCCCGCCATCGCGGGCCAGCAGGTGAAGGCATTCGGGGTCAAGTCCGTCGACCTCCTCGGCCTCGGGGACGTTCTGCTCGCCCACGAAGACGTGGCGGCGGATGTCGATGCAGGCATCGCGGTCGGGGCCGGGCGCGGCCTCGGCAATCTGGATCATTCCTGCCCCCTCAAACCGGTGCTGCGGTGTCCAGCATCGACTGGCGCTGGGAGAAGGCGGCAAACCAATCGTCCAGCGCGTCGTGATCGCGGCGCCATTCGCGATCGGCGTGGCGCAGGTCCAGGTAGCCAAGGGCACAGCCGACCGCGATCGTGCCCATGTTCAGCGGCCCGGCCAGATGGCCCATCCAGCGGTCGTTCAGCGCATCCAGCGCCCGGGCGATCTTGGCCCATTGGGCATCCATCCAGTCCTGGGATTGCAGGTTCTCGGGGCGCAGGCGCTTCTCGTAGACGATGGAGACGGCCGAATCGAGGATGCCGTCGCCGGTCGCCTCGAGGGTCAGCACCTCCCACAGGCGGGATTGGGTGTATAGGTCGGGGCCGTCCGGGGCGCGCTCGGCCAGGTAACGACAGATGACGCGGCTGTCGTAGATCGCGGGTCCCTCGGGGCGCACCAATGCGGGGATCCTGCCCGAAGGGTTGGCGGCCAGGACCCGGGGGTCGGGCTTCATCGGGGAGGTAGAAACCTGGACCAGTTCGACGGCGTCGGTCTGCCCGGTCTCGGCCAGGGTCACGCGGACCTTGCGGACATAGGGCGAGGCCCCGGAGAACAGCAATTGAAGCATGGCGCACCTTTTGTCGGGGCCGGCGGACCGGCGGGTCTGGCTTGGCCTTGGTTAAACCATTCCGCCCGTGCCAAGTCCATCGGCGGGCGGTGCGGTGCTGTCGGTCGGAAAGATCAGCGGCGCATCCCCCGGCGCCCAGGGTGCGGGGCGGATCATGATCGCGGCGAAGGCGTCGGAAGCCAGGAAACGCTCCAGCCAGGCGATCACGTTCGGCCAGGGCTGCGCGTCGAACCAGGGCCGGTCCACCATCGCGTATTGCCGCACGAAGGTCAGGACCGCCATGTCGGCCAGGCGGGGTGCCGGGCCGAATAGCCAGCCGCCGGTCGCCGCCAGCCGCCCTTCCAGATCGTGCAGGAAGGTGGCCGCCGCGTCCCGTGCCGCAGTCGGGTCATCCTCGGGGTGGCGGGAGGCATATTTGTAACGGTCGAGGCCCGTCTTGAACGGCCCGTCGCAGGCGGCGATCAGGGCGTGACCCTCCCCGGGCATATCCAGCCAGCCCTGGGGGTCGTTCGCGGCCAGGGCCGCCCGCATGATGTCCAGGCTTTCTTCCAGCACGCTGCCGTCGGGCCGCACCAAGACCGGCACCGTGCCCTTGGGCGATGCCTCCAACATGGCGGCGGGCTTGTCGCGCAGCAGGATCTCACGCAGCTCGACCCGCTGGCCGGCGGCCAGAAGGGCAAGGCGGGCCCGCATGGCGAAGGGGCAGCGGCGAAAGGAATAAAGGACGGGCAGGGCGCCGTCGGTGAAAGTAGCGGCGTGCTCCACGGGCTCAGGCGCCCAGAAGCTGCGCGTCCCGCACGCCGGTCACGCGCGCATCCACGATCTGCCCCTCGGGGCGGTCGCTGTCGAACAGCACTTCGGCGAATTGCTCGGTCCGGCCCATGCGCGGGTTTTCCATCAGGACGCGATGGGCCTGGCCGACCTGGGCGTTCAGATGCGCGCCGACCCGGGCTTGCCCCAGATCGCGCAGACGCTGGGCGCGTTCGCGGATGGCGGTGCCGTGAACCTGCGGCATCCGTGCGGCGGGCGTGCCCTGGCGCGGGGAATAGGGGAAGACGTGCAGCCAGGTCAGGCCGCATTCCTCGACCAGCTTCATCGAGTTTTCGAACATGGCCTCGGTCTCGGTCGGGAAACCGGCGATGATGTCGGCCCCGAAGGTCATGCCGGGCCGGGCACGCCGCATGTCCTCGCAGAAGCGGATGGCGTCGTCGCGCAGATGCCGCCGCTTCATCCGCTTGAGGATCATGTCGTCGCCGGCCTGAAGCGACAGGTGCAGGTGGGGCATCAGGCGCGGTTCGCTGGCGATGGCCTCGATCAGGGCGGGATCGGCCTCGATCGAATCGATGGAACTGATGCGCAGCCGGGGCAGGTCGGGGACCAGCTTGAGGATCCGCTGCACCAAATTGCCCAGCTGCGGGGTCGAGGGCAGGTCGGCGCCCCAACTTGTCAGATCGACGCCGGTCAGCACCACCTCGTTGTAGCCGCTATCGACCAGGCGGCGGATCTGGTCCACCACCACGCCCGCGGGAACCGAGCGCGAGTTGCCGCGCCCGTAGGGGATGATGCAGAAGGTGCAGCGATGGTCACAGCCGTTCTGGACCTGGACATAGGCACGGCTGCGGGTGCCGAACCCGTCGATTAGGTGACCGGCGGTCTCGGTCACGGACATGATGTCATCGACCAGCAGCTTCTCGGTCGGACCGGCGAAATCGGCGGCAAGGTTGGCCCAGGTTTCGGGCTGCATCTTGCGGTTGTTGCCAAGGACCAGGTCCACCTCGTCCATGGCGGCGAAGGTTTCAGGCTCGGTCTGGGCGGCGCAGCCGGTGACGATGATCCGCGCCTCGGGATGGTCGCGGCGCATCCGGCGGATTTCCTGACGGGCCTTGCGCACGGCCTCGGCGGTCACGGCGCAGGTGTTGATGACGACGGCATTCTCCAACCCGGCCCGGGCAGTCAGCTCCTTCATCGCCTCGGTCTCGTAGGCGTTGAGGCGGCAGCCCATGGTGGCAAAGCGCGGCGCCGCGGCGGTCGCGGGGCGGGTGCCGGCGGCGTCCTCGGCCCCGTCCCGGGGTTCGGGCAGGCCGCTCATGCCGAAGGTCCGGTCCGCAGGACACCGTCGAAGACGTGGGCGGTGGGGCCGGTCATCCAGACGCCATCGTCGCGCCAGTCCAGAGTCAGCCAGCCGCCGTCGACCTCCATCCGCACGCGCCGGTCGGCTAGGCCCCGGACATGGGCCGCGACGGCGGTGGCGCAGGCACCCGAGCCGCAGGCAAGGGTGATGCCCGTGCCGCGTTCCCAGACCCGCATGCGGATCTCGTCCCGGGCGCGGATCTCGGCGAATTCGACGTTGGTGGCCTCGGGGAACAGGGGATCATGTTCGACCGCGGCGCCACGGGCGGCCACGTCCACCGCCTCGGCATCCTCGACGAAGAAGACGGCGTGGGGATTACCCATGCCGACGGCGACGGGACTACCCGGTAGGGGCAGCGCGTCGGTGTCCACCGGGCGGGACAGGGGGATCTCGGCCCAGTCACGCTGTGGCTGGCCCATGTTGACGCTGATCAGATCGCCTTCGCGCCGGGCAGACAGGCGGCCCCGGGCGGTGGTCAGCACCAGATGGTCAGTGCCGTTGAGGCCCATCAGGTAGCTTGCGGCGCAGCGGGTCGCGTTGCCGCAGGCCCCCGCGCGCGAGCCGTCGCTGTTCCAGAAATCCAGGTGAACGTCGCCTTCGTCCGATGGCCGAAGCTCGGCCAGTTGGTCGAATCCCACGCCGCGATTGCGATCGCCGAGAAAGCGCGCAAGCTCGGGCGTGACCACGGCGTCGCCGTCGCGGGAATCGATCACCACGAAGTCGTTGCCCAGGCCATGCATCTTCATGAAAGCCAAGCCGTGATATGGGTTCTGCGCGCTCATGGTCGCGCATATAGACAGAGTCGCAGGCGAATGAAAGCGCCCCGGCATTTTGTTGCTTTTTTCTGCTTGACGCCTTTCGCCCCAGCAAGTAGCCAGCCCCCCGAGTGGGCCGTTAGCTCAGTTGGTAGAGCAACTGACTTTTAATCAGTGGGTCGCAGGTTCGAATCCTGCACGGCTCACCACTCTCCCTCCCTTCCGGGAAATCAGCCGACAGGCGCCCTTGCGGCTGCCTTTGGGCAGCGCTTTGGCCCCGGTCTGCCAAGGGCAGCCGGGCGCGGTTTCGGGCCGGTCGGATCGCGGTCGATTGCCAAGGTCGGCGCGGGCCTATTACTCCTTGCGACGTTCGATGTAGCTTCCCCCGTCCAGCATGGCGATCCGCCTGCTGCGGTAGAACGAGAGCCAGATCCATCGTCCGTCTTCAAGGCGGATAGGCAGGATGGCAAAGCGCCGGTGAGATCGGCGACGGGAATGTTTTGCGTTCATTATGTGACTCATGAAAAACTCGGAACGAAGCGTGTGACGACGCGGGCCGGCGGTATAATTCCGCCTTTGATAGCCGGGGCTTGCAAAAAATACCCCCGCCGGAACTCGCCAGATTGAGAGGCTGGCAGTCCGGGTGCTGCAGAAACCATACCTCAAAAAGGGGTTTCTGCCTAATTTTGGCCATACAGGGTTAAGGTTTCACGAACCCTCGCGCTAATTTTCGCGCAAGTGCGAAAGGCACTTTTCCCCGCCCTGACCCTGCGGCACTGTCGCGCCCGTGATCCGGACAGAGGGAGGAATTCGGATGAGTCTTTATCGTCAGCTGCTAGCGCGTCAGGAAGAGCGTCGACCGATCCGGGTCGGCGTCATCGGTGCGGGGAAGTTTGGCACCATGTTCTTGTCGCAGGCGGGGCGGCTGCCCGGGGTGCATGTGGTCGGCGTCGCGGACCTTTCGGTCGATCGCGCCCGCTCGAACCTGGCCCTGGCCGAGTGGCCGGCCGAGAAATACGCGGCCCGCTCCCTCGACGAGGCCGCCGCTTCCGGCACCACCTGCGTGCTTGAGGATTCAGGCGCCCTGATCCGCCATCCGCTGGTCGACATCGTGGTCGAGTGCACCGGCGATCCGGTCGTTGCAGCCCGGCACCTGGTCGCCGCCTTCGACGCCGGCAAGCATGTCATCAGCGCCACGGTCGAGGCCGACGCCGTCTGCGGTGCCGCACTGGCCAAGAGGGCCCGCGACGCCGGGGTCATCTATTCGATGGCCTACGGCGATCAGCCGGCAATGACCTGCGAGCTGGTGGACTGGGCCCGGACCTGCGGGTTCGAGGTGGCCGCCGCCGGTCGCGGTCACAAGTGGCGCCCTGAGTATCGCCACTCCACGCCCGAGACCGTCTGGGGCCACTGGGGCCTGACCCAGGAACAGGCCGACCGTGGCCGGCTGAACCCCAAGATGTTCAACTCGTTCCTCGATGGCACCAAGCCCGCCATCGAATCCGCTGCCATCGCCAACGCCTGCGGGCTGGACGCGCCCGAGAACGGCCTGGCCTACCCCGCCGGCCGCATCGACGAGCTGCCTCAGATCATGAAGCCCCGGTCCGAGGGTGGGCAGCTGGACGGGCCCGGCATGGTCGAGGTGCTGAACTCCCTCGACGCCAACGGCGATCCCATCGACTATGAGATCCGCATGGGCGTGTGGGTCTGCGTCAAGGCGGTCACCGATTACCAGCGCCACTGCTTCGAGGAATACAAGGTCATCTCGGACGACAGCGGCCGCTACATCTGCAACTACAAGCGCTGGCACCTGATCGGGCTGGAGCTGGGCCTGTCGGTCGCCAATGTGGGTATCCGGGGCGAAGCGACGGGCACGGCGGATTCGTTCCGCGCCGACGTGGTGGCAGTAGCCAAGCGCGACCTGAAGGCCGGCGAGATGCTGGACGGCGAGGGCGGTTATACCGTGGCGGGCCAACTGCGCCCCTCGCGCCTGTCCGTGGGCATGGGCGCGCTGCCGCTGGGGCTGACGGGCAACGTCAAGCTGGTGCGCGACGTGAAGGTCGATACGATCCTGACCTATGACGACGTTCAGCTCGACGAGGACGTCACCGCCGTGAAGCTGCGCCGTGAGGTCGAGGCGATGGTCGAGGGCTAGAGCGCCCCTGGCGCGGCCGCTCAGCCGGCCGCGTCGAAAATGCTGCCGCCATGTTCCAGCAGGTAGATCCGCAGCCACGGGGTGTATTCCCCGGGGTTGCGGGCCACATCCGCCCGCAGGTCGGCCAGCGGCTGCCAACGGGTCTCGGCCACCTCCTCAGGGTTGGGGGTGATCGCCAGCCGCTCGTGGTCGGCCTCGGCCAGGAAGATGTCGACCACCTCGTGCTCGGTCAGGCCGTCGCCCACGTCGGCGCGATACTCCAGGCGATTGCGGAAAACGGGCGACAGGCCGGTGATCCCCAGTTCCTCCTCCAGGCGGCGCTGGGCGGTGGCCAGCGGTGCCTCGTTCCACAGGGGATGGGTGCAGCAGGCGTTGGCCCAGATGCCAGGCGTGTGGTATTTCGACAGGGCGCGGCGCTGCATCAGGACCAGATCGCCGTCCATCACGAAGACCGAGATCGCCGGATGCTTGAGGCCGCGGCGGTGGGCCTCGACCTTCTCGACCTGCGTCAGGGTCCCGTCGACCCAGGCGGGGATGAAAGTGGGCATTGGCGGCTCCGCTGCGAAAAGACCCGGCGGGGATACACATCCCCGCGCCGTGATGCCACCTGAATGTGGTGCGGGCGCCAAAGGGGCCCTTCCCTCGCGATCGAAAATTTGCCCCCCGACCGCGCGAAATCGTGAAGACTTAATGCCTTTTGTCGCAGTTTTCTCGGACCGTCTTCAGGCTAGCTTGCGGCCCGAAGACACCACCGACGCAACAAACAGGAGTTCGTCATGAAATCCGTCATCACTCTCGCCGCGGCCCTCGCTGCCTCCACCGCCTTCGCTTCGGCTGCCCTGGCCGAGGCCCACGCCAAGGCCGGCATGGACGCCGAGATCGAATACGTCGCCCCCACCGGCGACGCCGAGGCCGGCGAGAAGACTTTCCGCAGCTGCAAGTCCTGCCACTCGATCGTCAACACCGAGACCGAAGAGGTCATCTACAAAGGTGGCAAGACCGGCCCCAACCTCTACGGCGTGGCCTACAACAAGGCGGCCTCGGACGAGGATTTCAACTACAGCTCGTCGCTGGAAGAAGCCGGCGAGAAGGGCCTGATGTGGACCGAGGAGAACTTCGTCGCCTTCGTGAAGGACCCCAAGGATTTCCTGAAAGAGCACCTGGGTGACGACGGCGCCCGCTCGAAGATGTCCTTCAAGCTTCGCAAGGACCACGAGGACGTGTTCGCCTACCTCGCCTCGGTCGGCCCGGACATGGAAGCCAAGACCGACAAGTAAGCCATTCGCCACGCGAGTGGGCGGGCTGTGGTCCGCCCGGCCTCGCGACATGGATGCAAGAACAAATGCGCCGTTCCCTCAGGGGGGCGGCGTTTTCGTTTAGTCGGTCTTCAGGTTTTCCGGGTGCCGGATCAGCGTGTCGCCCGGTTGGACCTTTGGCGACAGCTCGATCTTATGGTTTTCGGTGGGCGGCGTGTCCGAGATGCACGAGATCACGATCTCGGCCGCCTTGCGCCCGATCTCGGCCCGGCAGGCATCCATCGTCGCCAGGCGACGCGGAAGCCCGTCCAGTAGCTCGACCGCGTTGAACCCCGCAAGCCCCAGTTTTCCGGGCACGTCGATACCCTGCTCCAAGCAGTAAAGCAGTCCGCCCGCGCCGATCATGTCGTTCGAGTAGTAGATGAAATCGAGGTCGGGCGTGCGTTCCAGCAGGGTTTGCGTCATCTCGCGCCCCTTCAGAAGGGCCGACCCGCCCGAATAGAATTCCTGGTCCGCCACCTCGATCCCCGCCTTGGCAAGGCCCAGGGTGAACCCCTCGAACCGTTTGCGGGCGCGGTGGTCCAGCGGCATCTTGGTGCCGGCAAAGCCGATCCGGCGATACTTCTGCTGGGCGATGATCTGGGCCATCTCGCGGCCTGCCCGGCGGTGCGAGATACCGACCACGTGGTTGATGCCCAAGCCGTCGGTATCCATGATCTCGACCACCGGTACGCCCGATGCCCGCAGCATCCGCCGCGCCGCCTCGGAATGCTCGACCCCGGCCACGATCAACCCCGACGGGCGCCATGACAGCATCTCGAAAATCACCGATTCTTCCTTGTCCTGGCGGTAGTTGGTGATGCCGACGACGGGTTGCAGGTCGGTCTCGTCCAGCACCTCGGAGATACCGGTCAGAACCTCGGGGAAAACCATGTTCGCCATCGAGGGAATGACCACGCCCACCAGGTTGACCCGGTTCGAGGCCAAGGCGCCGGCAATGCGGTTGGGCACGTAGCCCAGTTCCTTGGCGGCGGCGAGGACCTTCTCGCGGGTTTTGGCCGACACGTCGCCCCGGTTCCGAAGCACGCGCGACACCGTCATCTCGCTGACGCCCGACGCCTCGGACACGTCGCGAAGCGTGAGAGGACGTCTGCTGTCATTCATGATGAAGTGCCCGCGCTGTCTGCAACACCCGACTTGTAGACCTTACGGAAGCCCTTGTCCAAGCGACAGATTCGCCGTAGCGTTCGCGCTAACGGGGCCCGTCCCCGGCTCGTGGTCATCCCGATGCCACGAGATCCGAGGCCGGCGGAGGGGGAGTGGGCCAGATCGCTCCTTCCGCCCGGTCTTGGACCACCATTTTCCTGTAAAGAGACTCGCGTCCGGACCCCGCCGCCGGGGACCGGTGCATGTGTCAGGGGCTAGCGTGTCAGGATCGCGTTGGTGGCCTGGTCGAACCAGTCCGCAAGCGGCTCCGTCAGCGGATCCATCAATGCCATCTCGATCCCGTGCTCGCGCAGGCGGTGCAGCAGCTCGGGCGCGGTGCCGATGCGATCGTAGCGCCGGGCGCGATCCTCGCGGTTCCAGCCGTGACGACGCTGCTGGCTTTCGATCAGACCCACGCGCTGAACCATCTGGAGGGTCGAGAAGCGGCGCAGCAGCGGCATCAACGGATCGGGATCCTGGGGACAACTGCGGGCGAAAAGGTAAAGGCTGCGGGTCGGCGACAGGGTCCAGAACTCGTCCCCGAGCAGGAAGGCGAAATCCTCGACCCCGCGGCGGCGTCCGGCATGTTCCCAGTCGAACCACAGGATCGATCCGTCGTCCTGGACAGAGGCGTTGCCCGGCCGCGCGTCCCACTTGATGAAATCCACCGGCAGGGTCACCAGGCTTTGCGCCAGGGGAGCCAGTTTCAGGCGCGGTGCCCGGATACCCAGACGGTTCGAGATCTCGCGCGGGGTCTGGGTGAAGTCTCGCAGCCATTCGACGCCCGTGGCGACCGGCGGCGTCTGCGCCAGCAGACCACTGCGGCGGGCAGCCGACTTGATCTCCCACAGGCTTTCATAGGTGCGCGACACCAGGTCGTCGAGGTCGTCATTGCGCGCCCGCAGAAGTTCGGAGGTCAGGCGTCGGGAGCCGGCGTCGGACTGGAACAGGATGTCCCCGTGCACGCCCAGGACCTGGGGCACGTTCGCCCCCTCGTCGCCCAGGTGGCGCAGCACCCGCAGCTCGGTCTCGCGGCGACGGCTGGCAGGGCGATAGGTGGCGATCATCGTCTCGCGGGGGCCGTCGGCCATGTGGATCCGGATACTGGCCCGTTTGCGCCCCCCGGGGGCGGTCATCTTGGTGACCTCGGTGCCGAAGATCTCGCGTGCGGCTTCAAGGATCGTCTGGGGCGAGGGATAGTCGGGCTTGGCGCGGCGGGTGCTGTTACGCTCGGGCGCCGCGTGCAGGGCGCGCGACTGGCTCGAGGGGGGTTCTGCCTCGGGCGAAACCTCTCCGACCTCCGCGCTTCCGGTCTCCGGGTTGATTGCCCCAAGCTGGACGTGTTCACCGCCAGGACCTGACATTGTGGCCGCGTCCGAGACTGCTGTGGCACTATCCATCGAGTTGAACTCCCGTTTTTTCATTGGCTGACGTAACCGTCACCCTTAATTGCGGCATGACTTCGTCGGGTTTGGGGAATCACGACGAATCCGCCCGGAGCCTGGTCACAATTATGCCCAGATGCCGCCTGACCATCGGTGCCATTATGTAAACAATACGGCCAAAGAATCAGAATTGAGGCGGTAACAATCAACAGTGCCATAATTTCGCCTATTCTTTTTGCGTGCGACTCTGACCTTTCGGACAGGGCGATGGAGCGTCCTTTCGGGAAACGATGAGCATCCCCAACCCGGGGTGCCAGGAAGAGAATTTGCCCAATTTTACCGGATAATAGAGGCTAAACCTCAGAAAAACGGGCTTCGGCCACCACTGTTCCGTCCTCGGTGTCATCTCCGGCCAGGTTCCAGTCCGGAAACAGTAGGACATAATTTTGCCCAATTTGCACAAACGTGAACAGCGCGTTTCCAGCTAAGTTTAGGCAAATGTGGCAGAACCCCCTTCTTCTGCGCCGCAATTTGACCTAAATTCAGTCTTGCTTTCGCTGGGAAGGCACCGATTTCAAGACCTGGGGGGGTCGCACGCCGCACGCTACATGCGTGACACGGAGGGGTGATAGGTGCGTTACTTGGATCTGCTCGCTGCCAAGAGCTTGCATGGACCGGATTTTTCCGGTGTCCGGCATTTCCTTGACCGTTTCCACATTCTTGGGCGCGCGATCTGCGCATTTCGAGTCAATCGCCCGGTCAGCCGACCGATTGCCGGGCAGGCGCTTCACCATATCTGCAGCGTTGCGGAGGCCGCGTTCCGGCTCATCTCCGCAGCACCGATGAATTCTGGCGCAATGGCTCCGGTCCGCGTGACCGAGAACGAGTTTGTAAGGAGACGGCAATGACCGACGAAACAATCAAGGGAACGCCGTCCAACGACGAGCTGCGCGGCGACGACGGCATGGACGTCATCTACGCCTACGGTGGTGACGACGATATCGAGGGCGGCAAGGGCGACGACACGATCTACGCCGGCTCCGGCGACGATTGCGTCGACGGCGGCTCCGGCAATGACACCATCTACGGCGAAGGCGGCAACGACACGCTGGAGGGCGGCAAGGGCGACGACGTCATCTACGGCGGCGACGGCCGTGACGAGATTTCCGGCGGCTCGGGCGACGACACCCTCTACGGCGGTGCCGGTCGCGACGATATCTCGGGCGGTTCGGGCGACGACACGGCCTTCGGCGGTTCGGGCATGGACGAGATCGAGGGCGGCAAGGGCGACGACAAGCTCTACGGCGGCGACAACAACGACGTGATCTACGGCGGCTCGGGCAACGACGTGCTGGCCGGTGGCCAGGGCGCGGACGTTCTGATCGGCGGCAAGGGCGACGACATCCTTTGCGGCGACGGCGGCGACGACGTGCTGATCGGCGGCTCGGGCAACGACACGCTCTACGGCGGCGAAGGCAACGACGTCATGGTCGGCGGCAAGGGCGGCGACACCTTCTACGCCTCGGGCGGCGGCAATGACACCGTCATCGGCGACGGCTCCGGCTTTGGCTCGGGTTCCGGCAAGACCTACCATGAATACAGCTCCGCCCACGGCACCGGCACCACCTCGCACGAGGATGCCCACGCCAGCGGTGACCACCATTACGACAGCGCGGCTCACAGCTCGGGCGGCGCCACCGGTTCGGGCAAGAACGACGACATCCTCTATGTCGAGGGCGACGTCCGCATCGAACTTTCCGACGGCAACGTGATCGAGGCCAAGGCCGGGGACATCATCAACCTGCGCGCCGATGGCGAGAACGACGACGACGGCAAGATCTATCTGTCCGACGGCTCCACCGTGACCTTCGACGAGATCGAGGAGATCCGCGTCGTCAACAACATCGACGACCCGGATGTCTGCATCTGCTTCACCCCGGGCACGATGATCGCCACCCCCACCGGCGAGCGTCCAGTCGAGGAGCTGCGCGAGGGCGATCGCGTCATCACCCGCGACAACGGCATCCGCGAGATCAGCTGGGCCGGCCGCAAGCCGCTGACCCGCCAAACCATGCTGGAGCAGCCCAACCTGCGCCCGGTGCTGATCCGCGCCGGCTCGCTTGGCGACAACCTGCCCGAGCGTGACATGATGGTCTCGCCCAACCACCGCATGCTGATCGCCAACGAACGTACTTCCCTCTACTTCGAGGAGCACGAGGTGCTGGTCGCGGCCAAGCACCTGATGAAGGTGCCGGGGATCGAGCGGGCGAAGGTCGAGGACACGGCCTATGTCCACATCATGTTCGAACAGCACGAGGTCGTGCTGGCCAACGGCGCCTGGACCGAAAGCTTCCAGCCCGGCGACTACTCGCTGAACGGCCTCGGCCGCTCCCAGCGCGAAGAGATCTTCACCCTCTTCCCCGAGCTGCGCGAAGACGCCGGCATCGAGGGCTACATCGCCGCGCGCCCGACCCTGAAAAGAAACGAGGCGGCCGTCCTTTTCGGCCGCTGACCCCAACCCACCGCAGGCGCGGAGGGGGGCAAGAGAAGGGAACGGATCACCTCCGTTCCCTTTTTTCATGCCCGCCAGCCAGGCCCCTTCCCATTGATCCCGCGCGGCAAACATGCTCAAACCTGCCGGCGCGGCCCCGTGGCTCAACTGGATAGAGCAGCCCCCTCCTAAGGGGCAGGTTGCAGGTTCGAATCCTGCCGGGGTCGCCAAAAACGCCTGAAAAATATGGCTTATTTGCAAGGGGTTCTGCAGAAGCGTGTAGAAACTCCCGTTTGAATTTCCGCCGAATTCTCCGAAAACGACCAAAATCTCGTACAAAACCTGTACAAAATTCGCACGTCTTTGCGCCATTGGGGGCCTTCCAATGAGCTGGCGGGTAGCGAACACATGCGCAGAACGAAAGTTCGGCAGCGCAACGCGCAAGCAGATCATTATGTTTCTGGCGGACAAAGCGTCGGACGATGGCTCCGGAATTTGGTGTTCGAAGGGGACGATCCAACGGCATACGGAGCTGGGAGAGACCACGGTCAAGCGGACGATCCGGGACTTCCTTAAGGAAGGTATCCTGGTCGAAACCGGCGCGCGGGGGTGCAAGAACGGTTTCACTATCGTTTACCGGATCGATCTGGCCCGGATCGAAGCGCTGGAACTGACCGCTGAACCCGACATCGAGACGGGGGCCACAGTGGACCCCGTCCAGACTGGACCCGGAACGGGGGCCGTGGTGGCCGGGGTACCGGGGCCACCACGGCCCCCAAACCATCCTAAAACCATCCATAAACCACCTACGCGCGAGCGCGTAGCGGCGGAGGATGAAGAGGCTGAGAAGATTTTGGCCGCCTATCCGCCCGACCGGTTGCGCGGGAAGGCGGAGTGCCTTGGGCGGATCAGGGACATCCTGGACGCCGAGATAGTGGCCGAAGACCTGTTGCTGGCTGTGAAGTCCTACGCGACTGAGAGCGCGGGCTTTACCCGCTCAAAGGTCTGTTTCTCGGACAACTGGTTCAAGTCCGGGCGATGGCGCGCCTACCTCAAGGACATCGCCAAGGGCCGAGAAGAGACGAAGGCCAAGGAAGCCGAGATGCTGGCGGGCTTGGCGAGCTGGGTGGCGGACAAGCATCCGCTTTGCCGCCACATCACACCCGGCCAGATCGACGCGCTATTGGCCGCTGAGCTGGTGACTCAGGCGCAAATCCAGGCGGCAGGCTTCAGATCATGAGCAGCGCCAGACCCACCGAAGTGCAAACAGCAAGGCGACCCATGTCATACGGCTGCGCCGATGACACGGGACCTTGCGAGGGGCGGCACGCCTCCCCTTCGAACCCCACCGGCGCGGGCAAAGCCCCCGCCAAAGAGCCGCTAACCGAGACCTTTGTCTTCCGCTGCACCGCGTCCGAGAAGGCCCAGCTGCGCGCCAAGGCCGAGGCGGCTGGGCTGCCTGCCTCGACCCTTCTGCGCGAGGCGCTTGGCTTGACCGAGGCGCGCCGCCGCAAGCCGATGCCCCGCGTTGACCCTGCGCTCGTGCTGGCAGTCGGTCGCATCGGCGGCAACCTCAACCAGATCGCCCGCTGGCTTAACCACACCATGAAGGTGCGCCGCACCGACCTCGACACGCTGACCGTCGCGCGCCGCCTTGTGGTGATCGAACGCCAGCTGGCCGCGCTCCTCGATGAGGCGCGGCGGTGCTGATCAAATTCTTCCCCAACGGCAAAGGCGCGGGCGCGGGGCCGGTCGGATATCTCGTGGCCGAGCGCGTGTTGGCCTATGACGGCAACCGCGACCTGATCCGTGATGCCGACGGCCAGCCCGTGACCGTCACGCGCGATCCACTGCCCGAGGTCTTGCGCGGCAACCCTGAGCGCACTGAGTCCTTGATCGACGCCAGCCGCCACCAGTGGACCTACCGCGCGGGCGTGATCAGCTTTGCCGAAACCGACGACCCGACCGAGGACCAGCAGGCCGAAGTCATGGACGGCTTCGAGCGGTTGGCCTTCGGGGGGCTGGACCCTGAGCAATATGAGGTGCTCTGGGTCCGCCATCGCCACGAAGGCCGGGTCGAGCTTCACTTCTGCACGCCGCGCCTGGAGCTGACGACGGGCAAGAGCCTCAACATCGCGCCACCGGGCTATCAAGACGCCTATGACAGCCTGCGGGATGTGATGAACCAGCGCCACGGCTGGGCTGATCCAATGGATGTGGAGCGCGCTCAGGAGGTCCGCGACACCGTCGAGGCCCCAACCCGCGCGCATGGCCGGGACGAACTGCATGCCTGGATACAGGACCAGATCGACCTCGGGCTGATCAGCGACCGCGCGACCATGACCGACGCGCTCACCGACGCAGGCTTCGACCTGCCGCGCACGGGGAAGGCCTACATCACCGCCCGCGACCCCGAGACTGGCGAGCGCTGGCGGCTGAAAGGAGAGATTTTCCATGAAGACTGGCAAGCCGACCCGGCTGAGCGAGAAGTTGAACGCGGAGCTCGACACGATCAGGGCCGAACACCTCGCCTCGATCTCATCCCAACTCAAGAGCTTCAGGATCGATTTGAAGAACATTGTGGGCGCCGCGCAGCATACCATCGCGAGCGATACGCGCCGCTTTCAGACCGAGACAGCGAGCTTGTTCGAGACGCGGCTGAGGTCGATCCGCCTTTGGCTGACGATCTCGCCCTGGTTGATCGCGGGGATGGTGCTGACGGGGATCGCCTCGATGATGGCCGCGAGCTTCTTCTGGACGACGCATCTGACGCGCTCGGAACTGACGGAAGTGGGCCTGACACGGATCGAGCGGCCCGAGGGGACGTGGCTGATCCTCGACCCGTCGAAGACGCGGCTCAGGACCTGCACCATGGGCGGCCAACACGTCACCTGCATTCGGATCGAGGAGGATTAGATGACTCAACTGACAGCCTTGGAACGCGACTTGCTCGCCTGCGTCGAGCGGTTGGTGACGGCCTCAGAGGCCTCCGCGAAGGATTTGACCGCCTTGGAGGCACGCTCGACCGGCAGGATCGAGAAGGAACTGGCTGGCTTGAAAGACTGCGTGACCTTGCTCATTCGTTCACAAGCCGCATCCATGAAGGCCTTGAGCGGATTGCTGAACGACGAGGCGAGCTACAAGACGCTGGACGAGAGCTTGCAGCAGAGCTTGACCTTAGCGAAGGCCGCCGCCGAGAGATTGAGGGACAGCTAGACAGCCAGGAGGCCCACGCGGAGCGGGGGCTAAGGCATTGAAAGTGATCCCAAGCACGAGGTTTGAAACCGCAGGCATCTTACAGCACTGAGGAGCGACAATCGGATTGTCAAAGGCCTTGCAACAAGGGCGATCGCTAGTTGGTCTAGAGCAAGCTAAACAACATTTGGTGCTGTATAGCCTTTTACATCGCGAAACTTGGTGCTGGGCGTTGCCCTTAGGTTGTAATCTGTATCATTGTAGATGTCGGCACCAAGAATGGCTCAAGAAGTTTCCATGCTGTCAAACTTGCCGCATAGGTGCGAATCTGATAGGTGATCCCAAATAGGGAGCAATGTAGAAACTTGACCATTTGGGAACATTGGACTAGATAGCGAATGAGAATCATTGCTCGACCGAAGTTGATTGCTTTTTCCAAGCGCTTCCCAGACTCAAAGTTGCATCTGGATGCTTGGTGGGCAGAAGCGCATCGAGCCGACTGGAAAACGCCAGCGGAGATCAAAGCGCAGTATCGCAACGCGAGCATTTTGAAAGGTGGACGTGTGGTCTTCAATATTTGTGGCAACAAGTATCGACTGATTGTCAGGTTCGACTACGAAAAGGGCATTGGGTTTGTTCGGTTCCTCGGAACTCACAAGGAATACGATCAGATCGACGCGGAGGGAGTTTGACCATGAATGAACATCATATTCGGCCAATTCATTCCGAGCAGGATTACGCGGCTGCACTTGCCCGTGTTGAAGCGCTGATGGATCTTGATCGCTCCGAAGCAGAAGATGATGAGCTTGATGTTCTGGCGACACTGATCGAGGTCTACGAAGATCGTCACTTTCCAATGGACGCGCCTGATCCAATCGAGGCAATCAAGTTTCGCATGCAACAGCTCGACATGAACCAAAGTGACTTGGCCCCAATTTTTGGAAGCCGTGCAAAAGCGTCGGAAGTTCTAAGCGGAAAACGTAGCCTGACTCTCAAGATGATCCGGGCTTTGAACGAACATTTGGGAATTCCGGCTGATGTGCTTATTCGAGATGGTGGTGCTCTGCCGTCCGCGCCAGCGGGGATCGATCTGGAGCGCTTTCCCGTAATGCAAATGGCAAACCAAGGCTGGATCAAAAAAACGGCAGACATCAAAGATCGCACGGAAGAAATTGTCCAGAAACTAGTTGCATGCGTCGGAGGTCAACAAGCGCTGCCGCAGGCCTTATTCCGCCAAGGCGGAGGTCCTCGAGCCAATGCCAAAACAGACGTTCATGCATTGCAAGCTTGGTGTCTGCACATACTGTGTAAAGCTCGGAACGCGGGGCTGGAGGGGGTCTATGAGCAGGGCTCAATCGACCTAGACTTTCTCCGTGAGTTGGCCCGCCTAAGCGAATTTGATGAGGGTCCGAAACTTGCTAAAGAGAGGCTGGCCAAACATGGCATCGCGCTTGTCGTTGCCTCTCACCTGCCGAAGACCTATTTGGACGGCGCAGCGCTTTGGACAGTAGATGGCGTTCCGGTTGTTGGGATGACAATCCGATATGATCGCCTAGATAATTTCTGGTTCTGCTTACTTCATGAACTGGCTCATTTGGGGCGGCACTTCAATAACGGTGACGGCGAGGTCTTCATTGATGACCTGCAACTTCGCGAGCGGAACCATGAACGTGACGATATTCGCGAACAGGAGGCGGACGAGTGGGCGCAGGAAGCCCTTATACCTTCAGAACTGTGGGAAGGACATCCCGTGCGTTTTAGCCCCAGCGTGCAGAACGTTATTTCCCTTTCTCGGCAAGCAAAGGTTCACCCTGCCATAATCGCAGGCCGCATACGCCACGAGAAGAAGAACTACAGACTACTTTCGCAGTTTGTTGGCGCAAAACAGGTTCGTCCATTGCTGATGGAGGGTGCCGCCTAGTTAGTTTAGCGGGGTGCCCGGCAAGGCAACCCCGCTTTCACAACACGTCGAGAGGATACAGGCGCACCCTGTTCGTCGTGGCTCCGGAGACCGAAGCGTACTTGTGGTGGTAAGCAAGGGATAGACGGTTCGGGACTCCAGGGCAATTCTTTTCACTCGCGCCAAGGAGTACGCCGAATGGCTACAATCAAGACCCTGACACCGGAACAGGTGTCGATCATCAAGGCTCGCCTTGCGAAGGGCGATTTTCAACATCGGATCGCAGCAGACTTCGATCTCAATCAGGGGCGCATCAGCGAGATCGCGACTGGTAAGAGATTTGAGAATGTCCCACCTGCTACAATGGAGGCTTCTCATGTCTGACAAGCTCTTTAAGCCTGGTCAAAAAGCGCCGCGTTCCGGGCAATATGAAATTACCGGGCCTCGTGGGGGCGGAACCGGGGTTGAACGCACGGTGACACGCAACGAACCACTTCCGCCGCCCGAGCAGAAGGGTCAGAAGTACCGTCTTGCTGATCCGACAAAGCATCGCGGCAAGCGCTAAAGCAAACGAGCACGGCCCGAATTCAATCAGGCCGTGCTCAGTTGGCGCGCTAGTCTTCAGTGATTGGTCTGATATCTGACACATCGATCTCCGCGGCCGCCAGAGCCATGTCATAGTTCGTCTGCAAGTTCACCCAGTAAGCCGGAGTCGTGTTGAACACGCGAGCAAGGCGCAGCGCCGTATCAGGCGTGATCCCGGTCGTCCCTTTAATCAAACGCTCGATCCGCGTCCGAGGTACGCCCAGACGCCGCGCAAACGCACTGGTCCCCATTTCAAGGGGATCAAGGTAAAGCTCTTTCAGGACTTCACCGGGGTGCATCGGGTCACCGATTGCCCTTGGCGCGATTGTGCGTCTTGCAAAGCATTTCGCAATTTGATGCGGCGGTCGCGCCGCCTTTGCTCCACGCGGAAACATGGTCGGCTTCCATCTCTTTGATGGCCCAAATCTTCGCTTTGTTCGAGTCATGGCCCACTGCGCACAGAGAACAGTTGGAGACCCCTTTGGCGTTCGCGGCCTTGGTCTGTGCCGCATAGACAGACCTTTTCGTCGCCTCATCAAAGACCCGGATGTCCAGTAGTCGAGGGTCTGCCGATCCTCCCAGGACATACTCGAAAACCCCGCGCCTGTTCTTCACGAAGGGGTCTCCGTAGAGCTTTTGCACTTCAGTCGACACGGCAGCGGGATTGTAGGATGTCTTGTGATGGGTTTCGTACAGCCTTCCCCATTCCAGGCCCTGCATTTCCTTCTCAACATCACTGAAGACGCTCGACACCCAATCAATGACGCTGTCGAAGTAGTTCTTCAGTTCGGTGATGTTCTGGTCGGTCCTGTGCTGGCTCATGTAGGTACCGATATCGCCCTTGCTGACCCAATCCAGCGCCCGTTCGAGGTAGTCCTGCCGATTGGCGCTGCCTTTGATATATGCGCTCCACTTCTGGATGTTTGCGTTCTGACTGTTGCTGAACTCAGCCTTTGCCATCGTGACAAAGGGGCCGGAATAGATCGCGTTCAGAAGCTCTTGAGGCTTGAGCGGAACGCCCGCGATGTTGATGGTCTCGAACCACTGCTTGATCTCGGTTTCGGTGCCCTCGCAGATGTAGATGAGCATCTTGGAGGCGAGGATTACGTCCTGCTGATCCTTTGGAAGGCTGTCGAAGGTCTTGGGGTTGCCACCATCCATGATCGCGAATTTGTTCGTGACGAACCGCCCGATGCTCGTAATGCGCTGCTGACCATCGAGTACCTCAAATTTATCTTCGGCAACTTGGTTGAAGTAAATCAGCCCCAAAGGATAGCCCTTCAAGAGGGACTCAATGACCGCCTGTTCTCGTTTGCCATTGTCTTCCGCATAGATGTAGTTGCGCTGATACTCTGGCTGGATCGTAAGCTTTCCAGCCAGTCCGAACAGTCCTTTGCCTTCAAGTTGGTTATAAACGAAGCCTTCGCACAGCTTGGCTACCGTTACATTTGTTTCAAGAGTCGTTTTCACTCGAATTTACCTCATACCATTTTCTGTACGGTGCCGTATCAATATTCGCATATAGAGCTGCTCGAGATAGCCATCTGCATTGTCGGCTGTGTAAAAAGTCTTGCTGGGCTTATTTTTGCGCAAGATATTAGGGCCAGTGTTTACCTTACCTCCATTCGACACTTTGCCATCAGGCTTGTGCTGCTTTGGATTCACGTAGCGTTTCGTCGGGTGAATTTCATACTCGTCTCGGCCTCTCGCCCAGCCAACGATCTCGAATTGTTGTGGATTGAATTTGTCTAGAAACGTGATCGGCACCCCCATGACGCCGTCATAATCTGAAGGGATCGCGTCGACGTATGGAACTTCAATGGGGCTCTGTTGCACAAAGCCTCTGATGTCCGGAGTTCCCCTTTCCCCGGACGGATTCATCCCACGGTTTCTGTGACAGGGATGCCAAGCGCGGTGT
>NZ_PGFI01000014.1 GCF_002797755.1 Brevirhabdus pacifica
GTCTTGTAGGTCGGGGATGTCGGTTTGCTCATGGAGCCCGGCTACCACGCTGGATTCACAAGATGAATCCCTCACGCGATTTGTGCAACAGAGCCACGTATTAGTGAAAGCGCAACTTAATTCGATTTCATCCGGATCAAACAGATCGCTCACCATACGTTTCAAAAACGCAATTCCGTACGCGACAGGCTTGATCTGTCCAATTTAATTGTGCATAAAATAAATCGAAACAACCAAAGGGCGAGTTGGAATGGGAATCGATCTGGGGAGCATGACCGTTGCGGAGCTGCAGAGCCTGCGCAAGGAGGTCGACAAGGCAATCGAGTCAGGCAAGGAGCGTGAGCGCGATCAGGTGCGCCGGGACCTGCAACAGCTTGCACGCGAAAAGGGTTATTCCCTCGAGGAACTTCTGAGCAAGTCCCAAAAGAAATCGAAGGCCCCCCCGAAATACCGCAATCCCGAAGCCCCCGAGCAAACGTGGTCCGGCCGTGGTCGCCGCCCGAAATGGATCGAGCAATCGGGCCGCGACCTAGAGGATTTCCTGATCGGAAAGGACTGAGGCGGAATTCGCGGGTATGCCCGCGCCGATCGCGTCCATTGAAGGCGGCGTGACGGATCCGAGCCAATGCGATCAAGAGCGTGTCCCATGGCGGGCCACGCTCTTTTTCATTTGCAGGGTCAGCGGTCGGGCGCGCCCAGGTAGTTTGAAGCCATGAACCCGGTGGTGCCATCGGCAAGCCGCAGGCGGGCCCAGCCGCCCACATTGCGCGACAGGACCTCGACGCGGGTGCCGCGGGGCAATGCCTCCAGCCGCGCGTATGAGGTGCCGGGCCCCTCGCGCAGGTTGACGGCCGAGCCCGTGACCACGTGGCTGGCAAGAAACTCGGGCAGGGCGGCGGTCGCATCCCCGGCCGCATCCGCAGACGCGGGCTGGATGGCGCGGGCCACGGCGGCATCGATTGCGGCGGCCGGAACGGCGATCCGGTCGGGATCGGCGCGGTAGGTAACCTGTTCGATATTGTCGATGGACATGCGGGCCGCGCGGCTTTCGCCGTCGCGCAGGATCGCGACGTCGTCGCGGCGCTGGCGCGCACGCTCAAGTGCGGCCTCGACGGCGATGCGGTCGATCTCTTCGGGGGTCAGGATGACTGTGCCGTCCGAGCGGGCCAGCAGGCCGGAGGATCCGTCGTCGGACTCGTATGCGATATCGTCACGACCCTCGGGGTCGATCTGTCCAAAAGCGGCCATGACCACGACGATGGCGGCCGCCAGGAGGGAAGTAAGGCGAAGCATTGGGAAAAAACCCTCGTGAAAACTCGTACTCCGCAAAGCTAGCAGATGCCGTGCCACAGGGTTACGGGGAAAGTTCACGATCCTTCCCCGCACGTGCTTTACGTGTAACGGTGGCACGGCTATCACGACTGGATGAACGACATCACCGACACAGCTCCGTCCGACGAACTTTCGGAATCCCTCAGCCGCGCGATTGGCGAGCGTTACCTGACCTATGCGCTCTCGACGATCATGCACCGGGCCCTGCCCGACGCCCGCGACGGGCTGAAACCGGTTCACCGCCGCATCCTCTATGCCATGCGCGAACTGCGCCTCAGCTCGAACGGAGGCTTCCGCAAGTCGGCCAAGATTTCGGGCGACGTGATGGGCAACTATCACCCCCATGGCGATGCCGCGATCTACGACGCGATGGCGCGTCTGGCGCAGGACTTCAACGTCCGCTACCCGCTGGTCGACGGGCAGGGCAACTTCGGCAACATCGACGGCGACAACCCGGCCGCCAGCCGCTACACCGAAGCCCGCATGACCGCCGTCGCCGAGGCGCTGCTTGAGGGTCTGAACGAAGACGCCGTCGACTTCCGCGAGAATTACGACGGCACGCTGACCGAACCCGTGGTGCTGCCGGCGGCCTTCCCGAACCTGTTGGCCAACGGCTCCAGCGGGATCGCGGTGGGCATGGCGACCAACATCCCGCCCCACAACATCGAAGAGCTGTGCAACGCCTGCCTGCATCTGATCAAATCGCCCAACGCCCGCGACGAGACGCTGCTGGAGCATGTGCCCGGCCCCGATTTCCCGACCGGCGGCGTGCTGGTCGAGCCGCGCGAGAACATCCTTGAGGCCTATCGCACAGGGCGGGGGTCGTTCCGCCTGCGCTGCCGCTGGGAGGTCGAGGAACTGGGCCGTGGCCAGTGGCAGGTCGTGGTCACCGAGATCCCCTATCAGGTCCAGAAATCCAAGCTGATCGAGAAGATCGCCGAGATCATCCAGACCAAGAAGATCCCGATCCTTGGCGACGTGCGCGACGAAAGCGCCGATGATGTCCGGCTGGTGCTGGAGCCCAAGTCCAAGAACGTCAGCCCCGACGTTCTGATGAACATGCTCTACCGGCACTCGGACCTCGAGGTGCGCTTCTCGCTCAACATGAACGTGCTGATCGACGGGCTGACGCCCAAGGTCTGTTCGCTGCGCGAGGTTTTGCAGGCGTTTCTGGCCCACCGCCGCGAGGTGCTGCTGCGCCGCTCGCGCTACCGGCTGGACAAGATCGACCACCGGCTTGAGGTGCTCGAAGGTTATATCGTCGCCTTCCTCAACCTCGACCGGGTGATCGAGATCATCCGCACCGAGGATGAGCCCAAGCCCGTGATGATGGCCGAGTTCGACCTGACCGACGTGCAGACCGAGGCCATTCTGAACATGCGCCTGCGTTCGCTGCGCCGTCTCGAAGAGATGGAGCTGAAGCGCGAGCATGAGGCCCTTCTGCTGGAGCGCGCGGGCCTCGAGGACCTGCTGGCCAGCGAAGAGCTGCAGTGGCAGCGCATCGCCGAGCAGCTGCGCGAGACCCGTCGCCAGTTCGGCCGCACCTACGAGGGCGGCGCCCGCCGCACCACATTCGCCGAGGCCGGCGTGGTCGAGGAGGTCCCGCTGGAAGCCATGATCGACCGCGAGCCGGTGACGGTGGTCTGCTCGCAAATGGGCTGGATTCGCGCCATGAAGGGGCACATCGCGCTGGATCAGGAGTTCAAGTTCAAGGATGGCGACGGCCCCCGCTTTGCCTTCCACGCCGAAACCACCGACCGGTTGCTGGTCTTCGGCACCAATGGGCGTTTCTATACCGTCTCGGCCTCGACCCTGCCGGGCGGGCGGGGCATGGGCGAGCCGCTGCGCCTGATGGTGGATCTTCCGAACGAGGCCGAGATCGTGGACCTCTTCACCCATGAGGCCGGGCGTCGCCTGCTGGTGGCCTCGTCCGCGGGGGACGGGTTCATCGTGCCCGAGGTCGACGTGCTGGCCCAGACCCGCACCGGGCGCCAGGTTCTGAACGTGCGCGGCGACACGGTGGCCAAGGTCTGCCACCCGGTCAGTGGCGATCACGTGGCCGTGGTCGGGGAGAACCGCAAGGTGCTGGTCTTCCCCATTGACGAGCTGCCCGAGATGGGCCGGGGCAAGGGCGTCCGCCTGCAAAAGTACAAAGACGGCGGATTGAGCGACCTGACCACCTTCACCCTGACCGAAGGGCTCAGCTGGAAGGATCCGGCCGGCCGAACCCGCACCCAGACCGAGCTTGAGGAATGGACGGGCAAGCGGGCCGGGGCCGGTCGCATGGCGCCGCGCGGCTTCCCGCGGGACAACCGGTTCAACTGAGATGATCCTGCCCGATCTGAACACGCGTTTCGCTGGCAGGCGGGGCGCGTTGTTCGGTCTGGCGCTGCGCACCTCGCTTCTAACGGTGCTGACGCTGGGCTTCTACCGGTTCTGGATGAAGACCCGCCTGCGCCGCTGGTACTGGTCCGCGATCCGGCCAGGCGGTCATCCGCTGGAATACGTGGGCGACCCGCTGGAGAAGCTTCTGGGCTTCCTGATCGCGGTGGCGTTCCTGGCCTTCTACATCGGCGTGGTAAACCTGGTGCTGATGTTCCTGGCCTTCACCCTGCTGGGCGGGGACGCCTTTGCCTACTCGGCCTCGTTCGTGGGGCTGATCCCGGTGGTTTTCTACGCCCGCTACCGCGCCCGGCGCTACATGTTGGCCCGGACCCGCTGGCGGGGCATCCGCTTCGGGTCGGAGCCCGCGGCCTGGGGCTATGCCTGGCGGGCGATGGCCCATTGGGCGGTGACCATCCTATCGCTGGGCCTGCTATGGCCGCGCATGACCTTCGCGCTTGAGAAATTCCGCACCGACCGGACCTGGTTCGGCGACGCGCGGCTGGAGCAAACCGGCCGCTGGCAAAGCCTCTATCGCGGGGGGATCCACGCGGGCCTGGGCGCGCTGGTGCTGCTGGCGGGGGCGTCGATGCTGTTCCTCGCCGACCCCGAGGGGGAGATCGGCGATCTGTCGGTAATCGTGATCGCGGCGGGCCTGGCCTGGTTCGTGGTCGGGGTGCTGCACTACCGGGTGCGCAGCTTTCGCATTCTGACAGCGGGAAAGCGTCTGGTCCTTCCCGGGGAGAGCGGGCTGGAGGCGCCGGGCGAGGTATCGGTTCCCGCGACAGGCCTGCGTTCTGCCGCGCGGACGGGGCGGGTGCTGCGGATCCAGGTGTTCGGCAACCTGCTGGCGATCCTGCTGATGCTGCTGGCGCTGATCCCCCTCGGGGTTCTTCTGGCGCTGCTGGTGGGGCTGGCCGAGGGGGCCTTCGCCGCCCTCTCTCAAGGCGCGCCCGACGTGCTGGAGCGCTTGGGATCGGCCCCGCTGCTGGTCCAGGGCGCGGTGGGTGTGACCGCCTATTTCGCCTTCTTCATCCTGTGGGGTGTGCTGCGGCAGGTCTTCGTGACGATGCCGGTCCTTGCCCATTACGCCGAGACGCTGACCATCACCGACCCGCTGGCCCTGGCGCAGGTGCATCAGCGCGGCGCCGACAGCTTTGCCGAGGCCGACGGCCTGGCCGAGGCGCTGGACCTGGGGGCGGGGATATGAGCGGGCGCCGCTTCTTCTTCCGGCGGAACCGGGCGGCCGAGGCGCCGGGCGCATCCGAGCTGGCCGGCTTCGCCGACTATTTCGACGGCACCCGTGCACGGGTGCAGCGCGTGGCCCTCGCATTGGATCCCGGGGATTCGGGGCAGGAGGCCGCGCTGGTCATCACCCTGCCCGAGGGGGCCGCTCGCCGCTGGCCGCTTTCGGGGCTGCGCCGTCTGCGGGACCAGGCGGGCGGGGATCTGTTGCTGACTTCGGCCGGGGCGCCGATGGCGCGGCTGCTGGTCGCCGAGGGGGCGCTCACCCGGCAGCTTCGCGCCCACGCCGTGCCGGTCGGGCGCATGGTGCCGGTGGCCGGGCGCGGGCGCATCGCGGCCTGGGGCACCGCCGCCGTCGGTTCCGTCCTGGCGATCGTCTTCCTGCTGGTGCCGCTGATGGCCGACCAGCTTGCGCCGCTCATCCCGCCGGGCGGCGAAAAGGCGCTGGGCGACACGACTTTCGAGCAGATCCGCACCGCCCTGACCGACGAGAGCGGCCGCACCGTCGCCATTTGCGATGCCCCCCGTGGGACCGAGGCGCTGGAGCTGATGGTCGACCGTTTCCGCCCCTACGCGGGCCTGCCCTATCCGCTTAGCCTGCACGTGCTGGACCATCCCATGGTCAACGCTTTCGCACTGCCGGGCGGGCACGTGGTCCTGTTTCGCGGGTTGATCGAGGCCGCCGGCACCCCCGAAGAACTGGCGGCCGTGTTGGCACACGAACTGGGCCATGTGGCTGCCCGCGATCCCACCCGCGCCGCGCTGCGCACGGCCGGCTCGGTCGGGGTGCTGGGGCTTCTGATGGGGGATTTCGCGGGTGGCACCCTGGTGCTGGTCCTGACCGAGAGGCTGATCGAGGCTCGCTATTCCCGCGACGCCGAGCTGGCCGCCGACGCCTATTCCCACGACCTGCTGACCCGCGCCGGCCTGCCCCCCGGGGCGCTGGGCGCCATGTTCGAACGCATGCGCGCGGCAGAGGACGCCCCGCCCACGCCCAGCCCCCACGACCCGGGCGGAAGCTACGAGGAAGGAGAGCAGCCCCACGGCGACGACGAGGAAGGTAGCGACGCCGCCGGCGGACAGCCCATCCCCCCGTGGCGCGACCTGCCGACCACGGAAGACGGCGGGTCCGGGCCGCCCGATGACGCCGAGGCGGAGGAGGAGGGGATCTTTGGCCATTTTTCGTCCCATCCCGCCCTGTCCCGGCGCATCCGCGCCGCGCGCGAGGCGGATCGCAAGGCGGGGCTGGGTGATGAGCTGGCCCGCGTGCCGCTGATGGACAGTGCCGAATGGCGCGCCCTGCGCCGGATCTGCCGCTAGGACGCCCGCGCCCGGACGCAGCCGTGAATTGCGCCCGGACGTCCCACGGGCTAAAGGATGGCCAAGGTCTTGATAGGAGTTTCCATGTTCGCCACGATCAGCCGCCTGGCCGGCGTCCTCGCCCTGACCGCGCTTGCCGCATGCGGCGGCACCGCCGACCTGGCCGAGAAACCCGAACCGCTGGGCAACTTCCGCCTGGGCCACAACATCGTCGTGGCCAAGAACGCGACCAAGCTGCCCCTGTCGCGCCCGGCGTCCGCCGAGGAACTCAAATCGACCCTGACCGGCGCCATCCAGGACCGCATGGGCCGCTACGAGGGTGAGAAGCTTTATCACCTGGGCGTCAACATCGACGGCTTCCTGCTGGCCGTGCCGGGGGTGCCCGTGGTGGCCTCGCCGAAATCCGCACTGATCATCAGCGTCAATGTCTGGGACGACGCCAAGGGCGCCAAGACCACCGAGCGGTCGCACCAGATCACGGTGCTCGAGCAGATCTCGGGCGAGACGATCGTCGGCTCGGGCCTGACTCAGAGCCGCGAGGTCCAGTTGAAGAACCTGACCGAGAACGCGGCGCGCGCGATCGAGAAATACCTGCGCGCCAATCCCCAGTGGTTCGAGGGGCCCGCGCCCGTCGCTGCCGGGGCAGCCGCCGCGGCCACCGCCGGGACCGCCCCGGGGACGGCATCTGCGTCGACCGCCGCCAAATCTGCCGTCAGCGCCAACTGACGCTTGATTTCCGGCGGTCAAATGGATAGATCGCCCGCGATATCGAACCGGGCAGAGGTTGCCCCCCCAACAGACGAGGCGTCCGACACATGGCCAAATCTAAGTTTGAGCGTAACAAACCGCACGTCAACATCGGCACGATCGGCCACGTTGACCACGGCAAGACCACGCTGACCGCTGCGATCACCAAGTATTTCGGCGACTTCCGCGCCTATGACCAGATCGACGGCGCGCCCGAAGAGAAGGCCCGCGGCATCACCATCTCGACCGCCCACGTCGAGTACGAGACCGAGGCCCGTCACTACGCCCACGTCGACTGCCCCGGCCACGCCGACTACGTCAAGAACATGATCACCGGTGCCGCCCAGATGGACGGCGCGATCCTGGTCGTGAACGCCGCCGACGGTCCGATGCCCCAGACCCGCGAGCACATCCTGCTGGGTCGCCAGGTCGGCATCCCGAAGATGGTCGTCTTCATGAACAAGGTCGACCAGGTCGACGACGAGGAGCTGCTGGAGCTCGTCGAGATGGAGATCCGCGAACTGCTGTCCTCCTACGACTACCCCGGTGACGAGATCCCGATCATCGCAGGCTCGGCCCTGGCTGCCATGGAAGGCCGCGATCCCGAGATCGGCGAGAACAAGATCAAGGAACTGATGGCCGCCGTCGACGAGTACATCCCCACGCCCGAGCGTGCGGTCGACCAGCCCTTCCTGATGCCGATCGAGGACGTGTTCTCGATCTCCGGCCGCGGCACCGTCGTGACCGGCCGTGTCGAGCGTGGCGTCATCAACGTCGGCGACGAGATCGAGATCGTCGGCATCCGCGACACCAAGAAGACCACCTGCACCGGTGTCGAGATGTTCCGCAAGCTGCTGGACCGCGGTGAGGCCGGCGACAACATCGGCGCGCTGCTGCGCGGTGTCGACCGTGAAGGCGTCGAGCGCGGCCAGGTGCTGTGCAAGCCCGGCTCGGTCACGCCCCACACCAAGTTCGAGGCCGAGGCCTACATCCTTACCAAGGACGAGGGTGGCCGTCACACGCCGTTCTTCGCCAACTACCGTCCGCAGTTCTACTTCCGCACCACGGACGTCACCGGCACCGTCACCCTGCCCGAGGGCACCGAGATGGTCATGCCCGGCGACAACCTGAAGTTCGAGGTCGAGCTGATCGCACCGATCGCCATGGAAAACGGCCTCCGCTTCGCCATCCGCGAAGGCGGCCGCACCGTCGGCGCCGGCGTCGTCTCCAAGATCATCGCCTGATCCGCGATTGGCCGCCGACGCGCTTGGCGGCCGCTTGCAGGAACTTGTGGTGGCGCGGTCACGTGCTACCATCGGGGCCGGTCCTTCAGGGGACCGGCCCTTTTCATTGGGCGCCAGATGCGCGGGGATCTTCGGTCCGCGCGCCGCGCCGGGAGATTTCGCGATGAATTCGATCCTTTGCCGGGCTGCGGTCCCGGCCGTTCTTGCCGCCACCCTTGCCGCGGGCCTCGCCCCGTCGCCCGCTCAGGCCGGGCTGGAGCGGATGCGCGACGGGCTGAAGGCCGAGCTGGCGATCATGCTGCCGGGCGATCCGGTCGACGTGGACCTGCTGAGCGATGCCCAGGTGGCCCAGATCAACCACCTGATCCACAGCGATCGCGGCACCGGCGACATCATCGGCCTGGTCCGGGGCACGCTGGGCGACTGCCTGCCGCTTCTGTGCCAGTTCACCACCCGCCGGTAGGCACGCCGTGACCGGGCCGGCCCGACGTGGGCCAGCCCGCGCTAGGGCCTTGCCAAGGGCGGCGTGATCGCCGAACCATGGCCCTCATGCGTCATATCCTTTTCTCCTACGCCCTGTCGGGCGACCAGCGGGGCCAGGCCCTTTCCGGCCCCGAGATCGCCCGGCTGCTGCGCTCGGACGATCTGGCGTGGGTGCATCTCGATGCGCTCGACCCCGGCGCCGCCGACTGGATCGCCGAGAACGTCCCCTATCTGGATCCCCACGCGGTCGAGGCCCTGCTGGCCGAGGAGACCCGTCCCCGGGCGACCCCCATCGGCGACGGCGTGCTGGTGTTCCTGCGCGGCGTCAATCTGAACGAGGGGGCGGATCCCGAAGACATGGTCTCGATCCGCTTGTGGATCGACCCGCATCGCATCATCTCGCTACAGCGCCGGCAGCTGAAGGCCGTGGGCGATATCGTAGAGCGGATCCGCGCGGGGCAGGGGCCCGAGGATGCGGGCGCCTTCCTGTCGCTGTTGATCGAACGGCTGACCCACCGGATGGAGCCGCTGCTCAGGGCGCTGGACGACGAGGCCGACAGCCTTGAGGAAGAGGTCATCGACGAGGCCTCGCCGGCCCTGCGCCGTCCCATCACCGAGGTGCGCAGGCGGGCCATCACCTTCCGCCGCTACATCGCCCCGCAGCGGGACGCGGTGGCGGCGCTGCGCGATCATCCCAACGACATGCTGGACGATCTTGATCGCCGGCGGCTGCTGGAATCGCAGGACCGGCTCCTGCGCACGATCGAGGATCTGGACGCGATCCGAGAGCGGGCCCAAGTCGTCAAGGACGAGCTGGCGGCGGCCCTGTCGGACCGGCAGAACCAGCACCTCTACTTCCTGTCGATTGTCTCGGCGATCTTCCTGCCGTTGGGGTTCCTGACCGGGCTGATGGGGATCAACCTGGGCGGCATGCCGGGGGCCGACTCGCCCAACGGGTTCTGGCTTTTCGTGGCGGGATTGTTGGTGGTGACGGGGCTCAGCATCCTGTGGCTGCGCAGGATACGGCGGCGCTAGGCGCGCCCGGTCAAAACTGGGGCCGAGACCGGGGCCGATCAGCCGGCGGCGGATGCCGGCGACAGCTCGTCGAAGGTGGGCCGCAGGGGCACGCTGAGCACATGGCTGGTGCCGTTGGCACCGCTTTCGCGTTCCAGCGTCGCGTCGATCTGGCGGCAGAAGGCGCTGGTCAGCTTCTGGCCCAGCCCCGAATCGACCCGCGCATCGGCGTCGATGCCGACCCCGTTGTCCCAGACCGTCAGTTTCAGCACCTCTTGCGCCAGTTCCATCCGCAGGCCCAGCACGCCGTTTTCCCGATCGGTGAAGGCGTATTTGAAGCTGTTGGTCGCAAGCTCGTTGATGATGAGGCCCAAGGGCACGGCCAGCCGGGTCGAGAGCGGGACGCTGACGCCGGTGACATCGAGCTCAAGTTTCAGGCCCCGGCGCTGGTTGGCGGCGACGACCCCCTCGAGCAGGGCGCTGAGGTATTTCTCGCCATCGACCGTGTCGATCGAACCCGCGTGCGACAGGTTGCGGTAAAGGGCGGCGACGGCGCCAATGCGCGCGCGCATCCGGTCGAAGGCCGCGCGGCATTCCACATCCGTCAGGTTGCGCGCCTCCAGCGCGATGACCGAGCCGATCATGCTGAGCGAGTTCATCACCCGGTGGTTCAACTCGACCAGCAGCCGGTTGGCCTGGGCCAGGGCGGCCTCGCGCTCGGCCTCGAGCTGGCGGCGGTCGGTCAGATCCTCAAGGGCCAGAAGGATGGTGCGGGAGTTGTTGCCCTCGCGGAAGATCTTGCACGCGTTGAGGCTCATCACCCGTTGGCCGATGGATTCGAAATCATGGGTGATCTCGTAATTCTCGACCGTGATGTTGTCCGGGATCACGTTGGTCAGAAGCTCCACCAGCGCGGGGATGTTCCACTGTCCGTTGCCCAGCTCGACCAGCGGCAGGCCGATCGTCTGGTGCTCCTCGACGCGGAACTTCTGGTAGAAGGAGCGGCTGGCGGTTTTCACGACCAGGTTCTCGTCCAGGACCAGGAAGGGTTCGCGCAGGGTGTCGATCACGCCCTTGGAAACCCGCCGCTGGCGGTCCAGCGCGTGTTCCAGGTCAGTCTCCACGGTGACATCCTCGAAGGCCACCAGAAGCTGGGGGGCGCCGCCGTCCACAGGGCGGGTCATCCGCGCGTTGAGGCGCATCACCCGGCGCCCGATCACGGGAAATTGCGCATCGATCAGGTAGCCCTTGAGGGGCGGACCGCCGGCCTTCACCGCCTCGAGGGCCGAAGTCAGTCCGGCACGTGCCCATTGGCCCGACCCCAGCTCTGCCAGGGGGCGGTTCAGGGTGGCGTCCCGATCGACACCGAAGGTTTCCAGGAAGGTATCGTTCACGAAGATGACCTCCAGCCTGTCATTCAGCACCAGCAGGCTTTCGTTCAGGCTGGCAACGATTTCGGCGGGATCAATCTTACGCAGCATCTCGATTTGGTCCATGGGTCTCCATAGCCCGAGGGAAACCATCCGGTCCGGGCTGTCCATGTGGACAGAGTGACGGACAATATCAGCCTGCGCAACCTAGATCGGCGGGACGCGCGTCACTCCGCCGGTGGGGGCGCGGGCGTGAACTGCCAGGCGATCCGCTTGTCTGGATTGGCCTCCAGCGCCCGGATCATCATGTCGAACCGGTCGTCCAGGCCGCGCCCCGCGTGCCGCGCGCGCGCGGCATCTAGAAGGTCGAATATCTCGGCGTCGGTCAGCAGGCCGATCTCGGCCCGCTCCAGCGCCTCCTCGTCGACCTGCCGGGTGCAGAGATAGACCATGCTGTCGTCGGGGCAGTGGCCGACGGGGGCGAAGTGGTCGGCCAGAAGCTCCATCTGCGCGGCAATCCAGGGCTGCGAGCAATGCAGGTAGTCCTGCTGCACCAGGACCGATTGGCCGGGCACCATCGCGGGCAGGAACATCCGCGCCATCGCGTCGGTCTTCAGCGCCACCTTCGAGGCATCCAGCGTCAGAACCTCGATCGGGGAGCCGTCCCAGGTCTGGTCGGTGATCTCGCCATGGTGGAAGGTGACGCGGCCGGCCCAGGGTTTCAGCAGTTCCTTGGCCAGAGGCAGGATGTCCTCGCCCTCGAAAGGGTCAATCCCGGCGGCGTAGAGCATCCGGCGCTTCAGCGCCTCGCTGGAGGTGAAGCGGTCGAAGGCGTGGATGCGGGTCGGAAGGTTGGCGGTGATGTGCCCCTCGGCCAGGCAGGCGGTGGATCCGCCGACATAGGAGCCGACATCGACGAATTCCCCGACCCCCCGGGCCCAGACCGCCCCCAGCCAATAATAAAGCAGCTGTTCGTGGCGGCTCAGCATGGTGGGCACGCGGCGGGCGCTGCCCAGCGAATAATAGGGAATGTCCAGCCAGGGGCGCCCCTGCAGTTCCTTCAGTCGGTCACTCACGTCCATGTCCTTGTCGCCCCTTCACGGGGGTAGCAAACCTGGCCGCGCGAAACCAGCCGGAGGGATGAAAAGGCCACTTGATTTCATCCCCGCCCTGCCATAGGACGACCCCCGGCCTAGGGGTGTAGCTCAGTTGGTAGAGCATCGGTCTCCAAAACCGAGGGTCGTGGGTTCGAGTCCCTCCGCCCCTGCCAGGCCGGCACCGGATCGCCCGCAATCGCTGGCCGCTTCCGGGGGGACGCCCGATCGCGGACGGCCCGACAAGCGGGTTGAACTCGTCCCCTCATCCCGATATTGAGCCGCATCGAACCCAAGACGAAGGCGCGCGCAATGGCGATGGCGAACCCACTCAAATTCATGCAGCAGGTCCGGGCCGAGGTCGCGAAGGTCGTATGGCCGACCCAGCGCGAGGTTCTGCTGACCACGGCGATGGTCTTCGTGATGGCCTCGCTGACGGCCGTGTTCTTCTTTTTCGTGGATTTCATCATCCGCAGCGGGCTTCAGGCGGTGCTTGGCTTTTTCGGCTGATCCTGCCTGAGCGATTCCAAGCCCTTGAATTCACGGCCCCGTGGCTGTAATGCGGGCGGCAATCCCAGATCAGGCGTGCACCGATTCGTGTTGCGCGCCGCTTTTTATTCCGGGAAGGGCGGTTCAACCGTCTGAGATTTCAACGATTTTCCGGCCCTGCGCCGGTCAGGCCCGAGGTGACGAGACAGATGGCGAAACGGTGGTATTCGGTAAGCGTCCTCTCGAACTTCGAGAAAAAGATCGCCGAGCAGATCCGGCATGACGTGGCCGCCGCCGGTCTTGAGGACGAGATCGAGGAAGTGCTGGTCCCCACCGAAGAGGTGATCGAGGTCCGGCGCGGCAAGAAGGTGACCGCCGAGCGGCGCTTCATGCCCGGCTATGTGCTGGTGCGGATGGAGATGTCGGATCGCGGCTATCACCTGATCAACTCGATCAACCGGGTGACCGGGTTCCTCGGTCCCCAGGGCAAGCCGATGCCCATGCGCGACGCCGAGGTGAACCAGATCCTCAACCGCGTCGAGGAAGGCCAGGAGGCCCCGCGTCAACTGATCTCCTTCGAGGTCGGCGAGAAGGTCAAGGTCAACGGCGGACCCTTCGAAGGGTTCGACGGTATGGTCGAGGAAGTGGACGACGACAACCAGCGCCTCAAGGTGTCGGTGTCGATCTTCGGCCGGGCGACCCCGGTCGAACTGGAATACACGGAAGTCTCGAAAGAGATCTGACCGTGCCCCGCGTGGGAGGGGAGGTGGACGCGTCCGCCGATCCGCACCACGCCAACCGAAACCTGCGGGTCGCGACCCGGAGGTGTTGAAAAAGGAGAGGCCACATGGCCAAGAAAGTAGCTGGTACGATGAAGCTCCAGGTCCCCGCGGGCCAGGCAAACCCGTCGCCGCCCGTGGGCCCCGCCCTGGGTCAGCGCGGCATCAACATCATGGAATTCTGCAAGGCGTTCAACGCCAAGACGCAGGAGATGGAGCAGGGTGCCCCCTGTCCGACCGTGATCACCTACTACCAGGACAAGTCCTTCACCATGGACATCAAGACGCCCCCGGCGTCCTACCTGCTGAAGAAGGCCGCCAAGCTGAAGTCCGGCGCCAAGACCCCCAGCCGTGAGACCGCCGGTTACGTGACCGTCGCTCAGGTGCGCGAGATCGCCGAGACCAAGATGAAGGACCTCAGCGCGAACGACATCGAGGGTGCAATGCAGATCATCCTGGGCTCGGCCCGTTCGATGGGTATCGAGGTGAAAGGTTAAGATCATGGCAAAGACCGGAAAACGCACAGCAGCCGCCAAGGCCGCCTTCGCCGACAAGCACGACCTCACCGTCGAGGAGGCGATTGCCCTGATTAAGGACAACTCCAAGACCAAATTCGACGAGACCGTCGAGATTGCGATGAACCTGGGTGTCGACCCGCGCCACGCCGACCAGATGGTCCGCGGCAAGGTGACCCTGCCCAACGGCACCGGCAAGACCGTTCGCGTCGCCGTCTTCGCCCGTGGCGCCAAGGCAGACGAAGCCAAGGAAGCCGGTGCGGACATCGTTGGTGCCGAGGACCTGATGGAGACCATCCAGGGCGGCGAGATCAACTTCGAGCGTTGCATCGCCACGCCCGACATGATGCCGATCGTCGGCCGCCTGGGTAAGGTCCTGGGCCCGCGCAACCTGATGCCGAACCCCAAGGTGGGTACGGTCACCATGGATGTCGCCGAAGCCGTCAAGGCCGCCAAGGGCGGCGAGGTCCAGTTCCGCGCCGAGAAGGCCGGTGTGGTCCACGCCGGCGTCGGCAAGGCCTCGTTCGAGGTCGACAAGCTGGTCGAGAACGTCCGCGCCTTCGTGGACGCGGTCGCCAAGGCCAAGCCGACAGGTGCCAAGGGCGCCTACATGAAGAAGGTTTCGCTGAGCTCCACCATGGGGCCTGGCGTGTCGGTGGACATCACGTCCGCAACCGGCAACTGAGAATTCGCCCCCGGCCTCGGCCGGGGATGAATGGCGGGGCCCTTATCGGCCCCGTCCTGTCCGAGACGGAGGGTTGGGCGCAAGTCCGGTAATTCCTTCCTGAGACGGGGAACGGGACGACGATTTCTCTGGGGATCACTCCTCGGGCGATCTGGTTTTCGGGACCCGGAAGCGGACCCGAATGCCCTGGCCACAACGGTCCAGGGCGCAACTGAGCCGGGGGGAGACCCCCTAATTGGAGTGAAACTGTGGATAGAGCCCAGAAAGAAAAATTGGTCGAAGAGCTCGGCCAAATCTTCGAAAGCTCTGGCGTCGTTGTGGTTGCCCACTACGAAGGTCTCACGGTTGCCGAAATGCAGGATCTGCGGGCGCGTGCGCGCGACGCAGGTGGTGCAGTTCGCGTTGCCAAGAACAAGCTCGCCAAGATCGCCCTTGATGGAAAGCCCTGCGCAAGCATTGCCGACTATCTGACGGGCATGACCGTTCTGACCTATTCCGAGGACCCCGTGGCAGCAGCCAAGGTGGCCGAGGACTTCGCCAAGGAGAACAAAAAGTTCGAAATCCTTGGCGGTGCTATGGGCGAGAACGCTCTGGACCGGGCCGGTGTCGAGGCCGTGTCGAAAATGCCGTCGCGCGAGGAGCTTATTGCTACCATCGCTGGCATGATCGGTGCGCCTGCTTCGAACATCGCCGGTGCGATTGGCGCGCCTGCTTCGAACATCGCGAGCATTCTTTCGACAATCGAAGAGCGCGCGGAAGCGGCTTGAGACATTCGTGGGGTTGCACGACCCGACGTTGGAACACATCTAGAGAAACGGAAACAGTATTATGGCTGATCTGAAGAAACTTGCTGAAGAGATCGTGGGTCTGACCCTTCTCGAAGCACAAGAACTGAAAACCATCCTCAAGGACGAGTACGGCATCGAGCCCGCTGCTGGCGGCGCTGTCATGATGGCAGGTCCTGCTGGCGACGCCGGTGGCGACGCAGGCGAGGAACAGACCGAGTTTGACGTGATCCTGAAGGCCGCTGGCGCCCAGAAGATCAACGTCATCAAAGAAGTCCGCGCCATCACCGGCCTGGGCCTGAAAGAAGCGAAAGAGCTGGTTGAAGCCGGTGGAAAAGCCGTCAAGGAAGGCGTTTCCAAGGAAGAAGCCGAAGACATCAAGGGCAAGCTGGAAGCAGCTGGCGCCGAGATCGAGCTCAAGTAATCCGACGGGGGCCTCGCGCCCCTCGGAACGACACGACATGGCTGGGTCCGAAAGACTTTTCGGGCCCAGCCGAACCTGTCTTGGCAAGGGCGTCCGCGGACGCTTTTGCCAAGGAGTGGTTCAAGGGTCGGGAGGTCGCCGGTGGGACGGTGGCCATGTATTGACCGAACCCCCTGTCTCAACAGGGCGCATCGCCGTGGCCCGACGGTGGATGCGCCTGCGAGAAGAAGAAGGTGACGCAGCGCATGGCTCAATCCTACCTTGGCCAGAAACGACTCCGCAAATATTACGGCAAGATCCGCGAAGTCCTGGAGATGCCGAATCTCATCGAGGTTCAGAAATCCTCGTATGACCTGTTCCTGAAATCCGGTGATCAGACCGAGCCGATGGACGGCGAAGGCATCAAGGGTGTCTTCCAGTCGGTCTTCCCGATCAAAGATTTCAACGAGACCGCCGTGCTTGAGTTCGTCAAGTACGAGCTGGAAAAGCCGAAATACGACGTCGAGGAATGTCAGCAGCGTGACATGACCTACAGCGCACCCCTGAAGGTGACGCTGCGCCTGATCGTGTTCGATGTCGACGAGGACACCGGCGCCAAGTCGGTCAAGGACATCAAGGAGCAGGACGTGTTCATGGGCGACATGCCCCTGATGACGCCCAACGGCACCTTCGTCGTCAACGGAACCGAGCGCGTGATCGTCAGCCAGATGCACCGTTCGCCCGGTGTGTTCTTCGACCACGACAAGGGCAAGACCCACTCGTCGGGCAAGCTGCTGTTCGCCTGCCGCATCATCCCCTACCGCGGTTCCTGGCTCGACTTCGAGTTCGACGCCAAGGACATCGTGTTCGCCCGCATCGACCGTCGCCGCAAGCTGCCGGTGACGACCCTGCTCTATGCCCTCGGGCTGGACCAGGAAGGTATCATGGATGCCTATTACGATACGGTTACCTACCGTCTGGAAAAGAACAAAGGCTGGGCCACCAAGTTCTTCCCCGAGCGGATTCGCGGCACCCGCCCGACCTATGACATCGTCGACGCCGGTTCGGGCGAGGTGATCGCCGAGGCCGGCAAGAAGGTCACCCCGCGCGCGGTCAAGCAACTGATCGACAAGGGTGATGTCACCGAGATCCTGGTTCCCTACGACCAGATCGTCGGTCGCTTCGTCGCCAAGGACATCATCAACGAGGACACCGGCGCGATCTATGTCGAGGCCGGCGATGAGCTGACGCAGGAGTTCAACAAGGAAGGCGAACTCACCGGCGGCAGCCTCAAGGACCTGACCGACGCGGGCATCACCGAGATCCCGGTGCTGGACATCGACAACATCAACGTCGGTCCCTACATCCGCAACACGATGGTGGTCGACAAGAACATGGGCCGCGACACCGCGCTCATGGACATCTACCGCGTGATGCGTCCGGGCGAGCCGCCCACCGTCGAGGCCGCAAGCCAGCTGTTCGACACGCTGTTCTTCGATTCCGAGCGTTACGACCTGTCGGCCGTGGGCCGGGTCAAGATGAACATGCGTCTGGCACTGGATGCGCCCGACACCATGCGCACCCTGCGCCGCGAAGACATCATCGCCTGCATCAAGGCGCTGGTCGAACTGCGTGACGGCAAGGGCGACATCGACGACATCGACCACCTGGGCAACCGTCGCGTCCGTTCCGTCGGCGAGCTGATGGAAAACCAGTATCGCGTCGGCCTGCTGCGGATGGAGCGTGCCATCAAGGAGCGCATGTCCTCGGTCGAGATCGACACCGTGATGCCGCAGGACCTGATCAACGCCAAGCCCGCCGCGGCTGCGGTGCGCGAGTTCTTCGGCTCCAGCCAGCTGTCGCAGTTCATGGACCAGACCAACCCGCTGTCCGAAGTGACGCACAAGCGTCGCCTGTCGGCGCTTGGGCCGGGCGGTCTGACCCGCGAGCGCGCCGGCTTCGAGGTGCGCGACGTGCACCCGACCCACTATGGCCGGATGTGCCCGATCGAAACGCCGGAAGGCCCGAACATCGGTCTGATCAACAGCCTCGCCACCTTCGCCCGTGTCAACAAGTACGGCTTCATCGAGACGCCTTATCGCAAGGTCGAGAACGGCAAGGTCACCGATGACGTGAGCTACATGTCGGCGACCGAAGAGATGCGTCACACCGTGGCCCAGGCCAACGCCAAGCTCGACGAGCAGGGCCGTTTCGTGAACGACCTGGTCTCGACCCGTCAGGCCGGCGAATACATGCTCCAGCCCAACGAGAACGTGGACCTCATCGACGTCAGCCCCAAGCAGCTGGTGTCGGTCGCGGCCTCGCTGATCCCGTTCCTGGAAAACGACGACGCCAACCGCGCCCTCATGGGCTCGAACATGCAGCGTCAGGCGGTTCCCCTGCTTCAGGCCGAGGCACCCCTGGTGGGCACCGGCATCGAAGAGATCGTGGCCCGCGACTCGGGCGCTGCGATCATGGCCCGTCGCGGCGGCATCATCGACCAGGTGGACAGCACCCGTATCGTTGTGCGCGCCACCCAGGATCTGGAGCCGGGCGATCCCGGCGTGGACATCTACCGTCTGCGCAAGTTCCAGCGTTCGAACCAGAACACCTGCATCAACCAGCGTCCGCTGGTGAAGGTGGGCGACACGGTCGGCAAGAACGAGGTCATCGCCGATGGCCCCTCGACCGATCTGGGCGAACTGGCCCTCGGCAAGAACGTGGTCGTCGCGTTCATGCCCTGGAACGGCTACAACTACGAGGACTCGATCCTGATCTCCGAGCGGATCGTGCGCGATGACGTCTTCACCTCGATCCACATCGAGGAGTTCGAGGTCGCCGCCCGCGACACCAAGCTCGGGCCGGAAGAGATCACCCGCGACATCCCCAACGTCGGCGAGGAGGCCCTGCGCAACCTCGACGAAGCGGGCATCGTCTACATCGGTGCCGACGTCGGTCCGGGCGACATCCTTGTGGGCAAGATCACCCCCAAGGGCGAAAGCCCCATGACCCCCGAGGAAAAGCTGCTTCGCGCCATCTTCGGCGAGAAGGCTTCGGACGTGCGCGACACTTCGCTGCGCCTGCCGCCGGGTGACTACGGCACGATCGTCGAGGTCCGCGTCTTCAACCGTCACGGTGTCGACAAGGACGAGCGCGCCCTGCAGATCGAGCGCGAGGAAGTCGAGCGTCTGGCCCGTGACCGGGACGACGAGCTGGCGATCCTGGATCGCAACATCTACGCCCGTCTGAAAACCCAGATCCTCGGCAAGACCGCGGTCAAGGGCCCCAAGGGCGTCAAGCCCAACTCGGAGATCACCGAGGAGCTTCTGGAAACGCTCAGCCGCGGCCTGTGGTGGCAGCTGGCGCTGAAGGAAGAGGCCGACGCAAGCATCGTCGAGGCCCTGAACGAGCAGTATCAGGCGCAGAAGCTGTCGCTGGATGCCCGTTTCGAGGACAAGGTCGAGAAGGTTCGCCGCGGCGACGACCTGCCCCCCGGCGTGATGAAGATGGTCAAGGTCTTCGTGGCCGTGAAGCGCAAGCTTCAGCCCGGCGACAAGATGGCCGGCCGTCACGGCAACAAGGGTGTCATCTCGAAGGTCGTTCCGATGGAGGATATGCCCTTCCTCGGTGACGGCACGCCTGTCGACTTCGTGCTGAACCCGCTGGGCGTTCCCTCGCGGATGAACGTCGGTCAGATCCTCGAGACCCACATGGGTTGGGCCGCACGCGGTCTGGGCGAGCAGATTGGCGAAGCCCTGGGTGAATACCGCCGTTCCGGCGACATGACCCCGGTGCGCGACGCGATGAAGATCGCCTATGGCGACGATGTCTACGACGAGGGCATCGCCGACATGGACGAGACCCGTCTGGTCGAGGCCGCCGACAACGTGGTGCGTGGTGTTCCCATCGCGACCCCCGTCTTCGACGGTGCCAAGGAAGCCGATGTCAACGACGCCCTTCAGCGGGCCGGGTTCGACATGTCGGGCCAGTCGGTCCTGTTCGATGGCCGCACCGGCGAGCAATTCGCCCGGCAGGTCACAGTGGGCGTCAAGTACCTGCTGAAACTGCACCACCTGGTGGACGACAAGATCCACGCCCGTTCGACCGGCCCCTACAGCCTGGTTACCCAGCAGCCGCTGGGTGGTAAGGCCCAGTTCGGCGGTCAGCGCTTCGGTGAGATGGAGGTCTGGGCCCTGGAAGCCTATGGCGCCGCCTACACCCTGCAGGAGATGCTGACGGTGAAGTCGGACGACGTCGCAGGCCGCACCAAGGTCTACGAGAGCATCGTCAAGGGCGAGGACAACTTCGAGGCCGGCGTGCCGGAATCGTTCAACGTTCTGGTCAAGGAGGTCCGGGGTCTGGGCCTCAACATGGAACTCCTGGACGCGGAGGGCGACGACTAACGGCCGGATGCGGCTGCCTGTTCCCAAGGGGACGGGCGGCCCGTCCGTGCCGCGCCCCCTCTGCCCCACTTCAAGGATTTGAATATGAACCAGGAACTGACAAACAACCCGTTCAACCCGCTGACCCCGCCGAAGCAGTTCGACGAGATCAAGGTGTCGCTGGCCTCGCCCGAGCGGATCCTCTCGTGGTCCTTCGGTGAGATCAAGAAGCCCGAAACCATCAACTACCGTACGTTCAAGCCCGAGCGTGACGGCCTGTTCTGCGCGCGTATCTTTGGCCCGATCAAGGATTACGAATGTCTGTGCGGCAAGTACAAGCGGATGAAGTATCGCGGCGTCGTCTGCGAGAAATGCGGTGTGGAAGTCACCCTGCAGAAGGTCCGTCGCGAGCGGATGGGCCACATCGAACTGGCCTCGCCCGTCGCGCACATCTGGTTCCTCAAGTCGCTGCCCTCGCGCATCGGCCTGATGCTGGACATGACCCTGCGCGATCTTGAGCGGATCCTGTATTTCGAGAACTACGTCGTCATCGAGCCGGGCCTGACGGACCTCACCTATGGTCAGCTGATGACCGAGGAAGAGTTCCTGGACGCCCAGGACGCCTACGGCACCGACGCCTTCACCGCCGGCATCGGCGCCGAGGCCATCCGCGAGATGCTGGCCGCGATCGACCTCGAGTCCGAGGCCGAGCAGCTGCGCGCCGATCTGGCCGAGGCCACCGGCGAGCTGAAGCCCAAGAAGATCATCAAGCGCCTGAAGATCGTCGAGAACTTCATCGAGTCGGGCAACCGCCCCGAGTGGATGGTCCTGACCGTGATCCCCGTGATCCCGCCCGAGCTGCGCCCGCTGGTGCCGCTGGACGGTGGCCGCTTTGCGACCTCGGACCTCAACGACCTTTACCGTCGCGTCATCAACCGCAACAACCGTCTGAAGCGCCTGATCGAGCTTCGTGCGCCCGACATCATCGTGCGCAACGAAAAGCGGATGCTGCAGGAATCGGTCGACGCTCTGTTCGACAACGGTCGCCGTGGCCGGGTCATCACCGGTGCCAACAAGCGCCCGCTGAAGTCGCTGTCGGACATGCTCAAGGGCAAGCAGGGCCGCTTCCGCCAGAACCTTCTGGGCAAGCGGGTCGACTTCTCGGGCCGTTCGGTCATCGTGACCGGACCGGAGCTCAAGCTGCACCAGTGCGGCCTGCCCAAGAAGATGGCGCTGGAGCTGTTCAAGCCGTTCATCTACTCGCGGCTCGAGGCGAAGGGCCTCAGCTCGACCGTGAAGCAGGCCAAGAAGCTCGTTGAAAAGGAACGCCCCGAGGTCTGGGACATCCTGGACGAGGTGATCCGCGAGCATCCGGTGATGCTGAACCGTGCACCCACCCTGCACCGTCTTGGCATCCAGGCGTTCGAGCCCATCCTCATCGAAGGTAAGGCGATCCAGCTGCACCCGCTCGTCTGCTCGGCCTTCAACGCCGACTTCGACGGTGACCAGATGGCCGTTCACGTGCCTCTTTCGCTGGAAGCCCAGCTGGAAGCACGCGTGCTGATGATGTCCACGAACAACGTTCTGTCGCCCGCCAACGGCGCACCGATCATCGTGCCGTCGCAGGACATGATCCTGGGTCTCTACTACATCACGCTGGAGCGTGAGGGCATGAAGGGCGAGGGCATGGTCTTCGCCGATGTGGACGAGGTGCAGCACGCGCTGGACGCAGGCGAGGTGCACCTGCACTCGAAGATCACCGCGCGTCTCAAGCAGATCGACGACGAGGGCAACGAGGTCATGCGCCGGTTCGAAACCACGCCGGGCCGCGTCCGTCTGGGTGCGCTTCTGCCGATGAACGCCAAGGCGCCCTTCGATCTGGTGAACCGTCTGCTGCGCAAGAAAGAGGTGCAGCAGGTCATCGACACCGTCTACCGCTACTGCGGTCAGAAAGAGTCGGTCATCTTCTGCGACCAGATCATGACCACCGGTTTCCGCGAGGCTTTCCGGGCCGGCATCTCGTTCGGCAAGGACGACATGACCATCCCCGAAGCCAAGTGGAAGATCGTGGACGACGTCCGCGGTCAGGTGAAAGAGTTCGAACAGCAGTACATGGACGGCCTGATCACCCAGGGCGAGAAGTACAACAAGGTCGTCGACGCCTGGTCCAAGTGCTCGGACGAGGTTGCGGCCGCCATGATGTCCGAGATCTCGGCCGTTCGTAAGGACGACGCCGGTGCCGAGATGGAGCCGAACTCGGTCTACATGATGTCCCACTCGGGTGCGCGTGGTTCGCCCGCCCAGATGAAACAGCTGGGCGGCATGCGCGGCCTCATGGCCAAGCCCTCGGGCGAGATCATCGAGACGCCGATCATCTCGAACTTCAAGGAAGGTCTGACCGTTCTTGAATACTTCAACTCGACCCACGGTGCCCGTAAGGGTCTGGCCGATACCGCGCTCAAGACTGCGAACTCGGGCTACCTGACCCGCCGTCTGGTGGACGTGGCACAGGACTGCATCGTGCGTCAGCACGACTGTGGCACCGATCTGGCCGTCACCGCTGAGCCTGCCGTCAACGACGGCGAGGTCGTGTCGTCGATGGCCGAGCGGATCCTTGGCCGTGTCGCCGCCGAGAACGTCCTGATGCCGGGCACCGACGAGGTGCTTCTGTCCAAGGGCGAGCTGATCGACGAGCGCAAGGCCGACGCGGTCGAGCAGGCCGGTGTCCTGCGGATGCGTATCCGCAGCCCGCTGACCTGTGAGGCAGAAGAAGGCGTCTGCGCCATGTGCTACGGGCGCGACCTTGCCCGCGGCACGATCGTCAACGAAGGCGAGGCCGTCGGTATCATCGCGGCCCAGTCCATCGGCGAGCCCGGCACGCAGCTGACGATGCGGACCTTCCACATCGGCGGTATTGCACAGGGTGGTCAGCAGTCCTTCCTCGAGGCGTCGCAAGACGGCAAGATCGAGTACCGCAACGCCGTTGTCCTGAAGAACGACGCCGGCGAGACCATCGTCATGGGCCGGAACATGATCCTGGCGATCGTCGACGGTGACGGCGCCGAGCGGGCCAGCCACAAGCTGGGCTACGGCACCAAGATCTTCGTCGAGGACGGCGCCAAGGTGTCCCGTGGCGACAAGCTGTTCGAATGGGATCCCTACACCCTGCCGATCATCGCCGAGAAGGCCGGTAAGGCCAAGTTCGTGGACCTCGTGAGCGGCATCGCCGTGCGCGACGAGACGGACGATGCCACCGGCATGACCCAGAAGATCGTCATGGACTGGCGCGCGGCCCCCAAGGGCAACGAGCTCAAGCCCGAGATCCTGATCGTCGGCGAGGATGGCGAGCCTGTCCGCAACGACAACGGCAACCCGGTCACCTACCCGATGTCGGTGGACGCCGTTCTGTCCGTCGAGGAAGGGCAGGAGGTCCGTGCCGGTGACGTGGTCGCGCGCATTCCGCGCGAAGGTGCGAAGACCAAGGACATCACCGGTGGTCTGCCGCGTGTGGCCGAACTCTTCGAGGCACGTCGCCCCAAGGATCACGCGATCATCGCCGAGATCGACGGCTACGTCCGCTTCGGTCGCGACTACAAGAACAAGCGTCGCATCACGATCGAACCGGCGGACGAGTCGATGGAGCCCGTCGAATACATGGTGCCCAAGGGCAAGCACATTCCCGTCGCGGAAGGTGACTTCGTCAACAAGGGCGACTACATCATGGACGGCAACCCCGCGCCCCACGACATCCTGTCGATCATGGGTGTCGAGGCTCTGGCTGAATACATGATCAACGAGGTGCAGGACGTCTATCGCCTTCAGGGCGTTAAGATCAACGACAAGCACATCGAGGTCATCGTGCGCCAGATGCTCCAGAAGTGGGAGATCTCGGACAGCGGCGAGACGACGCTGCTCAAGGGCGAGCATGTCGACAAGGCCGAGTTCGATGCAGCCAACGACAAGGCCATTGCCCGCGGCGGTCGCCCCGCCCAGGGCGAGCCGATCCTGCTAGGGATCACCAAGGCCTCGCTGCAGACGCGCTCGTTCATCTCGGCGGCGTCCTTCCAGGAGACGACCCGCGTTCTTACCGAGGCTTCGGTTCAGGGCAAGCGCGACAAGCTGGTCGGCCTCAAGGAGAACGTCATCGTGGGTCGCCTGATCCCCGCCGGCACGGGTGGTGCTACCAAGCGCGTCCGCCAGATCGCGACCGAGCGGGACCGCAAGGTCATCGAGCAGCGCCAGGCCGAGGCCGAGGCCGCGCTGGCGCTGAACGCGCCGGACGAGGCGGCGCAGCCGGTCGAGGATGGCTTCGGCATGGGCGCCCCCGAAAGCCGCGACGAGTAAGTCGCAGCTTTCCGGCACCGGCCCTCGCGGCCGGTCGCCCACCAGATCACGAAAGGCCCCGCCTCACCGGCGGGGCCTTTTGCTTTGCGGCGCCGGGCCCTCGCCCGGGGTATGGGGCGGGGTGGGGCAAGGGCCAACCGGGGTGGCGGGTGCAAACCCGGGTTCGGGAATGGGGCGGGCCGAGGCCGCTGGCGCGGTCCCCTCCGGGGTGCTACTGCCCGAGGATGCGGGCCCGCCGCTGCGCCCGCCCAATCGCGCGGCGCCGCGGCCCGGTCCGCCCCCGGAACTGCAAGGTCACCCGATGCCGATCCTCAGCGACAACGTCCGCGGCGCCTTCTTCATGGTCATGTCCATGTCGGCCTTCACCCTCAACGATGCCTTCATGAAGGCTCTGGGCGAGGAGGTGCCGCTGTTCCAGGCAGTGTTCCTGCGCAGCATCGCCGTGGTCGCCTTGCTGGCCTTCCTGTCGTGGCGCAAGGACGGCCTGCGCCTGCCGTCGGATCCGCGGGACCTCAAGCTTGTCGTGATCCGCAGCGTCGCCGAAGCGGCGGCCGCCTATTTCTTCATTACGGCCCTTTTCAACATGCCGATCGCCAACGTGACCGCGATCCTGCAATCGCTGCCCCTGACCATCACCCTGACGGCGGCGGTCCTGTTCCGCGAGCCATTGGGCTGGCGCCGGCTGACGGCGATCTTCATCGGGTTCTGCGGGGTGTTGCTGATCGTCCAGCCGGGGGGCGACGGGTTCAGCATCTATTCCCTCTACGTGCTGGGCGCGGTGGCCTGTGTCACCGTGCGCGACCTGGCAACCCGGCGGCTCTCGCGGGCCATACCCTCGATGTCCGTCGCCCTGGCGGCGGCGGTGGCGGTCCTGGTCTTCTCGGGTGTGGCGTCGATCTTCGTCGACTGGGTGCCGCTGCGCGGAGACCGGGGCCTGCAGCTGGGGGGCGCGGTGCTGTTCGTGGTGGCGGCCTACCTGACCAGCGTCATGGCCATGCGGGTGGGGGAGGTGGCCTTTGTCGCCCCCTTCCGCTACACCGGCCTTCTTGTCGCGATCCTGCTGGGCGTGCTCTTTTTCGGCGAGACGCCGGGGCCGCTTGTCCTGACCGGCAGCGCCCTGATCGCGGCGACCGGCATCTTCACCCTGTGGCGCGAGCGCCGCTTCGCCCGCCGCCGCATGCCGGTGATGCAGCGCCTGCGCTGAGTGCCGGGGGGCCGATCCGGGCAGGCTTGTGCCGCTGGTGACTGCCGTGGGAACAAGCCCGTCCCGCGGCTGTTGACACCCCCCGCGACTCCCCCTATGAAACGCCCACTCAGGCGTGGGGTGAAAACCCCCTGCTGCGTCTGCGAAGTCAAAACTTGAGCGGTCACGATCCGGTCTGAATGCCCGATCCTCTGGAATTCCACCGCGTCGTCCCCGCATGCGAGGGGGCGAATGCGGTGTTTGCGTTTTTCGGACGCGAGAGACGCAATTGACGTAACTGGGGTGCGCGCGCCCCGCCGAACTGAAATGTGTTGCAACACGGGGAACGATACCCAATGCCAACGATCCAACAGCTGATCCGCAAGCCGCGGCAGCCCAAAGTCAAACGCTCGAAGTCGCTGCACCTGGAGGGTTGCCCCCAGAAGCGCGGCGTCTGCACGCGAGTCTACACGACCACACCGAAGAAGCCGAACTCGGCCATGCGGAAGGTTGCCAAGGTGCGCCTGACCAATGGCTTCGAGGTCATCAGCTACATTCCCGGTGAATCCCACAACCTTCAGGAGCACTCTGTGGTCCTGATCCGCGGCGGCCGGGTCAAAGACCTTCCGGGTGTCCGTTACCACATCCTGCGCGGTGTTCTGGATACCCAGGGCGTCAAAGACCGTAAGCAACGCCGTTCGAAATACGGCGCCAAGCGTCCGAAGTAAGGAGAGGCCTCGATGTCCCGTCGTCACGCCGCAGAAAAACGCGAAGTCCTGCCCGATGCTAAGTACAGCGATCGGGTTCTGACGAAATTCATGAACAACCTGATGATCGACGGCAAGAAATCTGTCGCCGAATCCATCGTCTACAACGCCATGGAGCGGGTCGAGGAGCGTCTGAAGCGCGCCCCGATCGAAGTGTTCCACGAGGCGCTGGACAACGTGAAGCCCTCGGTCGAGGTGCGCTCGCGCCGCGTCGGTGGTGCCACGTATCAGGTTCCCGTCGAGGTCCGCCCCGAGCGCCGCGAAGCCCTGGCCATCCGTTGGCTGATCAAGGCTGCCCGCGCCCGGAACGAGAACACGATGGAAGAGCGCCTTGCAGGCGAGCTGAGCGATGCGGTCAACAGCCGCGGCACGGCCGTCAAGAAGCGCGAAGACACCCACAAGATGGCCGACGCGAACAAAGCGTTCAGCCATTACCGCTGGTAACTCTGGTTTAGAGGCACGACCGAAATGGCACGCGACTACCCCCTCGAGCGATACCGCAACTTCGGGATCATGGCGCATATCGATGCAGGCAAGACGACCTGTTCGGAGCGGATCCTGTTCTACACCGGCAAGTCCCACAACATCGGCGAGGTGCATGACGGTGCCGCGACGATGGACTGGATGGAGCAGGAGCAGGAGCGGGGCATCACGATCACCTCTGCTGCGACCACCACCTTCTGGGAGCGCACCGAGGACGGTCAGTCGGCCGATACCCCGAAGCACCGCCTGAACATCATCGACACCCCCGGCCACGTCGACTTCACCATTGAAGTCGAGCGTTCGCTGGCCGTTCTGGACGGCGCCGTCGCCGTTCTGGACGCCAACGCCGGTGTCGAGCCCCAGACCGAGACCGTCTGGCGCCAGGCCGACCGCTACAAAGTTCCGCGCATCGTCTTCGTCAACAAGATGGACAAGATCGGCGCCGACTTCTTCAACTGCGTGCACATGATCGCCGACCGCACCGGTGCGGTTCCGGCCCCGATCCAAATTCCGATCGGCGCCGAGAACGAGCTTGAGGGCATCGTCGATCTGGTCACCATGAAGGAGTGGGTCTGGCGCGGTGAGGACCTCGGCGCGAGCTGGGTTCAGGAAGACATTCGCGAGAGCCTGCAGGACGTCGCCGCCGAGTGGCGCGCCAAGCTGGTCGAGACCGCCGTCGAGATGGACGACGTCGCGATGGAAGCCTACCTCGAGGGCGAAGAGCCCGACGTGGCGACCCTCCGCAAGCTGATCCGCAAGGGCACGCTGTCGATGTCCTTCGTTCCGGTCCTGTGTGGTTCGGCCTTCAAGAACAAGGGCGTTCAGCCCCTGCTCAACGCCGTGATCGACTATCTGCCCAGCCCGCTGGACGTTGTCGACTACATGGGCTTCAAGCCCGGCGACGAGACCGAGACCCGCAACATCCCCCGTCGTGCCGATGACGACATGCCCTTCTCGGGCCTGGCGTTCAAGATCATGAACGACCCCTTCGTCGGCTCGCTGACCTTCACCCGTATCTACTCGGGCGTCCTCAAGAAGGGCGACACGATGCTCAACTCCACCAAGGGGAAGAAAGAGCGTGTCGGCCGGATGATGATGATGCACTCGATCAACCGCGAAGAGATCGACGAGGCATTCGCCGGCGACATCATCGCGCTGGCCGGTCTGAAGGACACCACCACGGGTGACACGCTTTGCGCCGTCAACGACCCGGTGGTTCTGGAAACCATGACCTTCCCCGATCCCGTCATCGAGATCGCGGTCGAGCCGAAGACCAAAGCCGACCAGGAGAAGATGTCCCAGGGTCTGGCCCGTCTGGCCGCCGAGGATCCCTCCTTCCGCGTCGAGACCGACCTCGAGTCCGGTCAGACCATCATGAAGGGCATGGGCGAACTTCACCTCGACATCCTGGTCGACCGCCTCAAGCGTGAGTTCAAGGTCGAGGCCAACATCGGTGCGCCGCAGGTTGCCTACCGCGAGACCGTCTCGCGCGAGGCCGAGCATACCTACACCCACAAGAAGCAGTCGGGTGGTTCGGGTCAGTTCGCCGAGGTCAAGATGATCATCAGCCCGACAGAGCCGGGCGAGGGTTTCTCCTTCGAGAGCCGCATCGTTGGTGGTGCCGTTCCCAAGGAATACATCCCCGGTGTCGAGAAGGGCGTGAAGTCGGTCATGGACTCCGGCCCGCTTGCCGGCTTCCCGGTCATCGACTTCAAGGTCGCGCTGATCGACGGCAAGTTCCACGACGTCGACTCGTCGGTTCTGGCCTTCGAAATCGCTGCCCGTCAGTGGATGCGCGAAGCCATGAAGAAGGCCGGCGCCAAGCTGCTGGAACCGATCATGAAGGTCGAGGTCGTGACGCCCGAGGAATACACCGGTGGCATCATCGGCGACCTCACCTCGCGTCGTGGCCAGGTTCAGGGTCAGGACACCCGCGGCAACGCCATCGCCATCGACGCCTTCGTTCCGCTGGCGAACATGTTCGGCTACATCAACACGCTGCGCTCCATGTCTTCGGGCCGCGCGCAGTTCACGATGCAGTTCGACCATTACGAGCCTGTTCCGCAGAACATCAGCGAAGAAATCCAGGCAAAATACGCATGACCGAGCGGTGCGCGCATTGGCGCGCACCCTACTAACCAACCCCTGTAGGGTGCGCGCCCCTGCGCACCGCCCGAGGAAATCAAGGAGGCCACGATGGCTAAATCTAAGTTTGAGCGTAACAAACCGCACGTCAACATCGGCACGATCGGCCACGTTGACCACGGCAAGACCACGCTGACCGCTGCGATCACCAAGTATTTCGGCGACTTCCGCGCCTATGACCAGATCGACGGCGCGCCCGAAGAGAAGGCCCGCGGCATCACCATCTCGACCGCCCACGTCGAGTACGAGACCGAGGCCCGTCACTACGCCCACGTCGACTGCCCCGGCCACGCCGACTACGTCAAGAACATGATCACCGGTGCCGCCCAGATGGACGGCGCGATCCTGGTCGTGAACGCCGCCGACGGTCCGATGCCCCAGACCCGCGAGCACATCCTGCTGGGTCGCCAGGTCGGCATCCCGAAGATGGTCGTCTTCATGAACAAGGTCGACCAGGTGGACGACGAGGAGCTGCTGGAGCTCGTCGAGATGGAGATCCGCGAACTGCTGTCCTCCTACGACTACCCCGGTGACGAGATCCCGATCATCGCAGGCTCGGCCCTGGCTGCCATGGAAGGCCGCGATCCCGAGATCGGCGAGAACAAGATCAAGGAACTGATGGCCGCCGTCGACGAGTACATCCCCACGCCCGAGCGTGCGGTCGACCAGCCCTTCCTGATGCCGATCGAGGACGTGTTCTCGATCTCCGGCCGCGGCACCGTCGTGACCGGCCGTGTCGAGCGTGGCGTCATCAACGTCGGCGACGAGATCGAGATCGTCGGCATCCGCGACACCAAGAAGACCACCTGCACCGGTGTCGAGATGTTCCGCAAGCTGCTGGACCGCGGTGAGGCCGGCGACAACATCGGCGCGCTGCTGCGCGGTGTCGACCGTGAAGGCGTCGAGCGCGGCCAGGTGCTGTGCAAGCCCGGCTCGGTCACGCCCCACACCAAGTTCGAGGCCGAGGCCTACATCCTGACCAAGGACGAGGGTGGCCGTCACACGCCGTTCTTCGCCAACTACCGTCCGCAGTTCTACTTCCGCACCACGGACGTCACCGGCACCGTCACCCTGCCCGAGGGCACCGAGATGGTCATGCCCGGCGACAACCTGAAGTTCGAGGTCGAGCTGATCGCACCGATCGCCATGGAAAACGGCCTCCGCTTCGCCATCCGCGAAGGCGGCCGCACCGTCGGCGCCGGCGTGGTGTCGAAGATCATCGCCTGATCCGCGCGGTCGCCTCGATACGGGGTGGCACGGTGATAAAGACAATAGGGCCGGTCCTTCAGGGGACCGGCCCTTTTCGTTTGGGCCCGAGGCCCGGGCCCGATTCGCCCATGGCCAGCCAGCCCTCGCACTGTGATGAACGGATCAATTCCGACAGCTTTCCCCGTCCGACGGGCACCGGGCACGCGGTCGGGAGTGGCCGCGGAGCCCGGAGAGGCATGAAGGGCGCGCTGACAAGGGGTGTCGGGGCCTATGCAACGGATCCGGGCAGGGGGCCATGAGCCGGGCGCCGACGGGGCCCCAGGGGCGAGGCCGCTCTTGAAAACTTGGCCTTGCCACCTGTGGCCCGACCCCCTATAGCAACTCCACTGACTCGGGGTGTGTTCACGCGCGCCCCGTTTCAGTTAACAGGACGCGAAGAAGATCCGCGATGAGCGCCGGTCTTCCTCTCCGTTGAAATCCCAAGCCAAGGGATATGCATATGGCCATTCAAAGCCAGAACATCCGTATTCGCCTGAAGGCGTTTGACTACCGGGTGCTGGATTCCTCGACCCAGGAAATCGTAAATACGGCCAAGCGGACCGGCGCGCAGGTGCGCGGACCGATCCCGCTGCCGAACAAGATCGAGAAGTTCACCGTTCTGCGTGGACCGCACATCGACAAGAAATCCCGTGATCAGTTCGAGATCCGCACGCACAAGCGCCTGCTCGACATCATCGATCCGACCCCCCAGACCGTGGACGCGCTGATGAAGCTCGACCTGGCTGCCGGTGTCGACGTCGAGATCAAGGTTTAAGGAGGGCAGACGAACATGTTGCGCTCTGGTGTAATCGCAAAGAAGGTCGGGATGACCCGCCTTTTCATGGACGACGGGAAGCAGATTCCCGTGACGGTCCTTCAACTGGACAAGCTTCAGGTCGTGGGCACGCGCACCGCGGACGAGCACGGCTATTCGGCCGTTCAGCTCGGCGCCGGTACCGCCAAGGCCAAGCGCGTCTCTAAGGCCATGCGCGGCGTTTTCTCCGCCGTGAAGGTCGAACCCAAGCGTAAGATCGCGGAATTCCGCGTGGCGCCCGAGAACCTGATCGAGGTCGGCGAGGAAATCACCGCCAACCATTACTTCGAAGGTCAGTTCGTGGACGTCTCGGGCACCTCGATCGGTAAGGGCTTTGCCGGTGCCATGAAGCGGCACAACTTCGGCGGCCTGCGCGCCACGCACGGTGTCTCGATCAGCCACCGTTCGCACGGCTCCACCGGTCAGTGTCAGGACCCCGGCCGGGTGTTCAAGGGCAAGAAGATGGCCGGTCACATGGGCGCCGCCCGCGTGACCACGCAGAACCTGCAGGTCATCCGCACCGACGCCGACCGTGGCCTGATCATGGTCAAGGGCGCTGTCCCCGGCTCCAAGGGTGGCTGGGTCACGATCAAGGATGCGGTCAAGAAGCCGATCCCCGAGAACGTGATCTATCCCGCCGCGCTGAAGTCGGCCGCCGAGGAAGCCGAGCGTCTGGCCAAGGAAGCTGCCGAGCAGGCCGCTGCCGAAGCCGAAGCCGCCGAGAAGGCCGCCGCCGAGGCTGCCGCTGCCGAGCAGGCCGCCGCGCTGAAGGAGGCCGAGGCCTCTGACGACACCGCCGCGCCCGAAGGAGGCGACAACAATGAAAGCTGATGCGATCAAACTTGATGGCGCCAAGGCCGGCTCGGTCGAGCTGGACGACGCGATCTTCGGGCTCGAGCCCCGCGCAGACATCCTGCACCGTGTGGTCCGCTGGCAGCGCAACAACGCGCAGCAGGGCACCCACAAGGTCAAGACCCGGTCCGAGACCAGCTACTCGACCAAGAAGATCTATCGCCAGAAGGGCACCGGCGGCGCACGCCACGGTGACCGGAACGCGCCGATCTTCCGTAAGGGTGGTATCTACAAGGGTCCGACCCCGCGCAGCCACGGCCACGAGCTGACCAAGAAGTTCCGCAAGCTGGGCCTGCGCCATGCGCTGTCCGCCAAGCAATCCGCGGGCGAGCTGGTCATCCTGGACACGCTGGAACTGAAGGACGCCAAGACGGCCGTCCTGTCCCGGCAGGTCAAGGACCTGGGCTGGAAGCGCGCCCTGGTCATCGATGGCGCGACCGTGGACGAGAACTTCGCCCGCGCCGCACGCAACCTCGACGGTGTCGATGTGCTGCCGTCGATGGGCGCAAACGTCTATGACATCCTGCGGAGCGATACCCTCGTTCTGACCAAGGCGGGTGTCGAAGCACTGGAGGCTCGACTGAAATGAGCGCGAAGGCTGAACATTACGACGTGATCCGCAAGCCGATCATCACCGAAAAGGCAACCATGGCATCCGACGCGGGCGCTGTTGTCTTCGAGGTGGCGATGGACTCCAACAAGCCGCAGATCAAGGCGGCTGTCGAGGGTCTGTTCGGCGTCAAGGTGAAGGCGGTCAACACCACCATCACCAAGGGCAAGGTCAAGAAGTTCCGCGGCCAGCCTGGCCGCCGCAAGGACGTCAAGAAAGCGTATGTCACCCTCGAAGAGGGCAATACGATAGACGTCACTACGGGCCTCTGATAGAAGGCCGCGAATCTCCCGGCCCCCCTCGTGGGGGCCGTGGGCTTTTACGAAAACCGAGGCACACTGCCTCAGAGCTGACGGAAGACAGAAAGCATGGCACTCAAGTCGTACAAACCGACGACGCCGGGCCAGCGTGGGCTGGTTCTGATCGACCGTTCGGAGCTTTGGAAAGGACGTCCTGTCAAATCCCTCACCGAGGGTCTGACGAAGAAGGGCGGCCGGAACAACACCGGACGGATTACAATGCGCCGCCGCGGCGGTGGCGCAAAGCGTCTCTACCGGATCGTGGATTTCAAGCGCACGAAACTGGACATGACGGCGACCGTCGAGCGGATCGAATACGATCCGAACCGGACCGCCTTCATCGCCCTGATCAAATACGAAGATGGTCAGCAGGCATACATCCTGGCGCCCCAGCGTCTTGCCGTCGGTGACAGCGTTGTCGCCTCGGCCAAGGCCGACGTGAAGCCCGGCAACGCGATGCCCTTCTCGGGCCTGCCGATCGGTACGATCGTCCACAACATCGAGCTGAAGCCCGGCAAAGGTGGCCAGATCGCCCGCGCCGCCGGTACCTACGCCCAGTTCGTCGGTCGTGACGGTGGCTACGCCCAGATCCGCCTGAGCTCGGGCGAGCTTCGCATGGTCCGTCAGGAATGCATGTGCACCGTCGGTGCCGTGTCGAACCCCGACAACTCCAACCAGAACCTCGGCAAGGCCGGTCGCAACCGTCACAAGGGCATCCGCCCGTCGGTCCGCGGTGTGGTCATGAACCCGGTCGATCACCCCCATGGTGGTGGTGAAGGCCGGACCTCGGGTGGTCGTCACCCGGTCACGCCCTGGGGCAAGCCCACAAAGGGTGCCCGCACCCGGAACAAGAACAAGGCGTCCAGCAAGCTGATCATCCGCTCGCGTCACGCCAAGAAGAAGGGCCGGTAATCATGTCGCGTTCTGTATGGAAGGGCCCTTTTGTCGACAGCTATGTCCTCAAGAAGGCCGAGAAGACCAAAGAATCCGGTCGCAACGAAGTCATCAAGATCTGGTCGCGCCGCTCGACGATCCTGCCCCAGTTCGTGGGTCTGACGTTTGGCGTCTACAACGGCCAGAAGCACATCCCGGTCAACGTGACCGAGGACATGATCGGCCAGAAGTTCGGTGAATACTCGCCGACGCGGACCTACTACGGTCACGCTGCCGACAAGAAATCGAAGCGGAAGTAAGAGCCATGGGTAAAGAGAAAAATCCCCGCCGCGTGGCCGACAACGAAGCACTCGCCAAGACGCGCATGCTTCGGACGTCCCCGCAGAAACTGAACCTCGTCGCCGCCATGATCCGCGGCAAGAAGGTGGACAAGGCCCTGGCCGACCTCACCTTCTCGAAGAAGCGGATCGCGGCCGACGTCAAGAAATGCCTTCAGTCGGCAATCGCCAACGCGGAAAACAACCATAACCTGGATGTTGACGAGCTGGTCGTGGCCGAAGCCTATGTCGGCAAGAACCTGACCATGAAGCGCGGTCGTCCGCGGGCTCGTGGCCGGTTCGGCAAGATCGTCAAGCCGTTCTCGGAACTCACCATCAAGGTCCGTCAGGTCGAGGAGCAAGCGTAATGGGTCAAAAAGTCAATCCGATCGGCATGCGCCTCCAGGTCAACCGCACCTGGGACAGCCGCTGGTACGCCGACACCAAGGATTACGGTGATCTGCTTCTCGAGGACATCAAGATCCGCGAGTTCATCAAGGAAGAGTGCAAGCAGGCCGGTATCTCGAAGGTCATCATCGAGCGTCCGCACCGCAAGTGCCGCGTCACCATCCATACCGCCCGCCCCGGTGTCATCATCGGCAAGAAGGGCGCGGATATCGAGACGCTGCGCAAGAAGCTCGCCTCGATGACCGCAAGCGAACTGCACCTCAACATCCTCGAGGTGCGCAAGCCCGAGCTGGACGCCGCCCTGGTGGCCGAAAGCATCGCGCAGCAGCTTGAGCGTCGTGTTTCGTTCCGTCGCGCCATGAAGCGCTCGGTCCAGAACGCAATGCGCATGGGTTCGCTGGGCATCCGGGTCAACGTCGCCGGCCGTCTGGGCGGCGCCGAGATCGCCCGGACCGAATGGTACCGCGAGGGCCGCGTGCCCCTGCACACCCTTCGCGCCGACATCGACTACGCCCTGGCCGAAGCCAAGACCCCTTACGGGATCATCGGCATCAAGGTCTGGATCTTCAAGGGCGAGATCATGGAGCACGACCCGTCGGCCCGTGACCGCAAGCAACAGGAACTGCAGGAAGGGCCCGCACCTCGCGGTCCGCGCCGGTAAGGAGATAGACAGATGCTTCAGCCAAAGCGCACAAAATTCCGCAAGCAGCACAAGGGCCGTATCCACGGCGAAGCCAAGGGTGGCTCCACCCTGAACTTCGGCACCTTCGGCCTCAAGGCCACGCAGCCCGAGCGGATCACTGCACGTCAGATCGAGGCGGCTCGCCGCGCGATGACGCGCCACATGAAACGTCAGGGCCGTGTCTGGATCCGTATCTTCCCCGATACGCCGGTCACCTCGAAGCCGACCGAAGTCCGTATGGGTAAAGGTAAGGGTTCGGTCGATTACTGGGCCGCCAAGGTCAAGCCCGGCCGGGTGATGTTCGAGATCGACGGTGTTTCCGAAGCCGTCGCGCGCGAGGCCCTGCGCCTGGCCGCGATGAAGCTGCCGATCAAGACCCGCACCGTGGTCCGCGAAGACTGGTGATCCGCGAGGATCGCGACAATTGAAAAAGGGCGGGGTCTTCCCCGCCCTTTCTCGTTTCCGGCCCCCTTTCTCCACGCGCGACCCCGTCGGGCGGGGCAGGGGGCGCGGCCAAGAATCGCCCCGCCGCACGCGGCAGGATCGCGGCCACCCCAGGGGCGGCGGACGCGACGGAATGACCAGGAAAACAAGGAATCCCGGCGCCCCGGGGTTTATGGGTTGCCATCGTGGTCGCGGCCTTGTATTGGACCGCTTCATCAATGACTCCACCGGACTCAGGGTGACCCTCTCAAGGGGGCCGACTGGTGATGTGAAAGGAACTGGGCGATGAACGCCAAGGAACTCAACGACAAGACCCCCGACCAGCTGAAGGATCAGCTGGCCGAGCTGAAGAAGGAAGCGTTCAACCTGCGCTTCCAGCAGGCTACGCAACAGCTTGAGAACACCGCACGCATGCGCACCGTCCGTCGCGACGTTGCCCGTGTGAAGACCGTTCTCAACCAGAAGGCCGCTGCTGCGGCCGCAGAAGAATAAGAGGAGCCTGACAGATGCCCAAACGTATCCTCAACGGCACCGTCACCAGCGACCAGAACGAGCAGACTGTCACGGTCCTGGTCGAGCGTCGCTACACGCATCCTCTGCTGAACAAGACCGTCCGCGCTTCGAAGAAGTACCGCGCGCACGATCCGAAGAACGAATTCAAGGTCGGTGACAAGGTCCGCATCCAGGAGTGCGCGCCGATTTCGAAAACCAAGCGTTGGGAGGTGGTCGCCAACTAAGGCGGCCCCTTTCGATTGTGTCGAAACCCTGGGGAACAGGCGAGGAAAACGCCCCCCATAGGTCGGGAGAAACCACATGATCCAGATGCAGACCAATCTGGATGTCGCTGACAACTCCGGCGCTCGCCGGGTGCAGTGCATCAAGGTCCTGGGTGGTTCCAAGCGTAAATACGCCTCCGTCGGCGACATCATTGTCGTCTCGGTGAAGGAAGCCATCCCGCGCGGCCGCGTGAAGAAAGGTGACGTCCGCAAGGCCGTCGTCGTGCGCACCGCCAAGGAAGTCCGTCGCGAAGACGGCACCGCAATCCGGTTCGACCGGAACGCGGCCGTCATCCTCAACAACAACAACGAGCCCGTCGGCACCCGTATCTTCGGGCCGGTGGTTCGTGAGTTGCGCGCGAAGAACTTCATGAAGATCATCTCGCTGGCTCCGGAGGTTCTCTGATGGCTGCCAAACTCAAGAAGGGCGACAAGGTCGTCGTGCTGGCCGGTAAGGACAAGGGCAAGGAGGGTGAGATCACCCGCGTCATGCCTGCGGCCAACAAGGCCATCGTGGACGGTGTGAACGTGGCGATCCGCCATACCCGTCAAAGCCAGAACAGCCAGGGCGGCCGCGTGCCGACCCCGATGCCGATCGATCTTTCGAACCTGGCACTGCTGGACTCCAACGGCAAGGCAACCCGCGTCGGCTTCCGCACGGAAGACGGCAAGAAGGTGCGCTTTGCCAAGACCACGGGGGACGTGATCTGATGCTGGACGCTGCGACCTATACCCCGCGTCTCAAGACGCTCTACACCGACGAGATCCGCGCCAAGCTGAAGGAAGAATTCGGCTACGCGAACGAGATGCAGATCCCGCGTCTCGACAAGATCGTTCTCAACATCGGCTGTGGCGCCGAGGCGGTCCGCGACACCAAGAAGGCCAAATCCGCTCAGGAAGACCTGACCGCGATTGCCGGCCAGAAGGCGCTGATCACCAAGGCCAAGAAATCCATCGCCGGCTTCCGTGTCCGCGAAGAGATGCCGCTGGGCGCCAAGGTGACCCTGCGCGGCGAGCGCATGTACGAATTCCTCGATCGCCTGATCACCGTCGCAATGCCCCGTATCCGGGACTTCCGCGGCGTGTCCGGCAAGAGCTTCGACGGTCGTGGCAACTACGCCACCGGCCTGAAAGAGCACATCGTGTTCCCCGAGATCAACTTCGACAAGGTCGATGAGGTCTGGGGTATGGATATCGTCATCTGCACCACCGCAGGTACCGACGCAGAAGCCAAGGCGCTGTTGAAGCATTTCAACATGCCCTTCAACAGCTGATCGCGGCGAGGAGAAGAGAACATGGCTAAGAAAGCAATGATCGAGCGCGAGAAGAAGCGTCAGGCCCTGGTGGAGAAATACGCCGCCAAACGTGCCGAGCTGAAAGAGATCGCGCGCGATGAATCCAAGCCGATGGAAGAGCGTTTCAAAGCGCGTCTGAAGCTTGCAAAACTGCCGCGCAACAGCTCGGCTACCCGTCTTCACAATCGCTGCCAGCTGACCGGTCGTCCGCACGCTTACTATCGTAAGCTGAAGATGAGCCGGATCGCGCTGCGGGATCTTGGCTCGAACGGCCAGATCCCCGGCCTGGTCAAGTCGAGCTGGTAAGGAGGTCCCGAGATGAACGATCCTATCGGCGATATGCTCACCCGGATCCGCAACGCACAGCTGCGCGGCAAGTCCACGGTTGAAACCCCCGCCTCCAAGCTTCGCGCCTGGGTGCTCGACGTGCTGGCCGACGAAGGCTACATCCGCGGCTACGAGAAGACGACCGGCAAGGACGGCCACCCGGCCCTGTCGATCAGCCTGAAGTACTACGAAGGCACCCCGGTGATCCGCGAGATCAAGCGGGTCTCGAAGCCCGGCCGTCGTGTCTACATGGGCGTCAAGGACATCCCCTCGGTCCGTCAGGGCCTGGGTGTCTCGATCGTCTCCACGCCTCGCGGCGTGATGTCGGATGCAAATGCGCGCACTGCCAATGTTGGTGGTGAAGTGCTTTGCACGGTCTTCTAAGGAGGTAAGGCAATGTCTCGTATTGGTAAGAAACCGGTCGAGCTGCCGTCGGGTGTTTCGGCAACCGTCTCCGGCCAGACCGTCGAAGTGAAGGGCCCCAAGGGTACCCGCAGCTTCACTGCAACCGACGATGTCACCATTTCGGTGGACGACAACGTCATCTCGATCGCGCCCCGTGGCTCGTCCAAGCGCGCCCGCCAGCAGTGGGGCATGTCCCGCACGATGGTCGGCAACCTGGTGACCGGCGTCTCCACCGGCTTCAAGAAAGAGCTGGAGATCAACGGTGTGGGTTACCGCGCGCAGATGCAGGGCAACACCCTGAAGCTGAGCCTGGGCCTGAGCCATGACGTGAATTTCGAAGTGCCCGAGGGCGTCACCGTGACGGCCCCCAAGCAAACCGAGATCGTCGTGGAAGGCATCGATCAGCAACTCGTCGGCCAGGTCGCGGCCAATATTCGCGAATGGCGGAAGCCCGAGCCCTACAAGGGCAAAGGCATCAAGTACAAGGACGAGTACATCTTCCGCAAGGAAGGCAAGAAGAAGTAAGGACGCGAGAAATGGCAAACAGCAAAAGAACCCTGTTTCTGAAGCGCCGCCTGCGCGTTCGGAACAAGCTGCGGAAGATGAACGCCGGGCGTCCGCGCCTGTCGGTTCACCGCTCGAACAAGAACATCAGCGTGCAGCTGATCGACGATGTGAACGGCGTCACGCTCGCCTCGGCCTCCTCGCTGGAGAAGGACCTGGGCGTTCTGGGCAAGAACAACGTCGAAGCGGCGGCGAAGGTGGGCACCGCCATCGCCGAGCGCGCGAAAAAGGCCGGGGTCGAAGAATGCTACTTCGACCGTGGTGGTTTCCTGTTTCACGGGAAGGTCAAGGCACTTGCCGACGCCGCCCGTGAAAACGGCCTGAAGTTCTGAGGAGACGATAGATGGCAAGAGAAGACAATCGTCGGGGAAATCGTCGCGAGCGCGAAGAAACCCCCGAATTCGCCGATCGTCTCGTGGCGATCAACCGGGTCAGCAAGACGGTCAAGGGCGGTAAGCGCTTCGGCTTCGCTGCTCTGGTCGTCGTCGGTGACCAGCGCGGTCGCGTGGGCTTCGGCAAGGGCAAGGCCAAGGAGGTCCCCGAGGCCATCCGCAAGGCCACCGAGCAAGCCAAGCGTCAGATGGTCCGCGTACCGCTGCGCGAGGGTCGTACCCTGCACCACGACATCGAGGGCCGTCACGGCGCTGGTAAGGTCGTGATGCGGACCGCCCCCCAGGGTACCGGCATCATCGCCGGTGGTCCGATGCGCGCCGTGTTCGAGATGCTGGGCGTTCAGGACGTGGTCGCCAAGTCGATCGGGTCCCAGAACCCCTACAACATGATCCGCGCGACGCTGAACGGCCTTGGCCGCGAGGCTTCGCCCCGTTCGGTCGCGCAGCGTCGCGGCAAGAAGGTCGCGGACATCCTCAAGAAGCCCGAAGCCGAAGCGGCCTCCGAGTCGGTCGAAGCGTAAGGATACGGATCCATGGCAAAAACCATCGTCGTCAAGCAGATCGGCTCGCCGATCCGCCGCCCCGCCAAGCAGCGTGCAACGCTGATCGGTCTGGGCCTGAACAAGATGCACAAGACCCGTGAGCTTGAGGATACCCCCTCGGTGCGCGGCATGGTGAATTCCATCTCCCACATGGTGGAAATCATCGAAGAGCGCGACTAAGCCTCTGACTGCATTCCGGGGTGCGCCGGCCTGAAAGGGCAGGGCGCACCCCACCCAATTTACAATCAACGCCGCGGTTGGCCCCTTCGCTCCTGGGCCACATCCGGCACGGAGAGAGCGACATGAAACTTCACGAACTTCACGACAATCCCGGCGCAACCAAGAAGCGCAAGCGCGTTGGCCGCGGCCCGGGTTCCGGCACCGGCAAGACCGCCGGCCGTGGTATCAAGGGTCAGAAGTCCCGTTCGGGCGTCTCGATCAATGGCTACGAGGGTGGCCAAATGCCGCTCTACCAGCGGCTTCCCAAGCGTGGCTTCACCCCGCCGAACCGCAAGAAATTCGCCGTCCTGAACCTGAGCCTGCTTCAGAAGTTCCTGGACGACAAGAAGATCGACGGCTCGAAGGCCATCACCGAGGACGTCCTGGTCGAATCGGGCCTGGTGCGTCGCAAGCTCGACGGTGTCCGCATCCTCGCCAAGGGCGAGTTCAACGCCAAGGTGAACCTGGAAGTCACCGGCGCCTCCAAGTCGGCCATCGAGGCTGTCGAGAAGGCCGGCGGCTCGCTCAAGGTTTCGACCCCGGCGGCGACTTCCGAGCAAGCGTCCGAATAAGCGGTTGTGAGCGGCCCCGGGGCCGCTTACACCACTTGTGATGTTTTCCCTGCGCCGCCGACCGGAAAACGGTTCGGCGGCGTCGTCATGAAAGGAAGGCCGTTACATGGCATCCGCAGCAGAGCAAATGGCAGCGAACATGAGCTGGGGGGCCTTCGGAAAGGCTACCGAGCTGAAGCAGCGCATCCTCTTCACGCTGGCTCTTCTCATTGTCTATCGCCTCGGCACCTACATTCCCGTCCCCGGCATCGACGGCACGGCCCTGCGCCAGTTCGTGCAGGAAGCCGCAACCGGCCTGGGCGGCATCCTCAACATGTTCACCGGCGGCGCCATCGGCCGTATGGGCATCTTTGCCCTGGGGATCATGCCCTACATCTCGGCCTCGATCATCGTGCAGCTTCTGACCGCGATGGTCCCCTCGCTTGAGCAGCTCAAGAAAGAGGGTGAGCAGGGCCGCAAGAAGATCAACCAGTATACCCGCTACGGCACCGTCTTTCTGGCCACGTTCCAGGCATACGGTCTGGCCGCCAGCCTCGAGGCCGGCGACCTGGCGACCGATCCAGGCCTCTATTTCAAGGCATCCGCCGTCATCACGCTTGTGGGCGGCACGATGTTCCTGATGTGGCTGGGCGAACAGATCACCTCGCGCGGGATCGGCAACGGCATCTCGCTGATCATCTTCGTCGGCATCATCGCCGAAGTCCCCGCCGCCCTGGCACAGTTCTTCGCCTCGGGCCGCTCGGGCGCGCTGAGCCCCGCGGTGATCGTGGGCGTCATCATCATGGTGATCCTGACCATCGCCTTCGTGGTGTTCATGGAACGCGCCCTGCGCAAGATCCACATCCAGTATCCGCGCCGTCAGGTGGGGATGAAGGTCTATGACGGCGGCTCGTCGCACCTGCCGATCAAGGTCAACCCGGCCGGCGTGATCCCCGCGATCTTCGCCAGCTCGCTGCTGCTGCTGCCGACCACGATCAGCACCTTCTCGGGCAGCCAGACCGGCCCGGTGATGTCGACCATCCTGGCCTACTTCGGCCCCGGACAGCCGCTCTACCTGCTGTTCTTCGCCGCCATGGTGATCTTCTTCACCTTCTTCTACACCGCCAACGTCGCGTTCAAGACCGACGACGTGGCCGAGAACCTGAAGAACCAGAACGGCTTTATCCCGGGGATCCGACCCGGCAAGCGCACCGAGGAATACCTGGATTACGTGGTCAACCGCATCCTGGTCCTGGGCGCAGGCTACTTGACCCTGGTGACGCTGCTGCCCGAGATCCTGCGCAGCCAGCTGGCGATCCCGTTCTACTTCGGCGGCACCTCGGTTCTGATCGTGGTCTCGGTGACGATGGACACGATCCAGCAGGTCCAGAGCCATCTTCTGGCGCATCAGTACGAGGGCCTGATCGAAAAATCTCAACTGCGCGGCAAGCGTCGCGGCAAGAAGGGGACAGCTAGACGATGAACATCATTCTTCTCGGCCCGCCGGGCGCAGGCAAAGGCACGCAAGCGCGGATCCTGGTGGAAGAGAGGGGGATGATCCAGCTCTCGACCGGCGACATGCTTCGCGAAGCCAAAAGCAGCGGCACCGAAATGGGCAACCTGGTTGCCGACGTCATGGCCCGCGGCCAGCTTGTCACAGACGAGATCGTCATCGGCCTAATCGAGGAGAAGCTGAACGCCGAGTCCGGCGGCGGCTTCATCTTCGACGGCTTCCCCCGCACCCTGGCCCAGGCCGATGCCCTGGGCGAGCTGCTGGAGCGCAAGGGACAGAAGCTGGACGCGGTGATCGAGATGCGCGTCGATGACGTGGCGCTGGTGCGCCGCATCACCGGCCGCTTCACCTGCGGCAATTGCGGCGAAGTCTATCACGACGATACCAAGCCCACCGCCAAGGAAGGCGTCTGCGATGTCTGCGGCTCGACCGATCTGCAGCGCCGTGCCGACGACAACGAGGAAAGCCTGCGCCAGCGGTTGATGGAATACTACAAGAAGACCTCGCCGCTGATCGGCTACTACCATGCCAAGGGCAGCCTGCGGGCGGTCGACGGCCTGGGCGAGATCGACGCCGTCGCCAACGAGATTCGCGGCATCCTCGACCGCGGCTGAGCCACTTTGCGATCCGGGGTAGGGGCGTTTTGCCCCGCCCCCGGAACCGGCGGCTTGACGCTGGTTCCAAAAACCAATAAGTCACCCCATCCCTAACGGGATCAGGCTTGTTTTGCTGAGTGTCCGCACCGGCGAATCGCCCTTCTTCAGATATGACGCGGCCCACCGGCATTCCGGACCGGGCCGCCGTTGTGAAAAAAGGTTCCGGCACTACGGAATCGCAACGAAAAGGAAAGTGACACGTGGCACGTATTGCTGGCGTCAACATCCCGACCGGGAAACGCGTCCCCATCGCCCTCACCTACATCACCGGTATCGGCAACACCTCGGCCCGCGCAATCTGCGACGCCGTGGGTATCGAACCGACCCGCCGCGTCAACGAGCTGAGCGACGCCGAAGTGCTTCAGATCCGCGAGCACATCGACGCCAACTTCACCGTTGAAGGCGACCTGCGCCGCGAAGTGCAGATGAACGTCAAGCGTCTGATGGACCTGGGCGCCTACCGCGGCCTGCGTCATCGTCGCAACCTGCCCGTGCGCGGCCAGCGCACCCACACCAACGCCCGCACCCGCAAGGGCCCGGCGAAGCCGATCGCCGGCAAGAAGAAATAAGGGAGGGCAAGCACAATGGCACGAGATCGTCGTCAAACGAAGCGCAAGGTTTCCAAGAACATCGCCACCGGCGTTGCGCATGTGAACTCTTCGTTCAACAACACCAAGATCCTCATCTCCGACGTTCAGGGCAACGCGATCGCGTGGTCCTCGGCCGGCACGATGGGTTTCAAGGGCAGCCGTAAATCCACCCCCTATGCCGCCCAGATGGCCGCAGAGGACGTGGGCAAGAAGGCCCAGGAACACGGCGTCAAGACGCTGGAAGTCGAAGTGCAGGGCCCCGGTTCGGGCCGCGAGAGCGCCCTGCGCGCTCTGGCCGCTGCCGGCTTCAACATCACGGCCATCCGTGATGTGACCCCGATCGCCCACAACGGCGTGCGCCCCCCCAAGCGGCGCCGCGTCTGATCTAATTTCTACCGCTCGGGCCGCGTTTTCGGAACGCGGCCCGAGTGCGTCTTTTTGAAACCTCGGGCGTTCCCGGAACCGGATCCCACCGGGAACAAGGATGGAGGCGACATATGATCCACAAGAACTGGCAAGAGCTGATCAAACCGACCCAGCTTGACGTCAAACCCGGCAACGACCCCTCGCGCGAAGCGACCGTCGTGGCCGAACCGCTGGAGCGTGGCTTCGGCCTGACCATGGGCAACGCCCTGCGCCGGGTGCTGATGAGCTCGCTTCAGGGTGCCGCCATCACCAGCGTCCAGATCGACAACGTGCTGCACGAATTCTCGTCCATCTCTGGTGTTCGCGAAGACGTGACCGACGTGGTCCTGAACCTCAAGGGCGTCGCCGTCCGCATGGAGGTCGAAGGCCCCAAGCGTCTGTCGGTCAATGCCAAGGGCCCCGGTGTCGTCACTGCCGGTGACATCGCCGAGACCGCCGGCATCGAGATCCTGAACAAGGATCACGTGATCTGCCACCTCGACGAGGGTGCCGATCTGTTCATGGAACTGACGGTCAACACCGGCAAGGGCTATGTCAGCGCGGACAAGAACCGCCCCGAGGACGCCCCTATCGGCCTGATTCCGATCGACGCGATCTACTCGCCCGTGAAGAAGGTCAGCTATGACGTGCAGCCCACCCGCGAGGGCCAAGTGCTGGACTATGACAAGCTGACGCTCAAGCTGGTGACCGACGGCTCGATCACCCCCGACGACGCCGTGGCCTATGCCGCGCGCATCCTGCAGGACCAGCTGTCGGTCTTCGTCAACTTCGACGAGCCCGAGGCCGCCCGCAGCCAGGACGACGAGGACGATCTGGAGTTCAACCCGCTTCTGCTGAAGAAGGTGGACGAGCTGGAACTGTCGGTGCGTTCGGCAAACTGCCTGAAGAACGACAACATCGTCTACATCGGCGACCTGATCCAGAAGACCGAAGCCGAGATGCTCCGCACCCCGAACTTCGGCCGCAAGTCGCTGAACGAGATCAAGGAAGTGCTGTCCGGGATGGGTCTCCACCTGGGCATGGATATCGTGGACTGGCCGCCCGACAACATCGAGGAACTGGCCAAGAAATACGAAGACCACCTCTGAGATTGACAAGATGGGGGGCGGTCGCCTAGACGGCCCCCCGAAGACCACGACCGAAGACCAAGACAATGCCCGGTCCAGCCGGGGAACATCAGGGCACAAGCCCCAAGGAGAGCGGACCCAGGACCAGGGACCGCCGGACAAAGCAAAACACGTTAACGGAGAAGACCCATGCGTCACGCACGAGGCTACCGCCGCCTGAACCGCACCCATGAACACCGCAAGGCGCTGTTCGCGAACATGGCCGGCTCGCTCATCGAACATGAGCAGATCAAGACCACCCTGCCCAAGGCGAAGGAACTTCGCCGCATCGTCGAAAAGCTCATCACTCTGGGCAAGCGCGGCGATCTGCACGCCCGCCGCCAGGCCGGTGCACAGCTGAAGCAGGACGAATATGTCGCCAAGCTGTTCGACGTGCTCGGCCCCCGCTACGCCGAGCGTCAGGGCGGCTATGTCCGCGTCCTGAAGGCCGGCTTCCGCTATGGTGACATGGCGCCGATGGCGATCATCGAATTCGTCGACCGCGATGTCGACGCCAAGGGCGCCGGCGACCGCGCCCGCCTTGAGGCCGAGGAAGCCGCCGAATAAGGCAGCCCCGCCCATCCCATTACGGACGGCCCTCGCCATAGGCGGGGGCCGTTTGCGTTTCACCTTTCCCTGACAGGGCCGGACCCCTAGATTTCCCCCATGGCTGATCTTTTCGACACCCCCGCAGACGGATCGACCGACCGCGCACCTTCGGGCGCCGGACCGCGTCCGCTGGCCGACCGGCTGCGGCCGCGGCGTCTGGATGCGGTGATCGGGCAGGATCACGTTCTGGGCCCCGAGGGGCCTCTTGGCGTGATGCTGGCGTCGGGAAGCCTGTCGTCGCTGATCCTTTGGGGCCCGCCGGGGGTGGGCAAGACCACCATCGCCCGGCTGCTGGCCGACGAGACGGATCTGGCCTTCGTCCAGATCAGCGCGATCTTCACCGGCGTGCCAGAGCTGCGCAAGGTGTTCGAGGCCGCCCGCATTCGCCATGCCAACGGGCAGGGCACGTTGCTTTTCGTCGACGAGATCCACCGTTTCAACAAGGCCCAGCAGGACGGGTTTCTGCCGCATATGGAAGACGGCACCATTCTGCTGGTCGGTGCCACGACCGAGAACCCTTCGTTCGAGCTGAACGCGGCTTTGCTCAGCCGGGCGCAGGTGATGGTGCTGAACCGCCTGACGCCTCGGGACCTGGAGCGGCTGGCCCAGAGCGCCGAGAAGGAACTGGACCGCCCCCTGCCGCTGGACGGCCCGGCGCGCGAGGCGCTGCTGGAGATGGCCGACGGCGACGGCCGCGCATTGCTGAACCTGATCGAACAGGTGATGGCCTGGAAGGTGGCGGGGCCTTTGGACCGCGAGGGGCTGGCGACCCGGCTGATGCGCCGCGCGACCAAATACGACAAGTCGGGCGACGAGCATTACAACCTGATCTCGGCGCTGCACAAATCGGTGCGCGGCTCGGACCCCGATGCGGCCCTTTACTGGCTGGCGCGGATGATGAAGGGGGGTGAGGATCCGCGGTATCTTGCCCGCCGCATCACCCGCATGGCTGTCGAGGATATCGGCCTGGCCGATCCGCAGGCACAGGCGGTCTGCCTTCAGGCGTGGGAAACCTACGAGCGGCTCGGCTCTCCCGAGGGGGAATTGGCGCTGGGGCAGGCGATCGTCTATCTGGCGCTGGCGCCCAAGTCGAACGCGGGCTACGCGGCCTTCAAGAATGCGATGTCCGCCGCCACCAAGACCGGATCGGAACCGCCGCCCAAGCATATCCTGAACGCGCCCACCTCGCTGATGAAGGAACAGGGCTACGGTGAGGGCTATGCCTATGACCATGATGCCGAGGCCGGCTTTTCGGGGCAGAACTATTTCCCCGAGAGCATGAAGCGGGGCGTCTATTACACCCCGGTCGAACGCGGGTTCGAGCGCGAGTTGAAGCGGCGGCTGGATTACTTCGCCAAGCTCAGGGACAAGCGGCAGGGCGGTTGACAATCCCCCCGCCGCGCAAGAGGTAGGCGCGATGATCTGGACCTTGTTACAAGTTGCGACTGGCGGTGCCCTTGGGGCGGTGGCCCGGTATCTGACCGGCGTGGCGACCTTGCGTCTGGCGGGGCCCGGCTTTCCCTGGGGAACGCTTGCGGTGAATATCGCGGGCTCGTTCCTGATGGGGGTGCTGGTGGTCTGGCTGGCGGCCAAGGGCGGCAACCGCTTCAGCCCCTTCCTGATGACCGGGATCCTGGGCGGGTTCACGACCTTTTCCGCCTTCTCGCTGGATGCGCTGACGCTTTGGGAACGGGGCGACGTGCAGACGGCGCTGATCTATGTTGCGGCCTCGGTGATCCTGTCGCTGATGGCCATCGCCGGCGGGCTTGCCGCCGCACGAGGGGTATTTCTATGAGTGGTGTGCAGATCCTGACCGTCGGGACAGACGAGGCCGAGCAGCGGCTGGACCGCTGGATGCGGCGGATGTTCCCCCATGTCAGCCAGGGCCGGATCGAGAAGATGTGCCGCAAGGGCGACCTGCGGGTGGATGGCGGGCGGGTCAAGGCCTCGACCCGGATCGCGCCGGGGCAGGCGGTGCGCGTGCCGCCGCTGCCCGCCCCCGAAGAGATCACCGCCGGACCCAAGACCGACATCTCGGACGCCGACGCCGAGATGATCCGCGCCTGCGTGGTCTACCGCGACGACCACATCATCGCGCTGAACAAGCCGCCGGGCCTGCCGGTGCAGGGCGGGACGGGCCACAACCGCCATGTGGACAACCTGTCCGAGGCACTGCGCTTCGGCTATGACGAGAAGCCGCGTCTGGTGCACCGGATTGACAAGGACACCTCGGGGCTGCTGCTGCTGGCGCGGACCCAGGCCGTCGCAGGGGCCCTGACCTCGGCCTTCCGCAACCGGCTGACGCGCAAGATCTACTGGGCCGTGGTCGCCGGCGTGCCCCATCCCCGGATGGGCACCGTGCGCTATGGTCTGGTCAAGGCCCCCGGCCACGGTCGCCACGGCGAGGCCGAGAAGATGCAGTGCATCCACCCCAATCAGGTCGACAGCACCCCCGACGCCAAGCGGGCCACCACCGATTACGCGGTGCTGACGACGCTGGCCAAACGCGCCGCCTGGGTCGCGCTGGTGCCGGTCACCGGCCGCACCCACCAGCTGCGCGCCCATATGGCCGAACTGGGGCATCCCATCGTGGGCGACGGCAAGTACGGCGGCTCGGGGCAGGAGAACCTGGGCGACGGCTGGGGCGCGCAGCTGGGCGGCGACATCAGCCGCAAGCTGCACCTGCACGCCCGGTCGCTGACCCTGAAACATCCCGTCACGGGCGCCATGCTGAACCTGAACGCCCCCCTGCCGGAGCATATGACACGCACGTGGAAGACCGTCGGCTGGGATATTCGCGACGTGCCTGCCGATCCCTTCGCGGAGGAAGAATGAGCCGCCTGCGCCTTGTCATCTTCGATGTGGACGGCACGCTGATCGACAGCCAGACCCACATCATCGGGGCCATGCGCCGCGCCTTCGACAGCGCCGGGCGCATCTGTCCCGACGACGAGCGGATCCGCTCGATCGTGGGGCTGTCCCTGCCCGAGGCGATGGCAGAGCTTGACCCCGATTGCGACCCTCACGCCCTGGCCGAGGCCTATCGCGCCTCGTTCGTGGCGGTGCGCGAGGCCGGGCAGGAGGATGTGCTTTCGCCCCTCTACCCCGGCGCGCGGGCGGCGCTGGACCTGTTGTCGCAGGACGCGGCCTGCCTGCTGGGCGTGGCCACCGGCAAGTCCCGGCGCGGGCTGACCCGGGTGTTCGAGGCGCATAGCCTGGGCGACTACTTCATCACCTCGCAGGTGGCCGACGATCACCCGTCCAAGCCGCACCCCTCGATGATCGAGGCCGCCCTGCGCGAGACGGGGGCCGCGCCCGAGGACACGGTGATCGTGGGCGACACGAGTTTCGACATGGACATGGGGCGCGCCGCCGGCGTCCGCCGCATCGGCGTCAGCTGGGGCTATCACCCGGCCGAACGCCTGCGCGGGGCAGGGGCCGAGCATGTGCTGCCCGGTTTCGGCGACCTGGCGGCGGCGCTGGACGAGATCTGGAGCGAGAGATGAGCGATTGGGCCCCCAAGCGGTTCTGGAAGGACGCCACAGTCACACCGGTCGAGGACAGGACCGGGTTCGAGGTGCTGCTGGACGGGCGCGGGGTGCGCACGCCGCTCAAGCGCCGGCTGGTACTGCCAACCGAACCCATGGCAGAGGCCGTGGCGGGCGAATGGGCCGAACAGACCGACCAGATCAATCCCAACACGATGCCGGTGACACGCTCGGCCAACGCGGCGATCGACAAGGTAGCCGACCAGCACCCCGAGGTCGCGAACATGGTGGCCGACTACGGCGACTCCGATCTGCTGTGCTATCGCGCCGAAGCGCCCGATGCCCTGGCCCACCGCCAGGCCGAGGGCTGGGATCCGGTCCTGGACTGGGCCCGGGAGGAGCTGGGCGCCGTGCTGCGCCCGGTCAACGGCATCATGCACCGCCCTCAGGATCCCGAGGCGCTGAGCCGGCTGCGGCACGAGGTTCACGCCTTTGATCCGTTCCGCCTGACGGCGTTGCACGACCTGGTGGCCATGAGCGGATCTCTGATCATCGGCCTCGCCGCCAGCAGAAATGCCTTCCCTCTCGACGACCTCTGGCGGTTGTCGCGAATCGATGAGGAATGGCAGATCGAACAGTGGGGCCGCGACGATGAGGCCGAGCAGAATGCCGAAATCAAACGACGCGCATTTCACCATGCGCACCGTTTCTTCGCGCTTAGTGAAACTTCCTGACAGGCTTCACAATTGGCGGTTGTCGGCTTTAATTTCGTTCATGGCTAAGTATCGGATCGAAAAGTGGAAAATGGCGCCGTTATTTTCAGCATTCATATTGTGAACGCTGCGATAGGCTTCCAGCGCCCTTGACCTTCTGGTCGAATGTTGGCCACACTCCCAGCGTTGAGTGACTGAGAATTCCTCACGGTATCGCCTTGGCTTCCCGCAAGCGGGGGCCAAAATTCTGCCAATCGCGCAGAAAATCAGGAAGAGGTAGAAATGAAAAAAACTGTTGTTTTTGGCACGTTCGTCGCAATGGGCCTGGCCGCCGGTGCTGGTGCAGCCGCCGCCGGGACCCTGGATGACGTCAAGACCCGCGGCAAGCTGAACTGCGGCGTGGCGACTGGCGTCCCCGGTTTTGCGTCGCCCGATGCCAACGGTGAATGGCAGGGCTTTGACGTTGCGGTTTGCCGCGCTGTCGCTGCTGCCGTTCTCAACGATCCCGCCGCCGTCGAATTCGTGCCCACCACCGGCAAGACGCGTTTCACCGCGCTCGCCTCGGGCGAGATCGACATGCTGGCCCGGAACACCACCTGGACCTTCAGCCGCGACGTCGACCTCAAGTTCGACTTCGTGGGCGTCAACTACTACGACGGTCAGGGCTTCCTGATCCCCAAGGAAATGGGCGTGACCTCGGCGCGTGATCTGAACGGCGCGACCGTGTGCATCCAGACCGGTACCACCACCGAGCTGAACCTGGCCGACTTCTTCCGCATCAACAACATCGAGTACGAACCCGTGCCGATCGAGACCAACGCGGAAGCCCAGCAGCAGTACATCGCAGGCGCCTGCGACGTGTACACCACCGACGCTTCGGGCCTGGCCGCTTCGCGCGCCACCTTCGAGGATCCCGCTGCTCACGTCGTCCTGCCCGAGATCATCTCGAAAGAGCCCCTCGGCCCGCTCGTTCGCCACGGCGACAACGAATGGGGTGACGTGGTTCGCTGGACGCTGAACGCGCTGATCGCCGCCGAAGAGCTGGGCGTGACCTCGGCCAACGTCGCCGACATGGCTGCCGAAGCTGGCAACAACCCCGAGATCAACCGCATGCTCGGCACCGAGGGCAACCTGGGTGAGATGCTCGGCCTCGACGCCGACTGGGCCAAGCGCGCAATCGCGGTTGCCGGCAACTACGGCGAGATCTTCGAGAAGAACATCGGTGAGAACACCCCGATCGGTCTGGCGCGTGGTCTGAACGCCCAGTGGACCGAAGGTGGTCTGATGTATGCACCGCCGTTCCGGTAAGCAGATCCAGGCGGGGGGCGCGGGGAAATCCGCGCCCTTCGTCCGTTTGAGTTTCAATGATAACGGACGGCGATGCCCCTTCTCGGGGGCCGACCGTCCGAGTTTGGGATTACGGGGGGGTCTTCAATGACCATAGTAACCGACCCGCCGAAGGAGTCGTTCCGACTCGGCATGCTGATCTACGACAGCCGCTATCGTTCCCTGACGATCCAGGCGGTGGCTCTTATCGGCTTCATGCTTCTGGCTGCCTGGCTTATCAGCAACGCGGCGCAGAACCTGGCGGCCCTGGGCAAGCCTATCGGCTTCGACTATCTGGCAGATCCGGCTGGTTACGACATCAACCAGCGGCTTATCGAATACACGTCCCGCTCGACCCACCTGCGGGCGGCGTTCGTCGGCCTGCTGAACACGCTGCTTGTCGCGGTCCTGGGCTGTGCCCTGGCGACGGTGCTGGGCGTGATCATCGGCGTGCTGCGCCTGTCGCGCAACTGGATCGTCTCGCGCCTGATGGCGATCTATGTCGAGGCCTTCCGCAACGTGCCGGTCCTGCTGTGGATCGTGTTCTTCATGGCCGTCCTGATCGAGACGCTGCCCTCGCCCCGAGCCTTCCGCGGCGATGACCCCACGGCGTCGATGCTGTTAAACGACACGGTCGCGATCACCAACCGCGGCGTCTACATCCCCGAGCCGCTGTTCACCCGTTCGCTGGGCGACATCTCGGTTTTCGGGGCCTTCGGAATTTCAATCGACCTTCTGGTCCTGCTGGCAGTCCTGGCCGCCGGTCTCTGGGCCGCCCATCGCGTCGCCGTCCGCGCCGACGCCATCCAGGAGGCGACGGGCGACCGTCCGACGACCTGGTGGCAGCGGCTTCTCCTGATCGTGGGGCCGGTCCTGGTCACGCTGATCGCTCTTGGCTTCCACCTCGGTTATTCCGAGCTGAAGGGCTTCAACTTCCAGGGTGGCATCCACCTGCGCAACTCGCTGATCGCGCTTTGGCTGGCCCTCTCGCTCTATACCGCGGCCTTCATCGCCGAGATCGTCCGTTCGGGCATCCTGGCGGTCAGCCATGGCCAGACCGAGGCGGCCTATGCCCTGGGCCTCTCGCCCAACCGGACGATGAACCTGGTGATCCTGCCGCAGGCGATGCGCGTCATCATTCCGCCGCTGATCTCCCAGTATCTGAACCTGACCAAGAACTCGTCCCTGGCGATCGCGGTCGGCTACATGGACATCACCGGCACCCTTGGCGGCATCACCATGAACCAGACCGGGCGAGAGCTTGAATCGGTCCTGCTTCTGATGCTGGTCTATCTTGCCATCTCGCTGTCGATCTCGGCGGTGATGAACTGGTACAACAATCGCGTAAAACTGGTGGAGCGGTGACATGAGCGGAACGCATGCCGAAACCGTCCGCTACGTGCGTGACACCATGCTCCCCGAGCAGGCCCCGCCGCTGTCGGCGGCCGGGCCCATCGCCTGGGTGCGCACCAACCTGTTTGCGGGGTGGTTCAACACCATCATGACCCTGCTTTCGCTGGCGGTGATCTTCTTCACCCTGGTGGAGCTTGTGCCCTGGCTGGTGCAGTCCAGCTGGACCGCGACCTCGCTCAACGAGTGCCGGGCGCAGATCGTCGAGATGTATGGCGAAGGCACCACCGGCGCCTGCTGGGCCGTCATCCGCGAGCGTTACCTGCAGCTGATCTACGGCTTCTACCCGTCCGAGCTTTACTGGCGGCCGTCGCTGGCCTTCGTGCTGCTGATCTTCGCCGTCGCGCCGATCCTGTTCGAGCGGGTGCCGCGCGCGCTGCTGTACCTGACGGTCATCTATCCCTTCCTCGGCGCCTGGCTGATGTGGGGCGGCACCGTCTGGCTTCCGATCGGTGCGTTCATGGGCTTCGTCTTCGCCTACCTGACGATCCGTTTCGTCGGAACGCGGGCGGGGGCCATCGTGGCCGCCATCGCGGCCGTGGTCGTGGCGATCGTCTGGTGGCTGTTCCTGATGGGCCCCGTCGTGCAGGAGTTCGAGCAATCGATCCCCCTGGCGCTGGAGCCGGTGGAAAGCCGGGCCTTCGGTGGCTTCATGCTGTCGATCCTGATCGGCGTCACCGCCATCGCCGGATCTCTGCCACTGGGCATCCTGCTGGCGCTTGGCCGACAGTCGGACCTGTTCATCGTCAAGTCGCTCTGCGTCGGCTTCATCGAGTTCATCCGCGGCGTGCCGCTGATCACGCTGCTGTTCGTGGCCTCGGTCCTGCTGAACGTGTTCCTGCCGCCGGGCACGAATTTCGACATCATCCTGCGGGTCATGATCATGGTCACGCTCTTCGCCGCGGCCTACATGGCCGAGGTGGTGCGCGGGGGGCTCGCGGCCCTGCCCAAGGGTCAGTACGAGGCCGCCGATGCGCTGGGTCTTGATTACTGGAAGGCGCAGCGGCTGATCATCATGCCGCAGGCGCTGAAGATCTCGATCCCCGGCATCGTCAGCACCTTCATCGGCGTGTTCAAGGACACGACGCTGGTGTCGATCATCGGTCTTCTGGACCCGCTGGGCCTGTCGAACGCCATCCGCTCGGACACCGCCTGGAACGGTGTGGTGTGGGAGCTCTACGGCTTCATCGCCCTGATGTTCTTCATCTTCTGTTTCTCGATGTCCCGCTACTCGATGTATCTGGAGCGCAAGCTTCAGACCGGCCACCGTTAAGGAGTTCCGCATGTCTGAACTTTCCACCAACCCGACCGGCGCCGCCGGAACCGCCGATCCGACCCACCTCACCGACCAGGTGGCGATCCAGATCACCAACATGAACAAGTGGTACGGGGCGTTCCACGTCCTGCGCGACATCAACCTGACCGTGCGCGAGGGCGAGCGGATCGTCATCGCCGGGCCCTCGGGCTCGGGCAAGTCGACGCTGATCCGCTGCATCAACCGGCTGGAAGAGCATCAGTCGGGCCAGATCGTGGTGGACGGGATCGAGCTGACCTCGGATCTCAAGAACATCGACAAGATCCGGCGCGAGGTCGGGATGGTGTTCCAGCACTTCAACCTGTTCCCGCACCTGACCATCCTCGAGAACTGCACCCTGGCGCCCATCTGGGTGCGCAAGGTTCCTCGCCGCGAGGCCGAGGAAACCGCGATGCACTTCCTCGAGAAGGTCAAGATCCCCGAGCAGGCCAACAAGTACCCCGGTCAGCTTTCGGGCGGTCAGCAGCAGCGGGTGGCCATCGCGCGCTCGCTCTGCATGAAGCCGCGGATCATGCTCTTCGACGAGCCGACCTCGGCCCTCGACCCCGAGATGATCAAGGAGGTGCTGGACACCATGATCGAGCTGGCGCACGACGGCATGACCATGCTCTGCGTCACCCACGAGATGGGCTTTGCCCGTCAGGTCGCCGACCGGGTGATCTTCATGGACCAGGGCCAGATCGTCGAGCAGAACGAGCCCGAGGAATTCTTCAACAACCCGCAGTCCGAGCGGACGAAGCTGTTCCTCAGCCAGATCCTGGGTCACTGATCCATATAGTGCCCGCGCGTCCGACCCTCAGGTCAGGTCGCGCGGCACGATGAATTCCAGAAGCTGGCCGGTCCCGAATTCGAGGGCCGGCCAGTTTTCGTTTGGAAAGCCGATCACCGTCGTCGTCCCCGAGGGGTATTGATCGAAACGCATGTCGCCGGGCGCGCGGGCCAACAGCTTGGACGCGAAATTGGCGATGCCGGGGTTGTGGCCCACCATCATCACCACCCGGGAAGGCCCCGCGCGCCGCAGCGCCAGAAGCATCGCCAGCGGCCCGGCCTGGTAGAGGTCGAAAAGGTCCTGCTGCGGATGCTCGGGCAGCGCCTCATGTGCCAGGGCCGCGGTCTCCTGCGCGCGGCGGGCCGACGATGAGAGGGTCAGATCGGGCATCCAGCCCTGTGCCGCCAGGTGGCGCCCGAGGGCCTGGGCCTCGGTGCGACCGCGCGCGCTTAGCGGGCGTTCGTGGTCGGCCAGGCCATCGGTCCAGTCGGACTTGGCGTGACGGGTCAGGATCAGTGTCTGGGTCACAGGAAGCTCCGCATATGATGCCGCGCCCGTGCGGCGGATGGAGACCGGTCGCGCCCCACCGGACAGGCCCGGCGCACCGCACAGCCTTCGGACATGCACGCATGCCCCTCGGCCCCGGCCAACCAGGATCGGCAGGCCGGCACATCATAGCCCGCGGGCGTCAGTGCACCAATGGGGCAGGCGTCCTTGCAGGGCGCCGCACAGCCCTCGCAGGGGGGCGGGAAGGGGGGTGACAGGGCCACTGCCCCCGGAAGCCACAGCGCCCCCCTGAACGAGACCATGAGGCCGCAGCTCTCGTGCACCAGAAGGCCCACGGGCGAGATGCGGCAGCGGCCACTGCGCAGGGCCCAGGCGGGAAAGGGGTCGTGGGGCGGGCCGCCGAAGGGAAAGCGGGGCCGGGCGCCGGGATGGATGGCCCGGGCCAACCCGTCCAGGGCGCGGCGCGACCAGCGATCGACGGGATCGGGCTGTCGGTCGCGCCCCTCGGGGCAGGTGGCAAGGTAGTCCCAGAACCCCGGCTCCAGGGCCCCGAAAAGCAGAACGGTCGCGACCTCTTCGGGCAGGCCGTCCGCGGGTTCGGTGGCAAAGCCGCCCAGCAGGTCCAGATGGAACCCGGCGGCAAGGTGGGCGACCTCGGCCTCGGTCGCCAGCTCCGGGGCCGGATCGCCGGCGGGCCGGCGGCCCGGACGATCCCCAGAGGCGACCCCGCGCATGGCCTAGCCCGCGCGGATCAGCGAGCCCGCGCCGTGATCGGTAAAAAGCTCGAGCAGGCAGGCATTGGGGGCGCGGCCGTCCAGGATGACGACGGCGCGGACGCCGCCCTCGATCGCGGCAAGGGCCGTCTCGGTCTTGGGGATCATGCCGCCCGCGATGACACCGTCGCGGGTCAGGTCGCGGATCTGCTGGGGCGTCATCTCGGTCAGGACCTCGCCGTCGCTGCCCTTCACCCCGGCCACATCCGTCAGAAGCAGCAGGCGGTCGGCCTTCAGCGCCGCCGCAATGGCCCCGGCGGCAGTGTCGCCGTTGATGTTGAATGTCTCGCCATTGCGACCGGCCCCGATGGGGGCGACGACGGGAATGATCTCGGCGTCGTGCATCCGGTGCAGAACGTCCGGGTTGACCGAGTTCGGGTCGCCGACAAAGCCCAGCTCGGGCGAGGCATAGTCGCAGACCATCAGGTTGGCGTCCTTGCCCGACAGGCCCACGGCGCGGCCACCCTGGTCGTTGATCGCCTGGGCGATGCGCTTGTTGACCCGGCCCGACAGCACCATCTCGACCACCTCGATGGTGGCCTCATCGGTGACGCGCTTGCCGTTGACGAACTCGGACGTGATGTCCAGCTTGGCCAGCATCTCGTTGATCATCGGGCCGCCGCCGTGGACGATCACGGGGTTCACGCCGACCTGCTGCATCAGCACCACGTCGCGGGCGAAGCTTTCCATCGCCTCCTGCGAGCCCATGGCGTGGCCGCCCAGCTTGATGACCACGCGGGCCCCGTCATAGCGTTGCAGGTAGGGCAGGGCCTGGGACAGGGTGCGGGCGGTGGCGATCCAGTCGCGGTTCATCATGGTCTGTGTCTTCATCAGGCTGCTACGGGCCTCCCGTGTTAGAGCCTTGGCCGGTCCCTGCCAAGTCCGCGTCTGGCGGTGCGATTTCCATTGCCCGCATCGGGCATGGGGTTATCTAGGACGAGGTAGCCCCGGAGGAACAGTGATGAATGAGATCCCGCGTCAGAAAACCCTCGTGCTGACGGGGGCCAGCCGGGGCATCGGTCATGCCACGGTCAAGCGGTTCTCGGCCGAGGGCTGGCGGGTGCTGACCTGTTCGCGCCACGCCTTCGATGCGCGCTGTCCCTGGCCGGGCGGCGAGGACAACCATGTCCAGATCAACCTGGCCGACCCCAACGACACCATCGCCGGGATCGAGCGCATCCGCGAGAAGCTGGAAGACGGCAAGCTGGACGCGCTGGTCAACAATGCTGGCATCTCGCCCAAGGCCGAAGGGGGCGGGCGCCTGAACACGCTGGACACCGACCTGCGGACCTGGGGCCACGTGTTCCACGTCAACTTCTTCGCCTCGGTGGTGCTGGCGCGCGGGCTGAAGGACGAATTGGCGGCGGCAAAGGGATCGGTCGTCAATGTGACCTCGATCGCCGGCGGGCGGGTGCATCCGTTTGCGGGGGCGGCCTATGCGACCTCGAAGGCCGCGCTGAAGGCCCTGACCCGCGAGATGGCTCATGATTTCGGCCCCCTCGGCGTGCGGGTGAACGCCATCGCCCCGGGGGAGGTCGATACCGCCATCCTGTCGCCGGGAACCGAGAAGATCGTCGAACAGCTGCCCCTGCGCCGCCTCGGTCAGCCCGAGGAGGTGGCAAGCGTCATCCATTTCCTCTGCTCGAACCAAAGCGCCTATGTCTCGGGGACCGAGATCGAGGTGAACGGCGGCCAGCACGTCTGAGACGTCACGGGGGGGCGCCCCGCGACCCTTCAGACCAGCGAGTTGATGATCGCCCGCAGCGTGGCGATCCCGTCGCCCTTTTCCGAGGAGGTCACAACCAGCTCGGGGAAGGCGGCGGGGTGGGTCTGCAACGCCGCGCGCACCTGGTCCAGGATCTTCTCGCGCTCGGCCGCCTTGACCTTGTCAGCCTTGGTCATCACCACCTGAAACGGCACCGCAGAGCGGTCCAGCAGGGTCATGATCTGGTCGTCCACCGGCTTCACCCCGTGACGGTGATCCACCAGCACGAAGGCCCGTCGCAGGGTCGGCCGGCCGGAAAGATAGCTTTTCAGAAGCTTTTGCCATTTCTCGACCACGGCAACCGGCGCATTGGCAAAGCCATACCCCGGAAGGTCGACCAGGTAATGATCGTCGGTCAGGGTGAAATAGTTGATCTCCTGGGTGCGACCCGGCGTGTTCGACGCCCGCGCCAGCCCCTTGCGCCCCGTCAGCGCGTTGATGAGCGAGGATTTCCCCACGTTCGACCGGCCGGCAAAGCAGGTCTCGATCCGGTCGGCGGGGGGCAGCCCGTCCATCGCGACGACGCCCTTGAGGAACTCGGCGCCCTGGGCGAACAGCATCCGCCCGGCCTCTTCCTCTTCGGGGGTGGGGGCGGGGGCCTGGGGGAAGGGCAGTTTCATCCGGTCACCTCGACCACATCGTTAACGGCAATCTCGCCGGGGGTGACGACCTCGGCATAGATGCCGAAGTCGCGGTGGTTCCAGCCGGCCTGCAACGTGCCCAGCGTGTCGGCATCGCGGATCCCGGTGGCGGGGTTGGCGGCGGTGGCCAGGCAGCGTTCGATCCGCTCGCGCACCCGAAGCCGGGCGGCGCCGATGCGGATCGTCCGACCGATCCAGTCGAGCTCCTCCCAGGGGGCAGGCCCATCAAGCCACAGGTTGCAGCGCCAGCGGCGCGGGTCCAGATCCTGGCCCATCCGCTCCTCGACCTGCCGGTGCGAGGCCAGGTTGATCAGGCTGACCGAGGGAAATTCAGTATCCGTCATGCCGCGCCCGGCGACCCGCACCACCCGGGCCGAGGCCGCGCGCGCCTCGGGCATCAGCGGCCGGGCCCAGTCCAGAAGTGTAGCCGCGTCCCGTTCGGGGTGCAGCGTCACGTCGGGCAGATCGGGGTGGGAAAAGCGGACCGTCTCGGTCGCCTCATCAAGCGTAGAGGTGACGGCCATCAACCCCGGCGCCTTGGCGCCCCGGCTGAAATTGACGCAAGGCGCCCAGTCGCGCCCGTCGGTGCGTGCCGCCTCGTGGGCTACGGCCCAGGTGCGGTCCCAGGGAAGGGTGCGCCCGGCCTCCAGCGCCACTCGTGTCAGCCCCTCGGACCCGTGGGACTTGACCGGGTGGCGCCGTATCTCTGCCAGGCGAAAGCTCATTTCCCCTTGGGCGCCTTCGACGTATTGGCGGCGGCCTCGGCCTCGGCCTTCTTGCGGCGGCCAAAGCCGTTGCGGATGTTGCCCAGCAGGTCCGGCTTGTAGCCCTGGCTGCGCATGATCAGGTACTGCTGGGTGAAGGTGATCGTGTTGTTCGCGATCCAGTACAGCACCAGGCCGCTGGCAAACTGACCCAGCATGAACATGAAGACCCAAGGCATCCAGGCAAAGATCATTGCCTGGGTCGCATCGGTGGGCGCCGGGTTCAGCTTTTGCTGCAGCCACATTGAGATGCCCAGCAGGATCGGCAGGATGCCCAGCGAGGCGATCGCGAACAGCGAACCGGGATCGGGCGGCGCGTAGGGCAGCAGGCCGAAGAGGTTCAGGATCGAGCTGGGATCAGGCGCCGAAAGGTCCTGGATCCAGCCCAGCCAGGGGGCGTGATACAGTTCGATCGTGACGAAGATCACCTTGTAGAGCGAGAAGAAGATCGGGATCTGCAACAGGATCGGCAGACAGCCCGAGGCGGGGTTCACCTTGTTCTTCTTGTAAAGCTCCATCATGCCCTGCTGAAGCTTCTGGCGGTCGTCGCCGGCCTTCTCCTTCAGCTTCTCCATCTCGGGCTGAAGCTCTTTCATCTTGGCCATCGAGACGTAGGACTTGTAGGCCAGCGGGAACAGCACGGCCTTGATCAGCAGGGTCAGGGCGATGATCGACCAGCCCATGTTGCCGATGATGCTGTTCAGCCAGTGCAGCACGGCAAAGATCGGCTTGGTCAGGAAGAAGAACCAGCCCCAGTCGATCGAATCGATGAAATTGGCGATGCCGCGGCTCTTTTCATAGTCGCGGATCGTTTCCCATTCCTTGGCACCGGCAAACAGCATGGTCTGGCTGGTGGCGCTCTCGCCGGCGGCCACGGTGACCGTCGGCAGGCGGGTCTCGGTCTGGTAGATGTCGGCGTTGTCGACGTATTTGGCGACCGACTTGAATGGCTGGCCCGGCGTCGGGATCAGCGTCGTCATCCAGTATTTGTCGGTAAAGCCGATCCAGCCGCTCTGGCCCGCCTCGGTCACGTCGGCGCGGGCGGCCTCGCGATCCTGGTAGTCCATCTCGGGCATGTCGCCATAGTCGATTTCCTGCAGCTCGCCGTCGGTCAGGCGCACGACGCCTTCATGCAGGATGAAAAAGCCCGCGACATCGGGCTCGCCATGGCGCGCGACCAGGCCATAGGGGGCCATGCGCACCGGCTGCTCGGCGTTGTTCTCGACCGTCTGGGTGACGGTGAAGAGGTAATCGTCGTCGATCTGGACCAGACGGCGGAAAGTCTGACCCTTGCCGTTCTCCCACACCAGGGTGACGGGCTGATCGGGCGACAGCACGTCGCCGCTCTCGACGGTCCAGGGCGTGTTGGCGCCCGGCACGTCCTCGAACCCCAGGTCGCCCCCGGGGGCCCAGCCGTAAAGCGCGTAATAGGCGTTGGGCCCGCCCACGGGCGACAGCAGCCGGATGTTCTCGGCCCCCTTGTCCAGGCTTACGCGGTAGTCACGCAGGAACAGATCGTCGATCCGGCCGCCGGTCAGTGCGATCGAACCCGACAGCCGCGGCGTGTCGATGCGGATCCGCGCTGCGGTCGCGTCGATCGAGGTGGGGGCCTCGCCCTCGGGCGGGGTGGCCGCGACGGTCTCGCCGTCTGCCGCCACGGCGGGCGGCGGCGGCGCGGTGTCGGCACCGGCCTTGGGCGCCTCCGATGTCACCACCGGGGGATTGGAGGGGGCGACGGCCTGCTCCTCCGGTGGAAACAGCAGAAACCAGCCAAGGATCACCAGGAAGCTGAGTACCGTGGCAAGAAGAAGGTTCTTGTTCTGATCGTCCATGCGGAAATGAAACCTGTCCGAAGGGGGAGTTGCCCCGGTTCAAACGGCTGAGGCTGGAAAGGTCAAGCCATTTTGCCGCGAACGCCCGCCTGTGCAGCCCTTTGCCTCCCCCGCACGCCCCCCGCACAGCCCTTGCACGGCGCTTCGCGCGTCAACCGCGCGCAGCCCAGACCACCTCGCAACCGATCGCGCCCCCACCTGTCCGGTGCGGCCCCGCTTCATTGTCGCAAAAATATCCCCGCCGGAGGCATCCCGCCCCTCACCCCACGCCGCGCCCGGGGGGCAAGCGATCAGTCGGAGCCGCCCCTCAGATCCGGCACGCTCACGGGCGACCCGTCCGCCAGGGCCGCGTCGTTTGCGTCGCGCGCCTTGCCCCGCTGAAGCCCCGCGAAATCGAACAGTCCCGGGTCCAGCAGGTGCGAGGGGCGGGCGTTCATCAGGGCGCGGAACATCACCTGGCGCCGGCCGGGGCTGTTGCGCTCCCAGCCGTCGAGGATCTGTTTGACCTGCTGGCGCTGCAGCCCGTCCTGGCTGCCGCACAGGTCGCAGGGGATGATGGGGTAGTTCATGGCGCGGGCGAATTTCTCGCAATCGACCTCGGCGACATGGGCCAGCGGGCGATAGACGAAAAGATCCCCCTCCTCGTTGACCAGTTTGGGCGGCATGGTCGCCAGCCGCCCGCCGTGGAAGAGGTTCATGAAGAACGTCTCGAGGATGTCATCGCGGTGGTGGCCCAGAACCACGGCCGAGCAGCCCTCCTCGCGGGCGATGCGGTAGAGGTTGCCGCGCCGCAGCCGCGAGCAGAGCGCGCAATAGGTCCGCCCAGCCGGCACCTTCTCCTTCACCACCGAATAGGTGTCCTGGTACTCGATCCGGTGGGGCACCTTCATGCGCTCCAGGAACTCGGGCAGGACGGTTGCCGGAAAACCGGGCTGGCCCTGGTCCAGGTTGCAGGCGAGAATTTCCACCGGCAGCAGGCCGCGCCACTGCAGCTCATGCAGCACCGCCAGCAGGGTATAGCTGTCCTTGCCGCCCGACAGGCACACCAGCCAGCGGGCGCCGCGCTCGATCATGCCGTATTGCTCGATCGCCTCGCGGGTCTGGCGGACCACGCGCTTGCGCAGCTTGCGGAACTCGGTGCTCGAGGGGGCGCCGTCGAACAGCGGGTGAATATTCTCGGCATCATCCAGCATGAACCATCTCCTTGGGCGCAGGGCGCTTATGCCATCGGCGGGCGGGTTGGAAAAGGGGCAGGGGCCGGGACGCCCGGGCCCGGGATCAGTCGGGGACGTTGTCTATGCCCGAGCCGCCCAGCGGGTGGCAACGCCCGATCCGGCGCAAGGTAAGCCAGCCGCCGCGCAGGGCGCCGTGACGCTCCAGCGCCTCCAGCGCATAGGCCGAGCAGGTTGGCTGGTAGCGGCAGTTGAAGCCGACCCAAGGGGAGAAGACGGCGCGATACCCGCGCACCGGCAGCGCCAGGATCCGGGCCAGGGGTGTCATTTGCGACCCCCTGCGCCGCGACGGGGGCCACGCGCACCGGGGGCGGGCGGGCCGGCGCGATGGGCGCGGTGCAGCGCGCGCTCCAGCTCTTCGACCAGTCGCTCGAAGGGCAGGGCGGCGGTCTCGTCGCGTCGGCCGATCAGCACATAGTCCCATCCAGGGCGTCCCAGAACGGGCAGCACCTTGCGGGCGGCTTCGCGCAGGCGGCGTTTGGCGCGGTTGCGGGCCACGGCGTTGCCGACCTTCTTGGAACAGGTATAGCCGACGCGGATCAATCCGCCCGGCGCTTCCTCGGCGGCTTGTTCAGCGGGGGCCGATTTCGACAGTTCCTCAGGGTCGCGGCGACGGGCCTGAAGGGTGAAGGCATCGACGCGGGCGCGACCCGCACGCGCGGCGCGCAGGAAATCGGCCCGCTTGCGCAGGGTCTCCAGTCGCGGTCGTTCGGGAGGGGGGGCGTCGGGCCCATCGCCAGATACCGGATCCGGAGAATCGCCGCCAGGGCCTGCGGCGGGCGTGGTTGCGTCCGACCCGCCCGCGGAAGGCGCGGTCGCGCAGACCGCGTCACCAGTCGAGGTGACATCCGCCCACGCAAAAACCGCCGGCGCGACCCGATCGGCATCCGGCCAACGGCCTGCCTCTGGTGTCACCGGCGGTGTCATACGCGTCTGCCTGCGGCAAACAGCCCTCGGGTCGCCCCGTTGGCTATCAGGCGCTCAGCGACTTCCGGCCGCGGGCGCGGCGTGCGTTGAGGATCTTGCGGCCGGCCTTGGTGGCCATGCGTGCGCGAAAACCGTGGCGGCGCTTGCGAACCAGGTTGCTCGGTTGAAAGGTGCGTTTCATCGCTCCGGCTCCGTATCAGTTGCCCGGCAGGACCGTCGGTCCGGGCGGGTCGGGAATCTTGAAGCCCGGTCTTTAGGGGGTCGATCCGGGTAAGTCAACGCGGGATGCGGCCCGGGGCGAACTTCGTCCCCGCCGGTCCCGATAATGGCGATAGCATTTGGAATACTACAGGAAAACGAGAAAGGCGACCGGGGACCCGATCGCCTTTCCTTGTCCGATGGGACCTGCCCCGAGGGGCAGGCACCACCGAATTGAGGGCCGATTAGCGCACGATGTAGACGATGCGACGCTCTTCGGGGTCGATCAGCACCGGCACGCCGTTCACGTAGGCATACTGAAGCTCGGCGTCGGGGATGTCGTAGAACGCCACGTCGATGTCCTCGGGGAACTGGGCGCCGACCACGACTTCGCCGTCGAGGTAGATCGGATCGACGGGGTTCTCGGTCACGTAGGTGATGGTCTGGGGACCGGGGTCCGCAGCAACACCAAGGCCTGCACCGATGGCGGCACCGGCAACGGCGCCGGCGGGACCGGCAATCAGGCCGCCGATGACGGCAGCAGCGGTGCCCGAAGCGGCAGCGGTGGCACCGGTGGTGTCGTAGGTCATCGTCTGGACCTTAACGCGGTCGCGGTTCTCGACCACGATGACCGGCTCGGATTCGACCATGGCGGTCAGATACTGACCGTAGGACCAGCCGTCGGTGCCTTCGTAGCTCACCTTGCACCAGTTGGCGGTTTCCAGGCAGCCTTCGACCGTCACGTCGGCATTGCCGTCGATCACGCCGACAATCTCGAACTGGGGGCCGGGGCCGCTGCGCACGTTGAGATCCGTGGTGGCCATCGCGGTGGTTGCTGCATGTGCCGAAGTTGCGGCCAGCAGGGCAGCAACCGAAGCGCCGAATACGGATTTCTTGAACATTGTGCTCTCCTTCGTCTTCCATTTTTTCGCCGGGCGGGCAGACCGCACCGGCTTGATGGGGTGACAACCGCAGCCAGGTCGGATTGTTCCGTCCCGAAACCCGCAATCGAGGCGCCGGGCCGGGTTCTGGGCGGAATTCCGCGCGGCGGGAAAACGATTGTTCGCCAAATAGTTGCGCAACTCTCCCTTGGGTTGCGTCCGGGTCGCGTCTTGGGCCTGTGAGTGATTGCGCCGCGTGATGCCGCACCCGCACAAAGGACGCCCAAACCAGGCACCCAAGCCGTCTTCAGAGAGCTGTTAAAGAGCGGTAGGGCCAGTGGCGGCCGCGCGGGGACCTGGCCGCGCCCTGAACAATTTTCGCGAAACGGGAAACCGAACGGGAACCCTCGCGTTGCGCCTCTAAGAACAATGTGTGGCCGCCCGGGGCCGCGCGGCCGCGAATACGCGGCGCGCGGCGATTTTAACCGGGCAGCGCCAGCGAAAAGATCCGCCCCAAACGGGCGGCGTTGCGGGGGACTGATGGGGAAATCACGAGGGCTGCGCACCTTTGCCATGATCCTGGGACCGGGCGTGTTGCTCTCGGCCTGCGACGGGCCCCAGTCCGCCCTGTCAGCCACCGGGGCCGACGCCATCGCGATGGAGGGGCTTTTCTGGGTGATGCTGATCGGCGCCACCCTGATCTGGATCCTCATCAACGGCCTCATCTACTATGTCACCCGTGTCTACACCGGCAGCCTTTCGCCCCGGCTGGCCCACGGGCTGATCGTGGGTGGCGGCATCATCTTTCCCCTCGTGGTGGTGACGTCGCTGCTGGTCTACGGCCTGTCGGCGATGCCGGAGCAGCGGGCGATGGGCGACGGCGTCAAGCTTCGCATCACCGGCGAGCAATGGTGGTGGCGGGTGGAATACTGGCCCGAAGGGGCCGACCCGGCCAACCCGCCGGTGGCTGTTTCGGCCAACGAGATCCGCCTTCCCGCCGGCAGCCGTGCCGAGATCGAGCTGACGGCCGCCAAGGTCATCCATTCCTTCTGGATCCCCGCGCTGGGCGGCAAGCTGGACATGTTCCCCGGCCGCGTCACGCGGATGTCCCTCAAGCCCCTTTCGGTCGGCGTCTATCGCGGCCAATGCGCCGAGTTCTGCGGCCAGTCCCACGCGCTGATGGCGCTGAACGCCGTGGTGATGGAGCCCGGCGATTTCGACGCGTGGCTCAAGGCCGAGGCGCAGGATGCGGCGCCCCCCAAGGGGTATGCCGCCACGCGCGGTGCCGAGATCTTCGCGCAGCAGGGGTGCGGCGCCTGCCACGCGGTACGCGGCACCCCGGCACGCGGCGGCGTCGGGCCGGACCTGACCCATCTGGGCGGGCGCACCTCGCTGGCGGCGGGGATCCTGCCCATGGACCGCGAGGCACTGATGAAATGGATCCTGTCGCCCGCATCGCTGAAACCCGGGGCGCGTATGCCCGGCTATGACCACCTGGAGCGCGAGGACCTGAGCGCCCTGGCCACCTATCTGGAGGGATTGAAATGACGTCCGACGCCACCCATCCCTCCCGCGCGGGCCGGGGCAATCCCGAGCCCATCGGCACCTTCCCCCCGACCGAGGAGATGCTGTCCGAACCCGTCCCCGAGGAACTGGCCCGCGCCCAGGAAGAGCGTCTGCGCAAGACCTGGGAGACACCGAAGGGCTGGCGTTACTGGACGGCCGTCAACAACTCGGAAGTGGGGGTCTGGTATTCGCTGACCGCGTTCGGCTTCATGCTGCTGGCCGGGGTTCTGGCGCTGCTGATGCGGGTGCAACTGGCCGTGCCGGACAATGATTTCCTGTCGGCCGAGACCTTCAACCAGTTCTTCACGATGCACGGCTCGGCGATGATGTTCCTTTTCGCCGTGCCGATGTTCGAGGCGGTGGCGATCCTGATCCTGCCGGCCTTCCTGGCGGCGCGGGACATGCCTTTCCCCCGGCTCTCGGCCTTCGGGTTCTGGTGCTTCGTGATCGGCGGCGTCTTCGTCATGGGCTCGGTCCTGTTCGGGGTCGCCCCCAACTCGGGCTGGTTCATGTATCCGCCCTTGGCGACCAAGGCCGAGGGGCTGGGATCGGACATCTGGCTGCTGGGTCTGTCGTTCATCGAGGTGGCCTCGATCGCCGCCGCGGTCGAGCTGATCGTCGGCGTCCTGAAATGCCGCCCCCCCGGCATGCGCATCAACGTGATGCCGCTTTACGCGTGGTATGTGCTTGTGGTCGGCGGAATGATCCTGTTCGCCTTCCCGCCCCTGATCGCGGGCGATTTCCTGTTCGAGATGGAGCGGTCGTTCGACTGGCCCTTCTTCGACCCGGAACGCGGCGGCGACCCGATGCTGTGGCAGCACCTCTTCTGGATCTTCGGGCACCCGGAGGTCTACATCATCTTCCTGCCCTCGATCGCCATTGCCGCCATGATCGTGCCCACGGCTGCGCGCCGACCGATGGTGGGCTATTCGTGGATCGTGTTGTCGGCGGTGGGGACCGGGTTCCTGAGCTTCGGGCTGTGGGTGCACCACATGTTCACCACCGGCTTGCCCAACATCAGTCTTGGCTTCTTCTCGGCGGCGTCCGAGGCCGTGGTGATCCCCACCGGCATCCAGATCTTCGCCTTCGTGGCCACGCTGATGGTGGGCCGGGTGCGGATGTCGCTGCCGATGCTGTGGATCGCGGGCGCGCTTGCCATCTTCACGGCGGGCGGTCTGACCGGCATCATGGTCGCCATCGCGCCCTTCGACTGGCAGGTGCACGACACCTATTTCATCGTGGCGCATCTGCACTACACGCTGTTCGGCGGCATGGTCTTTCCGGTGATGGCGGGGGTCTATTATTTCTACCCGTTCATCCGCAAGCAGACCATGTCCGAGCGTCTGGGCCGCTGGTCGTTCTGGCTGACCTTCGTCGGCTTCAACGTGACCTTCCTGCCGATGCATCTGACCGGCCTGAAGGGGATGCCGCGCCGGGTCTTCACCTATCCCGGCGACATCGGCTGGGACTGGCTGAACATGATCTCGACCATCGGCTCGTTCATCGTGGCCGCCGGTATCCTGGTCTTTGCCTGGGATCTGATCCGGCCCAAGGGGCACCAGCCGACGCCGCCGCGCAACCCTTGGGATGCCGGCACACTGGAATGGACCCATGACGTTCCCGCCGAGAACTGGGGGACGCGTTCGATCCCCTATGTCACTTCCCGATATCCGCTGTGGGATCAGCCGAAGCTTCAGGAACGGCTGGACGCCGGGCGCTATTACCTGCCCGACGCCGCCGAGGGCCTGCGCGAGACGATGATCACCTCCGTCATCGACGCCCGCCCCTTGCAGGTGCTGCGGGTGACGGGGCCAAGCTGGATCACGCTCTGGGCCGCCGCCTTCACCGGCGGGGCCTTCATCGTGCCGACCTTCCACATCTACTGGCCCGCCATCCTGTCGGCGATCCTGGCGGTGGCCTGCATCATCTGGTGGCTCTGGACTTCGACCGCACAGATACCCGAGGCCGAGCACAAGGATGTGGGCCTGGGCCTGAAGCTGCCGATCTATGTCTCGGGGCCCGAGGCGCCGGGCTGGTGGGGTGTCTGGATCACCATGCTGGGCGATTCCACGGCCTTCGCCAGTCTGGTCTTCGGCGTGTTCTTCTACTGGACCGCCGACCGCAGCTTCCCGCCCGAGGGCTATCCCTTCGTCGACATGGGGCTGGCGCTGGGCGGGGCGGTCCTGCTGTCGGCCTCCTGGGCGGTGAACCTTTGGGTGCGCGGCACCGCCAGGCGCCAAAGCGCGATGCAGGCGCTGGCGCTTGCCATGCTGCTGGCCATCGGCGGGGCCGCGGCGCTGATCGCCTCGGCGGCGCTGCCGGGGCTGGACCCGACGGCCCATGTCTACCCCGCGATCATGTGGGCCCTGATCGTCTGGATCGTGGCGCATGTCAGCCTGGGCGTCATCATGCAGGGATACTGCCTGGCGGGGTTCGCCTTCGGTCGGATCACGGCCCGCTATGACGCGCCGCTGTGGAACACCTGCCTCTATTGGCATTTCCTGGCGTTGCAGGTGCTGGTCGCGGTGGCGATGACCGCTCTGCTTCCGAGGGTGCTGTGATGGCCCGGCGGCAATGGACATCCGGCGAAGCCGACCGCGCCGAGTTCCGCGAAGAGCGCCGCTCGCTCTTTCGGATCACGGTAGCGCCGACGATCTGGGCGCTGCATTTCGCGGCCAGCTACGCGGTGGCGGGCCTGACCTGTGCCCGGCTTGCCGACGACGGGCCCGACGTGGTCCTGATGCGCCTGGTGATCGGCGCGGGTACCCTGGTGGCGTTGGGCCTGATCGTCTGGCTGGGCTGGCGATCCTGGCAGCAATGGGACGCCTCTGACGAGGGGCGGCGGCTGGATGACCAGCCCACCAGCCGCGACCGGCACCGGTTCCTGGGCCACGCCGCCTTCCTGTTGTCCATCGTCTCATTCATCGGCGTGATCTACACGGTCCTTCCGGTGCTGTTGATCGGGAGCTGCCTGTGACCGCCCCCTTGAACATGGCAGCGGGCGTCGCGGCGGCACTGCTGCTGGCGGCCGTCTGGGCGGGGCCGGTGGACCGGTTGGTCGCCGAACCCTTCGCGGCCCACATGCTGCGGCACATGACGCTGGTGGCGCTGGCAGCACCCCTGCTGGTGCTGGCGATGCCCAGGGCGCTGGCGCACCATGCGCCGCCGGTCCTGGCCGGGGCAGTGATCGAGTTCGTGGTCGTCTGGGGCTGGCACCTGCCGGGGCTGCACGCGCTGGCGCGGGACTCCCACGGCTGGATGCTGCTGGAACAGGCAATGTTCCTCGGGGCCGGGGTGCTGGTCTGGGCTGGCGCCCTGGCCGGGCTTGAGGACAAGGCGCCCACGGGCCGGGGCGGTGCCGCGCTGGCGGGGGCGGGGGGGCTGTTGCTGACCTCGATGCACATGACCCTGCTGGGCGCGCTTTTCATCCTGGCCCGCGCGCCCCTCTACGGCAGCAGCCTCGAGGGGCTGCAACTGGGAGGCATGCTGATGCTGGGGATAGGCACGCCGGTCTACCTGGTGGGCGGGTTGATCCTGTCGGCGCGCGCGCTGGGCCATGGCGCGGCCGGTAGCGAACTGGCGAGTGGCGAACTGGCAAGTGGCGATCTGGCCGGCACCGATGGCAGGCAATGAAAGGTTAAGGATGCGACAGGTAATTCTGACACTCGTCACCCTTGCCCTGCTGGGGGCATCGGCCGCCGCGCTGGTGGTCTTTCTGGGGCTTTACAACGTCTCGGCCAAGGCCGGGCATTGGCCCGGGGTCAGCTGGGTCCTGCACACCACCTTCCGCAACTCGGTCGAGCTGCGTTCGGGCCCGCCCGCCTGGGTGCCGGCCGACCTCGGCCCCGAGCGGGTGGCCCTGGGCGCGCGCCATTTCGACACCGCCTGCCGCATCTGCCACGCCCGACCCGATGAAAAGCGCAGCGCCACGATCCGCAGCATGGTGCCGCGCCCGCCGCATATCTCGACCGTTGCCAAAAAATGGTCGCCCGAAGAGTTGCACTGGATCGTGCGCGAGGGCGCCAAGATGACGGGCATGCCCGCCTGGCCCGCCGCCCGCGATGACGAGGTCTGGGCGCTGGTGGCCTTCCTTGAAGCTTTGCCGGAGATGAGCGGCGAGGAATACGAGGCCCTGCTGGGCCGCGATGCGCCGGAGGCGGATGAAGCGCCGGGGCAGGAGGCGCAGGTTGCAGAAAAGGCACCGGAGGCCGCAGCCCGCCCGTCCGAGGCCGCGGCGTTGCAGGCGGCGGCACCCGGGGCGCCCCCCGCCCAGGCGCTGCCCGTGGCCGCCGGCGGGCCCGAGGGGCTGGCATATTGCGCAACCTGCCACGGGCGCGATGGGCGGTCTGACAATCCTTTCATCCCGCGCCTCGACATCCAGACGCCGGAATACCTGCTGCACGCTCTGGAAACCTACGCCGATGAGAGCCGGGGCAGCGGCTTCATGCTCCAGGCCGTCTCGATGGTTTCTCCCGCTGCGCTGGCCGAATTGGCCGCCCATTACGGTGCCGTCGCCCCCGAGGGCGGCCATGGCGATGGAAAGGGCGGGGAGCCCGAGCGTCGCGATCCGGGCTTTGCCAAGAAGGATGTCGAACCCTCGCTCATGGCCGGGCCCGAGCCGAAGGAAAAGCGGAAGGGCGAGGAGCTGATCGCGCGCGGTCGCGCCCTGGCCGAGGGCCGTGCGGGGGATACGCGGGTGCCGGCATGTACCGCCTGTCATGGCCCCGTGGAAACGGGCCAGGAACCGCCCGCCGAGCTTGAGGCAGACTTTCCCGCGCTGGCCGGTCAGCACCGGACATTCCTGGAAAGCCAGCTGATCCTCTGGCGCAAGTCGCTGCGCGGTGGCGGCAAGGCGGCCGAGCTGATGTGGCAGGCCGCGCGCGATCTGACCGATGCCGACATCTCGGCGCTGTCGGCCTATTTCGCCTCGCTTCCGCCGCAGAAGCTGCCGGTCGCGCGCGGGCCGGGGGTGGTGCCCCGCTGAGGGGCGAGGGCAGGGATCACCGGCTGCCGGCCACGACCTTGTAAAGGGCGGCGCCACCGCTTCGGGCGACGAGGCGCAGGCGCGGATCCTCGGACAGGTCGGGACCCGCGTCCAGCATCAGCAGATGGGTGAACTTGCGCTCCCAGCCCAGCCAGAAAGGTCCTTCGCCGCGCGCGGCGGCGGCCTGCTGGGTGCGGGCATAGCGCTCGGCCTCGAACAGGCGCTGGCTGCTGATGGCATGGGCGGCGGGATGGGCACGGTCACGCCATTCCGGGCGCAGGCGCAGGGCGTGGACCCCCTGGAACAGGGTCGGCACGAAAGCATGCGACAGCGGCACCGCGTAGGCCTGGACATGCCAGAACACGGGCTCGCCTTCCTGTCCCGGGGCGCGCAGGGGCAGCACGCGCGCGCCCGGCGGCACGTGCCCCAGCATCTGGAAAACGGGGATCAGGCGCTGGTTGTACTCGGCCGTAAACCCGTCCATCAGCGCCACGCGCAGCCCCAGGATAAGGGCCGCGACCGTGCCGATGGCGACCCCGGCAAGTAGCCTCACGTCCTGCCAGCGAGTGGCCGCGACGAACATCAGGCAAAACACCACCGGAAAGCGCATGTCCACCGCCGCGACCCCGTTCACCCAGCTGGGCGCCAGCAGCGACAAGGCCGCCATCGCCAGCAGCGGCCCCCGCATCGGCTCGGCGACGGTCAGCCTTGCGCCCGACTTGCGCAGGGCGAAGGGAACGATTGTGACGAAGAAGGCCAGCACCAGAAGCCCCGCCTGGTTCAGGTCGGGGGCCGAACGGGCAAGCCCCGCGTCCCAGAAGGGTGTCAGAAGCGCGCGGAACCGGTCCGCCAGGCTGCCGAAGGTGGTCAGGCTGCCGGCGGGGTTGGGCCCGGCGCGCGTCATCTCGGCCACCAGCGCCGCCAGCGGCAGCATGAAGGGAAGCACCAGCCACAGATGGGATGTCAGATGCCGGGCTTTCGGGCCCGCCGGTGCCTCGGCCAGGCGCTGGATCTCGCGCCCCGCTGCGCCCACCGCCAGCACCGCGAAGGCAAAGAGGTGCAGATAGAGAAGCGCGAAGGCCAGCGGCGTGAAGATCAACGCCCGCGCCCAGGGGCGCCGCCCCTCCGTCACCAGCCAAAGCGAAAAGGCATGAAGCGCGAAGGGAAAACCGATCAGGTAGTTCTGGAACCCCCAGAAGAACGGGGCCGAGTAGACCAGCAGCCCGGAAGCCGCGGACCAGTAGCTCCAGCGTCCCCAGATCACCCGCGACAGCACCGCCGTCGCCGCCACGGCGTTCAGCGCGTAAAGCACCATCGTCATGCGGGAGAAGAAGATCGCGCTGGCCGGGTGCCCAAGGGCGGCCCACAGGATGTCGGCCGCCGCGTTCGGCACGGCGCGGAAGACGTAGTCGTAATAGCGCGCAAGTTCGGTCCCCGGGTTGGCTGCCACGTAAAGCCGGGCGATGTGATTGGGCAGGTCGACCAGCGGCAGGTAGGGATGGGCCAGGATCGGCCAGGCCGCGGCAAGGGCCGCGAGGGCGATCACCAGGATCCGCAGGGCGGCGCCAAGGCGCGATTGGGCGCCCGCATCGCGCAGGCGCGTGTCAGCCGGCACCTCGGCGCGGGCCGCCGTCGGGACCTGGGCCGAGGCGGTCACGGCCCGTCCTCCGGATCCGGGCCTACGATTTCGTCGACGATGAAACGCGGGCGGCGCTTGGTCTCCATGTAGATCTTGCCGACGTATTCGCCGATGATCCCCAGCGCGATCAGCTGGAAGCCCCCCAGCATGAAGACCGCCACCACGATCGAGGCCCAGCCTTCCACAGTGCGTCCCATGGCCCATCCCACGACCGAGTAGAGCACCATCAAGAAGGACATGCCCGCCGCCGCGAGGCCGATCCAGGTGGCGTATCGCAGCGGCCGGATCGAGAAGGAGGTCACCCCGTCGAGCGCCAGCGCCAGCATCTTGCCCAGGGGATACTTGCTTTCGCCCGCGAAACGCTCAGGGCGCTCGTATTCGACAATCTCGGTGTCAAAGCCGATCTGGCGCACGATGCCGCGCAGGAACAGGTTCACCTCGTCATAGCGGCGCAGCGTCTCGATCGCCCGGCGGCTCATCAGCCGGTAGTCGGCGTGATCGGCCACGATATCGACGCCCATGGAGCGCAGGGTCTCGTAATACATCCGGGCCGAGCGGCGCTTGAACGCCGTATCCGCCTGCCGGGAGGAGCGCACGCCGAAGACGATCTCGGCGCCACGTCCATGGGCCTCGATCATGCGGGGGATGGCGGCCGGATCGTCCTGCAGGTCGGCATCCATGCTGATCAGCACGTCCCCCGGGGCCGAGAGGAGGCCGGCCAGAAGTGCCGCCTGGTGCCCGTGGTTGCGCGACAGGCGCACGCCGCGCACCCTCGGGGTCCCGGCCCCCGCCTCGGATGCCGGGGCTTGGGCGGCCTTCTCGATGATCTCCCATGTCGCGTCGGTCGAGCCGTCGTCGACCAGCACCAGCAGCGGCGGGGCGGCGATCAGGCCCTTGGACAGAAGCTCGTCCGATAGATCCCCCAGGCGGCGCAACAGCTCGGGCAGGCCCTCGGCCTCGTTGTAGCAGGGGATGACGAAACTCAACCTGCCGAGGGGCAGGCGGGGGGTGTCAGGGTCGCTCATCGCTTGGTCCTTCCCGCAGGGGACGCGCAAAGACCAGCAGCCTGCCCCCTGCGAACATGGTCACGCTGTAGATCGCCATGCCCGCAAGCTGTGCCGGCACATAGGCCAGGCCCGTCTGCAACAGGCCGGCGGTCACCGCCAGGTTGCTGGCGAAGGCCGCTGCAAAAAGTGCTGCGAACCCCACCGCCGAACCGGCCCAGGGGGCGGGTTCGGCCCCCGGTTCGCGAAAGACCCAAAGGCGGCTGCCCAGGAACGTCAGGACCAATCCGGCGCCGTAGCCCAGGACATTCGCTGCCAGCAGGCCGGCCCCCATCCCAAGCCGCGCCCAGAAGATGACGGCGCCGCCCAGCAGGGTGGCCAATACGCCAACCGTGGCGAAACGCAGGGCCTGTCGCGCGATCTGTCTCATGGTGCCCCCTCGCCCGGGGCGGTGGCGACGCACATGTGCTGTGCCCCCAGCGGGCAGCGGCGCAGCGCCGGGTCCAGCCGCCGCAGTGTGGCCAGGGCGGCCGGGAAGAAGACGTGATACTCGGTGCCCACCGCGACCCAGCCCGCCGCGGCCACGTGGCGGCGCAGGCGCCGGCCCGACAGGAGCCGCGCGTTGGCATCGAAGGGGCAGGTGCGCACGGCACGCACGGTCAGCGGGTTAAGGGGGTTATGCTCGAATATGGCCAGCCGGCCGCCGGGGCGCGTGACGCGGCGCAACTCGTGCAGCCAATGGTCATGCTCTTCCCAGGGGATGTGGTGGAAGACGCAGGCACTGAAAACCAGATCGAAGCTGCCGTCCTCGAAGGGCAGGCGGTTTTCGGTGATCGCCACATGGCGCTCAGGGCCCGGAGACCGCTCCTGCGCCAGCGCGAGGCTGGCGGGGGAGACATCGGCGCAGACCGGGGCATTGTCTGGGAAGTGGCGGCGGAAGCCGGGCAGGGAATTTCCGATGCCGCTGCCGAAATCCAGCATCGCAGGGCAGTCGAGCCCGGCCCCGTCCGCCAAGCGGCGAAGCTGCGCGATCTTGTAGTCGGCGAAATAGGCGGGGTCCTCGCCAGTCAGGCGAATATTGTCCAGGTGCTGCCGATGGTAATCGGCCGCGTAGCTGTCGAATTCAGGATCCTGCATGCCTTTGACGCCCGTGTCGCGCCGGTCTGTGCCGGCTTGTCGCCCCTCGCGGGCAGTGGTCGGACTCTAGGCCTCGCGGGGCGGCTTGCCCAGAATGGGGCAGCCGGCGAAATTTTTTTCACTTCTCGTGACGTAAAACCGCGACAGCGCAGGCTGGCGCCCTATCTCGCCGAAGAACGGGTGAGAGATACATCGGATGACATGCCCGAGGAAAAGCGGCGAGGCAGAAATTCATGGGGTCGATCGAGTTTTACCAGTGTGACTGGGCGATTTTCCGCTGTAAATTTGAGGTGCGGCAGTGGTGTTCCGACGGTTTGAATGTATGAAGACAAAAAAAAAGACACTCCGCACACCCACCCTTGTCACGGAAAGGCGCTAGCTCTGAAATGTCTATCACAAGCTTGGAAGAGGTTTTGAAGATCCTCCGCGAGGACTTTGACGACATCCTGCAACAGTGGCTGGAAACCCAGCGCGAAGAAGGAATTCGTCGACCCGATCTTTTCTCGGACAGCGAAAGCTACCGGCAGGCCAAGAACCTCCTGACCGCCTTCGCCTCTGGCATGACCTCAGCTTCCCAGGAAGGGCGTCCCAATCTGGACGATCCCAGCTGGGCGGACCTGCGCGCCGTGCTGGAAGAGATCACCCATGAGCGTGTCGAGCGCGGCGTTTCCGCCGGCGAGATGGCGACCTTCGTGCTGGCGCTCAAGACGCCGCTTTTCATGCGCCTGCGCAACAATCTCAAGGACAGCCCCGATGCGCTGGTCAGCGAGATCAGCCGTCTGTCGCGCATGATCGACGCCTTTGCCATGCGCACCAACGAGGTGTTCATCGAGGAGCGCGAGCAGATCATCCAGCGCCAGCGCGACGAGATGATGGAGCTTTCGACCCCCGTCGTGCAGCTGTGGGAGCGTATCCTGACGATCCCGCTGATCGGCACGCTGGATTCGGTCCGCGCCCAGGAGGTGATGGAAAACCTGCTGAACTCGATCGTCGAGCACCGCGCCGAGGTCGTGATCGTGGACATCACCGGCGTTCGCGTGGTCGACACGCAGGTCGCGCAACACCTGCTGCGCACTGCCGCCGCCGTCCGCCTGATGGGCGCCGAGTCGATCATCAGCGGCATCAGCCCCAAGATCGCCCAGACCATGGTCGAGCTGGGCGTCGACGTGGGCGAGATCACCACCCGTCCCACCATCCGCGCCGCCCTGGCGCTGGCGATGAACCGCGTTGGCTTCGAGATCCGGGCCAACAAGGAAAGCGCCCGTGACTGACGCCGCCTCCATCTATCACGTCGAGAACGTGTTGTTGGTGGCGATCCGCGATAACATCACGGATACCGACATCATCACCCTGCAGGAAGAGCTGTCCCACAGGATCGTCTCGGACGGCGCGCGCGGGGTGGTGATCGACATCTCGGCTCTCGAGATCGTCGACACTTTCGTCGGTCGCATCCTTGCCCAGCTGTCGTCGATCGCGCGGCTGCTGGCGGCCGAGACCTACATCGTCGGCATGCGCCCGGCCGTGGCAATGACCCTGGTCGAGCTTGGCATGGACCTGTCGGGCAGCCGCACGGCGCTCAGCCTGTCCCACGCCCTGCGCAGCTTGAGGGCCAGCAGGCTGGCATGATCGGGGCGGATGCGTGTCCTGTCCTGACCGTTCCCCTGAGGGACGAGCGTGACATCGCGGCCGCCCGGTCGGCCGTGTCACGCGAACTGGACAAGCGGGGCGCCCGCGCCCTGCGCAAGGTGCGTTTCGTCACCGCCGTCAGCGAGATCGTCCGCAATGCGGTCGATCACGGCGGCGGTGGCGAGATGTCCGTCTTCGTCAAGGAGCGCCCGCTCGAGATCTGGGTCCGCTGCACCGATACCGGGCCGGGGATCGCGGATATCGACGAGGCATTGCAGGACGGGTTCTCGACCGCCCGGAGTATGGGCAAGGGGCTGGGCGGCGCGAAGCGGCTGGTGGACTCGTTCGAAATCACAAGCCGCGTCGGCGGCGGAACCACCGTGGAGATATCAGCCGCCCTATGAAGCAGTCCGTAGAGATCTCAGAAAGAAGCGGCGTCGCGGAAGCACGCCGCATGGCACAGAGATATGCCTCGGACCTTTCCCTCGGCGCCGAGCGCGAGGATCGTCTGGCCATCGTCGTGACCGAAATGGCGACCAACCTGCTGCGCCATGCCGCCGGCGGCCGGATCCTGCTTCAGGAAATCCCCGTTCAGCGCGCGGGCGCCGCGGCTGAGGGCGCGCGCCGGTTGATGGTTGCGGCGGTCGACACGGGCCCCGGCATTCCCGACATCGGCCGCGCGCTTCAGGACGGCTATTCCACCCTTGCACCCGGCATCGGCGGGTCGGGCGGCGTCGGTCTTGGGGCCATGCAGCGGCTGGCCGACACGTTCGACATTCATTCCGAACCGGGCGGGGGCACGGTCGTCTGCTGTTCCTTCGGGGCCGCCAACCCACAGCTTGCGGGCGTGGACCTTGCGGGGTTCCGCATGAACTACCCCGGCGAGATCGAGTGTGGCGACAACTGGACGGCGCGGGTCCGCGACGGGGTGGTCGAGATCCTGGTCATCGACGGGCTGGGCCACGGCCCCCGCGCGGCCGCCGCCGCCGAGGAGACGCTGAAGGCGTTTGCCCTGCGTCGCGACAAGGACCTTGTCACACTGATGGAGAACCTGTCGGAAGACGTGCGCGCCACCCGCGGCAGCGTGGCCGGGCTGCTGCAGATCGAGGCCGCGAACAACCGGGCCTATTACGGCGGGATCGGCAACATCACCGCGATGGTGGCGGCGCCGGGCAGCGCGACACGACGGCTTATCTCGCGCGACGGGCGGCTGGGCGGTCCGGCCCGAAGTCTTCAGACCGAGGAACTGGACCTGCGCCCGGGCGATACGCTGATCCTGCACTCCGATGGTATAGCGACCCTGCGCGGGATTGACCGGATGACCGGGTTGCTGCGACATTCGCCGGGGTTGATCGCGGCGTCCCTCATGCGCGACCATAACCGGGGCCGCGACGACGCCTGTGTCGTTGTCGCCCGGATCGCGCGGCCGGAGGTGTAACCATGCGGATCGCGACGCTTCGGATAACCGACGACAAGGACATCGTCCGCCTGCGGCAGGTGGGACAGTCCGTTGCCAAGGCCCTGGGCTTCGAGACATTCGCACAAACCCGGATCGTCACCGCGCTGATGGAACTTGCGCGCAACACGTTGCAGCACGGGGGCGGGGGTCAGATGATCCTGTCTCTCGCAGGGCGCAACGGCCTCGTCACGCTGATGGTGCAGGCCGTGGACCAGGGCCCGGGGATCAAGGACCTCAAGACCTTGCTGCACGGAGAAGGGGCGATTGCCAGCGCCGGGCCCGGCCTGGGGCTTGGCCTGCGCGGCGTGCACCGCATCGCCGATGTCTTCGACGCCGAGACCGGCCCCGCCGGCACCCGGATCGAGGTCGGCTTCCTGACCGCGCTCGCCGCCGCCAAGCTGAGCGAGGCCGCCCGCCGGGTTACCGACGACGTCGTCAGCCTGGAACGCGCGGATCCGGCCGCCATGCTGGCCCAGCAGAACCGCGAGCTGATGCAGGCCCTGGCCGAGCGGGACCTGATGATGGCCGAGATCCATCACCGCACCCGCAACAACCTGGCGCTGGTCAACGGGCTGATCCGCCTCAGCCGCGCCTCGGCCCAGTCCTCGGAAACGCGCGAGGCGCTGGCCGACCTGGAGAACCGCATCCACGCGATCATGAAGGTTCACGAACAGCTGCAACGGCGCGACGCCGGCGACACGCTGGAGGTGCTGCCGCTTCTGCGCGACGTGTCGGACCACGCGACGGCGGCCTTCAGCATGCCCGGCCGCACGGTGCGGGTCAGCGTGGACGGCGACGCCGCCGTGCTCAGCAGCTCGGCCGCGATCGACGTGGCGCTGGTGGTGGGCGAACTGATCACCAACGCCCTGAAACATGCCTTCAGCGGCCGCGAGTCCGGGCGCATCACCATCGAGGTTTCAGCCCGCGACACGGGCCTCAAGCTGATCGTGGCCGACGATGGCCACGGCCTGCCCGACGGCATGGAAAAGCCCGAACGCTCGGCCTCGCTGGGCTGGCGGATGATCCGCTCCACCACCCAGAAATACGGCGGCACCATCGACGTCCGCTCGGAAAGCGGGCTGGTGGTCGAGCTGGTTCTGAACTCGATCAATCCGGTCGAGGAAGGCGCCTCGGACGGGTCCGAGGGCGGGGTGGGCGCCGGTTCCGGAGCAGGTGCCGGGGCAGGGGCCGGGGCTGGCCGCTGAGCCGCGCCGGCCTTGCGGGATTTCCGCCTGCGGCGCGAGTTGCGCTGCGTTTGTCCGACTCATCGCGCCGGGCGCCCTTGTTCCGGGCCGGGCGGCGCTTTACATGGGCAATATGAAACGTTTCGTGCCCTTTTTGAAGGCGGACCCCGTGGTCGCCGTCGTGCGCTTGTCGGGGGTCATCTCTACCGGGCGCGCGGGGCTGAACGACGCGGTCATCGCGCCGGTCCTGGAAAAGGCGTTCCGGCGCGGCAAGCCCGCGGCGGTGGCGCTGGTCATCAATTCGCCCGGCGGCTCGCCGGCGCAATCCTCCCTCATTGCCGCCCGCATCCGGCGCCTGTCGGAAGAGCATGACGTGCCCGTCCACGCCTTTGTCGAGGATGTCGCCGCATCGGGCGGCTACTGGCTGGCGTGCTCGGCGGGCAACATCGTCGTCGATCCCAACTCGATCACCGGCTCCATCGGCGTGATCTCGGCCTCATTCGGCTTTGACAAGCTGCTGGACCGTTTCGGGGTGGAGCGGCGGGTCCACACGGTGGGCGGCGCCAAGAGCTTCATGGACCCCTTCCAGCCCGAGAAGACCGAGGATGTGGAGCGCCTCAAGCAGCTCCAGGAAGCCATCCACGAGAATTTCGTGGCACAGGTCCGCGCCCGCCGCGGCGACCGGCTGAACCCCGAGGTCAAGATGTTCGGCGGCGAGATCTTCGTCGGCCGCAACGCGGTCGAGGCCGGGCTTGCCGACGAGGTGGGCCACCTGGTCCCGACCATGCGCAAGCTGTTCGGCGACAAGGTCCGGTTCCGCCGCTATGGCATCCGCCGCAACCCGTTGGCTTTCCTTGGGGCCTCGCTGGCCCGGGGCGCTGTCGGCAGCGCGCTGGAAAGCGCCGAGGCGCGGGACCTGTGGTCCCGCTACGGGCTCTGACATGATTTTCAAGATCGTATCGCTTTTCCTGATCTTCATGGCTGTGCTGGCAATGTTCGGCAAATGGCGGGTGCCGGGCGCCGACACGCTGCGCCGGATCGGCGGCGGGCTGGGCAACCGGCTGGGCGGCAAGACCCCCAAGGCCTGCGACCACTGCGGGCGCTACCAGATCGGCAAGGGTCCCTGTGACTGCCGCAAGACAAAGGACGTCTGATGGATTTCCTGTTGGCCCTGCTGGGGCTTGCCATTCTTCTTCTGGCCGGCGACGCGCTGGTGCGCGGGGCGGTCAACCTGTCGCTGCGCATTGGTGTGCCGGCGCTGGTCGTCTCTTTGACCATCGTGGCCTTCGGCACCTCGGCGCCCGAGCTTCTGATCTCGATTCAGGCGGTGCTGGACCATGCGCCCGGCATTGCGCTGGGCAATGTCGTCGGCTCCAATATCGCCAACGTGCTGCTTGTCCTGGGCATCCCTGCGATACTGTCGCGGCTGCACACCAGCGGCTGCGAGACGAAGAAGGACTTCGTCTTCATGCTGGCCGCCACCGCGCTTTTCATGGTGCTGGCCTACTTCGCGCCGCTGGCCTGGCCGCACGGGTTGATCCTGCTGGCGATGCTGGGCGTCTTCCTCTACCGGGCTTTCGCCAAGGCGCGGGCGCACCGGGCCGAGGGGGATTGCGCCGGCGCCGACGACGAGGAGCTGGACCTCGACGGGCTGGACCCCGAGATGCCCGGCTGGCGCATCGGAATGTTCCTTGTCGCGGGCCTGATCGGTCTGCCGCTGGGCGCCGATATCCTGATCGACGCGGCCAGCAACATCGCCCGCAGCTTCGGCATGTCCGAGTCGGTGATCGGCCTGACACTGGTGGCCTTCGGCACCTCGATGCCCGAACTGGCGACAACGGTGATGGCGGCCCTGCGCCGGCAGGCGGACGTGGCCCTGGGCAACGTGATCGGATCGAACATCTTCAACCTGCTGGCCATCCTGGGTATCGCCACGCTGGTGGGGCCGATCCCCGTCGACGATGAGATCCTGAATTTCGACATCTGGGTGATGCTGGCCTCGTCGCTGGTGCTGATCCCCTTCGTCTTCTGGGGACGCGACATCGGGCGCAGCTGGGGCATTGGCTTGACGGGCCTTTATATTGCCTATGTTCTCGTGCTGCTGAACTGACCGGGGCGCGCGCCCCGGCGAACATCCGGGAGCCTACATGAAAAACGCACTTGTCACCGGGGCGGGGAAGCGGCTGGGCCGCGCCATGGCGCTGAGCCTGGCCGAACAGGGCCTCAACGTCGCGGTGCATTACGCGGGCTCGAAGGACGGGGCCGAGGAGACGGTCGCCGCCATCCGCGCCATGGGACGCCGCGCGGTGACGCTTCAGGCCGACCTGTTGGAGGAGGAAGCCGCGCAGGCCCTGGTCGGGCGGGCGGCCGAGGCGCTGGACGCGCCCCTCGACGTGCTGGTCAACAACGCCTCGATCTTTGAATACGACACGCTGGCCAGCGCCACGCGCGAAAGCTGGGACCGGCACCTCGGCTCGAACCTGCGGGCGCCCTTCGTGCTGATGCAGCGCTTCGCGGAACAGGCGCCTCAGGCCGCCACCGACGAGAATGGCGAGGCGCGCGCGCAGGCCTGCGTCATCAACATGCTGGACCAGCGGGTGCGCAACCTCGGCCCCGAGTTCATGACCTACACCCTGGCCAAATCCGCCCTCTGGACCCTGACGCGGACGGCGGCGCAGGCACTCGCCCCCCACATCCGTGTCAACGCGATCGGCCCCGGACCCACCCTGCGCGGGGAGCGCCAATCGCAGGACCATTTCGACCGCCAGCGGGCGGCGACCATCCTGCGGCGGGGCTCCAACCCGCAGGACGTGACCGCCGCCATGACCTACCTGCTGCATGCGCCCGGGGTAACCGGGCAGCTTCTGTGCACCGACGGTGGTCAACACCTGGGCTGGGAAACACCGGACGTGCTGGGTGTGGAAATCCCGCTCTGGGAAGGCTGAATTCTCCTTTGCGACCTTGACTTGTCCACTCGTCACGCCGGGCTGAAGGGTCTGTAACGATTCTGTTAGGGTTTACAGGTGGTTGATGCTAGGCAAAAGAAAATATCAATAATAACAACACCTTATTTCGATGCCTAAAAAATAGGCAAATCAGGGAAGCGCCCAGTAATTAATAGAAATTTATCTCTCACCCAAAGTTATCTCCAAGGTTGTCCACAAATTCCGTGGACTAGTTTGTCATTGCTCCGGCCGTCATTAGATTGCAGCCGGACGGGGAATCAGGAGGGCCGAGGATGATCGACGACGACGGACAGGAACGGGAGCAGCGGCCGCGCGGTCATCGCTGCGTCCAGTCCTATCTGCGGTCGCTGGACTCCTCCCCGGGCGTCTACCGGATGCTCGATTCCGAAAGCCGGGTCCTCTACGTCGGCAAGGCGCGAAACCTCAAGGCGCGTGTCTCGAACTATGCCCGGCCCAGCGGCCACAGCGCCCGCATCTCGCGGATGATCCGCGAAACCGCCAGCATGATGTTCCTGACCACCCGGACCGAGACCGAGGCCCTGCTGCTGGAGCAGAACCTCATCAAGCAGCTCAAGCCGCGCTACAACGTCCTGCTGCGCGACGACAAGTCCTTCCCGAATATCCTCGTCGCCAAGGATCACCCCTATCCGCAGATCCGCAAGCATCGGGGTGCGCGCAAGGACAAGGGCGCCTATTACGGCCCCTTCGCCAGCGCCGGCGCGGTCAACCGCACGCTGAACCAGCTTCAGCGGGTCTTCCTGCTGCGCAACTGCACCGACAGCGTCTTCAACAGCCGCACGCGGCCCTGCCTGCTTTACCAGATCAAGCGGTGCTGCGCGCCCTGCGTCGACTACGTGACCGAGGACGAATATTCCGCTCTGGTCCAGGACGCGGAGAATTTCCTTTCGGGTCGCTCGACCACGATCCAGACGACCCTGGCGCGCGAGATGGAAGAGGCTTCGGCCGCCATGGAGTTCGAGCGCGCGGCCGCCCTGCGCGACCGTATCCGGGCCCTGACCCAGGTGCAGCAGGCCCAAGGGATCAACCCCCGTGGCGTGGCCGAGGCCGATGTCATCGCCCTGCACATGGAAGGGGGGCAGGCCTGTGTGCAGGTCTTCTTCATCCGGGCCAACCAGAACTGGGGCAACCACGACTATTTCCCCAAGGTGGGTGCCGACATGGACAGCGCCGAGGTGCTCCAGGCCTTCGTCGGTCAGTTCTACGACACCAAGACACCGCCCCGGCTGATCCTACTGAGCCACCCGATCGAGGATGGCGACCTGATGGCCGATGCCCTCTCGCAGAAGGCCGAGCGCAAGGTCGAGCTGGCGGTGCCGCAGCGGGGCGAGAAGGCCGAGCTGATCGAGAACGCCGCCCGCAACGCCCGCGAAAGCCTGGCCCGCCGCATGGCCGAGACCGCGACCCAGGGCCGCCTTCTGACCGGCCTGTCCGAGGCGCTGGGCATCGAGGGCAAGCTGGAGCGGATCGAGGTCTACGACAACTCGCACATCCAGGGAACGGATGCGGTCGGTGCCATGATCGTGGCGGGGCCCGAGGGCTTCATGAAAAACCAGTACCGCAAGTTCAACATCCGCGACGAGAGCCTGACCCCGGGCGACGATTTCGGGATGATGAAAGAGGTGCTGACCCGCCGCTTCAAGCGCCTGCTGAAAGAGGATCCGGACCGCCGGGGCGGCAACTGGCCCGACCTTCTGATCATCGACGGCGGCGCGGGGCAGGTCAGCGCCGTGGCGGGCATCATGGCGGATCTTGGGGTGTCTGACATCCCGATGGTGGGGGTCGCCAAGGGCGTCGATCGCGACGCCGGCAAGGAAGAGTTCCACCGCCTCGGCCAGCGGCCCTTCGCGCTGCGCCACAACGATCCCGTGCTCTATTTCGTGCAGCGTATGCGCGACGAGGCGCACCGCTTTGCCATTGGCACGCATCGCGCCAAGCGGGCCAAGTCCAGCATGAAGAACCCGCTGGACGAGATCCCCGGCGTCGGCGCCACGCGCAAACGCGCCCTGCTGGCCCATTTCGGCAGCGCCAAGGCGGTCAGCCGTGCCGGGCTTGCCGACCTCAAGGCGGTCGACGGCATCTCTGGTGCGCTGGCCGAAACCGTTTATGACTTCTTCCATGAGCGCGGCTAAGGCGATAGGAAGACCGAATGAACTGGAACCTGCCCAACATCCTGACCGTGCTTCGGCTGCTTGCGGCCCCCGGCGTCGCGCTGATGTTCCTGTATTTCGACCGGCCGCTTGCCGACTGGTTCGCGCTGGCGCTTTTTCTGGGGGCGGCTGTCACCGACTGGTTCGACGGCTACCTTGCCCGCGCCTGGAAACAGGAATCGCGGTTCGGTGCCATGCTGGACCCGATCGCCGACAAGGTGATGGTGGTGACGGCGCTGGTGGTGATCGTGGGCAATTCCGGCATGAACCCCTGGCTGATCCTGCCGGTCACGGTGATCCTGTTCCGCGAGGTTTTCGTCAGCGGTCTGCGCGAGTTTCTGGGCGCCCAGGCGGGCCTTCTTAAGGTGACGAACCTGGCCAAGTGGAAGACCACCGCGCAGATGATCGCCATTGCCGTTCTATTCCTTGGCACCGGGCTGGAGCAGCTGCACCTCGAGGGGTATTATGAGGCCAGCCCCGAGGAGTACCGCACAGCCATCGAGCAGGGGCCGCGCGACTGGAACCCGCTTTGGCTGACGATGGAGGGGGGATGGTACGCGGGCCTGGCGGGGATCGCCCTGATCTGGCTTGCCGCCGTGCTGACCGCGCTGACCGGCTGGGATTATTTCCGCAAGGCGCTGCCCTTCCTGCGCGAGGAGAGATGAGATGATCGATGTGATGTATTTCGCCTGGGTGCGCGAGCGGATCGGCCTGCCCCGCGAAACGGTCGAGACCACCGCCACCACCGTCGCCGAACTGGTCGAGGAGCTGAAGGCCCGCGAAGAGCGCTACGCAATGGCGTTTTCCGACATCTCGGCCCTGCGCGTCGCCGTCGACCAGGAGCTGACCGATTTCGACGCCCCGCTGGCCCGTGCCCGGGAGGTCGCTTTCTTCCCGCCGATGACAGGGGGCTGAGCCATGGACATCCGCGTCCAGGAGGGTCCCTTCGCCCAGGGGGAGGAGCTTGACGCCTTTGCCAAGGGCCGGCCCGACGTGGGCGCGGTCGTCAGCTTCACGGGCCTCGTGCGCGACCTGGCCCCCGATCCCATGAAGCACATGGAGATCGAGCATTACCCCGGCATGACCGAACGCGCGATCACCACCATCGCCGAAGAGGCACAGCAGCGCTGGTCGCTGGCCGACGTACTGGTGATCCACCGCTATGGCCGGCTGCGGCCCGGCGACACGATCATGATGGTCGCCACCGCCTCGCGCCACCGGGCCGATGCGTTTGCCGCGGCCGAATTCCTGATGGACTACCTCAAATCTCGCGCCCCCTTCTGGAAGAAGGAAGTGACCGGTGACGATGCCGAATGGGTCGCTGCTAAGGACGAGGACGAGGCCGCGCTGGATCGCTGGACCCCTCGCGACTGAACCACGGAGCCTGACGCATCCGATGACCGATTTCGTCGCCAGCCTCGGCGCGCTCAGCCGGGGGCGGGGCGCTCAGCCGGGGGGCGGGGCGTAGGCCGCAAAGACCTCGGCGCCGGTCAGTGTTCTGGTCTTCTCGGACAGGGCGTAGTGGTCCGGTTTACTGTCGATGAAGAACTGCACGGTCAGAGCAAGATCCGAGGTATCGTCCAGCAGCCCGGCCGCGATCTTGTATTCGTCGCTGCCAAGGATGTGGTAAAACACGTTCGAGCCGCATGTCCCGCAAAACCCGCGTTCCGCCCAGTCTGAAGATCGGAACCGAACGATGCGGTCCTGACCCTCGAACACCGCGTTGTCGAACGGGACGCTGAAAAACGGCCCCGAGGCCCAGCGGCGGCACATCTTGCAATGACAGGCAGAGACCTCGGGCCGGGTCAGGGTGCCGCGTATCGTGACGGCTCCGCACAGGCATCTTGCGGTTCGCGTTTCCGGCGTGGTCATCGGATGGTCTTTCTTGGGCGGCGCTGCGTTCGGCCTAGCCTATCACAGTTTACATTACCTCCCCATACACCGACCCCCCGCACACTCCGATCCCCCGAACACCAGACGGCGCACGGGGGGCTTTGCTTTGACGGAACCGGTCGCGTTAAGCGTGGATCGCGCCGTCGCCGCAGGCAAGTGCCGCCTCGCGCACCGCCTCGGAATAGGTGGGGTGGGCATGGCAGGTCATCGCCAGATCCTGGGCCGAGGCGCCGAATTCCATCGCCACGCAGATCTCGTGGATCAGATCGCCCGCCATGGGGCCGATGATATGGGCGCCCAGGATCCGGTCGCTTTCTTTGTCGGCGAGGATCTTGACGAACCCGTCGCCGGCAAAGTTGGCCTTGGCACGACCGTTGCCCATGAAGGAGAACTTGCCGACCTTGTAGTCACGGCCCGCGGCCTTAAGCTGTTCCTCGGTCTCGCCGACGCTGGACAGCTCGGGGTGGGTGTAGACCACGGCGGGGATGACGCCGTAGTTGACGTGCCCGTGCTTGCCGGCCAGCACCTCGGCGACGGCCATGCCCTCGTCCTCGGCCTTGTGGGCCAGCATGGGGCCTTCGATCGCGTCGCCGATGGCGTGGATGCCCTTGACGTTGGTTTGCCACTCGGCGCCGGTACGGATCTGGCCGCGCTCGGTCATCTCGACGCCCAGGGCCTCAAGCCCCAGCCCGTCGGTGAAGGGCTTGCGCCCCGTGGCGACCAGCACGACATCGGTCTTCAGCGTTTCGTCCTTGTCGCTGCCCTTGGCGCGCCAGGTGACGGTCGCGTTGGACTTGCCCGGCGCGACCTTCTGGACGGCGGCGCCCAGCACGAATTTCAGCCCCTGCTTGGTCAGCGTCTTCTGGAAGGCGCGGGCCAGCTCGAGGTCCATGCCGGGGGTGATGCCGTCCAGGTATTCCAGGACCGTCACCTCGGCCCCGAGCCGCGCGTAGACCGAACCGAGCTCAAGCCCGATCACGCCCGCACCGATCACGGCCATGGTCTTCGGCACCTTCGGCAATTCCAGCGCGCCGGTCGAGGTGACGACCGTCTTTTCGTCCACCGTCACGCCGGGGATGGTCGATACCTGCGAACCCGAGGCGATGACGATGTGCTTTGCCTCGTGCACCTCGTCGCCCACCTGGACCTTGCCGGCGCCGGGAATGCTTGCCCAGCCCTTGATCCAGTCGACCTTGTTCTTCTTGAACAGGAACTCGATGCCCTTGGTGTTGGTGTCGATGGTCTCCTGCTTGTAGGCGAGCATCTGCTTCCAATCGACCGAGGGTGTTTTGCCCTTCAGGCCCATCTTGGCGAAGTTGTGCTCGGCCTCGTGCAGCTGGTGGCTGGCGTGCAGCAGGGCCTTCGAGGGGATGCAGCCCACGTTCAGGCAGGTGCCGCCCAAGGTCTCGCGCCCCTCGACGCAGGCGGTCTTCAGGCCCAGCTGGGCGCAGCGGATGGCGCAGACATAGCCGCCGGGGCCGCTGCCGATTACGATGACGTCATAGCTGGACATGAATATCCTCCTTCAGAAAGGGTGTTGCCGGGCGGCGACGCGGGGCGTCGGGGCCGGCTGCATGGGATGGGGGGCACGGGCGGTCATGGCACCAGCGCCCCGAGAAGGGCGGCCAGCAGCATGGCCATGGTGGCCAGGAAACCCGCGAACCAGATCAGGCTGCGCCCCGGGCGCCAACCGAAGGCATAGGCGGGCACGTAAAGCACCCGCGCCCCGAGGTAGAACCAGGCGCAGAGGGCGGTGAACGCGGTCGACTGATCCGAGAACAGGACAACCACCGTGGCGCCGGTGTGCAGCACCAGCGCCTCGAAATGGTTGGTCAGGGCCCGGTGGAGCCGCCCGGCCAGCGGCGACATCTCGCGCGAGGGGGGGCGGTCCCGGGCCGACATGGTGTAGCCGGGGCCAAGGTCGCGATTGGCAAAGACGGCCATCGCGGCGAACTGCGCGACCTGCAACAGCAGCGCCAGCGCCAAGACAAGAAGCTCGGCGCTCATGCCCGGCCCCCGGCGTGGACAGAGAGGCTCAGATCGCCAGCAGATACAGCCAGGCGGTCGCCAGCAGTCCCACCATCCAGACGGCGGTGCGCAACCACGGGATCCCGGCCAAGTAGACCGGCAGGTAGATCAGCCGCGCGATCAGGAAGACCTGAGCCGCCAGCAGGCTGGCGGGGCCGGTCGCCCCGTTGATGTGCAGGACCAGGATGGCCGGCGCGAACAGCGCCATCGCCACGACCGAGTTGCCAAGCGCCCGTTCGGCCCGGCCGGCGGTGCCCGGAAGCTCGCGCTGTTCGTCGCGCGGAGAGGCAAGATAGGGCAGCCCCACCTGCGGCAGGGCCAGAAGCACCTGTATCAGGATGGTGGCGATCACCAGCAGCCCGTAAAGCATGAGGATCGACAGTTCGCTCGTCATCGGAATATTCCTTGAGAAACCTCACTGATATCCGAACCCTAGCACATTTTCGCAAATTGCGCCCCTTGGGCGCCGACGGGGACGTGGAACCCGTGTCCGCTGGGTAACGCCCTTGGCAAAGGCGCAATTGCGCGCCTGGCGTATCGACAGAAATCCAAAAGAGGCGCTCCATTCCGCCATTAACTTTCATTAATGGAGATTGAGATGCGTATTCTGATGACGGGTTTGACACTTTTGATCGGTTCCTATGGTGCGCCGGCACTGGCTGCCGTGGCACCGATTGGGTCCTTTGTCTCGGCCGGCCCGGTGTATCACGGCGGAGGGCTGAACCGCGAAGGCTGTCACAACGACCGCAAGCGCGGCACCTACCATTGCCATCGCAAGCCCGGGACGACGCGCCGCTAGGGGCCCCGTCCCGGATCCGCGTTATCAGAGGTCCATCAGCAGGCGGCGCGGATCCTCCAGCGCCTCCTTGACGCGGACCAGGAAGGTGACCGCGCCCTTGCCGTCCACGATCCGGTGATCGTAGCTGAGGGCAAGATACATCATCGGCCGGATCACCACCTGGCCGCCCAGGGCAACAGGGCGGTCCTGGATCTTGTGCATGCCCAGGATGCCCGATTGCGGCGGGTTCAGGATCGGCGAGGACATGAGCGAGCCGTAGACGCCGCCGTTCGAGATGGTGAAGCTGCCGCCCTGCATCTCGGCCATGCTGAGCTTGCCGTCGCGGGCGCGCACGCCCAGCTCGGCGATCTTCTTCTCGATCGCGGCAAAGGACATCTGGTCGGCATTGCGCACCACCGGCACCACAAGGCCATTGGGCGTGCCCACGGCCACGCCCATGTGGACGTAGTTCTTGTAGATGACCTCGTTGCCGTCGATCTCGGCGTTGACGTCGGGCACCTCGGCCAGGGCGTGCACGCAGGCCTTCACGAAGAAGGACATGAAGCCCAGCTTCACGCCGTGCTTTTTCAGGAACAGGTCCTTGTACTCGTTGCGCAGCTCCATGACCGAGGTCATGTCCACCTCGTTGTAGGTGGTGAGCATGGCGGCGGTGTTCTGGCTGTCCTTGAGGCGCCGGGCAATGGTCTGGCGCAGGCGGGTCATCTTGACCCGCTCCTCGCGGGCGCTGTCCTCGGCCGCGACGGGGGCACGGGGCGCCTGGGGCGCCGGCGCCGGGGCAGAGGCGGCGGGCGCGGGCTTCCGCGCCCCTTCCGAGACGGCGCGCTGCACGTCTTCCTTCATGATGCGGCCGTCGCGGCCGCTGCCCTGGACCTGCTCGGGACTCAGCCCGTGCTCGGCCATCAGCTTGCGGGCGCTGGGCGCATCCTCGACGTCGCCGCGGGCGGTGGCGTCGTTGCTGGCCGTACCCGTGGGCTGGGCGGCGGGGGCAGGGGCGGTCTGGCCGGCGGTCGATGCCGCCGCGGCCGCGCCATCGGCGCCGGTCAGGATCGCCAGCTTGCCGCCGGCTTCGACGGTGCTGCCCTCGGCGGCCAGGATCTCGGACAGGATGCCAGCGGCGGGCGCCGGCACCTCGACCGAGACCTTGTCGGTCTCAAGCTCGCACAGCATCTCGTCCTGGGCGACCTGGTCGCCGGGCTTCTTGAACCAGGACGACACGGTCGCCTCGGTCACGCTTTCCCCCAGGGTGGGCACCATCACGTCGATCGAGCCGCCCGCGCCGCCCGATGGGGCGGGCGCTGCATCGGCCTTGGCCTTGGGGGCGCTGTCGGCGGGCTTTTCCGCCGCGGCCGGGGCCGGGGACGCACCCTTCTCGCCGCTCTCGGCGATGGCGGCCAGCAGGGCGTCCACCCCGACGGTGTCGCCTTCGGCGGCGACGATTTCGGTCAGTACGCCGGCTGCGGGCGAGGGAACCTCGACCGTCACCTTGTCGGTCTCGAGCTCGCACAGCATCTCGTCGACGGCGACGCTGTCACCCTTCTTCTTGAACCAGGTGGCCACGGTGGCCTCGGTGACGCTTTCGCCCAGGGTGGGGACGCGGACTTCTGTGGACATGTGTACTTACCCTTCGATGGTCAGCGCTTCGTCGACGAGCGCTTCCTGTTGTGCCTTGTGCTGACTGGCCAGGCCGGTTGCGGGCGAGGCCGAGGCGTTGCGCCCGACATAGACCGGCCGTTGCAGGCGGGCCTTGATGCGGGTCAGCACCCATTCGATGTTCGGTTCGATGAAGGTCCATGCGCCCTGGTTCTTGGGCTCTTCCTGGCACCAGACCATCTCGGCATCCTTGAACCGCTCCAACTCCTTGACCAGCGACAGGGCCGGGAAGGGGTAGAACTGTTCGATCCGCAGCAGGTAGACGTCGTCGATACCGCGTGCGTCGCGCTCTTCCAGCAGGTCGTAGTAGACCTTGCCCGAACACATCACCACGCGGCGGATCTTGTCGTCGCCGACCAGCTTGGTTTCGGAATTGCCCTGCTGGGCATCGTCCCACAGCACCCGGTGGAAGGAGGAGCCGGTGACGAAATCCTCCTTGCGCGACACAGCCAGCTTGTGGCGCAGCAGCGACTTGGGGGTCATCAGCACCAGAGGCTTGCGGAACGACCGGTGCAGCTGACGGCGCAGGATGTGGAAATAGTTGGCCGGCGTGGTGCAGTTGGCGACGATCCAGTTGTCTTCGGCCGACATCTGCAGGAAACGCTCCAGCCGGGCCGAGCTGTGCTCGGGGCCCTGACCCTCGAAGCCGTGGGGCAGCAGCATCACCAGGCCCGACATGCGCAGCCACTTGCGCTCGCCCGAACTGATGAACTGGTCGAACATGATCTGTGCGCCGTTGGCGAAATCGCCGAACTGGGCTTCCCAACCGACCAGAGCGTTGGGCTCGGCCAGCGAGTAGCCGTATTCGAAGCCCAGCACCGCGTATTCCGACAGCATCGAGTCGATGACCTCGAACCGGGCCTGACCCGCACGGATGTTGTCGAGCGGGTAGTAACGCTCCTCGGTCTTCTGATCGACAAGGGCCGAGTGGCGCTGTGAGAAGGTGCCGCGCGTGCTGTCCTGGCCGGACAGGCGAACCGGGTAGCCTTCCAGCATCAGCGAGCCGAAGGCCATCGCCTCGCCGGTGGCCCAGTCAAAGCCCTCACCGGTTTCGAACATGCGCGCCTTGGTCTCGAGCAGACGCTCGACCGTGCGGTGCAGTTCGAACCCGTCGGGGGCGGTGGTCAGGGCCGTGGCCAGAGCATCGTAGACCTCGGGTTTGATGGCGGTCTTGCCGCGCTGATACTTCTTGCCCTTGGGATCGAGATGCGACCAGCGCCCGTCCAGCCAGTCAGCCTTGTTGGGGCGATAATCCTTGCCGGCCTCGAACTCGGTGTTGAGGGTCGACTGGAAGGCGGCCTTCATGTCCTCGATCTCGCCCTCGGGGATCAGGCCGTCGCGAACCAGCGTCTCGGTATAAAGCTGCAGCGTCGTCTTGTGTCGCTTGATGCGCTTGTACATGACGGGGTTGGTGAACATCGGTTCATCCCCCTCGTTATGTCCGAAGCGGCGGTAGCAGATGATGTCGATCACCACGTCCTTGCAGAACTTCTGCCGGAACTCGGTCGCGACCTTGGCGGCGTGGACCACGGCCTCGGGGTCGTCGCCGTTGACGTGGAAAATGGGGGCCTCGACCATCAGCGCGATGTCGGTCGGGTAGGGGGACGAGCGGCTGAAATGCGGCGCGGTGGTGAAACCGATCTGGTTGTTGACCACGATATGCATGGTGCCGCCCGTGCGGTGGCCCTTCAGGCCCGACAGGCCGAAACATTCGGCAACCACGCCTTGACCCGCGAAGGCCGCGTCGCCGTGCAGCAGCAGCGGCAGCACCCGGCGGCGGTCGGCGTCGTTGATCTGGTTCTGCTTGGCGCGTGCCTTACCCAGCACGACGGGGTTGGCGGCCTCAAGGTGGCTGGGGTTGGCGGTCAGCGACAGGTGCACGGTGTTGCCGTCGAACTCGCGGTCCGAGCTGGCGCCGAGGTGATATTTCACGTCGCCCGATCCGTCGACATCGTCGGGCTTGAAGCTGCCGCCCTGAAATTCGTTGAAGATGGCGCGGTAGGGCTTGCCCATCACGTTGGCCAGCACCGACAGGCGGCCCCGGTGGGGCATGCCGATGACGATCTCTTCGACGCCCAGGGCACCGCCGCGCTTGATGACCTGTTCCATCGCGGGGATCAGCGCCTCGCCACCGTCCAGACCGAAACGCTTGGTGCCCATGTATTTGACGTGCAGGAACTTCTCGAAGCCCTCGGCCTCGACCAGCTTGTTGAGGATCGCGCGCCGTCCCTCGCGGGTGAAGCGGATCTCCTTGTTGAAGCCCTCGATCCGCTCTTTCAGCCACGAGGACTGTTCGGGGTCCGAGATGTGCATGAACTGCAGCGCGAAGGTGCCGCAGTAGGTGCGCTTCACGATCGCAAGGATCTCGCGCATCGATGCGACTTCCAGCCCCAGCACGTTGTCGATGAAGATCGGCCGGTCCATGTCGGCCTCGGTGAAGCCGTAGGAGCGGGGATCAAGCTCGGGGTGGGGGGTCTGGTCGCGCATGCCCAGCGGATCAAGATCGGCGACCAGGTGGCCCCGGATCCGGTAGGCGCGGATGATCATGATGGCACGGACCGAGTCGAGCACCGCGCGGCGCACGGCCTCGTCGCTGACCGAGACGCCGGCGGCCTGCGCCTTGGCGCGGATCTTCTCGCCCGCGTGCTTCTGCTCTTCGCCGGCCCATTGGCCGTCGAGGGCGTGCGTCAGCTCGTCATCGGGTTGGGGCGGCCAGTCGCGGCGCGCCCAGGAGGGGCCGGCGGCCTCACGCTTGGCGTCCACCTCGGTGTCGCCCATCTGGCGGAAGAACTGCTGCCAGGCCTCGTCGACCGCGTTCGGGTCCTCGGCGTAGCGGGCGTGAAGCTGTTCGATATACTCGGCGTTGTGGCCTTGGAGAAAGCTCGAGGCGTGGAACGCGTCATTGTTGCTCTGATCGGTCATGCGATGCCCCTGTCAGGCGAATTTGGATCCCGGCCCCGCGCGCGGCGGGACCCTCTCGGTGTAAACATGGGTCTGGGAGCGAAATAAACGAATTTTGCGTGGTTTCCCTCTGTCGGGCGGAAAATAGCGCGTTATGTGATCACAGCTTGTGAAAGCGTGATCACATAATTGCCCCGCGCATGGTCATGCCGGGGCGAACAAGGGAAATCAGGCTGTTGGAATGAGTCTCGGGCCGGGGGCGTAGGCCGCGACAGCGGCAGGGCGCCAGGACGAGACGGGACGTAAGGCCGGAAGACTTGGGCCGGACCGGCTCCGGAAAAGTCCGGGGGCCACGCGGGCCCCCGGAGCAATGTCATGGATCAGGCGAGGGTCTCGTCGATTTCTTTGCAGGCGCTGACCAGCCCCTGGACGGATTCGACGGACTTGTCGAACATCGCCTGCTCGTCCTTGTTGAGCTTGATGTCGACCACGCGCTCGACGCCGCCTGCACCGATCACGGTGGGCACGCCCACGTACATCCCCTTCAGGCCGAAGGCACCGTCGACCCAGGCAGCGCAGGGCAGAAGGCGCTTCTGGTCCTTCAGGTAGGCCTCAGCCATCTCGATGGCGCTGGTCGCGGGGGCGTAGAAGGCCGAGCCGGTCTTCAGCAGGCCGACGATCTCGGCACCGCCGTCGCGGGTGCGCTGGATGATCGCGTCCAGCTTTTCCTGCGTGGTCCAGCCCATCTTCACCAGGTCGGGAAGGGGGATGCCGCCAACGGTCGAATAGCGGGCAAGCGGCACCATCGTGTCGCCGTGGCCGCCCAGCACGAAGGCCGTCACGTCGCGCATGGAGACGTCGAACTCCAGGCTGAGGAAGTGGCGGAAGCGCGCGCTGTCCAGAACGCCGGCCATGCCGACGACCTTCTCGTGGGGCAGGCCCGAGAATTCGCGCAGCGCCCAGACCATCGCGTCCAGCGGGTTGGTGATGCAGATGACGAAGGCGTTGGGGGCGTGCTTGGCGATGCCCTCGCCGACCGACTTCATGACCTTGAGGTTGATGCCCAGCAGGTCGTCGCGGCTCATGCCCGGCTTGCGCGGGACGCCGGCGGTGACGATGCAGACATCGGCACCGGCGATGTCGGCGTAGTCATTGGTGCCGGTGAGGGCGGCGTCGAATTTCTCGGAGGGGCCGGACTCCGCGATGTCCAGGGCCTTGCCCTGCGGGGTGCCCTCGGCAATATCGAACAGGACGACATCGCCCAGTTCCTTGATGGCAGCGAGATGCGCAAGCGTGCCGCCGATCTGTCCCGAACCGATCAGTGCGATCTTTGGTCTGGCCATGAAAGTGTCTCCGATCCATTGACTTTTCGCGGCTTTGGTTAGCCAGTCTTGGGTAGCTCCGCAAGAGCGAGGCCCGCCGTCCGCCCGGACCGGCGCCGTTCATGCGGGCGCAACCCTCTGGAAACGTTCCCGATTCAACCGACCTTCACTTTTGCAGCGCCGCGTCTGCAACAAAAAAGGCCGGCCCCCTTGCGGGAGCCGGCCGATCCGTGTCGCGGGAAAGCTATCAGTTTTCGTACTTCGGCTGTGCTTCCAGCGATTCCTTGGTGGCGTCGATGTAGATGCGAACGTCGTCGCCGCCTTCGTTGCGCAGGATGGTCAGCTCGTCAAAGGTGACGGCAACCGGCTTTTCGCCAATGCCCAGGAAACCACCGACGTTGATGACAACGCGCTCGATCTTGCCGTCGTCGGTCAGGATCAGCTCGTCGATCTCGCCAACCGATTTGTCGTCGGCGCCGTAGACGTTCTCGCCTTCGAGGTCGTCAGCGGTCAGATCATCGGGAGTTGCTGCACTGTAGCCTTCACGCTCCACATCGGGGGCGGTCAGCATCGGGCGCTCGTCCTTCATTTCGGCTTCTGCCTTGTTCATCTCGGCGGATGCTTCGGCAGTTGCCTCCTTGGTTTCGGCTTCGGCTTCGGCTGCGATGTTCTTCGCATCCTTCTCGACCTCGGCGGCGGCCGCCTCGGCGTCCTTCTCCATCTCGGTCTCGGTTTCCATGTCGGGGTCAGCGTCCGACTTGGGCTCGGTCACGACCGGAGCAGCGGCGTTGTTGGCGGGCATCTTTGCTTCGCCTTCGGCCTTCTCTTCGGTCATCTTGTCGGAGCGGACATACTCGGGGGCTTCCTCGACCATGGCGCGGTTGGCGTTGACGACCAGGAACCAGTCATCGCTGTCGCCTTCTTCCTTGACGATCTTGATCTGGTCCATGGAAACGGCGACGTCACGCTCACCAATGCCCAGGAAACCGCCGACGCCCAGGATCACGGCCTGAACCTGACCATCACGGCTGAGGATCACGTCGTTGACCTCGCCCAGGTCTTCCCACTCTTTCTCGGCACCGTCGGCGACTTCGCCCTCGACCTCTGCTTCGGTGGCATAGATCCGTGCACCGATCAGCTCGGATGCGTAAATGTCGCTGGTTGCTTCGAAATTGTAATCCGTGAAAGCAACGGAATGCTGTGCGGCATAGGCCGAGGTCGACAGGACCAGGGCGGTCGCAGCAGATGCCATAAAGCGTTTCATTGGTAGTCTCCTTCGCTCTTCCTTCAGGCAGGCCCCTACAGCCCGCAGTATGATGGAGTAACGTCGGATGTGACGGCCATGTTCCTGAAATTGTATAATAATTTAATGGAACCAAAGCGGGTCGCGAGGCGTTCAACACGAATCCCCCGGCGCACGGGCGACCATTGTCGCAGGCCCGGGGATGCCCCCGACAAACCACGTCTGTCAGCGCCCCAAGCCGCCGGAATCAGGGGTCTTTCCTTGACGATTGCGACGCCGCTCGCGCGTCTGGGCGGCCCTGATCGTCAGGCGGGCACCCCGGACGGCGCAGGCTTTTCCTTGGGCATTTCGAAATAGCGCCCCGACGTCACGATGCAGGTCGTGCCGCTGACGAAGGTCGCGGTGATGGTCCAGGTGCCCGTGGCGGGAGAGGCAAAGACCTCGACGATGGTGCCGTCGCGGCTCAGGCCGATGCTTTGTCGCCGCTCTCCAAAGCTTGTCCTCAGTTTCTTCAGGACGACCTCGCGCGGGGCGCAGACCTTGCGCGCGCCGGTCTGGCCCCAACTTGTCGAGGCAAGGGTCAGGTAAAGAAGTGCGGCAAAGCCGAAGGACATGGTGAAAAGACTGCGTTGCATGGGGGACTCCTGCTGTGACTTGGCGCAGGGTGGGGTCCGGAGGCCCTAGATCGCGTGTCGCGTGCGGGCCCTTGGTAAACGATGCCTTAGGAGAAGCCGCGAATTCGCGGAAAAACACCCGAGGGTCTTGCAACTTCTTGCGCAAACGTGGTCCCTCCCATTCCATAAGTTGCGAAGAGGAAGAATCATGTCCCACCGGTCCCACCCCCACCGCTCGGTCCTCTACATCCCCGGTTCGAAGCCGCGCGCGCTGGAAAAGGCCCGTGGCCTGCCGGTGGACGCGATCATCTTCGACCTGGAGGACGCAGTCGCCCCCGATGAAAAGGCACAGGCACGGGAGACTTTGGCCGAGGCGCTTGTCGCGGGTGGGTACGGCTCGCGGGTTCGTCTGGTGCGGATAAACGGCTTCGACACCGAGTGGGGTGAGGCCGACCTGGCGCGTATGGCCGACGTGGGCGCCGACGGGATCCTGTTGCCCAAGGTGGGCCGGCCCGAGCATGTCGCCGACCTGCGCCAGCGGATGGCGGCGGCGGGCTATCCCGACACCCCGGTCTGGGCCATGATCGAAACCTGCGAAGGCGTGCTGAACGCCGCCGCCATCGCCGGGGCCGAGGGGATCGCGGGTTTTGTTCTGGGCACCAACGATCTGGCCAAGGAACTGGGCTGCCGCAACCGGGCCGACCGCTTGCCCCTGATGACCGCGTTGCAGCACAGCCTGCTGGCCGCGCGCTGTCACGGGCTGGTCGCCCTCGACGGGGTCTACAACGCCTTCCGGGATGAGGAGGGCCTGCGCGCCGAATGCGAACAGGGGCGCGACCTGGGCTTTGACGGCAAGACGCTGATTCATCCCGGCCAGGTTGCCATCACCAATCAGGTCTTCGCCCCCTCGGAGGCAGAGGTTGACCTGGCCCGCCGCCAGATCGCGGCGTTCGAGGCCGCTTGTGCCGAAGGGCAGGGGGTGGCCGTGGTCGACGGCTCGATCGTCGAGAACCTGCACGTGGAAACCGCGCGCAAGACCCTGGCCGCGGCCGACGCGATTGCCGCAATGGAAGGACAAGACCAATGACATGGCTGATCCTCGGACTGGTGCTATGGAGTGCCGGGCACTTCCTGAAACCCGCGCTGCCCGACCTGCGCGCCCGGATGGGCGGGGCCGGCAAGGGTGTTGCGGCGCTTCTGATCGTTGGGGGCCTGGTTCTGATGGTGCTGGGCTATCGCGCGGCGCCGGTCGATCAGGTCTATGACACCCCCGGCTGGGCGCGCCATCTCAACAATCTGCTGATGCTGGTGGCCGTCTATCTTTTCGCGGTCAGCGGGGCCAAGTCGCGGCTGCACCGCCATTTGCGCCACCCGATGCTGACGGGGGCGCTGGTCTGGTCGGTCGCGCATCTGATCGTGAACGGTGACGCGGCCTCGATCGTGCTTTTCGGGGGCATCGGGTTGTGGGCGCTGGCCGAGATGGTGGTCATCAACCGCCGCGCGCCGGACTGGACCCCGCCGCCGCCGCGCCCCGTCGCCGTCGAGATCCGCGCCTTGGTCATCACCCTGGTGGTTTACGGCGTCATCGCGGCGCTGCATGTGTGGATCGGGCCCAGCCCGTTCTCCTGACCCTTTTCCGACTTTTTCCGCCTGAGGAACAGCCATGAAGATCTATCGTTTCCTGTCCGAAGAGGACACGTCCGCCTTCTGCCACAAGGTCAGCGAGGCCCTGTCGAAAGGGTGGGAGCTTTACGGCTCGCCGACCCAGACCTTTGACGCCGCCGCCGGCATCATGCGTTGCGGACAGGCCGTGACCAAGGAGATCGAGGGCAGCTATCATCCCGACATGAAGCTGGGCCAGCAGTGATGGCCGCCCAGAAGACCGACGCCGGCCGGTTCTTCGAGGATTACCGCCTGGCCCAGGTGATCGAACACGCGGTGCCGCGCACCGTCTCGGGCGGGGAGCGGGCGCTTTACCATGCGCTCTACCCGGCGCGGCACGCGCTTTATTCCTCGGACGAGTTTGCCCGGGGATGCGGACTGCCAGCCTCGCCGTTGGATGACCTGGCGGGGTTTCACCTGGTCTTCGGCAAGTCGGTGCCCGACATCTCGATCAACGCGGTGGCGAACCTGGGCTATGCAGAGGGGCGGTTCCTGCGCCCGGTGACGCCCGGCGACACATTGCGCGCCACCTCCGAGGTGATCGGGCTGAAGCAGAATTCCAACGGGCGGACCGGCGTGGTCTGGGTGCGCACGCGGGGGCTGGACCAGAACGGCGACTGCGTGATGGAATTCGTGCGCTGGGTGATGGTGCGCAAGCGCGACGAGGATGCCCCGGCGCCCGAAACCGTCGTGCCCGACCTGGCGCACGCGGTGGCCGCCAGCGACCTTCCCCTGCCCGAGGGGCTGGATTTCAGCACCTATGATTTCACTGCCGCCGGCGAGCCGCACCGCTTTGACGACTACGAGGTCGGTGAAAAGATCGACCACGTGGATGGCGTGACCGTCGAGGAGGCCGAGCACATGCTCGCCACCCGCCTGTGGCAAAACACGGCGAAGGTGCATTTCGACGCCAGTTCGCGCCCCGACGGGCGGCGCCTGATCTATGGCGGGCACGTCATCTCGATGGCCCGCGCGCTCAGCTTCAACGGGCTGGCCAACGCCCAGATGATCGTGGCGCTGAACGGGGGCAGCCACGCCAACCCCTGTTTTGCGGGCACCACCATCCGCGCCTGGTCCGAGGTGCTGGACAAGGCCCCGACAGACCGGCCCGGGGTGGGCGCGCTGCGGCTGCGCCTTGTCGCGACATCCGGGGGGGAGGCGTTCGCCCTGCGCGATGAGGACGGCAAGTACCTTCCCCACGTTTTGCTGGACCTGGATTACTGGGCGCTGGTGCCTGTCTAGGGCAAGGCTGCCGGCACCCATGGCCCCGCGCCCGCCGCGCAACACCCTGCGGCGCGGGGCGTGAGCGGCCACAGTGCGGGGCGGTGGGATTTGTTATCACGCGCTCCAAATACGTGATCACACTGCTCAATTTCGTGATCACTAATGGATTTTTTTGATGCCCAAGCGGCAGATTCGGGCCGATTTCGCGCTTGCGGCACGTGACTTCGCCGCAGAACACTATATGGAATACGGGCCATATCGGACGGGCTCCGGGACGGACAGCAACGAAAGGGCCAAGACCATGCCAGACGTGAACCGGGGCAACCGGCCCCTTTCTCCGCACCTGACGATCTACCGGCCACAGCTTACCTCGATGACGTCGATTCTCACACGTCTGACCGGCAACGCGCTGCTGTTGGTCGCGCTCATGATCGTGTGGTGGTTCCTGGCCGCGTCCATCGGGCCCGAGTATTTCGCCTTTGCCGACTGGCTCATCACAAGCTGGTTCGGCGACCTGGTGATGACGCTGTCGCTCTGGGCGCTGTGGTATCACAGCCTCGCGGGTCTGCGGCACCTCTACTGGGACACGGGCCGCGGGCTGGAGCTCGAGACCGCCGAGACCCTGGGCTGGGCGGTGATCGCCGGCAGCTTCGTTCTGACCCTCGTCACCCTGTTCTTCGTCTGAGGAGGCCTGCATGCGCTATCTGACCGATCATAAACGCGCCCTGGGCCAGGGGTCGGCCCGCGACGGCACCCATCATTTCTGGTCCATGACCAAAAGCTCGGCCGCGCTGCTGGTGCTGGTGCCGCTGTTCGTCTTCACCTTCGGCCCCATGCTGGGGCGCGAACATGCCGAGGTGGTCGCCTATTTCTCGCGTCCGTTCCCGGCCATCGTCGCCGCGCTGACGATCGTCGTCGGCTTCATGCACTTTCTCGGTGGGGTCCAGGTCCTGCTGGAGGATTACACCCACGGGCTGACCCGCACGGTCCTGCTGATCGCGATGACGCTGCTGAGCTATGGCGCCGCCGCCACCGGCGTCTTCGCCATCGCCCGCCTGGCGCTATAAGGAGCCTGTTCAATGGCCGCATATGAATATGAGACCCATGTCTACGACGTGGTGGTGATCGGCGCCGGCGGTGCCGGCCTGCGCGCGACCCTCGGCATGGCCGAGCGCGGTCTGCGCACCGCCTGCGTGACCAAGGTCTTCCCCACCCGCTCGCACACCGTGGCGGCCCAGGGTGGCATCGCCGCAAGCCTTGGCAACATGGGCCCCGACAGCTGGCAGTGGCATATGTACGACACGGTCAAAGGCTCGGACTGGCTGGGCGACACCGACGCGATGGAATACCTGGCGCGCGAGGCGCCCAAGGCGGTCTACGAGCTTGAGCATTACGGCGTGCCCTTCTCGCGCACCGAGGAAGGCAAAATCTACCAGCGACCCTTCGGCGGTCACACCACCGAATTCGGCGAAGGCCCCCCGGTGCAGCGTACCTGCGCCGCCGCCGACCGCACCGGCCACGCCATCCTGCACACGCTGTACGGTCAGAGCCTGAAGCAGAAGGCCGAGTTCTTCGTCGAGTATTTCGCCATCGACCTGCTGATGTCCGACGACGGCAAATGCGAAGGGGTCGTCTGCTGGAAGCTGGATGACGGCACGATCCACGTCTTCGCCGCCAAGATGGTCGTGCTGGCCACCGGCGGCTATGGCCGCGCCTATTTCAGCGCCACCTCGGCCCATACTGTCACCGGCGACGGCGGCGGCATGGTCGCCCGCGCCGGCCTGCCGCTTCAGGACATGGAATTCGTGCAGTTCCACCCCACCGGCATCTTCGGTGCCGGCTGTCTGATCACCGAGGGCGCCCGCGGCGAAGGCGGCTACTTGACCAATTCCGAGGGCGAGCGGTTCATGGAACGCTATGCCCCCACCTACAAGGATCTGGCCAGCCGCGACGTGGTTTCGCGCTGCATGACGATCGAGATCCGCGAGGGGCGGGGCGTCGGCGCCGATGGCGACCACATCCACCTGCACCTCAACCACTTGCCGCCCGAGACACTGGCCGAGCGTCTGCCCGGCATCTCGGAATCGGCGCGTATCTTCGCGGGCGTCGATCTGACCAAGGAACCGATCCCGGTGATCCCCACCGTCCATTACAACATGGGCGGCATTCCCACGAACTACTGGGGCGAGGTGCTGAACCCCACGCCCGAGGCCCCCGATGCCGTCACCCCCGGCCTGATGGCCGTGGGCGAGGCCGGCTGCGCCTCGGTCCACGGCGCCAATCGCCTGGGCTCGAACAGTCTGATCGACCTGGTGGTCTTCGGTCGGGCCGCCGCCATCCGCGCGGCCGAGGTGGTTGACCCCGCCAGCCCCACGCCGGTCCCGTCCCCCCGCGCGATCGAGGGGGCGCTGTCGCGCTTCGACGGGCTCCGCCACGCCAGCGGCGCCACCCCCACCGCCGCCCTGCGCCTCGAGATGCAGCGCGCGATGCAGGCGGACGCCGCCGTCTTCCGCACCGACAAGACCCTGGCCGAAGGCGTCGATAAGATGACCGACATCGCCGGCAAGATGAATGACCTTCAGGTCACCGACCGCTCGCTGATCTGGAACACCGACCTGATGGAGACGCTGGAACTGGCCAACCTGATGCCCAACGCCCTGGCTACCATCGTCAGCGCCGAGGCCCGCAAGGAAAGCCGCGGCGCCCACGCCCATGAGGATTATCCAGACCGCGACGACGTCAACTGGCGCAAGCACACGCTGGCGACCGTCGACGGCTCAAAAGTCACGCTGGATTATCGTCCCGTCCACCTCGATCCCCTGACGACCGAGGACGAGGGCGGCATCCAGCTCAAGAAGATTGCACCGAAGGCGAGGGTTTACTGATGCGTGGTTACTTCCTGCCGCTCGCGGCCGCACTTGTCCTGTCGGCCTGCGCCACCAACCCGGTCGAGGAGGCCACCCGCAACGCCGCCCGCCGCGTGATCAAGCCCATCGTGGAAGAGCGTTTCCCCGGGGCCCCCGCCCAGGCGCTGACCGACTGCATCATCGACAACGCCGCCACCCACGAGCTGATCGAGATTGCCAAGGCCGCCACCATTGGCCCGGGCACCGACACCTACGCCGTGGTTCTGGGCCTGGCCCGGCGGCCCGAGGTTCTGCAATGCGCGGCGGTTTCCGTTCTGCCCACGATGATCCGATAGGAGGCGAGAGATGGTTCAGCTGACGCTCCCCAAGAATTCGCGCATCAAGACCGGGCGCACCTGGCCCAAGCCCGCCGGCGCCACCAACCTGCGCAAGTTCCGCATCTACCGCTGGAGCCCCGAGGACGGCGAGAACCCTCGTGTCGACACCTATTTCGTCGACATGGACAGCTGTGGCCCGATGATCCTGGACGCGCTGATCAAGATCAAGAACGAGATCGACCCCACCCTGGCCTTCCGCCGGTCCTGCCGCGAGGGGATCTGCGGCTCCTGCGCCATGAACATCGACGGGGTGAACACGCTGGCCTGTACCCGGGGCCTCGATGAGGTCGCCTCGGAGGTCCGCGTCTACCCGCTGCCGCACATGCCGGTGGTGCGCGACCTCATCCCCGATCTGACCCATTTCTACGCCCAGCACGCCAGCATCAAGCCGTGGCTCGAGACCAAGACCAACGAGCCGCAGAAGGAATGGCGCCAGTCGATCGAGGACCGCAAGAAGCTCGACGGTCTCTACGAGTGCATCATGTGCGCCAGCTGCTCGACGGCCTGCCCCTCCTACTGGTGGAACGGCGACCGCTATCTCGGCCCCGCCGCCCTGCTGCACGCCCAGCGGTGGATCGTCGACAGCCGCGACGAGGCGACGGGCGAGCGGCTGGACGATCTGGAAGATCCGTTCAAGCTTTACCGCTGCCACACGATCATGAACTGCACCAAGACCTGCCCCAAGGGCCTGAACCCCGCCAAGGCAATCGCCGAGATCAAGAAGGCCCTGGTCGAGAGGATCGTCTGATCCCCGGATCGGCACCCGCCCGTCCCCAGGCCCGCCGGGCCGCGTGGGAAGGGCACACGGGGCCCGGTGCATGATCATCGTCCTGGGGGTGCTTGTGGCCTTCGTGCTGGTGCTGCTGCTGGCCAACCGCCGGACACGCGCCTGCCGCTGGCGGCGCCGGGCGCTGGTCAATGGCCGTGCCGAGTGGCGCTGCGTCGCTTGCGGCGCCGAGGCGCAGACCGACAGTCCCGCACCGCCCCGCGACTGCCTGGCCCCCGGGCAGACCCGGGGCTGACCCGCGCCCCGGCGTCAGGAAAAGGCCGTCTCCAGCGCGATCTCGACCATGTCTCCGAAGCTGCGCTCGCGCTCCTCGCTGGGCAGGGCTTCGCCGGTCACCAGGTGATCGCTGATGGTCAGGATCGCCAGGGCCCGCGCCCCGTAACGTGCGGCCACGGTGTAAAGCTCGGCCGCCTCCATCTCCACCGCCAGGGTGCCGTGGCGGGTCAGGGCGGCGACCAGGTCGTCGCGCTCCTCGTAGAAGATGTCCGAGGAATGGATGCCGCCCACGTGGAAGGGCACGCCCCGGGCTTCGGCGATGCGCGCGGCTTCACGCAAGAGCGACCAGTCGGCGGCGGGGGCGAAGTTCACCTCGCGGAAGATCCCGCGCGAGGGGTTGGTGATGCTCGAGGCGGTCATCGCCAGCACCAGGTCGCGGATCGCCACCCCTTCCTGCATCCCCCCGGCCGAACCGATGCGGATCAGCGTGCGCGCGCCGTAGTCGCGGATCAGCTCGTTGGCGTAGATCGACAGCGACGGCATCCCCATGCCCGAGCCGTGGATCGTGACCCGGTTGCCGCGCCACTGGCCGGTATATCCCAGCATCCCCCGGACCTCGTTGACCAGGCGCGGGGCCTCCAGGAAGGTTTCCGCCGCCCAGCGGGCCCGGTAGGGATCGCCCGGCATCAGAACGGTTTCGGCGATGTCGCCCGGCTGGGCTCCGATATGGACGGTCATGGGCTGGCCCCTCGTGAAGACTGGATCGAGGTCCGGGCATACAGAATGCCGCCGCCCCTGTCATCCCGGCCGCGGGGTCAGGGCGCGGATCGCGGCTTCATTGTCGTGAAAATATCCGATCCCGCCGCCAGCCGTCCTACTCCGCAGCCACCGCCTCGGGATCGGCCAGGCTCACGATGTCGGCCATGATGGTGTTGAGCTGGAAATCCTTGGGCGTGTAGACCCGCGCCACCCCCATGGCCCGCAGCCGATCGGCGTCCTCCTCGGGGATGATGCCGCCCACGACCACCGGTACGTGGCCCAGGCCCGCCGCGCCCATCCGCTCCATCAGCTCGGCGATCAGCGGCAGGTGCGATCCCGACAGGATCGACAGGCCGACGACATGGGCCTTGCCCTCGCCCGCAGCGGCGACGATCTCGGCCGGGGTCAGGCGGATGCCGTCATAGCTGATCTCCATCCCGCAGTCGCGGGCGCGAGCGGCGATCTGTTCGGCGCCGTTGGAATGGCCGTCGAGCCCGGGCTTGCCGACGAGAAAGCTCAGCCGCCGGCCCAACCGGTCCGAGACCTGATCGACGCGGGCGCGCAGCTCTTCCAGCCCTTCCGTGCGGTTCGACGGGTTGCGCGACACGCCGGTGGGGGCGCGATACTGACCGAAGGCTTGACGCACCATGTCGCCCCATTCGCCCGTGGTGGCCCCGGCGCGGGCCGCGGCGATCGAGGCGGGCATGATGTTGACCCCGCTGGCCGCATCGCGGCGCAGCTGGTCAAGTGCTGCGGCAACGGCCGCCTCGTCACGCTCGGCCCGCCATGCGGTCAGCCGGGCGATCTGGTCGGCCTCGGCCTTGGCGTCCGACACCATGATCGCGTCATCGCCTGCGGTCAGGGGCGAAGGCTCGGCCTCGGACCAGCGGTTGACGCCGACGACGGTTGTCTCTCCGGCCTCAATGCGGCCGATGCGGGCGGCGTTCGATTCGACCAGCCGGGATTTCATATGTTCGATTGCCTCGACCACGCCGCCCATCGCGTCCAGTTGGGCCAGTTCGGCACGAGCGCCGTCCTTCAGTGCCGCGACCTTGCGTTCGACCGCCGGGTTGCCCTCGAAGAGGTCCTCGTATTCCAGAAGGTCGGTCTCATAGGCCAGGATCTGCTGCATCCGCAGGGACCATTGCTGGTCCCAGGGGCGCGGCAGGCCAAGGGCCTCGTTCCAGGCGGGAAGCTGCACGGCGCGGGCGCGGGCGTTCTTCGACAGGGTGACGGCCAGCATCTCCAGCAGGATGCGGTAGACGTTGTTCTCGGGCTGCTGTTCGGTCAGGCCCAGGGAGTTGACCTGCACCCCGTAGCGGAAGCGGCGGAACTTGGGATCCTCGACGCCATAGCGTTCGCGACAGATCTCGTCCCACAATTCGACGAAGGCGCGCATCTTGCACATCTCGGTGACAAAGCGGATGCCGGCGTTCACGAAGAAGCTGATGCGCCCGACCATCGCCGGGAAGTCCTGTGGCGCCACCTTGCCTTGCAGATCGTCCAGAACCGCGATGGCCGTGGCCAGCGCGAAGGCCAGCTCTTCCTCGGGCGTCGCGCCGGCCTCTTGCAGGTGGTACGAACACACGTTCATCGGGTTCCACTTGGGCAGATGCTCGCGGGTGTAGGCGGCCACGTCGGTGATCATCCGCAGGCTGGGACGGGGCGGGCAGATATAGGTGCCGCGGCTGAGGTATTCCTTGATGATGTCGTTCTGCACCGTGCCCTGAAGGGCCGCGATATCGGCGCCCTGTTCTTCGGCGGCGGCGATGTAAAGCGCCAGCAGCCACGGTGCCGTCGCGTTGATCGTCATCGAGGTGTTCATCTGGTCTAGCGGGATGTCCCGGAACAGCGCACGCATGTCCCCCAGATGGTTGATCGGCACGCCGACCTTGCCGACCTCGCCCCGCGCCAACTCGTGGTCGCTGTCGTATCCGGTCTGGGTCGGCAGGTCGAAGGCCACCGACAGGCCGGTCTGCCCGCGCGACAGGTTCGCCCGGTAAAGGGCGTTCGACGCGGCGGCGGTCGAGTGGCCGGCATAGGTGCGGAACAGCCAGGGGCGGTCTTTCGTCGGCTGGGTCATCGGATCACCTTTAACAAAGCTGCGCTTGGTGAGATATACGGGTAACAATGTTGCGTGTCCATATGCTGCACTGCAAAAAGACCCGGGCCGGCAAGGGGGCGCCTGCGGTTCCCGGGACACGGGGCGGGGCAAAGGCGGCGGCCCGCGCGCCCCGCGCTTTCCCGCCCTGCCGATCCCTGCCAATGTCGCCCCATGTTCGAGACGGTGGACGTTCCCATCTGGCTGGTCTGGCTGACCGCGATCTTCGCGGCGGTAGCGGCGTTGGACCGGGTCCTCGTGCCCTCGGTGCGCTGGTATTTCCGGCGCCGGATGGAGCGGGTGGTGGCGCGCCTGAACCGCCGTCTGAAGGTCCCGATCCAGCCCTTCAAGCTGGCCCGCCGCCACGACATGATCCAGCGGCTGATGTATGACCCCAAGGTCGCCGAGGCCGTCAGCGCCCGCGCCCACGAGGAGGGGATCCCCGAAAACGTCGTCTTCGAGGAGGCGCGCAAATACGCCCGCGAGATCGTGCCCTCCTTCAGCGCCAGCGCCTATTTCGGATTTGCCACGAGGGCGGCGCGCTGGCTGTCGACGGCGCTTTACCGGGTGCGGCTGGGATACGTCGACGAAGCCGCGCTGGAGGCGGTGCGGTCGGACGCCACGGTGATCTTCGTGATGAACCACCGCTCCAACATGGACTACGTGCTGGTGACCTATCTCGCGGCCGAACGCTCGGCCCTCAGCTACGCTGTCGGGGAATGGGCCCGGGTCTGGCCCCTGTCGCGGCTGATCTCGTCGATGGGGGCGTATTTCATCCGCCGCCGCTCGCGCTCCACCCTCTATCGCAGGGTGCTTGCGCGATACGTGCAACTGGCCACGGAAAACGGGGTGACCCAGGCGGTCTTCCCCGAAGGTGGACTCAGCCTTGATGGCCGAGTTGGGCCGCCGAAACTGGGTCTGATCAGCTATATCCTGGCCGATTTTCAGCCGGGCCTCAGCCGCGAGGTTGTCTTCGTGCCCATCGCCATCAACTACGACCGGGTGCTCGAGGACCGGGTGCTGCTGTCCGCCGCCGAGCGCGGTGAGCGCAAGTTCCGCTTCCATCCCTTCGCCCTGCTGAAATACCTGGCGCGGCAGTTGCGCCGGCGCCGCCGCGGAGATCTCTATCGCTTTGGCTATGCCTCGGTCAGCTTCGGCGTGCCGCTGGCGCTGAGCGATTTCATGCAATCCGCCGCCGCGCCCCTGAACGAGGCTCTGGGCCGGACGCTGATGCAGCGGGTGCGCGACGTGGTGCCGGTGCTGCCGGTGCCGGTGGTGGCCTCGGTCCTGCTGGAGACCGGCGATCTTCCCCGCGAGGAGCTTGACCGCCTGGTCGAGGCGCGCTGCGTCGCGCTGGCGGCCCGGGGCGTCCATGTCCACGTGCCGCGCGACGATCACGGCTATACCGCCGAGGTGGGCGTGCGTGCCCTGGTCCTGCGGAGGGCGTTGATCGTGGATGGAAAGATGCTGCGGATCCGGCAGGAAGAAATGGCACTTTTGCGGTTTTACGCGGCCTCCATTGAGCACCACATCGCGCCTGTGGTCGAATTCGGTGAGACATAAAATTACAAGCTAACGCTATTTTGGGTTGCTATGTTGCGCGTGCCGTCCTATCTCTCAGGCTAGGATGCAGTCGCGGCATTTGCTCTGCGCTGCGGCATATGCTAGGTTTCTCGCGACGCAAGGAGGCGCTCGATGGCTCTGGACACCAACCCCCCGATCGCGGCGTATGACGCCCCCGAGAAGGATCTCTACGGCCTGGGCGAGATGCCGCCCCTGGGCCATGTACCCGCGAAGATGCACGCCTGGGCCATCCGCCGCGAGCGTCACGGCGAGCCCGACGAGTCGTTCCAGCTGGAAACCGTCGAGACGCCCGCCATCGACAGCAACGAGGTGCTGGTTCTCGTGATGGCCGCCGGCGTCAATTACAACGGCGTCTGGGCCGGGCTGGGCGTTCCGATCAGCCCCTTCGACGTGCACAAGGCCCCCTATCACATCGCGGGGTCCGACGCCTCGGGCATCGTCTGGGCGGTGGGCGACAAGGTCACCCGCTGGAAGGTCGGCGACGAGGTGGTGATCCACTGCAATCAGGACAATGGCGACGACGAAGAGTGCAACGGCGGCGATCCGATGTTCTCGGACAGTCAGCGGATCTGGGGCTACGAGACGCCGGACGGCAGCTTTGCCCAGTTCACCCGCGTTCAGGCCCAGCAGCTGATGCCGCGCCCCCGCCATCTGACGTGGGAGGAATCGGCCTGCTACACCCTGACCCTCGCCACCGCCTACCGGATGCTCTTCGGTCATCACCCGCATGAGCTGAAGCCGGGCCAGAACGTCCTGGTCTGGGGTGCCTCGGGCGGGCTGGGGTCCTTCGCGATCCAGCTGATCAACACTGCCGGGGCCAACGCCATCGGCGTCATCAGCGAAGAGGACAAGCGCGAGTTCGTGATGTCCCTTGGCGCCAAGGGTGTCATCAACCGCAAGGATTTCGACTGCTGGGGACAGCTGCCCAAGGTCAACACCGACGAGTACAAGGCCTGGTTCGCTGAGGTCCGCAAGTTCGGCAAGGCGATCTGGGAGATCACCGGCAAGGGCAACAACGTCGACATGGTGTTCGAGCATCCGGGCGAGGCGACGTTCCCCGTATCGACCTTCGTGTGCAAGAAGGGCGGCATGGTCGTGATCTGCGCTGGGACCACCGGCTATAACCTGACGCTGGACGCACGCTACCTGTGGATGCACCAGAAGCGGGTTCAGGGCAGCCACTTTGCCCACCTCAAACAGGCCGCGGCCGCCAACAAGCTGATGGTGGAGCGGCGTCTCGATCCCTGCATGTCCGAGGTTTTCCCGTGGGAGGACATCCCCGCCGCCCACATCAAGATGCTGCGCAACGAGCATAAGCCCGGCAACATGGCGGTGCTGGTCCAGGCCCCGCGCACCGGTCTGCGCACCTTCGAGGATACGCTGGAGGCCAGCCGCCAGGCGCGGTGATCGCCGGCGCGGGCTGCTGTAGCCGCAAGCGCGAACGCCAAGAGATCGGAAAAGGGCGGTGCCGCAGGGCGCCGCCCTTTTCCATGGGTGCGGTCGTCAACCTTGCGTTGAGTGGGGGGCGAATCGCACGCCAGATGGCGGTTTCCGGGCGAGCACCCGCTGAGGTCTGTGATTTCAATGGCTTGGCGTATGAGCATCCCCCCGGAAATGAGGGGGCGGATACAGCGGACGTGTCGGGCTGTTACGGGTTTGATAGTCTAGATTAACGGCCCATTAACCAATTTTCCGGAGTGTGAACCATGCGACAGGACTGGGTATTTGATGTCTTGGCGGATCTGCGCAGTTTTGCGGCTCGGAACGGGATGGTCAAATTGGCGGACCAGCTCGAGGACACCATGATCGTGGCCGCCGCCGACATCGCAGCCACCGCCGGACCGGTGGAATGGGCACGCGATGACGCGACGAATGGAAACCTTCATCGAGCACGTGCTGGCGGCAACCACGCTTGATGATCTGGACGGCCTCATCACCACGCTCAGGGATGTCTACGAGGTCGATCACCTCGTCTATCACTCGGTCAGTGGCGCCGGCGAGCAATATGCCATCCTGACCTATGAAGACGCCTGGGTGGACCACTACCTCAGCCAGCATTACGAACGGTTGGATCCGGTGGTGCGGGGGTGCTTTTCGTGCTTCACCGCGTTGAACTGGAAGGACCTCGACTGGAGCGGACGCACCGTGCAGAATTTCCTGCACGAGGCCCGCGACGCCGGTGTCGGCAACCAGGGTCTTTCGGTGCCCGTTCGCGGCCCCAACGGGCAGTTCGCCCTGTTTTCCGTCAATTGCAGCGCCACTGACGACCAGTGGGAGAAATTCTCGCGCCGCAGCCAGCAGGACATGCTGCTGATTGCCCACTACATCAACAACCGCGCCCAGCAGATCGCGGTCACCCGGCCCGAGCCGCGCCGTCCAGGTGCCGGTCCCGCCCCGGGCGAGAGGCCGCAGTCGGGTGCCTGGCTGACCGGGGCGGACGCGGCCCCCGCCGCCGTCACCCTTTCCCCGCGCGAGGCCGATGTCCTGACCCTGCTGGCCCTTGGCTGGAGCCGCGCCCAGGCGGCCGAGCGGCTGAAGATCTCGGAACACACGCTTCGGGCCTATCTGGAAAGCGCCCGGATGAAGCTGGGCGGCAGCAACGTGACCCACGCGGTCGCCAACGCCCTGACGCGGGGGCTGATCGTGGTGTGAGGCGGCGCCTCCGTGGTCCCGCCGGCCCCGTTGCCAGAAATTTATCCCGGCGCGCGTTAACCACGCCTTCGCCCCGAAAGGTGCAGAGCCCCCGGACATTGATCCGGGGGGAAGTACCGATGCTGCGTTTCATAACCGCCGACCGGCTGGTCGATCATCCAAGGCTGGCTGACAGCATGTTCCGCGACCGCGCGGCCCAGTTCCGGGACCGGCTGGGCTGGGAGGTCACGGTCGACGCCCGGGGGCACGAGCGGGACGCCTATGACGAGTGCGGCCCCATCTATGCCATCTGGCAGCGACCCGACGGGCGTCACGGCGGCTCGATGCGGTTTCTGCCAACGACGGGACCGGTCATGGTCAACGATCACTTCGGCCATCTGACAGATCAGCCGCTTTCGGCGCCCGACCTGTGGGAATGCACCCGGTTCTGCCTGGCGCCGGGGGCGGGACTGGCAATCTCGGCGGCGTTGATGCAGGGGGCGGTCACCACGGGGCTGGGCGTGGGCGCGCGCCGACTGGTGGGCGTGTTCGACGCGCGGATGGTGCGGATATATCGCCGCCTCGCCTGGCAGCCCCGGGTCTTGGCCAGTTGCGGCAGCGGGCGGCAGGCGATCAGCCTGGGCCTTTGGCAGGTGATGCCCCACGTGCCCCACGCCTTGGCGCGCCCCTCGGGCGTGGCGCCGGACCTGGCGCGCCACTGGTGGCGACGGGGCGGGTTGGGCGGGGCTGGCGGCGATGGCCGCGCACGGCCTGCCTTGGCGCCGGGGATTGTGCCCGCGATGGCACCCGACCCAGCCCCGCGCGCGGCCTGAACGGCCCCGGTTTTTCGCGCGCCGCGGCATTGCCCGTCTGGTGCCCGCCGGGAGGGCGCGATACTGTCGGCGGATGTCCGTTCCCGCCCTCAAATTCTCGGAAGACCAGGCCCAGGCCTATGACCGCGTGGCCGACCTGCTGCGCGGCGTCGGCATCGACCTGGACGGCGGGTTGATGCGCCCACCGGGGGGCGGCGGGTCGGGCGTGGTGGCGGTGATCGGCAAGGCCGGGTCGGGCAAGACCCTGCTGTTGGCCGAGCTGGCCCGCGCCCTGGCTGAGCTGGGCGTCGAGACGGTTTCAGGCGATTACGAAAGCCGCCGCCGGGCCGAAAAGCGCAGCCTGGCGATTCTGGCGCCCACCAACAAGGCCGCCAGCGTACTGCGCAACCGCGGCGTGTCGGCGACCACCATTCACCGCATCCTCTACACCCCCGTCTATGACCCGGAATACGAGCGGATCGCCGAGTGGCTGGTCAACGACGGTGATCGCCCCGACATCGCGGACCTGCCGGAGCAGGCGCTGGACCGGGCGCACGCCTTTTACCAACTGCACCGTTCGATCCCCGGGGCGCTTGCCGCTGCCGGGCTGCGGGGGTCGGATTTCATCACCGGCTGGAAGCGCCGCGACGATCCGCTGGATATCGGCTTTGTCGACGAATCCTCGATGCTGGACGAAAAGCAGCTCGACGATCTGCGTGAGATCTTTCCGACGCTGGTGCTTTTCGGTGACCCGGCGCAGCTTGCCCCGGTGGGCCAGTCGGGAAAGATGGTCTTCGACGAGCTGCCCGAACCCCAGCGCCTTGTCCTGAGCCGCATCCACCGTCAGGCCGAGGACAACCCGATCCTGGATCTGGCTCATGCGCTGGGCGACCCCGCGCTGGATTTCTACAGTTTCGAGCGCATGATCGAGGAGGCCGCCAGCCGCGATGACCGGGTCGTCCTGGGCCAGCGGGTGATCGCGGATCTGATGGCCCGCTCGCCGGTGCTGGTGTGGCGCAACGCGACCCGCATCCGCCTGATCCAGGCCTTCCGCGCGGCCTACGGCGCCCCCGCCGACGCGCTGCTGCCCGGCGAGCCGCTGATCTGCGACGGTCTGGAACTGCCGCTCAAGCACCGCAAGAAGCGCATCGACCTCGAGGCGCGCGGCCTCATCAAGGGGGCGCAGGTGGTCTACCTGGGGCCCGGCCGCAAGCCGGGGTTCAGCAAGCTGCATGTGATCGGCGCCGAGGATCCCCAGGTCAGCGCCGCCTCGATCGTCAAGATCGAACATCCCGACGAGGAAGAACCGTTCATCCCCTATGCCGCTCGCATGGGCGCGGCCTTCCTGCACGGGGCCGCCGTCACCATCCACAAGGCTCAGGGCAGCCAGTGGGAGAATGTCCAGGTCTTTGCCCCCGACCTCTACGCCGCCTCCCGCGCGGGGCGGATCGAGGCCGGTCAGCCCCTTTGGAAACGCCTAGCCTATGTCGCGATCACCCGCGCCTCGACCCGGCTCTACTGGGTGACGCGCAACCGGCTGGCCCGGCCGACCGGGCCGCTTGTCACCGATGATCTGAAAGCCGCACCGCCGCCCCTGGCGCTGGAGGGGCTGGAAGATGCCGGAGAGGCGGTCTAGCCTGCGCCCGACGCCATGAGGCGGTAGGCAAGGGCCTGCGAACGGGGACGCGACCACGCACGCGGACCCGGGCGCGCCGGCCCGGTGACAGGGGACGATCCGATGCGCTTTTCATTCCTACGAGCGGGGCCCGCGCGGGCCGTGATCCTGGGGCAATTGCAACTGAACGGGGGACGATAGCATGGCGGGAACGATCATCGTCACCGGCGCCTCCTCGGGGATCGGGCGCGCCACCGCCGAGGCATTTCTGAACGCAGGCTGGACTGTCGGCCTCGTCGCCCGGCGCGAGTCGCTTTTGCAGGAGGTGGCCGGGGGCCGCGACGGGGCCGTCGTGCTGGCCGCCGATGTCACCGACCCCGACGCGGTCGATGCCGCCTTCGCCAGTTTCACCGACAAGGTCGGTCGGTTGGACGTGCTCTTCAACAACGCCGGTATCTTTACCCCCGCGGCCCCCATCGACGAAGTGCCGGTCGCGGCTTGGCAACAGGCGCTGGGTGTCAATCTGACGGGCATGTTCCTCTGCGCGCGAAAGGCCTTCGCCCTGATGCGCCGGCAGGACCCCCAGGGCGGGCGGATCATCAACAACGGCTCGATCTCCGCCCAGTCGCCGCGCGAGGGGGCGGTCTGTTACACGACCACCAAGCACGCGATCACCGGGCTGACCAAGTCGATCAGCCTGGATGGGCGCCCCTTCGACATCGCCTGCGGACAGATCGACATCGGCAACGCCAGGACCGAGCTTCTGGAAGGGATCGCCGCGCGCGCCGTGGCCGACGGGCACGAGCCGCCCCCGACCATGGATGTCAGCCACGCGGCGGACGCGGTTCTGCACATGGCGGGGCTGCCGCTGTCGGCCAATGTGCAGTTCATGACCGTGATGGCGACCAAGATGCCCTTTATCGGGCGCGGCTAGGACCTGTTGAGAAGGCGCTTCCCTGCCCCCGTGGCAGGGGCGTGCCGCCCTTCAGAAGTCGTCCTAGAACCGCATGTAGCGGAACACGGCTGAGGCGCCCCATCCCGCCGCGATGGCGATGAAGAGCGACAGCAGCCCGTAGATCAGCGGCTGTTCATGGGCCAGGTTGAAGATCCAGCGCTCCACCCCGACCTTGCTGACGAAGATCGTGGTGTCGGATTCTTCGACCACCCGGCCGCCGCGCAGCAGGTAGATGCGGGTCGTGTAATTGCCCTCGACCAGGTTGGCCGGAAGGGCGATCTCTGTCCGAAACAGCGCATCGTCCAGCAGCGTGGTGCTGTTCTCGAGCAGGGCGTAGAGGTCCTGTTTCTCGCGAATGCGGATCAGCGCCTCGGTGAAGGCGGGGGAGTCGGTGATCGTCGCCGGTGCCCCGACCGACCGGATCGCCCGTTCGATCGAGATGCGGTGGCGCAGGTCCGACACCTCGGACAGGATCTCTGGCAGGGGCGCGGTGGTCGACACGGCGTAGAAGCTGGGGGCGGCGTCGATCTCGACCGCGTCGGTGTTGACCCAGATGCCCGCCACCCGCTCCTTGCGGCGGACGGTGGTGGGCATGCTGGGGCCCGAGACGGTGATGATGACGTGAAGCGGCCCGTCGGGGGCGGGCCGTTCACGCTTGACGGCGCCGAAGATCAGGATCTCGGATCCATCGAAACTGGCGGTGATCGAAACCCGGTTCTGAGAAAGCGATGCCACGATCGTTTCGGGCGCGCTCTCCTCCTTCTCGGGTTTGCTTTCGGCGGCGGTGGGGGGCGCCTCGGCGCCAGGCGTGTCCGGGGTGTCCGCGGTAGTCGGCGCGGCAGCCTCGGCGGCGGCCGGCGCGGACTGCGTCGCCTCGGGGGCGTCCCGTGCCTCCTGCGCGGCCAGGGCCACAGGCATCAGCGCGGTGGCCAGGATCACGGCCGCGGAACGGAGGAGTCGCCGCATCATTGCCCCACCGGCCCGATCGAGTAGAGCTCGCTCGGCTCAAGCAGCAGCTCGAGAGCCAGCTTGCCACAGACGACCAGCACCAGCAGCGCCAGAAGAATGCGCAACTGCTCGGCCTTCATCTTGATGCCGATGCGGGTGCCGACCTGGGCGCCGATCACCCCACCCACTAGCAGCAGCGCGGCCAGCGCCATGTCGACGGTGTAGTTGGTGACCGCGTGCATGAGGGTCGTGAAGGCGGTGACGAAGATGATCTGAAAGAGCGACGTGCCCACGACGACCTTGGTCGGCATGCCCAGCACGTAGATCATCGCGGGCACCATGATGAAGCCGCCGCCGACGCCCATGACCGCCGCCAGGACCCCCACCATCATGCCCACGATCGCCGGCGGAATGGCCGAGATGTAGAGGCCCGAGGTTCGGAATTTCATCTTGAGGGGCAGGGCGTGGACCCAGGTCCGCTGCCGCCGGGGTGCGGATCTGCCCGGGGTTCTGGAGCGGCGCAGCGCGCGCAGGCTTTCTATGAACATCAGCGCGCCGATGATCCCCAGGAAGACGACGTAGCAAAGCTTGACCAGCAGATCGACCTGGCCCATCTCGCGCAGCATCGCAAAGACCTGGACCCCCAGCGCGGCCCCGACCAGACCCCCGGCCAGCAACACCGTGCCCATCCTCAGATCGACTGTCTTGCGCTTGAGATGCGCCAGCAGCCCCGAGAAGGAGGAGGCGACGATCTGGTTGGTGCCGGTCGCGACCGCCACCGCCGGCGGAATGCCGATGAAGAAAAGCAGGGGGGTGATCAGAAATCCGCCGCCGACGCCGAACATGCCAGACAATATGCCCACGATCCCGCCCAGTCCCAGAAGGACGAAAGCGTTTACCGATACTTCGGCAATCGGAAGGTATATCTGCATTGAACACGTTTTCAGACAAAGGATGCTTCTGCCATACACCCGGGCCCCGGCAGGAAACAATAGGCAGGGCCGACAAAAGGGGATCGGACGCCTCGTGGGGCGGCTTTTCACCGATCGCGACGGGGCCAGGTTAAGCCCCGGTTACGCCCGGTGTCATCTTTCCTTCACGTAGGGCTCGCCCCCCGCGCGGGGCGGGATCGCGCGCCCGACGAAGCCGGCAAGGATCACCACCGTCAGGACGTAGGGCAGGGCGTCCATCAGCTGCACCGGGATAAGGATGCCGACCACGTCGATGTTCTGGTAGCGCAGCGCCGCCGCCTGCAGCAGGCCGAACAGCAGGCAGGCCCACAGCGCGTGCCACGGGCGCCACTTGGCGAAGATCAGCGCCGCCAGTGCAATGAAGCCGCGCCCGGCGGTCATGTCCTTGACGAACCCGGCCTGGAGCGCGGTGGCCAGATAGGCGCCAGCGATGCCGCAGAGGACGCCGCAGATCGCCACCGCCGCGTAGCGCAGGCGCACGACCGAGATACCGGCCGTGTCCACCGCCGCCGGGTTCTCGCCCACCGCCCGCAGCCGCAGGCCGAAGCGGGTGCGGAACAGCACGAACCAGCTTAGCGGCACGGCCAGGAAGGCCAGGTAGACCAGAATCGTGTGGCCCGACAGCAGCTCGGAATAGAGGGGCCCCAGAAGGGGCACGTCGCGCAGCTCGGTGGCGAAGGGCAGGTCGATCGCCTCGAACCGGCCGCCGGCGATCAGCGAAGGGGTGCGCCCGCCCTGCTTGAACCAGTCCTGGGCCACAAGCACCGTCATCCCGGCGGCGAGGAAGTTGATCGCCACGCCCGAGATCAGCTGGTTGCCCCGGAAGGTGATCGAGGCGAGCCCGTGGATGCCCGACAGCACCAGCGATGCCGCGATCCCCGCCAGCAGCCCCAGCCAGACAGAGCCGGTCATCGCCGCGACCGCCGCCGAGAAGAAGGCCGCGGCCAGCATCTTGCCTTCGAGCCCGATGTCGAAAATGCCCGCCCGCTCGGAAAAAAGACCCGCGAGGCAAGCCAGCAGCAGCGGCGTCGCCAGCCGGATGGTCGAGGCCAGAAGCTCCACCAGCGGCTCGATACCGTTGTCGAGGATGGTCAGGATGTCTGCGGGACCCATGGCAATCTCTCCTCAGACCGGCGGATGGCGGCGGCCATCGGGGGTGGCGGGGTCGGACGCGGCCGGGCTGTCGGCGGCGGTGGGCCCTGCCGCCGGCTCGTCGGCCGGGGCGCCGGGGATGGGGGTGGTGCGGGTGTGGGGCTTGGGCGCCGTGCTTTCGGCACCGCCCGAACCCGAGGATCCTGCACCACCGGCACCGCCCCGGGCACCGCCACCGGCACGGCGGCGGAAAAGACGCTCCAGCGGCATGCGGACCATGTTGTCCAGCGCCCCGGTGAACAGGATCACCAGCGCCTGGATCACCACGATCAGCTCACGCGGGATATTGGTCCAGAGCGCCAGCTCGGCCCCGCCCTGGTAGAGAAAGCCGAACAGGATCGCCGCCAGGAATACCCCGAACGGGTGCGAGCGGCCCATCAGCGCCACGGCGATGCCGATGAAGCCCGCCCCCTCGACCGCATTCAGCACCAGCCGCTCGGCCTCGCCCATGACATTGTTGACGGCCATCATCCCCGCCAGCCCGCCCGAGAGCAGCATCGCCAGCATGGTGATGCGGAAGGGTGAGATCCCGGCGTAAAGCGCGCCCGGCTCGGAATGGCCGTAGGCGCGGATCTCGTAGCCGGCCCGCGTGCGCCACAGAAGCACCCAGACGAGGATACAGGCCGCCACAGCGATCAGCAGGGTGATATTCACCGGCGCTGCCTTGGAAAACGGGATGCCCAGCGGCGCCAGCAGATCGTGCAGGGTCGGCAGGTGGGTTGCCTTGGGGAACTTGGCGGTCGCGGGCTCCATCTGGCCGGTGGGGCGCATGATGTTGACCAGGATGTAGTTCAGCAGCGAGGCGGCAATGAAGTTGAACATGATCGTGGTGATCACGACATGGCTGCCGCGCCGGGCCTGAAGATAGGCCGGGATCAGTGCCCAGCCGGCCCCGAACAGCGCCGCCGCGACCAGCGCCGCCGCCAGCGCGAGGCTCCAGTGTGGCCAGGGCACCGACAGGGCCACGATGGCGACGCCAAGCCCGCCCAGGACCGCCTGCCCCTCGCCGCCGATGTTGAAAAGCCGGGCGTGGAAGGCAACCGCGACCGCCAGGCCGGTGAACATGAAATTCGTGGCGTAGTAGAGGGTGTAGCCCCAGCCATAGGTCGACCCCAGCGAGCCTTTGACCATCATCGTCACCGCCGCCAGCGGGTCCTCTCCGATGGCCAGGATCACCAGCGCCGAGAGCAGCGCGGCCAGGGTCAGGCTGATCAGCGGGATCAGCAGCACGTCCGCCCATTTCGGCATCCGATCCATCAGCCCTCTCCCCCGGTGGCCGGTGCCGGATCGGCGATGCCCGCCATCAGCAGGCCCAGCTCTTTCTCGTCGGTGATGCGCGGATCGCGAAAGCCCATGATGCGCCCGTCGAACATCACGGCGATCCGGTCCGACAGGCCCATGATCTCGTCCAGCTCGACCGAGACCAGCAGGATCGCCTTGCCCGCGTCGCGCAGGCGCACGATCTGCTGATGGATGAACTCGATCGCGCCGATGTCGACGCCGCGCGTCGGCTGCCCGATCAGCAGCAGGTCGGGATTGCGCTCGATCTCTCGTGCCAGGACGATCTTCTGCTGGTTGCCGCCCGAGAAGTTGCGCGCCGACAGCATCGGGTCGGCGGGGCGGATGTCGAAGCGTTCGATCTTGGCGCGGGTGTCGTCCTGGATGGCGCGGTTGTCCATCAGTGTCCCGCTGCCGAAGCGCGGGTCATCATGGTAGCCGAAGGCCGCGTTCTCCCAAGCGGAGAAATCCATGATCAGGCCTTCGTGCTGACGATCCTCGGGGACATGGGCGATGCCGGCGGCGCGGCGACTGCGACCGTCGGCGCCCGCGCCCTCCAGCGGCAGCGGCGTGCCGTTCATGGTGACGCGCCCGCGCCCCTTGGCAATGCCGCCCAGCACCCTCAACAGTTCGGACTGCCCGTTTCCGGCGACGCCGGCGATGCCCAGGATCTCGCCTGCGCGGATGTCCAGGTCGATGCCGCGCAGCCGCTCGACCCCCTTGTCGTCGGTCACGCGCAGCCCCTCGACCGACAGCACGACGGGTCCGGGGCGAGCGGGGTGCTTGTCGACCCGCAGCAGCACCTTGCGGCCGACCATCAGCTCGGCCAGTTCTTCGGGCGAGGTGTCGGCGGTGGGCAGGGTGGCGGTCATCTCGCCACGGCGCATGACGCTGACCGTGTCGGTGATTTCCATGATCTCGCGCAGCTTGTGGGTGATCAGGATGATGGTCTTGCCCTCGCGGCGCAGGCCTTCGAGGATGCGGAACAGGTGGTCGGCCTCGGGCGGGGTCAGCACGCCGGTGGGCTCGTCCAGGATCAGGATGTCGGCCTCGCGATAGAGGGCCTTGAGGATCTCGACCCGCTGCTGGTGACCGACGTTCAGCTCCTCGATCAGCGTGTCGGGATCGACGTGAAGCTCGTATTCCTCGGCCAGCTGTTTCAGCAGCCCCCGCGCCTTGGCCTTCGAGGGTTTCAGCAGGCGGCCGCTCTCGACCCCCAGGATCACGTTTTCCAGCACGGTGAAATTCTGCACCAGCTTGAAATGCTGGAAGACCATACCGATGCCGGCGGCGATCGCGGCCTGGCTGTCTGGGATCTCGACGCGCTTGCCGCGGATCAGGATCTCGCCGGCGTCGGCCTTGTAGAAGCCGTAGAGGATCGACATCAGGGTCGACTTGCCTGCGCCGTTCTCGCCGATGATGCCGTGGATCGTGCCCGGCATGACCTTCAGCGAGATGTCGCGGTTGGCCTGCACCGGGCCGAAGGCCTTCGAGATGCCGCGCAGCTCGATCGCGGGCACCGAATCGTGCCCGACCCCGCCACCCGCACCTGCATGGGCCGGCCCGGACGTGTCAGGGGCGGCCGTCACCGGCCGCCCCGTAGGATCGTTCCGCGTCACGCCCCGCGCCTTACGAGCTGGGGCAGCTGCTGTCGGACATGTAGTCGTGCACCTTGATCTCGCCGGCGATGATCTTGGCCTTGGCCTCTTCGACGGCGGCCTTCATCTCGTCGGTGATGAGATCCTTGTTGTGCTCGTCCACGGCGTAGCCAACGCCGTCATTGGCCAGGCCCATCACGTTGAAGCCGGTCTCAAGCTCGGTGCCCTGGGCCATCGCCTCCTCGACCGCGTTGTCGACGCGCTTGACCATCGAGGTCAGGACCTTGCCGGGGTGCATGTAGTTCTGGTTGCTGTCGACGCCGATGGACAGGATGCCCTCGTCGGCGGCGGTCTGCAGCACGCCCACGCCGGTGCCGCCGGCGGCGGCATAGATCACGTCGGCGCCCTGGCTGATCTGGGCCTTGGTCAGCTCGGAGCCCTTGACCGGGTCGTTCCATGCGGCGGGGGTGGTGCCGGTCATGTTCTCGATCACCGTGACATCGGCATTGGCGGCCTTGGCGCCCTGGCTGTAGCCGCAGGCGAATTTGCGGATGAGCGGGATGTCCATGCCACCGATGAAGCCGACGGTGCCGGTCTTGGAGGCCATCGCCGCCAGCATGCCGACCAGGTACGACCCCTCGTGCTCGTTGAACACGACCGAGCGCACGTTGGGCTGATCGACGACCATGTCGATCAGGGCGAACTTGGTGTCGGGATAATCGGGGGCCACCTCTTCGAGGACACTGGCAAAGCTGAAGCCGGTCATCACGATCGGGTTGGCGCCGGCCTCGGCAAAGCGGCGCAGGGCCTGCTCGCGCTGGGCTTCGGACTGCATCTCGATCTCGCGGTAGGTGGCGCCGTTTTCCTTGGCCCAACGCTCGGCGCCGGTATAGGCGGCCTCGTTGAAGGATTTGTCGAACTTGCCGCCCAGGTCATAGATCAGCGCAGGTTCGGCCAGCAGCGTGCCCGTGGTCATGGCAAGGACGGCGGCGGCGCCGAGAAGGGGTTTCATGAAGGTCATCGCACTCTCCCGAGTTGTCTTAGTGGGGCGGATCACACCGCACGGGCATCGCCCTGATCCCAGGCGAACACGCCCGATTAAGGCCGCAGGGCGGCAAGGGGGTCAACAGTAAAGTGGGGGATCGCGGCGTCAGGCGGGCCCTTGCGTGCGACCCGGTGGACCAAATGGTCCAGTCAGAGGGCGCGGGCCATGACCACGGCGTCGATCGGCGCGCCCCTTGCCGCTGTTCCCGGGGCGCCGGGCGGGGGCGTTCCGGTCGCATGGGGCCGGTAGTAGCCTCGGCGCAGGCCGGTCCGCTGCCAGCCATCGCCCTCGTAAAGGGACAAGGCCACGATATTGTCGGCGGCCACCTCGAGAAAGGCGCGGGTGGCGCCACGGGCAGAAGAGGCTTCGACGAATCCCCGCAGCAGGGCGCGGCCACGCCCTTGGCCGCGCAGGTCCGGATCGACGGCGAGGGTCAGAAGTTCGGATTCGTCCAGGATCACCCGGCCCATGACAAAGCCCGTGGCGTCGCCCTTGAGGAAGACCCCGGGCGTGCCCAGCAATCCGGCGATCTCCTCCGCGCTCCAGGGGCGGGGGGTAGTGAAACAGCGGGCGTGCAGGTCGGCCAGCAGGGCGGGGTCCGGGGCCGCTTTGGCGCCTGCCGTCGGGGTCGGCGCGCCGCCGGCCCCGCTCATGGCAGGATCACCGGCGCCGTGTCGCGGGAGGGGGCGGCATCCGCCGGCCGGACGTAAAGCGGCGCGGGCCGCTCCGGGGCGTCGTCGGCACGGCGCTGGGCAAGCCGCGCGATGGCGGGGGCCAGCGGGCCGGACGGCAGAAGGTGCAGGCCGGGGGCGGTCGTGACCCCCTCGACCAGCGGGGGGGCGGCACAGACAGGCAGGTCCTGCGCCTTGGCCAGCTCAAGCGCCTCTTCCGGCGCCATCAGGGCGGGCGTGGCCATCGCGTTGCGATCGACGCGGGCGGCGTAGACCTGGCCCGCATGGGCCGCGCCAAGCGAGAGAAGCGGGTGCGCGTGCCCCTCGGCCTGGGCCTCCAGCGGTGAGATCCCTACCGCCTTGATCCCCAGCGACAGCGCCAGTCCCCGCGCCGCCGAGACCGAGATGCGGATGCCGGTGAAGTTCCCCGGCCCGATCCCCACGCCGAGCAGGTCCAAGTCGGCCCAGTTGGCGCCACCGCGCTCAAGCATCTCTTCGAGCAGTGGGAACAGCCGCTCGGTCTGGCCCTTGCGCATCTCCTCGTGGGCGGAGGCCAATTCCCGGTCGCCGCAAAGCAAAGCGGCCGCGCAATGCGCGGCCGATGTGTCGAATGCCAGTGTCAGAAGGTCAGGCGGCAACTGGGCGCACCTCGACCACCTCGGGGATATAGTGGCGCAGCAGGTTCTCGATCCCCATCTTCAGCGTCAGCGTCGACGAGGGGCAGCCGGCGCAGGCGCCCTGCATGTGCAGGTAGACGACGCCACGCTCGAAGCCGTGGAAGGTGATGTCGCCGCCGTCCTGGGCCACGGCGGGGCGCACGCGGGTATCCAGCAGCTCCTTGATCTGGCCGACGATCTCGGCGTCGGGACCGTCATGGGCGGCGTGGCCGTCGCCGGTGTCGGAGCCTTCGTCGATGATGGGCTGACCCGACTGGAAATGCTCCATGATGGCGCCCAGGATCGCGGGTTTCACGTGATCCCATTCCACATCCGCCTGCTTGGTGACGGTGACGAAATCATTGCCGAGAAAGACGCCGGTGACGCCGCTGACGGCAAAGAGCCGTGTGGCGAGGGGCGATTTGGCCGCCGTGTCCGCCGCGGGGAAATCAGCCGTGCCGGCGGTCATCACCGTCTGGCCGGGCAGGAATTTCAGGGTGGCGGGGTTCGGGGTGGATTCGGTCTGGATGAACATGGGATGACGCCTCCGATCTGGGTTACAGATATGCGTCCCGGCGGGGCGCGTGTCAAGATTTAGAATGATTCTAAGATGGGTGGAAAACGAGGGTCGCGGGCCTTTCAACGCAGGCCGATGCCGCCCCTCGGGCCAGTTCAGGTAATGGCATCAAGCCGTTCCTTGGACAGCTCCCCCGGAACGATGGTCAGCGGCACCAGCAAATCGCCCGAGGCGCGCGACAGCGCATTCACCAGCGGCCCGGGCCCGGCCTTGTCGGTTCCCGCGCCCAGCACGACGACGCCGATCTCGGAATCCTCGCGGATCTGGGCCAGGATCTCGGGCACGGCCTCGCCCTCGCGGATGACCAGCTCGGGGTCGATGCCCTGTTTGTCGCGCATCCACTTGGCGAAGACCTCGAAATGGGCCTCGATCCGGTCGCGGGCCTCTTCGCGCATCAGGTCGCCGACGCCCAGCCAGTGGTTGAATTCCTCGGGCGGGATGATGGCCAGGATCTCGACCTGGCCGCCGGTCTTCTTGGCGCGCATGGCGGCAAAACGCATCGCGTTCAGGCATTCGCGGCTGTTGTCGAGGATGACGAGGAACTTGCGCATTGGTGTCTCCCGGGTTGCGGCGCATCATGGCCAACCCGTCCGCCGGGCGCAATACGTCGCGTTCCTCAGTGTGTTGGGGCCGGTCCCGAGGTCAGCGTGGCCGGGATCAGCCCGCGCAGGGAATTGCCGCAGAACAGGGGGACGCTCCCCAGGTCGGACAGCGGCAGGGATCGTTCCGTGCAATCGCCCCGCGCCAGAAGCTCGGCGCGCAGGCAGCCGGGCAGGCAGCCGTCGGCAAGCGGCGGGGTGAAAAGATCCCCTGCGCCCGGCAGGCGGTAGAAGAGGTTGGTGATCGTCCCCTCCGCCATCCGCCCGGCCCGGTTGACGAAGATCACCTCGTCCACCCCCTGGGGCAGGTCGGCGCGGTGGCGGTCGTAGAGGGCGCGGTTGCCGGTCTTGTGGCGCAGCCAGGGATCGTCTTCGTCAAGCCGGGTGTCGGCCAGCATGACACGCCAGCTGGCCGGTGTCGGGGGCAGGGCGGCCGAGGTCAGTTCCACCCTTCCCGTCGCATCCAGCGTCAGGCGTACGCGGAGGGGGGCGGGGCCTGCGATCCGGTCCAGCGCTTCAGCAACGTGGGCCGGATCGTGGGGATAACCCAAGGCCGCCGCGCTGCGTGCCAGCCGCGCCTGGTGCAGGTCGCGACGGTTCAGGCACTGCCCGTCCCAGCCCAGGGTCTCGATCAACAGGGGGTGCGGGTCGACAGATATGGCGTCGGGGCCAGTCATGGCACCAGCCGCGCGAAACGCGCCTTCCACAACGCCTCCTGATATTCGTCCTCGGGGGTCGAATCGGCGACGATGCCGCCGCCGGCGTTCAGCCGCGCGCGCCCGTCGTCGAACAGGGTCAGCGTGCGGATCGCCACGTTGAAGGACGAGGCGCCGTCGGGCGCGGCCCAGCCGATGCTGCCGCAATAGACGTCGCGCGCCGCGTGCTCCAGCTCGACGATGATTTCCATGGCGCGGATCTTCGGCGCGCCGGTGATCGATCCGCAGGGAAAGAGCGCCCGCATGATGTCCGCCAGACCCGTGCCCGCGCGCAGCTCTCCGGTCACGCGGGAGACCATCTGATGCACGGTGGCATAGGTCTCGACCTCGAAAAGGCCGGGGACCCGGACGCTGCCAACTTTGGAAAAGCGCGACAGGTCGTTGCGCATCAGGTCGACGATCATCAGGTTCTCGGCCCGGTCCTTGATGCTGTCGCGCAGCTCCTGGCGCAGGCGCGCGTCCCGGGCAGGATCGTCGTGACGCGGGCGGGTGCCCTTCATCGGGTGGGTGGCGATGCGGCCCTGGGGGTCCGTGCGAAAGAAAAGCTCGGGCGAGAGCGAGGCGATGCACGGCGCATCCGGCAGATCGACCAGTGCGCCGTGGCCCACCGGCTGCACCCGCGCCAGCGCCGCCTGAAGGGCGCGCGGATCGCCCTCGTACTCGGCATCGAGGGGGAAGGTCAGGTTGACCTGGTAGCAATCGCCCGCACGGATGTATTCCAGCGCCCGTTCAACCGCAGCGCCATGGGTCGCGGCATCCAGCAGCGGGCGCGGCGGGCTGAGGGCGACGGGCCCTTCGCCCGCATCCTCGGGGCGCGGGGGGCGGGGCGCGTCGCAGACCGCGAAAAGCACCAGCGGCATCCGCCGGTCGGCGGGCATCAGGGGGGCAAGACGCTCTTCCAGTGCATAACCCGCCTCGTAGCTCATGAACCCCGCGACCCAGTCGCCGGCGCGCAACGCCTCGTCGAGCTTGTCCAGCGCGGGCGCCACCTCGGCCACGCTGTCGGCGCGGATCAGGCGCTTGGGCCGGTCAAAGACCGCCGGCCGCCCGCCGGGCCCGTCGTCGAGGCGAATCATCGGCACGCCCCTGGCGCCGCCGCGGGGGCGGGGCATCTGAGGAAGGGGTGGCGCGGGGAGTGGAGCACCGGGGGCCTCCGGATGGCGGCGCGGCAGGCGGCGGCCTTGGGCCTGCGGCGCGGTTTCGACTTACCGCGCCGTTCCTAGAGAGGTGACAGGCAAACGCAAGGGGCGGGCACGCGGCAAGGGCCGTGATCCGACCTTTCGGCCACGGTGGGCACCATGCGGCCCTCACCGCCTGCATCGCCACAAAGCCCGGCTGACAAGAAAAAAGCCCCCGGCACGAATGCGCCGGGGGCCGGGGGTCGTTCGCCCAAGACAGGAGCTTGGCCCTCAGGCGATCTGGGCCCCATCCGTGCGGCGGACGGCGACGATGCCCGAGCGCGGAACGCCTTGGGTTCCGGGGAAGGCGCTGTTGCCGTCCTCGCCCGGATGCTGGATGCCGACAAAGACGGTCTTGCCGTCGGGCGCCCACATCATGCCCGTGACCTCGCATTCGCGGGGGCCGACCAGAAAGCGGCGGATCTCGCCGGTGGTGGTGTCGCCGACCAGCATCTGGTTGTTGCCCATGCCGGCGAAATCGCCCTCGTTCGAGTATTTGCCGTCGGTCTGGATCCACAGCATGCCGCGACGGTCGAAGCTCATCCCGTCGGGCGAGTTGAACATGTTCCCGGCGTTGATGTTGTCAGAGCCCGCCTTGGGCCCGTCGTGCACCTCGGGGTTGCCGGCAAGGGCGAAGAGATCCCAGGCAAACTCGTCCGAGGTATGGTCCTCGTCCGCCGGGCGCCAGCGCAGAATCTGGCCGTAGACATTGGCCTCGCGCGGGTTGGGGCCGCCGACGGGGGTCTCGTCGCCGCCCGCGTTGGGCTTCAGGCCGCGGTTCTTGTTGTTGGTCAGCGCCACATAGACCTCGGCCCGCTCGGGGTGCGAGGCGACCCATTCGGGGCGGTCCATCGTGGTGGCCCCGACGCTCGAGGCTGCCTGCCGGGTGTGGATGCAGATCTCGGCCTCGGTCATGCCCGTGGTCTCGGGGGTAAGGGGCAACCAGCGGCCGGTCTGGTCGTCGGTGAACCGGGCCGCGTAAAGCGTGCCCTTTTCCAGAAGGGCGGGACCGGCTTTGGCACCGGCCTCGGGCGGGTCCGAGACAAAGCGATACAGGAACTCGCCCCGCTCATCGTCGCCCATGTAGACCACGGCGCGGCCGTCGCCGGTCATCACCAGCTCGGCGTTCTCGTGCTTGAACCGGCCAAGGGCGGTCAGCTTGCGCGGGGTCGATTGGGGATCGAAGGGATCGACCTCGACCACGTAGCCGGCGCGGTTGGGCTCGTTCGGCTCCTGGCTCACGTCGAAACGCGCATCGATCGCGGCCCAGCCATAGCCCCAGTCCTTGTCCGAGATGCCATAGCGCTTCAGCTCGGCCACCGGCTCGAACCCGTCTTGCGAGGCCGAGAAGTATCCGTTGAAGTTTTCCTCGCAGGTCAGATAGGTGCCCCAGGGCGTGCGGCCGTTGCCACAGTTGTTCCAGGTGCCGCGGGCGGTGGTGCCTTCGGGGTCGGCGGCGGTGCGCAGCAGTTCGTGACCGGCGGCGGGGCCGGTCAGGGTCATGTCGGTCATCGGGGTGATGCGGCGGTTCAGGGGGCTGTCCTGGATCACCGACCAGCCCTCGTCGCCCGCGCGGATCTCCATCACCGAGACGCCGTGGGCCATCATGCCCTTGCGCAGGTCGTCGGCGTCGGCGGGCTTGCCCTCGGGGCGGTTGCCCCAGATGATGTCGCGGTTGGTGTATTCGTTGTTGACCGCGATGACGGTGGTGCCGTCGCGCTCGAACAGGGCCATGCCGTCGTTGTTGTCGCCAAAGGCGCGGGCCTGGCTTTCGGCCGTGCCCCGGGTCGCCGGATCGAAGGCCGGCACGTCCGACCACAGCGGGTCGCCCCAGCTGACCAGCATCTTCCACTCGTAGCCCTCGGGCACGGTCACGGTATCGAGGGTGTTGGCGGCGATCGCATCGAAGCCGAAGCGGTCGGCGGCCACGGCGCCCGCCGGGCGGGGCAGCAGTGCCGCACCAAGGGCGGTCGCGGTGCCGGTGCCGGCCACGAAGCCGCCGGCGCCGAAGGACATCACCCCGCCCAGAAAGCCGCGACGCGACAGGGCGCGGTCGACCACCTCGTCGAACTGGGTGCGCTCGTCGCGCGGATTGATGATCTCGTCGTATTCGTCGAACGACATGCGGTCGTTAGCCATATCCTATGCTCCCATGAATGCCGGCCGGTCATCGGTCCGGTGCCCGGCAGGCGCCGGGTCCGGGTGTCTGCTAGCCCCGCAGTGTGACAGGCAGCCCACGGTTTTCCGAAGCTTTTGTGACAAGCGGCGCGCGCTTTCGGGCACGGCTGACGGCCCCCGTAAGGGCGGGGGCCCATACATGGTTGACGTTAGGTGCCGGAAGGCCCCCAACCCTCCGGCACGGGAGGGGTGGCGTGGCCCTTCTGCCTCAGCACGCGATCCACACGATCAGTTGAATTGCTCGGAACAGATCGGGGTTCTAGGCATTGAAAAGGCAGATACATGCAATATTATGAATATGAACAAGGAGGCACTCCATGACAGGAAAATCTTTCTCGCGCCGCGGGTTCGTTCTTTCCGGCTCGGTCGGGCTTGCAACACTCTCGGCGCCGGCAATCCTGCGCGCCCAGACCGCGACCAACGATCCGGCCCTGGCCGAGGATCTCGCCGCCGAGCAGCGCGAGACGGCGTCGCGCAACCTGTCGAGCTTCCGCATGCTGGATTGGCGTGAGCACTTCCCCAACACCAAGAACGGCGTCCTGCTTTGCGACACCGTTTCCCGCGTGGCCCATTTCTGGTCCGAGGACGAGTCGATCTACAAGATCTACCCCACTTCGGTTCCGATCAGCGAAGAGCTGACCAAGCGCGGCATGACCCGCGTCATCCGCAAGGTCGAGGGCCCCACCTGGACGCCCACCCCCTCCATGCGTGAGCGTGATCCCAGCCTGCCCGTCACCGTGCCGGCCGGCCCCAAGAACCCGCTGGGCACCCATGCCCTCTATCTCAGCTGGCAGTACTATCGCGTGCACGGCACCCACGACACGCGCAAGATCGGCCGCCGTTCGTCCGATGGCTGCATCGGCCTCTACAACGCCCAGATCGCCGAGCTGTTCAGCCTGGCCAAGGTTGGCACCCAGGTCAAACTGGTCTGATCGCCCGATACTGAAAGTTTCAGGAATGCCCCGTCTCCCCCGGGGCTGACCGGCCCCGCCTCCCACGGGGCCCACCGCCCCGCCGGAAGTTCATGCTTCCGGCGGGGTCATTTTTTGGGCGGGGTATCGGAGGGGCCGTAACAGGCCGGCAACCCGGTCAGCTGCGGATCATGCCCACGATGTCGTAGGTCTGCTTGAGGATCGGCGCCGCAATCTGGCGGGCGCGGTCGGCGCCGGCGCCCAAGATGCGGTCGATCTCGGTCGTGTCGCGCATCAGCTCTTCCATCCGCGACGAGATGGGCGACAGCCGGTCCACGGCCAGATCGGCCAGCATCGGCTTGAACTCCGAGAATTGGCGGCCGCCGTACTCTGCCAGCACCTCGTCCGCCGTGCGGTCCGAGAGGGCGGCGCAGATGTTGACCAGATTGCGCGCCTCGGGGCGCTCGGCCAGGCCCGCCACCTCGGAGGGCAGGGCCTCGGGGTCGGTGCGCGCCTTGCGGATCTTCTTGGCGATCGTGTCGGCATCATCGGTCAGGTTGATCCGGCTCATGTCCGAAGGATCGGACTTGGACATCTTGGCCGAGCCGTCGCGAAGGCTCATCACCCGGGTGGCGGTGCCCTCGATCACCGGTTCGGTGATCGGGAAGAAGTCCACGCCGAAATCGTTGTTGAACTTGGCGGCGATGTCGCGGGTCAGCTCAAGATGCTGTTTCTGGTCCTCGCCCACGGGCACATGGGTCGCGTGGTAGATCAGGATGTCGGCGGCCATCAGGTTGGGGTAGGCGAAGAGGCCGACGCTGGCGTTCTCGCGGTTCTTGCCGGCCTTGTCCTTGAACTGGGTCATCCGGTTCAGCCAGCCCATCCGGGCGACGCAGTTGAAGATCCAGGCAAGCTGCGCGTGCTCGGCCACCTGGCTTTGGTTGAACAGGATCGAGCGTTCGGGATCGAGGCCGCAGGCGATATAGGCGGCACAGATCTCGCGCGTGGCATGGCGTAGTTTCGCGGGATCCTGCCAGACGGTAATCGCGTGCAGGTCGACCATGCAGTAAAGCGTCTCGATGCCGCTGTCCTGCATCTGGACGAAGCGCTTGATCGCACCCAGGTAGTTGCCCAGCGTCAGCCCGCCCGAGGGCTGGATGCCCGAGAAGACCCGCGGCTGGTGCCGGCTGGTGCCGGTATCGGTGGCGGCGGTCTGATCGGTCGGGGACTGGGTTTCGGACATGGGGTGCTCCGTCTGGAATGCGGCCGGGTTGGGGGCCGTCTGGATTTCCGGCTGGCACTCGCTTACCCATGAGCCTCAGAACCGTCAACCTCGCCCCCCTTGCCCCACGCCCGGCCCCGGCCGCGCGATCAGTCGGAACAGTCACATGAACGAACCCAGCGGCCCGCGTATCTTTCACGCCCTTCCCCCCGTCATCATCGCCCTGGCGGTGATCATCGGTGGGATCGAGGGGCTGTTCTGGCTGGGCGAGGTCGGCCTGCTGCCCGGCGGCGCCGAGTGGCGCACCGAGGCCGTCCGCAACTGGGGCTTCTTCGGGGAACTGGCCCGGCGCATGATCGAGACCGGTGATTGGCGCGCCGACATCCTGCGGCGCTTCGTCTCCTACCCGCTGATCCATCAGTCGATGACCCACGCGCTTTTCGCCATCGTCTTCGTGCTGGCGATCGGCAATATGGTGGCCCACGTCTTCCGCCCCTGGGCGGTGCTGGCGATCTTCTTCGCCTCGTCGGTCGTGGGGGCGCTGGTCTACGGGCTGGTGCTGGACGAGCGCTTTCCGCTGATCGGTGGCTATCCCGGAGTCTACGGGTTGATCGGGGCCTATACCTTCCTGCTGTGGGTCAACCTGACGGCGACGGGCGGGCCGCGCCACCAGGCATTCATCCTGATCGGGATGCTCCTGGGCATCCAGCTGGCGTTTTCGCTGATCTTCGATGCGCGCAACGACTGGGTGGCGGATATCGCGGGCTTTGCCGCGGGCTTTGCCATGTCCTTCGTGGTCAGCCCCGGCGGCGGCGCGCGGGTGATCGCGCGTCTGCGACGCCGCTAGGACAAGGAACCGAGGTCGCCTGCGCAACCTGCGCCGGCGCGCCCGTCACCGCCGCATGGCCGATTTCAGTTCGGACAGGCGGAAGGCGCCCAAGGGGCCGCCTGCTCCGAAATAGATCACCGCCCCCAGCACGATGAGCGCGCTCAGCGCGACATAGCGCAGCCCGGGGATGCCGAAGAACGGCCCCAGCACGATCATCGCCAGCCACAGGCCCGCCCCCATCAGCAACGAGGCCGCGAGGATCCGCCAGATCCGGTTGCGGAAGCGGCGGTCGAAACTGGCCGCGCGCCCCATGCCCCTTGTGCCACGATAAAGCAGCAGGACCATGGCCCAGGCCGCAAGCGTGGTCCCGAGGGCGGCCGCGTAGAAGCCGATGACCGGGGCGAGGCCTATGGCGACGACAGCATTCACCACCAGCGAGACCAGCGCGTAGCGGAACGGGCTGCGCGTATCCTCACGCGCGAAGTAAAGCGGTTGCAGCACCTTCTGAAGCACGAAAGCCGGCAGGCCCAGGGCATAGATCGCCAGCGCAAGCGCCGTCGCGGCGGTGTCGTCGGGCCCGAAGGCGCCCCGCTCGAACAGGGCCGAGACGATGGGCATCGGCACAACCAGCAGCCCCACCGCCGAGGGCAGGGCCAGGGCCATCGACACCTCGGCCGCGCGCGACAGGGCGTTCTGGCCGCCATCGTCGTCACCCGCACGCAGCTTGCGCGACAGATCCGGCAGCAGCACCACGCCAATGGCGATGCCCACCACGCCCAGCGGCAACTGGTAGAGACGGTCGGCGTAGTTCAGCCAGGCGATTGCCCCGTCGAAGAAGCTGGCGACCTGGCGGCCGACCAGCAGGTTCACCTGCACGACGCCGCCGGCCAGCGCGGCGGGGGCCGCGATGATTGCCAGCCGCTTGAGGTCGGGGGTCATGCGCGGCATGCGCGGAACCAGGCGGAAGCCGGCCCGCGCCGCCGCCTGCCAGACTAGCGCAAGCTGGGCCACGCCCGCCACCGGCACGGTCCACGCAAGCGTCAGGCCCATCGGCCAGTCCAGCCAGCTTGCCAGCCCCATGGCGCCGACAAAGAGGATGTTCAGCAAAAGCGGTGCCGCCGCCGCCGCCACGAACCGCCCGCCCGCGTTCAACACCCCCGACAGCAATGCGGCCAGAGAGATGAACAGGATGTAGGGAAAGGCGATGCGGCCGAAGGTGACGGCCATCTCGAACCGCCCGTCCTCGGCGAAGCCCGAGGCCATGGCCAGCACCAGCCAAGGCATCAGAAGCTGGGCCAGCACCGTGAAGACGATCAGCACCGTCGCCAGCCCCGACAGGGCGTCGCGGGCGAATGTCACCGGGTCGTCGCCGGCCTCGAGCTTTTTCGAGAACATGGGCACGAAGGCCATGTTGAATGCGCCCTCGGCGAAGAAGCGGCGGAACATGTTGGGTAGGGAAAAGGCGATCAGGAAGGCCTCGGCCACCGGGCCCGAACCCAGGAAACCGGCGATCATGATGTCGCGGGCAAAGCCCAGCAGCCGGCTGGCCAGTGTCCAGATGCCGACCGTCGCGAAAGCCCTGCCCAGACGGATGGGTGCGTTCAAGCGGATGTCCCCCAGTTGCGGCGCGGATTCATGCCCGGGCGCGTTCCACGCCCTGTTCTATGGCGCTGCGCAGGCGGCGTTCCAGCACCTTCTGCTTGGACTCGGCATAGAATTTCAAACCGAACATGTCCTTGACGTAGAAGGTGTCGACGACCTGCGCGCCGTAGGTCGCGATGACGGCGCTGGCGATATAGACGTTGGAATCGGCCAGCGTCCGGGTCAGGTCGTAAAGCAGGCCGGGGCGGTCGCGGGTGTCGACCTCGATGATCGTGTAGATCTCCGAGCCCTCGTTGTCGAAGGTGATGGTCGTGGGCACCCGGAACTCGCGCTCGCGCTTCTTGATCTTGTCGCGATCCTTGAGGGCGTCGCGGGCGACGACCTCGCCGGCCAGGGTCTTGTGGATCATCGCCTGAAGGCGGGGCAGGCGGGCGGATTCGAAGGGCGATCCCTCGGCGTCCTGGACCCAGAAGACCGCCGTCGCAAACCCGTCCTTCGAGGTGTAGGTGCGCGCGTCGACCACGTTGGCCCCGACCAGCGCCAGCGCGCCAGCCAGGCGGCTGAAGATGCCGGGGTGGTCGGCCATGACGAAGGCGACTCGGGTGGCATCGCGATCCTCGTCGGGCTTGAGGTCCAGGCGGATCTCGTCGGTGGGCAGGTCGCGCAGCAACTCGGCGAAGACGACGTGCGCCTCGGTCGGCAGGCCCTGCCAGTAGGTGCCGTAATGGCGGTCGGTCTCGTGACGCAGCTCGGTCCGGGGCCAGTCGCGCAGCGCCATGCGCAGCGCCTTCTTGGCGTCCTTTTCCAGCGTGTCGCGGTTGAGATCTTCAAGCCCGGTGTCCAAGGCCTCGGCGGTGGCGCCGTAAAGCTGGCGCAACAGAACGGCCTTCCAGTTGTTCCAGACCCCGGGGCCGACGCCGCGGATGTCACAGACAGTCAGCAAAAGCAGCAGGTCCAGCCGCTTGCGCGTCTTCACCGCCTTGGCGAAATCGCGCACCGTCCGCGGCTCGGATATGTCGCGCTTCTGGGCCATGTCGGACATCAGCAGGTGATAGCGGACAAGCCATTCCACGGTGTCGCATTCCTCGGGGGTCAGACCCAGACGCGGGCAGACCTTGCGCGCGATCTTGGCCCCCAGGACCGAGTGATCCTCCCGCCGGCCCTTGCCGATGTCGTGCATCAGGAGAGCCACGTAGAGCACCTTGCGGTTGACCCCGCCAGACAGGATGCGGCTGGCAATGGGCAGTTCTTCCAGCAGGTTCTCCCGCTCGATCTGCCACAGGGTCGAGATCGTCTGGATCGTGTGCTCATCCACCGTGTAGTGGTGATACATGTTGAACTGCATCATCGCTACGATGGGCTCGAACTCGGGGATGAAGGCCGACAGCACGCCAAGCTCGTTCATCCGGCGCAGGGCGCGTTCGGGATTGCCGCGTTTCAGCAGCAGTTCCATGAAGATGCGAACGGCCTCGGGGTCTCGGCGGACGCTGTCGTCGATGGCGTCGAGGTTGGCGGCGATTACCCGCATGGCGTCGGGGTGCATCAGATAGCCGGTGCGCAGCGCCTCGTCGAAGATCCGCAGCAGGTTCAGACGGTCCGACAGGAACGCCTCCTCCGAGACGAAGCGGAGGCGGTTCTGAACCAGCTCGTAGCCGTCGCGCAGCTTCTTGCGGCGCCGGAAGAAGCCACTCAGGGAAGGGGCCTGCTTGACGCTGTCGGCCTCCAGCGCGGTGAGGAAGATGCGCGTCAGCTCTCCGACCCGGGTGGCGTGGCGGAAATAGTCCTGCATGAAATGCTCGACCGCGCGGCGGCCGCCGCGATCGGTGTAGCCCATGCGCTGGGCCACCTCGACCTGCAGGTCGAAGGTCAACTGGTCCGCGGCCCGCCCGGTGATGAGATGCAGGTGCGAGCGGACGGCCCAAAGGAAATCCTCGGCCTCCTGGAAGGAGTCGTATTCGTCCTGGTGAAAGACATCCATCGCCACCAGCGCCTGGATGGTTTCGGCCTGATGGACATATTTCGCGATCCAGTAGAGCGATTGCAGGTCGCGCAGCCCGCCCTTGCCCTCCTTGACGTTCGGCTCCAGCACATAGCGCTGCCCGCCCTGGCGGGTGTGACGCTCGCCGCGCTCGGTCAGCTTGGCTTCGATGAAGTCGCTGGCGCTAGAGCTGAACAGCTCATCCCACAGCCGCTCGCGCAGCTCGTCGGCGAGGGGGCGGTGGCCCGTCACGAACCGCTCTTCCAGCAGGGCGGTGCGGATCGTGTAATCCTCGGCCCCAAGGCGCAGGCAGTCCTTCACCGTGCGGCTGGCATGGCCGACCTTCAGCTTCAGATCCCACAGGGTGTAGAGGATCGTCTCGATGACGCTCTCGGCCCAGCCGGTGATCTTGTAGGGCGTCAGGAACAACAGGTCGACGTCGGAATGGGGTGCCATCTCACCCCGGCCGTAGCCGCCGACGGCACAGACCGCCAGGTGCTGGCTGCTGGTGGGGTTGGGGGCCGGGTGCATGACCTCGGTCGCGACCCAATGGGCCTCGATCACCAGCCGATCGGTCAGGTAGGAATACGAGCGTTTCAGCGGGCGCGAGACCCAGGGATGCTCGGTGAAGACCTCGGCCAGGCGGGCACGGCCGGCCTTGTTGGCGGCATGCAGCACCGCCACCACCGCGGCGCGCTGCGCCTTGGCGTCGGGGCCTGCCTCAGCCAGCGCCTCGGTCAGCTCGGCGCGCACCCGGGGGGCGTCGAAAATATCGGACGCCGGGCAGATATACTTGCCCGGCGTCTCGCGGTCCTGCGGTCCTGTGGCTTGCTTAGAAGCCGATCCCGCCAAAGCTTTTCGGGGCAGCGTCGATCACCTTCACTGAATTGCCTTCGATGGTGGCCACGGCGAGCGCACGCTCGTTCGTGCCGTCGGAACGAAGCCGGAATGCCCCGTAGACGCCCGAGAAGCCCGAGCCTTGTGTCAGGGCCGTCCCCGAGATCGCGCGGCCGCTCTTGTTGAGGGCGCCGATCGCGGCCATCCCGTCATAGGCCAGGCCTGCCAGCACGTGCGGCCGCGAGCCGTAGGTCGACTGGTAGCGGCTTTCGAACTGGGCGTAACGCTGGGTGTCCGGCATGGTGAACCAGCCGCCCTGAATACCATCCTGGGTGAAGAGCTGCGGCCGGCCGTCCCAGCGGGTCAGGCCCATGTACTGGAAAGTGCCGGGGGTGACGCCGGCCTCGGGCAGAAGCTTGGAGACGAAGGGAAGATCGGCATCGACCCCCGCCGTCAGGAAGACCGAGTTGGCGCCCGAGCTGTTGGCAAGCTTGGCCGCCCGCGGCATGGCCGAGACGATGCCCTGCTGCGAGAACTCGTAGCTGACCGTGCCCGACAGGATCGCGCCATTGGCCGAGATCGCCCTGGCGATCGCCTGCTGACCCTGCTCGCCGGCGGGGTTCTGGGCGTGGACGATCAGGATGCGGTCGCGCCCCTGGCCCTTGCCGTAACGCACCAGGCGCTTGGCGCTGTTCTCGAAGGTGCTGCCCAGCAGGAAGACATTGCCGCCCGCGATGGCGGTGTTGTTGGAGAAGGCCAGCACGTTGACGCCGCTTCCGGCAGCCGCGAGGCCTGCCGCATTGGCGGCCTCGGCGTAAAGCGGGCCAAGGATGACCTGCGCGCCCTCGGCGATCGCGGTCTTGGCCGAGGCCGAGGCCTGCGCGGCCTTGGCGCCGGTGGGATAGACCTTCAGGTTGATCTCGCCGCCCAGGTCGGCAACCGCCAGCTTGGCCGCATTCTCGAGGTTGCGCGCCACCAGCTCGTCCGTCGAAACGCCCGAGCCGTAGGGCAGCAGCAGGGCCACCTGGACCGGGCCGCCGCTGGCCGCGGGGCCCCCGCCGCCGAGGGCGATTCCACCGCCGCCGCCACAGGCGGACAGGGCAAATCCCGCGACGGTCAGCGCCAGCGCTGCGACCGACTTGCGGGCTGTTTTCAAAATAGCGAACATTCTGTACTCCTACTCCCTCTGCGGCCCGGGCCGTTCTTATCGGCACGCTAATTGTTTCCCCGGGACAAGTAAACGGACCACCCGAAAGGATCACCCTTGGACCCACATCCCGCCCCGCTGGCGCCCGCGCTCTACTTCGTGTCGACCCCGATCGGCAGCGCGCGCGACATCACCCTGCGGGCCCTCGACATCCTGAAATCCGCCGACGTGATCGCCGCCGAGGACACGCGCAACACCCGCCACCTGATGGAAATCCACGGCATCAGCCTGGGCGGCCGGCCGCTGGTCGCCTATCACGACCACAACGGCAAGGCACAGCGCCCACGGCTCATCGGCTATATTAAGGATGGAAAATCAGTGGCCTACGTGTCGGACGCCGGCACGCCGCTGGTCGCGGACCCGGGCTATGCGCTGGGCCGGGCGGTAATCGACGCGGGCCTGCCGGTGACGGCGGCGCCCGGACCCTCGGCGGTGCTGGCGGCGCTTTCGGTCTCGGGCCTGCCGACCGACCGGTTCCTCTTTGCGGGCTTCCCGCCCCCGGCGGCGGGAGCCCGCCTATCGTTCCTCAAGGAGCTCTCGAAGGTGCCCGCGACGCTGGTCTTCTACGAGTCTCCGAATCGATTGGGCAAGCTGCTGGCGGCGATGGTCGAGACCCTGGGCGGCGACCGCCCCGCCGCCATCTGCCGCGAGCTGACGAAGCGGTTCGAGGAGACCCGCCGCGGCACGCTCGACGAGCTTGTGGCGGCGTTGCCCGAGATGACCCTGAAGGGCGAGATCGTCGTGCTTTGCGGCCGTCCGGGCGAGACCCGCGCCGATGCCGAGGATGTGGAGGCCGCCCTGCGCCGGGCGATGGAGACCAGCCGCCTGAAGGATGCGGCCCGCGAGGTGGCCGAGGCGCTGAACCTGCCCCGCCGCGAGGTCTACCAGATCGGCCTGACCCTGAAATCGCCGGAGTGACGCGGGGGTCTTCACCAAATCGAAAGGGATGGGGGCCACGCTGGGGGAAAGGAGTGGCGCGATGACCATGCACCCCGATCAGTCCGATTTCCTGGCCGCGCTTGATGGGCCGATCGACCCCCGTAGGAATGCGCCCGCGCCGCTGCCGTCGCGCCGCCATCGGGGCCGGCGCAACCATCTTGCCGGCCTGGCCGCCGAGGATTGCGTCGCCCGCCGCTACCAGCAGGCCGGCGCACACCTGGCTGCGCGCCGCTGGCGCGGCAGCATCGGGGAGGTGGATCTTGTCTTTCGCGAGGGCCGGCGCGTCGTCTTTGTTGAGGTCAAGAAAAGCCGCAGCTTTGACCAGGCCGCCGCCCATCTGACCGACCGGCAGATCAGGCGCATATATGCCACGGGCTCCGAGTTCCTGGGCGGGGAGCCAGCGGGTCAGAACACCGAAACCCGGTTCGACGTGGCGCTGGTGGACGCCAAGGGCGACATCCGCGTCATCGAGAACGCGATCGGCTTCTGATCCAAGGCTGGCTCCCGGGTGGGGCGCGGCGCAGGTGCTGGCCGTGGTGACGCGGGCGGTCGCGTCGTTATCTGCGGCCCGAAACGGCCTATGGGCCGCCGTAGCCGCCGTCGGATTGGCCCCGCATGATTGCAAAGCGGGCCGGGCTGGGTCATGTATCCTCAAACCCCGGAGGAACGGCCAATGGCTCTCAAAGTCGCGATCCAGATGGATCCCATCGAGCATGTGAACATCGACGCGGACAGCACCTTCCGCATCGCCGAGGAGGCGCAGAAACGCGGGCATTCGCTGTTCTACTACACGCCCGACAAGCTGAGCTATCGCACCGGGCGCATCGTGGCGGGCGGCCACCGTTTGACCGTCAGGCGCGAGCAGGGCAATCACGCCGAGCTTGGCCCCTTCGAGGAGGTCGACCTGGCGGATTGGGACGTGGTCTGGCTGCGCCAGGACCCGCCCTTCGACATGGGCTACATCACCACCACCCACCTGCTGGACATGATCACACCCGGCACGCTGGTGGTGAATGACCCGTTCTGGGTCCGCAACTACCCCGAGAAGCTGCTGGTGCTGCGCTTCCCCGAGCTGACGCCGCCGACCACCATCGCCCGCGACCTCGCCACCCTGCGCGCCTTCAAGCAGGAGCATGGGGATATCATCCTCAAGCCGCTCTATGGCAACGGCGGCGCCGGCGTCTTCCGCTTGGGTCCCGACGACCGCAACCTCGCCTCGCTGCACGAGCTTTTCGCCGGCATCAACCGCGAGCCCCTGATCGCGCAGAAATTCCTGCCCGCCGTCTCCAGGGGCGACAAGCGGATCATCCTGGTCGACGGGGAGCCCGTGGGCGCCATCAATCGGGTTCCGGCGGCGGGCGAGACGCGCTCGAACATGCACGTGGGCGGCCGCCCCGAGAAGGTCGGCCTGACCGAGCGCGACCGCGAAATCTGCGCCGCGATCGGCCCGCTTCTGCGCGAGAAGGGACAGATCTTCGTGGGGATCGACGTGATCGGCGACTGGCTGACCGAGATCAACGTGACCTCGCCCACCGGCATCCAGGAACTGGAGCGGTTCGACGGCAGCAACATCGCGGCCCTGATCTGGGAAGCGATCGAGGCGCGCCGGGCCGGCTGACCGCGGCCCGCCGGCGGGCAGGCCCGCCCTGAGCAAACGCGGGTCAGGCCCCCCGGTTCAGCCGTTGCCGACCAACGCGCCCTCCCGGTCATTTCCGGGTTGGCGGAAGGCCAGCGCCTCGGCCAGGTGGGCCCGGTGCACCGGCCCGCCCCCGTCCAGGTCGGCAATGGTCCGCGCCACTTTCAGCACCCGGTGATAACCCCGCGCCGTCAGGCCGAACCGCTCGGCCGCCCGCATCAGAAGGGCGCGCCCCTCGGCATCCGGGTTCGCGACCTCCTCCAGAAGCCGGCCCTCGGCCTCGGCGTTGACGCGGACGCCGGGGTGATCGGCGTAGCGTTGCTCCTGAATCTCGCGCGCCCGAGCGACACGGGCCCTGACCTGCGCCGTGGTATCGCCACTGTCGGGCAGGCTGAGGTCCGACAGGCCGACCGGCGGTACCTCCAGCCGCAGGTCGAACCGGTCCAGCAACGGCCCCGAGATCCGGCCCATATAGTCATCACCGCAGCCGGGCGCGCGGGGGCAGGCGCGGGCCGCGTCGTGCATATGCCCGCAGCGGCAGGGATTGGCCGCCGCGATCAGCAGGAAGCGGCAGGGATAGCGGACATGGGCGTTGGCGCGGGCGATCACCACCTCGCCGCATTCGATGGGCTGGCGCAGGGTTTCCAGCACGGTCCGGGGAAATTCCGGCAGCTCGTCCATGAAGAGGACACCGTTATGGGCCAACGAGATCTCCCCCGGCCGGGCGCTGCGCCCGCCGCCCACGATCGCGGCGACCGAGGCGGTGTGGTGGGGTTCGCGAAACGGCCGGCGGCGCGAGATGCCGCCCGCCCCCAGCAACCCCGACAACGAATGGATCATCGAGGTTTCCAGGATCTCGTGCGGGGACATCGGCGGCATGATCCCGGGCATCCGCGCCGCCAGCATCGACTTGCCCGAACCCGGAGAGCCGATCATCAGCAGATGGTGCCGCCCGGCCGCCGCCACCTCCAGCGCACGCTTGGCGCGTTCCTGCCCCTTGATGTCGCGCAGATCCCTCGACCCTGCCTCCTCGGTCGTCACTTCGCCGGGGCTGGCGGCGGCAAGGACGGACTGGCCGGTGAAGTGGCGCAGGACCGCCGCCAGCGACGGCGCGCCCAGCACCGCGGCGTCGCGGACCCAGGCGGCCTCGGGGCCGCAGGCCTCGGGACAGATCAGGGTGGCGTCCCGGGCGGCGGCGGTGACGGCGGCGGGCAGGGCGCCGGCTACGGCGACCAGGGTGCCGTCCAACGACAGCTCGCCCAGCGAAACCGTGTTCTCCACCAGTTCGGCAGGGATCACCTCGAGCGCGGCCAGCACCGCAAGGGCGATGGGCAGGTCGAAATGCGAGCCCTCCTTCGGCAGGTCGGCAGGCGAGAGATTGACGCTGATGCGGCGGGAGGGCAGGGCGATCGCCATCGCCCCCAGCGCGGCGCGGACCCTTTCGCGGGCCTCGGAAACCGCCTTGTCGGGCCGGCCCACCACGGCAAAGGCGGGCATGCCCGCGGTCACCGCGCATTGCACCTCGACCGGGCGGGCCTCCAACCCCTCAAAGGCGACGGTATGGGTCCTTGCGACCATGCGGCCCGCGCCCCCTTTCACTGTGCCCCGGCGGGGAAAGCTTGCGGGCACCGTGGTTGAGGAAACCTTAACGCGCCCCGCCGCGCCATTCCCGTCCCGCCCGCTGTCCGGCGACCCTTTCCCTTGGCGGGGCGCGCGGTATAAGGGCGACATGAAGCTAGAGCTCTCCCGCCTGTCCCAGCTGCGTGACCTGGAGGTCGATACGATCATCGACGTCCGCTCCCCGTCCGAGTTCGCCGAGGACCACCTGCCCGGTGCGATCAACCTGCCGGTGCTGGACGACGAGGAGCGTGCCCGCGTCGGCACGATCTATGTCCGTCAAAGCCGCTTTACCGCCCGCAAGATCGGCGCCGCGCTGGTGTCGCGCAATGCCGCCCGGCACTTGGAAACGGCGCTGGCCGACCGGGGCGGGGAGTGGCAGCCGCTGGTCTATTGCTGGCGCGGCGGGCAGCGCTCGGGCTCGTTCGCGACGATTCTGGAACAGGTCGGCTGGCGGGTGCGCCTGCTGGACGGTGGTTATCGCTCCTATCGGCGGCTGGTGGCGGGCATGTTGCACGACGATCCGCTGCCCCACCGGGTGGTTCTGCTGGACGGCAACACCGGCACGGCCAAGACGGAAATCCTGCTGCGCCTGGCTGATCGCGGTCACCAGGTTCTGGACCTTGAAGGGTTGGCCAGCCATCGCGGGTCGATTTTCGGCGATGTGGCTGCGCCGCAGCCGGCCCAGAAGGCATTTGAAAGCCTGATCGCCGCTTGCCTGTCGTCGATGGATCCCGACCGCCCCGTCTTCGTCGAGGCGGAGTCGAGCCGGATCGGCACCCTGGGCGTGCCGCCGCAGCTGTGGAAACGCATGTGCGAGGCGCCGCGCCTGCGGTTGCGGGTGCCGGTGGAGGCACGGGCCGAGTACCTGACGCGGGCCTATGATGATCTGTCCGAGGATCCCGAGCGGCTGCTGGGGGCGATCGCGGGCCTGTCGGGGTTTCACCCGGTGGAGCGGATCGCCCGCTGGAGCGAGCTGGCCAAGCGCCAGAAATACCGCAGCTTGGCGCAGGAGCTGATGGTCGAACATTATGACCCGCGCTACGCCAAGTCGACCTCGCGCGCAGGCTCGGACGCGGCGGCGGATCTGAGCCTTCCCGACCTTTCGGACGCGACCCTTGAGGCAGAGGTCGATCGCATCGCCGAAGCCATGCTGAGGATCGACGGGATGCGTGGGCTCGCTGACGAGAGCCGGAAAGCCTAGACCACCCGCAGCGTGGCAGGCCCCTCGGCCAGCGTGCCGATCCGGGCCGCCGTGTGCCCGGCCGCCTGAAGCGCCTTCAGCACCCCGGGCGTCTGGTCGGCCGGAAGCGCCGCCAGCAGACCGCCCGCCGTCTGCGGGTCGAAAAGCAACGCGGCCTCGGCCCGTTCGGGCAGGCTGCCCTCGATGCTTGCGGCCACGGCGGCGCGGTTTTCATCCAGCAACGAGGCCCGGATGCCGGCGCGGGCCAGGTCGGCCGCCCCCGCCATCAGCGGCACGTCGGACAGCGTCACCTCGGCCCCCACGTCGGAGGCGCGCAGCAGGTTCAGAAGGTGACCCGCCAGGCCGAAGCCCGTGACATCGGTCATCGCCCGCGCGCCGCCCTTGCGCAGGATCGCGGCGGCATCGCCCTGGGGGCGGCACATCGTGTCGGTGGCGGCCTGCGCCCAGGCGCCGCGCACCCGGTTCTGCATCATTCCGGCCAGCAGGATGCCCGAGCCGACGGGCCGCGTCAGGATCAGGGCGTCGCCCGGGTGGGCGCCCGCGTGGGTGATCGGCGTGTCCTCGGCCAGGCCGGTGATGGTCAGGCCCAGGATCATCTCGGCGCCCTGGGCGGTGTGGCCGCCGACGATCTCGGCGCCCGCAGCCTCGACCACGCCCGAGATGCCAGCCATCAGGTCGGTCAGGGTGCGCCGTTGCAGGCGCGGCGACATGCGCGGCAAGGTCAGGCTGACCAGGGCCGACTGGGCGGTGGCACCCATCGACCAGATGTCGCCAAGCGCGTGGACGGCCGCGATCTCGCCCATCAGAAGCGGGTCGGACAGGAAACCGCGCAGGTGGTCGGTGGTCAGGACCTGGGTGACGCCGCCCAGCGACAGGATCGCGGCATCATCCCCGATCCGGCCCAGGACATCGCTTCGGGCAGGGGGTGCGGCCTTGCCGGTGCCGCGCCGGGCCTCCAGATCCGCCAGGACACCCTGAAGCGTTCCGGCCCCGATCTTTGCGCCGCAGCCGCCACAGAGCGGGGGCGCCCCCTCGATCATCTCGCGGGCGGCGGTGGCGATGCGGGCGGGGGGTGCCGCCGGGCGCATGACCGGCAGCTTGCGGAACTTGTCCATGAAGGCCTGGTCGATCCGGTCCTTCCAGCGCCACATCAGCGGCCCTTGGTAGTGCAGACCCCCGCGCACGGCCAGCGCCCGCCGGTCGCCCAGCGAGATCAGCTTGAGGTAATCGCCCTGCGGGTCATAGCGGCGTTTCTGCCCGCCGGCGACGCGGGCGCGCAGGTTGTGGAAAAGCACCGGCGCCTGGCGCACGGCGAAAACTCCGGCCTTGGGCCGGGGTGCATGGCCCAGTGCCGCACAATCGCCCGCCGCGAAGACCGAGGCGTGGCTGACGCTTTGCAGCCCGGGCCCGACCGAGATGAACCCGTCCGTCAGGTCCAGCCCCGTGTCGGCCAGCCAGCCGAAGGGCCGCGCCCCAGCCGCGCCAACGACCAACGCAGCCTCGACCCGGGCACCTGAGGTCAGGGTCGCGCCCTCTGCATCGATCTGCTGGACGGCGCTTTGTTCCTGAAGGGTGATACCGGCGCGTGCCATCTCGTCCAGCAGCACCTGACGCGGGCCGTCGCCCAGGCCCGAAAGGGCGCGGTCACGCTCGATCACGGTGACATGGTGGCGTGCGCCCGTGCGGCGGAGGGCATGGGCCATGGCCAGCGCCAGCTCGACCCCTGCGACGCCGCCGCCGATCACCGCCACGCGGCCGGGCAGGTCGCCCTTGGCGACGGCGTCGCGGAAGGCCTCCCACCGGCGCGCGAAGGCGCCCAGTGGCTTGGCCGCGACCGCGTGCTCGGCAAAGCCCGGAACCTCGTCCATGGACGAGGTGATGCCGATGTCGATCGACAGCAGGTCCCAGCCCAGCGGCGGCCTGTCCGGCAGCGTGATGGTGCGGGCGTCGAGGTCGATGCCGGTGGCGGCGGCGGTCACCAGGCGGGCGCCTGCGAAACCGGCCAGCGCCACCAGGTCGATATCAAGGTCCTGGCGGGTGTAATGGCCCGCGACATGACCCGGAAGCATGCCCGTGTAGGGGGCCGCGACCTGGGGATCGATCAGCGTCAGGCGCACGCCCGGCAGCGGGTCCATCCCCCATTTCCGAAGGACAAGCGCGTGGGCATGGCCCCCGCCTAGCAGAACGATGTCACTGGCGAGCGGGATCTCTGACTGCACGGTCTCGGGCCTCGTGGATGCGACGGGCCCTCGGGCCGACCCATTCCTTAGCAGAAGGGCGGGGGCGCGCACAATCGCGGCGCGCCCGCTGCCAGACGCGGCGGGGCCGATCCTTCAGCCCCGCCGCCGACGGGCCCTCAGCCCGCGACCAGCCCGCGCCCCTTCAGCAACGCCTCGACCCCCGGCATCCGTCCCCGGAAGGCGGTATAAAGGCGGTCGGGCTCCTCGGCGCCGCCCTTGGACAGGATCGTCTCTTCCAGGCGGCGGGCCATGGCGGGATCGAAGGCATCGCCCGCTTCCTCAAAGGCCTGGAAGGCGTCGGCGTCCATCACCTCGGACCACATGTAGCTGTAATAGCCCGAGGCGTAGCCATCGCCCGAGAAGACATGGGCGAACTGCGGCGTGGCGTGGCGCATGCGGATCGCGTGGGGCATGCCCAGCCGTTCCAGAACCTCGGCCTGGCGGGCCATGGGATCGGCCGGCGGCGCGCCCCGGTGGAAGCTGAGGTCGACCAGGGCGGACCCGAGGTATTCGACGGTCGCAAAGCCCATGTCGTAGGTCTGCGCGGCCAGCAGCCGGTCGCGCAGGGCGGGCGGCATCGGCGCGCCGGTCTCGGCGTGGCGGGCGTGTTTTTCCAGCACCTCGGGCACCTCGAGCCAATGCTCGTAAAGCTGGCTGGGAAGCTCCACGAAGTCCCGCGCGACCGAGGTGCCTGAGATCGATTCGAACCGCACGTCCGACAGCATCTGGTGCAGCGCGTGGCCGAATTCGTGAAAGAGCGTGCGGGCGTCGTCATAGCTCAGCAGCGCCACGCCCCCGTCGGCGGGCTTGGCGAAGTTGCACACGTTGTGGACCAGCGGCCGCACCTCGCCCGCAAGCTTGCTCTGACTGCGCCAGGCCGAGCACCATGCGCCCGAGCGCTTGCCGCCCCGCGCGAAATAGTCCCCGATGAAGACCGCCATGTGACGCCCGTCGCGGCGCACTTCCCAGGCGCGCACGTCCGGGTGATAGAGCGGCACGTCGATCGGCGCGAATTCCAGCCCGAAAAGCCGCCCGGCCACGTCGAAAGCCCCTTCGATCATCCGGTCCAGCTGGAAATAGGGTTTCAGCGTCTCCTCGTCGAGGTCGTGCTCCTCTGCGCGGCGCTTCTCGGAATAGTAGCGCCAGTCCCAGGCTTCCAGCCGGCCGTTGCCGCCATCGGCGTGCAGGCGCTGTTCCAGCTTCTCGGCATCGGCCATGGCCTGGGCCCGGGCGGGTGTCCAGACCCGCATCAGCAGATCCTCGACCGCTTCGGGGGTGCGGGCCATCTCGGTTTCAAGCTTGTAGGCCGCGAAATCCTCGTGGCCGAGCAGGCGCGCGCGCTCGTGACGCAGGGCCAGCATCTCGGCGGCGATGGCGCGATTGTCGGTCGTGCCGCCGTTGGCGCCGCGCGCGGCCCAGGCCTCGTAAGCGCGGCGGCGCAGCTCACGGCGGGGGGAGAATTGCAGAAACGGCACGATGAGGGAGCGGGACAGGGTGATGACGGGGCCCGCCGCCCCCTTCTCGTTGCCCGCCGCCCGGGCGGCATCGCGCAGAAAGCCGGGCAGCCCCTCCATCTCGTCATCCGAGAGTTCCATGAACCAGTCACGCTCATCGGCCAGCAGGTTCTGGGTGAACTCGGTGCCCAGAACGGCCAGCCGGGCCTGGATCTCGCGCAGGCGCTCACGCTCGGTCCCTTCCAGGCGGGCACCGGCCCGCACGAAGCCGCGGTGCTTCAGTTCCAGCACACGGGCTTCCTCGTCGCTCAGCCCCAGGCTGTCGCGCTCCTGCCAGAGGCGGTCGAGCCGGGCGAAAAGCTCGGGGTTCAGGGCCATTTCGGACGAGAAGGCGGAAAGCTTCGGTGCGAATTCACGTTGAAGTTCCTGGCGCCGCGGGGTGCTGTCGGTCCCCGCCAGCGGGAAGAAGGTCGACAGGACCTTGTCGAGGTCCCCGCCCATCCGCTCCAGCGCCGCGACCGTGTTGTCGAAATCGGGCGCGGCAGGGTTGCCGGCGATGGCGGCCAGCTCGGCCCGGGCGCGATCCAGCGCGATGTCGAGGGCGGGCGCGAAATCCTCGTCCGAGATCTGCTGGAAGGGCGGCAGGCCGAAAGGGGTGGTCCATTCGGCGAGAAGCGGGTTGGTCATGGGGCCTCCGGTGGGGGTGGGTTCGGTGCGGGCCGGACGGGCGGCGCCGCCCGGCCTTCAAGCTATGTGCTGCGCGGCGGACTTGCCAGCCCTGCCCGACCCCCGGGGGATCAGCCCGCGCCCGCGCCCTTCGCCGGTTCACCACCCGGTGCCATCTGGCCGCCGCAGACCGGACAGCCCGGCCGGGGGCGAACGGCGATGCGTCGGCTTTCGGCGTAAAGCGCGTCATAGATCAGAAGCTGTCCGGCCAGGGTCTCGCCGGCGCGGGCGATGTGCTTGACCGCCTCGACCGCCATCATCGAGCCGACGACACCGGGCAGGGGCGCGATCACGCCGGCCTCGGCACAGGAGGGGGCGAGCCCGGCGGCCGGGGCCTGGGGGAAGACGCATTGATAGCAGGGCCCGCCCGCGGCAGGGTGGTAGAGCGAGATCTGCCCTTCCCACTGGGTGATCGCGGCGGCGATCAGCGGCGTGCCGGTCGCCACGCAGGCGCTGTTGACCAGATAGCGGGTGTCGAAATTGTCGGTCCCGTCCAGCACCAGGTCGAACCCGCCGATCAGCGCCTCGGCGGTGGCGGCATCCAGGCGCCGGTTGTAGGGCAGGACCCGGACGAAGGGGTTCAGTGCCTCGATCGCCCGCTGGGCCGAGAAGACCTTGGGCATGCCGATCGTGTCGTAACGGTGGATGATCTGGCGTTGCAGGTTCGAGTTTTCGACCGCGTCGTCGTCAATGACCCCGATCGTGCCGACGCCCGCCGCCGCCAGGTACATTAGCGCAGGCGAGCCCAGCCCGCCGGCCCCCACGACCAGCACCTTGGCGCCCTTCAGCCGTTTCTGACCGGCGCCGCCGATCTCGCGCATGATGATGTGGCGTGCATAGCGTTCCAGTTCGGCCGGGGCGAAGCTGGCCGGGCCCTGGGTCTGGCCTTGGCCTTGGGTCTGGGCGTCATCGCCTGTCGCGGGGTCGGGCAGGTCCGGCGCCTCGGCCCGTGCCCGGGCACGGGCCCGCAGCGGCGGCAGGATCAGCCGGTAGATCAGCACGACCCCCGTGATCAGAAGCGCCACCGACCAGTTGCGCAATGAGCCGCCGGTCGCCTCGCGTAGGGGATCGCCCTCGGGCAGCAGGATCTGGATCAGCGCGACCACCGCGAACAGCAGGGCCAGCACCATCAGCCGTTGGCCCCGGCGCACCCCCATCAATGCGCCCAGCACCCATAGCGCCGCCGCGACCGCCAGAACCAGAAGCATCAGGCCACCCCGGTCGAGCCGAAGCCACCCGCGCCGCGGGCGCTGTCCTCAAGGCTGTCCTGCTGGACGAACCGGGCCTGGACGACCGGGGCGACAATCATCTGGGCGATGCGGTCGCCGTGGGCCACCACGAAGGGCGTGTCGCCATGGTTGACCAGGATCACGCCCACCGGGCCGCGATAGTCGCTGTCGATCGTGCCGGGCCCGTTCAGAACGCCGACCCCGTGTTTCAATGCCAGGCCTGAGCGGGCGCGGACCTGCACCTCGAACCCTGCGGGGATCTGCATCCGCAGCCCCGTCGGCACCAGCAGCCATCGCCCCGAATAGATGGTCAGCCCCGCTGCGCGGTCCGCCTCGGGCAGGTTGGCGCGGAGGTCTGCACCGGCAGCGCCCGGCGTCTCATAGGCCGGCAGGGCGATGGCGGGATCGGCATCCCCGGTCCGAGCAAGGACCAGGTGCGGCGCGGCCGTGCCTTGGGTGGTTTCGGGTTGGCTCATTGGGCAGCCTCCTCGGCGGTGCCGTGGCCGAGGGCCTCGGCCATGCGGCGGGCAAGGCGCGCGGCGACCTCGGGTTTCGACATCCGCTCCCATGTCTCAGCGCCGTCGGCGCGGATCAGGGTGACGGCGTTCTCGGCCCCGCCCATGATGCCGGTTCCGGGCGAGACATCGTTGGCCACGATCCAGTCGCAGCCTTTGCGCGCGCGCTTGGCGGTGGCATTGGCGATGACGTCGTCGGTCTCGGCGGCGAAGCCCACGACCAGCGCCGGGCGGTCGGGGCCGGGGCGCGAAAGCTCGGCCAGGATATCGCGGTTCTCGGCAAACGACAGGGCGGGGGGCGCGCCGTTTCGATCCTTCTTGATCTTGCCCTGCGCAGGGCTTTCGATCCGCCAGTCGGCGACGGCGGCTGCCAGCACGGCGGCATCGGCGGGCAGGGCCCCCTCGACCGCCTGGCGCATCTGCTCGGCCGTCTCGATCGCGCGCAGATCGACCCCGGCGGGCGGCGGAACGGTGGCGGGGCCGGTCACGAAGGTCACGCGCGCACCCAGCGCCACCAACGCTTGGGCGATGGCCGTGCCCTGCGCCCCGGACGAGCGGTTGGCGATGTAGCGCACCGGGTCGATCGGCTCGTGGGTGGGGCCGGAGGTGACGATCACGTGGCGACCCGCAAGGGGGCGATCCCCGGTATCCCCGCTCAGGGCCGCGCGGATGGCATCGACGATGGCGGGCGGCTCGGACATGCGCCCGGGGCCCGTTTCACCGCAGGCCATGTTGCCCACGTCGGGGCCGACGCAGAGGATGCCGTCGCCGGTCAGGGTGTTGAGGTTGCGGCGGGTGGCGGGGTGTTCCCACATGCGCACGTTCATGGCCGGCGCGATCAGCACCCGCTTGTCGGTCGCCATCAGCAGGGTCGACGCCAGGTCGTCGGCATGGCCGCCCGCCATCTTGGCCATCAGGTCCGCGGTGCAGGGCGCGACCACCACCAGGTCCGCGGCACGCGACAGCTCGATATGGCCCATCTCGGCCTCGTCGGTCAGGTCGAAAAGGTCGGTCCAGACCCGCTGCGCGGCCAGGGACGAGACCGACAGCGGCGTCACGAACTCGGTCGCGGCGCGGGTCAGGACGGGGATGACGGTCGCCCCCTCGTCGCGCAAGCGGCGGATCAGGTCGAGGGATTTGAAGGCGGCGATGCCGCCGCCGATCACCAGAAGGATGCGTTTGCCGCCGAGCATGCCCATGTCGTCCCCGTTCCGCCCCGTTCAGCCAAATTCGGCGCCCCCTGCCGCGCGGCCCTGGAAAGCCGGGGTCAGAAGGCCGCCCCACCGTTCTATGCAGGGACGCGGCGGGTGACAAGCGGAGGGGCCGCGAGGACGCTCAGCGCCGGGTGAAGGCCAGGCAGGGATCTTCGCGGGGGGCCGGGGGGCTGGCGGCGATCAATTGGAACGGGGTCTCGGCGGGCACCTCGCCCTCGGACTGGCCGATGGCGACGACACGAAGATCGGGGGCGGCCACCGCCAGAAGGGCCGGCACGCCCCAGTCGGGACGGGCGTGGCCATTGCCGGTGATGACGACGACGGGGCCGCCCGTTTCCTCGTATGCCTGAAGCGCCGCACGGGCGATGGCCGCGTCGCGCAGGCGCTGGGCCTCGACCATTCCCGGCAGCATCTCGGGCGGCAGGGCGTCGCAATGATCGGCCATCTGCCCGGCCTCGCGCAGGTCCTGTTCCTCCGACGGCAGGGGTTGGTCGAGGGCGAAGCGGGCGGCGTCGCTGCCCATCACGGTCGCCGCGCCCTGTGAAATGGCGCGCCGCACCTCGGCCACGGGCAGGCCGCCGCCACGTACCGAGGCCATGGGGGAGGCGGCGAAAATGGGCGCGTAGAGGTCAAAATCGGGCCAGCCGCGATCCTCCCACTCCAGCGTCGTTGCCAAGGCGCCCGGATCGGCGGTGAGCTCCGGGGTGACGCGGGCCGCCAGTTCCGGCGTCAGCATCTCGTAGACCACGGCCGCCGGGGAAACGGCGGCGACCGCGCGGGCCTGGTTCAGATGGTGGTCGGGATTGTCATGCACCTCGCCCAGGATCAGCACGTCGGCGGCGGGCGGGTTGGCAAAGGGATCTGCGGGGGCGTCGCCGGCGGCCCGGGCGGTCGTGGCGCCTGTTGCCAGCAGAAGCAACGCGGCCACCGCCACCCCCCGCAACTGCGGAAGCGGTCGGGGGGCGGGAGGCGGCGCGGATCTCATGCCAGCAGGTGGTGGACTTCTTTCGATTGTCCTTCAAGCGTCTTGCGCAGTTTGCCGAAGGCGGCGGCTTCCAACTGGCGGACGCGCTCCTTGGAAAGGCCCAGCTCGTTGCCCAGGCTTTCAAGGGTGCGGGGATCGTCGCGCAGCTTGCGTTCGCAGACGATGAACCGCTCCCGCTCGTTCAGTTCCGAGAGCGCCCGGATCAGCCATTCGCGCAGGGTGTTCATGTCCTTGCTGTAGGGCACGGTCTCGTCGGCCTGCAGGGAGTTGTCCTCGATCGTCTCGATCCACTCGCGGCCTTCGTCGTCCGAGGATTGGGTGGCGTTCAACGAGTAGTCCGAGCCCGACAGTCGCCCTTCCATCATCTCGACATCGTGCAGGGGCACGCCCACCTCGGTCGCGATCATCTGGCGGATCTGGTAGCGGTCCAGCCGCTCGCCCCTTGCGGCGGCCTCGCGCTCCAGCTGGGCCTGAACCCGGCGCATGTTGAAGAACAGCGATTTTTGCGACGAGGTCGATCCGGTCCGGACCATCGACCAGTTGCGCATCACATAGTCCTGGATCGATGCCTTGATCCACCACACGGCATAGGTCGAGAAGCGCACGCCGCGGTCGGGATCGAACTTGTCGGCGGCCTTCATCAGGCCCAGGCTGGCCTCCTGGATGAGGTCGTTCATGGGGGCGCCGTAGCGTTTGAATTTCGATGCCATCGAGATGGCCAGACGCATGTATGCGGTGATGAGACGATGCAGTGCGGCCTCGTCCCGTTGATCGCGCCAGGCATAGGCCAGGGCCAGCTCGGTTTCCGCGTCCAGCAGTTCGGCCCGCATCGCCTGACGGGAAAAAGCCTGATCTGATCTTGCGTCTAGTGCCATAATGATCCCCTTGTCGTCTGAGGCTGGCGGGTGCGGCCCGCCCGGTTCTTGATTAGCTACGGATGGAAATTGGCGATGGATCGAAACGCGGCCGCCGGGGCCTCATCCTCGGGTCCTGCAAACTCCGGTTCGGGTGGGCCCGGGCAGCGTCCCGGTCATGTGCTGGTGCTGGGCGGTGCGGCGTCGGGCAAATCCCGGACCGCAGAGACATTGGTGACACGGCTTGCGGAAAAGCGCGGTCTGACCCGGGTCTACCTTGCGACCGCGCGGATCCATGATGACGAGATGCGCGCGAAAGTGCGGCGCCATGAGCTTCAGCGCGGGCCGGGCTGGACAACCCGCGAAGTGCCGCTAGATGTACCTCAAGCCCTGTCCAGCCTGTCTGCGCAGAACGTTGTTTTGCTGGACTGTGCGACATTGTGGCTTACCAATCTGTTACTCGAGGGGCACGATCTCGAGGCTGAGCAAACCCGCCTGATCTCGGCACTTCACGGCGCCGAGGCGCCCGTCTTCATAGTTTCCAACGAGGTAGGGGCGGGAATCGTTCCCGAAAACGCGCTGGCGCGGCAATTCCGCGAGGCACAGGGCCAGCTGAACCAGCGTCTTGCCGGCGCGGTCGAGAACGTGGTCGCCGTGATGGCGGGTCTGCCGCTAGTGCTGAAGGGGACCGATCCCGCGGGTTGGACATGAGCGGTGCCGGGACGGCCGGGGTGCGCCTTTGGTGGGTGCGTCATGGCCCCACCAATTGCCGCACGATGCTGGGTTGGACGGACCTTCCGGCCGATCTGGGCGACCGGGCGGCGCTGGACCGGCTGAACGCGCGCCTGCCGGCCGGCGCGCCTGTGATCTCCTCGGACCTGGGGCGGGCGGTGATGACCGCCGACGCGCTTTCCGCGGGCCGCCTGCGCCTGCCCCATGACCCCGACCTTCGCGAGATCAACTTCGGCCTCTGGGAGCAGCGCAGCGCCGAGGAAGCCGAGCGCGACGGCCCGGGCGACATCCGCGCCTTCTGGGAACGGCCGGGTGCGGTTGCGGCCCCCGAAGGCGAAAGCTGGGACCAGCTTTGCGCCCGGGTGAACCGTGGCGCCGACCGCCTCCTGGGATTAGCCCGAAGCGGCGAGATCGCGCGCGACGTGATCGTCGTGGCCCACCTGGGCGCGATCCTGACCCAGGTGCAACGGGCCCGCCGCCTGACGGCCTATGGGGCGCTGGGCCAGAAGATCGACAACCTGTCCCTGACCCGCCTGCGCCACGAAGGTGCGTGGCAGGCCGAATGCGTCAACCTCGTGCCTTAGGGTGCTGTCGCGCGTTCAGTCGCCGTACCCCGTCATCTCCAGATATCCCTTGCCCCTGTGGCTGCCCTCAAAGCTGATCGGCCCTTCCCAGTAGGGCGGCGAGACATCCATCCAGCTTTCGGGGTTGAGCGGGCGGGTGGTGATATCGAGGCCGCGTTCCGCGATGCGCAGCCGCCAGGCCACGGGCACCCGCCGCCCGTCAATCCTGGCGTATTCCAGCGGATCCATCACGATCGCGCCGGGGGGGAGGGGCGTGGCCTGACCGTCGCGCGTGATCCAGGTGCCCGAGGTAAAGCCCGGCCCTTCCGCCTCGCGCAGGCGGAAGGCCATCACCTTCGTGCCGTCCTCCAGCCCCAGCGAGAACCAGTCCCACCCCTCCTGCCCCGCAGAGAGGGGTTGGGAGGACCATTCCCGGTCCAGCCAGGCCGTTCCTTCGACCGCCAACCCGGCGGCGCCCGCGCCCGGCGGCAGGAACAGCTGGCCCGAAACCCTGTAGAAGGGCTGGGAATAGTAACGGCTGGCTTGCCCCTCGGCCGACTTCACCGAGTAGCCGCCTTGCCCGTGCGCGACCAGCGGCCCCTCGGCCCGCAGCGCAAGATCGAAGGCGAAGCCGGGCGCGGCGGCGCGCAGTTCCAGCCGGTCCAGCGCGTCAGGGTCGGCGGGGCGGGGATCCTCTGTGACCTCCGCGTCCGCGACCATTTCCCAATCGTCGATCCAGGCCGCGAAGGGGGTGGCGCGGGCACCGGCATGGCCCAGCCCGCCCCGAGCCAGGCGCTGGGCGCTGAAATGGCGCTCGGGCGTGGTCAGGCCGGCGTGGCCCAGCCAGACCTGGGGCGAGGACCAGTTGACCCCCCCTATATCGCTGTCGCCAGGGCGCAGGGCGCTGCGGAACAGGGTCCATTGCACCCCGTATTCGCGCCCGTCGGCCCCCCGCAGGTTGGCCGTCAGGTACCACCACTCGATCCGGAAGCCGGGGTGGGGGCCGTGGTCGCGGGGAAAGTCCAGCGCGCGGCCGGGGTCGGGAAGGGCATATCCCTGCGCATCCCGGCCCAGCCCGGCAAAGCCCTGAGCAAGGGCCGGGCCGGAGAAGATGCAGGCCAGCAGCAGGGCGATCAGCCTGCGGGCAAAGGGATATGGCGGGATCCTAGCGCTCATGGGCAAAGACCTGAAGGAAGGTGGTGGGCGGGGTTCGGGCCAGCCTGCGCACCGGGATCGCCGCGGCCAGCAGGGCCGCCACCACGGCCAGCGCCAGCAGGATCGCCCAGTCGGCCGGGAAAAGCTGCATCGGCAATCGCCAGCCGAAGGCCGCGACGTTCACCACCGCCAGCAGCACCCAGGCCAATAGCAGGCCCAGCGGCAGCGCCAGCAGGAAGGTCGCCACCGCCAGCAGGACCGAGCGCCCAAGCTCCAGCATCGCCAGCTTGCGCCGGGTCAGGCCCATGGCCCAGACCGGCGCAAGCTGTGGCAGGCGCATCTGCGACAGGGTGAGAAGCGAGGTGAAGATCGCGAAGGCGGCAACCGAGAGGGTCAGCGCGTTGAGGGCGGCGGTCACGGTGAATGTCTGCTCGAATATGCGCAGGGACCGGGCTTTCAGCGCCGCCTGGTCGATCAGGGCTGCGGGCGGCAACGCGAACCGCTGGCGCAGCCGGGCGGTCAGGCCGGCAACCGCGTCCGCCGGGGCCCGCACCACCAGACGCCGCCCCTCGGCCCCGGGATAGCGCGCGCGCAGGGGCGGTGGAGAGATCAGGACCTGCCCCTCGAGATTGCCGAAGTCGGAATAGACCCCGACCACCGCCAGCGGCGCGCCCCCGATGTTCAGCGCGTCGCCAGGCCCGATACCGTCCTGCCGCCAAAGCTGTTCGTTGACCATGGCACCGGTTCCGTCGGCCACCCTGTCCCAGGCGTCGGGCAGGGCGGTGAGGACCGGCCAGTTGCGGCGATAGGTGGCATGATCGGTGATCCCGTAGATCGTTGCCGCGCGCGGCCCCGCCGGTGTCGCGACCCTGCCTTCGGCGCGCCAGAGGGGCAGGACGGCGTCAGCCCGGCCCGCAAGCCAGCCAGCGATGGCGCGGGCTTCGGCATCGCTGCGGGCGGTGACGTAAAGTTCGGCCGCCAGCCGCTGGTCGAGGTAGGCGGTGAAGGTCTGGCGGAAGCTAGAGACCATTGTGCCGACGCCGATGTTGGCCGCCAGGGCAAGCAGCAGCGCCATCAGGGCCAGCGACAGGCCGGGAAGCTGCTGGCGCGTGTCGGCCCAGAACCATTCGCGCAACGGGCCGGGAGCCAGCCATCGTGTCAGCCGGTGCCCCAGCGACAGGCCCGCCCCCAGCAGGGTCGGCAACAGCAGCGCGGCCCCAAGCAGCAGCATCGCCAGAAGGGAAAAGCCCGCCAAAAGGCGGCCCGGCTGATCGCCGGCAAGGGGGGCCAGAACCCCGGCACCCCAACGGGCCGTCGCTGCCGCCCCCGCCAGCAGGCCAAGCCCGGCCAGCGCCTGGACCCGGTGGCCGCCCCGGCTGGCCATCGCCCAGGCCCGGGGCCGCGCGGGGGCCAGCACCGGCAGGCGGACCACCTGCGCCAAAGCGCCCGCCGCCGCGATCAGTGTGCCCAGCAGTGCAACCGCCAGCCCTCCAAGCCACCAGACGGGCCGAAACGACAGGCCGCCCGCGATCCGGGCGCCGTAAAGCCCTTCGAGCGTGGCCGAGACATCGGGCAGCAGCGTCGCGGCCACTCCGTAGCCCATCGCCACGCCCAGCAGGCCGGCCACCAGCGCCAGCGCCAGCAACTCGACCAACAGCGCCGCGATCAGCGTGGCAAGGGGCACGCCAAGGGCGCGCAGGGTGCGGAAGACGCCGCGCCGCTGCTCCATCGCAAGGCCGATGGCACCGTGGACGATGAAAAGCCCGACGGCGAATGCCAGCAGGCCGAAGGCGGTCAAGTTGAGGTGGAAACTGTCCGCCAGCCGCCCGACACCGCCCGTCTGCGCGCCGTCGAGGGCGCTGCCCGCAGCGACGCGTCTCAGCCCGGGGGCGAGGGTTTCCAGAGGCGGCGCCCACACCGCCGGGGGCTCCAGCACGATCAGCCGGTCGATGGCACCCGGCCGGCCCAGCAAGCGTTGCGCGACGGAGATGTCGGTCAGCAGCAGACCGGGGGGAAGCATATCCGAGGGCGCCAGCGGCGGCAGGGCGGCGCGGGCGGTCGGGGCAAGGGTGGCCAGCGTCTCGGGCGCGGCGAAGGCCCGTTCGTAGGTCGGCGCGGCCTCCTCCCCCGGGATTACGCCCTGGGCCTCGCCCGCTGTGGCGTCAGGGGGCGGCAGCGACAGGTAATCCACCCCCAGCACCGAAAGCCGCCCAATGTCGGGCGGCAACTCCCCCTCGATCACCGGGGCCACGCGCCAGCCGGCCCGGCGCAGGCGCACGAAATCGGTCAGATCCACGCCGCCGCCGGTTACGGTCGGGACAAGGCTGTCGCGCTGGTCCTGGCCCAGCACCGCTGCCGCCCGGGCATAGCTGGCCCGCGCCTCGGCATTGATCGCCTGCACCCCGGACCACAGGGCCGTGGCAAGCGCCAGGCCCAGCACCAGCGTCAGAAGTTGAAGCGGCTGGCGGAGCCAGTAGGACAGGAGCGCCGCCATCACGGGGCGGAAAAGGGCGTCCGTTGGCGAAGGCGGGGCAGGGGGTGATTGGCCCGCGCCGCTCATGCCAGCCGGCCCGCGTGCAGGCGCAGCCGACGATCAAGGCGACGGGCCAGCCGTTCGGAATGGGTGACCATCAGGAAGCCCGCGCCGGTCTCGGCCACCAGCTCGCGCATCAGCTCAAGCACCCCGTCGGCACTGGCCTCGTCCAGGTTGCCCGTCGGTTCGTCGGCCAGCAGGAGGCGCGGGCGGGCGGCGATGGCGCGCCCGATGGCGACCCGCTGCTGCTGGCCGCCCGATAGCTGCTCGGGGTAGCGCGAAAGCGTGGATGTCAGGCCCAGCCGCTCGGCCAGGGCCGCGATGCGATGCGGCTCGTGCCGCCCGGCCAGCCGCGCCTGGAAGGCCAGGTTGTCGGCAACGCTGAGCGAGGGGATCAGGTTGAATTGCTGAAAGACCAGGCCGATGTCCCGCCGTCGCAGGGCCGCCCGGCCGCGATCATCAAGTTTGCCCAGGTCCTGCCCGCCCAGAGAGACGTGGCCGCTATCGGCAGGCTCCAACGCGGCGAGGATATGCAGAAGGGTGCTTTTGCCCGACCCCGACTCGCCCGTCAGGGCGACGCTTTCGCCGGGCCGCATCGCCAGGTCGACACCGCGCAGCACCTCGACCCGGCCCTCGCCGGTGCCGTGGGCCTTTGTGATGTCGCGTCCTTCCAGCAGCATCGCGGTCCTTCCTTACCTGGCGCTTCAGCCTCGGGGGGAACGGGGGCGGGCGCAAGGGCCCGCGGCCCCTTTTCATTTACGTGACGGGCTGTAACGTGCGGCCCAACCCGCCAATAACAGGATTGTCTCAAATGTCCGCCGATACCCAGAACCCCGCCCAGGCCGCCAGCAGCACGCCGGCCAATCCCACCGCGAACCTCCGCAACGACGGGGGCATCGCCACCGTCTCGGACATCCTGGCCCAGCGGTTCGGTCCGCGTTTCGACACCGGCAAGTCCCAGCGCGAACAGCATGCCCATACGACGACATGGCTGCCGTCCCAGGCGCCCGACGGGGTGGTCTTTCCGCAGGATGTCGACGAAGTGCGCGAGATCGTCCGCATCTGTGCCGACCACCGGGTGCCCATCGTGCCCTTCGGCGCCGGCACCTCGCTGGAGGGGCACGTGAACGCGCCGCTGGGGGGCATCTCGGTCGACATGCGCGACATGGACCGGGTGCTGGAGGTCAACGCCGAGGATATGGATTGCCGGGTGCAGCCGGGTGTGACGCGCAAGGCGCTCAACACCCACCTGCGCGACACGGGCCTTTTCTTTCCCATCGACCCGGGGGCGGATGCTTCGTTGGGCGGGATGGCTTCGACCCGGGCGTCGGGCACCAACGCGGTGCGCTACGGCACCATGAAGGACGTGGTGCTGGCGCTTCAGGCGGTCATGCCCTCGGGCGAGGTAGTGCGCACCGCGCGGCGGGCGCGCAAGACCTCGGCCGGCTACGACCTGACGCGGCTGATGGTCGGGTCCGAGGGGACGCTGGGCCTTATCACCGAGCTTACCCTGCGCCTGACCGGCATCCCCGAGGCCATGAGCTCGGCCGTCTGCTCCTTCCCCAGTGTCGAGGCCGCCTGCGACGCGGTGATCGCCACGTTCCAGTTCGGCCTGCCGATGGCGCGGATCGAGCTGATGGACGCAATGTCGGTGCGGGCGGTGAACGCCTATTCGGGCCTGTCGCTGCCCCAGACGCCGCTGCTGCTGCTGGAATTCCACGGCTCCGAGGCGGGGGTGGCCGAGCAGGCCGCGACCTTCGGCGAGGTGGCGCGCGATCACGGCTCGACGGCCTTTGAATGGACGACGGATCCCGCCGAGCGGACGCGCCTGTGGCAGGCCCGGCACGACGCCTACTGGGCGATCCGCGCCCTGCGTCCCGATTCGGATGCGCTGGCGACCGACGTCTGCGTGCCCCTCTCGCGCCTGGCCGAGGCGGTGACCCGCTCCCAGCAGGAATGCGAGCGGATCGGTCTGACCGGGCCGGTGCTGGGTCACGTGGGCGACGGCAATTTCCACGTCACCCTGATGATCGCCCGCGAGGACGAGGCAGAGCGCGCCAAGGCACGGGAATACCTGTCGTGGCTGGCAGAGCTTGCGATTTCGATGGAGGGAACCTGCACCGGCGAGCATGGGATCGGCCAAGGCAAGCGCGCCTATCTCGAGGCCGAGCTGGGCGCGGGGGCCGTCAACATGATGCGGGCGATCAAGACGGCGGTCGATCCGCTGAATATCATGAATCCGGGCAAGATTTTGTGAAAAACCTCAAGCTTTTCGCACTGAGCCTGAAATGGCTGTGCTAAGGTCCGGGCCGACGAAACCTGTCCCATCGTGTAATGTAATCGCGGATGACAGAATTTCGTTGTCACCAGGTTCCATACTTTGGTAAGGAACTTTTACCAAATTGGGAGGATACCATGAACAATTCCGTGAACCGTCGCCGCTTCATCAAGGGCGGCGCCGTGGCTGCCGGTGCGTCTCTTGCCGCACCTTCGATCGCGCGCGCGCAGGCGACCACGCTGAAGATGCAAGCTGCCTGGGGCGGCGGCATCTTCCTTGAGAACGCCAAATCCTTCGCCGAGCGGGTGAACGAGATGAGTGGCGGTTCGCTGAAGATCGAAGTCCTGTCGGTGGACTCGGTCGTCAAGACCAGCCAGATGCAGGACGCGGTCCACCGCGGCGTGCTCGACGCCTGTCACTACGTGTCGGCCTACTGGTACGGCAAGTCCAAGACCGCCTCGCTCTTCGGCACCGGTCCCTGCTTCGGCTGGTCCAGCCAGGAAGTTCTGGGCTGGGTCTACCAGGGCGGCGGCCAAGAGCTGTTCGACGAGCTGATGGCAGACCTCAAGCTCAACATCGTGTCCTTCTTCAACTCGCCGATGCCCGCCCAGCCGCTGGGTTGGTTCAAGGAAGAGATCAAGGACGCCAGCCAGATGAACGGCCTCAAGTACCGCACCGTCGGTCTTGCCGCCGACGTTCTGCTGGAAATGGGCATGTCCGTGGTTCAGCTTCCCGGCGGCGAGATCCAGCCCGCCATGAAGTCCGGCCTGATCGACGCGGCCGAGTTCAACAACCCGACCTCCGACCGTGACTTCGGCATGCAGGACGTCTCGAAGCACTACCACCTGGCCTCCTACCACCAGAGCCAGGAATTCTTCGAGATCTCCTTCAACAAGAAGAAGTTCGACGCGCTGTCGCCCGAGCATCAGGCGATCATCAAGAACGCTTCGATGGCCGAGAACTCCTGGTTCTACTGGCACAACACCAAGCGTTACTCGGACGACCTCATCAAGCTGCAGGAAGAGCAGGGCGTGAACGTTTACCGCACCCCCGACTCGGTGCTCGAGGCGCAGCTAGGCGCATGGGACACGGTCGTCGACCGGATCGTTTCCGAAGATCCGTTCTTCGCGAAGGTTCTCGACAGCCAGAAGGCCTATGCCAAGGACGTCATGAACTACCTGAACCTGAACCAGCCCGACTACAAGCTGGCCTACAACCACTACTTCAGCTGATCTTGCGATCACACGGATGCGGGGGCCAGGCGGCCCCCGCATTTCTATTCTGAGACCTGACAAGACCCCCCGGGAGGGAAGACGTGAGAAACTTCATCTATGCCATCGAAGGGCTGAGCATCTGGGTCGGACGCGCGTTCGGCTGGTGCATCCTGATCCTGACCCTCTCGGTCAGCTATGAGGTGTTCGTCCGCTACGTACTCAATGCGCCCACGGTCTGGGCCTTCGACATGATGGTGCAGATGTACGGCGCCCTCTTGCTGATGGCGGGCCCCTATGCCTTGGCGCAGGACACCCATGTGCGCGGCGACGTGCTGTACCGGTTGTTCTCGGTGCGCTGGCAGGCGCGCGTGGATTTCGTCCTCTACATCATCTTCTTCTTCCCCGGCATGCTGGCGCTGTTCTGGTACGGCTGGGAGATTGCCGCTGACAGCTGGCGCTACAAGGAAGTCAGCTGGAACAGCCCCGCCCGTATCCAGATCTATTTCTTCAAGACACTGATCCCGCTGGCCGGTTTCCTGCTGATGGTGCAGGGCGTGGCCGAGATGATGCGGGCCTGGATCGCCATGCGAACCGGTGTCTGGATGGAACGACTGGACGACGTGTACGAGACCGAGGACCTGCTGGTCCATGGTTCCGGCAAAGACACCTGAGCCGGCCACGGCGTAGATAAAGACAAGAGAAGACGACTATGACCAATCCCGAAGTCGCAATCCTGATGCTGTGCCTGTTCATCGTGCTGGTGCTGCTGGGTTTCCCGATCGCCTTCACGCTGCTCGCGATGGGCGTGGCCTTTGGCTACTATGCCTACTACCTGGGCCCGCCCGACACCTTCTCGGGCTTTTTCGACAACAACATCTTCTACCTGCTGAACCAGAACACCTACTCGGTGATGGAGAACGACACGCTGGTCGCCATCCCGCTGTTCCTGTTCATGGGCTACGTGGTCGAGCGGGCGAACATCGTCGACCGGCTGTTCCACTCGCTCTACATGGCGGCGCGCAACCTTCCGGGCGCCCTTGCCATCGCGGCACTGCTGACCTGCGCGGTCTTCTCGACCGCATCGGGCATCGTCGGCGCGGTCGTGACGCTGATGGGTCTGCTGGCCTACCCGGCGATGTCGGGCGCGGGCTACAACCGCAGCTTCGCCGCGGGCGTGATCTGTGCCGGCGGTACGCTGGGCATCCTGATCCCGCCGTCGATCATGCTGATCGTCTATGCCGCCATCGCCGAGCTTTCGCCCCTCCGCCTTTATGCGGCGGCGATCTTCCCGGGCCTGATGCTGGCCGGCCTCTACATCGTCTACGTGATGACCCGCGCCCTCGCCACGCCCTCCATCGCGCCCAAGCCGCGCCAAGAGGATATCCCCCCCGTCGGACAGATCTACATGAACCTGCTTGTCAGCTTCGTGCCGCTGTTCGTGCTGATCGTGCTGGTGCTCGGCTCGATCCTGGGGGGTCTGGCAACCCCGGCCGAAGCGGCCGCCATGGGTGCGCTGGGTGGCCTGGTGCTGGCGATGCTCTATCGCTCGCTCACCTGGCAGAAGGTCAAGGAAAGCGTCTTCCTTACCGCCAAGGCGACCGCCATGGTCTGCTGGCTTTTCGTCGGCTCCTGGACCTTCGCTTCGGTCTTCTCGTACCTGGGTGGCCATGACGTGATCGAGCACTGGTTCGCGGCCATGGACCTGGAGCCCTGGCAGTTCCTGATCATGGTTCAGCTTATCATCTTCGTGCTGGGCTGGCCGCTGGAATGGTCCGAGATCCTGATCATCTTCGTGCCGATCTTCCTGCCGATGCTCGATACCTTCGGGGTGAACCCCTACTTCTTCGCGATGCTGGTGGCGCTGAACCTCCAGACCTCGTTCCTGACGCCACCAATGGCCATGTCGGCCTATTATCTGAAGGGCGTGCTGAAGAAGCAGATCGAGCTGATGGAGATCTTCAAGGGCCTGATGCCGTATCTTGCGATCGTGCTCTTCTCGATGGTCATGCTGTACCAGTTCCCGGGCATCGCCCTGTGGCTGCCGGACTACCTCTTCGGCACCTACGTTCCCTGATATGGCGCCCGCAATGGATCGTGAGCCCCCAAACAACCTGTCGGCGGTCGAGGCCGCCGACAGGATCCGCGAAGGCTGGTTTTCCTCGGTCGATCTGGTCAAGGCCTGCCTTGCGCATATCGACGCGACCGACGGCCAGGTCCGGGCCTGGGCCCATGTCGACCGCGAAGGGGCCCTGGCCCAGGCCGAGCAGGCGGACCAGATCCGTCGTGCCGGCCGTGCCATGGGACCGCTGCACGGCATTCCCGTCGGGCTGAAGGACATCATCGACACTGCCGGTCTGCCGACCGAGCGCGGCAGCCCGATCTTCTCGGGGCGGGTGCCCGAAGCCGACGCGGCCCTGGTCGACCGCCTCAGAGAGGCCGGCGCTGTCATCCTGGGCAAGACCGTCACCACCGAGATGGCGTTCATGCACCCTTCGGAGACGCGCAACCCCCACAACACCGCCCACTCGCCCGGCGGCTCGTCCTCGGGCTCTGCCGCGGCGGTGGCCGCCTATCACGTGCCTCTGGCCGTGGGCACGCAGACCAACGGCTCGGTCATCCGGCCGGCAGCCTTCTGCGGCACGGTCGGGTTCAAGCCGACCCGCGGCGTCATCTCGCGCCGGGGCGTTCTGCAGACCTCGGAGACGTTGGATCAGATCGGCGTCATGGCCCGCACGGTCGAGGATGCCGCCCTTCTGTGCGACGCGATCAAGGGCTATGACCCCACGGATCGCGACAGCTTCGCCCGCCCGCGCCCCGCGATGCGCGACGGCTACCTCTCCGACGTGCCGCTGCCGCCGTCGCTGGCGGTCTACGACCTGCCCTTCGACGACCGCCGCAGCCCCGACATGGTCGAGGCCATGGATGAGGTGATCGCGCTGCTGGGCGCCGACCGGGTGGAGCGTCTGCCCGCGCCGCCAGCCTTTTCCAACCTGCCGAACGTGCAGCGCCGCATCCACCTCTACGAACTGGCACGCCACCAGGCCGAGGTCTTCGACAAGAGCTGGGACCAGTTGAGCGAGACCATCCGCCCGCTGGTCACGGAAGGCCGGGCCATCAGCGACGAGGACTATGCCGACGCGATCGAGCTTCGGCAGATGGCCCAGGAATACTTCACCATGTTCTTCTACGATTACGATGCCGTGCTTTGCCCCGCCGCTCCCGGCGAGGCCCCCCGCATGGACGAGGGCACGGGCGATCCGATATATTCCACCCTGTGGACCCTCGCGGGTCTGCCCTGCCTGACACTGCCACTGATGACCGGGGGCCAGGGCTTGCCCATGGGGTTGCAGCTTGTCGGCAGCTTCGAGGGCGACGACCGCCTGCTGCGCACCGCGCGCTGGCTGGAAAAGACACTGACCGAGGGCTGACCGGCCCCGGTGAAACCTGAATACGTTCAAACCGTTTCCGGCCCGGGCCGGACCACGACAAGGAAGGATCCAACATGCGTCTCAAGCGTCCCGTCGCAATCGTCGTCGGCCTGATCGGCACGGCTCTTCTGTTCACCTTCGTCATCGGCCTGTCCAAGTCGATCTCGACCGGGTTCGCCGGCTTCACGGGCGGTCTGCCCTTCATGATCATCGCGATCGTGGTGCTGGCGATGGCGGCCTATGACTACTACGAGGAATGCGTCAAGCGCCGCCGCTGAGCCTGACGCAGCAGCCGAGATCGCCGCGATGAGCCCGCGCCCCGTCCTCTGGATCCCCCGCCGCCTGTCCGATGCCACCATGGCCCGGGCGGCGCGGGATTACGACGTGATCACCCCCGAGCACGACGCCCCCGGCACCGCCGATGAGATCGTCGCCATGAGCGGCCGGGTCGACGCCATGCTGCCCTGTCATTCCGAGATCTTCTCGGACGCGGTGGTGCAGCGGCTGGACCCCCGGCTGAAGATCGTGGCCAACCACTCGGTCGGTGTCGATCACTGCGACCTGGACGCCCTGCGCGGGCGGGGCATCGTGGTGACCAACACACCCGACGTGCTGTCCGACGCCACGGCCGAGATCGCGTTGATGCTGATGCTGGGCGCGGCCCGCCATGCGGTGGCCGGCGACCGGATGGTGAGACGCGGCGAGTGGGACAGCTGGTCGCCCGCCTTCATGGTCGGCAAGCAAGTGTCGGGCGCGCGGGTCGGCATCGTCGGCATGGGCCGGGTCGGCCGGGCCTTCGCCACCATGGCGCGCGGGCTGGGGATGGAAATCCACTACCACAACCGCAGCCGCCTTTCGCCCGAGCAGGAGCAGGGCGCGACCTTCCACGAGACGATCGAGACCTTGTTGCCGCAGGCCGATTTCCTGTCGCTTCATTGCCCGGCGACCCCGCAGACGGTCGATCTGATCAACGACGAACGGCTGGCGCTGCTGCCGCGCGGCGCGGTGCTGGTCAACACGGCCCGGGGCGCGCTGGTCGATGAGGACGCGCTGTTGCGGGCGCTGGACTCGGGGCATCTGATGGCCGCCGGTCTGGATTGCTTCAAGGTCGAGCCGGGGGGCAACCCGGCCTTTGCCGATCACGACAACATCTTCATGATGCCCCACGTCGGATCGGCCACGGTGCGGACCCGCGACGCCATGGGGTTCAGGGCGCTCGACAACCTTGATGCCTTTGTCGCCGGGCAGGAGCCCCGCGACCGCCTCTGAGCGCCGCCTCTCAGCGCGGCCGCGCCTGATTCTTCCTGGGCACGTCCGGGGCGCAATCCCGCCCCGATGTCCCGCGCTGGAAGGGTGGCCGCGTTGACGCAGACGTGATGGAAAGCGCCGCCCGGGCCGGTCGCGGACCGCGCTGGCGCATTGGAATTGGCGCCGCCCGGGCTTAGTTTTGCGCCTCGACAGCGTCAGAATTTCCGGAGGATCCCAGATGACCATCACACGACGCCAGCTGATTGCAGGCACCGGCGCGGCGCTGGTCGCCAACGGGGCCCTCGTCGGCCCGCTGCGGGCGGCCTCCCATTCCGGCGCTGCCGCCGACGGCTCTGCCGACGCCTGGGCCGAACTGCGCGCGGGACTTGCCAAGGCCCAGCTAACCCCGGCCGAATATCCCGCGACCGAGGTCTGGGCCTATAACGGCACCGCCCCCGGCCCGACCCTGCGGATAAAGCGCGGCGCACTGCTGCGCCAACGCCTGGTCAACGGGTTGCCCGAGGCGACCTCGATCCACTGGCACGGGCTGCGCCTGCCCAACGCGATGGACGGCGTGCCCGGCCTGACCCAGGAGGCCGTCGGCCCCGGCGAAAGCTTCGACTATGAATTCACCGTCCCCGACGCCGGCACCTTCTGGTACCACACGCACAACCGCTCGTGGGAGCAGATGGCGCGGGGGCTTTACGGTCCGCTGATCATCGACGAGGAGACGCCCCCCGACGTCGACCGCGACCTCATCCTGACGCTGGACGACTGGCGGTTGGATCAGACCACCGCCGCAATCGCGGGGGGCTTTGACGGCCTCCACGACCAGGCTCATGGCGGCCGCATCGGCAACCTGGTCACGGTCAACGGCCAGTTCGACCACCGCCAACCCGTGCGCGGCGGCGAGCGTCTGCGCCTGCGGCTGATCAACACCGCCAACGCGCGGATCTTCAATCTGGGCCTTCAAGGTCTGGAGGGCTGGGTCGTGGCCCTGGACGGGCAGCCGCTGGAAAAGCCCGAGCCTGCGGCGGAAGTCTTCCGCCTGGCGCCCGCGCAGCGGATCGACCTGATCGTCGATGTGACCGCCGAGCCGGGCGAAGAGGCCTACCTGGTCGGGCTGGAGCGCGACGGCGGCTTCGCCCTGGCCACGTTCGAAGCCGGGTCCGAGGCCGCCCAGGCCCGGCGCCCCGCGCCCGAGGCCCTGGCGCCCAACGACCTGCCGGCGCCCGACCTGAAGGGCGCGCGCGAGGTGCCGATGCTGCTGGAAGGGGGCGCCATGCGCGGCCTGGCCAAGGCGGAATACCTGGGGCGCGAGATGTCGGGCCGCGAACTGGCCGAGCAGGGGCAGGTGTGGGCCCTGAACGGGGTGGCGGGCATGCCGGCGGCACCTTTCGCCGGGGTCGGCCGGGGCGAGACCCTGCGCATCCCTATGCGCAACGACACCATGTTCCCCCACGCCATGCACCTGCACGGTCACCACTTCCGGCAGGAGCACGAGGACGGCACCCTGGGCCCCTGGCGTGACACAATCCTGGTCGATCCCGACCAGGTCGTGACCATCGTCTTCGCCGCCGACAATCCGGGCCGCTGGCTGTTCCACTGTCACATGCTGGGCCACCAGGTCGCGGGCATGAAGACCCGGATCGAGGTGGCGTCGTGACCGGACTGGACAGGAAGGCCCTGGTCGGCATCGGCCTGGCGGTTGTGGCGCTGATCGGTGTCGTGGTGCTGCTCTTGGCGCCCGGGGACGATCCGCAGGTCGGGCGCGAGGCGGCTACCCAGACTGCGCCGGTGACGGACGAGGGGCAGACCGTCCAGGTGGGGGAGGAGGCCGCGGAGAATGCCGCCCCTGCGGAAGGTGCGCAAATCGCGCGCGCGGGCTTCGAGGCGGGCGCCCAGCTTTACGCCGAGAACTGCGCCTCCTGCCATGGCGAGAAACTTGAGGGCGAGCCCGACTGGCGCATCCCGCGCGAGGACGGAACCGTGCCCGCACCCCCCCATGACGAAAGCGGCCACACCTGGCACCACGGGGATCCCACGCTCTTCAACTACGTCAAGAAAGGGGGCGAGCAGGCCCTGGCCGAACAGGGGATCGAGTTCAACTCGGGCATGCCGGGCTTCGGGGACAGCCTGACCGACGACGAGATCCGCGATATCCTGGCCTATATCCGGTCGACCTGGTCGGACCGGGTGCAGAAGCTTCAGGCCGCGCGGACGGAGGCAGAGCTGGCGGCCCGGTAGGACCAGGCCCCCAAGACGGACGGCAAGAGGGGCGGCACCGGGCCGCCCCTTTTGCGTCGCGATCCTGTCGGTGTCGGGATCAGCCGGTGCAATAGCTTTCGGCGGTGCGGCCGAAGCTCTTGTAGGTGCGCCAGAACTGTTCGTCCTTGCGGTTGGAGGATTGACGCGTCTCTTGGGCCTTGTGCGGGTCCGAGAAGAATTTGGCCGCCCGGCGCTGCTCGGACCAGGACAGGGTGGAATCGGCCACCCGCTGGATGCATCCGCACAGGGCGCGGTTTGCCGATTTGCGCCCGCCGCTCAGGCAGGCCCGCTCGATCGGGCCGGCGTCGGCCGGAAGCGCGACCGGGATCGTCAATGCCAGGATGAAAGCCGTAAGGACTGCATGCCTCATGTCACTACCTCGATAATGCGGCGGGCGGCGATTCTTCTGTCGCTCGGCCCGCGGTTCATTGCCTGTTGACCATCATGCCAGAGAATCCCCCGCCGATCAATTTCGGATCAACGGGGGGGTGGCCCGGCCCGGGCGTGGCCGCGGGGGTCCCGGGTTGGGGTCCCGGGCCCGCCGGGGGAGCCTCCGGCGGGGATATTTTTGCGACAATGAGTTTGGGGTGGCGCGGGGCTCGATGCAGCCTTCGTGGGTGTCAGAGGGCCCAGTCGGGAAGCGTGTCGGTGATCTGGTAGTCGATGGGCTTGTAGGTGAAATTGTTCGACTGGCCGGCCGAGCAGGCGGTCATGGCGACGATCAGGTCCATCTCGGCCCGCAGCAGGAGCCGGTCGCCCGCGCGGCTTTTCGGTGGGCGAACCTCGATCTTGCCGCTGCTGGCATCGACGTCGACATTCATGAAGACGTTGAAGGCGATCGGGATCTCGTCGGGGGTGATGCCATAGGGGGCCAGGGCCCGTTCGAGGTTGCCCTGGCAGCCGTGGTGGGGATCCTCGTCGCCGTAGATAATGCGGAACGTGTCGCGCGAGCAGGGGGTGAGGGTGAAATCGTGGCGGCCCACCTCGTCGGCCAGGATGCTGAGCATGACGTTGGAGCGATTGGAATAGAGCGGGTCGCCCGTGGTCAGGAACATCCGCCCGGCGTAATCGATGCTGCGCCCCGAGGAGATGTATTCGCGGGTGTCGGCGGCGCTGTAGGCCAGCAGGTCCGAGACCTGTTCCCCCTCGGGGTCGATGACGGTCAGGTACTGCCCCTTGTCGAGCCGGAAGGCGGTGCCGCTGCGCGGCGCGATGCGGCTGACCATCAGGCGACGTCCTTCTTGGAGAAGGGGCATGACCAGTTGCGCCCGACGCGGCGGCCGCTGTATTGCGCGGCCTCGCCGCCCAAGCCGAAATCCTTCAGCATCGGGTTGATGCCGCCGTGGAACTCCTCCTCCCGGGCGCGGATCACCTGGCGCATCTTCTCGTAGCGCCCGTCCCGACGCAGACGCTCGAACTGTTCGTGGGAGTTGAAGACCAGGGCCGGGCGGTGAAACCGGCGCGCGGCGCGCGACGATTGCGGATGCAGGCCGATGACGAAATAGGCCTGGCCCCCCAGCGACAGCGAGAAATGGGCCGAGGAGGGATCGGCCGACGTGTCCTCGGTCCATTCATGGCCGGCCGAGACGTCGATGTTGTGCAGGGATTGCAGCCGGTCCCAGAGGCATTTCTCGAAGCCGCGCTCGTCGAGGTCGCGGGGGCCGTCGAAGATCACCACGAAGGATTGCACCAGCGGCCCGTCAAGATCGAGCGTCTCGTCGCCGAAGGCAAGCAGGGCGCGGTGGATGTCGAGATCGCTTTGGGTGCTGTCGAATGCGCCCACCTCGACAAGCTGGATCGCGTCGCGCACCAGGGCGGATTTCGCCCCCACGCAGGGAAAGTCGTCGGAGCGGATGAACTGTTGGAATTCCTCTTTCGTGCCGGGCATGATCTGGGGGCTCACTCGTGATGTACTGGGTCTTTCTGGAACCGCCGGCGGGGGGCGGCGGTTCCCGGCCACGCGGCGGCGACCGGCGCTTTCCTGCCCAGCGGAGGGCCCGGCGGGGTGCGCCGGGGGCCGTCAGTGCCCCGATCCGGCCCCCGGGGGCGCCCGTGGTGCCGCGGGCCCGCGCAAGGCGCTTGACCGGCCCCGAAAACCTCAGCATATCCCGTCCATGACCGATCTGTCCCATATCCGCAATTTTTCGATCGTGGCCCATATCGACCACGGCAAATCCACCTTGGCCGACCGGCTGATCCAGTCCACTGGCACCGTCCAGGACAGGGACATGAAGGAACAGTTGCTGGACGCGATGGATATCGAGCGCGAGCGCGGGATCACCATCAAGGCCAACACGGTCCGCATCGACTATGTTGCCGACGACGGGCGCAAGTATGTGCTGAACCTGATCGACACGCCCGGCCACGTCGACTTCGCCTATGAGGTCAGCCGTTCGATGCGCGCGGTCGAAGGATCGTTGCTGGTCGTCGACAGCACCCAGGGTGTCGAGGCGCAGACCCTCGCCAACGTCTATCAGGCCATCGACGCCGACCACGAGATCGTGCCCGTCCTCAACAAGATCGACCTGCCGGCCGCCGATTGCGAGCGTGTGGCCGAGCAGATCGAGGATGTGATCGGCATCGACGCTTCGGGCGCCATTCAGGTCAGCGCCAAGACCGGCATCGGCATCCACGAGACGCTGGAGGCCATCGTCAAGCTGCTGCCGCCGCCTCAGGGTGAGCGGGACGCGCCGCTGAAGGCCATGCTGGTCGACAGCTGGTACGATGCCTATCTGGGCGTAATCGTTCTGGTGCGCATCATCGACGGCGTGCTGAAAAAGGGCGACCGGATCCGCATGATGCACAACGACTCGATCCACCATGTGGACCGGATCGGCGTCTTCCGCCCGCCGATGCAGACCGTGGACGAGCTGGGCCCCGGCGAGATCGGCTTTCTGACCGCCTCGATCAAGCAGGTGCGCGACACCCGCGTCGGCGACACCATCACCCACGAGAAGAAGGGTGCCGACAAGGCGCTGCCGGGCTTCAAGCCCAGCCAGCCGGTGGTCTTCTGCGGCCTCTTCCCCGTCGACAACGCCGAGTTCGAGGACCTGCGCGACGCGATCGAGAAGCTGGCGCTGAACGACGCCTCCTTCAGCTTCGAGATGGAGACCTCGGCGGCGCTGGGCTTCGGCTTCCGCTGCGGCTTTCTGGGGCTTTTGCACCTTGAGGTGATCCGCGACCGGATCGAGCGGGAATATGACATCGACCTCATCACCACCGCGCCCAGCGTTATCTACAACGTCCACATGCGCGACGGCGAGATGATCGAGCTTCACAACCCCGCCGACATGCCCGACCTGACCCACGTGGACCATATCGAGGAGCCGCGGATCAAGGCGACCATCCTTGTCCCGGACGAGTTTCTGGGCGACGTGCTGAAGCTGTGTCAGGACCGGCGCGGCATCCAGATGGACCTGACCTATGCCGGCAGCCGGGCGATGGTGGTCTATGACCTGCCGCTGAACGAGGTGGTGTTCGACTTCTACGACCGGCTGAAGTCGGTGACGAAGGGCTATGCCAGCTTCGATTATCAGATGATCGGCTACCGTCAGGACCACCTGGTGAAGATGCAGATCCTGGTCAATGACGAGCCTGTGGACGCGCTTTCCACCATGGTTCACCGCGACCGGGCCGAGACCCGGGGCCGCGCCATGGTCGAGAAGCTGAAGGACCTGATCCCGCGCCACATGTTCAAGATCCCGATCCAGGCCGCCATCGGCGGCCGCATCATCGCCCGCGAGACCCTGGCCGCCCTGCGCAAGGACGTGACCGCCAAATGCTATGGCGGGGACGCGACGCGCAAGAAGAAGCTGTTGGAGAAGCAGAAGGCGGGCAAAAAGAAGATGCGCCAGTTCGGCAAGGTCGACATCCCGCAGGAAGCGTTCATTAATGCGCTGAAGATGGATGGGTGAGGGTGGATGAAATCATCCAGGTACTTCGAATCTGCGCGAACTAGGATTCCTTAAGTGTTTTTAAGGGATGTTCCTAAATTTATCTAAATATTATAATCGTAGACTTGTTTACTTCTATGATTGATCTTTTGTCCGAGAATTTCTCTCTCTGGTAGTAATCAAGTTCTATATATTTCAATGCAGCCGCCATGCGCGTCGAGGAGTTTGGTTTTTCGCATCGAAGGCGGACGATGCTCAATTTTCTAAATCTCGTTCGTTGACCGTCGGGTATTCGAGGTGCAATTTTTTTGAAATCTTTATCATGGCTAATTAAGGTTGCCTCGTTATGCTCTGATACGGTTGCAACTACCGCATCAGGAGCGCCTTCGCCAGTTACATCCCTAGTCCAGACAACGGTATGGCTCGCGTCTGTCAGAATTCTTTCGACACTGGCTGGGACGTTTTCGTCTAGATAAAATAGCATAAAATTAGGCGGCCCTCAGTCCGAGCCAGCGAGTAGCGGCTTTAATGTCCTCCGGTTTGAGGGTTGGGTAGTCTCTTAGAACGTCGTCCTCTCCTAGACCGGCGTCAAAGTATTCTTTCACGGTTTCTATCGGTATGCGCGTGCCTTCAAATACTTCCGATTTTCGCGCAACAGGAGTCCTTTTAGACCTTTTCCCCACGGCTGACTGCGGCCTTATTCCCATTTTCTGTGCGTCTTGCTTCACACTGGCGAACACCCTGGGAATGGGGATGTGAGGTAGGGTTTCTTCATCCGTTTCAGAGTTCACAAAAGTTCCCCGCTCATTTTTAAAATATACGCGCTTTTTGTTAACGAAAATTTCTTCTTCAGCCCAAGCGGACTGCTCAAGTTGAAATTTGTCTCGGACTCTACGAAGATGTTGTAGCGAAACATCGTGCTGGTGGCGCAGCTCGCCTAGTACGCGCAGGGCGACGATGTCTTCGATCGTGTAAAGGCGACTGAAAGCAACGCGTCTATCTTCATAGGCAAGCGAAGGTTCGAAAAACTTTGTGCGGTCCCAATAGCGAAGTTGCCCCAGGCTGATGCGCGCCAGTCTAGCTGTCTGTTCGTCAGTATAAACTTTGGGGATACGAGAGACATTCGACATCACAAAATCTCGATTTAGGTAGAATGAAGATAGGGGCATTCGTCGAGCTAAACAAGTGTGACGTCATTTGGAGTTACTAGCTGGGCAGCGCCCGAACCGCCCCCACGGGGCGGGCGCTTCTCGCCCACCCCTCGGTTCGGGCGCGGCTCTTTGGCTGTTGTCGGGGGAAGTGGGGACGGGCCCGTGGCCCTTTAGACGGCGCGCTGGATGACGCGGCCGGTTTTTTCCACGTCCTGGCCGATGCCGTTCAGCGTGGCGCAGCCCGACAGGGCGACAAGCCCGGCGAGGGCGATCAGGCGAAGGGTGGTGCGGGTCATGGGCGGTGGTCTCCGTCGGGTTGGGTCGTCAGACTGAATGGCCCAAACCGGGGGCCGGGGCAAGAGGCTGGGTGCCGCGTCTCGACGCCCTCCAAGGTGCCCTTGGTTGCGTCTCAGCCAAGGAACACCCGCACGGCGGCCTCGAACTCGCGCGGTTTCTCGGCGTGCAGCCAGTGGCCCGCGCCGGGGATCTTGGCGAATTGCGCGGCGGGGAACAGCGCCTTGATCGCGGGGCGATGCTCGGGGCGGACATAGTCGCTTTCGGCCCCTGACAGGAACAGGGTGGGGCCGTCGAACCGCCCCTCGGGATTGGTCCAGCCGACGGTCTGCTGCATCCAGCGGTCCAGCGCATCGAGGTTCAGCCGCCAGCAGCCTTCGCGCGGATCATAGGATTGCAGCAGGAAGGCGCGGACCTGAGGGTCGTCCACATGGGCCGCAAGCTGGGCGTCGGCCTCGGGCCGGGTGGTGGCGCGGGCGGGATCCACGGCGCGCATCGCCTCGATCAGGTGACGCTGGCTGTGCCCATAGGCGGCGGGAGCGATGTCGGCCACGATCAGGCGGCGGATCAGGGCGGGCTGAGCCAGCGCCAGCGTCATCGCGGCCTTGCCCCCCATCGAGTGGCCCAGCAGGTCCACGGGCGCGCCGTGATCGGCGATCACCTGCGCCAGATCCTCGGCCATGGCGTCATAGCTGTGCGGCTCGGACCACGGGCTGCGGCCATGGTTGCGCATGTCCACCGCCAGCACCTCGCGGCTGTCGGCCAGCCGCTTGGCGATCACGCCCCAGTTGCGGGCCGAGCCGAAAAGCCCGTGGGCGATCAGAAGGGCGGGTTGGCCGGGGTTGGATTGATCGGGGGCAGGGTCGCCGTGGCGCAGGATATTGAGCATGGGCAAAGATCTAGATCAGCCGGGCGCGAAGGGGAAGGGCGCTGGCAGGGCACGGCGCCCATGGGGCGGGGCGCAAACGCAAAGGGGCGGCCCCGAGGCCGCCCCTGCGAAAGACAGTGACCGGTGGGCCGATCAGTCGCGGTAGATCGGGAAGCGTGCGCACATCTCCAGCACGCCGCGGCGGACGCGCTCCTCGGTCTCGACATTGCCGGCCGAGCCGTTGGCGGCCAGTCCGTCGACAACCTCGATGATCCAGTCGGCGATCTGGCGGAACTCGTCCTCGCCAAAGCCACGGGTGGTGCCGGCGGGGGAACCCAGGCGGATGCCCGAGGTCACGGTCGGCTTCTCGGGGTCGAAGGGCACGCCGTTCTTGTTGCAGGTTATGTTGGCGCGGCCCAAGGCCTCCTCGGTGGTGTTGCCCTTGACGCCCTTGGGACGCAGGTCGACCAGCAGAAGGTGGCTGTCGGTGCCGTGGGTGATGGTGTCGAGCCCGCCCTTGATCAGCTGGTCCGAAAGGGCCTGGGCGTTCTTCACGACCTGGCGGATGTAATCCTTGAACTCGGGGCGCAGGGCCTCGCCGAAGGCCACGGCCTTGCCGGCGATCACATGCATCAGCGGACCGCCCTGGATACCGGGGAAGATGGCCGAGTTGACCTTTTTGGCGATGGCCTCGTCATCGGTCAGGATCATGCCGCCACGGGGGCCGCGCAGGGTCTTGTGGGTGGTGGTGGTGGCCACATGGGCATGGGGGAAGGGCGAGGGGTATTCGCCGGCCGCCACCAGCCCCGCGAAATGGGCCATGTCCACCAGCAGGATGGCGCCCACCCGGTCGGCGGCGGCGCGCATGCGGGCGAAATCGATGATGCGCGGGATGGCCGAGCCGCCGGCGATGATCATCTGCGGCTTGTGCTCGTCCGCCAGACGGTCGATCTGGTCGTAGTCGATCTGGTGATCTTCCTCGCGCACGCCGTACTGGACCGCGTTGAACCACTTGCCGGACTGGTTGGGGGCGGCGCCGTGGGTCAGGTGGCCGCCGGCATCCAGCGACATGCCCAGGATGGTGTCGCCGGGTTTCAGCAGGGCCTGGAACACGCCCTGGTTGGCCTGGCTGCCCGAGTTGGGCTGAACGTTGACGAAACCGCAGCCGAAAAGCTGCTTGGCGCGGTCGATGGCGAGGTTCTCGACCACGTCCACGAACTCGCAGCCACCGTAGTAGCGCCGGCCCGGATAGCCCTCGGCGTATTTGTTGGTCAGGACGGATCCCTGGGCCTCCATCACCGCTTTCGAGACGATGTTCTCGGACGCGATCAGCTCGATCTCGTCCCGCTGCCGGCCGAGTTCGTTGCGGATGGCGCCGAAGATGTCGGCGTCTCGAGTCTTGAGGGACTCGGTGAAGAAAGCGTCGCGGGTTGCAGTCATTGACAGGGCTCCGTGGGTATTGACGTCGTCAGAGGCTTACCCGATGTGAAGCGACCCGGAAAGTCCGTTATCGCCGCAGTTCCACTCGGGCCCGAAGCGAGTTCACCGGCCCCGGCGCGCAGCCGCCCCATGCAGAATGCCGGTTGCGTTTCATGCCCTTGGCGGGGATGCTCCGGGCGACAGGAAAGGTCATGCACCGATGGCACTCAAGATCGCATTCCAGGCCAGTGAAAGCCCTGAGGCCCGGCAGGCCTTCGACCGGCTGACCGCGCGCTATGGCAACATGCCCCCCGAGGATGCCAACGTGATCGTGGCCCTTGGCGGCGATGGCTTCATGCTTCAGACGCTCCACGGCTCCCGCTCGCTAGGCTTGCCCACTTACGGGATGAATTGCGGCACCATCGGGTTCCTGATGAACGAGTATTCCGAGGAGGCCCTGAACGAGCGTCTTCTGGCCGCCGAACAGGAGGTCATCAACCCCCTGGCCATGACCGCCACCACCGCCGACGGCCAGATCGTCGAGGCGCTGGCGGTCAACGAGGTGTCGCTGCTGCGCGCCGGTCCGCAGGCGGCCAAGCTGCGGATCACAGTGGACGGCAAGGAACGCCTGTCCGAGCTGGTCTGCGACGGGGCGCTGGTCTGCACGCCGGCGGGTTCGACCGCCTACAACTACTCGGCGCACGGGCCGATCCTGCCCATCGGCTCGGACGTGCTGGCGCTGACGGCGATGTCGGCCTTTCGGCCCCGGCGCTGGCGGGGGGCGCTGCTGCCCAAGACCGCAAAGGTCCGCTTCGACGTGCTGGAGCATGAGAAGCGCCCGGTGATGGCCGATGCCGACAGCCGCTCGGTGCGCAACGTGGTCCGGGTGGATATCGAAAGCGAACCGACCGTCGCCCACCGCATCCTCTTCGATCCCGGGCACGGGCTGGAAGAGCGGCTGATCCAGGAACAGTTCACCTGAGAACGTGAGGACCCTGAGGGTCGCGGCGGGGGAGGCGGAAGGCGCCGGTCCACAGGATACCAGGGTCCGGGCGCGCGCACGCTCAGGAGCGCGCGAGATCCTCGCCCAAACCGTCGCCGTCCTCGTCGTCATGTGGGGTGGCCATAGACCCTGACCCGTCCGTGTCCGCAGTAGGTCCGTCCTGCCAAGCCTCGCGCTTGCGATAGAGGGTCGAAGGCGCAACGCCCAGGATCCGCGCCGCCCGCGGCAGCGACCCGTTGGTCTGGCGGATCGTCTCCTCGATCACGTAGCGCTCGATCTCGGCCAGGGTGCGGCCGACCAGCCCCTCGTAGCCGCCACCATCGGGCACGTCGCCCGCGTCGGGGGAAGAGGCCTTGAGTTCGGGCGGCAGCATCGCGGCGGTCACCAGCGGGCCGGGGTTCAAAAGAACCACCCGGCGCAGCACGTTCTTCATCTGGCGGATGTTTCCAGGCCAGTGGCAGGTCTTCATGACCTCCATGGCGTCGGGGGCGAACCCCTCCATGTCGCAATCCTCCTCGCGGCAGCATTCCTCGAGCAGGGTCTCGGCGATGGCCTCGATGTCTTCCTTGCGTTCGCGCAGGGGCGGCACACGGAAGGGGATCACGTAGAGGAAATAAAACAGGTCGTCCTGCAGTCGGTTGGGCTTCTCGATCTCCATCGGGTTGAAGCTGCAGGTGGCGATCAGGCGAAGGTTGACCTTCACCGGGCGCGACTTGCCCGGCGGAATGACGGTCGAGGTTTGCAGGAAGCGCAGCAGGATGGCCTGCGCCTCGGGGTCGAGGGCGCCGACATCGCGCAGCAGCAACGTGCCGCCATCGGCGCGCAGGGCCGCGCCCTGGCGTGCCGGGGAGCCATCGGCGTCTCCATGGCCGTAGAGCTCGGACTCGAGCTGCAGGGCGGTGGCCGAGGCGCAGTTCACCTCGACGAAGGGCAGGTGCGCGCGGGGGGACATGGCGTGGATGCTCAGCGCGATCGAACGCCGCCCCGTGCCGCTTTCGCCACTGAGGAAGACAGTCGCCTTGGACCGGCTGACGGCGCGCGCCTCCTCAAGAAGCTGGCGCATGGCGGCCGAGCGGGCGCCGCCCAGGCTGATCGGGGACTGAAGCGCGTCGACCCCTTCTTCCTTCGCGGGACCGACGGCGGCGGCATCGGCAACGGCCGTGCTCAGCCGGACCTCGTCCAGGGGCTTGACCAGAAACTCGTGGGCACCGCTGCGCATCGCCTCGACCGCCAGCTTGATCGACCCGTCGGCGGTGATGACCACGATCCGCGTATCGGGCGCTTCGGCCAAAAAGCTGCGCATCACCTCCATGCCGCTGCCGTCGGGCAGCATCAGGTCCAGCACCACGACCAGCGGCGCGTGGCGGCGGAACTGCTTGAGGGCGGCGGCGGCTGTGTCGGCCGTCTCGACGTGCCAACCCGCCCGCTCGAGGATCCGGGCGTAGATCATCTGAAGCGAGGCGGTATCCTCGACCACCAGTACGACAGGCGGCGGGGGCTCGCTGCCCCGGTGCCGGCCCGGTGCGGCGTCGGCGGCCGTATCGTCGCTTGTCATGTGGTGCGGCCTCCGGCGTTGGAGCGTCGGGGCGGCTTCAGGTCACCGGGGGGCACGTGGCCAGCCTGGGGGCCGGCGGGCGTGACAGGCCCGGGAACCGGAGAGAGGAGCCGATCGCCCCCGGCCGGCGGGCCGGCATGGGTGCGGATGCCTTCGGCCGGGGTGCCGAAGGTCTGAACCGCCGGGGCGGGCGCCTCGGCCTCGGCATCCGGATCAGCAGCGGCGGCCGGGGCCGGACCCGCGAACTTGCAGGGCAGCGGCAGCTCCGAAAGGGGCAGGCGGGCCGCCCGCTGGGCCAGCGGCTCATCCCGGGCCGCGTCCAGCAGCATGGGCTTCAGCCGCTCCAGCAGCTCCAGCGCCTTTCCACGAAGGGCCTCGACCTGCTCCATGTCGTTGTCATGGGCGGCCAGGTTCAGCTTCTGCGCGGTGTCCTGAAGGCAGGTGGCCCCGATGGCGCCGGCAAGGGCGATCAGGTTGTGGGTCATGGCGCGGATCTCGGCCTGCATCGTCTCGCCCGCGGCGGCGCGCAACCGGTCCCCGGTGACGGTCAGGTCCTGGGTCAGCCGATCCAGAAGCTCGCCTTGCGTTCCGCGCCCGGCGATGGCCATCAGCTCGTCGAACTGGCGCCGGTCCAGCATGTCGCCCCCAAGGGGCAACTCCGGCTTGGGGGCGGGCTGATTCCGCGCCCGGTCGTAGAAGGCGATGATCGCCTCGCCAAAGGCATCGGTGCGGGTGATCGGCTTGGAAATGATGCCATCGGCACCGGCGGCGTGGATCGCCTCGCGGTTGGCATTCAGCACGAAGGCGGTCATGGCGATGATCGGCATGTCGTTCAGCGGGGCCGGCATGCGCCGCACGGTCTTGAGGACATCCAGCCCGCTCATCCGCGGCATTTCGATATCCAGCAGCATCACGTCGAAGCTCTCGCGTTGCAGCCAGTTCACCGCCTCGACCCCGTCCGACGCGATCTCGATCTCGGCGCCCATGCTGCCCAGCATCTGCGAGACGACAAGCTGCAGGGTGGGGTTGTCCTCGGCCACCAGCACCTTGAGGTGGCTGAGGTCGGGAATGCCGCTGTCGCGGGCGATGTTCGGCAGTTGCCAGGCGTTCGCCGGCAGGTCCAGCTGCACGCAGGAGCCGCCCTCGCTGCGGTTGTGGACGGACAGCTTGCCGCCCAGACGATGCGCCAGCTCGTAGGAGATGAAAAGCCCCAAGCCAGTGCCCGGTTCGGTCGCGTGCTGGGGCCGTCCGTCGGGCAGGAACAGCCGCTCCAGAGCCTCGTCCGAGAAGCCGGGCCCGTCGTCGAGCACCGAAAAGCGTAGCGTGTTGCGGTTCACGACGGAGGCGCGAAAGGTCACGTCGCCCCGGCGGGCGAATTTCATCGCGTTCGACAGCGCGTTGGTCAGCACCCGGTCCAGCGCGATGCGGTCGGTCGAGATCACCTGCGGCAGATCGGGTGCGATATCCTGGACGAAGTTCAGGTGCCGCTGCTGGGCGTGGCCCGACCAGCGCAGGTCCAGCGCGGTCAGGAAGCGTTCGAGGTTGAGGTTGGAGCGGTTGGCGGAATTGGGCGCGACCCGCCCGGGGGGCGAGGAAAGCTCGTCCTCCAGGATGCGGGCAAGCTGCTCGGCCGATGTGCGGATACGTTCAAGTTGGACCAGCGTCGGCTGGTCAAGCTGCTGGTGATCGATCAGGCGCAGGCCGCCCACGATGTCGCTGACCGCGGAACGTAGGTCGTGGTTCAGAATGGCAAGGCGGTCGGCGTCCTGCGCGGGGCCGTCGGAATAAGTTGGTTCAGAATTGCTCACAGAGGACCACCGTGAATGCGTTAATGCCTGAAAACAAAGCATCTCAAAATATGCATATAATACTACTTCGCTTCGCGGATGAAGGGAAATAGTGCGCTCGCATACCCGCAGTATGCGAGCAAGGTATTGATAGGGCAAGGAAATTCGGCCTCAATGGGCCTCATCACCTATCCTTTGGGGTAGCCCAGGGCGCCAACCGCCTCGCGGATCTCGTCAAGAATCGCCGGGTCGTCGATTGTCGCCGGCGGTTTATAGGCCTCTCCGTCGGCAATACGGCTCATGATTCCCCGCAGGATCTTGCCCGATCGGGTCTTGGGAAGGCGGTCGACGACGCAGGCCAGCTTGAAGGCCGCGACCGGACCGATGGTGTCGCGCATCAGCTTGACGCATTCCGCCACGATCTCGTCGGCCGAGCCTGCCGCGCCCTTGTTGAGGCAGACAAACCCCATCGGAAGCTGGCCCTTCAACTCGTCCTTCACACCCACCACGGCGCATTCGGCGACTTGGGGATGGCTGGCCAGAACCTCTTCCATCGCGCCCGTGGACAGCCGGTGCCCGGCGACGTTGATGACGTCGTCTGTGCGCGCCATGATGTAAAGATACCCGTCCTCGTCGACATAGCCGGCGTCCCCGGTCTCGTAATAGCCGGGGAAGGTCTCGAGGTAGCTTTTGCGGAAGCGGTCGCTGGCGTTCCACAGGGTCGGGAAGGTGCCCGGGGGCAGCGGCAGCTTTACCGCGATGGCGCCCAGCTCGCCGGCGGGCAGGGGGGTGCCCGCCTCGTCCAGGATCTGCACGTCATACCCCGGCATCGCCACGCTGGGAGAGCCGATCTTGACCGGCAGCGGCTCGATCCCGACGGGGTTGGCGACCATGGGAAAGCCGGTCTCCGTCTGCCACCAGTGGTCGTAGACCGGAACCCTCATCACCTTTTGGGCCCACTCGATCGTGTCGGGGTCCGCCCGCTCACCGGCGAGGTAGAGCGCCCGCAGGCAGCTGATGTCGTAGTTCTCGATCAGAGAGCCGGTGGGATCCTCGCGCTTGATGGCGCGGAAGGCGGTGGGCGCGGTGAAGAACGAGCGCACGCAATGATCCTGGATCACCCGCCAGAAGGTGCCCGCGTCGGGCATGCCGACGGGTTTGCCCTCGAACACGACCGAGGTGTTGCCGTGGATCAGCGGCGCGTAGCAGATGTAGCTGTGGCCTACGACCCAGCCCACGTCCGAGGCGGCCCAGAAAACCTCTCCGGGGTTGACGTTGTAGACGTTCTTCATGGTCCAGTTCAGGGCGACCAGATGGCCGGCGGTCTGGCGGATGACGCCCTTGGGCGCGCCCGTCGTCCCCGAGGTGTAGAGGATGTAGACCGGGTGGTTGCCCTCGACCGGGACGCAATCGGCAAGGGGGGCACCCTCCTGGAACGCGTTCCACTCGTGGTCGCGCCCGGCGGTCAGAGTGGCCTCTTTCTCGGGGCGCTGGAGGATGACGGTGAATTCGGGCTTGTGGGTGGCGATCTCGATGGCGCCGTCCAGCAGGGGCTTGTAGTCGACCACGCGCCCCGGCTCGACCCCGCAGGAACCTGCGATGATGGCCCGCGGGGTGCAGTCGTCGATCCGGGTGGCAAGCTCGGCCGCGGCAAAGCCGCCGAAGACGACCGAATGGACCGCGCCGATCCGGGCACAGGCCAGCATGGCGACGATCGCCTCGGGGACCATGGGCATGTAGATGATGACCCGGTCGCCCTTCTGCACGCCCTGGCGCTGCAGGGCGCCGCCCAGGCGTGCGGTCTTTTCCTGCAACTCGGCATAGGTCATGCGCGAGACGCTGTCGGTCGCGGGGCTGTCGTGGATGAGGGCGACCTGTTCGCCGCGTCCGGCGTCGACATGGCGGTCAACGGCGTTGTGGCAGGTGTTGACCAGCGCGTCGGCGTACCACTCGTAGAAGGGCGGGTTGTCGTCGAAGAGGGCCTTTGAAGGTGGCCGGACCCAGTCGATGGCGCCGGCGGCCTCCATCCAGAACCCTTCGGGGTCGTTCTTCCAACCCTGGTAGACCTCGGCGTAACCCATGCAAGAACTCCCCCCTTCAGCATCATCCGCGACCGTTTGTTACGCGGGCGGGGGCGGGGGTGCAAGATCGTTCGGCAAACTGCCCACGGGCCGGTGTTTTCGGGGCGTGTGCCTTGGAGCGGCGCGCACCCGAAGGGGCCCGAATGCAAAGGGGGCGGCGCGTTTCCGCACCGCCCCCGGGGAACGCTCGAGGCGTGCCAGTTAGCCGTAATGGGCGACCGGGGTTCCAGCGATGGCGGACATGTTCAAAAGCCCGCGCGCCGTGATCGACGAGGTCACGATATGCGCCCGGTTGCCCATGCCCATCAGGATCGGACCGACCTCCAGCCCGTTGCCCTTGACCTTGAGGATGTTGCGCACTCCCGAGGCCGCATCGGAATTGGCGAAGATCAGCGCGTTGGCGGCACCCCGGTAGCGGCTGTTGGGGTAGATGCGGTCGCGCAGCTCCTCGTCGAGGGCGGCGTCGATGTTCATCTCGCCCTCGTAAAGAAAATCGCGGGGCTCGGAATCCAGGATCGCCATTGCCGCGCGCATCCGCCGGCCGGTGTCGCAATCCAGGTTGCCGAACTGCGAGTGCGAGCACAGCGCGATCTTCGGCGTCAGGCCGAAGCGGCGGGCGTGGCGGGCGGCGCCGATACAGGTCTCGGCGATCTGCTCGGGGGTAGGTTCGGCGTGGATGTGGGTGTCGGCCACGAACAGCGGTCCGTCTTCCAGGATCATCAGGCTGAGTGCGCCGACGGGCTTGAGCTGTGGCGTGCCCAGGACCTGCTGGACGTATTTCAGGTGCCACAGGTACTGGCCGAAGGTACCGCAGATCAGGCTGTCAGCGTCGCCCCGGTGCACCATGACCGCGCCGATGGCGGTGGTGTTGGTGCGCATGATCGCCTTGGCGAGGTCGGGGGTGACGCCGCGCCGCTCCATCAGGCCGTGATAGGTGGTCCAGTATTCGCGGTACCGCTTGTCCTTCTGGGGGTTCACCACGTTGAAATCGTCGCGCAGATGCAGGTTCAGGCCGGCACGTTCGCAGCGGGCGGCGATGACCTCGGGGCGGCCGATCAGGATCGGGGTGTCCGTCGTCTCCTCGATCATGGCCTGGGCGGCGCGCAGCACACGCTCGTCCTCGCCCTCGGCGAAGACGATGTGGCGCGAGGCGGTGGCGGCAGCCTCGAAGACCGGGCGCATCAGCATGGCCGACTTGAAGACCGAGCCGTCAAGCCGCGCCTTGTAGGCGGCCAGATCCTCGATCGGCTTGGTCGCGACGCCCGTCTCCATCGCGGCGCGGGCCACGGCCGAGGCCACGACACCCGTCAGGCGCGGATCGAAGGCCTTGGGGATCAGGTAGTCGGGGCCGAAGGTCATCGGCTCACCGCGATAGGCCTCGGCGGCCTCGGCCGAGGAGGTGGCGCGCGCCAAGTCCGCGATCGCCTCGATACAGGCCAGTTTCATCGCGTCGTTGATCTCGGTCGCGCCCACGTCCAGCGCGCCGCGGAAGATGAACGGGAAACACAGGACGTTGTTGACCTGGTTGGGATAGTCCGAACGGCCGGTCGCGATGATCGCGTCGGGGGCCACGGCGCGGGCCTCGTCGGGCATGATCTCGGGTTCGGGGTTGGCAAGCGCCAGGATGATCGGCTGCCGTGCCATGCGCGCGACCATATCGGGCTTGAGCACGCCGCCGCCCGACAGCCCCAGGAACAGGTCGCAGCCGTCGATCACGTCGTCCAGGTTGCGCAGGTCGGACTTCTGGGCGAAGGCGGCCTTCTGGTCGGTCATCTCCTCGGTGCGGCCCTCGTGGACCAAGCCCGCGATGTCGCACAGCCAGATATTCTCGCGCCGCGCGCCCAGCTTCATCAGCATGTCCAGACAGGCGATGCCCGCAGCCCCGCCGCCGGTCGAGACGATCTTGATTTCGCCGATGTCCTTGCCGGCCACGCGCAGGGCGTTGACCGCCGCCGCGCCGACCACGATCGCGGTGCCGTGCTGGTCGTCGTGGAAGACGGGAATGCCCATCCGCTCGCGGCAGATCTTCTCGACGATGAAACAGTCGGGGGCCTTGATATCCTCAAGGTTGATGGCGCCGAAGGTCGGCTCCAGCGAGCAGACGATCTCGGCCAGCTTGACCGGATCGCTTTCGTTCACCTCGATGTCGAAACAGTCGATGTCGGCGAATTTCTTGAAGAGGACCGCCTTGCCTTCCATCACCGGCTTGGAGGCCAGCGCGCCAATGTTGCCCAGCCCCAGCACCGCCGAGCCGTTGGAGACCACGCCCACCAGGTTGCCCTTGGCAGTGAAGCGGCGGGCGTCTGCAGGCTCGGACTTGATGGCAAGGCAGGCCTCGGCAACGCCGGGCGAATAGGCGCGCGACAGGTCACGACCGTTGGCCAGCGGTTTCGAGGCGCGGATCTCCAGCTTTCCGGGCTTGGGAAACTCGTGATAGTCCAGTGCGGCCTGTTTCAGGCTTTCCTTGCGGCTGTCGCTCACGGCTCGTCTCTCCCTCGGCATGGCAATGTGCAATATGGTTTAATGTTAAACCAATTGGCATGGCATATCATCCCGGCGCTTCCCGTCAAAGAGTCCGCGCAGGAAAATTTTGCCGCAGGGGGGAGGAGGGTTCTAGTCCTTGCGCGAGATTTCGCGCAGTTCCTCCAGCCGCGCGTCGGCCTGGCGGCGCGTCAGCGTGGTGTTCATCGGCTGGCCCGTCTCCTCGCACAAGGCGCGCATCATGTCCTTCTGCTGCGGGGTCATGGCCTCGTCCATGGTGGCATCATCGCCGGGCACGGCGGATCCGGCGACGGGGGCGGTGGCAATCACGTTGGGGTCCTGGGGCATCGGCTTTCTCCTTTCGGGGAAGAACCGCCAACGGGGCCGCAGGGTTCCGATCCGCCCTTGCGCTTGCCACCCGCGCACAGCACGATTGAGCGCAACAGTCACGCCCACGCCCGGAGGATGCGATGTCCCTTCTCGATGCCGCGATAAAGGTCCGCGAAAACGCCCATGCGCCCTACTCCGGCTTTCGCGTGGGGGCCGCCCTGCGCGGATCCGACGGGCGGATCTACGTCGGCTGCAACGTCGAGAACGTGGCCTACCCCGAAGGGACCTGTGCCGAGGCCGGGGCCATTGCGGCCATGGTCGCCGCGGGCGTCACCCGCCTCGAGGAGGTCGTGGTCGTGGCCGGGGGTGCCGCACCCGTCGCTCCCTGTGGCGGCTGTCGCCAGAAACTGCGCGAGTTCGGCGGACCGGACGTGACCGTCACCATGCGCAACCTGGACGGGGCCGAGGTTCGCCAGACCCTGGCCGAGCTGTTGCCCGGGGCCTTCGACGCCGCCCAGATGGCGGAAGGCTGAGGCGCGTGGACGCCCGCCGGATCCTTGCCCGCCTGCGCGAAGGGCGCGAGATGAAGCCCGAGGAAGCCGCCTGGATCGCCGGCGCCCTTGTGGCCGACGGCCCCGATCGGCTGAGCGATGCGCAGGCCGGCGCTTTCGCGATGGCGGCCTGCATCCACGGGCTGGGCGTGCCGGCGCGGGTGGCGCTGACCACCGCCATGCGCGGTACCGGCAAGGTTCTGGCGTGGGACCTGCCGGGCCCCGTCCTCGACAAGCATTCGACCGGCGGGCTGGGCGATTGCACCTCGCTGGTGCTGGCACCGGCGCTGGCGGCCTGCGGGGCCTTCGTGCCGATGATCTCGGGCCGGGGGCTGGGCCATACGGGCGGCACGCTCGACAAGCTCGAGGCGATCCCGGGTCTCAACTGCGATCTGGATGCCGACAGCCTGGCGGGGCTGGTGCGCGGCGCGGGCTGCGCCATCGCCTCGGCCGGGCCGGACATCGCCCCCGCCGACCGGCGGCTCTACGCGGTGCGGGATCTGACCTCCACGGTCGAAAGCGTCGACCTGATCACCGCCTCGATCCTGTCCAAGAAACTGGCGGGCGGGGCCGAGACGCTGATCCTCGACGTCAAGACCGGCACGGGCGCGTTCCTTCAGGACATGGAGGCCGCGCGAACGCTGGCCCGCGCCCTGGTCGAGACGGCGCGCGGTGCGGGATTGAACGCGGGCGCGCTGCTGACCGACATGAACCAGCCGCTGGCCACCAGCCTCGGCAACGCGCTCGAGGTGATGGCGGCGGTGGAATGCCTGACGGGCAGCGCCGAGCATCCGCGCCTGCGCGAGTTGACGATCGCGCTGGGGGCCGAGCTTCTGGTAATGGCAGGTTTGGCCGATGCGCCGACCACGGGTGCGGGGATGATCGCCGGGGCGCTGGACAGCGGCCAGGCCGCCCTGCATTTCGCGCGGATGGTGCGGGGCATGGGCGGGCCGGCGGATTTCGTCGAGCGCTGGCGCGACCGGCTTCCCGGCGCGCCCGTGATCGTCGAGGTGGCGGCGACCCCCGGCGGCGACGGCGCCGCGGTCCATGTCCAGGCCATCGACGGCCGGGCGCTGGGCATGGCGGTGATCGACCTGGGCGGCGGCCGCCGCCACGAGGACGCGGCCATCGATCCCACGGTCGGCCTTTCGTCACTGGTGTCGTTAGGCGAGGCCGTGGCGCCGGGCCAGCCATTGGCGCGGGTCCATGCCGCCGACGCGGCCAGCGCCGCGCGGGCGGCCGAGCAGGTGCGGGCGGCGATCGCCCTCGGCCCGGCCCCCACGGGCCCGGGGCCGCTGGTCATGGAAAGGATCGGCTGATGGCGCGCGCCTTCCTCATCGTGATGGATTCGGTCGGCTGCGGCGGGGCGCCCGACGCGGGCGATTTTGGTGATGCCGGCGCCGATACCCTGGGCCATATCGCCCAGGCCTGCGCCGAGGGCCGCGCCGAGCAGGGGCGAAGCGGCCCGCTGCATATGCCCAACCTCGACGCGCTGGGGCTGGGGGAGGCGGTGCGCCTGTCCTCGGGCGCGGCGATGCCGGGTTTCGATGCAACCCCCTCGGGCCTTTGGGGCGCGGCGCAGGAGGTCTCGCGCGGCAAGGACACCCCGTCGGGTCACTGGGAGCTGGCCGGCGTGCCGGTGCCCTGGGACTGGCATTATTTCCCCGACACCCATCCCGCCTTCCCGCCCGAGCTGTCGCGACAGATCGCGTCGCGGGCCGGAACCGACGGTATTCTAGGCGACGCCCACGCCTCTGGCACCACGGTGATCGAGGAGCTGGGCGCCGAGCATCTGCGCACGGGCCGGCCCATCTGTTACACGTCCGTCGACAGCGTGCTGCAGATCGCGGCCCACGAAGACGCCTTCGGGCTGGAGCGGCTGCACGACCTCTGCCGGCAGTTGGCCCCGCTGGCCCACGAGATGCGGGTCGGTCGGGTGATCGCGCGGCCCTTTACCGGCACCGGCACCACCGAAGATCCGTTCCGGCGCACCGCCAACCGCCGGGATTTCGCCATGGCCACCCCGTCGCCCACCCTTCTGGACTGGGCGCGCGACGAGGGGCGCGAGACGGTCGGGATCGGCAAGATCGGCGACATCTTCTCGGGGCGGGGGATCGACCGCACGCTGAAGGGGGCCGATGACGCGGCCCTTTTCGATCACCTGGTGGCGCGGGTCGCCGATGCGCCCGATGGCTCGCTCACCTTCGCCAACCTGGTCGAGTTCGACACGCTTTACGGTCATCGGCGTGATGTCTCGGGCTATGCCGGGGCTCTGGAATGGCTGGACAGCCGGGTGCCCGAGCTTCTGGCGCGGAGGCGGCCGGGCGATTTGATCCTGTTCACCGCCGATCACGGCAACGATCCGACCTGGCGCGGCACGGATCACACCCGTGAACGGGTTCCGGTGGTTGCATCGGCCGACCGGAGCGGGCAGATCGGCCTGCACGGCTTCGTCGATGTGGCCGCGACGGTGGCGGCCCATCTGGGTCTGTCGCAAACCGGACCCGGAAAGGCATTCTGATGAGCATCCGTTCCCTGCCCAAGGCCGAGCTTCACCTGCACCTCGAAGGTGCGGCGCCGCCGGCCTTCATCGCGGGCCTCGCCCGCGAGAAGAACATCGACATCGGGGGCATCTTCGACGCGCAGGGGCGCTATGCCTACCGCAACTTCGTCGATTTCCTGCGCGTCTACGAGGCCGCCTGCACGACCCTGACCAGCCCGCGCGACTTCTACCGCCTGACCCGCGCCGTGCTGGAGGAAAGCGCGGCCCATGGTGTGATCTACTCGGAATGTTTCCTGTCGCCCGACTTCTGCGGTGGCGGCGACCTGGCGGCATGGCGCGAATACCTGGCCGCGATCCGCGAGGCCGCCGAGGAGGCCCGCGCCAACGACGGCATCGTGCTGCGCGGTGTCGTCACCTGCATCCGCCATTTCGGACCCGAACAGTCCCGCCGCATCGCCCATTGCGCTGCCGAGACCGCGGGCGACTGGCTGACCGGCTTCGGCATGGGCGGCGACGAGGGGCAGTACAGCGCGTCCGATTTCACCTGGGCCTTCGACGCGGCCCGCGAGGCCGGGCTGCGCCTGACCTCGCACGCGGGCGAATGGGGCGGGCCCGAAAGCGTCCGCGAGACGCTGGACCACCTGCGGGTGGAGCGGGTCGGCCACGGCGTGCGCGCCCACGAGGACCCGGACCTGCTGCACCGCATCGCCGACGAGGGGGTCATGCTAGAGGTCTGTCCCGGCTCGAACGTGGCGCTGGGGCTGTATCCCGACCTGGCCCATCACCCCATCGACCGGCTGCGCGAGGCCGGGGTCGCGGTATCGGTCTCAACCGATGATCCGCCCTTCTTCCACACCGACATGACCGCCGAGTACGAGGGGCTGTGCCGCCACCGGGGATGGAGTGAGGATGACATCGCCGCCACCACCCGCGCAGCGCTCGACGCGGCGTTCTGCCCCGACGACATCCGCCAGAGCCTGATCCGCAAGCTGGAGCCCGAGACATGAGTGACACGCCCCCCAAGCCGACCAACGAAAAAGCCGCGCGCCCCTCGCAAAGCGGGCACCCGGACCATCCCAACCTGACCATCGCCGACCACCCGCTGGTGCAGCACAAGCTGACCCTGATGCGCGAGGTCGGCACGCCGACGGCCGTGTTCCGCCAGCTTCTGCGCGAGATCTCCCAGCTTCTGGCCTATGAGGTGACGCGCGATCTTGCGATGACCACGCGTCCCATCCAGACCCCGGTGTCGCCCATGGAGGCGCCGGTCCTTGACGGGCGCAAGCTGGCGCTGGTGTCGATCCTGCGGGCGGGCAACGGCCTTCTGGACGGCATGCTCGAGCTGATCCCGTCGGCGCGGGTCGGCTTTGTCGGGCTTTACCGGGATGAGGCGACGCTGCTGCCGGTACAGTATTACTTCAAGGTTCCGGCCGACATCTCCGACCGGCTGGTGATCGTCGTCGACCCGATGCTGGCGACGGGCAATTCCTCGGCCGCGGCGATCGACATGCTCAAGCAGGCGGGCGCGACCCAGATCCGCTTTCTCTGTCTCGTAGCCGCCCCCGAGGGGGTCGCGAAAATGGCGGAAATCCACCCTGACGTTCCGGTGATTACGGCCTCTCTCGATAGCCATCTCAACGAACAGGGCTATATTGTTCCGGGACTAGGGGATGCGGGCGATCGGATGTTTGGCACAAAATAAGCCAAGTTTTTAGTTTACTCCGCGCCAACAATCCCGCATGATTCGCACCATCTGACGGGGGTCGAGCAATGAGAAATTACCGTGTGGCCGCCATGGTCGCCGCGCTGGCACTGGCCGGCATGACCGCAGGGGCCGCCACGGCGCAGGCCCAGACGCTCAGGAACTCTTCCGGGCCGGCCGAGCGCCCGCCCGCCAGTTACACCGGCAAGCAGTTCGTCGACAGCAAGGGGTGCATCTACGTGCGCGCCGGCTTCGGCGGCAACACCACATGGGTTCCCCGCGTGGACCGCAGCCGCAAGGTTGTCTGCGGCGCCCGTCCAACCGCGATTGTCGGGGCCGAGAAGGTGGATCCGCCCGCCACCACCGTCAATCCCACCGTGACCGAACCGCCCCGCGCGGTCGTGCTGAAGCCGGCGCCCGTCGTCGTGCCCAAGCCCGTCGTCCGGCAGGTCGTGCGCAAGCCCGTCGCGGTCGCCAAGCCCAAGCCCAAATCCGCGCCCAAGCCCGCCCGCACCGTGGCCAAGCCCCGCGTCACCGCGCGCCCGGCCTGCGACTACGGCCCGGCCTCCAGCGCCTATGTCAACAGCGGCACCCGCTACCCGGTGCGCTGCGGCCCGCAGGCCCAGCATCCGGCCGACGCGGTGCGTGCCCCCGTCAACCGGGGCCTCAACGACAACACCGGCATCGCCGTGAAGCCGCGCCTGAACGTGCGCGGCTCCAGCAAGGGGGCGGTCCCCGTCACCCGCTCGGCGATCACCAACGACGTGGTCATCGCCCCGCCGCGCCCCGTCACCATTCCCCGGGGCTACAAGCGCACATGGGACGACGGCCGGCTCAACCCCAAGCGCGGCATCGGCAAGCTGTCGGGTGAACTGGCCAGCAGCCTGATCTGGACCCGCACCGTTCCGCGCCGCCTGATCGACGCCACCACCGGCGAGGACGTGACCGTCCGCTACGGCTTCCTGCGCTATCCCTATGTCAGCTACGCCCAGCAGAAGCGGGCGCTTCTGGCCGAGGGCGCCCCGATCCACGAGATCGACGTGCAGACCCGCGCAGCCCCCAGAGTTACGACCCGCACCATCACACCGTCCGCTCGCGCGCGGACAACGAGGACCCCGTCCGAGACCGCCCGCACAACAAAGAATGCGGCGAAGTCAGGCCAAGCCGCACGGCTGGTCTCGGTCGGGGTCTATTCGGATCAGGCGACCATCGACCGCGCCGTCGCCCGGCTTCGCAGCATCGGGCTGACGCCCCGGCTGGGCCGGACCTCGGGCGGGACGATCGTCGCGGCTGGCCCCTATGCCCCGGACGATGCCGCCCGGGTGCTGGAACAGGCGCGTCGCGCCGGCTTTCCGGCGGCCAGTCTCAGATAAACCCAAGCATAACAGGCAAGGTGCAGCGACTTGGGGCGGGAGCAATCCCGCCCCCTTGTCGTTCTGGAGGGGCGGTATGTGGCACTGCGCTGGACGCCCACGGGTGGCTGCGGCGGTTGCGCCCTCAGCTGCAAATGCCTTGCAGCCGGATCCAGTCGGCATCGCTCATCAGCGGCTCTGCCAGGCGGTCGCGGAAGGGATCGCCCTCGATCAGGGGCAGGGTGGTGGTGCCGGTTTCGTCCTGCGCCAGGGCGTAGGGGGTGGCCGGCACGCCCGTCGCCTCGAACGTGGCCAGCAGCCGTTCGTCCGACAGGGGCGCGGGGCGCGAGGCAAGCAGCGTCTCGGCATAGCTTTCAAGGGTGGCGTCGCTGACCTCGCCCGTGGTCAGCAGGCGCAGGGTCGGCCAGGCGCCTACCTCCTGCAGCAGCCGGTCCAGCGGATCGCGGTCGCGGGCGCGCAGCCCTTCGGCCAGGGCGTGGCCGGCCAGGACCTCGGGGCCGTCGTGATCCTCGACCACGTAACGGTTCAGCACGATCAGCCCGCCGGGCAGGTGCTGGGGCGTGCGCAGGTCGCCGCTGAGGATGATGATCCGGCCCCGGTCCAGCCCGGTCAGCCGGTCGCGCATCGCGGCCAGCACGGGTTGTGTCCCCGGTGAACGGCATTCCGAACCCGCCAGCGCCTCGACCTTGCGCAGCAGCGTCTCGCCGATGGCGGCGCGGGTGACCTCCGGGACCACGCGCACCGTGTGCTGGCGCAGGATGCCGGGAAGAAGGAAGACCGAGAAGATCAGCACCGCCGCCGTGATCGCGACAAAGCTCAGCAGCCGCACGCGCCCGGGCTGCGGTCGTTGCCGGCGCACGGCGCGGCGCACCTGCTCGATGGCGTCGATGATCAGCTCCTCGTCCAGCTCCAGCAACTCGCCGGCCTCCTGGTCGGGGCTGAAGAGGGCAGGGCGCTCGCCGGGGTTGAGGCGGTTGACGGCGGCCAGCGACCAATGGGCCAGCGCCGTGTCGTTGAGATCCGAGATCACAAGGGAGGCGTTGCCGATGGACACGGCCACATCCCGCCGCTGCGCGCGCCGGTCGCGGCGCCACGTGCCCAGGCATTCAAGTTTCTCGTAGGCATCCAAGGCCGTCATGCGGCGCACTGCTCTCGTTCGTTCATTGGCGGCAACTATAACCCCGGCGACGTCGGGCGACAACGACGCGTCGGCGCCGCACAGGGCGCTTTCGCGTGAATTCTCGGGCGGGCCCGGACCAAGCCCGGACCAGGCCCGGGGCCGGGGGCAGGAGGGGGCGTGATCAGCCGCCGGTCATCTTGCGAAGCTCGAACTTCTGGATCTTTCCGGTCGAGGTCTTGGGCAACTCGGTGAAGATGACCTTCTTGGGCACCTTGAACCCGGCCAGCCGGCCCTTCACGAAGGCGATGATGCCGTCGGCGTCGCCCTCGCGGCCCGGCTTCAACTCGACAAAGGCGCAAGGCACCTCGCCCCATTTCTCGTGGGCCATGGCCACCACCGCACAGAGCAGCACGTCTGGATGGTGCATCAGCGCGCTTTCCACCTCGACCGACGAGATGTTCTCGCCGCCCGAGATGATGATGTCCTTGGCCCGATCGGCGATCTGGATGTGCCCGTCGGGATGCAGCACCGCCAGGTCGCCCGAGTGGAACCAGCCGTCGGCCAGGGCCTCGCGCGTGGCCTCGGGGTTCTTGAGATAGCCTTTCATGATGGCGTTGCCGCGCATCGCGATCTCTCCTTGGGTCTTGCCGTCGCGGGGCACCTCGTTGCCCTCGGCGTCCAGCACCGTGATCTCCTCCATCATCGGCATCAGCACCCCCTGGCGGGCGGCGCGGGCGCTGCGCTCCTCCTCGGGCAGGTCGTTCCATTCTGCGTTCCACAGGCACTCGGTCACGTGGCCGTAGCTTTCGGTCAGCCCGTAGACATGGGTGACGTTGAAGCCCAGCCGCCCGATTGCCGATAGGGTGGCGGCGGGGGGCGGGGCGCCTGCGGTGAAAACCTCGACCGCGTGGGGCAGGGGGCGGCGCTCGTCCTCGGTCGCGTTGACCAGCATGTTCAGCACGATGGGCGCACCGCCGAAATGGGTGACCCCCTCGTCGGCGATGGCGTCATGGATGGCGCGGGCCGTCACGTCGCGGCAGCAGACCAGCGTGCCGCCCAACAGCGGAATCATCCAGGTGTGGTTCCAGCCGTTGCAGTGGAACAGCGGCACGATGGTCAGGTAGACCGGGTAGAGTGTCATGCGCCAGCTGGGCACCGTGCCCATGGTCATCAGATAGGCGCCCCGGTGGTGGTAGACCACACCCTTGGGCCGCCCCGTGGTCCCCGAGGTGTAGTTGAGCGCAAGGCTTTCCCACTCGTCCCCCGGCAGGATCCAGTCAAAGGCGGGGTCGCCCCCCTCAAGGAACGCCTCATAGGTCTCGTGCCGGCCCGAGGCGGGCCAGCCGGCATCCTCGTCCGGCACTTCGACCAGGCGGGGGGCGGGGCCGGACATGCGGGTGATCGCGGCCTCGGCCAGGGACAGGAACTGACTGTCGACCAGCAAGACGCGGGCGCCGCCGTGATCCAGGATGTAGGCGACGGTGTCATCCTCAAGCCGGGTGTTGATGGTGTTGAGGACGGCGCCGCTGGCGGGAACGCCGAAATGGGCCTCGGCCTGGGGCGGCACATTGGGCATCAGGGTGGCGACCACGTCGCCGGGGGCGACACCCGCGCGGTTCAGCGCCGAGGCCAGGCGGCTCGCCCGGGCGTGGTAGTCCCTGTAGCTGAGGCGTGTTTTGCCGTAGGCCACGGCCAGCCTGTCGGGGAATACCCGCGCGGCGCGCGCCAGGTGCGACAGGGGCGTCAGGGGCACGTGGTTGGCGCGGCATTTCTCCAGTCCCGTCTCGTCCGCCATCCAGCCCATCTTGTCCTCCGCCAGTTCCAGGGTGCGCGGGTCAGTATTGGGCACGAGGCCCGGAGGTTGCAACTGTCTTCGCCCACTCGCGCACCTGTTCTGAGAGGCCGAAAGCGCCGAGCTGTGGAGTGGAAATGGCGCCCGGTTCCGCCCCGAACCTTCCCGCGCGGGAGGCATTTTTTCCTGTCTATACAGGCGTTTTCGGGAACCATCGCCATAAGGTGATTGTTCGGTATGCAATCCATGAAGGGTGTCATGTAACAAGTTGCGGCGGCGCTCTGCGCCCCCTTGGTCGCGCCACGTTGCGATCTACCCAGGGCAGGAAATGCCCACCGTCATCCTTCGTGACATCCCGGCCGGGCGGCTGCCCGGCCTTTTGAAAAACTTCAAGCTCCCTGCCGGTGCAGTGAGCGGGCGAAACCGGAAGCCACTGCACGATAAAGGAGAACGTCCCATGTCCTACTGGCGCTTTTTTGCGATGATCGCGACCTCGACCGTCGTGATGTTCGGTCTGATGTATCTCAACACCTACGCGCTGGAGCATCTCTTCTTCAGCGAGACCCGCAGCTACATGGCGCTTCTGATGGGGGCGGTCATGGCGGTCATCATGCTCAGCTTCATGCTGTCCATGTACAAGAGCACGATGGCCAACATCGCCATCTATGCCGGTTCGATCCTGGTCTTCGCCGTCAGCCTGTGGCTGGTCCGCAGCCAGACGACCGTCGGCGACGAAAGCTTCATGCGCGCCATGATCCCGCACCACTCGATCGCGATCATGGTGTCCGAGCGCGCCCAGATCTCTGACCCCCGCGTGCGCAAGCTGGCCGACGAGATCATCACCGCGCAGCGCAAGGAAATCGCCGAGATGCGCTTCCTGATCGAGGATATCGAGAAGAACGGTGACGCCAAGGACCCCGAGCTTGGCAAGGACAAGAGCCCGACCGAGACCGGGACGGTCGAGAAGGCCATGGCCTCGGCCGAGCTGGCCAAGGTCGACGCCGAAGAGATGAAGCCTGAAGAGGTCACCACCGCCCTTGGGGCCGAGCCTGCCTGCGAGTTCCGCCGCACCAAGAACGGCAACCCCGTTCTGGCCATGGACGGGCAGCAGGGCGCGATCAAGCTGTCGGGCACGCTGATCCAGCTGGACGCCGACAAGCAGGCCAGCCGCGAGAACCTGGCCCAGGGCACCCGCCTGACCGCCGAGGGGACCGAGATCACCGTCGCCCCGCTGGCCGATGGCGATTGGGTCGAGGAGACGACCGGCTTCGAGCGCGCCAATGCCGAGATGCTGTTCCACCTCGACCAGGGTCTGACCGTCGGCTATCGCGGCTTCCTTCTCTGCCGCGCGGCCTGACGCCGGGATCCACCCTGTAACGCCAAAGGCACCCGCGGTCGATGACCGCGGGCGTTCTTGCATCAGGTCCGGCGCGTCGGGTGGGCCCGTGTTGTGCAGGCGAAGGCGGCGGGTATGGTGAGGGATGATCATCTCGCCCGGGCTCCGCTATATCTTCGTTCACGTGCCCAAGACCGGGGGCACCTCGCTGGCGCTGGCGCTGGAAGCGCGGGCGATGGCCGACGACATTCTGATCGGCGACACGCCCAAGGCCCGCCGCCGCAGGCACCGCCTGCGCGGGGCGGTCAGCAACGGACGGATCTGGAAACACTCCACCCTGGCCGACATCGATCCCTGGATCAGCGCCGCCCAGATCGCCGAGTCCCGCGTCTTCACCATTGTCCGAAACCCATACGAGCGGGTGCTCAGCTATTACCACTGGGCGCGGGCGCAAAGCTTCGACCACCCGGTGGTGCGCCTGGCCCGCGAGGTGGATTTCGCGACCTTCCTGCATGACCGCCAGGTCGGCGACAGTTTCCGCAACGCGCCTTTCGCAAGCTACGTCACCGATGCACGGGGGGTGGAACGTTGTGACCTATACCTGCGGCTGGAACGAATCGACACAGACTTGTCCAAGCTTGAAAATCTGCTGGATCTGCGCCTGGCGCCGCTGCCTGTCGCAAACCGTTCGGACCGGCCCGCCGATCACCGCGCGGCTTACGGTCCGGCCGAGCGGCGGCGCCTTGAGGAGATCTGCAAACATGACCTCGAAAACTTCGACTACGACTTTTAGACTAGTCGCATTAATGCCTCAGCCCGCAACAGTTAGGCCTTGTACCGTTGATATTCTCAAAATTGTAAACAATGTCCTCAATTCGCCCGGGTTGTGTCACACGGACTCCCTCAGGAAGATGTGTGCTGAAATTTCGCTGGGGGGCGATCAAGGTGATAAGAACGAATGTTCGAGGATGTACCGCAGGCTGCCGACCGGGCTCACGAGGGCGACTACGCCCGATATGGCCATGAAGTCGTGACACCACCCACGCCACACGGGGCCGGCTTTGCCGCGTCAGTCAGGCTGGCTACCCCACAGGGGTGGCGCCCGGCCCATGCCCTGCGCGCCGGAGACGAGGTGATAACCCTCGACGGCGGCACCCAGACCGTGCGCGAGATTTTCCGCCAGCCGGTCTGGAGCAGCACCGATGCCTGTCCCGCGAACCTGTGGCCCTACGTGGTGCCGGCCGGGGCGCTGGGCAACACCGGGGCCCTGACCCTGATGCAAGGCCAGCATGTGCTGTTCGAGGAGGACGCCGCACTCGAGATGTTCGGCGTCTTCTCGGTGGGCGTGCCCGTGACCGAGCTTGAGGGATATTTCGGCATTACCCGCCTCGCCCCCGTCGGCCGGCTGGAACTGGTCTACCTGATCATGGACCAGAACGAGGTGCTGATCGCCGAGGGCGGCGCCATGATCCTGTGCCCAGCGGGCAAGTCCCGCGCCTCGGGCGACCGCGCCGGCCGTTCGCTGCTGTCGGACGAATGGTCCGATCAGCCGGAAAGCACGGGCGAGGGGATCGACTACCCGGTCCTCCAGCCCGCCCATTGCGAAAGCCTGCTGGACGAGCTGGTTGACCGGGGTGGCATCGGCGGCACCTACATGCCCGAGCCGGATTACGCCGCGCTGCGCTGAGCGTCGGCGCGGGCGTAAAAGCCCTTGCCCGACGCCGCGACTTCTTTCAGCAGATCGGGCACGGTGAAGCGTGGGCCGTGACGGCGGCTGAGGTCGTCGCAGATGTCGACCGCCTGCTGCGCGCCGATGATGTCCAGCCAGCTGAACGGGCCGCCCGACCAGGGCGCAAAGCCCCAGCCCAGGATCGCGCCCACGTCGCCCTCGCGGATGTCCATCAGCACGTTCTCTTCCAGCGCACGCACGGCTTCCAGCACCTGGGCCATCATCAGACGGTGCTGCACCTCGGTCAGCTGCGGCTGGTCACCACCGGTGAACTTCTCGCGCAGCCCTTCCCAGATGCCCGTCCGCTTGCCCGCGTCGTCATAGGCGTAGAAGCCCGACTTGGACTTGCGGCCCAGACGGCCCTGATCGAACAGCCAGAACAGCACCTCGTCGGCCTCGTCGTTGTCATAGGCGTCGCCCATCGCGGCACGGGTGGCCTTGGCGATCTTGACGCCAAGGTCGATCGAGGTTTCGTCGTTCAGCTGAAGCGGCCCCAGCGGGAAGCCCAGCATCTTGGCGGCATTCTCGATCAGCGCGGGCTCGACCCCTTCTTTGACCATGCGCATCCCTTCGTTGATGTAGGGGATGATGCAGCGGTTTGCGTAGAAGAACCGCGCGTCGTTGACGACGATCGGGGTCTTGCGGATCTGGCGGACGAAATCCAGCGCCTTGGCCACGGCCCGGTCGCCGGTCTGCTTGCCGCGAATGATCTCGACCAGCAGCATCTTGTCCACGGGGCTGAAGAAGTGGATGCCGATGAACTGCTCGGGACGGCTTGAGGCCTTGGCGAGCGAGGTGATCGGCAGGGTCGAGGTGTTGGAGGCGAAGATGCAATCCTCGGGGATCACGGCTTCGACCCTGGCGGTGATCTCGGCCTTGACCTGCGGGTCCTCGAACACGGCCTCGACGATCAGGTCACAGCCCTTCAGCGCCTCGATCTCGGTGGTGGCGGTGATGCGGTCCAGCACTTGGGTCTTGCCCTCGGCCGTAACCTTCTTGCGCGAGATGCCCTTGTCCAGGATCCCCTCGGAGTAGGATTTGCCACGGTCGGCGGCGGCCTGGTCCTGGTCGATCAGCACGACCTCGATGCCGGCATTGGCGGCGACATAGGCAATGCCCGCCCCCATCATGCCCGCGCCCAGCACGCCCAGCTTCCTGACGCGCTGGTCGGCCACGCCCTCGGGACGGTTGGCACCTTTCTCAAGCGCCTCCTTGTTGATGAAGAGCGACCGGATCATCGCCTCGGACGAGGGGTTCATCAGGATGTTGGTGAACCAGCGGGCCTCGATCTTGAGGGCGGTGTCGAAGGGGACCATCGCGCCTTCGTAGACCGCACCCAGCAGGGCCTTGACCGCCGGGTAGGCGCCCTTGGTCTTGCCGTTGATCATCGCCGCCGCACCGACGAAGGTCATGAAACCCGCGGGGTGGTAGGGGGTGCCGCCGGGCATCTTGTAGCCCTTGGCGTCCCACGGCTTAAGAATGTCGGCATCCTTGGCCGACAGCACCCACTCGCGGGCCGCAGCCAGCGGATCGGCGACCACCTCATCGACGAGACCCGCGGATTTGGCCTTGGCGGGCTCCATCAGCTTGCCTTCGACAAGGAAGGGGGCGGCCCCCATCGCGCCCAGCTTGCGCACAAGGCGGGTGGTGCCGCCGGCGCCGGGGAAGATGCCGACCTTGATCTCGGGCAGGCCGATCTTGGCCTTGGGATTGTCGGCCACGAAGATGCGGTGACAGGCCAGCGGTATCTCAAGCCCGATGCCAAGCGCCGTGCCCGGCAGGGCGGCGGCGACGGGCTTGCCGCCCTTGTTGGTCTTGGGATCCATGCCCGCGCGTTCGATCTTACGCAAAAGCTGGTGGATCTGCATGATGCCGTCGAAAAGCCCGCGGGCAGGCTGATCGCCCGCGCTTTGCTTCATCTTGGCGATGATGTTCAGATCCATGCCGCCGGCAAAGCTGTCCTTGCCCGAGGTCAGCACGATGCCCTTGACCGCGTCGTCGGCGAAGGCCTGATCGAACAGCGCCTCAAGATCCGCGAAGCCCTGCTGGTTCATGACGTTCATCGACTTGTCGGCCACGTCCCAGGTGATGATGGCGACGCCGTCGGCGTCGGTTTTCATGGTAAAATCGCTCATGTCCCGGACTCCTTACACGCGTTCGATGATGGTGGCCGCGCCCATGCCGGACGCGATGCACAGGGTGGCAAGGCCGATGTTCTTGTCGGCCCGCTCCATCTCGTCGAGCAGGGTGCCGATGATGATGGCGCCGGTCGCCCCCAGCGGGTGGCCCATCGCGATGGAGCCGCCGTTGACGTTCAGCTTGTCGTGGTCAACGTCGAAGGCCTGCATGAAGCGCAGCACCACGGACGAGAATGCCTCGTTCACCTCGAACAGGTCGATGTCACCGATGTTCATGCCGCTGTCGCGCAGGATCTTTTCGGTCACGGGCACGGGGCCGGTCAGCATGATGGTGGGGTCGGTGCCGATCTTGGCGGTGGCGCGGATGCGGGCGCGGGGCTTGAGGCCATGCACCTCGCCGAATTCCTTCGAGCCGATCAGCACGGCGGCGGCCCCGTCGACGATCCCCGACGAGTTGCCGGCGTGGTGGATGTGGTTCACCCGCTCCAGATCGGGGTATTTCATCAGCGCGACCTGATCGAAGCCGGGCATCATCTCGCCCATCTCCTTGAACGAGGCTTTCAGCCCGCCCAGCGACTGCATGTCCGTCTCGGGGCGCATGTATTCGTCATGGTCCAGAATCGGCAGGCCGTTGATGTCGCGCACGGTGATGATCGAGCGGTCGAACCGGCCCGCGTCCCACGCCGCCTTGGCGCGGCGCTGGCTTTCAACAGCAAAGGCATCGGCGTCGTCGCGGCTGATGCCGTAACGGGTGGCGATGATGTCGGCCGAGATGCCCTGAGGCACGAAATAGGTCTTCATCGCCACGGTGGGATCGGCGGCGATGGCGGCGCCGTCGCTGCCCATTGGCACGCGGCCCATCATCTCGACCCCGCCGGCGACATAGGCCTGACCCGCGCCGCCCATCACCTGATTGGCGGCCAGGTTCACGGCCTCCATGCCGCTGGCGCAGAAGCGGTTGATCGACAGGCCCGGCACGCTTTCATCGAAATCCGAGGCCAGCACCGCCGTGCGGGCCAGACATCCACCCTGTTCGCCGACCTGGGTGACGTTCCCCCAGATGACATCCTCGACCGCGCTGGTCTCGAGGTTGTTGCGGTCCTTCACGGCGTTCAGCATGTCGGCCGAGAGGCGGACCGAGGTCACCTCGTGCAGCGCGCCGTCCTTGCGGCCCTTGCCGCGCGGCGAGCGCACGGCGTCATAGATAAAGGCATCAGCCATAGAAGACTCCTTCGAAAACCAGAATGACCCCGAAAAGCAGCAGGCAGGCGACGATCATCGCCCCCAGCGCAAGGGGCAGTTTCAGATACAGATACGGAACCAGAGCCGCGCCTGCGGGCAGGGCGCGGGGCAGAAGCCAGCCCGCCAGCGCCACAAGGACGGCGGCGATCAGGCCCAGCTGGAAGAAGGCGGCAAAGCTCATGCCGAACAAGGCGAACCACCCCGCCAGTGCTGCCACCGCGTCGCCGAAGGGCGAGGGCAGGGCAGGCTGGCCGCGCCCTTCGGGGCTGGCGGCCACGCGCAGCAGAAGGCGCGCGGCGGTCACAAGCGCCAGACCGGGCAACAGCCACAGGAGGGTGGTCTCGCGGGTCATTTCGGTGGGAACGCCCGCTGCATCATGTCGTAAGGGTGCTTCCACCCCGGCACGGCAGAGATACGGTCAAGCCAGGCGTCGATGTTGGGCCAGTCTTTGCGGTCGAAGCCGAAGGGCTCGGGGTAATAGAGATAGCTGCAGCAGCTGAGGTCGGCCATCGTCAGGCTCTCGCCGGCCATCCATTCGCGCCCCTCAAGATGCCCATCCAGAACTTGGTAGGCGGCCTTCAGACGGCCCTGCTGAAAGGCGATCACCTCGGCCGGGCGCTTGTCCTCGGGCAGGAAGTTCATCAGGAAACGGGTATTGCCGGTGATGGACGAGAACTTGTGGTTGTCCCACAGAACCCAGCGCAGCACCTCGTAACGGTCCTCGGGCGCGCCGGCCAGTTTGCCGGTCTGGTCCACCACATATTGCTGGATCACGCCCGACTGGGTCAGTTTCAAATCGCCGTCGATCAGCACCGGCACCTCGCCCATCGGGTTCAGGGCGCGGAATTCGGGGGTGCGGGCCTCTCCGGCGAAGAAATCGACGTGGACGGGTTCCCAGTCCATGCCCGAAAGTTCCAACGCCAGCGCGGCCTTGTAGGCGTTGCCGGATTCTCCGAAGCAGTAGAGTTTTGCAGTCATCTCGGTCGTATCTCCCAATCTTTCCCCTGCGCCTTCCGGCCGGGGCGTATCGCATGTGTCGGTTGCCCTAGCGGCGCCTCTCGCCAAGCTCGGCCTTGAACAGGCGCAGGCGGTGCGAAAGGTTGTCGGCGTCCATCACGCTGTTGAAATGCTCGAACAGGAACGACAGGGCCTCCCCCTCCTCTAGCTCGGCTTCCTTGGCGAAGCGGCGCATGTTGCGATAGGCATCCTCGGTCATTGCGATATTGGTTCGGCGCGTCAGACGCAGACGTTTGGCCATGTGGGACTCCGGGCTGTGGGGCGGTGTCCGCGCAGGCTGTCACATCTGTCGCCCTGTCGCCAGAGGCCCGGACGGGGGGCCGTTCTGCTCCCCGTCCGGCCCCCGATCAGAAGGCGTCGGCCTCCAGCGCCATGACGGTGTCGGCGCCGCTTTGAATGCGGGCCAGATGCATCCCCGTCGCCGGCAACTGCCGCGCCATGTAATAGCGCCCGGTCGCCAGCTTGGCGTTCAGGAAGTCGGTCTCCGAGGCACCGGCGTCCAGACCCTCCAGCGCCGCCTTGCCCATCCGCGCCCACATCAGACCAAGGCAGACATGCCCGAAGAGATGCAGGAAGTCGGTCGAGCCGGCCAGCGCGTGGTTCGGGTTCTTGGCCGCGGTCTGCATGAAGTAGGTGGCCGCCGCCTGCAGGTCCTTGGACGCGGCTTTCAACGGATCAAGGAAGTCCTTGGCCAGACGCTCTTCATCCTTGTTCTCGGCGATGAAGGTCTTCACCAGATCGAAGAAGGCCATGACATGCTTGCCGCCGTCCAACGCCAGCTTGCGCCCGACCAGATCCAGCGCCTGCACGCCGTTGGCGCCTTCGTAAATCATGGCGATACGGGCGTCGCGGGCGAACTGGGACATGCCCCATTCCTCGATGTAGCCATGCCCGCCAAAGACTTGCTGGGCCTGCACCGTCATGTCGAAGCCCTTGTCGGTCTGGAACCCCTTGATGACCGGCGTCAGCAAAGAGATCAGGCCGTCGGCCTCGGCATCGCCGGCCCGGTGGGCGCGGTCGATCAGATGGGCCCCCCAGAAGGTCAGCGCGCGCGCCCCTTCGACAAAGCTTTTCTGGTCCATCAGGCTGCGGCGGATGTCGGGATGCACGATGATCGGATCGGCGGGACCGTCGGGGTTCTTGGCCCCGGTCACGTCACGGCCCTGAAGCCGGTCCTTGGCGTAGGCCACGGCGTTCTGATAGGCCGCCTCCGCCTGGGCATAGCCCTGAAGGCCGACGCCCAGCCGGGCCTCGTTCATCATGGTGAACATCGCCCGCATGCCCTTGTCGGCCGTCCCCAGCAGATAGCCGGTGGCCCCGTCGTAGTTCATCACGCAGGTGGCGTTGCCGTGAATGCCCATCTTCTCTTCGAGGTTGCCACAGGTGACCGCGTTGCGATCGCCAAGGCTGCCGTCCTCGTTCACCATGAACTTCGGCACGATGAAAAGCGAAATGCCCTTGATGCCCGCGGGCGCGCCGGTGATCCGGGCCAGCACCAGATGGATGATGTTGTCGGCCATGTCATGCTCACCGGCCGAGATGAAGATCTTCTGGCCGGTGATGCGGTAGCTGCCGTCGTCCTGCGGTTCGGCCTTGGAGCGCATGAGCCCAAGGTCGGTGCCGCAATGAGGCTCGGTCAGGTTCATGGTGCCGGTCCACTCGCAGGTCACCATTTTCGGCAGATAGGTCTGTTTCTGCGCGTCGGTGCCGTGGGCGTGGATCGCGGAATAGGCACCGTGGGTCAGGCCCTGATACATATTGAAGGCCATGTTGGCCGACACGAAGATCTCGCCCACTGCGGTGCCCAGCAGATAGGGCATGCCCTGACCGCCATATTCGGGATCGCAGTCCAGCGCGGTCCAGCCGCCTTCGCGCAGCTTGTCGAACGCCTCGGAAAAGCCCTTGGGCGTGCGTACGACGCCGTTTTCCAGGGTGCAGCCCTCGTGATCGCCCACCGGATTCAGCGGCGCCAGCACGTCCGAGGCCAGCTTGCCGGCCTCTTCCAGAACGGGGGCGGTGAAATCGGCCTCCAGATCGTCATAACCGGGGATGTCGGTCTCGGTGACCTTGAGGACATCGTGAAGCAGGAACTGCATGTCCCGGACGGGCGCCGTGTAGGATGGCATTTGGGTGCGACCTTTCTTGGAATTCAACTTGGACGTGGCGCCCGCCCCGCAGGGGCGGCGCGCGGGTTCACTCGGCGGCGGCCTGCTGGCGCAGCGCGTTGATCATCTGGTCACCCCAGTTAAGCTGCTCCTGCAGCTCCTCGATGGCGATGGTGAGCTCGTCGCGCTGGGCGATCATCGCCGCAAGGCGTTCGCGCCCGACGGCGCAGGTGCGCGTCAACTGGGTGATCTGCTGATCGTCGAGATCGTAGAGCGACAGAAGCTGCCGGATCTCTTCAAGACTGAAGCCAAAACGCTTGCCGCGCAGGATCAACTTCAGACGTGCCCGGTCCCGCTTGCTGAACAGGCGTTTCTGCCCATCGCGCAGCGGCGAAAGAAGTTCCTTGGCCTCGTAGAACCGCAGGGTGCGCGCGGTGACGCCGAAGGCATCGCACATCTCGCGGATGGTAAGATATTCGTCTGTCACTGGAAAATTCCCCTTCAGTACCGATTACAGCCCGAGGATTGAGGGAATTCGAACGTAAATCAAGACAAGGTTGACGCGAACGTCAGGCGACGTCACGTCACGTTTACGCTTACGTAAGGTTATGGCGTTGCGAGGCCTGCCGCCGGTCCAGATCAGCGGCCCGCGCGGCGGGGAATGGCACCTCGGATGCTGGTAAAACCACTCGGGGGTGGGTGCCCCCGGCGCGTGCTAGCCGATCCGCTTGGCGGTGTCGTCGCGCATCCGTTCCAGCTCGGCGATGGTCTCGGCCAGCTCGTTCTGCTGGCGGCGCAGCTCCTCGAGCTGCTCGGAGGCGATGTCCACCCAGGCCCGAAGCTGCGCGTCGGTGCCTTCTTCTTCGTAGATCAGAAGGAAACGTCGAATCGTCTCGAGGGAGAAACCGAAGCGGCGCCCCCGCATGATGAGAGTCATCCGCGCCTCTTCGCGCGGGCCATAGAACCGGTTGCGCCCCTGCTTCTGGGGGGTCAGCAGTTCGATATACTCGTAATACCGTAGCGTTCGCGGTGTGACGTCGAATTTCGCGCACATCTCCTTGAACGATAAGGGTGATCCGCTCATGCTCCCTCCCATGTGTAGAACAAGAGTGCACTAATGTCCTGCCCATTGGAAGGTAGCGCCAGAAACGGATATGGCCAATCCTCATAACCCAAGGGGCGACTCGGTCTGCCTGATCGGGGCGTGGCTGGCCGAAAGGAAGCGAAATGAACGACGAAGACCGGATGCAGCGCCTGGCCCGGCAATTCATCGAGGCGATCCCATATTCCAAGGCCCTCTCGATCACCCTGGACGAGATCGGAGAGGGCGCGGCAGTGCTGTCGATGCCCTATGATCCGGCGCTGGTCGGCGATCCGCAGACCGGGGTGATCCATGGCGGCGCGGTCTCGGCGCTGATGGATACTTGCGGCGGGGCGGCGGTCATGGCGCACCCCTCGGGACCGATGGCGACCGCGACCATGGACCTGCGCATCGACTACATGCGCGCGGCAACGCCAGGCCAGCGGATCACGGCGCGGGCCGAATGCTATCACATCACCCGCTCGGTCGCCTTTGTGCGGGCCGTGGCCCTGGACGAGGACACCGACCGCCCGGTCGCGACCGCCAGCGGCGCCTTCACGGTCGAGCACAGCCGCCCCGCCCGCAAGGATGAGGCACGGCTGAACATCGACATGCAGACGGACACGCAGAAGGGGGGCAAATGATGCCGCGAAGCAGACCCGAACCGATGCAGATCGTCAAACAGCGCCGGGACACGGCGCTGGCCACGCTGGTCGGTGGCGTGCCCTTCGTGGGGTTCCTCGGCATCCGCTTCGACCGTCGGGGGGACGAGCTTACGGCGCTGCTGCCCTTCGCCGAGACGCTTATCGGCAACCCGGCGCTGCCGGCGCTACATGGGGGCGTCACGGCGGCCTTCCTGGAGGTCGCCGCCATTATCGAGCTGAGCTGGTCGATCCTGTGGGAGGATATCGAGAACGGCCGCCCGCTGGATGCCTCCATGACGCCGCCGGCCCTGCCGCGCACCATCGACTTTACGGTGGATTACCTGCGTTCGGGCCTGCCGCGCGATGCTTATGCGCGGGCCCGGGTCGTGCGTTCGGGACGGCGCTATGCCAGCGTCCACGTCGAGGCGTGGCAGGACAACCGCGACCGGCTTTTCGCCCAGGCCACGGGGCATTTCATGATGCCGGCCCGCGACACGTGACCGGCCGGGCATGAGCGCGTCATCCCCGCCGGGCGGGACCGGCCGGGCCATAACCCACAGGCGTGTGCTGGCCATCGCCGTTCCCATCGTGCTGTCCAACGCGACGGTACCGATCCTGGGCGCGGTCGACACTGGCGTTGTCGGACAGATGGGTCTGGCTGCGCCCATCGGCGCGGTCGGCATCGGCGCGATCATCCTGACCGCCATCTACTGGATCTTCGGCTTTCTCCGGATGGGCACGGCGGGGCTTGCCAGCCAGGCCGAGGGGGCCGGGGACCGGGCCGAGGTTTCGGCGCTGTTGGCGCGGGTCCTGCTGATCGGCGGGGCGGCGGGGCTTGCCATCATCGCGCTGCAATACCCGCTTTATGCCGCCGGTTTCGCGCTCTCGCCCGCCTCGGCCGAGGTCGAGGGGCTGGCGCGGCAATACATGGCGATCCGGGTCTGGTCCGCCCCCGCCGCCATTGCCCTTTACGGCATCACCGGGTGGCTGATCGCGCTGGAGCGGACGCGCGGCGTGCTGGTGATCCAGCTTTGGATGAACGGGCTGAACATAGCGCTGGACCTGTTGTTCGTGCTGGGGCTGGACTGGGGCGTTGGCGGCGTGGCCCTGGCCACGTTCCTGGCCGAGTGGACGGGGCTTGCGCTGGGCCTCTGGCTTTGCCGGGACGGGATCGCGGGCGGGGTCTGGCGCGACGTGGGCCGCATCTTCGATCGGGCGCGGCTGCACCGGATGGCGTCGGTGAACCTCGACATCCTTCTGCGCTCAGTCCTGTTGCAGGCGGCCTTCGTCTCGTTCCTGTTCTTCGGGGCCGATTTCGGCGACGTGACCCTGGCGGCAAATCAGATCCTGCTACAGTTCCTGCACATCACCGCCTATGCGCTGGACGGCTTTGCCTTCGCCGCCGAGGCGCTGGTCGGCCAGGCCCTGGGGGCGGGTAACCGGGCGCGGCTTCGGCGGGGCGCTGTCCTGACTTCGCTCTGGGGCGGGGTGGCGTCGCTGTTGCTGGCGGCCGCCTTCGCGGTCTTCGGCGGACGGATCATCGAGGTGATGACCACCGCCCCCGAGGTGCGCGCCGAGGCGCTGCTCCATCTGCACTGGATGGTGCTGGCGCCGCTGGCGGGGCTGGCGGCCTGGATGCTGGACGGAATTTTCATCGGCGCGACCCGCACCCGCGACATGCGCAACATGATGCTGGTGTCATTCGTGGCCTACGTGGTGCTTGTGGCGACGCTGATGCCGCTCTTCGGCAACGCCGGCCTGTGGGCGGCGATGCTGCTGTTCTTCCTGGTGCGCGGCGTGACGCTGGGCCTGAGATATGGCGCGCTGGAAAGGCTGGCGGCGCAGCGGGGCTAGGCCCGCCGCGCCCCTGCATGGAACATCAAAGAAGCCATTCGTCCCGACCGGTGCCGACGGCCTCGGCGACGCTGGCAAAACCGCGCTGCTCCAACAGACGGTCCAGACCGGTCGCGATTTCGCGCGCCAGCGACAGGCCGCCATAGACCATGGCGGTGTAAAGCTGCACCGCCGTAGCACCCGCGCGGATCTTGGCCAGGGCCTGTTCGGCGGTGGAGATGCCGCCGACGCCGATCAGCGGGATATTCCCCTCGGTCAGGTGCGACAGGTGGGCAAGCACCCGCGTCGATTTCTCGAAAAGGGGGGCACCCGAGAGGCCGCCACGCTCGTCCCGGTGGGGGCTGCGTAGCCCCTCGCGATCAAGGGTGGTGTTGGTTGCGATGATGCCGTCGATCGCCACCTCGCGGGCGACGCGGGCGATGTCGGCCAGCTCCTCCGCCGTCAGGTCGGGCGCGATCTTCAGGAAGACCGGCACCCGCCGTTCCAGCCCGTCGCGCACCGCCAGCACCTGCGACAGCAGGGCGGCCAGCGCCTCGGCCCCCTGTAGATCGCGAAGCCGCTCGGTGTTGGGCGACGAGACGTTGACGGTGGCGAAATCCACATGGGCCCCGCAGGTCGCCAGCACACGGCCGAAATCGGCGGCACGGTCGGCGCTGTCCTTGTTGGCACCCAAATTCAGGCCGACCGGAACGCCTGCGTCCGTGGCCGCCGGCCGGGAAGCCTCCAGGCGCCCGGCAATGACCTCGGCCCCTTGGTTGTTAAAGCCGAAGCGGTTGATCGCGGCACGATCCTCGGGCAGGCGGAAGAGGCGCGGGCGCGGGTTGCCGTCCTGGGGCCGGGGGGTGGCGGCGCCCAGCTCGACAAAGCCGAAGCCGGCGCGGGCCAGGGCCGGGATCGCCTGGGCATTCTTGTCGAACCCCGCCGCAAGCCCCACCGGGTTGGCCAAGTCCATTCCCGCCAGCCGCACCCTGAGCCGGTCCGAGGTCACGGGACCCGCGTTGCCGGTCAGCATCCCCGACAGGCCGCTTTCCAACGCCCGGATCGACAGGCCATGGGCCAGTTCGGGATCGATCCGCCGCAACAGCGGCAGCCCCAGGCGTTCGGTCAGGCTCATGTCATCTCCGCCGGAAAATGGTGCTGTCCGTCGCGCTCGGGCAGGGGGCGGTGCCACAGCACGTCCGTCAGTTCGAGCGGTCGGTAAAGATGCGGGAAAAGGGCGCCGCCGCGAGAGGGCTCCCAGCGCAGGGACTCGCCAAGGCGGTCGGCATCGACCGCCGCCAGCACCAGCTCGCCCGCACCTGCGAAATGCTTGGCCGCGGTCTCCTGCGCCTGTTCGGCGGTCGAGAAATGGATATAGCCATCGGCCAGATCGACAGGCGCGCCATCGGTACGGCCATCGCTGGAAAGCGCCTGCCACTCGGCGGGGCGGAAGATCTTGTAAATCAGCATGGCAAGGTGATGCCGCCATTGCCCGGGCGGGTCAAGCGGCAGGCGTGGGGTGGTCGGGGGGCACGATCTGAAACTTTGACACGCTGCCGCTTCCCCGGCACTCTTCGCCCATGTCGCAACCCACCGAAGGGGAATCCCCATGTTCTGCCGTTTGCTGCTGAGCGCCTCTGCACTGACCCTCTCTGCGGGCCTGGCCCAGGCCGATATGACCTTGACCATCCTGCATACCAACGACTTCCACTCCCGGTTCGAGCCGATCTCGAAATACGACTCGGGCTGCAGCGCCGAGGACAACGACGCGGGCGAATGCTTCGGCGGCTCGGCCCGTCTTGTGACCGCCGTCGAGGAGGCGCGCGGCAGGGGCGAGAATGTTCTGCTGGTGGATGGCGGCGACCAGTTCCAGGGCACGCTTTTCTACACCCGTTACAAGGGCAAGGTCGCGGCCGAGATGATGAACAAGCTGGGGTACGACGCGATGACCGTCGGCAACCACGAGTTCGACGACGGCCCCGAGGTCCTGCGCAGCTTTGCCGAGGCGGTGGAGTTTCCGATCCTGATGTCCAACGCCGACATCTCGGGTGAGCCGCTGCTTTCGGACGTGATCCGCAAGTCGGTCGTGATCGAGAAGGGTGGCGAGAAGATCGGCCTGATCGGCCTGACGCCCCGGGACACGGACGAGCTGGCAAGCCCCGGCAAGAACGTGATCTTCACCGACCCTACCGAGGCCGTCCAGGCCGAGGTCGATCGGCTTGAGGAAGAGGGGGTCAACAAGATCGTCGTGCTCAGCCACTCGGGCTACGAGACCGACAAGCGTATCGCCGAGGCGACGACCGGCGTCGACGTGATCGTGGGCGGGCACTCCAACACCCTTCTGTCCAACAGCGACGAGAAGGCCGCCGGCCCCTATCCGACCACCGTCGGTGACACGGCCATCGTGCAGGCCTATGCCTACGGCAAGTACCTGGGCGAGCTGACGGTCACCTTCGACGACGCGGGCGCGATCGTATCGGCCAAGGGCGATCCGATCATCATTGACGGCAAGGTGGTCGAGGATGCCGACACCAAGGCACGCATCGCCGAGCTGGCCGCCCCGCTGGAAGAGATCCGCCAGAAGGTGGTGGCCCAAGCGGCGGAACCGATCGAAGGCGGGCGCGAGGTCTGCCGCGTGCAGGAATGCGCCATGGGCAACCTGGTTGCCGAGGCGATGCTGGACCGGGTCCGCGACCAGGGGATCCAGGTGGCCTTTGCCAATTCGGGCGGGATCCGCGCCTCGATCGACGCGGGCGACGTGACCATGGGCGAGGTGATGACCGTGCTGCCCTTCCAGAACACGCTGTCGACCTTCACGGCCTCGGGGCAGGTGCTGCTCGACGCGCTGGAGAATGGTGTCAGCCAGGTCGAGGAGGGCGCCGGGCGCTTCCCGCAAGTCGCGGGGCTCAGCTTTACCTGGGATCCGGCCGGAGAGCCGGGATCGCGGGTGCGCGAGGTTCTGGTCGGGGGCGCGCCGCTCGATCCGGCGGCGACCTACGGCATCGTGACCAACAACTACGTCCGCAATGGCGGCGACGGTTACAAGATGTTCACCGACGCGGCGGACGCCTATGACTTCGGGCCCGATCTTGCGGACGTGCTGGCCGAGTACATGGTCGCCAACGCGCCGGTCGCGCCCAGCACCGATGGCCGCATCAAGCGCGCGGGCGAATAGGCCGGGACAGGCGCGAAGAAAAAGGCCGCGCCTTGGTATTGCCGGGGCGCGGCATGTGGATCAGCCGGGGCAGCGTTCCAGGTTGGTCTGGAACTGGTTTCCGGTGACGGTCATCCCGGCCCCTGCGAAGGGCGCGACCAGGTAGCTGCGCGCATCGCTCTCGGCGCCGCAGCGGACCTTCACTCGCAGGGCCGCGCCTTCGGCCTCGATCCCGTCGATCGCGCAGACCAGGCCGTTGTTGCGCATCTCGGTCGGCGTGAAGGCCCAAGAGGTCTCGATATTGCCGCAGCTTCCTCCGACCTCCTGCCACAGGCCGATGACATCCCGCGAATAGCTTTCGGGCGCCACCGGGGCGGCGGGCGCCTCGGGTGCTTCGGGGGCGGGCTCGGTCACCGGGGCTTCGGGCGCGGCGGCGGTGCGCGGTGCCTCGGGCGCTTCCGGCGCCGGATCGGGCGCGGCGAACCCCTTGTCGGTGCTCGAGATGATGACGTCGCCCTGGCCGGGGGCCAGTTCCTGTTCCGTGTTGCCGTCCAGAGTAGCGGTGCTGGTGACCGTGGTTCCGCGCGCATTGGCGGTGGCCGCCGGGGCTGAGGCGGGGACTGAGGCAGGCGCGGGCGGTTGGGCGGTGTCTTCCGCGGGGACTTCCACGGTGACCTCGGCTGGGGTGTCGGTCGATTGCGCGGGCGGGGCGGGCTCCGCCTGGGCCTTCTCGGCGGCGGCGGTGCCCGTCGGACCGATCATCAGCGATTCGCCGATCCGCAGGTCCAGGTCGCTGCCGATGTCGGGGTTGGCCAGCAGCAGAAGCGATTCCTCGATCCCGCAGCGGGCGGCGATGCTGGCGATGGTGTCGTCGGGCTCGATCGCCTCGTAAAGCCCGCAATCCTGGGCGGGCGCGACGGGGCCGGGGGTGGGGGCTGGCTGGGCTGCGGCCCCCACGCCCGCGGCGGCCAGGGCCTTGGGGCTGCCCGGGGCGGCGATCAGCTTTGGCCCCGGTGACACGACCGGGGCGGTCTGGGCCAGGGCCGGGGCCGCGAGCGTGGTCAGCAGAAAGGCCCCGACCAGGTAGCTGTGAGACGTGCTGCGCATGGAAAATCCCGGGTTGTTGCAAAGCCAAACCTGCAAGTGGCACGGGCGGTTCCCGCCGGTGGAGAAGCACCCGACATGCGCGCCTTGCGCGGCCCGCTCGCCATGGTCCTCCGCGCCGGGGTGATCCGGCCGGGGGCACCCATGGAAAAGGCCCGGCGGATCGCTCCGCCGGGCCCGGTCGGCGTGGCCGCAAAGGCCCCGCCCGATGAGTGTCGGATCACTCGGCCGGCTGCGCGGCCTCCGCCATCCGGTTGGACTTGAACACCTTGCCCATGATGAGCGAGATGCCGGCCGCCCCGAAGGACATCAGCGCGCCCATCTTGGCGGCGTCCTGGATGTCGCCCGGCGGGAAGGCCACCGCCGCCACGAAGAGCGACACGGTAAAGCCGATGGCCGCCACACAGCCCAGCACGAACAGGTCCGAGGTCTTCATGCCGACCGGCAGGCCAAAGCCCATCACCCGCGCCCCGATCCAGCCGAAGAGCAGAATGCCGAAGGGCTTGCCCACGATCAGGCCGGCCAGCACCAGCCAGGTGGCGTCGCCGATGGCCGAGAATTCCACGCCCGCGTTCATCAGGCCAAAGCCCAGCAGGATCACCTCGACCGGGCGTTTCAGCATGTGCTCGATGTGGTTGAGCAGGTCGGTAAGATGCTTCTCGGCGTCCGCGAAGATACCGTAATCGACATCAGCGTGCGGAATGGCGGGCACGATCGGCAGAAGGCCCAGGGCCGGGTGGATGCCGGCCTTGTAAAAGCCGTACCAGCTAAGCGCGCCGGCGATAGCATAGGGCCAGAACGAGATCGTTTTGCGGAAGAAGGTCGAGACGGGGCGCGCCTCGTTCCCCCGGTCCAGGCGGCGCGGCAGCCAGTTGGCCAGCACGTAGACACCGACGCCCGCGGCGACTGACAGCAGCAGCCAGACGGGGGCCAGGTCGCCCTGGGGGTAGAAGACCGCAAGGATGATCAGGCCGGCCGCGTCATCGGCGATGGCCAGAAGCAGCAGGAAACCGACCGCCGGGTGACCCGCGCCGAAGACCATGCGGCCCACGAGGTACGAAAAGGCGATGTCGGTCGCGGTGGGGATGGCCCAGCCGTTGGCCAGGGCGGCCATCTTGCCGACCATCAGCGCGCCCAGCAGGTAGACGCTGACCGGGCCCAGCATGCCGCCGGCGGTGGCGATCAGCGGGGTCAGGGCCTTCTTGCCGCGCAACGAGCCCTGCTTGAGGGCGACGGCTTCCCAGACTTCCTTGCCGGCGAGGGCGAAGAAGAAGGCCATCAGCAGGTCGTTGACCAGCCAGTGCAGGGTGATCGAGCGGGTCACGTGGCCCGAGCCGTCATCGTGCAGCGCACCGATGAAGCTGTCCTTGACCAGCTCGTATTCTACGAAGTGATGATACGCCTCGGGCGACGTATTCGCCCAGATCAGGGCCACGACCGCCCCGCAGATCAGCAGAAGCGAATACTCCTGCACGAAATTCCACACCTTGCCCATTAGAGCCCTCCCATATCGTCCTGTGGTTCGCAGCCTGCCCATGCCCGTCAGGGCAACAGCAGGATCTTGCCGTGATGCCTGGCCGCTTCCATCATCTCATGCGCCTCGGCCGCCTGGTCCAGCGGCAGCTTGGCATGGGTGACAGCGCGCAATCTCCCCTGCGCGAAAAGGGGCCAGACGGTTTCCCGAAGTGCGCTGGCGACGACCGACTTGAAAGTGTCGGGCCGCGAGCGCAGTGTCGAGCCGGTCAGCGTCAGCCGCTTGAGCATCATCGGCATCAGGTCGATCTCGATCTTCGAGCCGGCGTTGAATGCGATGCTGACGATGCGCGCGTCATGGCGGCTGGCCTTGATGTTGCGGGCAACGTAGTCGCCCCCGATGATATCCAGAATGATGTCGGCGCCGCCGGCCTCGCGCAGGATCGCCACGAAATCCTCGTCGTGGAAATTGATCGCGCGGGTGGCGCCCAGATCGGTGCAGAACTGGCACGCCTCGGCCGAGCCTGCGGTGGTGAAGACATTCAGCCCCATGGCCGCGCCCAGCTGCACCGCAGTCGATCCGATGCCGCCCGATCCGCCGTGGACCAGGAAGTTGCCGTCCTTGGGGATGTCGTGACCGTGGAAGATGTTGCTCCAGACCGTGAAGAAGGTCTCGGGCAGGCCGGCCGCGTCCTCTTCGGACATCCCTTGGGGGATGGGCAGGCAGTGACTGGCGTCGACGGCCACATACTCGGCATAACCGCCGCCGTTGGTCAGGGCGCAGACCCGGTCGCCGGTGTTCCAGCCGGTGACATCGTCGCCGAGGGCCACGACCTCGCCCGACACCTCGAGGCCCAGCAGGTCAGAGGCGCCCTTGGGCGGCGGGTAATGGCCGCGGCGTTGCACCATGTCGGGTCCGTTCACGCCGGCGGCGGTCACCTTGATCAGGACCTCGTGGGCGGCCGGCGTAGGGACCGGACGCTCGGCGGTTTGCAGGACTTCGGGCTTGCCCGGCTCGCGGGCCTCGATCACCTTCATCTTCGCGGGCAGGTCCGCAGGGGTCTTGGATGCCATGGGCCTCTCGTCTCGTTTCGGTTGTCAGCCCTTGTTCAGGGCTTTCTGGATGCTTGGCACGACATCATCGGTGTCGCGCGCGACAATGGCGCCGGCCTTGCGCAGCAGGTCGGCCTTTTCCTCGGCGCTGGCGGCACCCAGCAGCGACAGGGTGCCGGCATGGCCCATCCGGCGCTGGGCCGGAGCGTGGCGGCCAACGACCAGCACGACGACCGGCTTGCCGTAATCGACCGATGCCAGATATTCGGCGGCCTCTTCCTCTTCGCGGCCGCCGATCTCGGCGATCAGCACCACGGCGCGGGTGGCGTCATCCTCGCGGAATTTCTCAAGGCAGCCACGAAAGCCCAGGCCGTGGACCGCGTCGCCGCCAATGCCCACAGTGGTCGATTGTCCCAGCCCGGCGCGGCTGCACTGGGCCAGCACCTCGGACGTCAGCGAGGCCGAGCGCGAGGCGATGCCGATCGGGCCGGGCTGCGCGTCGCGGGTGGGCATGACGCCGATCTTGCAGGCGTCGGGCGTCAGGATACCTTGGGAATTGGGGCCGATCAGCACGCTGTCGGAGCCTTCCAGCGCCTGTTTCACGCGCACCATGTCATGGACGGGCACACGCTCGGTGACGCAGACGATGACGCGGATCCCGGCCTCGATCGCCTCCAGCATGGCCTCGGCGGCATGGTGGGCGGGGACCATCACAAGGCTGGCGTCGGCGCCGGTGGCTTCGCGGGCCTCGGCGACGCTGTCGAACATCGGCAGGCCCAGGTGCCGGGTGCCGCCCTTGCCGGGGCGGACGCCGCCGACATAGTTCGAGCCGTAGCGCACGGCCAGGTCGGTGTAGAACGTGCCCGAGCGGCCGGTCATGCCCTGAACGATGACCTTGGTGTCGGCATCAACCAGAATAGCCATCACTTGCCCCCCTTCTGAGCCAGTTCCACGGCCCGGCGAACGGCTTCGCCAAGGGTGTCGCGGGATTCGAACGGCAGGCGCCGATCCTTCAGCAGCCGGGTCGCCCAATCCGCGCTCTGGCCCGCAAGCCGGGCCACGATGGGCAGTTTCCGCTCGGACCGGGAATAGGCGAAGGCCACGCCCTCGGCGACGGTGTCGCAGGCGGTCATGCCGCCGCCATGCACGTTGAGCAGGATGATCCGCACCTTGGGATCGGCCAGCAAAAGCTCTACCCCGCGGGCGATCTGGAAGCTGGTGGCGGTGGTGCGGATATCCATGAAGTTGGCGGGGGCGCCGCCGGCGTCAATCAGCATGTCGTTGGTCGCAAGCCCCAGGCCCGCGCCGTTCACGACGACGCCGATATTGCCGTCCAGCTTAACCAGATTGATTTCGTTCTGATGGGCGACGCGTTCATCGGCGGACCAATCGTTGCGGCCGCGCAGGGCCTCGAACTCGGGGTGCCGGAAACTGGCGTTGTCGTCCAGGATGACCTTGGCATCCACCGCGATCCAGTCGCCTTGGGCGGTCAGGGCCAGCGGGTTGATCTCGGCCAGGGTCATGTCGTTGTCGACGAAGGCGCGGGCGGCGTTCTGCACCATCTCGGCCGCGCCCTCGACAGATTTGCTGGGAAACCCGGTGTCGGCCAGGAAGGCTGCGATGGTCTCGGCCGGGGTCTTGGCGCCCTTGGGCATGGACAGGCTGTCGACGACGCCGGGGTCCCGGCGCGCGGTCTTCTCGAAATCCACCCCGCCCGTGGTCGAGGCCAGCAGCGTCGGCTGCCCCGAAGAGGGGTCGATCACCAGCGCGACGTAGTAATCCTCGGCAATATCGACGGCGGCCTCCACATAGACCGAGGCGACCGTCTCCCCCGCGCTGGAGGTCTGTTCGGTGACAAGGGGCTTGCCGATCATGCGCTCGGCCTCGTCGCGGACCGAGGTCGGGGTGGCCGCGAAACGCACGCCGCCGGCCAGGCCGCGCCCGCCGGCGCCGATCTGGGCCTTCACCACGTATTTCTCGGCGCGAATCTCGCGGCAGCGCTGTTCGGCCTCCTCGGCGGTGCGGGCAAGCCGGCCGTCGGGGATTCGCACGCCGTATTGCGCCAGAAGCTCTTTGGACTGATGCTCGGAAAGGATCATTGCACTGTCCCCGTGAATCCGGTTTTGATGATGGCGCGACCGTTGGTATCTGGTACACCAAAAGCCCGGTACCCGTCAACGACCGCCCATCGCCGGCTTCCGGGCAGGGGCCCGGCGGCCGGACCAAGGTGCGGCCGCGAACCGGCACAGGGGTTTTTTCACGCTTTGGCCGCGCGGGCCAGAGCCTTTCGGACAGGAGCGTGGCGAAAATGCTGGAACTTAGGGACATGCAGCTTTTGCTGTCGCTGGCGCGGCACAAGCATTTCGCGCGTGCCGCCGCGGTCTGCGGAATCTCGCAACCCGCCTTCTCGATGCGGATCCGCAATCTCGAGGATCAGCTTGGCCTGTCGATTGTCAAGCGGGGCAACCGGTTCCAGGGTTTCACAGAGGAGGGCGAGATCGTCCTGCGCTGGGCCCGCCGGATCACCGATGACGCCCGCGCCATGGAACAGGAGATCCTGTCAGCCAAGGGCACGATCACCGGTACGCTTACACTGGGCGTCGTTCCGACAGCGCTGGCCTATGCCTCGCGCCTGCCGGCGATGGTGGCGAAGGTGCATCCGGGGATCATGATGCGGCTGCGCTCGGCCTCATCGCTTCAGATCCAGCAAGGGATTGAGGACGGCAGCATCGATGCCGGCATCACCTATTCCGACGGGGTGTCGGCGGATGTGCTGGATCTGCTGCCCCTCTATGAGGAAACCTATGTTCTGGTAGCTCCCCGGTCGATGGCGCCACGGGCGCGGGGCACCGCCACCTGGGCCGAGGCGGCGGCGCTGCCGCTGACGCTGCTGGTGCGCGACATGCAGAACCGCCGAATCCTGGACCGCCACTTCGCCGAGATGAACCTGCACCCGCAGGTGCTGTCCGAGAACAACGCCTTCACCTCGTCGCTGGTCATGGTGAACGAAGGGTTCGCCGCCACCATCGTGCCCCAGGCGCTCATTGCGTCCTTAGGCGAAATTCAGAACGCCGTCGCGCTGCCTCTGGTCGAGCCCGAATTGACGAAATCCATCTGTCTGGTCGCCGCCGTGCGCCATCAGGGTCTGGCGACGGTGCAGGCCCTGCAACGGATCCTTGGGCGCGAGGCGTGATAAGGTATTCTTATGCAACCTGTCTAAATTCAAATTTGATGATGTCTTTGGCTTATGTAATTTTCTGCATCAAGATAGGGAGGAGTTACCGCAATGGCACCGCTTGATGATCGCAAAGGCGTCTGGAAATCGGCCCCTGGCAAGGGCCGCAAGACCCCCAAGGGCCGCCAGGTCGAAGACCAGGCGCTGGAGGAGGTCCGCGCGCTGCTGGGCGACCGCCCCCGGCGATCCGATTTGCTGATCGAATTCCTTCACCTGATCCAGGATCGCTATAACCACCTGTCCGAAGGGCATCTGCGGGCCCTGGCCGAGGAAATGCGCATGGCGCAGGCCGAGGTCTACGAGGTTGCCACCTTTTATGCCCATTTCGACGTGGTGAAGGCTGGCGAGACCGCGCCGCCCGATCTGACCATCCGCGTCTGTGATTCGCTGTCCTGCGAGCTGGCGGGCGCGCAGGAGCTGATCGCCAAGCTGACCGAGCAGTATAACGGTGGCCGCGAGGTGCGCGTGCTGCGTGCCCCTTGCATGGGCCGCTGCGACACCGGCCCGGTGCTGGAATTGGGCCACAAGCATATCGATCACGCCACACCCGAGCTGGTCGCCCGCGCGGTCGAGTCCCGCGACACCCACGCCGTGATCCCCGAATACGAGACCTTCGAGACCTACCGCGGCGACGGCGGCTATGCCATGCTGGAAGAGCTTCGCGCAGGCTCCAGCACCCCCGACGAGGTGCAGGACATGGTGCTTGCCTCGGGCCTGCGCGGTCTGGGCGGCGCGGGCTTCCCCTCGGGGCGGAAATGGTCCTTCGTGCGCATGAACGACGGCCCCCGCTATCTGGCCGTCAACGGCGACGAGGGCGAGCCCGGCACCTTCAAGGACCGCTACTACCTTGAGCGGACGCCTCATCCCTTCCTTGAAGGCATGCTGATCGCCGCCTGGGCGGTCGAGGCCGAGAAATGCTTCATCTACATGCGCGATGAATACCCCGCCGTGCTTGAGATCCTGCGCCGCGAGATCGAGGCGCTGGAACAGGCCGGTCTGGTCTCCGAGGGATATATCGACCTGCGCCGCGGCGCCGGCGCCTATATCTGCGGCGAGGAAAGCGCGATGATCGAGTCGATCGAAGGCAAGCGCGGCCTGCCGCGTCACCGCCCGCCCTTCGTGGCGCAGGTCGGCGTCTTCGACCGTCCGACGCTGGTCCACAATGTCGAGACGCTTTACTGGGTTTCCAAGATTGTGCGCAACGGGCCCGAGATCCTGTCGTCGCATGAAAAGAACGGCCGCAAGGGGCTTCGGTCCTATTCGGTCTCCGGTCGGGTGCGCGAACCGGGTGTGCATCTGCTCCCGGCCGGGTCTACCATTCTGGACGTGATCGAAGCCGCCGGCGGCATGCAGGACGGCCATACGTTCAAGGCCTATCAGCCGGGTGGCCCCTCGTCGGGACTGCTGCCTGCCTCGATGGATGACATCCCGCTGGATTTCGACACGCTGCAACCCCATGGCAGCTTCATCGGATCGGCCGCCGTGGTGGTCCTGTCCCAGCACGACAGCGCCAAGGATGCCGCCCTGAACATGCTGCGGTTCTTCGAAGACGAAAGCTGCGGTCAGTGCACCCCCTGCCGCACGGGCTGCGAAAAGGCGGTCAAACTGATGGAGGCCGACACATGGGATCAGCCCCTGCTGGAAGATCTGTGCACCGTGCTTGGCGATGCCTCGATCTGCGGTCTGGGGCAGGCGGCGCCGAACCCGATCCGTCTGACCATGAAGCATTTCCCCGAGGACATCAGCCAATGATCCGCGTCTCCTCGCCCACCGCCATGACATGCCCGGCCCCCGCGCCGGCGCCCCGCCAAAAGGACGTTTCCCATGCTTGATGCGAACTCCACCAAAACCGTCACCTTCACCCTGAACGGCAAAGAGGTCACCGTCCCTGACGGCTGGACCATCTGGGAAGCCGCGCAAGGCCGGGGCCTTGTCATCCCGCATCTGTGCCACAAGCCCGAGCCGGGCTACCGCCCCGACGGCAACTGCCGGGCCTGCATGGTCGAGGTCGAGGGCGAGCGCACGCTGATCGCCTCCTGCATCCGTCCCGTCTCCGAAGGCATGGTCGTCAAGACCGACAGCGAACGGGCCGAGAAATCGCGCAAGCTGGTGATGGAGCTTCTGGCCGCCGACCAGCCCAAGCGTGATCTGGCCCATGACGCCAGCTCGCATTTCTGGAAGATGGCCGAGCTGAACGGCGTCGAGGAAAGCCGCTTCCCGGCCATCGAACACACCCGCGTGCCGCTGCTGGACGACAGCCATGTCGCCATGCGCGTCAACCTTGATGCCTGCATCCACTGCAACCTGTGCGTCCGCGCCTGCCGCGAGGTTCAGGTGAACGACGTGATCGGCATGGCCGGGCGCGGCCACGACGAAAAGATCGTCTTCGATATGGACGACCCGATGGGTGCATCGAGCTGTGTCGCCTGTGGCGAATGCGTTCAGGCCTGTCCCACCGGCGCGCTGCTGCCCGCCACCGTGGTCGACGAGAACCAGATCGGCGACACCGAGGATTACGACCGCGAGGTCAATTCCGTCTGTCCCTATTGCGGCGTCGGCTGTCAGCTGTCGTTCAAGATCAAGGACGACAAGATCAAGTACGTCGAGGGTCTGAATGGCCCCGCCAACGAAAACCGCCTGTGCGTCAAGGGCCGCTTCGGCTTTGACTACGTGGCCCACGGCCACCGCCTGACCAAGCCCATGATCCGGCGCGAGGACGCGCCCGAAAAGGGTCTGAACGTCGATCCGGCCAACCCCTGGACCCATTTCCGCGAAGCCACCTGGGAAGAGGCGCTTGATGTCGCCGCCGGCGGCATGGCGAAGATCCGCGACGAGAAGGGCGGCAAGGGCATCGCCGGCTTCGGCTCGGCCAAGTGCTCCAACGAAGAGGCGTATCTGTTCCAGAAGCTGATCCGTCAGGGCTTTGGCCACAACAACGTCGACCACTGCACCCGTCTGTGCCACGCCTCCTCGGTGGCGGCCCTGATGGAAAACGTGGGCTCGGCCGCCGTGACCGCCACCTTCAACGAGATCGAGAACGCCGATGTCGCCATCGTCATCGGCGCCAACCCGACCGAAAACCACCCCGTCGCCGCGACATACTTCAAGCAGTTCGCCAAGCGCGGCGGCAAGCTGATCGTGATGGATCCGCGCGGACAGGGCCTGAAGCGGCACGCCTCGCACATGCTGCAATTCCGTCCGGGTGCCGATGTCTCGATGCTGAACGCGATCATGAACGTGATCGTCGAGGAAGGTCTTTACGACCAGCAGTATATCGAGGCCTTCACCGAGAACTGGGACGCGATGAAATCCCACCTCAAGGATTTCACCCCCGAGAAGATGGAAGAGATCTGCGGCATCCCCGCCGCCACCTTGCGCGAAGTGGCCCGCGAGTTCGCCAACGCCCGCGCCGGCATGATCTTCTGGGGCATGGGCGTCAGCCAGCACATCCACGGCACCGACAACTCGCGCTGCCTGATCAGCCTCGCGCTGATGTGCGGCCACGTCGGCCGCCCCGGCACCGGCCTGCATCCGCTACGCGGTCAGAACAACGTGCAGGGTGCCTCGGACGCCGGCATGATCCCGATGTTCCTGCCCGACTATCAAAGCGTCGAGGATGACGGCGTGCGGTCGGCCTTCAAGGACATCTGGAAGCAGGGCGATGTCGACAGCCAGCGGGGCCTGACCGTGGTCGAGATAATGGATGCGATCCACGACGGCCAGATCTCGTCCATGTATATCTTGGGCGAAAACCCGGCCATGTCGGACCCCGACGCCGGCCACGCCCGCGACGCGCTTGCCAAGCTGGAGCATCTGGTGGTGCAGGACATCTTCCTGACCGAAACCGCCAACTATGCCGACGTGATCCTGCCCGCCAGCGCATGGGCCGAAAAGACCGGTACCGTGACCAACACCAACCGTCAGGTGCAGATGGGCCGCCCCGCCGTGGCGCCTCCGGGCGAGGCGCGCGAGGATTGGGCGATCACGGTCGATCTGGCCAAGCGGCTGGGGCTGGACTGGAGCTACACCCACCCGCGCGAGGTCTTCGCCGAGATGAAGCTGTCGATGAAATCGCTGGAGAACATCACCTGGGACCGTCTGGAAACCGAGAACGCGGTGACATACCCGTCGCTTTCGGCCACCGATCCGGGCCAGCCCATCGTCTTCTCCGACGGCTTCCCCCGGTCCGAAGGGCGGGCAAAGTTTACCCCCGCCAGCATCATCGCCCCCGACGAGGTGCCCGACACCGAGTTCCCGATGATCCTGACCACCGGCCGGCAGCTTGAGCATTGGCACACCGGGTCGATGACCCGCCGCGCCACGGTGCTGGACGCGGTCGAGCCCGAGGCCAACGCCTCGATGCATCCACGCACCCTGCGCCGTCTGGGCATCGAGCCGGGCGAGAAGATGACGATCGAGACGCGCCGCGGGTCGATCAGCATCATGGCCCGCGCCGACCGGGCTGTGTCCGAGGATATGGTCTTCGTGCCCTTCGCCTATGTCGAGGCCGCCGCCAACATGCTGACCAACCCCGCGCTGGACCCCTATGGCAAGATCCCCGAGTTCAAGTTCTCGGCCTGCCGGGTTTCGAAGGCGACGCAGGAGATCGCGGCCGAGTGACGGCCCTGGCCCGCGGCGCCCGAGACGTCCCGAAAGGGGCGAAAAGGGGCGCCGCGGGGCGCAAAAACCCGTGAAACCGCGCTGCGGCGTATAGACGCGCCAAGGGCGTGCTGATATTTAAAAGATCACTCTCGGGATCCGGACCCGATGAGAGCCCCGTCGGCCCTTGGGAGGGCGGCCGACGGGGCTTCATTATTCCCGGCACGCCACACATTTTCGGATTTTGACATGCAGCGCGCCGGGGTGATCCCGGTCGCGCGGCGCTGTCGCATTCCCCGGTCGCTCAGCCCAGTCGCTCGGCCCTATGTCAGCCGCCCAGCGATGCCTTCATCCGCGCCTCGGGGAAGCAGGTGGCAGGGCGGCCTTGGGCCTCCTGCCAGCGGCCGATGCTGCGGCGGGTCTTGAAACCCGGCAGCCCGTCGGCCCCGCCCACGTCATGGCCCATCTTCTCCAGCGCGCGCTGCATCGACGCCACATCCGAACGGTATAGCCCGCCGACCTTGCCCCAGCGCCCGGTGAAATCCCCCGATCCATACTGGATCCGGTCACCCACGTGGCCCACGAACAGCGCGTAGAGGTCGCTCATGTTGTAATCCTTGAGGACGTAGAAATTGGGCGTCACCACGAAGGCCGGGCCGCTTCGCCCGGCCGGCATCAGCAAATAGCCCTCGCCGCGCAGCTCATGTTCGGGGAAGGGCTTGCCAGACACGCGGGTGATCCCCATCGCCGCCCACTGGGCGATGGGCCGACCCTGGTCCGGCCCCTCCAGCGTGCAGGAGACCGAGGCCGGCACCTCCACCTCGAAGCCCCAATCGCGCCCGGCCACCCAGCCGTGCCGCTGCAAATAGCGCCCGATCGAGGCGATGGTGTCGGCTTCGGAGTTCCAGATATCGGCGCGCCCGTCGCCATTGCCGTCGGCGGCATGTTCCAGAAAGCTCGACGGCATGAACTGGGGCTGTCCCAGGGCGCCGGCCCAGCTGCTTTTCATGCCATTGGCGCGGACGTGTCCGGCCTGGGCAATGCGCAGGGCGGCCACCAGCTCCCCCGCGAAATAGTCGGCGCGGCTGGACATGAAGCCCTTGGTGCCCAGCACCTCGAAGGCATTGTAGGGGATCTTGACGCGCCCGTAGCCGCTTTCGCGGCCCCAGATCGCCAGGATGATACGCCCAGGCACGCCGGTGGCGGCGGCGGTGCGCGACAGGGCGCGGGCATGGCGCCCCGCCATCTGCCGGCCGATCACCGTCGCCCCGTCGACAGAGCCGCGATTGAAATACTTGCCGGGGCTGCCGAATTCGGCCTGGCGCTGCTGCTTGGGGGTGCTGGGCCGGGTGCCGGGCGGCACAAGGTCCGGCAGCTTCCAGTTCAGCGAGACGCCCCGGAACGCCGCCTCGAACGTCGCGCGCGATACGCCCTGGGCCCGGGCCTTGGGCCAGATGCTCTGTTCCAGCCAATCACGGAACTGCCTCTCCACCGCGGCGCGGTCCTGGGCCGCGGCGGGCTGCGGCACGGTGGTGGCGCCCAGCGACAGCGCCAGCGCCAGGGCGGGCCCGGCAATCAAAGCAGCAAGGCGGGCGGGTCGGGGATGGGGGCGATTTTGCAAGGGACACTCTCGGGTTGACGGGGTGGGGCCTGACGGCGCCCGGCAGGCACAGGCTGACACGTCGGCGCGCCCGGCAAAAGCCCCGGTGCGGCAAAGGCGGCCGTGTCGGTGGATCACCGCCCGCGACGATTGGCAGGGGCGGGCCGATGGGATACCAAACGCGCGGGCGGAACAGGACCCGGGAACCAGACGCATGGCAGCAGACGACGGCACCACAGGCACGCCACCGGCGGGCACGGAGTACCGCGACACGGTGCCCGAAGCCCCCGACACCAGCACCGAACACCGGATCTTCATCGCCACGATCCTCGCCAAGGCGCTGCTGGCCGTGGTCCAGATCTCGACCGCCGCGGCGCTGCAACTGGGCATTGCCGCCAAGCTGCCGCCGCTGCTGCGCTGGCTGGTGGAAAAGGAGCTGTCGGAGGATCCCAAGGATTTCGTCGCGGCCCGGGTGCTGTCCTGGCTGGGCAACGCGCCGCCTGCGGACCTGACCTTCTACAAGATCTACTTTCTCAGCCACGGGCTGCTGCACCTTGTGGTCGTCGCCGCCATCCTGCGCGGTGCCCGCTGGGCCAGCCACGCCGCGATCCTGGTGCTGGGCGGCTTTGTCGCCTATCAGATGTGGGAATGGTTCGCCGTCGGCGGCCGGATGCTTCTGGTGCTGAGCGCCATCGATCTTGCGGTGATCTTCCTGACCCTGCGCGACGAACAGCGCAAGCGGCGGTTGGGGTAGGGGCCAGTTAGGCCGAACCAGCCGATCCGAACCAAAGCTTCCCATCCCTCACCATCACAAAAAACCCCGCCGGCTCTTGGGAGCACCGGCGGGGAATGACGGGCGGCTTCGGGGCCGCCGGGGCCGGGGGGCGGGGACCGCCCTCCGGTATTTCTTGGATCAGCCGATGGCCTTCAGAACGGCTTCGCCCAGGCCGGCGGGGCTTTCGGCGACAACGATGCCGGCCGACTTCATGGCCTCGATCTTGTCATCCGCACCGCCTTTGCCGCCGGCGACGATGGCGCCTGCGTGGCCCATGCGGCGGCCCGGAGGGGCCGTGCGACCGGCGATGAAGCCTGCGACGGGCTTCTTGCGTCCGCGCTTGGCTTCGTCTTTCAGGAACTGGGCGGCCTCTTCTTCAGCCGAGCCGCCGATCTCGCCGATCATGATGATCGAGTGGGTGTCGTCGTCGGCCAGGAACCATTCCAGCACGTCGATATGCTCGGTCCCCTTGATGGGGTCGCCGCCGATGCCGACACAGCTGGACTGACCCAGACCCACATCGGACGTCTGCTTGACGGCCTCGTAGGTCAGCGTGCCCGAGCGCGAGACGACGCCGACGGTGCCCTTGCGGTGGATGTGACCGGGCATGATGCCGATCTTGCATTCGCCGGGGGTGATGACGCCGGGGCAGTTGGGGCCGATCAGGATGGTGTCGGTGCCCTCAAGCGCCCGCTTGACGCGCATCATGTCCAGCACCGGGATGCCTTCGGTGATGGCGACGACCAGCGGGATCTTGGCGTCGATGGCTTCCAGGATCGAATCGGCCGCGAAGGGGGGCGGCACGTAGATCACGGTGGCGTTGGCGTCGGTCGCGGCCATGGCCTCGTGGACCGAGTTGAAGACCGGCAGGTTCAGGTGCTGCTGGCCGCCTTTGCCGGGGGTGACGCCGCCGACCATGTTGGTGCCGTAGGCGATCGCCTGCTCGGAGTGGAAGGTCCCCTGAGAGCCGGTGATGCCCTGGCAGATGACGCGGGTGTTCTTGTCTACGAGTACGGACATGCTGTTACCCCTTCACCGCTTTGACGATCTTGCGGGCGGCGTCGCCCAGGTCGTCGGCGGCAATCACGTTCAGGCCGCTTTCGTTGATGATCTTCTTGCCTTCTTCCACGTTCGTCCCCTCGAGGCGGACAACCAGCGGAACCTGAAGGCCCACTTCCTTGACGGCCTCGACCACGCCCTCGGCGATGACGTCACAGCGCATGATGCCGCCGAAGATGTTGACCAGGATGCCTTTGACGTTGGGATCCGAGGTGATGATCTTGAACGCCTCGGTCACCTTCTCGGTGGTGGCGGAGCCGCCCACGTCGAGGAAGTTGGCAGGCTCGGCGCCTTCCAGCTTGATGATGTCCATGGTCGACATGGCCAGGCCCGCGCCGTTGACCATGCAGCCGATCTCGCCGTCGAGGGCGATGTAGTTCAGGTCGTATTTGGAGGCGGCGAGTTCCTTGGGATCTTCCTCGGTCTCGTCGCGCAGCTGGGCGATGTCCTGGTGGCGGTAGATGGCGTTGCCGTCAAAGCCCATCTTGGCGTCGAGGCACATCAGATCACCCTTGTCGGTCACGACAAGCGGGTTGATCTCGAGCATCTCCATGTCCTTGTCGTTGAACAGCTTGTAGAGCGTGCCCATCAGCTGGACGCACTGCTTGACCTGCTGACCTTCGAGGCCGAGGGCAAAGGCGATGCGGCGGCCGTGGAAGGCCTGGTAGCCGGCGGCGGGATCGACGCTGAACGACAGGATCTTGTCGGGGGTGGAGGCGGCGACCTCCTCGATGTCCATGCCGCCCTCGGTCGAGCAGACGAAGGCGATGCGGCTGGTCTGGCGATCCACCAGCAGCGCAAGGTAGAGTTCGCGCGCGATGCCCGAACCGTCCTCGATGTAGATGCGGTTGACCTGCTTGCCGGCGGGGCCGGTCTGGTGGGTCACCAGGGTGCGGCCCAGCATCTTCTTGGCCTCGGTGGCGGCTTCCTCGACGGATTTGGTGATGCGCACACCACCCTTCTCGCCGGCGTCAGCTTCCTTGAACGATCCCTTGCCGCGTCCGCCGGCGTGGATCTGTGCCTTGACGACCCAGACGGGTCCGTCCAGCTCGCCCGCGGCGGATTTGGCGTCTTCGGCCTTCAGTACGGGCCGACCGTCGGCGACCGGCGCGCCATAGTCGCGCAGCAGCCTCTTGGCCTGATATTCATGGATGTTCATGTCGAGTGTGACCTCCCTTTACTGGATCTGTCCCTGATGTGCGTAATCCACGGTGTTCTCATCCTCGTCCGGTCATTTGACCAGCGGCAATATCTGGCGGAAAGCGTCGGTGCCGGCCCGGCCGAGCCACTCGAACACCACCATCTCGGTGGTGACGATGCCGGCGCCGCCGGCGCTGAGACGCTCGATGCAGGCGGTTTCGCTTTCGAGGGTGCGCGAGGCGGTGGCGTCCGAGACCACGAAGACCTCGAAACCGTCCTCCATCAGGCTGGCGGCGGTCTGGACGACGCAGATATGTGCCTCCATCCCGGCAAGCACGACCTGACGGCGGCCGCTTTCGGCCACGGCGTCGCGGATCGCCTCATCTTCCATGCAGGAGAAATGCAGCTTCTCGAAGATCGGGACACCGTCCGAAACCTTCGCGATGCCGGGCACGGTGCGGCCCAGCCCCTCGGGGTATTGTTCGGTCAGCAGGACGGGCACGTCCATCGCGCGGGCGGCGGTAATAAGGGTCGCGGCGTTGCGGATGGTGCGGGCGGGGGCCTGCATGGCGGGGACAAGCCGTTCCTGCATGTCAATGACGATCAGGATAGAGTCGGCGGCGCGGATAAGCACGATGGATCCCCGTTTGATTCGATGCGCACGGACGCCAGCAGCACCCGTGGTATTCCAGATACCAACTTCGGCCCGGCGCATCAAGAGTGGTCGCGTCAGCAGCCTTTCGCAGGCGCAGAAAGGTGTATCCCATTCGCGTAGGAATGGGAACCTTTGGCTGGTTGTTTAAGAGGGGTCAGGAGGCTCTCAAGGGCCTCGGCCGCCAGGCGGGGCAGGGTGCGGCAATGGGGAAGAATCGCCTGTGTGCACATCGAAATTGTCAGGTTTTTAGGGCGCAATCGGGTAGGTAAAGCGGTGTTCCGCATCAGTGACAGCCGTTCCGCTATCGGGTCCGAGGCAAGAAAATTCACCCCCATCTTCGACGATATTTTCCCCGTGATAGTGGGATTTCCGGCCCCCGCCTGCGGGTCGGGCCAGCACCGGGCTCCCCAAAGGCACCTGTGACATGTTGTCAGCGCTGGTTGTGTGGTCTATGGTATGCCAACGAACCGGGATTCGGTTTCGTCAGATTTTCAGGGGCCGCCTTTTCTCATGAAGCTCAAGCCGATCGCAACCAAGTTCACGCTGAAGGATCATATCTATGACCTTCTCCGCGACGCGATTGTCGAGATGAATATCTACGAGGAAGGCGCCAACCTGCGGCTGGACGAACGCTCGCTGGCCGATCAGCTGGGCATCTCCCGCACGCCGCTGCGCGAGGCGCTGGTGCGCCTTCAGCAGGACGGTTTCGTCGACATCCAGGCCCGCAAGGGCGTGTTCGTCCTGCGCAAGACGCTGGACGAGATCCTCGAGATGATCGTCGCCTGGGCCGCGCTGGAAAGCATGGCCGCGCGACTGGCCGCCACCGACGCCTCGGACGCCGATCTGGGCAAGCTGCGCAAGCACGCGATGCGCCACTCGGCCAGCGCCGCTCGCGCCGACCTTGCCGAGTACTCGGACGCCAACATCCAGTTCCACGAGTTGATCCTGGAGATGTCGGGCTGTTCGCTTCTCAAGACGATGGCCGACGGTCTTTTCGTTCACATTCACGCCGTGCGCCGCCGCGCGCTGGAAGAAGGGGACCGCGCCACGCGCTCGGTCGTCGACCACATGAGCATCATCGAGGCGCTGGAGGCCCGCGACGCGGAGCTCGCGTCGCAACTGGTGCGCGACCACACGATGCGACTGCATGCCCACGTCCGCCGGGCATGGTCGCGGATCGAGACACAAGCCCGAAACCGTTCAACCTAATCCGAGACTGCTGCGGTCATATGGGGGCCGCGGCAGACCACAACGCTCCTTGGGAGGAAGATCAAAATGTCCGCAACCGTGCAAAGCCTCGACGTCGCCGCAAGTGAAGCAAACGCTCCGCAGGAGCTGACCGACGGCTTTCATCTTGTCATCGACGCCCTCAAGCTGAACGATCTGAACACGATCTACGGCGTGCCCGGGATCCCGATCACCGACCTGGGCCGCCTTGCCCAGGCCCAGGGAATGCGCGTCATCTCCTTCCGTCACGAGCAGCACGCCGGCAACGCCGCCGCGATCGCGGGCTACCTGACCAAGAAGCCGGGGGTCTGCCTGACCGTTTCGGCGCCGGGCTTCCTGAACGGCCTGACCGCCCTGGCCAACGCCACCACCAACTGTTTCCCGATGATCCTGATCTCGGGCTCGTCCGAGCGTGAGATCGTCGATCTCCAGCAGGGCGACTACGAGGAGATGGACCAGCTGGCGATCGCCAAGCCGCTCTGCAAGGCCGCCTTCCGGGTGCTGCACGCCGAAGACATCGGCATCGCCGTCGCCCGCGCCATCCGCGCCGCCGTCTCGGGCCGCCCGGGCGGTGTCTACCTGGACCTGCCCGCCCAGCTCTTTGCCCAGACGATGGACGAGCTTGAGGGTCAGAAATCCCTGGTCAAGGTCATCGACCCGGCCCCCGCCCAGATCCCCGGCCCCGAGGCCGTGGACCGCGCCATCGACCTTCTGAAGGGCGCCAAGAAGCCGCTCATCATCCTTGGCAAGGGCGCCGCCTATGCCCAGGCCGACGACGCGGTGCGCGAGCTGGTCGAGAAAAGCGGCATCCCCTACCTGCCCATGTCGATGGCCAAGGGCCTGCTGCCCGACACCCATCCCCAGTCCGCAGGTGCCGCCCGTTCGCTGGCCCTGAAAGAGGCCGACGTGGTGGTGATGATCGGCGCGCGCCTGAACTGGCTTCTGTCCCACGGCAAGGGCAAGACCTGGGGCGAGCCCGGCTCGAAGAAATTCATCCAGATCGACATCGAACCGCGCGAGATGGACAGCAACGTCGAGATCGCGGCACCGCTGGTCGGCGACGTGGAATCCTGCGTCAACGCTCTGCTGGACAAGATGGGCGACGACTGGTCGGCCCCGCCCGCCGAGTGGACCGACGCGATCCGCTCCAAGGTCGAGGGCAACGTGGCCAAGATGGCCAACAAGCTTCAGAACAACAACAACCCCATGGACTTCCACGGGGCCCTGGGCGCGCTGAAGACCATCATCAAGGAGCGCCCCGATGCGATCCTGGTGAACGAAGGCGCCAACACCCTCGATTTCGCCCGCTCGATCATCGACATGTACAAGCCCCGCAAGCGGCTTGACGTGGGTACCTGGGGCATCATGGGGATCGGCATGGGCGCAGCCGTCGCCGCCGCCGTCGAGACCGGCCAGCCCGTGCTGGCCGTCGAGGGCGACAGCGCCTTCGGTTTCTCGGGCATGGAGGTGGAGACGATCTGCCGCTACGACCTGCCGGTCTGCATCGTGATCTTCAACAACAACGGGATCTACCGGGGCACCGACGTGAACCCGACAGGCGGTTCCGATGTGGCGCCCACGGTCTTCGTGAAGAACTCGCGCTATGACCTGATGATGCAGGCCTTCGGCGGCGTCGGGGTCACGGCGACCACCCCAGACGAATTGTCGCGTGCGGTAAACGAGGCAATGGACTCGGGCAAACCCACCCTTATCAATGCGGTCATTGACGAGAACGCCGGCACTGAAAGCGGGCGCATCGGCAACCTCAATCCGCAAAGCGTGGTGAAGAAGAAGTGACGCACCACGCGCAATCAGCTTTTACGAACAGGAGCGCACCATGAAAGCCCTTGAAGGCGTCAAGATCCTTGACTTCACCCACGTCCAGTCCGGACCGACCTGCACCCAACTTCTGGCCTGGTTCGGCGCCGACGTCATCAAGGTCGAGCGTCCCGGCGTGGGCGACGCCACCCGCAAGCAGCTGGTGGACGTCCCCGGCGCGGACAGCCTCTATTTCACCATGCTCAACCACAACAAGCGTTCGATCGAGCTGAACTCGAAGAACGAGACGGGCAAGGAGGTGCTGACGCGCCTGATCGAGGAATGCGACGTCATGGTCGAGAACTTCGCCCCCGGCGCGCTGGACCGCATGGGCTTCACCTGGGAGCGTATCCAGGAGATCAACCCGCGCATGATCCTGGCCTCGATCAAGGGTTTCGGCCCCGGCAAGTACGAGGATTGCAAGGTCTACGAGAACGTCGCCCAATGCGCCGGCGGCTCGGCCTCGACCACCGGTTTCCGTGACGGCCCGCCCCTGGTGACCGGCGCGCAGATCGGCGACTCGGGCACCGGCCTGCACCTCTGCCTCGGGATCGTCACCGCCCTGTTCCACCGCGAGAAGTCTGGCCGCGGCCAGAAGGTCTCGGCGGCGATGCAGGACGGCGTCATCAACCTCTGCCGGGTCAAGCTGCGCGACCAGCAGCGCCTGGAGAAGGGCCCGCTGACCGAGTATTCGCAGTTTGGCGAAGGCGTCGAGTTCGGCGATGCGACCCCGCGCGCCGGCAACGACTCGGGCGGCGGTCAGCCGGGCCGGATCCTCAAGTGCAAGGGCTGGGAAACCGATCCCAACGCCTACACCTACTTCATCACCCAGGCAGCCGTCTGGGAGCAGGTCTGCGATGTCATCGGCGAGCCCGAGTGGAAGACCAAGGAGGGCTATGCCACTCCGAAGGACCGCCTCGACAAGCTCAACGAGATCTTCGAGCGGATCGAGCAGTGGACGATGACCAAGACCAAGTTCGAGGTCATGGACATCTGCAACCCGCTGAACATCCCCGTCGGTCCGATCTTGTCGACCAAGGAGATCATCGAGGACGAGGGCCTGCGCAAGACCGGCACCATCGTTGACGTCGATCACCCCGAGCGCGGCCGCTACACCAGCGTCGGCTGCCCGATCAAGCTGAGCGACAGCCCCGTCGAGGTGACCCGGTCGCCGCTGCTGGGCGAGCATACCACCGAGATCCTGCAACAGGTTCTGGGCTACTCGGGCGAGGATCTTGACCGCGTGGTCAAGTCGGGCGCCGTCGGCGAGCCGAAAAAATCGATCGCCGCTGAATAAAAGAAAATCCGCCGGGCGCGACCGGCCACATATCGGTCGGCGCGCTCGGACAAGGGAGGAAAGAGATGCGTATTGTGGTTCATGGCCAGCAGGCCTTTGGCAAGGCTGTTCTGGAACGTCTTCTGGAACGCGGCGAGGATGTCGTCGCGGTGTGCTGCGCCCCCACCAAGGAAGGCAAGCCCGAGGATCCGCTGGTGGAATTCGCCCGCGAGAAGGGCCTGCCCGTGCATCAGCCGGCGTCCTGGAAGACCCCCGAGGCGCTGGAACTGATGAAAAGCTTCAACGCCGACATCTGCATGATGGCCTACGTGCTGCTGTTCGTCCCCGAGGAGGTGCGCGACGCCCCCACCTACGGCACGTTCCAGTATCACCCCTCGCTCTGCCCGATGCACCGTGGCCCCTCGTCGATCAACTGGCCCATCGCCATGGGATCGACCATGACCGGTCTGTCGATCTTCTGGCCCGATGACGGCCTCGATGAAGGCCCGATCATGCTGCAGAAGACCTGCGAGATCGGCCCCGACGAGACCCTTGGCGATGTCTACTTCAAGAAGCTCTTCCCGATGGGCGTCGACGCCATGATCGAGGGGCTGGAGCTGGTGAAGGCCGGCGTCATCATCAAGCACGACCAGCGCCTCGAGGACGGGTCCTACGAAAGCTGGTTCGGCAAGGATGCCGCCACCATCGATTGGTCCAAGCCCGCGCAGGAGGTCTACAACATCATCCGCGCTGCCAACCCCGCACCGGGCGCACGCGCCACGATCAAGGACACCGAAGTCCAGATCTACGACAGCGCGCTGCTGGAAGGTGACGGAACCCCCGGTGAGGTGGTGTCCGCCACCGACGAGGGCATCACGATGCAGGCCGACGGCGGCCGCATCCTGATCAAGCGCCTGCGTCCCGTCGGCGGCGACAAGCAGCCTGCGGGTGCCTGGTACCAGGGCTGATCCGCGGGGAGTTGCGGATCCACGACCAGGGCGGCCGCGGCGAAATTCGTCGCGACGCGCCAACGACATAACGACATAAATTTTATGGGAGCCACCTGATGTCCGACATCGAAATCGCCCGCAAGGCCAACAAGAAGCCCATCCAGGAAATCGGCGCAAAGCTGGGTATCTCTTCCGACGACCTGCTGCCCTACGGTCACGACAAGGCCAAGATCTCCGAGTCGTTCATCAAGTCGGTGCAGGACCGCAAGGACGGGCACCTGATCCTGGTGACGGCCATCAACCCGACGCCGGCGGGCGAGGGCAAGACCACGACCACCGTGGGCCTGGGCGACGGTCTCAATGCCATCGGCAAGAAGGCGGCGATCTGTATCCGCGAGGCTTCGCTGGGCCCCTGCTTCGGCATGAAGGGCGGCGCCGCGGGCGGTGGTTACGCCCAGGTGGTCCCGATGGAGGACATGAACCTTCACTTCACCGGCGACTTCCACGCCATCACCAGCGCCCACAACCTGCTGGCCGCGATGCTGGACAACCACATCTACTGGGGCAACGAGCAGGAAATCGACATCCGCCGCGTCGCCTATCGCCGCGTCATGGACATGAACGATCGCGCCCTGCGCCAGATCGTCTGCAACCTGGGCGGCGTCGCCAACGGCTTCCCGCGTGAAAGCGGCTTCGACATCACCGTGGCCTCCGAGGTCATGGCGATCCTGTGTCTGGCCACCGATCTGGCCGACCTGGAAAAGCGCCTGGGCGACATCATCGTGGCCTACCGCCGCGACCGCACCCCGGTCTACGCCCGCGACATCAAGGCCGACGGCGCCATGACCGTCCTGCTTCAGCAGGCCATGCAGCCCAACCTGGTGCAGACGCTTGAGAACAACCCCGCCTTCGTCCACGGCGGCCCCTTCGCCAACATCGCGCATGGCTGTAACTCGGTCGTGGCCACCACCACCGCGCTGAAGGTCGCCGACTACGTCGTGACCGAGGCCGGCTTCGGCGCCGACCTGGGTGCCGAGAAGTTCTTCGACATCAAGTGCCGCAAGGCCGGGCTGAAGCCCGAGGCCGTGGTGATCGTCGCCACCGTCCGCGCCATGAAGATGAACGGCGGCGTGGCCAAGGACGACCTGGGCGCCGAGAACGTCGACGCGGTCAAGAAGGGCTGTGCCAACCTGGGCCGCCACATCGAGAACGTGAAGCAGTTCGGCGTGCCCGCCGTGGTCGCCATCAACCACTTCGTCACCGACACCGACGCCGAGGTCGAGGCCGTCAAGGAATACGTCCGCAGCCAGGGCTCCGAGGCGATCCTGTGCAAGCACTGGGCCAAGGGTTCCGCGGGCATCACCGACCTGGCCGAGCACGTGGTCAAGATGATCGAAGGCCGCTCCGCACAGTTCGCTCCGCTCTACCCGTCGGAGATGGGGCTGTTTGAAAAGATTGAAACAATTGCAAAGCGCATCTACCGTGCTGACGAGGTTCTGGCCGACAAGAAGATCCGCGACCAACTCAGGGAATGGGAGGCCCAGGGATATGGCGACTTGCCCGTCTGTATGGCGAAGACGCAATACTCTTTCACCACCGATCCCAACCGCCGCGGGGCACCCAACGGTCACAGCCTTCCAGTCCGCGAGGTCCGTATCTCGGCAGGGGCAGGGTTCGTCGTCGTCATCTGCGGCGAGATCATGACCATGCCCGGACTTCCGCGCAAACCCTCCGCCGAGAATATCTGCATCAACGATGACGGATTGATCGACGGTCTCTTCTGAGGAGCTAGCACGTGATCCGCAAGATTCTGGTACCGGTTCGAGGCGACGGGAAGGGCGACAACGTCCTTGCCCACGCCGCAGCCCTGGCCCACAGGTTCAAGGCCCATATCGAGGTGACCCACTGTCGCCCACGGCCCGAGGATCTGATCCCCTACGGGGTTCCGATCCCCGACGCCCTGCGTCGGCAGCTGGTCCAGAACACCTATGCTCTTGCGGACCAGGAAGAGCAGGGTCTCAAGGACGAGGTTCATGCGCTTGCGCAGAAGCTCGGCCTTGACGACACCGGCCAGAACATCGGCGAGCGTGCGACCGTCTCCTTCGTCGAAGAGGTCGGCCGCCAGCTGGACGTCATCAAGCGCCACGGCCGGCTGGCAGACGTGATCTGCGTCGCCAAGCCGGACCGTGACCGCAACCTGGGCACGAACACGCTGAAGGCGGCGCTGTTCCACTCGGGCCGGCCGGTGCTGATGTGCCCGCCGGTGGAGACCCCGCCGACCGAGCTGGGCAAGGTGGTGACCATCGCCTGGAACGGTTCGTCCGAGGCCGCGCGCGCCCTTTCCGAGGGCATGCGAATCATCTGCAGCGCCGACCGAATCGGCATCCTGAGCACCGGCAAGGACGCCGGTCCGGGCACCTCGGCAGAGGATCTGGTGGCATACCTTCGTCTACATGGTGTGACCCCGGAACTCGTCACGTTCGAGGCGTCCCGCTCCATCGGACAGGATTTGCTGTCTCAAAGCGCGATATTCGGCGCTGATGTAATGATTATGGGGGCTTATGGCGACAGTCACGAGCGCGAAACCCTCTTCGGAGGCAACACGCAGACGGTGATTGATCGCGGCAATATGCCCGTGTGGATGAGCCACTAGACCCCGGGACAAATAGAAATTCATCAATAATGATAGGAAGGGAGGAAACAGGACAGAAACGAGCACAATGAACTGAAAGAGCAGAAAACTGCCGTCGGTTCGCAATCAAAACCAACCTTGGGAGGAATACCAATATGTCCATTACCAAACGGACTTTCATTGCACTGGCTGGCGCAACCGCGCTGACCGCAACCTTTGCCAACTCGGCAGCGGCCTTCGAGCCCACGAAGCCGATCGACTTCGTCATCATGGCCGGTGCCGGCGGTGGCGCGGACCAGATCGCCCGCTTCATCCAGTCGGTCGCCGAGAAGAAGAAGCTGACGGTTCGTCCGCTCGTCCCGAACAACAAGGGCGGCGGCTCCGGTGCAGAGGCTCTGATCGCGCTGAAGGGCGCCTCGGATCCCGACCACACCATTCTGGTGACCCTGAACTCGTTCTTCACCACCCCGCTGCGCCAGGAAAACCTGGGCATCGACGTGACCACCTTCACCCCCGTCGCCATGATGGGCGTCGACCCCTTCGTGCTGTGGGTCCACAAGGACAGCGGCATCACCGACTTCGACCAGTGGGTCGCGAAGGTGAAAGAGGGCGGCTACGTCATGGGCGGCACGGGTAAAGGTCAGGAAGACAGCCTGGTCATCACCTGGCTCGAGCAGAACTTCGACCTCGACATCAAGTACATCCCCTACAAAGGGGGCGGTGCCGTCGCCAAGGACCTGGCCGGTCAGCAGATCATGGCCTCGGTCAACAACCCTGCCGAGACCAAGGGCTTCTACGCCTCGGGTGACGTGGTTCCCCTGCTGGCCTTCTCGGACGAGCGCATGCCGGCATTCCCGGATGTTCCGACCGTCAAGGAACTTGGCAAGGACTTCAGCTACTACAACCAGCGGGCCGTCGTTGGCGCGCCGGGCATGTCTGACGACGCTGCCAAGTACTACCAGGACCTGTTCCAGACCATCTACGACACCGAGGAATGGCAGGGCTACATGGAGTCCGAGAGCCTTTCGCCCCTCTGGATGAACCCCGAGGAGCAGAAGGAATACTGGAACACCCAGATCGAAAATCACAAGGAACTGCTCGCGAAGATGGGCGAATAACCCACGCGCGTTAACGGTACTTTAGGGAGGCTGAGATGCGGCTTGGAGAATTGGTAACGGCAGGTGTCCTGGCCGTCCTGTCCATTTACATGATGTGGAAGAGTACCGAACTGGACATCGGGTACATCAGCGGTGAAGGACCGGGGGGCGGGGCATGGCCGTTCTGGCTCTCGGCCATCATGCTGATCTGTACCGTGATGATTTTCTACAAAGGGGTAAGGCGGCTTTCGCCGCCTTCCCAATCCGACGAACCCGTTCTCGATGCCGAGGGGCGCAAGATGCTGCTCCAGGTCTTCGGGGGGATCTTCGTCTTTGTCGCGCTGGTCGGGATCTTCTCGATGTATGTCGCGATGGGAATGTTTCTCTTCTATTACCTTTGGTTCCTCGGCCGACATACGCTGCGCCTGTCTCTGACGCTTACCGTCGTGACGCCCGTAATCTTCTTCTTCTTCTTCGAGGCGCTGATGCGCATCACCCTGCCGAAGGGGATGGAGTTCATGGAGCCGATCTACAACTACCTGAACACCATCATCTACTGATGGCGCGGGTCACGAGCGATATACAGGACTGATTACAATGGAAATCCTTGCACTACTGACAAGTGGCCTGCTGGAGGCACTGGAACCGCTGAACCTGCTCCTCATCGTGATTGGTGTCACGCTGGGACTGTTCATCGGGGCGATGCCCGGCCTCGGTTCGGTCAACGGGGTGGCGATCCTGCTGCCCATCACCTTCCTGGTGCCGCCGGCATCGGCGATCATCTTCCTGGCGGCGATCTACTACGGCGCCATGTACGGCGGGGCGATCAGCTCGATCACCCTGGGCATCCCCGGCGCATCGACCGCGGTTGCCACCACCTTCGACGGGCGACCACTGGCGATGAAGGGCCGGGCAAGCCTGGCACTGGTCACCGCGGCCATCGCCTCCTTCGTGGGCGGCACCGTCTCGATCATCCTCTTCACCGCCTTCGCACCGATGCTGGCATCGGTCGCGCTGAGCTTCGGCAACCCCGAGATCTTCGCGCTGATGCTGCTGGCCTTCGCCACCTTCGTCGGCCTTGGCGGTGACGACATCCCCAAGACCATCCTGTCGATCTGCTTGGGCCTCGTCTTTGCGGCCGTCGGCTTCGACGAGATCTCGGGCGAACCGCGTCTGGTGTTCTTCGGCATCCCCGGCTTCCTGCACGGGATCAACTTCCTGGTGCTGGCGATCGGTGTCTACGGTATCGGCGAGATGCTTTGGACCATCGACACGACCCGCGGCAAGATCACCACGACCGAGGCGAAGATGAGCGTCAAGGGCGTGTTCGCGGACGCCAAGGAAGGCATCACCCAAGGCTGGCGCGGCACTTCGATCGGGTCGTTCCTGGGCTTCTTCGTGGGGATCCTTCCCGCGGCTGGCGCGACCCCCGGTTCGCTGATGTCCTACGGCGTGGCCAAGCTGACCTCGCGCGATCCCGGCTCCTACGGCAAGGGCAACCCCGACGGCGTGGCCGCCCCCGAGGCTGCCAACAACTCGGCATCGACCGGCTCCATGCTGCCGATGCTGACGCTGGGCATCCCCGGTTCGCCCACCACGGCGATCCTGCTGGGCGGCATGGTGATCTGGGGCCTGACCCCGGGCCCGCGCCTCTTCACGGACGAGCCTGCCTTCGTCTGGGGCCTGATCGGTTCGTTCTACGTGTCGAACTTCTTCGCCCTGGTCATCAACCTGTCCTTCATCCCGCTGTTCATCTGGATGCTGCGGATGCCCTTCACGATCCTTGCACCGATGATCTTCGTGCTTTCGATCGTGGGCGGGTATGCGGCGACCAACGACATGCACGATGTCTGGCTGATGATCGCCTTCGGTCTTGGCGCCTTCTTCCTGCGCAAGTTCGACTACCCGCTGGCGCCTGCGGTGCTGGCCATCGTTCTCGGCCCCATCGCCGAGCCGACGCTGCGCCAGTCGCTGCTGCTGTCCTCGGGTGATCCGTCGATCTTCTTCACCCGGCCGATCGCAGGCCCGATCACGGTGATCGCGATCATCCTGATCCTGCTGCCGCTCTTCGGCATGATCCGCGACCGGGTCCGCCGCCGCGAGAAGCCGGCGACCTGATCCCCAAAGGACCCCGGGACCGTCCCACAGGCCCCGGATAACAAAGGGCCCGCGGCAGAGATGCCGCGGGCCCTTCTGCTTTCGGGGGCAATCCGTATCCGGCGGGGGCGGGGCCTAGTTCGCCTCGGCTGCCCGCGTGGCCTTGCCGACGAGGGCGAGGAACTGATCGTATTCCGCCGCTGACAGGCCGGGCAGAATATCGCGCTGCAACTCCTGCACCACGGGCAGCAGGTGGCTGAGCGTGGCCTGGCCCTGGGGCGTCAGACGAACGACGCGCGCCCGCTTGTCCTCGGGGCTGACCTCGCGTGAGATGAGGCCCTTTTGCTCCAGCCGGTCGACGACACCGCCGATCGTGGCGCGGTCCTTTGCAATCATCTCGGCAAGGCGGGCCTGATCGATACCTGGCCGCGCGGCAAGGGCGTCCAGTGCCGCGAACTGCACAGGGGTCAGGTCCGATCCCGCGTCCTTGATCCGCTGTGCGAAGATCTGCGTGGACAGTTGATGCAAGCGGCGGATCAGGTGACCCGGCAGGGTGGGGCTGATCGGTTGATCATCGCTCATTGCTGGCTCCTTCAGACAACCCATCGACATATACCCAGAAATGGTAAGTGAGCATATCGAACTTTGTTGACGCCTGGCATGGCATTTTAGTATGTATACATATCAAAACTCCATTGGAGGCCCGGAGCATGCAATACCATCTCGACGGATTTCACGCCGGGGATCCCGACCTGCACGATCCGGCCCCCGGGCGGGAGACGGCCCAGGGGCCGCTACCCGAAAATGTCGACGTGCTGATCGTCGGCTGCGGTCCGGCAGGCCTGACCCTGGCGGCCCAGCTTGCGGCCTTTCCCGACATCACCACGCGCATTGTCGAGCAGAAGGAGGGCCCGCTGGAGCGGGGCCAGGCCGACGGCATCTCGTGCAGGTCGATGGAGATGTTCCAGGCCTTCGGATTTGCCGACACGGTGATGCGCCAGGGCTATTGGGTGAACGAAACGACTTTCTGGAAGCCTGACGCCGAGAACCCCGCCCACATCGCGCGCACGGGCCGTATCCAGGATGTCGAGGACGGGCTATCTGAGATGCCCCACATGATCCTGAACCAGGCGCGGGTGCATGACATGTACCTCGAACTGATGCGCCGGTCGCCCTCCCGGCTGGTGCCCGACTACGGCTGGAAGCTGACAGGGCTGTCGGTCGACGAGGGGGCAGGCGACCACCCCGTTACCGTGCAGCTGGATCCGACCGACGGCGGCCCCGCCCGAACCGTAAGGGCGCGCTACGCGGTCGGCTGCGACGGCGCGCGCAGTACGGTCCGGCGGGCGATCGGGCTGGAGTTGAAGGGCGACTCGGCCTCCCAGGCCTGGGGGGTCATGGACGTTCTGGCCGTGACCGACTTTCCCGACATTCGCTTCAAGACGCTGATCCAGACCACGGGGGAGGGCAACATCCTCATCATCCCGCGCGAAGGCGGCTACCTTGTCCGGCTTTACATCGAACTGGACAAGCTTGCCCCCGGCGAAAGGATCGCGGGCCGCAACTTCAGCAAGGATCACCTGATCGCCGCCGCGAAACGCATCTTCGCCCCTTACTCCTTTGAGGCCAAGGAGGTGGTCTGGTGGTCCGTCTACGAGATCGGTCAACGCCTGACCGACCGCTTCGATGACCTGCCGGAGGCAGCCGCCGCCGATCGGCTTCCCCACGTCTTCATCGCTGGAGATGCCTGCCACACCCACAGCCCGAAGGCCGGCCAGGGCATGAACGTCTCCATGGGCGACGCCTTCAACCTGGGCTGGAAGCTGGTGTCGGTGCTGCAGGGGCGCGCGGGGCCAGACCTGCTTTGCAGCTATTCGGCGGAACGGCAGGCCGTCGCCGCCGACCTGATTTCCTTCGACCGCGAATGGGCAAGCATCCTGAGCGAGCGCCACGAGAGCGGCGGGGAGGAGACGCCGAAGTTCCAGCGCTATTTCGTCGAGCACGGACGCTACACCGCCGGCTTGTCCGTGACCTATCCCCCGTCGCGTCTGATCGGCCCGGCCACGTGGCAGAACCTGGCCCGAGGTTTCGAGATCGGATCGCGGTTCCACTCCGCCCCGGTGATGCGCCTGGCCGATGCCAAGCACATGCACCTGGGTCATGTCATCAAGGCCGATACCCGCTGGCGCCTGTTTGCCTTCTGCCCGGATGAGGATGTGAACCACCCCCGCAGCGCCACCCGGCAGCTGCTGACAATGCTGGCAGAAGACCCCTCATCGCCCTTTTTCAATGCGGTATCTTCGGGCCAGGACATCGACGCCGAGGCCGATCTGCGCGTGATCTTTCAGCGCCGCCTGGAGTTGGAGGGCAAGGAGTTGCCGGCATTTCTTCAGCCGCGCAAGGGGCGCTATGGCCTGATAGACTATGAAAAATGCTTCTGCGCGCTGCCGGACGACGACATCTTCGAAACCCGTGCCATCGACCGCGACAGCGGCTGCGTAGTTATCGTGAGGCCCGACCAGCACGTGGCGCACATCCTTCCTTTCGACAAGGGGGCCGAGGTTTCAGCCTTCCTTGCCGGGGCCATGGGCCGGACCTGACCCGCGCGGCCGAAAGGATACGGCCCGCGGGCAGGGCCCTGAGAGGTGTCCAGCTTCTACGGGATGTCTATCGTCGGTGAGTGGCAGAGCGTGTGCCAGCGGGCGCCGCACTCGGCTGCCGCGCGCGCGATCTCGTCAGGGATCTCGCTGTAGGGCGGGCGCACAGGACCGCAGTTGCAATAGCCGGCGGCGTTGATCCGGGCCTTTTCAATCTGGATGTTATAAAGCGCGAAGATCTCGGGGTCGCCCATGTAAGGCTTGAGAGGCGCGTTGGCCCATTTCAGGGCCGCATCGATGCGCGCGATGGCCGACTGATCCCGGTCCTCGACCGCCTTCATGAGGGCCTTCGCCGGGCGGGGACCCATACCTGCCGCAGTGGCCCAGCATGCGGTTGTGGTGGCCGGAGATTGTTCGTGGAACTGTGTCAGGGTGGACTCGTTTGGCATGATGTGGATCCTGCCCTTGGTCGCCTTCATGAGACTGGTCAGATCACGCGGGCGCGAATATTTCGCAGCCGTCACAGTGGGCGCGCTTTCGGAGATGGCGGACCAGAATTCGTCCGGAAACTCGTAGCGGAAGGCGCGTTTGTTGGCATAGACCATGACCGCGATGTCGGGAAAGCTTCGGGAGATTTCGGTGAAGAAACCCACGGCCGTGCGCGTTGAGGCCGGTTGCCACATGGGCAGGCCGAGCAATGTGCCTTCGACACCCAGATCGGTGAGGAAGGAAAGCCGCTCCCCCACCGTGGCAGAGCCCAGCGCCGATGCTCCCATGATCACCGGGATCCGTTTGGCGACGGTTTCGACCACGCAGCCGGCAAAGGTGCGATAGTCGGTTTCGGACAGGGTGGCGCATTCGCCGGTCGTGCCAAGCGTGATGAGTCCGTCGACACCGTCGTCGATCAGCCGGTTCAACAGGCGCTCTGTCTCGGCGGTGTCCACCGTATTGCGGACAGTCATGTCTTCCGCGCCCGGAATGGCCGGCGTCGGGATGATGGCATAAAGCCCCCGGTAGTCAGCGGCCTGCATCATGTTCCCTTCCCCTTTTCCTGATCGTAATGCGTGACCCGCTGGCGATCGACCATCAGCGCGCGGCTTGCCTTTCTGGCGAAAAGCCAGCGCCCCTCCCGTTTCACCAGCTGGTCGGTGTGGCGCAGAATGCCAAGCGGCAGAACCACCGGTGCGGGGCCATCTTGGGGGGATCGCCCTTCGTGGCGATAGAGCGTGACATACTGGACCGTCTCGGCGGAATCGGGCCCGGTCAGGGTTACGCGCAGATTCGTCACGACATGCGCGGTCAGCCAGTCGCTCCGCTCGGCCATCGTCTCCCGGATGCGGTCGCGGCCGACAAGCTCGGTGCCAAGCCGCACCCAGACCCCATCGACATCAAAGAGATCGCACAAGTCGTCATAGCGCTTCTCATCAAGGTATCCGTAGAAGTTCTGCACCAGCCTTTCGCATCGCGCGATTTCCAGAAGGGCGGCGTCGTCATCGGCGGGCGCGCTCATTTGGTAAAGACCAGGGCGCCGGCCTCGTCACGGATCAGCCCTGCGCCATTCTCGGACGAGGGCAGGTTCTCCGCCCCCAGGACGATCTCTTCGGGCGACAGGAATCCCTTGAACGTGTCGGTCCGGACAACGCCGTCGGTATCCGCTTCGATCGGTTTCGGCATCCTTCCCTTCTCGATCGCGGCAAGGCCTTTGCGGAAGATGCGGCGCAACAGGGCGACCCCCGTGTCCGACGAGCCGAGGTTCTCATACTGGCGTTCGGGGATGACGCCCTGAGATTCCTGCAGGACAAGATCCTCTACCGGCGGCAGGCCCTCCCAGCCCGAGTACTTCCGGTTGTCGTATTCCTTCTTTTCGCCGATCCCGGTCGTGCCCTCCGCCAGGCCGCGCGCATTCGCATGGGCGCGGGGATAGAAGGTCGATTTGAAGTTTCCTTCGCGCAGAAGGGTGAAGCGGATGATTTCGAAGCTTTCGTCGTCGATGATCCGCAGCATGCCGCCGGATTCGCGACGATCGTCGGTGAAGTCTGGCGGCAGCCCGGCCGAGATCCCCCCGAACCGGTAGGTGTAGGGAAAGCAGATGCTCCAGGTGTTTACATACCTGCGGTCCGCGTTGTCGGTCGGATGCACGAGCACGCTTTTCATGCCGTAGCCGGTTTCGAAATTGGCGTGCTGGATGTTGCGCCACTCGGTATTCACGCTCATGTCGCAATAGGGCGCTACATCGTCCGGAACGACGCCGGGTGCCAGCATGTGCAGCACGTAAACGTGCCCCATGTCCGCAAAATTTTCCATGAAATTAAGGTAGTTGTAGTTGCGGACATCTCCGCGTTCCAGAACGACCTCACCATCCTCGCGCGAAAGGATATCAAGCTTGGGAAGGGGCGGGGGCGTCTCGCGATCCTCTCCGAAATATCCCCAGACGACGCCCGCCCAGTCCTGGACGGGGTACCAGGTCTGACGCACTTCCTTGCACATGGGGCTGTCTTCCGGCTCCAGCGGCATCTCGGTACAGGTGCCGTCGCTGTCGAACGTCCAGCCATGATAGGAGCATTTCAGCCCGTGCGGATGGATCTGGCCGTATTCCAGCGAAGCGCAACGGTGAGGGCATCGGCGCAGCAGCAGCCCCGGCTCACCCGAGGGCTTGCGGAAAGCAACCAGGTCTTCGCCCAGCATGCGGACGGGGTAGGGCAGATCCTTCAGATCCTCGGACAGGCAGACAGGGTGCCAGTAATGGCGCAGCAGCTTTCCGGCCGGGGTGTCCTTGCCGGTTCTGGGGTAGTCTGCCAAAAACTCGCCATGCTTGGTTTTCTGGGACGGTGCCTCGACGTTCATCGCGCGCTTCTCCTCCGAAAGGCTGACAGTTAAATGTAGTCCGCTATATTGCGGACGAAATTTGAACGGAGTCAAGCTGGATTCGGGGGAGGGCCTGGGGGTCACTCGTTATCGAGTGCCTGTTCGATGTTTTTGCGGATCTGAATCAGCGCGGCCTTGATTTGCGACAGAAGCTCGGGATCGATACCCTTGACCGCGGTCTCGGTGACTTGGCTGGCTATCGGGACCAGCAGCGACTTCAGCTGCCGACCTGCGCCGGTAAGGTAGACACTTGTCTTGCGCCGGTCCGTCGGATGCTGGCGCCGCACGATCAGTTTCTGGCGCTCCAGCGTGGCCATGGCGGTGGCCGTGTTTGACGTCATCATCCCGGCGCGTTTGGCCACTTCGGCCTGTGTCAGGCCGTCCTGCTCCCATAAAACGCGCAGAAAATACCACTGGCTGAGCGATACGCCATGCTGTGCGATCCGATCCTCGAGCAGCCGGGAGAAGCCTCGGTGCCCCACGCGAAGCATGTAGGCCAGGCTTTGATCGCGGGTGGAGGGAAGCGTGCCCTGATCTTCCGATTTCAGGGCGTGGTCATGCTCGGTTTCAAGCAGGTCAGGGGCAGCGTCGTTATCCCGATCGTTCGTCATGTCCACTCCTCTTCGTCCTCCAGGGTCACGTCGCGACCCTTCTCTTGCAGTATCCATACCCTATGCGAAGGCAAGGAAAAACGTTTGACTCAAATCAACCTATACGCATACTAGCCGTTATCGAACGATCTATTAAGGGGGCATCCCGTGGGTTGGCACAAGGTCATGACGGTTGGCGATCTTGCTTCGGAAGAGGCCAGAAGGGTCAGTATCCGCGGCGAGGATATCGCGGTCTTCAACCTTGAGGGCGAATTTTTTGCGACCCAGGACCGATGCCCGCATGCGCAAGCAAGCCTGTCGGAGGGAATAGTCGATGACGATTGTATCGAGTGTCCCCTCCACCAGGCGAATTTCCACATCCCGACCGGCGCCTGCCAAGGCGGGCCCGTGGATGTGGATCTGAGGGTGTATCCCTGTCGGATAGAAAACGGGGAGGTTTTCGTCGAGCTCAGGGAGGACGCGAGGGCAGGCTGACTGCACCTGGCGGCCGAGGAAACTCGGCAGGGTCCGCCGCGGCAGACCCATAAACACAACAGGGAGGACACGACATGAAATTCAAACTGGGCGGCCTGATACTGGCCGGAGCGATCAGTCTTTTGGCCCTGCCTGCCCCCGCCGAGGTGCTGAGCGTTGCCTCCACGCGGAAGGTCATCATCGACAATCTGCCGTTCTTCGTGGCCGATCACATCAAGTCCTTCGAAAAACAGGGGCTGGAGATCGAGTTGACCCATTTTCAGGGCGGCAGCGAGGTCGTCCGCGCCGTCACGGGCGGCGCCGCAAGCATCGCGATGGTCGCAACCAGCGCGGCAATCATCGCAAACGGGCGTGGCGAGAAGGTGCGCCTGATCTCAAGCTGGACGGCGCCGGGATACGGCATCGTCTACATCGTACCTACCGACTCCGAGATCAAAGAGGTCAAGGATTTCGCCGGCAAGTCGGTCGGCATCAGCCGCCCGGGTTCGGTATCCCACACGGGCCTGTTGCCGGCACTCAAGGCGGCGGGGGTCGAGGACAGCGTGACCGTGGTGCCTGTCGGCAGTCCCGGTGACAGCTGGGCCGCCGTTCGCAACGGTCGTGTGGCGGCTTCCTGGCATAGCGCGCCATATGTGCTTGATCTGGTCGACAGCGGCGAGGCCCGGATCATCTTCGACATCTCCGAGTATCTGAAGGAATATGCCCAAGGCTCGTTGGTCGCGAATGAGGCGTTCATTCAGGAAAACCCCGAAACGGTCCGCAAATTCCTGGTGGCGGTTCGCGAAGCCGCCGAGTTCATCGGGTCCAACCCCGAAGAGGCCGCAAAGATCGGCTCGGAAGCGATGGGCGTCCCGTTGGAACAGATCCAGCGCATCATCTCGGAGGCGCCAAAGGATTTCTTCAAGGTGGGACCCATCCCCACGGCCAATTTCGAAGGCTCCCTTGCCGAGGCCGTAAGCACCGGGGCCCTCAAGACCCCGCCCACGATCGAAGATGTCAGCGACTTCAGTCTGCTTGATTGATCCCGAAAGGCACATGCCTGCCCGTCACCGCTTTTGACGGGCAGGCTTCAACCCATCGGAGTCGACCATGCTTCAGTTCCGCGTGTCCCCGAACCTTCTGTCTATCCTGCTGATCCAGGCGGCCGCATTGGTGGCTGCCGCACTCGCAATGAATGCGCTTGGGGGGATCTTTCCCTTTCTGCCCGGCCCGACCCACATCGTCGAGGAAGGGGCGCAACTGCTGATCCGGCCCGAGATCCTCCAGGATTTCGGCGTGACGCTTCTCGAGGCGAGCTTCGGGCTTCTGATCGCCGCCGGTATCGGCATCTCTCTGGGGCTCGTCATCGGCAGTAGCGCGGCGCTTGTCAGTTTTGCCAACCCCTTGATCCTTGCCTTGTACTCGGTTCCCAAGATCGTCTTCCTGCCCATCCTGATGCTCATTTTCGGAACCGGAATGGGCCCAAAGATCGCCAATGCCGCCGTGCATGCCGCGTTTCCCATTCTGCTGAACACGCTGGTGGCGACACGCGATACGACCGTCCGGCATGAAAAGCTGGGCCAATCCTTGTGCATGACGCGGCTGCAGTTCGCGACCAAGATCCTGCTTCCGGGGATCGTGCCACCCGTCTTCGGCGCGATACGTCTGGGGGTCGGGCTGTCGTTCATGGGCGCCCTCTTGGCCGAGCTGTTTCAATCAGAAGCAGGTGTCGGTCACCTCGTTCACGATCTTTACAATTCGGGCAACATCGCAGGGATGCTCGCCATCATCCTGGCGGTCCTGGTCATCATCGTCTCGCTGAACGGAATTATGGCGGCGGTCGAAAACCGGTTCAGCCGGTGGAGGGAAATATGAGCGTCAGTGTATCCATCGAGAATGTATCGAAGACCTTCGGTGTTCCGGGCACGGAATTCGTGGCGATCAAACAGGCCGACGCTCAGATCCAGCCGGGGGAGTTCGTGTCCATCCTCGGCCCCTCGGGATGTGGGAAAAGCACCCTTCTGGACATGGTCGCGGGCCTCGCCACGCCGTCGCGCGGCACCGTGTCGATCCACGGGCAGCCTGTCACCGGACCCGACGAGCGGATGGCCATGGTGTTTCAGCAGATGTCTTTGCTGCCGTGGCGCACCATCCAGGCCAACGTCGAATTCGGGCTGGAAGTCCGTGGCGTGGGAGAGGCGCAGCGGCGTCGGACGGCACGCGAGATGATCGACCTCGTGGGCTTGAACGGGTTCGAGGAGAAATATCCCTCCCAGCTGTCGGGCGGAATGAACCAGCGTGTCGCGATCGCGCGTGCCCTTGCGCTGGATCCGGAAATTCTGCTGATGGACGAACCCTTCGGCGCGCTTGATGAACAGACGCGCCGGATCATGGGCATCGAGCTTCTGCGGATCTGGGACAAGAGCGGCAAGACGATCGTCTTCGTGACCCATTCGATCAGCGAGGCGATCCAGCTTTCCGACCGGATACTCCTCATGTCGTCGCGGCCGTCGACCATCCGCGAGATCATCGACGTTCCCCTGGCCCGCCCCCGCTCCATTGAGGATCTGTCTTCGGAAACCGCCCGCGATATCGAGTTGCGCGTCTGGAAGGTGCTGCTGGAAGAAACGGGGGCGAAATGAGCAAGCCGACAATGGCGACCACCGGCAGCCTTCTTGCAGGTCACCGCGCCTTTCCTCGCAACTCCAAGCGTTCGCAGAAATTGGGCCAGCTCATCTTCGTGGTCGGCTTTTTCCTGATACTCGAATTGCTGGTGCGATCCGGCATCCTCAACAGGCTGATCATCGCCGAACCCAGCCGCGTGCTTCTGCGTCTCTGGCAGGATCTGTTCACCCAGGAACTCTGGACAGCCTTTCTGGTCACGTTCTGGGAAGTCGGCGTCGCGCTGGTCATGAGCCTGCTGGTGGGTCTGGTCGGAGGGGGGCTGCTTTATCATTACAGCACGGTGCGCAAGGCGCTTCAGCCCGTTCTGGTGGGCTTCTATTCCGCGCCTGCCATTCTGCTTTACCCCGTGTTCATGACTCTGTTGGGCCCCAACAGCCTGATGATCATCACCATGGCGACGATCATGGGCGCCGTGCCGATCAGCGTGAACCTGGCAATCGGCTTCGGCGGCATCGATCCGATCCTTCTCAAGCTTGGCCGCAGCCTGAACCTCAGAGGGCCTCGCTTGATGGGCAAGATCCTCATTCCGGCCGCGACCCCGGTTCTGTTCGCGGGGTTCCGCATGGGCCTGACCTTCGCCCTCATCGCCGTGATCGGCCTGGAGTTTCTGACCTACTCGGGCGGTCTCGGACGCCTGATCTCGTGGCGATATTCAATCTTCGACAGCGAAGGCGTTTACGCCGCCATCGCCATCGTCTGCTGCCTGGCCATGGCAGTGAACTACGCGCTCGGAGTGATGGAACGCAGGATCGTCAACCGGTTCTGATGAACCCCACCATAGACCTGGAGAGCCCTTCAATGCTCAAGAAGCAGAACTATCCCGTCAGCACCAAAATGCTGATCGACGGCGAACTTGTCGCCAGCGAGTCGGGGGCCGAGCTGGTCTCGACCGACCCGGCGGACGAAAGCGAGCTGGGCCGGGTACCCGCAGCGACAGCGGCCGATGTGAACCGCGCCGTTGCAGCCGCCGAACGGGCCCAGCCCGAATGGGCAAGGATCGGCCCCGTCGCACGGGGTGCCTATCTGCGCAAGCTGGCCGCCGCCCTGCGCGAACGCGCGGACGAGGTTTTGGAACTGGAAGTGCGCGACACAGGCAACACCATCACCAAGATGGCGGCGGATGTCGGGCAGGCCGCTGATACCATGGATTATTTCGCGGGTCTGGCGACCGAGCTGAAGGGCGAGACGATCCCCGCCAGCTCCGAGCATCTGCATCTGACACTGCGCGAGCCCTATGGTGTCGTCGGGCGCATCGTGCCGTTCAATCATCCGATCAAGTTCGCCGCACACGCCATTTCGGCGCCTCTCATCGCCGGCAACACCGTCGTGGTCAAGCCGCCCGAGCAAAGCCCGCTGTCGGCCGCACTCTTGGGGGAGCTGTGCCGCGACATCCTACCCGCGGGCTGCGTGAATATTCTGACCGGGAACGGCATGCCCACGGGCGATGCGATCGTGCGCCATCCATCCATCAAGCGGATTGCCTTCACCGGTTCGGTCCCGACGGGCCGCGCGATCCAGATGGCGGCGGCGGAATCGGGGGTCAAGAACGTGACCCTTGAACTGGGTGGCAAGAACCCCCTCATCGCCTTTCCCGACATGGACCCGGCCAAGATCGCCGAGGTGGGCCTCGCCGGCATGAACTTCTCGTGGCAGGGGCAATCCTGCGGATCGACCAGCCGGCTGCTTCTGCATGAAGATATTCACGACGAGGTGGTGGAACGCCTGCTGGAGGCAGTCGCACGGATACGCGTGGGACATCCGCTGGATCCCGCCTCGCAGATGGGGCCGCTCAATTCCCGGCGCCACTACGAGCGGGTGCAGTCGATGATCGCCAAGGGCAACGAAGAGGGCGCGCGCCTGCGCTTCGGCGGGCAACGTCCCCCCGGCAAGGAGTTTGAGCGGGGATACTGGCTGCAACCTACCGTTTTCTCGGATGTCGAGGCGGGCATGACCCTGGCCCGCGAAGAGATCTTCGGGCCGGTCCTGTCCATTTTCAAATGGCGGACTGAAGAAGAGGCCTTCGACCTTGCCAACAGTACGGAATACGGGCTTACGGCGTCGATCTGGACCAATGACATCAAGACCGCGATGCGCGCCGTCCGGCGTGTCAAATCCGGCTACATCTGGGTCAACGGCGCTTCGGGCCATTTCTACGGCACGCCCTTCGGCGGCATGAAGTCCAGCGGCATCGGCCGCGAGGAGGGCCTGGGCGAATTGCTGAGCTACACCGAGACCAAGACCGTGCATTTCATGGGCGCGTTTGCCTGAGGCCGCTGTAGACGAAGGAGGATGCAATGCAGAACCCCCAAGTATCGTCGATCCGGCACGTCGAACTGGCGGTGCCGGATCTGAAGGCCGCCACCGATTTCTATTCCGTGGTCTGGGGGCTTCGACCCGTTGCCTCCGATGCGCCCGGGCAGCTGTTGCGTGCGGCGGGGGGAGAGCACCATATCCTGCGCCTGGTCGAAGGGCCGACGGCACAGCTGCGCGGCGCAGGTTTTGCCGCGCCCGATGCGGCAACGGTTCATGCGCTGCACGCCCGGGCCGCTTCGTTTGGCGTCAAGATCCGTTCGGCCCCGCATCAGCTACCTGCCGGGCTGGGCGGTGGTTTCGGCTTCGTGCTGGAAACCCCCGATGGTCTGCCGCTGACCATCTCGTCCGACATGCAACCGGTCGCGGGAAACCTCGAGCTTTCGGGGGTTCCCCACAAGCTGGCGCATGTCGTGATCAACAGCGCGGACGTGGACAGCCAGTTCTCGTTCTTCTGCGACACGCTGGGGTTCAAGCTCAGCGACAGCAATGGCCGGCTTGAGTTCATTCGCTGCAATGCCGATCATCATTCCGTGGCGCTTGCGCGTGCGACGGGCATGTCTCTGAACCACATGGCGTTCGAGCTTCCGGATATCGAGAACCTCATGCAGGCGTCCGGAAGGGTGAAGCTGCGCGGGCACGAGTTGGACTGGGGCGTGGGACGCCACGGGCCCGGCAACAATGTGTTTTCCTATTTCGTGGATCCAATGGGCTTCGTGGCGGAGTTCACGACCGAAGTGCAGCAGATCGACGAGGCGTCCCACGTGCCGCAGGACGCCGAATACTGGAGCACGGCCGTGATCCGTCCCTGCCGCTGGGGGATGGCCATGTCGCCCTCGCCACGCGCCCGCAAGGCCATGGCAGGGGATTACCAGAACCAGCTCCTGACCCAGGCAAGTTGCGACGAGCTGATCGCCAGGAAGCTTTCGTGATGGATACCTCCAGCCCGCGCAGGATCGTCGTCACCGGAAGCAATGGCCAATTGGGACGGCAGGTGGTCCAGACGCTGGTAAATCAGGGCCACGATGTCCTGGGTCTTGACCGGACCGCGCCCCCGACAGCCACTCACAGGTCCTGGGTGGCCGACATCACCCAGCCCGGCGTCATCTATCAGGCATTGGACGGGGCCGATGCGGTCGTGCATCTGGCCGCGTGGATTGCCCCCGACCGGACGGACGACGTGACGACCTATACCGACAATGTCGCGATGACCTACGCGGTGTTGCACGCGGCCCGGGCTTGCGGGCTGCGCCGCGCGGTTCTGGCATCCAGTATCGCGGCCTACGGTTTTCTTTATCATCCGGCCCCCGTCGCCCCTCAGGTTCTTCCCGTGGCCGAGGATCATCCACTGGCCCCTGTCGATCCCTACGGGTTATCCAAGGTGGCCGGCGAACAGCTGGGCGAGGCCTTTGCGCGGGACGCCCTTTCGGCGATCAGCCTGCGCCTGCCCGGCATCAATTACGATCCCGCCTTCGTTCGGATCAAATCCCTGATGTCCGACCCCGGCTTCCGCAAGCCCGGATTCTGGAGCTATGTGGACGTGCGCGATGCCGTGACGGCAGTCTGCCTCGCACTGGACGCCGATCTCGAGGGGCACCGCGCCTACAATATCGCAGCCCCCACATCGAACATGCGCGAACCGACAGCCGCCCTTGCCGCCCGCTACTTTCCGGACGTTCCGATCAGGGCCGACAGCGACACGGAACGCTGGAGCGGAATAGATTCAGGCCGGGCCAGGCGCGAACTGGGGTTCACAGCCACCCATGTCTGGGAAAGCGTTCCTGAAGGCGCGGAAAGTGGGGGGCGAAAAATCGGCTAGGCCGGCGGGAACGGCTGGCCCGAGAGTGTCCGGGAAGCATCCGGGCGTTGGGGGGCAGGTGCCCCCCAACTCCGTTTTGCGCCGAGCTTAGTCGCTCAACGCGCCTTCCTCGTCGCGGCGGGCGTGCATGCCGGCCTTGACCTTCCGGCCGATGATCAGCGGCAGGATGAAGCCGATCAGCGCGATGCTCCAAAGCCCGATCGACAGGGGGCTGTCGATCAGCGTGGTCCAGTCGCCGTTGTCGATGGTCACCGCCCGGCGCAGGTTGTTCTCCATCGCGTTGCCCAGAAGCGTGCCCAGGATGATCGGCACCAGCGGCACGTCCAGCTTGCGCAGCACCCAGCCCATCACCCCGAAGCCGATCATCACCAGCAGGTCGAAGGTCGACCCCGAGATGCCGTAGATGCCCACGAAGCTGACCATCGCCACGATCGGCATCAGGATGCGCGAGGGCACCATAAGCACCCGGGTGAAGAGACCCACCATGGGAATGTTCATCGCAAGCAGCATGAAGTTCGCGATGAAAAGCGCGGCGATCAGGCCCCAGACCACATCGGGGTTCTGGGTGAACAACAGCGGCCCCGGCGTGATGTTCAGCGCCAGCAGCACCGCCAGCAATACGGCCGTGGTGCCCGATCCGGGCACGCCCAGCGCCAGCATCGGCACCAGCGCGCCACCGGCGGCGGCGTTGTTGCCGGCCTCGGGGGCGGCGACACCGCGCGGATCGCCGGTGCCGAACGTGCCCTCTTTGTCGACCAGGCGCTTTTCCATCGAGTAGGAGATGAAAGAGCCCAGCGAGGCCCCGGCACCGGGCAGAACGCCGGCCAGGAAGCCCAGGAACGAGGTGCGCAGCATCGTCGGCACACAGGCCTTCAGCATCGACAGCGGCGGGTAGAGGCGGCCGATCTTGACCTTGCCCGCGTCGGCCTCGGCGCCGCCGTGACGGTTCTCAAGGAAGATGAACACCTCGGACAGGGCGAAAAGGCCGACGATCGCCACCAGGAAATCCAGCCCGTCGTAAAGGTGGACCTCACCATAGGTGAAGCGCGGCACGCCGGTCTGGGTGTCGACGCCGACGGTCGCCAGCCCAAGGCCCAGGGCCGCGGCAAAGGCCGATTTCGCCTGGTTGGTCGACGAGACGCCGCCCAAAGTCATGAAGGCCAGGGCGAACAGGGCGAAATACTCGGCGGGGCCGAAAAGCAGTGCGATCTTGACCAGCTGGGGCGCCAGCAGGATCAGGCCCCAGGTCGCCAGAAACGCACCCACGAACGAGGCGACGCCCGAGAGCGACAGCGCCTCGCCGGCCATGCCCTTCAAGGCCATCGGGTGCCCGTCGAGGCAGGTCATCATCGCAGGCTCGTCGCCCGGGATGTTCAGCAGGATCGACGAGATCCGCCCCCCGTACATGGCCCCGTAATAGACCGAGGTCAGAAGGATCAGCGAAGGCGTCGCCCCCAGGCCCAGGGTGAAGGCCAGCGGGATCAGGATGGCCACGCCGTTCGACGGACCCAGGCCCGGCAGCGCCCCCATCACCGTGCCCAGGAAACAGCCCAGCAGCGCCAGCAGCAGGTTCTGCCAGGTCAGGGCGATGGCGAAGCCGTCGGCAAGGTTTGCGAAGGTTTCCATGGCGCGCGCTCCTCAGAAGCCAAGCGGTCCGCGGGCAAGCGACAGCCCCAGGACCAGGTGGAAGATGACGTAGATGCCAAGCGAGGTGCCGATGCCGACCAGCACCGCCTCGATGGGGCCGGAACCCAGGCGCCAGGCCAGGTAGGCGGCGGCGAAGGCGGTCGCGATGACAAAGCCCGCGATGGGCAGGAACTCGGCGTAAAGGATCATGACGACGACGGCGGCGCCGATCTCGACCAGGCGGGCGAGGGCGGGCCAGGCGGGTTCGGCATCGGGGCGCAGGGCGATCGTGGCGCTGGACAGGCCAAGGATCGCGGCAATGATCAGGGGGAAGGCCTTGGGGCCGACGGCATCCGACAGGAAGCTTTCCTCGATCGCCAGGGCGGAGAGGGCAAAGCCGATGGCAAGCAGGATACCGACGATCCCGAAGATGCGATCGCTCATGGCGGATCTCCTCTGTCGGGGGACGAAAAGGGGTCGGGCGCCGCCTTTGCCGCGGCGCCCGACCGGATCAGTGCGGGATCACTTAATGATCCCGATTTCCTTCGAGATCGTCTGGATCTGTGCCACCGACTTCGAGACGAACTCCTCGAAAGCGTCGCCCTGCAGGTCCAGCGGGGCGAGACCGTTGGCGGCCATCACGTCCTTCCACTCGTCCGAGGCGTAAAGCTCGCCGATCTTGCCGACCCAGGCGTCATAGGCCTCGTCGGACATGCCGCCGGGTGCGTAGAAACCGCGCCAGTTGGCGCCCACGGCCTCGACCCCCTGCTCGATGGCGGTGGGGAAATCGGCGAACTCGCCGGGCAGGCGCTCGGGCGCGAGGATCGCGATGACGCGGATGTCGCCCGAATCCACGAAGCCCTTGGCCTCCGAGATGTCGCCGGTGAAGCCCTGGACCGACCCGGCCAGAAGCTGGGTCACGGCCTCGCCGCCGCCGTCGAAGGCGATGTACTTGACCGAGCGCACGTCATCGATGCCGTAGGCGTTGGCGGCGATCAGCACCTTCAGGTGGTCCCAGCCGCCCACGGCCGAGCCGCCGGCGATCGAGATCGAGGTGGGATCGGATTTGATCTGGTCCAGAAGCTGCGGCAGCGTCTCGATCTCGCTGTCGGCGGCAACGGCGATGACACCGTAATCGGCGCCGATCGAGGCCAGCCAGCGGACCTGGTCCATGGTGTTGCCGGGATAGGCGCCCTGGGCAAGGCGCGTAGCCGTCGCCGCCGAGGCCGCGACGATCAGGTCATTGTCGTCGCCGCGCTTGTTGACGACCTCGGCGAAGGCCACGCCGCCACCGCCGCCGGCCAAGTTGACGACCTGCATGGTGCTGTCGATCAGCCCCAGGTCCTGAAGCGACTTGCCGACCTGGCGGCAGGTGAAGTCCCAGCCGCCGCCCGGGTTGGCGGGGGCGATGCATTCGGGGTTTTCCTGCGCCGACGCGGCAGCGGCGGACAGGGCGATGAGGACGGCGGCAAGCGCGCCGCGGGGTGCGGAAAGTTTCATGGGTTCTCCTCCAATGTCAGGGCCGGCACGCTCCCCCGCGCCGGTCCGGTTCCCGCGTGATGCGGGCCATCCGGCCCCTTTCCCGCGGGTTGCGAATATGTAACCGTTGTTCCTGTCACGAACCTGTCAGCCATCCGGCGGGCCACGAGCGGGAGCACGCGCCATGCGCATCTTGATGGTCGAGGATGCCGAGGATCTGGCCGAGGGGGTCATCACCCACCTGGCACGCGGCGGCATGGTCTGCGACCTGGCTCCCAGTCTTGAGGACGCCCGGGACTGCCGCGCCGTGCAGCGCTATGACGCCATCATCCTGGACATCAACCTGCCCGACGGCTCGGGCCTGGCGCTCTTGCGCGAGATGCGGGCGGGGGCCGATCGGACGCCGGTGCTGATGCTGACCGCGCTGGGATCGGTGGACGACCGGGTCGCGGCACTGGATCAGGGCGCCGACGACTATCTGGGCAAGCCCTTCGATCAGCGCGAGCTGGAAGCGCGTCTGCGCGCCCTTGTCCGGCGGGAAGCCGATCACAAGCAGGAGCGGATCACCCTCGGCTCTCTGACCTATGCGCCCAAGGACCGGAGCGTCACCCTGGCCGGCCGCCGGCTGGAGCTGACCCGGCGCGAAGCCGCCCTGCTGGACATGCTGGTCCGCCACCGGGGGCAATACCTGTCCAAGGCACGGCTTTACGATTCCCTATACGGGTTCGAGCAGGCCGACGTGGGCGTCAACGCGATCGAGCTTTACATTGCGCGCCTGCGCAAGAAATTCGTCGGCAGCGACATCGCCATCGATACCCAGCGCGGCATCGGCTACCGGATCGATCTGGATGGTTAGGCCCCGCAGCCTGACGGGGCGGGTCCTGGGCGCGGTGCTGGCAATCCTTCTTCTGGGCGGGCTGCTGGTGGCCGGGTCGACCTGGTGGAACGGGCGGCAGGCGGCGCGGCAGGCCTACGACCGCATCCTGCTGGGTGCTGCCAGCGACATTGCCGAGTCGATCCGCATCCAGAACGGCGCGCCGCTGGTCGACCTGCCGGTCTCGGCGTTCGAGCTGCTGGCCCAGGCGCCCCAGGACAGGGTTCATTACACCGTCACCGGCCCGGGCGGCAGCCTGATCACCGGTCTCGATGGGGCCGGACCGGTCGCGCCGCCGTCCCGTGGCGGTGCCTCCCCGCGCTTTTTCGATGCGCGGATGGACGGCGAGGCGGCACGCTTCGTTCGCGTCACCCGCCGGTTCGTCGAGCGCGACTTCTCGGGACCGGTCGACGTGACCGTGGGCCAGACCCTGCGGGCGCGCCAGGCGATGACGGCAGAGCTGATGCTTGATGCGCTCCTGCCGATGGCCGTGGCGGGGCTGGCGCTGATGGTCATCGCCTGGATCGTCATCCGCTCGGCGCTGCATCCGCTCAAGGCGCTCAGCCGAGACCTGGCCCGGCGCGATCCCAACGACCTGACGCCCATCGCGACCGACCGTCTGCCGCGTGAACTTCAGCTGATGCTGGGGGCGATGAACCGTTTCATGGGCCGGCTCGACGGGCAGGTCGAGACCATGCGCAACCTGATCTCGGACACCGCCCATCAGCTTCGCACCCCCGTCGCCGCGATCCGGGTCCAGGCCGAGATCGCCGCCACCGAGGCCGAGGGCGCCACGCGGGGCCGCGCGCTGGATCGGCTGCTCGGGCGGACCCGCTCGCTGGGCCAATTGCTGGACCAGCTTCTCAGCCGGGCACTGGTGATCCACCGGACCGACAGCGCCCAGCGGGTGGCGGTGGACCTGCGCGAGGTCGCGCTGGAGATCGTCGAGCGTGATGACCATGCCCTGATCGCCCCGGGCGTCGAAATCCGGCTGCTGATCGGGGAGGAGCCGGTGATCGTGCGCGCCGACGCCTTCTCGCTGGGCGAGGCTGCGCGCAACCTGCTGGGCAATGCCATCCGCCACGGCCTCCCTCCGGTTTCCATCGGCACGGAACGGCGCGGCGACCGGGCGATCCTGTGGGTCCAGGACGCGGGCCCGGGGCCGGCTCCGGCAGTGACCGCCCGGCTGGGCGAAAGGTTCAACCGCAACGCCGGGTCGCGCGAAAGCAGCGCGGGGCTGGGCCTGTCGATCGTGCGCTCGGTCGCCGCGGCCTTCGACGGCGCGGTCGAGATGACGCCGCTGGAGGGTGGGTTTCGCGCGGCCCTGGTCCTGCCCCTGGCGGAGGAGGGGAAATGAGGGCGTTTGTATTCGCGCTGATGCTTGTCCTGCCGGGGCTGACGGTGCTGCCCGCCGCGTCGCGCGCCCAGGAGGCCGTGGCCCGGTTCGGCGAGGGGGACACGCCCCTTCTGCTCCGCTCGACCACCGACATCGCGATCATCCGCCCCGTCATCGAGCGCTTCGCACAGCTGCGCCCCGAACTGGGGATCACCTACGAGCAATGGGGGTCCAACGCGCTTTATGCCCGCAGCCGGGCCGATTGCCGGGAAGGGGGCACCTCGGCCGACGCGGTCTTTTCCTCGGCGGTGCAGCAGATGGTGGCGCTGGTGAATGCCGCCTGCGCCCATTCCCACCAATCGCCCGCGACCCAGGCCCTGCCGGAAAGCCGCCGCTGGCGCGACGAGCTGTGGGGCGTGACCACCGAACCTGCGGTCATCGTCTACAACCGACGCGCGCTGGCGGGTGGGGCGGTGCCACGCAGCCGCTTTGCCCTGCTGGACGCGATTCGTGCCCGGCCCGAGCGTTTCCGGGGGCGCATCGCCACCTACGACATCGCGGCCTCGGGGCTGGGGTATCTTTTTGCCTATAGCGACAGCCTTGAGGCCACGACCTTTGGCGCCCTGATGGAAAGTTTCGCCCGGGTCGATGCGGTCGCGACATGCTGCTCGGCCGAGATCATCGAGGGTGTGGCGCAAGGGCGTTTCGTGGTGGCCTACAACGTGCTGGGTTCCTACGTGGCCAATGCCGCGCGGCCCGAGGTGGGGGTGATCCTGCCCGAGGATTATACCCTGATCCTGTCGCGCAGTTACATGATCCCCCGGGGTGCCCGCCAGAAGGCTTACGCAGCGGAATTGTTGGATTTTTTGCTCTCGGCCGAGGCGCAGGCCTTGCTGTCGGAGGCGGGTTTGATAACATCTACGGACGCGGCGGAGACCGCGCTTGCACCCAGCGTGCGGCGTTTCATTCCGCTGTCACCGGCCCTGCTGGTCGCGCTTGACCGAAACCGGCGCGCGATCCTTCTGAAGTTCTGGGCCGAAACATTTCGAGAGCCATCGGTGCCCTGATCCGTGCTTGTTCGCGGCGCAGGGGCGCGGCGGCACCCCGGCGGGCAAATTCCGGGGAGTGACGAGTAAAGGGGACAGGCGGATGGAACGTCATCTGTTGGTGTGCGGTCATGGCCGCTCGGGCAGTACATTATTCTACAACATGTTGCGTCACACGTTGCAGGGGTTCGGCATGTTCGACTCCGAGGTGACGGCCGAAACGGTAATCGGCCGACCGGGGAGCCACTGCTCCAAGCGGCCCTACGATATCTTCCGGGTTCCGCAGATCCTTCAGAGGAACACCGGGCGCAAGCAACTGGACCTGGTGGTCATGTTGCGCGACCCGCGCAACCTTCTGGTCAGTCGGCACACGGCGGTGCCCGACGACTATTTCATGGGGGCGGACCATGCCTACCTTGTCCTGCCCGACAGGACGCCCACCCCGACCGCGCCGGGCATCCTCCAGATCCACAAGGCGATCATGGAGGTGACCGCCTCGGGCCTGGTCCCGCAGGGGATCTTCTTCCTGAAATACGAAGATCTCACCGCCCACCCCGAGGACGTGAAGACCCTGCTGGCGCAGCAGATGGACCTGCGATTCGAGGGGCGTTTCGCCGATTTCCACAAGGGGACGATCCCCGATGAGCTGCACGGCCCCCTGAACGGCGTGCGCGCGGTCGAGGCGGGGCAGGGGCGCAAATGGGCCGCCCCCAGGCACCGCAAACGGATCATCGACCAGTTCACCCGCTTTCCCGTCCTGCACGAGCTGGTGATCCAGCTTGGTTACGAAAAGGATCGCGGCTGGTTCGACGCCCTGCTTGAAGAGGGCGCGCCAGCCCCGGCCGAAGGGTAGGCCGGCGCGCCGGCCCGCCCCTCAGCTTTCGTAGCGGGTGTTGCCCCGGCGGTTGGTGTCGATGGGCAGTTCCACGAACAATGGCTGGTGGGCGCGCTGCGAACAGGCCTGCCGGGGGCAGAGGTGGCAGTTCAGGCCGATCTGTCCGAACAGCCGTTCGTCATCGCGGTTGTAGGTCGCGGCATAGCCGATGCGATGGGCGTGCTGAAGCTCGCACCCCAGCGCCAAGGTCAGCCGCCGGTCCTGGGTCTCTTGGCTGAACACCGGGCGGTGGACGGTGCGGCTGATGGTGAAATAACGCTCGCCGTCGGGCAGCTCGACGAACTGGGGCATGATGACCCCGGGGTTCGAGAAGGCCGCGTGGATGTTCCAGACCGGGCAGGCACCACCGTATTCGGCCAGGTTGAACGAGGTCGAGTTGAAGCGTTTCGAGACGTTGCCGGCCTTGTCTATTCGCAGGAAGAAAAAGGGCACGCCCCGCGCGCCTTCGCGTTGCAGGGTCGTCAGGCGGTGGCAGACCTGCTCGAACGAGACGGCGAAGGCCGCGGCGACCCGGTCGATGTCGTATTGCACCCGCTCCGCCGTGCGCAGCAAGGGGATGTAGGGCATGACATAGGCCCCCGCGAAATAGTTCGCCAATTCGACCCGGCAGCGGGCGAGGCCCTGATCCGACTTGATGCCGCTGTTCTCGATCAGCCGATCCAGAAGGTCCGGAAGCTCGATCAGACCCAGCACGTGGGCCAGCTGGAAGACCCGGTTGTTGTGGTCCAGCGCCTGGGACAGGAAGACGGTGCCCGCGGCCTCGTCATAGAAGCGCAGGGTCTGATCCATCTCTTCCAGCGGGCGAGTCTGGACCTGGATCGCGTGCTTGTCGCGCAGCCGGTCCTTTAGGTGGACATAAAGGTCCTCCTGCGCCACCGCGCGCTCGCCCCGCAACCGCTCCGCGGCTTCTTCGAGCTGGGGGAAATGGTTGGAGTGATCGCGAAAGAAATCGTGGATCACCGTCTCGGGCGAGGTCTCAAGAAGCTTCTCGGGCATCTTCTCGATCCCCGAGCGCATGATCTTCTCAAGCGTCGTCCGGTGGCCCCGATACAACTGCAAGAACCCCTCGACCAGCCGCGGGGCGTGGTCGATTGCCGCACGTATTTCGTGCAGATCGGGCTTTGTGTCGCCAAAAATCGGGTCCTGCATCGCGTGGCGCAGGTCGGCGATGCTCTTGGATGCCTCGTCGGTGGTCAGCTCGCGCCAGTCCAGGTCGTAGATGTCCGACAGCGCCATGAGCATCGGAACCGACAGGCTTCTTTGGTTGTTTTCCAACAGGTTGATGTATGATGGGCTAACCCCCAGCGCCTGCGCCATCTCGGCCTGCGTCTGGTTGTGTTCGCGCCGGAGCTGCCGCATCCGCGGCCCGATCAGTGTCTTTGGCATGGAAACTCGCGATCAGTTGTGCTTATACTCGGATAATAAAGCATTATTTACAATGTTACATCTTGTGGCTTATGTAGGCTACACTTTTTACACATTTACTCGAATTACCTAGGCGCATCGTTTTTCGCAACTATATTACCTCATGAATTCACGGCGAATCCCCGCACCACGGGGCGCCGATCAACCGGAATATTTGTGAAAGGGCGGAAGTATCATGGCTTACAAAACTCTCGTACTCGGGGCTTCCTACGGCTCGCTGCTGGGCACCAAGCTGCTGATGGCGGGTCACGACGTGACCCTGGTCTGTCGCCGCGAGACCGCCGACCTGATCAACGCCGAGGGCACCGAGGTCCGCATCAAGCTGCGCGACGAGGACGAGCATCGCGCGATCCGTTCGGGCGATCAGCCCGGCAAGCTTGACGCCACCACCCCCGGCGAAGTCGACCTGGCACAATACGACATGGTGGCCCTCGCCATGCAGGAGCCGCAGTACGGTTCGGACGACATCGCCAAGCTGCTGAGCCAAATCGCCGAGGCCGGTCTGCCCTGCCTGTCGATCATGAACATGCCGCCGCTGCCCTACCTGCGCCGGATCCCGGGTGTCGAGGCCGCCGCCCTGCGCGACGCCTTTTCCTGCCCCGACGTCTGGAGTGCCTTCACCCCCGGCAACGTCACCCTGTGCAGCCCCGACCCGCAGGCGTTCCGCCTGCCCGACGAGGGTCCGAACGTGCTGTTCGTGGGCCTGCCCACCAACTTCAAGGCCGCGCGCTTCGAGAAGGAAGAGCACAACGAGATGCTCCGCCAGATGGAGGCCGACATCGCCGCCGTCCGTCTTGACGGCAAGGACGTTCCCGTCAAACTGCGCGTCTCGGACTCGCTCTTCGTGCCGCTTGCCAAGTGGTCGATGCTGCTGACCGGCAACTATCGTTGCGTCAAATCCGACGGCGTCCAGCCCATCAAGGAAGCCGTGCACGGCGACGCCGACCGTTCGGAAGCGATCTACGAGCATGTCAACGCCATCGCCCGCAAGCTGGGTGCCGATGCCGGTGACCAGGTGCCCTTCGCCAAGTACGCAGCGGCCGCTCAGAACCTGCTCAAGCCCTCCTCGGTGGCCCGTGCCATCGACGGCGGCGCCGAGAACGTCGAGCGCGTCGACATGGTCGTGAAGCTGATCGGCGACTCCATCGGCATGAGCAACGCGGATGTCGACGCCGTGGTCGACACCGTCAATACGCGCATCGCCTCGAATCGCCGCATCGCGGCCTGAGGCACCCGAACACCGCCTGACCCCATATCGGGCGGCCTTTGGCCGGGAAGCGGTGAGCGGACACTTCCGCTTCCCGGTCGCACAACCAACGCACAGAGAAGCCGGCCCGCCCCGCCCAACCGATCCGTCGGAGGGCAGGGCGGGCCGCCTCGTTTCCAAGGGCCACCGACCGCGCCCGCGCCCGATTGGATTCTTGACCTTGCCCACGGGCTGCAATAGCAACAGGCCCGAGCGCGGGTATGGTGTAATGGTAGCGCCCTAGCCTTCCAAGCTAGTCGTGCGGGTTCGATTCCCGCTACCCGCTCCATCCTTTCCCGATTGTCATGTCTCCAGGTGCCTGGACGCCTGTCCCGGCCGCCCATGGCGCCGCATGACGCCGCGCCTGGCGCGCGCTTGCATCGCTCACGGGACCGTTGGTCGCAGGCGGCTTGTTGCCTGGGCAACGCGCCTCTATACCGTGCCCGGGCACATGAAGGGGCGTGGTGCATGGTCAGACGGACAAGCGACGAAGAGCGCGCGAAGTCGCGCAACATGGGGGCGCTCCGGGTGCTGGTGCCCTTTGTCATGCCCTACCGGATCCTGCTGACCGCGGCGGGGCTGGCGCTGGTACTGACGGCCAGCCTGTCGCTGATCCTGCCCATTGCCGTGCGCCGGGTCGTCGACGGGTTCGAGACCGAGGCCGTCACCCTTCTGGACCAGTATTTCACCGCCGCCCTGGCCATTGCCGGCGCCCTCGCCGTGGGCACGGGGCTGCGCTACTACCTCGTGACCCGTCTGGGCGAGCGGGTGGTGGCCGACATCCGCAAGGCCCTCTTCCGCCGCATGATCGGCATGAGCCCCGCGTTCTTCGAGCGCCTGATGACCGGCGAGGTGCTGAGCCGCCTGACCACCGACACGACGCTGATCCTCTCGGTGCTCAGCTCCTCGGTCTCAGTGGCGCTGCGCAACGTGCTGATCTTCCTCGGCGGGCTGGTGCTGATGCTGTTCACATCGGCCAAGCTGACGGGGCTGGTCCTGCTTCTGGTGCCGGCGGTGATCATTCCGATCGTCGTGCTGGGCCGCCGGCTGCGCAAGCTCAGCCGCGAGAACCAGGACTGGATCGCCCAAAGCTCGGGCAGCGCCTCGGAGGCGCTGACCAGCGTCCAGGCGGTGCAGGCCTACAGCTTCGAGGAGGAAACCGGCGCGCGCTTCTCGGATGTCACCGAGAAAAGCTTCGATTCGGCCCGCCGCCGTATCCTGACCCGGGCGGTGATGACCGTGATCGTCATCTTCCTCGTCTTCTCGGGCGTGGTCGGGGTGCTGTGGATCGGCGCCCGCGATGTGCGCGCCGACCTGATGAGCGTGGGCGAGCTGGTGCAGTTCGTAATCTACTCGGTCATGGTCGCAGGCTCGGTGGGTGCCCTTTCCGAGATCTGGGGCGAGCTTCAGCGCGCCGCCGGTGCCACCGAGCGCCTGACCGAGCTGTTGCAGGCCACCGACAGCGTTTCGGACCCTGCCGATCCCGTCGCCCTGCCGTCGCCCACCACCGGGCGGATCGCGTTCGAGGGGGTGACCTTCCGCTATCCCAGCCGCCCGGACCAGCCGGCGCTGAGCGACGTGTCCTTCTCAATCGCGCCGGGCGAAACGGTGGCACTGGTCGGTCCCTCGGGCGCGGGCAAGACCACGGTTCTTCAGCTGTTGCTGCGGTTCTACGATCCCGCCGATGGCGCGATCCGCCTTGATGGCACCGATCTGCGCAGCATGGCGCGCAGCGATTTCCGCCGGGCGTTGGCCCTTGTGCCCCAGGATCCGGTGATCTTTGCCGCCACCGCGCGCGAGAACATCCGCTTCGGCCGTCCCGACGCCACCGACGCCCAGGTCGAGGCCGCCGCCCGCGCCGCCGCCGCCCATGATTTCCTGGCGGCCCTGCCGGATGGCTACGACACCTATGTCGGCGAACGCGGCGTGATGCTGTCGGGCGGTCAGAAACAGCGCATCGCCATCGCCCGCGCGATCCTGCGCGACGCGCCCGTGCTGCTTCTGGACGAGGCCACCTCGGCCCTGGATGCGGAAAGCGAGCGCGCGGTCCAGACCGCCATCGACGCCATGAGCCGGGACCGCACGACCCTGATCGTCGCCCACCGGCTGGCCACGGTGAAGAAGGCCGACCGCATCCTGGTCTTCGAGGACGGGCGCATCGTTGCCGAGGGCAGCCATGACGCCCTGGTCGCCGAGGGCGGGCTTTACGCGCGCCTTGCCCGGCTTCAGTTCACCGACGGGATGCTGGCCGACGGCTGATCCGGCTTCCGGGGGCACGCACCCGGTGCCGCCGCACCCCATCTTCCGCAAAGTCACGGCAGCAACCGGCTTGCGCCGGGGGCGAATTCTTCTCATCCTCTGGGCAACCGGGTGGCGCTTGCGCATGGCCGGGCCAAGGGAGGACGGACATTATGGCTTTTGCATCCTTGCAGGACCTCAGGAAGATCGAACAGGAAGCGGATTGGGAAAGCCGCGACCTGCCGCGCACCATGTATGAATTCACGTCGCGCGTGGCGACACGGCACGGCGACCGGAACGCGATAAGCTTCCAGCTTCTGTCCGCGCCCACGGCCAAGGCGGAGACGCTGAGCTGGCGGCAGTTCCACGAACGCTCGGTCCAGGCCGCGAACCTTTTCCGCAGCCTCGGCGTGGGCGAGGGCGACGTGGTCGCCTACCTCCTGCCCATCTGCAACGAGGCCGCCGTGACCCTGATCGGCGGCGCCATGGCCGGCATCGCCAACCCCATCAACCCGCTACTGATGCCCGAGCAGATCGCCGCCATCCTGCGCGAGACGGGGGCCAAGGTGCTGGTGACGCTGCGCGCCTTCCCCAAGACCGACCTGCCCGAGAAGGCGGCCGAGGCGGCGCGCCTGGCGCCCAATGTCCAGACTGTGTTGGAGGTGGACCTCAACCGTTATCTCACGCCGCCCAAAAGCTGGATCGTGCCTTTGGTCCGCCCCAAGCACAAAGTCGAGCACAAGGCCCAGGTCATGGATTTTAACCGTGAACTGGACCGCCAGAACACGACCCTCGATTTCGAAGATCCGCCCGTCGACCGGGTGGGGGCCTATTTCCACACCGGCGGCACCACCGGCATGCCCAAGGTGGCCCAGCATCGCATCTCGGGGATGGTCTACAACGGCTGGCTTGGTCAGCAGCTTCTGTTCAGCGAGGATGACACGATCATCTGTCCGCTGCCGCTGTTCCACGTCTTTGCCTGCCACGTGATCCTGATGGCGATGATCGCCTCGGGCGCGCACGTGGTCTTCCCCACGCCCCAGGGCTATCGCGGCGACGGGGTGTTCGACAATTTCTGGAAGCTGATCGAACGCTGGAAGGTCACCTTCATCATCACCGTGCCGACGGCGATCTCGGCGCTGATGCAGCGTCCAGTCGATGCCGATGTCTCTTCGGTCAAGACGGCCTTCTCGGGCTCGTCGCCCCTGCCGGTCGAGCTTTTCCACCGCTTCGAAAAGGCCAGCGGCGTTACCATCGTCGAGGGCTACGGCCTGACCGAGGCGACCTGCCTGGTGTCGTGCAACCCTCCGGGCGGCACCAAGAAGATCGGGTCGGTCGGCCTGCCGCTGCCCTACACTAGGGTGCGGATCCTGGCGCGGGACAACGGAGGCTGGCGCGATTGCGGCGCCGACGAGGTGGGCGAGATCTGCGTCGCCAACCCCGGCGTCTTTTCGGGCAACACCTACACCGACCCATCCAAGAACAAGGATCTTTTCGTGGATGGCGACTACCTGCGCACGGGTGACCTGGGCCGGATCGACAGCGACGGGTATCTCTACATCACCGGCCGGGCCAAGGATCTCATCATCCGGGGCGGGCACAACATCGACCCCGCCGACATCGAAGAGGCGCTGTCCGGGCACGACGCGGTGGCCTTCGCCGGCGCGATCGGTCAGCCCGACGCCTTCGCCGGCGAGCTTCCCTGCGTCTACGTCGAGCTGGTCGCCGGTGCCGATGTCACCGAGGAGGAGCTGATGGAATTCGCCAACGGGCGCATCCACGAACGCGCCGCCCATCCCAAGTATCTCGAGATCCTGGACGAGCTTCCGAAGACTGCCGTCGGCAAGGTCTTCAAGCCCGACCTGCGCCGCCGCGCCATCACCCGGGTCTTCGACGCCACGCTCGAGCGCGAGGGTCTGGACGCCCGCGTCGCCCAGGTTGTCGAGGATCCCAAGCGCGGCCTTGTGGCCGAGATCGAAGGACCCGACGCCGGCGATGAGGCCCGGATGACGGCCGTGCTGGGCGAATTCACGGTGCCCTGGCGCAAGGCCGGCTGAAGCGGCCGGTCCCGCGCGGCGGAGACAGAGGGTTCGATGGCCGTCGCGCGGCGCAAATCCTATCCAGAGACCCCGGACGGGCGCTATTTCGTGGCCCGTGGCCGGCTGTGGCGCAAGACCGACCCCTCGCTTGATGACGCCACCCGGCGCGCCGCGGTCAAGGCGCTGATGCAGGCCCGACGCGCCGTCGGCATGGCATTGAAGGAAGAGGGTGAGGCGGGGCAGGAGGCTGTCGCCGCCGCCCGCGCCCAGGTCGACGCCGCCAAGCGCCGGCTGGGGGAGCGGGGGCCGGTCTGGTGGCAGGACGGCACCCCCGACGAGACGGGTCGCGCCCCCTGGAACAGCAGCTACGCCCCGTGGTGGGAGGGTCTTGATGAAGGCCTGCGCAAGGCCGGCATCGGCGATACCGACAGCGCGGATTGATCCCGGGACCTGATCGGTGTGGGGCCGGTGATTCCCGCATGCCCCGTGACCCCGCGCGCTTACGCGCCCCCGCGTGTCCCACGGGGCAGGAATACCCGACCCTGATCTCGTGTAATCCGCCCCGCCTCGGCTGATTTTCGCCACGTCGGATCGCCGAAAGGTAACGATCTGGACCGCCGCCCGCGATATGCTGCAAGAAAAGGCGCGGCAGGATGGGACGCCGCAGCGCAGCCGACGGGATGGAGGCCGCGCGCGCGACAGACCCGAATTGGTCCGCACCGGGCAGGTATCAGCCAAGCGAAAGGCCCGCCGGGGATGGGGGGCGCTTCGCGTGGGCGGCACCGGGTGACAGGAGAGATGGAAGTGGGACAGCAGCACAGGCCACCGCGCGTCGTCGCGGGCCGGGACGGGGGCGCCGCACGGCGCACCGCGATCCGGCACCGGCGCACATGAGGATGGCCGTCGCCGTGATGGCGCTGATGCTGCCTGCGGGCGGCGCGCTAGGCGCCAAGGGGCCGGCGCTGGACTGCGGGGCCGGGGCCGTCAATGCGCCGGTGGTGGGGGCCGAGGCCGCGCGCCTCGACGGGCTTTGCACCACCCTCACTGAGCTTTTGCGCCAGATGGGGCACGAACCGCAATCCCGGGCCCCCGCGACCCCCGGCGACGATCCCGCCGCTGGGGTCGAGACGCTGCTGCGGCTGGAGATGCGGACCGCCACACCAACCCGCCTGGAAGGGCGTCTTTCCTGGCTGGACTGTCGCCAGCAGCCATGCCGCGCGGCGGGCAGCAGCCCGATGCTCGACACATCGGTCCAGGACAGCCGCGCCCTGCCTGCCGCGGCGGTTGAGCACTTCCTGCGCAACCTTCTGCGCCTCAGCGGATGGCCCGGCGCGCAAGGCGCGGCCACGGGGACCACCACCAGCACACAAAGGGGTGAGCGATGATCCGGGCCTCGCTTGAAGACGAAATCGCGGCCAGCATCCGGGGCGATGCCGACAGCATAACCGACGCCGCCGTCGTCGAGGGGACGGACGCGCCCGAGGGCACGTCCACCGGCTACACGCTGACCAAGGGCGACAGCTTCTCGGGTTCGCTGTCCGGCGACGGCGACTGGATCGCGATCAGTGTCACCGCCGGCGACAACATCCAGATCACCATGAGCGGCGGCGGTACGGGCGGCGTCTCGGACGCCTACCTGCTGTTCTACGATGGCGCGGGCGAGCTGATCTCGTTCAACGATGACGGCGGCAACGGGCTGGATGCCCAGTTCGAGTTCGTGGCCAGCGAAAGCGGCACTTACTACGTGGCCGCCTGGGCCCTGACCGGCAGCGGCTACCTTGGCGGCAGCGGATCCTACACGCTGACCGTCACCGACCTGGGCGAGGCGCTTCCCGAATACGACGACGACCAGATCGCGGCCTATCTTACAGATGGCTACTGGCAGGACGGCGGCGGGCAGGGCCGGGCCTTTGCCCTGGGCGCCGATCGCAGCATCTCGGTCGACATCACCTCGCTGACCTCGGCGGGGCAGCAATACGCCACCTGGGCGCTGGAGGCCTGGTCCGACGTCAGCGGTATCGAGTTCGTCTTCGTGGACGAGGACCTGGGCCAGACCGCCGACATCTTCTTCGACGATTCCGACAGCGGCGCCTATTCCTGGTCGACCACCTCGGGGGGGACGATCCTGCGCTCGGTCATCAACGTCTCGACCGCGTGGATCCAGCCCGACCTGGTCAACGGGCAGGCGACGATCAACAGCTATTCCTACTCCACCTACCTGCACGAGATCGGCCACGCCCTGGGTCTGGGTCACGCGGGTGACTACAACGGCGCGGCCGATTACGGCACCACGCTGGAAAGCGGCGACAATCACTATCTCAACGACAGTTGGCTCAACTCGGTAATGTCCTACATGGACCCCTGGTCCAACACGACCGACGGGCTGGACTATGCCGTGCACCTGACCCCGATGCAGGCCGACATCATCGCGATCCAGTCGCTTTACGGCGATCCGGGTGCGCAGCACGCGGGCGACACGGTCTATGGCCGGGGCTCGACCGCCGGCGGCTACCTGGACCTGTGGACGGGGGCGTCTGGCGACGGGCTGCTGCTGACGATCTTTGATACCGGCGGCAACGACACGCTGGACCTGGGCCACGCCAGCCAGGATCAGGTCATCGACCTGCGCCCGGGCGCCATCTCGGACGTGCTGGGCCTGCCCAATTCCTTGACCATCGACCGCAGCACCGTGATCGAGAATGTGGTCTCCGGCAGCGGCAACGACACGATCACGGGCAACGACGCCGACAACCGCATCACCGGCGGCGGCGGCGCGGACCGGATCGACGGCGGCGCGGGGCAGGACAGCGTCGTCTTTTCGGGCAATGCCGCCAGCTACACCATCACCACCAGCGGTGCCGTGACCGAGGTGTCGGGCAACGGCGCCACGGCCACGCTGAACAACGTGGAAACCCTGATCTTCGATGATCAGACCGTCTCGCTGGTCGCCAGCTCCGCCACCGTCAGCATCGCGGACCAAAGCGTGGCCTCCGGGCGCTGGATCTCGCTGATCTCGATCCTGACGCTGACCGGTGGTTCGGGCAACGTCAGCGCCTATGAGATCCAGGACAACAGCGGCGCCGACAGCGTCTATGTCGACGGCGCGGGCATCGTGGACGCAAGCGCGGGCTATATCATTTCGGCCAGCCAGTTGGGCGGCGTCTGGCTTCAGGGCGAGGCCGTGCTGGGCGATCAGACCATCCGCGTGCGCGCCTATGACGACCAGACCGGCTGGGGCGACTGGGAAAGCTTCGTGCTCAGCACCGACAATTACGTGCCCCGGGTGGCGGATCTATCGGTGACCGTCGGCGTCGGCAGTTTCGTCGCGGTCAAGGACCTGCTGGATTACAGCGATGCCGACGGCGACGCGGCCGTCAGCTATGAAATCCTGGACCTGGCGGGCGAAAGCAGCTTCTACCTCAGCGGTGTCGGTCAGGTCGACGCCTCGGCGGGCTACGTGCTGGACGCGGGGCAGTTGGCCAATCTTTACGTCGAGGGGGCCTCGGCCGAGGGCAGCCAGACCCTGCGCATCCGGGCCTATGACGGCAAGGACTGGGGCGATTGGGCAGCCTTCGAGGTGACGACCGCCGACACGGTCGGCACGGTCACCGTTGCCGACCAGACCCTTTCGGTCGGTCGCTGGACCAGCCTTGGCGCCAACCTCACCTATACCGACGCCGACGGCGACACGGCTATGGCTTACCAGATCACCGATAGCTCGGGGCAGGGGATCTACATCTCGGGCGTGGGGGCGGTCGATGCCTCGGCTGGGTACGAGATCACCGCCGATCAGCTTTGGTCGGTCTGGATTCAGTCCGACAGCACCCTGGGCACCCGCAGCCTGAGTATCCGCGCCTATGACGGCACGAGCTGGACCGAATCCTACACCTTCCACGTGGTCACCGCGAACCACCTGGCGACCATCGACAGCAGCGCCATCACCGTGGCGGCCGGCGGCTCTTCCCGGCTGGCCGATGCGCTGACGGTGGCGGATGCCGACGGCGATGCGGTCGTGGCCTACGAGGTGATCGATGCCGTCGGCGCCGACAGCCTTTACCTTGACGGGGTCGGAACGCTTCAGGCCAGCGGCGGGCTCGAGATCACGGCGGCCGAGCTGGCCGACCTGTGGGTGCTGGGCGACGACGCGGCGGGGGATCAGTTCATCTTCATCCGGGCCCATGACGGGACCGAGTGGGGCGACTGGACAGCCGTCTACGTCGAGACGACCGACAGCACCGCCAGCGCTCAGGCCGCACCCCTCGCCACGCAGGGCGACACCGCCCCCCAGCAGATGGCCGAGCCCGCGATGGCAACCCTGCCCGATGCCGACTGGGACGCGGCCCTGCGCGACAGTTTCATCTTCGTCTGACTGGGGGAGGGGGCGTTCAGCCGGGCTCGACCACGCGGGCCCGTCGCGCCCGTTCGCCCCGGGCCAGCATCAACACCAGGGCCAGGCCCATGGCGCCGGCCAAATCGGTGATCCAGCCCCCCTCGAACGCATCGGCGGGCACCAGCAAAGCCAAGCCCGCCGCCGCCAGCGCGATCCGCGGCGCCGGTCCGGAAACCACGGCCCCGCCGACCAGCGCGGCCGAGACCGCCCATATCCCCGCAAGCGCGGTCAGCCCCGCCAGGATCGCCACCGGCAGCGGCGCCGCCAGCAGCATCGAGGGCGCCGCGACGAAAAGGACGGGCACCACATAGGCCGCCCAGCCAAATCGCATCGCGTGCAGCCCCGACCGCATCGGTGGTGCATCGGCGATCGAGGCGGCGGCAAAGGCCGCCATGGCGACCGGCGGGGTGATCATCGACATCATCCCGAAGTAAAGCACGTATAGATGGGCCGCCATCGGGGGCACCCCCGTCTCGACCAGGGCGGGCGCCACCAGCGCCGCCAGCAGCACGTAAACCGCCAGGGTCGGCAGCCCCATGCCCAGCACGATGCAGATCAGCGCCGCCAGCAGCAACAGCACGACGGGGTTGCCCCCGCCGAGGGCGACCAGCACGTAGGTCAGGTTGAAGCCCAGCCCGGTGATGCCCAGCACGCCGATCACGACGCCGGCGCCCGCCGCGATCACCGCGATCTCGGAGGCGCGGCGTCCGGTGATGGCAAATCCCTGGACCAGCGCGCGCAGGCCGGGCCGCTGGCCGCCATAGCCAAAGATCATCCCCGTCACGATCAGCGTGGCCGCCGCCCAAAGGCCCGCACGCTCTGCCTGGAACCCCCGGCCGAAGAGCAGGAAGATCAGCACCGCGAAGGTCAGCGGGAAATGCCAGCCGCCCCACAGCCGCCGCAGGGGCGGGCGGCGCGAGGAATGCATCGGCCGCAGGTTCAGGCGTGCGGCCTCGAAGTCGGCCTGGATGAAAAGCGCGGCATAGAACAGCAGCGCGGGCAACAACGCGGCATAGGCCACGGCGGCATAGGTCACCTCGAGGAACTCGGCCATGAGGAAGGCGGCAGCACCCATCACGGGCGGCAGAAGCTGTCCGCCGGTCGAGGCCGCGGCCTCGATCCCCGCGGCCTTGGGCGGCGAGAAGCCGTCATCCTTGATCAGAGGAATGGTGACCGTGCCCGTCGACAGGACATTGGCCACCGCCGAGCCCGAGACCGTGCCGAACAGGGCCGAGGACAGCACCGCGATCTTCATCGACCCGCCCCGGAACCGTCCCATGAGCGCGATCGACAGGTCGGTGAAGAACCTCGTGCCCCCGGTCAGGCCCAGAAGGGCGCCCAGCAGCAGAAAGACCACGATCACCCCGCCCGCCACTGCCAGCGGCAGGCCCAGCACGGCGTTGGCGTCGAACCCCATATATCCCGACAACAGGCGGAACTCCTGCACCCGCAGGTCCAGGTCCCAGGGCAGCATGTTTCCTGCCAGCGCCAGGAAAAGGAAGACCGTGACTATCGCAGGCAGGGCCCAGCCGGTGATCCGGCGCAGGGCCTCGAGCAGCAGGGCGGTGGTCAGCAGCCCCGGCACCCAGACCGCGAGGGGTTTGAGGAAGACTTGCAGCACCAGTGCCGGGTAGCGCAGCGCGACGAAGCCCAGCACCAGAAGCGACAGGGCCGCAAGCAGCTGATCGCCCCAGGGCGCAGCCCGCGTGGGCCGGGCCTCGCAGCTGCGTGACGACAGGAACGTGATCGCCAGCGACAGGCCCAGCAGTAGGGCGAGGTATTGCTGTGCGTAGAAGTGAAAGCCCAGCTTGCGGGTCAGGTTCAGCGACCAGGCGATCGCCACGAGGACCAGCAGCGTGGAAAGCCCGTCGGCGACAAGGGCCGTGAGCGGGCGGGAAGACGGGGGGGCGGCGCTGCCGCTCACGCCTGGCCCGGAAGGCGGGGCAGCGCGATGTCTGGCGCAAGACCTAGCGCTACACCCGGCGCGGGGGCGGTCGGTCTTCTCATTCCAGGCCGATCTCTTGGTAGAACTGCAACGCGCCGGGGTGATACTCGGCGGTGCCTACATCGCCCTTCATCGCCATCGGGTTGAAGAGGGCAAAGCCCGGGAAGGTCGAGGTCAGCACCTCGTGCCCCTCGTGGAGCACGCGCGCCATGGCCGCCACAGTCTCGTCGGGCACGCCCGCGTGGGTCACCAGCGCCTGGGGCAGGGCGAAGAAGACACCGTCGTCGTCGACCCCGATGGCCGATCCGGCCGCGACCTCGACGAAGGTCAGGGTCGGCCAGGCGCCGCGGGCTGCCTTCAGCGTTTCCTCGTCGGGCTTGGCAACGCCCAGGGCGCGCAGGCCTCCGACGGCGGCGGCCGCTTCCGAGACCTTGCCGGCGCCGAGCGCGAAGATGAAAGCCTCGGCATCGCCCGAGATGAACGCGTCGGCGCCTGCCACGACAGAAGGCACGTTGACGGGCCGGATGTCACCCTCGTCAAGGCCGGCGGCGGCATAGAATGCGGCCAGTTGGGCGTTGATCGAATTCTGCGCCACATAGCCGGCCGGCACCTTGCGCCCGCGCAGGTCCGCGACCGAACGGATATCGCTGTCGGCGCGCACGAAGATCGCCTCGCGCAGGGGCATCAGCAGGGCGACGACGCGCAGGTTCGGACTGGCCAGGCCGTTCCACCATTCTGCGCCGGTCAGCGCGTAATTCATCTCCTGGAGATTTGAGATGCCGAATTCGATACCGCCTGCATTGATGTGGGGCAGATATTGATTGGCGCTGGTCGCGGGCTGAACGGTGGTTTTCAACCCTGCGTCGTTTGCCGCCCGGGCAATGGCGGTGGCCATGTTGTAATGGAGCGACCCGGCATTCGAGGTTGCGATCCCGACCGTTTCGGGGGCGGATTGTACCGCATTCGCAAAGCTGAATGACGTCAGCAAAGCGTAAAACAAGGTTCGCATACTCGTGCCCCGGCCTGTGACGATCCACGTTCATGGATAGTCGGGTGTTAAGGTTGATGACAATGATTTTCTCAATGAGAATACAACCTAAAGGTGCGGGCGTAAAGTAACGCCGCCGGGTAATGCAAAAACCGGGTGCCAAATTCCTTCAATAGCCAAGGGATGGAAGCAGGAAATTCCTCTCAGTCCTTCAGAATATTTGCGCATCCCGTGCGAGCATCGCGGCATGGGTCCGATTTCGCGCGCCCAGTTTGCGACATAACGTCTTGACGTAAAGCTTCACGGTGACTTCGCGCAATTCGGTTTCGCGGCCGATTTCCTTGTTCGACAGGCCCCGGCACAGCCCGCCCAGGACCTGATGCTCGCGCGCCGAAAGGTCGCCGCGCGTGGTCTCGCCCTCCTCCTCGGCGGTCATGAAGCCCACGGGCACGAACACCTCCCCCGCTGCCATGAAGCGTATGGCATGGGCCAGGGACCGGGCGCCGATGGTCTTGGGCAGAAAGCCGACCGCGCCCGCATCCAGCGCCTCCTGCGCGACGGAGCGGTTGGCCGTGCCCGACATCAGGGCGACGGGCTGGCCCACGTTCACCTCGATCGCCTCGCGCAGGCCGTTCATCCCGTTCATGCCGGGCATGCAGTAATCCAGCAGCACCAGGTCGTAGGGCGCGGCGCCGTCCATCTGGCGCAGGGCGCCGGGCAGGCTGGAGGCGGTCGAGATCTCGAACCCGCCTTCCCCCTCCAGGTAATGGCACAGGCTTTCGCGCAGCAAGTCGTGGTCGTCGGCGATCATCAGGCGCATGCCATGGTCCTTTCCTGGCGGACCATGCGGGCTAGGCGGGCAAGCTCGGCCGCCAGGGCGCCCAGGCGCAGGGGCTTGGCGAAGCTGGCGTCGATCAGGGCCGTTCCGCCCCGCATGTCCAGCGTGCCGGCGCCGCCGACCGCGCCCGACATGAGGCAAAAGGCGGGCCGTGCCGCGAGGGCGCGGGCAGATCGGCGCCCCATGATCCGCGCGGGCTGCGCGTCGGGCCGCCCGTCGAGTGGGCCGTCGAGGGTTCGCGCCAGGTCCGGCCCGGTGCCGTCGGGCAGAAAATGATCGCAGAGGACAATCTCGGGCGGGGTGTTGCCCTCCAGGTGACCCCGCGCGGTGGCGATGTCCCCGGCGACCGTCACTTGGGCTCCGCAAAGGGCCAGCCAGTTTTCGAGAACCCCGGCGAGGGTCGCGTCATCCTCCACCAGCAGCAGATTGACACCGTCCAGCCGGTTCGCCCGGGGCAGGGGAGGGCGGGCCGCCAACGCCCGGCCCATGCCCCGCGCCGGTCCCTGAGCGGCGCCCGTGGCCGCGCTGCGCACCATACGGGGGGCCGCACCATGCACCTCGGGAGCAACCTCGCCGCAATTGGCGGGGGGTGCGGTCGCACCAGCCCCTTCCGATGCGCGCGCCCGCCTTGGGTCGTCCGCGCCGTTGATCAGCCGGACCGCGTTCCGCGTCATGTCCAGGATATGGCCCGCGTGTCGATGGGCCATCCCAGGAGCCTCCGACTCCCGCTCGACGATCGTGGCGCTGATCATGATCGCCGCCAGCATGTTGTTGAGATCGTGCACATTCACATCACGCGTCTGAAGTTCATCCGTCATACTCGTCACCCGATTTTCACCCACTACCCACGATTGCATAGCGCAGGGGATCTTTCGGATTGGTAACTGCGGATGGGCTTTCGGCGCGGCGCTACTCGCGCCCGCGCAGGACCCGGGCCGGCCGACGCGAGATGGAACGCAGCGAGAAGAAGAGGCTGGAAAGAAGCGTCACCGCGATCCCGCCGCCGACGACGGCCAGGGCGGGCAGGGCCATGAAATCATAGTTCAACCCCATCAGCCGTTCCAGCACCCACCAGGCCGAGGCGCCCCCGGCCGCGATCGCCACAGCTCCCGCTGCCGCCCCCAGCAGGACCGAGCGCAGGGCAAAGCTGCCCAGCACCAGCACCCGCGAGGCGCCGAGCGTCTTCAGCACCGCGGCCTCGAAGCTGCGGGCGCCCTCACCGGCGGCGGCGGCTCCGATCAGCACGGCAAAGCCGGTCAGCAGCGTGACCCCGGCGCCGGCGGCGATCGCTGCCGCCAGCCCCTCCATCAGCCGGGCGGCCGTGTCGATGGCATCGCGCACCCGGATCGCGGTGATGTTGGGAAACGCGGTCGACAACTCGCGCAGGATCGCCGCCTCGGCCTCGGCGTCGCCATAGACGGTCGAGATGAAGCTGTGGGGCGCCCCGGCCAGCGCGGCGGGGTTCATCGCCATGACAAAGCCGATCCCCGCGTTCGAGAAATCGACCTCGCGCAGGCTGGTGATCGTGGCCGTGATGTCCCGGCCCAGAATGTTGATCGTGATCGTGTCGCCCAGGGTCAGGCCGATCTCCTCGGCCTCCTCGGCGGCGAAGGAGATCTGGGGCGGGCCGGCGTAATCCTCGGGCCACCAGGTGCCGGCGGTCAGGCGGGTGCCCTTCGGTTGCGTGGCGGCATAGGTCAGGCCCCGGTCGCCACGAAGGACCCAGTGGTTTCCGAACTCCTCGGCCGGGCGGTCGTTGATCCGGGTGATGACCCCGCGCAGCATGGGCGCGGCCTCGACCCGGGTGACGCCGGGATTGGCGGCCAGCCTGTCGCGGAACTCGTCGATCTGGTCCTGCTGGATGTCGACGAAGAAATAGCTGGGGGCGACCTCGGGCAGATCACCGGCGATGGTCTGGCGCAGGTTGCTGTCGATCTGACCGACCGTGGCCATGACCGACAGACCCAGGCCCAGGGCCAGCACCACCGACATCGCCTCCTGTCCCGGCCCCCCGATCGAGGCCAGGGCAAGCCGCAGGCTGGGCCGTCCGCGAAACGCCCTCAGCCTTGCCAGCCGGCGCGCCAGCCAGCGCAGGGCCAGCGCCGCCAGCGCCAATGCCACCAGCGCCCCGGCGATCCCCACCGCGGCCGCCAGCGCCAGCCGGGCCGAACCCGCGAAAAGCGCCGCCGCCCCCACCAGCAGCGCCAGCAGCACCGCCGTCACCAGGATGAAGGCGGGGCGCGGAAAGGCGCGGATCCGGGTGAAAGCCTCCCGGAAAAGGGCGGCGGGGCGGATCTGGTCGGTGCTGGCCAGGGGCCAGAGGGTGAAGACCGCCGCTGTCAGCGCCCCGTAAAGTGCCGCCTGCAACAGGGGGGCGGGGTGCAGCCCGGGCACCGCCGGCACCGGCAGCCGGGCGGCCAGCAGCGGCAGCGCGATGTTCGGCAGCACAAGGCCCAGCAACAGCCCCGCACCGATGCCCAGCGCCGACAGCACCCCGATCTGCGCGCCATAGGCCATCAGGATGACCCGCCGCGAGGCACCCAGCGTCTTGAGCACCGCGATGGTGCCGCGCCGGGTCGCCAGATAGGCCCGGACGGCGGCCGAGACGCCGACCCCGCCGACCGCCAGCCCGGCCAGGCCGACCAGCACCAGGAAGGTGCCCAGCCGGTCCACGAAACGCTGGATGCCGGGGGCGCCCCGGCGCGCATCCCGCCAGCGCGCGCCTTGGTCGGCGAAACGCGCCAGCGCCTCGGCCTTGACGCGCTCCAACTCGGCGTCCGGGGGCAGCAGCATGCGGTAATGGGTGGAATAGAGCGTCCCGGGTCCCAGCAGGCCCGAGCCATCGAGGTCCGGCGTCGCGACAAGCGTGCGCGGCCCCAGGGCAAAGCCGTCGGTGGCCCCGTCCGGGGCACGCTCCAGCAGGGCCGTCAGCAGGAATTCCTGCGTGCCCAGCCGGAAGCGGTCGCCGGGCTGCAATCCCAGCCGGTCGGCCAGAAGCGGCTGTACCACGGCACCCGGCAGGCCGTTCCGGCCCGCAAGCGCCTGGGCCAGCGGCATGGGCGGCGACAACTCGACCTGGCCCACCAGCGGATAGGCCCCGTCGACCGCCTTGACCTGGGTCAGGGCACGCTCGGCCCCGTCGCCCGCGCCGGTGACGGCCATGGAGCGGAACTCGACCACCTCGGAATGGCGCTGGGCGTTGGCCTCCAGCCAGTCGCGCTCGGGCCCCGTGGCGACCCGGTAGGTGAAGGTCAGCTCGGCGTCGCCGCCCAGCAGGCTCGCCCCCTCTCGGGTCAGCCCTTCCTGGATTGCCGCGCGCACGACGCCGACGGCAGCGATGGCCGCGACGCCAAGCATCAGGCAGAAAAGGAAGACCCGGAAGGCCGCCAAGCCACCGCGCAGCTCACGCCGGGCGATGCGCAGGGCCGAGGCAAGCTCGGTCGCGAAGCGGGCGCGCTGCGGGGTGCTGGCCTGCGGCCCGGTCCCGGTCATCGACGCGCGGGGCCGTTCGAGGCCGCCAGCGCATCCGCCGAGGCGGGCGCAAGGCCTCCCGTCGCACCCGCGACATCATCCTCCAGCCCGGCCGGCACAAGCCCGTCGCCCGGGGCCAGCCGCCCGTCGACCAGCCGGATCACCCGGTCGCAGCGCCGCGCAAGCTCGCGCGAGTGGGTGACCAGCACCAGGGTCGATCCGGCGCGGTCGCGCAGGCCGAAGAGGGTCTCCATGATGCGTGCGCCGGTCTCGCCGTCCAGGTTGCCCGTCGGCTCATCGGCCAGCAGGATGGCGGGACGGGGGGCGGCGGCGCGGGCCAGTGCCACGCGCTGCTGTTCGCCGCCCGACATCTGGCTCGGGTAATGGTCGAGCCGATGGGACAGGCCAACGGCCTCCAGCTCCTCGGCGGCACGTTCGAACGCGTCCCGGCGCCCGGCCAGCTCAAGCGGGGTCGCGACATTTTCAATTGCCGTCATCGTCGGAATGAGGTGGAAGGACTGGAAGACCACACCCATATTGTCCCTGCGGAAACGGGCAAGCCGGTCCTCGTTCATGGCGGAAAGATCCTGGCCCAGGGCGCGGATCTCGCCGCCCGTGGCCCGGTCCAGACCGCCCATCACCATGAGGAGTGACGACTTGCCAGATCCCGAAGGACCGACCAGCCCCAGCGTCTCGCCCCGCCTGACCGAAAGCGTGATCCCGTGCAGGATCTCGACCGGGCCCGCGTTGCCGTCCAATGTCAGCCGCGCGTCGCGCAGGGACAGAACCGTGTCATCCATGAAATCGTCCCTGTTTCGGTTTGCGCGCCGTGGTGCCGCCTGCCTTGGATATGGGACGCCCGGCGGGCTGCGCAAGGCGATGCTGGCCGCCGCGGTGACTTTGTCGGCCCTCGCGGCGCCGGGCTGGGCGCTGGCCCAGACCGTGACGATCGCCGCGATGGGCGACAGCCTGACCGCGGGCTACGGCCTGCGGGGCGGGCAGGGGTTCGTGCCGCAACTCCAGGCCTGGCTCGACGAGCGGGGGGCGGACGTGCGCCTGGTCAACGCCGGCGTCTCCGGCGACACGACACGCGGCGGACTCGCCCGGCTCGACTGGACGCTGCAACCCTCTGTTGATGCGATGATCCTGGCGCTGGGGGGCAACGACCTGTTGCGCGGGACCGACCCCGCCTCTTCGCGGCGCAACCTCGAAGGGATCATCCTGGCCGCCCGGGAAAAGAAGGTCGAGGTGCTGCTGGTGGGTCTCGTCGCCTCCCGCAATTTCGGGCCCGAGTTCAAGCAGGCCTTCGACGGCATGTACCCCGCGCTCGCCGAGCGCCACGGTGTGCTTTACGAAAAGGACTTCCTCGGCCCCATCACCGCCCGGACCGAAACAGCCGGCCTGCTGCTGAAATACCTCCAGGACGACCGCCTCCACCCCAACGCGGCGGGGGTCGAACTGATTGTCGAGAACCTCGGCCCCCGGGTGCTGGAGCTGGCCGAGGCCGTGCGCGCAAGGTGAGGGCAGCGTGCTCCGCCCCTTGTTTCACTGTCGTCTAAATATCCGGCCTTCCGCCTGCGGCCAGCGTGCGTCCGGGATATTTGAGCGACAATGAAACGGGCGAGGCAGTCCTAGCTGGCTGCGGAAGCGAAGGGATCCCGGGGGTAGTCCACCCCGGCGAGGTAGAGCCCCTGGGGGGGCGAGACCGGTCCGCAGGCGCTGCGATCGCGGGCCTCGAGGGCGCGCGCCACGTCCTCGGGGTGCCAGGCCCCGACGCCGACCCGTTCCAGGGTGCCCACGAAGCTGCGGACCTGGTTATGCAGGAAGCTGCGGGCGCGCACGTCGAAGGTGAACTCGGCGCCGACCGTGAGGTCGCGGCGGGTGATCTCCAGCCTGTCCAACGTCTTCATCGGCGATGCCGCCTGGCAGGTGCTGGAGCGGAAGGTGGTGAAGTCGTGATGGCCAAGCAGAAGCCTTGCCGCCTCCTGCATCGGGGCAAGCTCGAGCGGGTGGCCCACCTGCCAGACCTGACCGCGCTCCAGGGTCACCGGGGCCCGGCGACTGAGAAGCCGGAAGATGTAGCGTCGGCCGCTTGCGCTGAAACGCGCGTGGAAATCGTCGGCGACGGGCGCCACGTCCAGGATCGCGACGGGGGCGGGTTTCAGGTGGTAGTTGATGGCCCCTGCCAGGCGGAACGGATCCCATTCGCGCGCAAGATCGACATGAGCTACCTGGGCATGGGCGTGCACGCCCGCGTCGGTGCGGCCGGCACCCTGGATCAGCGGCTTTTCGGGAGCGATGCGGGCCAGGGCGGCCTCGATCGCGCCCTGGACGGAGGGAAACGCGACCTGACGCTGCCAGCCCGAGAACGGGCCGCCGTCATATTCGATCTTGAGGGCATAGCGCGGCATGCGGGCGGACCTAGCGCCTGTCGTCGAATTTGGCAATTGGGATTGCGTGGGGAGGGGGACGAGAAGGCGCCGGGCTGTGCGACCTGGTGCCCGGGCGACGCACCGCTGTCCTGCCGGCACTGGCGGCACCGCCTCGCGCGGCCTATCTAGGGGGAGGAACAAGAGGGGACGACGTGGTTTTCACAACAATCGCCGATGGTCTGGCCCGCGGGGTCGAGGGTGTCAGCTCGACCGTATCCGAGACATTCTTCGAGCCGGTGATCCGGCTCGGGGTCACCGGGCTTGCGCGCTCGGGCAAGACGGTGTTCATCACCTCGCTGGTGGCCAACCTGCTGGATCGCGGGCGGATGCCCCAGCTGACGGCGGCCGCCAATGGCGCGATCCGTACCGCTTATCTGCAGCCCCAGCCCGACGACACGATCCCGCGTTTTCCCTTCGAGGCCAACCTGGCCGCCCTGACCGGCGCCAGCCCGCGCTGGCCCGAACCCACCAGCGCCGTCAGCGAACTGCGCCTGTCGCTGAAGGTCCAGCCGCAGGGCATGCTGGGCGCCCTGTCGGGGCCGCGCACGATCCATCTCGACATCATCGACTATCCCGGCGAGTGGCTTCTGGACCTGGCGCTGCTGGACAAGGATTACGACGGCTGGGCGGCCGAGGCGCTGGCGCGGCTGGACACGCGCCCGATGGGCCGCGCCTTTGCCGACCTCGCGGCCCGTACCGACCCGGCTGCCGAGTTCGACGAGCCGCTGGCCCAGCGCCTGGCCGAAAGCTACACCGCCTACCTTCAGGAGGCCCGCGCCGCGGGCTATTCGGATTGCACGCCGGGCCGGTTCCTTCTGCCGGGGGAGATGGCCGGATCGCCGGTGCTGACATTCGCCCCTCTGCCGCCGGTCGCGGCGGGCGCGAGGACCGGGCGCGGGGCGTTGCGCCGCGAGATGGCCCGCCGCTTCGACGCCTACAAGCGCGAGGTGGTCAAACCCTTCTTCCGCGATCATTTCGCCCGCATCGACCGCCAGGTGGTGCTGGTCGATGCGCTGGGCGCGATCCACGCCGGGCCGCCGGCGCTGGAGGATCTGCGCGCCACCCTGGCCGAGATCCTCACCGCCTTCCGCCCGGGCCGCAACAGCTGGCTGAGTTCGATCCTGGGCCGCCGGGTGGAGAGGATCCTCTTTGCCGCGACCAAGGCCGACCATCTTCACCACGCCCAGCACGCCCGTCTGACCGGCATCATGGAGGCGCTGGTGCGCGATGCCCGCAGCCGCGCCGATTTCGCCGGCGCCCGGACCGAGGCCATGTCCATTGCCTCGCTGCGGACCACGGTCGAGGACACGATCACCCACGAGGGTCATCCGCTGGAGGTGGTGCGCGGCACGCTGCTGGACGGGGGGCGCCGGGCGGCCTTCTATCCTGGGGAGTTGCCGGTCGATCCGGCGGTGCTTCTGGCACCGGCCCGCGAGGGCGCGCCGCGCTGGCTGGACGGGGATTATGGGGCCATGCATTTCGCCCCGGCGCCCCTGACCCTGCGCCGGGACGAGGGGCCGCCCCACATCCGCCTGGACCGGGCGGCGGAATTCCTGATCGGAGATCGCCTGAAATGAAGCCTCCCCGCAAACCCGTGCTGATCGAGTATGACGACGAGGCACCGGCGGCCGCGCAGGCCCCTGCTTCGGCGCACCGGACGCCTCCCCCTGATCCTGCGGGCGGGGCGCGCCCCGCAGAGGACGACTTGATCCGGGCGCGGACCGGACCCGGGCGCGGTGGCGCGGGCGGGCGGTCCGATCCGGCCCATGACCCCGCGCTCGCGCCGCCGGTGCCCGAACTGGAATCGGACCTCGGACCCGGTGGCGGGCTTCCGGCGCGGCCGGCTGCGATGCAGCAGGCGGCGATGCTCGCGGCCGGGCGGCGCAGCTTTCTGGGGCGGCTTTTCTGGGGGGCGGCGGGGGCGCTGATCAGTTTCGGCGTCTCGGTCGCGGCCTGGGATTTTGCCATGTCGATGCTGGCGCGCAACCCGGTGCTGGGCTGGACGGCGGTGGTCCTGATCGGGGCCGTGCTGCTGGCGCTTCTGGGCATCGCGCTGCGGGAACTGGCGGCCTTTGCCCGGCTGGGGCGGATCGACACCATCCGCCAGGCGGCCGAACATGCGATGGCCACCCGGGAATTGTCGGACGCCCGTGCCGCCGCCGACCGGCTGGTCGGCTTTTACGCCGGGCGCAGCGACGTCTCCTGGGGGCGCGACCGCTTCGCAGAGCGGCGGGGCGATGTCTTTGATGCGCCGGCGCTGCTGCACCTGGCCGAGGCCGAGATCCTGGCGCCCCTGGACATCCGCGCCCAGCGCGAGGTCGAGGCGGCGGCGCGGCAGGTGGCGACGGTGACGGCGGTGGTGCCGCTGGCGCTGGCAGACGTAGCGGCGGCCCTGACCTCGAACCTGCGGATGATCCGCCGCATCGCCGAGATATATGGCGGCCGGGCCGGCACGCTGGGAAGCTGGCGTCTGACGCGGACGGTCTTTGCCCATTTGGTGGCCACCGGGGCAGTGGCGGTTGGCGACGACCTGATCGGCTCGGTCGCGGGGGGTGGTTTGCTGTCGAAACTGTCGCGCCGCTTCGGAGAGGGGATCGTCAACGGCGCGCTGACCGCGCGCGTCGGCGTCGCGGCGATCGAGGTCTGTCGCCCGCTGCCCTTCTCGAAGGGGCGGCGGCCATCGGTCACGGGGCTGGTTCAGCGGGCGCTGAGCGGACTGTTTGCCGGGGCGGGCAAACGCGGAGCGCAGGCGTCTCAGGGCGATGAGGGCGGCGCGGCGCGGCGCTGAGCCGCCGCGCGCCCTCTGGCGTGGCCCGTTGCCTGCCCGGGCATTGATCTGCGACACCCTGCGACATCCCGGGAATGGCGGGCACCCGGGTGGCGCGCTACCATCCTGCCATGATCCGCGTCCTTTCCCACCCCGTCTATCGCCGGCTTTTCTCGGCCCAGGTCGTGGCCCTGCTGGGCACCGGCCTTCTGACCGTAGCGCTGAGCCTGCTGGCCTATGACCTGGCCGGGGCGCAGGCGGGGGCGGTGCTGGGCACTGTCTATGCGATCAAGATGGTGGCCTATGTGGGCCTCTCGCCCGTCACCGGGGCCCTGGCCGAGCGGCTGCCGCGCAAGAAGGTCCTGATCGGGGCCGACCTGATCCGGGCGGTGGTGGCGCTGGCCCTGCCGTTCGTCGATGCGATTTGGCAGGTCTACGTGCTGATCTTCCTGCTTCAGGCGGCGTCGGCCACCTTCACCCCGGCGTTCCAGGCCACGATCCCCGATATCCTGCCGGAGGAAGAGGATTATACCCGCGCCCTCTCGCTCTCGCGGCTGGCCTATGACCTGGAAAACCTGCTCAGCCCGGCCCTGGCCGGCCTGCTGCTGGTGGTGCTGAGCTACCAGAGCCTGTTTCTGGGCACGGTCGCGGGTTTCCTGGGTTCGGCCCTGCTGGTCTGGGCCAGCCCGCTGGCGCGGCGGGCCCTGCCGGGCGAGGAGGGCGGGGCTGTGGCCAGGCGCGGCTTTCGCGAGCGGCTGACCCGGGGCGCGCGGATCTACCTTGCGACGCCCCGACTGCGGGGGCTGTTGTCGTTCAACCTGGCGGCCGCTGCGGCGGGGGCCTTCGTGCTGGTCAACACGGTGGTGATCGTGCGCGGTGGCGATACCGCGGCCGGGGCGGCGGCCCAGGGCATCGATCGGGGCGAGACCGGCGTGGCTGTCGCGATGGCGGCCTTTGGCGCGGGCTCGATGCTGGCGGCGCTGGCGCTGCCCCGGCTGCTTTCCAAGCTGGGCGACCGGCCGGTGATGTCGGCGGCGGCCGGTGTGCTTGCGATGCTGACCCTCGGCTATGGCCTGCGCGGCAGTTTCGGCGGCCAGCCCCTGCCGTGGGTGGCGCTGCTTGGGCTTTGGGCGGCGCTGGGCGTGGCCTATGGCGCGGTGCTGACCCCGTCGGGGCGGCTCTTGCGCCGGTCGTCCCACCCCGAGGACCGCCAAGCCGTCTTCACGGCGCAGTTCGCGCTTTCACATGCCTGCTGGCTGGTGACCTACCCGGTGGCGGGCTGGGTCGGGCAGGCGGCGGGGCTGGGGCAGGCGGCCTTGATCCTGGGGCTGTTGGCACTGGCGGGCACCTTCGCGGGGCTGCGGTTGTGGCCGGCGGGCGATCCCGAGGTGCTGCGCCACGCCCATCCCGACCTGCCGCCCGACCATCCGCATCTGGCGGCGCCGGCGGGCGACACGGCCAGCCCGACAGCGGCGACCGCAGGGGGCGCACAAGCACCCGGCGGCGCGGCGCCCGTCCACGCCCATGCCTTCGTGATCGATGACGAGCATCACGCCTGGCCGACCCACGGCTAGGCGGGAGGGACTACTCGCGCAATTCCCAGGGATCGACGCCCCAGACGGTGGTCTTGGGCACCCAGCCCGCGTTGCCGTCGGCCTCGATCCGGCACCAGTCGATGCGGCATTCGTCAAGCTGTGCCACGACCCCGGCCTCGGCGTAGGCGCGGACCTGGCCCTCGGCGAAGGGCTGGGCACGCAGCGGGGTCAGATCCTCTTCGACGATGACGGTGCGGACCCCGGATAGCAGGGCGTAATGCATCCAGCCGCCGGCGCCGTCCCGGTCGCGGACCCGGCGCCAATGGCCGTACTCGCCGGTGATCTGAAGCGGCATGTCGCGGCGGGTGAAGACCCAGTCGATGCGGTGGGTCAGAGAGGGGCCGCGCCGCACGTTCCCCTCGCCGGTCTTGAGTGAGACATAGCGGGGCAGGGGAAGGTTGGTGACGGGGCCGCGTTTGGTCTCGGGCGTGGCGGAGGGGGGCGGCGGGGCGGTGGTGTCCGGGGCCGCGACCGTCGCGTCGTCGGCCGTGGGATCGGCGGCGCTAGCGGGGGGCGTATCGGCACCGGATTCAGCGCCCGTTTCGGGGCCTGCTGCGACCGTGCCGGGGGCATCGGTGCCGGCGGCGTGGGCCTTCAGGTCGGCCATAAGGGGCGCGACCGCCGCCAGAAGCGTCGCGAGAAGGATTCTGCGCATGATTGCCGCTGCCGACCTCAAATGATTCCCGTGCCCGACGGCGCTTGTTCCTCGCCTAAGACTGGTGCAGTTTGGCAGAAGAGGGATGGCCGCGAAAGGCCGGGAGGAGCAGTAATGGCAAGAGAACGCCTGAGTGTTGTCGTCACGCGACGCCTGCCCGAGGCGGTCGAAACCCGCATGCGCGAACTCTTCGATGCGCGCCTGCGCGAGGATGACACCCCCATGGGCCGCGAAGAGCTGGCGGGGGCCATGCGCGGTGCCGATGTTCTCGTCTCGACCGTCACCGACACGATCGACGCGGCCCTGCTGGCCCAGGCCGGCGAGCGGCTGAAGCTGATCGCCAATTACGGCGCCGGGGTAGACCATATCGATGTCCAGACCGCCCGCCAGCGCGGGGTGCTGGTATCGAATACGCCGGGCGTGGTGACGGACGACACGGCCGACATGACGATGGCGCTGATCCTTGCCGTCACCCGCCGCATTCCCGAGGGGCTGGCGCTGATGCAGGCCGGGGCCTGGACCGGCTGGTCGCCGACCGCATTGCTGGGCGGTCGCGTCGGCGGGCGGCGGCTGGGCATCCTTGGCATGGGAAGGATCGGTCAGGCAGTGGCCCGCCGCGCCAAGGCCTTCGGCATGCAGATCCATTACCACAACCGCCGCCGCCTGCGCCCCGAAACCGAAACCGAGCTGGACGCCACATGGTGGGAAAGCCTTGATCAGATGGTCAGCCGGATGGATATCCTGTCGATCAACTGCCCGCACACGCCGTCGACCTTTCATCTGATGAACGCACGGCGGCTGGCCCTGATGAAACCGACGGCGGTGGTGGTCAACACCTCGCGCGGCGAGGTGGTGGACGAAAACGCCCTGACGCGGATGCTGCGATCTGGCGCGATCGCGGGGGCGGGGCTGGATGTCTATGAGCGCCGGCAGGACATCAACCCGCGCCTGCGCGAGCTGAACAACGTCGTGCTCCTGCCGCACATGGGCTCGGCCACCCGCGAGGGCCGCGCCGAGATGGGCGAGAAGGTTCTGATCAACATCAAGACCTTCGCCGACGGTCACCGTCCGCCCGATCTGGTGGTCCCCAGCATGCTCTGACCGCCCGTTGGCGAAGCTTGGCCGATTGCGGCCCTTTCGCGGATCGCTCAGGAACAGGGCAGGGACCGGGCACGTTTGATTGTTACAAGTTTGTAATGATCAGGAGACGTGCCATGAACTGGGACCAAATCGAAGGCAACTGGAAGCAATTCGCCGGCAAGGCGCAACAGAAATGGGGCGAGCTGACGAATGACGAACTGGACCAGGCCGCTGGCGACCGCCAGCGCCTCGAGGGCCTGATCCAGGAGCGTTACGGCAAGACCAAGGACGAAGCCCGGCGCGAGATCGACGACTGGCTCGCGGAAACGCGCTGACATGGCTGATACGGATCGCACCAACGTCGACGCCAAGGCCCAGCTGTTCGACCAGCTGGGGGACGTGAAGGCCGGGTTCCTCCATGCCGAGAAATCCGGTCAGCACGGCCAGCCCATGGCCCCGCACGGCGACCCGGATGCCGGGGTCATCTGGTTCATCACCTCGCGCCAGAGCGATCTGGCCCGCGCGGTGGGGACCGGGTGCCCCGCGCATTTCACCTTCACGGGCAAAAGCCATGATTACTACGCCAGCGTCGAGGGCCGGCTGAGCCTGTCGCAGGACAGCGCCAAGCTGGACGAGATCTGGTCGGCCATTGCTGCGGCATGGTTCGACAAGGGGCGCGAAGATGCGGACGTGGCCCTGCTGCGTCTGGACCTTCAGGAGGGGGCCGTCTGGTCCAACACCTCCAACCCCGTGACCTTCGCCCTGCAGATCGCCGCGGCCAATCTCAGCGAGGAGAAAAAGCCGGATCTAGGGGAACACAAGATTATTCGCTGGCGTTGATTTCGCGTAGTACGAGTGTTCCAGAGTACCAGACGACGGGCCCCCATCGCGGGGCCCGTCGTACGTTCTGAACCAAGGGTATCACCCCCTCGGATTCCCGCCCGCCGGGGGCTTGATCCGGGATCAATCCCTAGCGGTAGACCTCGTCCTCGCTGGGGAAGCTGCGTGCGCGCACCTCCTCGGCATAGGCGCCGACGGCCTGGTCGATCATGTCGCCCAGCGTGCCGTAGACCTTGACGAATTTCGGCGGCTTGGGGTTCAGGCCCAGCATGTCCTCCAGCACCAGGATCTGCCCGTCGCATTCGACCGAGGCACCGATGCCGATAGTCGGGATCGGACAGTCGCGGGTGATGCGGGCGGCCAGCGGCTCGACCATGCCTTCCAGCACGATCGAGAAGGCACCGGCCTCGGCCACGGCGCGGGCGTCGGCCTCGTGGGCGGGCCAGGTATCCTCGTCCCGGCCCTGGGTCTTGAACCCGCCCATGACATTGGTGCTTTGGGGCGTCAGGCCGATGTGGCCCATCACCGGGATCCCGCGTTCGGTCAGGTAGCGGATGGTCTCGGCCATGCGCGCGCCCCCCTCCAGCTTGACCGCACCGCAGCCCGTCTCGCGGATGACGCGGGCGGCGTTGCGGAAGGCCACCGCGGGGCTTTCCTCGTAGCTGCCAAAGGGCATGTCCACGACGACCAGCGCCCGGCGGGTGCCGCGCATCACGGCCTTGCCGTGGGTGATCATCATGTCCAGCGTCACGCCCAGCGTGCTTTCCATGCCGTGCACGACCATGCCCAGGCTGTCGCCCACCAGGATGAAATCGGCGTATTTGTCCACGATCTGCGCGGTATGCGCGTGGTACGAGGTCAGCGAGACGATGGGTTCCTTGCCCTTGCGGGCAATTATCTGCGGAACGGTGATGCGCCTCACGGGCGTGGCTCCGGCGGCGGCACCGCCCTGGCTTTGGCTGCTCATGGTGTGACTACCCTCTGATCGATTAAAAGAACGTCCCCGAAACGGGCCGAAAGCATGATCGCGGCCGGCCCGTCGATGCGGGCTTCGATGGGGGCCAGGCTTTCGGCCCGGACGATGTCCACCGCCAGGTCCGAGGCGCGCGGACATGCGCCCACGACCGCGCGGATGCGATCCTCAAGCTGGCTTGCGGTGGGCCGGTCGCGCACGGCGACCTCGGCCTCGGACAGCGCACGGCTCAGCACGGTCGCGGCGGCGCGGTCCTCGGGGTCAAGGCGCGCATTGCGCGACGACATGGCCAGGCCGTCGGCCTCGCGCACGGTGGGCACGGCGGCGATGGCCACGGGGAAATGCAGGTCGCGCACCATGGCGCGGATCACCTGGAGTTGCTGGTAATCCTTCTCGCCGAAGACGGCGACATCGGGGGTGGCGATGTTGAACAGCCGTGCCACCACGGTGGTGACGCCGCGAAAATGCCCCGGCCGCACCAGCCCGTGCAGCATGTTGGCCAGCCGCGTCGTCTCGACGATGGTCTGGTCCCCCTCGGGGTAGATGTCCTTGACCGAAGGCAGCAGAACCGCGTCCACGCCCGCCTGGTCCAGCATCTGAAGGTCGCCAGCCTCGTTGCGGGGGTACTGCTCCAGGTCGGCGGCTTGTCCGAACTGGGTCGGGTTGACGAAGATTGTCGCCACGACCCGGTCGGCAAGTTCTCGGGCGCGGGTGACGAGGGCCATGTGCCCGGCGTGCAGATAGCCCATCGTCGGCACCAGCGCGACGCTTTCGCCGGCGGCCCTGTAGCCCGCGATGACCTCGCGGAAGTCGGCGATTTCCCTGCATGTCTTCATCTGGCGGCCCGTCCGGTGTCGCGATCCCGTTACCTTCTACGGGCCGGGGTCAGGGGTGGCAAGAAGCTGCGCGGCCGGGGGCGGGGGCAGGGCAGCGGGACGCGGGGCGGGCGCGCCCCTCCCGCTGCCCATCACACCGCCCGCGACAGGGCCCGCCTTGCGGGGGGTCGCTTTTCGCGCATCATCGGTCGGAAGGACCGCGCCGGACCGGCGGGAATATGGCATCACGAAACGGAACACCCCGCGGCCCGGCGGCGCGGGTCCGGGTCAGGCCAAGGAGATACAGGATGAAAACCGATGTCAGGGCATTGGTCGTGGGCGGCGGCGTGGTCGGAACCTCGATCGCCTATCACCTGGCCCGCGCGGGCTGGAAGGATGTCATGCAGCTTGAGCGGGACGAGCTGACCAGCGGCTCGACCTGGCACGCCGCGGGGCTGCTGCCCTATTTCAACATGAGCTACGCCTCGACCTGGATCCACGACTATTCGATCAAGTTCTACAAGACGCTCGAGGCCGAGACCGGCCTCAACCCCGGTTTCTCGGTGGTGGGCAACCTACGCATGGCCCAGACCGAGGAGCGGATGGATGAATACCGCCTCTACGCCGCCACGGCCGAGACGGTGGACGTGCCCTTCGAATGGATGAGCCCGGCCCAGATCCGCGAACGCTGGCCCCTGGTGCGGACCGAGGACCTGGTCGGCGCGATCTTCCATCCGACCGATGGCTACATCAACCCCGCCGACGTGACGATGGCCATGGCGCGCGGCGCCCGACAGCGGGGCGTCACGATCGAACGGCGCTGCCAGGTGGACGGGTTCGCGTGGACCGGCTCGCACTGGAACGTCACGGTCTCCCGCATGGAAGAGAAGGGCGGCAACCTCATCCGCTCGGGCGAGCAGTTCGTCATACGGGCCGAGCATGTGGTCACCGCCACCGGCAACCACGCCCAGCGCACCGCGCGGATGCTGGGGATCAAGACCCCCGCCGTGCCGGTTGAGCACCAGTATATCGTGACCGAACCCGACCCCGCCCTGCGCGCATGGCGCGAGGCCGGCAACCCCGAGCACCCGGTGCTGCGGGATGTCGATGCCCGCTGGTACGTGCGAGAGGAGCGCGGCGGCTGGATTCTGGGACCTTACGAGGATGGCGCGCCCGCCCGTTTCCGCCACTCGGTCCCCGAGAGTTTCCGCGCCGACCTCTTCCCGCTGGATCTGGAGCGGATCGAGCAGGAATACATGGATTTCATCCACCGGATCCCCTCGACCGAAGAGGTCGGGCTGAAGGACGATTTCAACGGTCCCATCTGCTACACACCCGACGGCAACCCGCTTCTGGGGCCGGCGCCCGGCCTGCGCAACATGTGGCTGGCCGAGGGCTTTTCCTTCGGGATCACCGCCGCCGGCGGCGCCGGGCACTACCTGGCCCAGATGATGGTCGAGGGCGAGGCCGAGATCGACATGGCCAGTCTGGATCCCCGCCGCTTCGGCAACTGGGTGACCAGCGACTATTCGGTCACCAAGAACGAGGAAACCTACCCCTTCCTGCTGAAACCCCACTGGCCGGATGAGGAGCGCCCCGCCGCGCGCCCCCTGCGCACGGCCCCCTGCTACGACCGGGTCAAGGCACGCGGCGCCCAGTTCGGCCAGATCAACGGCTGGGAACGGCCCAATTACTACGCGCCCCTTGGTTTCGACGACCACGCCTCTTGCTCGTTCCGGCGGGGCGGCTGGTGGGAACATGCGCGCGAAGAAGCCCGGGCGATCCGCGAAGGCGTGGGGCTGATCGACGCCACCGCCTTCACAAAGCACCTGGTCAAGGGGCCGGGGGCCGCCGCCTTCGTCGACTGGATGACAACCAACCGCCTGCCCAAGGTGGGGCGGATCAACCTGACCTACACCCTTTCGCCCGCCGGCACGACGCGCAGCGAATACACCATCGTTCGCCTGGCCGAGGACAGCTTCTACCTGGTATCGGCAGGTGCATGGACCGCCTATGACAGCGACGATCTGGTCAAGTCCGCCGCCGACAAGGCCGGCGAGTTCGGTTATATCGAGGTTCACGACGTCACTACCCAATGGGGCGTCTTCGCCATCGCCGGCCCCAAATCCCGCGAGGTGCTGAGCCGCCTGATCCGCGACCCCGAACCCGAAACCGCCCTGTCCAACAAACGCTTCCCCTGGCTCTCGGCCCGCGAGATCGAACTGGGCATGGTCCCGGTGCGCGCTATCCGCGTCGCCTACACCGGCGAGCTGGGGTGGGAATTGCACCACCCGATCGAGATGCAGAACCACCTGTTTGACCAGCTTGAGGAGGCCGGCCGCCCCTCGGACATGAAGCTGGTCGGCGCGCGGGCCCAGAACTGGCTGCGTCAGGAAAAAAGCTACCGCGCATTCGGTACCGAACTTGGCCGCGACGCCACCCCGATCGAGGCCGGGCTGGACCGGTTCATCGACCTGGGCAAGGACTTCCGCGGCAAGCAGGCCATGGTCGACGCCCCCGTACGCAGCCGCTGCGTCACCCTTCTGATCGACGGGCCCGAGAATACCGACCCCTGGGGCCGCGAGGCGATCTATGACGGTGAGACCCGGGTCGGGCGCCTGACTTCGGGCGGCTGGTCCGAGGCCTTCGGTCGCTCCATCGGCATGGGCTATGTCCCCGAGCGGCTGACCGCTCCGGGCACGAAGCTGAAGGTGCGGATCATGGGCGATCTGTGGGATGCCGAGGTGACCGAGGACAGCCCCTACGACCCCACCAATGCCCGCATCCGCCAGGACGGCTGAGCGGACCACGAAGGACAGGGCAAGGGCCGGGACAGGGCCGCGCGCCAGGGGCATGAAACCCCCGGTCGCGGGCCCCCCCCGTTCTTGCCCTGAGCCTGCCCCGCGCCCCGCGACGGCCCCTTTCCCGCCTGCACAATCGCAGACCCGGTCTTGCGCCGGGGCGCGGTATCTGCCCGGTCGTAACCACGCCCTCGTCACAATTGCTGGGTTCACTGAAGGTCGCAAAAACGCGAGGGAACACAGATGACGATGGGTACAAATCCTCAAGACACGCCGGAAGAGCGTCAGGATTCGTTCGAAGGGGGGCTGCTGGAAGGCACGCAGGTCCGCACCCCCTGCGGCCCGCGAAGGGTCGAGAACGTCCGCCCGGGCGACCTGATCGTGACACGCAGCAACGGGTTGCAGCCCGTTCGCATGGTCTGGCGCCGAAGCCTCTCCCAGGACCGGATGCGCGCCGAGCCGGAGCGCGCGCCCGTGCGCCTCAAGCCCCGCGCCGTCGGCCCCATGATGCCGCAGCAGGACCTGGTCTTGGCGCCCGAACACCCCATCCTGATCCCGGGCTACCGGCTGGATGGCGTGTCGGACACCGCCGGCGGGCTGATGGCGGCCGGGGCGCTGGCAGGCACGTCGGACGCGGCCTATGTCGATCGTTCGATGGAAAGGGCGCGGCTCTTTTCGCTGGTCTTCGACACGCCGCAGATCTTCGTGGCCAACGGCCTGCCCGTCGCCAGCGTCGAGCTGACCGAGACGGTGGTCGCCGGCCTCGACGAGGACCTGCGCGACTCGGTATTGCAACTCTTTCCCCAGTTGCGGCGCGAACCCTCGGCCTATCCCCCGGTCGAGTTCGACCGCGTCCAGCCCGAGGCCTATCGCCCCTGAAGGACGGTCGGGCGCCGCCCGGCCCCGCATTGTCCTCGTCCGCTCCTCAACGGCGGAAGACGAATGTCAGGTTGCTGGCCGGCATCTCGACCCGCTCCACCAGCTGCAGCCGCGCCGCTCGTGCCCAATCCATGATCTGCAACGTATCCTTGTAGCCGCATCCCGGCTGGCGCAGGCGGATCGCGTGGTCGAAGGCGCTGTCGCCCTGGCTGACGAACCGTCCCTCGCGGCGGAAGGGCCCGTAAAGCACGAAGATCCCGCCGTGCGCCAGCGCCTCTCCGACCCGTTGCAGGATCGCCCGCGCCTCCGCCTCGGGGACTAGGTGCAGAAGGTTCACCAGCAGCACCATATCCGGTGCACCACCCCCCGGAAGAACCTCGGACCAGGTATCGCTGACGGCATCGAAATGCACCGCCGGGCGCAGGTTCTCCAGCCCCGCCGCCTCGGCGCGGGCGTTGATGCTGCGCAGGCGGGTCTCGTCAATATCGGTGGGCTGCCACTCCAGATCGGGGTGCTCGCCCGCCAGGCGCACAACGTGCTGACCCGTGCCGCTGGCGATCTCCACCGCCAGCCCCGCGGCGGGCGCGTGGCGGGCCACGACGCGGGCGATCGCCTCGGCGTTGCGCGCGGCCGACGGCGCAAAAAGCCGCCCCGCCTCGTCGGCGACGGGGATCTCGCCCGCACCCATCTTCTCCCGGCTCATCGCGGTCTGGTGCCATCCGTGCCCGGCTCAATCCTTCAGACTCCGCGCCACCGCCTCCAGCTGCGTTGCGGCCCGGTCCCAGCCCTCGTGAAACCCCATCTCCACATGGCGCCGGGCGGTCGCCGCATCCGCATGCATGGCGCGGGCGGTATAGGTGGTGCGTGGCCCGTCGTCGGCCAGGTGGATGTCGGCGGTGAAGAAGGGCTCGCGCGCGGGGCGGAAATCCTGGCGCATCGTGTCGGTGAAGACCAGCCGCCGCTCGGGGTCGACCAGCAGCACACAGCCCCGGGCCTCGGTCTCGCTGCCGTCGGGCATGCGCATCACCACCGCGAATAGCCCGCCCAGCCGAGGTTGCATTACCGCGCTCACCGCCTCGGCGGGGGCGGGCGCGAACCACTGGGTCAGAAGTCGGGGTTCGGTCCAGCATCGCCAGATGGCCTGCCGCGGGGCGGCCAGCGTGCGCGTCAGAAGCAGGTCGGTGTCGTCCATGGCGGGCCTCCGGCAACCTGCGGGGATGCTAGCATGTTTCGCGCGCCACCGCACCCGCCGCAGCATCGGCAACCGCCCCCGTCCCGGCGAAAACTCCCCATCATTGTCGTGAAAATATCCCCGCCGGAGGCCGGCCCGCCCGCCCCGGCCCGCGCCACATCCGGCAAGGGCGCCCCGCGGGCGCTTTGCCCCGTGGCCCCCGGCGCGCCGCCGCGCTATCGTGCGGGCATGAGCAGCTCCCCCCGATTCATCCACCTGCGCCTGCACACCGAGTATTCGCTCCTCGAGGGGGCGGTGCCGGTCAAGAAGTTGGCCGGCCTGTGCCAGGCCGCGGCCATGCCCGCCGTCGCCATCACCGACACCAACAACATGTTCGCCGCGCTGGAGGCCTCCGAGACCCTCTCCCGCGCCGGGGTGCAGCCGATCATCGGCTGCCAGGTGGACCTGATGTACGAGACGCCCGCGCCGGGCGAAAAGCCCCGCGATCCGGCCCCGATCGTCCTGCTGGCACAGGATGAAACGGGTTACATGAACCTGATGAAGCTCAACTCCTGCGCCTATCTCGACGCGGGCGGTGAGCTGCCCTCCATCACCCTCGAGGAGCTGGAGCGCCACGCCGGCGGGCTGATCTGCCTCAGCGGCGGGCCGGGCGGGCCGCTGGGCGCGCTGCTGCAAGCCGGCAGCCGTCCTCGCGCCGAGGCGTTGACCGACCGGCTTGCGGCGGCCTTCCCCGACAGGCTCTACATCGAGCTTCAGCGCCACCCCGGCGACAGCGGCCAGCCCGAGGCCGAGCGCCTGACCGAGCGCGGCTTCGTCGAGATGGCCTATGCCAAGGGGCTGCCGCTGGTCGCGACCAACGATGTCTATTTCCCCAAGACCGACATGTACGAGGCCCATGACGCGCTGATCTGCATCGCCGACGGTGCCTATGTCGACCAGCAAGCCCCGCGCCGCCGCCTGACACCGCAGCATTACTTCAAGTCCCAGGAAGAGATGGCGGCGCTGTTTGCCGATCTGCCCGAGGCGCTGGAAAACACCGTAGAGATCGCCAAACGCTGCGCCTTCAAGGTCGAAACCCGCGACCCCATCCTGCCGCGGTTCGCCGACGACGAGGTCGAGGAGCTTCGCCGCCAGGCCAAGGAAGGTCTGGCCGCGCGTCTGGCCGTGATCCCCCACGCCGCCCCGGTCGAGGATTACGAAAAGCGGCTGGAGTTCGAGCTGGGCATCATCGAGTCGATGGGCTTTCCCGGCTATTTCCTGATCGTGGCCGACTTCATCAAATGGGCCAAGGACAACAACATCCCCGTCGGGCCGGGGCGGGGCTCGGGCGCGGGCAGCCTTGTGGCCTATGCGCTGACGATCACCGATCTCGATCCGCTGCGCTACTCGCTGCTGTTCGAACGCTTCCTCAACCCCGAGCGGGTCTCGATGCCCGACTTCGACATCGACTTCTGCATGGACCGCCGCGAAGAGGTGATCCGTTACGTTCAGGAAAAATACGGCCGCGACAAGGTCGGCCAGATCATCACCTTCGGCGCATTGCTCTCGAAAGCCGCCGTGCGCGACGTGGGCCGGGTGCTTCAGATGCCTTACGGTCAGGTGGACCGGCTGTCTAAGCTGATCCCGGTCGAGGGGGTCAAGCCCGTCTCGATCGCGCAGGCGTTGATCGACGAGCCGCGCCTGCGCGAGGCCGCCCGCGAGGAAGAGGTCGTGGACCGGCTTCTGACCTATGGTCAGCAGGTCGAGGGGCTGTTGCGCAACGCCTCCACCCACGCCGCGGGCGTGGTGATCGGGGACCGGCCGCTGGACGCGCTGGTGCCGCTTTATCAGGACCCGCGCTCGGACATGCCGGCGACCCAGTTCAACATGAAATGGGTCGAACAGGCCGGTCTGGTCAAATTCGACTTTCTGGGCCTGAAGACCCTGACGGTGATCCAGAACGCCATCGACCAGATCCTTGGCGGTGGACGCCCCTTGCATCAGGCCGCCGACGGCACCACGCTTTACGAGCCCGCCGAAGGGGCCGAGAACGACATCGGGCACATCCCGCTGGAAGACGCCAAGACCTATCGCCTTTACGCCGACGCGCGGACCGTGGCGGTGTTTCAGGTGGAAAGCTCGGGCATGATGGACGCGCTCCGGCGCATGAAACCCACCTGCATCGAGGACATCGTGGCGCTGGTGGCGCTATACCGTCCCGGCCCGATGGAGAACATCCCCACCTATTGCGAGGTCAAGAACGGCCTCAAGGAAATCACCTCGGTCCACCCGCTGATCGACCACATCCTGGCCGAGACCCAGGGCATCATCGTCTATCAGGAACAGGTGATGCAGATCGCACAGGTCATGGCGGGCTACAGCCTTGGCGGCGCCGACCTTCTGCGCCGGGCGATGGGCAAGAAGATCAAGGAAGCGATGGACGCCGAGCGTCCCAAGTTCGAGAAGGGCGCGGGCGAGAACGGGGTCGATGCCAAGAAGGCCTCCGAGGTCTTCGACCTGCTGGAGAAATTCGCCAACTACGGCTTCAACAAATCCCACGCCGCGGCCTATGCGGTGGTCAGCTACCAGACCGCATGGCTGAAGGCCAACCACCCGGTCGAGTTCATGGCCGGCGTGATGAACTGCGATCTGCACCTGACCGAAAAGCTGGCCGTCTACGCCGATGAGGTGCGTCGCAGCACCGACCGGGGCGGGCTGGGGATCGAGATCGTGCCGCCTTGCGTCAACCGCTCGCAAGCGACCTTTTCGGTGCGCGACGGCTGCGTGGTCTACGCGCTGGGCGCGCTGAAGAACGTGGGCGTCGAGGCCATGCGCCTGATCACCGAGGCCCGCGACGGGGACGGGCAGACCAAGCCCTTCGTCAACCTGCATGACTTTGCCCGCCGGGTGGATCTGAAACGGGTGGGCAAGCGGCCGCTGGAAATGCTGGCCCGCGCCGGGGCCTTCGACCAGCTGGACGGCAACCGCCGCCGTGTCTTCGGGGCGCTGGACGCGCTGACCGCCTATTCGGCCGCGATCCACGAGCAGCGCAACTCGAACCAGGTGTCGCTTTTCGGCGAGGCCGGCGAGGATCTGCCCGAGCCGCGCCTTCCCGCGACCGAGGACTGGTTGCCGGCCGAGCGACTGGGCGAGGAGTTTGCCGCCGTCGGGTTCTACCTATCGGGTCACCCGCTGGACGACTACATGGTCGCGCTGAAACGCAAGGGCGTGATGACGCTGGAAGAGGTCACCCGCAAGGTCGAACGCGCCCCCGCCGTCGCCAAGATGGCCGGCATCGTTGCCAGCCGACAGGAGCGCAAATCCGCCAAGGGCAACCGCTTTGCCTTCGTGCAGCTGTCGGACACCACCGGCCAGTACGAGGTGACGATGTTCTCGGACACGCTGGAGGCGTCGCGCGACCACCTTGAGACCGGCAGCCGCGTCATCGTGACGGTCGAGGCGACATACGAATCCGAACAGCTGAAACTGCTGGCCCGCGGCGTGGCGCCGATCGACAACGCCATCGCGGATGTGACCTCGGCCGGGCTGCGGGTCTTCGTCGACGCGCCCGAGGCGATTCCGGCGGTGGCCGGCGTGCTGGACCGCGCACGGCAGGACAAGAAGCTGCGCGGCGGCGGCCCGGTGATGTTCCGGCTGATGTCGCCCGACCTGCCCGGCGAGGTCGAACTGACCGTGGGCGAGGATTACCCCGTGACCCCCCAGATCAAGGGCGCGATCAAGTCGCTGGGCGGCGTCGTGATGGTCGAGGAGATCTGAGCGGCGCGCCCCCTGGCCCCCGGCGGAGCCTCCGGCGGGGATATTTTCGCGACACTGAAGGGGCCTACCAGTGGGGCGGACGCTCGTCGCCCAAAGGGATGGAGCCGCCCTGATCGCTTTCGCGCCCCGCCTCGCGGCGCATCAGCATCTCGACACGGGTTTCAAGCCGGGCGATGCGGTCCTGCTGGTCGGCGACGACCTGCGACAGCTCGTCGGTCATAAGCTGCAGGTGGGCGATCTGTTCCTCGGCGCCGGTCAGACGCGCGAGGTCGGTATCCGCTTCGGAAGGTTGCTTTGGCGGCAAGACTGGGGTCATCCGGGGTCCTTTCTGGGCGTGGCGGGGCGCGGGCCTGCGGGCCCTGTCTTGCCTGCCCTGTCTTGCCTGCCTCGTCCAGCCCGTATACACGGCTCGGCGACAGCGGCGAAGGACGGTAAGCGATGGCCAAGCAGAAGAAGACCCCCCGGCCCAAGGCGGAAACCCCCAAGGGATTCCGCGATTATTTCGGGGCCGAGGTGCAGGGCCGCAAGGCGATGCTGGACATCATCGGGCAGGTCTATCACCGCTATGGGTTCGACGCGCTGGAAAGCTCGGCCGTCGAGACGGTCGAGGCGCTGGGCAAGTTCCTTCCCGATGTCGACCGCCCCAACGCCGGCGTCTTCGCCTGGCAGGAGGATGCCGAGGGTGAGAAACCCGGCGACTGGCTGGCGCTGCGCTATGACCTGACAGCGCCTCTGGCACGGGTCTATGCCCAGCACCGCAACGATCTGCCCACCCCATACCGCCGCTATGCGATGGGCCCGGTCTGGCGCAACGAAAAGCCGGGGCCGGGGCGTTTCCGCCAGTTCTATCAATGCGATGCCGACACGGTTGGCGCGCCCTCGGTCGCCGCCGACGCCGAGATCTGCGCCATGCTGTCCGACACGCTGGAAGCGGTTGGCATCCAGCGCGGCGACTACATCGTGCGCGTCAACAACCGCAAGGTTCTGAACGGGGTGATGGAGGTGGCCGGCGTGCTGGACCCCGCCGATCCCGACCGTTTCGCCGATGAGCGCGGCATCGTGCTGCGGGCCATCGACAAGCTGGACCGGCTGGGGACGGGGGGCGTGCGCGCCCTGCTGGGCGCGGGTCGCGAGGACGAGAGCGGCGATTACACCAAGGGCGCGGGCCTCTCGGAGGCGCAGGCCGATGTCGTCATGGGCTTCATGGAGGCGCGGCGCGAGGACGGGGCGGCCACCGTGGCGCGGCTGTCCGAGCTGGTCGGGGACTCGGTCGTCGGGCGCGAGGGCGTGGACGAGCTGCGCCAGATCGCGGATCTGCTGGCCGCCCAGGGCTATGGCCCGGACCGGATCGTCATCGACCCTTCGGTCGTGCGCGGGCTGGGCTATTACACCGGCCCGGTGTTCGAGGCCGAGCTGACCTTCGAGATCCTGGACGAAAAGGGCCGCAAGCGGCAGTTCGGCTCGGTCGCGGGGGGCGGACGCTATGACGATCTGGTCAAGCGGTTCACCGGTCAGTCGGTCCCGGCCACTGGCGTTTCGATCGGCGTGGACCGCCTGCTGGCGGCGCTGGCCGCCAAGGGGCTGGGGGAGACCGCTGAAGAGGGTCCCGTCGTCGTCACGGTCATGGACCGTGAGCGCATGGCCGATTACCAGTCGATGGTCGCCGAGCTGCGCAATGCCGGCATCCGTGCCGAGGTCTACCTTGGCAACCCCAAGAACTTCGGCAACCAGTTGAAATATGCCGACCGGCGGGGCGCCCCCGTCGCCGTCATCCAGGGCGGGGACGAGGCCGCCCGCGGCGTGGTGCAGATCAAGGACCTGAAGCTGGGCGCCGAGATCGCCCAAAGCGCCAGCCTGGAGGAGTGGAAGGCCCAGCCCGCCCAGTCCGAGGTGCCCCGCACCGATCTGGTCGCCGCCGTGCGCGGCATTCTGGCCCGGACCGCCGGCTGATGTGGCGCACGCCCGAGGTTCGCGCCGAGGCCGCGCGCCTGATGGCCTGTTTCCGCGATGCGGGCGCGATCGAGGTCGAAGCCGACGTGCTGCTGCCCGCCGACACGCTGCTGGACCTCTACGGCGAGGATATCCGCGCCCGCGCCTTCACCACCGCCGACCCGCTGCGGGGCGAACAGATGCTGCGCCCCGACTTCACCGTGCCGGTGGTGCAGATGCACATGGCCGAGGGGGCCGAGCCCGCCCGCTACACCTATGCCGGCAAGGTCTTTCGCCGTCAGGAGGAGGATCCCGACCGGGAGACCGAGTATCTTCAGGTCGGCTACGAGCTGTTCGACGGGGCCGATCCGGCCGGGGCGGATGCCGAGGTTTTCGCCCGCATCGCCGGTTGCCTGCAGGGGCTGCCGGTCACGGCAACCACCGGCGACATGGGTCTGCTGATCGCGGCGGTCGATGGGCTGAGCACGACGGCCCGGCGCAAGGCGGCCCTGCGTCGTCATATCTGGCGCCCGGCGCGGTTCCGCGCCCTTCTGGAGCGGTATTCCGGTCGCGCGCCGGTCCCGCCTACCCGGGCCGCCCTGCTGGCCTGCGAGGGCGATCCGCTGAAGGGGGCCGGCAAGGCCATCGGCCTGCGCACCGCCGAGGAGATCCGCGACCGGATCGCGGCCCTGCACGAGGATGCCGCCGAGGCGCCGCTTTCGGGCGAGGAGACGCGGTTGCTGTCGGCCATCCTGTCGCTGAAGGGGCCGGCCGAAGGGGCCTTGAAGCAACTGCGCGACCTGGCGCGCGAGATGGCGAGCCTGACCCCCGCGCTCGACCGGTTCGAGGCCCGGCTGGAGGCCCTGGCCGCGCGCGGCATCGACGCGGGCGCGCTGGAATTTGCCGGCAGCCACGGCCGCGCCAGCATGGAATATTACGACGGTTTCGTCTTTGCCTTCGCCGCCGATGCCCGGCCCGAGCTGCCCCCGGTGGCCACGGGCGGGCGCTATGACGCGCTGACCGGGGTGCTGGGGCAGGGCAATTCGATCCCGGCCGTGGGCGGGGTGATCCGCCCGGGTGTCACACTGGCCCTGCGGGAGGGCGGCGCATGAGCATACGTCTCGGGGTGCCGTCCAAGGGGCGGCTGATGGAAAAGACCTTCGACTGGTTCGGGGAGCGGGGCGTGGACATTCGCCGCACCGGCTCGGACCGGGAATATGCGGGGGCCGTCGGCGGGATCGACGGGGTCGAACTGGTGCTGCTTTCGGCGGGCGAGATCCCGCGCGAACTGGCCGCAGGGCGTATCCACTTGGGCGTCACCGGCTCGGACCTGGTTCGCGAAAAGCTGCCGCGTTGGGACAGGCTGGTGCAGGAACTGGCGCCGCTGGGCTTCGGCCACGCCGATCTGGTGATCGCGGTGCCGAAATTCTGGGTCGACGTGGACACGCTGGACGATCTGGATGCCGCCGCCGCTGCCTTCCGGGCGCGGCACGGCCACCGGCTGCGGCTGGCCACGAAATACCACCGGCTGGTGCGCGAATACCTGCGCCGGGCCGGGGTGGCCGATTACCAGCTGGTGGACAGCCAAGGTGCGACCGAGGGCACGGTCAAGCACGGCACCGCCGAGGCTATCGCCGACATCACCTCGTCGGGCGAGACCCTGCGCGCCAACCACCTCAAGATCCTTGAAGAAGCGCCGATCCACCAAAGTCAGGCGACGCTGTTCCGTTCGTTGACCGCGCCCACCGACGAAGGTCAGGACCGGACGCTGGACGCGCTTTCGCGGACGCTGGGTCTGGCAGGCTAAGGCCCAGGCCAAGACCTGGCGTGGGTCAGCGCACGCCGATCTCGGCCAGTGCGGCAAGCAGGGCGGGGGGCAGCGATGCCTCGGAGGCGCGGCCTTCGGGCAGGTCCCGGGGCGCCTGATCGACCGGCAGGTAGCGCCAGCCCTGGAAGGCGCGGCGGGGGGCGGCCTCGGTGCGGATGATCCGGGGGTCGAGCACGATGGCGCACCGGCGGATGCCGTCGGCGCCGACCCGCTCTTCCAAGCTGCTGATCCGCTGGCGCGCCTGGATCAGGCCCTTCATCACCCAGAAGATCGACCCGCCCGCCAGAAGCTCGGCCTCGCGCTTGGGCCACATGCGGGTGACGTGGCAGGGCAGGCCGTCCGCGTTGCGCGACCGCTTGGTTTTCTGCCAGGCCACCAGGTCTTCGACCGACTTGGCTCCGACGCAGAGTTTTACCAGATTTATATGATCTACCATGACCGCTCCACAACACCTTGCGTAAAGATAAGCCGAAAAGGCATATCTGCAAGTTGACCGCACCCCCGTCTCGGGCGTAATCTGACAGACCCTTTCCCAGACTTCAGGACACTGCCTCATGACCCGTTTTTCCGCCCCCATCGCAGAGCAGATCTGGGACATGAAATACCGCTTCAAGGAGGCCGATGGAACCGCGATCGACAAGACGGTCGAGGACAGCTGGCGCCGCATTGCCCGCGCCACGGCGGCGGTCGAGGCGGATCCGGCCAAGTGGGAAGGCAAATTTTTCGAGGCCCTGGAAGACTTTCGCTTCCTGCCCGCCGGTCGGATAACCGCCGGCGCCGGGACCGGTCGCGCGGTCACCCTGTTCAACTGTTTCGTGATGGGGACCATCCCCGACAGCATGGGCGGCATCTTCGACATGCTGAAGGAAGCCGCGCTGACCATGCAGCAGGGCGGGGGAATCGGCTATGACTTCTCAACCATCCGGCCGCGCGGCGCGGGCGTGATGGGCGTGGCCGCCGACGCCTCGGGGCCGCTGTCGTTCATGGATGTCTGGGACGCCATGTGCCGCACGATCATGTCCGCCGGTTCCCGTCGCGGGGCAATGATGGCGACCATGCGCTGCGACCACCCGGACATCGAATCCTTCATCACCGCCAAGTCGGACCCGGCCCGCCTGCGGATGTTCAACATGTCCGTGCTGGTCACCGACCCCTTCATGGAGGCCGTCAAGGCCGACGGCAGCTGGGATCTGAAATTCGACGACAAGGTCTACCGCACGGTTCAGGCCCGCGATCTGTGGAACCGGATCATGCGCTCGACTTACGACTACGCCGAGCCGGGCGTGATCTTCATCGACCGCATCAACCAGAAGAACAACCTGGCCTATTGCGAGACCATCGCCGCCACCAACCCCTGCGGCGAGCAGCCCCTGCCGCCCTATGGCGCCTGCCTGCTGGGTTCAATCAACCTGGCGCGGCTGGTCACGGATCCCTTCGGCGATGCCGCGGCACTGGACGAGGCGGAGCTTTCGGATCTGGTCGCCACCGCCGTGCGGATGATGGACAACGTGGTCGACGCCAGCCGCTTCCCGCTGGAGGCCCAGAAGCAGGAGGCCGAGGCCAAGCGCCGGATCGGCCTGGGCGTCACCGGCCTTGCCGACGCGCTGCTGATGGTCGGCCTGCGCTACGGCTCGGAAGAGGCCGCGGCACAGTCGGGCAAGTGGCTGAAGGCCATCGCCCGCGCGGCCTACCTCGCCTCGACCGAGCTTGCCCGCGAGAAGGGGGCCTTTCCGCTGTTCGACGCCGAGAAATACCTCGCCAGCGGCTCGCTCGAGGATATGGACGAGGACGTGCGCGAGGCCATCGCCACCCACGGCATCCGCAACGCCCTGCTGACCTCGATCGCGCCCACCGGCACCATCAGCCTTTACGCCGGCAACGTCAGCTCGGGGATCGAGCCCGTCTTCGCCTATGCCTACACCCGCAAGGTGCTGCAAAAGGACGGCACCCGCACCGAGGAAGAGGTCGTGGATTACGCCGTGCAGATGTGGCGCGAGAAGTTCGGCGACAAGGAGCTGCCCGACTATTTCGTCAACGCCCAGACCCTTGCGCCGCTGGATCACGTGCGCATGCAGGCCGCCGTGCAGCCCTGGGTCGACAGCTCCATCTCGAAGACCATCAACTGCCCCGAGGACATCAGCTTCGACGATTTCAAAGAGGTCTACATGGCCGCATGGGATCAGGGCTGCAAAGGCTGCACCACCTACCGGCCCAACGACGTGACCGGCAGCGTGCTGAGCGTGTCCGAGGAGAAGAAGCCGGAAGCCGAGGAGCTGACAACGCCTGTGGAACGAGTGAAATGGGCACAGAGAAACGCTGGATATGAAACGCAAGTGAGCGCTTGCGAGGCTCTTGGCATATCGAAATCGCGCTATAACAATTGGCTCACCGGCGACAATGAAATTTCAAGAGACGCAGCTAAGCTGATTGGCGACAAGTTTCAGGTAGATCCCGGCTGGATCCTGTTTGGAGACGCCCGCGCCCCCGAGGTCGTCACCCGCGACGAGTCCGACCCCAATACGCCCCACGGCGACGTGGTCTACATCTCCGAGCCGCTGGACCGCCCCGAGGCGCTGGAGGGCAACACCTACAAGGTCAAGTGGCCCAATACCGAACATGCGATCTACATCACCTGCAACGACATTCTGCTGAACGGCCACCGCCGCCCGTTCGAGGTCTTCATCAACTCCAAGAACATGGAGCATTTCGCCTGGACCGTGGCCCTGACCCGAATGATCTCGGCCGTGTTCCGGCGCGGCGGTGACGTCTCGTTCGTGGTCGAGGAACTGAAGGCCGTGTTCGACCCGCGCGGCGGTGCGTGGATGGGCGGCAAATACGTCCCCTCGATCCTTGCGGCCATCGGCGGCGTGATCGAGCAACACATGATCGCCATCGGCTTCATCGAGGGCGAGGGCCTGGGCCTGAAGTCCGACCCCCACGAATCCGGCGCCGAAGTCGTCGCCATCAACGAGGCACCCCGCGGCCCCTCGTGCTCCAGCTGCGGCAGCCACGATCTGCGCATGGTCGAGGGCTGCAAGACCTGCGGCAGCTGCGGCTATTCCAAATGCGGCTGACGGGGCATCGCCTTGGTTGAAACGGTGAAACTGAAACCGATTAATGGCCAGTGCCGGTAGTTTTTTGGCCATTATGAAAGCAAATACTGACCACTGGGATCTGATCCCAGTGGTTTTCTCATTTGATGTGAAGATGGTTCCGGCAGGCGGATCGTCAAAATAGAAAATTGAGAAACCGAGCGCTTTGAGAGTAAATCCGGGTGCTTTTCTCGAAAACCGTGAACATTATTGCCGTTCCCGACATGCGCGGTGCGATGCGTGTCGGAACTGAATCTCGCGCCCAGGAGAGGCAGGTAATGCTCTCGCGTCGGTTCAACCCGATTTAGACTACAGTCGGAGTCTCTGCTGAGAGTGTTCAGTGTGACCGATGTCGCGAAGCGGTGGGACCACGGGGTTGCAGGATGACGGAAGGCAAAACTAAAGGCCGCGGTTTCCCGCGGCCTTCTTCCATCTCAAAGATGGTCGAATGGTGTTCGCTCGAAGACGGCCTCAATGACCTGACGAATACACCTGGGTTCGGAGCTGCTTTGACGTTAGCCGGATGGCTGCCCTCCATTTCTGGTGGCCAATGTCCCTTGGAGCGTCTCTATCGCGGCTTCGGCTGCCAGCCGATCGGACACCAGCCATGCTTGCCGCAGCAGCTCCGCAAGGTGATCCAGAACGATCTGAAGCTGTCGACCGGCCTCAGTGCCTCCGACTGTGAAAAGCTCGCCTTCCTCGGTATGCTCAACAACAGGTGCTCCTCCGGCCTGTGCCACTGTGTCCCTCAGTCTTGGGATGAGATCGGCAGCGGAGGCAAGTTCAACAGCCGACAGCAGGCGGTCTGGTGGAAGGCTCAGGAAGTGATCCAGATCGAAGCGTGCTGATAGCGGCAGCCACTCGCGGACATCCTGTGCCGCGGATTGCAGGCGGCGTCGGGAGGCAAAAGCATCCGCAGCAAGTTCTGTGATGGGGGACCCGGATGTCGTCGGAAGGAATGTCATGCAATTCTCCTCAGAAGTGCCTTGGGCGGTTTGCCAAGGTTTCAAGTTGGCGCGCGTTGCGCGCCAGTTTGGATCACGCTGCGAAGTAATCGATTGAGCTCCTTGCTTCACGCAGGCCGTCGAGCAAAAGGCAGATCTCCTCTACCACCGGGCTTCCAGGGTCGATCATTGCGAAGCGCTCCGCTTCGATCCGTTCCGGATCATCTACGTGACGTAGCGCCAGGAGGTCTTCGAGCATGTCGAGCTGGCGGTTCATGCTGCGGGTCACCGGCGAGACGATGCACATGTCATCGACGAGGCGCTTCACGCGTTTCTCGGCGGCGTCGCCGCCCAAGAGAGACGCAGCCGAGCATAGCGCGCCGGCATTGGTCAGGATGAAGTCAACATGGCGAGGTGTGAACTGGTAGTCACGGGGCATAGGAAATCTCCTTGCTGGTGTTGACCCAATTCGGTCAACGTCAAGTTCGTCCACGTCCTCACTTCAGACGCTTCAACAAGAAGATTGGCTGGTTTGTCAGGAGGCGAAGTAACTTTTTTTCAGGAAGCAGAAATTTCTGTTCGTCGCCTTGAAAACCAATATTTCAATTAGGTATCTGGGCTTGCGTCGCAGGTGTGGTGATACGAAAACGTGAATTGCGCCTCTTGATTTCAGGCAGCAAAGGCGGGTTCTTCTGGGGGAAACTCGCCGATGCTGGCTGATACTGACGCGGCAACAGTTTCTGCTACTCGTCGTCCAAGTCACCCAAGGAATCGAACAAACTGCCTACAATTGCGGTCCTGACTTCTTCACGAACCTCTTCGATAGATTTCGACGGATCTGCGGTGAATTTGCTTTTTATTTCTTGAAAGCTATTGAATGCCCCAACTCGAGAAGTGCTGATGGTTTCAAGTCGAAAGGCGTTGTGGTGCATGTCGTAGTCGCCGGCTTTCACCATTTGCTGAAGAAATTCGACGACCGGAGGCGGCGCGAAGCCTGTTTCAAGCTCCATGCGCCTTGCGACTTGATCCAGCAGGCCGCAAAGAAACCCCAGATCAGGCAAAATTCGGATTGCGAACCGGCGAGCCCTGTGGGCCGTCGAGGATTTCGAAGCTTGCTGTTTGACGGCTCCCTCGTATTTACGAATGAATAGCAGGAGCCAAGATTCCATTTCCAGTAGAGTGCTTCCCGAGCACCACATTCCTGTCAGTTCTTTGATTGCTTGAACAATTTGTAGAGCAGCCGTCTCGCGATCTGGACGATTGGTGTAAGCGCGTCCAAATACGGCCTGGAGCGAGGTCTCTCGAATAAAGAGTGAAAGTTCGATAGGTGACTTAATTGTCAAGTCCAGGAGCCATCCAACCCACGCAACAGTGCTAGTAGAGGATGTTGGTGCTTGGCCAATAGCGCTGGTCAAGCGTTCGATGATTTCAGGGGGGATTCCATTTCTGACCGCCAGTTCCTTTTGCCATTCAAGGACAGGTGGGTCTTGAAGTTTTGTATGTGCATACTGAAGTGCGATTTTCCGTGACTCGAGCCATGCGTCGGCTTTCTTTTCGTCGAGTGATTTTTTGACAAAGTAACCTAATGAGCGTTTCGCAATGCTGTCGAAACCTGTCACCCCATCGTTGGAGACAGATGACAAGCGGCGAATCATGGCCTGAATTTTTGGGGAGCTGCTGCCTTCAGATGCCTCTACTTGGTCCAGCAACAATGCGATGGGGTCGACGACATCTTCGCAAGCGTCCTGATCTGAAAAGACAATCGAAAGGGGCTTCTGGTTTTTCGTAAATTTCAAGTCGTTTGGATTTATGCGAATTGGATGAGCCGGAACAACAATTGCCAGGCCGGTTGCGGAATAGCCGGCACGCCCAGCTCGACCAAGGGAGTTTAGGATCTCATGTGGTAGAAGGTCGGAGCGGGGATTTCCATCAGGATCGTCTTGAACGCTCCTGTCAGTTCCCGCCAAAATCACGACATCGCAGGGGAGATTTAGACCCTGAGAAATAGTTGAAGTTGCTGCGATTACTTCGAGCCCATGGTTTGGTTCGTCTGGATTTCGACGAGTCCGAAAAACACTTTCTGTCAGACGTCTCTCCAATGGAAGTAAGTCTCCATGGTGGACAGCTGCACGGCGATCCTTCGGGCTGTATGCCGCCTTTGAAGATCCGACATCCATGATAATTGAACTGAGCATAGCCTTCTGTGCCTCGTCCAAATCGACCTTGGCTGGCTCGAGAAGGTCGTCGATCGCGGAGGCGACACTGCTGCACCCTCGTGTATCTTGGCAGAAAACGATAACCCGTTTTCCGCTGGCGGCGAACTCTGCTGCGATCTGCGATGCTACAATATTTCGGTTCGAAGTTGGATATCCGCTCTGGCTGCGAGTGAGCGGTGGCGCTTGCTCTGTGAGTCTGCGGACTGCAAGTTTTTCAGGGTTTTGGGGGTGCCAACCTGACACCAGTGAAAACAAACCATAGGGTTTTACTGGTAGGTGTTTTCGACCGCTTTTCGTCTCAGCTTTGTCTGCATTTGCCATGGCGTGACGGACTTCGGCGTCGTCGTAAATAACGCATGAGCGCAACTGACGGGTTGGTTTCCAAGGGTCGTTGAAATATTTGGCAGCCTTGTCACCAAATGAATTCAGCCATTTTGAAATTTCTTCTCCGTTGGAGACCATGGCGGACAAAAGCAGTAGATCTGCATCTGGTCTGTTAGCCATGAACGACAGAAGCGACAGCATCGCATCAATTGCTCTGGGATTGATCTTTGATGTGCGCTTCGGGTCATCGGTTCCTATCAAGTGAAATTCGTCAAAGACCAGGAGGCCAACCTTGTCGAACAGCTCTGGAGCAGAACCGAGCAGTGCAAGACACCTTTCTGGGGTCATGACTGACAAAGGTGGAAGCCTATCGCCCAGTTCATCCAGAGACGTTTCTTCGACGCTTGTAGGTTCAAGATTGCCTACTTCCCCTGTAAGATCGGCTTCTACTTGATCCACCAGGGCATGCGTTGGGGCAAGGTAAACAACGCTTTCCCCAGCGCACAGTGTTGCAGCGATTTTTAGGATGGACAAAGTTGTTTTGCCCGAGCCAGTAGGCGAAGTCATGACCATGGAATTTCCACGGCTCAGGTAACCAGTTCCGACGGCTTTCAGGTGGTTTGTCCAAAGGAATGGGCGCGTTTGCGACTGAGAGAGAACCCATTGCTTCCAAGATGTTGGATCGGCACCTTTCGGAGGAGTCGTATTTACCAGCATTGTCGCGCGGGTTCTTGGCAATAGACGCAAGAGCAAAGTGGCAAGATGGTGTGGGCCTGCAAATTGTTCTTGCACTATGATGTCAAATTCTGAGGGAAGTGTAACTTCCTTTGTATCAGCCAGGGAAATTACCTTTAATAGTCGATGCTCGACGAGCTCTCTTTCTTTGATGCCGCCGAGTGCTTCGCTTGCAAGCGTCTGAAGCGCATAAGCGCACTCCCGAAACAGATAATCGGCTGCGTCTTCACGGGTGTCTTCGTCGGGTATCCAGTCGCTGTCTAAATCGCGTTCGGTGACTGCCAATAGATCGCCCCTGGCAAATTCTCTGATCGACAAAATCAGCGAACGTCTCGTGGCTCGTGGCTCGCCGCGTGCACGAAGTTGCAGGGCAGCTTCAGAAGCATCTGCTGCACGGTCTGCGATCAAGAAGAGCAGCGTGCTGGAAAGAGATGCGCCTACTGCATCGCTTGTAAGCGACGTGGGCGCAGTGTTTGGCCGGGTCGTGGCTTGTGAGATGATCTGGTATGCACTGGCGGCGACAAAGGCTGTTGCACTGGTTTGCTCAGGTCGAAGATTTAGAGCAACATAAGCTTCAAAAGTTGTGGCCAAGCGGCGCACACGATCAAGCATTGGGATTGTGAACGCACCTTCGCCGTCAGTGGCTCTTGCGCGGATTGTAGCCAGCTCCATATGTGCAGCCGTCAGAAATTGATCCAATGTATCGGCATCCAGACCGGGCAAGTCCGGCGCAGAGCGCAGTAAGCGGCGAGAGCTATCATCGAACAATCGAGGGGTCCTCCAGCTTTGCGATTTCTCGCACTTTTTCAGCTACTTCCTTGGCAAGATTCTCGAGGCCTTGACGCACATTTCCAAAAGCTATGACCCCGCCCATCCGCGAGGTGATCGGCCCTGGGGCGATAGTCTCAAAACCTCTCAAAATGTGGTCAAATCCGTCAGCGCTGCGGTGGTCCTCACTTGTTGCTACCGAAACGCGAAATTGGCGCACGTTCTCCCAGAAGATGGCATCAACGACTTCTTCCTTGGCTTCGTTGTCAAGGTCCGGAACGCCTTTCAAAAGCGTCGTCAGGTCAGCAAGAATCTCGTCATCTCGGTCGCCTCGGCGTATTTCAGAAATTTCCTTCCAAACGCTCTTTGTGATTAGGGGGCGCGGATCTTCGGATGCTTTGTCTTCACAAAGGATTATGCGTTCGAGTCGCGAGTGTGTTTCGTCGAACTCAATGATGAACCCATCGAAGCCTTTGTCGGCCTGTCTTACATGTGGCGAAGTCATATAGGCTTGGGGGGCTGCGCGACGAGCGACTATCCACGACAAGTGTTGAAACAAGAGACCGTCGCGATGCCATATCGCTGTTCTCGTTCTATTTTTTGCCTGGTCCTTTTCTTTTGGGGTTCCGTTGTGAAGGAGGTCCAGGTCGATCTGCTTTGGGCCGGCCAATTTGGCAATAACGTTATCAACGATCCGACCCTTTGGCGGCCGCTTTTTCGGTTCCAGTTCTGATATAACTCGCAGAGCGTTCTCTTCTTGCTGGATGTAAAGATAAGCCAGGGCCGAAACGAGTTGGCTTCGTTCCGAGTCACGTATTGACCACTCTGTGAATTCGCACTCATTTGAGGGGCGGGGCGTGATGAGAATGGGCATATGGGAGCCAATGCTTATTGAGAGGTTGCAGGCCGTGACTCTGCATCGCGGACAAGCATGATCAGTCTCCGAAACTCGGCGTCGTCGGCGGCCTGTTTCCAAAAGTTGATGAACCGGCAAACGAGCTGCACGTTTGATGCTTCATAGTGACCGTTGCTGTCGATCCGATCCAGGGACGGTAGCATGTTTGGGTCGTCATGAGCGCCTTGGAACTGAAACGGAAGACCGGTGATCGCGCACCGATTCCCCTGAATCTCCAGCAAGTCGCGGATGCGCTTGTCCAACTCTGCGTCGGTCATGCGGAGCTCTTTGTCTTTGACCGTTCTGGGAACCACCTGACCGTTCGAGTTGAACACTGTCTTGTTGACCGAATATTTGATGTCCGCGATCGACTTCTCACGGGCACCCAGATGCCGATCGTTGACTTTGCCGCTGGCTTTCAATTCGCCGTTGGCAGCCTGCTTCAAGAGTGTGCTGAAAAGCCAGCACCAGGAGTGGACGTCGATCAGCCTCACGCCTTTCAGACCGGCCTGGTTCGCGATGTCGCTCCTCAGATCATTCAGGACGCTGTTGAAAGCCTGGTAGTTCTCCCATGAACAGTTCCGGAGCGTCTTGAGATCGATGCCGAGCTCACCGAACACCCTGTCGAAACCCGTTGGTTGGATCGGCATGAAGCGATCCATGTCCTTGAGGAAGAACAGGTAGGCCAGCAGAGGATACTTCCCGTCCGTGATGTCGCGCAGGTCTTCGAAGATTGACCCTTCATCGCGGCCGCTGCGATACAGATCGAAGAACAGGCGCTCGAACCGCTGGCGGTCTGAAGTGCTACGTTGTGCTTCGAGCATAGAGCGATGGTCGCGCTGCGCATGTCCATATCGGTTCTGCCAGAAGACCATGTTGTTCGTGCGGTCTCCGTGCGTCGCCTGGATCTCGATGGACGAGATGACTTTCTCCAGGATGTTGCCGGAGCCGATCTGACCTTCCGTCCATTGGTCTGCCGCCAGCAATTGCAGCGCATAGTCCCGAACTCGTGGTTTGTAGCTTTCCCAAGCTGCAATCAGGCCCTCATCAAAGCGTGTGAAGGGCACGTCGGATTTCTGCGTTACGAGGTCTTGGAACTTTGCATATGAGGCTGGAAAGTCCGCAGGCTGGAAGGGGCGTTTGTTGCTCCCAAAGGCTTCCCTCAGCGGCGCGTTCACCGAGCCTCCAACCAGATCAGGCTCCCCGTAGACAGGCACTTCGGTCACATGCAGTGCCATTGCCTTTTCGATTTCGTCGGGTTCGATGCTTGGGCTCCAGGCCGCGATCGCGCGTCCCTTTTCCGGCTGGTAGGTCCGAAAGGCAATCTGGTCGAGCCGAGCCGGAGTGTTCACCCGCCAAGCGCGGCGGACAGGCATTGCATAGGTCCATTTATCTGACCAGCCATTGTCTTGCTTGCGCTTCATTCCTGTGGCCGAAGCCTTGTCGATATCCCGAATAGCAGTGGGTTCGATCTGTAGGAAACCCAGTATCCGCAGCTTGTCGCCAGGGTTCGTGCTGCCGGACCCGGCCCCATAGATCATGATGAGATCACCTGGTGCAATCTTGTCCATGACGTGCTGGCGATTGGTTTCTTTGGACCAGCCGATGTAGCCGTCTTCCTCGGGGCTGAAGCCAAAGAAAGAGCGGAGCCAAATGTTGGGAAACTGTTTATCGCTGGGCATGCCTATTTTACCTTCAATGCATAAGTGTCCGAAATCAGTGCCGGGTGAAGGACGGCTTAAAGAAATCGGCAACCGTCAGGCGACGGACGTGCCGCGGGAAATTTCACGGATCGACCGTATGACAGATCGCAAATCGATCTTCATCTCCATCCTCACCCCTCCTATCAGCGCCGTTCCACTGTCATGACGTCCCAGGGAGTTATCAAACGGTGGACTGGCTGGTCTGCCTTTCCGGAAGCAGTCACGAAGACGGCGCCAACTCGGCTGGTCGGTGTTTCAATGGCTCGAAACATCTCTGTCAGATCGTCGACGGAAGTGTATGGGCGGACGAAGCGGAATGTCTCCGTATGCTGAGCGTCCAGCTGACAATGGGGGAAAATGTCTTGGATCGTCATGGTGCGCGAGACGATTTGCTCGGCGTCGTGCCACAGGTAGTCGAAGATTGCCGCCTCGTTGAACACGCCAATCAGAACATTCTGGTCGTCGAGGATTGGCAGATGGCTGAAGCCTGTTCGCTTCATGTCATCGGCAAGCTCTCCGAGCTGATCCGTCAGCTCCGCAGTTTTCATGTCTTTGCGCGATACGCCGACCGAATTCGCCGACGGAGGGTTGCGCAAATAGTTCAGGATGCCTTCGACTTCGGCAAGGAAGTCAGGTGAAACGATCACCGCGTGCCCCTGGGCTTTGTGTTTGGGATGTTGAAGCGCGTGGCGAATATCCCTGATGTAGCGGAGCATGTCTCGATGTCGCCTGACACCCTGATCACGCTGGGTGGCTGCCTCGATCTCGAAGGAGTGTGAGCCTTCCATCTTGGCGCGGTTGTTCACCTCCTTTACCAGCCCCTCATAGATCCGGATGAACCTCTCGGTCGTTTCACTCATTCTGCGGCCTCCAGGGTGCCTGTGGCAGGTTCCAGCGCCTCGTGGAGGAGGGCTTCGAGGAGGCGGGTGCGGGTGGTGTCGGCGGTGGTCAGGGCAGCCTCCAGCCGGTCGCAGAGGGCCATTAGGGCATCGACCTTGGCCACGATGCGGTGTTGTTCGGCGAGGGGTGGAAGCCCAATCGGGAGCTTTCTAAGAGCGCCTAATGACACAAATGGCTGTGCGCCCCCGGAAGCTTCGTTCTGTAGTCGGTTCGCCAAGTCTTCCATATAGATTTTGATGAATCTCGGAAGGGTCGAAGCGGTGTCGTAGTATTTGAACAAAGCGACGTTCTTGATGCTGAATGGCCTGGGATCGTTCACCATTACCTGGTTGCCAATGTTCCCGCCGATCATGGAGAATAGAATGTCGCCGACATCAACCGCAGAGCGCTTCGAAATCTCTATATGGTCAGCCAATGAAATTCGTTTTGCGTTTTGGAAGTCAATTTCGCCAGCTTTGAAATCCTTGCTGGTTACGAGTGGTATCGCGTTGGCCTCTTCGCTGGCGGCTGGAGTGTCGTGTGTTCCGTCGCGCACATCGATCACGTTCTGAAGGAAATCGAACGCCCAACCACAGGGTTGGATAGTTGGCATGTCGGCTAATTTGAATTCGCCAAGCGGTCGATCTCTCTTGCGTTTTCCTGATCGAATTTCTTCGGATTTGGTTTGTGCAATTTTTTCAAGCAACGCCGACGCCGGTTCAGCCGCAGGGTCCTGTTCCACCAGTTTGCCGCGGACGGCGAGGTTGAGGATGGTTTGGCGGAGGGTTTTGATCTGGTCGGGGCGGGTAGTGAGGGACGGCAGGGCCTCGAGGGCGAAACGGGCGTGGGCGGGGAAGTCATCTTCGCTGGTCGCGGAGCCGGACGCAAAACCGGTTCCCACTTTTGCTGGCTCCGCTTGTGCCGTGGTATCCGGGGCGGTCAGGCGGGCGAAGCTGGCGGCGGTGAGCTTGTCGCGCACCTCCTCCCGCGTCTTGCGGGCCTCCTCCAGCCGATCACAGAGCGCCATGAGCTCATCGACCTTGGCGACGATCCGGTGCTGTTCGGCGAGAGGGGGAAGCGGGAACGGAATGCCAGCGACGATCTTTCCTGACACTTCTTTGAAAGTAGTGCCTGAAGCTTTTGCATCTATTTCCGGAGCGAGGGCCTTCAGGGTTAGGGCAATGAATTGCGAACATTCGGAAATGTAGGGGACAACGGACTTAAAGCCTTGATTGGTCGCGATGGGGTTCTCAGCGATAGCGACATAGCCGATCGGTGCACGACTGGTGAACAGAACCGATCCGGCTGGCATCAGGGTCGCAGATGATGTGCTGAGACCCTTATCAGAGAGGTCGCGAGTGCCACGGGAGATGTATAGATCGGTGTAGCCGCCCAAGTCGGCCGGTGTGAGCCAAGCTATGCCGGCGCCCGGCGTGTCGAAGTTCGAGGAATCGCCCGCTGAAGGTGTTCCGCCGCCAACTATCGCACCAACTGAATCCAAGCGGCACCATTGCCAGGAAGTGGGAAGATGATGTGGATGAATGAGCTCATCGTCACTGCCAAGTTCGCGTGGTTTTTTGATGGCCTTGGTCTTGATGAGGTATTCTTTGCCGGCGAGAAGCCTACGCAAGAGAGTAGATGCAGGCTCATCCCCCGCATCCTGCTCCACCAGCTTCCCACGCACCGCCAGATCCAGCACGAAGCGCCGCAGCCGCACGATGGCGTCGGGGGCTTCGCTGATCTGCTCGTAAACCTCCAGCAACCGATCCGCGTTCATCGGGCCAACGCCTCGGTCAGGATGGCCTTCAGCTCAGCCCGTAGGCTTTCGACAGACGCCTCTGCCTTGGTCAGATCGTTCAGCAGGTCTTCGGGGTTGCCGTGGTCATCCTCGACCACATGGGGGTTCTTGATGTCGAGGTTGAAGCCGCGTTCGCGGATCGTGTCGATCGAGACTTTCCAGGCCTGTTCGTTTTCTTCGCGCCCCACACGGCTCGCCCCGCCCCACCACGCGGCGCAGTCATCCAGATGCTCCAGCTTGATGGGCCGGGTCATGGAATAGGCCTTTTGCCCCTCGGGCACACGGTGTTCCCAATACCAGACCTCTTTGGTCGGCGTGCCCTTTTCAAAGAACAGCAGGTTGGTGCCGATGGAGGCGTAGGGTTTGAAGACCGAGTTGGGCAGGCGCACGATGGTGTGCAGGTTGCATTCGGTCAGCAGGTGTTCCTTGAGCCGGGTCTTGATGCCCTCGCCAAAGAGTGAGCCATCGGGCAGGACCACCGCGGCGCGGCCGTTGTTCTTGAGCAGGCGGATGATGAGGGCGAGGAAAAGGTCGGCGGTTTCGCGGGTCTTGAAGGCGGGGAAGTTGTTTTCGATCCCGTCCTCTTCCTTACCGCCGAAGGGCGGGTTGGTGAGGACGATGTCGACGCGTTCATCCTTGGTCCAGCTGATGAGCGGACGGGCGAGGGTGTTGTCGTGCTTGACCCATGACGGCTCCTCGATGTTGTGGAGGAGCATGTTGGTCGTGCACAGCATGTGCGGCAGCGGTTTCTTTTCCACGGCGCGGAGGGAGGCCTGCATGGTGGCCTCGTCCTCGGGTCGCTTCACGTATTTGTCGCGCATGTGCCGCATGGAGCAGGTCAGGAAACCGCCGGTGCCGCAGGCGGGGTCCATCAGGATTTCGCCCGGGTGCGGGTCGATCTGCTGAACCATGAAGGAGGTGACGGCGCGGGGCGTGTAGTATTCGCCGGCGTTGCCCGCGTTCTGGAGGTCGTTCAGCAGCTGTTCGTAGAGGTCGCCGAAATGCTGACGCTCGGTCAGAGAGTTGAAATCCACCTCGTTGATCTTGTTGATCACCTGCCGCATCAGCGTGCCGGATTTCATGTAGTTGTAGGCGTCTTCGAAGACGGAGCGGACGACCTTGGCACGGGGCGTCGTGCCGGGCAGTTCCTTGAGCGTCGGGAACAGGTCGTCGTTGACGAAGGCCAGCAGGTCATCGCCGGTGATGCCTTCGGGATCTGCGGCCCACGTGCGCCACTGGAGGTGCTCGGGAATGGGGGAGGTGTAGTCGTCGCGGGTGAATTCCAGAGCCTCGTCCTGGTCGTCGATGATCTTGAGGAAGAACATCCAGACAAGCTGGGACAGGCGCTGTGCATCACCGTCGACGCCGACGTCCTTGCGCATGATGTCCTGAATGGATTTGACGAGGTTTCTCATGGACATAGTCTAATCACCGAGCTCAGTTTTGATTTGTTTGGCGACGGCCATAAAGGTGTCATCGCTGTTGGGGTAGAGTGCTTGTCGCGATATTTGAGGAAATGTGTTGCGGCTCCAAAATGTTCTTTTTTCAAACTTGAACTTGGCCAACAGTCTTCGCCCAAAGTCGACCTCAAACGATGAGTAGTTTTGCTTTTCGGCGTAAACGCTGATGTCTGGATATTCTCCCAACAAATATCCTTCCTGGATATGTGGCCGACGCGCTTGCGGTGGGCAAACACTCGAAAGTCGAACTGTCTGGAGACCTGCTTCCATATCAGTAGTGACCGTTCCGGAGATATTCGGAACCCCGAGGGCAAAAACATATCCATGGCTATCGTCGTGCAATGACGCGAACGAAGCTGCGACGCGGAGTGAGTAGGTCACATCGAGCAATGGCGTCTCACAGATCTCATAGTGCTGTAGAATGGACCAACGTAGAATTCGATATTTTTTTATCTTTTCATTTCCGGCAACCGGCGCATCTAACCATTTTTCTATTAAAAGTTTTTCTGCCCTGCGGAGCTTCTCGAATCGAGCTTCAATCGGAGACCTGGTAACCGTAGAATCGCGTCCACGAAATATTCCCGGCCTTATTGAAGTCATTTTGTTTTCGTCTGTGTGATCGGCGGATTGGCCGCGAAAAACCAGAACGTATTCTGGGTTTAGATACTGAACTTCTGCAATCTTGTCGGCCAAGTCTAAATAGTTTTTGACAGGAGTGGGTTTTGATTTTCTAATCTCACCGTTTGTTTGCTCGACGGGAATTCCCCCTTGCGCCGGAATATTCAGCAACTTGGATTTTCCAATAGTCCTCATCTAAGCGCTTTCTTCATATAGGGCGTTTTGAAGGTCGTGAACTGCCCGCAGATAGTCAGGTTTCTTACCAAAAGCCCGCATGAGCTCGATTGGCGTTCCCATGTGGGAGAAGGGGTTGATTTGGAGGATGTTCGTATCGTCGAGGTCGAATACCCCTTCATCGGCATACTTTTCAAGCAGGGCTTCCAGAACAGCTCGGGCTTGCTCACCGTAGCGGTTGAAGACATCACGTTTCTTGACGTTCTCGGCCCGCTCCTTTCGGGTCAGCGGCTTGGCGTCGAAGGCGATGTGGCAGACCAGGTCGAAGGGGTCGAGGTCCTGGCCGAGTTCGGCTCCGATCAGGTTCAGGTCCAGGCCTTCCTCTGCAAGCTCATCCAAGATCGCCTGCTTGCGTTCCTCGGCATTCCAGCGCCGCAGGAAATCATCCATCGAGGCGAAGCGGCGCGTAAGGTGTTTGCGGGTGAAGTCTTTCAGGCTCTCCGTGATGAGTTTCCCGTCGGCGTCCAGGTATTCGACCCTCTCCTTGATGATCGTCGCGCCCACGCCATCGACGTAGATCTTTCGCACCGGCCCGGTGTCGTCACCTCCGCCGGGTATCGCCGCGTCACCGCCGAGAGTGGGATCGATGAGGATCTCAAGTTCATCCCCGCCGCTCGGATCTTGCCCGCTGGTCCCCTCATCGCCTGACGGGGCATCGGTGTCTTCCGGGGGCAGCATCGGATCATCGCCTGTGGGCTGGTAGATTTGCACCGGGTCGCCGTCGAAATCAGGATCGGCGAAGTGGTTCGTCGCGCCGCGGAAATCCATGAGGGTGAAGTAGTATTTTCCCGTGTCCTGATGCACACGTGTGCCCCTGCCCACGATCTGTTTGAACTCGGTCATGGACCCGATCTGGCGGTCAAGAACGATGAGGCGACAGGTCTGTGCGTCGACGCCAGTGCTGAGTAGCCGGGACGTCGTGACGATGACCGGATAGTCCGCCTCTGGGTCAATGAAGTTGGCAAGCTGGTTGACCCCTTCTTTGTCGCTGCCGGTGATCCGCATGACATAGCGGCTATCCTTTGCGACCAGGTCCTGGTTTTCATTTATGAGGGCCTGCCGCATGCGGGCGGCATGCTCTTCGTCGACGCAAAAGACGATGGTCTTCTGCATCCGCTCGCCGCTCTCCTTCAGGAATTGCGTGACGCGCTGGGCAACCAACTTTGTTCGATCATCGATGACCAGGACCCGGTCGAAATCCTTGGTGTTGTAGATGCGGTCTTCGACTTCGATGCCATCTCGGTCGACCTGTCCAGGCTCCGGCCTGTATCCCTCGACGTCGCGATCGATATGACACTTGATGACCTTGTATGGCGCAAGAAATCCGTCATCGATGCCCTGCCGCAATGTGTAGGAATAAACGGGTTCGCCGAAGTAATTGATGTTGGATACGTATTCGGTTTCTTTCGGTGTCGCCGTGAGGCCAATGTGGGTGGCGCTCGAAAAATGATCGAGGATTTCCCGCCAGGCCGAGTCCTCGGCTGCACTTCCGCGGTGGCACTCGTCGATGATGATCAGATCGAAGAAATCTGGCGACAACTCCTTGTATATCTTCTGTGATTCCTGGGGGCCTGTGAGCGCTTGGTAGAGACCCAGGTAGATCTGATAGGCGGTGTTGATCCGTCTCTTCTTGTCGACAGCCAGCGTCAGGTTTTCGGTGCTGCCGTCAGGGCGTTCGATTGTCTTGGACTGCGAGGACAACTTGGCCATGTCGCCGATGAAGGGCCGGAAGTCATTGACCATGGTCTGGTCGATCAGGATGTTCCGATCCGCCAGAAACAGGACACGCTTTTTCGCCCCCGATTTCCAGAGGCGCCAGATGATCTGGAACGCGGTAAGCGTCTTTCCGGTCCCTGTCGCCATGACAAGCAGGAGACGCTCCTGGCCTTTGGATATCGCCTCGAGGGACGCGTTGACCGCGTTCATCTGATAGTATCGTGGCGTCTTGCCATCATCGAAATAGGGATGAAACGCGGTTTCTGCCTGGCTGTCCGACAACTGCTTCCAAGCTTTGTATTTTGCGAGCAGGGTTGCAGGGGATGGGAAGCCATCGAGGCCGATCAGCGCCTCCATCTCCGCCGACTGTCCGGTCCTGTCATGGAAGACAAATCCGTCGCCGTTGGATGAAAAGGCAAATGGAACACGAAGCATATTGGCGTAGGTCAGCGCTTGCTGCATCCCGTCTCCTACGCTGTGCTTGTTGTCCTTGGCTTCAATAACCGCGATCGGGATGTTGGGCTTTAGATAAAGGACGTAGTCCGCACGCTTCTTTTGACCGCGCGCCACCATGCGGCCGCGGACGATAATTCGCCCGTCGGTCAGCGTCTTTTCTTCCGCGATCTGGGTCTTCAGATCCCAACCAGCTGAGATCAAAGCCGGCATTATGAATTTGCTGCAAATATCTCGTTCCGAGAGAAAGCGTTTTTCCATTTCGACCTTCCCACAAGTATTTGAACAGCCTACCGGATCAACCGCCGCGCACAAGCTCCCGCGTGCCAAAAAAGAACGCACGTGCAAGACCAGGGAGAGCCCTCTCAAAAGGAAGATGTGCTTCGGAGGCAGCGCCATTGTTTCAGCCAAGGTGCGTTGCAGCCATTATTGGTCGCCGCGTCCTTCAGGAGATTTGTTTCGCGATCAATTTCGGCTGCTGAAGAATAGCCAAGATTGCTGGTGCATGAAGCCGCAGTTCAATGTCCTGATGGTGGAAGGGAGCCCTTCGTGATGGCCCTTCCTGGAGTTGCGCCGGGCGGATTGCACCTGTGAATTTTCGGGGGACGAGCCATGTCGCGCCAAGGTAGATTTCTGAGTTTGATCCTGAGGCACCGGCCAGATCTGGTTGGTCTTGAACTCGATCCGGCAGGATGGGTGCCGGTGGATCGGTTGCTGCGAGCACTCAAACAATCCGGCCGGGGTATGTCGCGCGATATGCTGCTGGAGCTTGTTGCCGCTGACGACAAGCAGCGCTTCACGGTCGCGGAGAACGGGGAGCGTATCCGTGCGGCGCAGGGGCACTCTGTCGACGTCAATCTGGACCTCAAGCCGAAGATCCCTCCAGCAACACTCTACCATGGAACCGCTCGCAGAATGCTGGATGAGATATTCTCCGAAGGCTTGCTCCCCATGAAAAGGCGCCAGGTTCATCTCAGCGCCGATCCGGCGACGGCCAAAGGCGTTGGAGGCAGGCACGGGGAACCCATCGTGCTGACTGTCGGCGCGCTCGATATGCACAGCGCTGGCCACGAATTCTTTCAGGCTGACAACGGAGTTTGGCTGACTGACGTCGTGCCACCGCAATTCCTGGGCTTCGCGACCCTGAGCGAAGACGACACATAACCAGCCTAAGGGACCGTCGATGACCAAGGCGTCTTGGAGGCTTGCAGGACGCGGACTTCGGTTGCCGGTCCGGGTGGGTCCGTCTCCCTCAGCAACGTTCCGATCTGATGGTCTGCATATCGCGCCCGAGTTTCTTGCATGACGCTCATCTGATGCAGGGCTCCTGTATTTTTTAACTGCAAAATCAATTAATTATCACTGATTTCGCAAATTTCTTCTGCATTTTTGAAAAAGGCCAATCTTCTCAACAGTTCCGAAGCGCGGAGGCGCGCTCGGGTCACATGCAACGAGCGCGTCCGCGCTCAATCGAGAGGGAACTTTTCATGTTGGAATTGCCAGATGGGACCGTCCATCTTCCGCGACCGTCAACGGCCCAACGACGAGTCGCGAAAGGCCGCCGGGAGCATTTCACCGGACAGTTGAATGTCGGGCCTGACGAAGGCACGTGCATGGATATCGAAAGCTACACCGAGCTCCAGGTGGCCCTGACACTCCTGGCTCGGCCGGAAGTGGTGCACGTCGAGAACCAGGTGCCATTCACCTATCTTGGCACCGACGGCGAACCTGCAAGGCATTTCTTCGATTTCCTGACCACTCAGAGCGACGGGTCACGGATCGCGGTCATGGTCAAATCCGCCTATCGGTTCAGCAAGCCATCCGTTGCGGAAGAACTGCGGTTCATTGGCAGTCAGGTGACTCCGGATTTCGCAGACCGCGCTGTGGTCATGACTGAAAAGCACTTCGGTCCTCACGAGTTCCACAACGCCGAAATCATGCATGAAATGCGATGCCCTGATCCTGTGGTGGACGCCTCTGCGCTGCGCGTTGTGCGGCAGGTCGTGGGCGCGGTTCGGATCGCCGATCTTGTAGATGAGATCGGCCAAGGTGGTTCCGGATTTCGGGCTGTAGTCCGCCTGATCCGCAACCGTCACCTCCTGATCCCGGAAGGGGTCAAGATTTCCTACGAGGCCACCGTGACCCGGGAGTTCCGCGATGCTTGATATCATCCCCAGCCCGATTTTGCCTCGCTATGCGTTTGACGTCAACGACGAGATCCTCATCGATGGTCGCCAGTTCCTCTACTTCGAAACGCGGGGGAATGATCACCTGTTTATGCCCGCCGACGGAAATGGTGTGGTGCAGGGGTTCAACAATAGCCAGATCGCTCGATGGCTCGAAAAGGGCAAGTTCGAACACACCCCGGCGCGGATGGGTATGCAAGATGCCGCCATCCCTGCGCAGTTCTTGAGTCTTTTCAGCAAAATGGAGAAGGAACGCGCGGAAATCCGCGAAGCGTTGATTCTGGCATTCCTGGAACTTCATGCCAGCGGAAAGGGGCTCTGTTGCACAAATCGCGTGAGGGATTCATCTTGTGAATCCAGCGTGGTAGCCGGGCTCCATGAGCAAACCGACATCCCCGACCTACAAGAC
>NZ_PGFI01000015.1 GCF_002797755.1 Brevirhabdus pacifica
AAGGGCGTATTCGCTGCGCTCGAACAGCACGATCCGCGCGGGGCGGCAGTTGAGCAGCTGGCGGCAAAGCTCGGAGCCGATCGAGCCGCCGGCGCCGGTCACCATCACCACCCGCCCGGCATAGGCCTTGGCGACGTCGGGGATGTCCAGATCGACCATGTCGCGGTTCAGAAGCTCGTCGGGCGCGACGGTCTGCAGCGCGCCCGCCAGCTCGCGTCCCGAGATCAGATCGACATAGGAGGGCAGGATCTGCATGTCGCAGCCCAGGGCCGAAAGCTTCTCGAGCAGGGCGTTGAGCCGGCTGCGCGGGGTCGAGGGCATGGCCAGCAGCACCCGCTGGATCCGCCCCGACCGGGCCATCGCCGCCAGCTTCTCGGGGCGCTGCACCATCAGCCCCGAGACGATCAGCCCCCAGAGCGCGGGGTTGTCGTCGACGAAGACCACCGGGCGCACCTCGCGCGATTGGCGCAAGGCCGAGACCAGCTGGATGCCGGCCGAGCCCGCGCCATAGACCGCCACCGGCACCGCCTGCGCGCCCCCCGTCGCCAGATACCCCAGCAGCGCCAGCGCCCCCAGCCGCGCCATCAGCGCGCTGAGAAAGAAGACCGTGCCGAAGATCACCGGCACCGAGCGCGGCGCGCCCAGGCGCAGCAGGTAGCTGACCGCCATCGCCGTCACCGTCAGCAGGAAGGCCGCCGCCGCCAGACGCAGGATGGCGCGCCCCTCGAAGGCATGCAGCTTGATGCGGTGCAGCCGCAGCAGCATGATCATCCCCGCCCCCAGCACCCCCAGCACCGGCCACAGGATCCAGGATCCGTGGATCAGCGGGAAGGGGGCCAGGGTGCCGAAACGCAGGGCGAAGGCCACGTAGAGGCTGAACAGGACCAGGAAAGTGTCCAGCGAAAGAAAGAGCATCCGTTTCTGGAAACGGCTCAGATTGCTCAGGACGGAATACAGCATGAAAAGATCTCGGCTCTGATAAATGCGGCCTTTGGTAAATATCTGAGCATGTTAGCAAACCGAATGCCAGCGGACAATGAGCCCGCTGGGCGGCGCGGCGGGCTCTCGCCGGGATCGTGGTGAAAACGTGGTGACGGGGGAGCCCGGCGTGGAGGGGGAGGCCTCCGGCGGGGATATTTTCGCGACAATGAGGGGTGGGGGAACAGGCCTAGCCCTGTTTTTTCAGCCAGCCCAGGAAGGCCGCGTCGGGGGCGCGCAGGCGGGGGCGGCCGCTGCGGACCCAGACGCCGCGCCAGCGGGCTTCCAGCGCGTGCACGTCCTCGCCGGGGCGCAGGGCGCGGGCGGCCTCATGGGTTTCGGCGCGCAGGCTGGGGGGCAGGATGCGCGGATCCTCGACCACGCCGCCGCGGGGGGCGAAGCGGATCAGGTCGCCCGGCTCTTCGTGCATCTCGTAATCGGGCAGCTGGTCGGCGGCGATCATGTCGCGCAGCATCCGCCGGAAGACCCGCCGCGGCGAGGCGCTGCCGGATTTCTTCAGCAGCGTGTCGACCGAGACGCGCCAGCTTTCCTGCCGGCCGCAATGCTTGCGCGCCAACTCGTAGATCCGCCGCTCCAGCGGTTTGCGCAGGCGGAAGTAATCGCGGTTCAACGTCAGCACCGATTTCGACAGCACCGCCTGAAACAGCCATTCCGACAGGGTGACGCTGACCGAGATCATGCGCCCGCCCCGGCTGTGACGCTCGATCTCCCAGCTTTCGATCAGGCCGAAGCCGCGGGTGATCTCGCGCCCGCCCGTGGTCAGGTTGGTGGTGATGCGGGTGCCGGCCAGCCGCTCGAAGGCGTCGCGCAGCCGGCGGTAGCCATCGCCCGAGGTCTCGCGGTTGGTGGCGACCAGCAGATCATGGGCCGTCAGCACCACCCGGCGCGACAGGGCGCGCCCGGCATTGAGCGCGCCCATCAGCTGGCTGATGCAATAGATCAGGATGTCCTTGTCGTGGATCGTGGCCAGACCCTTGACGCTGGGCACCACCTCGATGCGGGTGTCGTTGTGGACATAGCTCAGCACCCGCCGGTCGGGGCGGGTCGCCAGCGAGAACATGGGATGCTCCATGCTGGCCAGATCGTCCTTGGGGATGGCGTCGAAGATATCGCAGACGAAGAAATCGCCCGTCGGGTGGCGGTCGGGCAGAAGCCCACCAAGACCGGGTCCTGCGCCCGTGAGTGCCGTCATTGCCTGTCCCTCTTGCCCGGGAACGATCTGTCGCCGCCCTCCGGGTGTCCTGCTGCCTCTGGGCCCCCGTCTCGGGGGGGCGCGATCCCTTTTTTCCGAGCCCGAAACCGGGCCTGGGGGATTCGTGGTTTCAATGACGGGCAGGGTAAAGTTATCCACAGAGACCGTCCAGCGCCCTGATCCCGCAGGCCCGGAAAAATCGTGGCTTCGGAATCGCCGACGCGTGGTTTCAGAGTCGCCCTATCGTGGGATCGGAATCGCCCCGATTGGATTTGGCGCCGATTCCGTCTTTTGTTTCAGCAGCTTCCTGAAAGCGCCCTGTCCCCTTAACTATCCTATAACTTGAAAATAACTCGGCAAATGCCAGGGCAATGCGTTGACAGCCCTGCCCCCCATAGGTCTGATCTGCATCAGAACCGTCAGGATTTGCTTAGAAAAACGGGTTCTGTCCTCATAATGCTTCCATGTGCGGTGTTTTCCGGTATATTGCCCTAAACGGCGCACATGACTTGGCATTCCCCAGCAGATGACGCCGTCAAACAGATCCACCAGAGATCTGGCAAAGGCCCCGAGGATGGCAGAGGATGGCACCCCCCATGAGCGTTCACGACACCCCGCCCCCCTATTTCAACATCGACCCCGACCGGGCGCTGGCCGAGCTGGACGGGCCGGTCACCACCGAAGGTTTTGCCGCCATCGCCGGCGCCTGCAGCCGCGGCCGCGAGGATCTGGCCAGCCGGGGTCTGAACGAGGAGGGGCGCAAGCAGCTGCGGCTGTTCTCGACCTGGGAGATCACCAAATACCTGATCCCCGTCGCCACCGCCCATTTCCGCCGGGTGCTCAAGGCCAACCCCAACCTGCCCCAGGGTCGGTCCGAGACCGAGGGCGGCGCCAAGTGGTTCACCCTGGACGAGGTGCTGCGCCTGCGCGCCCATTTCGCCACCGAAGGGTCCAAGGCCAAGGAATACGCCCCCTACCGGCCCAAGGGCCTGCCGGCCAAGATGGTGGCGGTGGCGAACTTCAAGGGCGGGGTCGGCAAGACCTCGACGGCGGCGCATCTGGCCATGTCGGCGGCGCTGGATGGCTACCGGGTGCTGGTGATCGATCTGGACAGCCAAGGCTCCATGACCTCGATCTTCGGCGGGCAGGTGGCCGATGAATGGCAGACGGTCTTTCCGCTGCTGGCCCGCCACTACGCCACCCTGCTGCAACGCGACAACCGCGCCCGCATGGACCGGGGCGAGGCGCCCGTGCCCATCGACGACACATTGGCCGAGGCCCTCAAGGTCCGCGCCCCCGACGTCGTGCAGAAGACCCACTGGCCCAACATCGACCTGATCGGCGCCCAGCTGAACCTCTATTGGGCCGAGTTCCAGATCCCGGTCTGGCGGATGCAGGCGCGGGGCTGGAAGCTGTGGGACGCGCTGACCGACAGTCTGGAACAGGACGGGCTGCTGGATGCCTATGATCTGATCTTCATCGATACGCCCCCCGCGCTGGGGTATCTGACGATCAACGGGCTGGCGGCGGCGGACATCCTGCTGGTGCCGATGGGCGCCTCGTTCCTGGAGTTCGATTCCACGGGGCGGTTCTTTGACATGCTGCATTCGACCTTCCAGTCGATCGAGGCCGGCGAGAACATGGCCGCCCGCGCCTTGGGCCGCGAGGGGCTGGCGTTCGAATGGGATGCGGTGCGCACCGTGATCACACGCTACGACGGGGCCCAGCAGGCCGAGTTGGCCGCCCTGATGCAGGCCTATCTGGGCCGCACCCTGTCGCCCCACCGGCAGGATTTCACCGCCCTGATCGGTCAGGCCGGCGAGCAGGTGTCGGGCATCTACGAGGCCGATTACCGGGATTTCAACCGCGAGACCTATGTGCGCGGCCGCTCGACCTTCGACGAGACCTATGCCGCCTTCAAGCGGCTGCTGCTGGGCATCTGGCGGCGCGAGGAGAAAGAGGCCGCGGCGACCAGGGCCCCTGCCGCGACTGCGGAGGCGGGGGCATGAGAAAAGCGGCCCTTGCAAAGGGGGGTTCGCGGCGCGCGCCCGGTCAGGGATTTCTGAATGCCGCCGGGGGATCCTCCCCCTCGCCCGCAATTGCCTGCCACGAGGTGACCGATGGCCAAGCGTAAACGACTGACCCCCGCCCTTTACACCGATGGCGCGCCCGGCACGCCCGGTGCGCCCGCCGCTCCCGAAGTGAAATCCGCCGGGCCCTTCGGCGAGGGCGCCCCCTCCCCTGCCCCTGCCCCCGCCTCCCCGACCGGCACCCAGCCCCACGCCCGGCCCTTGGCCGGCGCGGGGCTCAGCTCTCCGCCCATTGCCCAGGTCGCCGGCGAGGCCGCCACGGCGGCGGCGCTGATGGAGGTGACCGAGATGCTCGAGTCGGCCCGCGCCGAGGGGCGGATGATCCAGCGGCTCGATCTCGACAGCATCGACCAGGATCATCTGGTCCGGGACCGCATGGAAAGCGACGCCGAGGAGATGGCGGTGCTGGTCGAAAGCCTGCGCGCCCGGGGCCAGCAGACCCCGATCGAGGTGGTCGCCATCGGCGATCGCTTCGGCCTGATCTCGGGTTGGCGGCGACTGACCGCCCTGCGCCGGCTTCATGCCGAGACCGGCGAGGCGCGGTTCGCCACCGCCCTGGCCATCCTGCGCCGGCCCGACAGCGCCTCGGACGCCTATGTCGCCATGGTCGAGGAGAACGAGATCCGCGTCGGCCTGTCCTATTTCGAACGCGCGCGCATCGTCGACCGCTCGGTCGCCCAGGGGGTGTTCGACAGCGACAGCGCGGCGCTCAGGACCCTGTTCGCCAGCGCCTCGCGCGCCAAGCGTTCGAAGATCGGATCCTTCCTCCCGGTGGTGCGCCGGCTGGAGCCGCATCTGCGCTTTCCCGTCAGCCTCAACGAGCGGGTGGGCCTGCGCCTGTCGCGGGCGCTGGAGGATCCGGGCTTCGCCCATGCCCTGCCCAAGGCCCTGGCCCAGGGCGAGCGCCCGGATGCGGAGGCCGAGCGGGCCCTGCTGACCCGCCTTCTGGATGCGCGGGAGACCCCGCGCCCCGGCAAGACGGACGGCAAGACGGACGGCAAAAGCCCCGGGAAAGAGCCTGTTTCTGGGCCGGCGGGGGATGCCCGGGTGGTGTCGCCCCGTCCGGGCCTGACCCTGCGCCTGCGGGGACAGGGGGCCGCGCGGCGCTGCGAATTGAGCGGTCCCGCGCTGGACGATGATCTGCTGCGGGATCTGGAGGCCTGGCTGAAAGGCCGCTGAAGCCCCGCTGAGGGGGGGGTGTTTCGCATGCGAAACATTCCCCGCCTTTCCTTCTTTCCCTCCTGCCCCTGCCCGGCCCCATGGGCCCCGGATGCCCCCCGTGATGTTTCGCATGCGAAACATCCCTCCAGTGGCGGACCTCAGCGGCCAGCCTCAGTAGCCGGCGTGCCCCATGGCCCGCATGCGCCGGCGGTCCACCCCGGTCAGGACCAGCCCCCCGCCCATCGCTGCCAAAGCCCCGTCCCGATCGTGCAGCCGCCAGAGGCGCCTCAGGGCCCGGCGCAGCACCGGTACGGGCGTATGCTCCCAGGCGACGGCGTGGATCACGGCATCGGCCAGGGGCGCCAGAAGCGGCGCGAGGGGCGCGGTCAGCACGGGCGGGGCCACCAGGATCACCAGGTCATTCTCGCGCCGCGCGGCCTCCAATAGGGCCCGCCAGGCGGGCAGACCGGCCGAGGCCTTTCGGCGCCCGGGCCTGCCGCCCAGGATCCGCAGGCCCCCTTCGGCGGGCGTGACAAGGCCGTCCAGCAGCGAGGGGGCGGCACTCGACGGCCCCTCCCCCTGCCCTTCCCGCAGCCCGTTCTGGTGCCCGGAAAGGGCCGCCGTGGCCCGCTCCAGCGCGGTGCAAAGCCGCCCTCCCCGCCCCGCCTCGATCAGCAGTACCCGGGGGGCAGCCCTCAACGCGCCCCTCAGCTCGGGCCTCAACTGGGCCAGCAGCTCGGGCACCAGCGCCCGGGCCAGCGCCCCGTGCCCCTCCCCGGGCAGGGAGGCGGTGAACATCAAGAGCCGCCCTGCCCCTTCCTCCGCGCCCCGGCTCTCCGCCCCGGTCCGGACGCCTTGTGCCGGCAGGGGCAGCAGCCCCGCCGCGATGGCCGAAAGCTCGGCCCCGGCCTCCGGCCCGGCTGTCCGGCGAAAGCGGCGGCGCGCCAGGGTCTGGCCCAGCACCGGCAGGCCCATCGCCTCCAGCTCGTCGAGGCTGCGCAGGCCCTGGCGGCCGGATTCGGCCAGCATGACCCGCGCCGCCATGGCCAAAAGCCCCAGGGTCGCCGCCAGCACCATCGCCAGCAGCGGCCGGGGCTGGGCCGGCAGCAGCGGGGTTTCGGCCGCGGCCAGCAGACGGCTTTCGGCCCGCCCTGCCCCGGCCCGCGCCGCGGTCTCCTTCAGCCGGCCCAGGAAATGGGCGTGGATCAGGCGGCTGGCGGCGACCTCACGCTCCAGCCGGGTCAGATGCGCAAGATCGCCGGCCTGGCCCGCGTGGCGGGCGGCCAGCCGCGCCTCCAGCCCGCGAAGCTGACGCAGGCGGGGGCTTTCAGCCTCGCCGTTAGCCGCGCCCTTACCCGCGCCTTCAGCCCCGCCGTTCAGGGCCTTTCCCTCGGCCTCCTCCTGCTGGGCGATGCGCTGGCGCAGCTCCTTCAGCCGGGCCGAGAGGGTGGCCAGGCTCTCGGCGCTGACCAGGTTCATCCGGCCGGTGAACTCGGCCAGCCGCCCCTCGGCCCGGGCCAGGTCGCGATCCAGCCCCTCGACCCGGTCGGCCAGCCAGGCGGCGGCCTCGGTGGCGCTGTCGCTGCGGCTGCGGGCCTGGTCGGCCAGGTAGACCTCCACCAGCGTGTCGGCGATGCGCCGCGCCAGATCGGGCGCGGCGCTTTCGGCCGTCACCTCAAGGATCAGGCTGTCGGGAATGTTGCGCACCGAAACCGCCGCCATCAGCCGGTCGATCGCGGCGGCCCGCCGGGAGGCCGGGGTGGAGGGGGCAGGGATCAGCACCGCCCGCGCCCGCGCCGCCAAGGCGGGCGGAAGATGCGGGAAAAGCCCCTCGGAAAGGGCCTTGGTAAGGGTCTGGGACAGGGGGGAAGGCGGCAGCAGATCCGGGTTGAACTCGGCCTCCTCCACAAGGTTCAGCCGGTCGGCCACCCGCCCCGCCAGTCGGCGTGAACGCAGGATCTCCACCTCGGTGTTGAGGGCGGTGGAGGAGCCGCCGAAGGCGCTGAGCCCCGGCAGGGCGGCGGTGTCGATGCCCGCCGGCGCCTCTTCGGTCGAGGAGAGCAGCACTGCCGTCGCAAGGTAGCGGGGCACCGCCAGCCCGAAGGCCCATCCCGCCGCCAGCCCCGCCGCCAGAAGCGCCGCCGCCACCAGCCGCCAGCGCCGGGCCCAGAGGGCCGACAGCCCGCCCGCCCCCTCGATCCGGTGATCGGGCAGGGGATCGGCCACCTCCGCGATCGCGGGGCGAGGGGCGGGGGCGGCCCGCCCGAGGGCGGTCCCGGGCGCGGCGCTGGCGCGCCGGCCCAGCAGGTCCAGCAATGGCGCGCGCAAGCCGGTCACCGGCGCATTCATGGCGATCCCTTTCCGGATGGGCCCCGAGGCGGGGCGGGAAATTGGCGAGGAAAATACCAGGCATTGTTCCTATCCCCAGACTAGGGCCCATCCATGGAGGGTTTCTTAAGCCCCGCCTGTTTCCCTGTGCCCCGGGTGAGACAACAAGCGGGAGCGGGTTCATGAGGCATGTTCTGCCTGAAATTCCGGGTGCGGATATTGCCGGCACCAACGGGGCGGTGCGGGATGTCGCCGGACGACAAGGCCGGCGACAGAGGGCGCGGGACAGGCCCGCGACGAAAAACGGCCCTGTGAAGGGGCTATTCGGAAGGATTGCGCGCGACGGCTCCCCAAGGGGGGCGGGCCGCGCGGCCCGGGCCCTGCGCTATCGCGACGGGCTGAAACGGGGGATGGACGTGGCGGGCAGCCTGGCTCTGGCGCCGCTCTGGCTGCCGCTGGTGGCGCTTTGCTGGGCGCTGGTGCGGCTGGACGGGGGGCCGGGCTTTTACGGTCATGCCCGGGTGGGCCGGGACGGGCGGATCTTCCGCTGCTGGAAACTGCGCAGCATGTGCCCCGATGCCACCGCGCGCCTGCGCCGGCACCTGCGGGCCGACCCGGCGGCGGCGCGGGAATGGGCCCAGGGCTACAAGCTCAGCCGCGATCCCCGGGTCACGCCCCTGGGCCGGCTGTTGCGCCGTTACCGGGTGGATGAGCTGCCGCAGTTCTGGAACGTGCTGCGGGGGGAGATGAGCCTTGTCGGCCCGCGCCCCGTCACCGCCGCCGAGCTGGCCGAGTATCGCGGCCGCGACTGGGCCTATACCACCTTCCGCCCGGGGCTGACCGGGATCTGGCAGGTCTCGGGCCAGCCGCGGGCCTACGAGGCGCGGATCCGCATGGATTGCGCCTATCTGATGCGGGCGGGGCCGGGGACGGACCTGGCGATCCTGGGGCGCACCCTGGGCGTCATCCTGCGCGGCAGCGGGGTCTGAGGCGGGCAGGGGCTATATACAGGCCCTTCCAAAGGGGATTTCGCGGCGAAAGCTCATGGCGCGGGATGGCCGGGCCAGAGCGGCGGGCGGGTCGCGGGGCCGGGGGCGCGCATGCCTTGGCCTGCGCCGGGAAGGCCCCTTGGATTTACCCCCCGTCCGATGCTCACATCAACCCCCAGACCGGCCGTCAGCCCCAGCCAGATCCATGTGGTGTAGATGCCGCGATAGCCCACCACCAGCAGGGCCGCCAGCAGGCTGCCCCAGGCCAGCATCCACAGCGCCCCCGCGACCGGGTCCGGCCCCCCTGTCCGCCGATGCCGACGCCAGCCCCGCAAGAGCAGCGCCGCCGCGAGGGTCAGGTGCAGCAGCGCGGGCCAGCCCTCCTCGAAAAGGCGGCCGACAAGCTGGGAATTGACCCCCTCGGGCAGGGTGCCGAAGCGCAGGCCGAGGGCGCGGGCGGCCTCGTGGGCGCGCAGGCGCACGGCGGCGTTCTCGCCGATGCCGACGCCGAAAAGCTCGCCCTGGTGGAGGGGGGAGAGCCCGCCCAGCACCGAGGCCAGGCGCATCGCGGCCGAGCGTTCGGCCGAGGCGCTGGCCAGCCGCTCGGCAAAGAAAAGCTGCACGAAGCCGGCGAGAACCAGGGCCAGGAGGGTTGTGATCACAAGCGCCGGCAGCAGCCGGCTGCGCCCCCCTTGCGGGCCCCGCGGCAAGCCGGCCACGCCCGGCGCTGGGGCCACACCCGGGGCCAGGGACAGGCTGACCAGAAGCGGCATCAGCACCAGCATGCTGGAAGAGCGGGTGAAAAGCAGCGCCACCAGCAGCATTGTCCCCAGCCCCGCCAGCAGCCGGGGCGAGAGGGGCGGGCAGGCGCCCTGTTTCGCGTGGCGCCACAGCACCAGCACCACCCCCAGGGCGATCAGCCCGTGCACGGCGAAGGTCGACACCTCGGGCATCAGGGCAAAGCCGCGCCCGTACTGGGGCGGCAGGCGGAAGGCCGGGTTGTTGCGGAAATCCAGCGTCTCGGCCCCGCGCAGGATCTGGGCCAGGAAAAGCAGGGCCGAGCCTGCGGCCCCCAGCAGGAACCCCGTCAGCAGCCAGCGCCGCGCCCCGGCGGAGGCCGCCACCAGCGCCACCAGCAGCACGAAGGGCAGGGCGAAGCCCAGGCTCCAGCCCAGGACCAGGGGGCTGCCGCCGTTCATGGCCCAGCTGAGGGCGATCGACAGCAGGCCCGGGCCCAGCACCGGCACCAGCCCCGAGGCCATTCCCGGCGGCAGGCGGCCCAGCGAGAGGATCAGCAGCGGCCAGCCCGCCAGCACCAGCCCGTCCATGGGCTGAAGCGGCAGCGCCAGCCCCGGCAGGGTCACCGCCGGCGCCCAGAGGGCCAGCCCCGCCAGCCCCGCCCAGAGGGGCAGGAGGGGGCCGGTGCCGCTCATGCCCCGGGGCCGGGCAGCCGGGCCAGGAAGGGGCCGGTGACGCGGTCAAGCTCTGCCTCGAAATCAAGGGCCTTTTTCAGGGCTTTTCCCTGGCCGAGGCAATGGGCCATGCGTGCCCGTTCGGTCAGGGGAAGGGCGAGAAGGCGGGCCAGGCGGCGGGTGGCCCCGGCCGGGTCGGCGAAGCGCAGGGCAGGGTCGGGCACCAGCTCGGCCACGCCGCCGCCGTCATGGACCACGGGCAGGATGCCGGCGGTGATCATCTCGGCCACGGCGATGCCGAAATGCTCCTGCCGGTAGCAATGCAGCCCCAGGCTGGCCCGGGCCAGCAGGGTGGCGAGGCGGGACGGGGACGCGTCGGGATGAAGCTCCAGCCCCGGATGGGGGGCGAGGCGGGCCAGCAGGCGGCGGGCATAGGCCCCCTCGGCCCGGCCGACGATGGCCAGCCGGGCCGGGTGCCCCTGGCGGCGCAGGGCGGTGAGGATGGCGACGGCCTCCTCCAGGCGCTTGCCGGGGACGATGCGGCCCAGGGCGAGGATGAGATGGGGATCGCGGGCGAGCTGAACGGGGGCGGTCGCGGGCGGGATGGCCCGCACCGGCGGGTAAAGCACCGCCGGGGGACGCCGGGTCAGCCCGTGTTCCACCACCCGCGCGGCGGTCCAGGCGGAATTGGCCAGCACCAGGTCGCCGGGGTGGTCTTGGTGGCCCGGGGAGCCGGAGGCGGGGCCACTGTCGGGCCGGGGCGCGGTGGGCAGCCCCGCGATGCGGCGGCAGAGGCGCGTATAAGGCCCTCTCAAAGGGGATTTGCGACCCAGGACCGCCAGCAGGGCGGGGCGGGTGGAGAAGAGGGCCGGCGCGTGGCGCAGGGTCAGGACCGGGCAGGGCAGGGCCGGCCCCTCGCCATAGCTCAGGATCACCGCGTCATAGCCGGGGGCGAACCGGGGCAGGGCGCGGCAGACCAGGGCGTGGCGCAGCAGGTGCCGGCGGCGCAGCACCGGCAGGCGCCCGAGGGCCAGCAGGGTTCGCAGGGTGAGGGGCAGGGGGGCCGGATCGTCAGCATCGGCGGTGCGGATCCCGTGGATGTCGAGCGTGTCGACAAGGTGGCCCTGGCCGCGCAGCCGGTCGCGGATGGCGCGGGCGTAAAGCTCGGCCCCGCCGCCGGCGTCCAGATCCGAATGGGCCAGCAGCAGGCGCCGGCGGATGCCTCCGGCGGGGATATTTTCGCGACAATGAACAGGCGCGCTCATAACAGGCGTTCCAGGGCGGCGCGGTCGGCCGGGTCGATGGCGGCGGCGTGGCGGGTGAAAACCAGCCGTTTCAGCGCCGGTTTCAGGGCCGGCGGCAGGGCCCGGCGCAGAGGTGTGCGCAGGCCGGTCCGGTGGAGCAGGTGGTTGAGCCCGGCAAAGCGCGGCGCCACACCGGCGTTGCGCGCGCGCACGTCCAGGTCGAACCCGGCGGGGTCGATGTCGAGAAAGGCCGCGATGCGGTCGAGCTGGGGCCGGGGATCGGCGATCAGCTCCTCGAAGCGGAGGGCGAGGTGGCGGCCGGGAAAGGCGGTGGCGACCCGGGCCAGCCCCGCCGCCTGGTCCGAGGGCCGCAGCAGGAAGCGGGCGGCCAGGGGCGTACGGCCCGCCAGTTCGTCGGCCAGCTCCTCGGTCAGGGGGCGGCGGGTGCGGCCGGTGCGCAGGGCGAGGCGGTAGTGGGACAGGGCGCGTTCGACCGGATCGCGGGTCAGGCAGAGGGCGCGGGCCCGGGGGAGGCTGGCGGCGATGCGGTTTGGGGCCTCGGGGCAGGCGAGGTAGCTGGTCGAGGCGTCGAGCCGCCAGCGCATGTGCAGGCCGCGGTAGAGGCGGGCGTAATCCTGGGCCCGGCGGAAGACGGCGAACTGGGCCGGGTGGCGGGGGGGCAGGGCCCCCTCGGGGTCGATGTCGTTCAGCCCCTCGCGGGCGACGAGGCGGGGGCAGAATTCATGGGAGGAGAAGAAATTCGGCTCTTTCACAGGGGGAATTCCGATATCGGGGTGGCTGGCCAGCCAATGGGCCAGCTGGGTCGAGCCCGCCCTGGGGGCGGCCAGCAGGAAGAGGTTGGGCCTCATGCCAAGGCCTCGGCGGCAGAAGGCACGCGGGGAGGCGTCAGCAGGCCGACAGCCAGACCGGCGCCGAAGGCCAGGTGCGACAGGGCCGCCAGCACGGCCGCCCGCCAGGGGCTCTCCATGCCCCGGGTGGCGGCCAGCAGGAGCGCGCCATAAGCCCCCAGGGGCAGCCCCGCCACGGGTCCGGCCCAAAGCAGCACCCCCGGCGTGGCCAGCGCCGTCAGGGCCAGCCCGAGGGGGAGCAGTTGGCGCGGGGCGGGGCGGGCCCGGTGCAGCCGCAGGCAGCGCCCCCGCCAGATCCCGTTGCGCCACATCTGCCGGGCCAGGGCGGCGGGGTCCCGGCGGGGCAGGTAGGCCACGGGCCGGGCGGGATCGAAGAGGATCCGCCCGCCGGCGCGGGCCAGGCGCAGGTCATACTCGGCATCCTCGTTGGCCCGGAACCGGGGGTCGTAGCCGCCAAGCGCGGCAAAGCGCGCAAGGCGGAAGGCGGCGTGGTGGCCGTGATCGACCCTTTGCAGGGGCAGGTCGGGGGCGGGGGACAGGCGATGGCGCGCGCCGCCATGGCCCAGCCAGTGGCGTTGCAGGGCGGCCAGCGCCCGCTGCCAGGGGGGCGCGCCGGGCGGGGCGGTGGCGACAAGCGGCACGACCACGCTGTCGGCCCGCCCCCGGTGCAGGCCCCGGACCAGGCCTTTAACGAAGCCCGCCGGGTAGCGGGCGTGGGCATCGATGCGGATGAGGCAGGCGGCCTCCTGCGCGCTCGCTTTCTCGGTGGCCCGCTTGATGGCCCAGCTGGCGGCGCGGTTCAGGGCGGCGGCCTGATGGCGGGCCGGGTTGTCGCGCAGGTGCAGCCAGGGGTGGGGCGCCGCCAGGCGCCGGGCCAGGGCCCGGCTGCCGTCGCGGCTGCCGCCGTCGAGGATCAGCGCCTCGAAGGCGCAGGCGCGCCGCTCCTCCGCCAAGAAGTCTACGAGTGCGGTCAGGTGCGCGGCTTCGTCCAGCACGGGGATGGCGACAAAAACAGGCCCTTCACAAGGGGATTCATGGTCATCCATCGCCCCATTCCCCGGGGTAGAAGCGCGCCAGCTCCCAGCGGTAGCGGCGGGCGACCAGGTGGCGCAGGGGCGGGTCGTACCACGCCTGCCAGGGGGCCGGGGGGCGGCTGTTGAGCCAGGGCAGGGGATCGGGCGGCGGCGGCAGCCCGAGCTGCTGCCAGAGGGCGGGCAGCTCCTGCGCCAGGTGTTCCAGCCGCAGCACATGGGTGACGAGTGGGGACGCGGCTGCTTCCCCCGTTGCTTCCACAGTTGCTTCCGCCGTGGATTCTGCCGCCTCCCCCTCGATCCAGGCGCGGGCCGACCAGGTGCCGTGGCGGCGCCAGCGCTGATGCGCCCGCCCGCCGCCGCCCCGGCCCCGGGGCGGGCTGGCGCGCAGCCAGGCGGCAAAGCCCGGCACCCCCAGCCCGGCCCGCGCCCGCAGGCGCCAGACCCCGTCCACCGCCCGGATCATCCGGTAGAGCGAGACCAGCCGGGGGTAGGGGTTGCGCAGGCAGGTGACGCGCCGGTAGGCGGCGAAATCCCAGCCCCGGCGCGCGAAGGCCGCCCGCGCCTCGGCGGGGGACATGTGGGGGTGGAAATCCCGCCCCCGCCCGGCCGCGCGCCAGGGGCGCACGCCGACCTCGTTCAGCGGCGCCAGCAGCGCGCGCAGGGATTCCGAGCCCGTCTTGGGGAAGGCGAAGAAGATCAGCCGGTGTCGGTGCGAAACGATCATGCCCCCTTCTGGCCCGGTCCGGCCCAACAGCGGGTTAACCGCGGCTATCCGGCGAAGAGGAAATCCTCGGCGCTCAGGTCGGCGATCTGGATCCCCCCCTCGAGGCGGATGCGGTCGTCGCCGATCTCGATCAGCACGCCGTAATCCTTCTGCACCAGGCTCAGCTGGTCCATGCTGTAGAGAAGGGCGAAATCCGACAGGTCCAGCCGGTCCTCGCCGGGGGTGAAATCGGTGACCGTGTCCATCCGCCCGTCATCGACGAAGACGAAGGTGTCGGCGCCCGCGCCGCCGGTCATGACATCGGCGCCGGTGCCGTCGATCAGCCAGTCGTCGCCCGCCCCGCCCAGCAGCGTGTCGTTGCCGCCGCGCCCGGCCAGCAGGTCGTCGGCATCGGTGCCGCTCAGCGTCTCGGCCCATTTCTCGCCGTTCACCGAGATGCCCAGGTTGCCGGGATCGAGGGTGAACTGGGTGATGCCGGCCTCGTCCGAGCTGGCGACATAGACCTGGATCTCGCCGTCCAGCACCACCACCTCGATGTCCGAGATGTCGCTCAGGGTGGTCTCGGCGCTGTCGGCCAGCACCTCGATCAGCAGCAGCTGCCCGTCGGGGGCCAGCTCGAACAGGGTCAGCCCGTCGTCGCTGCCGCCCGCCAGCACGAAAGCCCGGTCGCCGATGGTGAAGGTCTCGACCGCGGTGACGCCGGCAAAGCGGGTGGAAAGACTGTCGAGCACGTGATCCTCCTCGAAGAGCCCCCCCCAGCGGCCGACCCGCAGCACCGTCAGCGTGTTCGAGCCCGCCGAACCCACCACCAGAAAGGCGGTGCCCCCCACCACGACCGTGTCCAGCGCCGACGGGTCCGCGATGCCCAGCCCCTCGGACGCGCCGCTGGTGTCGCGCTGCTTGATGTTGCCCCATTGGCCGATCCACCAGGCGGTGACGGCATCCTCCTCGGCCGAGGCGGTGAAGAAGAAGGTGCGCCCGTCGATCTCGACCGAGGCCATGGCGGTGATGTCGCCGGTGGCGGCCCGGGCCGAGCCTTCGAAATGGTTCTTGTATTCGACCGAGTAGTCGTCGCGCAGCCGGTAGCTGCGGAAGCCCGCGTCGCCCCACTGGGTGGTGACGAGGAAGGTCTTGCCCGCGATCGAGAACGACAGGCTTTCCGAGATGTTGCCGATCAGGCTGCTGTCGGCCCCCAGCACCCGCACCCCGCCCAGCCCGCCGTCGGCATCGAGGTAGTGAAAGGCCATCCGGTCGTCCAGCCGCCCCGAGGGCAGCAGCGCGACCTGCCCGCCGATCTCCACCAGCTCGATCCCCGCCAGCCCGTCGGTGCCCCGGTTGGCCGCGGCGCCCCGCTGCTCGAGATAGCTGGCAACCTGCCCGACCCCCAGCGAGAAGACGCTGAGCCCGTCATCGGCGCCCGAGGCGCTGTAGAGCCAGGCGCCGGTCTCGTCCTGGCGGATCTCCAGATCGGTGATCCCCTCCATGTGGGGCAGATCCCCCCCGGTTCCGAATGTCGCGATATGTGTCAGCCACCCCATGATGCACCCCTGCTGCGGCGCCCCCACGCCGTCGACCAGCCTGGGGGGCGGGGGCTAACAGGGGCTTGGGGTTTCGTGGCAGGCGCGGGGCGATACCGGGGCGGGGCGGGCGAAAGCAAGGCCAGGGGCGGCAAAAGCGAGGCTTTTACAGGCAATTTACATCAAATTGCGCCTGTCCCCCGTGCCCCGCCCCTTCTTCACGGTCGTGAAAATATCCCCGCCGGAGGCATCCCGCCCCCTCCGGCCTTCCCTGTCCCCGGCCTCTCTGGCCCCGCTTCTCTGGCCCGGCCTCAGCGGCCCACCGCCACATAGGCCTCGAAGCCGGCGCGCTTGGCGTCCTTGGGGGAATAGATGTTGCGCAGGTCGGCCATGCGGGGGCTTTGCATGGTTTCGGCCAGGCGCTTGAGGTCGAGGGCGCGGAACTCGTTCCACTCGGTCAGCAGCACCACCGCCTCGGCGTCCCGGGCCGCGGCATAGGGATCCTCGCACCATTCCACCCCGGGCAGCAGGGCCTCGCCCTCGCGGCGGCCCTGGGGGTCGGTGACCCGCACCTTGGCGCCGCCGCCCACAAGGGCGGGCACGATGGTCAGGGCCGGGGCGTCGCGCATGTCGTCGGTGTTGGGCTTGAAGGTGACGCCCAGCACCGCCACGGTCTTGCCGTTGAAACTGCCGTCGCAAAGATCCAGCAGCTTGTCGATCATGCGGCGCTTGATCTCCTCGTTGACCTTGATGACCGTCTCGACGATCTGCATCGGGCGGGCGTGGTCCTGACCGATCCGCGCCAGCGCCTGGGTGTCCTTGGGAAAGCACGAGCCGCCATAGCCGGGGCCCGCGTGCAGGAACTTGTTGCCGATGCGCCCGTCCAGACCCATCCCCTTGGAGACCTGTTTGACGTCGGCGCCGACCTTTTCGCACAGCGCCGCGATCTCGTTGATGAAGGTGATCTTGGTCGCCAGAAACGCGTTGGCGGCGTATTTGATCATCTCGGCGGATTCCAGATCCGTGGTGACGATGGGAAAGTCGCGCAGGAACAGCGGGCGGTAGATCTCGGCCATGACATCGCCGGCGCGCGCGCTCTGCACCCCCACGATGACCCGGTCGGGGCGCATGAAATCGTCGATCGCCGCCCCTTCGCGCAGGAACTCGGGGTTCGAGGCCACGTCGAATTCGGCCTGCGGGTTGGCCTTGCGGATCACCTTGCGGACCTTGCGGTTGGTGCCGACGGGCACGGTCGACTTGGTCACGACCACCGTGTAGCCGTCCATCGCGGCGGCGATCTCCTCGGCGGCGGCCATCACATAGGTCAGGTCCGCATGGCCGTCGCCGCGCCGGGTGGGGGTGCCGACGGCGATGAAGACCGCGTCGGCCTGCGCCACGGCGCCGGGCAGATCGCCGGTGAACGACAGCCGCCCGGCCTCGACGTTGCGGGCCATCAGCTCGTCCAGCCCCGGCTCGTAGATCGGCACCTCGCCGCGGTTCAGCTTTTCAAGCTTGGCGGGGTCCTTGTCGACGCAGATCACCTCGTGGCCGAAATCCGAGAAACACACACCCGAGACCAGGCCCACGTAGCCCGTTCCAATCATCGCAATCCGCATGCCGTGCCTCTTTTCCTGCCGGGTTTCATCCCCGCAAGGGGATGGGCGCGGCGGGGGGCCAAGTCAAGCCGTGGGGTGGGCCGCAGGGGGCGGATGCCTCCGGCGGGGATATTTTCGCGACAGTGAACGGGGGGGCGGGGGCTCAGACCCGATAGTAGTCGCGATACCAGTCGACGAAATTCTGCACGCCCTCTTGCAGCTCCATGCGCGGGCGGTAGCCGGTCAGCGCCTCCAGAAGCGCGGTATCGGCCCAGGTCGCCTGCATGTCACCGGGTTGCATGGGCAGCATGGTCTTTTCGGCGGCGCGGCCGGTGGCCGACTCGATGGCCTCGATGAAGGCCAGCAGGCGGACCGGCGCGCCGTTGCCGATGTTGACCACCCGGAAGGGGGCCACGGGCGACAGCGGGTCGATCGCGGCGGGGGCGGGCAGGGGGTCGCGGTCATCGGGGCGGGGGGGCAGGGCGTCCGCGAGCAGGCGGATGCCTTCGACCAGATCGTCCACATAGGTGAAGTCGCGCTGCATGTCGCCGTGGTTGAAGACCTCGATCGCGCGTCCCTCAAGCACCGCCTTGGTGAACTTGAACAGCGCCATGTCGGGCCGCCCCCAAGGCCCGTAGACCGTGAAGAAGCGGAACATGGTGCAGGGCAGGTCGTAGAGATGGGCGTAGGAATGGGCCATCGCCTCGGTCGCCTTCTTGGTGGCGGCGTAGAACGAGACCTGGGCGTCGGCCTTGTGCGTCTCGCGGTAGGGCATCTCGGCATTGGCGCCGTAAGCCGAGGAGGTCGAGGCCAGCAGCATGTGCACCGGCGGATGGGCGCGGGCGGCCTCCAGAAGCTCGAAGGTGCCCAGCAGGTTCGCCTCGACATAGGAGCGGGGGTTGTCGATGGAATAGCGCACCCCGGCCTGGGCCGCCAGATGCACCACCAGCGAGGGTTCATGGTCTGAAAACAGGCTCTGCAACAGGCCCGGCGTCTCGATCCGGGCGATATGGGCGGTAAAGCCGGGGGTCTGGTTCAGCATGGCGTGGCGGCGTTCCTTCAGCGCCACGTCGTAATAATCCGACAGCGCATCGACGCCGATCACCTGCCAGCCCTCGGCCAGCAGCCGGGCGCAGACGTGATAGCCGATGAACCCCGCCGAGCCGGTGACCAGCGCCACCTTGGGCCGGTCGGCGAAGGGATCGCCCCGCCCCGCGCCCGTGGCGGCGGCGGAGGGGTGTGCGTCGGGGCGGGAAGCCGTGTCGGAAGACATGTCGGAAGCCATGGGAAATCCACCTGGAGGGGCAAGGAAAGGTCCCCGCGCTGGTAGCAAGATTGCGCCGCGCGGGCCAGCCACCTCTGGATTCGGAGCTTCGACCTGTGTACACAGACAGGATATTCAGAACGACTTTTTACAGACTGTCCTTGCATTTCCTGGGGGGGAAAGATGTCCCGCAAGTATTTCGGCACCGACGGGGTGCGCGGACGGGCGAATGCCTTTCCGATGACGGCGGGCTTTGCCCTGTCGCTGGGCGCGGCGGTGGGCCGCTATTTCGGCACCGACGAGACCGGCCGGCCACGCAGCGTGGTGATCGGCAAGGATACCCGCCTGTCGGGCTACATGCTCGAGACGGCGCTGACCGCGGGCTTCACCTCGACCGGAATGGACGTGATCCTGCTGGGCCCGGTGCCGACACCCGCCGTGGGGCTTCTGACCCATTCCATGCGCGCCGATGTGGGGGTGATGATCTCGGCCAGCCACAACCCGGCCCATGACAACGGCCTCAAGTTCTTCGGCCCCGACGGGTTCAAGCTGTCGGATGCCGCCGAGGCCGCGATCGAGGCCGACCTTGAGGCCCAGCTTCACGGGCCCTTCTGCGAAAGCGGCTCTTCACAAGGGGACGAGGGCGATTTCGACCGGGCCGCCATGCCCCCCGCCGAGGCCATCGGCCGGGCCCGCCGGATCGAGAACGCCGCCGGGCGCTACATCGAGTTTGCCAAGACCAGCTTTCCCCGCGGCCGCCGGCTCGACGGGCTGAAGGTGGTGATCGACTGTGCCAACGGCGCGGCCTATGCCGCCGCCCCCCAGGTGCTGTGGGAGCTGGGCGCCGAGGTGATCCCCGTGGGCGTCGCCCCCGACGGCACCAACATCAACGCGGGCTGCGGCTCGACCGACACGAAGCTGGCGGCGCGCCGGGTGCGCGAGACCGGCGCCGATCTGGGCATCTGTCTGGACGGTGACGCCGACCGTGTAATGATCCTCGACGAGACCGGCGCCGTGGCCGACGGCGACCAGTTGATGGGGCTTCTGGCCGACCGCTGGGCGCAGGCCGGCCAGCTGCGCGGCGGCGCGCTGGTGGCGACGGTGATGTCGAACCTGGGGCTTGAACGCTTCCTGGCCGGGCGCGGGCTGGCGCTGCACCGCACGCCGGTGGGCGACCGCCATGTGGTCGCGGCCATGCGCCGGGGTGGCTTCAACCTGGGCGGCGAACAGTCGGGCCATATCGTGATGACCGATTACGCCACCACCGGCGACGGGCTGATCGCGGGGCTGCAGTTCCTGGCCGCCATGGTCGAGACCGGCCAGCCCGCCAGCGCGCTGGCGCGGGTCTTCACCCCCTGTCCCCAGCGGCTGCACAACGTGCGCTTCCGCTCGGACCGGCTGCCGCTCGAGGAGCCTTCGGTGCGCGAGGTCATCGCCGCAGGCCAGACCCGCCTGGGCGGCAAGGGCCGGCTTCTGATCCGCAAGTCGGGCACCGAGCCCCTGATCCGGGTGATGGGCGAATGCGAGGACGAGCATCTGCTGGAGGCCACCATCGCCGATGTGGTCGCCGCCGTGCAGGCCGCGGGCTGACGCGCTCCGCCCCCCTTCATTGTCGCAAAAATATCCCCGCCGGAGGCGGCGCCCCCGTTCCTCCGGGCGCGCGCCGGAAGGGGTGGTGCGCGGGGCGGGCCGCGAGGTGGCTCAGAACTTCCACCAGGGCCGTTTCTTGGCGAAGCCGAAGCCGATCTTGGCGTTCTCGTGGACCGGGAAGTCCCGGTGCGCCAGGTAGCGGCGGATCACGGATTTATAAAGCTCGTTCTTCACGTCGGCCGTCAGCGACAGGAAGCTCTGCACCACCTGCAGGTCGAGGAAGGGATAGCGCGCCTCCATCCCGAAGGAGCCCGCCACCATCTCCTCCTTGAAGAGATAGGCCGCCTGGGTGCTGCCGTAGAAGGAGGACCAGGGGAAATGGCCCAGCAGGTTCTGCGGGTAGAGCCCGCCGAAATTGCTGTGGGCGAAGAACTTGCGCCCCTGGAAGCCGTAATCCGAGAAGATCTCGTCGGCGCCGCTGCCCGACAGGTAGACCAGCGCGCCATTCTGCTTGGCCTTGTCGCAGACCCCCGCCAGGATCAGGGCGGCCTTGTCGCCATGCACGCTCTTGCCGCGCTCCAGCCGCTCGCCCTCGTCGTTGACGATGACATAGGGCTCGTCCTCCACGTGGTCCTTCAGCCAGGCCTGCCAGCGCGCGACGTCCAGCTCCTCCTGGGGGATGGTGATGGCCCGGTTGCCCGAGGCCTCGACCGCGCGGATGCGGCCGGCGACCACCTGCGGATCCTCGCGCCCCTCGACGGTGATCGACATGAAGGGCGTGCCCTGAGCGATCAGCGAGGCCGCGATGGCGCCGCTGTCATAGCCGCTGGACAGGCCCACGAAGGGCGTGCCGCGCAGGTGCCGCACCCGCTTGGCCACGGCCGCGTCGAAGGCGTCGAACCAGGGTTCGACCTCGGTCTCGTGCTGGGCGATGTTGAACTGGTAGATCTCGCGCGACACGATGCGGCTGCCGTCCAGCGCATAGTCCACCACGTGATTGGGCTTGAGCGGCTGGATGTCGGAAAACCCCAGCGCCGACAGGGCGTCGCGATAGCTGGCAAAGCCGAAATCCTTGCCGTTCGAGCCGAAGAACAGCGGCTTGGTGCCGAAACAGTCCCGCGCGGCCAGCAGCGTGTCGGTGCGGAAGTCGACGATCAGGATCGCGTATTCCCCGTCGAGGTGGCGGAAGATGTCGGCGCCCTTCTCGAGATAGAGGTCATGCAGGTAGCGCGCCTCGCTCTCCTGGTCGTCGGGGCAGTTGTAGATCTCGCCGTTGAACAGGATGACCACGTCCTCGTCCGGCGCGACATAGGGCTGGGCAACGTAATTGCCCCGCATCGACAGCAGGTTGTGGCAGAAGGAATAGCCGCGCAGGCTGTGCTCGCGGGTGACGTCGGGGCCGCGCAGGCGCATGATGCGGTTGAAGTCGATCTTGTCCGTCGGAAGGGTCGAGAAGACGAAACTGCACATGGGGGCCTCTGGTCGGGAGCGGGTCGGGAACGGGACGGGTCGGGAAGGGCGTCCCGGCAGGGATAAGCCACCGGCGGGGCTTGCGCAACGTGGCCCGGCCGCCGGCGCGCGGTTGTCTTGGTCGCGCCGTCGGGGCAGGTTGCGCGGGATTCGCAATCCTCGGGCCGGCGTGACGGGCCCGGCAGCAGGGAAATGGCCGATGACGCTGAAACTGGCGATTGCCGTGAAGACCTATCCCGATCCGACCCAGACCCCCGCGACCGAGCATATCGCCAAGCTTTTCGGCGGCGAAAGCGTCGTGCTGTGCCGCGCACGCCACCCCGAGCTGCCCGGCACGCGCCCCGCCTTCTGCCTGGCCGATCATCGCCCCGGCCCCGCCCTGCGCCTGGCCGACCACCTGGCCGCCCCCTTCGAGCATGGCCGCAACTTCCTGCGCAACCACAACACCCACCCGCCCACCGGCAGCCGGCGCCGGGCGCTGGAAGGCTTCCTGCGCGCCCAGGGGGTCGAGGCGATCCTGGCCGAGTTCGGCACCGAGGCCAGCTTCTGGTTTCCCACCGCGCGCAAGCTGGGCCTGCCCTTCCATGTCTATTTCCGCGGCCATGACGCCACCGCCTATCTGGAAACCCCGCGCCGGGCGCCCCGGCGCATCCGCTCCTACCGGGCGATGGTGGGGGCGGCCGACGGGATCTTCGCCGTCTCGCAGTTCCTGCTGGACCAGCTGGCGGCCCGGGGCATCACCAATCCCAACGCCCATGTGGTGCCCAGCGGGGTCGACATGGCCCGCCTGCGCCCCGCCCCGAAAGAGCCGGGGCTGGTCATCGCCGCCGGCCGCTTCATCGACAAGAAGGCCCCCGAGATCACCGTCCGCGCCTTCGTCGAGGCCGCCCGCGCCCATCCCGGCGCCCGGCTGGAGATGATCGGCGACGGCCCGCTGCTGGCCCCATGTCAGGCCCTGGCGCGGGAGCTGGGCGCCGAGGGCAAGGTCATCTTCCATGGCCACCGGCCCCATGGCTTCGTCGAGGAGCGGCTGCGCGCGGCGCCGCTGTTCCTGCAGCATTCGGTGATCGCGCCCGACGGCAACCAGGAGGGGGCGCCGGTCGCCATCCAGGAGGCGATGGCGGCGGGGGCCTGCGTGATCTCGACCCGGCACGCGGGCATCCCGCACCTGGTCGAGGAGGGGGTCAGCGGCTTTCTGGTGGACGAGCATGACGCGGCCGGTTTCGCCGGGCATGCCCGCGCCATGCTGGACGATCCGGCCCGCGCCGCGCGGATGGGCCAGGCCGGCCACGCCCACGCCGCGCGCGAGTTCGACCGCGCCGCCCTCTACCGCCGGGTCGAGGCGGTGCTGCGCGCCTCGGTCGCCCGCCGGGCCGGTCGGCCGGCGGGCTGAGGCTGAGGGGCGGCGGGCTACTCACAGGGCCGGGGGCACCAAAGCCTTTGCGCCCGGCGGCGGGGGCGTCTACCAAGGCGCGGGACAGGGATCCGGCGGCGGATCCACGAGCGGATGAAGGAAATGGCGATGTCTTTACAGGGCGAGTGGAAGCGGCTGAAGCGCCGGGTTCATCGGCTGGGCGAGCGCCTGCATGCCTGGCGCGACGCCGCCCGCGTTCACGCCCGCAACGCCGCCCATCCCGCACGGGTGCTGTTCGTCGACGGCGGCTCGAACCTGGGACAGGGGTTCGAATGGTTCGCCCGGCGCTACGATGACGGCAAGATCGCCTTCCACCTCTTCGAGCCCAACCCCAACTGCCACCCGGCGCTGGAGCGGCTGCGGGCGCGCTATGGCGAGCGGATGGAGATCCACGCCGCCGCCCTCGGCACCGCCGAGGGGGAGATGAAGTTCTACGGCCTGGCCGAGGGCGGGGAGCTGTCCCAGGGCGGATCCCTTCTGAAGAGCCACAATTCCACCTATTACGAGGCCCGAGAGGATGCCGCGATCGAGGTGCGGGTGATGGATTTCCCGGCCTATCTGGAACGCCAGGCCGAGCGGTTCGACACGATCGTGGTCAAGATGGACATCGAGGGCGCCGAGATCGACCTGCTGGAGGCGCTGCTGGAGGGTGGCGCGCACCGCTTCATCGACACGCTCTATGTCGAGTTCCACGCCCAGTACCAGGCCGAGCCCGAGCGCAGCCGCCTGCGCGCCCGCGAACGCGCCCTGGTGGCGCGGCTGAAGGCCACCGGCATGCGCGTCCGCATCTGGCACTGAGGGCCTCCCGCCCCGGGTATCGTGACCGGGCAGAGACGACCCGGCGGGCGGGGCCTGCGGGCCGATCCGGCCACGGATAGGGGCAAAATTCCCCCCCGGCGCGGTTTTTCTTTCCGAAACGGGACGGTTTCGCGCTATGGCCCCGATTGTCGGTCCGATCTTTCCGCCAAGGGGGGAGGGGCCGGCGGGGACAAGCAAGGGGATGTCACGATGACCACCACCACAGCCTATCGCTACCGCCTGTTCGTGCGGGGCGATTCCAGTGCCTTCTGGGCGCTTTTCATCGACAACCTGGTGAACCTGATGGTTCTGTCGGGGATCTGTCAGTTCGTCTTCCAGATGCCGGCCGAGATCGTCTACGGGCGCATCGTGCCCGGCGCCGCGGTGGCCATTCTGGCCGGGGTCGCGGTCTATGTGCTGCTGGCGCGGCGGGTGGCGCGGAAAACCGGGCGCGACGTGACGGCGCTGCCCTACGGGATCTCGACGCCGGTGATGTTCGTCTATCTCTTCGGGGTGATCGGCCCGATCTACTGGACCACCGGCGACGCGGTCCTGGCCTGGCAGGTCGGCATCGGCGCGGGCTTCGTGGGCGGCATCGTCGCGGCCCTGGGTGCCATCGTGGGCCCCTTCCTGCAGCGGGTGACGCCGCGGGCGGGCATGCTGGGCACGCTGTGCGGCATCGCGCTTGTCTTCATCGGCGCCGTGCCGCTGGCCGAGATCTTCGAGAATCCGCTGATCGGCTTCACCTCGCTGGTGCTGGTGCTCTGGGGGCTGGTGGGCCGCTTCCGGCTGCCCTTCGACATTCCCGCGGGTCTTCTGGCCATCGGCCTTGGCACCGCCGCCGGCCTGCTGCTGGGGCAAAGCCAGCTTGATGTTCAGGGCATCGGTTTCTACCCGCCGCTGCCCTATGTGGGCGACATGATCGCGGGCGTGCAATACGTCATCGCCAACCCCGAGCTGCTGCTGGTTCTGGTGCCGGTGCAGATCTACAATTTCATCGAGACCATGAACAACGTCGAAAGCGCCGAGGCGGCGGGCGACGACTACCCGGTTGCCTTGTGTCAGGTGACCGACGGGGCGGGCACCATGCTGGGCGCGCTTTTCGGCTCGCCCTTTCCGACCACGGTCTACATCGGCCATCCGGCCTACAAGCGCATGAACGCCCACGCGGGCTATGTGCTGTGGACCGGGGTGGTCGTGGCGCTGGCCGCGATCTTCGGGCTGCTGGCCTTCATCAACGCGCTGATCCCGATCGCGGCGGCGGCACCCATTCTGGTCTTCGTGGCGATCAGCCTGATCGCCAACACCGCCCGCAGCGTGCCGCCGGCCCATGTGGCGGCCGTGGCGGTGGCGATCCTGCCCCATGTCTCGGCCTTCCTGATGGTGAAATGGGGCTCTTTGATGGGGGCCCTGGGCAGCACCGGCATCGAAGGGCTGCCCCGGCTGGGCGATCCGGCGCTGACGGCGGCGCTGTTGCAGCAGGGGGCGCATTTCGGGGGCCATCAGGTCCTGTCACAGGGGGCGATCATCACCGGCCTCGTCTGGGGCGCGATCACCGCCAGCCTGATCGACGGGCGCTTCCGCAACGCCGCGGGCTTTGCCTTTGCGGCGGCGGCGATGACCTCGGTCGGGATCATCCACGCGCCGGGGCTGCAGATGCCGCAGCTGAACGGGCTGGTCGGCGGCTACCTGATCGTGGCGGCCTTCGTGGCGATCTACCCGATGCTGGCCCGCAAGCAGGACCTGCCCGAGGATCCCGCAGACCCGGCAGATCCGGCCTCCGCCCGTATTCCGGCCGAGTAAGCCTCAAACCTTCCGGGTCCGCCTTGCCGCGGACCCGGATTTTCGGCTCTTTTACGGGGTTGAAAGGGAAAACATTAAAAAGAGGCGTGTGCATTATCGAAGAAGCGTCGCGTCCTGCTCGGGCCACGCGTCATTCAACTCCCGCTCGGGATCCATTGGCCGGCGAGAGGCCATCAGGGTATTTCCCCAGGATGGGCGCGCAAGGCTAGATAGTCGCCAGCGGCTACTGTAAGACTTCGGAAATTGATCTCTTCTCATCTGGATCAACGGTTCACATGACTTCAACTAGCCCGCTTCCGGACATGGCCCAGGATCGCTGCACGGTCTGCGGACAAGGTCCCCTGGATTCGATCGATGCGACGGAATCCTTGCGCTACTTTGCCTGCAGTCACTGCGGATTGTGCATCAAACAGGTCCGGGACGGGGGGCAGCGAGAGGATTTCGAGCTGGGGCAGGCCTCGTATTATGAAGACGAGGAAGTCGATCCTTTTCAGGAGCCCACCGCGATCCGGAAGGAGCGCGCGGCGCGCCGGGCGCAGGTTCTGTCGTCCTACGTGGTACCCGGCAGGAAGGTGCTGGAAATCGGGCCGGGCGGTGGGCAGCTGGCCGACTGGATCGTGGCGCAGGGGGCCGAATACACAGGCTGCGAACATTCCCAGGTCTTGACACAGAAGCTTCGAGAGCGCGGCCTGAACGTGAGCCAGGGAGAGTTCGAGACGCTCGCATTCCCCGAACAGGTCGATCTGGTGCTCTCTTTTCATATCATCGAGCATGTGCCGGAGCCTTTGGCGCAGATCGAAAAGGCCTTCGAGGTCACCCGACCGGGTGGCCATTTCATTCTGGGCACGCCCAATGCGAAATCCTGGGAGCAGCGGATGCTGCCTCGGCTCTCGGCCAACTTTGACATCGGACATCTGCATGTCTTCTCGCCGGAATCCCTGCGCATTATGGCGCAAGAGGCCGGCTGGACGGTTGAGCGTGTCTGGACCTCGGAGTATACGTCGGACTGGCTGCGCCTCGTGACCAAGACGCTTCGGCGGCTGAAGGGCGAGGACGAGGTCGCATCGGCTGGCAAGTATTCCCGCGCCGCCTCTTCGGGACGAGTGGACGCGATCATTTCGGGTATCTCGACCATCACTGCCCCTTTCCGGAAACTCCAGGCCGGTTTGCGGGGGGGCAACGAAATTATCATGGTGCTTCGCAAGCCCCTTTCCTGACCCCGCCCCGTGAAGCCGCACGACGAGAACCTCTCCTTTTATGTCCGAAAAGCAGAAAATACGAATTCTGGTGTTTGATTGCTGGCTTCCGGGCTTTCTCTATGTCCGACACATCGCCGAACGGGACGATGTCGATCTGATCTTCGTGCATAATTCGGAAAGCCAGACCGGCCAGCCGGCCAAGGAATACAAGGATTTCAAGGCCAATCTCCAGGTACCGGGCTGGGTTAGCGATTTCAGCCAGTTCGGCGGCGATTTCAACCGCATGTTCGATGAGCTGAAGCCTGACATCCTACTTGTCACCTCGATGCATTATGTCGAATGCCGCTCGGCGCTGATGTTCGCCGGGGCGCGTGGTGCGAAAACCGCCTTCATCCCCCACGGCATCTTTCTACTGGATCGCGACAAGACCCCGACGGCCCCATCCTCGGGGAAATCGCGCTTGTTTGCGCTCTTCACCAAGATCCCGAGGGTTTTCTACTATACGCGGCTGTTCTGGCGGGCGCATTTCCAGCGCTATGGCCACAAGAAACTGGGCCCGGCACTGGCCTGTTACAAAAGCCTGATGACCCGCTATTCGCGCTGGCAATGGTCAGCCGATCCGGCGGCACAGACATATTACGCGGGGCTGCTGGATCTGGCCATCATCTACGATCCCTCGGTGCGGGATCATTATCTGGAACACTCCCCCAAGATTTTCTCTCGAACCAGGTTCGTCCTGGCCGGCACCCTGGATACCGGCAAAATTCTGGCCGAAGCGCGCAAGACGCCGACGGCTGAGATCATGGACAAACCGGCGGATGAGGCGGGAGAGAAGGTCGCCTATTACATTTCCAGCCCCTATCCCGAGAATTTCAACGATGCGGGGGCCGAGATCCTTGCCGACCTCATGGGGCGGCTGAAGCTTGTGGCTGAAGCGGGCGGCTGTGATCGCCTGGTCTATCGCCCCCATCCGGGCGAGCCGTCGTGGTTCGTCGACCGTGTATGCGCGAAGGCCGGGATCGAACGCGATGCGATGCCGGGCCTCGGCGGGCTTCTGGCCGCAGACCTGGTCTGCAGCACAAGCTCGTCGCTGCTCTATGTGGCAATCAAGCTGGGCAAACCCATTCTCGTGCTGCGTTCGGGGCGGTTCAAGGCGGACGAGCCCTATTTCGAGCCGCTTATCAGCCATCCCAAGATCGGCTTTGACGGCGATGCCGACCCGCAGGCCGAGGCCGCCCGCCACGGGGATGAGCTGCGCCGGCTTCTGAGAGAGGCCCCGCGTCCCGATCTCGGCTCCCTGCTGGACCCGGCCGATGCGCTGCTGGAGGCGGCTGAAAGAGGCTGAATCAGATGCTCGCGCATCACTGGGGTATTCCTTCAAGCTGAATGCGAAAGACCGGCGATTATCAAAACGAACCATAATCTTCATTATGACATCAAATTCGGCAGGGTGCCTTTCACCTGAATTCCGGATGCGGGGTGTCTTCCATTTACCGCCTTCGAGGATGGCGATAGACAGCATCAGCACTCAGTAATTTCCGAAGAGATATTATGAAAATTGTCATCACGGGCGCTTCGGGATTCATCGGGTGTCAGATCGTGCCCCTGCTGCGGGACGGCGGTGCCGACCTGCTGCTGGCCGGCCGCGATCCCGAGGCCCTTGCCCGGCGGTTTCCCGATCTTCCGGTGATCTCCTACGAGGATCTCGCGCAGCGGGGCGCGGGGTATGACGCGCTGGTGCATCTGGCGGTGCGCAACAACGACCAGCCCGGAACCCTTGATGACTTCCGCGCGGCCAATGTCACGCTGCTGGAACGGATCGCCACGGCGGCCCGGACCGCCGGCATCGGCGTCTTCATCAACATCACGACGTTGCACGCCCAGACCGCCGGCACGGATCCCTATGGGCGCAGCAAGGCCGAGGCCGAGGCTTTTCTGAACGGATTTACCGGGCTGCGGGTGGTGCATCTGCGGCTGCCGGCGGTCTACGGGACCGAATATCGCGGCAAGCTGGCGGTGCTGAACCGGGTGCCCGCCCCCCTGCGCCCCCTGGCCTTCAAGCTGCTGTCGGCCCTCAAGCCGACGGTGCATGTGACGCGGGTGGCTGCGGCGATCCGGCAAGAGGCTGACGCCGCCTCCGCCTCCTCCTCGGACCCCACCCCCCCGGGCCCCACGGAGCGCATCGTCTCGGACGCGCAACGGGGCAACGGGGTCTATGCGGCATTGCGCCGGCTGATCGACATCTCCTTCGCGCTGTTCGTCATCCTGTTTCTCTGGTGGGTCCTGCTTGCGGCTTGGGTCGCGGTGCGGCTGTCGTCGCCGGGCCCTGCGATCTTTGCCCAAGAGCGGGTCGGACGTCAGGGGGTGCCGTTCACCTGCTACAAGTTCCGCACCATGCACATGGGCACGCGTCAGGCCGGCACCCACGAGCTGACCGCGGCCTCGATCACCCGGACCGGGGCCTTCCTGCGCAAGACCAAGATCGACGAGCTGCCCCAGATCTGGAACCTGCTGCGCAACCAGCTCAGCCTGGTGGGCCCCCGCCCCGGCCTGCCGGTGCAGACCAAGCTGACCGAAGAGCGCATGAAGCGCGGGGTCTTCGAGATCCCCCCCGGCATCACCGGCTGGGCCCAGATCCAGAACATCGACATGAGCGATCCCGAACGGCTGGCGCGCACGGATGCGCAATACGTGGCGCTGCGCTCGGTTCTGCTGGACCTGAAGATCATCCTCGCCACCGCCCGCGGCAAGGGCCAAGGCGACAAGGTCAGCCTCTAGCGGCCCTTTTTCGGGGAATTCTGCGGGCCGCCCGTCAGGCCGGCTGTTTTTCGATCAGCAGGGTCTTCCAGTTCATCAGCACCGGCCCGCTGATCTGGATCCGGCTGCCATCCCGGGCCAGCTGCTCGGTATAGGTGGCCATGAAATCGGGATCCGCGGGCTTTTCCAGGTCGATGTCGATCTCGAAATCCTCGACCCGGCTCAGCCGGTAGCCATGCTGCTGGCAGAGACGCGAGATCTCGGGCAGGGCGTAGGTATTATAGAAGGCCCGGCGCCCCGCGCCCCCGTCCCGGCGGTTCTCGCAGACCTCGGTCCGGGCCGAGATGTCGCCCTCGTAGAACAGCGAGGTGAGGGCGATCCAGCGCGGCGCGACCTTCTCGAAGATCTGGGTCAGAGGTCCGGCGCATTCGGGCAGCCACGACAGGGTCTGCAGGCTCATCACCCCGTCGAATTCCGTCAGCGGCGGCAGGTCGAACCAGTCCAGCTGCCGAAACGAGAGGTTGTCGCGGTTCTCGGTCCGCGCAATCTCGCGGCCAAGGGTGATCAGCTCATCGACATATTCGCCACAGACGAATTCAACCTCGGGGTGCCGCTCGGCCAGGAAAGCGGTGGCGCTGCCGCTGCCACCGCCGAGGTCCAGCACCTTGCCGGTGCCCTGGAGCTGGGGACAGACGAAGGCCTCGAAGGCCACGGTGCTGCGCTTGGGGTTCTGGTATTGCGACAGGTGATAGTGCTTCAGTCGATCGTCCAGACCGGTCCATTCGTGGGTGCGTTGCTTGGACAATTTCGCTCCAAACTTCTGAAATATGCAAAATGACTATAATAGGCTGGTCGCTAAAAATCTGACCCCGGTCCCGCTTGGACCCGGGCCCCGATCAGCCTGTGTCCGAAGCTTTCCGTGTTTGAATGGCCTTGTCAATCTTTGGGACGGCTGGAGGGCAGGCTGCCGGAGGGGATCAGCGACAGGACATCGCGTGCCATCTCGGCCATGATCCGGCTGCGGGAATGACGCTCGCGAAACGCCGCCCGCTCGAAGTGGCGCGGCCCTTGCAGCAGGCTGCGGACCCCGGCGGCCAGCGCCTCGGCGTCGCAGGGGGCAAAGAGGACGCTGCCCGGCACCTCCCCCTTCACGAATTCGGCCGCCTGCCCGCTGACACCGGCCAGCACGGGCTTTCCGGTGGCGGCATATTCGAAGATCTTCGACGGCAGCACCTTGAGAAAGGCCGGATGGTCGTTGAGGTGCAGAAAGAGGATGTCGGCCGCGTCGTAATGGTCGTAAAGCGCGTCGCGCGGCACGGGGGGAAGCACCTCGACATTGTCCAGTCCGGCGGCGGCCACGGCCTCTTCCAGCTGACGCCGCCGGCCGCCGTCGCCCACCAGACGAAAGCGGGCCTCACCGCGCAGCATCTTCGCGGCACCGGGGATCACGTGATGCAGCCCCTGCCCCTCGCCCATGTTGCCGCCGTAGAAGACCACCGGCAGACGGTCCGGGGACGCTTGGGGAACGGCGAAGCTGCGGGTCAGGAAATCAGTGTCGATTCCATTGGTAAAGAGCCGAAATTCCTGATCGGGAGCGACCGCGCGGGCATGATCCAGAAAGCCGGGCGATACCAGGTTGACCCGCGCGGCGCGGCGCAGGGTCCAGCGTTCCAGCCGCCGAAAGGCGGGGATCAGATGCCGGGTCCGGGATGTCGCCAGCAGATCCGTCATCGTGTCGGTGAAAAGATCGCGAATATCGAGATAAAGCGGCACCCCCGCCCGGCTGGCCACGCGGGCCCCCAGAGCCGCGGTCATCAGGCGCGACGAGGTGGCATAGACCAGATCCCACCGCCCCGCCCGGCTTAGCGCCAGAGCACGGCGGGCAAAGACGGCGAAGGCCCGCGACTGATCCACCATGCCGCTTTTGTGCGACGGCAGCGGAATGCGCCGGATGGTCAGGCCGGGGTGTTCTTCCAGGGCGGGGGTGCCGGCGCCGGCCAGGGCCGAATAGCGGTTGGGCATCGAGGTGATCAGATCGATATGCAGATCCTCCCGGGCCTCGGCGCGCAGGGCCTCGACGAGGGCCGAGGTGCGAAACGATCCGGCACTCAGGTCGGGCGGGTAGTAGAAGCTCAGGATCAACAGGCGCATCACGGCTCCCAGGTCAGACGGGTTTCGATGTCGAGGGGCAACGCCCCCTCAAGCTGCACGCGCAGCCTTGTGCAGGGCTCATGGCGGCCAAAACCCGGATGCCAGCTGCCCGGCTCGACCAGCAGGGTGCCGGCGCTGGTGGCAACCTGCACGTTTCCGTCCGGCCCGGTCAGCCGGGCGTTGCGCGCGGACAGGCTTTGGGCCTGCCATTCGGGGGTCAGCAGGAAGATGACCTCGGCCCTGTGGTGCGTTGGCAAAGAGCCCTTGCGAGGGCTGTGGACACGGTCCCGCACCAGCAGGCTGTCGTCGCGCAATTCCCACTGCCGGTGATGGCGGGGGGCGCCGGGCAGCCGTGCATAGCCGTCGTGCCCGGCCTCCAGCATCAGCCGGTCGGCATGGCGCTCAAGCCGGGGATCAAGGATACGCGCGCGCCGGGCCACCCGGAAACCGCCCCAGACTTCCGAGGAATCCTCTCCGTCCAGAACCAGGGTGGAATGGGCCTCGGTGCCGCGCTGACGCAGCCGTTCGGCCCCCGAGCCATAGACCGAGGTGCCCGAGTTCACGATCAGCCGCCGTCCCTTCAGCGACAGCTCGAAGCTGAGGCTGTCGGCATGGGCATGGCCGGGCAGGTAATCCGGCCCCACCGGCGCGGTATCGGCCAAAAGCACCGCCGGGCCGCATTCCAGCCTTGCATAGCCGCTGTCGGGCAGGCGCAGCGCCCCGCCCTCTGGTCCGGGCCCCCCTGTCTCGGCCGGGCTCAGCCCCAGGCGGGCGGCATAGGCGCGGGCGGCGGCCGGGGGTGGGGCGATGCCGATGGTGGCATCGTTGAAAAAGGCGATCTCGCCGTCGGGATGGGACAAAAGCGCCATCCAGCGCAGCATGTCCGGCACCCGCGCTTCCCATTGGGCCACGGCCCGCGCCAGGGGGGCGTCGGGGACCGGCGCAAGGCAGCGGGTCAGGTTGATCAGGTCCAGCACATCCTCGAGCATCACGATGTGATACATCGGGCTCAGTTCGAAATGCCCGCCGTCGGGCAGGATCTGCTCGGGGATTTCGCGGTCCAGAATCCTCAGACCAAGCCGCCGCCAGTTCCGCGCCTCGGGCCCCTCGAAATAGAGCCCCGCAAACACCAGCGCCTTGGCGTTGGCCAGCAGGTGATTGCCAAGGATGTGCCGTTCAAGGTTGCGGGTAAGCCAGCGCGCCTGATCGGCCAGGCTGGCGCGGGCGGCGTCCGACAGCCCTTGGCCGGCAAGCGCCCACTTGATCCAGGCCACGATCCGCAGCGAGGTGGGATAGGGCTCCCAGCCGGTGCCTTGGCCGGGCGGGTTGGCGGCGATCCAGTCGGCGATCAGGGCGTGATGGGCCTGAGAACGCTGTGCCGCATCCGCCGCCAGCAGGTCGCCGAAATAATGCTGATTGTAGCGCCAGAGCTTGTCGCGCCCCGCGCCGTCCCAGCCAAGTTCCGACAGATGCCCCGCCTGGCCCAGAAACTCGAACCGGTCGGGGGGCGCGAAACTGGCGCGGGTGGGAATGGGGGCGGTCCAGACAGACGCAGGGGCACGTTCGGACAGCGCCACCCCCCGCCGCGCCTTGGGGTGCCACACCCGCCGCCACAGCTGGAACAGGATCTGCTCGGCCTTCAGATGGCGCAGGGTGTGCCAGTAGCGCGAGACCTTTTTCAGGGTCTTTTCCATCACTTCTGGCAATAGCTGGTCCCGGACCGCAGACCCTCGGCCACCTCGAGGGTGACGCGGGCGACCTCGAACAGCTCGTCTGCCGGGATCGGGGCGGCCCCGCCCTGGCGCACGGCCTCAAGGAAGGCCTCGGCGCAGGCCTTCTGGCCCTTGTCCTGCCGGCGCAGGGTCTCTTTCCTGAAGCCGCGCCAGCCAAAGCCGCGCAGCTTGAGGAAATTGTCCAGCTGCAGCGTGCCGCCCGAGGCGAAGACCTCGATCCGCTCTTTCGGGAAGGCCGCGCCGCCGTTGGCCAGATAATGGATCGTGCCGAAAGAGCCGTCGGCAAAGCCCAGGGTGATGGCGGCCTTGTCCTCGGTCACCGCGACGCCGGGGGCGTCGCCCATGCGCATGGCCTGGGCCGAGACGATGGGGGATCCGGCCAGAAAGCGCATCAGGTCGATGTAATGGCAGGCCTCGCCGATGATGCGCCCGCCGCCCGTCTCGGGGTCCTGGGTCCAGTGATCGGCGGGGATGGCGCCGGCGTTCATGGTCATGATGAAGCTTTTCGGCTCGGCGGTGGCGTCCAGCAGGCGCTTCATGGTGCGGATCTGGGGCGCGAAACGGCGGTTGAAGCCGACCATCAGGTGACGGGCACTTTCGGCATGGGCGGCCTCGACCTCGGCCAGCCCTTCGCGGTCCAGCGCCAGAGGCTTTTCCACAAAGACATGCTTGCCCGCCCGCAAGGCGGCGGCGGTCAGGGCGGCGTGGCTGTCGTGACGGGTGACGATGGCCAAGGCGTTGATCGCAGGCTCGGCGATCACCGCCGCGCTGTCCGAGGAGGCATGGGCAAAGCCCGCCTTCTGCCCGTGCACCACGCTGCTGGTCCCGCCCGACGAGGCGATCGTGTGCAGCCGGGCGCCTGCGGCCTTGAAGGCCGGGATCAGCATCCGGGAGGCATAGTTGCCGGCCCCGATGAACCCCATGACAGCGCCGCCCGGTTCGGCGGAAACCCCTTGCGAAGGGCCGGTTTTACCGGCCTCCAGTGTCACCTGCCGGACATGGCGGGGGGGTACGGCGTGGTCGTATTCCAGCACGATGCCAAGGGCGGTCTTGTCTTCGGACAGCACCTTGTAGGCGTCGGGTGCCTTCTCGAAGGCAAAGCGGTGGGTGACCAGCGGGCTCACATCCAGCGCGCCGCTGTCGAGCATGTCCAGAACGGCCTCGAAGTTGCGCTGCTCGGTCCAGCGCACGAAGCCCAGCGGGTAATCCTGACCGCCGGCCTCGTAGGCCGGGTCGTAGCGGCCGGGCCCGTAGGAGCAGGAGACCTGAAAGCTCAGTTCCTTTTCGTAGAAATCGGCGCGGCTCAGCTCCAGCCCGGTGACGCCCACCAGCACGATGCGCCCGCGCTGACGGCTCATGCGCGCGGCCTGGCTGACCGGGTCGCTGGACTTGGTCGAGGCGGTGATGATCACCCCGTCGACCCCCGCGCCGCGGGAAAAGGCCATCGCGGCGGCGACCGGATCCTCGCCGGCGGCGGGGTTGCAGGTCTGCGCGCCGAAGCCGCGGGCGAGGGCCAGCTTGTCCTCGTCGAAATCGATCGCCATGACCCGGCAGCCCTGGGCGCGCAGCATCTGCACGGTCAGCAGGCCGATCAGCCCGACGCCGGTGACCACGAAGGCCTCGCCCAGGGTGGGGGCGGCCAGGCGGATGCCCTGCAGCCCGATCGCGGCCACCACGGTGAAGGACGCGGCCTCGTCCGAGACCCCGTCGGGGATGGCGGCGCACAGGTTGCGCGGCACCCGCACCACATCCGCATGGGGCCCGTTCGAGACCACCCGGTCACCGGGGCGCCAGTCGGACACCCCTGCCCCGACCTCGGCCACGCGGCCGACGTTGCAATAGCCCAGCGGCAGCGGCTGGGCCAGCTTGGAGCGGACCGCGTCGACGGTGGTCATCAGCCCGTCTGTCTGCACCTTGTCGAGCACCTGACGCACCTTGTCGGGCTGCGAGCGGGCCTTTTGCAGCAGGCTGGCCTTGCCGAAATCCACCAGCATCCGTTCCGTACCGGTCGAGATCAGCGACAGGGTGGTGTCGATCAGCAGATGGCCGCGGCTGGCCTGAGGGGCGGGCGCCTCGACCAGGGTGGTGCCGCCCTTGGCCATGTCCTGGAGAACTTGTTTCATTGGAATTTCGATCCTTGCAAACGGTCGGGAGGCGGAAGGGCAGGTTCGGGGTCAGGGACGCGCATAGCTGATGAGCACCGCGCGGTAGGTGCCCTTGAAGACGAACATCGAGCCCGCCGCCGCGCCCACCACGCCCAGGGCGTCGATCAGCTCGGCCATGTGGGCCGGTGTGCCGGCCCCGCCCAGGATCGTCAGGGGCACGGTGACCCGCTCGCGCAGGGCGCGGGCCAGATCCAGATCGTAGCCCTGCATCATCCCGTCGCGATCGACCGAGTTCAGCACGATCTCTCCGGCGCCCAGATCGACCGCCTGGGCGGCGAAATCCAGCGGCTTGACCTTGTGTTTTCGGGTGGCGTTGTGGCTGACCACGCCGGGCCCGCCCAGCAGGCCCTTTTTCACGTCGATCGTCACCACCACCGACTGGCGCCCCACGGCCTCGGCCATCTCGCGGATCAGCTCGGGGCGTTCGAGGGCGGCGGCGCTGACCGAGACCTTCTCGAAGCCGAGGGCGATGAGGGCGGCGGCCTGGCGGGCGCTGGTGATGCCGCCGCCATAGCACAGGGGCATCCGGCTTTCGACGGCGATGCTCTTGAGATGGGCGAAATCGGGCTCGCGCCCCTGGACGCTGGCGTCGATGTCGAAGATCGCCAGCTCGTCGACCTCCTTCTCGTTGAAGATCTTGACCGCGTTGATCGGGTCGCCGACGTATTTGTCATCCTTGAACTGGCGGGTCTTGACCAGCCCGCGATCGCGGATCAGCAGGCTGGGGATGATCCGGGATTGCAGCATCAGTCGAGCTCCGCGAAATTCTGCAACAGGCGCATGCCGTTGGAATGGCTTTTTTCGGGGTGGAACTGCATGCCGAAGACATTGCCGTTCTCGACGGCGCAGGGGATGGCGCCGCCGTAGTTCACCCGGGCGGTGACCTGGCCGGGGTCGGCCGCGTCGAAATAGTAGCTGTGCAGGAAATAGAAGCCGCGCGCGGCGTCGATCCCGTCGAACAGCGCCCCGTGCCCGGCCGGCTCCAGCGCGTTCCAGCCCATGTGCGGCAGGTGCGGCGGCCGGTTCAGCCCCGAGGTGTCGATGCGGCGCACCTGGCCCTTGATCCAGCCCAGGCCGGGGCGGCTGCCCTCCTCGCTGCCTTCGGCCAGAAGGTGCATGCCGACGCAGATGCCCAGCACCTTCTTGCGCCGCTCCAGCACCTGTTCGTTCAGCAGGTCCACAAGGCCCGAACGTTCCAGCGTCTCCATGGTGGGATCGAAGGCGCCGACGCCGGGCAGGATGTAGCGGTCGGCCTTTTCCAGCTCGGACGGCTCGCCCGACAGCAGGTGCGGTATCTTGCGCTGCTTGAGGATGTTCATGATGGCCGAGACATTGCCCGACCCGTATTCGATGATCCCGATCATGTCCCGTTCCTAGCGCTTGACCGCGCGTTCGACCCCCAGGGCCTTGAGCACCCTGGCACCGGCATTGAACATCCACTCCTGGTTTCGGTAGTCGCGATAGGTCTTCAGGGGCATCTCGTGATAGCGGCGCAGCTCGTCGACGCCGATCCCCAGCTTGGTCGCGATATACTCGAATTCCTCGTCGATGGTCTCGGGGTTGTAGGCGGGCCGGGTCAGCTTTTCCAGCGCCTCCTTGCGGCTCATCTGATCGGTCAGGATCAACGAGGAATATTGCACCCGCCTTGTATCGTAGCCAAAGCGCGTGGGCAGCCAGTAGGCTTCGAAGAAGCGGGTGAAGCGGCTTTCGAAATGCTTTTGCGGATAGGGGCGCCAGCCATATTCCGAGGATAACGTGTCGATCGCGATCTTCTTGGAATAGGGCAGCAGGTTCAGCGGCTTGACCACTTTCACCCCGCGCAGGTAGCGCAGGTAGACCTTGTGAAAGAGGATCGAGCTGAAGGGATAGGTCTTCAGCTCGCGGGTGCCGAACCGGGCCTGGATGTCGCGCAGCTGGACCAGATCGGTGCCGTGATAGAGCCATTCCAGCGGGTTGCGCACGCATTCGGTGGCGTAATTGCCGCCGTTCATGATGTATTTGATGCCGTGCTTGTTGGCGAAATGGTAAAGCGTGGCGATGAAGGCGTGGTCCTGGGGGATATCCAGATGCGGCACACCGGACTTGAAGAAGGCCAGCTGGAAGTCGCGCATCTCCTCCCAGTTGATGACCTCGGTATAAAGATCGAGCCCCAGCTTCTCGACCAGCATCTGGATGTTGTTGACCGCGATGTCGCTGTTCCAGCCGCCGTCCACGTGAAAGACCAGCGGCCGCAGGCCGAACTCGGTCACCAGCAGATGCAGCATGTAGGAGCTGTCGAGCCCGCCGCTCATGCCCAGGATGCAGTCGAACTCCTTGCCCTCGCCCTCCTTGCGGATCTGCGCCACCATCTCGGCCACCTGTCTGCTGCCGACCTCGTCGGGGTGCCAGTTGGGCTTCACATCCGCCTCGAACCCGCGGCAATGGTCGCACACTCCCTGCGCATCGAAGCTGATCGCCGGATCGGAGGTGTCCATCACGCAGTTGGTGCAGATCTGGTAGTCACGCATGTAGAATTCCTTGGTGGGCGGAAGAAAAGGGTGCGGAAAGCTTTGCTAGGAGGCGGACGGATCCCCCGCCCCGGATAAGGCAACGGTCAGGTGATGAAAACACCCCCGCCGCTCCGGAACGCCGTCCTCAGGCATGCGAGGCCCCGAAGGGGACCTGCGGGACCGGCGTGGCGCCGGGGCCGCGCGAAGGAACGGCGGGCGGAGATGACATCATGGTAAACAATCCGAGATAGAAAAATAGGTCGAGAGGGGTGGGGAACAGGCTTGGTTCGCTCACGATGCGCATGAGAATGACAAGGTAAAAGACCGTGTTCAACAGCCGGGCGCCCGCGCCGCGGGTCGACAGGGGGATCGCCACGCAAAGAAACAAAATCAGGACAAGATATGGCAATCCGAAAAAATGATGGGCCCGAATTAGCGAGGAATGGGGGTTCCCGTTATAAGTCGCCTCGATCACCGTAAGCTCGAAATCGGCACCGATCAAAATCGAAAGGAAATCGAGCTTGTCGACATAGGCTTCCCACATCTCGGCGCGGGCATAATCCACCAGGCCGGCGGAGAGCTTCGTGGCATTGGCCAGGTACCAGACCGCTAGGTCGTAGAAACGCAGGAAGAAAAGCGCGCTGACCACCCCGACCGCCGCCACCATGATCAGTCGCCGCTTCATGCTGCGCTGGGTGAACCCGTAGAACGCCACGCTCAGCAGGACCAGCACCAGCGCTGCCAGCAATGACCCGCGCCCGTATCCTTCGATGGCGATATAAAGGGTCACCACGGGGGTCACGAGGGGCACCGAGCGTTTCTGATGATACAGAACCACCCCGTAGACCGCCTGCACCAGCACCAGAAAAAGGGTGATGGCGTTACTGCTGGCATCTTTCACCATGTAGTCCAGCGGCAGGATCGTCTGAGCGGTGGTTGCCAGATACAGCAGGATTATTCCTTGCATCAGCACCAGCATGCCGAACAGCGCCTTGCGCAGGTCTTCGCCATAGCCGCTCAGCACATAGGCGGCAAACATGCCGAACACGCCGGTAGCGTAATGGAAAGGGGCGAAGTTGGATTTGTAGATGGCGAAGGGCAGCATCAGGGTCATCACGGTGAAGACGCTCAGCATCACCATTCGCGCCCCGTCCAGATTGCGGTTCAGGATGCGCCGCCACCCCGCCAGAGCAATCCCTATCGTGACAACCAGACCCAGGACCATGAGCGGCAGGTTGAAGTAGAGATATCCCCCCAGCACCAGCGCGAAATAGGCCAGCAGACCCAGGGTGGTCCAAGATGGGCGCAAGCCCTGTACCCCCATGCGCACCTCCATCCTAACACGTGCCCGGGACGCTGGCGGTGCCGCCCGAACCGGCCCGGCCCATGGGCGGCATCCTGGAGATGACAGTGAAATCCAAGTCTCAGACCTCTTTCGATTTCAGGCGCCACGGCATGGGCATGACCCGCTGTGCCAGCACCCATGTCAGAAGGAAGATGACCAGCCGGGCAACGACAAAGGCGATGACCCCCCCGTGGATACCCAAGATCGGTATCAGTGCCAACAGAAGAGCCACGTTCGTGACGCTTCCGGCCACGGTCACAAGGGACAGAAGCTCGGTGCGCCGGGCATAGGCCAGGTAGTTGGTCGTCATCAGGTAGCATCCGCCCAGGGCCTGGCCCAGCACCAGCCACCCGATCAGCCCCGCCGCGGGCAGATAGGCCGGGTCGAACACCAGTGCGACCACCGGCCGGGCCAGCGCGAAGGCGATGAGGGTCAGCACGGCCATCAGGGCGAAATAGCCATAGGTCAGCTTCACGATCCTGCGCTGTCCCTCCGCCCCCCCGGTCTTCAGCAGCTCGAAAAGCCAGGGCACGTAGGCCTTGTTGAAGGCATCGCAGATCACCCCCAGCACCATCGAGATCTGGAAGGCGAACAGATAGAGGCCCACCGCCTCGGAGCTGACCATGCGGTTCAGCACGAAGACCCCGAACCAGGTGACGAAGAAAGTGCCCATCTCGTGGGGCATCAGCGGCACGCCGAAACGCAGGGCGCCGCGAATGTCCTGCGGGCTCCAGCGGGCCCGCAGCCGACCCCCGAGGCGCAGCACCACGAGCGCCAGCAGCCCGAAGGCCAGCGCGGCCCACATCACCCCCGAGACCCGCCCCCAGGCGCCCCAGCCCAGCCCCACCACGAACAGCAGGCTGAGCCCGATATTCAGGGCGCTGTGCCCGATCTGGAAGGCGCCGTAGGCCAGGGGCTTGCGGCGCACCTGATACTGCCCCAGCAGCAGGTTCAGCGTGAAGACCATCGCCGCCGCCGCCAGCCCGGCCAGCATGAAGCCGGGCGGGATCTGAAGCCAGTCCCCCAGCGGGGCCCCGGCCAGCAGCAGCCCCAGGCCCAGGGTCGTGGTGGTGGCGGCAAGGATCAGCAGCACGTTGAAGATGTAGACCCCGATCTCCTCGCGGCCGACGTCATAGCTCTGGCGCACCACCGCGCCGGCGGTGCTGAGCCCGCAAAGCGCCAGGAACAGGGTATAGAGCCCCTGGAACACCCCCAGCAGGCCGAACTCGGCAGGGGGCATGTAGCTGGTCAGCACCGGCAGCAGCAGAAAGGGCAGCGCGGCGGTCGTCACGCTGGCCACCAGGTAGATCAGCGAGCCTGAAAGAAGGGAAGCGGAGCGCATGCGGCCTTCGCCCGACAGCCGGCTCAATCTTCGATCAGTTCGAAGGCGAGCGGGGTTGCCCGGGGAATGTCCCGCGCCGCGCGGCGGCCGATGACGGCCTCCAGGTGCTTGGGCGCCAGGCCCCAGCCCGGGCGGATGGAGCGGACGTTCTCGTGGCTCAGCAGCGCACCCTTGGGGATGTCGGCCACGGCATAGAGCGAGCGGCGGAAGATGACATTCTGCACCTCGCTGGACTTGTGGCCGTAATCGACCTTGCCAAGCGCCTTCCAGGCGGTGTGGCTGGCCTCGACCAGGGCGGTCAGCTCGTCGGGCTCCAGCGAGAAGCTGTCGTCGGGCCCGCCCCCGTTGCGGTCCAGGGTGACGTGTTTCTCGATGACGCAGGCCCCCAGCCCCACCGCGGCGATGGCGGCGGTATTGTCGATCGTATGATCCGAAAGCCCGGTCAGCACGCCGAAGCGGCTTTGCATGTCGGTCAGGGTGCGCAGGTTGTAATCCGAGGCCGGCGCCGGGTAGCCGCTGACGCAGAGCAGGACCACCAGCTCGGTGCAGCCGGCATCGCGGGCGGCATCGACCGCCTCGGCGATCTCGGTGGCATCGGCCATGCCGCTCGAGATGATCATCGGCTTGCCGGTCTGGGCCACATGGCGGATCAGCGGCAGGTCGATGGCCTCGAAGGAGGCGATCTTGTAGGCCGGCGCGTCCAGCTTCTCGAGCATGTCCACGGCCGTGAAATCGAAGGGCGAGCTGAAGATCGTGATCCCCAGGTCGCGGGCCTTGTCGAACAACGGGCCATGCCAGTCCCAGGGCATCTGCGCCCAGCTGTAAAGATCGTGCAGGCTGCGCCCGTCCCACAGCCCGCCCTTGATCTGGAACTCGGGCCGGTCGCTGCGGATGGTGATCGTGTCGGCGGTATAGCTCTGGATCTTGAGGGCGTCGGCCCCCGCGGCGCGGGCCACTTCCATGATGCGGAAGGCCCGCTCGATGTCGCCGTTGTGGTTGGCCGACATCTCGGCGATCAGGTAGGGCGGGAACTCGGGACCGATGTCCCTGGAAGCGATGCGCATGTCAGTTCTGGTCCTTGGGATGGGGCTGCCGGAACGGGGATGTCCCGGGCAGGGACTGGAAGTTGGTGGCGTCGATCCGGCGGTAGCCGGCAGCCTCGAAAAGCTTTTGCGAGGCCCTGTTTCCGGCGGCGACATGGGCCCGGATCACCGGGGCCGGATGCCTGGCCCGCAGCAGGCGCAGCGCCGCCCCCGCCAGTCCCCGGCCGTGAAGATCCGGCGCGATCAGGATCGAGACCTCCTGGGCGGCGCCGGTTGCATCCCCCGCGCCGACGGGATCCGGGACGGGATCCAGCCGGACCATCCCTGCCGCCATACCATCCTGTTCGATGATGTAGAAGGGCGCGCCCCGTTCAAGCCGCCGGTCGAACCAGGCGCTGTGCTCGTCCCAGGCGGGGGGGCGGGGGTTGCGGGCATGGCGGCGCGTGACCGGATCGCATTGCCAGGCAAAGAGCCGCTCCTTGTCACCGGGTCCGGCCGGGCGCAGGCCGATGTCCGAGGGCGCGCCTCCTTCTGCCCCCGCGCCACCCGGGAAGGCCAAAAGCGCCTCGACCACCCGGACGGCCCCGGCCCCGTCGCAGATCGCCCGCGCGGCCTGCGACATGGCCAGCCGCCGCGGCGCATCCGCCCCAAGCCCGGCCAGTTCGCGGCGCAGGAGCTCTGCGTCCAGGGCCTCGGCCCGGCCCAGATCCACCGCCGCCCCGGCCCCGCCAAGGGCCCGGGCGATGCCGGCCTGGTTGTCCGCCAGGACCAGCATCAGGGTCGGAAGACCCAGGCAGCAGCGTTCCCAGGCGGTGCTGCCGGCGGCGCCGATGGCAAGGTCGCTCCGGCTCATGAGATCGGCCATGTCGCGGACGTCGTGGTGCAGCCGGGCGGAAAAGCCCAAGCCTGCGATCTGCCGTGCGACGCTGTCCCGCCAGGGGGCCGCGGGGCCCAGCACGACATCGACCTCGGGCCCGCCGTCCGCGCCCGGCCAGGCCATCCCGTCCATCGCCGCCAGAAGCTGGCCGGTGACATTCTCCCCATCGCTCCCGCCCAGCGAGATCAGCAGCCGCCGGACCGGACCCGCGGCGTCCCGCCGGGCCAGGGCGGCCGGGCGCGCGGCGGCGAACTCGGGGCGCAGCAGCGCGTAGCGCGGCCCCAGAAGACAGCGCGCGCCTTCGGGCAGAAGAGGGGCATAATCGGCGGCGCGGCGGCCCTGGGTGGGATCGAGCAGCAGGTCGGCGTCATGGGGCCGGTCGGCCAGGTCGTCGATCGCCAGGACCAGGGCGCCCGTGCGGCGCATCACCCCCTGCCAGCGGGCATCGCGCTGGTAGTGGTCACAGACCACCAGATCGGGACAAAGCCCGGCATCGGCGAGATGGTCCAGGATCTCCTCGGCCTCCTCCTGCTGGTCCGCGCAGGCCGAAAGCGCGATCAGCCCGTGCCCCCCGGCGGCCAGCCGCCCGGCCAGGGGCGGCGGCAGATCCCGGCTGCAGAAGACGGCGCGCACCCCCTGCCCGGCCAGCGCGTCGGCCAGGGTCAGGCAGCGCATGACATGGCCCAGCCCCAGCTGGGCCGAGGCATCGGCCCGCAACAGGGCCAGCCCCCCGGCGCCCTGTTCCACGCCTTGCCCCGCGCTCAGCATGGCCGGGCCCCTGGCGCCGCCCGCGACATCAGTTGAACTTGCGGAACACGGGCCTGGCGGCGGGACCCTCCAGCCGCGTCTCGACCGCGCCCTCCGAAAGGTCCCGGGCCAGGCAGGACAGGCTCTCGCTCAGGGCGTTTCGGGTTATTTCCAGCTCCGCCTCGCCATGGGCCTCGGTGATGGTGATCCAGGGGATCAGCACGTCCCGTGCCATCATGTACTGATGAAAGAGCGTGTGCAGCGTGGGCCAGTAGGCGCCGCTTTCGTCGGTGCACAGGATCTGCGGGTTGGCGTCGAACCCGATGATGCGGACATGCTCGCCAAGCCCGGCCTCGGCGATCGCCGCGCGCACCTGCTGCTTGAGCCTGGCCCCGGTCTTCCAGATGTGGCTTTCGACGTCATGTTCATCGTAATGGCGCATGGTCGCCAGGGTGGCCGCCAGCCCCACCGTCTCGGAGCCGTGGGTCTGGGACAGCAGGAACACCCGCTCGCGGTCGTGGTGGATGCCGCCCAGCTCCATGATCTCGCGCCGGCCCGACAGGACCGAACAGGAATAGCCGTTCGAGATCGCCTTGCCATAGGTCGCAAGGTCCGGGCTGATGCCGTAGTGGTAATGGGCCCCGCGCAGGCCGAAGCGCATGCCCGCGATCATCTCGTCGAAGATCAGAACCGTGCCCGTGGCGCGGGTCTTGTCGCGCAGGTATTGCAGGAAATTGCCGGTGTTGTCGCCGCCCCGGGCGATGCCCTCGCGGGTCAGATCGCTGTCGCGCGGGTCTTCATAGGGGGAATCGTTCTTGACCGGCTCCAGGATAACGGCCGCGATCTGGCCTTCGTATTCGTCGAAGACCCGCTCGACGCTGGCGCGGTCGTTGTAGGTGAACTTGAGCGTGTAGCCGCGTTCGCTTTCCACCGTGCCCGAGTTCATCTCGGTCGAGCCGATGAACCAGTCATGGATGGAAAAGAACGGGTGGCTGCCGCAGACCAGCACGTAGCGCCGCCCGGTGTGGGCCCGCGCCAGCTTGACCGCCGCCGTCACCACGTCCGAGCCGTTCTTGCCGAACTTGACCATGTCGGCATCGGGCAGCAGCGCGGTCAGATATTCGGCCAGCTCGTATTCCAGCACCCCGGGGCGGGTGAAATTCGCGCCCCGGCGCAGGGCCGTGATCACCGCGTCGTCCACCACGTCATGGGCATGGCCCAGCGACATCACCCGGTTGCCCATGGCCCAGTCCAGATAGCGCCGCCCGTCGGTATCCCAGCAATAGGCCCCCTTGCCGCGGGCCATGACGCCCGGGGCGTTGGCGGGAAACTGGTCGTCGCCCTTGCTGTAGGTGTGGCTGCCGCCCGGAACCAGCCTGTGCAGGGCCGCCGAGATCTCTTGCGAAGTCATGTTCTTGATGGTCATGGCCAGTCTCTCAGAATCCGGAGTGAAGGTGGCGGTTGTTGATCTCCAGCCGACCGGAATCGAACAGGGCGATCAGGTCCTTCTGGGTGAAGTCGTAGCGGCGACCCTCCTGGGTAAAGATTTCCAGGATTTGCGCGATCAGATCCAGATCTTCCTGGTAATCCACCGACACGAAGATGTCGGGGCGGATCTCGTCGGGGTCGGGGGGCGAGGCATAGGCGGTGGCCAGCCCATCGGATGCCTTGAAATAGGGGATCACATGTTCCCGATAAAGATCGCTCCGGGCCTCGTGGTCGGCCCGTTCAAGCGCCTTGGTGGTGATGAAATCCACCGAGGTTCCATAGATCCATCCTTGGGGATGGGTGGTGAAGATCGCGTCCAGCCCCTCGGCCCTGTGCAGCTTGTGCAGATGGGGCAGGCAGCAGGGATCGACCAGGGGATCGTCCCCTGTCACGCGGGCGATCTCGGTGAAGCCGAACTGCCGGGCGCATTGCAGATAGCGATCGATCAGATCGTTTTCGCTGCCCCTGAAGCACGCGACCCCGGCCGCGCGGGCGATCTCGGCGGTCCGGTCGTCATCCGGGGTCTGCGACGTGGCGACCACCACATTCCGGATACCGGCCCCTGTCAGCCGTTTGATCTGATAGGCCAGCATCGCTTCGCCCTGCAGCAAGGCCGCGATCTTGCCCGGACGCCGCGAGGAGCCCATCCGGGCCTGTATGATGACGCCGTAGCTCATGTATCCCGATGTCCCAAACTGACGATTTCAACCGCTCTGAAAAGCCTGTCGCGGGCCGAAACACGGCCCTTCACACTATCCGCCAGAAAGACCTCCAGCGCGGCGCGGAAGGCGGTGAAGCTGTCGCGGAAACTGGTCTGGCAGAAGCCTGCCGTGCCAAAATATCCGACTTCGATCGGGGCCGCGACCTCTCCCAATGCCTCGATCGTGCAGGAGGGGCCGTTCTCGAAGCGGAAGCTGACGGTCAGGGCGCCGTCGTCGTGGCCGTCGCGGCCCGGGCGGAAGAGGCAGACATCGCGCGGTGGGCCCGCGGCCGCATCGCCCAGGGCGGCGAGGATCGGGTCGACCACATGGATGGCGTATTTGGCCCAGGATTTCGGCACCCTGGCCGAGACATGGCGAATGTCCCCCAATGATGCCTTTTGCCCGTCCGAGAGCCGCATTTCAGGCGCATGAAGCAGCGCCGAGCAGGAAAAGATCTGTCCCGCGCGCTGTTCCAGCGCGAACAGCGCCTCCGCCCCCGCGCGGCTCAGTGCCAGGGGCTTGTCGATATAGATCGGCAGCCCGGCGGCAAGGAAGGGGCGCGCCAGGGCAAGGTGGTTTTCCGCGTCGTCCCGCGCCAGCAGGATCGCGTCCACATGGCCGATCATCGCCTCGGGGGTCGGGGCCACATAGGGGATGCGGGCGGCGGCGGCCACCTTTTGCGACAGGGCCTCGTCCTGGGTCCAGACATGGGTGACGCGGGCGCCGGCGATGGCGTCGGCGGGAAAGCTCTGGCGGGACAGGTAATCGGGGATCGCGGGGAAACCGCAATCGGCCATCGCCTCGGGCTCGTAGCCATTGAAGATGGCCGACCAGGAATAGGGATGGCCGTTGCCGGGGCTCAGCCCCAGGATCCCCAGGCGCAGATCGCTCATGCCGCCCTCCAGTGGCGGGGGTCCACAAGCTGCGGATCCTCCAGCGACAGGGCCGAGAAATCGGGCAGGGGCACGGGGCTGTCATGGGCCGCGATCAACTCGTCCAGCTGATCGGCGTCCTGCACGCCCACCACGATCCGCTCCACCTGGGGCAGGCTGCGCAGAAACCCCAGGGCGGCGGCAGCGGGGGTCAGCCCGGCCTCGGCCACCAGATGGCGCCAGCGGGTCAGATGGGGGCGCAGATCGTCGAACCGGCCCGGCAGGGCCGCGGGATCGGCCAGCAGCACCCCCTGCAGGAAGGCCGAGCGCACATGCAGCTCGATCCCCCGCGCGGCCAGCTCGTCCAGCACGCCCGAGCGGATCAGCCGCTGGTCCAGCACGTTCATCGGCAGTTGAACGATCTGGGGGGCATGGCGGGCCAGCACCGCGCGGATCTGCTCCGCGTCATAGACCGAGACCCCGATCCGCGCGACCAGGCCGGCCTCGCGCAGGGCCTCGGCCCGGGTAAAAAGCGTCTCTCCACCAGGGGAAAGCAACACGTCGGCATTGTGGAACAGCAGCCCCTCCAGCCGGTCGCGGCCCAGCTGCGCCAACGAGTGGCGCAGGCGGGTCTCCAGCCCGTCGGGATCCTCCAGCAGGGCATTGCCCGCCGGGGTCTTGGTCACCACCCGGAAGTCCTGCGCCGCGGGCTGGGCGCCGATCACCGCCTCGCTGCTGCCATAGGCGGGGGCGGTGTCGATCAGGTCGATCCCGGCCGCCGAAGCGCGGTCCAGGATCGCCGCGACCACGGCCGGGTCGGGCTGTCCGGCGGTGTTGGTGGCGCCGTAGGCCATGCCGAACTGGGCCCCGCCCAGGGCCAGCTTCATCCCGGCGGGCGCCGCCCCCGGATGCCCGCCCCCCTTCACGCCAGCACCTTGCGCAGGGCCGCACAGACCCGGTCCTGGTCGGCGTCGGTCATGGTGGCGAAAAGCGGGATCGACAGGGCGCGCGCGTAATAGGCCTCGGCGACGGGGAAATCCCCCGGCTCGTGGCCCCGCGCCCGATAGAAGGGCTGAAGATGCACGGGGATGTAATGCAGGTTGACCCCGATGCCCTCGGCCCGCAGCGCATCGAAGATCCGGGCCTGGTCGGCACCCGGCCGGTCCAGGTCCAGCTGCACCAGGTAAAGATGCCAGGCCGAGCTGCGCCCGGGCGCCTGGTGGGGCCGGCGCAGGGGCAGCCCCTCGAGGGCAACGTCATAGGCGGCGGCGCGGGCGGCGCGGGCGGCGACATAGTCCTCAAGCCGGTCCATCTGGCTGATGCCCAGGGCGGCCTGCAGCTCGGTCATGCGGTAATTGTAGCCAAGGGCGACCTGCTGATAATACCAGCCGCCATCGGGGGCATGGGTCATCAGATCGGGATCGCGGGTCACCCCGTGGCTGGCGGCCAGGCGCATGGCCCGGTCCAGATCCGCGTCATTGGTGGTGGCGGCGCCCCCCTCGGCGGTGGTGACGATCTTGACCGGATGAAAGCTGAAGACGGTGATGTCGCTGTAGCGGCAATCGCCCACCGGCCTCTTATCCGGACCCGCGCCCAGGGTGGCGCCGATGGCGTGGGAGGCATCCTCGATCACCCGCACCCCGTAGCGCCGCGCCAGCGCATGGATCGCCGGCATGTCGCAGGGCTGGCCGGCCAGATGCACCGGCACCAGCACCTTGGGCAGACGGCCCGCGGCCTGGGCCGCGATCAGCTTGGCCTCCAGCGCCTGGGGGGACATGTTGTAGGTCTGCGGGTCGATATCGACGAAATCCACGTCAGCACCGCAATAGATCCCGCAATTGGCCGAGGCGACGAAGGTGACGGGGGTGGTCCACAGCAGGTCCCCCGGCCCCAGGCCAAGGGCCATGCAGGCGATGTGCAACGCCGAGGTGGCGCTGTTGACTGCCACCGCGTGGGCGGCATCCGCCCGGGTGGCCAGGACCTTCTCGAAGGCGGGGACCCGGGGGCCCTGGGTCAGGAAATCCGAGGTCAACGCCTCGACCACGGCATCCACGTCCGCCTGCCGGATATCCTGGCGACCATAGGGGATCACGGCTCAGACCTTCCCGATCTTGTCGGCGTTGGTGGTGATCCAGGCCTCGAGCTCGGCATCGCTCATCCACTCGCTGTTGGTGTCGCTGGCATAGAGGAACCCCTCGTCCACCGGGCGGCCGTCCTTGATCCGGTTCTCGCTGCGATACCAGTCGTTGATCGAGGGCAGGATCTTGAAATGCTCGTCGTATTCGAAGGTGAAGCTGGCGTCCTCGATGCCGATCATCTGCTCGTGCAGCTTCTCGCCGGGGCGGATGCCGACGGTTTCCTGCCGGGCCTCGGGGGCCAGCACACGGGCGATGTCGGTGACCTTCATCGAGGGGATCTTCTTGACGTAGATCTCGCCGCCTTCCATGTCCTCGAAGGCGTGCCAGACCAGCTCGACCCCCTGTTCAAGCGAGATCATGAACCGCGTCATGCGCGGATCGGTGATCGGCAGCACGCCGCTTTCGCGGATCGACTGGAAGAAGGGGATGACCGAGCCGCGCGAGCCCATGACATTGCCATAGCGCACCACCGAGAAGCGGGTGGCGTGTTCGCCCACATAGGCGTTGCCGGCCACGAACAGCTTGTCCGAGGCCAGTTTCGACGCGCCATAAAGGTTGATCGGGCTCGAGGCCTTGTCGGTCGACAGCGCCACCACGCCCTTGACCCGCTTGTCGATGCAGGCGTCGATCAGGTTCATCGCCCCCATGACGTTGGTCTTGATGCACTCGAAGGGGTTGTATTCGGCCGTGGGCACGATCTTGGTCGCCGCCGCATGGACCACGTAATCCACCCCGTCGAGGGCGCGGTAAAGCCGGTCGCGGTCCCGCACATCGCCCACGAAGAAGCGGATGCGGTCATCCCCCTGGTAGCCCTTGGCCATCTCCCATTGCTTCATCTCGTCCCGCGACAGGATGATGATCTTCTTGGGATTGTATTTCGCCAGGGTCATCGGCACGAAGGTGTTGCCAAAGGAGCCGGTGCCCCCGGTGACCAGGATCGTACTGTTTTCCAACATCTTTATGCCTACTCTCGAAAGCTCTTGTTATGCTAGGCGCCAGACGCCCTGAGCGTCCACCAAATAGCCCTGCGGCGGCGCCGCCTCCTTGAATTCCCGGTGCCCGACCAGCATGACATGCAGATCGGCCGTGCTCCGGGCGGTGTCCAGATCGACCAGGTCGATACCGCCGCCGGGCGCGCCCTCCAGGCTGGCCGGCAGCGCGCGGATGTTGGGCTCCACCGCCATCAGCGGCCCGGCGTGGCGGGCGCCCAGGGTCTTCACGATCCCCAGGGCCGGGCTTTCGCGCAGATCGTCGATGTCGGGCTTGAAGGCCAGCCCGTAGCAGGCGATGCGGATGCGGTCGGCTGCGCAGCCCCGATCGGCGGCGATGCGGGCCACGCCTTGCAGCACCTTCTCGACCACCCATTCGGGCTTGTCGTCGTTGACCAGCCGCGCGGTGCGGATCAGCCGGGCGGCCTCGGGGGTGCGCGAGACGATGAACCACGGGTCCACCGCGATGCAATGGCCCCCCACCCCGGGGCCGGGCTGCAGGATGTTGACCCGCGGGTGGCGGTTGGCCAGGCCGATCAGCTCCCACACGTCGATGTCGAGCTGGTCGCAGATCACCGACAGCTCGTTGGCAAAGGCGATGTTCACGTCGCGAAAGCTGTTCTCGGTAAGCTTGGCCATCTCGGCGGTGCGGGCATTGGTGATCACGCAATCCCCCTGCACGAAGGTCTTGTAGAGCGCCATCGCCTCTTGCGAGCAGCGCGGCGTCATCCCCCCGATCACCCGGTCGTTGGAGAAAAGCTCCTGCATCACCTTGCCGGGCAGCACCCGTTCGGGGCAATGGGCGACCCGGATGTCCGAGGCCTCACCGGCGTTCTGGGGAAAGCTGAGATCGGGGCGCGCCTCGGCCAGCCAGGCCGCCAGCTTCTCGGTGGCCCCCACCGGCGAGGTCGATTCCAGCACCACCAGATTGCCCGCCTCCAGGACCGGCGCGATGGCCTGGGCCGCGGCCTCGATATAGCTGAGGTCGGGCTCGTGATCGGCGCCCCTGAAGGGGGTCGGCACCGCCACCAGAAACGCCTGCGCGGGCTCGGGCGTGGTGGTGGCCCGCAGATAGCCTTCGGTCACGGCGGCATGGACCGCGATGTCCAGATCAGGCTCTACAATGTGGATTTCGCCGCGATTGATGGTCTCGACCGCGGCGGCGTTCACATCGACCCCCACCACCTCGATCCGGCGCGAGGCGAAGACGGCGGCGGTGGGCAGGCCGATATAGCCCAGACCGATCACGGATATCTTGGAAAAGGGCGTCATCTGTCCGCTGTTCCCTTCTGGGCCAGAAATTCGAGGATGCGGGCACAGGCGCGCCCGTCCCCGTAAGGGTTGTGGGCCCGGCTCATGGCCTCGTAGGCCGCGGGCTCGTCCATCAGCCGGCCGACCTCGGTGGTGATGCGGTCGACATCGGTGCCCACCAGCCGCACGGTGCCGGCGGCGACGGCCTCGGGGCGCTCGGTGGTCTCGCGCATGACCAGCACCGGCTTGCCCAGCGAGGGGGCCTCTTCCTGAATCCCGCCCGAGTCGGTCACGATCAGATGCGCGGCCCCCATCAGATGGACGAAGGGCAGATACTCCAGCGGCTCGATCAGATGCACGTTCGGCAGATCGCGCAGCAGCCGGTTCACCGGCTCGCGGACATTGGGGTTGAGATGCACAGGATAGACGATCTGCGCCTGCGGATGGCTTTGCGCGATCCGCGCCAGCGCCTGACAGATCCGCTCGAACCCGCCACCGAAGCTTTCGCGGCGGTGGCCGGTGACCAGGATCAACGGACGGGCAGGATCCAGAAACGGGAATTGCGCCGCAAGCCGGGCCTTCAGCGCGGGATCGGCGTCGATCCGGTCGCGCACGCCCAGCAGCGCGTCGATCACCGTGTTGCCGGTCACCAGAATGCGGTCAGGATCGACATTCTCGGCCAGCAGATTGTCGCGCGCCCCCTCGGTGGGGGCGAAATGACAGGCCGCCAGCGCCCCGGTCAGCCGGCGGTTGCCCTCTTCGGGCCAGGGCGAATAAAGATTGCCGGTACGCAGCCCGGCCTCGACGTGGCCCACGGGCACCTGGGCGTAATAGGCCGCAAGGCTGCTGGCCATCGTGGTGGCCGTGTCGCCATGCACCAGCACCATGTCGGGCCGCCACTCTTCCAGCACCTCGGCCATGCCGGTCAGGATCCGCGAGGTGATCTGATGCAGGCTCTGGCCCGGGCTCATGATGTCCAGATCATGCTCGGGGCACAGCTCGAACAGCTCCAGCACCTGATCCAGCATCTCGCGGTGCTGGGCGGTGACGCAAAGCCGCGCCTCGAAGCGCGGATCCGAGGCCAGTGCCGAGACCAGCGGCGCCATCTTGATGGCCTCGGGCCGGGTGCCGAAAACGGTGAGTATCCTGGTCATTTAAGCGGACGTTATCCCAAGCTATCGAAATTGAAGGCCCCGGGGGGACGTTTGGAAATCAGGAAAAGAACTCTGCATGAAACCATGAAGGCCGGGGCGCTGCCCCGCCCCCCAGCCGAAAGGAAAATGCCTTCGCGCGCCCCTGCCACGGCTCAATTGTCGTAATACCCGCTGTAGGAGCCATAACCGTCCCCGTAGCCATAGCTCTTCATGCCCCGGTGGTTGATCTGGCTCAGCACCAGGCCCGAGACCCTGAGGTTGACGTTCTCGAAGGATTTCAGCCCGTCCAGCACCTGGCGGTGGGAGGTGCTGTCCCATTTCACCGTGTAGATGATGGCATCCACCGACTGGCCGATCACCCGGGCGTCGGGCACGGCCAGAACGGGCGGCGTGTCGATGATGATGTAGTCGTATTTCTGGCGCAGCTCGGCCAGGAAGCGGGTAAACCGCTCCGAGGAGAAGACGTCGGCGGCGTTGATGGCGGATTTCTCGCCCACCAGGATGTCGGCCTTCATCCGCTCCTCGTGGAAGACGACATCCTCCAGCGCGACCTCGCCCGACAGCACCGCCAGCAGGCCCTGGCGGCCCTCGATGTCGAAATACTCGGCAAAGACCCGACGTCGGATGTCGCCCTCGATCAGCAGCACCTTCTTGCCCAGCCCCGACAGGTTCTGGGAAAGCGCCAGCGACTGGGTGGTCTTGCCCTCGCCGGGGATCGACGAGGTCGACATGATGATCTGCGGCGGGCTGTCGATATCCGACAGCAAGAGCGAGGTGCGCAGGTTGCGGATCGCCTCGGCCGCCGCCGAGGTGGGTTTCTCGGTCAGGTATTTCAGCACGTTCTTGCGCCGCCGCGCCGGGATGGCGGGGATCTGGCCGATCACCGGATAGCCGGTGCGCATCTCCATCTCCTCGGCCACGCGGAAGGTGTTCTGGGCGAATTCCCGCGCCAGGATCAGTGTTGCACCCAGAAAGGCCCCCAGCACCAGCGACAGGGCCAGGATCATCGACTTGCGCGGCGCGGCGGGGCTCAGCGGCACGACGGCCCGGGACAGCAGCCGGCTGTCGGCCTGCTGGATGCCCTGCTGAACGCTGGTCTCCTTCAGGCGGTTCAGGAAATACTCGTAGATCAGCCGGCTGGCCTCGGCCTCGCGCTCCAGCTGCTGCAACCTGACCAGATCGCCGGACTGGCGCTCGATCTGGGCCTCCTGCTGGGCAATGGTGCTTTCCAGCGCCCGGATCTGGGCGGCGTTGCGGTCGGCCTCCAGCCGGGCGCGGGCGACGATCTGTTCGTAGCGGTCGTCGAAACTGGCGCGGCCCGTGGCGGGGTTGTTACGCATCAGCGTCGCGATCCGGTCCAGGGTCCGGTCGTTGGCCAGGGCGGCCATGCGCTCGGTATCGGCGGCCGCGGCGGCCTCCTCGAGGGCGGTGACCCGGGCCTCGGCCTGGGCCTGGGCGGTGCGGGCCTCGCCCAGCCGGTCGCGCAGCTCCTTGATCTGGCGGTTCAGCCCGATCAGCGCCTCGGGGCTGACCAGATCGGTGCCGGCGTTGAAGGCCTTGGCGGCGGATTCCGCGGCCTCCAGCTCGACCTGCAGCTGGCTGACCCGTTCGGTCAGGAACTCGGTCGCCTTCTCGGTGGCGGCGAATTTCACGTCCAGCTGGTCGCGGATGTAAAGCTCGGCCAGCGTGTTGGCGATCAGGGCCGATTTCTCGGGATCCTCGGTGACGGCGGTGATCTCGAAGACGTAGCTCTGGCGCACGTTCGAGACGAAGATGCGGCCAAGGACCATGTTTATGACACTGTCGCGCACGGTCTGTGCGCTGGGGGGCGGAAGCTCCGGGGCCGGGCCCAGGATCAGTTCGCGGACCAGGCCAATCACCACGCCCAGCGAGATCGCGGGCTTGGGGCGGATCCAGAAGTTGAACTCAGGGTCCTCGGCCAGGTTCAGGCGGTCGGCCAGCCGACCGATCAGCTCGCGTGAACGGATGACCTCCACCTCGGTGTTGATCGTGATCTGGTCCCCCGAGAGGCCGGTCATCACGCTTTCGATGTCGACCACCTGTTCCTGCCGGCTTTCCAGCGCGACCGTGGCGGTGGCGGTATAGGTGGGAACCGCCATGACGAAGGCGTAATATCCGCCGATCAGCAGGGTGACGAGGCTGGCCAGGATGATCCAGAATTTTCCTCGCCACAAAGTGCGGAAGATCTGACCAAGATTGATCTCGCCATTCTCTTCGCGCGCCAGGGCAGGCCGGGACGCGAGACGCGGGGAAACATCGGCTTTCATAAAAAATCCATAGCTCGCTGTGGGATCGTGTTCCCATACCCCGCTCTCGAACGCAACATTGCAATTGCCCGGCAGGTCACCCGCCGGTTTCCGCCAGAGGGCGAAATGGCGTTTTCCGCCGGGGCGAATTTGGGCTATTCCTGACCCGCGCCGCCCTCTCGCACCCCATTCTCGCGCCCCGTTCCCGCGCCCGCCCTGCTGCCCTGTTCTCGCAACCGGAGATCCCCGTGCTGACCCGCCTCAGATCCCTGCTTTCCCCCGGCTCCGCCCGCCCCCGCTCCACCCGCTCCGGCACGGCCCCCGCCTTCGACGCGCCGATCGCCCCCGACCGGCCCTTCTACGCGGTGGGCGACATCCACGGCCGCGCCGACCTGCTCGAGGCCGCGCTGGAGCGGGTCGAAAGCGACCAGGCCGGCCGCGACGAGATGGGCACGGCCCCGGCGCTGGTCCTGCTGGGCGATTACGTCGACCGGGGCGAACAATCGGCCCAGGTGCTCGAGCGGCTCTTCACCCTGGAACGGGATTACCCCGACCAGGTCGTCTGCCTGATGGGCAACCACGAGAAGATGATGCTGGAATTCCTCGACGACCCGGCCGGGCGCGGCACCCGCTGGCTGCGCAACGGCGGGTTGCAGACCCTGGCCAGCTACCGCATCGGCGGCCTGACCGAACGGGCCGCCGCCGAGGAGCTGATGGAGGCCTGCGAGGCTCTGGAAGAGGCTCTTCCGAAGGGAATGGAGGCCTGGCTGCGCGCCCTGCCCCTGCGCTGGCAAAGCGGCAATATCTGCTGTGTGCATGCCGCCATGGACCCGGACCTCGCCCCGGCCGAGCAGAGCGCCCGCAGTCTGCTCTGGGGTCACCGGGATTTCTTCACCCGGGCGCGGACGGATGGCATCTGGGTGCTGCACGGCCACACGATCGTGCCCGCGCCCGAACGGGCCGGCGGGCGCATCGCCATCGACACCGGCGCCTATGCCACCGGCCGGCTGACCACCGCCGCGCTCTCGCCCGGAACCTGCCGCTTCCTCTAACACGGTCCGGGACCGGCCGGCCGTCCGCCCGCCAGGCCCCGGCTTCATTGTCGTGAAAATATCCCCGCCGGAGGCCGCGCCGCACCCCGCGAGGGGGGCGGCGCTTATCGCAATCCGTTCGCGGCTGCCGAGGCCGCCGCTTTTTAGTTCGCGGCCGCCGAGGCCGCGGTTGTCAGCAGCGACGGCACGATCTGCTGCACGACCCGGTTCCAGCGGGTGATCGGCTGTTCGGCGATGAAGACCACGTCGTTGGGCCGCAGCTCCAGCCGCGTCGCCAGGGTGAAATTGGCCGCGTTGCGCGCATCCAGGTGCCAGGCCGTCACGGCGCCGAAATCGGCCGGGTCCGGCGATCCGCGCAGCACGTAGATCTGGCTGGGGTTGGCGGTCTCGGTGGCGAACCCGCCCTCGGCATAAAGCGCGTCGGCCAGGTTGGCCTTGCGGCCCAGCGGCAGGGGAAAGCGGCTCTGTTTCACGACTTCGCCGGTCAGGTAGACATAATCGCGGTCGACCGCGTCGAACTCGGCGCGGGCGCGGTAATTGTCGCGGCTCTCGCCCAGGGCGGCGCGGCGCAGCCCGACGGCGGCCTGCAGCTCGTTGAGGGCCTGGACCCGGGCGGCCTGGCGGAATTCCGACAGGCGGATCTGCTCGGCGAAATAGGCCTGGGCCTTGGTCAGTTCGAAATCCGTGTCCACGAACAGGCTGTCGCCGTCGACCAGCCGGACCTTCTGCAGCTCCTGGCGCTGGTAGAGCTGCTTGACCGGGATCTGGTAGAGCACCCCGTCGCGGTAAAGCCGGATCACCGCGAAATCATCGTCCACCAGCTGTACGCCGCCGGCGGCGGCCAGCGCCTCGGGCAGGTAGAGCGGGGTCAGACGGATCGGCACCACGGCGGCGTTGCGCACCGCGCCGCCGATCGAGACGCGCTTGGAGTTGAACTCGGCGATCTCGAGGCTGAACGACGGGTCGATCTGCGCTTCGACCAGGCGCTGGAAGACCTCGGCCTCGGCCTCTTCCAGGGTCATGCCGGCCAGACGGATGCGGCCCACCTCGGGGATGGCGATGGCGCCGTCGTCCTGCACCGTATAGCCCTGGCGGCGGTTCTGGGCGGCCAGCAGGCCGGTCAGCTCCTCGATGGTCGATCCGGCCTGGGGCGTGGCCAGCAGCACCACGTCGCCGATGCCGATCTCATAGGGGGTGACGGCGGGCGGCGGCGGCAGCTGGGTGACCAGCCGCGTCGGGCGCAGCTCGGGCCCGGTGGAGGCCGGCGGCAGCGCGCCGATGCCGCGTCCGCCCCCTGCCCCGCCGGCATTCTGGAAGAAGATCGCGGGCAGGCTCTTGGGATTGTAGTTGGAGCGGTTGGCCACCAGCACCGACTGGGGGGTGACCGACACCACGCGCACCTTGGCGTCGGCATCGCTGACACCGGCCTTCACGCTGGGAGAGATATAGGCGACGCCACATCCCGCCAGCGCCGTCAGCCCGGCAAGGGAAAGGCCGAAAATGAATTTCTTGAACATGCTGCCTCGTGCCCCGTATCCGAAAAATCGTTTCTTCTTCTTTGTCGGTTATCCGGTTCCGACTTGCGCCGTGCAAACAAAAAGGGCGGCCCGTCCATGCGAACCGCCCCTTTTTTTACCGATAGTGGCCGATCAGTATGCGACCGACCGCCGTCCGTCGATCCGTGTGCCGATCAGCGGGTGGTGCCCGAGCTGTTGTTCTCGGTGACGATGGCAACAACCGTCAGCAGGGTGATCGCGCCCACGATGAGGCCGGTCGCGCCAACGCCGGCGCCGCCCAGCAGGACCGGCGGCAGCGACTGGGTCGACTTGGTGGCGTCGAGCGGCTTGACCTCGGCGGCATAGGCGCCGGAAACCGGCAGGGCGACGAGCGCGGCGGCGAGGCCGGCAGCGACGATCTTTTTCATTACATTAACTCCAATTAGATGCATGCCCGCCAAACATAGATCACTTGCGGCGGTCTGGCAAATGAATCGGTGCAACAAACCCCTGTCATGGCAGGAATTTACCGGTCTTCCGCCGCTCCGCCCCGCGCCCCTCACCCCGCCCCGGCCCGCGCGTTCGCCTTCCGGTTGCCAAAGCCGTCCCCGGGGTCGCGGCCCGGGCGGCGGAGGGCGGCCAGAGCCGGGACTCGCGGGCGTGTTTCAGGCCGACAGAGGACAGGACCCGGAAACAGGCTCTCGACCAGGCTTCTGGTCAGGCTCAGGGGCGCAGCTGCTCGATGCGCAGGTATCCCGCCTCGGGGCCCACCCATTGGCGCGACTTGCGCACCGTGCCGTCGCCGCCGATCCAGTAGTCGTTGCGGAACTCCAGGTCCGGGCCGCGGCAGGTCTCGACCAGGTGGCGGGTGGCATAGCTGCGCGCAAAGAGGCTCAGCGTCTCGGCGCCGGCGACGCCATAGGCGCAGACGAAGCTGCGGGTCACCTCCTGGCGCTCGCCGTCGAGATAGCGATGCACCCGCACCGCCCCCTCGACCCTGCCCGCGCGCCCGCCAAGGAGCGCCGCGAGCGCCCCCAGCGGCTCGTCGAGATCGGCCGACACCAGGTCCTCGCCCAGCCCCTGGCTGCGCCCCAGAAGACCGGCGCGGAAGTTCAGGCCCAGCCCCTCGGCATCGCGCCAGCTGCGCCAGGGGCCGTTGTCGGCCACCGCGATCAGGGTGCCGCTGCGCCCCGAGGTCTCGTTGTCCACCAGCAGCACCGGCACCGGGGTGGCGTCCAGCATCTCGCGGGTCAGCACCTGGCGCGGATCGGGGGCGGCGGGGGCCGCCGCCTGGCCCGGGATCAGCCCCTTCAGCGCGCCGGTCGCCAGCGTGCCCAGCTCGCTTTTCTGGCTGCCGCAGGCCGACAGGGCCAGAAGGAGGGCCAGGAGGCCGGCCAGCATCAGGGCCCGGGAAAGAGGGCGCGAAAGGGGACGCGAAAGGGGGCGGGGCAAGGCGGAATGCGACACGCTCATCTCCAGAACCGCCCCCATTGCTCGGCCAGGCCCGGGTCCTGGTAGCCGCGCACCGTCTTGTAAAGCCGGTCCTGGACATTCAGCCGGGCGCCGCCGTCGCGGGTGATCGGCCGCAGGCTGATGTCATAGCGGGTGGTGCTGGGCCGGCCGGTGAAGAATTCCAGCGGCACGGTGAAGCGCAGCCCCTTGTCGAAGGAACCCTCGCCGAAATCGGAGAAGGGCACGTCGGTCAGCGTGGCATAGGCCCCGACCTTCCAGCCGTTGGCGAATTCGCGGTCGAGGGCCAGGGTGGCGCCCCAGTCGCCGGCCAGGTAGCGGCCCACGTCCAGCTGCGCGTGATAGTCGTTGCCCATGTCCCAGTAGGCCGAGACATGGCCCGTCACCACGTCATAGTCCTGAAAGCCGAAAAGCTGGTCGAAATCGCGCTTCTTGACGTAGTTGAGCTCGGCCCCCAGGGCCAGGCGCGCGGCGGGCGGCTTCCACAGGATCTCGGCCGAGACGCCGCCGAACATCTGCTCGAGGTAGCCCGCGGTCACCCGGCCGTAGAAATCGCGGCCGGGGCGGAAATACCGGGCCGCCGTCAGCTCGGTGATCGCCGGGTCGCCCTCGCGGCTGTATTGCACGGCGTCGGTGCGCACATGGGGCAGGACCGAGTTGGGCGGCCGGGTGGCGTCGTCGATGTTGCCGACCACGCGCTTCTGGACCGAGCCTTTCAGGATCAGCCCCGGCGTCGGTTCGTAACGCGCCTTCAGCCGCGCCCCCAGTTCCAGCCGCACCGGGCTGTCGGGATCGAAGAACGAGCTGGAGCCATAGGGTCCGAGCCCCCATTCGAAGCGCGGGTAAAGCCCCTCGGCCAGGACCAGTTCTGGGGAGGCGGGCGGCGGGGCGCCGCTGTCGATGCGGGCGCGCACGTAGGATTGCCAATTGCCGTCGGGCGCCAGTTCCAGCGCCTCCAGATCGCTGCGGCGAAGGGTGACGGCGCTGGCGGGGATGCCCTGGGTCATGGGCAGGATGGTGAAGCTCTCGACCGAGGCGGGCATGACGTTGCTCATCACCCGCGCCGTCCGGCCGATGGCCTGGGCGGTGGAGCCGTAGCGGGTGTTCTCCACCCGGACCTCGGCGCGGCGCGCGTCCAGGCGCATCCCCTCCAGGATCAGCCCCTCCTCGCCCAGCAGCTTCTGCAGGTTCTGCTCGAGGATGGTGCGGGCGTCGGCCTGGGCGGTCCAGGAGGTGTCGGCCGCGGCGCCCTCGGGGCGGCGCGCCACCGGCAGCGGCGCGGGGCCGATGCTGCCCTTCACCGGCGGGTGGCGGGGGTTGAGCGTCAGGGTCAGCTGCGCGGCCAGGGTGTCGCCATGCATGTAATAGCCCGACAGGGTCGTGCCCGGCCGCAGCCGGTAGCTGGCGCCGAAGTTGAACGGGGTGCGGTGGGTGAAATGATCGCGCCCCGGCGCCGTCTCCAGCGCGTAGGCATCCGAGGAATATTCCGCCATCAGGGTCAGCCGGTCGCTGGCCTGCCACTCGACGCCGCCGAAAAGCGCGGCCGGCCCGCGGAACCACTCGGCCCCGCGCAGGGTGCCGCCCTGGGCCGTGCCGGCGTTGCTGCGGGTCTCGAACCGGGCGTCGAGGGCGCCCAGCGGATTGGTGAACCCGCCCTGGGTGCCCAGCCGGCCCCAGCCAAGGCCGCCGGTGACGCGCAGGCGGGGGGTCAGGGTCTTGGTGGCGACGACATATTCGCCCGAATAGACCCCGGTGCCGATGAAATCGCGCAGGCCGATGGCCATCGCGGGCATGAAACGCCCCTCGTCGGCAAAGCGGTATTGCACGTCGAAGCTGCGATCGTAGGTCTCGCCGCCCGTCCCCAGGACGTAGTTGTCGATATAGCTGTAGCGAAAGCTGCCCGAGAGCCGCTCGGTGATCTGGAAGGACAGGGTGGCGCGGGTGGAGCGGGCGAACTGGCCCAGGGTGGCGGCCAGCTCGGCATCGGGGGCGGATGCGGCCGAGGGCATGTCGATCAGCCCCGTGGTGCCATAGAGCGTGTAGCCGACGGGCATCGCGGGCGATGCCGCGCGCGCGCGCTGGCCGGACGGATCGAGGGTCAGCCCGGCCTCCTGCGCCCGGACCCCGGAAAAGCCCGGCCACAGGCCCGAAAGCAGGGTGCCGACAGCAAGCGCCGTCAGCATCGTCAGGGAAATTCTGCCATGCTCGCTCATCAGGATCTTCCGCCCGTTTTCCATGTTTCTATGCCTGGCCCGCACCTCTGAACAGCCCCTGCGGAATCCTCCGCCGCGGTGTTGCGCAAGAGTAACCTAAGCGTCACCGTGCCCGGACCCCGCCCCGGTCCTTTTCCTGCCCCTTTTCCGGGGCCTTTTCCGGGGCTTTTTCCGGCCCCGCCCCAAGGCCCGTCAGCCAGGCCTGCACCCGCCCCGCGATGCGGCGATAGCCCTCGGCGCCGAAATGCGACCCCACCGGCGTGTAGAGGTCGGGCTCGGCCGCCAGGGCGGCCCGGTCGACATGCAGCAGCGGCACGCCCGCCTTCTCGGCAAAGCCGCGCACCGCCCCGGCGGTGCTGTCCTGGATGTCGTGGGGATAGCCTTCGGAGGGATGCTCGAGCAGCACGATCCGCAAGGCGGCCCCCTGGGCCCGGGTCTGGCGCAGGATGGCCGCGGCGACCTGGCCGAACAACCCGGCCTCCTTCTCGCGGGCCTCGATGATATCCAGCGTCTCGCCATAGCCCTGGGCGGCATAGGGCAGCTCCCGCCCCTGTTCCCGGCGCTCGAGATCCAGCGCGACCTGGCGGTCCAGGAAATGCTCCAGCCGCGCCGAGACCTCGTCGCGCCGGCCCGCCAGGTCCTGGCTGTAGGCGGGATCCTCCAGGTAGCGGATCAACGGGGTCGTCTTCTCCTCGCGCAGGTTGGCCATGTCGTTGCCGGCAAAGACGAACCACACCACCTGGCGCGCGCGCACCAGGGGGCCGAACTCGCGCAGGGTGGCCAGCTGGAACAGCGGCCCCGAGCCGCCCCGGCCCAGGTTCATCACCCGCTGCCCGGCGGCGCGAAACTGCCCTGCGAACGTGTCGGCCTCGGCCTCGCAGGCGCCTTCGGTGAAACTGTCGCCCAGAAGGATGTAATCGACCGCCCCGCCCAGCTGGCCGGCCGGGTTGCGAAAGCCGATCTCGTCCGAGATCCACGAGGCCCAGTATCCCGCCTCGTCGCAGAAAAGGATCCGCGACCGGGCGACATTGCCCAAGTGATAGAAGGCCGGCCGTTCGTGGAGCTGCGGGTTGAACAGATAGTGCGGGTAGACCCGGGGCTCGCGGCTGCGCATCTCCACCAGGGTCTGCAGCTTGGAGGGGCGTTCGGGCGGCGGCGCCAGCACGCCGGTCAGCTTCATCAGCGCCGCCACCGTGCTCGAGGGCGGCAGCGCGCCGCGGTTCTTGTGGTAGAAGGCCAGCGCGCTCACCATCTCCAGCACCACCAGCAGCACGGCGCTGGCCAGAAGAACCGATATGCCTGCCCGGACCGTGTCGCGCATCCTCAATCCAGCTCGTACATGTTGCGGTAATCCTGGCGCAGGGCGGGGTCCTGATCGTGCTTCACCAGCACGAAATCCTCGATCACCAGCATGTCCAGATCCGTTCCCATGAAACAGCGGAAGGCGTCATCGGGGGTGCAGATGATCGGCTCGCCGCGCACGTTGAACGAGGTGTTGGCCAGCACCGGGCAGCCGGTGAGCGCCTCGAAACGCGACAGCAGCGCGTGATAGGCCGGTGCGGTGTCGGCATCGACCGTCTGGATACGGGCGCTGCCGTCCACATGGGTGACGGCCGGGATCTCCGAGCGGGTGACCCGCAGCCGGTCCATCCCCTCCAGCCCGGCCTCTTCGGGGGCCGGGGGGCGCCGCCGCCGCGCCGCCACATCGGCGATCAGCAGCATGTAGGGGCTGTCCACGTCCAGCTCGAACCAGTCCTCAAGCCGCTCGCGCAGGACGCTGGGGGCGAAGGGGCGGAAGGATTCGCGAAACTTCACCTTGAGGTTCAGAAGCCTCTGCATATGGGGAAGACGCGGATCGGCCAGGATGCTGCGCCCGCCCAGGGCGCGGGGGCCAAACTCCATCCGGCCGCTCATCCAGCCAAGCGCCTGACCCCCGGCCAGGGCCCGGGCGGCGGTGTCGATCGCCTCCTCGGGCGACAGTCTGGAAAAGACCGCGCCGGCGGCGGTCAGCTGCGCCTCGATCTCGGCGGCACCATAGGAGGGACCCAGATAAGCGCCGCGCATCCGGTCGGGCGGCATCGGGGCCCGGGCGGCAGGGGCGCCCCCTTCCCCACCGGGGGCGGCAGGCGCGACGACAGAGGGCGTGGCGGCAGAGGGGGGCGTGCGCGGCCGGTCCAGCATGGCGTGCCAGACCGCCAGCGCCGCGCCCAGGGCACCGCCGGCGTCTCCGGCCGCGGGCTGGATCCAGATCCGGTCGAATATGCCCGCCCGGTGCAGCACGCCGTTGGCCGCGCAGTTCAGCGCCACGCCCCCCGCCAGGCACAGGTCGCGCTGCCCGGTCTCGCGGGCGGCATGGCGGGCCAGCTTGAGGATGATCTCCTCGGTCACCTCCTGGATGGAGGCCGCGATGTCCATGTCGCGCTGTTCCAGCGGGCTTTCGGGGGACCGGGCCGGCCCGCCCATCAGCTCCTCGAACCGGGGGTTGGTCATGGTCAGCCCGGTGCAATAGTCGAAATAGGACATGTTCAGCCGGAACGAGCCATCCTCGCGGATGTCGATCAGCCTGTCGCGGATCAGATCGGCGAAACGCGGCTCTCCGTAAGGGGCCAGCCCCATGAGCTTGTATTCGCCCGAGTTGACCTTGAAGCCCGCGTGATGGGTGAAGGCCGAGTAGAGCAGACCCAGCGAATGGGGAAAGTGGAGCTCCTTGCGGATGGCCAGGCGATTGCCCTCTCCCAGCGCCAGCGAGGTGGTGGTCCATTCGCCGACCCCGTCCATGGTCAGCACCGCCGCCGTCTCGAAGGGCGAGGGGTAGAAGGCGCTGGCGGCATGGCTGTAGTGATGTTCGCTGAACAGCAGCCGCGCGCTCCAGTCCACCTCTGGGTCCAGTTCGCCCAGCGAGCGCAGCAACGTCGATTTCTGGAACAGCTTGTCCTTGATCCAGACCGGCATCGAGGTGGCAAAGCTGCGCAGCCCCCGGGGGGCGAAGGCGAGATAGGTCTCGAGCAGGCGCTCGAACTTCAGGAAGGGCTTGTCGTAGAAGACCACATGGTCGACCTCGCCGGGTCCGATGCCGGCGGCCTCGAGACAGTAGCGCAGGGCGTGGATGGGAAAGCCCGGATCGTGCTTGATCCGGGTGAACCGCTCTTCCTGGGCCGCCGCGACGATCTCTCCATCCTTCAGGATGCAGGCGGCGCTGTCATGGTAATAGGCCGAAAGGCCGACGATATGCACGCGCGCTGGATCCTCAGAACAGGGTGTAGAGGAAAGGGGCCACGACCGAGCCCTGAGCCAGCACCAGCAGCCCGCCCAACACGGCCATCACCACGATGATCGGCGCCAGCCACAGCTTCTTGCGCGCCTTCAGGAACTGCCACATCTCGGCCAGGAAACTCATCGCCTTGTCCTCGAAATCTCTGCCTGCAAAACCGCGTTCCTTCCTGTTCCGGGCCCGTTTGCGGCCCTCTTGTCGTGCCCGTCGCCGGCTCAGAACTGCCGGCGGAACGAGTCCGGTTCCGGCGGCGCGCTCCCGCGCGGCTTCCAATGGCTTTTCCGGGCGGTGCCGGGCTTCAGGCCCAGTTCGTCCCGGCCCGCCACCCGCATCGCCAGGGCGACCGGGGTGATCAGCCCGAAATAGAGAAGCCCCAGCACCACCGGGCTGACGATGCGGCCCAGCAGATCGCCCAGACCCATCCACAGCCGGTTCAGCGGCCGCAGCCGGGCCGGCGCCAGCCAGGCCAGGCCCGCCGCCGCCAGCGCCAGCCCCACCAGCAGCCCGTCGCCGGGGCCGAGATGACCGTCCCGGTTCCACAGCAGGACCAGCGCGAAGACGGCCGCGAAGAACAGGCCGAAACGGCGGTCCGACGGCAATTCGGAAGCTCCGCTCCGCATGGCTGCTCTCCTTCGTGCTCTGGCAGGGGGTGGCCCCGCGGGGCCACCTTGGACGGTTGCGGGGGGGACGACAATACGCTTTTGCCGATAGGCGATCCCCGAGGATCGGGCCCGCCTGCCCCCCTCTCCCGGGCCTGGGGCCAGGGTCGGGATGGTCGCCGTCAGACCGCGGCGACCTGGGGGGAGTGATAGCCCTCGACCCGGGCGGCGATGATGCGGCGCAGGGCCTTGGCGTCGCCCTTGCCCAAGGCCTCCTGGATCTCGCGCAGCATGGCGGCGACCTCGATCTGCGACAGCTGCCCCTCCTCGGCGCAGAGGATCTTGTCATGGGGGGTGGCGCGCAGGCTGTCGTTGTCGATCAGCAGCTCCTCGTAGAGCTTCTCGCCCGGGCGCAGCCCGGTGATGCGGATCTCGATGTCGCCATCGGGCGATCCCTGCTCGCGCGGGCGCCGGCCCGACAGCGAGATCATGCGCCGGGCGACATCGATGATCTTCACCGCCTCGCCCATGTCCAGCACGAAGACCTCGCCGCCGCGGGAATAGGCGCCGGCCAGCAGCACCAGGCGGCTGGCCTCGGGGATGGTCATGAAAAAGCGCGTCACCTCGGGATGGGTCACGGTCACCGGCCCGCCCTGTTCGATCTGGCGCTGGAAGAGCGGCAGCACCGAGCCCGACGAGCCCATGACATTGCCGAAGCGGACCATGGCGAAACGGGTGCGGGGGCTGCGGGTCTGCAGATCCTGGATCACCATCTCGGCCAGGCGCTTGGTGGCGCCCATCACGTTGGTCGGGCGCACCGCCTTGTCGGTCGAGACCAGGATGAACCGCTCGACCCCGGCGGCCATGGCGGCCTCGGCCACGGTCTGGGTGCCCAGCACGTTGTTGCGCGCACCCTCCAGCTCGTTCTCCTCGACCAGGGGGACGTGCTTGTAGGCGGCGGCGTGCAGCACGATCTCGACCGCCTCGCCGGCCAGCACGTTCTGCACCCGTGCGCGGTTGGTGACCGAGCCCAGCCGGGTCGTCACCGCGATGCCCGCGGCCTCGGCCAGGGGGCGCAGCTCGCGGTCGATCTCGTAAAGGGCGTATTCGCTGCGCTCGAACAGCACGATCCGCGCGGGGCGGCAGTTGAGCAGCTGGCGGCAAAGCTCGGAGCCGATCGAGCCGCCGGCGC
>NZ_PGFI01000016.1 GCF_002797755.1 Brevirhabdus pacifica
TTGAAGCCTTAAGCTGAAAAATGATGTGTGCTTACCCCGTATCATCCAGAAATCACGTAATAATCATGTGCTGAAATGGTGAAGAAAATGCGACACTGGTTTTTGCCTGGGCCACCCGAGGAAGAACCGGATGATCTGCCTCCTGGGCCACGGGCGGAACCGCCTGATACCGTGGTCATCGAAGATTGGGAAAAGGCAGAGGGTGCTCATACTGCGCGGCTGGCAAAGGTGGCTGGACGCCTGGGTGCTATGGATGACCGGTTGCTGCGCGGCCCGGAGGGCTGGCGGCACAGACTGGCTCTAATAGAGGCGGCGGATCTCAGCTGGTTCGCAGGCGATCGTGTGAGCCCCGATCGGCTGGCGCTTTGGGTATCCATGCGTTTATCTGGAGTCCAGGATGACTCAGAAGCACTGGCTCGGGCCGGATGGGCTGTGCGACGCCTGACAGGTGGTCCGGAGCCAATGGTAGATTTGGCGGCCTTCCTGGATCGGCGTGATCCTGAGAAATTCGAGGATAATGCCGAGCGCTTTGACGAGCGTGCTGGGAGCTGGCTGGACGTGATGACAGCTGCGGTTGACCTCCACCCGATCACGCGCGCTTGCATGGGGTTTCACCTCTGGAGTCTGGCTGGCCTCGGCCAATGTGGAGACCGGATTGAGGCCGCTGTGACTGCTGGCAGGATCGCGGCCAGCGACGGCAATGGAGCCGTCTTTGCGCCGCTGGCCATGGGCGGGGCAGGGGGCTTACGTGCGTCCGGCCGTCCAGCCGACAGATTGGCCCGCTGGCTGGATGAGATGGAAACTGGTTGCCTGACCGCGATGCGACATCTCGACGATCTCGAAGCATGGGCAACGCGGGCGGAAGCCGAGACGGCGGCGCTCTCGGGTAAAACCCCGCCAAACTTGCTTGTGGCCCTGACCGAATGGCCCCTCGTTTCCGCTCCTATGGCCCAAACCTTGACCGGTGCCAGTCGGGCAGCGGTTCAGCGCAACCTCGCATGGATGGAAGCGCGAGGCCTCATCCGGGAAGTGACTGGGCAGGGGCGGTTCCGGATGTGGCAGGCAGCGACCTGAAGAGGGCCCGAAGGTGATCCAGAACACGCATAAGCACGCATATGTTAAGTTGGCTCTTGGCCAAGAGTGCGCATGACTCGGGCGCACCTGGGACGAATACTTCTCGGGCGAAAGCGGCGCGCCTAAGACCCGCAGCAAGAGTTAAGTCCGCTATCCGCGTCGGACCCGGGGTCATGCCAGCCAAGTTCGCAGAACGTCAGAAGGCCGCAAGCATGTGGACTAGGCCTTTTTCGATGTTCTTCCACGGCTTCTTGCCCACGGTATGTAAGAACCAACATCTGGTACCGCAGATATTTTTCGTAAAGAACTGCATGAAGCGACAACAGATTTTGTGACCCACAGGCCTGGATCAAGGACTTATGGAACTCCCAGTCATATCGGAATCAGGATCGGAGCGACCACGCCCTGCGCCAATGGCTGCGGGAACTGGCGAATAAACGTCGCCGGTTCGGATATCGTAGTTAGGGCATCCTTTTGGCCAGAGAGGGTTTTGAAGTGAACCATTAGAAGCTTTTCCGTCTCTATCGCGAGGAAGGGCTGGCCGTGCGCCGCAGGTGATCACGCAAACGCGCACTGGGTACGCGCAGGCCCATCCTAGTGCCGGATCGCGCCAATCAGCGTTGGTCGTTGGACTTCGTGTCCGATGCCTTTGCTAATGGCCAAAGGTTCCGTGTGTTGTGCATCGTGGATGACTGCACGCGCGAAGCCTTGGCGGCCACTGTGGTGGATCGCTCACTGTCAGGTGAGCGGATGATCCGCGAACTGGATGACCTGATCGGGAGGCTGGGTCAGTTGACTTTCTGACCCACGATCAGATCAAAGCGATGACAACGGCCGACCGTATCGTCAACCTCGGCACTCGTCAGGGGTATGTTACCCCCTGGATCACGACGTCAGCGGAAAAGCGCCCTTAGGGGTGCCACAGCCTCTTGCCAGCTGTCACGCGCTTCTAGCCGGTCGATCCAACTCGCAACTCCTGGGTACTGGTCCAGTAAAATCCCCGCTTGATCGCGATACATGAAGGTGGTCGCAAGATAGAAGTCGGCAAGGCTGAGTGCGCCTGCGATCCAGTCCTTGCCGTCGAGTCCGGTTTCCAGAACGGCAAGGAACTGATCTGTGGCTTTTCGTTCCGCTTCGACCACAGTCGGATCGGGATCGCCCATGCCGAATTTCTCTTTGAGAAACAGCTCAAAGGACAATTTCTGCATCGCCGGGCCAAGGTGGATCGCTTGCCACCAGGTCCATTGATCGACGAGGGACCGCGCCTTGCGGCCCTCAGGATAGAGGCCCGCCTCGGGCCGAAGCCCCGCCAGATAGGCACAAATTGCCCGGGATTCCCAAAGCACGAAATTCCCGTCCTCCAAAACGGGCACCTTTGCATTGGGATTGCGAGCGAGAAATTCCGCCGCGCGGTTGTCCCCGGCCCGGATGTCGACCTGGACGATTTCGAGGTCCACGCCCAGTTCGTGTGCCACCGCCCGCACACGCAGCGCATTGGGCGAGAAATTCGCGTTGTAGAGTTTCATGATTTTGTCCGCCTCTATAGTTACTGCGGCGCCCGAAGAAGCACCGCCCGGTTTTCGGTCAGGAAATCGGTAACCGACTGTCCGGACTTGCCGGTGAGCGTCTTGAGATCGTCGCTGGCCACATCAAGGTAGCCTTCGGCGATTGCCTGGTCGAAAGAGACGAAAACACGCGCCATGAACTCGGGCAGGCCATTTGCGATCATCGCCTGCACCATGTCTTCGGCCGGCATCGGAACGTAGGGGATGTCCTTGCCGGCGATGTCCGACAAAAGCGCCGCGATATCGGCCTGGCCGGTGGATTCGGGCCCGGTGATGTCCAGGACCTCGCGGTCGGTCGCATTCATCAGCGCGGCAGCGGCGGCGCGGGCGCAGTCGGCGCGCGTGACGTAACTCGCCCGTCCGTCCCCTGCCGCGGCAAAGAGCTGCCCCATGTCGATCGCCTGCGGTCCGCTCATAAGCAACAGATCCGTGTAAAGGTTGTTGCGAAGGATCGTGTAGCTGGCGCCGCTTTGCTCGATCAGCTTCTCGGTGTTCTGATGATCCTTGCTGAAAGTGATGGGGCTTTCGGGTACCGGGCTGGCAAGCGAGGTATAGACGATGTGGTCGATACCCGCCTCGCGTGCGGCGGTGATCGCATTGGAATGAGCCGCGAGCCGTTTGCCCGGCTCCAGATCGTCGGTGGAGATGATCAGGATCCGCTTGCCGCCCGCGATGGCCGGACCCAGTGTTTCGGGCGCGTTGAAATCGCCTTGGCGAACATCCACCCCCTTGTCCCTGAACTCGGCGAGTTTGTCGGCGTTGCGCGTGACCGCGATGATCGGACCGGCGCCCGCCTCGATCAGTTGATCGATTACCTGGCGTCCAAGCTGGCCGGAGGCGCCTGTGACGATAAATGGTCCGTTCTGAAAGCTTGCCATGGGCGTATTCCTGTTCTTTGAGAGAGAGTCAGCCGTGGATGTGAACCTGCGCGGGGTTGGCCAGCTTGCCGCGGGCGAAGTCCCAGCTCGTTGTCAGGATTTTGATCATGACGTCGACCTCTGACCCATCGCGCGGCGCAAAGGCCATGACGGCATTTGCCGGGATGTGTCCGGCCGACGCCATCGGGTGCGGTTCGCCCCATCCCTTGGCGATGAGTTCATCGACCGCCGCCAGCGGCAGCATCATGTGCGACGAACCGTCATAGGAGGGATGCACATGGGCAAATTCGCGTCCGATCATGAAGGCTTCACGCGGGCCGCAGGCATGCGCCACCGGCAAGACCAGTGCTTCGGCGCCGGGCACCGAGATGCCCGACCGGCAGCGCTCGACGAAGGGCAGGGCGAAGGCCTTCTCCTTGAAAAATGCGTGGATCTCTGCCGAGGAGTTCTGCGACACCTGCTCATGCGGGGCGCAATCGGTGGTGTCGGGGCGCGGGCCCTGCCGCGGGGGAAGTTCGAAGCTCATGGTTGGTCCTATCCAAATCTGAACGCGCTTTCGACCGCGCCCAACACGTGATCCTCGAGGGTCTTCTCCCCCCGATCCGCAAGCGCAGCCCCGGCCACGACGTGCAACGGGATCAGATGTTCCTCGCGCGGATTGGCATCGCGTGCGCCGGGCGCCTGATCCCACTCGGCCAGCATGGCATGGCGCACTGCGGGGTCTTCATGGGTCACCGCACTCGTGAGCCATCGGTCAAAGTCTCCGCCGTTCACCGGGCCGTCCGGTCCGCCCCTCATCGCCCGCATCATCTTGCCCATGTTATGATAGGTATTGCCGGATCCGATGATCAGCACCCCTTCGTCGCGCAAGGGCGCCAACGCGCGACCGACGGCAAGATGCGCCTCGGGGTCGAGATCGTCGCGCAGGCTCAATTGGACGGTGGGGATGTCGGCCTCAGGAAAAGCCACCTTTAGTGGAACGAATACCCCGTGATCGAAGCCACGCGCAGCATCGGCCCCGGTTTGGAATCCCGCGTCTTCTAAAAGTGCGCGTACGCGGGTCGCCAGCGCGGGCTCGCCCGGCGCGGGCCAGGTTAGCTGATAGGTATGCTGCGGAAATCCCTGATAGTCGAACAGCAGAGGCGGGGCGGGGTTGGTCTGCAAGGTAAAGACCCGCTCTTCCCAATGGCCCGAGATCACGAGGAGCGCCTTGGGCCTTGCCGGCAGGCTCGCAGGCAAGTCCTCAAGGAATTTGCGGTGCCGATCCCAGGCGTCAGGCGGGTTCCAGTCCATGAAGAAACAGGGGCCACCCCCATGGGGAACAAACAATGTCGGCTGCTTTTCAGTCATGTTGTCGTCCTTTTAAACCCAAGTCCGAGGCTATGGGCACCCCCGTGGCAACTCCGCAGCAGATCAGATTGGCGCTGCCGGAACTGCCGGTGCATAGGCCGACTTGACCGCACGCACGCGATTGGCGGTCAGCCACGAGACGATCAGGAGTACCCAGGTCGCCAGAGCCGGCGACCAACCCGGATCGCCTGCGCCCACATGGGCCCCGAAGGCGAGCACCAGATGCCAGAACATTGCCGCATAGGCCCAATCTGCCAGCACCGCCGAAGGGCGCCAGAGGATCACAACGGCACCGACGATCTTCAAAATTGCGAGTGGCCAGATGATGTATGTGGGATAGCCCAACACCTCGCGATACATGCCCGCGACCATGTCGTGGGATGAGATGTAGAAGGCCGCCGCACCCAGATAGACCAATGCCACAAGGCCGGTCGCGATCCAGTAGACATATTTTGCCACGTTGTCACTCACTGCCGCTCTCCCGGTTTTCGGCGGGTTGTTAGGCTGCCGTTTTCCATATAGTATCATTAGGTGCCTTGCTTCATCAGTTAAAGTAGGCACTTAAAAGTAACTTACTTTCGTGGGCTGCGAGGGCTATCCACAATGAAAAGCGTCCAACCAGCTTCCTGCCCGATGGAGGCGCTGCTGCGTGTCATCACGGGACCTTGGACGATTTATATCCTTTGGGTTCTGTCCGAACAGGGTCCACAGCGTTTCGGCGCGACCAAACGGCTGGTGCCTGGAATTTCCACCCGGGTCCTGACTGAGAGGCTGAGAATGCTGGAACATGCCGGCGTGGTCTGGCGCGAGCAGGCCATGACCATCCCGCCCGCTGTCACATACGGGCTGACTGAACGCGGCGCGGAGCTGCGCGGTGTGCTGGACACCCTTGGATCCATTGCACGCCGCTGGGAGGCGGAGGGTGCTTTCGACGGGACGGCACGCTCGGCGGAATGATGACGTCCGTCCTGTTCGCGGAATAATCCCGCGCCAGAAAGCACCGCGAACGGAGCACGGCCCGAAGCTCATGACGAATTGAAAGCCGCGTTGGGTATGCCTGACAGGCGGCACTCACTCCGAACGATCCGCCCAGGTTTGCGGCTTGCCGCCACATAAAAATCAATTTACTGTACCGACTAGACGGTACAGTCAAGTTTGAAATCCCGCAATGCTGCACAGGACAGGAAGAGCGAGATGCGCGAGAGAAAAATGGCCGAGGTTTTGTTCGGCGCGCGGGAGGTCTTCTTCCGGTGCGGTTATGAAGGCGCCACCGTCGATGCCATTGCCGCCGAAGGGAAAGTGTCGAAGGCAACAATGTATTCGTATTTCCCGACCAAGGAGCAGCTGTTTCTGAGCGTCGTGGAATCCGAATGCGGTCGGCTTGCGGAAGAGATCCTCCGACCCTTGTCCGCAGGTCCCGAGCCGCGCGCCCAGTTGGAAAAACTTGCCCTGCGCATGATCGATCTCGTTCTGGACGAAACCTACATCCGCCTTCTGCGGACGTGTATCGGTGCCACCGAGATGCTTCCCGAGGTCGGGGAGGTGTATTTTCGTGCCGGACCGAAACGGGCACGCGAACTCATCAGTAAAGTTCTGGAACGCCTTTCCCGGGAAGGCGCGCTTGAGATCGACAACCCCCCGCGTGTTGCGGATCACTTCATACATCTTTGCGTTTCTGGACTGTTGATGCCACGCCTGCTGGCCGTGCAAAGAACAGTCGAGCGGGACAAGCATGCGGCCGATGCAGTCACTGCATTCCTGCGACTCTACGGGAGCGGACATAGAGTAGAGCTCTGAACTGACCTTGCTTTCCGACAACGGGGCAGTGCTCCAAATCTCTCAATAAAATTGCCGAATGGACAGTGAATAATGACCATACAATCCAAAATGCAGGCAAAGAATGCGTCACCAAGGATCCTCGGCGCTGCGCGGGCAATTGCGCACAGAGAGGGCGCGGGAAAGATTACGATCGACGCCGTCGCGCGTGAGGCCGATCTCAGTAAAGGCGGGGTCTTATACAATTTTCCGACCAAGAGAGCGCTTCTTGCCGGGCTGCTTGATGAGATGCTCGCAGAACATCACGAACGCCTGGCATCAGTCCCGGAAGATCGCAGATCCCGCACCCTGCGTGGGCACCTGGAAGCAATCGTGCAAGCCAGAGCCGTCGATGACGACCTCTCGATGGCGATTCTCGCGGCTGCCGCGTCAGATCCGCGGCTGCTCGATCCGCTACGGGCTGAACTGACCGGCGACCTTGAGCGTATCCTGTCCGACACACAAGACACTCCGGGTGCTATGGTTGTCGTCCTAGCGATCCAGGGACTTCGGTTCCAGAAACTTCTGGGCCTTCCCGACGGTGGCGCGGATCTCAGGGGACGCGTCATCGAGCAATTGAGGGCCATGATTAATGAACTCGAATAGAGAGACACGAAGTTTGAAGCGGATCGTTTTTGTTATTGCGGTAGCGGCCGTGTCGGCCGTTGCCGTCCCGTTTGTTTCGCCGTTCCTGACCGATGTGCTGGCCCAGACCGCGACGGACACCCTGGAGGCAGAAGTCGATACAAGGCCTGCAGCGAACGTGGAGCGACCAGTCACGGTCGAAGTGACCCGTGCGCTCAATCGCGTCGTAAGTCAGTCTCGCAGCGTTGCAGGCCGCGTCGAACCTGCTCGAACGGTGGACCTTGCGTTTCAGATACCCGGGCAGATCATTCGCCTTGAGGTTGAGCCCGGCGACACGATTCGCGAGGGCGAGGTGATCGCGGAGCTCGACCAAATCGATTTCGAACTCGCCGTCGACCGGGCTCAGGCGTCCTACGACCTGGCGAATTCCGAACTCGCGCGCGCCTCGGACCTCGCCGATCGTGGCGTGGCGTCCGACGCGCGCCTCGACACGGCCCGCGCGCAGTTCGTCCAGGCAGAAGTCGCGCTCCGCGAGGCAGAGCGGCGCCTGTCCCAAACGAAAATCGTCGCGCCATTCGACGCGATTGTGGCGCGCACCTTCGTTGAAGAATATGTCAACGTCACGTCGGCCGCGCCTGTCGCGCGTCTACAGGATGTCAGCGAGATGCGGCTCGTGATCTCCCTGCCAGAGGAACTTGCGGCCATTGCGCGGTCGGCACCCGATGCCTTCGAGATCGTTGCAACTTTTCCGGCTGTTCCGGGTTACACCGCGCCTCTGGTGCTTCGCTCGTTTGCGACCGATGCCGACCGGACGGCGCAGACCTACGACGTGGAATTTGCGATCACGGGTGATATCGACCCGCGTCTTCTGCCCGGGATGACTGCGGATGTGCGCATCTCCATTGCCGCAGAAGCAGATCGCCCGCAATCCGTGATCGTTCCGGTTTCGGCGGTGGATACGACGAGCCGAACCGAACCGTCCATCTGGATCTACGAAGAAACGTCCGGCCAGGTCGCGCGCAGGGCGGTCCGTTTGGGTCTTCCGATCAACAATGAGATTGTCGTTCTGGATGGCCTGAAGGGCAACGAATTGGTTGTTTCCGGCGGCTGGTGGCGGCTCAGGGACAATCAGACCGTGACAGTTTCGGGGCTCTGATCCCGTTCTTTTTGACAGGACAAGAATAGAACCATGGCACTCAGCATCTCACGAGCGAGCATCGAGCGTCCTGTGGCGGTCTGGCTCACCATCATCTTTTGTCTCCTCGGCGGCTATTGGGGGCTGAACACGGTCGGTCGACTTGAAGACCCGAGCTTCACGCTCAAAACGGCGCTCATCTTCGTGCCGTATCCCGGCGCCACGGCTCTGGAGGTTGAAGAGGAGGTCGCCGACGTCGTCGAAAATGCGCTGCAGCAAATGAAGCAGCTCGACCGGGTGGAATCGAAGTCGATGCCGGGCATGGCGCAGATCACCGTCGAGATCGAGATGACCTATGGCCCGGACGAGATCCCGCAGGTTTGGGACGAAATGCGCCGCCGCATCAGCGACGTGGAGGGGGACCTTCCCGCAGGAGCGCGACCGCCCATCATCAATGACGATTTCGGCGACGTCTATGGCATGTTCTATGCGGTAACGACCGAAGGTCTGAGCCCATCGGAGCAGAGGGATTTGGCCACGACGCTCCGGCTCGGACTGGTCACTGTCGATGGCGTCGCCAAGGTCGAGGTTCAGGGCCTCTCCGAAGAGGTAATCACCATCTCGATCCCGTCTGCACGCCTCGAGATGCTGGGCCTTCCGCCGACCCAGATCCTGGGCATTCTCGCAGACGAAAACCAGGTGTTCACCAACGGCGAGATCACCGAGGGCCCTGCCCGGATCGGCCTATCGGTTCCGCCGGGCTATATTAGCCCCGAAGGGATAGAGGAGCTGCGGCTGGGCACGGCCGGAAATGTCGGCCAGATCGCTGTCAGCGACATCGCCAGCGTGACCCGCGAGGCGGCCGAACAGCCTAGCCAGATCATCCGGCAGAACGGCACGGCGGCATTTACCTTTGGCGTTTCCGCGTTGACGGACCAAAACGTGGTCGAAGTCGGTCAGGCGGTTTCAGCACGGCTTCAACGGCTCAAGTTGGGGCTTTCTGAAGGTGTCGAGATCATACCGATCTACGAGCAGCATGTCGTGGTGGACGAATCCGTTTCAAGCTTTCTCGTCAGCCTCGGACAGTCGGTCGCGATCGTGGTCGGTGCGCTGATGCTGACCATGGGTTGGCGCGCAGGCCTCGTGGTGGGCTCGACCCTCGGGCTCACCGTTTTCTCCACACTGTTCTTCATGTCAGTGTTCGGGATACAGATGGAGCGGATCAGCCTGGGCGCCCTGATCATCGCGATGGGGATGCTGGTCGACAACGCCATCGTCATCACAGAAGGGATGGTGATCGGCATGGCGCGAGGAAAAAGCGCGGAAGACGCTGCTGCCGAGACGGAATCCTCGACGTCCATTCCCTTGCTGGGGGCAACCGTTATCGGGATCATGGCGTTTTCCGGTATCGGGCTGTCGCCCGATGCGACGGGCGAGTTCCTGTTTTCGCTTTTCGCCGTGATCGCCATTTCGCTGCTATCAAGCTGGGTTCTGGCAGTCACGGTCACGCCGTATCTTGGCAAGCTGCTGCTCAAGGCCCCCAAGAACACCTCGGACGATCCCTACAAGGGCCCGTTCTACGGGATTTACCGCGGGGTTCTGTGGACGGCGCTGCGCGCCCGCATCCCGGTCGTTCTGACGATCATCGGGATCACCGTCTGGTCGGTCATGGCTTTCGCCCAGGTCAAGCAGGCCTTCTTCCCCGCCTCGAACACGCCTATTTTCTACGTCGAGTTCCAGATGCCGCAGGGAACCGATATCAACACGACCGACGAAGAGATGCTGCGGCTTGAGCGGATACTTCTGGATGAGGATGCTGTGACCGGGGTAACGGCCCTCGTAGGGCGGGGGGCAAGCCGCTTCATGCTGACATACAATCCGGAACAGGCGGATGCCAGCTATGGCCAGCTCATCGTCCGGGTTGCGGACGCCGCAACGATCCCGGCGATCGCGAGCAGGCTCAACCGGGATTTGCCAGCCGAATTCCCCCACGCTCTGATCCGTGTCGAAGAAATCGTGTTCGGACCGCCGGCCGGTGCCGATGTTGCAGTTCGTTTCTCGGGCCCCGATCCGGTCGTCCTGCGCCAGCTCGCGGATGATGCGATCAGGATATACGAGGAGGCAGGAACCATCACCAATCCGCGCACCAATTGGCGGCAGCGTGAAATCCTTGTCGAACCCGTCGTCGACGAGGCACGAATGCGGCTGGCCGGCGCGACGCGCGGAGCGATTTCGGATACCATCCGCTATGGAACGTCCGGACTGCGCGTTGGCGACCTACGCGAGGACGACGTGTTGATTCCGATCCATCTCCGGCTTCCCGAGAGCGAACGCGACGGAGTTGACCGCCTTCGTGACCTATCGGTGTGGTCCGATGGGGCAGGGTCCTATGTACCCATGGCCAACCTTGTCGAAAGGTTCGATCCCCGTCTTGTCGAGGCACTCATTCACAGGCGCGACCGAGAGCGGACAATCGCCGCCCTCGGCGGTGCCCGCAGCGATCTCACCGCGGATGAGGCATTCCGAAGCGTCCGCACCGAGATCGAATCCATCCCGCTTCCCGACGGTTATGCAATGGAATGGGGCGGCGAATTCGAAAGTGCGCAGATGGCTCAGGAGTCGCTTGGCAAGCAGCTTCCCCTGGGCTTCCTGGTCATGTTGACGATTTCGATTTTGATGTTCAACAAAGTCCGCCAACCGCTGATCCTGTGGCTCGTGGTGCCAATGTCCGTGACGGGCATGGTCCTGGGGTTGCTGTTCACCGGTCTGCCCTTCACATTTACGGCCCTGCTCGGCTTCCTGTCGCTTTCGGGAATGTTGATGAAGAACGCAATCGTTCTCATCGAAGAGATCGACTTTCTACGTGCACAGGGTGTGCCCGATTACAAGGCGGTGATCGACGGCTCAGTCAGCCGTCTTCGCCCTGTGGTGCTCGCCGCCGGCACGACGATCTTTGGCATGATTCCGCTTCTGCCCGATGCGTTTTTTGCCTCGATGGCGGTGACGATCATGGGCGGCCTCGCCTTTGCTTCGGTCCTGACGCTCGTCGCGGTTCCGGTGCTCTATGCGCTTCTGTTCCGGATACGGCCACCGAAACGGGACGCACAGTCGGACGGCCTAGCGGCGACCGCCTGACACAACGATCCTCCCTAAAATAGGATTTCGAGCCAATTTGAGGATAGCGGAATGGCCCAGAAAAAACAAAACCGGAGTGGATCGTCGCGAAGCTCCGGGAGTCCGACGATCCCAGGGCGCCTCGTGCGGTGTCCTATGGGACAAGCAGGTGGTGCGCCAGCGGCTGGCAGACTGCCAGACGAGGATCGCGGCGGGACGGCAGCTGGTCTATCATGCCGCAGGTCTGGACGCGGCGGGCCACGATTGCGTGCAAGAGGTCTCGATGGTCAAGGCCTATTGCGGCGAACTGGTAAACAGCGTGCTCTACGACTGCGTCCAGTTTCACGGCGGCATGGGCTATATGCGCGAAACCCCGGTTGAACGCATGTCGCGCGACGCCCGTGTTCAGGCCATCGGCGGCGGTGCGAGCGAGGTCATGCTGGAAGAAGTCGCCAAGCGCATGTGAGCTTCCCTATCCAGCAAATCAACGATCTACAGAAACAAGGACGAAACAGATGAATTTGGAAGCCACTCAACGCCAACCGGTCGCAAGACTGACCCGAGAGATCTCAATAATACTCATCGGCACAATACTTCTGACACTATCCGCCAAAATCGCGGTGCCGTTCTACCCGGTACCGATGTCAACACAAACCCTGGTGGTCTTGGGTCTCGGCCTTTTCCTGGGGCCGGTGCGCAGTAGTCTAGTTGTCGCTGCGTACCTTCTGGAAGGTCTGTTTGGCCTGCCGGTTTTCGCTGGCACGCCTCCCGCACCGGCGGGTCTGGCCTATTTTGCGGGTCCCACTGGCGGATTCTTGATTGGGTTTGCGCTCGCGGCGGCGGCTGCAGGATGGATGGTTCAAAAGCTGGCAGGGCTTCCGCCTTCAATCAGAGCATCTGTAGCGGTCCTCTCCGGTTCGATACTTATGTATTGCGCAGGGCTATTCTGGTTGGGTGGCTTTGTCGGCTATGGCGAAAAATTGCTGAACGCCGGGCTTTACCCGTTCCTGCTTGGAGACCTGACGAAGGCAGCAATTGCTGTAGTGCTGTATACAGGTTTCCATAATCGGGGTCACGCTTGACTGCTGGGCTTTGTTGCCTTGTTCCAGCGCCGGTTCTGACCGGCGCTGGACGCCAGCCCGAGGCTTCCAAAGCTATGCAAAGCAAAAGGCGGCTTTGCAAGTCCCAGACTTTTCACTGTCAGAAAGTGGTCGTATTCAATGACAAAACGCAGCATGTTTCACACAGAGCCGGAACCGTGTCGCGCGCGTGCAGAACAGGTGGCCGAGGGAATCCTGAGGATCGTTGCGAGCAATCCCGGGAAGATGACCTATCACGGGACGAACAGCTACATCATTGATACACCTGACGGTCGGTTCATTCTCGATCCGGGTCCAGCAGAAGACAGTGCACATTTCGAAGCAATTGTCGAGAATCTGGGAGGCAACCCGGCCGGAATTCTAGTGTCACACCACCATTCCGATCATTTCGGTGCCGTGCCGGGATTGCGCGAACGGACAGGTCTGCCCGTTTATGTTTCGCGTGCCTTTCCAGACGATGCATTTCAACCCGACGGGTTTTTGGAAGACGGGCAAAGGATTGCCGGTCTTACTGTCCTTCACACACCCGGTCACGCGAGCGATCACCTCTGCTTTGCGAGGCTGGATGGAGTGTTATTCACGGGTGTCGCGTAGCCCTTGATTGTGAGATGGGAAATCCAACGAAATCAACGGCTGTGCTTTGCCCTTAAATATGAGATTTTGCCTTTAATTCGGCTCTGCCTCAATCTGTGTGGCGGAACTATCCTGAAACTGGAAAATTCAGGAGGGATAGTTGTGAATTCGAAGAAGCACTGGTCGCCTGGGGGCGAAGTTTCGATTCAAAGCGTCGAGCGAAGTGATTCCGGCGGTTGGATTGTATCGGGCAGTCTGACACCAAACGGCATCTGCCCAGACTGTGGATTGCATTCACGCCGACGTCACGGCTGGCGGCGTCGGCGGCTGCAGGATTATCCCGCCCATGGAGACGAGGTGACGGTTGATCTCGCGGTTTGCCGTTGGCGATGTTTGGCGCCCGCTTGCCCACGCCGGACTTTCTCGGACCAGATCGCCTCGATTGCGCGTCCTTTTGCACGTCGTACTTCGCGTGCCGGGGAGATTGTCAGCCATCTTGGGCATGCGGCCGGCGGGCGGCCCGCCGAGCGGCTCTTGTACCGTTTGGGCCTTGGTGTCAGCGATGACACGGTGCTCAGGCAGCTGAAGAAGTGTGTTCAAGGCACCGCCGAGCCGCCGACGGTCATCGGGATCGACGACTGGAGCTGGCGGAAGTCGCAAACCTACGGCACGATCATTGTGGATCTGGAGCGTCGCGCGGTGATCGACATTCTCGAGGATCGAGATGTCGTCAGCTGCACCAACTGGCTGAAGCGTCACCCCGAGGTGGAAGTGATCAGCAGAGATCGGTGCGGTCTCTACGCCCAGGCTGCACGGCAAGGAGCGCCGCAAGCGAAGCAGGTCGCTGACCGGTTCCATATCGTGCAGAACCTGCGGCAGGCCATCGAGGAGCAGATGAACCTTCACGGCCGTGCGACCGGCAGGGCGCTGCTGTCCGACGCCGACAACATCACCGCCGCCGGAAGCCTTCTGAAGTCACGCCTTGCGCACAGGACGTCTCGGGAAGAGATTTTCACCACCATCCATGTGCTCCGAAATCAGGGGCTTACCTGCAGCGAGATTGGGCGGCGAACAGGGTTCCCTCGTCGCAGCATCGCGAAATGGCTGCAGTTCGAGACGCCGCCGGACCGCAGGCGGGCAGCTTTGAAGCCGACTTCGCCGTGGTACTTTGAAGAGTTCCTGAGCCAAAGCTGGAATGGCGGAATTCGAACTGGAAGCGCCCTGTTCCGTCTGATCCGAGAGCGTGGCTACGAGGGGAGCCCGACGCATTTGCAGCGGCTGCTGGCGGGGTGGCGCAGAGCCGAAAAGCAAGCGAAGGGCCCTGCCTTGGAGCACCAGATCCTGGAACCGGTCCGGGACCCGGAAACGGGGCACGCGATCTCCCCGGTCATCGCGGCAGCGCTGTGTATCAAACCCCGCGGAAAACTCACCCCGGATCAGGCGCGGAAAGTCGACGCGCTCAAGGCTGGCTCTCCCGCCTTCGCAACGATGCGCTGCCTCGTCATGCGGTTCAACGGTATCCTGCGTGGCCGCGAGGCAGACCCGCTCCCTGCATGGATCGACGACGCGATCGAAACCGACCTGGCGCCCATCGTGCGCTTCGCACGCACATTGAACCGAGATTTCGATGCGGTAAAAAACGCTATCGAGATGCCCTGGAGCAACGGCCAGGCGGAAGGTCAGATCAACCGCCTGAAAACCCTCAAACGCGCCATGTACGGTCGGGCCGGTCCAGAATTGTTGCGGGCGAGAATGCTACCGTTCCGCCACACAGATTGAGGCAGAGCCGAATTAAGGGCTACGTGACACCCCGTGGACAGACGGGGTCAGTTTATAGAGTTGGGCGACCGCCCCATGAAGCCGAAACAGCTGGGCCCGGCGATGCGTGCCGACATAATGCTCGATTGCCCTGCCGACCCGGGAACCACGCTTCCAATCGTCGACCGCGCCTATCGCGATAATGAATTCAACCTGCTGGATGTCGTCTTTGACGAAACGCCCCTGCGTGCCGCGCTGCCGGAATGGGAAATTGCCCTTCCAGCCAATCCGCTTGCCGAACCTGATCTGAACGCGGCCCGTCGTCACGAAATCTTGTTCACCGGGGGTATGATGGGAGCAATGGTCGAGCGCCAGATGGGCCTAAGCCAGTCCGGCAGTATGATGGGCGGAATGATGGGTGGCGTCGTGGGCGGCGGCATGTGGTTCGTCAATGGCGTTGCGGCCGAAGGGCACATGCTCGATCCTTTCCTGACATTGGAGCGCGACGCGAGTCATGTCCTCCAGATGACGAACGCCACGGCCTTCGACCATCCGATCCATCTGCACGGCCACTCCTTCCGCGTCATCAGCCGCGATGGGGTGCCGACCGATTTCCGCGAATGGCAAGATACCGTGCTGATCGCGCCACGCGAGCAAGTGGAAATCGCCATGGTCGCCGACAATCCCGGAGACTGGATGTTCCATTGCCACATCCTCGAGCACCAGGCGGCCGGGATGATGGGCGTGATCCGCGTCGCATGAGCAGAGGAGCAAGCAGATTGAAATCGATTGAGATTGGATGTCGGCCAAACCGGCGCAAGGTTCTTGCTGCCGTCCTCGGTAGCGGCTTAGCCACGGTGTTGCCAAGGCTTGTGCAGGCTGCAGTCGATGGTGATCCAGCGGCTCTGGCCTTTGATGGTGATACCATCCTGCTGGCAGACCGAGGGTTGTTCGTCAGTGACGATGCCGGCCAGACTTGGACCGCGGCAGAGACACTGGGGAACGTGCTGTCGCTGGCGACCCATCGCGACCGGCCCGGCCGTGTGGTTGCGGGGTTGGCCGAGGGCGGTGTCAGCATTTCCGAAGACGGGGGCGCTTCGTGGCGTATCTTTGAAGCTAGGCTGCCTGACGGAGAAATCACTGCCGTTGCTATCGCCTCGCGGAACCCGGACATGATCTATGCCTCGCTTCGCGGCGACGGGTTGTGGAAGAGCGAAGACGCCGGTGCAACCTGGTCGCTCGCCATGGACCGCCCCTGGCTCGACGACGCAGAGCGGGAACTTCTTTCTCTGGCTTCGGTCGAGCTTGAGACCGGCATGGGCGGGATCTGGATCTATGCGGGCACCGAGGTTGGCCTAACGCGGGTGCCCGATTGCTTTTGTCGCTGGCAGGACGTGCAGCCAGGCAATGCGATGGACGCATTGGTTGCGGGTGAAGCCCCACCGTCCGAAGCGCCATTGCCAGGAGGTGAACCGATCCTGTCGCTGGCCAGTGCCCCCTCGGCGCCGGAAGTGATGTATGCCGCGCTGCGTTCGGGCCTCTGGGCATCGCAGGACGGCGGAGTCATCTGGCAAAAGCGGGCGAGCAAAGCTGCGACCGCTGTTGCGGTTCATCCAAGAGACGAGACCTACATCGCTGCCCTGTTGGGCGGCATCTTGAAAATCAGCCGTGACGGCGGCGCAACCTGGATCGAAACAGGAGAACGATGATGGAGAAAATGATGCAGAGAAGAAACGCGCTTGGTCTGATTGGCAGCGGCATTGTCGGAATGGTGGGCCTGACCACATCGGCCTGGGCGCAAGCGACAGGCGATGTGGCGCCCGGTCTGGCGGGCAGCGAAAGGCAGATCACCATCTGGCGCGATCCGGGCTGCGGCTGCTGTGATGCCTATGGGGATTATCTCGAAGAACACGGCTTTACCGTAACGCGTGTGGATGACCGCGACTTCGACAAACGCTCGGTCGAAGTCGGTGTGCCCGCCCAGGGCATCGGCTGCCACTTGGCCGAGATCGACGGCTACTATGTCAGCGGTCTCGTCCCCGTCGACATCATCGAGCGGCTGCTGGAAACCCGTCCGGCGATAACGGGTATCACCTTGCCGGGAATGCCCGCGAACGCACCGGGCATGGCTGCGGTCAAGTCAGGCACGCTCAGGACCTACGCCTTTGGCCCGGAAGGAATCTCAATCTATGCCGATGAATAAGGGGCCGAAAGATCGATCGGCGAAGTGTACGGTCAGGCGGTCAGTGCACCTCGCTGCCCTAGTGTCCGCGCTCGCGACCACCGGCGTTGTGGTGCTGGCCCAATCGGAACCGGTTGACCCGCGTGTCGAGGGACTGACGTTTTTGGGAGAGCCCGTGCTTGCATCCCAGGTCATGGCAGGGCAACAGCTTTATGCGGACAACTGCGCCAGTTGCCATGGTGCCAGCCTCGAGGGTCAGCCCGATTGGCGTCGTCGTCTTGACACAGGAAGAATGCCGGCCCCGCCGCATGATGACTCAGGCCACACTTGGCACCATTCAGACCGCATGCTTTTTCAGATCACTAAAGGCGGGGTCGGGGCCGTCGTGCCGGGATACGAGAGCGACATGCCGGCCTTCGGAGAGGATCTGACAGACGCAGAGATCGCGGCTATCCTCGTCTACATCAAGAGCACCTGGCCTGAGCGACAACGTGAGTTCCAAGCCGAAGTTTCGGCCAATGACACGGGCGGGTGAAGATCGACAGGGTGTCAGGATAGTATCTTTCGACCAAAACCGATCCACCGGGGGACCAATTCGGCAAATCTGTCCTACTCCGCCCCCTGACTCCCGCTTTACCACGCTAATTCGGACCTGACCTGGTTGGCCGTTAACCCGCCCCCAAGGCAAGCATGTGCTACCAGGGTCGCGTGCATGCGTTCACGAAAATTTGCCCTTGAACCTCTAGCCACTAGAAGTCCTATCTATTCAAGGAGAACATATACCGTTCTTGCCATCAATCGTCGGCGGGAACCGAAAGGGTACGAAATGCTGACAAGACGACACTTCATTCAAACGACAACAGCGCTCTTTTCGGCGACTGTGGCCAACCCTGTGTTTGCCGATAGCTGGCCCACCGAAGCGCAGAAGGCTGAATGGGACGCGCAAGTCAGCCCGCCCGGCTTCGATCCGGCCACGTCAAACCCTTGGGGACTACACCCACGTTTCTTGCCTCAGCGTGTGGACGCGAAGGACGGCCTCGTGCCAGGAGACATCCATGTCGATGCGGTTGCGCGATATCTCTACCACATTGAGGAGGGTGGAACCGCGATGCGCTACGGCGTGGCGATCGCGCGGGGCAACCTCTACGAGCCAGGTGTTTATAACATCAAGCGCAAGGTCAGGTGGCCGCACTGGACGCCGACACAGAACATGATCGAGCGGGATCCTGAAAACGCAAGATGGGCCGACGGGATGGAACCTGGCCCTCAAAACGCCTTGGGATCGCGGGCGCTCTATCTCTATGTCGGAGATCGCGACACCTATCTTCGGATACACGGCACACCCTATCCGAGAAGCATCGGCGGTCGCGCGAGTTCGGGTTGCGTGCGGATGGTTATGGCACACATCAACGAGCTCTATCCGAACGTCGAGATTGGATCGACAGCACATCTTTATTCGGCTGAGGACAGTGTTACCGCGAGAAGTTGAATGAGGTAATTAGCTTTGAGCGAAATGATGTGACGTGCGGGTCGTCGTCACGCTTCCCGCGCGACGCAGATCGGATTGCCGTTCACCGTGCGCAGCGGCAACAAGGTCGTTTCAACGGGGCCGCTGTGTTCGTACCAGTAGCACCCGTCTTCCGGCACCAAGCGCGCGGTTGCAACATCCTGATCCGGGGCAGCCATTGCAATCACAGCTTCGGGAACGTTGCCCGGCTGGTCTGCCGAGTCGCCCGATCCAGTCGGCTGGATTGCGCACCCGGCCGTAAGCGACAGCGCCACTGCAAACATTATTTTTTGCTTCAGCATCAAAACCCGCATCAAGCTTCCTTTCGTGTCTGTTTTTCTTTGCATCGGCTTTTCATGCCTCAAGGCGTGATGGAGCCGGTCGCCGCATCCTCTAGCAATAAAACAAACTGAAATACCACCGTATTTTGCTCTTGAAGCTCTAGCCACTGTAGGGGCTATGTCATGGTAAAGCACCCGAATCCAGAGGTCCATTCATGCCGTCCGACACCCATCGTCACGACCACGATCACGCCGAAGATGCCCAGACAACCGGCGGCAGCTGCTGCGGGGGCGCCGGAACGTGCGGCGACATCGTTCCGACGACGCCCGCGCCAACGGGCGGGCGCAGTTTTCAGGTGTCCGGCCTTGATTGCGCCGAGGAGGTCGCGATCCTGAACAAGGTGGTTGGCCCGAAGATCGGCGGGGCCGAGCATCTCGCGTTCGACGTGATCAATGGACGGATGACTATTCTCGACAGCGCCAAGAGTGTATCGGACGGCGAAATTGCAGAACTGGTCGCAAGCACCGGCATGACCGCCAAGCCCTGGGATGCCGAAAACGCGTCGGTCGACCAGGCGGCCCATCTTGCACGCCAGCGGCTGTATACGGCGCTCAGTGGCGGCTTCTGGGCCGCGGGATTTCTGTGGCACATCATCGAGACCGGCATGGGGGGGGCACTCGGCCTCTTCGCAGGGCACGGCGAAGCGCCGATGCCACGGGTCGAGGCAGGGCTATTCGCGGTTGCGATCCTGTTCGGTGTCTGGCTCGTGGCACCCAAGGCATGGTCGTCCGCACGGAGACTGTCGCCCGACATGAACCTGCTGATGGTGGTCGCGGTGGCCGGTGCCATAGGGCTTGGCGAATTCTTCGAGGCGGCGACGGTTGCGTTCTTTTTCTCGCTCTCGCTCTACCTCGAAAGCTGGAGCGTCGGGCGTGCGAGGAATGCGGTCTCGGCGCTCTTGGACCTTGCACCACCGACGGCGCGCGTGATCCGCGAAGACGGAAGCGAGGCCGACGTTCCGGCGGCCCAAGTCGCCGTAGGCTCAAGCTTCATAGTACGCGGTGGCGACCGTATCCCGCTCGATGGTGAGGTGACGGACGGCGCCGGCGCGGTCGATCAGGCGCCAATCACCGGAGAGAGTGCGCTGGTCCCAAAGGAACGAGGCGACGAAGTCTATGCCGGTACGATCAACGGCGAAGGCACACTGACGGTGCGCGCCACGAAGGCCGCCTCGGACACCGTGTTGGCCAAGATCATCCGCATGGTCGGTGACGCCCATGCCCGCCGCGCGCCCGTGGAGCAGTGGGTGGCGAAATTCGCCCGCATCTACACGCCTATCGTCATGGCTCTCGCCATTGCAATTGCCCTGCTGCCGCCGCTCATTTTCGGGGGGGCCTGGGATTATTGGTTCTACAATGCACTCGTTCTGCTGGTGATCGCCTGCCCGTGTGCTCTGGTCATCTCGACACCGGTCTCCATCGTCGCGGCGCTCACCGCTTCGGCGCGGGCGGGCGTACTCATCAAGGGTGGTGCCTATGTCGAGGCACCGGGTCGGACCACCGCGCTGGCCATGGACAAGACCGGCACAATCACAATGGGCGAGCCCGAAGTGGCGGCTGTGCATCCGCTGGGCGGGGCTTCGGCGCAAGATCTGATGACCCTCGCCGTTGGGCTGGAGGCACGTTCCTCGCATCCCTTGGCGCGCGCCATTCTCGCGCGGGCAGAAGCCGACGGCATCAAGGTATCCGCCGCGGAAGATACCCGAACCGTTCCGGGCAGGGGACTTGAAGGACGCACAGACGGCCGGTCGATCTGGCTGGGGTCGGACCGGTTTGCCGAGGAGAAGGGATTCGGCGATGCCATTCCGAAGGATTTGCGCGACCGCATCGAAGGGGCTGGCAGCACCCTTGTTGCCGTAGGCGACGACACCGGCGTCACCGGCATCCTGGAATTGCGCGACCGTATCCGCCCCGATGCCAAGGGCATCGTGGCACAGCTCCACGCGCAAGGCGTGAAGACCATCGTCATGTTGACGGGCGACAACGAGCGGACAGCGCGCGCCGTTGCCGCCGAGGTCGGCATCGACGAGGTCCGTGCCGAGCTTCTGCCCGAAGACAAGGTGACAGCCATCGAAGAACTGGTCGAAACGCATGACATGGTGGCCATGATCGGCGACGGGGTGAACGACGCCCCCGCCATGGCGCGCGCGCATTACGCCATCGCGATGGGTGCTGTTGGTTCGGACGCGGCAATCGAGACGGCTGATATTGCCCTGATGACCGACGACCTCGGGAAGGTGCCTTGGCTGATCGGTCATTCGCGCCGGACAATGTCGATTATCCATCAGAACATCGGTATTTCCTTGGCGACCAAGGGCGTTTTCGTTGTCGCTACCGCGTTCGGACTGGCATCGATGTGGGGCGCGATTGCAGCCGACGTAGGGGTGTCATTGCTGGTGGTGGCCAATGCCCTGCGCCTGCTGAACGGCCAAGAGGCCAAGGCGCCGCCGTCCGGCGGTGAGCAGGTTGGCCCACAGATGACAAAAGCCGCGCTTGCCCACGGACATTGATCAGGCAGCATTTGCAAGGTAACGTAATGTCCATATCAGACCTCACGAAAGAGGCGTCGAGCAGTGAAAACCATCCGATTTCCCCGCCGCGCCGTCCTGTTGGGCGGGTTGGCAGCGTTTCTGTCTGGCTGTGCCAGCAAGTTCCGCAGCTATGGCGGACCCGAAGTGACCCGTGTTCGGCTTTACAAGGGGCAGCGTTTGCTTGTTCTCGACGGAGCCGATCGCGTATTGCAAACCTATCCGGTCGGGCTGGGTTTCGCTCCTGAGGGTCACAAGCAATTCGAGGGAGACGGCCGGACCCCTGAGGGCGCTTACGTAGTCGATAAGCGCAACCCCGACAGTACGTATCATCTTTCGGTTGGCATCTCTTATCCGAATCAGGCCGACATCGCTTTTGCCGAGGCGCAGGGCCGATCCCCGGGGGGCGACATCTTCATCCATGGTGGTCCACGACCCGGCATCGATCCGACGGACGTCCGCGACTGGACAGCTGGCTGCATCGCGGTCACAGATCGGCAGATCGAGGACATCTATGCAATGGTGAAAGACGGAACACCTATCCACATCTTTGCATGACGGTCTTTCTCATGCGGCGGTAGTGAGCCGTCGCATTGGCGCCATTGCTGAGCTCCACGAAGCCAAGATGAGCGCCAACAGCATCCAGTCCCCGAAGCTCGCGTAGAGTGTCGGCGGTCGCGCGGAGGGCAGGCTAGCGTCGATGATGCCCGTTTCGCCGGTATCGAGCCGCGCAACGATCTCTCCGCTCGCGTCGATGACCGCAGAGATGCCCGTATTCGCGGCTCGGATGACAGGAAGGCCTTCCTCTACGGCGCGCATCCGTGCGGAAGCCAGATGCTGCTCGGGTCCGATGCTGGTGCCGAACCAGGCATCGTTTGTCGCGTTAAAAATCCAGTCGGGTCGGAACAGGTCGTCGACCACATGGCTTGGGAAGATGATCTCATAGCAGATCGCCACGGCGACCAGCGGCACACCCGGAAGCGCAAGCGTTCGCGGGCCCGGTCCGGGCGTAAAATCGCCCAGACCCGCCGTGAGCCGCTCGATGGGCAACCAGCCGCGGAATGGGACATATTCGCCGAACGGCACGAGATGGTATTTCGCGTATCCGGTCAGGATCTCGCCCGTCTCGCCAAAAGCCTGGACCGTGTTGAAATATCGGGTGCCATCGTCGCTCGGTACACGGTCCGGCACCCCGGTGAGCAGCACGCTGCCTTCCGGTAGCGCGGCGGCAATGCGGGCCTGCGCCTCCGTATCCTCATCGAGGAAACCCGGAAAGGCGGTTTCCGGCCAGAGAAGAACGTCGAAATCGCCGCGCCGGGTTGAAAGCTCAAGATAGCGCGCGAATGTCGCCTCGCGGTTCTCGGGCGCCCATTTCTCCTCTTGTGGAATGTTGCCTTGGACAATGCGCAGGTCGACAGTGGGTGGCTGTTGTGCATCCGACTGGAGGCGAAGTGTGCCGACAGCCCACATCGTCGCTATGCCGGCCAGCGCCATGAGCGAGATGGTCAATCGTTGCCGCCCGGACGCCATGGCAGCCGCGCCGGGGAGTACCGCAACGAACACGGTGAGAAAGCTTAACCCATAGCTTCCGACCCAGGCGGCGGTCTGGCGAAGGGCGGCGTAGTCTACAAGTGCGTAACCGGCCAGATTCCAGGGAAACCCTGTCAGAACGTGACCACGCAACCACTCGGCCACGGTCCAGGAGGTCGCGAACAGGAGGCAGGCCAAGAGACTGCCCATGGCTCCGCGCCGCGCGATTTCGGCAAAAAGCGCAGCGGCAATGGCTGGGAAAATCGCGAGACCTGCGGACAATCCCGCGACCGCCGGAATCGCCATCGTCCCAAACCGCTCGGCCTCGACGTAGAAACTTTCCGCGATCCACCAAATCCCGAAACCGAACTGGCCGAGACCAAACGCCCAGCCGACGAGGAAAGCGCGCCCGAAGGAGAGATCGCGAAGCCCGACAAACAACGCGGAATAGGCAACGGGAACGAGCAGGAGAATCGAAAGAGGCGGGAAAGTCAGAACGGTCATCGCCCCGGCGGCGAAACCAAGCGTCATCCGCGAAAGAAAACGGTGGCGCAGAGCGATGCGGTTCAGAATTTCCGGCTTCACGACTTGATCGAACGCCGCGCGCTGATCCATGGCGCGGCGAGCAAGAGCCCCACGCCACTGACGACAAATACATCGGCCAAGTTGAAGGCAGGCCAATGTGTTGTGCCAATGTAGAAATCGAGAAAGTCTGTTACAGCCCGATACCGCACACGATCGATGACATTGCCCAGGGCTCCGCCAATGATCGCACCGTAGGCAAGCGTTTCCACCGCATTGTCGGCGCGAAACAGCATAACCCCCAGCCAAACACAGATGGCAAGAGCGAGAGCGATGAGGCTCCACCACGGCGCGCCGCCCAACATCCCGAAAGTCACGCCGTCATTACGATAAAAGACGAGGATGAATCCCGGAAACACGGGAATTCCGGCGCTTAAAGTGACGGCATTCGCAACGACAATGGCTTTGGTGATCTGATCGATCGCGAACGCAGCAAGTGCTGCGAAGACGCCGATCATCGGAGATACCTTGTTTAGTGACATTGCCTCATCCCAACCAGACATCAAGGAACAGCATCAGAACGAGCCCGACTGCGAGACCGAGCGTCGCCCTGTTCTGATGGCCGCTGCGATGGGTTTCGGGGATGATTTCGTGGCTAATGACGTAGAGCATTGCGCCCGCGGCAAAGGCCAGACCCCATGGAAGCAGCGGTTCCGACAGTGTGATGATGCCGGCCCCGAGCAAACCGCCAATCGGCTCGACCATGCCCGTCAGCGCCGCGATGCCCCAGGCGCGCAGCTTCGGATATCCCTCGCCCAGCAGAGATACAGCGACGGCCAATCCTTCGGGCGCATTCTGAAGCCCGATGCCGATGGCGAGCGGCAGACCGCCCTCCATACCTCCGGATCCGAAGCCGACCCCCACGGCAAGGCCTTCAGGGAAGTTGTGGATCGTGATCGCAATGATGAACAACCAGACCCGCCGCAAAGACGCCGCTTCGGGCCCTTCGCGTCCCGTCTTGAAGTGCTCGTGCGGCAGCTTTTCGTTCATCAGGGCGACAGCCCCCATGCCCAGAAGAATCGAAACGCATACGATGGCCGCAGGCATCGCGCCGTTTTCGAACATCGGCTCCGCCGCATCCAATGCCGGGATGATCAGCGAAAAGAAAGAAGCGGCGAGCATCACACCGGCAGCGAAGCCGAGCGACAGATCGCGTGTGGCCCGAGACGGGATGCGCCCGAACAGCACGGGAACTGCTCCGACTGCTGTGAGCGATCCGGCGGCAAGACTTCCGAGAAAGCCGAGCATTATCGGAGACAAATTTTCCATGGGCGGGCCAGATTATCCTTCGGCGTAGCTCGAAAAGACTTCCGTCGACCCGTCCTTGCGGATGAGGAAGACATCATAGGCCTCGCGGTCGTCTTCTGGCCCCATGCCGGGCGAGCCATAGGGCATCCCCGGAACAGCGAGGCCGACGGCGTCCGGGCGCTCCTCGAGAAGGCGGCGGATGTCAGCGGCCGGTACATGGCCCTCGATCACGTAGCCGTCAATGAGCGCGGTGTGGCAGGAGACCATGCGCTGCGGCACGCCGTTGTCTAGCTTGAAGCGCACGAGAAGCCCGCCGAACATGTCCTGGCCGGTCGGCACAAACCCGTTCTCTTCGAGATGTTTCATCCACGAGAGGCAGCAGCCGCATCCGTTGGTCTTGCGGACGTCGATCGCCGTTGCCTCTGCGAGGGCCTGGGCCGCTGGGAACAGGGCGAGCGTGATGGCAAGAGCTTGGGTCATGCGTTTCATGGGTCAGAGCCTTTCGGTTGTCGTTTTGGCAATCTCGCTGCCGAGGTTTTCATTCAGAAGCGCCCGCGCCTCGGCCAGACGCGAGAGCGCGGCGGTATCATCCGCATCGCTCTCGGCCGCTTCGGCGAGCCGGTCGTCAGAGAGGGGGTCAGTCGGGCGCCCATCCACGAGCACCTCATAGTGCAGGTTCGGACCTGTCGCCGTGCCAGTCGCGCCGACGCGGCCGATCACGTCTCCCGCCGCAACGCGTTGGCCTTGTGCCAAGTCTTCCGGCACGGCGCTCAGATGCGCGTAGCGCGTCATGGTGTCGGAGCCGTGCAAGATTTCGACCACGCGACCATATCCGCCGCGCCAGCCGATGAAATTGACCCGCCCCGGTGCCGTCGCTTGAACCGGTGTCCCACGTGCCGCTGCAAAATCGACGCCGGTGTGCATCCGGACGTTGCCAAAGACCGGATGCGTGCGGCGTCCGAACACCGAGCTGAGGCGCGCGCCCTCGACCGGCTGTGCAAAGACGCGCAGCACCTCGCCATCGACGTAGATCGTCGCCTGACCGCTGCCGTCGTCCGGCCATACGATCTCGTAAAGCGAACCGCCGATCTCCAGTGCGGCGAAGGCGAGTTCGGGCTGTCCGATCCTGTCCTCGCCGACCCGCGCCTCACGCCAGAGAAGCCTTAGTGTTTCGCCGCCGGACATCTCGCGGCGGAAATCCACGGTCCCACCCAGCATCTGCGCAAGGTCCACGGAAAAACGGGCGGGTATGCCGGCTTCGTCGAGTGCCGCGAAGATCGAGCTGTCGATTACGGCTTCGCCGGCAAGGGTTACGATCTCCGGATCCGGAGCCACGACCTGTGTGGACAACTGCTCGCCGAAAACCACCTCGATCCGAACCCCGTCCTCGACGGCGAGTGAGACGGTGCGGGGGCTGCCGTCCATGGTCGAAGCAACAGTGACCGAGTGCCCCGGCCGCAGCCGTCGCAGATCGTATTCCGCGCCAAGCGCGAGGGCAACTTCGGCTCTGTCAGGTGCCGCAAGTCCAGCTTCGGACAGCAAGAAATCGAGCGTCTCGCCAGCTGCAACGTCGCGCGACCATGTCGACAGCGGTGGCTCGATCGCCCGTACCGGCCTGTCGGCAACAGCGACCTGCAGAAGGGGCAGCGGGCTGAGATTGTGTGCATCGTCTGCCCATGCCGTCACGGGCAGCGTCACGGGAATGTCAACGTTCTGGGGGACTTCAGGACGTTGGGGCATCCAGCTACCTGCCTGGACAAGTTCCGGCGGCACGGGTTCTTTCGACAAAAGATCGAAGATGGCGATAGCCGCACCCGAAACCGTCCCCGCAATTGCAACACAAGCCGCCAAAGTTCTGAGCCTCATGTCGCCCCCTCCGTTTCTTCTTCCAGCGCGCGGCGAATTTTCGGCACCGCGAATTCTCTGGGTTCGTGATAGTCGATCATGGTGACGAACCGCCCAGAGGCTGCGAACAGGAAGACGCTCGCGGTGTGGTTCATCGTGTAATCGCCGCTTTCCGTCGGCACCCGCACGTAGGTGGCGCGGAAGCCGTCCGCGACGCGCGCGATCTGCTCTTCCGGTCCCGTCCAGCCGCGGATCGCCGGATGGAAGTAGCCGACATATTCGGCCATCGTTTCGACAGTGTCGCGCTCGGGATCGACCGTGATGAAAACCACGTTCATCTCGTCGGCCTCGTCTCCCAGATCGTCGAGCCATCCCGAAATGTCCGATAGCGTGGTCGGGCAGACATCGGGACAGTAGGTGAAGCCAAAGAACGCCATCGTCGGTCGCCCGATGAGGGTTTCCGGCCCGACCACGTTGCCCTCATGATCCGTCAGACGGAAATCCATCGCGGTCAGAGCCACTGGCCGCTGCCCGATAGGCTCAGGTCCACCGGGGCCATCGACCTGCCACCAACCGACGAAGAGCATCAGGGCGACCGCCCCGGCACCAGCCGCGCCGTACCCCAGGATCGCCCGTCGCTGCATCAGTCCTCTGGCCCCCGCGCGGCGATGCTGAGGATCGGAACCTCGACCGTCACTTCGCCCCCGTCGTCGAAAAGCAGTGTCAGCGGAAAGGTGTCCCCTTCCGTCATTGGTTCTTGCAGCCGCATCAGCATTGCGTGAAGGCCCCCCGGTTCGAGCGCGATGCTCTCGCCCGGGGCGATCACGATCTCCCCCGCCGGGCTCATGGAGCTCACACCTTCGGCATTGGTCTTCGTCTCGTGAATTTCGGGCATCATCGCGAGCGGTGTTGCAAGGCCGATCAGCGTCACCGGCTCGTCGCCGGTGTTGCTTATCGTCATGTATGCGGCCCCGGGGCGGTTCATCCCGATAGAGGCGCGGGACCACGCGTTCTCGACGACAACATCCTCGGGTCCGGCCAGCGCGGGCACTGAGAGCCCTCCTAGGGTCAAAAGCGCAGTCAATGTGCCGGTCAAAATATGCTTTTTCATCGTTTTGATCCTGCCCTTTCCATTCATTTTTGCGCGGAAGCGACTTCGGCAGCCACCAATCGCCGCAGTTCTGCCTCCCCGAACGGATCGAGCGGCTTGCCGTTCACGAAGAATGTGGGCGTCTGGCGAATTCCCACGGTCTCTACATCGGCACGATCCTGATTCAGGATCGCCACTACACCCGGTGCCAGCATTTGGCTGCGCGCGGCCTCGGCATCGAGCCCGGCCGTGGCGGCGACCTGTAGGATTAGGCCGGGCGCCGGGGCACCGTGCGACGCCCATCTCGGCTGTTCCCGCAGAACGGCCTCGAGCACCGGCACGTAAACGTCCTGCATGCGCGCCGCCTCGAGCACGCGGATGGCTTCCTCGGATGCCGCGCCGTGGAAGGGCGTGTAGCGGATCACGACGCGGACAGCTTCCCCATGCTCGGCCATGATGTCCTTCACGATGGGATGAAATGCGCGACAGGCCTCGCAGGCCGGATCGAAGAATTCGACGATCGTGACGGGCGCATCCGCAGGCCCGAGGATGGGCGAGTAGGGGCGGATCATCGCCTCCGCAAGTTCCGGAGCAACGGGCTCCGCTTCGGCCACTGGGCCGGGGCGGTTTGCAAACCAGGTGGCTCCGCCGAAACCGGCGGCGCCGAGGGCAAGAACGGACAGGATCAGGCCGCGTCGATTCATGTTCGTGTGTCCTTTAATGAAAGGGCCGACAGCGCCCCGATCAGCGCGAAGGCGGCGAGCGCCATCAGCGGGATAGGGATGCCGAAGACCAGTTGGTTGTCATCGGTGCAAGAGGGGCCGGTGGCCGTGCAGGGCAGGACGCGTTCGGGAACAAGACCGACGTACAGCCCCATGTGCCAGAGGGCGATTGCGCCGCCGCCAAGCGCCAATGCGATGCCGTAGCGCCCCACGCGGCCGTCCCGCCACCAAAGGCCGAGCCCGAGGACAATGGCCAAGGGGAACATGAAGGCGCGCTGGAACCAGCACAGCACACAGGGCGTCTGCCCCAGCACCTCGCCGATGAAAAGCACGGCAAGCGAGGCGACGAGCGCGATGATCCACGCCAGCCCGAGGGCTGTTTCTCCGGACATACGGTTCATGTCGGTCAGATCCTCTCTTCCAGATCGGCGAGGATCTCTTCGGCGGAGGTGCCGTAGGGCCACGAGTCGGCGAAGCCCGCGTCGGGATCGAAGAGGAACAGATGCGACGTGTGGCCCATCGTGTAACCATCCGGCGCCGCAGCCTCTTCGACGCGTTCGAAGAAGATCGGAAAGGTCTCGGATGTGGCGGCGATCTGTTCCGGCGTGCCGGTCAGCCCGATGAAGCCCGCATCGAACAGCGGGACGTATTCGGCGAGTGCTGCGGGCGTGTCTCGTTCAGGGTCGATTGTTATGAAAATCGGCTGGACCTTGGCGGCATCGTCGCCCAGACCGTCCATCACCGCCGCGACCTCGGATAGGGTCGTCGGGCAGACGTCGGGGCAGTTGGTAAAGCCGAAAAAAACCAGCATCCAGCGCCCCGCAAAGTCCTCCTCGGTTCGAACCATACCCTGGTGGTCCGTCAGTTCGAACTCAGCGAAAAAAGGCGGTTCGGCGTCGGTTCGGGCGCTATCGGCACGATAATCGGACCAGAGCAAAAGCCATACGAAAGCAAGCGCTGCCACGCCTGCCAAAACCCAAAGAAACTTCTGTGCCGATGTAAGGGACAATCCTGTTCGCCTGATTTTGATTCTTATTGCCTGTGCGGATACATCCTCTAGCCGCTAGAGGTTCAAGCACGAAATCATGGTATAGCTTGAACTCACGCGTCTGTGAAACCGACACTTGTTTATTCCGACGGCAAAACCTACACAAACTGTATCTTTTTCATGGAGGCGAAAATGCTCACGATCGGTACTCTGTCAAAGAAGACTGGCACGAAGGTGCAGACCATCCGGTACTACGAACAGATTGGGCTCATGCCCGAACCTGGCAGGACCGAAGGCGGGCAGAGGCGCTACGACAATGCACAGCTCGACCGGCTGTCCTTCATCCGCCATTCGCGACAACTCGGTTTCTCGCTCGATGCGATCCGCGAGCTGCTCGACCTCAGCGACCATCCCAACCGGCCCTGTGATGAGGCTGATGCCATCGCGCGTCGCCAGCTCAAACAGGTGGAGCAGCGCATGGCCCGCCTGAAGGCGCTGCGCACGGAACTGAAACGCATGGTTCACGAATGCAGCGGCGGGCGGACGGGAGATTGCAAGGTGCTTGAGGTGTTGCGGGACCATTCGGAATGCTTGACCGAACACGAGGAAATCGGGGCCTGAAGGAATTCAGCCAACATTCCGGCTGGAACGCAGATCAGCCGCAGAAGTTAATGTGTCGTACAACACAAGCTGGAACCACAAAATGGCCGCTAGACAAGATTCAATGGAGAGACGGACGCTTTGGATCGTTCTGGCGCTCAATATCGGTTTGGCCGTGGCTTTTTTCGCAACAGGCGCCTTCGGCGACTCAAGTGCCCTGATCGCCAACGGGCTCGATAACCTCTCCGACAGCTTCGTCTACGCGATCAGCCTTTTCGCTTTGTCCCGATCCGCCAAATGGAAACGCGGGGCGGCGAACGTTTCCGGCGGGCTGCTGATCCTGTTCGCTGCAGGCATCCTCTACGATGCGTGGCGCCGCTACATCGGTGGGTCAGATCCGCTCGGGACGATCATGATTGCAATGGCCCTGATCGCGGCGGCTATCAACGCAGTCTGCGTTTGGCTGCTCGCTAAGCTCAAAAATCCAAACGTCAATATCCGCGCGGCCAACACCTTCAGTTACAACGATTTCGCCGCGAACCTCGGGATCGTCGTGGCCGGTGGCCTCGTCGCTTGGCTAGGAACCAACTGGCCGGACCTTGTCGTCGGTGTGATCGTCGCCGGGATCGCGGCCTGGGGCGGTATCGACATCCTGCGCGACGCACACGGCGAACACCACAAAGCGGTTCACACGGACAAATAGTTGCGGGAGATTCTTTCTGAAAGAAAGGATTGAAGCTATAGTGACTATAGCAATTAGTCTTGTTCCAAGACGATTCGAGGAGCGACCCGTTGCAGATGATCGACCCCCTACTTGTACCCACCAAACTACTGGATTTTGATGCCGCGCCTCTTGCGCGTCTAATTGAGAACCGCAGCTGGCGCGGCTTATCCGAATACGATCGGATCGGAGCTGCCTATGATTTCGTTCGGAATGAAATCGCGTTCGGATACAATCGAGCTGACGACATCCCCGCATCCGAAGTGCTTTCCGACGGCTATGGGCAGTGCAATACCAAAGGCACGCTCTTGATGGCGCTGCTGCGTGGTGTCGGCATTCGTTGCCGGTTGCATGGGTTTACGATCCACAAAGGCTTGCAGCGCGGTGTTGTCCCTGAGCTGGTGTATCCGCTTGCTCCGCAGGAAATTCTCCACTCATGGGTCGAGATCGAATTTCAAGGTGCCTGGATCAACCTTGAAGGCTTCATCCTGGATGACGCTTTCCTCGATGTCCTGCAAACGTCATTCTCGGACACAGAAAGTCTCTGCGGTTATGGCGCGGGCACGGATTGCCTTGGCGCGCCTCCCGTCGCCTGGAACGGAGAAGATACCTACATTCAGAAAACCGGCATCGTGCAGGATTTCGGCGTGTTTGATACGCCGGACGCCTTCTATTTTTCCCATGAGCAATCCTTTGGATGGCTGCGTGGTGCCCTTTACCGTCATATCATACGCCACTGGATGAATGCGCGCGTTCGTGGTTTCCGCAGCGACCGCCTCAAGACTGACCGACGCGCGACACACGCGCATGAGGAGCCTGCCAATGCCACATGACCACGGGCACGCGCATATCGATCCGGATTCTGGCGATCGGCGGGTTGCCATCGCGATCTGGGCGAACGGGCTTCTTACCGTTGCGCAAATCGTCGGGGGCATATTGTCGGGCAGCCTGGCACTGATCGCCGATGCGCTGCACAACTTTTCCGATATGGCCTCGCTTGTCATTGCCTTTGCCGCACGCAAGATCGCGCGCCGCCCGGCCGATGAGCGCATGACCTTCGGCTATGGCCGGGTCGAAATCGTCGCGGCCCTGATCAACTACACCACCCTCATCGTGATCGGCTTCTATCTGATCTACGAAGGTGGCATGCGCATGATTGATCCACCCGAAGTCATGGGGTGGACCGTAGTCATTCTCGGTGGAATCGCGCTTGTGGTCGACACGCTGACCGCAATGCTTACCTATTCGATGCAGAAGGGGAGCGTGAACATCCGTGCGCTTTTTCTCCACAACCTTTCGGATGCGTTGGCTTCAGTGGCCGTCATAGTCGGCGGGACGCTCATAATACTCTATGATATGCGTTGGGTTGATCCGGCCATCACTATCGGCATCGCGCTCTACATCCTGTATCTGTCCTTCACCGAAATAGGGGGCCCAATTCGAACCCTGATGCTTGGGAGCCCACCAGGTATTGATGGAAATGACGTGGTCAGAGCGATCCAGTGTGTCGATGGCGTTGTGGACGTGCATCATGTCCACCTGTGGCAAATGCAGGAGCACGCCGCGGCATTGGACTGCCATATTGTCGTCGAACGCGAACGGATGGGTGAGGCCGACAAGATTAAAGAAAACGTCAAATCGGTGCTGCATGAACGTTTCTCAATCGAGCATTCCACGCTTGAATTCGAAGCGAGCGACAATGCGCATCAGGAGGCGCAGGTGTTCGGACACCGCTCATGACGATTGCCCAAGGCATACTAGTGGTCGTTGGCCTGCTATCCGGTCTGGTTTTGATTGGTGCGCTCCTTTGGTCGATCGCCCGCCCGTCCAAGCGCATCTGGCCTCCAAACAGAGAGCATTCAGTCATACCAAACATTGCATGGGGACTCACATTGGCCGTGTTTGGGGCGGTGATCGGTTTGGGCATCTTGGATTGGAAATCCGCTTCTATGGCCAACGCACTCCGTTGGGCGGTCGGGCCGTTCTTGATCGCAACCGGAAATCTGATTGTCTGGTGGGGGGCATTCAGCATTGGACTGAAAGCCACCAGCGGTGCGAAAGACGAGCTGATCACTTCGGGTCTCTACCGTTTCTCTCGGCATCCGCAGTACCTTGCCGACATGGCCATCCTGGTAGGTTTTGGTCTTCTCTTCGCCTCATCTTGGGTTTGGCCTATCGTCATCGTTGGAGTTGCCGCGCTGGCCCTTGCCCCGCTCGCGGAAGAGCCATGGCTGCATGAACAATACGGCTCCAAGTATCGCGATTATTGCGCTGAAACGCGTCGATACCTGTAAACTCGCTGCCTCACGAGAACGTCATCGTTTTTCAGTTGAACCTCTAGCTACTAGAGGTCGTATCCGTCAGCCAACAAAAGAGTGAGGCGAGGCATATGACAAAAACACTGAAAACACGACGCCAGTTCGTTTCGACAACTATGATCGGACTTCTGGCAGCACCTTCCCTTCTCCGTGCTCAGGAGCAGGAGCCCTCGGCGGTACGCAGAAATATTTCGTCCTTTAGTGTGGATCTCTGGCAAGACCACTTCGATAACCTTCAGCACGGTGCAATTTTGTGCGACATCGACTCGCGTGCAGTCCAGTATTGGTCGGAAGACGAAAGTGTCTACAAACTCTATCCGTCGAGTGTCCCTGCCTCGGAAGAGTTGACCCGCCGAGGATATACAGAGGTTATAAGGAAGGTGGAGGGGCCGAGTTGGCGGCCCACTCCATCAATGAAAGAGCGTAACCCCGAATGGCCTGACTATTGGCCGCCGGGTCCTGACAACCCGCTTGGAACACACGCACTTTATCTGTCGTGGCAGTATTACCGGGTGCACGGAACCGGTGACACGCGCAAGATCGGTCGGCAATCATCAAACGGCTGTATTGGACTGTACAACGAGCACATTGCTGAACTTTTTGCTCTGGCAGAAGTGGGAACTCAGGTCAGGATTTTCTGAAAGCCAAGGAAAGCTGGCTAATACTTCCATTTTTAACATAAACTTCATTATGCGTCTTTATACTTGTAGCCGCAAAGCTAAAATGTCACCCGTGAGCAATTCAGGAATGTCACTCTGCCCTCAAAAGACTGAGGGAGATCGGGCATGGGATGGGTGGTGATGAGCGAGCGCGAGCTGAACCGCGTGGAAGTACTGGCGCAGGTCGATGACGGACGGCTGAGCGTCGAGAATGCGGCGAACGTTCTGGACCTGACACGCCGGCAGGTTTTCCGGCTGTTGAAGCGCTATCGCCGGGACGGCGCCGCGGCGATCCGGCACAAGGCGCGCGGCAAGCCTCCGAACAACCGGATTCACAAGGCCAAGCGCGACTACGCCTTGTCGCTGATCAAGGAAAGCTATGCGGATTTCGGCCCGACCCTGGCGGCGGAGATGCTGGCCGAACATCACGGGTTCAAGGTTTCCCGCGAGACGGTGCGCAAGTGGATGCAGGAAGACGGCCTCTGGCTCTCGCGCAAACAGCGCCGGACGTTTCATCAGCCGCGCCTGCGCCGGGAGTGCTATGGCGAGCTGATCCAGATCGACGGTTCTGATCACCGCTGGTTCGAAGACCGAGGCGATCCCTGCACCCTCCTCGTCTTCATCGACGACGCCACGAGTACATTGATGGAACTGCGGTTCGTGACCTCCGAGAGCACGTTCAGCTACTTCGAGGCGCTGGAGAGCTATCTCCTGAAGCATGGCCGTCCGGTGGCCTTCTACAGCGACAAGCACTCCGTGTTTCGTGTTGCCAGGCCAAGTGGATACATGTCCGGCCTGACCCAGTTCGGCCGCGCACTGAGCGAGCTGAACATCGAGATTCTCTGCGCGAACTCGAGTCAGGCCAAGGGCCGCGTCGAACGCGCGAACCGCACACTTCAGGACCGGCTGGTGAAGGAACTGCGCATCGCGGGCGTCTCGTCCCTGGAGGATGGCAACAGGTTTCTGGAAGGTTTCGTTGAGCGCTACAACGGCAAATTCGCGAAGGTCCCGGCCCGGGCGGACAACCTGCACCGCGCACTCAACATCGAGCCGGATCGCCTAACGGAAGTCTTCTGTCTGCGCGACAAACGTCATGTTACCAAGGACCTGACGCTGAAGTACGCCCACAAGCGCATCCGGCTGGAGGTAAACGATCTCACGCGCGGCCTGGTCGGCAAATACGTCGACACGTTCGAGTTCCCCGACGGGCGCATCCAGGTCCGGCACAAGGGCATCGCCCTGCCCTTTACCGTCTTCGACCCGCACCAGAGGCGCGTCACCCATACGGCAATCACCGAGAACAAGCACCTCCGCGCGGTCCTCGCCCATATCAAGGCCGAGCAGGACAAGGCGGCCGCCACGCCGGAGGTCAAACCGACGAGCGCCCGCAACGGCTACCGCAAGACAGGACGTCGCAACGACGGCTGGAACTCCCTCGCCGCCCGCCGTGCCAAGGACATCCGCAAAGCCAGCCAGGGCTGCGATATCTGAGGTCTCCGCCCTGTCAGGCTTTGCTCCCGTCACGCCCTTTGGTGACACTTCTGCTTTGCAGACCCGGTGACAATTCTACTTGGTTGCAACAATACTTAGTGTTGCGATAGTATATTATCGTATGTATGCTGAACTCCTATCACGGAGGCTCCACAGCATGCGCCATTTACTCAAGAAGCTCCTCCCCTCGGTCGCAGTCGCTTTGACCGTGACAGGTTTTTCGCTGCCGGTACCCGCCCGCGCGCAGACATACCCGATCGATTGCGCGATCCTCCTGTGCCTGTCTGGCGGCTGGCCTGCTTCCGTCCCTTGCGCCCGATCCCGCGCCGAATTCATCCGGCGGATTACGCCTTGGCCGGTGGAACCCCCACTGCAAATCTGGCGCTGTCCCATGGGCGCGTCCTATGAGAGCGATCGGCAATCAAACAATGCTGACCGCATCATTCAAGCCTTGTACCGGACCGACAGCCGTCGACCGCTCCAATCCTTGCCAGTAGATAATCTCGTTCCCACAGATTTCACCCTGCGGCTTGTTCAGGACCGCGCGGACATCGATATCAGCGGGCCAGAGTTCAATTTCGTTCGGTCCATCCGCGTCTTCGATGTACGGTATGCACGACAGCACGATTCCGGGCGCGATGGGGATTGTAACCGAAGCGCGACCGTGGTCCTCGGCACCTACGGGACCCAAGGCGATTTCTCATGGCAGCGATCTTCCATAACTGCCCTGCCCGAGGCCCATGTGGGACTTGAACGTTGGGGCCAGAATTGCCCGGGTATCTATCACCGATCTGTCTTCGTCGATTGGCGTGACTATGAGGGCAACTACGGCTTCGAACAGGTGAACTACTAGCGCTGACAAAGACAGCTTTGCCATCATGCTACGAGAATTTGAGCGTTCTGAGTTGCTCAAATACCGGCCCTTCGCTGCTTTCGGTGCGTATGTCCGGAGAGCGGACAAAGCGCCATTTTGCTGCGGCTGCGCAAATGGCTGCTTTAGGCCTGGCGCACCAATAGAACATTGCAGCAGGACACGTCGGTTAATCCGTATAGCTTCGGCAGGCATCGACCCCTACGGCTGTCGAGGCAAGTAGTTGATCTGCGTCGCGGATGAGATCAGCGATCCGCCTGTCCGCAAGGCGATACCGGACGAACCGACCTTCGTTCCTGCGACTGACCAGACCGCAATCCAAAAGGCAGCGCAGATGGTTCGAGACATTGGGCTGACCAAGCCCTGTTTGGGTAACGATTTCCTGCACGCTGCGTTCGTCCGACAGTAGCGCATCGAGGATCGCAAGACGGCTGGGGTCGCCGAGACCCCGGAAGAGCTTTGCCCGCGGCTCAAGGGTGTCAGCTGCCGAAAGATCGTCTTGAATGTTTTGCAATGTCATATCATTATCCACTGATACGTTAGCGGCGACTTCTTTCGCACGCTACCTTCAAGAGGATCGCATATGAGCCGAGCAGATAACACCACATTGCCTACAACGTCTTTGCCGATCCGGATGCGGGTGCATGGCATGGACTGCGCCAAGGATGCCGCCGAGATCGAACGGGCCGCTCGGTCTGCGGGCGTGGCTGAAGGCGATGTGAAGGTGTCTGCCGCAACCCATGTCATGACATTGCGGATCGCCGAAGACGACTTGCCGAAAGTGCGTCCAGCACTGGACGCAACCGGCTATGGCTTTGAGCTGATCAAGAGCGGGGATACATCGTCCGATCCGGCTTACAAAGACCCGAGCTATCGCCGCGCGCTCTGGATCGTGGTCCTGCTCAATCTCGGCTACGGGGTGATCGAGATGTTCGGCGGGTTCCTGTCCGGATCGCAAGCTTTGAAAGCAGATGCCCTGGATTTTTTGGGCGACGGCGCAATCACCTTTCTGGGCCTGCTCGCTATCGGTTGGAGTCTGACATGGCGGGCGCGGTCGGCGATGATCCAGGGCGTGTTCTTGGGATTTCTGGGGCTTGGCGTTGTCGGCAGCACAATCTGGCGTGTCCTGAATCAGACGACACCAGAGGCCGGGTTAATGGGAGCCTTCGCCGTGGGCGCGCTGATCGTAAACATTCTTGCGGTGCTGCCGCTGCTAAAACACCGCAAGGGCGACGCCAACATGCGGGCCGTATGGCTGTTCTCCCGGAACGACGCCATCGGCAACCTCGCCGTGGTGATCGCTGCCGGACTGGTCGCCTGGCTCGGCAGTGCCTGGCCTGACCTCATCGTTGCTTTCGCCATCGCAGGGCTGTTCCTGCATTCGTCATGGATGATCATCCGGGATGCGCGGAGTGATCTGTCAGAAACCGAGTGATCTGGCGGAAAAGCTGACGTGCGAACCGGAAACCGACATTCGCCACTGCGCAGCGAGTCCGGAACTTTGGGGCTCCTTCGAGACCTTCGCTGCCATCTACTCCAATGACCGGTACGCTCGCAGACCCTTTCCATCAATATGAACTGGCGGCAGCCTGAGAAGCCTATCCACTGTCACTTTTTCCGATCCGCGTGAGCGCATCGAAGTCGATTTCCTGCTTCTGTTCCGCACCCAGATCTGGCCGGATTTCCGATACCGGCTGAGGCCCATGGACGTCCCACATCACCGCATGTGAGCCTGTACTCCAGCGATAAACCCAACCAACAACACTGCACCCATCGGTCCCGATCAGATTGGCGATCGCGACGCCCTCACCCCTATCATCGTTCACTGTTTACTGACTTCCTGCACTGTGGCGCTGCGAATTGCGGCGTGGGGTTGCAGAGCGTTCACTACGACCGCGCGCCGGGCTTCTTTGATGTTGGCTAACTGGTCCTCAAGGAGGGAATGATCATCAGACCGGGAAAATGGGTTTCCGTGTTCTCAACAATTCATTGGCTTCAAATCCTGTGGTCGGGCTCCGTGGCGGCTTCAACGATCGCCAGAAGCTGGAACGGATCAAAGCCGATGGCACGCGCCAAAACGACCAGTTCGACAACGTCGACCCGGCGCTGACCGCTTTCAAGACGGGCAATAAGGGATTGGTGGCATCTGAGCCTATCCGCCAAGTCTTTCTGGCCGAGGCCCGCTTTGATGCGCGCGTCGACCAACGCCTGGCAGAGTGCCACTTGCCCTTTGCTTCTGATTGTCTTTGCCACGCGTCACATACCTTTTGTGACGTCGCTAGCGGATGAAATCTGTTATCTAAAAAGTAGATATATGAGGGTGTTATCGGCGTCTGGTTTCCATGGGCTGCAAGTCTGATGCTCCCGAGGTTGCCCATCAATCCCCTACCAATTGCAGAAATCGGCCATAGTCCTCGCTGACTTCGCGCGCTTCCTCGAAGGCGCGGGCGCGCTCGCTGTCGAGGCAACGGAAGTAGCTCTGGATATCCTGGATGTAGTCTTCGAAATCGCCACGGATGATGTCCGCATAGTCCCGCGCCGCCTGCGAATCGCTTGGCAGGAAAGGACGGGCCGGGGCGAAGCAGGATTCCGCCAAAACCGGCCCGGGAACGCAGATTAGAAGGACCATAGCTTGCAATGGGAGCAGGCATGTCAACCTTGGGTTTCTCAAACCTGTTATCTCCTTGATCGCAGACACTGGCCGTGACTAGTGTTTGCGTGACCAAACTACAGCTAAAGCACGATATTACATCTTGCGGTTGATAGTATACTATCGTAACTCTGGGCTTCAAGTGGGAATGCCTGGGGTCGCGCCATTGGAGAAAGCGTGAGCCGGGCCATGAACTGGGACATCGAAGCACCAAATGTGGTTACGGAAGCCAGGTTCCGCGAGCTCGTGGAAAGCGGCTATAGCGCAGAAATCCTGTGCCAGGAGTCGGCACATAAGAAAGGCCCCAGCTATTACGGGGTCTGGATCATGCGCGTTGTCTCTGATGACGGGGTGGAAAAGCTCCTGGTCACCGCCCGCACGCGGACGACCTACAACGATATCAAGATCCGCGAGTTCAAGACGATCTCCGGCGTGGTGTCTTTCTTCATTGGCCTTGGTTTTGCGCATGTCGACCTGCCGCTTGAGGCGGGGACAAGCCGTACGCACAAGCTTGCGCCGCCAGACAAAGCCCCATCAGACAAGGGCGCTGGCAGCTAACCTCGTCTGTCTCTGGCTGGTCGCAGCACCTGCCTCAGCTCAAATGGTCCTGGTCATGGAGAGCGACGGCTCCCTGATCCCGTCACGCTCCCAAAGCAGCTTTGCTCGAAACTACAATGACGGCATTGGTCAGGGATCGGCGTCCGATGGTTTGGCCATTCTTGGCGAGACTGAAGCAGCTTCCGAACCTGACGCGCTGAGGTTTGCGGCACTCGCCCAGCCAGCACCCCTGCCCCGCGCAGACGTTCTCTTAGGCATCGAGGCAACGGCCCTGCGCTATGCCGGCCATCCGGGCCTGCGGCGCGCAGAGCTCTCCGTGAGGGATTGGCTGGCTCTCTACCGCGCCAATATCGAGGTTGAGAGCGCCTACCGGCAGGATGCGATTTCAAGTGCGGGTGCCATTGGCCTTGGTCAATTGATGCCAGCAACTGCGCGTGATCTGGGCGTCGACCCGCGTGATCCGCTGCAGAACCTCGACGGCTCCGCCCGCTACCTCGCGATGATGCTGGAGACGTTCGGCGATCCGCACCTGGCGCTGGCTGCCTACAACGCCGGACCCGATGCGGTCCGCCAGTATGGCGGCGTTCCCCCCTACCGAGAAACCCAGAACCACGTGGCCCGCGTCATGGCCGTCGTGGCCCGATTGGAAGGATCAAATTCATGAAACAGATTTCAAACCTCTTTGTCGCCTCGCTGACGCTATTCCTGTTCATTGCCGAGCCCGCCCTAGCACAGAGCATCGATCTTTCCCCGATCCAGAGCTTGTTGCAGGGCATCGTCGATGCGCTGACCGGCCCGCTTGGTGTGGTCATCGCCACACTCGCGGTCCTCGGCGTTTTCTTGAGCTGGTTCTTCAACATCATCGACCTGCGCCAAGCGCTTTGGGTCCTCGTGGGCATCGCTGGTGTCGCGGCTGCCCCCACCATCGTTGCCGCGGTCTTTGCCGGTGGCTGAGCGCGCGCCTCTCTTTCTCGGCCTCGTTCGCCCGCCGAAGCTTCTGGGCCTGCCCATCATGTATGCGATGGTCTGGCTCTTCGGTTCGGTGCTCTTGTTCGTCTGGGTCCAGCACATCGCGGTGCTGGGCGTGGCCGCCCTTCTTTATCCGGTGCTGTGGAAGGCCGCAGATTGGGACCCGCGTTTCATCGACGTGATGATGACGGCCCTGCAGGAGACTCCGCCCACGCGCAACAGGTCCATCCATGGCGGGGACAGCTATGCCCCGTGATGACGCCCGTGATGCTGCGCTCGATGCCCGCACAATGACGCCAGACTGGTATGCGCGCGAGACCCGCCTCGCGCATATGCTGCCCTATGTGAGCCTCGTCGACGACCAGACCGTGCGGACCCGGGTGAACGAACTCTTCCGCTGCATCCGGCTCGAGGGGATCAACAGCTACACGACCGACGATGCCTATCTCGACAAGGTGACAGCGCTTTTTGCCCGCATCGTCGCGCAGCTCGGCCCGGAATTCAGCTATTACGTCCACAAGGTCTCCAAGGCCATCAAACCGGAACTGGACCCCATTCGTGAGGACAGCTTCGCAGGCGAGGTCGACCGGCGCTGGCGCGCGAAACTTACAACCAGCGGGCTTCGCGACAAGACGCTGACTCTCACCGTCATTCACCGCCCACCCCCGAAAAGCCTCCTGCCGTTCCTCAGTCGCAGTGCGCCGGACCGCCTGAGAGAGGAGACCCGCAAACGCCTGCAGCGCCTGGGTGAGGCCGTGAACGTCTTCCTCTCGGGGCTCACCGAGCTCAAGCCGCGCCTGCTGTCAGCCGGATCGGGAGAGTTGGTGGGATTTTTGGGCGCTCTGAACACGGGGCAAGAGCTGCCGCTCTACCCGGCCAACACCTACGGCTTTTTTTCCTTCAACGTCGCCAATACCCGCGTGACGTTTCACGGCGATCATTTCGAGCTCTCGGAAGGCGTCGTGGGCCACCGCTACGGCAAGAGCTTCACCATCGGGGAATACTCCGAAGGCACCTCCTGCAGCATGTTCGACATGCTGAACCTGCCGGTCGACATGATCGTGACGCACTCCTTCACGCCGATCAATTCGAACCTCATGGCGGGCCGCATCAAGCGGCAAAAGCGCCAGATGCAGGCCAGCCAGGACGCGGCCCTCTCGCTCCTGGAATCCCTCGACATCGCCGCCGATGATCTCGAGGCCAAGCGCCAAAGCTTCGGCGAACACCACATGGTCGTGACGCTCTTTTGCGACACGCTCGAAGAACTGCAAACCCTCAGCGCCGAGATCGTGAATGCCGCCGCGACCGAAGGCGTGAAGATGATTGGCGAGCGGGTCGCGGCCAAGGCGCATTACCTCAGCCAGCACCCCGGCAACCAGCCAAAGCGCGTCCGCGCCAGCGCCGTCACCAATCGCAACTTCGCGGATTTCGCGGCCTTCCACCGAACACAACTCGGCAAACCCGCAGCACTGACCCCCTGGGGCAGGGTCATCACCTATCTGCCCACACCGGAGCAGAGCGCCTATCGGTTTTCCTATCACGAGCAAGGCTCGCCCGACAAAGAACCCACCAGCGGCCATACCCTGATCATGGGACGACCCGGGTCGGGCAAATCGGTGCTGTCCGCCTTCCTGATGACCCAAGCCCGTCGAGCAGGGGCGCGGATCTTCGTCTTCGATTACCGTCTTGGTATGGAGATGGCGGTCCGCGCCAATGGCGGGCGCTACGCGTCCCTGAATGCCGGCCAGCCCACGGGTCTCAATCCGCTCTGGACCGAGACCGATGCGCGCGGCACCGCCTGGCTCTCGGATTGGCTCACAACCCTGCTCTACCGCGCCGACAAGCCCCTGACGCCGGCACAGACCAACCGCATCCAGGAGGTCGTGCGCCAGAATGCCCAGGCCACCAATCCGGCCCTGCGGAACTGGCGGGATTTCGCATCGCTTTTTGTGTCCACCGATGATGGCGGCGATCTGCACCAGCGCCTGCTCGAGTGGACCGAAGACGGCCGCTATGGCTGGATCTTCGGGCAGAGCCTTGAGGACACTTTTTCGCTCAAAGGCGATGTCGTGGGCTTCGATCTGACCGGCATTCTCGACAGCGAGGCCGACAAGGAACGGATGGCGGTCCTGTCCTATCTTTTCCGCCGGGTCGAGCGCGAAATCGAGGACCGCCGCCCCACCATCATCGTGATCGACGAGGCCTGGAAGGCGCTCGACAACGCGTATTTCGCCGAGCGGCTGTCGAACTGGCTGGTGACCGCGCGCAAGCAGAACACCGTCGCGGTGATGATGACGCATTACGCAAGCCAGCTCGAGCGCACCCGGACCGGCAAGACCATCGTCGAAGCCGTTCCGACGCAGATCCTGCTGCCCAATATCCGCGCGCAGCCTGCGGACTACGCCATGCTGAACCTCACGGAGAAGGAGCTCGACGTCCTTCTCAACACGGGCAGCAACAGCCGCTTGGCGCTGATCCGCGACGATCAGGGCTCAATCGTCGTCGATGCCGATTTGAGCGCCCTTGGACCCAATCTCACGATCCTTGGCGGCATGGAAAAGGGCGAAGCGCTTGTCGGCGCCGATTACCGCGACCGCCCAGACTTCTGGAGGCTTTCATGATCCGTATTCTTGTCGCTTTGGCTGCGCTCGGCGCGCTGGCCTCCTGCACCCAGTACCGGGAGCCGCAGGCGAACTGCTTCACATTCCTTGCGTCCACGGCACCCGTCGCGCCGGATTGCAGCTTCACGCCCCTTGGCACCCTGGAGGGCGACATTGAAGTCTAGCCTGCCTCATATCCTGGCGTTTTGCCTGCTGCCCGGTCTCAGCTTCGCCCAAGGCGTGCCGACCAATGACAGTGGGCTGACCGCACGTGACATCGTCGAGACTGGCGATCGCGAGGCTGACTTGGCCGTTCAGGCGGACAAGCTTGCCGTGCGCGAACTCATCGCCGAGATCGAACGGGAGCAGCTGGAAACCCTCCGACGCATCCTCGATGCCCAGACCAGCTTCGGCGGTCAGGGCCTGCCCGCCATGGTCTCGGGGCTGGAAAGCGGCAGCGGCGATCCCGACCGCGCCGTGGAAGCCGTCTATGGCACGGGCGAGATCGACCCCAATCCCGGCGGTGCACAGATGTTCGGGGATGCTGCGGAAAACATCGAGCAGCTCATCATCCGCGTTGCCCAGGAGACCAGCGGCTTTGCGGGTGTTGGACGCGCAGGGCTCTCCCCCGTCCAATGGCGCGCGCTTTTACAGGCCCTCATCTGGCAGGAAAGCCGGTTTACGATTGGGGCACGGTCTCCCGTCGGCGCCTATGGTCTCACCCAGATCATGCCTGGGACGGCCAGCGATCTGGGCATCAACCCGGAATACTATGACAGCCCCTACCTTCAGGTGCATGGCGGCGCGCGCTATCTCGCGACTCAGCTCAACACATTTGATGGCAACATCATCAACGCCCTCGCGGCCTATAACGCCGGACCCGGCCGGGTTTTCGAGTATGGCGGCGTGCCACCCTTCCGCGAGACCCAGCACTACGTGTCGGTCATCCCTGAACGCTATAACCTCTATCTGAGCCGTATCGGCGGGATCGATGCGCTTGGCACGATCGATCTGGCGCTTCTCGCCAATGCCAACCTCTCGCTCACGGGTCATGGGGCGGCCTTTTATGGCAGCAACTCACCAGCCGCGATCCGCCAAGCCGCCCTGCGCATCTCCGACATCGTCGAACGGATTTCCGAAACCGAGGACGTTCAGGAGAGCGTCGCGCTCAACACTTATGCCCGCGCCGAACTCGTGCGCCTCGTCGCTGCACGCATCCGGCTTCAGGCGGCCCGCACCCGAGTCCTCTCTGCCGAGGAGCTGGCCCAGGCCAGCGCCCGCATGGCCGAAGGCGCGTTCATGGATTTTACGATCAGGGAGATTGAATGATGGGACATCTGCTCTTGAGGACAGCTTTGGCCACGACACTTGGCGTTGGCTTGCAGTTCAGCGCCCTACCCCCTGCCGCAGCACAAGGTGTACCGGTCGTCGACACCCAGAACATCGCGCAAAACATCCAGCAGCTGCGGCAGATGATCGAAGACGAGATCCTGCAAAACGAGCAGCTGACGCAGCTCCGCGAACAGCTTGCCACACTCACGGATCAACTCGCAGAGCTGCAAAGAACCTATGAAGCGCTCACCCGACTTGCCGAGCTTCCAGAAATCATCCGCACCGAGATGGAAGACGAGTTGAACGGCCTGCTCGACCAAGAGTTCGACGACATCCTCGCCACGATTGAGGCGATCAAGACTGGGGATTTCTCGGGCCTCTCGGGCTCCGGCGCGGGCGAAATCGAAACCCAGATGGATCGGGTGCTGGCCGATCTCGGATTTGACGATGACACCCTCTCGGAAATGGCCACCAGCGGCAATCCCGGGGCCAACCGCGTGGCGACGCAGGCCACCACCGGTGCCCTCGTCTCAGCCGCCGCCCAGAACAGCTATGAAGATGCCGGCCAATCGCTCGAGCGGGTCGACCGCCTTGTCGGGTTCATCGACGACATGGAAGAGCTCAAGCAAAGCGTCGATCTCAACACGCGCGTGACAGCTGAATTGGCCATCGCCCTCGTGGCGATGTGGCAGCTGGAAGCGATTCAAACCGTGGGCGATGGCACCGGCGGCGTGATCGATGCCGCCACCATCGCCGAGGAGCAGCGCTTCATGGATTTCACTCTGCCCGAGCTGCGGGCCGAGTGAGTGCGGGGTGTGACGCGTGGCGAGTGAACAAGAGATCATCGAGGAAGAGCTGGTCTACGGTGCCCTGCGCCGTGAACGGCTTTGGCAGCGTCTTGGCCTGATAGGCCTTGTCTTCGGCATCATCGGCTGTCTGAGCGCGGCAGCTGTCTCGATCCTAGATGTCGATCCGCCCCCCGTCGTTGTCCCCTATGATCCCGCCACCGGCTTTGCACTCCCCGAAGCCTCGGTGGGCGCTTCCTCGGTGACCGCCAACCAGGCGATCATCGAGGCGGAGGTGTTCCGCTATGTGACCGACCGGGAGGTCTATAACCAGCTGGACAACGATCTGCGCATCCGCAGCGTCCTGCGCCGCTCGGACGGAGCTGCCGAGAGCGGGCTGCGCCAGATCTGGAACAGCGCCAACGAGAATTACCCGCCGACGGTCTATGGCCCCAATGCCCGGCTCGACGTGGAAATCCTCAGCATCAACCGGATCGGAACCAACCGCGCGACGGTCCGCCTGCGCAAGCGCCTGACGTCCATTAACGGCACCCAGACCGGCCTCTTCACTGCGACGCTTCTTTTCGAGTTCCGCCCGGAGACCCGCCGCTCCATCGATGAGGTCTGGACCAATCCCTTCGGCTTCACCGTGCTGGAATATTCCATCCGCTCCGACAGATTGGAGAATTGATTTGATCAGTAAGTTGATTGTTGTCGGCCTTTTTGCCCTGCTGCCCGGGCTCGCCTTCGCCGAAGCAATCCCGCGCGGCGGGCCCAATGACAGCCGGGTGCGGCTGGCCACCTACCAGAACGGCCAGGTCTACCGCCTCAATGTCTCCCTCACCCATGTGACCACCATCGAGTTTGGCGAGGGCGAGAGCATCCGCTCGATCATCGCGGGTGACACGGAAGGGTTTGAGATCGACGGCGTCCCGGGCGGTCAGGCCTTCGCGATCAAGCCTGTGGCGCGCGGGGTGCATACCAATGTGACAGTCTATACGAACCGCCGGAGCTACTACTTCAACGTCCAGGAGGTCCGCAGCCCAACCTTCTACGTGGTGCAGTTCCGCTATCCGGACGACGCTGCGCGCCCGACCCGGGCCATCGCCGCCCAAGCGCCGAACTACAATTACGGCGCCAGCGCGCGGACCGAGTTCACGCCAACGCGCATCTGGGATGACGGGACGTTCACGTATTTCGCGTTTCCAAGAAACGCGCCTGTGCCCGCGATCTTCCGCTACGCGGGCGGCCGCGAGCGCACGGTCAACACGCAAACTCCTGAAGACGGCGTGATCCGCGTCAGCGGCGTGAACCACCAATGGGTCCTGCGACTTGGCGAAGAGGTGGTCTGCATCGAGGCGATCCCGCCCGCGGAGGCCACCTCATGAGCGATATCGAGAACACCGAGCTGGAAAAGCGCCTCGCCGCCCTTGAGAAAGGCAGTGCCCGCGCCCCCACGGCGGCGCAGCGCCGGTCGCCCCTTCTCGCGCTGATCGTGGTCCTCGTCATCGGCGCAGGTGGTGCCCTGCTCTATGTCCTCTCACAGCCCGACGAAGAGGAAGCCTTGCCGACGGCCACTCCGGACGTCTTCCAAAGCGAAGGGGATGGCTTTGGCGCTATCGAGACCTTGCCCCCGCCCGAGCCCGAGGTTGTATTCGTCGGACCAGACCCCGTCGAGCCCAACGCGGAGCTTCTGGCGCAGATCACCGCGCTGCAGGCTCAGATCGAGGAATTGCGCAACGCCCCCGAACCGGTCGTCGAGGAAGACACCGCCGCCGCAGAGGCGATCGACGCGCTGACCGCTCAGATTGCGGCGCTGCAAGCCGCCTCGGAAGCCGCACAGCAACGATTCCAGGACGAACTGACGGCGCGGGATCGCAGCCTTGAGCAATTACGCATGGATCTGGAACTGGCCCAACTCGAGGCCAGCCGACCGCAAGCCGCGCCAGCGGGCCCCACGGAAGATGAGCTGCGCGCACGCGAGCAAGAGCGACTGCGCCGCGAGGAAGAAGCCCGGCGCATGGCCGAGCTGGAGCGCCGCGCCGCGGAGGAACGCGCCTTCCAGGAGCGGCGCATCGCCGCGCCCACCATCGCTTTTGGCGGTGCCTCCGGAGCGAATGAAACGGCTCTGACTGAACGCACTTTTGGCGAGGTGACGGATTTCGTGCTGAACGGTGCGCTGCCCTCCACCGTGACGCAGGCCGAGGTGATCGCCAATCCTTCCAACACCATCATCCAGGGCACAATGATCCACGCCGTCATGGAAACCGCCCTGGACAGCTCGCTACCCGGCCAGACCCGTGCCGTGGTGTCCGAGGATGTCTACAGCGTCGATGGCGTGCGCCTCTTGATCCCCCGCGGATCCCGTCTCATCGGGCGCTACCGCGCTGGCGTCGATATCGCGCAGCGCCGCGTCACGATCGCCTGGGACCGGATCATCCTGCCCGCGGGCCAGACCGTCCAGATCAGCTCATTCGGGGGCGATGAACTGGGACGTTCCGGTGTCACGGGTTTCGTGGACACGCGCTTTGCCGAGCGTTTCGGGTCGGCCGCCCTGATTTCGCTGATTTCCGCGGCACCTGGTGCCGCCGCATCCGAGGTCCAGGATGAGACTGCCGCCGACGTTCTCAAAGACGTGGGCGATGATCTAGCGGATGCCACGGACAGCGTGATTGGCGACTATCTCTCCATCGGCCCCGTCATCTATGTCGACCAGGGCGCCCGCGTCACGGTCATGGTCGACCGCGATCTGGAGATATTCTGAGCCCATGTCGCTGAGCTATCTCGAAACCTCGCTCGACCGGATTAACGCCGCCGCCCGCGACGATGTCATCGAGATCTGCATCAACCCTGATGGCACCTGCTGGGGCGAATTCCAGGGCGATCACTTCATGCGCGCGCTGGACCAGAGGCTGACGGGCGTTCAGGTCAGGGACCTCGGCAACCAGATCGCGTCCTCTGCCAACACCACGATGAGCAAGGACCGCCCCATCGTCTCGGTCTCGATCACCTACAAGGGGCGCCCGATCCGCGCACAGGTCATCACCCCGCCCGCCGTGCTCTCGGCCATGTCGATCAGCCTGCGGTTCTTCTCGAGCCTGCCACTCGAGGGCATCGCACTCGATTTCCTCTACGGAAAAGAGCGCAAGCTCGAAGACCTGCGCGTCGAAAAAAAACGCGCCTTGCGCGCCGTGGTGGCCGCGGGTTTGATCGATGATGCGCTCGCCTTCTGCGTCGAGAACAAACTCAACATGATCGTCTCGGGCGGCACCTCCACCGGCAAGACCGTGGCCGCGCGCAAGATCCTCTCTCACGTACCGGCCGAGGAACGCATCGTCACCATTGAGGAAGCCGCCGAGCTGCTGCCGACCCAGCCGAATGCCGTGACCCTCATCGCCAATCGTGACGCGGAATTCCAATCCGCCGATGTGCTCCTCACCGCGACGCTGCGCATGCGCCCCGACCGGATCATCCTCGGCGAGGTGCGCGGCAAGGAGGCCATGACCTTCCTCGAGGCGATCAACACCGGTCATGGCGGCTCCATGACCACGCTCCATGCCGAAACCCCGCAACTGGCCGTCCAGCGGCTCGCGATCGCAGCACTCAAAACCGAGATCCCGATGACCTATGCCGACATGATCCAATACATCGAGAATTCCATCGACGTGATCATCCAGGCCGGTCGCCATGACGGCAAACGCGGCATCACCGAATTCTACCTCCCCGGCGCAACTGAGATTGGAATTTCCCAATGAAGACGTTTGAATACGATATCTTGTTCTTTGAGGTGAAAAAACAAAAGGACTACGACGCGATGCGAAGCGCCTTGAATGAGCGCGGCGCGGAGGGGTGGGAAGTCATCACCGCCGAAGCGGGTGACTACGGCTACACCACGTTCTTGAAGCGTGAAACAGTTGCGACGAAGGCGGCTTCAGTATGATGCGGGTCGTTGCAACGGCAGGCCTGCTCGTCGCTCTCTGCCCAACCGCTGGCGTGGCCGAGCGGAACCTGGTCCCAACGCTCGACAATCAGCCGGATGTCTGCCCAGACCAGCCTCCCGAGCCACAGTGGATGCAAGACATCGATGTACGCGAGTCCCACAAACGGCTCCTGATCCAACAAATCTATCGGGCGCTGAGTATGCAACGCATCGTTGAAGCCCAAAGCTGTGAATGCCCCACGCGGTATCCATCTTGGGCAGCAGCCAAACGCGTATACGTTGAGCGCTTCGCCTCGTCCGAATACTGGGACATCGTGGAAGCGACGTCCCAATACCGGCGCCAAGCAAATGAGCTTCGACGCAAAGCCATGCCAATCTGCGAAGCCGCTGGAAACTGGTAGGGATCCATGAGTGTCGTCACCTACTTCGTGGAAACGGCCGAAGGCTATCTCAATACCGCTGCCGAGACGCAATTCGGCGCGGTCGCAGCAACGGTCGGAACGATGCTGGTACTTGGCACAACACTAGTTGTCATCCTGGTCTTCATCAACACGATCTACCAGTATCGCGCCATGGACGGGCGAACGGCCTTTTGGCTCGCAGTGAAAGTGGGGTTGATAGGTGTCTTCGCGACAAACTGGGTCCAGTTCAATGCGCTTGCCTCAGCAATACTGAACGGAATTGACAGCATTGCCGGCGCCCTTGTGGCTTCTGTCGGCGGCGGATCACCTGGTCCGTCCGGTACCTTTGCAGAGGAATTTGACGAACTGATTGCAGCGCTCGGGGACTATCTGAATGCTGCGGGATCTGAGCTGAACTGGATGGCGGGTGCCTTGCTTGACACACTTGGGGTTCTGCTGCTCTCGATTCTTGGCGGGTTGGCGGCGTTCATTGTTGTGGCGTCCCGGCTCATGATCGCTCTGCTAATTGGCATTGCGCCAGTGATGATCTTCTTGACCCTGTTCGAGGTGACCAAGGATTATTTCGCGCGCTGGTTATCCGCGCTCATTTCATTCGCGATGTATCCGATCGTCGTCGCCGGAGTGTTCGCGACGATCACGGGGGTCTCTCGGGCGCTTCTTGCCGAGCTTGGCGACCCAGAGGGGGCCTCGAACATAGGGGCCCTTATCCCATTTTTCATGATGGTGCTGATGGCAAAGGGTTTCATCATAGCAACGCCTTTTTTGGTTCGGGCGATTTCCGGAAACATCATGATGCCAGCACTCTCAGCCGGGTTCGGGGGAAGCTATGCCTTCGCCAGAGGGCTTGCAGGTAGCCAACAAGTTTACAATCGCTATGCCATCGGTGGCGCAACTGGGGCTGAATACGCAGCCCTTCGAGCGCGACAATTCTTCGGCGTGCAAGCCTTGCCGAGCCGGCCAAATACTGCTGGAGGGCCAACTGCGGCTCGTCCGGGTGACGCAACCGGAACAGGCGCCCGAATGCTGGCACAGCTTTCGAGACTTGGTAGGTTGGGCAGGCGGTGACAGCCAGGTGCCAAAAACTTGCCAAAACTGCAAAGGTTTCGCCGCGGGTTTTTGTCATTGCTAAACGGTTGATCCCTCGCGACACAAGGCACGTGGCCAAACACGACCGTTTCTGCCACAGGCGGAATCGACAATTTTAGCACCGTGCCACGGCCCTGCGCATCGCCCGATTGCCAACTGGCTCAGGCTCTTCGCCGGGGTGTTGCCCTTCACCTTTCCAGTCGTCTGACCAAAGCCAATCTTCGAAATAATAGAGCCAAAGGTAAGTCCACGGAATGATGGTTTGGTCGATCCGCTTCCGCGCGTCCCATTCCCTGGCACCTGGAAGATAAAGACAAAGGCGCAGCGGATCTCTGTAGACGTGAGGCAAAGGACGCCCTGCCGCCAGCAACTCCAGATCCGGGTCGTCTATCTGAACACCGGGCGTTTGACCCGGCTGAAGCGTGATAGTGGCAAGGTAGGAGCGCGCCAAGGCGGTCGGTTGTATAGGCTCTTGCCATGTCAATTTGTTTGCGCGGACCTGCCCCACACCACTGATAGCCGGGCTTGCCTTCAGGAACAGCAGCTGCTGCGACAGGGTCAGGTCGTATTGCCCGCCTCGTCCTATCATCAATCACCGAAGAACGTATTTGTGGGCACGGTCGTTGATGCTGCGACCTTCGATGTCGTCAGCCCGACCACAGTTGCGACAGAAAGCAGACCCGATTTGCGACCATCCGACACCGCATTGACGCGGTTGCCGAGAACCCGTCCGGTGACACCGGAACCGAACGAACGCTCCATGTTCAATGACACACGGTCCTGACCAACAGCATCGCGAAGGACTTCAAAGTCGGACAGAGCTTGTGCGTGCCACGCATAGAATGCTGGTGCCCGGCGTTCATCCTTGTTCCAATTGTCGGCGAAGTTTTCCCCGTTGGTTGTCTCGTTCAGGATGGCATAGCCCCGCCGCCCGTCCAGAATGGGGCGGTCGATGAAGTGCGGCATCATCCGGATCGTTTCGACCAACAGATCCATTTCGTCATGGAAGACGTGGTTGCGCACGCAATAGGCATAGGACTGCATCGCAAGGGTGGTAATGATAACGGAAATCGGGGCCACGTCTTGCGTGTTGTTCTGATAAAAAACGTCGCGGTGCCGTTTGAGCAATTGCACGATGCGGCGCAGGATGCCTTTCACTGCTTCTCGGACGGGGAACGGCTCCACCGTCGCCTCGTCCCGCTGCATGGCGATAAACTTGCCCACAAAGGTAGGCCGGAGTGCGGCGCGCTCATCGAACAGGGTCTTGTAGGCCCGCGGGTTTGTCGGATGCCATTCCTTCAGAGCCCGGTCGGGCACCAATTCGCCCCGGTTGCCGCAGACCGGGTTTGCTATCGTCGGGGATAGGTCGAGGTGGAAGTCCCCCGCATAGTTGAGACGCCAACAACGCTTTTTTTCTTCGAGAAGGCGCACATAGGTGGCGTGTTCCTTGAGCCGGTTTCCAACCGCCGCCTTCAGGGTCGCTGGTGAGATGCCGGACGCGATACCTGCACAAAGGCAGATCAGATCGACATCGAATTCCCGCCGCCCGATTGGCTTCACGGCCGTTCCAAGCGCACTGGACCCTTGGAGATAGACCAGAACACTGACGAGTAGGGGATCAGTTGAACCGGACAGCCAGTCTCCGACGGCACCATAGCTCTGGCGCGCACGATCAAACTGGGTTTCGGTGAGGTCCAGATCCTCGCCTATCTCGTCCAGGATGGTGAATATCTGCGTGCGCCGCCGAATATCACTGTCGGTCAGTGGCTGTCGCAACATCTGATTCATGCCGCTTTCTCCTTGAGTTGATAGACCGGCACGAAGGTATCGGCAGGCTGGGTGAAAAAGATCGGGGTCAGGTGGGGCTTTGCTTTTCGGCCTTCTGACATACCGAGGCCCTTGAGGCGGCCGATCTTCGTGGTGTCATCCAAGGTAAAAAACCCGCTCGGGACAGACGGCGAAATGCGGTAGATGCGATCCCCATCGTAAGGGTGTCCCGTCAGAAGTTTTGCCATGCCGAGGGCGCCATGTGATTGCCCATCCGCGTAAAGGTTGAGGACTTTGAGGCCGAGTCCGGCAAACCCTGGACTTTCGGGCAGCATGTAGACTTCGTCCAGACACCCCAGGCTCAGAATGCGCAGGTCTGACGGATGCCACCCCAGAAGAGTGATGGCTTCGACGACAGCAATGGCTGTGGGATTGTTGGCCCATGTCCCGCCATCGGTCAGGCCAATATCATCAGCAGTGCGATGTCGCTTGAAATACGTAGGTGCCGCTGCCGTAGCCAGGGCGGCATCAAGCGCAGTCTTGCGATAATCGGTTTGCAGGCGTGTGTGATGCGCGGTCTTGTAGATATAAGGGCTGCGGAGATCGGCATCCCACGCCGGGATCACCAACCGGGTCTGTGATTGCCCGATCAGATCGTTGTTGAGAACGGCCTTGAGTTCACGGGCAAGAATTGCCGCATCGTGCTTTGGACCGACTACGTGCCGACCTGTGGCGGTGAGGGTGCGCCATGCCTGCCGTATCCTCCCCAGCGGTTCATCATCCGCATTGTCCTGACCGAAGATGACAGGCCCGCGACGCTCGTAAAGCTCGAGCAGTTCCTTTGCCGTGCGGCCGAGGCCAAGGCCGAGTGCGATGATGCCACCCGTCGATGTGCCCGCGATGAGATCGAAATAGCGCCCAATGGGCTGGCCCAGATCTTCCTCGAGCCCCGCGAGGAATGCAGCGGGCATCGTGCCCTTAATCCCGCCCCCGTCGATGGAGAGGATGCGACGTATCTGCCTGTTGTTCCCACCGTTGCTCATCCTGACATCCATTCCGCTTATGCCCTTCAGCCTTTCGGCGGATACGGGTCCTTGCCATAGGTGTTGCGCTCGCGGATGCGACCGTTCTCGCCGTGGATCAGCATCTCGCTGCCCTGACGAATGGCGGATTCCCGCGCGGCCGTGATGGCCTCGCGCTGCGTGCCGTGGACGGAAGACGCGCGGGAGTTACCCGCCCCCTTCACTGCCCAACCGCTTTCATGCGGCACAACATGCTGATTTTTCTTAGACATTTCAAGCCTCACATGTCGATTTCGGTTGACGATGCGACAACCTTGTGTTTAAATATACAGGAAGAAATGGCGTTTATCAACCACAACAATAACCGCCGGGAGAGGATCATGTTCGGACAAAGACTCAGGCTTGCCCGCAAGCGGGCGGGTCTATCCATGCAAGCGCTCGCGGAGCGCGTAACCCCAAGCGTGTCAGCGCAGGCCATCAGCAAATACGAGGCGGACAAGATGATGCCGTCCTCGTCGGTGCTGGTCGGCCTCGGCAAGGCGCTCGGCGTGTCACTGGACTTCCTGCTCGGCGGTCAGGTCGAAGCTCTGGAAAGCGTCGAGTGGCGAAAGAACTCGACCGCCTCGGCGCAGGATCGCGCGATGGCGGAATCCATCGTCATCGAGAAGCTCGAAGACTATCTCGCCATCGAGGACATCCTCGATATGCACCCCGCTGAAGACCCCTTCGCCGCGCTGCGCGTGGAAATGGTGGCCGATGAAGAGGCCATCGACGCCAAGGCGCGGGACGTGCGGCGCGAGTGGCAGCTTGGGATCGACCCGATCCCGAGTATGACCGCCCTGCTCGAAGACAAGGGACTCAAGGTCATCGAGGCCGATCTCCCGGAACGCATCAACGGGCTGGCCTGTCATGTCGAACGGGCGGAGGGCGCACCGACTGAGGTGATCGTCGTCTCACGGCACACCAATGTCGAACGCAAGCGCTTCAACCTCGCCCACGAACTCGCGCACCGGATCATCACCGAAACCGGCAATGCCGCACTGAAAAAGGAGCCCTCGATGCACCGCTTCGCGGGGGCGTTCCTCATTCCGCGTGAGCATCTGGAGGAGGAAGCTGGCCGAAACCGTCACGGCATGACCTGGATAGAGATCATGCGGCTCAAGCGCACCTATGGCGTCTCCGCCGCCGCGATGCTCGTGCGGCTCGGCCAGGTGGGCATCCTGTCGAAGAGCGCTGTGGAATATGCGTTCAAGACCTATGCGCGAAGCTGGCGGCGCGAGGAGCCGGAGCCTATCGGTCCAGGCGAGGGCTTTGCGGCCTTCGAGAAGCCGCAGCGCTTCGAGCGCCTCGTCTGGCGCGCGCTCGGCGAGGAGATGATTTCCCCCGTGCGGGCGGCGCAGATGCTCGGGCTCCCCTTGAGCGTTGTCGAACGCGACATCAGGGGGCCTCGTGACCAGTGACCTGTGTTGTCGTCAATGATGCGTCCTGTCTGATCGACTTGAAGAAGGGAGAGTTGCTGCACGTCCTGCTGCGGCTGCCCTATCGCTTCATCGTGCCCCTGCCCATCCGTGAGGAGGAGCTGCTCGATTTCACGGCGCAGGAATGGCGGATGCTCGAAGACGGTGGCCTCGCCACCTACGATCTGCCGGGGGAAGAAGTCGCGCGGGTTTTCGCTCTAAAGCGGGAACATAGCCGCCTGTCGGCCAATGATTGCTTCGCCCTCGTGACGACAACCTGCCAGGAAAACGGCATCCTCCTGACCGGCGACAACCTTCTACGCAAGGTCGCCACCGCTCGCGCGGTGCGCGTTCATGGCGTCCTCTGGATCATCGACGAGCTGCACGCCGCCGAAGCCTGCGATGTCGGGCTTCTTGTCTCCGCCCTGCAAATCTGGCGGGCGGATGAGGCGGTCTTCCTACCCCCCGCCGAGATCGACAAGCGGCTGCGCCGTCTCGGGGCATAATCTGAACAAGGTGGAGATGGCTGGACCCTGCCCACGACGTTCCGAGCGAAAGATCGAACGGTCATGCAAACCAGCCCCTTTTTTCGGCGTCAAAAAGCATCGTTTGTGACATTCAGCGTTACGGAAGCTACGCGCAGGTCGCCATGCCCGCCACCCTATCGCGCAACCAGCCTTTCACCATCCTCCTCTCTCAGCATCGCTTCCATTTCGTCCAAGCCATCGACTGCAGAGCGCATCTGCGCCTCATCAGCTACGCTCGCAGCTTCAGAATCCACGACGCTGCTGCCAAAATCCATCTCCATCTGGCGCTGTTCCTCGGCGATGACGGCTTGAACGACAGGCGCGGTCTTCTTTGGAGCGGCGTCGGCTTGGCCTGACGGTTGACCATCGCCAGCCTGGCTCGCCCTCTCCATATCGGCTTCTGTTCCCCCTGGCCCATCCGACGGCGGCGTCATCGGCATGGCGCGCACACTGAGCGGCAGGTTCCCCTGCAGCCCCCCTCCCCCCGGCTCCGGAAACGGCAACTCGCCCGTCTGTGCCGCGTGGATCGCCTTGAACAGCCGATCATCAAAAAACTGGATCCGCTTTGCCCGGACCGGCATCTGGGCATCGATCACCATGACAATCTCGTCGAGCGGTAGGCGGCGCGCCTCATCTTCAGGGAGCAAGGAACTCTCTTCGGTCCGTGTGGATTGGCTGCGGCCCTCAAAGGGGTTCTTGCCGATGGACTGTGAGCGCGTGACCACGGTCTTTGTGGTCTTGCCGACCGCCTTGCTCAGCTCCTCGACGGTCTTCTCATCCGAGGGCGTCAGGTAGAGCTTCACGCCGGCATTGCCCTGCAGGGCGCGGCGGGTGTTCTCGCCATAGATTTCATCGAGGGCGGGGATGGTTTGCGTGACCACAGCCAGGTGGCCGCGATAGGTGCGCAGGGTCTCGATGCTCTCGACCACGATGGGCATTTTTCCGAGGCGATTGAACTCGTCGAGCATGATCATCACGGGCCACGGCTCGTCTGGCCCGGGATCCTTTTCCTGCATGGCGGAGAGCAGGTCGGAGAAAAACAGCCGGATCAGCGGCGCGAGCGGCTTCACCATCAGCGGCTGGACCACGAGATACACTGAAAAGGGCTTCTTGCGGATCGTGCGGAAATCAAAGTCCGACACCGCCGTCGCCTCATCGATCGCGGGGTTCTGCCATTGATCGAGCCCCGAGGTCATCAGGAGCGAAACGTAAGACGTCAGCGTATCGTTGTTGGTCGAAGCCAGCCGCGTGAAGATCAGCTTGGCCGCCCTGTTGTCGACCTCGTGGCCCCGCGCGAAATACTCCTTCTGCTTGTTCCCGCCCGAGGCCGCGATGCGGTAGATCTCGCCCAAGGTCGGGCGCTTGCGCTGGAAGGCCAACAGGCCTGCTGCCACGAAGAGATCGATCCCGCCTTTGAGCAGCCCCTGAACCCGGTCATTGTCGCTTTGCAGGAAGAGCGTCGCAAGAAGCTGCAATTCCATCTGCTGGCGCGCGGGATCTTTCAACTCATAGATGCGCAGGAGCGGGTTGTAACGATGCGTGCGCTTGCCCTCCCAATCGGTGGGGGCAAAGCGATAGACCTTGTCGCCTTGGGCGGCGCGGTGCCGGGCCGTGGCCTCGAAACATTCGCCCTTCACATCGAGCGTCACGGCGGAGCCTTGCCAGGTCAGCAGGTTCGGAATGACAAAGCCCGTGGTCTTGCCGCGACCCGTGGGGGCCACGATCAGCGCATGGGGGAAGACCTTCGAGCAAATGTAATTGGCGCGGGAGCCCGGCGTCCCCAGCTTGCCGAGGATGAACCCGGTGCCCGGCGCCCCGAAGAAGCCGTTGGCCTTCATCTCGCGCGCACTCTGCCAATGGGTCTGGCCAAAGCGTGTCAGGGCGGATCCTGAGAGGGCGAGGCTCAGCATCAGGCCGGCGGCGGCGAAGCTGCCGACGATCAGGTGAATAAGTTGGGCGTCCTCCGGGCGGCGATCGAGGATCGCCAGATAGTTCTGCGCGATATAGGCAAAGTCGATCTCGGCGCCGAAGCCGAGATCCTGGTAAGTCAGCACCGCCGAGGCGATGGTATAGCCCATGGCCCCGGTCACCAGCGTTACCAGAAGGACCCCTGTTGCGATCCGCGCTTTTCCCATGGAAGCGCTCAATGGACCTGGCCCCGCTCAGTCTCGCCATCCACGTCCGCGGCGCGGTGTTTTTCATATTCGGCATCGGCAAGATCATCGACCACCTGGCGCAAGGCCTCCGTGTTGGCCGTCGCTGCATCCGATTGCAGGTAGACCTTGGCGACATAGAGCCGGTCGAGGCGGTCCTCGAGAACCTTTTCCAGCGCATCGGCATCGCCGGATGTGAGCCGGTCTAGTTGGCGAACGTCCAGCACCCGCGCGATCTCGCCGCGGAAAGCGTCCCGCTCCGTCTCGGTCTCGAAGGGCGCGGACAACTCCCCCGCCCGCTCATGGTCCAGGACCCGCGCAATCTCGTCTGCAAGGCGGTCGGTACGGGCAGACTGCGGCGCAGTTTCACCGCGGGCTGCGAGGAGTGAGTCGCGCGTGCCAACCCCAATCCCCTCGCGCATCTCATTTTCGCGGCGGACCTGGTTGATGGCCTCCGTGTCGCGGATCTCGACGACGGCCGCATAGGTCGCGCCAAGCCCGCGGGCGAGGTGGGACGGCATGTCAGGATAGCGCTCCCTGAATTCATCCGTGACAGCATCTGCAACGGGCGTGCGGACGTCGCGTCCCTCCATGATCCGGTCGACCTCGCGGGTGATCTCGCTGGCGCGGGCCGCATCGGTAATGGTCTCCCTGTAAGGCTCAGACCGGTCAATCACATCGCCAGGGCGTGCGAGCAGATCCGGGTGTGCCTCGAGATATGCACGCTGCTCCGTCTCGATCCGGCGCTCCGCCCGTGAGACAACCTCCCAGTTCCGGTCCTCGATCTGCTGCGCAGTCAGGCCGTCTGCGCGCATCTCCTGACGGATTGTCCCTTCCATCGCCCGGACCGCGCCCTCATGATAATGGAACCGCTCGCTGACCGGTTCCGCTTCCATGACGCCATCCCGGCGCAGCACGTTCTCGCGCTCCAACAGCGTGCCAAGTTCCACATGCACGTCATTGAGAATGTCGCGGGCCTGTTCCAGATCGGCGCGGCGCTCGAGGTTCAGGTTCCGCGCCTCGGCCACTTTGGAGAGATCATTGGCGATCCATTGATGCTCGAGCGCTGCATTTGACGCGCCCGTCTCGATCCGGGCCACCACTTCCGATGTGCTGATCCCGGTGCCCCGTAGTGCCGCGTCAATGCGCGATCTCAGGTCGGGCTCCGCCAGTCGCTCGCGCTGGCTGGCGTCGATATTGGCTTCGGAATAGATCCCGCCCTCCGAGGGGGTCTCTGACAGCGTGGATGATCGCAGCCCCAAGGGCTGCATGTGCTGGACCTGCGTCTGGATCTCGATGAGGCGCTTTTCCAGCACGGGACGTTCCGCGTCAGATTTTTCGGCGATCATGCCCTGGACCCGCGCGAGCTTCTCCGCATAGAGGCTTCTCAGGTCCTCGAAACTTTGATCCTCGGCCATATACACATCTCCTGTTCGGTCCACCTGCCCGCCATGCGCCAGCACCTCGCCCGCGCGAAATAGCGCCGCGGCAATATCCTCGCGGGCCTCGCGGGAGGCCTCCGTGGCAAGCGAATGGTAGACGGTTCTGGTGTTGGCGATCTCCGCCAGCGTCCGGGCTAGGTCGGTCCCAACGCGTTCCCGCTCGCGGGGCGCGCGGCCCTCGTCTTTCGCGGCGTAGACCTCGCGGGTAGGGGCTGGGTAATGTACAGCCCCGCGATCCACCCGCCGCGTGGCTTCCAGGCGCACACCATACTTTTCCGCCTCCTCGACCATGGCGAGGCGAAAATCATCATAGTTGAAGCGATGGTTGCGCCCCAGAAAGAAGAACTCGCCTTCCTGCGAACGGCGGTTCAGCACTAGATGCGCATGCGGGTGATCGCGGTCCTCATGCACCGCGATAATGTAGTCGAAATGCCCCGCGTCGGTCTGGAAGAACCGCTCGGCCACGTCCGTCGCAATGTCGCGCACATCCTCGCCGCGCGTGCCGATGGGGAAGGACATGAGCATATGGGTGGTCTGTCCGAGCTTGGGCTTGAAGCCCGCATCCCACCGTTTGGCAAAGCGCTCGGTCAGGTCCTTGATGTCACCGGCCTCGAGCTTCGC
>NZ_PGFI01000017.1 GCF_002797755.1 Brevirhabdus pacifica
TTGAAGCCTTAAGCTGAAAAATGATGTGTGCTTACCCCGTATCATCCAGAAATCACGTAATAATCATGTGCTGAAATGGTGAAGAAAATGCGACAGTGGCTGATGTGTTTGGATTTCGTTTCAATAGTCATGATAAGGCACATCTATCATATCTGGCGTCACATCGACCGTGCAGGCATCGACCGGAACGCGGTGCAAAATGCAATCCGTTCGGATCTGCGCAACAACCTGTTTGGCGCAGCGAGGACCTCAATATTCGCAACATTGCTGTCAACGGCCAGCGGATCCGGGATAACGCTTACATGTTGCCTAATGGCAGCCTGAACGTCGGACGAATCCACCCGATACCGTGATGAGAGCAATGCGCGACGATGAGGTTTTGGTACTCGAGCTCCTCGAAAGCCATTCGGGTGCCGGGATTATCCCGGCACCGCGCGGCGGCCTAGTAAGTGCCCGTGATGCTGAAGGATGCTGAAGGTGTCGGTGAAATCCAGTTTCGCGACAGCGATGAACCTTCGGCCCGCGTCGTAAGCTGCTCCTGTACCGGCGCGGACGGGATACCCGTAATATACGATCTTCACATTCGAGCGGACGGGCAGGTGGCATCGCTGGAATACCGGGGGGTCCATAATCAGCCGGTCGGGAAGTGGCCCGAAAAGCTGGGCGACCTGGAGTTCAAACCCGAACTCAGCAGTTTGCCAGAGGGATAGCCGCTCGGTGCCTTAAGGGGTCACGAGGGATAATCAGTTCGCGCTGTTGGCTACGGCTGACTATGTAGCCGGAACTGTTGCGTCAAGATTCCGCCGTATCGAATTAGGTGTTGAACGCACCAGGGGTATGCCTTGTTCGTGTTCCCAGCCGTCGAGGGCGCGAGGTGACCGGTCGCGACACCTTCCGGCTCTACGGGGTGTAGGGATGGCGAAAGATCGCTCCGAGGTCGACCGCGAACTCGCTGACCTGCCGCCGGAGCTGCGCTGGCGGGAATGGATGCGGTGGGCGAAACGGGGCCGGGCCTTTCTTCGCGAGGACGGGACCGGATGGAAGGTGATCCTGCTTTCCGGCGAAAGTCCGCGGCATGCGGCGGCCTTCAGAACTCTCGGTCTGAACCCGCGCGCGGCCGCCCGGCTTGCCGAAGCGCTGGCACTGGCAGAGGCGCGGGGGAATGAAGCGTGCAGTCTTCGACGCCTTTCAGGGCACACTGATGCCCGATGACATCTGAGGGCGTCAAAAATAGTCGGCGACGCGAAGATGCTTGTGGACGTGCCCATCGCCATGGCTGTGCGCCCCGTCATCCTCTGCAAGCGGCACCAGCATCAGTCTTCCATGCCGGACCCCACGTTCAAGGAACAGCGCATTCGCGATCGTCTCGACCTCGCCGACAGGGCCTGTCAGAACGATGACCTCGAGCGAGGTGGAATGATCGACCGGAACCGACAGCGCGGCGGCGACCTGGTTGTGGTGATCCTGGCGAACCTTCGGCACCTTGAGCCCGAGATCGCGCATGGCGGGGTCCAGCGTATAGCTCGCCACCCCCAGGCACTGCGCCTCGCAGGGCGCGTCGGGTGTCAGGCTGCGCGCGATCAGGTCGCGGATCGCTTCTGACCGGTTGGTGGCACCGGAGGCCTCCATATGCGCATCGATCTCGGCCAACAGGTCGCCATCGAGCGTAATCGTTATGCGTTTCATGCGCGTTCCTCCGCCGTTTTGCCTGTCAGCATCGGGCGAAGCGTCGCGGTAGGCAACGGCTGATTGACAGGAATGATACGATCTATATGATCTTTGCATACGAAAATCATACCGACGTTGCCCCGTGAAGCCAGTTCTCGCCGCCGTAGCCCTCGCTACTTCCCTTGCCACGACCCAACCGGCACTCGCGCAGGAGCGGGCGCTGGTGCTTGCCGTGGGAGGCGAACCGGAAACGGGTTTCGATCCGGTCATGGGCTGGGGCCGCTACGGCAACCCGCTCTTTCAGGCGACGCTCCTCCGGCACGATGACGACCTCGCGCTTGAGGGCGATCTCGCGACGTCATGGGACCTGTCGGAGGATCGGCTGACCTGGCGGATCACGCTGCGCGACGATGCGCGGTTTTCCGACGGCACGGCGCTGACGGCGGAGGACGTCGCCTTCACCTTCAACACAGCGCGCGATGCGGGCGGCCTTGCTGATCTGAGCGTACTGGAAATCGCGCGGGCCATCAGTCCATTCGAGGTCGAGCTGTACCTGCGGGAACCCAGGATCACCTTCGTCAGCCACCTCGTCTCGCTCGGGATCGTGCCGGCCGCGACCTACGGCGACGGCTATGCCCGTGGGCCCGTGGGCGCCGGACCGTTCCGCTTGGTCGAATGGCGCGAGGGCGAGCAGCTGGTCGTCGAGCCCAATCCGTATTGGCACGGGGGCGACATTCCCTTCGCGCGCGTGAGCTTCGTCTTCGGCGGGGAGGAGACCGACCTGTCGCTCGCGCGCACTGGCGCGGCGCATCTCGTTGCGGTGCCACCGGCGCAGGCAGACATGGCACCGGCAGGCATGCGCGTCCTGAATGTCGAGACGGTGGACAACCGCGGCCTGATGTTTCCGATGGTGCCGGACGAAGGCCGGGCCACGGATGCCGGCCATCCCATCGGCAATGACGTGACCGCCGACCCGGCGATCCGCCGTGCGGTGAACGTCGCGCTCGACCGCGAAGCGCTGGTCGCCCTGGCGCTAGCCGGGCATGGCCGCCCGGCCTACGGTCCGGTGGACGGTCTGCCCTGGGATAATCCGGAGGCGCATCTTCCCGGTGGCGACGCTGACGCGGCAGGCGCCATCCTGGAGGCCGCAGGCTGGCAGGATGCCGACGGCGATGGCATTCGGGAGCTCGGCGACCTGACGGCGGAATTCACCATCGTCTACCCGGCCTCGGACAGCACACGGCAGGCGTTGGCGCTCGGTGCCGCGCAGCAGTTGCAGGCCATCGGGATCGCGGCGGAGCCATCGGGCCGGAGCTGGGACGAGATCGAGGCGATGTTGCATTCAAACGTCGTCGTCTTCGGCTGGGGCGCGCATGATCCCCTCGAAGTCTACAGCCTCTACCATTCCTCGAATGCAGGCCAGGGATGGGTGAACACGGGCTATTATGCCAACACGACCGTCGACGCGCATCTCGAGGCCGCCGAGGCGGCGCCAGGCTTCGAAGCGTCGCTGCCTCACTGGCAGGCGGCGCAATGGGACGGCGCCACGGGCTTCGGCGCGCGCGGCGACGCGGCCTGGGTCTGGATGGTGAACCTCGAGCACAGCTACTGGGTGTCCGACTGCCTCGACACCGGAGCGTCCCAGGTCCATCCGCACGGGCATGGGTTTCCGATTACCTGGAACCTGCAGGACTGGCGCTGGACCTGCGAATGACGGGCTGGCTCCTGCCGCTGCTGCGCGATCGGGCGATCCGGCTTCTCTGGCTCCTGCCGCTGGCCTCGGTCGGGCTCTTCACGCTGGTTTCGCTGGCGCCCATCGACCCGGTACAGGCCTACGTGGGCGCGCGGGTGGCACTGGTGGGGCCGGAGCAGCGCGAGGCCATCTCGGCGGCATGGGGGCTCGAGGCGCCCGCATATGAGCGCTTCTGGCTCTGGGCGCGCAACGCCATGTCGGGTGACCTGGGCGACTCGATCACCTTCAACGCGCCGGTGGTGCAGGTCATCGCAGATCGCTTTCCCGCCTCGATCGCGCTCGTCGGTGCAGCCTTCATCCTGTCCTTCGTGCTCGGCACCGCCCTTGGTCTGATCGCCGCAGCCAGGCGGGGGTGCTGGCCTGACCGGATCATTCGCGGTGTCGCTGTCGTGCTGGCGGCGAGCCCCGGCTTCTGGATCGGCCTTTTGCTGATCGCGGTCTTCGCCGTGGGCCTCGGCTGGTTGCCGCCCTGTTGCGCCACACCGCCGGGCATGATCGCGGACGAGGTGGACCTTGCCGCGCGTCTGCCGCACCTCGTCCTTCCGGTGATCGCCGTCTCGGTCGTTGGCATCTCACCGCTGATCTTGCACACGCGCCAGCGCCTCGTGGCCTTCCTCGAAAGCCCCGCTGCGACTCATCTTGCCGCGCATGGCGCGCGCCCCCTCTGGCTCGCCTTCGGGCCGGGGATGCGCCACGCGATGGGACCCGCGATCACCGTGCATCTGGCCGGTGCGGGGGAGCTTTTCGGCGGTTCGGTTCTGGCAGAGGCGGTCTTCGCCTGGCCGGGGCTGGGGCAGGCGACGGTGCGGGCCGCGCTTGGAGCGGACGCGCCGCTCCTGATGGGGATCGCGCTCGCGACACTGATCTTCGTCTTCGCAGGCAACCTGCTGGCGGATATCGCCGCACGGCTTCTGGACCCTCGTCTCGGTACGGAGGCGCGGCAGTGACAGAGACGGCCTTCGACGGGACAGATATGACAGGTGCCGGTCGCACTCCGCGCGGGGCCGTCCGGCGGCAACTGCGTCGCCGGGGCGCCGTCACCATCGGTCTGCTGGCTGCCGTCCTTGCCGTACCGCTTCTGCCGCTTGATCCGCTGAGCGTGGATCCCTTCGCCCGCGGACTGCCGCCCGCGTTCGCTTTTCCCTTCGGGACCGACCTTCTCGGCCGCGATGTGCTTGCCCGCACGCTCGCCGCGCTGGCGGTCAGCGCGCAGGTGGGGCTGGCCGCCGCCGCGGTCTCCACGGCGATCGCACTTGCCTTTGCAGTGGCGGCCACCTTCAGCCAGACAGCCGATCGCATCGTCGGCGTGCTGACCGAACTGGCCCTCGGCCTGCCGCACTTCGTGTTGGTGCTGATGGTGGCCTACGCGGCGGGCGGGGGCATGACCGGGGTGATCCTCGGCGTTGCGCTGACCCACTGGCCGCGCCTGTCGCGTGTCCTTCGCCACGAGGCGCAGACGGTCGCCGCTGCGGACTACGTGCGGATCTCGCGTGCGCTCGGCCGGTCGCGGGGCTGGATCGCGCGTCACCACATGGTGCCGCACCTGCTGCCGCAACTCGTGGCCGGATTCGTGCTGATCTTCCCGCACGCGATCCTGCACGAGGCCGGGCTCTCGTTCATCGGTCTGGGGATCGAGCCGCACCTGCCGTCAATCGGCATCATGCTGGCAGACTCCTTGCGCGGGCTGATGGCCGGGCACTGGTGGGTCGCGCTGTTTCCCGGTCTTGGGCTTGTTCTTCTGGCGCTTGCCTTCGAGATGTTCGGAGAAACACTGCGCCGCGCCGCCGACCCGCGCGAGGGCGTCGCCTGATGCTTGTCGTGAAAAGCCTTACAGTTCGGTTTCGACGCCATGGAGCGCCCTCCCTTACGGTGCTCGAGGGGCTCGATCTTGCCGCGCCGCGTGGTGCCGTGACCGGCATCTGCGGTGCATCCGGCGCTGGCAAGAGCCTGATCGCCGCGGCCATTGCTGGAACTCTGCCGCGAAACGCTGACGTGTCGGGGCGCATACTGGTGGACGGTGCCCCCCCGTCGCGCGGCGGGATCGCGCTCGCGCCGCAAGGGCTAGACGCGCTCGATCCGTTGGCCACGGTGGGGGCACAGATCGCAAGGTTCGCTCGGCTTGCCGATCGAACCGAAGATCCAGCGGCGCTCCTGCCGCGCCTTGGACTCGCGCCGACTGTCGCGCAGGCCTGGCCGCACGAATTGTCTGGCGGAATGGCCCGCCGCGCCTGCCTTGCCACCGCCCTTGCCACCGGTGCCGGCTGGCTGATTGCCGACGAACCCACCGCCGGTCTCGACGCCGCCGCCGCGGAACGGATCATGGCCCTGCTTGGAACCCTCGCCAGCGACGGCTACGGCGTGCTCGTGATCAGCCACGATCTGCCGCGCCTTGCAGCCGTCGCGGGGGAGATCACCGTCCTGCAGGAAGGCTGCGCGGTGGAAACCGCTCCGGCCTCGGCGTTCCGGGGCAATGGCGAGGCGCTTCGGAAGCCCTTCGCGCGGAGACTGTGGCAGGCGCAGAACGTGTGTCCGGCATGCTGAAAGCGCGCGCGATCACTCATGCGTTCGGTGCGGTCTCCGTGTTGGACGAGGTCGATTTTGACCTGTCCCCCGGTGAGATCATCGGCCTTGCCGGACCTTCAGGAGCAGGCAAGTCCACGCTCGGACGCATTCTGGCGGGACATCTCCTGCCGAACGCGGGCCGGGTGGAGATCGACGGTGCTCCGCTGATGCTGCGGGCCGGTCTCCCTTGCCCGGTTCAATACGCCCCCCAGACGTCTGAGATGTCCGTGGATCCGCGCTGGCGGGTCAATCGGATCCTGCGGAACGGGGCCACCCCCGACCCAGAGTCCCTGCGCATCCTCGGGATCCAGCCAGAATGGGCAAGCAGGTTCCCGGCCGAACTGTCGGGGGGGGAGCTGACACGTGTATCTCTCGCCCGGATGGTGCTGCCATCCACCCGGTATCTGGTCTGCGACGAGATCACCGCACCGCTCGATGCTCTCTCGGCCGAGGACACTCTATGGGCGCTGAGGAGGCTCGCCGGACGTGGCGTCGGGATACTCCTGATCAGCCACAATCAGAACCTGCTTAAGAGGCACGTCAAACGACGATACCAGCTCTGTTTTGGTCACCCCAGGCTTCAGGTAGACTGAAAGACAAAGCAATAACCGCGGCATAAAGCGTGGAGAACGTGCGCCCCGAGGGCATCCCGATCCTGTATTTGCCGATCAGATCAAGAACGGCAAATAATATCTGCCTTTTCGAGGATAGGAGCTATTTGTTCTGAGGATTTGGTTATCAGATGTAGCTGAGCAAACCCTGTGTAAAGGTCGATAGTGTAAATTGGTTAACATAAGGTCGATCATCCCAGGCAAAACGGACTCGCAATTGCCTTGCGCAAACTTGGGACCGGGCATTTGCCTGCCGCGGGCCGGATTGCGGTTTGGCCGGCTACATTTCGGATCCGCTGGAAATTTTCCGGCGGAGTTATGCGAGCGCCGGGAAAATTGGGTCAAATCGGGCCGCGCGGTCATTCTGCCCTTGGCGGCATACAGCCAGCCGTGGTCTAATGGCAGAAACGTGCCATCAACCAACCAGATCAGCAGGTGCAGCGAGTGCTTGAATTACGCCAGTTCCTGTCCACCGATGCGGCGCAACCCGCGAGCAAGTCCACACCGCGCCGTCAGGGACCATGTTTCTGATCTGATGGCTGTTCATGTAACGACCCGCATCACCTCCTTTGCAGGGCCCGGCGCCTTCACTGCCGATCTCGTGCGAAATCCCCCGGTTAACTTTCTGATTACACGCGGAACCGACGCCAGATGACTACAGTTTCACTTGCTTCTCCTAGGAACCGAGACTCCAAGCGCCGACCAGCGCGCCGATCCGTTAGGGGTTCAGGTGGCATATTTCACCTGAAGGCGATGCCGTGAACGGACAGGAAGCCGCTGTCGTCGTGAACGACCCTTCGCTCATCATCATCGCATTGCTGCCGTTCATCGGGGCATTGCTGCCGGGGATGATGATCCGCGCCGGCCGGAACGCCTGCGCGATCTTCACCGCGCTTCCGACGGTATTGTCCCTGATCATGCTGCTGCTGCTCGCGCCGTCCGTGATGGCCGGGCAGATCATCACGGTGGAACTGTCCTGGCTGCCGCAGCTCGGCCTGTCGGTCGCGTTCTTTCTCGATGGTCTCGGTCTGCTGTTCGCGGCGATGATCCTTGGCGTCGGCTTGCTGATCACGCTTTACGCCCGGTTCTATCTTTCGGGCGATGACCCGATGGGGCAATTCTACACCTATCTGCTGCTGTTCCAAGGGGCGATGCTGGGGATCGTGCTATCCGACAACATCCTGCTTCTGTTGATCTTCTGGGAACTCACCAGCCTGTCCTCCTTCCTGTTGATCGGGTACTGGAAACACCTGCCCGAGGGGCGGCAGGGCGCGCGGATGGCACTGGCGGTGACCGCCGCGGGGGGGCTCGCGATGATCGGCGGCATGCTGATCCTGGGCGAGATCGCGGGCAGCTACAAGCTTACGGACATCCTTGCCGCGGGCGAGGCGATCCGGGCGTCGGACTGGTACATGCCGGCGCTGATCCTGATCCTGCTGGGCGCGTTCACCAAGTCGGCCCAGTTCCCGTTCCACTTCTGGCTGCCGCATGCCATGGCCGCGCCGACGCCGGTCTCGGCCTATCTGCATTCCGCGACCATGGTGAAGGCGGGCGTCTTCCTGATGGCGCGCATGTGGCCCGTCCTGGCGGGCACCGAGGCGTGGTTCTACATCGTGACGACCACCGGGCTGGTGACGATGGTGCTGGGCGCGCTGATCGCGCTGTTCAAGGACGATCTCAAGGCGCTGCTGGCCTTCTCGACGGTCAGCCATCTGGGCCTGCTGACGATGCTGCTGGGCTTCGGCACACCGATGGCGGCGGTGGTGGCGGTGTTTCACATCATCAATCACCTGACCTTCAAGGCCGCGCTCTTCATGACGGCCGGCATCATCGACCACGAGGCGCATACCCGCGATATCAAGCGGCTTGGCGGATTGCGAACGCTGATGCCGGTCACCTTCGTCCTCGGCACGATCGCGGCGCTGTCGATGGCGGGGATACCGCTGCTGAACGGCTTTCTGTCGAAGGAAATGATGCTAGAGGAGGCCTCACATACCGACTGGGCGGGCAGCCCCTGGGCGCTGCCCGTGCTCGCCACGCTGGGCGCGCTTCTGTCGGTCGCCTATTCCTTCCGCTTCATCGTGCATGTCTTTTTCGGCCGGGTGCGCGAGGACTATCCCCACAAGCCCCACGACCCGCCCTTCGGTCTGTGGATCGCCCCGGCCCTGCTGGTCGGCCTAGTCGTCCTGATAGGTATCCTGCCGCACGTCGCGGAACCGCTGGTGCGCGTGGCCGCGGGTGCGGTGACCGGGGGCACGTTGCCAGAGTTCCATCTCAAGATCTGGCACGGGATCACACCGGCGCTCTACATGTCGGTCATCGCGGTTCTGGCCGGCGCGGCGCTGCTAGCGGCCCACCGTCCACTGGACCGGGCCTGGATCGCCGCACCCAGGCCCGAGGCCAAGGCGATCTTCGACGGTCTGGTCGGCGGGGCGGTCGGCCTGTCGCGGTGGGTCACGCAGCGGACCCATGACGGCGCGATGTCGCGCTACCTTGCGATCTTCGTCGGGTCCACCACGCTGCTTGGCTATCTCGCGTGGCGCGGCGGCGGCATGCCGCCTCAGACGCGTGAGATGCTGCCGGTGCCGCCGTTGGTCCTGGTCGGCTGGGTCCTTCTGCTGGTGGCGGCCGGATCCATGGCGCTGATGCATCGCAACAGGTTCCGGTCGCTCGTCGTGATGGGCGTGATCGGCCTGACCATCTCGGTCGGTTTCGTCTACCTCTCGGCGCCCGACCTGGCACTGACCCAGATCTCGGTCGAGACCGTGACCATCATGCTGCTGCTTCTGGCGCTTCATTACATGCCCAAGGCTTCGCCCGTCGAAAGCTCGGCCGGTCGCCGGATCAGGGACGGCGTGATCGCCATCGCCGGCGGGGCGGGCGTGGGCGCGCTTGCACTGATGTTCCTGTTGCGCGACACGCCGACGATCTCGGATTATCACCTCGCGAATTCCTACGAGGGTGGGGGCGGCACGAATGTGGTGAACGTCATCCTTGTCGATTTCCGCGGCTACGACACCTATGGCGAGATCATCGTCCTCGGTATCGCGGGGCTTATCATCTATGCGGTGATGGAGGCGCTGCTGAACGGTCCGGCGGCACGAAAGCTGCGCAACACCGACTACTCGCTCGACCGCTCCCGGGACCGGCATCCCCTGATGATGGTCATCGCCACTCGCGTGATGATGCCGATCGCCATCCTTGTGGGGGTCTACATCTTCCTGCGCGGCCACAACCAGCCGGGCGGCGGATTCGTGGCCGGTCTCGTCGTGTCGATCGCGCTGCTCATGCAATACATGGCGTCGGGCTTCGCCTGGACCCAGAGCCGCCAGAAGATCGAATATCACGCCATGATCGGCTGGGGCGTGGTGATCGCCGGTCTGACAGGGGCGGGCGCATGGTTGGGCGGCAAACCATTCCTGACCAGCGGCTACGATTATTTCCACTTCCCCCCGATCGAGGAATTCGAGCTTGCCACCGCGATGCTATTCGATCTTGGCGTGTTTCTGGCGGTTCTGGGCGCGGTGATGCTGATGCTCTACAGCCTGTCGCGCATTGCACGATATGCGGGCGAAACCGTCAATCGCGAGCCGATGGATTACGACCCCTCCGCGGACCGGACGACACGCACTACCAAGGAGCAGGAATAGCATGGAGTTCATCGTGGCGAGTTCCGTAGGCGCTCTGACGGCGGCGGGGATCTACCTGATCCTACGCCTCAGAGCGTTCTCGACGATCCTGGGACTGGCGCTGCTGTCCTATGCGGTGAATATCTTTCTGTTCGCGTCAGGCCGGCTTTCGATCGACATGCCGCCGGTCCTGTCGCCCTATGGCGAGGCGAATTATACGGATCCGCTGCCGCAGGCGCTGGTGCTGACCGCGATCGTCATCTCTTTCGGGATGACGGCGGTGCTGGTGATGGTCGCCCTCGGCGCCTATCTGGAATCGGATGACGACCGGATCGACATGGCGGAAGCGGCCGAGAACGCCGAATATGGTGCGGGGGGCCGGGAATGAACCACTGGATCATCGCCCCTGTCATCCTGCCAGCCCTGCTGGCGCCGGTCATCGGCTTCGTCATGCGCCATGACCTCCCGCTCGCGCGGACCGCCTCCGTGGCGGGAACCGTCGCGCTGCTGGTCATCGCCATAGGGCTTTTCGTGACGGCAGGAGGCGATCCGCAGGTCTACTATCTCGGCGACTGGCCCGCACCCTTCGGCATCGTCCTCGTGCTCGACCGGCTGTCGGCGCTGATGGTCCTTGTCACCACGGTGCTGGCGTTACTGGTACTTGTCCATGCGGTCGCCACGGGATGGGACGCGCGCGGGTGGCATTTCCACGCGCTCTTCCAGTTCCAGCTGATGGGGATCTGCGGCGCCTTCCTGACCGGCGACATCTTCAACCTCTTCGTGTTCTTCGAGATCCTGCTGATCGCCTCCTACGGGCTGATGGTCCATTCCGGCGGGCGTGACCGGATGCGCGCCGGGCTGCAATACGTTGTCATCAACCTGGCCGGATCGACGCTGTTCCTGTTTGCCCTTGGCGTGCTCTATTCGGTCACCGGCACGCTCAACATCGCCGATCTTGCGCTGCGGCTGCAGGAGGTGCCGGCGGACGAAGCCGCGCTGGTCCGCGTGGCGGCGATGCTGCTGATGATCGTCTTCGCGCTGAAGGCAGCCCTGTTTCCGGTCCAGTTCTGGTTACCGGGCGCCTATGCCAACGCGCCTGCGCCCGTCGCGGCACTTTTCGCGATCATGACCAAGGTCGGTGCCTATGCGATCCTGCGCATCCACACGCTGGTTTTCGGCCCAGGGATCGTTGCAACGGATGGCATGGCCGGGACATGGCTGCTTCCTGCCGCCATCGTCACGATCGCGATCGGAGCGGTCGGGGTGCTGGGCGCGCGGAACCTGCTGGCGCTGATCGCCTTTTCGGTGCTGGGGTCGATGGGCACGCTGATGGTGGCCATCTCGGCCTTCTCGCCCGTCGCGACGACGGCAGCGCTCTACTATCTCGTTCATTCCACCTTCGCGGCGGCGGCCCTGTTCCTGCTGGCCGATCTGGTGATCGCGCGCCGCGAGGCAGGCCACCTCGGCGCCCGGCCGGCGACCTTGCAGAACGGGCTGTTCGCCGCGCTGTTCTTCGCTGCGGCGATCGGTATGGCCGGGATGCCGCCGCTGAGCGGGTTCATCGGGAAACTGATGGTTCTGGATGCGCTGCGCGCACCCGGCACCATGGCCTGGGCCTGGAGTGCGGTGCTGTTCGGCTCGCTCATGACGATCGTGGGCTTCGCCCGCGCCGGCAGCGCACTGTTCTGGAAATCCACGGCCGTTCCGCTGGACGAGCCCGAGACCGCCGAGACCGACGAGGCCCCGGAAGCACCATCCGGCACCGACCGGCCCGCCGGCGCGATGGAACTGGCGCCCGTCATGGCGACGGTCGCCCTACTGGTCATGCTGACCACCTTTGCCGGGCCGCTCGTCGGATATCTCGACGGCACGACGGCACAGATCTTCGACAGGAGCGGCTATGTGACCGCGGTGCTTGGAACAGAGGGAGAGACCTGAGATGATCCGCCGCCTCATTCCTCATCCGCTTCTCAGCATCACGCTGGCCCTCGTCTGGCTTGGCCTCGTCAATACCGTCACGCTGGGCAATCTGCTGCTGGGCACAGTCCTGGGGCTTGTCGTGCCGATCATCACGGCACCTTACTGGCCGAACCGGGCAAAGCTGAGCCGCCCGCTCATCGTGGTCAGATACGTCCTGTTGGTGCTGTGGGACATCGTTGTCGCCAATGTGCAGGTCGCCTGGATCATCCTGTTCAAGCGCAGCACCGACTTCCGGTCCCGCTGGATCACCATCCCGCTCGAGTTGACATCGCCCGAGGCGATCACGGTGCTTGCGGGCACGATCACGATGACGCCCGGCACCGTCTCGGCGATGCTGGGCGCGGACGGCCGCTCCATACTCGTCCACTGCCTGCATACCGACGACCCGGACTACGAACGGGACAGGATCAAGCAGCGATACGAACGGCCGCTCAAGGAGATATTCGAATGATATCCATCGCCCTCATGTTCGCATTCGCCTGTTTCGGGCTCGGACTTTTGTTCTGCCTCTGGCGGATCACCGTGGGGCCGGACGTGTCCGATCGGATCCTCGCGCTCGATACCATGGTGATCAACCTGATCGCGCTTCTGGTCCTCTACGGGATCTGGAAGGGCACGGCAGTCTATTTCGAGGCCTCGATGTTGGTCGCCATGGTCGGCTTCGTCTCCACCGTCGCCTATTGCCGCTTCGTTCTGCGCGGCGACATCATCGAGTGAGCCCCGACATGCCCGCCATCATGGAAATCCTGATCTCGGCCTTCCTCATCCTTGGCGGCGTGTTCGGGCTTGTCGGCTCCTTCGGGCTGGTCAAGCTGCGCGACACGATGCAGCGGCTGCATGGACCGACCAAGGCGACAACGCTGGGGATCGGCTGTGCGCTCATCGCCTCGATGCTCTATTTTTTCTCGACCGGGGGGGCCGTGTCTTTCCACGAGCTTCTGATCACGCTGTTTCTCTTCCTGACCGCGCCGATCGCTGCGAATTTCATCGCCAAGACCTACATCATCCGCAACATCGACAGGTCCGAGCTGCCGGCCTCGAGCAGAGAATACGGCTGGTCGGTCTACGACGATTCGCCTGCGCTGAGGCGGGAGGAATGAAACCGGGACAGGGCATTGCGGGGGGAACACTTACAGCGGATGCGATGCCGCGCATCGCGTCGCGGGCCAGTCCCGCCACTGCTTCAGAGGCGTTTCTCACCGCAGTTCCCACCCGGGACGATGATGGTCGCGGTTAAGGAACAAGCGCCTCAGCGTAGTAAGCGCCGCTCCGACCCGCTCCTGCCGCGCCTAGCCTGCCTGTGCGAGTACTGCGGTCGAGACCCGGCAGGATAGGACTGCAAAATGAACGGCTCAACGGATGGCTACGCGGGCAGGATCGAGGTTTTCGAAGGGTGGTCTGGTCGGCGCATGTGGAGCGAGGCGGAGCGGCCGCGCAACGAGGTACAGCAGGATCGAATGGTGGTCGATGGACCAAGGCCCGGTCCCGGCGGCACGCCGTGAGGTGCCCGCATCAACCTTCGGCAACCACCGCAGGTCTGCGGCCATCTCGAAACCCCGCCTCGTTGGATCTCCCTATACTTGAGGCGACTCTCTAGGGTCAGGATTCATAACCAATAGATGACGAGAGCCGCGAGGGCGATGGCTGAGAGGAAGACCTTGGGGCATCGGTCATAGCGGGTCGCGACGCGCCTCCAGTCCTTGAGCCTGCCGAACATGATCTCGATGCGGTTACGCCGCTTGTATCTCCGCTTATCGTATTTGATCGCCGTCTTGCGTTTCTTCCGGCCTGGGATGCAGGCACGTATCCCCTTGTCCTGCAACGCTTCTCTGAACCAGTCAGCGTCATAGCCACGATCCCCGAGTAGCCATTTGACGTTTGGCAGGCCACTCAGCAGGGCCCGAGCGCCGATATAATCGCTGACCTGTCCAGCGGTGACGAACAGGTCGATCGGTCGCCCCTGACTGTCGCAGATGGCGTGCAGCTTGGTGTTCATACCGCCTTTGGTTCGGCCGATCAGGCGACCACGCCCCCCTTTTTGGCGGCCATGCTGGTCGCCGTTCGATGGGCTTTGAGGTATGTTGCGTCGATCATCACGGTCGTTTTCTCGCCGTGTTCCGCCGCCAGCCCGGCCATCATCCGCGCGAAGATGCCCTTTTCGCTCCAACGCTTCCACCGGCTGTAAAGCGTTTTGTGAGGGCCATATGCAGCAGGAGCGTCACGCCAACGCAAGCCATTGCGATTTATGAAGATAATCCCGCTCAGCACCCGTCTGTCATCAACCCGGGGCTTCCCGTGCGACCTGGGAAAGAAGGGAGCCAGGCGCGCCATCTGCGCGTCGGTCAGCAAGAAGAGATCGCTCATGTCACCACTCCGTTTTCGCAGGCGTGAATCACGCAGCGCAACAGAAATCAATGCATCCTGACCCTAGTACGAATTGCACACGATTTGAGCATCCTCACTGGTTGCAGACCTGATTTCGTAGGACTGTCTGACCGTTCCTCCATTCCAGAGCCAGCATTCGTTCTCCAGTAGATGCTGAAGGGAACGGGACTGAGCTCCAACGTTCTCTGGGTCCGCTAGCCCGGCTGAGTTCGGTCAAAGGCAAGAATAACAATCCAAATTCAGTAGGTTGCTACAGGTGCAGCGCCTCCGTCATACCGCTCGCTTCCAGATCCCACAGCGCGGTCCAGTTCCCGGCAGTCCGTTCGAGAACCAGATAGTTCCGCTCGGCGATGTATCTGCCGGGTTGCCCGGGAAGGCGCTGCACGCGGATCGGGTGCTCGGGCAATGGGTCTTCGCCCAACCATGACAAGGCTCCCAAAAATCGTGCCCAGCCCTTGGGTGGCGCGCGATGGGCGATTCCGGAGGCAACAAGCTGGTTCAGGTGCAGGCCGCCGCCGAGGTCCATGACCGCGCGTGTCGCCAGGTGGATTTCGCCCGAGACCGCCGTGATGTCGTGCCTGTCCCGTCTTGCAAGGTCGCGAACCAGCCGCAGCATCCGGCGCCATTCCTTGCGATGAGCACGGCTCTGCCATTGGTCGCGCAGATCATCCTCGTATTTCTGCATCCGCGGGATCACCACCATGAGCGTTTCCAAGAGCGATAGCCGGGGGCCAAGCAAGGGAACGCTGGACATCAGCAAGGTATGCCCCTGCACCTCCCGCCGTGCTTCCGCCTCCATCATTGCCCAGCCGCCCATGCCCATGATCTGGCGACGTGTGCGTTCGGAGCGGAGGTCGGGGGCGAGGATGCGCAGGTCGGGGCCATGGACAGACCAGCCCATATGCTGCCCTTCGGGGTCGGCAAAGCGCGTCGGCAGATCGCCATCAGTTGTCGCCTGCTGAAACACCAGAAAGCTTTCGCGTGCGACGGCGAAGAGCGTCTGGCCCACCGGGGAATAGGTGCGGGACCGTCTGAGCGAGCCCCAGCCGTCGCAGATGTCGTGATCGTCCCATTGCATGAGTGACGGCACGCGCGCGCAAAGCCAGGCGAACTGCGGCGCGGCGTAGAGAGCAGCGTAGCGTTCCAGGAACCTTTCGCGCAGGTGATGGCGAAGATCGTCCAGCGCGGCGCAAGAGGGGTCGCGCGGGATACGCTCCGGCCAACCATGGCTGAGCTCGTGCCCCTCGGTCACCTCATCGGCATAGACCTGGTCGCCGCCGTGCAGCATCAGCGCGAAGGGCCGGTGTTGGTGTTCGCTCTTCAGCCTTTCCCACATGGCGTTCCGCTCGGAACCTTCGCGGTCCATGTCCCCCACTTCCTCGCCGTTGCAAGAAACGTACGCCAGACGCAGATCGTCGGTCAGGTCACCGGTGACCGCGTAGGTCGCGCCGTTCCAGCTGTATTCCGACTGGCGATCTGCCGGCAGCGTGAACCGCGCGCGCCAGACGCAGGCATGGTCATAGCCGGCCAGCCGTGTGGCGCGCGTCTCGCCCGCCGCAGTTGCGATCGGCGGCGGCTCATCGTCCCGCGCAGTGATGAACAGTGCGGACAGCAGCAGTTGGCTGCCTGCGACATCGTCGAGGAAAAGAACGGGGCCAATGGGCGATGTGATCCGAAAGGGCACTCTCGCATGTGTCGAGCCTGTCGCGACATCTTGCAACGGACGGCTCACGGGTGCGTCACGCTCCCGTGCCGTTTGAGAACAGGAACACCATATAGGCGGCGTAGGCGGCCAGCATCAGCGCACCCCAGAGCCGACCGATCGACTTCGTGGCAAAGAGCAACGCCAGAAGCAGCAGGGCGGCTCCCAGCATCACCGGCGTATCGATGAAACGGAACCGCGCCGTGACTTCGATGGGTTGGATCACGACCGTGACGCCGAGGATCGCGAGGATGTTGAAGATGTTCGAACCGATTACGTTGCCCAGCACCACGTCGGAATGGCGCCGGATCGCGGCGACGATGGCGGTGGCAAGCTCGGGCAGCGAAGTGCCAATGGCGACGAGCGAAAGACCGATCACTGCATCGGGCACACCGAAATCGCGCGCGATGTTCACCGCACCCTCGACCAGCATGTCCGCCCCGAACACCAGGGCGACGATGCCGCCGATGGCCAGAACCGGCGCAAGCCAAGGCCGCGGCAGTGGAATGTCCTCGAATTCCTCCGCCTCGTGCTGAAACGTCTTCGCCTCGCGATCCCGCTTTTCCAGCCAATAGCTGGAGAACAGGTAGCCTGCGAGGACAACGAGCATCGCAATGCCCTCCATCCGGGTGAGGACCTCGCCCTGAACCAGCACAAAAGCCGTCAGGGAGACGAGCGTTGCCACCAGCGCCTCGCGCACCGCCGTGCGGTCCCACCCGAGGATCGGCGTGATCACGGCCGCCACGCCGACGATCAGCAGAACGTTGGCGATGTTGGACCCAACCACGTTTCCAAGTGCGATTTCGGGCGTACCGTCGAGTGCCGCATTGACGGAAACAAGGAGTTCCGGCGTCGAGGTGCCGAACCCGACGATGACCAGCCCGATGAGAAGCTTCGAGATGCCGAGGCGCTCCGCTATCGCAACAGACCCACGCACGAGTCCCTCGCCGCCGAGGAAAAGGAGAACAAGGCCGGCGGCCACAAGAAGTAAATCGTGAGACATTTCTTATCCTTATTTTTCAGAGCCAGCCGTGGCGCTTGAAATAGACGTAAGGCAGGATTGCCGACAAGATCATCAGCCCGATGGCGAAGGGATAACCGAGCAGCCATTTCAATTCGGGCATGTGCTCGAAATTCATGCCGTAGATCGAGGCGATCAGAGTCGGCGGCAGGAAAACGACCGCGGCCACCGAGAAGATCTTGATGATCGCGTTCTGCTCTATGTTGATCATGCCGAGCGTCGCATCGAGCAGGAACGTGATTTTCTGGCTGAGGTAGCTTGCATGATCCGCAAGCGAACGGATGTCGTGTGACAGCGTCTTAATCCGTTCGCGCAGTTCCCGCGGGCTTTTCATCTCCAAGGATTGCTGGCCGAGGAACCCTGCGACGCGTTCAAGGGTGACGAGACTGTCTCGGATATTGGAGGTCAGGTCGCCCTTGCGGCCGATGGACTCGAGAGTTGCCTGGAAGTCCTGCGCTTTCGTGGGCTTGCCGTTCGAGCGGCGGAATACCTGGCGGGAGATCGCATCGATTTCCCTGCCGTCGCGTTCAAGGATGTCGGCGAGACGGTCGACAACGGCCTCGAGGAGCGCGACGAGAACGCCTTCGCCGGTCTCGCTGCCCATGGACACCTTGGCAGCCCGCGTCGGAAAGGTCGTGAAGGCGCGGGGGTCGTGATACCTGACCGTGACCAGCGTCCTGTCCGAAAGCACGAAGGAGACGGGCAACATCTCTGGGTCATCGCCATCGGCATGTGAAGGCAGGATCGCCGTCATGAAAAGCGCGCCATCTTCGGTGTAGAGACGGGAGGAAATCTCGATCTCCTCCATTTCCTCACGGGTCGGCACGTCGATGCCGAGCAGTGCCTCGATCTGGGCTTCCTCGTCGCCTACTGGGCTGAGAAGATCTATCCAGACAGCGGTCGCGTCGGGTTTCGGGAGCCCCTCGTGGCGGCCAAGCCTGCCGTCCTCATGCACATATGCTGTGATCACGCGCTAAGCCTCCCCTCGGTCCGATGATTGTCGAGGTGTCGCGCGCACCCCGTTTCTGATGGCAAATAAGCTGTCGGATCAGAGAATTACAGGGGAGTATTGTTGTTTTGTGTTCCTAGCGGAGATATCTGCCAAAACACAATACGAGGGGCATCCAATGCAGGAAGAGAAACAACAGCGCCAGAATGGCCAGGCGACCCTCTGGGGCAAGCCATCAGCCTGGCTCGTTTCGGCCGCCTTGTTCATCGGCCTGACAGCGACCGGCTTTGTCTTGGTCTCATCGATGTTCGGAGGCGAACTTCCACGTTTCGACGCAAGGTTGGTCCAACCGCAGGCTTTGGCCCTGATCCTCGGTTTTCTGGTGGTCTACTTTGTGTCTGACGGGCTGAGGCTCTACTTCGTCCTGCGCACGATCGGAGTCGGGGTGAAAATTCGTGAGATTTTCCCCCTTGTGTTCATCAACATCCTGTTCTCGAATGTGACACCCCTTGCGACGGGCGGTGGTTTCGCGCAGGTCTGGTACCTGCAACGGCATGGCGTGGCCGTTGGCAGTTCGGCCGCGGCGACGACGATCCGGACCATTCTCGCCATGCTGACGATCTTCCTTGTCGCCCCGCTCTTTCAATTTTTGCACCCGGGATCTTCGCCGAACGGATTTGCAAGGATCACCCTGCAGTCGCTGTCAGGATTCATCGTGCTCTATCTCGTTGGCTTCCTGATTGTGCTGCGCCGCCCCCACTGGATCGCAACACTACTCGGCCGACTTCTCGCGCTTACGTCTCGCATTGGTTTCCTGGGCACAGATAGACGGGACCGCTGGGCCAATGCGGTGCACCGCGAGACGGCGGAATTCTCGGCAAGCTTTGCACGCTTCGTCCGGGGATCGCATCTTTATGCCCTAGCGGCGGTAGCTTGCACGCTCGTGTTTCTACTGACGCTTTTCGCGTTTCCGGCGCTCTTGTTGGAAATTCTCGATTATAATGTGGATTGGTTGACGGTCATCGGGACGTTGTCGGTGGTGACGTTCCTGATGTATTTCGCACCGACCCCTGGCGGTGCTGGATTTGCGGAACTGGCCTTCGCCGGGTTCATGGCAGGCCGCATGGCCCCCGATGACCTTCTGCTTGTCATCTTCGCATGGCGGTTCCTGACCATTTATCTCGGCATGGCGAGCGGAACAATCGTTTCGATCCTCGTCCTTCGGCGGAAAGCGCAGCCAGGATGAACCGTGCCCTACTCTCTCTCTTCTTCTATGCAAACCTTGCAATCGTACTGACAATCGCGGGATACCGTGTCTATCTCTACGCATCGGCGCCGGATTCCAGCGCTCTTCTTGTCGGTCAGATTGAAGCGATCGAGGCCGAGGTCGCGGCGGATCGTCCGCTCAGGTTTGCGGTGGTGGGAGAAGGCAACAATTCGATCGGTGTCCTTGAGCGGCAGATCATCCCTCGGGTCAACTCGTCCGGTCTGGATTTCGTCGTCTCGGCCGGCAATCTCGTGAGCGGGGGCGGAGAGGACAAATACCGAGCGCTCCTCGGGACCCTGTCGCATCTCGATATTCCTTATCTTCTGACATTCGGGGAGAACGAGTACGAGGAGTTCGGAAGCGCTCGGTTTTATCAGCGGTTCGGGCCACACTTTTATTCATTTGCCCTGCCGCAGGCACGGCTCGTGTTTCTCGATGCCACCGGGCGCACGCCGACAGACTGGCAAGAGCGATGGCTGCGCGACATCCTGCAGGCGGATAGCCCTACGCCGGTGCTGGTCTTCGTGGGTCATCCTCTCGTCCCCCCTGTGCAGCAGACGCTTTTCGAACCGGATGTTGGTGCCTGGTCGGAAAGTACGAACCGTGACCGGCTCCTTGCCCTGCTATCGGAGCTCGACGTCGACATGGTGGTCTCGGCGGGGGCTGCGACATTCTCCGATCAAACCGTTGGCGGGGTCCGACATGTCGTCACCGGAGGAGCGGGCGGATTTGTTCTCAACGACGATGCGAGCTTTTACCACTACCTCGAAGTGTCGATCAGCGAGGGCGACATCAGTGTCGAGATGATGCGGGTCGATACCGCGCCCACCCCCCTCACGCGACAGCTCGAGGGACTCTGGTTCTTCGTATACTCGCTCTTCTATGTCGGCTGGCTGAATTTCCTACTCATCTTTTCGGCTTTCGTCATCGTCGGCATGTATCTCTACAACCGCCTGTTCCGGGAGCGGCACTACTATCCCGATTACGATAGCCGTATCGCCGTCGACCTCGGCCGCCCGCTAAAGGTGGTGATGTTCACCAATACCTATCTGCCGTTCATCGGCGGTGTCGCGATCTCTGTAGATCGCCTGAGAAAAGGTTTGGAGAAGCTCGGACACGAGGTGCTGGTGGTCGCACCCGCCTACGGCCAGCACGTCAAAGAGACCAGAGTCGTGCGCGTTCCGGCACTGATTGAAGCAGGCGGCCTTATCCGTGTCGCCAATCCGCTGCATCCTAGGACGTGGCAGGTGGTCCGGCAGTTCGGGCCGGACGTGATCCATCTTCATCATCCCTTCTGGCTCGGGTCTCTGGGGCATCGCATGGCGCGTCGGCTGAACGTCCCGGCTATCTTTACCTACCACACGAGGCTGGAACAGTATGCGCATACGATCCCCCTGCCTGGTGTCCTCTTTCGCAACGTGATCGCACACTGGCTCGTGCGGCGCTTCGCGAACAGCTGTGACGAGATCATCGTTCCGACGCCGGTGACGCGGGATTACGTGCGGCTGATCGGGGTGGACCGGCCCGTGCATGTTCACCCGACAGGAGTCGAGATCGAGCGATTCCAGCCACAGGAACCTTGCCAACTTGCTGCGCTCCGGTCCCGACACAACCCGGACGGTCGGAAAATACTGGTCACCGTGTCGCGGCTTTCGAAGGAAAAAAACCTCGACTTCCTGATCGCGGCGATGCGGGAACTCAAGGAGCGCCACGCGCCCCCCTTTCGTCTTCTTGTGATTGGGGATGGCGAGGAGCGGGCGCATCTGACCCGGACCATCCGGGACAAAGATCTAACCTCGGAGGTGAGCCTGGTCGGGTCTGTCTCGGAGCATCATATCCCGGACTATCTCGGTCTGAGCGATCTGTTCGTCTTTGCGTCCACATCGGAGACCCAGGGCATGGTCATCTTGGAGGCCATGGCGGCGGGTTTGCCCGTTGTTGCAGTGAATGCCAGCGGCGTGGACGCCTTCGTGCAGAATCGAAGGACCGGGGTTTTGACCGAAGAGAATATCGAGGTTTGGACCGATGCTGTTCATGCGCTTCTCGTGAACCGCTCCGAGCGCCATGCGATGGCGCAAGCTGCATTGAAAGAGGCCCGACAACACTCCGTCGAACGGTTCTCGACTGATATCGCACGGGTCTACCACACCGCGATTGCGGCGCGCTCAAAGTCCAAGACAAAAGGGGCTCTGCGTTCCAGTTGAACAGCATCACCTTTGCGTCAGGAGTTGGTGGATCAATGCTCGCAGTGCGCGGCGCCTATTCTCGGGCGTGCGTTAACAGTTTCAAACGTGCAGCATCACTGCTGGGTCAATCGCACTCGGTATTTTCGGTGGTCTCGTTCGGCATCTGTGTGTTGCAGAGACGTCCAGCCGTTATATCGGTGCCTTCGAGGATTGCGTCTTCGAAGACAGCGGCCTTAAGATCCGCTCCTTCGAAAGTCACGTTGACCAGACGCGCCCCCCTGAAGCTCGCGCCGCCCAGATTTGCACCGTTAAACGACACGTTCTCGATCACGGCGAAATCAAAGAGCGCGATGCTTAGATTCGCGCCTGCGAAATCGATTGCCCGCAGGGTCGACTCTTTCAGATCGACCCCTGTGAGCTTGCTTTCGGTGAGATCCAGCCCTTCGAAACTGCATGCCTGACATCGTCCAAGCATTCTCAACTGCGACGTGTCGCTGGCCTCTTGAGCCGCGACAGATAATGCCGAAAGGAAAACAATGAGTGCGGAAATCGCGGGGCCGAACGCCACATTCTTCTTGTTCTTTTTCAATTCTCGAGCCTCGTGATTGAAACACTTCACACCCTAGAAATCGAACAGATCGCCAAGAAAGGATTCGCGCTTCTTCTTGTAGGGGCGTCCACCATGCGAGTCAGTCCCCCGCGTGTCCTGCCGATATTCCTGGGCGGGCTCAGAAGCAGGAGGCCCCGCTCTCTCGATGATCTTGTCGAGTTCACCGCGATCCAGCCAGACACCCCGGCACTTCGGGCAATAGTCGATTTCGACACCGCTGCGCTCGGCAATTACCAATGTTTCACCGTCTACGGGACATTGCATGCGTTCTACTCCTGTGTGACTTCTATCCTCAAAGGAAGTAAGCACTTTCAGCAGGATTCCAATGCGCGCAGGCTGATAATTGCGCGAGCGGCGAGGTCAGTCCGGTTGCGGCGAAGCAAGGACAACAGAGGTTTCGAGCTCAGTCCCGTCTCGTAGCAGGGAAATGGCCACCCTGTCACCGGGTGCGTAGGCGTCAAGTGCATCGCGGATGTCATCCGAGGTCCTGACTGCCCGCCCGTCTATGGCCGTGATAACATCGCCCGGCACGAAGCGGCACGAGGGGTCCTGCCGGGCTGAAGATCGCCGTGTTCACCCCGATCAGCTGCCCTGCAATATCGATCAGCGGGCCACCAGAATTGCCGGGGTTGATCGCGGCATCGGTCTGGATCAGGCCTTCGATCGTTGCACCGCCACGTGTCGGGATCTCGCGGTCGAGCGCCGAGACGATGCCGGTCGTCAGCGTCCAGTCGAGACCGGAGGGACCTGCGGCGGTGCCGAATACCCTCTCAATTTGGAGTGATCCGGATGTCGGCTTTCTACTTCACGGCATTATCCCCTCGGGCTTGCAGAGAAAGTCCATTTTTTACACTGCGCGACAAACAATCCATCTCCGCCATGCTATCGAGCAACCAGCTCTTCGCCACCGTCCTCTCGCAGCATCGCTTCCATTTCATTCAATCCATCCACGGCGGAGCGCATCTGCGCCTCATCAACGACGCTCGCAGTGTCAGCATCCACGACGCTGCTGCCAAAATCCATCTCCATCTGTCGCTGTTCCTCGGCGATAACGGCTTGAACGACGGGCGCGGTTTTCTTCGGAACGCCGTCAGTTTGTCGTGACAGTTGACCCGCCGAAGCCTGAGCTGTGTTTTCAACGACGGCGTCAGGTCCACCTGGTCCATTCGAAGGCGGTGTCATCGGCATGGCGCGCACACTCAGCGGCAGCGTTCCCTGCGGCCCCCCTCCCCCAGGCTCCGGAAACGGCAACTCCCCCGTCTGCGCCCCGTGGATTGCCTTGAACATCCGGTCGTCAAAATACTGAATCCGCTTCGCCCGGACCGGCATCTGGGCATCGATGACCATGACGATTTCATCGAGCGGCAGGCGGCGCGCTTCATCTTCAGGCAACAACGAGCTTTCTTCGGTCCGGGTCGACTGGCTGCGCCCTTCAAAGGGGTTCTTGCCGATGGACTGGGATCGCGTGATGACGGTCTTCGTGGTCTTGCCGACCGCCTTGCTCAGCTCCTCGACGGTTTTTTCATCCGAGGGCGTCAAATAGAGCTTCACACCGGCATTGCCTTGCAGGGCGCGGCGGGTGTTCTCGCCGTAGATTTCATCGAGGGCGGGGATGGTTTGGGTGACCACGGCGAGGTGACCACGATAGGTGCGCAGGGTCTCGATGCTTTCGACCACGATGGGCATCTTGCCGAGACGGTTGAACTCGTCGAGCATGATCATCACGGGCCACGGCTCATCTGGCCCGGGATCCTTTTCCTGCATGGCCGAGAGAAGATCGGAGAAGAAGAGCCGGATCAGTGGTGCCAATGGTTTCACCATCAGCGGCTGGACCACGAGATAGACCGAAAAGGGCTTCTTGCGGATCGTCCGGAAATCAAAATCCGAGACCGCCGTCGCTTCATCGATGGCCGGGTTCTGCCATTGATCCAGTCCCGAGGTCATCAGGAGCGAGACATAGGAAGTCAGCGTATCGTTGTTGGTCGAGGCCAGCCGCGTGAAGATCAGTTTGGCCGCCCGGTTGTCGACTTCGTGGCCCCGCGCGAAATACTCCTTCTGCTTGTTCCCGCCCGAGGCCGCGATGCGATAGATCTCGCCCAAGGTCGGGCGCTTGCGCTGGAAGGCCAGCAGCCCTGCCGCCACGAAGAGATCGATCCCGCCCTTGAGGAGGCCCTGCACCCGGTCATTATCGCTCTGCAGGAACAGCGTCGCCAGGAGCTGCAGTTCCATCTGCTGGCGCGCGGGATCTTTCAGTTGATAGATGCGCAAGAGCGGGTTGTAGCGATGCGTGCGCTTGCCCTCCCAATCGGTGGGGGCAAAACGATAGACATTGTCGCCTTGGGCTGCGCGGTGACGGGCCGTGGCCTCGAAACACTCGCCCTTCACATCGAGCGTCACGGCGGAGCCTTGCCAGGTCAGCAGGTTCGGAATGACGAAGCCCGTGGTCTTGCCGCGGCCCGTGGGTGCCACGATCAGCGCATGCGGGAAAACCTTCGAGCAAATGTAATTGGCGCGGGAGCTCGGCGTCCCCAGCTTGCCGAGGATGAACCCGGTCCCTGGCGCCCCGAAGAAGCCATTGGCCTTCATCTCGCGCGCGGTCTGCCAATGGGTCTGGCCAAAGCGTGTGAGGGCCGAGCCTGAGAGGGCGAGGCTCAGCATCAGGCCGGCGGCGGCGAAGCTGCCGATGATCAGGTGAATAAGTTGCGCATCCTCCGGGCGGCGGTCCAGGATCGCCAGGTAGTTCTGCGCGATATATGCAAAGTCGATCTCGGCCCCGAAGCCGAGATCCTGGTAGGTCAGCACCGCCGAGGCGATGGTATAGCCCATGGCGGCGGTCACCAGCGTTACCAACAAGACACCGGTCGCGATCCGCGCCTTTCCCATGGGCGCGCTCAATGGACCTGTCCCCGCTCGGTCTCGCCATCCACGTCTGTGGCGCGGTGTTTTTCATATTCGGTGTCGGCAAGATCATCGACCACCTGGCGCAGGGCCTCCGTGTTGGCCGTCGCGGCATCGGATTGCAGGTAGACCTTGGCGACATAGAGCCGGTCGAGGCGGTCCTCGAGAACCTTGTCCAGCGCATCGGCATCGCCGGATGTGAGCCGCTCAAGTTGACGGTCATCCAGCACCCGCGCGATCTCGGTTCGGAAAGCGTCCCGCTCCGCCTCGGTCTCGAAAGGCGCGGACAACTCCCCCGCCCGCTCATGGTCCAGAACACGCGCAATCTCGTCTGCGAGGCGGTCGGTACGGTCAGACTGCGGCGCAGTTTCACCGCGGGCTGCGAGGAGTGCGTCGCGCGTGCCAACCCCAAGCCCCTCGCGCATCTCGGTTTCGCGGCGGACCTGATTGATGACCTCCGTGTCGCGTATCTCGACGACGGCCGCATAGGTCGCGCCGAGCCCACGGGCGAGATGGGACGGCATGTCCGGATAGCGCGCGCGCAAGTCATCCGTGACAGCATATGCAACGGGCGTGCGGACGTCGCGTCCCTCCATGATCCGGTCGACCTCGCGGGTGATCTCGCTGGCGCGGGCCGCATCGGTGATGGTCTCCCTGTAGGGTTCAGACCGGTCGATCACATCGCCGGGGCGTGCGAGCAGGTCCGGGTGTGCTTCGAGATACGCGCGCTGCTCCGTCTCGATCCGGCGCTCCGCTCGCGATACAACCTCCCAATCCCGGTCCTCGATCTGCTGCGCGGTCAGGCCGTCTGCGCGCATCTCCTGACGGATTGTCCCTTCCATCGCCCGCACCGCGTCCCGGTGATAATGGAACCGCTCGCTGACCGGTTCCGCTTCCATGACGCCATCCCGGCGCAGCACGTTCTCCCGTTCCAAGAGCGTGCCGAGCGTGACATGCACATCGTTGAGAATGTCGCGCGCCTGTTCCAGATCGGCGCGGCGTTCGAGGTTCAGATCGCGCGCCTCGGCCACCTTGGAGAGATCATCTGCGATCCATTGATGCTCCAGCGCGGCGCTCGAGGCCCCGGTCTCGATCCGGGCCACCACTTCGGATGTGCTGATCCCCGTGCCGCGCAGGGCCGCGTCGATCCGTGAGTGCAGGCCTGGCTCGGCAAGACGTTCTAGCTGGTTGGTGTCGATATTCGCCTCTGAGTAGACCCCGCCCTCCGACGGCACCTCAGACAGCGTGCTCGATCGCAAACCGAGAGGCTGCATGTGCTGGACCTGCGTCTGGATCTCGATGAGGCGTTTTTCCAGCACGGGACGTTCCGCGTCAGACTTCTCGGCGATCATGCCCTGCACCCGCGCGAGCTTTTCCGCATAGAGGCTTCTGAGATCCTCGAAGCTTTGATCCTCGGCCATATACACATCTCCTGTTCGGTCCACCTGCCCGCCATGCGCCAGCACCTCGCCCGCGCGGAAGAGTGCCGCGGCAATATCCTCGCGGGCTTCACGCGAAGCCTCCGCGGCAAGCGAATGGTAGACGGTTCTGGTGTTGGCGATCTCCGCCAGCGTCCGGGTCAAGTCGGCCCCCACGCGTTCGCGCTCGCGGGGCGCGCGGCCCTCGTCTTTCGCGGCGTAAACCTCGCTGGTGCGGGCTGGGTAATGCACGACGCCGCGATCCACCCGCCGCGTGGCCTCCAGCCGTACACCATACTTCTCGGCCTCCTCGACCATGGCGAGGCGGAAGTCGTCATAGTTGAAGCGGTGGTTGCGCCCCAGAAAGAAGAACTCGCCTTCCTGCGAGCGACGGTTCAGCACCAGATGCGCATGCGGGTGATCGCGGTCTTCATGCACTGCGATGATGTAGTCGAAATGCCCCTCATCAGTCTGGAAGAACCGCTCGGCCACATCCGTCGCAATGTCGCGCACATCCTCTCCGCGCGTGCCGATGGGGAAGGACATGAGCATGTGGGTGGTCTGTCCGAGCTTGGGCTTGAAGCCCGCATCCCACCGTTTGGCAAAGCGCTCGGTCAGGTCCTTGATGTCACCGGCCTCGAGCTTCGC
>NZ_PGFI01000018.1 GCF_002797755.1 Brevirhabdus pacifica
GTCTTGTAGGTCGGGGATGTCGGTTTGCTCATGGAGCCCGGCTACCACGCTGGATTCACAAGATGAATCCCTCACGCGATTTGTGCAACAGAGCCCTCTGAAGCTAGATTGCAAGCAGAACTTGCATAAATAGTTCTCTTTATGCAAAGAATGTTTGCTGATACTGATCCGGCAATCATCAGTGGCAACGGAGGTCCAAGCACCTTGTCGAATATATCTACGGTTCTTATCAAGTCCAAGGACAAGGCTTTGACCCTGTCCGCTTCCAGCGCTCTGAGCGAATTGGATGGGTATCGGCTGATCTTTTGCGAGGATGATAACTCCGCAAAGAGCCGCCTTGACGAAGTGAACGTGGACCTCATTCTCTATGACGTCGATGAGGATGATTTTGGACCGGACAACGCGTTGGCGCGGTCTCGCTTGTCTCATACCGCGTGTTGGCGCATTGTTATTTGCGAAAAAAATGAAATGAGCTGCGGCGCGCAACTCTGCGAAGATACGGCGTCCTATTTGTATCTTGCCAAACCGGTGCAAGAGCAGCAGATCCGCATCGTCGTCAAGCGCGCCCTGGAACACGCCGAGCTGTCGCGCCGGCACCGGATACTGAGCAGAGAGCTCAAGCTGTCGCTGGATGACGAGATTTTCAACGACGAGGAAGGCGGATCGGTTCAGGGTGGCGTTTCACGCTTTGAAAGACTGGTCTATGCAAGCCCCAAGATGGCCGAAGTTGTCGCCGAGGCGAAAGTCGCGGCCTCCACGGGCATGCCGGTCCTGATCCGAGGCGAGACGGGCACCGGCAAGGAGCTTTTGGCGCGCGCCATTCACTTTAACTCGGATCGCGTGAATTCACCCATGCACAGCCAGAATTGCGGCGGTGTGTCTGACGATGCCTTGTATTCCGAGCTGTTTGGCCACATGCGTGGCGCCTTTCCGGGGGCGATTGCGGATCGGCTGGGCCTTTTTCGGGCGGCTGATGGGGGCACGGTGTTTCTGGACGAGGTGTCAGAAGTATCACCGCATTTTCAGGTGGCCCTTTTACGCTTCCTGCAAGAGGGCGAAGTCAAACCACTTGGTTCAGACAAGACACTGTACAGCAACGTGCGGATCATCGCGGCATCCAACCGTTCAATTGAGGAGATGGTGGAAAAAGGCAGTTTCCGCCGCGATCTGTATTATCGTTTACGCGGGTTTCAACTGGAATTGCCACCGCTTCGCGACCGGACCGACGACATCCCGGTGCTGACACAGTTCTTTGTTGAGAAATATGCCGGTGTGGTTGGTCGCCGGGTATTGGGTGTCACATCTGACGTTCTGAAGCGGTTGGAGTATTACCCATTTCCGGGCAATGTCCGCGAGCTGGAAAGCGAAGTTCAGCGCATGGTCGCGGTTGCGGAACAAGGTGGATATGTTGCTCTACGACATTTATCGGAAAAGATCGCGCGCACGCCAATCGAAAACGGCGAGGACGCAGCTTTCGTGCCATCCGGTGTAACGCTTAAAGACAAGGTCGAACATTTGGAGCAGGTCGTTTTGACCAAGGCGCTGGAGGCGTTTCATTGGAATCAAAGTAAGGTCGCGGAAGAATTGGGCTTGTCACGAGTCGGGCTGGCAAACAAGATCAAGAGATACGGTCTGCGCAAAGGGTAAGACATGGACGATGACGCGCCTGCCACGAAAGTCATTGGTTTCCCCTATGCCCGATCCGGACTGGCCAAGACCCGGTCCAAGCCGCGCAATCTGGGCCTGACCGCCATGTCAAAGGCCGTTGCTCCTTCGGGCACGGGCGCCAGGGGCCATTGGTGCAAGAGCTGCAAGGGGATCTGGTACAGCTACTTCGGAGAGGCCGAATGCCCGGCTTGCGGGCGACGGGGCTAAGCCCTGTCAGCTGTCAGCCAAGTTTACATTCCCCCATGGCAACTTAGTTTTCAGTTTACACTTTGTTACCAGAAATCGCCGCGCTGACCGCTAGTGTTGATTTGCTCGACTGTGCGCAACGGTACACACTTCCACCATAAATGCCGCGACTTTCGCAGGGTCGACAAGCAACAAGCCTGGCTCTGAGGCGAGGATGTCGCGGCAGGAATGATAGTCTTTGGGAGGAAGAAAAATGGCAAACCTGTTGTGGCTTCAGGGGGGCGCGTGTTCCGGCAACACGATGTCTTTCCTGAATGCAGAGGAACCAAGCGCATGTGATCTGGTCACTGACTTTGGGATCAACGTCCTTTGGCAACCCTCCCTCGGGCTTGAACTGGGCGATCAGGTCAAAGCGATCGTCGAGAAGTGTATTTCTGGCGAGATCAAGCTGGACATCTTTGTCTTCGAAGGCACCGTCATCAATGCGCCGGACGGCACCGGCGAATGGAACCGGTTCTGCGGGCGCCCGATGAAGGAGTGGGTGAAAGAGCTGTCAGCGGTTGCTGATTTTGTCGTGGCGATCGGCGATTGCGCGACCTATGGCGGCATTCCGGCGACGGCGCCGAACCCGTCCGACAGCGTCGGCCTGCAGTTTCTCAAGCGCGACAAGGGCGGCGCACTGGGTGAAGGTTTTGCCGCTAAATCCGGATTGCCTGTCATCAATATTCCGGGTTGTCCGGCACACCCTGACTGGGTAACGCAGATTCTGGTGGCGGTTGCCACGGGTCGGGCCGGTGATCTGACGCTGGATGAATTCCATCGCCCCAAAACGTTCTTTTCCTCTTTCACGCAGACCGGGTGCACGCGCAACATGCATTTTGCCTACAAGGTGTCGACCACGGCGTTCGGCCAGCGCAAGGGGTGCCTGTTCTACGATCTGGGGTGTCGTGGTCCTATGACTCACAGCCCCTGCAATCGCATCCTGTGGAACCGCCATTCGTCAAAAACCCGTGCGGGTATGCCCTGCCTGGGCTGTACCGAACCGGAGTTCCCGTTCTTTGATCTGGCGCCGGGAACGGTCTTCAAGACACAAACCGTCATGGGTGTACCCAAGGACATGCCCGAGGGCGTGGACAAGAAGGGTTACATCAAGCTCACCTCCGCCGCCAAAGGCGCGGCACCTGCGTGGGCAGAGGAAGATATCTTCGTAGTCTAACTGCGAATTGGGAGAGAGAATTATGTCTGCAGCAGTAGAAACACTCGACATTTCGCCGGTTGGCCGCGTCGAAGGCGATCTGGATGTCCGGGTCGATATTGAAAACGGCGTTGTCACCAACGCCTGGACCCACGCGGAGATGTTTCGCGGGTTCGAAGTCATCCTGAAAGACAAGGACCCCCAAGCCGGTCTGGTCGTCACGCCGCGCGCCTGCGGGATCTGCGGTGCGTCACACCTGACCTGCGCAGCCTGGGCACTCGATACTGCCTGGGGCACCACCGTGCCGCGCAACGCCATTCTGGCGCGCAACCTCGGCCAGATCGTGGAATCTCTGCAGTCCCTGCCGCGCCACCATTATGGGTTGTGGATGATCGACTATACCAACGAAAACTACGCGATGAGCCCGTTTTACGAGGAAGCCGTCAAACGCTATTCCCCGTTTACCGGCACATCCTATGAAGCAGGCGTGACAATCTCCGGCCGTCCGGTCGAGATTTACGCGCTGTTGGGCGGTCAGTGGCCGCATTCGTCCTTCATGGTGCCTGGCGGCGTCATGTGTTCTCCGACACTTACGGATATCACCCGCGCCTGGTCTATTCTGGAGCATTTCCGTCAGAACTGGATCGAGCCACTGTGGCTCGGCTGCTCAATGGAGCGTTACGAAGAAATCCAGACCTTGGAGCAATTCGAGGCATGGCTGGACGAAAAGCCCGAGCACGCCAATTCTGATCTGGGCCTGTTCTGGCGCATGTCCAAGGACATTGGCCTTGACCAGTACGGTAAAGGCCACGGCCGGTTCACTACATGGGGGTATCTGCCCCACGAGGACAAGTATCAGAACCCCACGATTGATGGTCGCTCAGATGCGGTGATCATGAAATCGGGCATCTACGACGGTGCATCCGACACATTCAGCCCGATGGACCAGTCCTTTGTCCGCGAAGACACGCAGCACGCCTGGTACGACGAGGCGGCGGGTGCGGTCCACCCGTTCGACCGCACCACGAACCCAGTGAGCAAGAACCCCATCGACCCGGAGGGCAAGTATTCCTGGTCGACGGCCGTGTCGCATGCCGAAAGCGGTCGCCTCGAGGCCGGCCCGCTGGCGCGGCGTCTGGTGGCGGGCAATGACACGGGCCATGACTTCCAGCACAGCGACGGGTTGGTGCTGGATATGTACCGCAAGATGGGCGGTGCTTCGACGATGCTGCGCCACTTTGCGCGGATGCACGAGCTTTGCATTCTCTATCGCGAAGCCGAACGCAATTTGCGCGAGTTCCAGTTGAACGACGAATGGTATATAAAGCCAACTGAAAAAGACGGACAGGGCTGGGGTGCGACCGAGGCGATTCGCGGTGCGCTGTGCCATTGGATCGATGTACGCGACGGCAAGATCGCCAATTACCAGATCATCGCGCCGACGACATGGAATGTTGGGCCGCGTACATCTGACGGCGCCCGGGGGCCAATCGAAGAAGCGTTGATCGGCACGCCGATCAAGAACAGCGCGGATCCGGTCGAGGTCGGTCACGTTTGTCGATCCTATGACAGTTGCCTTGTGTGTACTGTTCATGCGCATGATGCCAAATCCGGTGATGAACTGGCACGCTTCCGAACAGCCTGATGTTTATGTTTGGCCGGCGGATCAAATCTGCCGGCCAAACGACATCCGGCAATTAGGGAGGAAGCTGAATGTCAGAAAATCCGGAAGCATCAATAACCCAAGCGCAGCGCCAGGCCTACTTGGACAGATATGGCCTGACACCCGCCGAAGCGGGGCATGAAATGCTCCTCCAGATGATAGAGGACCATTTCGCGGAAGGACTGGAAACCAAGGTCGAGCCTTTTCCGGAAACGGATCGTGAATTCGGTGCGCTGCTTGACGAATTGCGGCCTCTGAGCGCGGATCAGCTGCGCGAAAAACTGGTGATCTCAGGCTGGCTTTTGCAGCCCTACGGCGAAGACGAGATGCGGTGCCAGGAATGTATGTACTACCTGGTGCACAAGCGCTGGTGCGACCTGCCAGAACTTGATCTCCCGGCAAAGCCGGAATGGTGGTGCCGTCTGTGGCGGATCTGAAAGGAGCGCTGACATGGATGATGACGAGACTCGCGCAACAATCGCCGAGATGCTGGCTTCGGGTCTGGAAACCGAGGTCTGGCCACGGGCCGGAACCAGCGAAGAGGTCAATGAAATCGTGGCGCGCCTGCAGGTCGAGGCAGGTCAGGATCTGGAAAAGAAACTCGTCATCGCCGGTTTCACCGATCACACGATCGAGGCTGACGAGATTGAGCAACCCTGCGAGACCTGCATGTACTACAAGGTCCATGCGAAATTCTGCGAATTGCCGGAACTGATGGTGCCGGTCGAACCGGAATGGTCCTGCCGCCTGTGGCGGATCTGATGCCGCTTGATGTTGTCGTCATCGGATGCGGCAACCCAAACCGAAGCGACGACGGCGTCGGTCCGCATCTCATCGCTCAAATGCGCGAAAACGGCGTGCCGGAGCACACTCGCATATTCGACGGCGGAACCGACGGGATGTCGGTCATGTACAGCGCACGCGGCGCCACGCATCTGATCATTGTCGATGCCCGGGTCCCCGAAGGGTCGCCGGGCACCATTTATGAGGTTCCTGGAGAGGTTCTGGAAGCACCGCCCAACAACAGCCTGAACCTGCATGATTTCAGGTGGGATCATGCGCTTTACGCAGGACGCCGTATCTATGGTGATGCGTTTCCCAAGACGACATCGGTGCTGTTGATCGAGGCCGCGACGCTGGAGCTTGGGTTAGGCCTGAGCGACGAGGTTTCTCGCGCGGCGCGGACGGTTGAGTGCCGCATTCGGGACCTGATCGATACGTGGTCGGAGGCATGAGCACGATCGCGATCAGGGATGGTGCGATCTATCTGCCTTGCGCCGTGGTGGACACCTATTTCCGCGGCATTGATGCGGTCATCGTACTGATCCAACAGGATGAATTATTGGTGATGCCCGTGCATCAGGCAACCGCCGGAGGGTGCCTTTTGAAGGTCCGGAATGCTGCAGGTGATCGGGTGGTTCAGGCCCGTGATGTTTTCCAGGATCAAGACCTTCTGGACTTTGCAACCGACAGCCTGACCGTCGCGTGGCAGGCCAGCAAAGGGGCGCTTTGTGCAGAATTGAAGCCGGATCAGCGCGGCGAGGATGTGTAAACTAAGTTTTCTATAAACCAAGTAAGTTGACAGCGCCCGCTTTGAGTGCTTTTCTCGGTCGAACACAGAAATCGAACCAGATTCGATTCGAGGGAGAAACCGGTTTGACGAATATCAGTCGTGCTCAGCAGCAGGTGCAGGCGGCCATGACCGCGGTCGAAACGGCTGCGGCGACGCAGGCCGAAAAGGCCGAGATGCTGATGGAAATCGCGATGGGGCTTCAGCAGAAACCCGAACGTGCCGAAGACATCTTTGCTGCCGTGGATCTCTACAAACTTGCCATGGATCTTGCGCCGGAAGGCGAAGTTCTGGGGGTCGCCCGCATTCGTGCGCGTATGGCCACAGCGCTGATGGCCGTGCCCGCCGAAGATGCGACGCAGCTAAAGGAAGCGAAATCCGAAATAGAGATCGCGCTTGCAACCCTGACTGCGGAAGGGTCGGACGCCGAAGTGGCCGAAGCCGAAATGAACCTTGGTCTGATCTGCCAGACACTTGCGGGCATGCATCTCTTGCCGATCCAACCTGCCATCAGCGCCTATCAGCGGTCGCTCAGGACCTTCGACAAGACCAACTACCCCAAGGAATTCGCGGTCCTGCAAAGCAACCTGGCCACGGCGTTCCTGTCCATGCCGTTCACCGACCAGTCCGGGAAGATGCGCGAGGCGCTGGCAGTGCAGGCCTTTGAAGAGGCGTTGACGGTCGTCAACCTGATAGACCATCCCAACGAATACGCGATGCTGCAAAACAACCTTGGCAACGCGCTGCAGTACGTGTCCTCGTCTCACCGGGTGGAAAACGGATATCGCGCTCTAGAGGCTTATGATGAGGCGCTCAAGGTGCGCACCATCCGCGACATGCCCGAAGAATATGCCAACACCATCGCGAACAAAGCCAATTGCCTGTCGAACCTGCCGGACGATCCGCAAAATCCCGACGGCGGCAACTTTGGCAACCTGACCGAAGCGGTGCGTCTGCTGGAAGAAGCGCGCGGCGTATTCGCCAAGCGCGGGGCCGGCGAAAAGGCACAAGCAGTAAGCGAAGCCATTGCCGAACTGAACGCGGCCCTTGGCCCATCAACAATTCTGGAACGGAGCGGATTACAATGATGAATGGAGAATACAGTTGAGCGCTATAGTCGTAATTTTGGCCCTGGTCGCCGGCCTGGCCGCCGCCTTGGGTGCAGGGGCCTTGTCGGGTCTGCGCATCGGTAAAGATGCACTGGGCGCAGAGCTGGCCGCCTATATGGGCGCGCTTTACGGCGGGCTTGCAGGTGGCGGCGCAGTTGTCGTGACCACGCTTGTTCTTTTGCTGATCTAGGAGGTCGCCATGCTGGGAATGGCCATGAATTCTGCAAAACTGTTTTTTGCAGGCAAGCTTTTCAAAGACAACAAAACCGTGGTCCGACAGTTGATGATGGGGGCTGGCGCCGGCGTGATCGCCGGTATCGTCATCGGGTTGTTTGCACCGATCTGGGTGGCAGCCATCGCCGCAGGCGCTGTAAGCGGCGCTGTGCAGCCTGTGTTGTTCAACGATCTGAAATACGCATAAGCAATGCCGGATGCCGCATCTCTTGAAGGCGAAGAGCCGACTCTGGATCGCCTGATCGGCGATCTGAAGGCGCTTGAAATGCTGGCAGACGGCTGGGATGAGGCGGCCCGCAACGGAGCCCATGCAAGGGCTGAAGCCGTAGATGCATTGAACAAGGAGGCGTTCCGACGGTTGATCGGAGCGCTTAAGGACAACCCAGAGTTTGGCAACGCCCTGAAAGAGGCGGCCCGGGATGAAGTGGTCTACGCCGTGTTGCGCCGCCACGGGATATTGCGGCCATCGCTCTACGAACGGGTCGAGGCGGCGCTGGAAACGGTGCGCCCGAGCCTGGTCAGCCATGGCGGCGATGCCGAGGTCGCTGCGGTCGAAGGCAAGCGCGCAGAAATTCGGTTTCTGGGTGCCTGTGATGGGTGCCCGGCGTCACAACTGACGTTCTATGCGGGTGTCAAAAAGGCCATTCAGGATCAGGTTCCCGAGATCACCGAAGTGAAACAGGCCAAGGGTCTGGGCGGTGGCGGGTCGGACGGCGTTCAGTTCACGTCGCCCTTTGCAAATTACGGCGACAACGAGTGGACAACGGCGCTGCCGCTGGATGATCTGGCCGATGGCGAAACGCGCTTTATCGACATCGACACTCATTCAGTGATCATCACCCGCTTTGCCGACAAGGTAAGCTGCTTCAAGAATGCATGCGCCCATATGGGCCTTGAGATGACCCAAGGCGATATCATCGAGACGATCCTGTCCTGCCCGCATCACGGGTTTCGATATGCGCTTGAGAGTGGCGAGTGTTTGACTGCTCCCGAGGTGCAATTGCAGCCGCACGCGGTGCGGGTCAAAGGCCCCAATATCGAAGTGAGGATTATCGCGTGAAAGTCTCGCTGTCCCGCTCGTTCAGCCCGCAAAAGGCGCCCGGCACCATAACCCCCGGTGCGCCGTTGTTGGGTGGGCAGGGCGCCCGCGTCATTTTGGGCAGCGACGGCGGTTCACTTGTACAGGCGATCACGCCCGCGCCGCACCTGATGTTCGGGCCGCGCGGCGTGTGCCTGCATCCGGACGGCTCGCTTTGGGTGTCAGACACGGGGCATCACCGGGTGCTGGGATGGAAAACCGTCCCGACAAATGACGACACACCTGCCGATATTCTTTTGGGTCAGCCCGACTTTGGCCGCGAGGGCCGAAACGCCAAGGGCCCGGTGGCTGCGAACACCGTGAATGTGCCGACCGGGATCGTTGCATTTCGGGGTGGGCTGGCCGTGGCCGACCCGTGGAACCACCGCGTGCTGATCTGGCGCGAAACGCCCACCGGTCCCGACCACGAGGCTGATATCATTCTTGGTCAGCCTGACGCCCACAGCGCACTGGCAAATTTGGGTCTGTCGCATGCGCGCGCTGATACGATGCACTGGCCTTACGGGGTCTCGGCGGATGGCAATCGGTTGATCGTATGCGACACCGGAAACCGCCGTGTGCTGATCTGGGACGATCCGCAAACCACGGGTCAACCGGCGGATCTGGTTCTGGGACAGCACGATTTCACCTGCCGGGATGAAAATGCGGGCGGGGCGGTTTCGGACGTATCGATGCGCTGGCCGCACATGGCCATCGTCTGGCAAGGCGGTCTGGCGGTGGCAGATGCCGGCAACAACCGGGTGATGATATGGGATGCGTTTCCCGGCCAGAACGGCACCCAATGCGACACGGTGCTGGGACAGGCGGATATGACCGCCTGCGACCACAATATGGCGTCGTATTATCCCACGTCACAAGCGATGAATATGCCCTATGCGCTGGCAACACTTGGGTCGACGCTGGTGGTGGCTGACACGGCCAATTCACGACTTCTGGGATTTGAGGATACCGGTATGGCGGCCCACGCCGACCGGCTGACGGCGCAGCCGGATTTTGCGGCCAAAGGCGACAACCGCTGGGGCATTGCCGAGCGCGATACGGTGTGCTGGCCCTATGGGCTGTCTGCTCTGGGCTCGACGGTGGCGGTGGCCGACAGCGGCAACAACCGCATTCTGATCTGGGACGCGGCGACATGACCGGTGCCCGCTTCACCGTTTCTGGTCAGGTTCAGGGCGTAGGCTTTCGCCCGACGGTCTGGCGGCTGGCGCATGAAATGGGCCTGACGGGCGATGTGAAAAACACCGGCGAAGGCGTAGTGATCCAGCTTTGGGGGGACCATGTCGCAACCTTTCCAGACAGGCTGCACAGCGCACTGCCGCCGCTGGCGCGCATCGAACGGCTCGATGTCACACCCCTGACCGACCCAGCCCCTTGCGGATTTGAAATCACCGCATCGCAAGAGGGCGAGATGCGAGGCAATGTGACGCCAGATGCCGCAACCTGCGCCGATTGCCTGGAGGAAATCCGCAATCCGTTTGAGCGGCGCTATCGCTATCCGTTTGCCAATTGCACCAATTGCGGGCCGCGCTTTTCGATTGTGCAGGCCGCTCCCTATGACCGCGCTAAAACAACCATGGCGCCGTTTGATTTCTGTCCACCTTGCGAGGCGGAATATTCCAACCCGGTCGACCGCCGCTTTCACGCGCAGCCGGTGGCCTGTGGCCGGTGCGGACCGAACATCTGGATCGAGAAACTTGGCAAGGGCGCGGTGAATCTCGAAGCGTTTTCAATGCTGGATGACGTGGATGCCACCGGCGGGATGATCATGAATGGTCACATCGTCGCAATCCGGGGTCTGGGCGGTGTGCATCTAGCTTGTGACGCCACCAACGCCGCGGCCGTGGCCGAATTGCGCAGGCGCAAATCGCGCACGGGCAAGGCCTTTGCCCTGATGGCCCGCGATCTGGATGTGGTGCGCGCGTATTGCGAGGTGTCGAAGATCGAGGCCGATCTTCTGTCGAGCCCGCAAGCACCTATCGTTCTGCTGAAGGCCAAGCCCAACGGTCTGCCAAGCGAGATCGCGCCGGGTCTGGATCGTCTTGGCGTAATGCTGCCCTATACGCCGTTCTATCACATGATCCTGCGGCGCATCGGGCGCCCGGTGATCATGACCAGCGGCAATCCTTCGGGTCAGCCGCAATGCATCGACAATCAGGAAACCCGCGACCGTCTTGCCGATATCGCAGATTTCGCCTGTCTTCATAACCGCGACATCGCCAACCGGATCGATGACAGTGTTGTGCGCGTCGATCTGGGCCGTCCGCGCGTGCTGCGCCGGGCGCGTGGATATGCGCCGCAGGGGCTTGAACTGCCAGCCGGGTTTTCCGACGCGCTTGAGGTTCTGGCGCTCGGTGCGGAACAGAAGAACACATTCTGCCTCGTCAAGGACGCCCGCGCCATCATGTCCCAGCACATGGGCGATCTGGAGGATGTGGCCACAAACGCGGATGTGACGCGCAATCTGGGTCTATACGAAAACCTCTTTGATCATGCTCCAGATATAATCGCTGTCGATCAGCATCCGCAATACCTGTCCACGCAGCGCGGGTTCCAGATGGCAGGCGACCGGCCTGTGATCCAGGTACAGCATCACCACGCGCATATCGCCGCGTGCCTGGTCGAGAACAACCGGCCCCTGAGCGCAGAACACGTGCTAGGCATCGCGCTGGACGGCACAGGCCTGGGGGATGACGGCACGATCTGGGGCGGTGAATTCCTGATCTGCGACTACCACGGGTATCGCCGGGTCGGCTGTCTGAAACCAGTTGCACTGCCCGGCGGTGTGGCCGCCGTGCGTGAGCCATGGCGCAATGCCTATGCGCATCTGATGGCCGAGATGGGCTGGGGCGAGTTTGCAATCAACTTTCCCGATCTGGAGGTCTTCAGCCGTATGCGGGACCTGCCTCGCGACACTTTGGATGCGATGATCAAGTCTGGAACGAATTCGCCCTTGGCGTCGTCCTGTGGCCGGCTGTTCGATGCCGCTGCCGCGATTGCAGGCATCGCTTGGGACCGGCAGAATTACGAGGGCGAAGCCGCGATCCTGTTCGAGGCCGCCCTTGATCCTGACGCGCTGAACGAGCCAGATGATCTGGCCTATCCGTTTTCAATACCGCTGATGGGCGGCAAGGGCATGCCCTATATCGAGCCGCTGGCCGTCTGGCGCGCCATGCTGGGCGATCTGGTTCTGCAGACACCCATTGGCACGATTTCGGCAAGGTTTCACCGGGGATTGGCCCGCGCCATTGTCGAAATGGCGGTGCGGCTGACCAAAGACACGGCCATCGACACCGTCGCCCTGTCGGGTGGCTGTTTTCAAAACGCGACGCTGTTCGCGCTGGTTCATCAAGGCTTGGAAGGAGCAGAGCTGACGGTTCTGAGCCATTCCGACTATCCGGCGAATGACGGCGGTATTTCACTGGGGCAAGCCGTGATTGCCCTGGCAAACACACAAGGGGAGGACGCAAAATGTGCCTAGGAATTCCAGGACAAATTACCGAGATCTCGGATGCGACCCGCAAGCTCGCCATGGTCGACATCTCGGGCGTGAAACGTGAGGTCAACGTGGCCTGCATCGCGGGTGATGACCCGTTGGAGGACTTGATTGGCACGTGGACCTTGATCCATGTCGGTTTTGCCATGAGCAAGATCAACGAAAAGGAAGCGGCCCTGACACTGGAGGTCCTGCGCGAACTTGGCGAAGCGCAGGAAGAGATAGAGGCGATGCGGGCCAGTGCGGCCATGCTGTCGGAAGCGTCATGAAATACGCTGATGAATTCCGCGATCCGGTGGCCGCCAAAGGCGTGCTGGCTGCCATCGAACGCGTGACCAACGAGATCGGAGCGACCAAGGAAAAGCCGGTTCATATCATGGAGATTTGCGGCGGGCATACGCACGCGATCTTTCGCTATGGTCTGGACAAGCTGACCCCGCCGGGGCTGGAGTTCATTCACGGCCCCGGCTGCCCGGTTTGCGTCCTTCCGATGAGCCGCGTGGATGAATGCGTACAGATCGCCGAAGATCCGAATGTGATCTTTACAACCTTTGGCGATGCGATGCGCGTGCCGGGCACCAAGAAATCCCTCATGCAGGCCAAAGCCGACGGCGCCGATATCCGCATGGTCTATTCGCCGCTGGACGCGTTGGAACTGGCGCGCCGCAACCCCGACCGCGAGGTGGTGTTCTTTGGCCTTGGGTTCGAGACGACCACGCCTTCGACGGCCCTGTCGATCCTTCAGGCCGATACCGATGGGCTGACGAATTTCACTATCTTCTGCAACCACATCACCGTGCCGCCGCCGATCAAGGCGTTGCTGGATGACCCTTATATGGTCTTGGATGGTTTCGTGGGCCCGGGCCATGTGTCGATGGTGATCGGCACCGAACCTTACCAGTTCATCGCGCGCGACTATGGCAAACCCATCGTGGTGGCGGGGTTTGAACCGCTTGATCTGTTGCAATCGGTGCTGATGGTGCTGGAACAAATCCGCGATGGCCGTGCCGAGGTGGAAAACCAATATGCGCGGATCGTGCCCAACGAGGGCAACCCGGTATCCATCGCCGCCTGCGAGCAGGTCTATGAGCCGCGCCCAACCTTTGAATGGCGCGGTCTGGGTGAGATTGATGAAAGCGGATTGCGCATTCGCGACCGGTACAAGGCATACGATGCCGAGGTGAAATTCAACATCGGCTACGGCCGCAACACATCGTTCACAGAAGAACAGGAAGGTTGCGCCTGCGGCGACGTCATGACCGGGCGGATCAAGCCCCACGCGTGTCCGCAATTCGGCAAGGGCTGCACGCCCGAGATGCCGCTGGGGGCCCTGATGGTCAGCTCGGAAGGGGCCTGCGCGGCCTATTACCAATATGGCGGCCTTGATCTGGAGCCGGTAGAATGAACGCGATGGACCGCCAGCCCAGACGCGTCGTTGCCGACAAGGTGACGATGGCCCATGGCGGGGGCGGCAAGGCGATGCGCGACCTGATCGAGGATGTGTTCACATCGGTCTTCTGTCCGCCCGGCATGGAAGATCAAGCGCGGCTGATGGATGATGCGCTCACCGTACCCGGAGCGCGGCTGGCCTTTACGACGGACGGGTTCGTGGTGTCCCCGATGGAATTTCCCGGTGGCGATATCGGTAAGATCGCTGTCTGCGGCACTGTGAACGATCTGGCTGTTGGCGGGGCGAAACCGCTGTGGCTGTCAGCGGCCTTTGTCATCGAAGAAGGTGTCGAGATTTCGACGCTGCGCCGGATCGCGGCGTCGATGCAAAATGCCGCCGATGATGCGGGCGTTGCCATTGTGACGGGTGACACAAAGGTCGTCGGCAAAGGATCAGGCGATGGAGTTTTTATCACCACATCCGGCATCGGCGTGATCGCGCCGGGCCGCGACCTGTTGGCCGAAACCGTGCAGCCCGGTGATGTTGCCATCGTCAACGGCGTGCTTGGTGATCACGGTGCGGCCATCCTTGCCGCGCGCGGCGATATGGCGCTGAGCACCGAAATCCCGTCGGACTGCCAACCGCTCAATCATCTGATGGAGGCAATATTGTCTGCTGCCCCCGGCACGCGGGTTGCAAGAGATGCGACACGCGGCGGGCTGGCCTCGGCCCTGAATGAAATCGCCGATGCTGCCGGTGTCGGCGTTGAAATCGGCGAAGACGTTCTGCCTTTGCGCACCGAAGTCAAAGGCGTTTGCGAGATTTTGGGGCTGGATCCACTCTATCTGGCCAATGAAGGTACATTGGTGATCTTCGTTCCCGAGGATCAGGCCGACGCGGCGTTGTCCGCGATGCACGCCACCGATGCGGGCCGCGAGGCCGTGATCATCGGCAAGGCCACCACCCAGCATCCCCGAACGGTGGTGATGAAAACTGTCTTTGGCGGTCTGCGCATTGTCGACATGCTGGTCGGTGAACAACTTCCGAGGATTTGCTAATGGCCTTACTGGAAAATCTTACATTTCTTGATGCGTCGTCATCGTCTGGGTTCCTGGTTTTGGGTCTTCTGTTTGGCATGGTTCACGCCCTCGAAGCAGATCATTTGGCTGCGATCATTACGCTTAGCAGGGGCGGAAAAAACAAGCTCCTGCTGCGAGGCGCCGTCTGGGGCCTGGGTCACACGGCGACGTTGCTGATCATGTCCATTGGCGTGATTGTGTTCAGCCTCGTTCTCAATGAGCAGCGCGCGGCAACGTTCGAATTTGCTGTTGGCGTCATGCTGGTTTTTCTCGGAGCACAGGTCGTGCACAGGTTTCGCAAGGACAGGCTGCACTATCACGTCCATCAACATGAGGGACAGGGGTATCACATGCACGTGCACAGTCACGCGTCCGATGTGGCCGACCATTCCAAAAGCTCGCATGCCCACGTACACGCCGAGCGATTTCCCCTGAAAGCCTTTTTCATTGGTCTGCTGCACGGCGCGGCCGGATCGTCCGGGCTCATCGTGCTGGCGGTCTCCAAAACTGGCGACCCCTGGCTGGCTGTCGGATATGTCGGTCTGGTCGGCCTTGGGTCCGTTCTTGGCATGGCGGCCATGTCCGTTGTTGTCGGTTGGCCGGTGCTCCAGGCGCCGAAAATCGCAAAAGGCCTTCATACCGCCGTGCAGATGTCCATTGCTGCGGTCGTTGTCGCCATCGGCCTGTCAATCATGTGGGAAACCGGACCAGTGGCCTGGGGGACTGGTTGATGCACGAGCTTGGACTGGCCCGCAGCATTGCGGGTATCGCAGAAGAAAACGCCAAAGGGCGAAGGCTCAAGGAAGTCCGCGTGGCGATCGGCCCACAGGCCTGTGTGGAACGCGGCGCACTGACCTTTTGCTGGGATCTGGTGACCGAAAGTACCGCTATTTCCGGGGTGTCCTTGGGATTTATCGATGCGGACAACGACACATTCGTCGTACGCGAAATAGAATTTATGGAGGAAGCATAATGTGTGGAGTATGCGGCTGCGCCGACCCTGCAAACGAGGTTTCGATGACCGATTCTCAAACCGGCGTCAAAGTCCTGTTGCGGGACGATCATGCGCATGACCACGGACATGATCATGATCACGCGCATTCTCATGACGACCATCACCACGGTCATGATGAGCCGCATGTCCATGGCCCGGGCGGCGAGATCATTTCCCTGGAAACTGCAATTCTCGGCAAAAACAACGAAATCGCGACCCGCAACCGCGGCTGGTTCGAAGGGCGCGGCGTCATCGCCCTGAATATCGTCTCCTCGCCCGGATCCGGTAAGACTACGCTGCTTGAAGAGACGATCAAGCGCATGAAGGACAAAGCCGATATCGCGGTCATCGAAGGTGATCAGATGACGTCGAATGACGCCGATCGTATCCGCGATGCAGGCGCCCGTGCCGTCCAGATCAACACCGGTGCCGGGTGCCATCTCGAAGCGGATATGATTGCCTTCGCCGTACAATCTTTGGATCCCCAAACCGGGTCAATCCTGATGATCGAGAATGTGGGAAATCTGGTGTGTCCGGCCATGTTCGATCTGGGCGAAAAGATGAAAATCGCTGTGATTTCAACGACGGAAGGCGAAGACAAGCCGACCAAATACCCACATATGTTCCGCGCCGTGGAATGGGTCGTCATCAACAAAATGGATCTGGCTCCGCATGTGGATTTCGATGAAGAAGCCTGTCGGCAAAACATATTGGAGGTCAATCCGGGAGTGAAAATCTTCTGCCTGTCGGCCCGAACGGGGGATGGCATGGATGCATGGTGTTCGAGCCTGGCCGAATTGAAAGCCTGAAATTGAACGGATTGGTGAGTTACCTCTCCTGTCAAGTCACTGCTGTGAGACCCTCATCCATATCGTGAGTGCAGCGCACCAATCCGTGTAAAAAAAAGATCACCACCCAGCCGCAGATGGACTATCGAATTGCGACCCCTCCACCTGCCGGATTATTTGCGTGCCTAGAGCGCCAATTTAGGGTGTGTACCTGCGCGCTGTTGAAAGCATTTAGCTGCTCCAATTTTGCAGCGGTCTGAACGGTCTTTGGTACGGCGAGCCATGAATTCGCCCCCGGCTTCTTGCAGCGACCAGAATGAGTGACCGGTTCTCCCGCTGCACTGCGGCACAAGCATTTTTGCTCGTGCAACATTTTTCACGCTGCGAGCGCGCGCAGCGAAAACTAAAGACTTCTGCAATGGGCTCGTTTGAGACCTTCGCGGCATCCCGCCTTAACGTCGGCAATGGCGTGAAAGGGCGTCTGTGCGCAGATGTTTTGGTCATCCCCATAATGTAGAGATCTCAAGAGTCTTATCGTCCGGGAAGTTTTGCTGTAACGTTCGATCGTCGCGTGAACGGGGACTCTGAGTTGAAACAACCTTCAGATCGTAAACAGGCCTGCGACAAAGTCGATCTGTCCAAGGTCCATTCCTCCGACAGCCGATCTCGGGTCGCTCTGAGTGTTGCCGATATGCCTAGAGACCTAGGCGAGCTGCTGGATAGGGGCCTTGAGGACCATTTCCGTGACCGCTGACATGAAATCTCATTATGCCTGGTTTCGGTCCAAGGTGGAGGAGGCGCTGAATGACCAGCAGGCCGCGACACCTCATTCCAACGTAATGAATCTTGTGCAGGCGGTGATTGATGAGAAGCGCCGCCAACAGTCTTGAACAGTGCGTTCTGGTCTTACCTGGTACCTTCGTGCGTTTCGGGGTGTTTTGGTGGGTTGCCGCCGCTTCTTCTGTCAAAAAAAGTGTTTGCCGATCGGCTGCGTGACTTAGCCTTTGATTCGGACAAGGGCGGGTCGCGCTCGTAATCTGAAATTCTGCACTCACTCTCGTTGCCCAACCTCCGTCATAGCTTTCGGCGGAAACCCCAAAAAGTGTAGAGCGGGCTTTTTGTCCTTTGGAACTCAGACCCTGATCCAAAGGAAAATCCCCATGTCCAAACCCAGAACGGCCAACCCGGCTCTCGCAATCTCCGAAGCCGATCTCGCCTCTGCGCTAGCGCTTATCGGCACAGAGATCCACCACCAACCCCTGCGCAGCTCAGCGCTCGCGCGCGTCATGCGCGAGACGTTTCATGGCAGCGATGCCGGCGGTGCCTGGGACTGGCGTATGGCATATGACCTGATGCAGGCCGCGGCTGTCCAGGTGCTGCTGCGTGGGGACGGCGTGGCAGGTGATGTCGCCGCTGCAAAGCTGCTTGCCTCGCGGCTGCTGACGGAAACCCGCCGCTCCGAGCAGCAGATCCGGCTACAGCAGTTTTCCACGCCGCTGCCAATTGCGGCGCTGGTCTTGCGGGCCACGGCGATCCGCAAGGGCGAGACCGTTCTGGAGCCCTCGGCTGGCACCGGTGCCCTGGCCGCTTTCGCCGCCCGGGCCGGTGCCACGCTTTTGCTCAATGACATCGACCCCTTTCGCCAGCGTCTCCTGCGCGCGGTTTTCGGCGGCGAGGTCACAGGCCATGACGGCGAGCATATCGATGATCTGCTGCAGACCCCGGTTCTACCCGACGTCGTGGTGATGAACCCGCCCTTCGCTTCCTCGGTCGACCGCTCCCGGGACAGGCACATCGCTGCCAAACATCTTATCGCGGCTGCAAAGCGCCTGGCACCAGGTGGGCGGCTGGTGGCGATCATGCCGCCGGGATTCACACCCGAACGCGATGCCGCGCATTGGTCACGCGCCTGCGGTCTCCTGACGCCGCGCTTGGCGTTGACGATGCCGGGGCAGGTCTACCGCAAGCTCGGCACATCTGTCGAAACCCAGCTGATGGTCTTCGACAAGGTGCAGGAGGACGGCGAAATGATCCGCGTCCCTGTGCGGGATCTGGATGAAGCCTTGGCATATGTCGATGCCGTGGCCGCAACACGGACCGAGATGCGCCCGGCCCAACGGGTTGAAGCGATCCCTCACGGGCGGCCGGTTCGTCCAGTAGCTGCCCCACGCAAGACCGCCGGTGCGCCTTTCGCCGCCTCCAAACCCCGCGCCAATGCTGCCATCCCGCTCAGCTTCACAAGCTTCGATGTCCCGCGCGACAACACGCCTGTCTCGGACATCTATGCGCGCTACCGTCCGCAGCGGATCGAGATCGCGGGTGCGCAGGAACATCCCACGCCGCTGGTCGAGAGCATCGCCATGGCCTCTGTCGCGCCGCCGGTGCCCTCAGGCGCGGCCAGTGCGGAATTGCGCCTGCCCGCACGGTTGATCGAGGAGGGACATCTCTCCGAGGCGCAGCTGGAAACCATCATCATGGCGCATGACGCCCATCGGCGCGACCTGCCCGGTCGGTTCGCGATCGATGACGACCAGACCAAGCTGACGCGCGCCGATGATGACCCGGATGCACGAGCCTATCGCCTTGGCTATTTCCTCGGCGACGGCACCGGTTGCGGCAAGGGGCGCGAATGCGCGGGCCTCATCCTTGTCAACTGGCTGGCCGGACGCAGAAAGGCGATCTGGGTCTCCAAATCCGCCACGCTCATCGAGGACGCGATCCGCGACTGGACTGATCTCGGCGGCTCGCCAGCCGACATTCAGCCGCTCTCAAAATGGAAACCCGACCAGCCCATCCCGATGGGCAACGGGATCCTCTTCGTGACCTACGCCACGCTGCGGTCCGCGGGCAAATGCGGCACCACACGGCTGAGCCAGATCCTCGACTGGATGGGCGAAGACTTCGACGGCGTGCTGGCTTTTGATGAGGCCCATGCCATGCAGAATGCGGCGGGGTCTGAGCAGGGCAGGGGGGTCAAACCCTCCCAGCAGGGCCTTGCTGGCCTCCGGCTGCAACTGGCAGCACCCCGCGCTCGCGTCTTCTACATCTCGGCCACGGGTGCGACGAGCGTCCACAACCTCGCCTATGCCGCGCGGCTGGGGCTCTGGGGGCAGGGCCCCGAATACCCCTTCCCGAGCCGCGAGAGTTTCGTCTCGGCGATGGAAGCCGGCGGCGTGGCTGCCATGGAGGTGGTCGCGCGTGATCTCAAGACGCTTGGCCTCTACACGGCCCGTGCCCTCAGCTTTGATGGCGTGGAATATGACGTACTCGAACACGCGCTCACCCCGGCCCAGATCGAGATCTACGACGCATACGCGGGTGCGTTTCGGACGATCCACCACAATCTCGAAGCCGCGTTGACTGCGACCGGCGTCAACGATGCCTCGGACGAGACCAATGCCTCGGCCGCACGCGCTTCGGCCAAGTCTCGCTTCGAGAGCACGAAACAGCGCTTCTTCAACCATCTCCTGATGGGCATGAAGGCTCCAAGCATCATCCGCGCCATCAAGGAGGATCTGGCGGAGGGCAAGGCTTGCGTCATCCAAGTGGTCTCGACAGGTGAGAGCCTGTTGAAACGCCGACTTGAGACAATGGACCCGGAGGATGAACTCGTTGAGGGGGCCTTGACACCGCGTGACTATGTCCTGGGCTACCTCGAACAGGCCTTCCCGATTCATGCGCAAAAGCTGGTCGAGATCGACGGCAATATGGTGGCCGAGCCGCTCCGCGATGAAACTGGCGCGCTGGTCGTCTCGCGCGAGGCGCTCGCTCTGCGTGACGCGGCCATGATGGAGTTGATGACGCTGGCTCCGATCCCCTCGGCGCTCGATCAGATCCTCTGGGCTTTTGGCGACGAGGCCGTGGCAGAAGTCACGGGGCGGTCCATCCGGCCCCTCAAGGCCGAGGACGGCCATCTTTTCATCGAAAAGCGCGCCGCCAGCAGTAATTCGTCCGAGACCCAAGCCTTTATGGATGGTGAGAAGGATATCCTGATCTTCTCCGATGCGGGCGGGACGGGCCGGTCCTATCACGCGGCGCAAACGGCGAAGAACCAGAAACGGCGGCGGCACTACCTGCTGGAGCCAGGCTGGCGCGCCGATGCGGCCATCCAGGGGCTCGGCCGCACGCATCGCTCGGCTCAGGTCAGCGCGCCCTTCTTCCGGGTCTGCACCTCCGATGTGCATGGCGAGAAACGCTTCACGTCAACGATCAGCAAACGCCTCGACCAGCTCGGGGCCTTGACCAAGGGCCAGCGCGAGACCGGCTCGCAGGGCATGTTCCGCGAGGAGGACAATCTCGAAAGCCCGATCGCACGGGCGGCGCTGCGTGGGTATTTCGCCGATCTTGCCGCCGGACGCGCTGAGGCGATGAGCTACGAGAGCTTCACCGACTGGACAGCCCTGCGGCTGATCGACAAGGACGGTGTGCTTCTCGAGGAACTTCCCCCGATCCAGCGGTTTCTGAATCGGGTGCTTGCCCTTCCCATCCACATGCAGAACGCGCTCTTTGGCGAGTTCATGCGCCGGATCGCTGATCAGACCGAACGCGCGCGCGCGGCGGGCACGCTCGATCTCGGCGTCGAAACCCTGCGCGGCGAAAAGATCGAGCAGGTCTCCACAGAGGATCTCTGGACCTGCCCGAAATCCGGCGCCGTGACGCGGATCATCGGGCTGGAGGTCACCGACCCGGTCCACGTGCTGTCGGCGGATGACGCCCTGTCGCGCAACCCCGACAAGCTGCCGATGGTCAATCGCGCCTCCGGTCGCGCGGCGCTCATCTCGGCGCGGCCCATGCAGATGTATGACGAGGACATCGTCACGCTGATGCGCAAGGCGGTGCGGCCAAACGGGTCGAGCTATCTCGAAGAGGTACGGTTTGAGTCCTCGGCTTGGGAAGAGATCGACAGGCCCGAGTTTGCGCGGATTTGGGATGCCGAGGCTGCGTCCCTGCCAAAAACCACCACGACCAAGCTCTACCTGCTGACCGGGCTGCTGCTGCCGATCTGGAAGGACATTCCGACCACCAATGAGCGGATCTACCGTGTCACGCCAGACGGGGCGACAGCCATGATCGGGCGGACGCTGAGTGAGGAAGGGGCGGCCTCGCTGCGCGCCCGCTTCCTCGTCTCCAATCCGCAAACGCCGCAAGAGATGTTGACCGCCGCCCTCGGCACCACCGCGCCTGTCGATCTGGGCCGGGGTCTGACCCTGACCCGTCGCCGGGTCGCAGGCGAGATGCGCCTTGAGCTGGGCGGTGCGGACAAGGGCATGATCGAAGGCCTCAAGGCCATGGGGTGTTTCACCGAGATCATTGCCTTCCAGCTGCGGGTGTTCCTGCCGCATGGGGACGGGATCGACACGGGAACCATTCTGGCCCGGATCGTGGGCCAGCGAGCCGCTAGAGCGGCAGAACAAGCCGCCTGAAAAGTCAAAGCGGGCTTCCGGTCGGGCGTCGCGGATCTGGGTTTCACCGGTCTGCGCTTTCCGGCCGCGCGCTGACCAATGCCACGCCCGGCCCCCCAATTACTGACAAGAGGACAGACCCATGACCAATCCCCAGATCGATTATGCCGCAATGGCGGCTCAGTGGCGCGCGGAGCGCGAAACCACCTTGAAGGCATCCCGAACGGAGCTGCTCGCGCAACTACGTGCGCTTGGCATCAGCGGGGTCACTGCCGAATACGAAGGCTATGGCGACTCCGGCAATGTCGAGGATGTGACGGTGCAGCCTGCAGAGGTCCAGCTGCCGGAGGCGCTTGCCGCAGAGGTTGGCGACTTCGCCTGGTCGCTGGCCTATCACCATCACCCGGGGTTCGAAAACAACGAGGGTGGCTACGGCACGCTGACCTGGGGCATAGCACTAGACAGCATCACGCTCGACCATGCGGACCGCTACGTTGAATGCTCGCACAGCTATGACGAGGGGCTGTGAGATGGCCCATCCGCTTCATCATGCCGAAAGCTCTGCCCGGAAATTCGGCGGGGTGCCGTCTGACTATCAGGCTGTGCACGATTGGTTTGACGCCTCAAAAGAGCACCTCGCGCTCTTCACGCACCGAGCCATGCGCCATCATGCCCAAGGCCTGTTTGAAGCCGAACGTGTCTTCGGCCTGACCCTGACCAATAGCGCTGGTCGAGAAATCCCCGTGCGCTGGATCGGCGAGCAGCATATCCGTGAAGACTGCCAGGGCCGCATCCCGAGCATGGCGGACTGGCTGCGACGGATCCAGCCCGAGCCATGGATGGCCAATGGCCATATCGACCGGCATGTCGGCTCCGAGCCCTACGGCGATCCAAGGGTTGCCTGGGCCTCCGAGGTTGCCGCCGGTAGAACGGTTCTTGGCCTGAAGGATTGGATGGCGGCGCGCGCGACGCAAGCCACGCAAAGCGCCTGACAGCTCTCAGCCGTTTGCCAAACGAATGCTGCATGGAAGCCCGGTTGGAAGATCGGGCTTCTTGCGTCGTTTCCCCACCATTCTTCGTAAGGAGGTTCGCATGACACTCGATGAAGTCAAAGCCGCGGTCGATGCCGGGCAGACCGTGCATTGGGCCAATACCGGCTACGTTGTACACAAGGACCGGCTCGGTCAGTACCTCATCACCTATGTGCCGAATGGTAGCTGCATCGGTCTGACCGACCGGGGCAGGCACCGGTTGAACGGAAAAGAGGCGGAGTTCTTCATCGCGCGATCCGAGGACGGCGCGGAAAATCCGGGCAGCCAATCAAGACCAGACGGGCAGGGGAGGGGCGTAGCACCCGGAGGCGTGGGGGCATTCCCACTCGGACGGCAGATCTGACCCGTGGGCGGGGCTGAAA
>NZ_PGFI01000019.1 GCF_002797755.1 Brevirhabdus pacifica
CGCCTCTCGTGGGCTTCAGCCCATAGATACAAGGCTTCCCGAACTCAGCGCGACGAGGGAAACACCCCTTGCGCGCGTTTGCAAACGGTCGTTTATTGGCGCTATATGAAACTGCAAAAAGACTGTTTTGATGCCATTGATAGGCTATGCGCGCGTATCCACAGAGGATCAAACCCCCCTGCCCCAGTCGCAGGCCCTGAAATCTGCGGGTTGCGCCGAAATCTATGAAGAGCACGCCTCAGGCGGCAATCGCGCGCGGCCGGTGCTTGGGCGTGTGCTCGAACGCATCCAGAGTGACGATACGCTGGTCGTCGTGAGGATCGACCGGCTTGCGCGGTCTCTGTCGCATCTGCTGGAAGTGATCGAGCGGCTGGAGGCCAGGGGTGCGTTCTTTCGCTCGATCCAGGACCCGATCGACACTGGATCCCCGCAGGGCAAGTTCACGCTGCAGGTCTTGGGCGCTGCGGCCGAGTTCGAGCGCGCCCTGATCCGGGAGCGCACCAAGGCCGGCCTCGCCAGTGCGCGCACAAAGGGCCGCGTGGGCGGAAACCCTGGACTGCGGGCCAAAGACCCTGCCGCTCTTCGCAAGGTGCGGCTAGCGCGACAGGACGGCTACATGGAGCGTCTGAACGAAACGGCACAAGATTGGGTGCCCCATGTGCGCCGGTTGCGCCCCGACTTGGCCTGGGAAGACGTGGTGCGCATCATCAACGGCCCCTTGCCCGAGGCGCGTCGCTGGACCCAAAGCCGTCTCTTGCGCGCCGTGAAGGCCTATGTCCGCGACGGCTTCCTGCCCGAGACAGTTTTGGCCCGCGCCGGCCGCCGCGAAACCGACGACCGCCTGCCCGCCATCGTCGCCGCCATCAAGGGCGCGGATCCCGACATCACGCTCCAGGCGATCTGTGAACGGCTGGAATCTATGCGCGAACGCACACCACGTGGCCGAACGAGATGGCAGCCGTCGTCAGTCAAGATGCTGTTGGAGCGGGCGGAGAGGCTGGGGCTGCTTGAGTAGCCTAACAACCTTGCAAATCCTCCACTACAGGGAAGGATTACAAGGTTGTGGTCAGTTTCAGGCACAGAAGCCGTCCGCTCATGCAAAGGGGTTGACGATGCGAAGCTGGCCTTCCACCAGCAGGCCATCTTGCATGTCCTCGCTCCACAGCGTGGTACACCCCGCAACCAAAGCGCTGGCCACGATCATCGCGTCGTAGATCGAGAAGCCGTAGCGTTCCGCCAAAGCGCGGCCGACGTCATGGGTCTGCACGGAGAGATCTTCGACGGGACACAAGGCGCGCACGCCTTCGAGAAAGGCCGCTGCTTCCTCCCAACCGAGGCCAGCTTTGCGGCGGCAGTTCACCAGTGACTCGTTTAGAACCTGAACGCTGATCCGGGGCCCCTGCCCCAGGATGACCTCGGCGCGATCGGCCTTTGGGCCATCGTCGAGCAGGTAAAGAACGACATTCGTGTCCGCGAACTCAGCGCTCATGTGCGTCGTCGCGGCTCAGACGTTCTGCTGCGGACAACTTGCCCCGGAAGCGGCGCAGGCCGGTAAGTACCTCATCCGCACGAGCAAGGCGACGGACTCTGACCCGACCGTCGTCCTTGACCAGGTCGATCTGATCACCCTCCTTGAGACCAAGCTCTCGGACGAGCTCCGCGGGCAAACGGACGGCCAGCGAGTTACCCCATTTTGCGACCTGCATCGTGACCTCCCATGCGGATATACGTCTTGTAATGTATATCCGAAAGGTTCCTAAGACAAGCCTGCCGCAAACCCTAGCTACTCTTGTGCATGACGCAGCGACTGACACCAAATCTAGAAAGAGCTTGCACGAATCTGATAGCTCGGGCAATAGTCTCGATAAATAACGCGCGATCACATAAAAAACGCGCCCACGAATCGAGGCAGAGATGAGCGAAGCTGAGCAGGACCTGGACATTGCCATCGGGCACTACGCAGAGCTTCTTGCGTCCAATCTTCATGCGCAACGTGCTGCCCACTTCCCTCCCGACGCCAAAAAAGTCATGCGCAGCCTGACCAGCGGCGAGGCGGCCGAGTTGCTTGGCGTCGATCATACCTACCTTCGCAAGCTTCATCGAGAAGGAAAGATCGCTGACGTCGAAACCACTGCGGGCAGCCACCGGCGATATACCCTCGATGATATCTGGGAGATTCGCCACGCTCTTGAGGCAAACGCGAAGAAGCCTGGAACCTACGTTCCGGGGCGTCGTGCCGGTGACGAGCTTCAGATTGTTTCTGTTGTGAACTTCAAAGGCGGGTCCGGGAAAACGACAACATCCGCTCACCTTGCACAGCGCTTGGCTCTCAAGGGATATCGTGTCCTTGCGATCGATCTGGACCCCCAGGCATCCCTTTCCGCGCTGCATGGCATCCAGCCTGAGCTGGACCTGATGGAGGGTGGCACGCTGTATGATGCGGTTCGCTACGATGAACCGGTCCCGATCTCGGACGTGATCCGCAAGACCTACATCCGTGGTCTTGACCTGATTCCCGGGAACCTCGAGCTCATGGAATTCGAACATGAGACACCGGCAGCCATTCAGCGTGGCGGCGCCCGCGCATTCTTTGCCCGTGTGCGCGACGCGCTCGACAGTGTCGAAGCGGACTATGACGTCGTCGTCATCGACTGTCCGCCGCAGCTTGGTTTTTTAACCATGTCCGCCCTTTCAGCATCTTCAGGGGTGCTTGTTACCGTTCACCCCCAAATGCTCGATCTGATGTCCATGTCGCAGTTTCTGCGAATGACCGCTGATCTGCTTGGCGTCATCCGGGATGCTGGCGCAAACCTTCGCTTCGACTGGCTGCGCTTTCTGCCGACCCGCTACAAGGTGGGTGATGCCCCGCAGACCGAGGTCATTGCTTTCATCCGGGGTCTGTTCGGCAGGTCAGTCCTGACCAACCACATGGTTGAGTCTACTGCGATCTCTGATGCAGGGCTGACGAAGCAGACGCTCTACGAGGCCGACAAGAAGGACTTCACGCGTCAGACTTTCGATCGTGCAATCGAATCCATGAACGCCGTCAACGACGAGATCGCGGCGATCATCCAGAACACGTGGGGACGCAATGGCAAGAAAGCCTAAACTGGGACTGCCACTGCAGACCCTGCGCAACGCGCCCGACGCTCTTGAAGGGCGCAGGCTGCGCGGCGGCGTTTTCGAAATCGAGCCTGACCAAATCGAAATCACAGGTCGGCTCGATGACAGGCTGCAGATTGAGACTGCGGGCCTCAAGGCGTCAATTTCCAAGAACGGACAGCGAGTACCAATCCTCGTCCGGCCGCTTGATGGTGATCGCTACAGCCTGATCTATGGCCGTCGTCGACTGGAAGCTTGCAGAGAACTTGGGATCAAGGTCCGCGCCATTGTCACAGAGATGGAGGGCGATCAGGCACTTCGTGATCAGCTGTTAGAGAACCAAGAGCGGCGGGATCTAAGCTTCATCGAACGAGCGCTTGTTGCCGCAGCCTTGCTCGACGGTGACCATCTGAGCGCATCCGAACGCACTAACAAGGGTGTCGCCGAGGTTCTCAATCTGACCGAGGCAGGAGTGTCGCAGCTGTTAAGCGTGGTCCGCACCGTTGGGGAGGACCTGGTCCTCGCCATCGGTGCCGCTCCGGGCATTGGTCGGCCCAGGTGGGAAGAGCTCAAGAAGTTGCTGGGGGCTACGGATGCCGATCGCGAACTGCTTGCAGCTTTGGCGGGTGAGGCCAAAACATCCTACCAAGGCGGTATTGACGAGAAATCCGATCATGCATTTTTGGCCGTCCTCTCTGCTGCAGGGAAGCCCGAACAGACCACATCCTCGTCTCGCCCTCGCGGGCGGCCCGGCACGGTGATTCCGGGGGTCGGTGCCGCCACTGTCACGACCGGACGTCGTGGAAAGCAACTCAAGCTCGAGTTGAAGGCCGAGGAGAGCGATTTTGTCAGCTGGCTTGAGGGCAACGCCCCGCAGCTGATCGCCGAGCTTCACGAGCGCTGGAAGCGTTCGGAAGACTGAGGAAGAGCAACAATCAAAAAGGAGGCACGAGACAGGCAGAAAAGAAAAAGGCCCCGAGAAGCAAGCTTCACGAGACCTTTCTTAGGTTTCGCACGGGACCAGCCCGCTACAAAACTTCAGTTTTCGCACCTCTGAATGTAGCGATCTGGCCCCTTTCCCGCAAGCGCAAAGCGATTCGCGGGCCAGGGAAATTTTGCCTTCGTGAATGACATCATGGATTACACACCGATTTCGCCGTTTATGCGGCCGATATCGCACGCCCATCTGCGCGTGGTCGAGCGTCCTGAGGCGTCTGTTCCCGGCAGGCCCGTCAACAAGTGGGAGCTCCTCCGCGAGCTGTCCAAGGCACAGGCGGCCTTTGGGGTTTCCGAGCGCGATCTGACCGTTCTTCAGGGGCTTCTCAGCTTCTTTCCGGACGATGCGCTTGGCGGGAACACCGAAATGGTCGTCTTCCCATCCAACAAGGCGATCTGCGAGCGGCTGAACGGCATGCCTTGCTCGACGATGCGCCGTCACCTCGCCCGGTTGGTAGAGGCACGCTTGCTCATGCGGCGCGATAGCCCCAATGGGAAGCGGTATGTGCGCAAGCGTGGCGAAGATCGGGTGGCCTTCGGCTTTGATCTCTCCCCGCTCTATTGCCGGGCCGAGGATATTGCACGGGCTGCAGAGGCTGTGCGTGAGGCCGAGGACCGTGTGCGGCGACTGAGGGAGGTAGTGAGCCTTATGCGTCGCGACTTGGCCGCTCTGGCGGAGTTCGGCGAGGAGATCCAGCCCGGGCTTGGCCTGTGGGACCAGCTCCGCGACAAGGCAGCCCTCACCGCCCGCGCTCTTCGCCGCAAACTCTCGCTTGAGGATCTGTCGGCATTTCGGACTGAACTGGAGACCCTTCTTGACCAGGCGCGTAATGTGATTGACGGTCCTGAAACAGAAGAAATGAACACCAATGATGCCCAATGTGAGCGTCACCATCATAATTCAAATAAAGAATCTATAGATCTTGAACCTGCCTTAGAAAAAGGCGGGGCGGCGGGACGCGCGCCTGATGATGATACGGGTGAGCCCGTGGCTGACCTTGAAGAGCCTGACACGAGGCGGGTGCCGAAAATCCCTCTCCACCTGGTAATCGCCGGCTGTCCCTCGCTCAAGACTTTCTATCAGGGCGACATTCGACACTGGCACCAACTTTTCGACGCGGCTTGTCATGTAAGGCCGGCCATGGGGATCAGTGTTTCTGCGTGGGAAGAAGCGCAACGCTGCATGGGACCAGAGCAAGCCTCGATCGTCGTCGTGGCCATGCTGGAACGTTTCTCTGACATCAGATCACCGGGTGGATACTTGCGGGCGCTGACGTCCAAGGCCGCGGCGGGCGAATTCTCTTGCGGTCCGATGGTCATGGCTTTGATCGGTCGGCGAAGTGCGGCTTAACAGCTGTTAAGTTTCAACGCCGCGGTGCTCAGTTGGCATGACTTAACAGCTGTTAAGTCGCCTCTTGGCAACCATACGATCATCGAGAGGGAAAGGAGTGTTGGTTTGAGGGTGACGGGAAATGAGATCGGGAGAGTGGCTTCCGGCGCCCGTCGTGGAGAAGATCTGATGACGAAAGCTGTCCAGAAAATCACCCTGTCCCCGTCCCGGGATATCCCTTTTGACAAACTGGTGTTGAGTCAGTCCAACGTGCGGCGCATCAAGGCTGGCGTGTCCGTCAAGGAACTGGCCGAAGACAGCGCCCGCCGCGGCCTCTTGCAGAGCCTGAGCGTGCGGCCCGTGTTGGCTGACGATGGCACCGAGACCGGCAAGTCGAGATCCCGGCCGGTGGCCGTCGGTTCCAAGCATTGTCCCTGCTGGTGAAGCATAAGTGTTTGGCAAAGACCACGCCCATTCCCTGCATCGTGCGCGATGCTGCGTCCGACATCCTGGCCGAGGATGATTCCCTTGCAGAAAACATGCATCGCGTCGCCCTGCACCCGCTCGACCAGTTCCGCGCGTTTGTGGCGCTGCGGGATAAGGGCCAGAGCGATGCAGAGATTGCTGCCGCCTTCTTCGTGACGCCACAGATCGTGAAGTAGCGCCTGAAACTCGCTTCCGTCGCCCCTGCCCTGCTTGAGGTCTATGCCGAGGATGGCATGACGCTGGAGCAGCTCATGGCCTTCACCGTGAACCCCGATCACGCGCGTCAGGTTCAGGTCTGGGATGTGATCCATTCATCCTGGAACAAGGAGCCATTCCAGATCCGGCGCATGCTGACCGAGACCTCGGTCCGAGCGTCCGACCGGCGCGCGGTCTTTGTGGGTGTTGAGGCCTACGAAGAGGCAGGCGGCACGATGCTGCATGACCTCTTTCAGGGCGATGACGATGGCTGGCTCGAGGACCCTGCCCTGCTCGATCGGCTGGTGACGGAAAAACTCCAGGCCGAGGCTGAGACGGTTGCGGTTGAGGGCTGGAAGTGGATCGAAGTCGCGCTTGACCTGCCCTACGGCTACAGCTACAGGCTGCGGTCCCTATCCGGCGATCCGGCACCGATGACGGATGAGGAAGGTGCGGCCCATGCCAAGCTGCTCGCCGAGTATCGGGCGCTGGAAGAGGAATACGCGGGTCAGGATGAGATCCCCGACAAGGTCGACACGCGGCTTGGCGTATTGGAAGCGGAGATGGAAAGGATCGAGACCCGGCCGTTGATCTTCGACGCGGAGGAGATCGGGCGGGCAGGGGCGTTCGTCACGCTCGACCGCTACGGCGCGCTGGCCGTCTATCGCGGCTATGTGCGGTCAGAGGATGAGCCTGTTGAGGAGGCAGCGGTCCAGGATGATACTGATCCTGCGGTGGCGGGGCAGGGTGCTGATCGTGATCTCACCGATGGCCATGGCAGTGCCGCTCCTGGCGGAACCATCATTATGTCGGGTGGCCAGCCGATCGGAGCTGACTTCCCGGAGGATGAGGATGACGGAGCGCTGAAGCCACTGCCCGAGCGGCTCGTAATCGAGTTGACGGCACACCGGACGCTGGCGCTGCGTGAAGCGATCGGGCGCTCGCCCGACGTGGCGTTGATTCTGCTGCTGCTGAAGATTGTGACGGACACCTTCCGCACTTCCTCTGCTTCGGGAAGCTGTCTCGAAGCCTCAGTGCGTCACATCTACATGCCGGCGCAGGCGAGCGATCTGAAGGACAGCGTGGTGGCAAAGCTGGTCGACGAGCGTCATGCGCCGGAACGATCTCGTGGCGCTGGACGATGAGGACCATGCCGAAGGGCAGGGGGCGGATGCCGAAGCGGCTGACAGCGTCAGTGAAGCTGACCTTCCTGCATTTCTGACGGATGACCTGCCTGCTGAAGGCGCGTCGATGCTGGCCTCGGAATAACGTGATCCAGCGGGGGGCGGAGATTCCGCCCCCAATCACCCTATAGTGTAATAATATCAATGGGATGAGTGCGATTACTCGCATTCAGAATGAAGAATCATGTCTACAACAACCATCATCGACACCGCACCCCTCGGGGCGCTGCGACGTGAGACTTCAAGGCCAATGCTCCCGATCTTTCACATGGGCATTTGGAGCATCCGTTGGCAATCTGACGGATGCCTGAAATCCAGAAGTTTCACCGGGACGTGGTGACTGGAGCAAGAGAGAGGTTTCGATCCGTTCTGCGATGGCTGAGACGATAGCGAGGCCAAGCCCGCTACCATCAGTTTTTGCATCTGCCCTCTCGAAGCGCCCTGTCAGGCGTTCGAGTGTTTGGGTTGCTACCGCGGGGCCCTCGTTCGCCACGATCAACTGCCCGTCGCTCGTGAGTGTAACCTCGACTGGGGCATTCTGCGCCCCGTGGCGTAGGGCGTTCTCCACCAGATTCCGGCACAGAATTCCCAATGCGTCGGGGTCGATATCAGACAAGACAGGCGTGTCCGGCAAGTTCAACATAAGGCGCCCGTTCTCTGTGCTGCGCGCAATATCTTCCACCACGACCCGAGTGATGGTTCTGACATCAGCGCTCTGGTCCATCCGAAGTCTACCGCCTTCCGCCCGCGCAAGCTGCAGGAGACGTTCGGACAGCCGAGCGAGACGCTTGAGCGTCGCCTCGATCTCGGCGGCGCGCGCGTCGATGGTCGGATCTTTGGTCTCTGACCGCAGTCGCTGCGCCTGGGCGATAGCGCCCGCCAATGGTGTCCTTAGTTCATGAGCCGCATTGGCTGCAAAACTTCGCTCAGCCTCGAACGCGTCGCGCAACCGAGCCAAAAGGCTGTTCAAGGTTGCAGCCAGCGGGCCGATTTCCGTCGGCAGGTCGGCCGCGGGTACTTCTGACAGGTCGCGCACGCCGCGCGCTTCAAGCCGCGTACGGAACCGATGGAGAGGGGCGAGGCTAAAGCGCACAGCGAGAATAATCGACGCGAGCGCCAACGGCAGCACAACCAGCAGCGGCAGGCCAAGGCTCATCTGGATTTCCCGAGCAACCGAAGCGCGATGCGCCAACGGTTCGGCCACGGTGATGCTGATCGTCCCCTGGAGCGCCGCGTCGCTGTAGAGGCGATGTGTGGCGTTCTGCCCAAATCCCGGACCATCGTATGGAGGAAACACGGCAGGGTCCGCCGCATGGGATTGCAGCAAAATGCGTCCCTCGGCATCGCGTACGATGTAGGTGAAGAACTCGTCATGCTCCCGGATCGGCGCGAGGCGCTGCGTCACACCCTGATCTTCTCGCCCGACGATGTCGGTCACGGCCAGCGGCAGGATGCGCTCGGCGGTTTCGCGTAGGGCGCTGTCGAAGACCTCATCCATCTCGCCCCGAACGATCACCGCGGTAACCGTGGCGGCGGCGAGCCAGAGGATCGTCAGCACAAGGCCGAGTGACAAGCCGAGCCGTACCTGAAGGCTGGATGGCCACATCATGGCTTGCCCAGCCGGTAACCCATGCCGCGCTCGGTCTCGATGATGGCGCTCCCCAGTTTCTTGCGCAGGCGGCTCACGTGCACCTCGATGGTGTTGCTCTCGACTTCGGCGTCGAAAGCGTAGAGCTTCTCCTCCAACTGCGCCTTGGACAGGAGCTGCCCGGGACGCGCCAGGAAGGCCTCGAAGAGCGCCCATTCCCGCGCCGTCAGCGGCACATGTCTGCCATCCCGATGGACGCTGCGCGCGGCAAGGTCGATGTCGAGCGGTCCGTGGGTCAGGATCGGGTTGGGGTTGCCGCTGTAGCGCCGCGCGACCGATCCGATCCGTGCCGACAGTTCCGACAGGTCGAAGGGCTTCACAAGATAGTCGTCAGCGCCCGCATTGAGGCCTTCGATCCTATCGGACACCTGGTCGAGCGCCGTCAGGATGATGACCGGCGTCACGTCTCCACGCGTCCTGAGGCCCTTGAGGAACCCGATACCACGTCCGTCTGGCAGCATGAGGTCGAGCAGGAGCAGGTCGTAGGAGGTTGCGCTCATCGCGTCTGCCGCCGCGTCTAGCCGCGTGACCCAGTCTACTGACTGGCCATCAGCTGCGATCTGGTCGCGCACGGCAGCGCCAAGAGTCGTGTCGTCCTCGATCAGCAATATGCGCATGGTCGTACCCGTCCTTTCCTGATGTCCCTCCATGATCCGTCTGGCTGACACGAAGCTGAAGCTTGTGGGTCGAGCCCCTTCAGGCTGCCGTCAGCTTCGCGGCGCATGAATGGCATCAAGAGGCGAGCCACTAGGAGTGTGCCCCATGAAGAAGACATTGACAATTATCGGCTTTCTCGCGGTCTTTCCGGTCGGCGCGGCGCTGGCTGACGACGATTGCTTCGTGCCGATGGCCGACTGGCAGCCGCGCGATGCTGTTGCCATGCTGGCTGAGGAAAATGGTTGGACGGTGCGCCGGATCAAGATCGATGACGGCTGCTACGAGATCGATGGGAGGGATGCCGAGGGGCGTGCGATCGAGGTGACTGTCCACCCGGCCACGCTGGAGATAATCGAGTTCGAATACGAGGACGACGAGGATGATCGCCGCGAGCGGGATCACGAGAGACGCGACGATGACTGATGCAGCGCGTCGCGACGGTAATGTCCCGGTGCCGGGCCTGCCGCCACTCTCCCGGCTTTCCCTAAACTCTCCTCTAGCTCTGACGGGCCCGGTGCTGGTTGCGTTGCCATGCCTGCTGGCGGCACTGATCGGGTTCAACACCTATGCGCCCTATGGCGCGGATGCAGCACTTGGCATTGCCGTCGGGGCCGCGGCAGTTGTCGCGATGGCACAGACCCTGATCCTCGCCGCACGGCCGCCGCTGGTGGAACCATTGTTCGGCGGTCTCGATCGCATGTACCGTTTCCACAAGTGGCTTGGTATTTCCGCAATGGTCCTGATGATCCTGCACCAGCAGATCGAGCCGGATTTCGAGCGTTTGGTGCGTGAAACCTCTCTTGGTGAACTTGGTGAAGAGGCGGGCGAACTTGCCTTCAACGCGCTTCTCGCCCTGGTTGCTGTCAGCTGGTTCCGGAGATTGCCCTTCACCCCACTGGAAATCCCCTATCAGATCTGGCGGTTCAGCCATCGTTTCATGGGGGCCCTTTTTGCAATCGTGGTCTTTCACCAGTTCTTCGTCGACCTGCCGACAGAGGTAGATCCATCGCTCTCGGTGCTTCTAAACACATTTGGCATCGCGGGAGTGATCGCGTGGATATTCACCGAGCTGGTCGCCCCGTACCTGCGGCGTAGAGAATTCACCGTCACAGAGATCAGCCAGACCAAGGACACCACCACGCTAACCCTCCGCCCCGAGGGGCGGGCCATGCGGTGGCGGCCGGGGCAATTCGCCTTCTTCCGCGCGCCAGAGGCAGGACTGTCCGAGCCGCACCCCTTCACGATCGCCAGCGCCCCGCGCCCTGACGGCACCCTGACGTTCTCCATCCGGGGCTTGGGTGGCTGGACACGAAGCCTGCTCGCCATCTTGCGGACCGGAACGCGCGTGCAGGTCGAAGGGCCATATGGACGGTTCAATTTCCGCAAGGGCGGTGCGCGCCAGATATGGCTGGCGGGCGGCATCGGTATCACGCCGTTCCTCGCCTGGGCCGAAAGCCTGAGCGAAGCGGATAGCCGCGACATTCACCTCATCCACTGCGTTCGGACACAAGAGGAGGCGATTGGGGTAGAGACGCTGCGCGCTGCGGCTGCCCGCAACCCGAGGTTCAGTTTCGAGGTGGTCGTTACGACGCGCGATGGCAGGCTCACGGCCGAGCGCCTGATTGGCGCGGTCCCTTTCGCGATCCGGCAAGCCGATTTGTGGTTCTGCGGCCCAACCGGTCTGAAGGACGGGATTCTCAAGGGCTTGAAAGCACAAGGCCAAACGCCTCGCCGTGTCCGCTTCGAGCAGTTCGAATTCACCTGAACGCGGGGCAGGGCGCATAGCCATGCCAGCCCTGTAGCCTGCGCTCGCATCTTTTTTTGGCCCCGCCCTCATCGGCGGGGCCATTTTCCTGACGGCAAGCTGAAGCAGGAATCGCTGGGGCGTCAGGATGCCCTCAGGTCGGGGTGCCAGATTGGTCTCATCAAACGAAAGGACCCCTTGCCATGAAAAAGACCCTGACCGCCCTTGCCCTGATCGCACTTTTGCCCGCCGGCGCTGCGCTGGCCGACGACGATGATTGCAATGCGCCCCGTGACCAGTGGCAGCCGCGCGAGGCCGCCATGCAGATGGCCGAACAGAACGGTTGGACGGTGCGCGACTTCGAGATCGACGACGGCTGCTACGAAATCGAAGGCCGAGACCAGGATGGCCGCGAGATCGAGGTGAAGCTCGATCCGGCGACGCTGCAGATCGTCGAGATGGACTACGAGGATGATGACGACGACCGCGGTGGCGCCCGCAATCCCGCGCCCGCTGGAACGGTCGCTCCTCCGCAGAACGGCCTCTTCGGAAACGGCGCCCCTCCGCAGGTTCAGGTGAACTGAACAGCTCCGAAGCACCCTGAACAAGGATCATTCCCATGAAATCACTTCTCGCAACGCTCGCGCTTACCACCGCACTCACGCTTCCCGGCCTCGCTATGGCACGGCCCGTGACGCTCACAACCACCCTTAACAACTATGGCGGCGACGGCGCTTACCTCGCGCTTTACGTAACCGACGCCTCGGGCGCCTATGTCGGCAGTCTCTGGATGGCCGGCGACAAGTCCAAGTACTACGAGCATCTTAGCGACTGGTACCGTGCCACGGGCGGCGATACCGCGGAGGTAAACGGCATCACCGGCGCCAGCGTCGGCGCGGGCCGCAGTCTCGAAATCACGCTTGATCTGGCCGATGCGCTGTTCGATGCGGGCTACACGCTGCACATCGACGCGGCGGTCGAGGATATGCGCGACAGCCCGAACGAGGTGGCCGTGCCGCTGACGACGGCGGGCGCGGGCACTCCGGTGACCGGGCGGCGCTACATCGCCAACTTCTCCTACGACATGTGAGGGGCAGGGCCATGATCCGTATACTCCATCGCTGGCCGGGTCTTCTGGCACTCGCGCTCGTCACGATCCTGAGCCTGAGCGGCGCTGCGCTCTCGGTCTTTCCGGCAGTCGAGCGCATCACCGCGCCGCAGGTGGAGACTGGCCTGACAGTCGCCACCCTCGCGGACCGCATCCAGGTCGTCTATCCGGGCGTCGAGCAGATCCGGCGGTCGCCCTCCGGTCGGATCACCGCCTATTGGTTCGATCAGGGCGCGCCGGGTGCTGCCGTGATCGACCCGGCGACGGGCGCGGGCGTGGCCTCGGCCGACCCGAACCAGGCCCTTCGCTGGCTCACCAACTTTCATCGCTCGCTCTTCCTCGGAGATGGCGGGCGTATCGCCATGGCCGCCGGGGCCGCGGCGATGCTGGTCCTCTCGCTCTCGGGTGCTATGCTGGTCGCGCGACGGGCGGGCGGATGGCGGCACTGGTTCGCGTCCTTGCGCGGTCCGTTCGCGGGCAGGCTGCATGTCGAGATCGCCCGGATCGCCGTCATCGGCCTCGTTCTGTCCTCCACCACCGCCCTCTGGATGACAGCCTCCACCTTCGATCTTCTGCCGGACGGTAGCGTCCTGCCGGCTGATCCCACCGAAGTGAGCGGAGAAATTGGGTTCGCTCTCGATCAGATGGCCACGCTGCTGCAGGCCCCCGTCGCCGAGCTGCGCGAACTGAGCTTTCCCTATCCCGGCGACGCGACGGACGTGTTCACACTGAAGACCGACCGGGGCACCGGCTATCTTGACCAGGGAACCGGCGCGCTCGTGGCATGGGCCGACCTGACCGGGTGGGAGCGCGTCTCGGAAACCATTTACATGCTGCACACGGGGCAGGGGGCCGCGACGCTCGGCCTTGTGCTCGGGATGATGGCGCTCGGAGTGCCGGCGATGGGCGTGACCGGCGTCTTGATCTGGCTTGCCGGGCGGCGCGGGCGGCCGCGCATCCGGGGCAACCAGCCCGCGGGCCGTGCCGAGACGATCATTCTTGTCGGCAGCGAGGGTGGCAGCACCTGGGGCTTCGCCGCGACCCTGCATGCCGCGCTGACGGCAGCGGGGCAGGGCGTCCATGTTGGCCCGATGTCGGGCTTCGCGCCAGAGCGCTACGCCCGTGCCGAGCGCATCATCCTGCTCGCCGCGACCTATGGCGATGGTGCCGCTCCGTCCTCGGCGAAGGGCTTTCTCGACCGGCTGAACGCGTCGGCCCCTGTGCCTGATATCCAGATGGCCGTGCTCGGCTTCGGCGACCGCAGCTTTCCGGCCTATTGCGCCTTCGCCAACGCCGTTGCGGCAGCGGCGCAGGCGAAGGGCTGGGCCGAACTCATGCCGCTGGACACGATCGACCGCCAATCGCCACAGGATTTCGCGCGCTGGGGCCGCGCTCTTGGCGAGGCGCTTAGCATCTCTCTCGAGCTTTTTCATCAGCCCGTCTCGCCGCGCACCGAAACATTGACCCTCGTCTCGCGGCGCAACTACGGGGCCGAGATGCAGGCGGGGGCCGCGATCCTGCGCTTCGCCCTGCCGCGCGCAACGCCGTGGCAGCGGCTGACGGGCACGGGCTTCGCACGGTTCCAGGCGGGCGACCTGATCGGCGTCCTGCCGCAGGGCAGCCCGGTGCCGCGCCTCTATTCGCTGGCCTCGGGCCGGCGCGACGGGTTCGTCGAGATCGTGGTGCGCAAGCATCCGGGCGGTCTGGCCTCGGGCCAGCTGACCGCGCTGGAACCGGGCGATACGGTCCGGGCCTTTCTGCGGCGCAATCCCGGCTTTCACGCCGGTCGCGGTCGCACCCCGCTGATCCTGATCGGGGCGGGCACCGGCATCGGGCCGCTGGCGGGCTTCATCCGCGGCAATGCGCGGCACAGGCCCGTGCACCTGTTCTTCGGCATGCGGCATGCGGACAGCGATTTCTTCTATGGCGAGGAGATGGCCGGCTGGCAGGCAGAGGGGCGGTTGACCCGGCTTGTCACGGCCGTCTCGCGCGGGACGCTTCCGCATTACGTGCAGGACGCGCTGCGTGGAGAGGCCACCGAAGTTGCGCGTTTGCTTCGCAACGGGGCCCGCGTGATGGTCTGCGGCGGGCGCGACATGGCCATGGGTGTGACCGATGCGCTGGCCGAAATTCTCTCACCATTCGGGTTGACGCCCGCAGTTCTGAAGGCGGAGGGGCGGTATGTCGAAGATGTCTACTGAGCGCGCGCGCATCGTCCTGAACGGCCCCACCATGGGCACGCGCTGGTCGGCCCTGTTCTTCGCGGATCGGGGCCGCGACACGGATGCAATCCGTGCCGCCCTTCAGGCGGTTGTCGACGAGGTGGACACGCAGATGTCGACGTGGAACGCGGAGAGCGCGCTCATGCGGATCAACGCGGCGCCGGTGGGCGATTGGGTGGTGGTGCCGGAGCAACTGCGGGCGGTCCTGCGCCTCGGGCTCGAGATCGGGCGCGCCTCGGGCGGGGCCTTCGATATCGGAATGGGCGATGCGGTGACGGCCTGGGGCTTCGGGCCCGGGGCCGCCGCGCCCGAGGGTATCCGCGCCGCGATGGACGCCCCCCGCCGCCCGGCGCAGGAGGTGCTGGAGATCGAGGGGATGCAGTTGCGCAAGACCGCGCCCATTGCGCTGGATCTGAACGGCATCGCCAAGGGCTATGGCGTCGACCAGCTCGCCGAGACCTTGCGCGATCATGGGATTGCCGACGCCCTTGTCGGCATCGACGGTGAGATGCGTGCCATGGGCCTGCGCCCCGATGGCGAGGCATGGATCATCGCGGTAGAAGCGCCGGACCCTGATCGCCGGACGCCGCAATCGGTTCTGGCGCTGCAGGACGCCGCCGTCGCGACATCCGGTGACTACCGCCATTGGGTGGAGGTTCAGGGGTGCCGCCTGTCGCATACCATGGATCCGAGACGTGGCGCGCCGCTGATCGCGCCGCCCGCCTCCGTCACCGTCGTGGCCCGCACCTGTGCCGAGGCCGATGCTTGGGCGACGGCGCTGATGGTGCTCGGTGCGGAGAGGGGTGCGGACCTCGCAAGACAACGTGGACTCGACGCCCTGTTTCTTCTACGCGATGATGAAGGCAATGCAATGGGCGTGGGAGTCGGGCGTCTTTTTTCCGAAGAACCAGCGGCAATCGCCTCAGCCGGGGGAAGATGAGCCGCATGGAACAGACCCGTACCGATCGCTTCAAGACCGCACTCCTGCTGATGGCCGCAACCGGGCTGATCGTGGGACTCGCATTCTACCTTGCGGGCCAACCAGAGATCGCGACCCTGATCTGGATTGCAGGAGTTGTTCCCGCGCTGGCAGCGCTTGTGGTCGAAATCGTCCGGAGCATTGGGCGCGGCGAGGTGGGCCTCGATATCGTTGCCGCGCTGTCGATGTCGGCGGCGCTTGTCTTCGGCGAGACCTTGGCTGCGGCTGTCGTCGCAGTCATGTATTCTGGAGGCACTTTCCTCGAAGCCTTCGCTGAGGGCCGTGCACGTCGTTCGATGAAGGATCTTTTATCCCGCGTACCCCGGACCGCGACGCGGCACCGGAACGGCGGTCTTGAGGATGTGCCTCTCGAGGAGATCGCACCGGGCGATCGCCTGCTGATCCGGCAGGGTGATGTCGTTCCCGTGGACGGCACGGTGGCGTCCGACACCGCCTTCCTCGACACCGCGGCGCTGACGGGTGAGTCCCTGCCAGTCCGGCTGGCGCGCGGGGCCGACGCCATGAGCGGATCGACCAACGCGGGCGAGGCCTTCGACCTGACGGCGACGCGCGAGGCCAAGGACAGCACCTATGCCGGGATCGTTCGTCTAGTGGAGGAAGCGCAGGCGTCCAAAGCGCCGATGTCCCGGCTGGCCGACCGCTGGTCGCTGGGCTTTCTGGTCGTCACCGTCAGTATCGCCTTCGCGGCCTGGTGGTTCACAGGCGATCCGATCCGCGCGGTCGCCGTGCTGGTGGTCGCCACGCCCTGTCCGCTGATCCTTGCCGTGCCGGTCGCACTGGTCGCGGGTCTCTCGCGTGCGGCGCATTTTGGCGTTTTGATCAAGGGCGCAGGGCCGCTCGAGACAATGGCGCGCATCCGTACGCTGATCCTCGACAAGACGGGGACGCTGACAGATGGCCGTCCGCAGATCATCTCGATCGACAGCCACGATGGCATGACCGAGGACGACATCCTCCGCCTTGCCGCCGCGCTCGATCAGGCATCGAAACACCCTGTGGCGCAGGCCATCGTCGCTGCCGCAAAGGCGCGGGCCTTCACACTGCCCGTTCCGACAGAAGTGGCTGAGATCCCGGGCGAAGGGGTCTTGGGTCGTGTGGAGGACCGCGAGGTGATCGTCGGCGGCGACGGCTTCGTGGCGTCCCGTGTCGGGCGGATGGTGGGCGATCACCCCGCCAAGGGCGCCGGATCGGTCCTTGTCGCAGTGGCAGTTGACGGTCACATGGCCGGGCACCTCGTCATGTCCGACCCGCTGCGCGAGGGAGCGGGTGCCATGCTGGACGGTCTGCGCCGTCAAGGGATCGCGCGCATCCTTCTGGCTACTGGCGACCGCGCGGACGTGGCCGAGCGCGTGACCGAGGGGCTGGGCCTCGACGGGCTGCGGGCCGGTCTGACGCCGGATCAAAAGGTGTTACTGGTGCTTTCCGAGCATAAACACGGGCCGGTGATGATGGTGGGTGATGGTGTCAACGACGCGCCCGCCCTGGCCGCAGCCGATGTAGGCGTGGCAATGGGGGCACGGGGCGCCGCGGCCTCGGCCGAGGCCGCCGACGTGGTGCTGCTCGTCGACCGGATCGACCGGCTGGGGCCCGGCATCGAGATCGCGCGGGCCTCGCGGCGGATAGCGGTCGAAAGCGTTGTCGCCGGGATCGGCCTGTCTGTCATGGGCATGATCGCGGCCGCTTTCGGCTACCTCACGCCGGTCCAGGGCGCGCTCCTGCAAGAAGTGATCGACGTTGCCGTGATCCTGAACGCCCTGCGCGCGCTGCGCATCGCGCCGCAGGAGCCAGCTACGGGCAAACCACAGGCCATCACGTCAGAGCAAGGTGACATCGTTCAAGGAGCCACGCCATGAGCCGTCTATCACATTCTGAAATCCATATGGTGCATCGCATCGGCTGGTTGCGGGCCGCCGTTCTCGGAGCCAACGATGGTCTTGTCTCGACCGCGAGCCTCGTCGTCGGCGTCGCGGCCGCAGGCTCCGGCAAGCCCGAGGTCATGATCGCCGGGCTGGCCGGGCTTATGGCTGGTGCGATGTCGATGGCGGCGGGGGAGTATGTCTCGGTCAGCTCGCAAACTGACGCCGAACAGGCGGACCTCGCCCGAGAGAGCCGTGAACTCGAGGAAACGCCCGAGGCCGAGCTCGAGGAACTAACCCTGATTTATGTTGAAAGGGGGCTGGACCGCGACCTGGCGAAAAAGGTTGCCGTGCAACTGACTGAACGCGACGCGCTCGGATCGCATGCGCGCGACGAGCTCGGCATTTCGGAAACCTTTACCGCCCGCCCTATCCAGGCGGCTCTGGTGTCCGCACTGACCTTCGCCGTTGGGGCGGTGCTGCCCCTGATCGTCGTGCTGCTGGTCTCGGAGGCGCAGATCGCTCCCCTGGTGGCGGGATCGACGATCCTTGGCCTTGCGGTTCTTGGCGGATTGGGCGCTTCGGCCGGCGGCGCAGGCGTCGTCCGTGGGGCCACGCGGGTCACGCTATGGGGAGCGCTTGCAATGGCGGCGACAGCCGGGGTCGGTGCGCTGTTCGGGGTCGCCGTAGGCTAGAGTCAATGGGGTGTACCCGAACCCCGCTCCGGCTGCTTGTTGCGGCAACGCTCGTCAACATCGTGCTGATCATCGAGGTGCCACAGATCGAGTCGCAGCGCGTGGGGTCAGAAACCCATGTCCGCAAATGGGTCATGCTGGACGAGATCAACACCGATATTCTGGAGCGGTCCTATGTCTGGGAGGACCGCACGCCCATCGGCACGTTCAGTTCCGTCTTCACATCCAAAATCCAGTCCAGCCTGATCGCGCTTGCCAGGTCGGGCGGGGCATCGATTGTTGATCGGCTGAAGTAGTCTCAATCACCGCAGGGGCTACCCAGCTTCATTTGTTCCCATCGATCCATTTTGACATCAGCCCCTTGTCGCGGAAACACTCATCCGGGACGGCGCGGCGTTTGATCCGGGCGAGACGCTCGGCGAAGGCGACCTGCTTCGATGTCGGGCGGCTGTCCTGCGCGCCCGGGTTCAACTTGGCTTGTGCGTCGATCCAGGCGCTCAGGGACCGCCGATCTTGCTGAACCTCCCACGGCAGAAGCGTCTGGTTGCGCAAGGCCAGCGCGCGCGCATAGGCGATCTGCTTTGGCGTCGCGGGCAGGGCGTAAGTGGTGCTTTCCATCGGGGATCTCCCTTCATAGTTCGTCTTTCAAAATAGAACATAACAGGAACAAAAACAAGGCGCCTGTGGAGATCATGGGGTCTGAGAGGAAGAGGAGGGCCGGGGGAGGTCAGGCCTTTGGGGTGCCCGAAAGAGGGTTTCCGGGCCCGACCCTGTTCTTCATTGGGATCTGATGCCGGAAAGTGCAGGATCCTAGGTTTTCATGAGCTTCGCATTCAACATTCTCCGGCATCAGTTCCCCAAAGAGTGAAAGTGTCCTTCGGGTTTTGTGACTGACGGATGAGGGCCTTTGGGGTCGCTCAGATGGGTCCGGGCCGGATTCCGGTCTGCCGTTCCTGATGAAGGGCATTCTCATGCAAACAGGTGTCTTGCGCGTATTGCGCGCGACCGCTGCCTCGTGGTGGCGACACAAGGAACTACGCCGATCCGGCCAGACGGGGCAGGCACAGCGGCGCGAGCGCGAGACCGTCCTGCGTAACCTCAGCTATCTGAAGCAGGCGGCGTCATTGCCAAACGCGCATGTGATCTGCGGAGAGGGCGGCACGTTCATCCATCTCGGTTGGACCACCGTGTCGACCTTCGCGCCGATCGAGTGCTTTCCCTTGGCCACTCTTGCTGTCGCACGAGGGACCCCGTTCATCGATATCCGACCCGTCACCGATGTGATTGCCTTCGCGAACCTGCCGCGGGTGACGCGGGACGGATCGGACGACTCTGAACCCTGGGGTCCCGGCAGGTCCGTGTCGCTGACCACCTACATCGACATGGTCGAAGTCCTCGGTGCCAGGATCGCCAACGATCCGAGGCCCCTTCAGTCAATCTGATCACCATTCCCTCTCACCAAAACTCGAAAGGACGCCAGTCATGGCCCGATCCCGCACGCCCAAATTCGATGCCTCCGAGGTCATCACAAACGAAATCATCCGCATCATCGAGCGCGGCGTCCTGCCGTGGCGCAAGCCCTGGACCGCAGGTGGCAGCTCTCGTCCCCTGCGCGTGGGCGGGGAACCCTACCAGGGAGTGAACAACTTCCTGCTGACGATGCGGACAGTGATGGCGGGCCACAGCTCGCCTTTTTGGATGACGTTGCCGCAGGCCAATGCGTTGGACGCAAAGGTCCGCAAGGGCGAGAAATCCTCTGTCGTCGTTTACTACGGTCAAAGCCGGAGAGACGCCGGCGATGAGCATGTTCACAGCGACGGGGATGATCACTCCGAGGAAGCCCGTATCTTCCGCTTCCAGAAATCCTACCGTGTGTTCAATGCCTGCCAGATCGAGGGCTTGCCCGACAGCTTCTACCCTGACCCAGAGCCCGCGCCCAAGCATCCGCCGTCCGAGCCGATCCCGCACATGCAGGCGTTTTTCGATGCCATCGACATCACAACCGTCTTCACGGGCACGGAGGCGTACTATTTGCCCCCCGTGGACAAGGTCTACATGCCATCCATCACACGGTTTCAGGACCCGCGCAATTTCTACGGGGTCTGGGCGCATGAGCTGGCCCATGCCACGAAAGCCCCGCATCGACTGAACCGTGATTTCGGGTTCTCGAAGTTTGGCAACACGTCCTATGCGCGCGAGGAAATCGTCGCGGAATTGACCTCGGTGTTCCTGGGTCAGACGCTCGGCTTCACGGCGCATACGCTCGAGATGAATGCCGCCTACCTGCACAACTGGTTGCGCGTTCTTCGGTCGGACAAGGGCGCGATCTTCCGGCACGCCGCGGACGCGCAGCGCGCCTGCGACTATCTGATCGCCAGATCGGAGGTGGGCAGGGCAGGGCGCAGTGCCGAGGCCGCCTGACCACACGGAGAACGGAGACACCCATGTCACGTAAGGAACCCAAAACGCTGCGGGTGGCCTGCTTCAACGACGGCCGCCGCAAGATCATCACCTTCAAGCGCGGTGCCTATTGGTGGAGCGCTGCCGAGGGCGCTTATCCGCTCTCGGCAGCGCTCGAGAGCATCAAAGAACAAGGCGGCTGGATCGAAACCATCCCCAACCCGAATTACAGACCCAAAGGGCTGTTCGGGTGGGGCGCCTTCGGCCTCGATTCATCCGCCAAGCGGAAAAGAAAAAGCGGGCTTTGAGAAGGGTGTTTCAAACCTCTCAAAGGAGATCCCCATGTCCATGACCGTTCAACCCCAACCAGATAGTCCCGATCCGACCTTGATCGCGGCGCAGAACGACGCGTTTCGCAAGCTCGCGTGCCATGGAGTGCCGCCCGCGCAACCCATCCAGGGCCGCATGCATGTCACCCGCTCGCTTATGGAGGCCGATGACGGCTTCATGGCCGAGGCGGTGAAGGCGACCGGTGAGTTTGCCACATTCGAGCCTGAGAATGATCCCGAGGGATGGCACGATTTCGGGGCGGTCGAGATCCGGGGCGAGACCGTGTTCTGGAAACTGGATTTGTACGAAGCGGATTCCGACTTCCGCTATGGCGCCGAGACCCCGGACAATCCCGCCACCACCATGCGCGTACTGACCATCATGCTTGCGCGCGACTGGTAGCAGGGCAGGGGACACCCCCTCCTGACATTCCAGCCGATGAAGGCCCGCTGCCCCTCAAAAAGGCAAAGATGCCGTAATGGGGCTTTCGGCGAATCGGACAGGTTTCGCTTGTTTGTCAGTATGATCTGAAGTGCCGTTGCCCTTGATGCGCCTGCAGCG
>NZ_PGFI01000001.1 GCF_002797755.1 Brevirhabdus pacifica
CGCCTCTCGTGGGCTTCAGCCCATAGATACAAGGCTTCCCGAACTCAGCGCGACGAGGGAAACACCCCTTGCGCGCGTTTGCAAACGGTCGTTTAGTAACGGTATATGAAATTGCAAAAAGACTGTTTTGATGCCCCTGATCGGTTATGCCCGCGTATCGACCGAAGATCAGACCCCCCTGCCCCAGTCGCAGGCCCTGAAATCCGCAGGCTGCGCCGAAATCCATGAAGAACAGGCCTCGGGCGGCAATCGTGCGCGGCCGGTGCTTGCGCGGGTGTTGGAGCGCATCGGCAAGGGCGACACGCTGGTGGTCGTGCGGATTGACCGCCTCGCGCGATCCCTGTCGCATCTGCTGGAGGTGATCGAGCGGCTGGAGGCCAAGGGTGCGTTCTTTCGTTCCATTCAGGACCCGATCGACACCGGATCCCCGCAAGGCAAGTTCACGCTGCAGGTTCTGGGCGCCGCGGCCGAGTTTGAGCGGGCGCTGATCCGGGAACGTACCAAGGCGGGGCTGGCGAGCGCCCGTACCAAGGGCCGGGTCGGCGGGAACCCTGGGCTGCGGGCCAAGGACCCAGCCGCTCTGCGCAAAGTGCGGCTGGCACGACAGGACGGCTACATAGAGCGTCTGAACGAGACGGCCCAAGATTGGGTGCCCCATGTCCGCCGCCTGCGGCCCGACTTGGCCTGGGAAGACGTGGTGCGCATCATCAACGGCCCCTTGCCCGAGGCGCGTCGCTGGACACAAAGCCGCCTGCTGCGCGCTGTGAAGGCCTATGTTCGCGATGGGTTCCTGCCTGCCGAGGTGCTGGCCCGCGCCGGGCGCCGCGAAACCGACGACCGTCTGCCCGCGATCGTCGCCGGCATCAAGGGCGCAGATCCCGACATCACGCTTCAGGCGATCTGCACCCGGCTGGAAGCGATGCGCGAGCGCACGCCACGCGGGCGGACAAGCTGGCAGCCTTCTTCGGTGAAGATGCTACTGGAGCGGGCTGAGAGGCTGGGGCTGCTCGATTGAGATTCCCGAGAATCGCCCATCCGATTCTGCCGACTGATTTCTGTACGCACTCACAATACATCTTGTGGTCACTTCGTAGCTGGCAACGAGGTGTTGAAGTAGAGTGAGAGCGCAGTCGCCCAAGACGCTGATTTTTAACAGTTTACGGGCGACAGAAATCGGTGCCTTCAACGCCGCCAGGCCGCTCAACGGTTTGGTCTGGATTTATCCACAATATCTGTTAAGCTTTGCAAAACAATAAAGACTTGAGGGCAGTGATGAACGGGATACGGGCCTCCCAGAGATTTGAAGTCATGTCCAAGCGGCTTGGTAGTCGGTTGCGTGAACATGCGCAGGAAACCTTCCCACCGGACGCTCAGAAGGGCCTCCGACGCTTCGCCATGCGGGAAGCGGCTGAACTGCTTCGCATTAATCAGAATACCTTTCGCCATCATGTGTCAAACCTCGAAGGCTTTCCCGAAGGTGTCCTGGAGGGCGGCAACCGCCGTAGCTTCTCTGCAGAGGAGATGGTCGAGGCACAACGCGTACTTCTCGAGACTGGAAGGATAAAGCCAGAAGAACACCCGCACAGAAGACCGGGAGAGGCTTGTCAGGTCTTGACGATCTTCAACCTGAAGGGTGGCTCCGCCAAGACGTCATCTGTTGCCCATGTAGGGCAACTACTGGGTCTGCGCGGCTACCGGGTGTTACTGATCGACCTCGACAGCCAGGCAAGTCTGACAAACCTATTCGGGGTTACTCCCGAGCTGGATCCGGATATGCCCACGTCATACGATCTTATCCGATCCGACGATCCACTGCCCGCAACAGAGATCATTCGCAAAACAAACTTCCCGACCGTGGATCTGATCCCGGCATCCATGGACATCATGGAGTACGAGTTCGAGGTCGCCCTGAGCTTCAGACACGGCGCCACCACGTTCCATAGCCGCATCCGGGAAGCGCTTGAGCCCGTCCTCAACCGATATGATGTGGTAATATTTGACACCCCACCGCAGCTGAACTTCTCGGTGATCTCTGCCCTCTTTGCATCGACCGGGGTCCTGATCCCGCTCAACGCGTCGATGCTCGATGTCATGTCGCTGGCGAGCTTTCTGGGCATGGCGAGCAACCTGATGGGCGTCGTCGAGGCACACGCCCCGGAACATGGACTGAACTTCGTGCGAGTTCTGATCACCCGCTACGAAAATACGGATGGTCCGCAGGTGCAGATTTCGTCTCTGCTTCGGACAGTCCTCGGGGATGCCGTGCTGTCTGCCGAGTTCCTGAAATCAACAGCCGTGGGTGATGCTGCGAACACCCAGCAGAGCATCTTCGAGGTCGAACCTCGCGACGTGAACCGCAGAACTTACGAGCGCGCGATCGAGTCCGTCTCGCGCGTGACCGACGAAGTCGAACGCGAAATCCTGAAAGCATGGGGGCGTAGCCATGGCGCGTAAGGTCTTCGGGGACTCACTCAAGAACGCGATGGGCAAAACGCCGCCTTCAGACGACGATCTGGATGTGAAACGGACGAGCCCGACTGTAGCTCGCGCTCAAGCATCTTTGCTCGAAGAGGATAAACACGCCACGCGGCTGATCGACCCGACCGCCATACGGATGTCCGCGGTCATGGACCGCATCGATCCAAGCGATGGTCTGGATGAGCTTGTCTCGTCGATCCGCGAGCACGGTCAAAAGGTTCCAGTGCTGGTTCGCCGAACCGAGGACGGTGCGCTTGAGATCGTTTATGGACGCCGTCGGCTTCTCGCTTGTCGCCAACTTGGTCAGAAAGTGCGCGCTACGGTCATGGAGATGACCGACGAGGAAGCTCTCATTGCCCAAGGCGTAGAGAATAATGCGCGCCAAGATCCATCGTTCATCGAAAGGGCTCTGTTTGTCGCCGGAATCATTCGAGAACTTGGGAAAACCGAAGAAACGCGCAAGAACGCTCAAACGATCGCGTATCGGGCACTTCAGATCGATGAATCGCTCGTCTCGCGGATGAACCGTATCGCTACGGGCATCCCGATGGAACTGATCCAGGCTATCGGACCTGCACACGGCGTTGGTCGACGGGTTTGGGAAAAGCTTTTCAGGCTGTGCGAGAAAGACGTCGCGAGAGCCCGAGAAGTTGCCGGCAAAATCCCTCGCAACATACCGGGCCCCGACCGTCTCGAAGCGGCGGTTGCCTTGCTGACAGCCACCAAACCATCGACGCAGAAGACACACCCCAGTGAGCGCGTGAAGATCGGCCGAAAGGGCAACCGTATCACCATCGATGTGGACGCGGATCTTGTCCCTCGTGTTGAGGAGGCAGTCCGGAAGCTGGTCATGGAGCTTCTTGACCGCGGTCAAGACGGGCCAGAGTGACGACCCCCGTGTCTTGACCGCGGTCAAGACATCAAAAGCAACGAGCAGAAAACGAAAGGAGGACCGGCTAGAAAAAGAAAGACCCCCCGAAAGCGATGCTTCCGAAGGGCCTCAATCAGTCTCGACACCTGATTGATACCCCCAAAACGAATCGATTTCAACACCGCTCGCGGTGAACGGGGAAGCTTTTTCTTCCGAAACACCATGAGACATGCAAATGAAACAACAACCGCCCTGGCGGAACGGATATCTCTGCCCTGCCCTAACCCCTATGAGCTTCTGGGCCCAGTTCGCGTACTGAGGAAGGAGCTCGGTCTCACAACCAATGACCTCGCCGTTCTGACCGCGCTCATTAGCTTCCTACCCCGCAAAGAACGTGAGATTCAGGACAGCCAGCGACTTACGCTCACTGTCGTGTTCCCATCGAACGCTTCTCTGTCAGAGCGCGCCAATGGACTCGATGAGAGAACAATTCGACGCAGCCTGGGACGCCTCTCAGCTGCTGAACTGATCGAACGCAAGAATTCAGCAAATGGCAAACGCTTTCCGCTGCGGTATGGAGGCGTTATCAGAGATGCCTTCGGTATCGACCTGAAGCCCTTGATCGAGAGGTACGGCTCGCTCGCGACACAAGCCTTGCAGCTCACCGAAGAACGCGAGCGCTTGCGCTCACTGAAGGCTGAGGCGTTGGCCCTACGTGCTTCGCTACTCCAACAGACACGCTTCGATGAAGCAAAGCTCTCTACCCTCAACATGATCAGAAATGTCCTGCGTCGAGCAACATTAACCGTTGATGCAGTCCTGAGCGTTATCTCAGAACTTAGAGCCCTCGGAGCCGATACCGACGCAAGCTACGGTGAACACCATGCCGCAGCAAAAACTGGTACCGCAGATAATTTACTAACTATCGAACACCGACCTCATACACCAGATTCCAACGATCTGCCCGCCACAAACGGTCAAAATGTCCGGCACATAGAGTCTATAAAAAAAGATATTAAAAAGAATGTTCCCACTACGGTCAATCGCGGTGAACAAACCGCACAAACCAAACCCACGATGAACCGAGACCCAGCACGCATGGCATGGGAAGACTTCACCCACGTTGCGGGATTTTTCCCAGAACCGCCGCGCACAGGAGAAGCACTTACCCGCATTCTATACGACCTGGGTCGATTGCTTAGAATAAGCAAAGACGAACTGCGGCATGGCATCCAGAAGGCAGGCGCAGGAAAACTGCTTCTCATCTTTGACTACCTGATAGCAAGAGCAGACACGATCAAACACCCTGACGCCTATTTTGAAAGGGTCCTACGCACACAACTTGCTCCCACATGAACTTCTTGACCGCGGTCAAGAACCACCGGGAGAGGGAAAGGAGTGTAGGTTTGATGGTGACCGAAAGTGAGATCGGAAGAGTGGCTTCCGACGCCCGTCGTGGAGAATATCTGATAACCAAAGCTGTCCAGATAATCACCCTGTCCCGGTCCCTGGATATCCCTTTCGACAAACTGATGTTGAGGCACTCCAACGCGCGGCGCATCAAGGCCGGCGTGTCCGTCGAGGACCTGGCCGAAGACATCGCTCACCGCGGCCTCATGCAGAGCCTGAGCGGGCGGCCCGTGTTGGCTGACGATGGTACCGAGACTGGCAAGTTCGAGAACCCAACCGGGGGCCGCCGGTTCCTAGCATTGTCCCTGCTGGTGAAGGAGAAGCGTTTGGCAAAGACCACGCCAATTCCCTGCATTGTGCGGGATGCAGCGTCCGACATCCTGGCCGAGGACGATTCCCTTGCGGAAAACATGCAGCGCGTCGCTCTGCACCCGTTCTACCGGTTCCGCGCGTTTGTGTCCCTGCCTGACAAGGGTCAGACCGATGCTGCATGACCTCTTCCAGGGCGATGGCGACAGTTCGCTCGAGAACCCTGCCTTGCTCGATCGGCTGGTGACGGAGAAACTCCAGGCCGAGGCTGAGACGGTTGCGGTTGAGGGCTGGAAGTGGATCGAGGTCGCACTCGACCTGCCTCACGGCTATAGCCACGGCCTGCGGTCCTTGTCCTGCGATCCGGCACCTATGACGGATGAAGAAGAAGCGGTTCATACCAAACGGCTCTCCGAGTATCAGGCGCTGGAAGAAGAACACGCGGGACAGGATGAGACCCCCGCCGAGATTGATAAGCGGCTTCGCGTGTCGGAAGCGGAGATCGAAAAGATCGAGGCCCTGCCGTTAGTCTTCAATCCGACAGACATCGGGCGGGCAGGGGCGTTCGTCACGCTCGATCGCTACGGCGCGCTGGCAGTCTATCGCGGCTACGACCATCTGACCTCGGACGAGTCCATCGAGAACGGCATCACCGCCAATATGTACACCTACACTGAGACCGTGCAGCGGTTCGGATGACACATGGGAGGGCTCAACCCATCTCTTGCAGAATATCCAGAATGTATGTATATTCTGCACAAATGGAGACCCAGATCATGCATGAGCTTCCCGAGTTCAAGGCGGCCGACCTTACGCGGCACACAAGTGACCTGTTCGACGCGGCCATTCGGTCGCCGATTGCGATCACCAAGCATCGCAAACCCAAATTCGTGCTGATGAGCATGGACCAGTACCAGCAGCTCGCGCGGGGGGCCACGCAACAGGCTCATATGGTTGACGAGATGCCCGAGGATCTCAAGGCGCTGATGATAGAAGGGCTCGAGCGGGACTTGACGCAGTCTGATGACTAAGCCGAGTGCTGGAGAGGTTTTCCGCTACCCGTTCCTATGGAAACGAGAACAGATGGCGGGCGAGACCGAGGGTCGAAAGACGAGGCCTGTCTGCATCGCCGTCACTGTCGCCAAGTCCGATAGCGAGACCGTGGTGTTCATCCTGCCGATCACGACGCAGCCGCCCTTGGCCTCGCGCAAGTTTATCGAGGTGCCACAAATCGAGTCGCAGCGCGTAGGGTTGGAGACCCATGTCCGCAAATGGGTCATGCTGGACGAGATCAACACGGATATTCTGGAGCAGTCCTATGTCTGGGAGGACCGCACGCCCATCGGCACGTTCAGTTCCGTCTTCACATCCAAGATCCAGTCCAGCCTGATCGTGCTGGCTCGGTCGGGCGGGGCATCCGTTGTCGATCGGCTGAAGTAATCTCGATCACAGCAGGGTCTGTCTAGCTTCACTTGTTCCCGTCGATCCACTTCGACATCAGCCCCTTGTCGCGGAAACACTCATCCGGCACGGCGCGGCGTTTGATCCGGGCGAGACGCTCGGCGAAGGCGACCTGCTTTGATGTCGGGCGGCTGTCCTGCGCGCCCGGGTTCAACTTGGCTTGTGCGTCGATCCAGGCGCTCAAGGAGCGCCGATCTTGCTGAACCTCCCACGGCAAAAGCGTCTGGTTGCGCAGGGCCAGCGACCGCGCATAGGCAATCTGCTTTGGCGTCGCGGGCAGGGCGTAAGTGGTGCTTTCCATCGGGGATCTCCCTTCGTAGCGTCGCTCTTAAAGTAGAACATAACAGGAACAAAAACAAGCCACCTCCGGAAATCATGGGGTTTGAGAGGAAGAGGAGGGCCGGGGGCGGTCAGGCCTGAGGATGCCCGAAAGAGGGTGTCCGGGCCTGATCCTGTTCCTCATTGGGGTCTGATGCCGGAAAGTGCAGGATCCTGCGTTCTCATGAGCTTCGCATTTAACAATCTCCGGCATCAGATCCCTAAAGAGTGAAAGTGTCCTTCGGGTTTTGTGACTGACGGATGAGGGCCTTTGGGGTCCCTCAGATGGGTCCGGGCCGGATTCCGGTCTGCCGTTCCTGATGAAGGGCATTCTCATGCAAACAGGTGTCTTGCGCGTATTGCGCGCGACCGCTGCCTCGTGGTGGCGACACAAGGAACTACGCCGATCCGGCCAGACGGGGCAGGCACAGCGGCGCGAGCGGGAGACTGTCCTGCGTGATCTCGGGTATTTGAAGCAGGCCGCGTCATTGCCAAACGCGCATGTCAACTGCGGAGAGGGCGGGACATTCATCCATCTCGGTTGGACCACCGTTTCGACCTTCGCGCCGATCGAGCGCTTTCCCTTGGCCACTCTTGCGGTCGCACGAGGAACGCCGTTCATCGATATCCGATCCGTCACCGATGTCACCGCCTTCGCGAACTTGCCGTGCGTGGCGCGGGACGGATCGGTCGACCCTGACCCTTGCGGTCCTGGCAGGTCCGTCTCGCTGACCACCTACATCGACATGGTCGAAGCCCTCGGTGCCAGGATCGCCAACGATCCGCGCCCCCGCCAGTCAACCTGATCACCATTCCCTCTCACCAACACTCGAAAGGAGGCCAGCCATGGCCCGATCCCGCACGCCCAAATTCGATGCCTCCGAGGTCATCACAAACGAAATCATTCGTATCATCGAGCGCGGCGTCCTGCCGTGGCGCAAGCCATGGACCGCAGGTGGCAGCTCTCGCCCCCTGCGCGTGGGCGGAGAACCGTACCAGGGGGTGAACAACTTCCTGCTGACGATGCGGACCGTGATGGCGGGCCACAGCTCGCCTTTTTGGATGACGTTGCCGCAGGCCAATGCCTTGGACGCAAAGGTCCGCAAGGGCGAGAAGTCCTCTGTCGTCGTCTATTACGGCCAAAGCCGGAAAGACGCGGGCGGCGAGGACGACCGCAGCGATGGCGATGATCGCTCCGAGGAAGCCCGCATCTTCCGCTTCCAGAAATCCTACCGCGTGTTCAATGCCTGCCAGATCGAGGGCTTGCCCAACAGCTTCTTCCCCGATCCGGAGCCCGTGCCCGAGCATCCGCCGTCCGAGCCCATCCCGCACATGCAGGCGTTTTTCGATGCCATCGACATCACGACCGTCTTCACAGGAACGGAAGCGTACTACCTGCCGCCCGTGGACAAGGTCTACATGCCGTCCATTACGCGGTTCCAGGACCCACGCAATTTCTACGGGGTCTGGGCCCATGAGCTGGCCCATGCCACGAAAGCCCCCCATCGACTGAACCGTGATTTCGGGTTCTCGAAGTTTGGCAACACGTCCTATGCGCGCGAGGAGATCGTCGCGGAATTGACCTCGGTGTTCCTAGGTCAGACGCTCGGCTTCACGGCGCATACGCTCGAGATGAATGCCGCCTACCTGCACAACTGGTTGCGGGTCCTTCGGTCGGACAAGGGCGCGATCTTCCGGCACGCCGCGGACGCGCAGCGCGCCTGTGATTATCTGATCGCCAGATCGGAGGTGGGCAGGGCAGGTCGCAGTGCCGAGGCCGCCTGACCGCACGGAGAACGGAGACACCCATGTCACGTAAGGAACCCAAAACGCTGCGGGTGCCTGCTTCAACGACGGCCGCCGCAAGATCATCACCTTCAAGCGCGGTGCCTATTGGTGGAGCGCTGCCGAGGGCGCTTATCCGCTCTCGGCAGC
>NZ_PGFI01000002.1 GCF_002797755.1 Brevirhabdus pacifica
GAAAGACCCCCTATTTCCTGCCACCTTCCACCAAGGCTGCCCCTACCTTACGATAATATACCTAGCTGTCAATTATATACTTACGTCGCATTCAGGCTCAGGCAGCCTTGGTGTCCGCTTCCCCAGCACCGCCCGAGGGTCTGGCCGAACACGCATGTGTTCGGACGGAACCGCGGGCGGGCGCAAACCCCACCGACAGGGCGGACAGTCAGGGTCAAGGCGGGCCAGATTTGGCTTGCCAAATCTCTGCCGCAAAAACCGGGAGGCCCTGGCCGATAGGTTTTTGTGGATGGCCCCCTTGAGGCTGACTGGCCGGTCTGTCGCGGCCAGACTGTTGCGAGCGGCGATCGTCCTTTAAGCACGCAGCGACCGGCAACTTCGTGAAGTCGCCTCGGGCGATCTGACCGCCGGACGCGGCATCCCTGGAACAGGGATCGGGCCGCCCCAAGATCATCCTGGGGCGGCCCATCCTCATCAGAGGATTTAGTCCTGGGGATCTTTCGCACTCGGCGGGAACATGACCAGCTCCGAGACCGCGACCGGGAAGTCGAGCTTGAGGCTGAAGAACTCCGAGCCGTCCCCGTTGCGAGTGTTGCGGAACATCGCACCCACGCGTTGGAAGCGGGTGCGCTCCTGGCCATCGGTATCGGTGAACTTGACGGGGACGGTGGCGACGTAGTGGTTGGTCATTTGGATTACTCCTTGTTGCGATGGGGATCACCCGGCACGGGGGCAAGAGGCCCGGTCGCAAGCGCAAATGCGGAGGGTCCGCGGCCAGCCGTGGAAGCCGTATTTGTGCTTGCCGAAGCGTGAGCTGAGGGCACGGACAGGCCGACCCCGTGCGATCCACATCTATGAGCAAAAAGGAGTGATCCGGATGACCCTTGCCATCACGCCGCAGCCATCCTCCGCGTCCTCGTCCCGCCGATTCTGGCCGAGGTGCTGACGGAGCCCGCCCGCGTGGATGCGATGTTCCGAAACACCACACGAGGGTTGTGCAGGTATTCAGCCTCATGTGCGACGTCTCGACCCCTCGGTCTTGCGCTGCGGACGATGTGCGAGGTGCGCACCATCCCGAGCCCCTACCGAAGCGGATGGGCCGAACTCTGACGGGCTGGGTAGAGGGATGACGGTGCTGGACGCCGTGAGATGCAGATCAAGTGTGACCGATCGCACGCGCCATGAGATATGACGAAAGGACCGCCCGAAGGCGACCCGGTTATGGCCATCACGCGCCCAAGCTGTCGAGCATCCCCCTGGTATCAGGCATTCGCTTCAGCGAGTTGCCGATGTGTTCCCGCCAGCGCGGCCCAACCTCCATTGCGGTGGCATAGGCCCGAGCCAGATCATCGGGCCGGTCCTCGGCCATCGCTTCGATAAGGAAAGCCGCCTGCTCGCGGTCCTTCGCGGATTTCAGGCTCCCTGCCCCATCGCGGCGCCGGTCGGCAATGATCAGTTTGTGGACTGCATAACGCTCCGGGCGGGGCACCTGCACCAGAACGCCGGATCTATAGATCGCCGCCGCGTGGATCGGCTCAGCGATCAGGAAGTTGAGATAGTTCAATCCTTGGGCGTTCACGCCCAATGCTGGCAGATCACGGATGGTCTCATCTCCGAACGCCGGTGTGAGAAACTCGACCAACTGGCCGCTGCCACCCTGGGCCCATCGCCATGTCCGACCTTGGTCAAGAGCTGGCAGAGGATCGAATTTGAGCGCTGAGAACGTCTCGGCAAGACCCGGGTCGACCTGATCCTGCAACGCAACGCTGAGCTTCTCGAACTGCGCGATGTCGATGTCGCCAGTATTGGCCATACCGCCAATTGGCAGACGGATACCAAGCTCGCCTTCATAGAGGCGAAATGCATTGGTTCCGACGATGGTGCCACCCAAACGGAAGGTTCCGGCTGCGGCCATGGCCGACAGGATGGAACCGGTCGCCCGGTCGATGGGCGTCATGCCTTCCGCACGCAAGAGCCGAACAAGCCGCGACCGTTCCGCCTGCCGATCCTTGGCCGTTGCGCGCAGCTCTTCGATCCGGTCGATGCGCGCGCGCGTCTCGTCGCTGTCTTCGCCGATATAGATGAACCGCATCTCCGTCCCGACACGGCGCGCGGCATACCAATAGGCCTTATCCCCACGCTCCTTGAGCGTGGGCTTGCCTTCGACACCGGACAAGGCGTCGTCCTTTAGAAGACGCACCAGGTCGGTATAGGCGCTCATCGCGATGCTGCTGAGTGGGGTCATGCCTATCATTTCCAAGTTTTGCTTGGCATACATATACCTATCAAAACAGGAAATTGCTAGGCAAAGTAATTTGGAGAACGTCCACACCCATGAGAAACGACGAAAGGGCCGCCCGAAGGCGACCCTCTCTCTTCAATCCTGCGACGCCTTCTTCGCCGGGTCCGCAACCCGCATGACCGTCAGGCCTTTCGCTTCCGCCTTCTGCCCGAGGTTCAGCGCGACCCCGTTGCCGCCGAAGAGCACAACCCCCGTCGCCGCGAACTTGTCGTCTAGCATCTCGTCGTTGCACTTGAACGGTGCCGCCCGCCCATGCGCGGACCAGCGAGGATCAAAGCGCGCCTGCGCGACCCCGCGTGCCCGGGCCCACCGGGCCGCAATCATCTCCGCCCCATGCTTGCCACCCTTGTGGCAGAGGAAGATCTCCTGGTTGCGGTTCTGCTTGATCCGCTCCCGAACCTTGTCGAGCGTGTTGAAGATCACATCGACATCGGTCCAGTCGGTGGCGCCTGAGACGATCAGGGGCACCCCCTCGACTTTTGACTTCTCGGCGGTTTCACGGTCGTGCTGCTCCAGCAGTTGCCGCGCCTCGAAGACCGCCCCGGTCTCTTGCGCCCGGACGCTTGCGCGCGACCCGGCTGCCGGGATGAAGGCGTGGCCCGTCTCGATCTCGTAGCATTCCGCCGCAGCCTCGCTCATCACCTCGATGGCGCTGACAATCTCGCGCAGCTGCAGAAAGCGCGCCTGCGCCTCTTCGAGCGCGGTCTCGGCGATCTCCGATCCGTCATGGGATTTTGCCAGCGCGCCGATCTTGTCGGCGGTGCGGTCGACCTCCTTGCCGAGTGCCACTTTGCGGCGCTGCAGGATCGTCGCGAGCCCATGGGCCAGCGGTTCGATCTCTGCTTCAAGCCCGGTCCCCCGCAGCTGCCCGAGCAATGCCTCGAAGCTCTCGCGGATGATGTGGTCGGTCAGGATGTGATCCTCGGGGATCGGCAGCTGCGCGTCCTTCTCGGTCAGTCCGAAAAGCTCTATGGTCTCGTAGGTGTTTGCAGTGTCGTAAGCCATGTCTGGTCTCCAGTATTCAGTTGCAAGGCCACCACGTGAGTGTGGGGGCATGGCCGAATGCCTGGTTTCCGAATCTGCCCGGGTCAGGGACGGCGCAGCCGCCGGCTTGCCGGGCGCAAAAGTTTTCCGCGCGCAACACCCGACACATGCGCACGCTCACGCACGGGACCGCCCCGCACCGCTGGCGCCGCCCTCGCCGAAAAGTTTTGCGATCCTTGACGCGGGCTGATTCGGGGGCCATCCGGAGGATATGCTTCCACGCTCATGTGTGTGTGTTTTGACGGTAGGTTTGCCCGACCCGAGCAGGCAAACGGCGCGACCGGACGCGGGAGACGGATGGAGCGGCGGGACCGTTTTGGCCTCGGGCCAAAACAGACCAGAGCGCAATCCGGCGGAGCGGCCGGGGAGCGACGTGCTCGCGAGGCGGGCAAACCGGGATGCCGGGTGCGACGCCGCGGTGAGGCCGCATGGCCGAATGCGCGACGGACCGAAGGGCCGTTCTCCCCTGCGACACGCGAAGCCGAGCAGGGGAGGCCGTAAGGCTCTGGCCACGGTTGATGTGCAGGGACTACGCTGCCGACTATAGGGATTGCTTGTCCAGGCATTCGACGTGATCGGCGGGAAGCTGCCGTTTGCCGCGGGAGCGAAAAATCGGAGGGAGTTCAGCTATTGCCGACATTCGAGATTGAAGCGACCGCACTGAACACATTATCGCCACTCGCTCAAGTTCTGGAGCCGCTCCAAGACCTTTTCGATGGTGCAGATTCACCGTTTGAGGTAGAAGCTTTCGCAAGGTGAACCGTCATCTTGATTTCGGCGCAGGCCTTGGCGCAATGAGCTTTTTCGAAAAGGAGGAGTAGGTGATGACTACACGACAGATTCTTGCCCTCCTCAATTCGCACATCGAGGGCGACGAAGATCAGTTCCTTTCAGTGGCTTTGCAGATCGCCGCGCAACAGGCGCGCGAGGGGCGGGCCGATGACGCGGAGAAGCTAAAGCGTGTCGTGCAGAAGGCGCGCGATCGGCGGCGCCTTGGCTCTCCGACAGGGGTACAGACGCCGATTCCGATGGCTCGCCCACGGGCCGAACTTCAGGGGCTTGTCGAGAGCACTTTCCCAAAGATTACCTTGGGCAGCATGGTGCTGGCCGACGATGTGCGGAACCGACTCGCCCGTGTGGTCCGTCAGCAAGAAGAACGCGCCACGTTGCGTCAATTCGGTCAGAAGCCCACAACCCATTTGCTTCTCGTTGGGCCTCCCGGAACGGGCAAGACAATGACGGCCTCGGCGTTGGCCGGTGAGCTTCGGTTGCCCTTGTTCACCGTTCGGCTTGAGTCCCTTTTCAGCCGGTTCTTCGGGGAGACCGCAGGCAAGCTCCGGATTCTGTTCGATCAAATTGCCCAGATGCGTGGTGTGTATCTTCTAGACGAGTTCGACGCTATAGGCGCTCGCCGAGGTGATCCGAACGACATTGGCGAAATTCGCCGGGTCCTGAATTCGGTTCTCGCATTCATGGAAGAACCCAATTCGACGGATAGCGTTGTGCTGGCCGCGACAAACCATGTTGAAATTCTAGACGAGGCCTTGGCTCGCCGGTTTGACGAGGTGGTGGAATATTCGCTGCCCGAAACTGAAGCGGCGCGGGCGATTATTGAAAAGCGGCTTGGCAAGTTCAAGTTGAGCGCGAGGTCTTGGTCCTCATTGGAGCCGGCATTGGCCGGGTTGAGCCCGGGCGAGCTTGTACGCGCCACGGACTCTGTGGTGAAGGACGCAATTATTGACGGCGTGACAAAGATTTCGGCTGACTCCCTGCGCTCGGCCCTGCATGATCGCCAGACCCTTAAGGGGAAGTTTCGCAAAGGCGCGAACCTATAGCCGTGCACGCAGAGCGTGAATGGTGAACCCAATAAAATTGGAAGCAGGGTCTGATGGCGGATCAAAGTGATTTCGACGCGCGTAAGCATGTACACATCCCGTTCGACGTGTTCCGGGACGAGGTTGGTTATTCCTACCCGAAGCAAAAGATGGACAAGAAGCCGCTTCGGGAAGATTACGCGGCACACGCCCAGAACCTTCTCGACCAATTGGCTGCCGCGTTGGGTGAGATACCTGGGGCGGGGCACGACAACCGTTTGCCCGTCGAGGGGCTGAAGCCCGGGAAGATTGTTGAAGTGGGCACCATGCCGCCGCAATCTGCCCGCTCTGGCGCGGTGAAACTGCCTAAGAACTTCGAGTTTCCGCAGGAAGATGTGGTGGTGCTTCGATCAGATCGGCGAGACGACCGAACGGAAAGCGCCCTCATTTTTGTACCGGATGATGCCCGTGCTTTTCTGCGGGGCAGGCTTCAGGGGTATGGAAAAGACCCTGGAAACCAAGCACGGCAGGACCTTGACCGATTTGAGCGGATTGAGACGATCCAATCCGCAGTGGCACGATCCCTCTTCGTTGGTCCGGCGGACTTCGATTCTTCCGATGCCGTTTGGTGGGAACTCTGGGTGCGCGGTGGCGCGAATATAGCCGAAGGTGTCTCTGCGGCGGCTCAACATGCAGACCTTGAGGTTCATCAGGACCGCCTCTTTTTCCCGGATACGACCGTTCTTTTCGTGCACGGATCGGCGGCCACGGCAGCGGATTTCGCTGGCAGGGTGCTGGGAGCGCTTGTGGAAGTGCGAAGGTCAACCGCCACGATTGAGCCTTTCCTTGACAGGCAGGGCAATGGTGTCGGACCGGAGGATTGGGTTGCCGACCTTGTGAATCGGGTTACCCCGCCGCCTGCGGACGCAAATGCGGTCTGCACATTGGATACTGGTGTTGCGGGTGGGCACCCGCTGATCGCTCCCGGGCTGCGGGGGGCTTGGGCCTATGATGCGGCTTGGGGGACGGATGATCACCATCCAGATGGCGGACACGGCACGCCGCTGGCCGGACTAGCGCTCTATGGGGACTTAGAGGCCCTAATGAACGACATGCGGCAAGTGGAGCTTTCCCATGCAGTCGAGTCAATGAAGCTCCTGCCGCCGCCCGGATTTGCGGATACTGCACCGCCCAATCGTGGTGTGGTCACTGAGGGTGCCGTGTCTCTTGTCGAGGTAGAGCGACCGAATGTGCGGCGGGCCTTTTGTATCGCAAATTCATCTGGTTTCTACCCACCCGACCGTCCGTCAACTTGGAGCGGAGCCCTAGATCAAATTACCTCAGGGGCAATGCCCGGTGATCAGGAGCCGGGGGTCCAAGCCGCAGAACGCCCTAAGCGCATGGTCGTGGTTGCTGCCGGAAATATGCTCGGCGGAATGCTGGATGACGTAATTCAATCGCATCCGTTAGAAGACCCATCGCAAAGCTGGAATTCGCTCACCATTGGTGGGTTTACTCGAAAAGAAACACCTCCTGTCACGCCGCCGGGCCTTGGTGTGGCGGTTCCGGCAAATCATCGAAGCCCTTTCAGCCTAGGCTCAACAGAACTTGCAAATGATTTGACGCCGATCAAGCCCGAGGTTTTGTTCGAAGCTGGCAACATGTCGGTTGATGCATTCAATTTCTGCCTTTGGCAACCGTCCTTATCACTGCTTGCCCCCGGCTCCGATGTGTTCAACCAACCGCTTGTGCCATTTTGGGCGACCAGTGCGGCTGCAGGGGTGGCGGGGAATTTCGTGGGTGGCTTGCAGGCTGCCCTGCCTGATCTGTGGCCCGAGACGCACCGGGCGTTGACTGTAGATTCTGCCTCGTGGCCCGAGCCGATCCGAAAGCACTTTATTGGTCCGCGTGGTGCGCATTGGAAAGGCGGGAGCAAAGGAAAGAAGCAAAAGGCCCTGCGTGAGTTCGGTTATGGTGTTCCGAACCTTCAACGAGCCGTGTTCTCGGCGCAGAACGATGTGACGCTTGTTGCGCAGGCTCCGATTCAGCCCTTCGCCCCCAGTGATGCAGGCGGCCCGCCAGTTTTCAACGAAATGCACTTTTATGACCTCCCGTGGCCGAAGGCAGCCCTGGAAGAGATTGAAAATGGCATTGTCATGATGAAGGTAACTCTTTCCTATTTCATTGAGCCGAATCTTTCTGGCCGCGCCGCAACCCGCCCCGAGACTTACCGTTCGTTCGGGCTTCGATTTGCCATGAAGAAACGCTCGGATACAAAACAACAGTTCCTACGGCGCGTTTCTGGGCATCAGGAAAAGGGCACCCCGCCTGCAGAGACGGAAAAGGATTGTTGGCTCCTCGGCCCAAAAGCGGTGCAAGCCGGTTCGCTCCACTGTGACCTGTGGCGGGGCAAGGCGATTGACCTCGCGTTGCACGACGCGATTGCGATCTATCCTGTCACCGGGTGGTGGAAGACCCATTCAGGGCAGAAGCGTTTCAATGACAAGGGGCGCTATGCGTTGGTGATTTCGATTTCCGCGCCAGGACAGCCCGTCGACCTTTACACTGAAATCAGTGCGATGGTTGAAGCCAAACAAATCGAAGCGTTGGTCTGACCACGACCCGCCAAACGAATGACAACTTATGAGGGATGCAACTGCAGCATTACGGGACGGTTTTGGATGTCTTCTTTGGGCCGACAACGTAGGGTGTACTGCTTCAGTCCAAATCGACACCGCCGAGGCGCGGCACATGGACATGCGTCCGGACAAGGGATGCAGCGACAG
>NZ_PGFI01000003.1 GCF_002797755.1 Brevirhabdus pacifica
TGTCGCATTTTCTTCACCATTTCAGCACATGATTATTACGTGATTTCTGGATGATACGGGGTAAGCACACATCATTTTTCAGCTTAAGGCTTCAATTTTGGCTACGTATTTCAGCAAGTGGCCGCCCTGTTGGCGCATGACCCAGCCGGTCTCGGAAGTTTCATATCGATGACGTCCGGCGAAGCGCATGCCTCGGATGAAGCGTGGGCCAAGGCGACGCGTACCGCGCGCGAGTTGGACCGGATTCTTGACGGAGCGGCGCCGGTGCGTGAGGCCGTGATGCGCGCGGCATCCGAGCTGCGGCTCTCGACACGCCAAGTCTACAACTATCTGGCGCGGTATCGGGAAGAGCGCAGGGTATCGTCCCTTCTGCCGCGAAGGAGTGGAACAAGACAACCAAGGATCAACCCCGCAGTCGAGAACATCATCGCGGTGACCCTGCGGGAGATGTGGTTGCGCCCGGAGCAGCCGGACCTTGCACCGATCGTTGAAGAGATCCGCACCCGCTGCGCAGAGGAAGGGCACACTCCACCCGCCTATGTCACTGTCGCCCGGCGGATCCCCATTCTGTTCGCCCCGGAAGAAATTGCCCGCCGCCGCCTGTCGGATGGTAAACACCTGCACCGGCTGAAGCCGCGACCGGGCTACATCCGGGCTAACCACGCGCTCGACGTTGTCCAGATCGATCACACGCCGGCAGACATCCAATTTGTTGAGGTGATTGATGACCACGGTGTCTTCGTTGGTCGTCCCTATCTGACCATCGCTGCAGATGTGGCCACGAGCGCGATCATCGGCTTCTGCCTGACCCTCGAGCGGCCGTCACGACTGTCTGTCGCGCTTTGTCTGGCGCACGCGATGTGCTGCAAGATTGACTGGCTGGCAGAACGCGGTATCGATCATGCCTGGCCGATGCACGGTCGCCCGAAGCAAATCGTCGTCGATTCCGCCAAGGAGTTCCAGAGCAGCACCTTCAGCAGAGGATGCGCGGACTATGGCATCGCCATACGCATGCGGAACAAGGGCACCGTGCATCGGGGCGGAGTCGTGGAACGCCTGCTTGGGAAAGTGAACACCGCGCTACGCGCCTTGCCCGGCAAGACGGGGCGTTCCATCGCGGATCGGGGCGACTATGCCTCGGAAGCGCGGGCACGGCTCAGCTTCGCGGATCTTGAACGCTGCATCGCGCTCGCGATCATCGACCACAACCTGAGCCAGAATGCGCGCAGGCTGACCGTTCCGGCGAAAGAGTGGGAAGATCGGTTCCAGCCGAAGGACCGGCCTATCGATGCGCCTGTCGATGTGCTGCTGAATTTCCTGCCACGCAAGACGCGGAAAATTTCACCTCAGGGCATCAGTCTCTTCGCCATCGACTATTTCGAGCCCTGGCTTGGCCCGCTGGTTGCGCGTCGTGACCGGCTGGAGCCGCTGGATCTGTGCTATGATCCTCGCGACATCAGCCATGTCTACGTCAAGGATCCGGATACGCAGGCCTGGCGGCCGGTCAGGCGACGGGACGGACTGGCCGAGCCGATCACGCTTTGGCAGCACCAGGCGGATCGACAGCAGCGGCGTGAAATCCAGCGGCGCCCTGTGCAGGAGGCATCAGCCATCCGACGCGAAATCGCAGCCACTGCTGCCGCCGCCAAAACCCCCAAAAGCCGGTTGAAGGAGATGACCCGCGCCCGGCATGCCACCGAGGCAAAGAAGCCTTATGCCGACTTCGCCGCGCCTTCCGTCCCGACCCAAGAAAAGCTCGATCCGGATCGCCCTCGGCGGGTCTTCCCTGTCGAGGATTGGTAGGGTGCCGGATCACCTCATGCCCGCCATAATCCCGCTCTTGCAGGCCGATGACGCAGTGCGGATCGCCCATGTTCGCGCGCCGCGCTGGATCAGCCATCCGGCCGCCGGCGCGGCGCATGACGCGATGCGACTGCTGCTCGAGCGACCGCCATCGCTGCGCCCACGCGGTTTGCTGCTTGCCGGTCCCTACCACAACGGCAAGACCATGATCGCCGAACGCTTCGCCATCGAACATCTGCGTACCGCCGACCAGCAAAAGGTGTGGGTGATCCAGACCCGGGAAGGTGCAGGCCTGTCGCATTTCTATGCCAGCATCCTGTCCGGATTGCGCGCGCCACAAGCCGCGGGCTGGCGCAGCCTGTCCCGCGCCGGCGATCAGGTCGATCATCTTCTGGAGCGCCTGAAGCCGCGCCTTTTGATCTTCGACGAGTTCCACAGCGCATTGCGCGGGCGGCGCCAGGATGTGAAGGCCATCTTCTCGTTCTTGCGGCGGATCGCACGGGTGCATGACATCTCACCAGTCCTTGTCGGCGAAATCGCGATCTACGATGCGGTGCATGACACCGACGAAATGGGCTCACGTTTCGATACGATCCCCATTCCACGATGGCCGTATGACGAGGAATTCGCGACGCTTCTCGACAGCCTGGAAGCCAGTCTGCCGCTCGCCGACACCTCCGATCTGTCGCGCGAACCCTTGGCGAAGATCATCCATGATCTGTCAGAGGGGCTGATCGGCGAGGTTGTCGAGATCGTCACCCGTGCCGCAGTGGCGGCAATCTCGCGCGGTGAGGGCCGGATCACGGGCGCAACCCTGTGGGACCTCGGCTATGTGCCTCTCTCGAGGCGCCGTAATTCCGCTTTGCGTCACGATATGACATGAGGTTTGGGCCGACCGAGATATCCGTCACATCTGCAGAGCGGTATGAAAGTGTGGCGGGAAGCCGTTGGCCAGTGAGCATTATGCCCGCACCAGGTGAACTTCTGTCGAGTTGGCTGCACCGCCTCGCCTACGCGAACGGCATACCTCCGCACTATTTTGGCACGCTTCTCGGAGCGCCGGGTGAGAACTGGTCGGCGCGGCTTGATCGGGCGTTGCCCGATCGCATCCTGCAGTTTCTGCGAGAGCATACCGGCATACCCGTGGAAGACATCGCGGCTCTGACCATTGCCCCTGACCCTTTGGCTGTGCTGCGTTTGCCCCTGCGGGCATCGCCTCAGCAGAGTTGCGCACCCAGGAGGCAGGTTACCTGGCTGCAGTTCTGTCCCGCTTGTCTGACGGAAGACGAAACGCCCTATTTTCGCCGAGACTGGCGCCTCGCGACACGCGTTTCTTGCTTTCGCCACGGCTGCCGACTTCGGGACAGGTGCCCATCCTGCGGACAAGGATTGGCTCCGTTCAGCCAGAAGCGTCTTGTGCCGCATCAGATCTGCGCCTGGTGCGGCGCGGCCCTCTGCAAACGCATCCGTCCTGCCACCAATGGGGTTCGGCGTCTTGAGCGTCTGATCGACGATCTGCTTCGTCTGCAGGCATCAGGGCATCGAATGGCAGAGGGGCGATCACTCCCGGACCTTCTTGGATCAGCCTGCTTTCAATTTAGTCGACGGCCAATGTCCATCGCGCGCCTCTCTCATCGGGATCGCTATCAGCTGTTTCAGAAATTGGCGGAAGGGCGGTCGACGCCGTTCGAAAAGAGAAGAAGTTCCGCGATTATCTATTGGAAACGCGTCGTTCAGGCTGCGCCAGCTTGGAGCGGACTGGTCACATCTTTCAGCGATGCCGTCCTGCCTCGGCCCAAAGCTGGGCCTTGCTCTACCACCGCTGGCCCGCATTTGGCGGATCTCGTTCAGGCGGCCGCGCGGCTCGATCAGCAGCGGCAAGCGCTGTAAAAATTCCCGGTGAGTTTCAGGCGCGCGCGGCCAGCCCGGCATCATTCAGCTGTTCAGCATCTGGCAGGTCGCGCAAGCTCTCCAGCCCGAAAGCTGCGAGGAACGCGTCTGTGGTCACGAAGGTATAGGGGGCACCACGACGCGGCGCGCGCGGCCCAGTTCCAATCAGACCCTGCGCATGCAGCCTTCCGATCAGGTCCCGGCTGATCTCTTTGCCAAAGATGTCTTTGAGCCCATCGCGGGTGATCGGCTGGTGGTAGGCGATGGCCGCCAAAATCGCGACGTCGAACTCGTTCAGGTCCAGCAACTGGTCTCCGACATCCGCTGCGGCGCGGATCGCAGGCGCGTAAACAGGCCGCGTCCGGAACATCCACCCCCCTGCGACCATGGCAATCTCGAACGCCCGCCCTTCCAGATCAGCGGCAAGGTCTTCCAACAGCAGATCAACCGAAGTCCCCTGCCCCACTATGCGCGCCAGATCCTCGCGCGGTACAGGCGAGGCAGAGGCAAACAGCACCGCCTCGATCCGGCGCATCCATTCCCGCCAGCGCAACTCCGGTGGCAGGTCGAGCAACTCGCGATCAAGCTCAGCTTCTGGTCGATCCTTCGACTTCCTTTCCGGTCGCATGTCCGAACCGCGAAACCGGTTCCCACTTTCGCTGTCCATGCTCATGGCTACACCCCGTAGAGCCGGAATGTGTCGCGCCCGGTTAGCTCACGGACCGCGCCGAGATCGACAAGCCGGTCACAGAGCCGCCGCGCCGCGCGGTCCGGCAAAGGCAGGGCACTGGGCGCCACGGCGTCCTGCGTCAGGAATATTTTCACCGCCGCCCCTGCCCCCTTGGCCCGAAGCTTTGGTGCAACTCCTTTCAAAAGCGAAGCCCGACGCGCGAGATCGACAGCCAGACGCGCGGCCTCGACCGCGGATGCGGTCACTGCGCGATGACAGGCTAGGCGCAAATCGTCACCCCGCTTGCGCAGGTCTGTGCGTTTCAAACCCGCGGCCAGCAGCGGCACGACATGATCCCAACCAAGCGCCTGGGCGAGGGCGGCGTCCGCGAGGATCAACGCCGGGACTTCGGCACGGGGTGCCTCCGTCAGGACAGCATCCAGCGCCATCGCGGCACGGGTCACCGGCGCTCCCTTCCCCGTATCGAGCCATGTAGCAATCTGGCCCAACTCCAAGATCGGCAAGGCTCGGCCCAGAGCCTTGATCGACACCGGCCGCTCCACCGCGCGACGCCAGGCAAGGTAAGTTTCCCCCGCGGGACCAGGTAGATCGCCAGGGCGCAGAAGATGAATCGCGTCGCGCAGCTCTGGGGCTCTTTCCGGACGACCAGAAAACCCGGCACATGCCTCGGCCGCTCGCAGCGCCAGCCGATCCCGCAACAAGGCTTTGGGGACCTCTTCGCGTCCCAACACAAGATGCAGGTGGTTCAGCGCCGCGCCTGATAAAAACGCCACATCTTCAAAGGCTTCAGGACGTGCCGAGGTGACCCATGCGGGCATCCGGGGTAGAGTGTCTGTGTCGATGGAGTGTTCCGGTCGGGCAAATGTCATGACTGAAGCCTAAACCATCGCGGCGCTTTGCTCCAGAAAATAGCACAGAAAACGCCTCGCTCTATCTTTTGCCATGATGTCCGATAATCTTGCATTATCGGGCGTAAAAATGATATGCTCGAAAACATGAGCAGTCCTACGAATAACAGCACCAAAATCGAGGATTCCGACGCGTCTGGCGCAGAGATTTCGAGCTCAGCGTCCTATGACTCGTTGAACGGTGACGAACACGACAAGAGAACCTCTCGGGACCGAGCCTCAATCGCCCTGCCCGCCAATGTGGCCGGCTCCGGCGCACTCGACCGGCTGATCGATACCGCCCGTGGCTACGCCGAGGCCTCGACAGCCGGGAACACGAACAAGGCCTATGCGGCCGACTGGAAACACTTCAGCCGCTGGTGCCGGTTGAAAGGCACGGAACCTCTGCCCCCCGCGCCCGAGATGATTGGACTTTATGTGGCTGATCTGGCTGCACCAACCGGGAAGGCCCCTACCCTTTCGGTCTCCACGATCGAGCGCCGTCTCTCGGGGCTTGCCTGGAACTACAGACAGCGCGGGTTCACTCTTGATCGCAAGGACCGGCATATCGCCACCGTTCTGGCCGGGATCAAACGCAAGCATGCGCGCCCGCCGGTCCAGAAGGAAGCGATCCTGCCTGAGGACATCCAGGCCATGGTGGCCACCCTTTCCTACGATCTCCGCGGGCTCCGAGACCGGGCGATCTTGCTTTTGGGCTATGCAGGTGGCCTGCGCCGGTCGGAGGTGGTCTGCCTCGATGTGCATAAGGACGATACACCGGACTCCGGCGGCTGGGTCGAAGTCTTCGACGGCGGCGCCCTGCTCACCCTCAATGCCAAGACCGGATGGCGCGAGGTTGAGGTCGGGCGTGGCTCAAGCGGCCAGACCTGTCCCGTCCACGCGCTTGAGCAATGGCTACACTTTGCGAAGATCGACTTTGGGCCGGTCTTCGTGCGCACCTCGCGGGACGGCAAGCGTGCCCTCGAGTCCCGCCTTTCCGACAAGCACATAGCGCGACTGATCAAGGCAACCGTTATGAAGAGTGGCATCAGATCCGATTTGCCGGAAGCCAAACGGTTGGCAATGTTCTCGGGGCATTCCTTGCGTGCCGGGCTCGCCTCGTCGGCAGAGGTTGATGAGCGCTATGTTCAAAAGCAACTCGGACATGCGTCGGCCGAGATGACCCGGCGCTATCAGCGCAGGCGCGACAGGTTCCGGGTGAACCTGACCAAAGCCGCAGGGCTGTGAAGCTCAGGATTCTTGACCCATTGGTGAAGCGCTAAGGTGAAATTCCAGCGCTTCAGTTTCAGCTTACTGCTTCAATTGAAATCGGGAACTAAACGCGACAGCGCCCGAGGATGCTGTCTTCTCGAGAGCGATGGAGCGCCTCTCGTGGGCTTCAGCCCATAGATACAAGGCTTCCCGAACTCAGCGCGACGAGGGAAACACCCCTTGCGCGCGTTTGCAAACGGTCGTTTA
>NZ_PGFI01000004.1 GCF_002797755.1 Brevirhabdus pacifica
GAAAGACCCCCTATTTCCTGCCACCTTCCACCAAGGCTGCCCCTACCTTACGATAATATACCTAGCTGTCAATTATATACTTACGTCGCATTCAGTCTCAGGCAGCCTTGGTGTCCGCTTCACGCCGCGGCCCGCAGGGACGCGGCTCTGCCGCCCTCACCACCAGCACAGCCTCCAGCTTCAAAGGCCCCTTCTCCAGCACCGCCCGAGGGTCTGGACGAACACGCATGTGTTCGGACGGAACCGCGGGCGGGCGCAAACCCCACCGACAGGGCGGACAGGCAGGGTCAAGGCGGGCCAGATTTGGCTTGCCAAATCTCTGCCGCAAAAACCGGGAGGCCCTGGCCGATAGGTTTTTGTGGATGGCCCCCTTGAGGCTGACTGGCCGGTCTGTCGCGGCCTGATCATTCCGGGGGGAGTGCGTCCGTTGAACGCGCAGCGGCCGGCGGCTTCGTGAAGTCGCCTCGGGCGATCTGACCGCCGGACGCGGCATCCCTGGAACAGGGATCGGTCCGCCCCAAGATCGTCCTGGGGCAGCCCATCCTCGTCAGAGGATTCGGTCCTGGGGATCTTTCGCGCTCGGCGGGAACATCACCAGCTCCGAGACCGCGACCGGGAAGTCGAGCTTGAGGCTGAAGAACTCCGAGCCGTCCCCGTTGCGGGTGTTGCGGAACATCGCGCCGACGCGTTGGAAGCGGGTGCGCTCCTGGCCATCGGTATCGGTGAACTTGACGGGGACGGTGGCGACGTAGTGGTTGGTCATTTGGGTTACTCCTTGTTGCGATGGGGATCACCCGGCACGGGGGCAGGAGGCCCGGTCGCAAGCGCAAATGCGGAGGGTCCGCGGCCAGCCGTGGAAGCCGTATTTGTGCTTGCCGAAGCGTGAGCTGAGGGCACGAACGGGCCGACCCCGTGCGATCCACATCCATGAGCAAAAAGGAGAGACCCGAATGACTCTTGCCATCACGCCGTCGCCACCGTCCCCGTCCGCGTCCCGCCGATCCTGGCCGGGGTGCTGACGGAACCCGCCCGCGTGGATGCGATGTTCCGAAACACCACCCTAGGGTCGTGCTGGTCTTCAGCCTCAAGCCCGGCGTCGCCACAGCCCGCGTCTTGCCCCGCTGACGATGTGCGTGAGATTCGCACCATCCTCAGCCCGTACCGATGCGGATGGGCCGCACTCTGACGGACCGGGTAGAGGGATAACGGTGCTGGACGCCGCAGACTGCCGATCGCGCATGACCGATCGCACGCGCCATGAGACATGACGAAAGGGCCGCGCCAAGCGCGACCCCCTCTCTTCAATCCTGCGCAGTCTTCTTCGCCGGATCAGCAACCCGCATGACCGTCAGGCCTTTCGCTTCCGCCTTCTGTCCGAGGTTCAGCGCGACCCCGTTGCCGCCGAAGAGTACAACCCCCGTCGCTGCGAACTTGTCGTCCAGCATTTCGTCGTTGCACTTGAACGGTGCCGCCCGTCCATGCGCGGACCAGCGCGGATCGAAGCGCGCCTGCGCGACCCCGCGTGCCCGGGCCCACCGAGCCGCAATCATCTCCGCCCCGTGCTTGCCACCCTTATGGCAGAGGAAGATCTCCTGATTGCGGTTCTGCTTGATCCGTTCGCGAACCTTGTCGAGCGTGTTGAAGATCACATCGACATCGGTCCAGTCGGTGGCGCCTGAGACGATCAGGGGCACCCCCTCGACTTTGGATTTCTCGGCAGTCTCGCGGTCGTGCTGCTCCAGGAGCTGCCGCGCCTCGAAGACCGCCCCGGTCTCTTGCGCCCGGACGCTTGCGCGCGACCCGGCTGCCGGGATGAAGGCGTGGCCCGTCTCAATCTCGTAGCATTCTGCCGCTGCCTCGCTCATCACCTCGATGGCGCTGACAATCTCGCGCAGCTGCAGAAAGCGCGCCTGCGCCTCTTCGAGCGCGGTCTCGGCGATCTCCGATCCGTCGTGAGATTTTGCCAGCGCGCCGATCTTGTCGGCGGTGCGGTCGACCTCCTTGCCAAGCGCCACCTTGCGGCGCTGCAGGATCGTGGCGAGCCCATGGGCCAGCGGTTCGATTTCGGCTTCAAGCCCGGTCCCGCGCAGCTGCCCGAGCAAAGCCTCGAAGCTTTCGCGGATGATGCGGTCGGTCAGGATGTGATCTTCCGGGATCGGCAGCTGCGCGTCCTTCTCGGTCAGCCCGAAAAGCTCGATGGTCTCGTAGGTGTTTGCGTTATCGTAAGCCATGTCTGGTCTCCAGTGTTCGGTTGCAAGGCCACCACGTGAGTGTGGGGGCATGGCCGAATGCCTGGTTTCCGAATCTGCCCGGGTCAGGGACGGCGCAGTCGCCGGCTTGCCGGGCGCAAAAGTTTTCCGTGCGCAACACCCGACACATGCGCGCCCTCACCCACGGGAACGCACCGCGCCACGGGCCCCGCCCTCGCCGAAAAGTTTTGCGATCCTTGACGCGGGCTGATTTGGGGGCCATCCGGAGGATATGCTTCCACGCTCATGTGTGTGTGTTTTGACGGTAGGTTTGCCCGACACGAGCAGGCAAACGGCCCGACCGGACGCGGGAGACGGATGGAGCGGCGGGATCGTTTTGGCCTCAGGCCAAAACAGACCAGAGCGCAATCCGGCGGAGCGGCCGGGGAGGGACGTGCTCGCGAGGCGGGCAAACCGGGGGTCTGGGTGCGACGCCGCGGTGAGGCCGCATGGCCGAATGCGCGACGGACCGAAGGGCCGTTCTCCCCTGCGACACGCGAAGCCGAGCAGGGGAGGCCGCAAGGCTCTGGCCACGGTTGATGTGCAGGGACTACGCTGCCGACTATAGGGATTGCTTGTCCAGGCATTCGACGTGATCGGCGGAAAGCGGACATTCACTGCGAGTGCGAAAGCATACTGTCTGAGACATGATTGCGACAATTATTGTCTCAGCGTCAGCGCCAGTTTGACCTGCCCCCATTTTCAGAACCACTCGTAAGTCGAGCCTGATGGCACGAAAGCATCGTTTGAGCCCTAATTGCAGAATGATACACGATGCGCCCGGGTCGATAACCGGCGTCGTTATGCTGGCGTGCGCATAATCTCACGGATCAGATCATTTGTTTCTGATCTCGTCGTTTGGTGCCGATATCGAACGGCCAAAACAGTTCGTGTTATTTCAAAGCCATCGATGGGTTTCGACACCAGGCCCATGTCTGATGGAATAGCGGTGGCTGGTAGGATCACCGCACCCGAACCCTGCCGGGCAAGTTCGATTAACCAATCCACGCGATTTGACCGATAGGCCGCGTAGAGGTCGTAACCTTGATCTGCGCAGGTTCCATGTAAAGTATCCCGCATTTCGCAATTCAGTCTGTCAAGCATGTCAGTTTGAGCAAGCGTCGAAAGAGAAATTGTATTTAGTTCAGACAATGGATGCGACTTTGACACCACGACCTTGTAGTCCTCTTCATAGAGAATGTCTATACGATAGAGGTCTTCACTGACCTTGTCCGCGGTGACGACAACGTCAAAGTCACCATCTCGCAACCCGGAAAGAAGCTCGTGGGATGACGCAACGATCAATTCGATTTCGGCTTGCGGCACGCGCTTGCGCATACGCTCCATAGCTGCCGAAATTCTGCTGTGGCCAGTCGTTTCGCCGACACCGACAGTGATAGGAACTCGCTCCAACCGCATATGACGGACTGCCTCGGCCTTCGCCTGTCGCGTCTCGTCGGATATTTTCTGCAATCTTGGCTGCACGAGTTTTCCCAGCGCGGTCAGCCTGCAGCCTGCACGGTCTCTGACAAACAGGTCACCTCCAAGTTCGTCTTCAAGTTTCTTGACCGCAGTCGTCAAGGAAGGTTGGGAGACATTGGAGGCACTGGCCGCGTGGGTGAAGTTTCGGTGCTCGCAGACAGCGAGAAAGTATCTGATCTGGTTCATTTCCATCGCCGCATTCTCCGTCACATCTCCGGCCGCGCCATCAAAACAAGTTCGATAGTCCATGTCTATCAAAGAATAGCATTTCGGAATTGGAGTCCACCGCATCCGGCATGGGACAAGAGTGCATCGAAACCAAACACGATGCACTTCAAAGCAGGGGCCGACCATGAAATCGCAAATTCTTCAGACACTCGCCGCACTGGCTCTGATCGCAACTTCTGCAACTGCACAGGACAATCCAATGGAAAATCATACCGCCAGCTACATCGCCATGCCCGCCGCCGAAGGCCAGTCCGAAGCTTTCGCGGAGTTTCTGGCGGGTGCCGCACCTATCGTGCGGGACACAGAGCCGGGCACCGTCCTTTGGTTTGCTCTGCAAGCCAACGATACGCTCGCAATCTTTGACATCTTTGCAGATGAAGAGGCACGGAACGCTCACTTCTCAGGAGCGGTTGCTGCGGCTTTGAACCAAAACGCCGACACACTGGTCGACGGAGGATGGGACGAAGGTGTTGTCGCGAATATCAACAACTCCGATGTCCTGTCGGTCAAGGCGCCGGTTGATCTCACCACGGCAACGACCGCAACTTACATCAAGCTTGAAGCTGCGCCGGGGAAAGGCCGCGAATTGGCAGCCTTGCTGACCGCCGCCGGCCCCATCGTCGCAGATACCGAACCCATGACATTGTTCTGGGCGGCGCTGCAAATTGACGAGAACAACTTTGCCATCTTCGACATCTTTGCCGACGATGCTGGCCGCGAAGCGCATTTTGCCGGACAGGTCGCCGGGCTACTGAATGAAAGGGCTTCGGAATTGGTCTCGGGCGGATGGGACGATGGTGTGGTGGCAAACGTCCGCAATTTCGACATCCTTGCTGCCAAGTAATCTCGAGCTGCGTCAACAAAGAAGTGCCCGGTGCAACCCATCGGGCACTTTGCTATTTGAGTTGAGAGTAAAGCCAAGTCGGTCGATTAACCGCAGCGAAATGGCATTTTATCCCAGTCTGCTGATGCTTACCCATTGAAAATTCTGCCGCCGATGCAAATGACCGTTCTAGTGCAGCTGCGCTCCAGCGCCGGACAGCTCGCCGAGCGGCAGCTATGGGCCGACAACGTAGGGTGTACTGCTTCAGTCCAAATCGACACCGCCGAGGCGCGGCACATGGACATGCGTCCGGACAAGGGATGCAGCGACAG
>NZ_PGFI01000005.1 GCF_002797755.1 Brevirhabdus pacifica
AATTTGTGTCTTAAACTTGGTGAGGAATGAGGTCTTCGCCGGGATTTTTGACTTGCCCGAAACCCTTGACAGAGGCCCGCCCCATTACGGAAGCGGGCCTTTTGTCGTGGTGATCCCTGAAGCCGGGGATTGGTCACGCGCGAGCGCGCGGGCCGCATCTCACCCACCTGGAAGGAAATCCCATGACCACAAGCTTTGCCCCTCTCACCGTCGCCATCCGCGATCTCACTGCGCATCCCGCCAATGTGCGCAGCAACGCGCCGGAAACTTATGACCCCGAGAACATCGCGCATCTGAAGGCCAGCATCGCCGTTCTGGGCTTGCTCCAGCCTCTCCTGGTCCAGAAGCTCGACGGCAAATACGCTGTCCTCGCTGGTGGCCGACGCCATGCCGCGCTGAAGGAGCTGGTCGCAGACAAGGCCGCCAAGGGGTTCACCGCGAAAACCAAGATCGACTGCCGCCTTGTGCCGGAAGACTGCGACGTCACCACGGCCCTGTCGCTGGCCGAGAACATCACCCAGGCCCCCATGAACGCGATTGACGAGTTCGAGGCTTTCGCCCGGATGATGGAGGTCGACGGCCAGACGCCCGAGACCATCGCCAAGACCTTCGGCACCACGGTGGCGGCCGTAAAAGGCCGGTTGCGTTATGGCCTTATCCACCCCGACATCCGCGCTGCGGCTCGGGGCAAGGTGATTACGCTCGACACGATGAAGGCCTTCGCCGAGCACCCGAGCCAGGAGGCGCAGCGTGAGGTCTACGAGGCGCTCACGAAAGACGGCGGCTTTCTGCAGGCCTATACCGTTCGACAGGCGCTCAAATCCCGCGGGGTGCAGGTCAGCGATGATATCGGGGCTTTCGTGCGCGAAGACTACGAGGCGCGTGGCGGTGCTGTCGCGGCTGACCTTCTGGAAGAGCATTCCGTGCTTGAGGATGCGGCGCTGGTCGAGACCATCCTGCTCGAGAAGCTCGGTGCCGCCGCCGAAGAGGCTCGCATAAAGCTGGGCTTTGCCTGGGCCGATGCGATGGTGCGCTATGATTACGCGACCATGGCCCACTACGGCCGCGTTTATCCCGGCCCGATCGAACCCGATGAGACCGCCCAAAAGCGCATCGATGAGATCACCGCCGAGCTTGAGAAATTGCAGCTCGAGATGGAGGATGAGGGGCTCGAGGACGGTGCCTACAACGCCCTTTACGACCGCGTTGACGCCTTGGAAGAGGAAGCCCGCGATCTGCAGGAGGCCTACAGCGCCGAGGACCTGGCGCGATCTGGGGTGATAGCCTCGTGGCAGGGTGGGCAGATCACGCTCCATGTTGGTCTCGTCCGCCCGGAAGACACCGTCAAAGAGGAAGGCGCGCGCGGCTCCTCGGCTAGCCCGACCGGGGAGGAGGCCCCAGACGCCGGCGAAATCACTTATCCAGCCTCGCTGGCAGAGGACCTCAAGACCGAGCGGGCCATGGCCCTCGGCGCCGCGATGGCGCTGCATCCGGACGCCACGCTCGATCTCACGCTCTTCAAGCTGGTCAGTGATGTTCTGGCCAGTGGAATGAGTGTCACGCAGGCGATCAAGATCGATGCCCGCAAGGAATACCGCAGCCATGCCAAGATGGACGAGATCGACGAGACCTCGCTCGAGCAGGTGGGGGCGGCGCATGATGCGCTTGATCTGTCCTGGCTCGATGACACCCGCACGCCCGCCGATCAGTTCGCGGCGTTTCGCGCGCTCGATGCAGGGGAGAAGGCCAAGCTCGTGGCCTTTGCCACGGCCAGCACCACGCAGTCCTGCTTCGCTCGGGACCGACAGCGCGACAGCCTTATGCATGATTTCGAGATCGAGATCATGCCCGACATTCGCGCGCATTGGACGCCGAATGCGGCGCTCTTCAACCGCTTCAAGAAGGCCTGGCTCCTGAAGATCCTCGGCGAGGATCTGGGTCTCGCCCAGGAGGCTGTGACGCTGGCCTCGTCGAGCAAGAAAGAGATCGTCGCCTTCTGCGACAAGCTCTTCGCCGAGCCCTTCGCGACGCTCACGGACGCGCAGCGCGCTGCCGTGGCCGCCTGGTGCCCGCCTATGATGCAGACCGCCGGTGTCGCCTTTGATGAGGCGGCGCCGATCACGGAAACCCCGGAACCTGACAGCGAGGTCGCGCAAGCGGCCTGAGTCCTCACGCGACCCGCGCGAGGCGTTCCCCGCGCGGGTCGACCCTCCCACACCCAACGGAAAGACATCCCATGGCTATTCTCAAGTTCTCTGCCTCCGCTGTCGCGGCGCAAATCGCACATGCGCGCGCCTGCAAAACCTTCCTGCCCAACTGGAACGGGCCCGTGGACAGGCCGGCCCTGATCCTGATCGTCGGCAATGGTGTGCATCTGCGCTCAAACGGCATCGATGGCACGACCACCCGTATCGTCACCACCGAACAGGCCGATCCCTCCTTCGCCTTCGCCGACGGCATGAACCCGTTTCGGGACACCGACTGGATGGCGCAGCGCCGCATGGCGTTCCGCGATCTGACCGGCCAGTTCTACACCGACATCCTCGACGATGTGCAGGTGCTCATCGACCGAGGGCAGGGGGCGATCCGGCTCGCCACCGATGGCCACAGCATCCGTGTCTTCGTGCGCCGGGCCTCGGACTATCTCATCGGCGGGACCTACGAAGTGCCCTCGGGCCTCGGCGGCACCTTCCGGGTCATCCTCAAGGATGCATGCGACACCTTCGCGATCGTGCAGAACTGCGGCAATTGCGAGGATTTCGACGCCATGCAGCCCTACCGCGTGCCGCTCGACGCCCTGATGGAAATCGATGACCGGAGGGCGGCGTGATGGGTTGGCTCTTCTACACCGACGGCCGCGTCCAGACCTACGCAGATGAGAAAGCGGAGATTGCCCGGCTCTGCACTTTCGAGGGCGACACGCGCAAAACCGAACTGGTCAAAGCCTGCAAGGTGGGTTCGACTTGGTACGCGGCGGCAAAGGTCACAAGTATCGATGGCTCGCCGGTCGAGGACACGACCTATGTCACCGATTCGGATGGCTCCATCACTTTCGGGGCTGTCTTCCTCACCCGATACGATGACGGGTGCTGGGGCTACAAGGACATGGAGGAAAGTGCTGGCCCGAACGAGTCGCGCGCTCCCCTTGGGTTGATCGAGCTCCTCTCCGACGCGAAAGACCCGGACAGCTACGCCCAGGACTGGCGCCAGCGCTGCCGGGATTGGGCGTCGATTCCAGACTACCAGGAAGGCGACAAGATCAGGCTCGCAGCACCTGTGACGCTCACCGATGGCAGTACCTGCCAGATTGTCACCGCGACCCACTACAGGCGGGGCCGGCAGAAACGCCGCTGCTACCGCATCGAGGAAACTGGTGGGCTCGTGCGCCTGTCGAAGGCCTCGCTTGCGGGCTCGGAGCTGCTCAGCTCCGCGAAAGGTGCGGCCAGCCCGGTGCTGGCGGAGTTCCTGGCGGGGCGAAATTAGGTCCTGCGCCGGACGGTTCATCGACCTGCCCGGCGACAGCAGATCCTGCGGCTTGTCTTGACAAGGCAATGCAAATGCATTACCTATCGCGGGCAGCAAAGACCCTTTTCTTCAGGAGACTGCCATGACAGCCCTCGCA
>NZ_PGFI01000006.1 GCF_002797755.1 Brevirhabdus pacifica
ATCAAGACCAGACGGGCAGGGGAGGGGCGTAGCACCCGGAGGCGTGGGGGCATTCCCACTCGGACGGCAGATCTGACCCGTGGGCGGGGCTGAAAGGAAAGCGAGCTTTCTGATTTGTGATCCCAAGAGGGGTCGAGAAAGCAATCCCGGATGCGTTGGCAAGAACGTCAGGCACCGGCCAATCCAAGAAGGAACCATCCCATGTTCGCAGGAACCCTCACCCGCAATGTCGAGACCGCAGCCGCTCAGTACACCGGCATGATCCACTCGACGCGCTTTGACATCGCCATCCAGTTGGAGGCGCGGGCCAAGATGTCCGAACGCAGCCCGGATTTGGACGTGACGGCAGTCAACAAATCAGGCCGCAAAGTGCGCATCGGCACGGCCTGGAACGAGACCGGCAATACCAGCGGCAACCCCTACATCTCGATGCAGATCGATGTCGGCTTGGGTCCGTTCCGGGTCAACGCGGTGCAGACGAAAGAGGCGCGCGCGGCCCAGAGCGGCGAGTTTGAGATCATCCCGCTGGTCTCGAACGGCCTGATGAAATCCGGCTCGATCTCGGGGGAGCTCACCGCCATGGACGCCGACAACGCCTTCACGGGCTACATCGCCAACATGATGTTCGATCTGGAGTTCATGCTGATCGAGAACAGCTACAAATCCGAGGAAACCCACCCCGATTACCGTGTCGAGGTCAGCTCGCCCCGGGGCACACCGATCCGCGTCGGCTCGGCGTGGATGGCGAAAAGCAGCCGCACGGGTAATGACTACCTTTCGTTGCTGATCAACACGCCTGATGGCGACCTGCGCGTCAACGCCGTGCAGAACGAAGAACAGCGCGGCGGGCAGACTTTCTCGATCATCCCGTTCATCGACAGCGGTGAGCAGCCGCAGGATGCAGGCAAGGGGCTGTCGCTGGTTGCCTGATCAGCGCGCGAGGTGAGACGATCTGAACCGAAAGGGGAGCCGTGGGATCACGGTTCCCCTTTTTCCATGTCCGTTTGCGTGAAGGACGCCACCCGCTTGCGATCAGGTGCAAATGTGATACAATAATATATTATCGCAATATTGAGGGCGGGCGCGTGGCGGCTAGATCAGGGACGGTTCCATGGTTCGAGAGCTTTAATGTTGAGGCAGAGGTTGAAGATCTCCTCGCCCATATCGAGCGCTGCACCGGATTCGCGCTGCCCGCCCGAAAACGTGAAGTCATCATGACCCATGCAAGGGCAAAGTTCGACAGGACAAGGCAGGCATATCTGGAGGCCAAGGCGGTGGGAAAGCCGGTGTCCACATCGCGGCGTGCGTATCTGACCGACCTGCAGGACACGATCTTCATGGCGATCCCGGAGGAGAACCTTGCGCTGATGCCGCTAAGCCAACAGGTCCTGAACGACCCTTCATTTTACGCGGACGCCATGCATAGCGCCGCCGCGATCAGCGAGGATGAGCTCTTCATGGCGTTGTCCTCATCGCTGAACGATATGACGGTCCAAGACGCTCGGGCGTTTGTCTCGAAGCTGTGGCACAGCACGATCGATGACAATGCCCGCAAATACGCCGAAGCCCTGAAGCGCCCCGAGCGTGAAATCATGCCGCTGCGGCCTGGGAACACTGTGTAAGATCGAAGCGATTCTCCTGGCTTGAGCCGTACCGAGGTTGGCCGCCTCAAACCCCCTTTCTCGGAAGGGGCACCCTGTGCAGCGCGCGAAAGCTGTTGAAGGCGCTGTGGGGACGTCTACTGTCGCGAACATGATGAAACGGGATCACATGCGCGCTTTCTTGCGGCGCGCCGCAACGCTTGCCGCTTTTGTCGCGCTGCTCTGGGCGGTTCAGGTCGTCAATTGGATCACCGGCTACGGTTTGAACCCGGCCTTCGGCCTGATCCCCAGGCAGCTCGATGGTTTGGATGGCGTTGTCGCCATGCCGCTGATGCACGGAAGCTTCGCGCATCTGATGGCCAATACGCCGCCTCTCCTGGTGATGGGTGGGCTGCTGGTTGCCACGACCACGCGAGCCTTGCTGCCGGTGAACGCCGTGGTGATCGGCCTCGGCGGCGGACTCGTCTGGCTGTTCGGAAGCTCCGCCATCCATATCGGTGCGTCAGGGTTGGTCTTCGGCTGGTTTGGCTTCCTCGTCGCGCGCGGCTTCGTGGATCGCTCCCCGATCACGCTGGGCGCGGCACTACTGGTCGGTGTCCTCTATAGCTCCATTCTCTGGGGCGTTCTTCCGGGCCAACCCGGCGTCTCGTGGGAGGCGCATCTCTTCGGCGCCATCGCGGGCGCTGTCGCTGCATCCCTTGTCCGGACGCATGTCCATGTGCCGCGCCTCGGCGGTGTCGATTTGGACTGAAGCAGTACACCCTACGTTGTCGGCCCA
>NZ_PGFI01000007.1 GCF_002797755.1 Brevirhabdus pacifica
AAAGATGCCGTAATGGGGCTTTCGGCGAATCGGACAGGTTTCGCTTGTTTGTCAGTATGATCTGAAGTGCCGTTGCCCTTGATGCGCCTGCAGCGCGTCTACGAGGTCGTATGTTTCCATGCGCCTCAATTCCTAAGAATAGAAGGGCAACGACATGAATGTATTTATCGGATTGGATGTATCTCTGGCAAGCACGGCGATTTGTGTGCTGGGGCCACAGGGGAGGATTGTTGACGAATTACAGGCGGAGAGCGAGCCTGAGGCATTGGTACGTGCAATAGCGTCATTGTCATATTCGATCGATGCGATCGGGCTCGAAGCCGGACCTTTGTCCCAATGGCTGAGCAAGGGGATGGAAGAAGCTGGCTTTGACGTGGTCATGATGGAAACACGGTTGGTGAAGGCAGCCTTGAAAGCCATGCCGATCAAGACCGACAGGCGCGATGCCCAGGGCATTGCGCGCTTGCTTCAAATGGGATGGTACAGGCCCGTGCACCGCAAATCTGTGTCCTCCCAGGAAATCCGCGCGTTGCTGACGGCGCGCAAGTCAGTTCAGCAGGCCATCATCAACCTTGAGCTTTCGATGCGAGGTGTTCTGCGAAACTTTGGCATGAAGCTGGGGCATGTCACCCGGATTAGGTACGAGACCCGGGTGAGGGAACTGGTTGAGCAGAATGAGATCCTGTCCGCGTCGACTGAGGCTCTTCTGCGCGCGCGTTCCCAGTTGCGCGCCGAGTTGGCTGACTTGGATGCCAAAATCGCGGGTCTGGCAAAACACGACGATGTTTGCCGTTTGATGATGACGATGCCGGGTGTCGGTCCGATCGTCGCCCTGACAGTCAAATCCGCGATTGATGATCCGACTCGCTTTGCGCGGTCGAAGGATGTCGGACCGTGGGCGGGGCTTACGCCGAGGCGCACGCAATCCGGAGAGATGGACATCGTTGGACAAATCACGCGAGCCGGTGATCGCGGGCTTCGAACCGCGTTGTATCAGGCAGCGATGATCCTGATGCACCGTGGTGCCCCGAACTGGCTGCAATCTTGGGCACTTAAAGTAGCGCACAGGCGTGGAGCGAAGAGGGCCATGATTGCACTTGCTCGACGCATTGGCGTCGTCTTGCACCGCATGTGGATAGACGGCACGCCGTTCCGCTACACGCAGAACTCCGGCGCGACTGCATGAGCGGGAAGCTTCAAGGACAATTCAGAGCGGAGGGTTGAGCTGCGCCTCATGACAGGTACGTCGAGGTCCCTTGCCGGGACGAGGTTCCTGGAGATGCCGAAGGCCCGCAAGTTATCAGCAAATGCTGAATACGCGGGAAAGATAGGCACCCAGGACCAGATTTGGACCAGGCATAGAGTGGCAGCTATGAGGCTGACTACGGACGGAAGAACGAAGCCCGGGTAGGGGATGTCCCTCAGTCCTGATGTGCGGTTGCAGTGAAAAAGGAAAAGTAAGCTTTTGAATTTGTGTCTTAAACTTGGTGAGGAATGAGGTCTTCGCCGGGATTTTTGACTTGCCCGAAACCCTTGACAGAGGCCCGCCCCATTACGGAAGCG
>NZ_PGFI01000008.1 GCF_002797755.1 Brevirhabdus pacifica
TTTCAGCCCCGCCCACGGGTCAGATCTGCCGTCCGAGTGGGAATGCCCCCACGCCTCCGGGTGCTACGCCCCTCCCCTGCCCGTCTGGTCTTGATAGAGGTGGCCCGGCAAATCTGAACAGATGAGTTAGGTGGATTTTCTGCTCCCAATCCGGCAGCTTTGTCGGGACGAAGGAGCAAAGATGACAAGACGACCCAGACGGAACCACAGCCCTGCCTTCAAGGCGAAAGTCGCGTTGGCGGCGCTGAAGGGCGACAGAACGATGAGCGAGCTGGCGACGCAGTTCGACCTGCACCCAAACCAGATCAAGCAGTGGAAAGATCAGCTGCTCGATGGCGTATCGGATGTCTTCGATGACAAGCCGAGGGCATCGAAAGCTCCCCAGATCGATGTCAAAGCCTTGCATGCTAAGATCGGCCAGCTTGCGCTGGAAAACGATTTTTTAGAGGGAGCGCTCGACAAGGCCGGTCTGTTGCCGGGCGCAAGGAAATGACGAACCCGGGCCACAGGCTGAGCCTGACACGGCAGGCCGAGTTGCTGGGGATCAGCCGGGGCAGTCTCTACTATGAACCGCGCCCGACCAGCGACGCGGACCTCAAACTGATGCGCCGGATCGATGAGCTGCACATGGAATATCCGTTTGCGGGGAGCCGGATGATGAAGGGGTTGTTGCGCCAAGAAGGCTTCGCCGCCGGGCGGCTTCATGTTGCGACTTGCATGAGGACCATGGGCATCGAAGCGCTCTATCGCAGGCCGAACACGTCGAAGCCGACACCCGGTCACAAAATCTATCCGTATCTGCTGCGCAAACTGGCAATCACACGCCCCAATCAGGTCTGGGCGACAGACATTACCTACATCCCTATGGCCCGAGGGTTCGTCTATCTGGTGGCGGTTCTGGACTGGTTCAGTCGAAAAGTGTTGGCATGGCGGCTGTCGGTGACGCTTGAAACCGCACCATGCCTGGAGGCGCTGAACGAGGCGGTCCGCCGGTTCGGCAAGCCGGAGATCATGAACTCAGATCAGGGCAGCCAATTTACGTCCATCGACTTCATCAAGGCGCTGAAGGACGCGGACATCAAGATCAGCATGGACGGAAAAGGGGCTTGGCGCGACAATGTCTTCGTCGAGCGGCTCTGGCGCAGCATCAAATACGAGGAGGTCTATCTGCACGCCTACGACAGCGTGTCGGCAGCCCGAAGCGGCCTTGCCCGATACCTGACCTTCTACAACACGAGGAGACCGCATTCATCACTGAACGGGCAGACGCCCGATCAGGCATATCAGATCAAGCCGCAGCCAATCCCGGTCGCGGCATGACCGAGCGGGAAATCCACTTACGATACGGCTCGAAACTGTTCAGATGAACCGAGCCACCTCTAACGTCGCATAGGCATCCGTCTTGCTGCCGTAGGCGCGCAGGGTCTTGTCGTCGTTCACCCAGGCCACCACGATGACCTTCGCATCGCTGTTGAACCGATAGAACAGCCGATACTGCTGGAAGAATTTCGCCCGGAACCAGTGCTTGCGGTGATCGCCGAGTGTGCCGCCTTGCCG
>NZ_PGFI01000009.1 GCF_002797755.1 Brevirhabdus pacifica
GGCTCTGTTGCACAAATCGCGTGAGGGATTCATCTTGTGAATCCAGCGTGGTAGCCGGGCTCCATGAGCAAACCGACATCCCCGACCTACAAGACCAGGAACTGGCCAGCCTACAATGAAGCGCTCAAGCGCCGGGGCTCGCTGACGATCTGGTTCGATCCCGAGATGTGCTGGGAGGCCGCGCCGACAGGCAATCGTGGTCGCCAACAGACCTACAGCGATACTGCCATTCAGACTTGCCTGACAATGAAGGTGCTGTTCGGCATGGCACTCAGACAGACGACCGGGTTCGTCGAAAGCCTGTTGCGCCTGGTCGGCCTTGACTGGTCGGTGCCAGACTTCAGCACGCTGAGCCGCCGCCAGAAGACCCTCGCGGTCAACATCCCGTATCGTGGCTCCAAAGGGCCGCTGCACCTGCTGATCGACAGCACCGGCATCAAGGTCGAGGGCGAAGGCGAATGGCACGCACGCAAGCACGGCGGCCCCAAACGGCGCGTCTGGCGCAAGATCCATCTCGGGATCGACGAGCAAACGCTGGAGGTTCGAGCCGTCGAGATCACCGGGAGCCATATCGGCGATGCACCGGTGCTGCCCGACCTGCTCAACCAGATACCGGAGGGCCAGGAGATCGGCCGCGTCACCGCTGACGGCGCCTACGACACCCGCAAGTGCCATGATGCGATCGCTGACCGTGGCGCCCACGCCGTCATACCGCCCCGCAAGAACGCGAAGCCGTGGAAGACCGTCACCGCTGGTGCGGTTGCCAGAAACGAAGCCCTTCGGGCGGCGAAATATCTCGGCCGTGCGATCTGGCGAAACTGGAGCGGTTACCACCGACGAAGCCGTGCCGAAACGAAGATGCACTGTATGAAACTGCTGGGGCAGCGCCTCATGGCGAGGGACTTTGACCGACAGGTCGCAGAGGTCCAGATCCGCATCGCCGTCATGAACGGCTACACCGCGCTTGGCATCCCTGTCACAGAAACCGTGGGATGAATCCGTCCGGGGAAAGGGGAACTCCGGACATCAGAGGCTTTGTGCAACAGAGCC
>NZ_PGFI01000010.1 GCF_002797755.1 Brevirhabdus pacifica
TGGGTGGTCTGTCCGAGCTTGGGCTTGAAGCCCGCATCCCACCGTTTGGCAAAGCGCTCGGTCAGGTCCTTGATGTCACCGGCCTCGAGCTTCGCCTTGCCGTCCAGAAACCCGCTACTGTCCACGATATGGGTGGACTTGGTGGTGAGGTAATCGAGCTGGTTTGCGAGCTGTGATTTGGTATGCGTACCCCCGCCCCGGATCGCCTTGAAGACCGCTGGCCGATGCCCCGCTGCCGCGCGCGTAAGCTGGGTCTGCTTGGCGACATGCAGCCCCTGCATCGAGCCCCGGACGCGGCTCCAGCCATCCCGAAAGACCTCGCCCGTGACGGCATGGACGGCATCATTCAGCCGCATGGGCAAACTCCCTCAGCGCGGCCGTGGCCCGCAGCTGCATCGCGTCTCGACGGCGGCGCAGGAGCAGATCGATCTCGTCTGCAGAATCCAGAATGAACCTCGCCAGCCCGCGCATCTGCGCAAGGCGCAATTCGGTAAACTCGGCACTCGCGCCCCCCACGGCCCCCTGCTCCCGCCGGTTGGCCCGCGTCATCTGCTTGGCAATTTGCGCGACCCCATTGCCGACCTCATGCAGCGAGGCGCGGTAGCGCGCCATCTCGGCCGCCATCTGCGCGTCCGGAACGAACACCCCGCCTGCCGCCTGAATGAGCCGCCGCAGCCCCTCGGCACGGCTCTCGATCCCCGCCTTCGCCAACACCTCGTCAAGCGCCGCAAGCTCCGCAGCCGTGACCTTCACACTGACCGCTGAGACCGGAATTGCGACATCCGTCTGGCGCTCGGCATCGGCTTTGAGCGTGTACTGGATCGCCCGCACGGACACGCCAAACCGTTCCGCCAGCACTGAAGTGGAAACGCCTTCCGCGGCTTCGCGAACGATCTCCATGCGGTCCGCATCTGTGAGACGTTTTGAGCGCGACATGCGAAGAAAGACCCCCTATTTCCTGCCACCTTCCACCAAGGCTGCCCCTACCTTACGATAATATACCTAGCTGTCAATTATATACTTACGTCGCATTCAG